>NZ_BJVD01000001.1 GCF_007988965.1 Rummeliibacillus stabekisii
AATGAGTGACCTAAAATAGAGTCCGAGTGTCCTAATCGAATAATGCGAAATATTTACATACCAATTAAAGTACACATCCATCCGCACTACGCCCTAAAGATCCAAAAAGCGCCAAATGAGAAATATCCATTTGGCGCTTCTGCTATTTAACTATAAAAATAAAATACAAAATGAACAATAGTGCAAGAACATACATTATCGGATGGAGCTCTTTACCACGTTTTTGCATAAGCAAAGCTAATGGATAGAGAATAAAGCCGAACGCTAATCCAAGTGCAACACTAGAAGTGAGTGGCATCATAATAATGGTTAAAAATGATGGAATCGCTACTTCTGCACGTGACCAATTAATGTTTTGTAGATTCATAGCCATTAATCCGCCCACAATAATTAAAGCAGGTGCTGTTACCTCGTTTGTGATAACGGAAAGGATAGGTGAGAAGAATAATGCGATCGCAAAGCATACGGCAGTAATGACAGAAGTAAAACCTGTTCTTCCACCTACTGCAATACCAGCAGATGATTCAACACTGGTTGCAGGTGTTGAGGTACCGAGTATTGCACCAATTGCTCCAGCAGAAGAATCGGCTAGCAGTGCACGTCCGATTTTCGGAATTTTGTTGTCTTTCATAATGCCTGCTTGGCTAGTTAAAGCAATTAAAGCACCAGCAGTATCGAAAAACGCAACAAAAAGGAAAGTGAAAATCACGGCTAATACTTCAGGAGAGAAAATATCATGCAGGTGAGGAAATACCACACCAAAAGTTGGTTTAAGACTTGGGATTGTCCCCATAATATGCGTTGGGATTTTTACTAAGCCAGTCAACATACCTATAATAGTAGAAATAATCATCCCGTAAAAAATAGCACCCTTCACATTGCGGACTAACATAAGGATGGTGATGACTAAACCAAAAACGGCAAGGCCAGTTGTCGGAGAAGTTAAGTGACCTATGGATACAAAAGTATCTTTATTCGGGATAATAATTTTTGCATTTTTAAAACCGATAAATGCGATGAAAAACCCAATGCCCGCTGCTATGGCATGTTTCAAATCTTCTGGTATCGCATTAATTATTTTCTCCCGTATTTTTAATAAACTTAAAATGATGAAAATGACGCCTGCTACAAAAACCCCAGTCAAAGCAACTTCCCATTTAATTCCCATACCTATACAAACAGAGAACGTAAAAAACGAATTCAACCCCATACTTGGTGCAATAGCTATCGGATAGTTTGCTAGAAGTCCAATAAGTAATGATCCTATGATAGCAGTTAGCGCAGTTGCGGTGAAAATAGCCCCCTTGTCCATTCCAGTTTGGCTAAGGATTAAAGGATTGACTACCAAAATATAAGCAATTGAAAGGAATGTGGTAACCCCAGCCAATGTCTCTTGCTTATAGCTGGTATTCCTCTCAGTAAATTGAAAAAAGTGTTTCATGATGTCTATCTCCTATTCTTTTATATAAAAAAACTTTGGCTACCAAGTGCCAAAGTCATCTACAAAGGAATAAAAAATAATTATTTCATTTATTTGATATTCCTTGTAGACAAGCTATTTATGGTAGCTGGTAGAAACGATCAAGCCTTATTCTTGAACTTATACAAGGATATTTAGGTTTTAAAAGTAATAGAAAGATAATATCAAGATTTAATGTATACGTCAATATAAGCTGCAAAATTTATCGAATAATGTCGAAGTTGAATAATGTATAAATGATGAAAATAAATACAAGATAAGCTTTGATAGGAGGTTTTTTAATGGTAAATAAAAAAGGCAACAAGCAACATAACAAGGGGAAAGAAGAATACAGTAATGAATTTATAGAGGAAGAAAAAGTGCCAAAAAAGATGACGTTTAAGGAAAAAAAGGAAAAGGCCATTGAAGTTGCAAGCCAAAATTTGCAATGATATTTAGAAGCCTTAATGAAAATCATTAAGGCTTCTAGTATTACTTGTTTACTCTCTCATCCGATTGCTTATTGATTTCAGCAATGGCTTTTTCTCTCCATTCAGCCGCAAATTCTTCACGGAAGTTGTCAGGACTATTATACGGAGAATTAGTATTTCGGTAATCTTTAGCATTAGGCAGTTGGCTATTATTGTTTTTATTCTTTGCTTTATAACCACACTTTTTTGGCATGTTAGATCACCTCCTACATAAAATAAGTTGCTCTTTTTCCTTCATTTTATGCTAAGTCTTTTGCCGCTCTCTTTTCACATATTAACCAGTATTGCATATGCTAAATGGTATATGAAGAGGGAAGGGGACAGAAAATGAGTTATAAATACAAAGAAGCAGAATATGATAATCTAAATTTGATTAAGAAATTAGTGAGCGATTACGAAATATGCCCAGAGTGCGGAAGTGTAGGAAGCAGCGGGAGAGATGGAACAATGAAATACAATAACAAACAGGGTAAATTTGAAAGAACATGCAAGTGTGGATGGGAAGCCAAAGTTGAGATAGAAAAGTTATAAATAATCAAAACGATCAAGCCAAAGTAAATGCGTTAAATCTAGTAATAATTAAAAAATACATAAAATGTTTTTTCTAAATTAAATAATGGCAGAAAACTCAGTAATCAACTTTCAAAAGTTTAGTTGTAAATTAGCTTCTCAAAAGGAATTTATTCCTATTTGGGAAGCTATTAGATATGTACATGCAAATAATTATTTTCTAAAAGAGGTAGTTATTATTGTTAACATTCAGGTGGAATGAGATTGTTTTATCCAAAAGTATTTTCGAGAAAAGTGAAAAATGGTGATAGTATAGGGGATGATATTATAAGGAAACAATTGAAACAATATTTAGGAATTGAATTACATATCTAATAGTAGTAAACCGCTTAATGTATAACATATGAGCGGCTTTTTTATGGTTAAAAGCGATAAAAAGAATAAGTAAAATGGGATATTTGTAATTAAAATAAATAAATTATTTTCAATAATACGATTTTATAGCAAAAAGAACGTATGTTTGGTATAATGTTGATAGATAGTACGGTACTCAAGGGTGGTTGGCTTGCTCCTAAATAGATCAGACTAATTTGTCCATAACGTGTGGCATCGTCTGTACAAGGAGGTGATGCCATGACGGTATATGAATCATTAACGTTTGCGATTGCATTCGCTACCTTAATCATTACAATTCTGTCATTCAACCATAAAAAATAACCCATCCTTGAGTTAACGGCTCTGATGGGTTGTCATATCCTAAATGAGCTAGTCCCCCCTACCGGGAACCAACTATCATCTATTTAACCGTCCGATGCTCCAACATCGGCGGTCTTTTTAATATATGTAGTTCTACTTTTAGTATACGAGTATACTGACTATATTTCAAGTTTTGTGTCCGGACATTCACAATAGTAGATGTCTTGTTGGTCGATTGGTAGTTTCGTTTTTAACTAAAGATGGTATGAAAAGGAGAAAGACATGAAATTTGAAAAGTGATTTTAACTCGACCATAGATAAAAGATAGGATGTGTATGTCTTGTGATGTTAGAACGTATAGAGGAATACAATGATAAAGAAAATGAAGCAGATTCTTATTTTTATGCATTTTTAGAACCGATTTCACCCAAAATGGCTCAATTGGCTAAAGAACTAGAAAATACAATTTTCAATAGTCCACGCATGATGTTGACTCATTCTAGGGTGTTATCGGAGTACATCTTGAAGCAAGTCATTAAAATTAAAAAATTTGAAGAACCAGCAGATAATCTGCTAGACAGAATTAATTTATTACAGCATAAAGGGTGCTTGGCAGAAGACATTTGCAATGCCTTACACCATGTGAGAAAAATGGGTAACCAAGCAGCACATGAAACCCGAGCATTCCGATTCTCTGAAGCCTTATTATCATGGGAAGCACTATATAAAATTATCAAATGGTATGTGGACACATATGTAGATGCAAAATTTAAAGTCCCCCCTTATCAAGATCCGCTACCGACAAATCAAAACCAATCTGCAACAGAAGTAATTGAAGATAGATTACAATCACTTGAAGAACTTCTTATGTCGCTAAAAGAAAGAGAAGAAGGAAAAGAAGAAGAGGAAGAAGAAGTACAAGGAGACGAGGATCGAGTTATTCGAGCAATATCCTATCAGGGTCAGCAAATTGATATACCTTATTTTCTTAGAGATATTTATTTGTTGCCACAGCGATTTCCTCATGCAGAGAAATTCTTAATCCGCTTAGGTGCAGAGCAACAGGTCCGTGTGATGAGTGAACTGCCTAGTAATTTAAATGATTTAAAGCAACATTTAAAAAGAAACCAAGAGCAGAATATAGAAAACCTTTTTAAGGATTTAAAAGTATTTGTTGAAGAAGAAGTAGAGCGTAGAAGAGTCCAAATGGAAAACGAGGGAAAATTATTTTTATTTTTTAAGGACCAGTACATTGTTATAACTGACGAACTTTCTATTATCAAGCTTTCAAACAACGAATTTCAAGGAATTCCTCAACTTATCAGGCAGTTAAATGAGGATGATATTTGTACAGTAGGTCAGCTCCCAAAGGAATTAGTGATCTTAACTAAATATGATAAGGTTGGTAAGGGGACGGTTGAAAAATTATTTAATCAATTGATTGAAAAGCAAAAAAACATTCAGAAAGCAGCACTGTAATAAAAGTTTTAAGTTAGATAACCCAATTGTTTGAGAAAAGAACATTGGGCTATCTTTTTTAATGCTAGTTTAATTACCAATGATAAGTGAAAATGATATACTACTTATACTTACAATTTTTTGTTTTAAGTAGGGAGGCAATATGAAGAAGGTTGCAATCATACAAGATCTATCATCTTTCGGCAAATGCTCACTAACTGCTGCTATTCCAGTACTTTCTGTAATGGGCGTACAGGCTTGTCCTTTGCCAACAGCTATATTGTCAGCACAAACAGATTATCCTAGTTTTTTCTTTGAAGATTTTACAGATAAGATTCCTCACTTTATTGAAGAGTGGAGCAGTATGGATGCGAGATTTGATGGTATACATACAGGATTTGTCACCGGAAGAAAACAAATAGATCATATTTTTAAATTCTTGGAAAAATTTCAAACCGAAAATACACATCTATTGGTAGATCCAGTGATGGGAGATGGGGGAACAGCCTACAAACTTTATACCGATAATTTACTCTCTAGAATGAGAGAGCTCGTAAAATCAGCGTATGTTATCACACCAAATGTTACAGAGTGCTGTTTATTAACAGGTTTATCCTATGAAAAATTATATAGTTATCAAAATGATGATTTTATACAAGCGTTAGAAGAAGCAGGTAAGAACCTACAACTAGTAACCGGAGCTAAAGTAATTATTACTGGAGTTACTCCGCCTAAGTACGAGGGGACAGGCCGCTTCATTGGGAATATGTACATAGATAGAGAAGCAATAAACTATAAAGCTATGCCGTACAATGGATTAAGTTATTCGGGTACTGGTGATTTGTTTGCTTCGGTCATTATGGGTGGGTTAATGCGAGGAGATCATCTTAGTGATTCAGTACATCTTGCAGAATCGTTTCTAGCTGCTGCCATACAAGATACTTCAAGAGAAGACGTCCCCAAAATAGCTGGAGTTAACTTTGAAAAATTTTTAGGTATGCTTCTTAAAAAAAACACACCTCTCTAGTGCTAGAGGTGTGTTTTTTTGTTCTCATTTAAATGTTGGTATTTTTTTTAAGAACATACAGACCGGAATGGATACAAGTAGTCCAATAGCATTTTGAACAATGTCTCCAGGAATAGATGCGGCTGGTGCAATCCAATTTCCATAAAGGAAGCCTTCACCAATAAAGTAAACAGCAATCATTGGAGGCATGGAAATAATCGTTGCAATAAGGTTGAGCATTAAGCTGTTACCACTTCGTCCTCTTGACCAAGCGATCTTGCCTACAATAAAACCTTGTAAGCCACGTGCAACAAAGGAAATTGGTGCCCAAAGCGTCCAGCCTGAAACCAAATCAAACAGTCCCATCCCAAAAGCGCCGGCAATTGCTCCTTTTTTTGGGCCAAATAAAATGGAAATAATAAATAGCATGCCTGTACCGAGATGAACCAACCCGCCATTTGCTGTAATCGGCAACTTTATATTTAGTAGCATGGTGGCTACGAAAACTAAAGCTATTGACATGGCACTTGTAATTAAATCAAACGTTCGAATTCTATTTGTGGAATGCCCCATTGTTTTTTGCATACTTTTCCCCCTAATAAATCCTCAGCTATCACCTTAAAAATAAAAAAGCTGAATTCTTTAAATTATTTAATAAACTGAACTGTAAATAAGATTATCAAATGGTTGATCTTTTTAAAAGTATCAATTTTCATAAATTTAAAGGGGCCAGCACGATATGAAAACCTCTAAAAATAAACAGCAATACAATAATTTTTTAAAATTATAAATACTATAAACCTCGATAGTCTACTTATGCTTATAAAAAGTTTGACACTAACACGAAACTATATATCCTACTAAATTGTCGTAATTCCTTTTTTAAATTAACTAAAAATGAGTTACTTGGTATAAATTTTGGGGAGAAGGGGTAGAAAAGAAGTAGAAGTAAAAGGAGGTAATAGGTTTGTCTGAGAATAAAAAACAAAATAAAAAGCAAGAAGTAGAGCGCGAAACATTAACGACTCGGCAAGGTCATCCTGTAACGGATAATCAAAATATCCGAACAGTTGGTAACAGAGGTCCAGCAACACTTGAAAATTACCACTTCATTGAAAAAATATCACATTTCGATCGTGAGGAAGTACCAGAACGTGTTGTACATGCCAGAGGAAGCGGTGCATTCGGCTATTTTGAGACATATGGTAAAGTAGGGAATGAGCCAGTTGAGAAATATACACGAGCAAAGGTATTCTCGGGTAAAGGTAAAAGAACACCTTTGATGGTTCGCTTTTCGACAGTAGCAGGTGCTAAGGACTCACCTGAAACTGAACGCGATCCTCGTGGTTTTGCTGTGAAAATGTATACAGAAGATGGAAACTGGGATTTGGTCGGCAATAATTTAAAGATCTTTTTTATTCGTGATGCGATGAAGTTTCCGGATATGATTCACGCCTTTAAAGCAGATCCAGCTTCAAATGTGCCAAACCCACAAAGAATGTTTGATTTTGTAGCGAGAACACCTGAAGCTACACATATGATTACTTTCTTGTTCTCTACTTGGGGAATTCCAGCAACATATCGCCATATGCAAGGTTCTGGTGTTAATACGTATAAATGGGTGAATGAAAAAGGCGAAGCAGTATTAGTAAAATACCATTGGGAACCGAAGCAAGGTATTCGAAATCTAACACAAGAAGAAGCACATCAAATTCAAAGTAAAAATGTAGGGCATGCAACGCAGGATTTATATGAGGCAATTGAGCGTGGAGATTATCCAGAATGGGAATTATATGTTCAAATTATGGAGGATGATTATCATCCAGAACTTGATTTTGATCCTTTAGATGATACAAAGCTTTGGCCGGAAGACAAATTCCCATGGCAACCAGTTGGGCGCATGGTATTAGATCGAAATCCGGTTAATTTCCATGAAGAAATTGAACAAGCTGCATTTGGTACAGGTGTTCTAGTAGATGGCATGGATTTCTCTGATGATAAAATGCTCCAAGGCAGAACATTTTCTTATTCAGACACACAACGTTACCGTATCGGGTCGAATTATCTTAAATTAGATGTCAATGCACCAAAAGTTCCTGTGCATACAAACCAGCAACGTGGCCAAATGGATACTAGAGATCCTCAAGAGTCTGGTGAAAATCCTCACATTAATTATGAGCCTTCAGTACTTGGTGGTTTTAAAGAGGCAAGCAAAGAGGAACGTATACAACATCGTCCATCTTATAATGCTCAAGTTATGAGCGAGCCAATTGACCGACCAAATAACTATGGACAAGCAGGCGAAACTTACCGAAGTTTTAAAGATTGGGAACGTGATGAGCTCATCAACAACTTATCTAATGCGCTTGCTATTTGTGACAAAAGAATTCAAGATGCTATGATTGAACATTTTTCACAAGCCGATGAAGATTATGGTCGTCGTGTTAAAGAAGGTATTCAAGAAAAAATGAAAGAGTTAAAACAAACTGAAACAAAACTTCCTGGCCGAGAAGCGGGAATTTCTAAATATGGGGAAGGCACTAGAGCTGCCAATGAAGCTACAAAAGAAGCTGTAGATAAGAGCCATAAAGCTGATCCATATTAAATAAAAGTGATAAAGCCTCCCTAAACCAATTATGGTGTAGGGAGGCTTTATTTAGGAATTATTAATGGGTAGAAAAATTAACTTTTCAAAACAAACGCACTCATGAATCCGCTTATTATCTTTAAATTGTTCGATATTTTCCCCTACATAATGAGAGAAAGTATTTACTAAGTATAAATCAGGTATGCTGCTTTTAATGCGGGAATGCAACTCATCTTCTTCCAAATAAACGTGATAATAGAAATCTACAATATTAAATTGCATTTTTTTATACCAGTTTTGTACCCAAAGATCATTGCGAGTCCATGCCTCCAAACGATTTAACCCTAATTTCATCGCTCTAGTTTCTGCTGTAACGAGTAGTTGCTGTCCAATCCCTTGTCGGTAAAAATCAGGATGGACGGCGATATGCCAAATCATTCCCCCTAAACCTTCACCGCGAGAACATACTGTTTGCTCTTCTGCATATTCAACATCAATCAAACCAACAATTTGCCCATCATGCTCTGCAACTAGCTCAATAGATGGATTTTGATAGTGTTCTTTCTTCGCTAAAACATTATCAAAATAAGCCGTCTGCAAAAATGCAAGCGCACGACATCTTATCCAACCAGTTTCATCTCGCTTGTTATAGTCTCTAATTATCAATTTTTCCTCCGTTTTTAAGGACCACGCAGTTTATAGGGCAGTTATACGTGAACCCTTACAAGTAATGTACCCCGCATATTGAATTTAAGTTTGTCATTATATAACGCCCCCTTTACTTATAGTTATTTTAATTATATCAGAATATTAAGACTTTACGAGGTGTTAATATAAAATCCATTTATTATCATAAATTAAAGGATTTGGTGCATAAGCAAACGAATGTTATAAAGAATACATGTAAATTAACTTGGAGGCTTAGTTATGCTGAACGATAAATGGTTTACTGTGCAACAGATTGATACACATACATATGCAATTAGCGAATATGGACACTGGGAGAAAGTACATTCATTTTTATTGTTAGGTAATGATAAAGCTGTACTTATTGATACAGGACTAGGAATTGATAATATAAAAAGAATTACAAACCAATTAACAGATTTACCAATTGAAGTTCTTACAACACATGTCCATGCTGACCATATAGGAAGCCATGGAGAGTTTGAACATATTTTTGTCCATGAAGGGGATAAAGATTGGTTAGTGAATGGTATTAAAGGCTTGTCTATTGAGCAGATACGAAAAGATATAAGCAGAGGTATAACATTACCTACCCCTAAAACATTTGATGCAGCAACATATAAACCATACCAAGGAGAACCAACAGGCTTATTACATCATGGAGATGTAATCGAGTTAGGGAATAGAAGGCTGGTTATCTACCATACGCCTGGGCATTCACCGGGTCACCTTTCGATTTTTGATGAAACTAATGGATATTTGTTTACAGGAGATTTATTATATGATGAAACACCAATATATGCTTTTTATCCATCGACCAACCCTGTAGATTTAGTCAACTCGTTAGATAAAATATCAAAGATTCCAAATGTCACGATCGTTTTCGGATCACATAACACATTAGGACTCAAACCTAAAATTTTAGAAGAAGTAAAATTGGCAGTTGAGTATTTGTGGGCAAATAAGCTTGTTAAATTTGGTACAGGTATCCACCAATTTAACGGGTTCAGTATTCATTTTTAATTCTAAAAACTTATAGGGGCGTTTTAAATGGACAATAGTATGGATTATGGTTTGGCTATTTTAAAACCGGATGGAGTAATTAAGCCAAAGGTATACGACAGTTTTAAAAGAGAATTAGAAAAAAACAACCTGGAGATTGTTTTTGAAAAAAGGGCTCAACTACAAAAAAAAGATATTCTATCTCATTTTTCCTCTCCATTTAATATGGATGAGTATGCTGATTATTTATCTAGTGGTGAAATTATTTCCTTTCTGGTAAGAGGTCATGGAGCTTCACACAAATTAAGAGAAATTAAGTTGGAATTCCGTAAAGAATATGGTTTTACATCAAATGATATGAGAAATCTTTTGCATACTGCTGATCATGGTAACGAATATAATTTGCAGTTTAAGTTGTTATTTCCATCCTGCAACATTGTTGTATATTCGCAGTATGCAGATTTAACTGTGAAATTAAATGGTTCTAATAATGAAATACTTAATCAATTACTAAAAATAGATCAGGAATCTAATTTAAAGCATATTGGGTTGTTATGTGAAGATTATTCTATAATTGAAGTAGTAAGGGAATTTAATAAACTAAAAAGCGGAAAACTAGAAGTGATTATGGTTTATGTCTATAAAACTAATTTTAAAGATATCAATATTGAATTACTAGGATACTTACCATTGAAAAAGACTCCAACAGTTAGTGCTAGACCTATGCATGGATTCATAACTGAATTTTTCGAATGGATACGATATAATGAAGGTTTAGTTATCCTTAATTATCTGCCTTTAAAGAACATAAGCTCTGAGATGTTAAATTATTTGAAGGCTTTAGGTTTATGTGGAGTTCAAGTTTACGATCCTAGGCGTACTTTGACAGAAGCTGAAATTCTTGAAGATATAGTAGAGGATGATTTTGGCCTTTTTGTAAGTGGAGGTACTAATGGATTTGATGTAGCTGGTGCAATCTCAATAGGAAAATACGAATTTAATCAATTAACCAATTTATATTTGCCAGAAGAAAAAGTAAAACCTCAAAAATTGCATTAAAGCAGGGAAGAACGCTATTCAGTGCATAAGAAGACATACGATAAAAAAGATGGTAGGGTCAAAAGCGGTTTGGTTCGCTAAATCGTTTGAAGATAGGAAAAAGGTGTTTACAATAATTATATGTGAGGCAAGATAAGAATTTCCCTCTCAGAATAAGGAGATTTTAAAATGTATAATTTTAAAAAGATTGATAACGAGAATTTACTTGAAACATTCCCATTAATAACTCAACTCCGTACAGATATAAGCGAAAAGGACTGTGTAAGTCTATTTAAAGTAATGCAAAGTGAGGGGTATCAAATGATAGCTCTTACTGATCACGGAGTTATTAAAGCTATAGCTGGCTTTAAAATCCAAACAAATTTTTATAACAAAAAACATTTGTTTTTATATGATTTAGTAACAGAATCCTCAGATAGATCAAAGGGATACGGAAATGCAATGATGACATATCTAGAAGAAATAGCTCTAAAACATCAATGCATATATATTGCATTAGAATCGGGATTAGCTCGATTAGACGCACATAGATTTTATGAAGATAAAAATAACTTTGATAAATTTTGCTATTCGTTTAGAAAACCTCTAAATACATAGAAGGGAGCGTATAAGATGAAGGAGCTAGACTCAGAAAGAGTAAGGATTGTACCATTAGACGCTGAAAGCTTAAGATTATTTATTGATGATATATGTAAGCTACAGGATGTTTTCCATTTGGAAAAAAGTGAATTACTTTTGGATGAAGAAATAAAAGATGCGATGAAATATAGATTATCTAAAGTATTGATAGATTCCTCAAACTATTATTGGCATACTAATTGGCTCATAATATCCAAGGAGCTAAATTCTATTATAGGAGGAATTATGTTAAAAGGGTTACCCGATGAAAATGGTGAGGTTATTATTGGGTATTTCACCTTCCCTTGTTACCAAGGGAAGGGATATATGACAGAGACAATTAAGATATTAGCGTCTTGGATTTTAGATCAGCCTCTCGTTAAACGTGTAATTGCTGATACGGAAAAGAAAAATAAAGCTTCACACAAAGTATTAGAAAAAAATGGAGCGAGATTATATAAAGAAACTGAGGACTTATATTTCTGGGAGTTATCTAAGAAAACTATGAATCTTCACATAGAGTGATTTCCTAACTAAATTATAGTTTAACAATAACGAGCCTTGATCAATTATTGCTTAGACTTTTTCCCTATTCTGCAGTATTTAATAATCGCAGGAATTACAACAAATACAACTATCCCAACTATTATTGCTATAAAAGTACGTGGGCTAATAACATTTGTTAAGAAAAGCAACAGTAGAGTAACAAGAAAAAATATTCGCCAATAGAATAGAAAGTTCTTCAAGACTATTCACCTCCTAATGAACATGTTAATTCCCTATTCAATAAGTATTTTCTTTGCTATGTATGTTCTAGGTTTAAATTAAACAATTTTAGTATTCGCAAAATAGAATATAATCTTTCCCTTGACTAAGAAGTATACCATTTTAATTATGCTATATTAAAAGATATGTTGAATGAGTATTGAAGTGATTTATTGACAATATTTGAAGGGGTTTATTGGTAATGATCATACTAGATACAAATGAATATAAAAATGTAAAAATAAATTTAAATGGCACTAGATGTCCAACGTTCGTTTATTCAATATTGGATGGATACATTCCAGGGAAAGTTTATGCAGATTCTCATTTGCATCAAACAGTCCTTTTTGAAACAACAATAGGTATCTATTCTATAGTAGGCGCAACAGAAAACGTAGAATTTAATAATTTTCTTTTTAATTTTTATAGAAGAAGGAAAGAAGAAGGATTACGATTCACCCTCTTTTCTTCTTCGGAAATATGGGATTCAGTAATAATGGGAGAGTTTGAAAAAGAAATAAGACATTTGGTCAGATTTTCATTTAATTATGATGCTAACAAGGAAGTAGCCAATGTAATCAAATTACCTATTAACTATTCTCTAAAAAAGATAAACTCAGCAGTAATAGAGAATAGCCAGGAATTTGATAAGAATTATTATGAGGCGTACTGGGGATCTATTGGCAATTATGAAGAGAAGGGCTTTGGGTATGCTATTCTCCATGATGCAAAAGTAATTAGCGAATGCACGTCAATTTTTGCTTCTGAACAATTTGCGGAAATTGATATTGCTACTCATAACGACTATAGAGGACAAGGGTTAGCGAAAATTATCGCTAAGATTTTTATTAACCATAGTTTGAAAAATAATATAATTCCTCGATGGGATTGTGATATATCCAATACAACATCTATAAAATTAGCAAAGAAGTTAGGATTTACTAACCCTATAAAATATTCAATTTTTACATAGAATTTAACAGGTTTAAAGGAGCGATTAACATGTACGAAGTAAAAAATGCTTACTTTTTTCTTTATGATACTTCCACTCTCATTCTAGCTGGTTGTTTTATTCTTGCATTTTTTTTAACAATATTTTGGATTAGTCGAAAGAAAAAAGTGAAAAATAGTAACGATTAAGCTATTCAGCTGAAAGAGGAATTGCTTTAGAAGGTTATGGTATCTTGGCAGTAGCGGGAAATTTAATTAGTGTGCTGTATTTAACATACAAGAAAAAATATTTAGATAAAAGCGAAGGGTAGAGGTAGAGATACTATGGTTAAACATAAAATATATACAATGAGCGTTGCCAGTGTTTATCCTCATTATGTTAATAAAGCAGAGAAAAAGGGTCGGACAAAGAAAGATGTTGACGAAATCATTTGCTGGTTGACAGGTTATAACGAGGGAGAGCTAAAAGGACAATTGGATCAAGGCTCGGATTTTGAGACATTCTTTGCAAAAGCCCCTCATTTGAATCCAGCACGAAGATTAATTAAAGGGGTAGTTTGCGGTATCAGAGTAGAAGATATTGAAGAACCATTGATGCAAGAAATCCGTTATTTAGATAAGATGATTGATGAGCTAGCTAAAGGGAAAGCGTTGGGGAAAATTTTACGCGGATGAGTTCTCATAAGGATGAAAAGACCGCCAATTTGGTGGTTTTTTATTTGTTTTAATATTAAAGCAACGATACTTATTTAATGTAATATAATATTTATTTATTGTTTTTCAATAAATATTGTGTTAGTTTTTTAGAGAGGAATAAAAAAGTGAGGTGTTCTTTTTGAAAACAGGATCAACATTATTTTTGAAAATTGCTATTTTCTTGATGGGAATTCCAGTTCTTGCTCTCTGTATTTATTTAGTGTCTTGGTTACCAAATAATCCAGTGAATCCCGATTACAGCGGTATGTTATATCCTGTTTTGGTAGTGATTTTTGTATCAGCTATTCCATTTTATCTGGCTCTGTTTAAATCATATTGTCTGTTAAATTATATTGATAAGAATCAATCTTTTTCTCAGATATCTATTAATGCTTTAAAGAGTATAAAGTATTGTGCCGTTACTATCAGTTTTCTATATGTAGTCATCATGCCATTCGTTTATCTTATTGCAGAAAAGGATGACGCTCCAGGTTTGATTGTCATGGGGATGGTACCAATTTTTGCTTCTTTAGTAATTGCAGTCTTTGCAGCAGTTTTGCAAAAGCTTTTACAAGAAGCCGTATATTTTAAATCAGAAAACGATTTAACAGTCTGAGGTGAAAGTAATGGGCATAATAGTAAATGTTGATGTGATGTTAGCTAAAAGGAAAATGAGTGTTACTGAACTTTCAGAGAAAGTAGGCATTACGATGGCGAATCTTTCAATACTGAAAAATGGAAAAGCAAAAGCAATCAGGTTTTCAACCTTAGACGCAATTTGTAAGGCATTGGAATGTCAACCTGGCGATATTCTTGAATATAAAAGTGATGAAGAAGTTTAAACAGCAGTTGCTTTTAATTAATATTCGAATATAAATAAATATTGGTTATCTTAGGCAGGTTTTATCAAAATGAATAAAAAAGTTATTCTATTCTTTGGGGTTATGTTATTAGTTAGTGGTTGTGCAGGCTTAGCTGATTATGATGTTGATTTGCCAGGGAATTACTCCATCATTAGAACTTCTGGACATGAAATCACCATTGCTCACAAAACTGATATTGGGTGGGGGCCAGCCGTAGTTCCTACTGAAATAATTAAAGCGGGTTGGAACAAAAACTATGTAATTGCTAAACAGAAAGATTTAGAAGGTAACGAGTTATATTTTTGGATAATTAATATAAAGACAGGAAATAAAGAAAAATTTCTAAATAAGAATGAGTTTAAAATTAAGTTAAAAAAATATAATATAAACGTAAAAATGAAAGATGTGGATTCTTTGAGATGAAAAGCCAGTATTCTCTCAGCGATAGCGACACAATTTGCCCAAAAAATCAAAAACCCAAGGATCTGAAATTAAATGATTCTTGGGTTTTGATATGTAAGAGCTTTAAGCTTCTACTAGGTGATGGTTAAATGCATAAACAACAGCTTGGGTGCGATCTTGTACTTCTAATTTGGAGAGAATATTACTAACGTGTGTTTTAACAGTTTTTAAGGCAATAAAAAGTTCATCAGCAATATCTTGATTTGTTTTACCCTGTGCTATTAACAATAATACTTCATGTTCACGTTCAGTCAATTCTTCATGAAGTGGACGATCATGTTTTTGACGCATTCTTGCCATCATTTTACTCGTAACCTCTGGTTCTAAGATGGGCGTGCCATTGAAAGTACTTCGAATGGCATCAGCGATTTGCTTGGCGTTAGTTGTTTTCAATAAATAGCTAATAGCGCCGGCTTCTAATGCTGGGTAAACCTTGTCATCATCCAAGAAACTGGTGACAATCATAATTTTAACGTCAGGCCACTCATTCACTATAGCTTTAGTGGCCTCAGCCCCTGATAAGATTGGCATCACCATATCCATCAAAATAATATCTGGTCGATGCTTCAAAGCTAATTGAACTGCTTCTTCTCCATTAGCAGCTTCAGCAATGACTTCCATATCAGGTTGTGCTTGCAAATATGCTGATACTCCAATTCGTACCATCTCGTGATCATCGGCTAGCAGTATCTTGATCATTGGAGATAACCTCCTTTTCCACTGGAATTTGAATTTCAATCACCGTACCTTGCGATGGTACTGAGACAATTTTATATGTTCCACCGATTTCGACTGCACGCTCTTCAATATTGTGAAGGCCATATGAGCCGGCTTTTTCATCAGTTGTTTTGAAGCCGATTCCATTGTCTTGAACACGGAAAATAACACGCTGATCTCGTTCGACAAGAAGCAGCTCCATTTCGGTTGCTTTTGCATGACGTAAAGTATTGGAAAGTGTCTCCTGAGCAATCCTGAAAAGATGATCTTCTGCACCTTTAGAGAGGGACACTTCCTCTAATCGTTTGTGCATTTTGAATGTAACTTTTTGCTGTAACTCGGCTAGCAATTCCTCTAGCCCTTGTTTTAACGATTTGTTTTTTAATGCAACAGGACGAAGGTGAAGTAATAGTGCCCGCATTTCAAGCTGGGCTTGCTGAACAATTTCTTCCGATTGCTTTAATAATTTTTTAGTTGATGGTGTTGCATCTCCTGCTGTTTCATTAATGGTCGAAAGTAGCATAGAAGCTGCAAAAAGTTGTTGAGAAACAGAGTCATGAAGTTCCCGGGCAAGTCGGTGCCTTTCCTGTACAATACGTTCTTGAATGAGCTGATCTTGGTTAACTGCCTTAACATTTGTCAGCTTTTGCAAGCTTTTACGCTGAGTAGCTATCAATTCACTTATCTCATTTAATGACTTTTGAATTGAAAGGGGGCCACTCCAATTAGGCGGGATAGGATCACTTTTTTCAATATTATGAAGTGCATTTTCAAACGTTTTACTCTGCTGGCGAAGGATGAATATACCCCCTATAGAGATGCTTAGGCTAATCGCAAAAAGCAGAATAAGGAATAGAATAGCGACCGGCAAATTCCAATACTTTTCTTCCCAAAGTGTTTTCCATTGATTGAAATGGCCATCAAAAAGAATAAAGAAAATAAACGAGAAAATAATTATTTCTCCGAAAAACAAGCTCATTGTTCGGGCTAAAAATTTCGTCATTGGCGAATCACCTCGACATTCCCAAATAATGTGGAAACCGTGATGATGAGTTCAGCCGAAGAATCCTCTGCATACTCATAACCATTTCTAACGGCAATCGTATCGTTCCAAACTCTAGGATAACTTTGACCGATACAATGCAAATCACCGATAAACGTAGAATAATGCAAGCGTACAGGTATTTCATAAGGCACAAGTACTTTCACTTTTCCAAAGCCTTGCCGTACAGATATTAATGAAGCCCCTTTAGGTAAAACAGTCTGAGTCACATCAATCAGCAGATCACCGGCAAGGCTTTGTATATGTACATCTTGCCATTCGTATGACTCAATAGGTGTACCTTGAAATGAAAATAATTTATTCTGAATAAATGAGTTCGCTTGTTCTGCCGGTTGTTTAGATACAGATATATGAAATTCATCACCTTTTCGAAGTTTCCATAGAAGGTATAATAACACTCCGATGATAACTAGGCGTAAGCTCCACATTGAGAGTAGGGCAATACCCAAAAAAATGACACCTAACCAAAACAGCCATTTGCGCTTTCTGCGTATGCTGACATACATAAAAAAAGCACCTATAATGGCAAACATTATACTGCCATTTCCAAAGAAAGTAGCTTCAATAAAAATTAGCAAAAAGGCCGTAATACCAAGCATTGTAAGTGTTTTAGTTGAAAGGTGGGTCATTGGTTGCCTCCTTTCCAGTTAATTAAATAAGAAAAAAGAGAAGTACCAGCTTCTCTTTTTTAGTATAACGATAGTCCAGAAGAAGTCCAATCATTATATGGATTGGGTTGCCTCATTTTTTGAGTTATTTGCTTCCAGTCGCGCTAAGCGTTCTTCCATAGATGTGATTTCATGTTGACTGTCAATTTTTTGGCCAAGGTGATCGATATAACTCTCCATAGCTTCAAAAGTTTCAAGTCGACCATTTATTTTGTTTGAAGATTCTGGTTGGAGAAACTGGTTCATTTGATTATGTGCACGAACGACATTTTCTTTACCCATCAATTGTAATTGACGCACTTTCATATCTTTGATTTTATGCTTCATTTCTTCATACTTACGTTCCAAGCCAATGAGCTCTTCGGTAGATTTATCGATACTGTCCTGAAGAACGGTGCTACGTTGTGAATACGCATCAAATTCTTGTTGGGCAAATGCGATTAAGTCTTGTTCACCGCTTTTATTAGCCAAATCCAGTTGCATGCTTCGTTTATTTTTCATTTCATTTGTATCTGCTAATTCTTTTTCGAGTTTTTGTTGCAATGTACCTTGTCGCTCTAATAATTTGCCTGTTTCCTCTGTTTGCTTTTCTGCTTCACGGATATACTGATTTAACATCTTAATTGGATTTTTATCCTCTTTTTTATCAAACATTTCATTTAAATCTGCTTCAACTGTATATTTTAGGCGTTGCCATAAGTTAGCCATATTTTTTCCTCCTCTTATTTTGTGATTTCATTCCATTGTTTTTCAAAGTTTGTAAATGGATCATCTGATGCAGTGAAAGTTTCGTTTTCAGAATGTTTCCACTTACGATAAACCACCCAAATAACAGCTAGTGCTGCGATTCCGATGAATCCAGGAATATTAGCTGCAGCTGTTAATAAACCTGAGATGGCAACAAGTGCCCAAATAATTTTTGAAAAAGTGGAACTGCTTTGTAAATAGAAATGCACCCCCGTAAAAAGAATAGCGGCCGAGATAGCCAATCCTGTTAATGGACCTAATGAACAGAGAATGGTAATGGCTGCAATGCTGCCAATGACGAATAAACCAATTTTTTTCATTGTTTTTTCCTCCTTCGTTTGTACCTTTATGTTACGCTGAATTTCGTTTTGTCCAAACGGCCGGAGTATTGATTTTACTCTAGGTCTTGAGGCTGAGATGCTCTAAGACTATTTTGACCCCAACTTCTAACTTCGATAGAATATAAAAGAAAATACAAAAGGAGATATACATATGACTATTCGTAATGAATTGATGGCATATTGCCCATACAATGAGCAAGAAAAAAAAGATAAAGAGCTTATGCTTCGCTATATAGATCAATTTTCAGATGTTTTGACAAGAGAAAATGAATTTGCACATTTTACTGCATCAGCTTGGATTGTGAATAAAACGCGAACAAAGGTATTAATGGCTTTCCATAATCAATATCAATCGTGGGCGTGGATGGGTGGACATGCAGATGGAAATGCAGACCTTTTACATGTTGCCTTAAAAGAAACAGAGGAAGAAACAGGGCTAAAAAATATTAAGCCTTTAATGTCGGATTATTATTCAATTGAAATTTTAGGTGTGGACGGACATATGAAGAAAGGGAAGTATGTTGGTACACATGTGCATCTGAATGTTACCTTTTTAATAGAAGCAGATGAAGGCGAAGGTACAACTATAGCGCCTGATGAAAATAGTGCGATTGAATGGATGAATTTAGATGAAGCAATTGAAAGAAGCTCTGAACGATATATGAAACAAGTCTATACAAAACTAAATGAAAAACTTAGAAATGTGCAGGATTAATAATATTCAAATGACTTGTTATTGAAAATAAAGAAAACTCCACACTAAGTGGAGTTTTCCTTTATTTTTTAAAGCTTTTGCCAATCATTGAAGGCACAAATGACTTTTTGAAAAGCATATCCTTTGTTTGTTAGCGAATACGAAACCTTTTTTAGTGATGCTTCAATATAATCTTTCTCGACTAAATGGGCATCTATTAATTCTTGGAGGCGCTGTGATAATAGTTTGTCCGATATACCAGGGATGGCAGAATAGATTTCATGATATCTTTTAGGGCCATCTAATAAAACGTGAATAATCCGCACCATCCAGCGTTTTCCTAAAAATTCAATTGTTTCATGGCAACAGTCCAAATCAAATCCCTCCCTATAAACTAATTGTAGCATACAGGCACGAAATATTGACAAATTAACTTACTTAAAGTAATATATTTTCGAATACAATAACTAACTTAAAGTAAGTTTTGGAGGATACTATAATGACAAATTCAGTATATAAAGTAATGCAAGAACGTAAATCTGTACGTAAGTACGACCCTGATTTTAAAATTTCAGCAGATGAGTTAAGATCAATTTTATTGGAAGCTACTTCAGCACCTTCTTCTAGTAATCTTCAACCATGGCGTTTTTTAGTCATTCAAGATGAAGCGAAAAAGAAAGACTTGCGCAAAATTGCTAATAACCAAGAACAAATTGAAACTGCATCTGCGGTAATCGCTGTTTTAGGCGATATTAAAATGTATGAAAAAACAGAAGAAATTTACATGAAAAACGTAGCAGAAGGGCATATGGAGCATGAACGTGCATCACTATTAATCCAAAATGCGCAAAACCTTTACCCTCAATTGCCAGAAGAAATCTTAACAAATATTGCTACATTTGATGCTGGCCTAATTTCTATGCAAATCATGCTATTAGCAAAAGAGCATGGTTATGATACAGTGCCAATGGGCGGTTTTGATAAAGTGAAGTTTGCAGAATACTTCAATCTTGAAGAGAATGTAAAACCTATGCTATTAATCTCAATTGGGAAAGGGTCTGCACCTGCTTACGGATCATCTCGATTAGACATTGATGATATTACTACATTTATTTAATAAGTATGATAATGCTCATCCACCTGTTTGGATGGGCATTTTTTATACAATTATAGCTATGCCTAATATGAAATTTGGAGTATGAGCTACTTTAAAAAGAATTTTCTTTTGCTTTCATTTTAGGTATGATAGGACAAGGAGTGATGTTATGAACTTTACGACAGAAAAATCATTTATTTTGGCTTCAGCTTCCCCGAGGCGAAAGGAACTTTTCGAACGTTTGAATGTACCATTTAAGATTTTAGTGGCAACTGTAGAGGAAACGAGTATAAAAGATGATAACCCAACTCAATATGTGAAGAAAGTGGCGCTACTTAAAGCAACTGATGTAGCGAAGAAAAACCCAGGGCATGTAGTGATTGGAGCGGATACTATCGTAGTAAAAGGACAAGAATTGCTACATAAGCCAAAAGATGCAAATGAGGCCATCAAGCATCTCAAACAGCTCCGCGGAAATGTGCATGAAGTGATGACAGCGGTTGCTATTATAGATGATGTTGGAAATAAAACAGCCTTTGTAGAAAAGACAGAGGTATATTTTAAACAAGTGCCCGATACCCTTATTGAGGCCTATGTAGCAACAGGAGATTGTTTTGATAAGGCTGGAGGTTACGGTATTCAGACAGATGGCGTGTTTTTGGTTGAAGGAATAAAAGGAGATTATTTAAATGTAGTGGGATTGCCCTTAGCTCGGCTTACAGAATTGCTAGTGGATACAAAGTTGATTTCTATTTAAAAAAGAAAGAGGATGAAGCATGACAGGAAAGACACACATCATTGGCGGTATTGCAGCATGTCTTGCTTTTGGTCAAACAAGTGTAGATTCACCATTACTTTTGGGAACGGCTGGCGCAATCGGCGCATTAATTCCTGATATTTGCCATGGAGGAAGTATGATTGGCCGTACATTTCCCGCATTGTCCAAATTGATAAATGGATTATTTGGGCACCGTTCATTTACACACAGTTTACTATTTTTATTGATTGTGGCTTGGATATTACATACATACGTAACCAATGATGCAATTAAAATGGGCCTTCTAATCGGCATGGCGAGCCATTTTGTGCTTGATATGTGTACAAAGCAGGGGATCCAGCTATTTTTCCCAATAAAAGTGAAAGTTCGTTTTCCTTTAACAACACGAACAGGGAGCAAAATAGAAGGAGCAGTGGCGCTTTGCTTACTCATTGCATGTCTTTATTTCAGTTTTGAAATAATGCATTTGCACTAATAGATAGAACAAACCTGCGAAACCATGCATGTTTGTTCTTTTTTTTAAAAATAAACCGAGCCTTTTCCTATATACAAGTAGCAGCACCAATCTGCAAATATCGACAAAATTTAATGAGGTATGGTAAATTGAAGATGTATGAACGGATAATCAAAAAGTTCTATATACAAATTGAAGGAGTGGTACAAATGGAATTTCAACACATTACAGTTGCAGGCAGTGGTGTATTAGGTAGCCAGATTGCCTTTCAATCTGCTTTTCATGGTTTTCAAGTAAGTGTCTATGATATTAATGAAGCTGCGATTGTTAAAGCGAAAGAACGTTTGTTAAAATTGCAAGATGTGTATGCAGATTATTTTAAAGATGAAGAAAATGCAAAAGCTGCATTAAGTCGTATAACATATAGTACAAGCCTACAGGAAGCAGTAAAGGATGCTGATTTACTTATTGAAGCAATTCCTGAGTTGACTGAAATTAAAATCAGCTTCTATCAAGAATTGGCATCTGTAGCTCCGCAAAAAACAATCTTTGCCACGAACTCTTCCACTTTGCTTCCAAGTCAATTTGCTGAATATACTGGAAGACCAGAGAAGTTTCTAGCACTCCATTTTGCAAATGAAGTGTGGAAGAACAATACAGCTGAAGTTATGGGACATAGCGGAACAGACCAACAGTATGTAGATCAACTAGTTGAATTTGCCGGAGAAATCGGCATGGTGCCACTTCGTATTCTGAAAGAACAGCCTGGCTATATTTTAAATTCGCTATTAGTTCCATTATTAAATGCCGCACAAGGCTTATGGGCAAAAGGTGTAGCGGATCCTGAGACAATCGATAAAACATGGATGCTTGCTACAGGAGCTCCTATGGGACCGTTTGCAATCTTAGATGTTGTTGGTATTGAAACGGCTTATAATATTGTATCCACATCAGCAAAAGCACATCCAGAACTTCAACCAATTGCCGACCGGTTGAAGAATGAATTTATTGACCAAGGGAAACTAGGAAAAGGGTCCGGCGAGGGGTATTATAAATATCCAAACCCTGCTTATTTAGATCCGAATTTCTTGAAAGCATAAAAATAAGAGAGGCAATCACTGTTATGATTGCTTCTCTTGTTTTGTTTTAAGAAGTATTTCTTGGGAAATTTTTTCTCATTTTTCTAATAATTTATTTCGTATAGCGATTAGCATAACAAGAAGCAACAAAAGCATCTGGTTTTATTTTGGGTTCTACTCCAATTGATTCGATTCGATTTACCATTTCAAGTACAAATTCACGGGTTTTGTTGCGTTGGCCTGAGCCGATATCGATATGGCCCTCCATTGTAAAGGTTGCACCATTATAAATATTCGGTAAAATAATCTCGATCAGCTGCTTCTTTCTTTCCTCTGTAAAAAGAGACACGATTTCTTCTGTAAAAGAGAGTTCTAAAGATATGCGTTCATGCAGATGTACCATTTTACGAGGCACAAGTACACGCCTCATGCATGCCCAGACTCGTTTACCTTCATCCACCACCACGATTCCAGTAATGAAAATGGTATCTACTTTATGCACTTGAGAATCTGTCCCGACAATTAATCTATATTTTCCTAATGGGTTACGATTCATAAAGTATGCAATTTCACGAAATACGTCTTCAAAATCCATATTCTTTTCTTGGAGATTTTGAAAAGGGTCGGCTTTAAACAGATCCATTTAATCACGCTCTTTTCAATAGGTATATAATAGTATATACAGAAGCAGTGAGGTTGTGATTAATCTGCTTCGCATAATACGCTAATTTTCTACAAGAATACCCAAAGAAAAGGCAAACCATACTTCATGTTTTGCCTTTATATTTACTTTGCTTAGTCAATTATTCTTTCCCAAAATCGGGCTTGTGCTATACCTTCAATAAACTGTTTAAATTCCCTGAATGTTAAATCATATACGCCTTGTTCTTCCATCTTTATACGCGTATATAATAGTGATTCTGGACTTAAAACGGCTAATGCAAGCGGCTTGTGGTGTACATAAGTCATTTCGACAAGTTCAAGCACTTTAGATGGAATAGTTGGATTTGGACTTATTAATATTGATGAATCGTATTGTGCTGAATCAACGGTGCTATAAGTTTCAGACGCCTTTAGCACCTCATTTATACGATGTACTTTTTTATCAATAATACTGTAATTAATTTTATGTTCTACAAGTTGTTGGACCCATTCTGTTAATTGCTGCGTATTAGGAGTACCATTTAAAATAATGGCGACACTTCTAGTATCAGGTTTGCATACTGTATCTGCCATTGTTAGGGCAGGAGACAACTTGGTTGATTTTACTTCTAGGTTTTTGATAGGAATCTTAGCCCCTACATTATCAGCTACTTTTTTAGCTAAATAATGATCGATATGATTAATAAAATCCACCGCATTATTTTTGACTTCCTGAGATTTACATTTGCCGATTTCATAAGTAAAAGCTTCTAATAGGTGTTGTTGTTCATAAGGCATTAAGCTATTCAAAAACTGCTTTGCTTGTGAGTAGTGATCCTGATAACTTTCTGTTTGCTCTCCACGCTTGTTACCACCCATGTTTTCTTGACTTTCTTCAAAAAAGCCTTGATTTTTGGGGGTGGGAGCATTTTGCTCATTGGTAGCCTCTGGGATAAGAAAGTCATTATTTTTGTTGTTTTTGTTTTGGAAAGGACATATCGGCTGGTTAATGGGTATTTGAAGAAAATTAGGCCCCCTTAGCCGTTTTACCTGTGCATCAGTATAGGAGAGTATCCTGCCTTGTAAGAGCGGATCTTCAGAGATTTCGATACCTGGGACTAGGTGCCCTGGATGAAAGGCGGCATGTTCAGTCTCTAGAAAGCCGTTGTCGACATTCCGGTTTAACGTCATTTTTCCAATAATTTTAACAGGTACGTCTTCTTCAGGCCAAATTTTAGTGGGATCAAGAATATCAAAATCATAAGAAAATTGATCTTCTTCCGAAATCAATTGCAAACCTAATTCCCATTCTGGATAATCACCTTTTTTGATTGCTTCCAATAAATCTTGGCTAAGAAAATTGGGATTTTTGCCACCAATTTTTTGTGCTTCATCCCAGACCAATGAATGGACGCCAAGTGAAGGTTTCCAGTGAAATTTCACAAATTGAGTCTTTCCTTTCCTATTTACCAAGCGGAATGTATGAACGCCAAATCCCTCCATCATACGATAAGAGCGGGGAATTGTGCGATCGCTCATCTGCCACATGACCATATGTGCAGTTTCGGGATTTTTAGCGGCAAAGGTCCAAAATTGATCATGTGCGTTTGTACCATTTACAAATTCTTGATTGAAATCCGGCTTTAAGGCACGTACAAGTTCGTGGAATTTCCTAGTATTTTGTATATAGAAAATAGGGACATTATTTCCGACTAAATCAAAATTGCCTTCTTCCGTATAAAACTTTGTTGCAAAGCCTTTGACATCTCTTTGAGTATCATTAGTTCCTCGTGAACTCTGCATGGAAGAAAAACGAACGAATACAGGTGTTATATTAGAAGGATTTGTAAGGAAACTCGCTTTTGTATATTCTTCTAGGGACTCATATAATTCGAACTGACCGTATGCCCCAATTCCGTTGGCATAAAGAACACGTTCAGGGATTTGTTCTGAGTCAAAGTTTACTTTTTCACGCAAATAAAATTCTTCCTTAATTGTATTTCTTTCCAGTTTCTTTTTCGTTTTTTTATTTATGCTACTATTCACTTTTTTATCCGCTAAAATACTTCTTTCATAATCATCATCTCTTTTTTGCATGCATATGCCTCCCATATCAATCTACCTTTGTAAATAGCCGAAACAAATATCCCTAAAACATAATAGACAAAAGAATTATTGGACAACTGGTAAAGCATGATGTATAATAAAGACAATAATTAAATCGGCTCATCGTAAACAATACATTCACCTAGTAAAAAGTGATCGTGTTAACTCGATACTTCTTTGCTAGGTGAATTTTTTTGCAGGGGATATGTATTAATTATTAATATTTTTTAGGAGGTCATTACACATGACACAAGGTACAGTAAAATGGTTTAACTCTGAAAAAGGTTTTGGATTCATCGAAGTAGAAGGCGGCAACGATGTATTCGTACACTTCTCTGCAATCCAAGGCGAAGGCTTCAAAACTCTTGACGAAGGCCAAAAAGTTGAATTCGAAGTAGAAGAAGGCAACCGCGGACCACAAGCAACTAACGTTGTAAAACTTTAATATTTATAAAAGCATCCTCTTAGAGGATGCTTTTTTTGTTTCAAAAATTGAACGCACCCCTTGGAGGTCATTCCCATATGTATAGAATGAGGAGGGAATATGATGGTTTCAACTGAAACGTATATTATTGAGGGCCATTCTTTTATTGCTGTTTCTGTTTTTTTGCCTAAAACCACTTTGCTGACAGTATCAAATGATAAAGGCTATATCATGTGCGGAGCATTGGATGTAGGTTTATTAAATCAACAGCTGGCGGACAGGAAAATTGTTGCTGGCAGGGCGGTAGGCGTGAAAACTATTGATCAGTTATTAAACGCACCACTTGAATCAGTTACCTTTGAAGCAGAGGCATTAGGAATTACAAAAGGGATGATTGGCAAGGATGCATTATTAAAAATGGTATAATGAAGGAAAATAAACATAGGTTTCTTTTTCTCTTCTATACATCTATTACAAGCGTATTCCTAATGGAGTGCGCTTTTATTGTGTATAAATATTTCTAAGTATCGCTTTAAATTCTATTATCATTTAATTATTATCTTTAAATACTTTCTAAAAGATTAAATCCTATTGAATATAAGAACTAGTAGTTAGCTGCAGAAAAAATCAACATGGATAAAAATTGAATTTTAAGTTATTAATTAATCGCTTGGTTGCTTACTTTTATGCTGTTAATTTGTAAAAATATTTTGTTTTGTTAGAATAGTTTTATGGGTATAGGTTATAGAAGTTAAATAGATAGAAAGAAGAGGGGATATAGATGTTGAAGATTGAGCATTTAACAAAGAAATATCGGGGAGGAAAAAAAGCAGTAAATGACTTAAATCTTGAAATAAAAGAAGGGGAATTTATTGCGTTTATTGGCACAAGTGGCAGTGGGAAAACGACTGCACTTCGCATGATTAACCGAATGATTGAGCCTTCAAGTGGAACTATTACATTAAACGGAAAGGATTTATCAAAAATGAATCCTGTTACATTGAGAAGAAGCATTGGCTATGTCATACAGCAAATCGGTCTAATGCCACATATGACTATTCGCGAGAATATAACACTAGTTCCAAAACTATTAAAATGGTCGAAAGATAAAAAAGATGAAACAGCCGAGAAGTTAATCGGCCTTGTCAATTTGCCGGAGAATTATTTAGATTTATATCCTGTACAGCTTTCGGGTGGACAACAGCAACGTATTGGCGTGCTACGGGCGCTTGCCGCAAATCAAGATATCATCTTAATGGATGAGCCCTTTGGAGCGCTTGACCCTATCACACGGGATACACTGCAGGATTTGATGAAAGATTTACAGCAACGTTTAGGTAAGACTGTCATCTTTGTCACACATGATATGGACGAAGCCATTAAACTTGCTGACCGAATTTGCATTATGCACAATGGTGAAATGGTTCAATTTGACACACCAGATGAAATTCTTACACACCCAGCCAATGATTTTGTTAAAGAGTTCATTGGTTCGCACAGGCTTATCCAGGAGAAACCAAGCGCAAAAATAGTAGATGATGTAATGATTAAGCCTGTCTCTATTACTCTTGAAAAGAGTTTAGATGAAGCCATTAAATTAATGGTATCAAAAAGGGTTGATACACTGTTCGTAACAGATGGTCATGGACGTTTATTAGGCTATTTGAATGTAGAGATGATCACATCAGCTAGACATACGACCCAAAGTATTGCTGACACAATGAACCGAGAAGTAGAGTTTGTGAAAACAGGAACAAAGCTGCAAGATTCAGTGCGTCGTATTCTAATCCGAAATTTAAAAAATATCACAGTGATTGATGAAGAGAAACGATTAATTGGTTTGATAACACGCGCCAATATAGTAGATATGGTGTACGACACTATTTGGGGAGAAGAGAACACAGAACAATAGTTAATAGAAGAAAGGAATGGATATTATGATTGAATTTTTAACGGAAAATAGTGGCGCGATTATTCAAAAGACCTTTGAGCATTTCTATATCTCAATTATTGCTCTGTTGCTGGGCATTATAGTGGCGGTCCCTCTTGGTATAATCCTATCTAAAACTGAAAAAGTGGCCAAAGTAGTACTTGGCATTACTAGTATTCTTCAGACGCTCCCTTCATTAGCCATTTTAGCTATGATGATTCCATTTATTGGCGTTGGTAAGGTACCCGCAATTATCGCCCTCTTTATTTATACTCTGCTTCCCATCCTAAATAACACATACATAGGTATGCGCTCAGTCAATAAAGATTTAGTTGCTGCAGGCATCAGTATGGGGATGACTACAATTCAGACCATCCGCTTAGTAGAATTGCCCATTGCCATCCCTGTTATTATGGCAGGTATTCGCTTATCAGCTGTGTATGTGATTTCATGGGCTACGCTTGCTTCCTATATTGGTGCTGGGGGTCTCGGCGACTTTATCTTCAATGGGCTAAACCTCTATCAGCCTGATTTCATCATAGGCGGTGCAGTGCTTGTTACATTGCTTGCGCTCATTAGTGACTTTATTTTATCGAAAGTTGAAAAATGGGCTACGCCTAAGGGATTAAGGATTGTACGATAGGAGGAAATGAATATGAAACAATGGTTAAAAGGGATTGTCGCTATCTTGCTTTTGTTCACAATTACTGCATGTAATAAGTCAAACCAAGATGTGGATGAGATCAAAGTAGCTTCTATGGTAACAACCGAAAGTCAAATTATGGGTAATATGTTGAAGCAATTAATCGAGCATGATACGAATGAAAAAGTAGAGCTTATTAATAATTTAGGATCAAGTGTTGTAGCGCATCAAGCCATGCAAAATGGGGATGCCAACATTTCTGCCGTTAGATATACAGGGACGGATTTGACGGGGGTACTACAAGCAGAACCGCTTAAGAATCCTCAAAAAGCATTAACGTTTGTACAAGATAAGTTTGATAAAAAATATAATCAAACGTTCTTTGATTCGTATGGATTTGCCAATACGTATGCATTTATGGTGACTCGTAAAACAGCAGAGCAATATCATTTGAAAAAATTAAGCGATTTAAAGAAGGTTGCTAGCAAGCTCCAAGCTGGGGTTGATACATCTTGGATGAACAGGCCAGGGGATGGTTATAAGGCTTTTGTAAAAGAATACGGTTTTGATTTTAAAGATGTTTTCCCTATGCAAATTGGGCTTGTCTATGATGCCGTTTCAGCCGGAAAAATGGACGTTGTGCTGGGCTATACAACAGATGGCCGTATAGCAAGTTATGATTTAGTAATTTTGGAGGATGATTTACACTTTTTCCCTCCATATGATGCCAGTCCTTTTGCAACAAATGAGCTACTAGAAAAAAAACCAGAAGTAAGAAAATCCATCGAAAAATTAATCGGAAAGATTTCGACTAAACAAATGCAAAAGTTAAATTATGAAGCTGATAATAATTTAATCGAGCCAGCAGTTGTCGCCGAAAAATTCTTAGAAGAACATAATTATTTTGATGAGAAAGGGGGAGATGGCCAATGAAGGATATGACAAAGTTGAATACATTTGAGCAATTTATGTATTACTTTCAAGAAAACGGTATGTATGTGTTAACCCAGTTTATGACCCACTTTTTAATATCTGTTTACGGTGTACTGCTAGCGGCATTGTTTGGTATTCCGATTGGGATACTAATAGCAAAATATAAAAAGCTCGCAAGTCCTTTGATTACAATAGCAAACATAATCCAGACTATCCCGGCCTTAGCTTTGCTTGCGATTCTTATGCTTGGTATGGGGCTGGGGAAAACAACGGTTATTGTTGCCGTATTTCTATATTCTTTATTACCGATTATTAAAAACACATATACAGGCATCACAACAATAGATAATAATTTAATTGATTCCGGTAAAGGCATGGGTATGACGCGTTTGCAAGTGCTTTATATGATTGAATTACCTCTATCCTTGAAGGTAATTATTGCAGGAATACGTATTGCTTTAGTCATTGCCATCGGAATTACAGCTATAGGGGCATTTATTGGAGCAGGGGGTCTTGGCGATATTATCATCCGTGGTACAAATGCGACTGACGGAACAGCCATCATTTTAGCAGGAGCTATTCCTACCGCATTTATGGCAATAATAGTTGATGTTTTGCTAAGTGTTGTGGAAAGGCGAATGGATCCAATGAGAAGACGTAAGGGAGATCAACTTAAGGTACAGTCTTTACAAGAATAAAAACTTCGACTTTAAAAGAGGGATTGGCTTATGCCAATCCCTCTTTATTAATGTGCGTTTGATTTTGATTCCAATTTTAGCTTTTCGTTTAACAACAAAGCTTCAGCAACTGCTTGTTCGTCTTTCACAACGTCACCTGGTCTTCTGCCTTGACCGATAATGTAAGTAGAAAAGTTAATGGAGAGAAAATCAAATGTGTATTTAAATTGTTGGATAAGCGGCAATGCTTTAATGCGTGGAATGTCGCCACCCACTGTTACTACAATTGCGTTAACAGTCTTTAAGTGTTCCTTCAATTCTGGATAACGCTCGTCACGGATGGCTTGGCTGAGGCGGTCAATCATGTTTTTCATTAATCCAGTCATGCTATACCAATAAACAGGAGTAGAGAAAATCAATACATCACTTTCTAGGATGGCTTCAATGATTTGATCATAATCGTCAGCAACTGGTCTAAAACCTTTCATATCATGTCTCAAATCATGGATAGGTTCAATCATAATATCTTTTAAGTAGATGCGTCTGTGAGTTACATTTTTTGTTACGATATCAGTGAGAATTTCTGTATTACCATTAGCGCGAGAACTTCCTATAAAGGTAGTAATTTTCATACAATTTCTCCTTTCTATCGTTCTTATTCTCTATTATAACTTAATAAAGTGTTCAATTGTTAGAAATTTCAAAAAGTAAACAAAAAGAATCACAAACATATCGAATAAAAATAGGCTTAGCTGCCCACTCTGAGAGAAAGGAGTGTTTTAAATGAAATTATTAAAAAATACTTGGCCTATGTTAGTCGCTCTTCTCATTCTAACCGGTTGTTCGACAAACAAACAAAAAGTAGACAACTTAAAACCAGTAAGTGGAGAAAAAAATACAACCATTCACGCAACGGCTAAGTTTATTAATACAGAGGGTAAAGAGTTAGGGAAAGCAAATTTGACAGAAAATGAAAAGGGCGTACAAATCGATTTGAAGTTACAGGGTTTACCACCAGGAGACCATGGGATCCATATTCATGAAAAAGGGATATGTGAGAAACCAACATTCGAATCTGCAGGAAGTCATTTTAATCCAACTCACAAAGTTCACGGATACTACAACGCAAAAGGTTATCATTTAGGCGATCTTCCAAATATACAAGTGGAAGAGGATGGAACAGTAGATGTAGGTTTTGCGACAAAGGCCTTCACTTTAAAAGAGGGAGCACATAATACATTGTTTGATAAGGATGGAAGTGCATTTGTTATTCACGAAAAAGCAGATGACTATAAAACTGATCCAAGCGGTAATTCAGGCGCACGAATTGCGTGCGGAGTAATTGAAAAAAATAATTAACATCTTAAAAAAGCTAACGCCATATCATATTGACTACCAGACGAAAGAGCGACAAAGCCACCTCCAAGCTGTCGCTCATTATTCTCAATAAGTAAGAGACGATTAAGTATGTTGCTTCAGCAATGGAGACCATGATAAGCTGTCAATTGGTTGCGTCTTGATGTCGAAGAAATTGTGTAGTTACTTATATCTAGTGTTATCCGTTAAGGATTAGAACTTTTTCTAGAAAATATGGGCAATAACATTATAAAAAATCAGTAATGGCTTCTGCGTACAGAAGAATATTTATTAACCAAAATAAAAACCGCTTGAATCTTACCATTCAAGCGGTTTTTTTTATTTAATAAGTCTGTAATACGAATGCTTTAAGCAAATCATCGTATTCGCTATTCATATCTTGGTCTGTCTTTTGAATTGTCCATTTACCATCTGTTTCTTTTAAAATGAGTGCATATTCACGACTATCATCTTTCAAACTCGTATTGTTCATAATTTGATCAATACGGCTAAATGTGTAATTTAAAGCATCTTCTTGAGCTTTTTTATATTCTTTATAGCTATATTTATTTTGGTTTTTCTTAGCAAATTGTTCGCTTACTTTTCGAGATTGTTTATAAAGATCTGATGTGTCGAAATTTTTAAAGCTAACATTTATTTTAGCTTGTTTTGAATCACCATAAGCGATTTTATAAGTAGGCTCAATTTTTTTATTTAAAGCGTTTCGGTATTTTTCAATAAACATTTTTTCCAAACGCATGGATGGTGTAAACTCACCAAAGCCTTCCTTCAATTGATTGGCAAGTTCTTCATCAAACTTTTGGCTGTCTGCTAAGACATCATTTGTGAGTAAGGATTTAAAATCTGGATTGTCATTGCTTAAGAAAACTTGATCAACATAAGCTGCTACAGCTTTCTTGGCATTCTCTGAATCATTTTTATACTTCGACGGATCCACTGATACTACTAACTCTTTATGTTTCTCACCTTTGTCATCATAAATGCGCGGTTGATAATGAAGCTCATACTTTTCTTCTTTATTGACAGGGTAAAAGAGGTCACCACTCGCTTTTTTCTCAGGAGAGATACTTCCTGATAGTTCTTTAAAAGATTCTTCATCCGGTGGATTTACATAGACAGAGTCAATTTTTTCATCATCTTTACTACCATATAAACTAAAGTTTGAAGAATTTACTGGGATTTCATTTTTAGATTTATTTTGGACTGTCACATTTAATTTGAGATATATTTTTTCATCGGTTTCATCATACTTGGTAATTGTTACATATTCTCCAGAATTAACTTTAAACGCAATATCACTCGCTTCGCTTCCAGATTTGTTTGTTTTTTTGCTGCTTCCACATGCCGCTAAGGCAAAGGTAAGAATAGCCAATAGGCTTAGCAGCCACAAATTCTTTCTGTTAATAGGAAACCCCTCCGTTTTCTTTTTAATTTGCTGAACCAAATGGTAACCAATCTTTCACAATAGAATCATCATTCTAAGGTATTCAACTGCAAAATTTTTGTGAAATGCTTATAAATAAGCAGTGAAAGGGTATGGATTCTTCTAGTTGCCGTATGTATTTGTTCGTATTCCGCCCCTTGAGAAAAGAGACTTTCACTCTCATGAAAGTCTCTTATACATGTCTTGCACGGATGTATGTGAGTAATAGAGAAGCACTAGCCTAGCCAGGATAGCGCTCTTCACTTGAAGAGGTATCCTTTGTATGATGGTTGTGTTTTTCATCTTCAACTTGTTGATTTAACTCCTCCATTGGGATGGGATCAACCGTTTGCATTTCAGGGTCTTTGTCGTAGATACTTTCTTTATCAGACTTTACTTCATCTGGTGTATCCAATGGTCCTTCTTTTAAATTTTCGGCTTTGTCATTTTCTTTCATTTTCATCATCCTTTCTTACTTTACATATAGCCTCAATTCAAAAAGTTAAACCATTTTTTAAACAGAATTCGGCAATTTTTGTGTGTAATCGGTAATAGTGGTGATCAGCTGATGGTTTCCTATAAAGGATAAAATGTATTACTTCTAAATTCTAGTTTTTCTTATAAAATAGTGTAAAATAGAGAAAAAAGAAACAGTACTAAAAACTCTATTTATACTAAATTACTCAGAGGTAGGTGAGTACAAATTGCCAATTTACAATAAATTAGTCCGAGATTTTATCCCAGAAATCATCGAATTAAAAGGAAAAAAATGTATATTTAAACAATTGAGTGAACAAGAGTTTCTACAGGAAATGAAGAAAAAATTCATAGAGGAAGCCTACGAAGTAAACGAAGCCAAAAACAGGGAAGAGATGAAGGAAGAATTGGGAGACCTTTTGGAACTTATACATAGAGCATTAATAGTTTATGATATTTCGTTGGAAGAATTGGAAGAATCACGTTCAGCTAAAGCTGAAAAAAGTGGTGGTTTCTCAAAAGGTATTTATTTGGTTGAGGTGCAAGATGAGTAGAATATATAGTTGATTTAAAAGTTGAATTAAAAATTTTTAAAAAACATTGACAATTCTATTTATTGCGTTATTATATATTTATACAAACTTAATATGTTGATTTTCTTATCCAGAGAGGTGGAGGGACTGGCCCTTTGAAGCCTCGGCAGCGGACTATTAAAGTACTGTGCCAATTCCAGTAGCGTAAAGCTAGCAGATAAGAGGAGCGTTTTTTTCGTATGGTATTCCAACCCTCTTCTTATTCATTGAGAAGAGGGTTTTTTCTATTTAGAGGGTAGAAGAGTTGGAGTCAATTAGTCAATTAACTAAATGAAACTAAGGGAGAGATTTTGATGACAAAGACGTTAGTAAAAGCACCATTTAGAGCTGATCATGTAGGTAGTTTATTAAGACCAGAAAGCATTCACCAAGCACGTAAGGACTATCAAGAAGGTAACATATCCGCAGAACAATTACATCAGATTGAGACGGAAGAGATCAAAAAAGCGGTGGATAAACAGATTGATGTTGGTTTACAAGCAGTAACTGATGGTGAGTTTCGACGTAGATTTTGGCATACAGATTTTCTTGAACATTTAAACGGTGTTGAAGGATATATCCCAGAACACGGCTTCCAATTTAAAGGAGAAGAAACAGAAAAATATGATGTTCGTAATAACGGAAAGATTTCTTTCAACCCAAAACATCCGCATATTCAAGATTTTCTAGAGTTCAAAGAAATTGTAGGAGATCGGGCAATTCCAAAACAAACGATACCTAGCCCAAACCAATTATTCAATGCTGGCATAAGAAAACTTGACATCTATCCAGATATCGAGGAATATGCGAGTGATATTATCCAAACTTACCGGGATGCAATCCAGGCCTTCTATGAAGCAGGTTGTCGTTATTTGCAGTTGGATGATGTCTATATTGCGGGACTGAATGCTGAGAATATTCCGTTTAACGACAGTGGATATTCACGTGAAGAATTGATTAACCTTGCGCTTCGGGTAGCAAATGGAGTGTTAGAAGGCAAGCCGGAAGATTTAATAGTAACTACACATTTATGCCGGGGGAATTATCGTTCAAAATGGGCGTTTGAAGGAAGTTATGCTAAAATTGCTCCAACTTTGTTCGCAAATGAAATAGTGGACGGATTTTTCTTAGAATATGATGACAATCGGTCTGGCGACTTCACACCACTATCCTATATTCCAAAGGGCGGGCCGCAGGTAGTTCTGGGAGTATTTACTTCAAAATTCGGCGAGTTGGAAGACAAGGAAAACATCAAAGCTCGTGTAGAAGAGGCAACACAATTTGTACCACTCGAGCAGCTATGTATCAGCCCACAGTGTGGATTCGCTTCAACCCATCATGGTAATATTCTAACGGAAGAAGAACAATGGGCAAAATTAAAGTTTATTGTTGATATATCAAAAGAGATTTGGGGATAAGAGAGTGGGAACAGCTAGTAAAGCTGTTCCTTATTTTGATTCATAGATGATTTACTGATTTAGCTTGGAGTCTAATTCAATTTTAGGGTTAATACTTTTTAAAGTAGCTAAAAATTGCAGCTGCTCCTTTGGAGATACAAGTGCCATTTTATTGTCTGCGTCATAAATGATCTCCAATCGATCTATTGAAAGGGCAGGGGCAGCAAGCAAATTTTTGGTTTTAGCAATTGTTTTAATCTCTTTGATAGGAACGTTCTTTTTGAAGGGGCCATTTCGAATAATCAGGTAGCTTTGATTAACTTTATATCCTGTACAAAACCAACCCCATATGAGCAAAATTGCTAACGGAACAGTAAAAACAAGGACTACATAATCTCTTCCTGCAACAAGAGGTGCGAAACAAGCAATGATTGTACCCCAATATAAAGGGTATTGCCATAAATCTTTTTTAGATGGGTAATACATCTTGTTAAATCCTTTCGCTAATTTATTTTTAAAACATTCATATATGGAAATTAATTCTTTATATTACTTTATCAAATGCAGACCCGCATTTCATTCTATTTTAGTTCCAATAATATGAAAATTCTTTGCATTCCCTTATACTAATAGAAAGAAAGGTATATACAATACATGGGGGTGTCCAAATTGAAAACACGTGTTACAGAGATTCTTGGAATTAAGTATCCCATTGTCCAAGGTGGTCTTGCTTATTTGGCTTACGCCGATTTATGCGCTGCGGTTTCAAATGCTGGCGGGATAGGACAGATTACAGCCGCTACTTTGGGATCTAAGGAAAAGCTTCGAGATGAAATCCGAAAAGTGCGCACATTAACAGATCGTCCTTTTGGCGTCAACTTCGCTATTTCAAAACATCAAAATGCATATGAAGAGCTTTTAGAAACCGCAATTGAAGAGAAAGTACCTGCTATTTCTATTACAGGTGGTAATCCAGCACCAGTGTTAAAACGCGTTAAAAATGAAGATATTCGCACTCTAGTCTTGGTTTCAGGAGTAAGGCAAGCTCAGAAAGCGGAAGAACTAGGAGCAGATATATTGATGGCAGTTGGTCAAGAAGGTGGCGGCCATTTAGGACGCGAAGATATTGGCACAATAGTTCTTGTACCGCGCGTTGTTGAATCCGTATCTATTCCTGTTCTTGCTAGTGGCGGTATTGGCGATGGTAGAGGATTGCTTGCAGGCCTCTCGCTTGGTGCTGAAGGTATTGAAATGGGTACACGTTTTATCGCCACTAAAGAATGCGTCCATGCAAGTGAAGTGTATAAGCAAGCGATTATTCACGGAAAAGAAACAGATACTGTCGTAATCAAGCGGTCACTTGGTGCTCCTGCTCGCACCATTAAATCTCCTTTCACAGAAAAAATACTTCAAAAAGAAGAAAGCGGAGCAACTTATGAAGATTTGAAAGATATGATTAGTGGTGAAGCGAATTGCAAATATATTTATGATGGCGAGCAAGAAAGTGGTTTTGGTTGGGCTGGCCAAGTAATTGGTTTGATTGATCATGTGCCGTCTGTCGCTCAACTATTTGACGAGGTGATAGAAACAGCAGTAAACGGGCAAAATCGATTAGCTCAAATTTTAGGCGAGTAGCCTATTGTAGCCTCTTTATTAGAGGCTTTTTGTGTTAGGTGAGCTACTATATCATAATTAATCTGTATATTGGTGACAATAAGCTAAAAAGATAAAATGACGGAGGTTTCAATGAAAATTACAATCGAATGGACTTACAAAATTCCACGTGGTGTTATGGAGACAGTCTTTCGCTCTGATCAAATGGAAGCTGGAAAAGCACTTAAAATGGCGGAAGATATTGAGAAAACAGGACGTATTAAAAATTTACTGTTGATAGACCCACATGGTAGTACATGGACAATGAAAGAGTTAAAACGCTATTTGAAAGAAATTGAAGAGGAGCCACACAATATTACAGTTTATTTTGACGGCGGATATGATTTAAAGACTGCGGTTTCGGGACTTGGTTGTGCTATCTACTTTGAACAAAATGGTAAACAAAAACGACTGCGAAGAAACGTACAGGCGGTTGGTCATAAATCAAACAATGAGGCAGAGTATGCAGCGCTGCATTTGAGTATTATCGAATTGGAGCTTTTAAATGTACATCATATGAATGTACGCTTTTTGGGAGATTCACAAGTCGTAATCAATCAAATGAGTGGTGAATGGGCGGTGCTAGAGCCAAATTTACTAAGTTTTGCAGATCGTATAGATACTGCGCTAAAAAAACTAGGCATTGAAGCAGAGTATGAACATATATCACGTAAAATGAATGGTGAAGCAGATCGTCTTGCTTCACAAGCATTGCAAGGCATCGAAATTGCCGCACAAGTAGAATACGTATTAGAGAGTGACTAATTATTGAAAACAGACATTAAGAAAAAGAGTGAGTAGCTTGAAAGTGTTAATAATAGATGATGAACAAAAAATAACAGATGTCTTAACATCTTATTTTGAGAGAAATGGAGATCAAACCTGTGTAGCAAATACAGGGGAAAAGGCTATTGAGATGATGGACAATATACCGCTTGATATGATTATTTTGGATTTAATGCTACCGGATATGGATGGGGAGGAAATCTGTCGGTATGCCAAATTGAACTATCAAATACCCGTCATCATGCTGACAGCCAAAATATCAATTGAAGACAAGGTGAACGGCTTTAACAGTGGTGCAGATGACTATGTGGTCAAACCATTTCATCCAAAAGAGATACTGATTCGGGCTGAAAGACTCCTTCCCTTAAAAACACAGCAAGATGTGATTAGATTTGGAGACCTAACTATTCTTAAAGAATTGAATACAGTTAAAAGACAGGAGGAAACGATACAACTAACACAGCATGAAGCAACGATTTTATGCTTGCTTGCTGAAAATCCTAAAAAGGTATATAGCCGGGAAGATTTACTGTACAAAATGGTTGGTGGTGTACAAGAGAATAATCCTCGTGTTGTTGACCAGCATATAAAAAATCTCCGTAAAAAGCTGAACTATGACTATATACAAACAGTTTTTGGTATTGGGTATAAAATGAACGAAATGGCGGATGAAGATGAAATTTAAAGTTAGAATCGCCTTTATTATTGCTGCATTTTCTTTAACAATGCTTCTTATAATCACTGCAATCCTGTTATATAAAGGGCATGAACATTTAATGATGTTACAACTTAAAGATGCGGAAGAAATTATTCATCATTTTGACATGGCGCTTGCTGAAACAGCTGTCTGGTCAATCGGTTTGTTGTTTATCATTATTTTAGTGTCCAGTTTTTTCATAGCTCGGACTTTGACTAAGCCAATTCAAGAGTTGAATCATTTTGCTTTACAGTTAGTCAAAGGGAAAAGAGATTTGAATATTACCTATACAATTGATGATCAGATTGGCCAATTAGGACAGTCCTTGAAAACATTAGATAAAACATTGAGTGTTTATGAGGTTCGGCGAAAAGAAATGACACAAGATTTAGCCCACGAAATTCGTAATCCATTAGCATCTGTGAAGAGTTATTTGAGCGCTTTTGAGGATGGCGTATGGAAGGCAACTCCGAAAAGGCTTGAAGCGTGTATTGAAGAAATTGATCGTCTTATTTTGCTGGTAGGTGAGCTGGATACGTTAAATGATATTAATAGTCCAACTTTTAAAATCAACAAGCAACTTCATCAGGTTGCTCCCGTTATAGAGAGTGCTGTCATATCTCTTGCAAGTGAACTGCTTGAAAGAAAAATAGAAGTGAATTTGGCGTTGGACCAGAGTATTTTTGCTTCTGTCGATTCATTACGCTTAAATCAAATCCTGCATAATATCATTAAGAATGCACTTTTCCATCTTCCGGTAAAAGGGACTCTGGAAATTCAATTGATGAATAAATCACAAGAGGAACTTCAAATAATTATCTCAGATAACGGATGTGGTATGGACGAAGAAACATCCAGCAAATTATTTGAACGAAATTATAGAGGGCAAAATAATTATAAAGGTTCTGGAATTGGCATGACAATCACGAAAAAGCTAGTCGAAGCTCATGGTGGACAAGTTTTTGTCAAAAGTCTTCTAGACAAAGGTACTACATTTACGATTTCTCTACCTATTTCTTCATAAATTCTACATATGTTTACGATATCTTTGACATGTTAATAGAAGTAGATAGAGGAGGAGTTTAAATTGAATAAAAAATGGACCATGGGATTCTTATCCATTACAACTGCATTTGCATTAGTAGCATGCAATGATCAACAAGGCGACCAAAAGAAAGGAGAGCAAGCAAAGACAACTGAACAACAGAATACGAATTCCGATCATATGAATATGGATCACTCTAGTTCAGGAGAAGTACCAACTGGATTGCAAGAAGCTAAAAATCCAACCTTTAAAATAGGCTCCAAAGCAATTATGCATACCGACCATATGCCTGGAATGGAGGGAGCGAAAGCAACAATTGTTGGGGCATATGACACAACAGTCTATTCAGTATCTTATAAGCCAACAGATGGTGGTAAAGAAGTGAAAAATCATAAATGGGTCATCCAGCAAGAGATCAAAGATGCGGACAATAAAAAGTTCGCAAAAGGTGACGAAGTGACATTAGAAGCAGATCATATGAAAGGAATGAAGGGTGCAAAAGGCATCATTGATTCCTCGAAAGATACGACCGTTTATATGGTTAACTATACGCCGACAAATGGCGACAAAGAAGTGAAAAATCATAAATGGGTTACAGAAGATGAACTAACTAAAGAATAAACACAAAACCCTCCAATCGAAAATTCAGGTTGGAGGGTTTTGTGTTTATGAAATTTATAGCTGGGAATAATAAAAAAGAGAGCAAATTAAAAATATAACAGGAGGTATTATTATGAATTATGAAGAGTGTATTCAAGCTTGTATAGACTGTATGGAGGCGTGCAATCGTTGTTATGATGCATGTTTGAAAGAAGAAAATGTAAAAATGATGGTAGAGTGTATTCGAATGGACCGCGAATGTGCTGACATTTGTGCGCTAGCTATTAAATCAATGCAATCTAACAGTCCATTTGCTTCATTAATCTGTAAACTATGTGCGGAAATTTGTGAAGCATGCGGAAATGAATGTAAAAAGCATGACCATCAACACTGCCAAGAATGTGCAGAAGCCTGCTATCGATGCGCAGAAGCTTGCCGTAGTATGGCAAAATAACTAATCCATTTCGTGAGAGCTAGAGTACCTCTAGCTCTTCTTGTTGTTTGTGTATCAAAACAAATGTATTAAACGTTGTTTAATCCTCGCCGTCTTTTTACATTGTTTTTTATTGAAAGAAATAAAATATAGATGAATGTACATACTACCCATATCAAAATTATGGGAGGAAAAAATGATTAAGAAACCAGTTACGCTAGTGTATATTTTACTGACAGTTTTAGTGCTTGCTGCTTGCGGCAATAGCGATACAAAAAAAGTTAACAAAAATATAAATTTAGCTCCAGATGATCATTTAAACATGGAAACTAAACATTCCGTTACGGATAATACTGATGTGGAAGATTACAACTCAGGGATTGTCCCTCCAAACATAAAAAAAGCTTCGACACCAGCATATCCTGTCGGTAGTCGAGTAGCCGTATTGGCCACCCATAAAGAAGGGATGAAAGGAGCAAAAGGGACTATTGTGGGTGCTTATGATTCAACAGCATACCAGGTAGATTATGCAAAAACATCAGATGTTCGAGAAGTAATGGGCTACAAATGGATTGTGCAAGAAGAGATACAAAAATCGAACGATAAACTGTTGCAACCAGGAGAACATATTACGTTAGAAGCGGATCATTTACCAGGAATGAAGGGAGCAAGAGCAAGGATTATTACGGGCAAAAAAACAAACGTCTACATGATTAATTATCAACCGACTACAGGAGAAGCGAAAGAAAGAAACTATAAATGGGTAATAGAAAGCGAATTAACGAAAGAGCAATAACTATTTTTAATTTTTATTAATTGATGACCACAGAATTACAATTTTATAGTTTACTAATATTAAATGAAAAAGTTAAACAAATGAAAAAGCGAGAAATGATTGCTCATCCCTCGCTTTTTCTTATGATATATATTTACTTACATTATGTACTTTTATGATATCATATATTTTGCTGAAAAAACAATTATATTCTGTTATTCTTGAAAGAATAGTCGTATTGGGAAAGTGGAAGGACGTATGATCCATCATTATGTTTTTGAATATACGCCCAAAGTCATTCAACTTTAATAATCATTCTTCAAATAATTCGTCCGCCCAATTATCAATTTCTATTTTTAAATGTTAGTTCCTTCGGCATCTATGGAAATAGTGTCATTCTTGATTATCAATAAATCACCTACTTGTACTTCCTTTGGTATTATTTTTTTAGGGTAATCCACAGTTACTCCATCTATTTCAATGACAGCTAATTCTCCCTCAAATCGATCCACAACCCCTTTTTGCACTTATTTCACCTCCTTTACACCAATATTCTTTCCATTACTGCTAAATGTAATTGTGCCTTGTTCGTCTGTTCTGTAAATTTTAGCATGAACTTTTTTTAAGCGGTTGAGTGCCTCTGCTGTTGGATGATGATAACGGTTATCTGTACCCACGCTAATGGCAGCATATGTTGGATTTGCTTGTGATAAGATATTAGCATTTGTTGATTCTTTAGCACCGTGATGGCTAACTTTTAACACATCCACTTTAGGAATCAAATGAACAGCCAACATATCTTTTTCAGCTCTTGTTTCCGCATCTCCTGTAAATAAAAATTTATTTGCGCCATATTGCATTAGTAGTACTGCACTCCAATCGTTTAGATCACTCTGTGCATATTCTTTTGTAGGACCAATGAATTGAAGCTTAGCATATTTTCTTCAACTGGTATTGATATACCTTCTTTTGCTACATGTATTTTTAGTTGTTTTGCATTTACGGATTGTAGAAAGTTCCGATAAGCAATGGTTGTATGTGTTAAGCGAGGAGCAAAGACGGATTTAACAGGAAAAGCTTCTATCACATCTGCTAAACCGCCAATATGGTCAGCGTCCGGGTGAGTTGAGATGACTGCATTCAATTATTTAACATTAAATTTTTTAAGATATTGTATAACATTTTCACCTTGTCCTTTCTCCTTGACCAATATCTAAAATAGATACCTTTACTTGTTCAGCGGAATCAAATTGATTGGGAGTTGTGTTCCTATTTATTGGTTGTTTTGTTAATTCTGATCACCCGGTAAGGACTAATAACCCTACTAGTAGAAAGTAGAGTTTGCGTTAATATTTTTTTGTCATGTTTTATTTCCTTCTTCCTTTTTTCTTTAATGAAACAACTAAAAAAGAGCAAAACATATGTTTGCTCTTTATAACTTAATTGAGTTTATTTTCATCGTCTGTTTTTTTGGTGACAGTAACTTCATCTCGCAAATCTTGGGTTGAATTTTTAAATTCTCGAATAGTATCACCAGCTGCTTTGCCGATTTGAGGTAATTTGGAAGGTCCGAATACAATCAATGCAATAATAAGAATAACGATTAATCCGGGCACACCGATACTAGCTAGTCCCATAAGAAACCCTCCTATTAATATAAAATTGCTATTGCTTGCTTTTAGTATACCCTCAAACGACAGATATGAAACACACAGCTAGAAAAATGTTTTATTGAATTTGTTGTAACTCATGTTCAATTCTTTTTTTCTCTTCTATTAATGCGTCTGCAGGCAACATAGCTTCATAACGCATATCCACATACTTTTGCTGGATTGCCATATATTCTGATTGTATCTTCTCGATTGCTATATGAATGTCATTAATTAATGGAGCTATTTTTTCTTTGTCTTCTTCAAGCATAATATATTCGTCATTATTTAACATCACTTCTACTTTAAAGCGTTCATTTTCAATAGAAAGGTTAAAAAACAATTCAGCAAGATGATGTTTAAAATGTTTTTGATACGCTTTTTTTATTGGACTGCTTTCAGGCAAATCCTGAAATAACTTTCCGATAGTTGCCCTGTTTTCAAATATCTCATCATAATCAATTAAACCAATCTTCTTTAGAAAACGAGTGAATTCAATATCAAACTTAGATTGAATAACCCTTAATTCTGCATCTAAATACTTTAACTTGTCTTCATTGCGCAGCATTCTTTTACGCAGTTCACTTTGTTTCATAGATATGCCTCCTTTTCCACAATACTATCATATCAGATATAGCCATATGCACCGAAGGTTTTGAAAAAAAGAATATCGGAAAAATACTCATAAGAATAATGAAAGATGGAAATAGCTGATAAAAAGCTAAGAAGAAGGTGATGTGATGAAGTGGTTAAAATGGGGCAGTATGTGTTGTATTTTGATGCTTTTTGGTTGTATGGCGCCCAATCATTCCGTCCAAACAGGCGCCGTTGACAAAACTGGAACATTACAATTAGTAAAATCTATACGCGATGAGGAACTATATCAAAAAGGGAAAGAACTATTTGATAATGGAGGAAGTATAAAGATATCAGAAAAGGAATTGGCAAATTTAAAACCATACTACATTCAATTTAGAGATGATAATCAAAATGCAGTAGTGAGTAATTACTCCGTATGGATAGATAGAAAAAAAGACCGCGTATTTTTTACAGACTATCAGCGTCCATATTCTTATTATCAGGTAGAAGATGAAGATAAAGAATTTCTTGCAAAGCTACTCTCAAAAACTGATCTAGCTAAGGAATGATATACTAGTAAGAAAAAGTGGAGTGTAGAAAAAGATGTGGATTTGGTATGTGGTTAGTTTAGTTATCAGTTTATTTGTGACTTTTATTATTTTCAAAATAACGCATGTCGTATTGTTTGTTTTCCCCCCGTTGGCTGTCATTCTTGTTCACTTATACTACAAGAGAAAACCTGACAAAGGTAAGTAGATAACACAATTTATACTATTTATTAAGGCTCAAATAAAAATTTGAGCCTATTTATGTGAAAAGAAATCGAAGTAATACTTGATAATAATTTAAATAGAAAAAATATTTATATTTATTAAAAAATAGCTAATTAATCTGTTAAAATTATATAAGTAAATACAATATATGGAGGAAAAAAGTGAAACAGAAGAGTTGGTTAATTATAGCTATCACTATCGCCATTGAGGCAGCCATTACATTCTTTGCAGCTACGAAATTTTCTGTACGTTTCATCGAAGTGATGTTTTTTATAGGCTTGGGATGTACTATTATCATCTACTATTTTTCTAGCAGTGGGGGTAGGGCTTCTGAAATTCGTTCAACTCAATTGCGAGGTGAGACGGGCTATATTCAAAAAAGTGAGCCTTTTGTGTTCAAAAGAGGTCCCGTTTTTAATGCTTCTATTTTATATTTATTGATTGGGTTACTATTATTTATTTTGCTTGTTTCGGGTGTAATTCCTCCAGCTAGGAATTAATAATCTAGGAAGAACCGAAACATAGTTAAGGAGAGTTTAAAGTGAATGAAGAGAACGAATATACGAAAATAAATTCGAAAATGTGGAATGATTGGGCTTCTTCGGGGGGCGAGTGGTCATTGTCAATTAGCCACGATGATTATGTAAAAGCAACTAAAGGGATATTCGAAATGTATCTCACTCCATGTCAATCTGTTCCTAAAGAGTGGTTTATCCCTTTAGAGGGTGCTAAAGTCTTGGGGCTTGCAAGTGGAGGAGGTCAACAATGTCCTATTTTCGCTGCTCAGAAAGCAGATATTACAGTTTTTGATTATTCGGATAATCAGCTTGAGTTAGATAAAGAAGTTGCGAAAAGAGAAGAGTATACAATAAATATTATCAAAGGAGACATGGCTAAACATCTACCGTTTGAAGATGAGTATTTCGATATGATATTTCACCCCGTCTCTAATTGTTTCGTTCAAGATGTGGAACACGTGTGGCGAGAGTGCTATAGAATTCTAAAAAAAGGTGGTGTTCTACTCTCTGGTTTTGCAAACCCTGCCCTCTATTTATTTGGTGAGGGAGTGGATGAACTGAAAGTAGTACATAAACTACCTTATAATGGGTTAGAAAATAATGAAGAGAATCATGAGGATTTAAGAAAAAATGGCGGTATACAATTTAGTCATTCATTAGAATCTCAAATCGGTGGTCAAATCAAAGCTGGATTTCAGTTAAAAGATCTTTATGAGGATTATCATCATAAAGGAACATTAACACAATATATGCCGTGTTATATTGCTACTAAAGCTATTAAGTAATATATCATAAGGATAGGGCGCTCGTTTGATGGCGTATTGAAAACAATGATGGTATTGATCAGATTGTAGAGGGAGGGGAGAGGGCTTTGATTAAAAATCAAATTGAATATTATGAAGAGGCATCAAGGTGTTTTAATCCACTAAAACACTTTCAAATGCGTACTCAGGAAATGGAGAATAAATCGAATTATGGAGTGAGAACTGCTTCAAAGTGGAATGAAATTGTAGGGCAGTATCTAAAGGATGAGATTTACCCGGTAGTCCATCCAATTGGACAAGAGACATTCTCATTGTATGCAGTGTTTCCAACAGGAATATTTGAATATGCCTTAGATATAGATGGTGCTACTGCGCTTATAAAAAAAGAAGGTATCAACCCAACAATTTTTAATCCAACTCAAATTATTGCCTCGGTTGACGAAGGGAATATAAATAAAGATTTGAATAACATAAAAACGAATCATAAAAATCCTGTCATGATACTTCAAAGTCAGCGTTTAATGGGGAATATGCCTCATTGTATCAATGGTAATCATCGTATTTTTGAAGCTCATCGAAATAATGAAAAGTCCATTGAAGTGTACCATTTTAAAGACCTAGAATTTGTCCCATTTTTCTATGATGATCTAAGCAAGGCGATGTACTATTTGGAAATGGATTTTAATAATGTAATCAATGATAAAAGAGATTTTTTGAAAGATCCCTATGGTGCTTTTGCAGATGCTTTTTAAGATTAGATTTGGTGGATTTCAGAAGTATTAAGCAAATGAGTAATTGATATAAAAAAATATAAGAAATGGTGTTGAACAATGTTTTTATTCAAATGTCTGGCTTCCCTGGCTCGGGTAAGTCCACACTATCTCGACAAATTGCTAAGAGAACAGGTGCAGTTATAATAGACCATGACATTGTAAAATCTGCATTATTACATTCGATAGAGAATATTCCGGTTGATGTCAAAACAGGTAAGATATCATACAATATTGATTGGTCTTTAATTGAATTTCATTTATCTCAAGGCCAAAATGTAATATTTGATAGTCCCTGCCTTTATAAAGAAATAGTTGATAAAGGAATAGGTTTGTCTAAAAAGTATAGTGTGAAATATAAATACATTGAGTGCTACCTTAATAACTTTAATGAAATAAATTATAGATTAATAAAACGAGAAAGCATGACAAGTCAAATAAGAGAGATACGTTCTGAAGAGGCTTTTAAAAAAACCTTAGAAAGTAGCAAAAAGCCAACTGATTATGAATACTTGGTTGTTGATACTGGTAAAACTATGGACAGCTATATGGATAAGGTTATGAATTATATTAACGAATGAATTATATTCTTTCTTTGTATAATAGAAGTGATAATTTATTCAAAAAGTTCTAGAGCATATTTATTATGAAGAAGATATTTTTGGGGCTGTCAATCTAATGATAACAAAAGTGTAATAGAAAACAGAAAAGCATTCATATGAATGCTCTTTTAACAGATATTTTCTTTATCATTGATATCCTTCACTACATCCTCTAAAGTAAGACTATTTAATACCTTCTCCATTGCTGATTGGGCTTTTATAAATAAAGGTTCAATTGTACTCTGGATGTTCTTTCCTACTGGACATTCGGGATTTGGATTGTCATGTATAGAAAACAGCTCTTTTTCCTGAACCACATTCACTGCTTTATAAACATCAAACAGTGTAATGGCAGATAGATCCTTTGCGAGTTCGGCTCCTGCTATGCCAGGTTGGACATTTACCAACCCTGCGGTTTTAAGCATGCCCATAATTTTTCGGATGACAGCTGGATTTGTATTTACACTACCTGCTAAGAATTCTGAAGTACTTCTCTCATTTTTATTGATTGCAATAAGAGCTAATATATGAATGCCTACTGAAAATCGACTACTAATGGACAATATTTTCACCCTTTACTTATAGATGTACCACAATAATACACCTGTAATTCTTTTTATTACAAGTATATTAAAAATAAATGAACGGTTAGAAAGAAAATAAAAGTGTTGACATACGTTTTAAATGTAATTATTATGGTTACAAGTAACTGTGGTGGTTACATTTTATATATGGAGGTACTTAAAATGAAAATTGGTATTATTGGTGCAAATGGTAAAGCTGGAAGCCTTATTTTAAAAGAAGCTATTAGTCGTGGACATGAAGTGACTGCTATTATAAGAAACGCTTCAAAAATTGGTGACAAGAACATTGAGGTTCTGGAGAAAACTATATTTGACCTTACATCTAATGATTTAAAAAACTTTGAAGTAGTTGTTAACGCATTCGGTGCGGCTCTTGGAGAAGAACAAGCCCATGTGGATGCTGGACATGCATTAATTGAGGCACTAAAAGGCACTGATACAAGAGCAATTATTGTAGGGGGAGCTGGTAGTCTTTATGTAGACGAAAACAAAACAGTTACAGTAATGGAAACACCTGATTTTCCTGAGATATTTAAACCAACTGCAAAAGGACAAGGACGAAATTTACAAGAATTAAAGGAAACTTCTAATATTAAATGGACATTTATTAGTCCTTCAGCAGTGTTTGATGCGGAAGGAAAAAGAACTGGTTCATATAAATCTGGAGAAGATCATCTCTTAGTTAATTCAAAAGGGGAAAGCTATATCAGCTATGCTGACTATGCTATAGCAGTATTGGATGAGATTGAAGACCCTCAACATATAAATGAACGGTTTACAGTTGTTGGAGAAGCAGAATAATATCGACAAATGGATTTATCTACACCCTCTAGCTTCTATTAAAAAGAGCATTGAATTTACTTCAATGCTCTTCTTTAATGTAATAAAGCTATTAAATTATTATTAAAAACAGTAGCATCTCTTTGTACTAAGCCTCATCCGCATCGGCAATACCAAGAATAATAATACCAATCATTACAATAGCGATTACAAAGTAATGCTTTGGTGATAGTTTCTCTTTTAAGAAAATACGAGACAAAATGACAGAGAAAATACTGTAAGAAGCAATAAGAGGTGCGGCAATGATTGCGTATGATCCCATTGCATAGACATAGAAGAATTGGCCGGTTGTTTCTAAAATGGCAGCCAAACCTTTATCTCGCTCTTTAAATACATTAAATGATTCTTTTTTAATTAACTTTAAGTACATATACACGAAAACCGCACAAATAAAGAATGTATATTCATATGCTAACAAAGCTGTATCTTCTGACATTATTTTTAATTCATCCAGATAAATACCATCCGCAAATGTGCCGGCCCCATCTAATAGCGCATAAATAATTGGGAATGACACAGCCATAAAACCAAGCTGATATTTTTTATCTACTTTCACTTGATTCAGGCGCATCATTTTATCTTCCTCATGTTTTTCGACTACTGCAATACCAATAACACCTATAGTAATTACAATAACACCCAAAATATGAATCATATCAATGTCCTGTTGGAAGAATATAAACAGTAAAATGGCTGTAATGGCACCAGAAGAGTTTTGAACTGGTGATGAAATCGATAGTTCAAGATAACGCAATCCTACATAGCCAACAGTCATTGAGACGATATAGAAGAAAGAGACAGGCAAATATTTAACCATATCAAACAGATGGAAGTCTATATCTTTATAAAGATAAAAGATGGTTGCATGGATACCCATAACAAGACCGACCATTACAACAATTTTCAAATGGCTGAATCGATCTTCGCTATTGGATCCTTTTTTATAAAATAAATCTGCTCCTCCCCATGCTAGAGCAGTCAAGATTGAAAATAAAAACCACATATACAATTGGCTCCTTCTTTTTTTATATAACTTTAATATTATACGGGGAATTATAGAATCTGAAAAGAAATTTTTTGTTTCGTAAGGCTAAATGATTGGAATTATTCATTTTATGAAACCTCCAAGCTAAACGCTAGACATGTTACAATAGGGGTAATATTAAGTATAAAAAGGAGCCGACATGATGATAGAAAAGGCAATAGAATATCTAAAACATTACTACGGCTACAACCAATTTCGGTCAGGGCAGGAAAAAGTAATAGAAACCATTTTATCGAATGAACCATGCCTATGCGTTATGCCAACAGGTGGCGGGAAATCTGTATGTTACCAAATACCCGCGCTGATAATGGAAGGGACGACAATCGTCATCTCTCCTTTAATCTCATTAATGCAGGATCAAGTAGATACATTGAGAGAAATGGGCATTGAAGCAGCTTATATTAATTCTTCTCTAAATGATTATGAATACAGTGAGACAATGATGAATCTTAAAGAGGGGCGATATAAGCTTCTATACATAGCACCAGAACGATTAGAGTCTGAGAGTTTTAGAAACTTGCTTGCCTCTCTTTCAGTGCCACTTATTGCCATTGATGAAGCACATTGTATTTCACAATGGGGACATGATTTTCGGCCAAGCTACCGTGCAATTGGACGACTTATACATTTATTTAAAGAAAAACCAGCTCTTGCTGCGCTCACGGCTACTGCTACTCCTGCAGTTAGAGCAGATATTTGCGCTCAATTGGACATACCTGAAGACAATACGGTACTGACAGGATTTGAGCGAGACAATTTAAGTTTTTCAGTCATGATCGGACAGAATAAAGAGCGTTATCTTAAAGACTTTTTGAAAAAGAATCACTCAGAAAATGGTATTATTTACGGTGCTACTCGAAAAACAGTAGATCATTTATATGAGGTTCTGAAAAAAGCGGGTATTCCTGTTGCAAAATACCATGCTGGTTTATCTGAACAATTACGCCAAACAGAACAAAACCGATTCTTGCATGAAGAAGCATCTGTTATGGTGGCAACAAATGCTTTCGGAATGGGTATCGATAAATCGAATGTCCGATTTGTTATTCACTATCAAATGCCGAAAAATATGGAAAGCTATTACCAAGAGGCAGGAAGAGCAGGACGGGATGGTTTGCCAAGTGAATGTATTTTGCTATATTCTTCGCAAGATGTCCAAACACAGCGTTTTTTAATTGATCAAAGTGAGGACCGTGAGCGAATAGCGAGTGAACTGCAGAAACTTCAGAGCATGGTAGATTATTGTCATACAGAAAGCTGTCTTCAGCATTATATCATCCATTATTTCGGTGATTCTTCTGCAGAAGCTTGCGGGAAGTGCAGCAACTGTACAGACGAACGAGAACGAACAGATGTTACAGTGGATTGCCAAAAAATCTTGTCTTGTGTCATCCGAATGGGACAGAAATTCGGAAAAACAATGGTAGCTCAAGTTCTAGTCGGCTCGAAGAATCAGAAGATGCGGCAATTTGGCTTTGACAAACTCTCGACATATGGTTTGTTAAGTGACATGAGTATTAAAGACGCAACTAATTTTATTGAATTTATGATTGCAGAAGAGCTGTTGGCAGTAAATCAAGGTAGCATGCCAACCATTTTCGTTACAGAAAAAGGGAAAAATGTATTGCTTGGAGAGTGTAAAGTTACAAGAAAAGCAGTAATTGTATCCAAGGCCATTTCAGTAGATGATCCTTTATTTGAAGATTTAAGGATATTTCGGAAACAGTTGGCTGATGAAGCACACGTTCCGCCGTTTGTTATTTTTTCTGATAAAACACTGCGTGACATGTGTGCGAAAATGCCTAGCAATGAGCAAGAATTTTTAGAGGTAACCGGTGTAGGGGAGAATAAGCTTGAGAAATACGGTGAGTTGTTCTTGAATAGAATCGCCGCATTCCAGGTTAACCAATGAGGAATCTAAATGATATAGCGTTTTGAAGAATCAAATTCTTTTTTAAGGCGTAAAAACGCATGCAAAAAGCCCAAAGCAAATTGGTGACTTGAGAATTTGCTTTGGGCTTTTTTAATTACGTTTAATTCGTTGTCAAATGCGCATGCTCTTCATCTAATAAAACAATACCGGTCACACCATTCACCGTTTCAGAATGAATAATTTTATCTTTCAGTATCGGCAGTAGCTTGGGGGAAAGTGCTACATGGATGCCTTCTACCTCCATGATAATATCCGTGTGAATAGGCGTATCAATATCCGCTGCATATTGTAGCCCATCCCTGTTTGCAACTGCGTAAAAACGTAGCAAATGATATTTGTTGTCTTTTGTTAGGTTTGTAATGAACTTTTTTCCTTGAACGGTTAGTTTCATCGTGAAATCATCCTTTTCGCAAATTCAGAAGTCCTCCTGCATCATGCCGAGCTCTATGACTCCATTATTCCACGGCACCATCCAATTTAAACAACGGAAATTTATTTTCTAGTCATCCATTCGGCGACAATAAAGAAAATAATAAAAAAAGCAAATGCGCCGGCAAAGAACCACATAGGTAACCCAACTACCATGATTTACACCCCCGATTATATGCTATCCTTATAGTAGCATATAGAGAGGGCTTGTATCATCAATCTGAATAAACGATAAGCTTTATAAGACAAATAGTAAAAAATCGTTTAAAATGGAGGAGCAGTATAGCTGACAATCTCAGTTATGAATTATAGAAGTTTTAAATTTTTAAAAGGGGCTAATAAATAGTATGATTCATTTAAATTGGAAAGATGCACCAACCATCAAAACAATTCGTTGTACCAACACAGATGCAAAAAAATACTTAGTATCAAATGTTTTAACAGTTGGTAAAGAGTATGAAGTGAAAAATGAAACAGAAGAGTTCTACTTCATTATTGATAATACAGGTCTTGTTGGCGGTTACTATAAAGACTACTTTGCATAATGAAAACACTTCACATTCTTACAATGAACGGTGTGAAGCATCAGTTCAAACCATTAATTCATAGATATGAGTAATGGTTTTGAGAACATAAATGCGGATCACTACATGACTCTGCTTTTCGCATCCTTCTAGGAAGCGAAAAGTTTTTTTATATCATTTAAGACAATATTGAAAGGGGTTTTTGAGATGCAGCAACTAATACAAAAGGAAAGAAAAAAACGAACAACCAGAGAGTATAATGAAGAGGAACTACTTTTAATTGGTGAGGGAGGATATATTTCACCTAATGACCATCTGTGGCTTGATGTGTTATTTACAGTGACGTTAAAAAAGCCAGTTTTGCTGAAAGGACCAGCAGGTGCTGGAAAAACTAAAATGGCCGAATCCATTTCAGATTTTTTCCATCAGCCCATGCATAGCATTAACTGTTCTGTAGATTTGGATGCTGAAAGCTTGCTTGGTTTTAAAACAATAGTGCAAAAAGATAGTGAAACGTTTATCGAATTTATAGAAGGTCCTGTCATTAAAGCGATGAAGGAAGGACATCTTCTTTATATCGACGAAATTAATATGGCAAAGGCAGAGACACTTCCAATCTTGCATAGTGTTTTGGACTATCGGAGAATGCTGACAAATCCTTTTACTGGTGAAGTGATTGTTGCACACCCAGACTTTAGTGTAATTGCAGCTATCAATGAAGGATATATTGGTACTGCGCCGATGAATGAGGCACTGAAGAATCGATTTGTATCATTTAGCATTCCTTATTTAAACGGGGAACAGCTAGAGGAATTATGGAAAGAAAGATTTCCTGATTTATCAGAAAACCTACGTATTTTGATGTTGCAATTGGCGGAAGACTTAAAGCAACAAGTCATTAATGGATTGTTGAGTGAAGAAGCAGCTTCTGTAAGAAGCTTGCTCGATGCAACAGAACTAGCACAGTATATGGATCCGCTTCGAGCTATTCGCTACGCAATAGCTGAAAAACTTGATGATCCAAGCGAGAAAGAATTAGTGTTAGAATTAGCGAAAACATGGATGAAGTGAGGGGTCAATTGTGGCTGAGCTAAGTCGGTTTATACAATTTAATAACGAACAGATCAATCCCCGTCAGATGCTTCAGTATGAACAGCTCTCAAAAGCTTTATCTAATACACCCTCATTACAATTAACTGAACGTCAATTGATTGAGTTAAAGCCGCAGGAGCAACAAATTGCTATGAGTGTTTTTTGGCGACATCGTAGCAAGCAAATCACACATCTAGGTCGACTTTCAGATATTTATTTGCTTTCGATTGGTTTTTGGAGAGAGTTTAATGTACGAGTGTGGTTGGAGATGGAAGAAGAATTCAAGGATCATCCTTATAAAAAGCTAATAAAGCAACTTGCTTTAATGATTGAAGAATTTCGATTAATGGATGTGGTTGAAAAGAAGCGTCCGGGGACCAAACAAGCCTTTGAGACTCGTCGGAAGGCTTATATTGAATCACATAAACACCGTTTTGAAGTTAACAGCCACAAAGGCTTTATAGCAGATAGTTTTCTTTCTTACTTATTTTTAGCAGCGCACGAAGGTATGATCCGTTTGCCTCAATCTGAAGTGGCAGATCAATTTGAGCCTGTTTTAATGCTCTTCCAAGAAATCTATGACGTCAGAAACACAACACAAAGTATAGCATTAGCAGTAAGAACTGTTTTTGCTATTGAAGAATATTTGGCAAGGGACCTTGTCCTGGATTACTATGCATTAATGGATGCCATTCCTGAGGCTTCTAAGTTCCATGAACATAAAGGTGTGAAAGAACAAGCATGCGGTGATAAAGACAATGCCAAGGAAACGATTGAGCAGCTTTTTAGAACGTGGCACAGAGAGACACAGGAAGAGAATGGCGTACATCTACGATATGAATTAGAGCGCGGTAATGCAGGCAAGGCATTGAGTATAGAAGCTGAAGAAGGACAAGAAGGTAATCAGATTTCTGAAGAAGGGGTAGGGAGTGCGTCCGATTCATCGGGCAAGGTATTTGAAAACGATTCTAATGATATAAAAAAACTTCCGCGAACAACAAAGAAAGCAAAGAAAGAATTCGGAGAACAAAATGTCAATGTTGTTTTTGAAGAAAAACGCATACAGCCTGCTAAAGACTTTCAAAACTTAGAAATGTTAAGTGTATGGAGAAAGGAACAATCGCCAAGTGTAAAAGCACTGACTGCTGAATTTCGCAAAAGAATGGCACAAAAAGAAATTGCAAAGAGAGATCACTTAACAAAGGGAAGACTAAATGCCTCTAAATTAATGTCACTTGTATTAGATGAACATCCAAAGCCCTTCTATCAAAAAAATGCCAAGTCAAAAGAGCTCGATGCTGTATTCGGATTGTTAATTGATGGATCAGCTTCCATGATGGATAAAATGGATGAAACGAAAAAAGCTGTATTGTTATTTCATGATGTTCTAAGACAAATGAAAATTACGCATGAAATTGTTTCGTTTTATGAAGATGCGTATGAAGCAACAGCGGAGGTACAGCCAAATACATTTGAATGGTTGCATAAGCTACAGGATGGGCAGAAGGACAATGGTCTTTCTATAATGGCTTTAGAACCTCATGAAGACAACCGTGATGGCTTTGCAATCCGTTGGATGATGAAGCAGTTAAAAAATAGAGATGAAAAGCACCGCTTCTTGCTGATCTTCTCAGATGGTGAGCCTTCTGCATTCGATTATGCACAAAATGGGATTAAAGATACGGCAGAGGCCGTACTGGAGGCTGAAAAGCATGGTATCCAAGTACTGCATCTCTTTTTAAACACAGAGATGCCTAGCGAGGAGCAGCTCCATCTTTTTCACACAATTTATGGTACGCACACAGTTTCAGCTAATAGTGTAGAAAAGTTTACTGAAGTAACTATCAGGCTGCTTCGTAAATTAATTTCGCTTGTTATTTCGGCTGAGTAGAAGAGTGTAAATTTTCTTTAAACCTATTTATAAATAAATATGCTCTAGCGATAGAATGCTAGTCAGTGAAAAAAACAGGAGTACATCCTAAAAAAATAGATATTAGAGAAATTCCTTTTTCTTCATTCATAATAATCAACTATGTTAGATATTAGAAAATCAACAGAATTGCCTTTATTATTTGAAAAGAGGTGAAGCTGATTTGAAAAAATAGATCACTTCACCTAACAATTGATGAGGAACCTTTTTTAATAAGGTACAATGACTGCAGTTATAAAAATTAGTATACCTAGTAACAAGTTAAGTATTTTAACTATATACCATGGAGACTTTTCTAGAATAAAGTCAAGTATAAAATATATAATGAAGCTAATAATTCCTACATCACCAAAACCTGGATTACTTGTAGCATCACCGAGATCATTCATTGTTTTTTTCAGATACTTATCTTGAGTGGCTTTACTATACTTGAAACCACCATAAATAATAAAAAGTCCAATGAGACCTAAAATAATTTTGAAAATCATTTTTTCACCTGTAGTTATCATTATTGTTAGTAAGAGGAGCGCTTTTTAGATTTTTAGATAATCAAAATCTTATTTTACATCTTTGAATTAATGTTTAAATTAAATAAAAAAGGGCTATTCATTAGAATAACCCTTTTTTATTACATAATTTTAGCAGTGGTGGAGACAAAATTCATTTTTTCATTCTGCATTAAAATGAAATGTAACGTAAAGGATTTACTAGTCCCACTTTTTGCCCTTGCCAAGATGTGTTATGCATTTCAAAATGTAAGTGGCTACCAGTTGAACGGCCAGTAGAACCCATATAACCAATTACTTGTCCTTTTTTAACAGATTGTCCAACGCTTGTATTATAACCGCTTAAATGCCCGTATACGGTTGTCCAAATATGCCCGTCAATTGAGTGAGTAATCATTATTACATTCCCATAAGTAGATAATGGGCTTGCGCGGAAGACAACGCCATCTGCAGCAGCAACGATTGGTGTACCTTGTACATTTGCAATATCTGTTCCGTAGTGGACTTCAGCACCTGCACCAATATCACGGACACCAGAGTTAGAAGTTATAGTGCCAGTTGTTGGTCTAGTCCAAGTACCGCTTGATACATTAGATGAAATTGCTGGTTCACTGTGCTTGGAAACCGAAGCTGTTTTTGCAATACTTGGTTTTTTTACATGTGAATTTGTTTGTCGGGCTGATTTAACTTGACGAGCTCTTTCAGCTTCCTGACGAGCTACTTTTGCTAAACGTGCTTGTTCTTTTACGATGCTTGCTTGTACTTTCTTGCTAATTGTTAGTGCCTCTGAATATTCCTTTTCAGCTAACCGTTTACCAGCTAATAATTTAGCTTGTTCTGCTTCTAAACGATCTATCACTTTATTTTTATTTTTCTTTTGACTTTCTAATGAATTTCGTAATGCTTTTAATTGATCGCGATTATTTTGTTGTTCAACAAGTTTTTGTTTGAGTTCTTTTTTTTGTTCTTCAAGTTTCTTTTTATCATTTTTTTGTTCATTTATAATATCACGATCAGCGGCTACTAATGTATTGACAGCTGATATTCTGTCTATAAAGTCAACAAAACTATCAGAACCTAGTAATACATCTACGTAACTAACAGAGCCACCATTTTCTTGAATAGAGCGAGCTCTATCCTTCAATAAAGCATCACGTTCTTTTATGTTTTTTTCTAATTTCGTAATTGATGCATTTAGTTTTTCTATGTAACTTGTTGTGGATTCAATTTCTGCGAGGACTTTATTGATCTTTTTGTCCATATTATTTATTTTTGAATTTAGCTTGTTAATCTGGTTCATGAATACATCAATTTTAGATTTCGTTTGATTTATTTTTGAAGATTTTCGTTTAATATTTGAAGATAAGTCCGATTTTTTTTGATTTAATTCTTGTTGTTGTGTTTTTAAATCATTCAACGATTCCGCGCTAGCGCTAACCGATGGAATTGCTACAGTTAATGCTAATGTTGCTGCAATGAATTTGTTTAAATTTTGTGATTGTGCTTTCAATTAGTAACCCACCTCTAGTTAAATTAAATAATATCTCTTTTAATAAATATCTATTTACCCACAGCAAAAATCCAAGATATAGTCTACTCCCGTTGGGCATTTCGAAATTTAACGCTTTATGTACAACGATCTCATCCTGTTATTCTTAAAATGTAATCCGTACTATCAATTTTCACCTCTATTTCTCTGATCCTCTTTTTTCAATAAATCCATTATATCTGTTATATTCCATTTCTTTCATTACAGTTTTTTTAAATATATGGTCAGATCACTCCTTAAATTGTATTATCTGTCATATAGGAAGTCGGAGTTAAATATTTTGTTCATCTATTTATGTTTTTATGTAGAAAGTGATAGAAGGTAAAGGAGAAATAAAGGAGCCTTAGTTTTGTTAAGAAGCTGGGTAAACAAGTAAATCTAAAGGCTGAAAAAATTTTAGAAAGAGTAGAACTAAAGAGAGTACTTAAGAATCCTAAAGCAACAAATGTTTATATGGAGTATGTTGGAATCAGAGACGGTTCATTCCGGTTATATGTATCAGACAATGGTTTTGTATGGATTGATGTGGATGGGAGATATTATAAATTTGTAAATATAAAAATTATTAACGATTTATTATGCGAAATAAAAAAGCAATGGCCTAACGAGCATTGTTTTTTAATTTACTTTAGTATGAATGAAAAAAAGACCAGCTTCTAAATGAAGCTGGTCTTTAGTATTTAGTTTTCTCTTTTTTGTTGTTGATTTGTATGGATTGCTAATAAACGCTGTTTTAAATCTTCTTCCATTCGGGCAATTTCAATTTCGGCCGCTTTCCGTTTTTGGCGTCCGTCCTGTTGGATTTGCAGCGTTTCTTCTATAGTGGAGATAAGATTTTCTTGTGTTTTCTTGAGTGTATCGATTTCAACTAATCCACGTTCGTTTTCTTTGGCTGTTTCGATAGTGTTTATTTTTAGCATTTCAGAATTTTTGAGAAGCAAATCGTTAGTTGTTTTCGTTACTTCTTTTTGTGCTTCCACAGCTTTGCGCTGGTTATTAAGCGTTAAAGCGATGGCTATTTGATTTTTCCAAAGCGGAATTGCTGTCATAATGGATGATTGTATTTTTTCAGCAAGCGTTTGGTTTGTTTGCTGAATCATTCTAATTTGAGGCGCAGTTTGAATAGTGATTTGGCGTGACAGTTGCAAATCATAAATTCTTTTTTCAAGACGATCTACAAATTGAGTGAGATCGTTGTATTCTTGTACATCCATTTGGTCTTGTGAATTTTCAGCTTTTTGTCTTAATTGTGGAAGAAGGTCAGTCATAATTTCTTCCTTTTTAAGTTCAGCAGCTGCAATATAAACATTCAGCGCTTTAAAATAGGTTTTGTTTTGCTCATATAATCCGTCAAGCATATGAACATCTTCCACTAAACCAGCCTTAGAATGTTCGAGTTGAATGCCTATGCGATCGATTTGAGTGCTCAGTTTTTGATATTTTGTCATGAGTTCTTGAATTGAGTGCGAAACGCGACTAAAGAATTTTCTAAGTCCTGTTTTCTTTTCTTGGTGCAAAGCTTCAGGCTCTAATTCATTTAGTTTATCCATTAAACTTTTCAAAACATCTCCGACAGGACCTATATCTTTTCCTTGGACATGATCAAGCATTTGATGAGAGAAACGTGACAATTCAGTTTGTGCGTTAGCCCCATAAGTTAAAATCGCTTCATAATTTCCAACTGGAATTTGTTCGGCTAGTTGCTTTGCTTTTTCTTGCTCTTCTTTTGGCAATGTATCGAGCATTGTCTTTTTAGTTTCATTTGAAATTGCCTTTGTTTGAGCGGGCTCCGGCTGCAAATCAAAGGGATTGCTAAGTAAATCATCTATTGAATGTGAAGTATTGGAAGGTGAATCCTTCATGCTAATTCTCCTCTCGATGCATCAATTTTTCTTTTGGCGTTGTGTTCAGTTTTGCAAAATCCAGCTCCATTTTGAGCTCTTCAATATCGGATGCCAGAACTGTCTGTAAATCCTCTTGCATCACGTTATTCAAGCTTTCTAATGTATCTCGTGTCTCTTGTAATGTTAAATGTACATCTGCACTTTTGATTGGCTGCGTGGAGAGAAGAGCATACTTTTCAGTTAATTCGCTTGCAGAGTGAATATGTGCATAAAAAAATTGTTCTGCCTGGTAAAACTTCCTTGGGTTTTTACGTACTATATTAATGATTCTTTTTGCCATCCGATTCATTTCTAACAATTGCTTAAATATAGAAATGGAACGAATCTTCGTATAACAGCGATTAATATTTCGAAGCTCAGTGTTCGCTTCACTCAATTGCATTTCGATATGTTTATATTCTGAATGGGTCAGACCCCATTTTTTTAAAAATCGAAACTGCTGTACATATTTTATTGCAATATTTGATATCCCATAACCAACGACACCTAACAACGTACTGATTCCAAAATTCACGTCAAACCATAAGCTAATTGACCATGTCGCAACCATCACGAGGATATTAAGTATATGTCGAATTGTTATTTGTTTAAGGTTAAGCATTATTTTATCTCCTCCTGCCATAATATTAAATACGAATGATTGATTAGAAAGTTTCATTATTCACCGAAGGATTTGTTTTATAATTTATTTGTTTCTATTATTTTAATCTATTCGTTGGATAAATGCGAAAGGGAACGCTTAGGCAAATATTTTGGCATCCAACGATTCACGTAATACAATGAAGTAAATTCCTAAGGAAGAGAATAAAGCTTTTTAGACAACTGTTATGTATACGAATTGTTGAAAAGTAAAAATGAAGGATTGACAAGCATGTACAAGATAATTTATATGAAAGCAGACTATGAACCATGGTGGCAATTTGACGGTTGGGAGCAAACAATACAATCAGTAAAAGAGTTTGATGATTTAGCAGAAGCAAAGAAATATTTGGAAAATATATTAACAAATTTTGAGAATGAATTTCCATTTAAAGCGATGAAAAAAGAGCGTTTTTGGGCATTTTGGTCTGAAGATGAAATTGAATTTTGCGAGGCCTGTGATGAAGATATCCAGACGTACCATGGGGTCGTGTGGGAAGAAATAGGGCAACACACTAAAAAGTTATAAACTTTTTGAAAAATCACCAAAATTGTTGACATTGGAAATTAACGTGTTATACTTAATTTAACAAATGAAATTGATTTACCGCAAACTTCCATTCACATATTACAAAAAGTGATCGGCTTGTCTCGGTACTTTCTGTAATATGTGAATTTTTGTTTTAGGTAATGATTTTTATTTGTTCACTTTATTTTTGGAGGTTTTCTCACATGAAACAAGGTACAGTAAAATGGTTTAACTCAGAAAAAGGCTTCGGTTTTATCGAAGTAGATGGCGAAAACGATGTTTTCGTACACTTCTCAGCTATCCAAGGTGATGGCTTCAAAACACTTGACGAAGGTCAAAAAGTAGAATTTGAAGTTGTTGAAGGTAACCGCGGACCACAAGCTGCAAACGTTGTAAAACTTTAATTCACAACTAACAGGGGTAACTTGTTTACCCCTTTCCTTTAAATAGATAGTTTTATATTTATATATTACAAAGAGTAGCTTATAAAAGATGCTTTTTGTAATATGTAAAATTTTAATTTCGATTGAAACTTGCGTATTAAATTTATTTTTGGAGGTTTTCTCACATGAAACAAGGTACAGTAAAATGGTTTAACTCAGAAAAAGGCTTCGGTTTCTTAGAAGTTCAAGGTGAAGATGACGTATTCGTACACTTCTCAGCAATTCAAGGCGAAGGCTTCAAAACTCTTGAAGAAGGCCAAAAAGTAGAATTCGAAGTTGTTGAAGGCAACCGCGGACCACAAGCTGCAAACGTTGTAAAACTTTAATTCTTTCAAAAGCATCCTTTGTGGATGCTTTTTTTATTTAGTTTTTAATAGGAAGAGAAGAGAGAGTAGGAAAGTACAAAAACCACAATAAAAAGTGTGTTCATTTAAGAACACACTTTTTATTTAATCTAATTTATTTGCTTCTTTCCATTCAAGGAATTCATCATACGAAAGTTGTTTATCTAAAATAGAGCCATCTTGACGAATTTCAATAACACGATTTGCAATCGTTTGGATAAATTGATGGTCATGAGAAGTGAAAATCATAGCACCTTTAAAGTTAATTAATCCTTCATTTAGCGCTTGAATGGATTCAAGGTCCAAATGGTTAGTTGGTTCATCTAATAAAAGTACGTTGGAATGAGAAAGCATCATTTTAGAAAGCATACAACGAACTTTCTCGCCACCTGAAAGAACAGCAGGGGATTTCTTTACTTCTTCTCCAGAGAAGAGCATACGGCCTAAGAAGCCACGTAGAAATGTTTCTGTTTCGTCTTCTGGTGAAAATTGACGTAACCAATCAACCAATGTTTTTTCATCACCTTGGAAGAAATCTTCATTATCAAGCGGGAAGTAGCTTTGAGAAGTAGTTACACCCCATTTGAATGATCCTTCGTAGTTTTCGTCTTCTCCAGCAAGAATTTTAAGAAGTGCTGTTTTTGCAAGAGCATCGCCGATTAAGATAATTTTATCTTCTTTATTCATTGAGAAACGTACATCTTTAAATTGTACTTCATCCTCAATTGATTTACCTAGGCCTTCAACAGTTAATACATCATTTCCAATTTCGCGTTCCACTTGGAAGTTGATATACGGATATTTTCGGCTAGATGGTTTGATATCATCCAGTTGGATTTTTTCAAGCATTTTCTTACGGGAAGTAGCTTGTTTTGATTTGGATGCATTCGCAGAGAAACGTGCAACGAATTCTTGCAGCTCTTTTATTTTTTCTTCTTTTTTCTTGTTTTGATCATTTAGCATTCTTTGAGCAAGTTGGCTTGATTCATACCAGAAATCATAGTTCCCAACATAAATTTGGATTTTGCTATAATCCAAATCAGCAATATGCGTACATACTTTATTCAAGAAATGACGGTCATGGGAAACAACGATTACTGTATTTTCAAAGTTAATAAGGAATTCCTCTAACCATTGAATAGCTTTTAAATCAAGATGGTTTGTCGGCTCATCCAATAGAAGAACATCGGGTTTACCAAATAGGGCTTGCGCTAACAAAACTTTTACTTTTTCGGATCCTGTTAAATCACGCATTGTCATATAATGCATCGATTCAGGAACACCTAATCCTTGTAAAAGAATAGCTGCATCAGATTCAGCTTCCCAGCCATTCATATCTGCAAATTCACCTTCTAACTCAGCGGCACGAATACCGTCTTCATCAGTAAAAGGATCTTTCATATAGATGGCATTCTTCTCTTGCATCACATCATATAATCGTTTGTGACCCATCATTACTGTTTCTAAAACTTGGTAGTCCTCATATTCAAAGTGGTTTTGTTTTAAAACAGCAAGACGTTCATCAGGATTCATGCTGACATGGCCATCTTGTGGTTCAATATCACCTGATAATATTTTTAAAAATGTTGATTTACCTGCACCATTGGCACCGATTAAACCGTAGCAATTTCCTGGTGTAAATTTAATATTTACATCCTCAAACAATTTACGGTCGCCATAGCGAAGTCCTACGTTACTTACTTGAATCATGTATGTAAGTACCTCCTTATTCACAATGTATCTATTATATCACGGAAAATAAGAAAGCCAAACCCTCAAGTAAAAACTGTGTTTCAGAATCTAATACATTCTGTTGAGATAGGGAAAAGCAGCTAAATATTAAAAACCAGCTTCTAAATTCGCTCCTTTATTAGTAATTCAAAAATATATTTCAAAAGAATAGAAAAATAATTAATTTGAAGAAGCTGCTAATTGTTACCTCTTTAATTTTCTCTTACGATTGCTTCTAAAACTACTCATCTTAAAATAAAAAAAGAAGAGAGTAGTCTACTCTCTTCAAAAAACTTATTTTTTCATTGAACCTGTTTTTTCTAGACGTTCATACATTTCAAATGCTCGACTTAAAATATGTGGTGTTTGTGCATTGCCAGTTGCTTCAACAGCTGCATTATAATATTCCCATAATTGTTCTTTAAAGTCAGGGTGTACGCAGTTATTAATGATTAGCGGCACACGTTCTTTTGGTGCTAATCCACGAAGATCCGCAACACCTTGTTCTGTAACAAGTACATCAACATCATGTTCTGTATGATCTACATGGGTAACCATTGGTACGATAGAAGAAATGCTTCCACCTTTAGCATAAGATTTTGTTATAAAGATACCTAGGCGCGCGTTACGAGCGAAATCGCCTGAACCGCCAATTCCATTCATCATTTTGCTACCTGATACATGTGTAGAGTTAACGTTTCCATAAATATCAGCTTCCAGGGCAGTATTGATTGAAATAAGGCCTAAACGACGGATTAATTCAGGTTGGTTTGAAATTTCTTGTGGACGTAATACTAATTTATCTGCATATTTGTCAAGGTTACCGTACACTTCTTTTCCTTTTTCAGCGGAAAGAGTAATAGATGTTGCTGAAGCAAAATCTACTTTACCAGCATCAATCAGATTGAATACAGCATCTTGCAATACTTCTGAATAAACTTCTAAATGTTCAAATTCAGATTCTTTGAAGCCATCTAGAACAGCATTTGCGACAGATCCTATACCTGATTGGATTGGTGCTAAAGTGTTTGTTAAACGGCCAGCTTTAATCTCAGAACGTAAGAAATCTAAAATATGGTTAGCCATAATTTGAGTTTCTTCGTCTGGTGGAACAATTGTAGATGGTGCATCAAGGTTTTCAGAGATTACAATTGCTTTTACTTTAGATGGATCGAGCTTAATGCCTTTTACACCTAGGCGGTCAGAAGTTTTTGTCAATGGGATTGGTTCACGGTTGCCTTGTTCTCCTGGTACATAAATATCATGCACACCAATTAAAGATTCGGGCTGTGCTACATTCAGTTCAATAATAATATTTTCAGCAACTTCCGCAAGAATAGGATTGTTACCGACAGAAGTAGTAGGGATTAAATAGCCATCTTCTGTGATTGCAGTAGCCTCAATAATAGCATATTTGAATGTACCAAAAATATTTTGACGATATTGCTCAGCGCCATGAGATAAGTGCATATCAGCAAAAAGAATTTCACCATTGTTGATTAAAGTTCGAATACCCTTATCCGCTTGGAATGGTCCACGTTTGCGAATCCCACCAGCTATAGCTAAGTCGTGGTCAACTTCTGGTCCCAATGAAGCGCCAGTGTATACATCAATTTTAAATTTCTCATTTTTAGCGCGTTCAACTAAGGCAGCTGGTACTACTTTCGCATCGCCTGCACGAGTAAAACCACTCATGCCTACTACATCGCCATCTGAAATGAGAGCAGCAGCTTCTTTTGCTGACATAACTTTGCCAGCTAATTCTTTCATTCCAATACGATTTTCAAATGTTGCTTCCATTTTTCATTACCTCCTAAGTGTATTGTTCTTCCAACTTGTTATGATAATATATTAATTCAAGTTGAGATTGAATGCTAATATGATATATATGAGTCTATGTAAATTGAAATGTAGGCTGAATCATTTATAACATTCTGAACAATAAATGAAATCGGTTTCTGTATATATTTTTACATATGCTAATCTTTTTATCCACTATTTTTTTCTAAAATTTTTTTAGACAATAAAAATTATTTATAAAATTCAGTTATTTAAATTCATTTAATCATCTTTTTTTCTTTTGAATTTGCATTTTAATTTCCAATTTTATAATCCCAAAAAAAGAATAAAACCTTTGTAAATAAAGAGATTAAACTAATAAATGATATTAGAATAATGGAATAATTTTATTTTTTATTTAAAAAAGGAATTTATTACAAAATGTGAATTTTAAAGTAATATATTTTATACTATATTAATTTGATTGAATTAGAAGATTAAAGTGCTTTTTAGAATTTTGTTGCAAAAAATAGAAAATCCATGGAAATTAGAAGCTTATATTTGTGTGTGTTATCGAAAGGCGTCTAAAATTAGCAAATGATAAGATTTGTATAAAATTATATTAAAATTATTTTTAAAAATATTTTCCTGGGTGACATGAAATTTTAGAAATAGATTATTTTGTTGAGTTTTTAATTTTTAAGTGCAAAAAAATTAAAGCCCTCCTTAAACATTCGAAATGCTAAAGAGGGCAGGATGATATAGGATTATTTATCGTTCTGAATTAGCTTTTAATACAGCTTGTAAAAAATCAATGCCTAATTCTGAAAGGTCACAGCCAGAGGCATTTGGATGACCACCGCCTTGATAAGCTTTGGCGATGTTTGAAAGATTGACTTTATTGCCGATTGAACGTAAAGATACCCGATTTTTAACAAGACTGATGATAAAAACAGCATCAATTTCTTCGCAATATTTTTCTGCCAAAAAGTTTCCTAATTCACTATAATAGGAATCCGTTTCCACAACCCCAATATTTAGTGTTCCTTCATGGCCTTTCAAATTATACTCTTTTACGATCACCATTTGTTTTGACTTTTTCTTCAAAACTTTTTGAAGCTCTTCCTTAGAAAATTCTAAATAAGCTGAGTCCTCAGGTGTAAACAATTCGCCGTGTATAATATAATCTAAACGGGCTTTAATAAATTCATGTCTCCGCCTTGCGTAAAAAATTGTATTTAAGTCTGCTGCTTCTTGTATTGATAAAATATGCCAGTCCCATGTATCATATAAACGGATTTTTTCAACTAATTGAACTAACCGGTTATAGTATGTTTCTTTTTCTTTAACGGTATATTCGTTAGTACTAATTGAGCTTTCAAGAGATTCATCTTCTTCCATTTGAAGGAGAGGAGATACTTCATAATCAGCTTGGTGCAAGGCCTTGAAAATGAGAGTAGTAGCAGACATTTTTACATCATTTAATGTAGGAATTACCGAAGCCCATTCATAATCATTTAAAGCAATCGCTGATTGGTGATGATCAATTAACACAATATACCGTCCATCTGGATGTTTGTTTATTTGATCAATCATTTGCGCAGTTTCATCATTTACGCTGAGGTCTGTAATAATCAGTAATTCCTGATCATTCAGTTCATTTAATTTAACTTGTACAGTTTCATCAACTTTTCGGGTTTCTACATAATAAGGGGTATGTGGGATTCCATAGGCACGGAGGACAATGGATGGACCTACTCCATCTAAATCTGTATGAGTGATAAGATGAATATGTTCATAATTATGCAGTTTTTTAGGCAATTTTTTAAAATTCAATACTTTCCACGCCTTTCTTTCAAAACATAGCTCTCATTATAGCATTATTTGAAGCAGAAAAAAAAGTCGGTCATTCTCTAAAAGAATGACCGACCGTCTTTTACTTGAAAGCAGAAATTTCGGTGATTGTTTTTCCGTTTGCTACCTCTTTTATAAGACCAATATTAGGAGCATAGTAAGAATAATTCTTTCCTTTTCCGTTTTTCACCATCACGACGTGTTTGAAGCTGCCGTCTTTCGTTTTAACTGTTTGGTTGGTACCAAGAACTTTCATTACTTGGCCATCGGAACCTTGCCATGTTTGTTGTTTTTTTATAGGGTATTTAATAGCCAATGTTGCAATACCATCTTCTTTATAGCCTGTAAATAGCCCTTTTGTTGTTTCATATTCCATCATGCCATAGTTGTCCGGTTCAGCTTTATGTAGCCAAAAGTTTGTAACTGTACGATTGTCGGCATACACTTTTTGGAATGTTGATTTATGTGTTTCTTTGAATTCCGATCCTTTATTAAAAGGTGTTCTATATTCATATGTCTTGTTAATATTTCGTGCATAGTGCGTGTTTTTATGGGGAGCTAATGAATGGAGATCACTTGTTTTAACATAGCCTTTACCAAAATAAAGAGAAACCTTTGTCCATCCATTTTTGGTTCCTTGTAATACCGCAATACCTTGCCCTTTTTTTAATTTCTGAATGACAGAGCTTTTGGCTGAAGGCTTTTCGTAGATCTTTGTATTTGTTGTTGCTATTTTAAACGATTTGAGAGAAGCGGTTGTATATGGATCCTTAGTTGTTTTAGAGACCGCAGATGCATTGGATTGTGCTGGCTGCGCTGCAATAGAATATGTCCCAAATGTAAATGTAGAGAATAGAGCCATCGATAATAGTATTTTTCTTTTCATGTTCATTCCTCCTCAATCATCTATATGTATTTATTCCACAAATCATGTCGTAAGATTTAGGTTAATACTTTTCTATAACCTATTGAGAAGTTTCTAAACGTAAAATTAAAGGATTTATCGGATTAAGAGAGAATAAATAGGGGAAGTCTTATAAAATGCTTACTATGTAACTAAACTAAAAAAGGCCTACATTAAAGTAGAACCTTTCCTTGTGTTTATTCGTTTATATAGGGGTATTACCAGTTGGATTTAATAAATTCATCTCGACCCGATTCTGCGCGATCTTGTTGATAATGATCTGGATTCTTTTTATAAAAATCTTGATGGTAATCTTCAGCAGGATAGAATGTCTCAGCTGCCCTTATTTCAGTAACAATCGGTTTTTGGAAGCGGCCGCTGTTTGCTAAATCCATTTTTGATTTTTCGGCTGATTGTTTATGTTCTGGCTTATGATAAAAGATTGCTGTACGGTAACTGCTTCCGCGATCTTGAAATTGGCCTCCATCGTCAGTGGGATCAATCTGTTGCCAATAAATTTCAAGTAATTTTTCATACGGGAAGATGCTTTCATCAAATACAATTTGCACAACTTCTAGATGACCAGAAGTGCCTTTTTTTACGTCCTCGTATGTTGGATTTTCTAAATGGCCGCCCATATAGCCTGAAACAACACTTTCTATGCCATCCCATTCAACAAAAGGTTTTACCATACACCAGAAACAGCCCCCAGCAAAAGTTGCAGTGGAAAGTTTTGTAGTTGTCATAATTGTGGCCCCCTATAATTGATAGTATTCATACTTGATTGTTTTCTATCTTTAGTATGTAGTTAATATAATAACTTTTTCAAAAGTAAGTAGCAATGGAAGGAGAAGCATTATGAAAGAAACAAGACATAAGCACATACGCAAGAAACGGAAATTAAGAAAAGGTAGAGTCTTTTTCTTACTTATCGTTGTAGTACTCATAGCAATAGGAGCATTTGCGTTTACTCAATATAAAGCAGGATTGAATCTAGCGAAAACATCAGGGGATATACAGAAAATCGCTAAATTTAACGGAGATCCACAGACTAAAAAAAATGTAGAAAATATATTATTGCTTGGCGTCGACTCAAGAGGCGAGGCTAACTCAAGAACCGATTCAATGATATTGGTTTCAGTGAATAAAGATACAAACAAAATTAAAATGGTCTCATTTATGCGTGATATTTATGCAAACATCCCAGGATATCAATCGTACAAGTTAAATACAGCATACTATCTAGGAAAAGTAGATTTATTAAAAAAGACGATTCAAAATATGTTCGACGTAGAGATTAACCATTATGCATTAATTGACTTTAAGAGTTTTGAAAAGTTAGTGGATATCGTCGCTCCGAATGGTGTAAACGTATATGTTGATCATGATATGTCTGAAAACATTGGTGTTTCATTAAAGAAAGGTGAACAAACGCTAAATGGTAAGGAATTACTAGGGTTTTCTCGTTTCCGTCATGATAATAAAGGTGATTTCGGTCGTGTTGATCGCCAGCAAAAAGCATTAGAAGCACTAAAAAAAGAAGCTATGTCACCAAGAAACTTTAAAAATTACCCAAAATTACTAGGCGCTATTCAAGGATATGTGCAGTCAGATTTAACAGATCAGCAAGAACTTGCATTAATGCTTTCTATCATAAAAGGAGGCAATCCAGATATTACGCGATTAACTATTCCAGTGCAGCATAGTTATGAGTATGGTTATTATCCTCAAGCAGGCTCAGTCCTCAATATTAATATTGAGCAAAACCAGCAAGCCTTAGATAAATTTCTTGATTCTTAGCAATTAGAAAGGGTTATAATGGTTGTAGACATTGTAAGCTCGCAAAGAGGGGGATCTTGATTGCAGACAGAGAAAAAATCATTTTTTACCACTCGCTTCATCCAATTTATGGGTGGTAAAAATTTGTTATTTGGTTTGATTACTTTATTATTAGCAGGTTGTATTATTTGGATTTATGATAGAATATCCTTCATCTTTTATCCGATCGTTGTTTTTCTAAGAACAGTCGTCCTGCCGGTTATATTAGCGGTGATTGCTTACTATTTATTGAGGCCGATTCTTAAAATTCTCGTAAAGTGGAAGGTTCCAAAAGTGGGCGGTATCTTCTTGATTTATATTGTAGGAATTGGATTAATCTCTCTCTTTGTAACACTCATCTTTCCATTTTTAAAAGAACAATTTATGAATTTGATTCAAGAATTCCCGAGCTACTTTATGCAGGTAGTACATTCTGTACAACACCTTTTGGAAGACTCAAGATTAAGTGAAACACTTGCAAAATATAATTTTGATTTAAATTCTGTGTTGAATAATATCTCGAATCAGCTTAATGAAATGGTAAAAGATGCGAGTAGCGAGATTGGGACAGGTCTAGCTAGCGGAGTCACCGGATTTATATCAACCTTAACAGGAATTATCTTGGCCATTGTTACTGTTCCATTTATTTTGTTCTATCTTTTAAAGGATGGTGAAAATTTACCGAATTATCTATTGAAGCTTTTGCCTCCACGCATGAGAAAAGATACTGCTCATGTTTTGCATGAAGCTGACCATCAAATTAGTAGCTATATACAAGGACAAATCCTAGTGGCCATTTGCATCGGTATAATGGTGACTATTGGATTTCTAATCATTGGCTTACCGTATGCAGTTATATTAGGGGTATTAGCGATGATGACAAGCGTAGTGCCATATTTAGGTCCTGTTATTGCCATTACGCCTGCAGCAATCATTGCAGTTGTCAATGCTCCTATCATGTTACTGAAGTTGGCTGTTGTATGGACGATTGTCCAATTAGTGGAAGGGAAATTTATTTCACCTCAAATAATGGGGAAATCCCTACATGTGCATCCAATAACAATTATCTTTGTATTACTGACATCTGGATCGCTATTTGGCGTTCCAGGAGTGGTTTTGGGAATCCCAGGGTATGCAGTCCTCAAGGTACTCGTATCGCATCTATTCTATCTATTCAAAAGACGTTACAATAAATATAACGATCAGCCTTCACTGAATTATGAACTGGATGATTGGGCAAAACATAGAGAAGAAGAGAAATGAAGTAAAAAATAAAAATATCCTGCTGATGAAAACGTATCATCTGCAGGATGTTTTTTTATGCGTGCACTTTATTGAGTGTTGCAAGCCGTCCAATTGCATCTTGAAGCAATGATTCATCTTGCACAAGTGCAATTCGAACATAATTCTTACCAGCTTCTCCAAAGACAGAGCCAGGTACTAGAACAACCCCAGTTTGCTCTATCGTATCAAATACAAAGTCAATATCATTTAGCTCTTGATTAGGATATTTAGCCCAAATAAACATCCCACCATTTGAAGGCGTAACATTCCATCCAAGCCCTTCTAGTCCTTCAACTAGGATTTGATGACGTTTTTTAAAGATACGGCGTAATCTTTCAGTAATCTCTTCAGCATGATCTAATGCTACACATGCTGCATCTTGTATTGGTTGGAAGGTGCCAAAATCGAGATTTGACTTTAACTCATGGAAAATAGAGATAATCTCAGCATTCCCTACGATATATGCAATTCGCGCACCTGCAAGGCTAAAGCTTTTGGATAGCGAGTTAATTTCAATACCTACTTCTTTTGCACCCTGCGTAGCCAAAAAGCTTATCGGACGATCTCCCTCAAAGTAAAACTCAGAGTAAGCAGCATCATGAATAACTATAATATTATACTTTTTGGCAAATTCAACCACTTCCAAGAAAAATTCTTTCGAAGGATTTGCTGGGACAGGATTACCTGGCAAGTTTAAAATAAGCAATTTGGCCTTAGATGCGATTTCCTCTGGTACTGCAGAGAAATCCGGCAGGAACTGATTTTCTTCTAAAAGAGGCATATAATAGGGGATTGCTCCAGCCAAATGTATTCCTGCATCATATGCTACATATGCAGGGTTTGTTGTGAGTACATAATCTCCTGGGTTGCAAAATGCTATCGGTAGATGGATTAAGCCTTCTTGCGATCCCATTGTTTGAAGAATCTCCGTTTGAGGATTCAATTCCACATTTGATCTGCGTTTATAATAATCAGCAACAGATTGTGTAAACTTCGCTGTGCCGCTTAAAGTATAGCCATACGAATCAGATTTAGCTGCTTGTTTTGATAGCTCTTGGCGAATTCTTTCGTCAGGTGGCAGGTCAGGACTGCCGATGCTTAAATCGATTAAAGACGTTCCCATCGCTGCCTTTTTATTTGCGGCAGCTTTTAAATCTCCGAATATGGCTCTTTTAAACATAGCCATTTTTGATGAACGTTCGATTTTCATTGAATTCACTCCTAATCTTATTAACACTCTATGAGCTTACTATATTTACACTCATAAAGAGTATAGAACGAAGCTAAACTAGAGAGAAAAAATAGAACTCTCATTAGTTAAACTCCGTTTAATTTTTATATAATTTTATCACGATAAGCTGCTATAATACAGATGAAATTAGTATGATACAGATGAATGAAGTTTTATTATTTTTAGTAAATTTAATTTATTCGAAAAGTTTTAACAAATAACGAGGTATATTTGCATAATTTTTGATATACTAATGGGGAAGTTAGTCTATGTGTCTAAATAACTATCATTATAGTTTTGTTAGTGAAGGTAGAGTGTATTTTTGATAGAGCAGCTTCTTATTAATCGGCTTTATTAAAAACTATTTATTTTTAACACATAGAGGTTAATTTCAAGCTTTATAAAAAGAAGCCTTTGCTCTAATTAATAAGTATGAAAGGAGTTAGTGTGATGGGGAAAACGATAAAGTGGAAAATTATTAGTGCAGTTATGGTATTGGTACTAATTAGTCTAGTGGTTTTGAATCTATTTAGTACATATATTGTTAATGAGAAAACTAACAACAATCTTATTTCACAAAGCAAAGCAATAGTAACAGAGATGTCGGCATCTATTGATTACTTTTTACAAGGATATGAAAAAGGTGTTGTTCAATTTTCAGCAAATCAAGAGCTTGAGGGAACTGCGAAACAAATCAACCTAAAACTTTCAGAATTTTTAGATAATTATGACGGAGCTACCTCTGTTTATTTCGCAAAACCTGATAAGCAACTTGAAATCCAGCCTTCTGTAGAATTAGGAGATGATTTTGATCCTACAACTAGAGAATGGTATACAAATGCTGTGAATGACCCCAAAAATGTTTTTTGGACAAAGCCTTATTTAGATGAAGCCACCAAAACATATACCATTACTGCAGCTAAAGCAATAGAGAAGAACGGTAAGTTAATTGGTGTTGTAGGTGCAGATATCCTACTCTCAGATTTATCGAAAGAATTGTCAAAAAGAAAACTTGGTTTTGACGGTTATCCAGTATTAATTGCAGAGGATGGGACAGCTATTGTTCACCCTTCAAAAGAAGGAAAAAGCTTAAGCCGATACAGCTATGTGAAAAAAATGATGGTAAACAAAGAAAAGGTTGGTGTGGTGGAAGCATCAAATCAAGGCAAAAAAATGATTACGGTGTATAACACATTACCTAACTTGAATTGGAAGGTCGCTGCTGTTTATGAAAAGGAAAAAGTAGAACAGGCAGCACACGATATAAGAAACTTCTTTCTTATTTTTTCTATTATATTATTAGCCCTTTTATTTATTGTCTTAATTCTTATTATTTCTTCAATTACTAGACCTATTGCTGTTTTAAGAAAGTTAATGGACAAGGCATCTGGCGGAGATTTAAATGTTGCTGCAACCTATAATGGTTCTAATGAAGTAGGACAGCTATCGAATGATTTTAACTCCATGATAAACAGCATGAAATCCATTGTTCAAGTGGTAAATCGAACATCGCAAGAAGTAGGCCACCACTCTCAGCAACTTAACAAGCTTGTCGAAGAAACAACAGCTTCGAGCGAAGAAGTGACGGCTGCAATCGGAGAGATTGCTAAAGGAGTGAGTAACTCAGCTGAAAAGTCAGATCTTGCATTTGAACATGCTAATGCTTTAAGTAATCAAATTAACCAAATAAAGAATAAGACAATATCAATGCAAGACATTGCTGAACAAGCACAAGGAGTTAACAAAGAAGGTCAATCTCAAATGGAACAATTTCAGGCTGCCTTTTCTAGCTGGGAAAGTAATCTAATTAGTATGGCGGAAAAAATTGCATCTTTGGAAAAACAAATACTCTCTATTGATACAGTAATGGAAACCATACGAAATATTTCAAATCAAACGAATTTGTTGGCTTTAAATGCAAGCATCGAAGCGGCTCGAGCTGGTGATCAAGGGAAAGGGTTTGCAGTTGTAGCAGAAGAAGTAAGAAAATTAGCTGAGCAAACAGCTAAAGCCACAGAAGAAGTAAGAGAAACAGTACAGGCTCTGCAAAGAGAATCCAAAATAGTCACTGAACAAATGCATTCTACGAAAGACAAATTTCAAGATCAGTTGGTTGTGGTAGATTCTACTAGTGAATTGTTTAACAATATCTCTTCTTTAGTTTTACAGTTAGAAGAGGCTATTGATAATATTTCAAATGACACATTTAAGATCACAAGCTATAAAGATGAAGTAATAGACATGATTCAAGAGATGACAGCCACTTCTGAAGAATCAGCTGCAGCTTGTGAGGAAGTAAGTGCCTCTTCTTCCGAACAATTGGCAGCAATTGAAGCAGTTTTAAATTCGGCAGAGAAGCTTTCACACTTGAATAACAAACTTTCTGAATCAATCCAAAAGTTTAATTTATAGTTTTTAATTATTTGAATTTTTATAATAATCATGTTACGATCAATATAATTTTATATTTCTTATCAAGAGAAGCTGAGGGGAAGGCCCTATGACGCTTCAGCAACCTCTGTGTATGCAGAAAGGTGCTACATCCTGCAAGATTAAATCTTGGAAGATAAGAGTGCACGCATATCAATGCCCCTTTTCTTCTTGTAAGGAAAAGGGGTTTTTGTTTTATAAAGAAAAGGGGGTTATTTAATGCCAATTAATATTCCGAAAGATTTGCCGGCAACGGAATTATTAAAAAAAGAAAAGATTTTTGTCATGGATGAAAGTAGATCAAATCAACAGGATATCCGACCGCTTAACATTGCTATTTTAAACCTAATGCCCGAGAAAGAAAAAACCGAACTGCAGCTTCTTCGACTTTTAGGCAATACACCATTACAGGTTACTGTTACATTTTTACATACCGCTACGCATATCTCTAAAAATGTTAGCAAATCTCATTTAGATACATTCTATAAAACATTTAATGAAGTAAAAGAGTTTCGTTTTGACGGATTAATTATTACAGGTGCTCCAGTTGAGACGTTGGCCTTTGAAGAGGTGGATTACTGGGAAGAGATGAAAGAAATTCTTGAGTGGTCCAAAACTAATGTCACGACAACACTTCATATATGCTGGGGAGCGCAAGCAGCGCTTTATTATCATTATGGAATTGATAAATACTCATTAGATCAAAAATGTTTTGGTGTTTTTCAGCATACTGTTCAGGAGTCAACAGCAAAACTAATACGAGGGTTTAATGATGTGTTTGTAGCACCACATTCACGCCATACTTCTGTTTCGGTACACGCAGTGGAGGAACATCCTAATTTATCTGTACTCTCTAAATCAGAAAAAGCAGGTTTGTTTATTGCTATATCAAACGACGAAAAAATGATTATGGTAACAGGTCATTTAGAATATGATGCTGAAACTTTAAGTGAAGAATTCAAACGCGATTTGGCTAGGGGTAATGACATAGCTATACCGAGTAATTACTATCCAGACGATAACCCTAATAATCAGCCGTTAAATACCTGGCGTTCGCATACACATCTTTTGTTCTCAAACTGGCTTAACTACTATGTTTATCAAGAAACACCTTATGAATGGGCATAGGTTAACTCTCATTCTCTATTGCTTATCTTTCTATTTGTTATAATAGACGAAAGAAGATACAAGAAAAGAGGATTATATGTGTTTGTGACTATTGGTATTTTAGCGCATGTGGATGCTGGAAAAACCACCTTATCCGAAAATTTATTATATCAATTTAATAGCATAAAAGAACGAGGTCGGGTGGACCACCAAAATGCTTTTCTAGACCATCATGCCATTGAAAGAGAACGGGGCATTACGATTTTTGCAGAACAAGGAAGGCTTGAAATGGGAGACGATACATATACCATTATCGATACGCCAGGGCACGTCGATTTTTCTCCAGAAATGGAGAGAGCAATCGCTGTAATGGATTATGCCATACTTGTTGTTAGCGCTTTAGATGGTGTACAGGGACATACAGAAACAGTTTGGTCTTTACTTAGAAAACATGACGTCCCCACCTTTATTTTTATTAATAAAATGGATGCAGATACAGCAAATGGTGAGGCAGTTTTACATGAGTTGCGGCAAAACTTGTCAAAGAACATTGTTCCAATAACAAACGAATTTACAAATGGTAGAGTATCAGATCAACTGATTGAATGGGTAGCAGAGAGAGATGAAGAAATACTTGAAAAATATTTCAACCAATCTCTGCTTGAAGGGGATGTAAAGAAAGCTTTTCAAAAGATGATGATAGAAGGAAAGGCTTTTCCCTGTGCTTTTGGCTCTGCCTTAAAAGATGAAGGAATTACCGAATTCTTTGAGCAAATTATGCTTTTAGCGAGAACCAGCTATGATGAGGCACTGCCATTTTCAGCGAATGTGTTTAAAATCCGCCATGATGATAAAAAGCAAAGAATTATATTTATGAAAGCACAAGCAGGAAAGTTATCGGTTCGAGATGTACTTGAACTAGGTGGAACCCCTGAAAAAGTAACCGAAATTAGGCTTTACAATGGGAATGATTATAAGGTAGTTAAAGAAGTGCAAGCAGGAGAAATATTTGCAGTGACTGGCATTTTAAATGCAAATATTGGAGATGTCGTTGGAACAAAGAGCATTGCGCAAATGCCTTTTGAACTCATACCAACATTGCAATCTACTGTTGTGAATGATGGGACTGATCATATTAAGGACGTATTAGCATGCTTTAGATTATTAGAAGCAGAAGATCCTTCTTTAGAAGTCAGTTGGATAGAGAGATTTCAAGAAATCCGTGTTCATGTCATGGGAGCTATTCAACTTGAAGTACTGAAAGAAGTAGCAAAACAGCGTTTTTCTCTCGATATCCATTTTGAAAGCCCCCAAGTTTTATACATGGAAACCATCAGTAATACTGTAATTGGGTACGGTCATTTTGAGCCGTTAAAACATTATGCAGAAGTACATCTTCTGATGGAGGCAGCCGAAAGAGGTGCAGGCATATTATTTGAAAATAGATGCCATGATGATGATTTATCTACCGGGCATCAGCGTTTAATCGAACATCATATTTTTGAGAGGTCGCATAATGGACTTTTAACAGGCTTCCCTCTAACAGATGTCAAATTTACATTACTGACGGGGCGTGCACATGAAAAACATACAGAGGGTGGGGATTTTCGTGAGGCCACTTTTCGTGCAATACGGCAAGGACTCGAAAAAGCGAGTATTCAATTATTAGAACCATACTATTTCTTTAAAATGAAGACAGACCAAGTTCATATCGGACGAATGATGACAGATGTTCAGCAGGCAAGCGGTACTTTTGAAGCGCCGATTATGAATGGTAATCAAGCTATTTTGGAAGGAAGGGTACCTGTCTCTACGTTTATGGATTATAGTACTGTATTTGCTGCATATACAAATGGCAAAGGTGCAATAACATTGAATTTTTGCGGGTTTGATCAATGTCATAATCCTGAAGACACCATTGAAAGAATTAATTATCGAAAAGACGCTGATCCGGAATATTCATCATCCAGCATATTTTGCGCGAGAGGCAAGGGGTATGCTGTTCCTTGGGAAGAAGCAGAGCAAAACATGCATTGCTTGAAAAAATGATCGATGAAATCGTCAAGCGTAGATTAAAGTAAAACACAAAGTTATAATTGAAAAGGAAACCTTAGCTAAGGTTTCCTTGTTTTTTCTCAAAATAGAAATACATAATACTTTTTATAATAGTATATGATAATATACAAATTATAATATTCAGTATATTTTAAAAACGTTTGTTGGAATTGTTTTTTGGAGGTGAAATATGACAACTACCTATGCAGAGTGGGGAGAAGCTAGAGTTAAATTAACTTGGAAAAAAGACTGCTTACTTCCCTTAATTAATGAAATTACAAGTGTACATGGTTTTTGCTTTTACGATGATAATTTTTTGTTGGTTGATTTAAAACATAGAGGATGGGATATTCCTGGTGGACATATTGAAGCTGGTGAAACACCAGAGGAATGCTTTAAGCGGGAGGCGAGGGAAGAAGCTTATATTGATGGGGAGTGTACTTTGTTAGGATACATTATTGTTGACCATAGTGAAAATCCTGCATGGACAGATGACAGCCCATATCCCCAAATAGGATTTCAGGTATTTTACAAAATGGAAATAACAAGTCTACTTCCGTTTGAAGGAAAGTATGAATCTACACAACGAATATTTATAAATCCTGAGGAGGTTTCAGCGTATCATAGCGAATGGAATATTCTTTTTCAAGAAATATTAGATTATGCAACATCTATACAATAGAAGAATTTCTATTAGGAAGCTAATAAGTAATAATTCATTCATTCATAAAAAAGACTGCAGACAAACACAAACTAGTGTCTATCTACAGTTTAGATATCATGAAAATTTGTATGGGCGTAGTGGGAGTCGAACCCACAACCCCCTGATTAAGAGTCAGGTGCGCTGCCAATTGCGCCATACGCCCGTTTGCCTTAATGACATATATAGTGTAACGCCGAATCCCTATAAAGTCAAGAGGCAAACTTGGTTATATTGATACTGTACTAGTGATGCTCAATCTTATCTTTTTTAAATATCTCAACATCTACAAGGCGGGCACCAGCTTTATGCAATATCCCCTCAATTTCCTTGACTGTTTGATCTGTTGCTCCTTTGGCTAGTGTCACGATAACTCTCCTTAAGTACCAATCATCATCATCAATAGAGAACACGCAATGGACAGGCCATTTTTTGCGGATCACTGATAAGGTTTTTGCAAGGATACCTTCTTGATCTGGCAAAGCGATCGTTAACGCACAGCTTCCTGTCTTATACCCCCATGCTTCTTCTAATAGTTCAAAGACACGAGAATGTGTAAGAATACCAGCAAAATTATCGTTTTCATCTAGTACCGTTAAATATGGCAATCGCTTGATTGTAAAAAACACTTCATAAAATGAGCTTTCCATTCCGATAGTACCATCAGGATCTGCCGCTAAATCCCCGATAGGAATATCTTCATCATTACCATGTTCTAACTTATACTCTAAAATTGCAACCTTAAAGGCATTCCCAACAAACTTTTCTTCTTTATCATCTAAAATTGGAATGCAACGATAACCCGAGGAGTAAAGCTTTTTTAACACAGATGAAATTGAATCACTTTCCTTGCAAAAAATAACATCATGCTTATTTACATATTTTTGTTTGACAATCATTGTATGACCTCCAAATTCTGTTTAAACATTTTTATTTGCAAAAGAAGCATCACGGCTAATAAGCCGAGAGAGTATTTAACCCCTCTCAAAAGCATACTCGCTATCATATGCATGAGCTTTTTTAACTATTCCCTTATAATTGATTTTACAATCCTCATTATGATAATTAAATAGTTTTCTGTACAAAAATTCAGAATTGTGTAATATTATAGTAGAGTAAAATTGGATAAAGGAGGCTATTAAGTAAAATGTCGTATAATCATAATAGTGTAAAGGAACGCCTAAATTCTATGGAATTGCCTGTTATTGCTGCCCCTATGTTTTTAGTGTCTGGAATTGAGTTAGTTGTAGAAGGATGCAAATCGGGTATAGCGACCACTTTTCCTTTATTAAATGCAAGAACGAATGAAGAGCTAGAGAAGTGGATGAAAGAAATCACTTTACAGTTAGAGGATGCAACAAAGAAAGGAAGTACTGTTGCACCATGGGGAGTCAATTTGATTGTACATCATACAAATACACGTTATCACGAGGATGTGGAATTGGTAAAAAAATATCAGCCTCCTCTGGTTATAACATCTTTGGGAAAACCAACTGATATTGCAACCACCGTACATGAATATGGAGGACTTGTTTTTTCGGATGTCATCAGCATAGAACATGCGAAAAAGGCAATGGAAGCAGGGGTTGATGGACTTATATTAGTATGTGCTGGAGCAGGTGGTCACGGAGGTACCTTACATCCTATGGCCTTCGTGCATGAAGTGAAAAAATTCTTTAACGGGATTATTATTTTAGCGGGATCTATATCATGTGGGGAAGATATACTTGCTGCTCAAGTAATAGGTGCCGATTTTGCCTATATGGGGACAAGACTAATTGCTACTGCCGAATCGATGGCAAGCGGAAAATATAAAGAAATGACTGTTGAAGCAAGCGCCAGCGATATTATTTATACGGATAAAATTAGTGGGGTGAATGCAAACTTTATTGTACAGAGTATTGTCAATGCTGGGTTAGAGCCAACTGATTTACAAAAGCCTCAACAATTAGAAATTGTACACAAAGCTGATGAGGCAAAAGCCTGGAAGGATATTTGGAGTGCAGGTCAGGGAGTTGGCAGCATAAAAGAAATTTTGCCAGTTTCAGAGCTTGTTGCTCAATTATTAGATGAATATCAAACAAGTATAGAAAAAATAGTCAAAAAGCAACTGGTAAAGATAAACGAAGCTTAATAGTGAGGGAAGCTTTTATGTCAAAAAGACATAAAAAGCTTCTTTTTTTGTTCTTTTTAAGAATTATTAGTTTACATAATTAAAGTTGTTTAAAAAAACGAATTTACTATGTATTGAATATTTTTTATTATTTTTATAAACCTCGCTAGTCTATATAATAAAAACATAACAAAGCACTAAAGAGCAAAATCCAACAAAACCGTATATAACCTAAAAAAATGATAAGAATAGACGTGGAAAAGTAAATGAAATTTTTACTAAACTTCCTATTTACATATAACATAAGAGTAAAAGGACACTGCTACTTCAATTTCAAAGGGGAGTCGATAAAATTGAAGGCATACCACTATGCACTTCTTATATTGCCTATTATGATTATTATTTGTTTGCTTATTTTAATTTTTTATCCCAAGCTTTTCACATCAATTCAACAGCGGGAAGAAAAATCATACACTTATTTAGGGAAGGATGCGCCCCTTCCAACGGAACTAAACCCAATTGTAGAAGAAAAGAAAAATACATTAATTAATCAGGCAGCAAAAAAGAAAATCGATATAGTTATCACAGAAGGAATTCGATCATTTGCAAAGCAAGATCAAATCTATCAACAAGGACGCTCTAGACCTGGGCGTATTGTTACTTATACGAAAGCTGGGGAGTCGTACCATAATTATGGACTTGCATTTGATTTTGCGTTGGTTGATCATTCTGGCAATATTATATGGAATACGCAATATGACGGTAACCAAAACAGCAAAGCAGATTGGTACGAGGTGGCTGATCTTGGCAAAAAATTAGGGTTGGAATGGGGCGGTGATTGGCCGAGCTTTAAAGATGATCCACATTTTCAGATGACATTTGGTTTAAGTATTGAACAGCTAAAAGAAGGGTACCGGGTAAAATCAGTAGAAAAATGAAAAAAACAAGCAACCTTTCTGGGGAAGAGGGCAATGAACATTTATAGCATATTTTTTATACATTCAACATATTGAATAGGAACAGTGCATAGGAATAATGTGTAGGCATTGGACAACCTCTGCTTAATATAATAAAAAAGGAGTCTGCATATGAAATTTATACTACTATTTCTAACCAGTATTGCTGCTTTTGTTTTCACTTTCATCGTTCCTACACTTGAAGCGAAATTTATATGTTTAATTGGTTCATTGTTATTATTTAGATTAGGAATTTATATGATAAATCAATCTGAAAAAAAAAGAACTGCCGAATTAGAACAGGAAGTAGATGATTTATTACAACATCTTCCTTTCACACATAAAACAATATCAGATGATTATCTTCAAGCATTATTTATAGATGAGGCTTCCCAAACCCTTTTCACTGCCATAAGAAAGGATACAGGGGAATCTTTTGATGTGAAAGAATATCTATTTCCTGAAGTGTATGAAGCGGCGATTGAAGAAGATGGGAACCAGCTTGCTTTTATAGCAAGAGGAGGAATACTTGGGGGTTCTTTATTGAAGAACGTAGACCATATCGAAGTTTTCGATACCCAGAAAGAAGACGATGATTTAAATGATGAAGATTTTAGTGAAGAAGAGCAAGATGACATAGAAGAGGGCATTTCGAAAGTAAGCCTAAAATTAGTATTGGACAACCTAGCACATCCTATTTTTGAATTTATCTTTTTTGAAAGTGAGGAACCTGTTGACCCTGATTCAGATGAATATAAAGATGCTTTTAAAGCATGTAATCAATGGTATCAAATGATAAGTATTCTAATAAAACGCCAAGATCATCAAAAGCAAGTACTTGTTACGAGATATGAAGAAGCCCAAAAGGTTATTTAATAATTTAAATAACCTTAATAATCCTATTTGAATAAATAATTTAATCAAAGATAAACTAAATTTTTTCGAAATAAAATTAAAAAAATGGTTTAAAAAAATGTACAGAAGGTATACTATTAATGATTTCACTTATAAATCCTTTTCTGGTAGGAGGGGTTAACCAATGGGTGAACCAAGTCCAGGTGAGTAGTAAAGCTCGACCGCAGATTAAAATGTACCATGCCAAAGAAAGGAAACGGAGTGAAGACCCGTGGAGTAGTCTTGGGCAACATAGCGATTCTTTAACCATTTAATCGTCATTTCGATGATGAGGAGGAAGAATTCCATGAGTATGCCGCCAAAAAAGCGCTAACAAACAAGAATTCAATGTCTCTAGACCAGATTAAATAGTAATGATCAAGTTGAAACGGAGTGAAGACTCGTGGTGTAGACTTGTCAGTTATTTTTAATCATCGTAAACCATATGATCTGGAGAGTGAAGTCCGATGAGCATGTAGAACGATTGTTCCACTGTTTGCGGAAGTTCAGCTACTGTGGGCTAGATTAAAAGGTCAAAAATGAAGCTTGCATAATTTAATCGCCGAAGAGGATAAGTGAAATCAAGCTCGGGGAATTTATTTCCCGGGCTTTTTTATGTGTTTTTTTTTGAATAAAATCATGAAAGTTATCAATACTATCTAGGATTCACAATTTTAAAACTACATGTCGGGAGGAAGAACATAATGAGTAAACAACAACAGCTTGATCCAAAATCTCAAAAAGTTCATCAGCTCTGGAGTAGGATTAAACATCAAAAATCTCAAGTTAACGGTCAGACAGAAGTAACCTTGTCTAATCGAATTTTGAGAAGCCTTGCAAAGGCAAGACATTTTTAATCCATGTAGATATTGTGCAATCACCACCAAAAAACATGATCAGTTTATACTGATCATGTTTTTTCTTTTTTAGGCTAGCGACACACTTTTTTAAATAGTGACATATCCTTTAAGTGAAGAGGTGGTGAAGGATGAGACCAGGAGAAAATATGAAAATTTCTCATAAAGCGGTTGAAGTTGAACAACAAGAATGGAAGAAGAGACGGTTAAAAGAACGCATGAAGCAGATGCTTACGATTGCTTCACCAATTATTCTCTTGTTGGTGTGGGAATGCCTTTCCCGAACCAATTTGATTGATGTTCGATTTTTTCCGCCTCCAACTAAGATTATTGGAACTCTTTTTTCTATGATTTATAGCGGTGAATTATTTCACCATATGTGGGTTTCTCTCTACAGGATATTCTGTGGATTCTTACTCGGGGCAATACCAGGTATTGTCATTGGCTTATTAATGGGCCTATACTCTCCCATTCGACATTCCATATCACCAATTGTCATGGCGTTGATGCCAATACCAACATTGGCGCTTTTGCCAATTATTATTATTCTTTTTGGAATTGGCGATTTCTCCAAAGTGGTGACGATTGCAGGTAGTGTATTCTTCCCAGTAGTAATCAACACGACTGCAGGAGTTATAAACATTGACTCCATTTACTTAGATGTTGCAAAAAATTATGGCGCGAGCTCTAAGGACTTCTTCTTTAAGATTGCGCTTCCTGGATCGCTCCCGGTTATGATGGAAGGTATTCAGATGGGGCAGGCAATTGCGTTATTAACAATCGTAGCAGCTGAAATGATGGGTGCCACATCTGGCATAGGCTATTTGATATGGACTTCTTACAAAGCATTTATGCTACAGGAAATGTTTGTAGGGCTTATTCTCATCTCATTTTTTGGCTATTTATTTTCTTTGCTGCTTCGTTTTATCCAAAAGAAAATATTACCTTGGAGGTGAGTAAGTGGACACCAAAATTTCAATCGAAAATTTGACTAAAGTATTTTATAAAAAAAATGCAAGTGTTACAGCTTTAGATGAGGTATCTATGGATATCGCAGAGGGAGAGTTTGTTTGTATTGTAGGGCCAAGCGGTTGTGGGAAAACAACTTTGCTTCGAATACTGGCAGATTTGGAAACATTAAGCGCAGGAAAAATTGAAATTAAACAAGATAAGAAAGATCGTCCTCTTCAATCAATGGTTTTTCAAGAAAGAGGTATTATCCCATGGCTGACAGTAGAAGAGAATGTTTCCTTTGGTTTAAAAATGCGGCATCTGCCCATACAGCAAGTTAGAGAAAGAACAGATTATTATTTACAAAAAGTGGGGCTGGATCAGTTTAAAAAGCTCTATCCAAAAGAACTGTCTGGTGGTATGAAGCAAAGAGTTAGTATTGCTCGAGCCTTTGCCAATGATCCGGAAATTTTACTAATGGATGAACCCTTCGCGGCTCTTGATGAACAGAATAAATTTATCTTACAGGAAGAGTTACTTTCGATTTGGGAAGAGACAAAGAAGACAGTTATTTTTATTACACATAGTATAGATGAAGCACTGCTGCTGAGTGACAGAATTCTATTAATGAGTGCACAACCCGGTAAGATTATAAAAGAAATAAAAAATGATAGCCCGAGACCGAGGAAGATAGAACAGATGCGCGCAAATCAAAAAACTGCAGAACATTTTATAGAGATATTAAACCATCTACATGAGGAAGTTCAAAAGTCTAGAAGCTAGGATGGAGGGAATATGATGAAGGAATGGCTTAAAAGAGGGCTGGTACTACCACTTCTACTTCTAGCAATATTGATTGCAGGTTGCACAGAAAAAGGAAGTGATACAAAAAAACCAGTGGATAATACTGTGAGTAAAGAAAATCCATCAGGCGATCTTGCACCTTTAAAGAAAAAGGTGAAAGTAAAAATAGCTGAAGATGGAGCGGCATCTGGTGCAGGTTTTTATATTGCCAATGAAAAAGGGTACTTCAAAGATTACAATATTGAGGTAGAATTTGCTCAATTTGCAAATAGTGATGATATGTTGCCAGCACTTGCTGCTGGAGAAGTTGAAATGGCAGGCGGCATTTCGACAGCATCATTCTTTAATGCTATTGCTCAAGGAATTGATGTAAAAATAGTAGGGGATAAGGGTCATAATATGCCAGGTAAATCCTATTTTACATTCGTTATAAGCGATAAAATGAAAAATGTAATTAAGGATTATACAGATATGAAAGGTAAAAAAATTGCCATTTCTTCTAGAAACTCAATTGATGGTTATATCTATGAATTAATGCTTCGCCATGCGGGACTTACCGAGAAAGATGTAGAAACAGTTGTTATGTCTGACTTTGGTAGTATGCTAGGAGCGTTACAAAACGGTTCTATTGATGCTGCGCTTAGCATAGAGCCTCTGATTGCACAAGGTGTTGAAAAAGGGATTATCCATCGTTTTAAGGATGCAACTGATTTTGCTCCAGATTCGCAAATTGCTTTAGTTTTGGCTTCACCGAAATTCGTGAGTACAGACCGTGATGTGTCACTTCGCTTTATGCTTGCTTATCTAAAAGGTGTCCGAGATTATAATGATGCCTTTACGAAAGGAAAAGGAAAAGCGGAGATTGTCAGTATTATGACAAAATACACAGCTCTAAAAGATCCAGCCATATGGGATAAGGTAAATGTAACGGGATTAGATCCGAATGGTGAAATGCGTATGGAGGATATTCAGAATCAATATAATATGTATAAAGAAAATGGGGCAACAAAGGGAACATTTGAATTTGATAAGGCAATTGATACTTCACTAACAGAAGAAGCAGTAAAGATAATAGGGAGTTATAAGTAATAAAAAAAGGAGTAAGCAAATGCTTACTCCTTTTAAAATTTAGTTTCTTTTAAATCGGAAATTTTGAAGAAGCTGTTATTTTCATCGCCATCCACATAATCGTAATATACAGAATATGTTCTGTCATAGGCGTTAAGAGATTTATTTCCATTTTTCGTTTCGTTAATATATTCTTTGGTTTTCACAACAAAATCTGTATCACTTTTACGGTCAATTGAAACAATCTCTACTTTATTGACTTCTTCTAGATCGCCTTGCTTATGTTTTGTGGGAATTTGTTTTGATAAATTTTCATATAACTTTGTGTCATGCATGATTGCTTCGTTTGCAAGTGGTTCAAAGTTACCTGAGGCAATAGCTTCGGAACGCATAACAGGATAGTCAGAAATAAACTGAGTTAATTTTTCTTGTTCTGCTTTTGACATTTTTTGACCTGTTACTTTGGTTTCAATTATATCTTTAGTTTGGTGCTTATCAGCTTTCGATATAGCATCCTTCGATTTTTCTGTTAAGAAAGCATCTTCTTTTTGATCCTGATTTTTTTGATTTGCATCGTTACCACAAGCTGTAAGAACTGAAGCAGCTAAGAATAACGAACATAACACTGGCCATTTCTTCATTTTATTGGTCCTTCTTTCAACAATTATTTCTATTATCATACCCTATTTTATACTGCAATAACACTGTAGTATGAAATCGTCTAAAAGTGTTGAAGCTTTCATTTTTTCTTTCTTCCTTTATTAGTTACAATTCAGTCTAAATGATTAAAAAAGAATGAATAGGGGTACTATTGAAGGTCGTCCGACTATGCTTGCTAAATTGTTAATTCACTTTAATATATGCAAGGAGACGTGAGCAGGAAATTTGGTTTATGGTTAATTTAATATCTAACTTTTCCTATACATATTGCTTTGTACAACTAAAACATACAAATTATGAATTAAAAAAGGATCTTATTTATTACATTTAGATGTCAGTATAGCTAGATTTTTAAAATTCCTGTAATGCTAAATGCTTTTTTTTCTACGTAAGATGTATAGCAAACAAAAAAAGCATACTAGACTACAGATTTAGAAGTCTTCTTCATAGGTACATTATAAAAAAAGAAGGGTGATGTATGATGATTAGAAAATCTTTGAGTTACTTACGTTTAATGGGTATGTGTTTAGGGATTGCCATAGTAGGATCAATAGCAGCTGGATGTTCGAGCGCTAAATTGATAGAAGGGAAAAAAGTACAAGCGGGAGTTATGGTAGAAGAAAATGAGAACATCGTCGATAAAAATGTACAATCAATAAAGCATGTACTAAAAACAGAATTTACAAGCCCTAAGCAGGAGTATAATAAAATTCTTCATAATCCTGAAAACTTTACAATAATAGAAGGAAAGAAAATGCTGAAAGCTTCATACGGTAGTGAACTGCATAATTATGTTGAGGGATTATACAAGCCATACTTCACAAAAACTGGATTCTCTTCTTTTTTTGTAACATCAGCATTTAATTATACGCTGAAATCTAAAGATATAAAAATAAATGTGAAAGATATGGAGATAGAAAAAACGGATAAAAATCACAACTATCATTTTGTTGTGAGTGTTAACTATAAGAAGGGAGATCATGCAACAAAGAAGTATCAAATTAAAGGGATTGCTACTTTACCTGAAGAAGGTAAGATTGCTCAAATTACTTATAAGGATGATGGAGGATTGCTTAAAAATATAAAAAAGAATAGCTAAAAATTAGGGATTTGAATATAGAGGAAGTTTTTAACTTCCTCTTTATTTTGATTTAAAATCATAAAGTAAATCGTCTAAGGTCTTTAGTCCCTAAACTAAGTAGGCGTAAGATTAAAATTTAGGTATAATAGCTATAGGGTTCATTAAAATATAGATATCTCTTGAGTAGATATAGAAAGTTTAGGTAAAATGTGGCTAGTATTAATTGGTTTTTTGACTTCTTTCTTCATATGAATGAAAAGATTTTAGAGGTTTAAATATTCTGATAAGTGCATTGGCAACATTAAGATTTTCTTATTATAATATATAAAGTACATATGCATAGTACATATACAAAAAAGGGAAGAAGTGATTTTCATGTACATAGGCGGTCGGCAAGATTTAGCTGCGCTTGACCAATTTACAATAGAACAGGTCGGGCTTCCAGGTGCTGTATTAATGGAGAATGCAGGTTCTGCTATCGTGTCTTCAGTTTTGTCAACATACCATGACCTAGACGCGCGCATTCTTGTGTTAGCAGGTAACGGTAACAACGGCGGCGATGGATTTGTAGCTGCCAGAAAGTTATGTGATCATGGATATAATGTGGAATTGTGCCTTCTGCCTAAAGAGGAGACATTAAAGGGAGATGCACTTACCCACTTTTTAGTCTATAAAAATAGAGGTCTTCCCTATTTAACAATGGCGACAATGGATAAGGATAAGCTTCAGTCAAAAATAAACTGTGCTACTATTATTATAGATGCAATGATAGGTTCAGGGATGCAGGGCATAATTAAAGACCCATTTCGTTCAGTCATTGAAATGGTAAATGAGTCTACTGCTTATGTTTTAGCAGTAGATATTCCTTCAGGCTTGGAGGCTGATACCGGACTAGTTACAGAAATGGCCATCAAGGCTGATCGTACCGTTACTTTTGTGATGCCTAAAAAAGGATTCTTCTTGCAAGACGGACCAATGTATATTGGTGAATGGGAAATTGCAGATATCTCAGTACCTTATCAGCTTGCAGAAAAATCCACTCAATCTCTGCCAAGGCTAATTACAAACGGAGATGTCTATGCACAATTGCCAAAGAGACCATCAAACAGTCATAAAGGAACATTTGGCCATGGTATTGTGATAGGAGGCTCTAGTTCATATGTAGGAGCACCTATTTATTCCGCCAAAGCTGCATTTCACTCAGGAATTGGGCTTGTGACATTAGCTGTGCCGGAAGAAAATTATGCAATCTCAGCATCTCAGTTGCCAGAAGCATTATATATAAAGCTTTCAAATATAGAAGACCACATATCTCCAGCATCGCTTTCTGAAATTTCATTTTCTACATATAAGGCAATTGCCATAGGTCCTGGACTTAGTCGTTTTAAACATGGCGGAAAAATATTGGAGATCTTGTTTAGTAAATGCCACGATCAGCCTATTATTATAGACGCGGATGGCCTATTCTATCTTAAGGATTACCTCCATTTATTGAAGGAATACAAGGGCCCTGTTATTATTACACCCCATCCGGGTGAAATGGCAGCACTTTTAGATTGCAGTGTAGAAGAAATTGAAAGTAATCGATTAGAGGTAGCAAAGCAATTTGCAAAAGAGCATGGTGTATACGTATTATTGAAAGGTCATCGCTCTATTGTTGAAGTTCCAGATGGTAATACATGGGTAAATCCCCATGGACATGATGCGCTAGCACGGGGAGGTAGCGGTGATGTATTAACCGGCCTTATTCTGTCCTTTATATGTCAACATGCAAGCCCTGAACAAGCGTTAGTATGCGCTACATTTTTACATGCTAGAGCTGCGGAAGTGAAAGCAGAGAAATTATCCCATTACAGTGTAACTCCAAATGCTATAATAGAAGGGATTCCTGAAATTCTAAATGAAATGCGATAAAATATATAAAGAATAGAAAGGAAGATGGCAGTGCGCAATTTAGCCTGGTATATTTCACTGGCCATCTCGTTTTTTGGCTGTCTTGCCATCGAGTTTTTCTTCACAGGAAAGCCTACACAGTCAATCAACCATGCCAATACAGCAATTGTACCAATCGTATTATTAATTCCTTTTTTGTTTTTAAGTTTATTTATAACCTGGACAGTCGGAAGAAAGTACTTTGCTATTAGACCGTTGCGAAGACCTGGGATATTACTACTTGCTATAATCATTATTTTGGTTATTGCCATTACAGGTGAATATCAGACAATTCAAGAGACAATCAATGGATTTGAAAAAAAAGGGAAGACAATGATGTCTGTTTTGAAACATCAAAGCTATTTTAATTATTTTACTGTGAATTGGTATTTTAATGAAAATTCCTTTTTGCTAGTTCATCTTATCTCATTTTGTCTAGGTTTCGTTGGCCGCAAAAGAGAATGGCAGCTAGAGCTAGAGGAAAATGAATATAAAGCGAACAATGAGTAGCGTGGCAAACATAGCCACGCTATTTTTACTTCCTTATACGTCGTTTCAGAAGCTATCTGGTGAAATCTATAGAAATTCTATTAGGATATAGTCAAAAGTCCAGTTTAAAAATTATGCTATGATAGTGTATATAATCCTTGAAAGGAAGATGATTATGAAATCACCATTTACATTTATTTATTCTGCTCCAACAAATATTGTAGAAGGAAAGAAATATCCTGCAATATTTTTACTGCACGGAATGGGAAGCAATGAAGAAGACTTGCCACAGCTAGTGCAAGAATTAAAAGAAGATTACTTTATATTTAGCTTGCAGGGCCCCATCCTTCAAGAACCTGGTTATGCTTTCTATCATGACAAAGAGTTCGGAAAACCGGATCGCCATGTATTTGATCAAGTTGTTATCCATATTGCAAAATTTATAGAAGAAGCAGCTACTGAGTTCCCGCTTAACTTAAAAGAGTTGTATATTTTGGGCTTTAGCCAAGGTGCCGTGCTGGCCAATTCTTTAGCATTTGTAATGGGAAATCAAAAACTAGCGGGAGTTGTAGCATTAAGCGGCTATATTCCAGACTTTGTTAAGACAGATTATAAAAAGAAATCCGTTGATAGCCTTCCTATTTATATTGCACATGGCACTATGGATTACGTTCTTCCTTATCAATGGGGGGAAGAAAGCAAAGGCTTCTTCTTAAGCTATGATGCAGAAGTAACTTTTAAGGGATTCGAAGATGGTCATGGAGTACCTCCATATATCCAAGAAGAAGTGATACAGTTTTTTAAAAAGAAATCTTCAAATCAATAACGTTTAAACACTATGATAATAGGGAATATTATTAAAATTTAAAACTTTTAAAAAAGAGGAAAAAAGAACCAAAGAAATTTTTTCTTCTTTTTTAATGTCTATTTACCTTATGGTTAATAAAGGTTTTATATTCATAAGAACTATTAGAGGAAATGTAGTTCATACTTTTGATACAAATTAGTCGTAATAAAAATAACTTTTTACCTATGGAAGAAAATCGAAAAATACTTCTCAACGTCACCTCATGTTGATTTTTGTAATTTTTTAGGTTAAAGTTTGGTTAACGTTAAAAAATCAAAATGAGGTGAGGAATATGAAAAAGTTTAGATGCCCTGTATGTGGTTTTATGGGTTTAGCAAAGAAACCGTATGATAGTAACCTTAGTGGATCTGGTGAAATTTGCCAGTGCTGTGGATTTCAATTTGGTTATGATGATCAATCTAGCCAAGCAAGAAAAAGGATCCAGGAATCCCATGATAGTTATCGAATTAAATGGTTATTTGAAGGTGCAAAAGTATTTCATCCCTCAAGTTTTCCAGTTGAATATATCCAAAAAAACAGTACACGTATGACAGAGACGCAATTGATCAGACAGCTAAATACAATTGGCTTTAAACATAATGTACCGAATAAAAAGTTGATGAAGACCATCATGAATTGAAAAAAGAAGGATTGTATAAATAAGATTTTTAATGATTTGCTTAAATTAAAATATTTCTAAGCGAGAGTATGAAGATCCGTTCAGTGAAAACACATTGGGCGGATGTTTTTTTATATTGTCTTTGGTTTTTAGGTCTAGCATATAGATAAATTAGGGGTGTATTTTTATCAAAAAAGGATTGATATTGGTTTATATTTTATTGAGCTGTATCCTTAGCAGCTGCACTACATCCAATAAGAAGGGATTACCAGGTGACCGTCCTCCGTCTGTTTTTGTAGAATTGAATGGGGAAAAGTATAGCACGACTCAAGGTTCATTCTGCTGGACAAATATGTGTGTTGACAAGGTAGGACCTCCAGAATTATTACAAAATAAAAAGCCAATCAGGCTTACATCTAAGGCAATAGCCCAAATTAAGATGGATTATAAGCCACAGCCAACCGAAGTTCATTTATCTTTAATGGAAGGTAATGAGGAAAAGAAAATACAGTTAAAAGGTGATGGACAATTCAAAACCCCAACAAAAAAGGGTGTGTATTATTATGTATATAGTGTATGGTGGGATACCGATGAAAAAGGGAAACAATACCATGGAGATGCGGCTTATGTTTTTTCATTAGAGATAGAATAATGACTACGTAATAGAGAGAATAAAAAAGAGATCAGGAGAATCAACCCCCAATCTCTTTTTTATTAGCTAGCTATTTTTAAGTCCAGTATTCGCTTTCACAGTTACTTCTGCATACTTGCGAACATCTGATTTTTGACCTACTAGTGAACCAATCCAACCTGCTAAGAAACCACACGGAACTGAAATGATTGCTGGATTAGTAAGAGGGAACAATGCTGTCCCTTTTAGAATAGCCGTACCTTCTGGACTCCAAATATTAGGGCTTAATGCTACAAGAATCAATGCTACAACTAGTCCAGTTACCATTGCTGAAACAGCACCTGTTGTGTTAAATTTCTTATAATAGATAGTGTAAATAATAACTGGCAAGTTTGCACTTGCTGCAATACAAAATGCTAGCGATACTAAGAAAGCTACATTTAATGTTTGAGCACCTAATGCAAGAAGGATAGAAATTACCGCAACCCCTATAGAAGCATAACGTGCAGCTTTCATTTGTTCTTTTTCTGTTGCTTTGCCTTTACGAATAATTTGGCCATAAATATCATGAGCGAAAGCAGAAGCACCTGATAATACCAATCCGGCAACAACAGCTAAAATAGTCGCGAAAGCAACTGCACAAACAAATGACATTAACAAGTCTCCGCCTAATGCTTGAGCAAGAAGTGGTGCGGCCATATTTCCGGCTGCATTGGCTGAAACGATTTTTTCAGACCCTACAAATGCAGCGGCTCCAAAACCAAGGAAAATAGTGAGGACATAAAAGATACCAACAATCCATGTTGCGCTTACAACTGAGCTCCGGGCTGTTTTTGCATCTTTTACAGTAAAGAAGCGCATTAATATGTGAGGTAAACCCGCTGTACCTAAAACCAAAGCAATCATCACAGATAATGTATCAAAGCCGTTAGTATATTTTACGCCAGCATTGAGATAAGCTTCACCATGAGATGTTGATGTTTTAACAGTTTGGAACATTTCAAGAATATTAAAATTGAATTTTAAGAGTACAAGGAATGAGATAATAACAGTACCGATCATTAAAAGAACAGCTTTAATAATTTGTACCCAACTTGTAGCGGCCATCCCGCCCCATAGAACGTAAATTGTCATCATTACGCCCACTAACAATACAGCTATCCAATAGTCTATTCCTAGCAAAAGCTGTATTAGTGCACCAGCCCCAACTAATTGTGCAATCATGTAAAATAACACAATTACTATTGTACTTATAGCAGCAGTCCCACGAACTTTCTTTTGATTAAAACGTGCAGTAATCATATCTGCCAATGTGTAGCGTCCAAGATTTCGTAAAGGTTCAGCTACAATATATAAAACAACTAAATAGGCGACCAAGTAGCCAATACTATAGAAGAAACCATCAAAACCAAATAAAGCAATAGCACCTGCTATTCCTAAAAATGAAGCAGCAGATAAATAGTCACCAGCAATCGCAATGCCGTTTTGCCAACCTGTTAGGCCACCGCCGGCAGTGTAGAACTCGCTAGCTGAATTTGTTCTTTTCGATGCAATATACGTAACAATCAAAGTGAGCACTACAATTGCCACGAAGAATAAGATCCCAATAGCTCCCATTAATAGCCACCATCCTTCGCTTTTTCAATAATTTTTTCGCTGTCTTGATCAAATACATTTGCTTTTTTGACATAAAGCATACAGAGTACCCACGTCATAATAAATAATCCTAAAGAATAAATCCATACCCAGGTAATATCACCAAAGGCTTTTCCATCCAAAATTGTTGTGAAAGAGGTTAAGATAGGCAATAGAATGTAGAGACCTAAAAATAGAATTGAAATAGATCCAATAAAACTATTTTTCTTTTTTACAAGCGCTTTAAATTCAGAACTTTCTGAAATAGATACATACTTTTCTTCTGTCAGGCCATTCAAAACATTTGGTTCTTGCCCCAAATGATCGCTCACAACTTGTTTTTCTTCTAACGAGTGAGCTAAATTTTGACTCATACAAAATCCCCCTTTAAAAATATGAAGTTGGAAGTGCTTCCAATTCCTTGAAATAATCATATGCAAATTTGACAAAAATAGCAACATTTTTTAGAAAATTAATTATTTTTGGAAAATAAGTAAAAACCACTATTTCTAAAGAGGAAATAGTGGCTACCTATATAATAGAAGAAACTTATTCATGTACCGTTTAGCTTTGATTATTTTTTAACTGATATAACAGTATACCAATAGCAGTCATTCCTTCTGCAATAGGAAAGGCTAACCAAAGTACTTTGCCCGAAAACGCTGCAGGCAATAAATAGAGCAAGGGGAGGAATAATACAAGGGAACGCATAAGAATGATAATCATCGATAAGCGTATTTTCTTAATCGATTGATAAAATTCTGCATACAGCAAGTTATAACTAAGAAACAAATAGCCAATAAAGAAAAGATGTATGCCTTGCTTTGTAAATTCAATGATAGCAGGGTCATGCACGCTAAATGCTTGGATCAACTGATCATCAAGGAGCCATCCCACAAGAATAATGAGTATACCTGCAATAATGCCAGCAAGAAGTCCCAATTTCAAGACAGCTTTGAGTCGTTCTGTTAATTTTGCCCCATAGCTAAAGCTTACAATTGGTTGTATGGCTGCACTTATACCAAAGAAAAGCATGATAAATACGGCATGTAAATAATTGATTACAGCATAAGAGGTGACGCCAATTTCACCAACGAAATGACTAAAGGCAATATTATAGCCTACGACTACAATAGCGGTAGAACCTTCTGTAATAAAGCTTGGTGAGCCGATTTTTAAAATTTCTTTCATATTACTAAAGTTAAAGTGGAATGTTTTCAAATTAAAACGTAAATGGCTATCGCTTCGTAAAAAATGCAAAAGAAGTACACATAAACCTACGACTGTTGAAAGTGCTGTTGCATATGCAGCTCCACTAACACCCATGTTCATCTGAAAGATAAAGATATAGTTCAGGATGATATTTAAGACTGATGTGGTGATTAAACCAATCATAGCTAGTTTCGGATTCCCATCGTTTCGTATAAAAATGCTTAAAACATTTTCTAATACATATATGAGACCGAAAAGAAGAATGACATGAAGATAGTCTTCAACATAGGGAAGAACTTTAGTACTTGCGCCGAAAAGCAGAGCAATCTCTTTTTGTTTCCAAAGACAAATAATAACAAGTACACCAACAATGCTCACGGTCATTAATAGGCTCTGCATAAAAATGGAGCGAGCTTGCTGTATGTTATCCTTGCCCATTTCGATAGAGTAAAGAGTTGCACCTCCCATTCCAATCCATAGAGAAATGGATAACAATATAGAGAAAATAGGAACTGCTATATTGACTCCCGCTAAGGCAAGCGGTCCGACTCCGTTGCTGACAAAAATGCCATCTACAAGAATATTGACAGACATTAAAATCATACCGAGTAGTGAGGGGAATAAATACGATAAAAATAGTTTGTGAATTGGGGTTTGCGTTAATTTGATTGATGTATCACTCATAGATGCCTCCGTAAAATGGAGCACTTCCTTTCTAGATAGAACGTTTCTTTTCCTTTTCTAATATGATTTTAAAGTATATAGTTACTATATAGTCAATACGTATGCACTTAATGGAGAGGTGGAATGTTATGTCAGAACAATCACACAAATATTTTACTACTGGAGAGTTTGCTAAACTTTGCCATATATCAAAACAGACCTTATTTTATTACGATGAAATCGGTTTACTTTCACCCTATATTAAAGAGGACAATGGATACCGTTATTATACCTATTCACAGTACGAAGTTTATATAGTAATTGAACTGCTGAAAGATTTAGGCATGCCTCTTAAAGAAATTCGTAATTTTTTAAATAACAAAACGCCAATTGAAGCTATTCAATTACTTACTAGCCAATTGGACGAAATTGACAATAAAATTAGTAAGCTTCAGCATATTAGAACAATAGCCGAAACGACTATCAAAATTATCAAAGAAGCATTAGAAGTGGATTGGGAAAGTATTACCGTTGAAAATCTTCCTGAGAGAACATTGCTCATAAGCCAGCATCTACGTCATGCAACGAATCGTCAATACTTGAATGCTGTGACTGATTTTATTGATTTGTGCAATAAGCATGAATTATATACGGGGCATCCAATCGGAGCCATTTTAGCAGAGGAAGAAATATTGGCTGAGAACTTTGGAAATTATAGTTATCTTTATACCGAAATGCCTTCGAGTATTGAAAAGGTCTCCACAATTGTTCGACCAGCAGGACAGTATATTATCGCCTATCATAAAGGAAACGATAAGGAAATTGCTCCATCCTATCACCGAATATTTGAATTTGTAAAAGAGCATCAATTAGCAATTAAAAATTTTGCGTATGAAGAATATATTTTAGATGAGGTTGCTGTCAATGGTGCAGAGAATTATGTGACTAAGATTATGATTCCAATTAAATAGTCTATTTATTCTAGTTTATACTTATAATTTCTACTTTAACGTTAAATTATTCTCACTTGTTTTAATTCCGCTTCCTAAGAGAATTATTTTTTATTAGTAGAATAGTTTAACCATTACATTTCGACAAAGTCGAGTCTTCTAAGTAGAGGATTCGACTTTTTATTATCTTCTTTTATTAAAAAGGTTCCCAAATGTATATTTGGGAAAGTTATTTATGATAGAATAGAAGAAATTGAGGTGACGTGAGATGGATCCAAAAAAACCAAAAATACTTAGAGATTTTTTAATTTATTTAACAGCTATTAAAGGAAAGTCAAAACGCACTCGAGATGAGTATGAATACGATTTGACCTTATTTCTGAGGTTTACTCTTAGCGTACAACAAGATAAATTAGAGCAAATTGATACAATTGATATACATTCATTTGATGCCTCGTTCTTAAAGGAAATAACACTCGAAGATATGTATCTTTTTTTAGAATACTGTGAGGAGAGACGAAAAAATAGCGCACACACCCGTGCAAGGAAGGTAGCGACATTGCGCTCATTCTTTAAATACTTGAAATCCAAGCGCCATATTATAGAAGAAAACCCCGCAGATGATTTGGAAACACCTAAAATAGGAAAAAAGCAGCCGATTTATCTCAGTTTAGATGAAGCGAAGACATTTATGGGCGGCATCCAGTACAGCGCACATTATGATAGAGATTATTGCATGATGACATTCTTTTTGAATTTGGGTATTCGTGTATCTGAATTATGTAATCTAAATATGGACTCTATCCATGAGCGTACACTTACTGTGAGAGGGAAAGGAGATAAAGAAAGGTCTGTTTATCTCAATGATGCATGCCTTAAAGCCCTGAAAACTTATTTAGAGCAGGAAAGGAATAAAATGAAGAATGCTGATAAAAATGAGGCTTTATTTCTTTCTCAAAAAGGAACACGTTTAACAAGGCAGCGAATTGCAAAGATAGTGAAAGAAATCAATTTATCATCAGGGTTAGAAAAAAAGAAGCTGTCGCCACATAAATTACGCCATACATCTGCTACGATGATGTATAAAAGTGGAGCAGATATTAGAAGCCTGCAACAAATTCTAGGCCATTCTAACGTATCAACAACTCAAATTTATACACATGTGGAGAATGAAGAGATCCAACGAGTAATTGAAAACAATCCTCTAAATATTTTATAAATAATAATATTATGTAAACAAATAAACAGGTACTTTATATAAAGTGTTGAGGTATGGCTACCGATGCAAAAGGGTATTAAAGGTAATACTAAATCAAAAATGTACTTAAACTAATGGGGCAGTATAGTTTAAGTACAAGTGAATTAGAATATTAATTCTTTTATAAGAAGTCCAATATATTTTATTTTAAAACAACGAGGAGGCGTCAATCCAAAAGTGTGATGGACGTCTTATTCGTGTGATTAGAATTGTATTTTAAAAATCAAAATAATCTACAATCATTTGTACGACTAAAAGAACTGTTACTAATCTAAGAAGTGGTTTTACATGTTCTGTTTTTAATTTACGAGCTAATCTTACTCCTAACTGTGCACCAACAATGGATCCAAGCATTAATGCTATGGTAAGTGGCCATAAAATTTTACCCGTTGATATGTAAGTGATGGCTGATCCAAAACAACTTGCAAAAACCCCAACTCTTGCTAAGCCAATTGCTCGGATATAAGAGATTTTTTGGCTTGCATATAAATATAATGCAAGTGTACTGCTTCCTGGCCCAAACATTCCGTCATACATTCCTATCCCAATTAGTGCAGTCCCTGATTTTTTACTTGCATGAAATTGTTCAGTTCCATCAAAATTACCTGTATTCATGAAGGAAGTTACAAAAGCAAAGCTTAATAGAATGATTGCAATAAGCGTTAGGGCACTTCCGCTTAAAAAGGAAGCAATGAGTCCACCTAAAATACCTCCTCCAAGACAAAATAGTAGGACTATTAATGCTTCTTTTGTGGAAACTTCTTTTTTCTTTAATATGACAAGAAAGCTTGAGAGTGAACTGATAGTATTGGAAACCTTGTTTGCACCAATTGCTGAATGTACGGGTAACCCCATAAGTAACATAGTAGGTAAGCTAATAAGTCCCCCTCCTCCGACCAATGTACCGACTACATTACCTATAATTCCAATTAAAAAAAAGATAATAAATTCCATTAAATAACCTACTTTCAAAATTGCTCCATAGATTCAGTTTGCCACGTATAATCAACTTTAAAAACATGATGAATGCAACGATGAGGTAGAAGAATTTGAATTATTGATAAGTAAATGATATGAGCATAATTTTAGATATTGTTTTTTAATTTTCATTTAAAGGTTTTTTATTAAACCAAAATGAAAAATACTAAAAAAGCATCCATTTTGATTATCTTTTTTCAAAATGGAAGCTTCTTATTAATTTTAAACAAGTAAGGTTAAATGGTGTTTTTGTTTAACTTTTTTGCGGCTACACCATTATCTCAAAGATTGATTTAATGGATGTATTTTTATCACTCAATTCCCTAAAAAGTTTTCGGTAAAAAAGGGCCTAGATGCTTGATCAAATGCAACTCCTACACCAAGCGCGTCAAATTTATCATTTAAAATGTTTTTACGATGCCCAAGTGAATTCATTAATCCTTCGTGAGCATATACACTGCTGATTTGCCCTTCAGCTATATTTTCTCCGGCTGTCATAAAAGCAATTCCATCATTCTTCATCCGATCAAAGGGTGATCCCCCGTTTAAATCTGTATGACTGAAATATTGATGAGAAGCCATATCATCACTATGTTTTTGAGCGGTCGCTTTGACCTGAACATTCCAAGAGAGTGGAGGTAGGTCATTTTTTACGCGTGCTGCATTTGTAAGGTCAAATAATTGATATTCAAAGCCTTTTGTAAGGCGTTTACTGCTTCGAGGGTAAAAGTTTTTCTTGTTCGCCTCTAAATTTTTACTAATAATTTGTACTGCGGTTAACGTATTATTATTATGCTTATCGAAAAATACTGTCACGTAGCTCCTGTCCATTTCGTATATGTCATACTCTCCGTTATTTTGCATTTGATAAAGGACAAAGCCTTTTTTAATACCTTTTAAGGGAGTGCCAAGTTTCTTTTCGACAGAGTGTTTAGAATTACCGATTTGTATCCCTTGTTTTGAAGATACCAAATTTTGATTTGTGTATAATCCAGCCACAAGTTGATTGGAATCATAGGTAACCATAAAAAAGTTGTGATAGTTTTTATGATACGTGTACCATTTAGCGCCATATTCATTATAGGTAGAACGCTGCGCTTTTCCCATCTGTTTTTCGACGCTTTCTTTTGTGTTCCCAATTTCTATATTGTGTACAGAGAGGGCTTGATGCTTAGGTATTTTTAGGTCAGGCTTTTTGACGTTCTCAATCGTATCCTGCTTTTTTGAAGTTAATTTTAAGTCGTGTACCTTTGCTGTTATAAAATCAAAACCTTCTCTGAAGGTATTTGAAACAGATGACAGATCCTTAGTATTAATTTGATCCTTTTGAATAATGAAATATACTCCGAGGAGAATCAAGCAAAAGAAGATTATCCTTAATAATTTCACACGGAACCACTCCTAATAATTTACTTTTCCTAGCTTTATATGCCTAGCTTCTTATTGATTTTATAATGTCTTAGGATTGATAGCAAAAAAGACATGAGTGATTTCTATATACGAGTTAGAATTTCATCGTGCCATCATAGCAGTTTTTATACTGCTATTGAGGCAAATGCTCAGATGAAAATTGTTTAAGATGAACAGGATTTGTAAAGTGTTTGCCTCTAGGGAACAATACAAAAGCCTCCCATAATGAGTTTTGTATATCGGATGATAGTAAAGCTTCAGACGGGTATTAAACTTAGTTTTTAAAAAAATGATTATTTAAACTAATAGTTACTACACTACTTTATCATGGTCCTAAATTATTTAAGCCAAAATTTTTAGTGTAATATGTATAGGTGAAATCATCCAACTTGTCAAGTCGACCGATATTTTGATAAGTAATAATAGGTTATGCAAAAAATTATCCTTTTTGTTTTCAGCAAAGAGGGTAATTTTTTCTCTATAAAAAGATGCTTACTTATAGAGTTATGATAAGGATTGATTAGAGATTCAGCATAGGATTGAAAAAAAACCTTTAGATTTAAAATAATTTTATTATGTAAACTAATAAATCACTTCACAGTCTAAATCGTTTATTTTACTTAAAAAAGGGAATAGATAAACTGTACAGCAAACATAACCAGAAGTGGAGTGAAAGAAATGGCTTCTGAAAAACAGAACAATCAACAAGAAGATGAGTCATTAGTAGATGAAGGAGTTACAATTGGCCAACCGGAATCTGAAACAGGCCCTAATCCGCCGGAAAGACAACCAAAAGCAATACGGACAATCGGATTCGTTGTTTTAGGAATTGTCTTAATTGTCCTTGGATATACGCTAATCTACCATTTAATGTATTAACATGACGAAGTTATTAGAAAAGATTGAACCTCTGTATAGGGGTTCAATCTTTTTGTTTTGTTGAAGCAAAAAATTTAATATTTCCATCTGGACAAGCCTCCTTTTTAAAGGAGTTTTTTGGCAGTGTAAACATCTTGGTTCAGAATGGCTGAAAATTTTGATCAAAGCAAGAGGCAAGAAAGCTATTCTTGCAGGAGGAGCAGAATTATCATTCACCGGTAAAACTGATTTAGAGTATTGTTATATGTTAAGGCAATCTTATGTGATGATGTTGCCTTTTAGTTTGGTAAGAAACATATACTTTTAGAAGGCTACCTTCCATCAGATAAATGTGCATCTTTTCATGTTAGCATAACCTATGATAAACTATTTTAACAGAATCTTCTAAATGAGAATATACTTATTGCTCTGTGATTTAATAGCTAAGAGGGAAATGCAAGAAGCAGGACCAGCGAAACATAGAAGATTTTATTCGATTTTACTATCAATCTAGTTTTAAGCGGATAACGAAAATGTGCAGTTGTATAGGATATTCCTTCCTAAATTTAATTAATTACATAGAAAAGGAGGTTATTATGAAAAAAGAAGATATAAAAAACAAAGTTCATTTTGAAAAAACAAAGAAAGCAATGATGTATTTAATCGATCTTTTATAGGTACTCCTGCCATTGGCGGAATGATAATTATGGGAATATTAATTCTCTATGTTATATACAATATGTATTTCAAGTGACTAATGTTATAGTTGCATACTTGGTTTAATACCGTTAGGGTAGAATTATAAAGTGCGTTACTAGTAATGCGCAATCTCCTACTTGGTACTAGGAAAAACATATATGAAAAGTGTCCTAAAGATAATTCTTTCCTAATTACAATTGATTTTTTGCAGGTGATATCATAGCAGAACTACTATATTATTTGGAAAATATAGAAATAAGAAAAGAAGAATGCCTGTCTAAAAGGAAATGCGTATGTTTCACTAATTCCAAGTAAATAATGAAACGTGAAAGAGATGTCCGTTTTTAGAACATCTCCTTCTAGCTATAGATAGAGAAAGAGGTAGAAGTGATGTTAGAACAACTTATAAACGAAGCCAAATTACATACTAAAGAAGGAAAACCGGCATCTTATATTCCAGCCCTAGCGCACCAATCTGTAGATCAATTTGGTATATCTTTAATAGACGAATATGGAAATTATTTTGAAAGCGGAGGAACAGATACTCTTTTTACATTGCAAAGTATTTCAAAAGTAATCAATTTTATGGTTGCTTGTGAGTATCATGGTTTAGATTTTGTTCTGGATAAAGTTGATGTAGAGCCAACTGGTGACCCTTTTAATTCGATAATGCGATTAGAGAGCTCTATTCCTGGAAAGCCTTTCAATCCGATGATTAATGCAGGTGCTATTACAATCGCTTCCATGTTACCCGGGAAAAAGCCTGAGGAACGTGTTGCACATGTTGCAGACTTTTTAGGCCGGACTACTGGCAGTATTCATAAAGTAAATGAAGAAATATATAGTTCCGAAATTGAAACAAGCCACCGAAATCGTGCAATTGCTTACTATCTAAAGGCAAATAATTATTTACTTGATGATGTAGAAAAAGCGCTAGAGACCTATATCTACTTATGCTCATTGGAAGTGACAACTAGAGATCTAGCAAAAATAGGATTAATGCTAGCAGGAAACGGTATTTATCCAATAACAAAAGAAGAAATAATCACTCGCCAAACTGCTAAAGTCACTAAAGCATTAATGACAACTTGTGGACTGTATAATGCTTCAGGCAAGTATGCTGCTTCTATTGGAATTCCAATGAAAAGCGGTGTATCTGGCGGAGTCTTATGTTCAGTACCCGATGGAAAAGTGGAGCAACTTAAAGGGAAAATAGGGATTGGTGTTTTTAGTCCTGGAATTGATGAGATAGGGAATAGTGTAGCAGGGATGAAATGTATTGAAAAACTTTCAAAGACATATGATTTGAGTATTTTTTAAATAACCCCATGAGGAAATCATGTAGCAGGTCGATATCCATTGACCGTTATGAGGCGTTGAATTATAACAGTTTCAGTGGTATTGGAGTCATGGAATAGCAATTCTCATGGTATACATACTATGTCTTTCTAGTATTTACTGTACTGCTAAATTGCTTGATCTTAGACCTATTTAAGTTTTAGTGAATAAAATGCTGAATTTTTAAAATATTATGTTATAATTGAACTCTATTAATAGAAAGGTGTGATTGATATGAAATGTGCTAACTTCTATAAACAAATTTGTATGGATAAGGTGAACTGCGAGTAATTCAACATTCAATTAGAATGCTCGCAAATTTTTAAATTACTGGAGGAGCATTCATGTTAAATAAAAAAGGTTTTGATCTGTGGGCAGACCATTATGATGGAACAGTACAAGTAAGTGAGGAAAATAACTTGTATCCGTTTGCAGGCTACAAAGAGATTCTAAATGGCATTTATAATGAAGTGATGCAAAAAGAGAATTCAAAAGTGCTAGATATCGGTTTTGGAACAGGCACTCTGACAAATAAATTGTATGTGAATGGTCATCAAATAAATGGCATTGATTTTTCAACCGAAATGCTTTCTATTGCCCAAGTTAAGATGCCTAAAGCAAACCTCATGGAATGGGATATATCGAAAGGCTTGCCCGCTGAAATCTTAACAAACCAGTACGATTATATTATTAGTACGTATACGCTGCACCATTTGACAGATGAAGAAAAGGTAACATTCATCAATAGTTTGCTACCTCTTTTAAAAAAAGGTGGTAAAGTTTTAATTGGTGATATTGCCTTTGAAACGAGAGAGCAATTGGAGAAATGTCGCCAAGAAAGCTTAGCTTATTGGGATCCTGATGAATATTATTTTGTATATGAGGAATTAAAACATTCCTTTAAAAATCTCTTTGAATTTTATCCGATTTCTCATTGTGGAGGCATTTTTATCCTCTCAAACTAAATGGGTTTAAAGATAAATGTTATAAAGATCCGATTTATTTTCCTTTTCGCTTTGTTTCAGCTATAATATAGGCATAGATGCATATATTAAAAATACCGTTAGTGCGGGTACACTAACGGTATAACAATAGCAGGCTCCATCAAAGGGGTCAGCTAGTAGAGGAAATAATCCACCGAGCTGCTAACTCAAGGGTGGATTATTTTTTTTGGTTAAATGACAGCATTGCAACAATTAAGCTAGAAAAAGCTACAGCAAACATAAGCGCTTCGAAAACTGTCATACGGCACCACCCCCTTTCTAACGGGGAGTGAGCCGACCACCCTTGAGAAATCCTATACTATTGTCTCTCTATTATAACATTATTTGTCCTCTAAACTTTCATTTTTCACTTTAAAAAAGTAAAATAGTAAGGAATTCTATTGATATAAAAGGGGAGTTTCTATGAATGATCCGCGTTTTAAGATTGCTCACCGAGAAGCAGTAATTGGGGTCTTGCTCGTGCTCATCAATTTTGCAATATGGTTTGGCTTTGCCTATGGGCTTGGATCAGCGGACCCGAAAGAATATACATATGTTTTCGGTTTTCCGGCTTGGTTTTTCTATAGTTGCATTGCAGGAACAATCTTTATGATTTTACTAATTATTTTTGTCATCAAGGTATTTTTCAGAGATATGCTTTTTGACGATGAAGGCGGTGATAAGTCATGATGCACTGGCAGGTAATTTTCCCGCTCTTTATTTTTCTGGTTATCATCTTTTTAATAGGTATATGGGCAAATAAACATGTAATGAATTCGAATTCTTTCTTGCAGGAATATTTCTTAGGCGGGAGAGATATGGGTGGTTTCTTACTGGCGATGACCATGATGGCTACTTACGGTAGTGCTTCTAGTTTTATAGGTGGTCCAGGTGTCGCTTATAATACCGGTCTTGGATGGGTATTACTTTCAATGGCTCAACTGCCTGCAGGCTACTTTGTATTGATGATTTTAGGGAAAAAGTTTGCTATTATCGCAAGGAAATACAAAGCGATTACGCTGATTGACTTTTTGCGTGAACGCTACCAAAGCAATTTTGTTGTAGTGGTATCTGCATTAAGTATTATTATCTTTTTATTTTCTTCTATGGCGGCCCAATGGGTGGGTGGTGCACGGCTTATTGAATCGTTGACTGGCTTGCATTATACAACTGCACTCTTTATTTTTGCCGCTGTGGTTCTCGTATACGTCATTATCGGAGGTTTCCGTGCTGTGGCATTGACAGATGCTGTCCAAGGGTCTGTCATGCTGGTTGGTAGTATCATTTTACTTGTAGGAACGATTATAGCAGGCGGTGGTGTTTCTAATATCATGCATGATTTAGTTGCTGAAAATCCGAAATTGGTATCACCATTCGGTGCAGATAACAGTCTTACCCCCCTATATGTTTCAACATTTTGGATTTTAATTGGGATTGGTGTTATCGGTTTACCACAGATTGCTGTTCGGGCTATGTCATATCGTGATACAAAAAGCATGCATGCGGCAATCATCATTGGAACTATTGCTCTTGGTACTGTTATGTTCGGTATGCACTTAACAGGCGTTTTAGCTCGTCCAGTCCTACCTGGCATTGAAATAGGTGATAAAGTAATGCCTCTTTTAACATTAAAAGTTCTTCCGCCATATTTAGCAGGTATCGTGCTGGCTGCGCCAATGGCAGCGATCATGTCGACGGTCAATGCATTGCTTATGCTTGTGAGCTCAACAATTGTAAAAGATATATATCTGAATTTTATTAAACCAAAGGCGACTGATCCTGAAATTAAAAGAATCAGTTTCCTAGTAACAGCTGTCATCGGGGTTGCTGTTATATTTGTTGCGTTAAAGCCTCCAAGTTTACTGGTATGGCTAAACTTATTCTCATTCGGTGGTTTAGAAGCTGTCTTTGTATGGCCAGTTGTATTCGGACTATATTGGAAGACGGGAAATAAATACGGTGCGATAGCCTCTATGATTGTCGGTTTAATAAGTTACATTACGCTTTACGATATTACACTGAAGAAAAATATTCCAGACATATTGGGCATGCATCCTGTTACATTGCCAATTTTGTTTGCGTTGATTACCTATGTCGTCATTAGTATATTCACACGTCATAAAGTGAATCAAAAACAGCATATCATTTAATATTTTGCCAAGCTTCTTCTTAGAAGCTTGGTTTTTTTGTGGAAATAGGTTCTAAATTCTCTTGAAACGGGCATAGTATAATATACTTTTAATTTTTTTAGTATAATTACAGCATCCGAATGGAGAGGATACATATGAAATTTAAACAAAAATTGTTATCAGCTGCTTGTGCCACTGGCTGCTGTTTCTTAATACAAACAGCTACTACCCAAGCAAAAGAAACGTCAACACATCTACAGGATGTACTTATTTCTTATAAAGATTACCAAGGTAAACAGTATGCGGAACAACATGTAGAGCATGTAGAGAAACGGTTAGGCGACATGAAAATGGTTAGAGCTAATATAAATGCAAAACAATATCGTCTATTAAAAAATAATCCCCATATAGAATGGGTCAAAACCAGTACAGATAAGATGCACATTGCTTCCACTTCAACCATTAAATCAGTAGCGCCGAATTACAAACCAAAATGGAATATGAATTATGTCAAAGCACCTACCTATTGGAAAAAGGGATATCTCGGAAAAGGTGTTAAAGTGGCCATTATTGATACTGGAGTAAATGAAGTAGAGGGATTAGGAAATGTGGTTAAGCGCATATCCTTTGCGAAAGATAACCCAGCAACAAAAGATATAGATGAATCAGACCCATATGACCGTGGAAATTATGGGGATGGACATGGAACAAGCGTAGCAGCTATTCTTGGTTCACAGCTCGATAAAAAAACACAAAGTTCTAGTCATCTGAATGTAGCAGGAGTTGCTCCTAATATACGAATCTATTCATTAAAATATGCAGACGGAACATCCAATGGACAAATCGGCGATATGATCGAAGCTATTCAATGGTCCATAAAGCATCATATGCAGATTATTAATATTTCATCTAGTATCTATACAGATCATCCAGGCCTAAAAAAGGCAATTAACCAAGCTGCTAAAAAAGGAATTATCATAGTAGCATCCGCCGGTAATGATGGCCCGCATGATGCGCCTACCTATCCGGCTCGTTATGAAAATGTGATAGGGGTTGCATCCATTGGTAAAGATAAAAAAAGTAGTGCCTTCTCAAATAGAGGTGCTTCAGTGGACTTCGCGGCACCAGGCGATGATGTTGCAACATTGAATGTGGTTGGAGAAAAAATTGTCACATCAGGCACCTCATTTGCTGCCCCTCATGTGACTGGACTCGTGGCACTTTTAATAGAAAGATATCCTAATAGCTCACCAACGACTATTATCAACAAATTGAAAAAAAGCGCATTGGATTTAGGAGCAAAAGGGAAAGACAGCACATATGGGTATGGACTGGCACAATTGCCGAAAATTCCAACAAAAAAGTAAGACCTCTCAAGCCTTAAATATTACCACTATTTAGAAAAATATTGGTATAATATTGTTAAAGGCCCAAAAGGAGGTTCCTTTATGAAAGAAAAGAATTTTCAACAGACAGTGGGCTTTAGTGTGAAGGACACATTGGCACTTTATTGGCTCTATGCCACACAATCTAAAGCAAAATATTCAGTTGAAATCCATCAAGACTTTGAAAATGAGTTCCCTGGTCGTAAAGTAGGGTATGAATATGTAGCTCGTATTGCTAAAAGGCTTGAAGCAGAAGGGGCATTGTCATCAAGGCAAGAACATAAAAAAATTCTTTATAGTATTACAGAGCTTGGTCGAAAACGTTTAACACGTTATAACGAATTATATTACGGTCGTTTCCATGAAATTGTTTTAGTCCTAGATCGCTTTTATTACGAATTAACCCGAAATGGTGAAAAGCCTCCAAGGCCAGCTCATCCATTACCCGAAGAATTTCGAAGCTATTTTTCAAAGCTGATTTCGGTGAAAGACGCTGTACGTTATTTAGCCTTAAAGTTAAGCCAAACACGTTCGAGTTTTTATATGGCGGAGGTAGGTCAGCAACTAGAAGATCTCTTTGGCTGGTGTCCTTCCAATGGATATCTCTATCAAATTGCCTGGGAACTAGAAGAAAAAGGATACTTGGTTGGTTCTTGGCCGGATGAGAAGCGAACAGTACGTAACCTGAGGAGTACAGATGAAGGGGCATCATTTTACAAAACGATCGCTATGAATTTGCAAGAACGTATTACAACTATTAGAAGATATCTGCATTATATGCTGAAATTCTTCACTGACCTGAAAGTAGAGCAGCTTTAAAGTAGACCTCTTTAGAGAAATCTAGAGGGGTTTTTATTTTGTTTCAAATAATTATATTATGTAAACTAATATAGAAAAAATGAAGCTATCATTTTATAGACAGCCACATTCATTCCTAACTAAAAATATAAATGTCCCACATCAAGACTGCCAAGTCGATCCCACTTAATCCATGCAAGAGCTAATTCCTTACCAATCTGAATATAAAAAGTAGATTCTTGCTCAATATAATCACTTTCTGTCCGATTATAAATAGATAAAATTTCATGCAAATCTTGCCCTTTTAAATGAGCTGTGTAGATTTCTTTATAAGCCAATAGCTCAGGTTCCTGACTTAGTGCTGCTTCATCGAAATCTGCTATGGCATGTGCTAAGTGGCGGAGTGTATTTGTATCGTAATAGAGTATAAATGCTCCTTTTACCGGTAAATCTTTTACCAATGATTCTGGGAGGGAATCGTACATTTTTTCCGTTTCCTCATTAAGACCAAAATGCTCAATCTTTGCTATTTCAATATGTAATGCAGATAAATACGCTGCAACAGCTAACTTATTCTGCTCCATTAAATAGGCAACTTTTCCAATGCCTCGGTATAAGTCGCTGTTTGAAGGTTGTTCTTTGATGGCTGCTGTATACATATTCAATGCCTGATCGTATTGACCCTCGTTTCGCAACTTTAAAGCATGCTCTACCATCTTTTCAACATTGCCCAATTTCATCAACCTTTCCTTATGTAGATAGCTTCATTATAAAGGTTGGAGTAAGAATAGGGAATGGCAAAGAAGTTCAATTACTAATAGAGGTTAATTTAGAGGAGATATTTACTAATATGTTGAATTAGATCTAGTATTAATACTCCTAAAGAGAGGTTTAAACATGTATAAAATAATTCAAGTTGACAAAATAGAATCTCAGTATTTAAATCAAAGAATCATTGAAGGCCTAAAAAAGATGAATGGGCGAATTAACTCTAATAATTACGAAGAACTCTTTGTAGCGTTAAAAGATTCAAGTATTGAAGGTTTTGGTATTAGTTGGACTAACTCAAACCATCCCACTGCAAAATATATAGATTTCTGTTCTGCTATTCCTATACCTCAGCTTATGGAAAGATTATTGAAATATTCAGCACCGCATAATAAAGTTATACTTTCTTGTTGGGAAGATGAGATAGATAAAATTGAAATCGCAAAGGAATCTGGTTTTTCAGTTTTTAGGAAAACTTATATAGAAAGATATTCAATCAAGTATATTATAAATAGACTACAAGCCACTCCAATTCCGCATACAGGTTTTTCATTACGAGAAGTATTGATAGACGCCCGATTAACTGAAGATTTATTTCATTTATTGAAACATAATTACGAACAAACACATTTGGCTAATGAGGCAAAGGATATTTCATGGGAGCTGTGGCGAGAAAAACTTTTAAACGATAATCCAGATCTTGATTTAAGTTATATTGTTGTGAACGATAATCAAATATCAGCTTATATGTTCTTACATAAAACGGAAGAATGTCATTATGAAGTTGGATGGATGGGAAAACGAAGGCACGTTGATATTTTGCCTGGATTACTGAAGAAACAATTAATAGATTTAGAAGCAGAAGGGATTCAAACTGTAGAATTTGAAATTGATACCACTGATTATTTCGCCTATGAATTTTGTGAAATACTCGATTTAAAAAACAAGAAAAGTTGGGATTCTTTTTTATGGAAAACTAATAGATGAAGCTACAACAAGAACATTTGTTCTATGTACTATAAAAGAGCATTTTTATTAAAAAAATGCTCTTTTACTATTTAAATAACAATAATATTATCATTTTGAACTGTTTATCCAATGGCCACCTTGGCAAATATAATCAACTAAGAACAAATGTTCTTTTGGCTGGTGACAATATATTAAATTTTTTGTAACATCTCAATAAAATTCTCTGCTGCCTGCGATAAGCTATGATCCTTGAGCCATATTAATCCAACTGATCCTGTTAACTCTGGTGTATGAGATATTCGGTAAGCATTAATCGGATATCCGTGATATCTTTCGAGAAGGGTTTCTGGAACAATAGATGCTGCAAAATCAGATGCGATGAGATCCATCAACAAACTAATATCTGAACATTCACCAACAATATGTGGCTGTAGCTTCGCGCGAGAAAAAGCTTCTACAATTAAGTAGTGTACACCTAATCCCTCTGTACTTGGAAAAAGAAGAGGATATTGTTCTATTTCAACAAGTGATACTTCTTGATCTGTTAAAATTTGCTTTTCGGATGTAATGAAATAAAATGGCTCATTACATAAATGAAGTACAGAAAAATCGTCCAGATTTAGGGGCAACCTGATAATAGCTAATTCCACCACCCTGTCTCTGACTAACTGACAAAGGTGGGACGATTCATTCTGTTGAATTTTATACGTAATCTTAGGGAACTGGTTTTGAAATTGTTCCAGTATTTGAGGCAATCCACTAACTGAAAATGTGTTAACACCCATTGTAAGCCTTCCATTTACACCCTCACCAACCTCTTTTACCTCGGTTTTGGTTTCCTCCATTAATTGAGTTATTTGCAAAGCGTTTTTATATAGTGCTTTTCCTGCCTCAGTCAATTCTAAAAATTTCCCGCTTCTCTCGAATAATTTTGAGCCCAGTTCATCTTCCATTGCTTTCAATTGCTGGCTTAATGGTGGTTGAGACATATGAAGCCTTTTAGCAGCAGCGGAAATTTTCCTTTCCTCTACCATGGCAATAAAATAGCGCAATTGTCTGATATCAATCAATGAAATTCCCTCCTTATAGTTAAATGATATATGAAAAATATAAGTAAAACTAATTTTATTAATATTTTTCATATACTTAAGCGCGTGATAACATATTTATATCGGCGATGTAACTCCTAAAACAGAGTGCATTACTGCCGTTAAAGGTTAGACAAATTAAGATGAGGTGAATTGAAATGGATTTTGTACAACGAACAATCGATTTAGCGCGTGAAAATGTGGAAGCGGGTGGACGCCCATTCGCTACAGTAATAGTTCGAGACGGTGAGATTATTGCTGAGAGTCCCAACTTAGTGGCGCAAACAAATGATCCGACTGCACATGCTGAAATAGTCGCTATTAGAGAAGCATGTAAGAAGCTACAAACTGAACATTTAACAGATTGTGATATTTACATCCTCACTACACCATGTCCTATGTGTTTAGGTGCAATGTATTATTGCAGCCCTAGAAAAGTAATCTATATAACAACTCGTGAGGATTATGCTCCATATTATAAGGATGATCGTAAGTACTTTGAGTTGGAAACATTTTATGATGAATTTAGTAAACCTATAGAAGAACGCCGATTACCTATGGTTCAACAGCCAAATGAAGATAGTATTAAAGTGTATCAACGTTGGAACGAGTTAAACTCAAAATAAACGGTGAAAGGATTGATGTGTGTGAATTCTACTTATTGGTTAACTAATACACGTCTAGAGACAAGTTATCAAATCAATGAAGGAAATGTAACAGGAACAAATTCAGAAGAATTTCACTTATTGATTAGAGATAAGAAAATTGCAAAAATAATTGCTGCTTCTGAAGAGATCACAGACAATCTACCGCAAAAAGATGCGAAACAACTACTAGCTCTACCTTCTTTTATTGAAAAACATTGTCATTTGGACAAAACCTTACTAGGCGACCGTTGGCGATCTGTGACACCAGTTCGGAATATTTTTGAACGTTTGGAGATTGAAAAAGAAGTTCTACCTTCTTTAGAGACTACTACACAAGAACGAGCAGAATTGTTGCTTGAAAAATATGTGGAATATGGCATTACTCATGTGCGTACACATGTAGATATTTATCCTGAGGTAGGTTTAAAGAATTTAGAAAATGTCCAAAAGGTATTACGAAAATTTGAGGGGAAATTAACATATGAAATTGTAGCCTTCCCTCAGCATGGACTGTTACGTACAGATTCAAGAGACTTAATTAGAGAAGCGTTAAAAAGTGGAGCAAGTTTTGTAGGCGGTGTTGACCCGGCTACAGTGGATGGGGATATAGAGGCTTCACTAAAAGCAATGGTGGAATTGGCCGTTGAAGGTAACGCTGGAATCGACTTGCATTTGCATGATCCTGATCATTTGGGTATTTTCACAATGAAAAAACTAGCTCAATTAACAAAAGAAGCAGGTTTGCAAGGAAAAGTAGCGATTAGCCATGCGTTTGGTCTCGGAGATATCTCGATATCTCAAGCAGAAGAAATGGCCGAATTACTAGCTGATGCCGGAATCACTATTATCTCTAGCGTACCGATTGATCGTAAATTCCCTCCGATGGGCTTATTACGCGAGCGTGGCGTATCAGTTGCAGTAGGATGTGATAACATTTTTGATGTTTGGTCACCTTTCGGCAATGGAGATATATTAGAACGGGTTGGACGTTTAGCTGAGATTGCTCATTGGGTGGATGAACGGTCACTTTCACAAGCACTTTATTATATTACAGGCGGTAAGACACCATTGAATCAAGAAGGAAAACAAGTATGGCCAAAGGTTGGAGATGAGGCAAATCTTGTTTTGGTCGAAGCATCGTGTTCTGCAGAAGCTGTTGCTCGCAGATCTAAACGAGTAGCTACCATTTTCAATGGAGAAATGACTGCAGGTTCACTTTAAGCATACTAAGAGCATTAGGGGTGTAAGGTTCTGAGTTGTGAGGCGTTAGAATAAGAAAATATAGGAAGTTGTCTTTGAATACTTGTTCTCATAATAGAAGTATTCAAAGACATACTTCTATTTGGTTTTAGTCAACAAGAAAACTATACATAAAATCCTAAATGAATTGAGTTGGATGTTCTTTTAGCAAAGCAGCGAGAGCTATCTAGCGCATTGAATGGGACTAAAAGGGGAGTGGTTTTTTGCAAATATTATTAAAAAATGTGCGTTTGGAAACAGGATATCTGTATGACCAAACATTTGTAACAGCGACAAAAACAGATTTATTTGATGTGTTAATTGAAAATGGGACATTTATTGAAATTGCCCCAACGATTGAAGTAAGTAATGTAGTAGTAATTGATGCCAAAAACCAGCTACTCATTCCATCATTTAAAGAGATGCATACACATATTGATAAAACATATTTCAGTGGAGAATGGAAAGCACCAACTGCACCTACAGAAGGGATTTTTTCTCGTTTAAAGGAAGAGGCGTTATTATTACCGAAGCAATTGCATGTTGCAGCAGATAGGGCACACGCGATGATCCAACACTATATTAAAATGGGACATACACATATTCGAACACATGTGAATGTTGATCCACAGATCGAGACGAAACATATAGAAATAGTCAAACATGTATTAGAAAGCTATCAAGATCAAATCACGTATGAAATTGTGGCATTCCCACAGCATGGTCTATTACGTAATGGTCCTTCTTTTTTATCAATCCTTGAGAAAGCTCTACAATTGGGTGCTACCCATATAGGAGGGGTAGATCCTTCTTTAGTAGATCGCAATAGTAGAGAAGTGATAAAAACAACTTTTGAATTAGCTGAAAAATATGAGATAGGCATCGACATGCATTTACATGAGCAAAATACATTAGGCGAATTTGACATTCAACAAATTCTAAACGAAATGGAACAACGCTCTTTTAAAAAGGATGTAACGATTAGTCATGCGTTCGCTTTTGCAGACTTATCTGAAAAGTCACTAGATCAGTTAATAAGTCGAATGGCTACCAATAAAGTTGGTTTAACGACAACCATTCCTATTGGTCCAGGTCCTATTACAATCCCTGTGAAGTATTTGTATGATAGGGGCGTAAAAGTTTCATTTGGCCATGATAGCCTGGTGGATCATTGGTCGCCTTTCGGAAGTGGAGATACTATACAAAAATTAAATCAATTTATAGAGCGCTTTGGTTATATAGATGAATGGCATATAGGACAATCCTTAAAATATGCGACAGGCGGAATCACACCTTTAAATCTTGCTGGAGAACAACAATGGCCAAAAATTGGAGATACAGCGAATGCACTACTTGTAGATGCAGTTAGCTCCGCACATCTGATTGCTAGACAATGTCCTATTTCCACAGTAATCTCAAACGGGAAGGTCATTCATGAAGAAGAGATAGATTTAAGGGGGAAATTTCGATGAGCACATGGGTACGGGATGTTCGACTGGAAACAGGGGAAACAACATATGAAGATGGCAGTATTAAAACCGAGACAAGTTTGTTTCACATTCAAGTATCAGAAGCAGGATTGATTCAAGAAATCCTGCCTGCTTCATCGAATGTACCTAAAACAAATTCAATCGACATGCAAGGGAAATTGGCCCTTCCTGCATTTAAAGAAATGCATAATCATTTGGATAAAACCTATCTTTTTGTAGGGTGGAAGGCTTGTCGCCCTGTGAATAGTTTGTCCGAAAGATTAGAGTTGGAAGCGGCAGAATTAGAAGTCCTTTCTGAGACGGTGACGCAAAGAGCTTCTGCTATGATTGAATTACATTTGAATAATGGTGTGAATCATATCCGAACACATGTCAATATCGACCCTTTTATAAAGCTAAAAAATCTAGAGGGCGTTAAAAAAGCACTGGAGTCCTATGAGCAATATTTAACCTATGAAATCGTTGCATTTCCGCAACATGGCTTGCTAGCTCATGATGAAATGCCTGACTTATTAAGACAAGCACTAGATTCTGGTGCCACAATCTTAGGAGCGCTTGATCCAGCTGGTATTGATCAAGATATTGAAAAGTCATTACAAGTAACCATGGATATTGCTAAGGACTACAATGTAGATGTGGATATGCATCTACACGATAGAGGACAAGTAGGTTTTTATACGATGGATAAATGGCTTGATATGGTGAAGGAACAAAATTATAATGGGCATACAGCTTTCAGTCATGCATTTGGGTTAAGTAAATTAACGCCACCTTCACAAAAGAAATTTGCGGAAAAGTTAAGTGAGTATGAAGTGGAAATCATGTCTACTGTTCCTATATCAATTAATCATCAGCTAATACCTATAGATATTTTGAAAACCGAAGGTGTTAAAGTGGCTTTAGGCTGTGATGGCTTTTATGATTCTTGGAGTCCGTATTTCTCAGGCGATATTTTAGAAAAGGTACATAATTTTTGCCAATATACGGGTAAATCCAGCGAACGTGCCTTACGCAATAGTTTAAGCTTGATTACACAAGGTGTAACTCCCTTATGCACAGAAGGACAACAACAATGGCCGAAAGTAGGTACAGAAGCTAGTTTCGTATTTGTTGATGCAAGCTGCAGTGCAGAAGTAATAGCGAGACTGCCGAAAAACAGAATGTTAATGCATAAAGGCAAGTTATATCAATCGAAACACTAGAGACAAGTAGGTAAATTTAACACTAACCAAAAATTTAAAAATTATAAAATAAAAAAATCTACGACAGAGCGAGAAAAAGTTCTGTCGTAGATTTTTTAGCATGAAGGTTTTAGAGAATATTAATAATTTTCATATAGATGCTGTTATGCAAAGATAAACCCCTCAAATGGGTATAATAAGAGGGCAGGAATTTTGTTCGAATTATGTTCTTAATACTCAAATGGAGGCGGGATAAATGGAAGAAACAAAGATGGAAACATATTTTAATACAAAGGATATTGCCAAGCGAAATGCTCTATTAAAGCAAATTGTATTTGACTTGCCAGAGCAAGGAAAGGACTTTTTTCTAAAAGCATATAAAAAAGAACGATATTTGGATATGCGGCTTACTGCCATTAGAGGATACTCTGCCTTCGCAAGTGAAGAAGAAGTGGCCGTTTTAATAAACAAGATGTTAGAAATCTTAAAAAAGCGTTCTGAAACTACGCCATATAATTATGAGGAATATGAAATTTTGCGATCAGCTTTTTTAATGCCCTACCTGGTGGAAAAGTATCCTTATGACTGTTTCAAAAAATTTAATGAACAGCTAGAGAAACAGTACCATATCATGCCTGATGTTTTTAAAGGGATTTTCACCTGCAATGATAAAGGTGAACATATCCAACTGATACCACCCGCAGTAGCACGGAAACAGATGGAAGGTTTCTTGCGTAAGTGAAGAAGGGTAAAGATGAAGAGATACTTAGATAAGAGGATTAACGATTAACCAGCTCACCCTAACTGGTTCGAAATTATTTTGTACATAATGTCTTAAGAAAGAAGGTAGTATTTTGGAGACATCTGGAAATTTCTCAGGCAAGGCTGATGTATATGCGAAATATCGCCCTAGTTACCCTAAAGAATACATCGATTATTTATTTTCAACTAACCATTTGAAAGATGATCGGATAGTGGCTGATATTGGTTCAGGTACTGGCATATTTAGCCGTCAGCTGCTTGAAAGAGGCTTAAATGTGATTGGCGTAGAGCCAAATGATGACATGAGAACGATGGCTGAGCAATCGTTAAACCAATATGCTCGTTATATTTCAGTAAAAGCAACTGCAGAAAATACCACACTGAAAGGGAACAGTGTAGATTTAATAACGGTTGCTCAGGCCTTTCATTGGTTTGATAAGGAAGCATTCAAAATTGAATGTCAACGGATTTTGAAACAAAAGGCAAATGTTGCTCTTGTTTGGAACAGCAGAGATTTAACTAGCCCGGTAATTAAAGAAAATGAAGAGATTTGCCAAAGGATCTGTTCAAATTTCAAAGGCTTTAGCGGTGGAATAGAGGAAACGCCAGAAGTATTTAGCAAATTTTTTAAAGAAGGTAAGTATGAGTTTAAAAAATATTCAAGTGAGATGCTTTTTGATTATGAAGGTTTTTTGGGAAGAAATTTATCAGCATCCTATGCACCGAAAAAAGATGATAAAGAGTACGAAAAATTTGTTTTCCTCCTATCAGAGTTATTCGAAAAATATAGTGAAAACGGAAAAATTGCTCTCCAAAACATAACGCGAAGCTATCTAGGCACTGTCTAAACAACTGAACACATATTAAATGGGTTAATGTCTGTATTAATTTAGTAAAAGGTTCTTTTGATGATTTTCTGTAGCCTTCATAAATCAAAAGAATCTTTTAATATTGTTGAAAAAGGAAAGGGTGAATTTAAAATAATCCATTACTGTGTAAATTTTTGCTTTGTAGTAGAGAAACTTAGATAGAAAAAACTTTTAAAAGCCGTGCGCACATTGCACGGCTTTATTGGGTTTATTAAAAAACATTTTTATTGAGATGTGACAAGAAGGAATTTAACAGATTTACCTAGGTAGTTGTACCAATAAGTAAAAAAGTAACTTCGGCAGTACAGTAAGTAGATATCATTTGTTGTGCTACATGATCAACTAGAACTGTTTTAGATGGAGAATTATTAAAGCCAGGTGTTCATCTCAATGGATCTGGTTCATATTTGCCGAATATACGTTAAATTGATGCAACATCCATATTAAAGGCCAATAAAATAGTAGTTTGATGATTTTAATGGCGTTAAAAATGAAGCTGGGGAATTTATCCATGCTGCTGAAAAAAGGTATCTGGTCATTCGATAAGGTATATTGCGGACTTGGTGAATTTGTAACAGAACTTAAAAATGGCAGAGATGATGACGATGAGATAACTATATTTAAATCAGTAGGTGCAGCTTAATTTGTTATTGCAGTTGCTAAAGGAGAATATCAAAAGGCTAAGTAACAAGGAATTGGCTTAGGATTAATATATAATTGATAAAATAACTTCTTTGGCTATATTGCTTAAAGAAGTTATTTTTATATGAAACAAAAACATGATGTATAAACTTGAAAAATCGAGAAAACATAAGGAGACAGATTTAGATTTTTCTTATAGCCAAGCATATGGGAAAGCTCTCAGTGGTTATAAAGGAAAAAGGAGTAATGAATAGTAAATAAAAAAGTGATGAATTAGAAGTATAAAAGAGATCTACAATTAAAAATTCTTAGGGGATCTTATTTATTAAATTTTAGTTTACATAATATAAATTATAGGAAGTTATATTTCATAATAAAGTATACTTATAATAGTGAGATATTTGAGATTTTTTATAACAAAAAACCCAGCATTTCAGCCAGGCTTTTTGTTTATGGATTTTTATGACGTGCTTTAACATGTTCTTTTTTAGAATGAATCATTGAGTTGGCTGTGTTCCAAATTTTTTCTTTAATCTTTACTCCAAATTTATACCATTTGAACGATTGGATATGTTGCAGCCATTTTTGATGCTTTTCATGGCGCTTTGCAATCTCTTCATCTGGCATTTCTAATCTTTGGATAGCTTTTGTATATTGATTCATTTCCAACTTGAATTTAATGTCAAGCAATAAAAAAGGAATAAGTGCTAGAATAAAAATTGCTCCAAGATATACCAAAACCACTGATCAACCTCCTATATCTTTTCTATTCCCACTATTTCCTATGTATATGCATTCCATTCATTTATAAATCAAAAAAATTTAAATAAAACTTAAAATTGTTTTAATTATTTTGTAACACTTGATTTCACTTTTATCTGAACTGTAAGTTAAATGATTAGAGTTGGAATATACGATTGGATCTTATGCCCTTTTATGTTAAGGAATACATATTATCAAAAAAACGCTCTAGTTTGTCCCCTAACACGCTTTTGCAATACCTATATAGATATAGACACTTTTTTAATTGGTTGCTCTCTGAAGGGATTGTGGAAGCTGCAAATGCTGCTTCAATTGACTATAAAGAATTAGAAATTATGAAAAAAGAAACGATTGAATTTCACTTGGATTTGAGAGGAAAATATAGATGAAGGAGATCAAGTTGAGCATCGTGGACCTATAGTTGTCGAGTTATCTATCCATGCTTTAATATCCTTGTTTAATTACTTAACGGAGGAAACAGAAATGGAAAACGGCGAATGTCACTTCTATAGGAATGATATGAATAAAATAGTTATCCAAAAGAAAAAAAACAGCCAATAGACAAGCTAGAAATATCAGTTCAATTATCTTAAACGAAGAAGAAATTTCTGAGTACCTGGAATTCTTCAAAAATGATCATGGTTATTTACTCGACTCCCCCTTGCTCAAAGAGGTTTTGAAAGAGACAAGGAACGGGATATTGCCATAATCTTTCTAATCCAGGGTACGGGAATGCGTGTTGGTGAAATTGCCTCTTGAAGGGAAAAAGTGCATCTATTGAAATCACTCATAAAGGTGGATCTTTTGTAAGTGTACACGGTGGAACAGCGAAAGCCCTCTCCCGCCGAGCCATACAATATGTGGTTAATGAATATTCAGCTGCCTTGGGTCAAAGTAATGGTATAAGTCCCCATAAGCTTCGTCATAGTTTTGCGTAGACTTGATTCGTAAAGATGGTGATATTATCCTGCTAGCGAGAAAATCTTAACCAAAATGGATCAGCAACGAAATACAACAAATTAAAAAATCTATCTTTTAATCCTCTAAGAATAACTAATATGTATTAAGCAATTGAATAAAATATCTGAATTTGAGGATAGATGAATAGCTGAAAGGTCTGAATTCATCTATCCTATTTTTACAGCAAATGAGCTCATTTACCACAACAATAAAGTATGGTGTTATTACGAACTATGTAAACGCTGACTCTCCTTCATTATCCTAGAGGTGTTTAACCCCCATAGGTTTCTTAAATAAATTCAAGTGCATCTATACATATAATTACGATCAGATAAAAAGCAAACATGTCCACGGAAATATCTAATACAAAGTTAGAATACAATTTTTTTGGCAGGAGAATCTTTTTTTAGTCTAAAATCATATTTATTTGCATTTTGATATTTTGGATCTATATAACTGGATTTCTTATCACTTTTTGAAGCTTTTAGAAATTCGGGAAAAGATTTATGTTCTCTCTCCTTCCATATCCAAATACCGATTTCTCCTTTTTCTTTATGATAAACATTCTTACCTAGTTTATTTTTTTGATTAGTTGTAAAATAGTTAGAGATGAAAATCCGTGATGTGCCAGCAGTTAAAATATTCTTCTCAATTACATTGCTTTTTGTATCATATTGTAATAATAGCTGTCCTCCATTTAACCCCTTTGTATCATTCCGATAAAGAATATTTTGAGAGATAGTAGAATTGGTTGTACCTCCTCGATGTTTATCATAGCCACCAATTGATATCCCAGTGTAAAAATTTTCATATATGGTATTGTTTATTATATTAATATGACTAGCGTATTTTTTAGCATGCTCAGAGGTTGCTTCAATTCCAATATCACTTTTATAAATAGTATTTTGTTTAATGGTTATATTCTTTCCACCATCTACATAAATACCGCCAGCAGAATAATCCTCTCCATATGCTGGATTGCCGTAAGAGGATATTTCATAAATTATATTGTTCTTTACGATTCCATTTCGCACATAGTCCACTTTTTCGTCATTGGAAGTTCCTTCATAACCAATCAGATCAATTCCGATATTATTACTCCGACGAACTATATTATTCTCCACTTTAAAATCGTAAATATTTCCATTTAGCACAAGAGATTCACTTAATCCCAGTTTCAAATCCTGTAACGTATTATTAAAAATATTTATATCTTTTATTTTGCCTGTTCCATATATAGCAATCCCATGGGCATTCCCATCATCTGTATGAGTTTCAATGCGTTGGACTGTATTATTTCTTAATTTAATATGGCTACTAGTCCCCGTTACATAAATCCCCATTACTGTTTTGTCTTCTAAATCAGTAGATAGATCCTGGATAGTTATTCCACTGATAGTAACATAATTTTTATTATTAATCGTCACTAAAGCGGTATCCTCTTCACCATCTTTCATGTTCTTTCCACTTAAAATAACCTTCTCCTTATTGTAGGCCTTAAATAAAATTGGCTTTGAATTAGTACCACTATGTTTTACGATAAGTTTTTCATGATAAACTCCTTTACGTATAAGAATAGTAGTACCTGCATTTGCTTCTGACGCTGCTTTTTTGAGTGTGCGAAATGGCTTTGATTTTGTACCAACATTTTGATCACTTCCATTTGTTGCAACGTAAATAGCCTTAGTATTAGCCTTGGCCTGCTTCTCTTCTTTATTGGTTATAACCAAAACAGCTGCCAAAGAAACTGCTGTCAAGAGAATAATATAAATTTTTTTCATTAAATCATTCCTTATTTAATATATTTCTAACTTTCATACTAATTTAAGCTATATTAAATATAGCAAAAAAACTTAAAGCGTGGAACGGGATGGCAAAGGCTTCCTTTATTCATTGCCTATACTCAGCTCCGCAAAGATACGACCATAAAAATAAAAAGAAATGTTAATAACTTTATTACAGGATTAGCATATATTCTCGGCAATTTAATTAGCCTCCAATTTCTAGGTGCTTATTCCCCTACCATACCATCATTATCTCGGTAATCCATATATGGGTATACTTGTTAAGGGTATACTATAACCTGCTGCTTTTGCTTCTTTAATTGTCACTTGTCCATCCCCATTTATATCAACACTAGAAATATTGCCTTTTGAATTGGAATACTCATTATCAGTTAGACCAAGTGATTTGTTTACTTTATCACTGAAACTCCTGCATTCATCTATCTTTTTTATATAACAAATGAACTCATTACTATAAAATAAAGTTTTTGTATGTTCAACTAAAACGCCAATGAACTAACGCCTCCAATTGTTTAAGTATTACTTATTGACAAATATTAGATATCAACTATATTCTCTGACTTGAATAGATTTTCTTTAAAATAGTTAACAAAAGAATGCTCATTCTCTTCCATATTTCTTGCTGCTCCACAAATACTCGACTTAGTCTATTTTGGTTAAGATCCCAATTCTTTAAGATTAGGAGGCCTTGAATTGATTCGTTATAAAAGAAGATTACGAATGAAGGATTTAGAAATTTTTATGCTTTTTAAAGAGGGTACTTCGATGGGATATTTAATCATTGAAGATACGAAAAGAACGTTAAATTCAGCTGAAAAACAACTTCTACCTTTTAAAATTATGGACGAAGATGAATTAGAAGAGTATAAGAATTTGATTAAGATTTATATTTTAGCTGATGAAGAATTATCAAAAGACGATAAATCAATTTTTGAAGAATTTGCGATGGATTTAGTTGATGAAAAAGATTATTGTGCCTACATACTAGAATCATATGTAGATGAGCAATTCTTCTACGTTTCTCAAGTTGATTTAGAAGTAGAAGATTATAAAAAAATGCTTAAAATTGTTAACTCTTCTTACGATATTTCAAATTTAGATTTAAAAAACTTGAGTTATTTATCACAAGAATAATAATATTTAAGTAAAAGAAGAAAAGGTAAAGGCATCACGAGGATGTTTTTACCTTTTCTATGATTAGGTGAACAATTTTATTTAGTCAATCCACAACTTAATCAATAATTGAACCATTGGATAAAGGGATTAACTTGACAGTTAAATGTGGAATAAAACTTCTGCCGGTTGAATGAGTAATCAACGATTAATATCAATTTCATTATTCTTTATTGTGCCTCCAATAAAAGCTTTGCCAGTGGGAGGGATATCTGAAGAAGATAAAGCGGGAATTACATTATTGTCTATTATTTATAGTAGTATGTTTCTCTTGTACCGAATGGGATTTAATACAATATAGACCTAGTTATTTTGCCCCTGCTTTTAATAAAATTTTTTCAATCTCTAAATAGCCTTTTTTACGTGCATGTTGTAAAGGTGTCACCTTTTTGGTGTCTGGAATGTTCACATCTGCTCCATGTTCTATCAGCAATTGAACCGTTTGTTGCTGCTTTTCGTCCCCATCATTCAAAATAATCGCTTCTAATAAAGCCGTCCATCCAAGATTATTGACATGATTTACATCAATATCCGTATGGGTGAGTATTTCTTTTATTACATCTATATATCCATGTTCTGAAGCAGGGATTAAAGCAGTTCCTCCATACCGATTTGTAATAGTCGGATCGGCCCCTGCTTCAATTGTAAGTTTTAAAATATCTATATATCCTTCTGCACCAGCATACAGGAAAGGGTTGTTTTTCATATCATCCCTAATATTCACATCTGCTCCAGCTTTGATGAGAACTTTTGCGGTTTCTACATCATTGTTATAGGTCGAAATCATAGTAGCAGTCCTATCTTTTGAGTCTTGTGCGTTGATATTCGCCCCTTTCTTGATGAGTTTGCTTACAGTATCTACCTCTCCATGTTCCGCTGCTTGAAGCAACTGCTCATTTAATCCTTTGTGCACGATTCTCATCTCCTTTTCTTGTTTTTTTGGTTCGCCACTAATATTTGAAATACAACCTTGAAGCAAGAGAATACAACCTATAAACGCTATCATCCACTTCCACATAAATATTCCTCTCAATTCTAATTTTATTGTTACCCTGCTCTTTTTACATGATGACAAAAATTTTTTATATCTAGCGACTTATATCGGAAAACGCGTACGTTAAATATATAATTCATTTATTCTACTCTTTCCAAAGAACAAGGGATCCTTGTATAAGAGAGCTAATGCCTACCACAAAAAATGTTCGTTGCATTAAAATGGATACTTATGCTATCGATAATTGAAATAATCCCACGACCACAATAGCTAGCCTGCATACCAACCTTTTTCTCTTTAAGGGTTTTATAAGTTGGGATAAGTTTGATTTAAAACAATGATATCTTAATAGGCAGTATATGAATAATATTAAAAAAATTAATTTTACTTATTTTTTTCATATAGAAAGTGGAACTTTCCTTTAAGGGATATTATCCGAACACCATATTTTAGAGCAATTGTAGAAGAAAGATCTCTGGAGCTGTTTAAAGAACTCATAAGTCATATCTTCTGCCTCCGTTATATCGAATAATCTCAATCCATTTCTATACTTTATCACCGTTGTATAATCTCTTCTATTTCGGTGAGTCTTCAGAGATAGTAGTTTAGATGAGGAACTATTTGATGATTGGATTTTATAGCATAAATATAAAAATAGACTCTTATAAAGAGAGGATATTTTTTAAGTAAATTATTACAACAAATATTTGGCCATCTTACCATCTTGGCTGAATATGAAGATAAAAGCCCTTTGTGTAAGTGTGATTGTGGTAATCTTGTGACTCGAAGCAGATCACTACTTTGTAATGGGACAGCAAGTTCTTCGTGTGGCTGTTTACAAGGAGAAACTATCGCATAAGGCATATCAAGAAAATGATTATATAAAAAGACAAAATTCACTTGAAGTTGAAAGTGAATTTTGTCTTTTTCTAGCTTTAAAATAATGTTATCTTAAAAATACCTTGTAACCTGTATTACATTAAAAGGACTCATTTTGTGAAAAAAAGTTGACTCAAATGGGTTCTTTCTTTGTGAAGTAATGTTATCGCGATAATTATGGAAGTTCTTATTCAAAGATACTGCTCTTTACAGTATAAGTGTTATATTGACAAAACTTTTATCTAATGAATATCATTCTTTCTAAAATTACCGCCCTTTACTTCTGATACCTCATAAACAGTAACAAAAGATTTTGGGTCAATTTCATTTATAATTTCCTTTAGTTTGGTTTCTTCTAAGCGATTAATGACACAGCTGATTTCTTTAAACTTTTCGTGGGAAAACCCGCCATAAACCTCGTTAAACGTTGCACTTCTACCTAAGCGGTCGCGTATAGTTTCTACCATTAATTCAGGTTGACTTGTGATAATTTTAAAGGTTTTAGAACCACTCAAACCTTCCTCCACAATGTGAACTACTTTAGAAGCTATAAAGTATGCAATTGCCGAAAGAATTGCTCCTTGTAAACCAAATACGGTTGAAACAACTATAAATACAAACACGTTTAAGAAGAGAATGAAATCACTTGTCCCAAATGGTAATTTTCGCGATAGAAGTACGGCAAGCATGTCAATTCCATCTAATGCACCGCCATTACGTAAGGCTAGTCCCATCCCAAAACCAAGAATAATACCACCAACAACCGTAATCAACAAAGTATCCCCTTGAATAATTGCCGGCGTATGGTGAAATAAGATGGTGCCAAACGATAATGAAACAATGCCGATAATCGAAAATAGGGCAAAAGTTTTTCCGATTTGTTTATAACCCAACCAAATAAAAGGGATATTTATGATGGCAATGAGAGCTCCCAATGGTAGTCCAAAAAGTTCAGAACCCACAATGCTTAGCCCAGTCACCCCTCCATCGGATACATGATTTGGAATTAATACTGTTTCTAGTCCATAGGCAGCTATAAATCCCCCTAAAATGACTAATAATCCTCGAATAATTATTTTTAGTTTATTGGTCTTTTGTTTTTTGCTTTTCTCCATAAATTCCTCACTTCTAGTCTTTTTTAAAGTATAACACATTTTATTCTCTGCATTGTAGCCATTCCTCAAACTCAAAGTAGGGATCTTAAGCAATATTGTTTCCCTTCTAGTAAAATTCCTTCAAAGGATTTTAAGTAGCTGTTTAGTGAATATCTTATATGATTTACCAGAACGTCATATCAGTTTCAATCCATCTGAATGATCCTTGCAACTAGACTTATGCGAGACAAACAAATTTAAATGAAGATTGTTAGGAGATACTATGGATTACATACACTCGCGTTTTGGCTCTGGAGCAGTTCTACATGCAGTTTCCTATACAGAAACAGGTACCGTTTAGTTTTAGTATATTTATACTCAAATTCTTGCTAATCGAATGAGTTAATTTGTAAATATCCTTGATTTATTCTATGAATTATTTTTAAAAATCCACCTATACTATCTTTGTTTAAAAAATGGCGAAAAACAAGAAAAGGACGTGTAGAAAGTAAGGGTTTACTTAGCAGAAATCCAAAAATGCATTAAGATGAAGTATTTAGTGTTTGGACCGGTTTAACTACAAGCTACGGCATGATTTCTGGCTTTCAAACTTTTTCTAATAGTGTATATGACGAAGATGTTAAAAAATAATTGAAGAAATTACATGTAGATTATTTTAAAACCTATTAATCCGAATCGAGGGATGTAAATGTATTATTACAAAAATGAATTAATTAATATTATTAAACCTGGCAAACCAGATCCACAAGCAGCACGGGTCATGCAAGAAATATTAGGTGGTCATTATGGTGAAATGAGAACCATGATGCAATACTTTTTCCAAAGCTCTAATTTTAGAGGCAAGGAAACACAATATCGTGATTTACTTCGTGGCGTTTTCTTAGAAGAAATAGCTCACGTAGAACTTGTTCAGAATACAATTAATCAATTACTTAATGATTCTGGGGAATCTTCTGCACCGGGCAACAATGGTTTGGATCAAGCACCATTAGATGATGCTGTTAGACATGCAAATCCACACCATTATATTATGGCAGCTCAATCATCTTTACCTGTCGATGCTTCAGGTAATCCGTGGAATGGCTCATGGGTGTATGCACATGGAAACCTTATTGCAGATTTATTGGACAATTTAGTTCTTGAATCAACTGGTGTCCTTCAAAAGACACGTATTTATGAAATGAGTTCTAATCAGACTTTTAGAGAAACACTTGCATTCCTAATAGTTCGTGACAATGCTCACCAAAATGCATTTGCCAAAGCATTAGAAACTTTAGGTGTAGATTGGGGTAAACTATTCCCTGTTCCGAACTATGATATCAACAAATATCCTGAATGTAGAAAGTATGTTGAAATGGGCTATCATAATGCTCAATTTAATTTCAGATTAGACCCGACACGTATCGGTGAAATCTTTCAAGGGCAATCTCCAAGTAGAAATGGCGGAGAATTAAATGTAACTCCTCCACCAGAAGGATTCCCTGTGCCGGTTTTGCCAGAAATGCCAAATGAGCATAGCCCAGGTCTCAATGATATGAATAATTAATTCACCTATTTTCTGCTGTAGCGTGTGACAACGGTACAGCTTTTTATTATTGAGAAGTTGACTTTTAATGACAAATAACAATCAAAATTACATTAAGAGTGGTTCCATAATGGTAATTTGTTGAAAAATACCTTAAGAGGATTCTTCAATTGTTAGTTGAAGAGAGAATGAAAAAGATTCCCTTTGAGTGTTGCTTAAGCTCAATAGCTTTAATAAAAATATCTTGTTAATATGCTGCGGCATGGAACATGAAAATGTATTTAATGAACCATCAATTTCTAGATGACTATTCCCCTACCATCCCATTGTTATCTCGATCATCCTTATATCGGTATAATTAGACTATAAACAAAAACAAATATAGCTATGCCCTAATTTCAATCAGTAATCAAAAAATTGCATTAAAAATAAAGCGTTCTCCTATTTAGTGGAGAATCGCTTTATTTTTTATCTACTCTACCCTTAATACCACTAAGTGGACATGTGTTACAGCTCCTGCTTCCGTTCTTTAACCTATAAGATAAACAACATGTTTTTCTTTGTCTGATGTTGACATTGTCATTAACAAAATCGTAACCGTACTTTTCAAAAACATTTGAGTTAGAAATACCTAAAACATTTTCAGGTGCTTCATGAATAAGGTAATGGATATCTTCCTTAGCACGAATTCTGATTTCTAAGTTGTCATGAGTCGAAAGATTCTCATAAAGCCAATAAATATAAATCACAATATTTTCCCAGAGAATATCCTTAGAGATTTTAGCTTCTTTATTTAGATGGTTCACTATAAGAAATAAATGTTCAGCAAACAGTTCCTTGATGCATTCTTTTCTCCATTCATTTCTATCTTCAGTTGAAGCAAAAGTTGTTGTTTGGTTAAAATAAATCTTGGGAAGCCATTGTTCCTGATTTCCAATATTCTCTAAGGAAATGTTTTGAAATGAAATATCAAGCTTTTTATTATAAACAGTCATTGAATAAAGAAAGATAACAGCTAAAAATGCATATCTCTTCATAAAAATAGAGGCTGTTGTTTGGAGGTTTGGTGCTACCATCAAATTCGATAGTTTCTCCAAATAAATAGAGAGCATATCCCTGTCCATTAATTGCGCTAACTCAATCGAAAGCTCTGATCGGCTCTTTGTTGAAGTAAATCGAAATTCTCGTAATTTTTGTTTCTCCTGCTCAGTAAGATGCGACTCCATTTAATACCGCTTCCTCTTTTAAAATGCTTCGTCCTTTTCCGTATGGAATACACATGGGTGTTCCAAAAATTGGATCACGGATGATTTCACTCTCTAAATCAAAGACATTTTTCACGAGTGACTTTGTAATAATATCTTCAGGTTTCCCTTTTTTATATACTGTTTGATTACGAACGGTAATAATATAATCCGCATATCTGCAGGCTAGATTAATATCATGTAACACCATGATAATTGTTCGCTTTTGTTGTTTATTTAGTTTATATAATAAATCTAATATTTCTATTTGATGAGTTAAATCTAAGTAAGTAGTTGGCTCGTCTAATAAAATAATATCCGTATTTTGAGCTAGTGTCATAGCAATCCAAGCGCGTTGCCTTTGACCGCCAGATAATTCTTCGATAGGTTTATCCTTCAAATGTTCAACTCCCGTAGATATTAAAGCATTCATAACGATTTCTTCATCTTCTTGTGACCATTGACTATGCCAACTTTGATGAGGGTATCTCCCCTGCTTAACAAGCTGTAAAACGGTCAGTCCTTCTGGTGCAACCGGGGACTGTGGTAGAATAGAAAGTTCTTTAGCAACTTGTTTATTTGTAAGTTTGAAGACGTTTTTCCCATCTAATAATATGGAGCCTTCACTTGGTTTTAATAGTCTAGCGATGGAACGTAGAAGTGTCGATTTACCACAACCATTAGAACCAATTAAAATTGTCACTTCGCCTACTGGAATTGATAAGTCAAGATTATTTATAATAATAGAATTTCCGTAGCTAAGCGTTAGAGATTTTGCTTCAATTGTTTCTGTCATATTTTCTCGGACTCCTTTATTTTTTGGGGTTTCTAAATAATAAATAAATAAAGTAAGGCGCACCAATAGCGGCGGTGAAAACGCCTGCTGGTACTTCAAGTGGACTGAAGGCAGTACGACCTATAACATCTGCAATCATTACTAGAAGTGCACCAATTGTAGCGGCAGTAGGAATTAAAACACCAAAAGATGAACCTACTAGTCGTCGTGCAATATGCGGTGCCATTAATCCAACAAAGCCAATAGCTCCAGCAAAAGCAATGGCCCCTGCAACTAAGGCAGTACTCAACAATAAAAGTAAGAAACGCATTTTTTGAACGGAGTGTCCAAGGCTAGATGCAGTGTCATCTCCGAATTCTTGAACATTTAAATGTCTCGTTATAAAGAAAGTAATAAGCAACAAAAGAATTGTCCAAGGAATAAGCATTTTTACTTGATCCCAGTTAGCTCCACTAACGCTCCCTGTAATCCACATATTCGCTTCAGTTGCTTTATAGATTGGTCCAAGCAACATTAGCATCGTCGTCATTGCCTGCATAAATGCAGATACACCAATACCGATTAAAACGAGTCGAATTGGTGTAATACCATCTTTCCAAGCGAAAATATATACTAAAAATCCAATACTAGTAGCGCCGATAAATCCTGCAACAGGAAGCCATTGAATACTTACCGTTAATGAATGGTTCGAATCACTGAAAATAGCTAAAAAGGCAACCACAGCAGCTCCACCACCAGCCGAAATCCCAATAATATCCGGAGACGCCAGTGGATTTTTTATCATTCCTTGTAATATTGCACCAGCTACAGCTAAAGCCATCCCTGCAAAAGCAGCGATAAAGATTCGGGGTAATCTAAAATCTATAACGACTAACTGGTCAAAATCATTACCTCCACCAAATAAGATTTGTAACACGTTCAATGGATTAATATAGGAATCCCCAACTGAAGCGCTAAAAATGAATATCGCTATCGTTAGGAATACTAAAAGTATGATTTTCTTATATGCTTTTATATCAAGCAGAAAAGATAGTCGATCTTTAAGGAGTCTAATTGTTTTGAAGTGATTCATGCTTTTTTGAACCCCTTTCTTGCAATGTAAATAAAGAATGGTGTTCCAATGAATGCTGTCATGACTCCGACAGGTACCTCTTGAGGCATGATTATATAACGGGCAGCCACATCTGCTATTAATAACAAAATACTCCCTAATAACGCTGCCATAGGTATTAGCCACTTATGGTCATTACCAATACATTTTCTAGCAATATGTGGAATGACAATTCCGATAAAACCGATTGGACCAGCAACTGCAACAGAGCCTCCAGCAAGTAGAATAACGATTATACCAACAATTACTTTGATAAAACCTAGATTCAATCCCAATCCTTTTGCTATATCGTCGCCTAGTGCAAGTACATTCATTTTAGGAGAAATGAATAAAGCAGCAATCCAACCTAAAGCTAGATATGGAAAAACAGAGGTTAATATCTCTAATTTTCTTCCTTGCACGGAACCTGCAAGCCAAAATAATACTTGGTCAAGTTCTGCCTCGTTGGTTGCTAGTAAGCCCTGAGTAAAAGATGAAAATAGTGCACTCATAGCAGCACCAGCTAAAGTGATTTTAATAGGAGTCATTGCGTCCCTTCCGGAAGAACTTATTCCTAAAACTGCAATTGCAGCAATAGTAGCTCCTAAAAAGGCAATCCAAGCAAATGACTGTAAACCAGAAATTTTAAAGAAAACCATAGAGAAAACGACTGCAAATCCCGCACCTGCATTGATACCTAAAATACCAGGCGAGGCTAGCGGATTTTTTGTTAGCGTTTGCATAAGAACGCCTGTTATAGCTAAAGAAGCTCCAACGCTTGCAGCGATTAATGCTCTAGGAACACGTAAATTTCTAATAATAATATGCTCATTTGAGTGGTCAAATTGAGTAAAAGCATGTAATGCGGTTTCAATAGAGGTATCTGCGTAACCATATACAATGCTAATTCCTATACATAGTATCAGGATGATAACGCTAATCAATAAAGCTAATGTTTTCGAAATAGTATTATTAAATATCATATGTAGTTAAATCTCTTTCCTAAATTTAATATTCAAAGCATATGAAATAATTTCCTAAATAGTTATTGACAACGAAAATATCGTGCCATATGATTATTACAATACAAGTGATAATGATTATCATTATCGAATTTCATTTTTAATTTTATCACATACATTGGAGGAAGAAAAGAGATGCCAAGTACATTTCGCAAATTGATTGCACTGTTAGCAATCATTGCTGTATTTACACTAGCTGCTTGTGGAAATACAAAAGAAAAAAATAAAGACCAAAATGCTTCAAAAGAAAAAATAGTTTCATATTCGGTTAAACATGCAATGGGATCAACAGAAGTTAAAGGGATGCCAAAACGTATTGTTGTATTAACAAATGAAGGAACAGAAGCTTTACTAGCAATGGGTGTAAAACCAGTAGGAGCAGTAAAATCATGGGCAGGAGACCCTTGGTATGATCATATTAAAGATAAAATGGATAATGTTGAAGTAGTTGGCGAGGAGGGCGCAATCAATATTGAAAAAATTGCTTCCTTAAGACCCGACTTGATCATTGGTAATAAAATGAGACAAGAAAAGGATTATGAAAAACTAAGTAAAATCGCCCCAACTGTTTTCTCAGAAACATTACGCGGTGATTGGAAAGAAAACTTTGAACTGTATGCTAAAGCCTTAAATAAAGAATCTAAGGGAAAAGACGTTTTGCAAAAATACGACGATAAAGTAAAAGCTTTAAAAGCTAAACTTGGAGATAAAACAAACCAACAAGTATCAGTTGTTCGCTTTTTGGCTGATAAATCTCGAATTTACTATACTGACTCATTCTCTGGTGTCATTTTTAATGAGCTTGGATTTAAACGAGTTCCTGAACAAGACAAAATGTTTAAAGCTGACAGTAAGCTAGGTAACCTTGCTATTGAAGTAGGAAAAGAAGCTATTCCTAAAATGGATGGTGATCTAATATTCTATTTTACATACCTTCCAACTGGTGATGATACAGCATTAGCAACTGAAAAAGATTGGACAAATGATCCACTATGGAAAAATCTATCAGCAGTTAAAAAAGATCATGCATATAGAGTCGATGATTCTATTTGGAATACAGCAGGTGGCGTACTAGCTGCGAATTTAATGCTAGACCAAATTGATAAGATTTTCTCAAAATAACATTATTAAAATAAGACCCGGTTGGAAAATAGAGTATTTTCTATCCGGGTTTCTTTATGGGTAAAAGTAGATTATTTAGACTAGCATATTCACCTTAAATATAGGTAATACAGGTATAAACTTTACTATAACTCCCCTAGATATCAGATGAAGGCAACCTGTAGATATTTTCGTTTGTAAATTTCACGATGCATTAATCATTTAGCTTAATATTTTTAAAAAACATTTATCCTTTGCTAAAGATACTGTTCTAAAATTTATTTGTAAATTTTAGTCTTTAATAAATGAATAAATATCATTCTCGGAAAGATCAAATAAATTCATCCTAATTGTGTCGTAATGTGAAGATGAAATCTCTAATACCTCTCTAAGGGAAACACTGATTAGATAGTAATTTCCATCTTCACTAGCTAAGAAATCTCCATCAGATAAATCTCTTAAATGTAACATTCTACGGCCTTTTACTTTTACTTCAAATACATCACTCGGATTAAATTTTTTAATCCCTAAAGATAGCATAATTTCTTTTACATTTTCATCCATTTCCTTTTCTTTCACTTTAATAAAATCAATATTAATTTTATTTAGATTTAAATCAGATAGAATTAATTCATTATCGGATGAAACACCAGCAATTACTCCCGAGCTAAAAAAAATCTCAAGTTGGGTTTCATTGCTTGTTTTTTCATTAAATATTTTTATACCAGTAATAGAAAAATCTTTCTCATCTTTTTTTTCATATTTTCTTATAACTTCCCTTTTATATGAAACGCCAAAAGAATAATCCGAATCTCCAATTACAGGAACTATATCTTGCAAGATTCCTTCCATTATTTGTTTCAGATAAATCGAATATTCGCTTGGTAGTTTTTCTAAAACGGCTATCAGCATTGCATTAAACCTGTTTACATCAATTTCAATACATTCTTTTTTACGAAAAAAATTGAACAATTTCAGCCCTCCTTGTAACGTCGTCATGTACTTTCTGTAGAATAAATTTAACATATTGCTATTTCAAATAGGGTTTGCGGTGATACAGCATATACATCCGTTGTCGGGTATGTATATATTATTCTATTCTTTTTTCAACTTGTACAGTGGGATATATATCTTTTTTATCCTAATGTTTTAGCGAAGTTCAACTATTTAATTTTCCTTTCTATCAGTATTTATATTATTCTTACTCTTTTCATAAAATCTCTAATATAAAATATATAAGTTTATAATATAAAAAGATGATGTCCCAAATTGCAGACATCATCTTTTAACTTATAAAATTAACGTATTACCTTAGTAAAGCACGCTATCTGAAGATATTAAGGCATTTATCTAAAACCACGTTCATATTGTTTGGGTTCATTTATTTCCTTTTTAAGCTTAGCAGCTGCATCTAATGCCCAATATGGATTACGCAACATACCACGACCAACAGCAACTAAATCAGCTTCTTCGTTCCCGATTACAGCATTGGCTAGAATAGGATCATCTAATCTTCCCACTGCAATAACTGGAACATTCAGAGCTTCCTTGATTTTACGAGCTAGCGGTACTTGATAAGCTGCCTGTGTACCAGGTCTACCCCCTGCACCAATTGGCCCTTCTCCACCTGAAGAGATATGGAAGATGTCTACGCCTGCTTTTTGGTATTCTTTCGCAAATTGAATACTTTCATTAATGCCGTATCCCCCATCCACATACTCACTTGCAGATATTCGCATAATTAATGGCATATTTTCAGGTATCTCTTTTTTAGCTGCTTCAATAACTTCCCGGCCAAACTTAGTCAGATCTTTTCCATATTCGTCCTCTCTCTTATTTGTTAAAGGAGAATGGAATTGATGAATTAAATAGCCATGAGCACCGTGAATTTCAATGGCATCAACTCCGGCTTTTACTGCACGTTCTACAGCCTTACGGAATTTTTCGACCATTTCTTTTACTTCATCAGTTGAAAGGGCTCTTGGTGTCTTAGAATTTTCATCGAATGGAATTGCAGAAGCAGAAACCGGTACGTCTGCATCTTCTGCTTTACGTCCAGCGTGAGCAATCTGGATACCTACTTTGGCTCCATGTTGGTGGCAAGCTTCTACAATGCGCGCTAATGGAGCAATCTGTTCATCTGACCATAAACCTAAGTCAAAGTCGGTAATCCGTCCATCAGGTTCTACATCTGTCATTTCTATAATAATAAAACTTGTTCCCCCAATTGCTCGAGATACATAGTGTATATAATGCCAATCTGTAGCAATGCCGTCTTTCTTTTCAACGGAATATTGACACATAGGAGGCATGACAACACGATTCTTTAACTCTAAGCCTTTGAACTTATAAGGACTAAATAAATGTTCCATTTGAAAACTCCTTTTTCTTTAAATTTAATCGATTTAATTAAACGAAAAAGATTCATTCGAAAATTAAATGCATGACGCATGCATTTAATTTAAGGCTAAACAATACTTCATGTCAAGTCAAAGTACTTCATCTAAAATGTGGCACTTTGACTTCATTATATTTTCTTATAACCCCTCTGTTAACTGTTTCATTACAGCTTCAACATTAACAGTTGAGAGATTTGATTTTAGTATTTCATGGAAAGAGGCTAAACTTCCTTGAAGTTTTTGTTCTCCTAAATTAGTTAGACGTGTATAAGTACCCCTACGATCATCCGTGCAAACTTGTTTTTCTAATGCCCCGCAGCTATTCGCTTCCATATTGCCTACAAGCCTAGACATTGCACTTTGACTCAATCCTACCATCTCTTGTAGTTGTTGTAATCTGAGCTTTTTTTCTGGCGCTTTAGAAAGGTGGTAGAGTACGTAGAATGCTTTTAATGACAAGTTATACTCTATTTGTAGGACATCCTCTAATTCTTTCTTTAATTTACTTTGTATAGAATCTATGACCAACCAGTGCTCCATAAAATCATTATTATTCTTCATTCTATTCCACCTATTCAGCATTATATTATGGCTTTCAGATTATAATTTATACATAACCTAATATATCTCTAAAAAACATGTTACATAATAATTTCTTTAACATAAAATTCTACTATGTATTCGCATAGATAGTCAAATTGACATTAGGTGTATGAAATTAAGAATAATGTTGATCAAATTAATAAGCTATTTCTATTTATTCCGTTCTTATCAATAGCTTCTTTTAATGTTACCTATACTCAATTGAAAAATTCCATATGAGGTTTCTTTTCTTTGTAATAATCTAATCTGTCCTGCAGTGCACCAGTATGAAATTCGAACTTATGGCCATCTGGATCTGTAAAATATATAGATTTTTTATCCTTTTCGTCTCTAGGGCGACCCGAAAGTATGTTTACTCCTAATTTCTCTAATTTGCTATAGATATCATCGATTTCCGCTTCTTCTACGGAAAAAGCTATATGAGTGTATGATTGATTTATTTCATTACGAGGAATATTCTGTTCCTCATTTAGAGCAAGCCACATGCCATTTAAATCAAAGTAAGCAGTACTTCTTCCTTTAACCAATAGTTTCGCTTCACAGACATCCTGATAAAATGCTATAGATTGTTCCAAATTAGACACAGAAAATAAAAAGTGATTTAATCCTTTAATAAACAATATAGTCACCCCTATTTATTAGTATATACACTGTTATGAAGATTGCTTAGTATGCGAAGAAGAATCTTTATTCAAAGCCACCGATAATATCATCGCAATAATACAGGCAGTGCCGACCCATTGAAAAAAACCAAAAGATTCTTTTAACCAAAAAACTGTTGTTAATACGGCCGCTAACGGTTCCAAGCTCCCTAAGAGGCTTGTTTCTTTAGGTGAAAGACTTTGCAAACTTTCTATATAAAACCAGAATGCCATCATTGTACCAAAAATTATTACAAAAACTAAATATATATAAGATTCCATTGTTAAGTTAGTAAAGTCCATTTGCCAAGGAGGGTGGATAAAACTTAATGTAAACCCACCAATAACCATCGCCCAACCAACAATGACAAGAGATTCGAATTGTGCAAGAAGAGGAACTGCATATAATGTGTAAAATGCAAGAGCTAATCCAGACAAGACCCCCCACACAATTGCGGGTATTGGTACAGATAGACTTGAGATTGAACCATTCGTTAATAAGAAAAAGCAACCCCCTAATGCAAGAAAAACAGTTAACACATCTTGTCTTGTAAATACAGCCTTCTTACGTGAAACCAAATAAATAATAATCATTACAGGTGCTAAGTATTGTAATAGTGTTGCAACGGCAGCATTCCCATATTTAATCGATGCCATATATGTATATTGGACCGAAAGCATACCTAGTAATCCAAATATAATGAGTTGAACAGCTGTTCTTTTATTTTTCCAGATGCCAAAAACTTGGGAACGGCTTTTTCCAAAAAACTGTATGCTTAAAAGCAAGAATCCGGATATGAGCAATCGTGTCGTAACGAGCCAATTTACATCAATTTTACTTTGGTGAAATAGTTTCTGTGCAACTGTACCTCCCACACCCCAAAATATAGCCCCCATAATTACGAGTAACAATCCTTTTCTTCTGATAGTTCTATGCATGTTCATACTCCACCTCTAATATAATAATAGTGTTATAATAAGTGGAAAATAATTATAATAATACATAAAAAGAATGAAAAAATATAAATATATTGAGGTGATGATGTGCAGGTGAACAATTTTGAAGTAAATAAAAGTTTAAAAGAACTCACCCAACATCGTACTGTTGAATTACCAATTGCATGTTATGAGACAAAGATAAACCAAAACATTCATGGTTATATACCGCTCCATTGGCATGAGGAAATTCAATTTGTGTTGGTTGTGAGCGGTGAAGCAACTTTTCAAATAAACGAAGAGAAATTAATAGTACGAGAAGGAGAAGGTGTATTTATAAATAGTGGCTGCTTGCATATGGCAGAAGATAAGAAAAAAACAGACTGTGTCTACATTTGTTTAAATGTATCACCTCATTTCGTCCTCCCACAAGAACTCTATACGACTTATGTTCTTCCTTTTATTCAAGCAACTAACTTATCTTACATCCCTGTTGATTCGAATACGCAATGGGGTAAAAACATAGTAGAAGCAATTCTTAAAATCAAAGAGTTGATGGAACAAAAAGTGCAGTTCTTTGAAATGGATATAAACATGCAACTAACGGTGATTTGGAAAAACCTAATCTGTAATGGTTTTCAACCAGAATATATTCAGACAGAAAAGTTAAAAAGTCAACGAATGAAACAAATGTTAAGTTGGATCCAAGTTCATTATACTGAGAAAATCAAATTAGAGGATATTGCTAAAGCCGGTCAATTGAGCCGCTCTGAATGCTGTAGGTACTTCAAGCGAACTTTAAAAACGACACCATTAAATTATGTAATTGATTATCGAATTCAAAAAAGCCTTCTCCTTTTACAACAAGAAGAGACTAGTGTGACAGAAGTTGCTTATGAAGTAGGTTTTAATAGTACCAGCTATTTTATTGAAAAATTTAAGAGTTCAATGAACATGACTCCGTTAGCATATAAAAAATACTTTATGGAGGATTGAAGCATCTATTTCGGGGACTCTCTCAAAATAAGCAAAAGAAAAAGACCTATCATATCCACTATGCTAGGCTTTTTTCTTAATATTTTGGTTGCTTGCCGTAAAAACAAAACAGGTAATACATGCAACGAATGATACAACCATGCCGAACAATAATCCAAAACCCTTCATAAATATGTCTTCCCCTTGATAAGAAGGCTTGATGGTAACAAACCAATAGATGAATAGTATTAAAAGGAAAAAGTAAAAACTGCTCCCAACTACGCTCATTTTTATACGATTTCGTTTTGATCCTTGCCAAGCTTTATTTATAGCTATCCATAGAAGAATGCTAGTCAATACAGCAGCAAACATTAAAATTATGTGAAGATAAGGGATGGGAAAGAAAATCAATAGGTAAAGAATTAAGCCAGTTGAGAAGAACAAAACAGCATTCATACAAAATAAAAATAGGCCAGAGAGCCAATGGTTTTGGAACCAGTTTGCGTTTTTTAACTTATGTACAAGATTATTTTTTTTACCAAGGTGTTCAATGAATATCTTTCTAAAATAAATGATGAGTAAAACTCCGATACATCCAATCATTAATATAGATGTCATAATACTACTCCCCTTTAATCAGCTATTCAGTTGGATAATTGCTTGTGGCAGGCTTAAAAGACATACTTCAATCTATAGATCGGCATTCGGTCTTCTCAGACAGTCAAATCATATTCTGTTTTTATGTGAATAGCTCTTTCTAATATTTCTTGTAAGACTGCTGCAAATAAAGAAATGACAACAGTAGCGAAAATGATAGCAGCAGCAATAATTGCGAGGCCTGGGTGAAGAGCATTTTGTTGGAGAAGGATGAGCATGCCGATTGTATAGATGGAAATAATCGTTAACGCACTCTTCTTTATACGTCCTAATGCCTCGACAGCTACCTTTGTAAAAGCGGTTTCCTCCTGAATGAAATTTAGTAATCGATAGGCTTGATATAAAGCGATATAAAAAGGTATTGCAGTGATATAAATGCCTATTAGAAGAGGTAATGCCAAGTAAGCATATGTTGGATTAGCTTCTGCAGCTTGACTGGCCATGCTCGGTAACCAAAAAACGCCACATATTAAGAGAAGTAGACCAATCATAAAAATAGAAAACCTCAAAAAAATTAACGATCCCCTTTTCATAAAGAACCTCCATATTTTGTTATTACAGCTATCATACTAATTTATTTATCGTTTTTCAATAAAAATATATTCCTTTTCATTATTAATTTTTAATTATGTTTTTAGAAACGTATAAATGATTCATATTTTGATGCCTTTACAGAAAAACACGCAGGCCCTTAAGAAAAGGCCCGCGTGTTTTATTTCGTGAAAGTATAATGTCTTTCTACATTATCCTCAAATTTAATTTCTAATTCAATTTTCTTGTAATCTGAACCTAAATGGAAGACAGAGATAACTTCATTTAATACCTCTTGGTCTGGGGTTTTTGAATCGAATGTTAATTTTTTAAAGAGTTTTTGCACATGTTCGTACGCCGCGTTACCTTCTAACAATTGATTTTTACGATTATTTTCTACTTTTACTTCTGCCCCGTCACGTTCATTTTCATATTCAATATTGTAAAATTGATTAGCCCCATAATCTACTTCTAGATCAAATTCGGAGAAGCTAAAAGGAGCACCGTTGACTTTTTTATTGGTAGTATCGTTGCTATTTGGTGGCGCAGTTGTGACAGGTTCGTTTTCACCGCTGTTAGAGACTGGTGCATTCTTGTGTACATTTGATGCTTTATCTTTATCGCCGCAGCCCATTAGCGAAGCGGCTAAAAGAGGAATTGCAAGAATAGCAGACCATTTAGACATGTTCTTCATCTCCTTTATAGTATTAGCAATAGTATTTGCAGATAAAGGGATGAATAAACATATAACTACCATTTCCTTATAAATAAACAAGGTTTGTTCATTTTATACCTTTAAATTGTTGTGTATAGCAAACCGGTCCATCATTTTTTGACTGGATGAAGATAACCCTCTAAGCGTTACTGTATTACCATTAACATGATACTTCTGAATTACTTTATCAATGGCCAATACCGCTGAATCATCCCATATTTGAGCATTGGAAAAATCAATTATCACTTCTTTATGCTCTACATTGTAATAAAAAGAATCAATGAAACGATCTGATGAAGCAAAGAATAGTTGCCCTTTGACTATACAAATAATTTCTTCATTCACTTGTTGTTCTTTTACTTGCAAACGGGATATCTTCGCTACAAAAAATAGTGCACTTAAAATGACGCCTGCAAAAACACCTTTTGATAGGTCATGGGTGGCAATCACAATAATAACCGTGACAAGCATTACTATCGCATCCATCTTAGGAGCTTTTCTTATATATGAAAAGGACGACCAATCAAATGTTCCTATTGAAACCATAATCATAATGCCTGCTAAAACAGACATCGGAATTTGAACAACCAAATCGCCAAGAACAACAATCAAGAACATAAGGAAAATGCCTGCTACAAATGTTGACAATCTACTTCTCCCACCGGAGCTTACATTTATGACCGATTGGCCAATCATTGCACATCCTGCCATACCGCCAAAGAAGCCATTCACAATGTTGGCAATACCTTGACCTCTCGCTTCTTTATTCTTATTGCTTTCGGTCTTAGTCATATCATCTATAATGGATGCTGTTAGTAAAGACTCTAATAAACCAACGATCGCTAAGGCGAATGAATAAGGGAAAATAATTTTCAATGTTTCAAACGAAAAAGGAACATCAGGAATAAAGAAATTAGGTAATGATTTAGTAATTTCACCTAGATCACCAACTGTACGTAGATCCATATGTGTATTCATCGCTATCGCTGTTAAGATAACTATAGCAATTAAGGGTGCAGGAATTGCCTTGAAAAATCTAGGTACTATATAGACAATTAACAATGTGATACCTATAAAGACATATGTCATATTAGGGACATGAATAAAGTTCGGTACTTGAGCCATGAAAATTAAGATGGAAAGCGAGTTAACAAAACCAATCATGACAGCACGAGGAATGAATTTCATCAGCTTTGCTATTTTAAATATGCCAAATAGTACTTGGATAACCCCTGTTAAAATGGTGGCTGCCAACAAATAGTTAAGCCCGTGCTCTTTTACTAATGGGCCCATCAACAATGCCATAGAACCAGTAGCAGCAGAAATCATTGCGGGCCTTCCACCGACAAAAGAAATAATAACTGCAATACTGAAAGAAGCATACAGCCCCACCATTGGGTCAACGCCAGCAATGATTGAAAAAGCAAGTGCCTCAGGAATTAAAGCTAAAGCCACCACAATACCTGCAAGAATATCCGCTCTTACATTAGAAAACCATTGTTTCTGGATGTTTTCTAACATATATTCACCTCATTTCGATAATATCTGTGTAAGAGTTATAATAGCTTGAAGCTTTTTAACTTTTTCAGACAACAAAATGAAGTATAACACCTTGCTTCCCAAAATAGAACCATTTTGGAACTATTTTTTGATAACTTATAGTATGTTATAATAGAAAAAACGACTTTTATATAGGAGAGCCAATATGTTAATAGGATATATGAGGCCTTATATTGAGGATCAAAACTGTGAAAAACAAATCCAAACACTTCAAAGCTTTCAATGTGAACAGTTGATTCAAGAAGAACATTCGTCTGCAAAGAAAAGGATACATTTGCAAAAGATGATGGAAAACATTCAATCTGGAGATAAAATACTTGTAAACAGATTGTTTATCTTAGCAGATTCGACGCGCCATTTAGTTGAACTATTAGAGATTGCCCATGCTAAAGGTGCTTTCTTCTATTCGATTCACGAGGGTATCGATACAAGTAGCGAGGGCGGCTATTCATTTGAGGAGATTGTAAAACACTTACTTGATTTTCAAAGTGACGTCATTAGTGAAAGAACAAGAAAGGGTTTAGATAGAGCGAAACAAAAAGGAGTATCAGCTGGACGCCCTAAAAAACCGGATGAAAATGTGAAGCGCGCCATCCAAATGTATCAAAGTAAGCAACATAGTCTTACAGAAATAAAAAATGAAACAGGTATCAGCAAATCAACCTTATATAGGTATCTTGAACGTTAAATATAATTTAAAAACACCAGCGACTCCCCCAAATATTTCGGGAATCCACTGGTGTTTTATATTATCCTTCTGTTAAAGCATAGTACTTCTTTTCTATTCCGTTAATTTCAACGATTAAAACATCATTTCTTTCTTTCGTTGAGTATATCTTAGTTCCTACTGGAATATTGTTAGCCATCTTATTCTTAAAGGTTTGGCCAGAGCCATATTTACTTTCCACTTTGCCAATTTCTTTATCTTTGGTTACTTCCAATTGATTAACCCAATCAATATTTGTTTGATAAAGAGTATCATGGACCATTAACAGATCGGCATTATTATCTTCTTTTAATACTTCCGCTGCTGTAGGCGGTGCACTCACAGTCTGTGTTTCCTTAACTTTGCTTCCGCATGCTGTCACGAAAATAGATACTGCAACAAGAAGTACGATGAGTGTTTTATAGCTCATCGCTAATTCCCCCCTGAAACTAAATTAATAGCTTAGTTTACATTTCCAGCTTGCATCGCGTAATTTCTTACTATCATACCATTGGTTTGTTTCATGTCGAGCTGTTCATAATAAGCTACTAAATCATCATCACAACATAAATCCACCATATAGATATCTTCTAATTCATGCAACATACGCTTTACCAAATCTTTGCCGATACCTTTACTTTTATACTCAGGCAACACTTCTAGAAGTGGAATATACGCGGACAACACACCATCGCTAATCGCCGTTATAAAACCTACTACCTTATTTTTCTCTTTATCAAGTGCAAGTACAACTTTATTGCTGTTTTTTAGTAATTGTAGATGTGTTATCGGACTTGGCGGGTTTGGCCAATCCACGAAAAAGCCTTGTAGCATATCTGAAGAAATGTTATCTAGAGAATTTGTATAAATCATCATCATTCAACTCCTGAATTGTATTTTTCAACATCATAGAAGCAGATGATTAATCAAAAGTATAATAACAATATAGCGACCCCCACATTTTAGTTCACACTATAAAGTTCGATAAAGTAACAGCAAACCCCTTCCATTATTCGAAAACTTTTATAAAACTTCTTTAGTGCCAAGACTGATTAAATGGTTTAAAACGAAGCAATACTTTTCCTCTGATCTCTTTCCTGTAATCGATCGGCCCAAAGTCTCTAGAATCCATAGAATGATTGCGATTATCGCCCATAACAAAGACTTTATATTTTGGAATCACGATATCAATTGACGGACTATCCATTGTTTCTTTTATGTATGGCTCTTTAACCATTTTTCCATTGCGATAGAGTGTTTTTCCTCTAATTTGAATATGGTCTCCCGGCAAACCAATGACACGTTTTATATATAAGTCATGGCCCGCTATAATGTCAGCATCAAAACTGACAATATCATTATATTTTGGTGCATGAAATTCGTAGGAAACTTTGCTGGAAAGCAGGTAATCCCCTTCATGTAAACTGTTTTCCATACTATCTCCTACGACGACCTCGGGCGTAAAAAAAGTCCGAAAGAGCATCACCAAAAGAATCATTACTACAAGAGTAAAAATAAAATATTTAAAGTCCTCTATTAATGCAGCATATTTTTTCACTAAAATCGCCTAATTTCTATTAAGAATATGGTTGTGGTTAATTCTATTATTATCTATACTCCCTTCCTTACGCAATGCTATAAAAGGAAAGATGTCTCAAACTCTCCTAATACTTGATAAAGACATAATGGTCGGAATAGCAATCATGAGAATGACAAAAATCCACAGCATTCCTTCTAAATTTGAGTCATTTCCTATTGCCATTTGTATAGACTGCCAGATATAAACCGATTGAAAGAGAAATAGCATGGTTCTGATAAAAACTAAAAGGCACACCATTTGTTTCGTTTCTCTTTGCTGATCGCTAGTAAGCTGGATGTGCGGGTTCTTATGATAGGTTGGTGATTTTTCTAACCAATATAGTCCCACAGCCAGAATGCCAATTAACAATGGAAGGAAAAGCAAGAAAACGCGTGAGCCGAGTTCTATAGACTCTCCTCTTACCCCAAAATCAATAGGTACTTTCAATGGAATGCTTGAGAACATAAACCATACATAAGAAGCAGAAACTACAAATAGTCCAAACCCACTTAAATTGACGAGTTGCAACAACAAAAGGCTTCTTCCTTGAAAAGTTGTATGGTGTTTCATGCTAAATCTCCCCGCTTCTTTTTATAAAAGTTATGGTTAGATTGGACAATTATACAATTATTATGTATGTTTCTAAACCTGATAAGATGAAAATTTGGTAAAATGATTACAATTAAGATAAAATAGTTAATGGTAAAAGAAGGAGTGAATAATATGGTAAAACAAACAGTTACATTAAATAATGGCAATGAAATGCCTGCAGTAGGCTACGGTACATTTCGTGTAAAAGATAGCAATGAGCTTTCAGACATGGTTGTAGTAGCTATCAAAGAAGGTTACCGCCACATTGATACAGCACACATCTATCAAAATGAAGAGAGTGTTGGTCTAGGTATTAAAAAAGCAATCGATGAAGGACTTGTTACTCGTGAGGAGTTATTTGTAACATCAAAAGTTTGGAATGACGGGCTTACATATGATGAAACAATCGCAGCTTATGAAGAAAGCCTTCGTAAATTAGGATTGGATTATTTAGATCTTTATATTATTCACTGGCCAGGACTAGATGAAAATTATGTAGAAATTTATAAGGCGCTTGAAGAACTTTATAATAATAAAAGAGTCAAAAACATTGGTGTCAGCAATTTCCATGTTCATCACCTAGAAACTTTGCTTTCAAAAACATCAGTAGTTCCTACAGTAAATCAAATCGAATTCCAACCTAAATTAACACAAGTGGAAGTACGAGAATACTGCAAAAAACACGGCATTCAAGTTGAAGCTTGGTCTCCTCTTATGAATGGCGAAATTTTAAACCATGAAGTTCTTGTTGATATCGCAAAAAAATATAATAAATCAACAGCTCAAATTGTATTAAAATGGGACTTAGAAAATGATGTTATTACGATTCCCAAATCAATGACACCATCTAGAATCCGTGAAAATCTTGAGTTATTTGATTTTGAATTAACACAAGATGAAATCGACAAAATTTCTTCCTTAAACGAAGGATTCCATTTTGGTCCGAATCCTGACGAATATAACTTCAATAATTAATCATAAAAAGGCAAAAGCTCTAAGAGCTTTTGCCTTTTGTTTTTTTATTGAGGTAAACTGTCGTTGACAATTTTACGATAGTATTTTGTTGAAAGGATAGCGAAGATAGAGTAAAGAACAATATAGATGCCAATCGTTACAACTAGTGGGATTACTAATTCTGTTCCAAATAACATCCAGCCTGATTTTACTGCAAAGTAGCTATGGCAAACACCAACAACTAGTGGGATGCCAAAACTAAAGAGTTGCTTGCGGCGTATTCCTTTCATGATTTCGTCTGTCGTAAAACCAATTTTACGAAGAGTTTTAAAGGATTCCCGCTCTTCTTCAGCTTCTGTCATCTGTTTAAAGTAGAGGATGCTGCCAGTTGCAAGTAAGAAAGCTAGTCCTAAAAAGCCAGTCACAAAAATGAGTAATCCAATGTTTTCTAGAGAATGCTTGTATGTTTCGCTCTTGATGGAAAATTGTTCTTCCGGAGCAAAATCCCCTTTACTATGTGATGTGAAAATACCACCTTTTGTTGACTTTTTATAAATTGAAATGGCTTTATCCATCTGTTCACTATTAGTAATCGTGTAGCCAGTATAGGTACGCCAGCCTGTTTGTTTAAGAATTTGTTTGTTAGTCTTAATTTGATTAAACAACTGATCTGACAGTACAATTGTTTTTTTTCCGCCATATGTTATTTCTGAAGGAACACTATTCTTTGCTTCAACCCCTATTAACTTCAAATGTTTAATCGAATTATTTACTCTTAATTTCATTTGGTTACCGATTTCTAATGGCATTATTTTTTGGAATATGGAGTTGTAACCCAGTATATAAGCTTCGTTTTTATTTAAGCTAATAGAAGGTAATTTTTTCTTTACATCACTTTCTTTTAGAACAATTGTATCAGAGTACTGATTACCTTTGCTCGCTTGTTTTGCTTCTTCATTTTTCATCACTGGTGTGAAATCGATAGGGACATTTAATAATTCATAATGATCTGTTTTATAATTTATTTCTTTTGCTTGTAGTGATTTTTCAAAAGCACTATCTTCATCATTAGCAACACTCATATCATAGGGAGTATATTGCTCTATTTGTGCCCCTATTGAATAGTAGGTAATGGACGATAGAGAAAGAACTGTAAGCGCGAGTGCCGTCAAAACCGTAATAATTGATAATGACAATGCATTACTTTTCATTCTATGCATAATGGGCGATACGGCCAGGACATCTTTTAATGAGAGATGTCCATTTTTAGAGCTGCGAATGGCATTCATAATTAAAGCAATAGAAAAACGGAAGACGAAATAAGTACCAATAATGACACTAGCCAATACGACTCCCATTTTGATAAATAATGTGTTTTCGTTTGCACTCTCATTTATATTAAAAATTGTAGTTGATAAATAGTACCCATACACAATAGCTGCTAGGCCTACTGCCCCTAAAATGAGTTGAATTGGATTCATCTTTTTCATTTTTTGCTCACTGTTACTTGTTGTATGGAATAACTGTAACAACGTTGAACGATTTACAACCCATGTTGTTTGAATCAATACAATAATAAATAATCCAGCAAAAACAATCAGTGTTTGGACTAGTGCTATGAATGAAAAATCTAGCATAACTAATCCATCAACATGTATAATCTTCAAGAAAATTAGCGCAAAGAAACGTGAAAATAGGAACCCGATTAGAATGCCTGCTACTAAGGCAGCCACCCAAAGCAATAAGTTTTCAAGTGCAAGAATATAAGAGATTGTTGACTTTGGCATTCCAACAATTTGGTATAATCCAATTTCCTTACTTCGTCTTTTTAAAAATAACTGATTCGCATAGAAGACGAAGAAAAAGACAATAATCACAAGCATAACAGCGCCTACTTTAAAGCCGGCTCCTGCCTTTATGCTTGACTGAGTTAATTGATCAATCGCATCATTATGCTGCAATGTCACAAATGAAAAATAAAGGGCTGCACTGAAAATCAATGCGAAAAAATAGAGATAGTAGTGTTTAATGTTCTTTCGCATGCTGCGAAGAATTAATGTACTAATCTTCATAGCCATCACCGCCTAGAACACCTTGCGTATGCATGATGTCTTGGAAAAATTGCGTGCGTTTTTTGTCGCCTTTATATAATTGTGTATAAATCTGTCCATCTTTTAAGAAAAGAACGCGACTGCAGTAACTTGCAGCGACGGGATCATGAGTGACCATCATAATAGTTGCACCATTTGTTTTATTTAAAGATGCTAAGTTCTCTAATAGAGACGAAGCAGCTTTTGAATCAAGTGCGCCTGTGGGCTCATCTGCGAATACAATACTCGGTTTAATAATTAGCGCACGAGCTGCTGCTGTACGTTGTTTTTGGCCGCCTGATAATTCATTTGGGTATTTCTTTAATAAATCTACAATCCCCAATTGCTTAGCTAATTCTTGGCACCGGTTTTCTGCTTCTTTTTCATTTGTTTTACCAACCGCGAGTGGAAGTAAGATATTTTCCTTAACTGTTAGCGTATCTAGAAGGTTGTAATCTTGAAAGATAAAACCCATCTCAGTACGGCGAAATGAAGCAAGTTGTTTTGATTTCATTTTTTGTAACATTTGCCCATTAATCTCTATTGTCCCCTGTGTAGGATTATCAATTGAACAGAGTACATTTAAAAGCGTTGTTTTCCCAGAACCTGATGGCCCCATGATCCCAACATATTCCCCTGCTTCTACATCTAAGTCAATCCCCTTTAATACTTCTTGTGCAGACTGTTTTTTTCCATATATCTTTTTGATTTTACGTCCTTTTAATATTTCCATATTATCTCCTCCTGATTAACTATTTATATTTTATAAAACTCTTGATAAATAATCGTTCGATTGACGTGACATTTAAAAAAGCAAAGTGACAAAAATGTCACTTTGCTATGGTTTCCAAGTAAGGATTGGATGTAGGGAAAGTAAGTGTGAACGTACTCCCTTCATTTATTGAAGATTGTACAGTAAGATTAATCCCTAATTTAACAGCCGCATTCCTTGCGAGGTAAAGGCCCATTCCTGTTGATGCGCTCTGCTTTCGTCCTGTCGTTCCTGTAAAGGATTTATCAAAAATTCTAGGTAAATCAGAAGGAGCAATCCCTTCTCCAGTATCTTCAATGGACAGTATTTTATGTCCTTTATCATCAGTAGACATACGGATTGTAATAACATCTCCATTATGGCTATATTTCACCGCATTGGTTAGTATTTGTCTTAGCAAAAAGGATAACCATTTTTGATCTGTTAAAACCTTTTCTTCATTACCCTCTACTTCAATAGCCAAATTTTTCGCAAGGCACCAGGATTGTAGCTCCTTTACTTCAAGCATGATAACAGATGAAAGGTTTATCTGCTGCATCATAGTATCCTGCTCGATTTCAGCCAGTCGCAAAGTATGAAGCGTTTGATCTAGAAGTAAATGAATTCTGAGCCATTCAACTTGAAGTGGTTTTTGATATTCTCTTGGCAAATCTTCAATCATGAGTTTCATAGCTGTGAGAGGCGTTTTCACCTCATGAATCCATGCTAAATGCTCATCGCGCTCTTGCATTCTTCTGATATTCAGTTCATTTTGATAATGCTCAAACTCCCGTTCCATTACCTTGATTCTAGCGAGAAATACATCATTCATACACTGATACTCGCTAAGATCTTCATCCATTTCCTTAATGGCAATAGATTCTCTAAAGTAACGCCACAACAAAAACACTAGGAAAAAGAAGATTGTCGTTAAATTCATATACATGATGGAAATCAGCTTAAAGCCTGTATCTAGGTAGATTAAAAAATTAATCCATACTAAGCAGCCTATGAAAAATAGAATCCAAGGAAGCCGGTCTTTTAGATAAAATAAAAACAATTAGGACACGTCCCTTGTAATCGCCATATAACCAAGTCCTTTTTTTGTAACAATCACATCAGCCAAGTTCAATTGTTCTAGTTTGCCTCTTAATCGGTTAATATTAACTGTCAGTGTGTTGTCATTGACAAATCGTTCGTCATCCCAAAGCTCACGCATTAAATCATCTCTAGAGACAATTTGGTTTTTATACTTTAATAGAATTCGCAAAATGGATTGCTCATTCTTAGTTAAATCAGCGGTTTGGTTTTGGTATGTAACAGTGCTAGAAGCGTAATCGATTGATGCTCCATTCCATAATACATACTCATCTTTTTCTCCTTCTTCTGCATAAGCGTAGGTCCTTCGTAAAATAGCTTGTACCTTTGCTAGTAGAACGTCCATATGGAATGGCTTTTGAATATAATCATCCGCTCCCATTCCCATTGCCATCACCATATCCATGGGCTGATCGCGAGATGACAAGAAGAGAATTGGTACATTAGAAATAGCACGAATTTCTCTGCACCAATGAAATCCATCGTATGCAGGAAGCTGAATATCAATTAAAACAAGCTGGGGATTTATTTCATGATATGAATGCATGACATCCTTGAAATTTTCAGGCTGTTTCACGTTTAAATCCCACTTTGTAAATTGCTGTTTTATTAGTTGAAATATTGACGTATCATCTTCGATTAATAAAATAGTAAATGCCATATGTAAGCTCCTTATCAAGTCCTTTAAACTTTATTTATCATACCACTTCTTTTAAAATATTTTCATCCTCATCTAAATCTTTAATAGTTGAATATAACAACAATAATTAATAATAAAAAGGCAAAAGTTCTAAGAGCTTTTGCCTTTTTGATACACAATAAGAAGATTATATTTGAATTTCAATCGACGTTCCGCAATCAATCTCACTTTGAATGGTGATTTGACCGTCATGGGCTTTGATTATATCATGGGCAATCGCCATACCTAGTCCAGACCCCTTATGTGCAGCTCCAGTATTTGTACCCCGATAGTAGCGATCAAAAATCCTTTCTATCTCTTTCTTCTTAATGCCCTTACCATTATCTTTAATCAAAATATGTGTATGGTCTTTCTTTTCAATACTTATTTCTATTTTTACATGATCATTGTTATGAACAATAGCATTATAAATTAGATTATTAATAGCCCTGCGGAAAAGTATTTCATCCACTTCTTCCATTATGATCTCTTGCTTCACATGAAACTGTATTTCACGATTTCCATATTTAGGATCATTCAATACATCAATCACAATTGTACGCAGAAGGGCGACAATATTTATTTCTTTTTTGTTTAAAGAAAGTTCTTTGTTCTTTATTCTAGTTGATAAATTTAAATCTTCCATGACGTCTTTAATGTATCGTGACTTTTCCTCAATTATTCCTGCATATTCCCTTATTTCATCAGTAGAAAAAGTATAATCTTTATCTTTCATCATTTCTGCATAGCCTTGAATAGAGGAGAGCGGAGTTTTAATATCATGAGAAATGTTGGAAATCCATTCCTCTCTCATTAAATCGAGTCTTTTCCTTTCTTTCTCACTTAACTTTAATTGGTCAGCTAAATGATTTAAATTATAAAAGACATTTTTATATAACCCTCTTGGCTTAGCATGGTGATTAAATTCATGATTAGCGAGTTTTTTTATACCGTCAATTAGAGTATACAATGGCTGTGTTAACCTTTTGCTAAAGACATAACCGATCATTAACGCAATTAAGATATCAACAAGAAAAATAATTACCCCAATATTAAATAATCTAATGATATCTTGATTGTTGTAGGAGATAAATTGGCGATCTAAATTTTGATTTTCAATACCTAACAAATAGCTAAACTGATGTCCATCTATATTCTTTTCCCCTACATAAACGACTGTTTTTGCATTTATTTCTTTATACTTATACATTTGAATAATATCTGCAGGTATATACTTTTTCTTACTATTTAGAGGAGTTCTAAACCCGTATACCTCTGTGCCGTTTTCATTCAAGATTTGAATCCAAGCATTCTTTTTCGTTAACTTTTTTTCTCCTTCTTCAGAAATTGTCACTGCATGCTTCTCTGTGATGATCTCTTTATTAAAGTTTCTTGTGAATTGTTCGGGTGATATTTCATGATTTTGAAAAATTGGGACACCAAAAGAATTCTGTGCTGTAAGCAAACCTATCCCAAGGAAGAGATTAATGAAAATAACTGAAATAACTACCAATACAATAGAAAATAAATATCTTCCTGTTAGCTTCCACTTCATAACTATGCTTCCTCTATAACCAGCTTATACCCTAAGCCTTTAACTGTCATCAGAAATTGAGGATGAGAAGGCTTTTCTTCGATTTTTTCACGAAGCCTTCGTATATGAACCATGACTGTATTATCCATCCCGAAAAAATCTTCACCCCATACTAAATCATAAAGCTGTTCTTTGCTAATTACCTTGTTTTTATTTTGTAGGAAAACTTTCATCAGCCCAAGTTCTTTTGGTTTCAATTCAATCACTCGTCCATTCTTTTTTAACTCCGCTTTTTCTTCGTTTAATTCAAATGGACCTGCCTTTAATTTTCTCTCTACCACTGCTTCAGACTTCATGTATTCTGTGCGGCGTAAATGAGCTTTAACACGATAAGCAAGCTCTTTAGGGCTAAATGGTTTTGTAATGTAATCATCCCCACCAATGGCAAAACCCAATATCTTATCTATTTCTTCCGTTTTAGCTGATAAGAATAGAATAGGTACCTTGGAGATATTTCTTATTTGTTTACAGACATCATAGCCTTCTCCATCCGGTAGCATAATGTCCAATATAACAAGATCTGGGTTATTGTTTTGAAATTGTTCCAACCCTTCTTGAGAAGTAGTTGCCGTTATAACGTTTTCGATTCCTTCTTTTTTTAGTACGGTTTTGATAAGGCGTAAAATATCTTCCTCATCATCGATGATTAGAATTTTATTGTTTATTGACACGATGTATGACCTCCAGATTTGTCCTCTGCTTATTATATTATAGTAAAAAGGAATCCTTTTACATAAGGATTCCTTCTTCATAATTATTTTACCAACTTCTCACTAGCTTTTTTGGGAATATCCCCTTTTTTCACTTCCTGATATGAAGTAACACCTTTATCATTTTTTACAAATAAAGATAAATAAGCATTTTTCCGAAGCTGTTTTTGTGCGGTAAATGTTAATGTTTTAGCTTTACCATCCTTATCGAAAGCGGGGAGTTTATACTCATAAGAAACATATGTTTTTCCATTATCATCTTTATCTTTTAACATCGTTCCTTCTCCAGTAATTTGAGTGTAGTATTGTTCTGCACCTAACCTATTGAAGTTAACATTCTGAAGAATAACTAATCCGCCGACTATTATGACAATAGCTACAATAAATCCAATTAATTTTTTCATGTTTTTTTCCTCTTTTCTATTTAATGATTATCTTGTAATAGTTCCTTACTGTTAAGAAATAATAGACAATGTAAATACATACGTATACGCCTATACAGATGCTGACAGGCATCATCAAATTTGTTTCCATTAACTTAGATAGCATGGTTAGTGCCACGATTGAGTGTGAAATACCTGCTATTAATGGCAATGCAAAAATGAATAGGATTTGTTTTGAAATCGACCTTTTCACTTCTTTTTTGTTTACACCAATTTTGTGTAAAATCACATAACGGTCTTTATCTAAGGTTGCCTCAGTCAGTTGTTTAAAGTAGATAATGCTTCCTGTTGCTGCAAGGAATACTAATCCTAAAAATCCTGCAATGAAAATGATTAAACCTGTTGATTCCAAACCTTGGGCATAATTTGAATAGAAACTTGAGAAATCTGCTTCCTCTGGTAACAAGTTTTCTATTTTTTTTGTTAAAACTTTGGCATTCTCGTCATTACTTAGTTTGTAAACTTCCATGTTGACGACTTTTGTTTTACCTGCAAATTTTGCGAATAGTTCATCACTAATTACAATTGTCATACCTGCTGTAGGTGTATTTAATACATTATATTTCTTCAATTTTTTAAAGGTAATATTCTCATTTTTATTATTCACTTTTAAAGGAATTGATGCCCCTATATACTTAGGCGAGAAACTCTCTGAATAGCCGGCTTCTAATGCAGCTGCTTCATTTCCCTTTAATGATAAAGATTCATTTCTTTTTTGTAATTTAGCTAACTGGTTAAAGGTTTTGTTGTTGATTATGCTGTATTCCATTTCGTCAGGTAAATTGTTGTTATGAAGATTTGATATATTGACATCCACTATAAATGTCGGGACCGTCTCATGATAGATAATTTTATGATCTTTCGCTCCCCAGATCTGTTCATCGATCTGCTTAGATACATTCTTATTTTTGGCGATAAACATCATGCTATTAGGATTTATTAATTCTGCATTGCTACGATTGTTATAATATAAACTGTAGGCGGCTCCCACTGCAGTTAATGTTGTTGCACTTAGTACAGCAATAATTGTTAATGTACGTGCATTTCCTTTTATTCTATACAGTAGTTGCGATGTACTAATTAAGTTAATTCCATTCCAAAAATGTTTTTTGTTTTTTCGTAATAACTTTAATAAATAAACCGTTAATGTACTAAACAATAAATACGTGCCCAAAATAACTGTTAGTAAGATAAGAATTGGTGTTACCAAAAACCCTATCTTTTTCCATACTTCAGACATTAAGATATCTTGTAATGCAAGCCAATATCCAATGCCAACTAAGAGAACTGCAATTAATGCGGTGGTAATAGAAGACTTTGGTTCTTTTTCGCCTTCTTGTTCTGCTTTAAACAGCTCAATTAATTTAAACCGGTAAATTAACCGATATCCGTGTATTGAAGTAATGGCAGTAATCAGAATAAATACGATAACTGTATTTACAATTGCTTGAGAAGAAATAGCTAGACTTCCAATGGCTTTAAAACCCATTACTTTCATTAAAATGATGACAAAAACCTTTGAAAGGAACAAACCAAGGATAATGCCGATCACTAAAGCGATGAGCCCCATTATAAAATTTTCGTAAAATAGCATTCGGCCGATTTGCTTCTTGCGAACTCCAAGTAAAGAGTAGAGACCGACTTCTTTCTTACGTTTCTTCACAAAAAACGAGTTTGAATACCAAATAAATACAGCAACAAATATAATTAGCACAATGGAAGCACCATTAAAAACTGAGCTAATTTTATCGGATGTTTCCGTTGTTTCTTGTATTGATTGGTCATACTTTAAAGAAACAAAGGTAAAGTAAATGATAATACTAAAAATCATTGATCCTATATATAAAGAATAGTTAGCAAAGTTTTTTCGTATATTCTTTCTGGCGATGCTAAATAGCGTCATTTTATTGTCCACCTCCAAGAGAAGCAAGGACATTTAGTATTTTTTGAAAGAATTCTTCACGGGAAAGTTGCATTTTTTGAATTTCCGCATAGATTCCTCCATCTTTGATAAATAAAATACGTTTACAAAAGCTTGCTGCGAAGGCATCATGTGTGACCATCATTATGGTTGAATGATTTTGCTCATTAAGTACTGTTAAACTTTCCAATAAATCAGTAGCAGATTTGGAATCCAAGGCCCCTGTTGGCTCATCCGCCAAAATAAGACTTGGTTTTGTCACCATCGCTCTTGAAGCGGCTGTTCTCTGCTTTTGCCCGCCAGAGATTTGATATGGATATTTATCAAGTATTCCTTGAATACCAAATGTTTCGGCTATTTCTTTTACACGTGTTTCTATTACATTTGGAGATACTTTGGACAATGCTAGAGGCAATAAGATATTTTCCCTTACTGTTAAAGTATCTAGTAAATTATAATCTTGAAAAATAAAACCAAGGTTATTACGGCGAAAATCTGATAACTGCTCTTCCTTCATGGTTACAATATTTTGACCAGCTATGATTACTTCACCTGAAGAGGGAGTATCAATAGTAGAAAATATATTAAGTAATGTAGATTTTCCTGCACCTGAAGGACCCATGATACCAATAAATTCACCTTCGTTTATTTTAAAGTCAATATCCTCCAATGCTTTATATTGATTTCCTTTTGTCCCATACACTTTTTGAACATTTTTTGCGGATAAGATGGTTTTCATTGAAATGTCCTCCTTTAATGACTACATTTCAGATTATATTGGACCGACCTTACACTGTTTTAATCTAAACCTTACATAAACCTTAAATATAGAGAAATCATCAAGAATGAAGTTAAAAAGTTGTAATTTCAAATGTAGTTTCGTAGAAACTCATTGTAAAATATCATAATGTTTCTTGTTGTGGATTTTTGATTTATTAATATAGACTAACGAGGTATATAAATTTAGAATATAACGATAAATAAAAAGAGATGGCTGAATGCCCATCCCTTATTTTTTGTGTAAGATTTCTTTTATTTGATTGAAGTGATGCTGATCATGTTCTCCAAGACCTTCAAAGTAGTCATATAAATTTAGCGTTGTTTGTCCAATAGTTATCTCTTCTTTCCAACGAATATCTGGAATTCCCTCTATTTTTTGAAGAAGTTCACTTCTTACTAAAATAAAGTCGGTTATAATTACCTTTTTTTCTTGTTCTCTAGCATTACGAGCAGATGTAGCATTTAATGTTTTTACATCAGGCCCTATTGGAAGTTCCTGAACTGAAAATAGGTAAGGTAAACGGTTATTTATGACAAATTCATCCCAAGGAATTAAATGTCCAATGATTTCAGCTACAGTCCATTTCCCTTCTTCTATTTTCCTCCTCCATTGCTCTTCTCTTAAATTATTCAATGATCGCACAAATTCTATAGCATATTGATGATGTTTAATTATCTTATTTCGTCCATTTATATTCATATAATCGTCTCTCTTCTTATATTATTTACTATGTAAGGTTCCAAACAAATAGAGTGGTTTTCCAAATGAATTAGCTATAGTTTATCATCCTTAATAATTATTTTCTGTATCAAGATAAAATAAAGCCCCTCAGCTAATTGCTGAGAGGTTTTATAGTTTTATTCTGCTTCGTCTGCTTTTTTCTGGTTAAATTCAGTTTTGATCGCATCTAACAAGTCAGGTTCAGTTATTAAGCGCAAAGCAGTAAGAGCAAGTGCTTTAGCACCTTTAATTAACGCTTCATCACCCTTTTCAGATTTTGCAGCTTCTCTAAATGCAATCGTGTGAGGTACAAGATCATCTGGACCAATTTTAATATATGGATGTATAGTAGGGACTACCTGGCTGATATTACCTGCATCTGTAGAGCCGATTCCATCACGTCCGCCAGCAACCTTCTCCCCTAACTCTTCTATTATGTCTTTAAACACTGCATTGAATGTATCATTAAGCAACAGATTATCTACTTCATTTTGGAAGGCAATAATATTAAGTTTTGTCCCAGTTGCGAGTGCTGCTCCTTCAGCGATAGCTTTTACTCGTTTGGTTACTTCGTTCAAACCTTTTCTTGTTGCTGCTCGAATAAAGAATCTAGCTTTTGCATATTCAGGCACAATATTCGGTGCATCTCCTCCATGTGTAATAATGCCGTGTATACGAACATCGCTTGTCACATGTTGGCGTAAGGCATTAATGCCATTAAACAATTGAATAACAGCATCCAGTGCATTGATACCTTTTTCAGGGGTTGCTGCTGCATGCGCCGCTGCGCCGATAAACTCGAAATCGAGCGGATCTACTGCAAGCGAAGGCGATGTTAGATTGGTTACACCTTGGGGATGAATCATCATTGCCGCATCGATTCCCTCTACTAATCCGTGTTTCACAAAGCTACCTTTCGCGCTTCCATTTGGTCCTCCCTCTTCAGCAGGTGTACCAAAGACAACCGCTTCTCCACCAACTTCATCCATCACTTTGCTTAAACTGATAGCAGCAGCAACACTCATGGTTCCAATAATATTATGCCCACATGCATGACCGATTCCAGGAAGAGCATCATATTCAGCTAAAAAAGCAATTGATGGACCTGGTTTAGTAGATTTATAGCGAGCAACAAATGCTGTTTTGTGACCAGCCACATCCCTCTCTACTGCAAAACCTTCTTCTTGGAGAAGGTTTGTTAATTCTTCAGAAGCAAAAAATTCCTCATTTCCGATCTCTGGTTTATTATGAATCTTGTGGCTTGTTTCAATATACCTTCCTTGATTAACATCAACATTGGTTGTTATTGCCTCACTTAAATGTGTAAGTACTTGTGTCATATTAGATCCTCCTCATATTTTATTAAACTTTTAGCAACAATCTTTCTACCAACCTATCTTCTTCAATGGTACAAATGTTGGGATCAGTGTGCCGCCATATTCTTTATTGATAAATTTCGCTGTATCTTCCTCTTGGTATAGCTCTGCAATTCGTTTTAAGGTTTTGTTGTTTTTATCTTTGTCATTCACTGCGATAATGTTCAGGTAATCAATTGCTGTCTCGCTCTCATGGAAAATTGAATCTTTGATTGGATTAAGACTTGCATCTCGGGCAATACCGTTATTAATAACGCCTGCATCCACATCTTCTAATGCTCTCGGTATTTGAGCAGGAGCAGTAGGAATAAGTTCAATATTTTTAGGGTTTTCAATGACACTATCTTTAATAGAACCTAAGCCATCATAACCATCCACTAATTTTATAAGGCCAGCCTGCTGTAGTAATAAAAGGGCTCTCCCTTGATTTGAAACATCATTTGGCAAAGCAATCTTTGCACCTTTTTTGATATCTTTAATGTCCTTCAATTTGTTTGAGTAAACAGCCATAGGTGCTAAACATGTTGTAGCAATTGGAACAAGTTTAAGATTATGTTCTTTAATAAATTGGTCAAAATAAGCAACAGTTTGGAATGAATTGGCATCCAACTCACCATCTGCTAACGCTGTATTTGGAAGTACGTAATCATTAAAAGATACAAGCTTAATTTTGATTCCTTCTTTAGCTGCTTTTTTCGCTACATAATCCCAAATTTGCGTATCTGTCCCCGTAATGCCGATTTTATATGTTTTTGATTTTCCATCTGCCTCCTTACCGCTGGATTCGCTTGAACAGGCTGCCGTAAAAATAACTAGTGACAGCACCAGAATGGATAGTAAACATTTTTTCATTTTAATTTCCTCCTTAGATTAACCTCTTCTTATTTTTTTCGATAAAATGTTGCCAAATGACTGTAGCCCCTGAACCAAAACAATTAGTATGGCTACGGTAATTAGCATGGTGGTCGTATCAAAACGTTGATAGCCGAACGTTATGGCTAAGTCGCCAATACCACCGCCGCCTACGGTTCCTGCCATTGCCGATGCTCCAATCAGACCAATTGTCGCGATGGTAAAATTCACAATAAGTGAACTAAGAGCCTCAGGCAGTAAAAACCTGAAAATTGTCTGAAATGGAGTAGCCCCCATAGCATCTGCCGCCTCTAAAACACCTTTATCAACCTCTAGTAGCGAGCTTTCAACTAATCGAGCAATGTAAGGGCCTGCGTAGAAGACTAGTGGAACAATAGCTGCAGATGTTCCAATAGATGTTCCGACAATGAGCCGGGTAACTGGGATGATGGCTACGAGCAAAATAATAAAGGGCACAGATCGGAAAACATTGATCACTGCATTTAAAACCGTGAATACTGGAAGATTCTCAATGATCTGTCCTTTACGAGTGACAAATAACAGGATGCCTAGCGGAAGGCCGATAATGATTGAAAAGATAAATGAAAAACCAACCATTTGAATAGTTTGAATGAGCGCTTCAATGATTTGTTCAGAATTAACTAGCATGTGCTATCACTTCCTTGTAAAGAATTTGTTGAGCTTGCATATATGATAATGCTCGTTTCACTTCCGTATCGGCTCCTTGGATTTCAACAATCAGTTTGCCAAAAGGAATACCTTGCAGTTCGGTAATATTGCCGAATAGCACATTGATTTCCACATCGAGAATTTTAGATAACTGTGATAAAAAAGGACTTCCTGTAGACTCGCCGACAAACGTAATATGGAAAATATGATTTAGTGCTTGCTTGCGTTCCATCATATTGAGTATTGATGGTGGAATTTGATCATGCATTACGGTACTAACAAAGTTTTGAGCAGTGTTAGTTTTCGGCGCGGAAAAGATATCAAATACTGTTCCTTCTTCTATCACTTTCCCCGCTTCCATCACTGCCACTCTGTCGCATATTTCTCGAATGACAGCCATTTCATGCGTGATCATTAAAATCGTAATCCCATACTCTTTGTTAATCTTCTTCAAGAGTTCCAATATGGAACCAGTTGTCTGTGGATCTAGAGCAGAGGTCGCTTCATCACAAAGTAGAATTGAAGGCTGTGTTGCTAAAGCGCGCGCTATGCCTACGCGTTGTTTTTGGCCGCCGGATAGTTGATCAGGATAGACTTGAGCTTTGTCACCTAAACCAACGAATTCAAGTAATTCTGAAACCCTTTGTTTGATTTGATCCTTAGGAACTTTACTTAAAATGAGCGGCATGGCTACATTTGCATATACTGTTTTGGAATTGAGCAAATTAAAGTGTTGAAATACCATACCAATGCTTTTCTTTACTTCGCGAATTCGTTTTTTGCTAATGGTTGTTAAGTCATGACCGTCTACTATGACTTTTCCGGAAGTAGGTTTTTCTAGTGAATTTACACAACGAATTAAGGAGCTTTTTCCTGCACCACTGAAGCCGACTACGCCAAATATTTCACCTTTATTAACTTTTAAATTAATCGAATTTAATGCTCGTATCTCCTTTCCTCCGCTGTTATACACTTTAGAAACATTTTGGAATTCTATCATCCGTTCAATCTCCTTCCGATTTTTTCAACAAAAAAGTCCTTCTCCATGGAAGAAGAAGGACAGTAAGACATATGACTTCATATGTACAGAAACGTCTTCTTATCTTCCAAGCTAAATCGCTTGCTGGAATTGGCACGGTGCAAAAATGTCCGCTGCCGAGGTTTCAAAGGGCCAGTCCCTCCACCTCTCTTGATAAGAGCAATATTTAATTAAGTATAAGTGGTACATCTGCTAAACTGTGTTTTTAATTCCCCCTTTCAAATTAATTTTGCCATAAAAAAATCCTTCTCCATGGAAGAAGAAGGACACAAAGACATATGGCTTCATATGTACAAATACGTGTTCTTATCTTCCAAGCTTAATCGCTTGCTGGAATTGGCACGGTGCATATGTCCGTTGCCGAAGCTTCACAGGGCCAGTCCCTCCGCTTCTCTGGATAAGAAAAATGATTATTTGATTGATTTTTACTATACATGGTCATTTTTGAATTGTCAATATAAAATAATATTTTAAAAGATTTTTATTTTTCTTATTGCTGTTTCTTTTATTATTTACATAGACTAACGAGGTTTATATATTTATTATTTTTATCTATTTTCAATGATTATTTATCTAATAAACATTATATATTTTAGAAAATTTTGATAAAATGTTATTACCCATATTTTACAAAGGAGTAATTATATGAAAAAAATACTGACTGTTTTTTTGCTTGTAAGCTTTGTATTTCTTCTTAACTTTCTTATTTTAGGTCCTACTCGTACCTTGCTACCTTATTGGACTTCTTTCTTTATCATTTGTTTAGTCATTACCTTATTTAATTTCTTCCGATCAATGAATAAAAATTTTACAGTAACATTAATTTTTATGGGTGTTGCATTGGGTTGTTTAGGTTTATGTTTATTTTCTTTTTTGATTACTAGTGGATATGAAATTTACAAATAAAAGAGGAAAAATACTCTTTCCAATTTAAAAGCCGATGAAATTTTACAGCTAAGTAGAATTTCATCGGCTTTTATAGATAGTTTATAGTAAATAAAGTACAAGAAAGAGACTTTAGTAGTTTCGTTTATTAATTATTTTCCAAGCTTATAATCATACTGATACACTACTTTCCCTGTTTCTTTGTTGATTTTATATTGATAACGCCCCGTCCAAGCATAGACAAACTTTGTGTCAGCGAATACTTCTAATGAAGTGGTGGCATTTTCAAGTGGAGCATCTAAAAGTTGCTCCCAGATCAAGTCTCGTTTTGTAAGATCAAGCAAGGCTAAGGTCTGTCGATTATCGTTGCGCTTTTTCTGATAAACAATGAGCTGCTTTTCAACAGGCTTACTTTCAACTAGCCTTACGCCCATTAGCTCGGGGTAAAGTTTTTTTATTTTCTCGCTTCGTTTTTCAACACCTGCTACACTCTCATCCCATCCTACTGGTAAAGTACGTATTTTATCAGCATAACTCGGATCTTCTTTTATTTCGTTCGTAGCTAAATTTAACTTAAAATAACGACCATCTAAGCCGTAAAGATAGACTTTATTTGGACCTTTAATAGAATAGTCAGTATACATGTAGCTTAAATTATCTTCTAATACAGGGAATTTATTCAGAAAGTCTTTTTCGTCTGCTTGCCTTTTCCCTGTTTTTGGATCTATAAAATAAAGGGTTTTCTTTTTATTATTTAACACCAACAGTCCCTCGCTAGTCTCTCCTACTAAGTATTCTTGCCAAGTAGAGATCCTACTCCACAGCTTTTTACCAGTACGAAGATCAATAGCACTCATTAAGAAACCTTTAAAGTTGGTGGTTATTCCATTTTCTGTTCCATTGGGTGTAGTTTTACTTATTTTAACGACGGATATTGGCTTTTCTTTTAAATCGAAGAGTACAACAGGTGATTCTAGTTCAATTCTTTTGGGTGCGAAAAGTCCATTAAACCCCCATAACAGGGATGAAAAAACGAAAAACACCGTTATTAAAAACGAGCTGAATTTCAAGAACATTTTACCTAAGGTTTGTTCTTTTTTCTTCAATTGATAAATTTGGCGAGGTATAAAAATAAATAATGATAGGATAACTAAGGCAGCAATCACTGTTAACAGAATGTAATCAGACCGCCAACCTGTTGGTATCCAATTGGCTAGATAATTTGGCTGCAGGAACTTGAGTAAGGCTGAACCAAGTAGAAAATTAAAGAACAGTACAATAATTAATTTTTTAAAAATCTTAATTATTGAAGAAGGCTCAGTTTCTTCGTTTCTCTTCTTCGCTACTATATAAATCATCTTGATAGGCAAATATAATAAACGGAGGTAGAGTAAGGTTAGAGCCGTATTATGTATTATATTAGTATTAAAGTTTAACAGCATAAGCCACTTTTCAAAAAAAATTGTTATTATATCCATTTTCCAATCCTTTTAATTAAAATTTTCTTAATTATATCATTCTCTTCCTATTTCTCACAGTTTTCACATGTACAAGGCCCAGGATTTGCCTCACCAGCCTCTAACATTTCCAGAAGCCCTAGTTTCAACAACCTGTCCTCACAAAAATCGTTCAGCAATTAATTAAATGTCACCTATGAATCGCCTAAGAACATCTTATTAATCGCGATTTGAATAACTTCATTATTCATATACTTAATTAAACCCTCTAACTCAAATAAACTTCTATATTTTTCAGTCAATACTTAAGTTGCTTTTTTATAGCGTTAAAAATTATTTAGCCTGGATCTCTATTAAAATAGACCTTCGCAACAATTTTTTAACCAAAATACCCCTTCTTTACAATATCTTATCTTTCTATCAATATCTGCTTAATAATAGTTGATTAAAGTATAGTTAGACCAAATAAAGGAGGAAATGTTATTGATGAAATCATTCTTATCAAAAAAGCTAATCTCGATTGCAGCCGTATCTACTCTAGCACTTAGCAGCTTTACTATTGCTGGTTCAGAGGCAGAGGCTAAAAGTTCTTCCAAGAAAACAACGCCTAAAAATGTCATTTTCCTAATCGGTGATGGTATGGGGAACTCATATACTTCCGCGTACCGGTATTTGAAAAATTCTTCAAACTCAAAGTTTAAAAACCAAACATCATTTGACAGGTACTTAGTTGGTCAACAAATGACTTACCCAGAAGATCCGTTACAAAATGTAACTGACTCTGCTTCTGCAGCAACGGCTATGTCAGCAGGGGTAAAAACGTACAATAATGCAATAGCAGTCGATAATAATAAGAAAGATGTGAAAACAGTCCTCGAATCAGCAAAAGAAATGGGCAAGGCAACTGGTTTAGTTGCTACTTCTGAAATTACACATGCTACTCCCGCTGCTTTCGGATCACATGATGAAAGCCGTAAGAATATGAACGGTATTGCTGATGATTACTTTGATGAATTAGTAAAAGGAAAACATAAAATTGATGTATTACTCGGCGGAGGCAAATCTAATTTCGTACGAGAAGATCGTGATTTGACAAAAGAATTTAAAAAAGATGGCTATAACTATGTTACCTCGAAAGCTGAATTACAAAAGAATAAGAATAAACAATTACTCGGATTATTTGCTGATGGCGGTATGGACAAGATGATTGATAGAAATGCCGAAACCCCTTCTCTCGCAGATATGACCAATTCAGCAATAAAACAGCTCAGCAAAGATAAAGACGGCTTCTTCTTAATGATTGAAGGAAGCCAAATTGATTGGGCAGGCCATGACAACGACATCGTTGGCGCTATGAGTGAAATGAAGGATTTTGAAAAAGCATTTCAAGCTGCTATCAATTACGCTAAAAAAGACAAAAACACATTAGTTGTGGCAACTGCCGATCACTCTACTGGCGGATTTTCGTTAGCAGCAAATGATGACTATAATTGGTTCCCTGAAGCCATTAAAGCTGCAAAGAAAACTCCTGATTTTATGGCAGCACAAATTGCTGGAGGAGCCGATGTTGAAGGTACATTAAAGAAATATAGCGGTTTGTCTTTAACAGAAGATGAAATCAATTCTGTAAAAGAAGCCAACACAGGTAAAGTAACAGATATCGATAATGCTATCGAGAAAATTTACGATAAGCGTTCAAACACAGGATGGACTACTGGCGGGCATACTGGAGAAGATGTAAATGTTTATGCATTTGGTCCAGAATCAACAAAATTTGCAGGCCAAATCGATAATACAGATCAAGCGAAAATTATCTTTAATCTAATTGAAAAAAATAAAAAGAATAAAACAAAGATTAAAGATAAATAATACTCAGCTTTTAATATCTTTTCATCCCAAAACAGGTATATTTTCTATTAAATCTGTGAGAAAGCAGGCGTCTAAATGGCGCCTCTTTTCATAAGTTGGAGGGTTTTCTTTGAAGAAATTGTTATCTATGACCTTTATATGTCTCTGCTTTGCCACATTAACTGCGGGCTGCTCATTCCAATCAAACTCTTCAACTGATACACATGTTGAAGCTGCAAGTAATAAGGATTACCTAAAAACGTATCAACCTAATCCTCAAGTAACAGACGATCGTACACTTTTAAAAACCGCGGATGATATAACGGACAAGCGTGGTTATGCAAAATTAGAGAACATTAATTTATCTCAGAAAAGCTATAAAATTGGAGACATTACACTAACCATTCGTGATGTTAAAAAAATTCATCTTGAACCAACGTATAGTATGATGGATTATTTTCATGTTTTAACACAAGATGAAACATTTAGCGTTGTAAAAGCATTCGTAGAAATTACGAATAATAGCGATAAAAGTTTACTTTTCTCCCCTGTTGGATCACTGACTGCTAATACCGGACAAAAGTGGACGTTTGAACATGATATATACCTGGACGATATAACAGGAGAAATCAAGCCTCATGAAACGAAAAAAGGTAATATTGGTTATGTTTTAGAAAATGGTAGCAACCCCAGGGAATTCACCCTTCAAACGAGTGATATTTTTGATAATAAAGAGCAAAAAGTAGCAGCTGGCACAAAAATTATACTTACTTTGCCAAAGTAAGAGTTTATGCCAGAAAGACAAAAAGAGGAAAATAAGGTGATTCTCTTTTAGCCATTTACATATTCGATATACGAACCAGCTAGCAATTCTATTGTTTGCTGGCTTTTTTGCAATAATACACTTAAGGATTATCAGGCAACCCCTGTTTAACGATTACTATTCAATTCCCAAAATTGAAAGAACCAATAATAGTATCATAAAAAAAATAAAGCAACTCAGTATATGAATTTTAATCGACTTTTGTTGTTTTTTACTTTTTCCTAATCCCGAAATAGCAATAATAATAAGTGATCCAAAAAATAAGAACATGATTGTTTGTGCAAATATCACTGACCAATACATTATAACAACTATAATCGTTAAATAGTTTAATAACATCAGTAACTTCAATACCTTAAAGGGATTATTAAAGTTTAATTTTTTCTTCATATTAAGTATGAATATAACAAAAGATACTAAATATAAAATACAAAAAGTAATGCTAACAACAGACATAGACAAAATTAATTACCTTCTCTTTCCAAAATTAATGTATTCAACTACCCTGCTCCTGAGGAACGTTTGTAAATAATTATCTTAATCTATTAGTTTTGATTTATATATTACTATTTATAGTATGATTGTATTGTTACTTTCACATAGTGCCGTCGTCCTCAATTGACGGTTTGCTTATTTGTCCTCATATAAACAACCTTTTATAGCACCACCTATATCCCCTGCAATAGCTAACCCATAACATTTTAACATAAACAATTATATGAAGAGGAATCACCTTAGTGTCAACTGCAATGACCTTTTTATATGGGTTTATTCTTAGATTGATACCAATCTTTGTGATTCCTGTACAGCCTACACATGTATCTGTATAAGTGGTTGTTGTAACATACATAGACTTTGGCTTTGCTTTCACTTAATCATTAGTCGGCAACATACAAAACGAACTAAAAAAAGAATTTCACCAATAGTATTAGAGCGTCCTAATGTATTCGTTTCTTAAACTATATACAATATTTGAAATAGAAAAAAGTTAAAAAATAGTCGGGACCATTCCACCATCCATACGGATTGGAGAACCTTTAAATGCGGTTGCATAAGGACTACACACAAATGTAGTTAGTCTACCAATTTCCATTGGCTTAATAAATCGTTGTATTTCAGATTGTGGTAGGTTTTTAGACATAAAATCTTTCTCTTTTTCTGAAAAAGTCAAATCCTCATTAGGGTATATACCATCAATTATTTGATGAACATTTTCAGAGAGTGTTGGTCCTGGTATAATTGTATTGACTGTAACTTCTTTTCCGATTGTTAATTTAGATAAGCTTTTTGATAATGATAATAACATTGATTTTGTCATACAATACTGAGGCATTTGTCCTGATGGCATTATTGCTTCCTCACTCGCAATAAAGATAATGCGACCATAATTATTTTTTAACATTTTAGGTAAATAAAATTTAGATAACCCATTTGCAGCAAGAACATTAGTGCGGAAGTATTTTTCCCATACTTCATCCTCAATGTCCTCAAATTGCATAATTTCATAGATACCCATACTGTTAACTAAAATATCAATAGTGGGGGACTTTTTAAATAAAGCTTCTCTTTGTTGAATATCTACAATATCGGCTGTAGCATTTTGAGGAGAGGTAGCAGGGAACTCCGTTTTAATTTCATTTACAATTCGTTCTACCTCTTCATAATTTCGTCCATTAATTAGTACATTGACACCTTCTTTGGCAAGTTCAATGGCGATTGCTTTACCTATACCTTTCGTTGATCCTGTAACTAAAGCTGTTTTATTGTTTAATCCCATATCCATAACACATTTCTCCTTTTCATTTACCTTTTAGTTAATAATAAAAATAGATAATAATTAGGTTAATCTTTTCTAATATAATGTAAAAAATTGTACATATAAGGAAAAGTTAATTTATCGAGTTTGTATTTAAATGTTCAGTCCGCCAATTTGCGGGAGTATCACCTTCCCAAATGCGGAAAGCGCGGTAGAACGAGTTTTGGTCTTCGTATCCAATCATAAATCCTACTTCTTTAATATCGAACGAGGGGTTTGCCAAGTACTCCCGAGCCAACCCATATCGGACTTGTGTCAAAAGATGTTTGAAGCTCGTGCCTTCGTCCGTAAGACGTCGTTGCAAGGTGCGACCGCTCATCCCCAGCTCGCTTGCGACAGTCTTAATGTCAGGGCACCCTCCTGGTAGGCTACGTTTCAAGATCCACTTGACCATTTCAGTGATTGAGCGACTGTGTTGCTGCTTATCCAACGATTTATCCAATACGGGAGTTAAAATCTCTAGCAACTCTTTGTTATACGAGACAAAAGGGAGGTCCAGATCTCCTCGATGTAGCGTCAACCTGTTACAATTTTCTCCAATCCGGATATGGCAGCCAAAGTAAGCTTCAAGTACCTCTTTGTCCCCCATTGATTGTGAAAATTCGATAGATCTCGCCATCAATGGTTTACCTGTGCCACGACGTCCAAGCTCCAAAAGAAATGCCAGCGTGATTCCAACCAGCATAGATGGTCCCGATTGCTCGGTATACAACCAATCTAGTTCAATTGTACAGACCTCACCTTCCTCAGTGATACGAAGGCTTTCAGGAGGACACAGTTGTTTATACCGTGCCATACGTTTTAAAGCGTCACGGTAGTCACGAGCATGGTAAGTCGCTAAGACGGCGGGTGGGTAATGCACTGTTTCAAAGACGGTCGTAAGCATAATAATTCCTTCGGCAGTGTCATCAATGAGATCCGAATATGCCTGCCAAATCGCAAAATATTGTTGGGTGGTGACAGTAAGGTCAGTAATAATGGTGAGCGGTAGTTGTGCTTTTCGAGCCACTTCGTGGGGAGCAATCCCTAATTGATGTACGCCTGCCCAGAATCCTGCTGGGAATTTAATACGATTATGAGACTTCATAATGGGTCCTCCTTTAGCTATCTATAAATTTATTAGTTCTGATTGTGTTTGCGTTCTACCTAGTTATCAGGATAGATATTATAATACCTATTTAATGTCGCCTTGTAACTAGTGGAGGGCGACATTTCGCTAGCCAACTGCGTCAACTAAATCCGTTAGTATTAGTACGATTAACGAAATGAAGCTGCCGATTAAATAGGCAGCTTCATTAAAAAGATATGATTCTTTCTTTTAGTAAATAATTTATAGTAATCTCAGCTTAATGGCTTTCATGCTTGATAATTATAGAGGGCTTTTTAAAGATTATGGGGCTGGTCATCATATTTTTCCTATCAGAAAAAATTAACATGTCTGCGTCAGCTTTGATAAGAGATTTGACGGTAACTTCTATTATTTCATTTTTAAAGATGAAATTTTGTTTAATCATTTTAAATTTATCATTAAGAATGTCTCAACATAGGTAGTAAAGACGTTTACTTGAAATTCATTTTCAAACCATTCAATAGAATGAACTAACTATTGTTTAATCTTTATTAATTTGTATCCAATGTAAAGAATCAAGAACCAAATCGGTGCAACAAACAATGCAACCCGCATACCAGGAATGAACGCCATTAAGACAACGACCATTAATAAGAATGCTAGGGCAATATATGAAGAAATTGGATGCCAAGGCATTTTGAATTTCAGCGCTGCAACTTCTTCTTTTGATTTTGCTTTACGGAATTTAATTTGTGTACATAAAATAATTGTCCAGCTCGTCACAACGGCAACTGTTGCCACCGCTGAGATGTATGTGAATACTTGCTCTGGTACGACATAGTTTAAGACAACGGCTATTAACAACATCGCAGACGAGAATAAAATACCACGGACAGGTGTACCATTTTTGCTTACTCGCTTGAACACTTTTGATCCCTGATTTTGTAATGCTAAGTTGTATAACATGCGGCCTGAACCATATAGTCCACTGTTGAATGCTGATACCGCTGCTGTAATGACAACGAAGTTAATAATATGTGCTGCTGCGGGAATACCGATTGCATCGAATATTTGAACGAATGGGCTGCCACTTGAACCAACTTCATCCCAAGGATAAATCGCCATCATAACACCTAAAGCGCCAATGTAGAAAATTAAAATACGCCAAACGATATTGTTAATTGCCTTTGGCACTGATTTACTGGGATTTTTCGCTTCTCCAGCTGTGATACCAACTAGTTCTACGCCCCCAAATGAGAACATTACTAAGACGAAACACATTAACAATCCTTCAAGACCATTTGGCATGAAACCGCCATGTTCCCAAAGATTACTTAAGCCCATTGGCTCGCCATTATTACCGACACCGAAAATAATAATACATAAACCTACAATAATCATTGCAACAATTGCCACAACTTTGATCATCGCGAACCAGAATTCGAATTCACCGTACATTTTTACATTCGCTAAGTTAACAAGTGTCATGACGACAAGAACGACAAGTGCAGTCACCCATTGTGGTATATCTGGGAACCAGTAGTTAATATATACGCCTACCACTGTTAATTCTGCCATCCCAACGACAATCCACATGAACCAATATGTCCATCCTGTTAAGAAGCCCGCGAATTTCCCTACATATTTATCGGCATACTTGCTGAATGAGCCAGAGACAGGTTCAGCAACAGCCATTTCGCCCAATGCACGCATGATTGTGAAGATGACTAATCCGCCAATTAAATACGCTAGCAATACAGCAGGACCTGCTAATTGAATCGTTGAACTTGAACCATAAAATAAGCCGACGCCAATCGACCCACCCAGAGCAATTAATTGCATGTGACGGTTACTTAAACCACGTTTTAACTGTGAATCTTGATGATTTTCTTTCATACTTCCTTACTCCTCATCCTGTGAAATTTTCAAAATATTTTGTGCAAAAAGGATAAAAAAAAACGCCCTTTTGGATTAACCAAAAGGACGATTCAACTCGTGTTACCACCTTTAATTTGTAAGCAACTCACATTGCTTACCTTAGAAAGTACGGCCAGTCATTTACTGACGATACTCTTGCACATGATTACGGATGCTTACCGGTATAGCCTACTAAGAAAAATCTTTTCGGTACACAGCTCCAAGATGAATTCTCAATCGTTTTACATGCACCTCTCAACAACCGGTAACTTTCTGTTCGTAAAAATGAATTGATACTATTTCTTTTCATAGCCTTTATTTTATACAAATGTTTTTGAATTGTTTTTAATTTTATACTTTAAAAATTTTTTGTCAATATATAATTATTAAATTTTCTTAAATTATTTATATTTTAATATAAATCCTTCACTAAAAAAAGGTATTCCCTATTTATAATAATGAGGAGGGCCCACATGTTTAATGAAAAAAATACCGTCGTAATGATTTCTGATGATCATACGCTCTTCAAAATATCCATGACTTAATGCGGTGATTGGTTTGAACATCCACTCATTATGTTTCTCTTTTTTCTGATATTTTAAATCGATGAATGAGTAATCGTAGGGTATCTCATTAAGGATAAATTCAAGACTATTAGCGCTATACTTTTTTCCAAAATTAACTTGATTAGAAATTGGAGCTTCTCTTTCTTTGATTGTTCCATCATGCATATAAAAACCGATTATATAGCTTTTCTTTTTATAATCGCTCGGAAGATTCTCATACATTGATTGTATTTTCCATTTATGAAAGGTATTCTCGCCTTTATCTTTTCTAACAATTTCTACTTGACGATCTCGAACATGATTGTTGTGTCCCCACACTATTATTTTTTTGTCAGGGTAAACCTGAGTTGATAACCATAGCAAGTTTTCTTCCATCAATTTATCTCTAATAATACTACCGGTTTCCTCTATTGTGGTTTCCTCTGTTTTTTTAGCCTTATAATATTTTTCCAACATCACATAGCGGTTTTCTAAAGTTTTCACTATTACTTTTTCAAGATTTTTCTCATCCGGATATTCATGCTTTAATTCTTCCGAATGACCGTGTATAAATGCTATAATCTCTTGATAGGACTTCTTATAATTACTTAATGTTTCCCTTGAGAGGCTCTTTCCCTCTTCCATTGTATTATCGTATGTTTCACGCCAGTTAAATTCTAGTTTTTTATATTGCTGCGCAAGATTATCATTGTAGATTTTAATCCAATTACTTAGAAATTGAATAAAATAACCTGAAACCCTCATATCATAACCTCCAAAAGACAGGTCATTTTTGTTTCTTTGTTGTATTAAATAATCAATTAAGGGTTTTGTTTCTTGATTATTCCACGGAGAAAGAAATTCAGATAATATTTCATTTGAATTCATATACGGATTGATTGAACTTTCTGCAGAAACAGCAGCTCCCTCACCAATATTTCCTTCGAATAACACAACATCAAATCCTAATTCTTCGTGCAAGTATTTTATTAATCTTACTTTGGACTGGCTATATTCAGAGATGCCATGTGAACTTTCACCGAGAAATACATACTTTTTGTCCTTTAAAATTGGCGACAAAAATTTCAAGTCTGAATAATCATTGGATGTCAACGAGTTAATTTTATGACTATGGGTTATTAACCATGATTTTTCAGCATTTTTATGAGTATAAATGACAGATATTACTACGATAATAAGGAGAACTATAATCGTAAACGAGTATTTATTGAAGTTCTTAATGACTTTTCACCCCTCCAAATTTAGCATTATTTGTAATTACTTCTTTTATATAGGTTCGTTATGAAAGAGTCTATATCCTTCATGAGACTATATAAATAATCATCCGAAATTTCAAAGACTAATTTCAAAGGGAGCAATGATATGAAAACAATTTTATTAATCCAATTCGCTCTTTTTTCAACGTTTATTGGTGATATTTCACATAATGATTTAGATCAAAATACGAATAATAAACATACGATCTCTACTTATTACAAATGGGGACAAGTTGCTATTCAAAAAACAAAAGAACAATATCCTCAAGCTAAAATTATTGATTATTTTCACATTGGAAAAGTTTCCATCACAGATTACTCTATAGAAAAGTTTAGATTTTGGATAAAAGATAGTAATAAAGAATTTGGAGTGTATGTTGATCTTAAAATTAATAATTCAACTGGAGAATTAATTGAAATTCAGTTTAAAGAAACAAAAACCGAACTGACCCAAGGCACTTTATCAGCACCGTGAACAGTTCGGCTATTTTTATGGATGAATAAGTACTTATCAAGTTTTGTATGTGATTTCAGTAAAATATAGGTGGTCAACATCGTAAAGAAACGTATTCTTTCATTTTCATTGCATGTTTCCCTTTCTTCTAAACGTTCCTCCCTTTTTTACTATTATAAAAACTACAGGAACTAATATAGGTATCATTGAAATAATAGCTAGAGACACCGCTAAATGGTTTTCAACCCACTTAAGATTGCCCAAAACATAGCCTAAAGTAACCCAAAAGAACGTCCATAGAACTGCGCCTATACTATTGAATTTTAAAAAAGTATAAAAGGGATAATTTGTATACGCACTTACACAAGGAATGGTTGTTCGCATAAACGGAATAAACCGAGAAAAGATTATAGAAATATTTCTATAACGTTGGATAAATGCTTCTGCTGATTGAACTTGGTTCTCCTTTAAGAAATTCAGCCTCGGTTTTTTTTGCTGCCATTTTCTTATTAAAGTACCTATATAATAGTTCTGACTATCTCCACTTATTGTTACAAATATAAAGAGAGCTAATAAAATCCATAGATTCAATTCCCCTACTGCAGCTAGTGCAGCGCTTGCAAATACTATAGAGTCCCCCGGCAAAAATGTTAAGACGATAAACGCGGTTTTTAAATAAACAACGAGAAATAAAAAAATGTAAATTTGTACACCATATATATCTGTTAAATTATCTAAGTTTTTATCTAAATTAGAAATGATATGCCCTATGTTCATTATTTCTTCTCACATCCTTGTTATTTAAAGTTTAGTATATGATGAAGAATCTTATAAAATCCTTAAGTTTACTCCCCCCTTTACCCCTCTTAAATAAAACAAGACAATTTAGATACAAATTTAATTGCGTATAGACTTTATTATCTGATAATATAAATTTAGAATATTAAGCATCTATAGTAGTCCACCCTGTTTTAAATTGAGTGGATTTTATTTTAACTATAATCCTAGTAAACCTCTAAGTCTTATTTATTTTAATTGTGGGGTGTATATATGAAAGAGATATTTATAAGAACTGATCTACAGCGTAATTGGCTGCACAAAATTAAAACATTACGAGCCGAGCTTTCCGCAGATTCTTTAGAAATTGATAAAAATGCTCTTTTTCCAATAAGAAACTTTGAAACTCTCAGAAAAGCGGGTTATCCCAAAATTACTTTACCTAAAGAATATGGCGGAGAAGGTTTTTCTGTGTATGACATGATTCTTCTTCAAGAAACGTTAGCAAGCTATGACGCAAATACTTCGTTAGCAATTGGCTGGACACTAGGCATTATCGGCGAGCTTTATGAACATAAGCTATGGGATCCAGCACTATTAGAATCATTTTCAAAAGAAGTACAGAAAAATATCTTTATTAATCGGGCCGTAAGTGAAGCTCATACCGGTAGCCCAACGCGGGGCGGCCGTCCTGCTACACATGCTGTACGTGCAAAGAATGGTTGGACTATAAACGGCCGTAAAATTTTCACAACTGCTTCACCAATTTTAGACTATTTCCTAGTAAGCGCTTGGATTGAGGAACAACAAATAATCGGCTTTTTCCTCATCAATAAGGATGTTCCCGGGTTATCAATCGAAGAAACTTGGGATGTAATGTCCATGCGAGGTACGGGCAGCCATGATTTAGTGCTTGAAAATGTCCAGGTGGAAGCTTCAGCACTTGTTGAATATCCGCAAAGTCCCTTTGGAGGCACGCATATCAATGGCTGGATTTTGCAAATCCCTGCCACATATCTTGGGATTGCCCAGGCTGCACGTGACTATGTAATAAACTTTGCCAATCATCATCAACCTAATAGCTTGAATGCGCCGATTGCTACTCTTCCTAACGTACAGCAGCATATAGGAAATATTGAATTAAAGCTGGATCAAGCACGCTTTACTTTATATGGGGCTGCCGAGGCATACGATGATTTAGAAAGGCGTCCATATTTAACAAATGAACTGGCTGTGGCGAAACACACTGTTACTAACGCAGCAATTGAAATTGTAGATATTGCTATGCGAATTGCAGGCGCAAAAAGTCTTCAGAATTCAAATCCTTTACAACGCTATTATCGAGATGTCCGGGCTGGTCTTCATAATCCACCAATGGATGACATGACTATTACGAAGCTGGCACAAACCGCGATTGACCAGGGTAAACAATCAAAATCATAATCATAAATTCCATATAAACAAAAATAAAAAAGCCTATAAAATCTTAGTAAAAGAATTTACAGGCTTTTTATCAACTTTTGTCTTGTTCATCTATTAGTTCACCAGGAAATATTGTTAATTCATTTATAAAGATCTCTTTGGCCAAATAAAATATGAAATCGATATTACAAAGTCAATACCTATTATCAAAGTCCATAATTGTAGGATTTCATAAAAAGGCGCATTTTGTACGTGATTATTTGTTATTAAAATCATACCAAATAATAATAATGCACCTATTATATAAGCAAAAACATGTTGTCCAAATGATTTCATACCATGACGAGCAAATTCCATCCCATATCTTTTAACAGGTTTAGAGCCATCTTTCATAATATAATACCGAAATTTCTCATCAAGCCAAGCAATCATGCTTTTACCAAATGCGATAGAACTGCCAATATAAACAGCGGCGATAGCATGTGCAGCTGTAGGCTTAGCACCAAAGTAAATATCCAATCCTGCTACAACCAGCAATATTAAATCGATTAAAGGGACAGACGTAAAAAACAATAGGCTTAACTTTTTTCGCTTAAATACATACCTTAAAGTCAGTCCGACTAATATAACCACCCAAAATGCGATTTCACAAGCAACGATCAACCAGGCGATCAAGTTCAATTCTTCACCTCCACTTTTCTCTTGTACTTCGTTCAATGTTACAAGTTACGTTCTCTTATAAATTTTCTTTGGAAATTAGTCCTGTACTTCATTATTATTACTGTATTTTACAAATAGCAATTTGACAATCGTTTTTTAAAAGAAATTAAAATATTCTGTTACTGTCATTTTTTTCATTTTTATATAGACTAGCAAGGTTTATAAAATTGCTCTTATATAAATAAACTAGATAAGGTTAATTGAAATTAAGTAAAAAATTGTAAGGATTTTTTAAAACTAAAATGGTGCCTGCCCATTTTTATAAAAAATGAGTCAGACACCATTAAATAATTGTTCTAAACTATTATTTCTCTTAGTCTTACGCAGCTACATCTCGTTTTGTAAATACACCAAATGCAAGAAGCATAAAGACAATAAAGTAAATTAATAACATTGTAATAGAGAATCCTAGTGTCATACCATCAACCATTGGGATTCCATCGAAGTATTGAGATAGATCTGTATTAGCAAATAAGATGTATTTAGCCCAATTATACTGAGCGGCAATAATCGCTGTGACAGTACTACCCATAAATAAAAGGAAAATCGATAAACCTGTAGCTAATGAACTATTTCTAAATACAGCTGAAATCATAAATGCCATAGTAGTAATCATGATAACATCGATTGAAGCCAACAAATATCTTTTGATTAAATATAGAAGCATATTCTGCTCTACAACTGTTCCATTGGCATATGCAAGATGTGCATTATTCCCATCACCTGTACCGAATAATGCAAATCCTAAAATGGCAGCGCTAATAAATAAGATAGCTAATAAAAATACATCAAATATAATAACAGTTAAATATTTGGATAACAGAATTTTCGTTCGTTTAATAGGACGAATAAGCAACAGCTTGATTGTTCCCCATCCAAACTCGCTTGCCACAATTCCGGCTGCGACAATAATCGTAAACAATCCAGCAAATGAAATGAATGACGCACTGTCATAAATAAATGACCAACCTGTTTCAGCTTGCTCAGGAGGTAAATTATGATCTAAACGATATTGATTAATAGCTATATCTCTTTCTAAGCTTTGCTTATAGGTATTTGCTGATTTTGGAAGACCTTTCATTTCCTTCTTATACTCTTTTGTTTCCTGTTGTAATTCCTGCTTCCATTGCGGATTTGTACTCTGGCCTGAATCTCCATACACCTTTGTCAGAATGCCAGTCCCTAACACCGCAAGGACTAGTAGCCCAATCATTACGTAAGTTCCAGGTCGTTTAAATATTTTAATCCATTCATTTTTTATAAGATTAAGCATGCTTCTCCCCCCCTGTCGTAACTTCCATAAAGCGATCTTCTAGCGTTTTTGCTATTGGTTTTACTTCGTAAATTGAAATGCCTGCTTCAGTGAATTTTTGAATCATTTTTGGTACTTCTTCTTTTTCAAGCTCAATTTCATATCCTTTGTCCACTTTTTCATATGGAATGTTATCTAGTATACCAACATTCTCCAAATTGACCTCGAAGAAGTATTTTTGTTTTGTGTCATTTACATAATCGTGAACTTTTTGTATGTCTACGAGCTTCCCATTTTGGATAATTGCTATACGATCACACATCATTTCCATTTCAGATAATAGATGGCTCGAAACAATTACCGACATTCCTTTTTCTTTCGTCAGCTTTTTCAAATGATCTCGAATTTCTCTTATTCCCGCTGGGTCAAGACCATTTGTAGGTTCGTCTAAAATCATTACTTTTGGGTCATGAAGCAAACTTTGGGCCAGGCCTAATCGTTGTCTCATTCCAAGTGAATACGTTTTAACTTTATCGTGAATGCGTTCTTTTAAACCGACAAATTCGACTACTTCGTCGATCTTTTGCTTTGATATACCTTTTATCATACGAGCATATTGCATAAGATTCTGATAACCAGTTAAAAATTTGTACATCTCTGGATTCTCTACGATTCCTCCAATATTCATCAGAGCCGCTTCGAATTCTTTTTCTACATTTTTGCCGCAAATTAAGATTTCGCCTGATGTAATTCCCATCAATCCTACCATCATACGAATAGTTGTTGTTTTTCCCGCTCCATTAGGTCCAAGAAAGCCAAATACTTCTCCCTCTTCAATAGTGAAGCTCAAATCATCAATAATTTTCTTCCCTTTGATTACTTTCGTTACATGGTTCAATTGTACAACCGGACTAGCCATTCATCTTCGCCTCCATATTCTTTGCAGTATCCTTAAACCAATCTAATACCGATAGTCCTTCTTCTTCTCTTAACTCCTCTACATTTTTCTGACCAATTATGTTCCCGTGGAAAATGACAATCGCTTCATCAAGTAGAGGTTCGATTTCATCGATTTCATGTGTCGCAATAATCATTGTTTGTAAATCAAAATTAATGTAGGACAATAAGCTCTTCACGATGGAATCGCGAACCATTGGATCAAGACCTGAAAATGGCTCATCTAAAAGAAGTACAGGTGCATTTCTTGAGAGCGCCAAAACAAGTTTTAACCGGCCCCTAGTTCCCTTTGATAATTGTTTTATCTTTTTTTCTCGTTCCAGCTTCATTTCTTTCAATAATTCTTCGGCTTTTACAGAATCAAAATCAGTAAATTGGGTTGCATAATAATCTACCATATTCGCTACTGTAAAGCCTGGATAAAACATATCAAGTTCAGTTAAATAAGCCACATTTTTAGAAATTTTTCTTGATACTTCTTCATTTCCAACTTCCACTTTGCCGCTATTTGGATAAACAAGACCAGCAATCATTTTTAGAGTAGTGGACTTCCCACTGCCATTAGGTCCCAGTAGCCCATAAATTTTGCCTGTTTCGAATGTAAGAGAAACATTCTTTAAAGAAAATTCTTTTCCATACTTTTTCGAAACATTGCTTAGTTTAACGGCCATCCTGCTCCCCCCTTAAATATTGCTTTAATCCTTCCGTTATATCTTCTTCCGAGAGCCCAAGTCCTCTCATGCTTTGGACAAAACGATCAATAATTTCTCGTTGTAACTGAGTTTTTAATGAATCCACAATCTCTTCATTTTGTGTGACAAATGTTCCTTGGCCACGCTTCGTTTCCACAATTCCCATCCTTTCCATCTCACTATACGTTCTTTGGACTGTGTTAGGGTTAACACCTGATACGATCGCCATTTCTCGTACAGACGGAAGTTTCTCGCCTGGTCTGATCTCTCCTCTTACGATTTGGGATGACAAATGATCGGCTATTTGGATATAGATGGGCTTTGATGCTTGAAATTCTTTTGTCATCTTCTACACCTCAACTTTCCGGTCGAGAAGCAGGCAGGATATTACAAATAATCCAACAGAAATAGCCACATACAAAACAAGAGTTAAAACCGGTAAATTCATTGTATTTAATCCAAGCGTATAACCCGCATGACTGTATTTAAAACTCGCACCCATTATAACGGGGATCTTCCATTTAGTTAATATGTCTTGTAAAACATCGATACTTTCTAAAAAAGAAGAAATTAGGCTCAGCAGTATGAACAAAACAAACACGAAGAGCCAGCGCCAATTTTTCATTTTCGGATATTTACCTAATGAGTGATAAACCGTCCAATAAAAAAAACACCAGAGAGAAAAATATAAGCTTATCAATACTAAACCGGCGTTTAGTGTGGTCAATTCGATAAATAAATCTGCTTTATCCAAAATAAATAAATCTTTGAAGAACAGATAGATCACTAACCCAACACAAGTTATAAATAATTGAGCGATCAGCTGATATGCAATGGAAATAACTATCTTTGACAGAATCAATAATTTGCTGTTTTGAGGGTTATAAAGCCATAATTGGGTTTTCCCTTCTAAACGAAGCATAGATAGTAGCATCCCCGGCAAGAAAAATACATGAAAACCAAGTAGCATGATGACGGCTATCGGTAGAAAAGATAATGGCTGGTGAAAATAAACTTCTAAGGCGAATGGTAAAATCAAAAACAACGCAAGAAATCCAATCCATAAAAAGAACCAATTTTTCGAAATATGAAAGTCCTTTTTCAATAGCCCTTGAAAAGCTAACATGTAATACACATCCTTCTGTCACTCTGTCTTAGTGTCCTAATTAAATAGTACACTAAGACAGAAATAAAAATCAACAGAAATTTGAAGAAAAATTATATAACTGTAAAATAAAGTATTAATCTATAGCATGCTATAATTCTTTTCTAATTCTCTTTAATAAATTCAGTGCATCTTGAGTCGATTGAATTAAAGCTGGTCTACCCTTCTTGACCCTTAACTTCATAGCTTCTATAAAACAGGTTTCTGCTTCATCTAATCTCTTTAACTCTAAGAGACATTTCCCTTTGTGCTGCAAAACAAAGTCCAGATATTCATCGGTTTTATTTTCTTTGCCTAATTTCATCGCAAAATTAAAATGCTCTATAGCTATTCCATGTTCATTATCATACTTATACGCCTCGCCAAGTCGAATGGAAGTAATAATTTCTTTTGTTGTGCTTTTTTCTTTCTGAGCATACAAAAGACAGTACTTTAAACAAGCAATGGCCTTCTTTTGCTTTCCATTAATTCTATATAAATTGCCTAATGCTCAATTTAAAATATATAATTCCTCCTCTTTCAAATCCTGTTTCAATAAGCATTGAGCTTGAATAATCAAATCTTTTACTTTAGAACCGTCAGTAGGTTTTTCTCTTAAATAATCTGTTGAATCAAAATATGTTAGATTATTTATCTCATTCATTTTTTCCCTAAAACTTTGTATCGTCAACTTAAAGTCCCCCTTGGAAACTCGTTCAGTCTATATATTAATACAATAACTCCCAATTAAAAACCTTGTTTTTTCAGAAAATAAAATAATTTCTCCACTAGTATGTTTTACAAAGTAGTTAACATATGATACAGTACTATTATGTTATACAAAGTAGTGAGGCGAGCAAATGAAAGAAACCCAATTGTTAAAGGGCGTACTGGAGGGCTGTGTCTTAGCCATCATTAAGCGACAACAAGTTTATGGCTATGAGCTGGTACAAATTATGAGGGATTATGGATTTACTACAATTGTCGGCGGGACCATCTATCCTTTGCTACAGAAATTAGAAAAACAAGGGCTTATTAAGAGCAAGGAGTTAACTTCACCAGATGGGCCTAATAGGAAATACTTTTTTATCACAGCTTATGGTGAAGAGCAATTAATGAATTTTGAAGAACAATGGAATTCATTAATAATAAAGGTTAACCGAATAGTAGAAAATGAGGAGAGTGAATAAAGTGGCAAATTCTTCAGCCGAACAATTGGTTGAACAAAATAATCATCTTAGAGAACTGTTGTCCAAAGAAAATAAGGCGTACTATGAAGATATTTTAATATATATGCGTACTCTTGGTCTTTTCTATAATGAATTGGAAACAGAAAAGCAATTAATGATGATATTACAAGATATATTAGAAGCACAGAAACATGGTGAATCTGCAGAAAGCTTTTTTGGAAAACATCCTAAAGAATTGGTAGACCAAATAACAAAACAGTATGATAGACCCTCTTGGAAATCCATCTTTAAAATGAGTGGCTGGCTATTCTTAATTAGTTCTTTGTTTGTATTCATAGGAAGTTTTACAGCTCCCCTTTTACAAATAAACATCTTTGTTCTTTCAATGAACGGGGTGTTTTCAATTGCTTTGATCTATGGTGTGTTTAAATTAATACATGTGAGTATTTATATGAAGGCAAAATTACCGAAGTTTATACAATTTTTCATATTATGGTTGATATCTATGCTATCATTCGGCGTCTTTTTCCTCATTCAGTTTTATGCACCTAAGCAAGGTATCGTGAAAGTTGGTCCTCCAATAGATTGGATTCTGATCATTGGTGTCGTTTTGACTGCTGTCTTGTATATCTCTACCAAAAAAAAACGAGAATTCTATGGCGCCCTTGCTTTTATCTTAACCTTAGGAATCTTTGGTCTATTATTTAGAATTCCTCAAACAAGAGAGTATCTGCAAAATGATCAAAATCAGATTTATATGATGCTTGGCGTTATTCTCCCATTTGCTTTATTTATATTGATTAATTTGTTTACACTCTGGAAAATGAAGGATGATCAAAAGGCATAATTTTTTTAAAATTTGGTTGAAAGGCAGAAAATCTTTTGAAATCTTTTTATATTCTTTGTAGAATAAGAAGAGAAAGATTTAACGAGGAAACGAGGTTGTCTCATGTCATTACAACATCCAGATAAAAAAACTTATTCACCTGAAGAACTACTAAAGGAAATACAGCGATTAGCAGAACTCTTACAAAAAGAGGATTTGACAGAAGAAGAGTATCTCAAAGAAAAAGAGAAACTCATGGAAAAATTAAATAAATAATTAAACAGGCAATTCTTAAGTTCTTCGGACTTAAGAATTGCCTGTTTTCTTTTCTACTACAATACTTTTTCTAAGAAATCCTTTGCACGCTGTGTGGAAGGATTGTTAAAGAAGTCTGTTGGTGCAGCATCTTCAATGAGTTGGCCACCGTCCAAGAAGAATATCCTGTCTGCCACTTCACGAGCAAATCCCATTTCATGCGTGACGATCAACATGGTCATCCCTGTTTTAGTCAACGATTTCATTACATCTAGCACTTCTTTGACCATCTCTGGATCTAGCGCTGATGTAGGTTCATCAAATAACATAAGATCAGGTTCCATCGCCAATGCTCTTGCTATGGCTACACGCTGCTTTTGACCGCCAGATAACCGATTTGGGTATTCATCTTTTTTCTCCAAAAGACCTACTTGCTTTAACAGCTCTTCTCCCCTTTTTTCAGCATTCTCCTTTGAGATTTTCAATACTTTCATGGGAGCATACGTCAAATTCTCCATTACCGTCTTATGTGGAAACAGGTGAAAATGCTGGAATACCATGCCTACTTTTTCACGGATTTTCAATAAGTCTGTTTTTTTCTCAGTGATCAACTGATCGTTAATTTGGATATCACCGCTGGTTGGTGTTTCTAGCATGTTGATACAGCGTAAAAATGTTGATTTACCAGAGCCGGATGGGCCGATGATCGCAATTATTTCTCCATCTTGAACAGTTGTTGAGATTCCTTTTAGCACTTCATTATTGCCAAATGTTTTGTGCAAGTCTTGTACTTTAATCACCTATTCTCATCCTTTTCTCAACCAATTTTCCTGCATATGATAGTATCAGTACAATAATATAATAGATTAAACCTGCTACTAGCAATGGCTCGATATAGTGGAATGTAGCTCCACCCACAATATAAGCGCGTCTCATAATATCGAGTGCTCCAATTACTGTAACGATAGCGGATTCTTTTGTTAGCGAGATGAACTCGTTCATTAAAGCAGGAATAATATTTTTTAATGCTTGTGGCAAGATAATGTCTTTCATCATGCTCGTATAGGATACGCCAAGCGCTTGGGCAGCTTCACTCTGCCCTTTATCTACGGCCATAATACCGCCACGAATAATTTCTGAAATATAAGCAGCTGAATTAAGTGAGAAAGCTAATATTGCTGCTGGCATAGGGCTTATGTCAATGCTTGGGAACATTTGCGGAATTCCCATATAAATAATGATTAATTGCAAAACAAGCGGTGTACCGCGGAATACAGATGTATAAAAATCTGCAAGCCATTGTAACGGTTTTATTCCGCTTAACTTAATGAGTGATAATAATACACCCAAAATAAAGCCAAAAACACATGCGAACGCGGCTATCTCAAGCGTCACGCCAATCCCTTTTAATATATAAGGGATGGAGTCTGCAATGGCTGAAAAATCTAGATTCATCTAAACTACCTACTTCCCTTAATTAATCAACTTTGAACCATTTGGCTTTCATCTTATCGATTTCTCCAGAGTCATTTAATTCTTTTACAGCTTTATTGAAATCTTTCACTAATTTACTTCCTTTAGGGAAAGCTGCTGCTTTTTTCTGGTTATCGACACCGTCAATCGTCGAGAATTTTAGATCTTTATTTTGTTTAACATAATTTTTAGCTACAATATCTTCTAGTACAATGGCGTCTAGTCTTCCTAATTTCACTTCTTGAATCAATTCTGGTACTCTGTCCCGTGTTTCTACTTTTACGCTTGGAACTTTATCTGCAATTTCGTTGGCTGTATCTTCTTCAATGGATGAAACCTGCGCACCGACTTTTTTACCTTTCAAATCCTCAAGTTTGTTGTATGTCACATCTTTTTTAGTAATCAGATAATCTTCTGTATCATAGTAGGAATCCGTAAAGTCCACCACTTTAGCACGTTTTTCATCTGGGGTAATACCCGCCATCGCAAAATCAATTTTTTTTGCTTGTACGGATGGAATTAAACTATTAAACTCCATATCTTGTATTTTCAATTGATAACCCATTTTTTTAGTTACTGCATTGGCGAAATCAACGTCAAATCCAATAATTTCATCTGACTTTGCTGCATCGATGTATTCAAATGGTGCGAAGTCTGCTGATGTGCCCATCACTAAAACCTTTTTTTGATTGTTATCGGAAGATGAACCATCCTTGCTGGAATCTGATCCGCACCCTGCGAGAGTTAATGATAATACTGCTGCTGCTGTAAATAACCATTTCTTTTTCATTGTCCAAATCTCCTATCTCGTCATTGTTTCAATAAAACCACTCTATGTAACGTCGTGTTTTATTATGAATTCAAATGAATAATTATAGATTTTAATTTATAATTATAATAACATATTAATAAAAAAATAAAAGTATTTTTTGCATAAAAATAAATAGATTCTATTAAAAATATATTAACAGAATCTTTAATTAATTACAATTGCATTTGTATTATTTTGTCTAATTACCTTATTCCTCAGGCAATAATCATCTCGGATTCAATTGATAATGTTATGAAGGCAGTCTAAAGCAAGATTCAGCGAGGTTTCTATCAGAAAACTCATTTAGTCGTGATACTCTGCATTTCCAATCTGTATTTTATGATGTCAACGAGTTTATTTCGTTAATTTATTGCCATCCCATGCATTGGCGTATTCTTCATTATCCTGTATGAAATTTATTTTATACAGCTAGCCAAATTAAATTTACCTACATTTGAAAACCCTTCTTCAAACTAACCACCATTCGGACACTCATTAAAACGATAGCTTATGCATTCCATCAATGAATGTTTTTTGTATGAGAATAGTCAGATTAATACAAACTGATATTAACATTTACTTCGCAAAACCTGATTATGAGGAAATTGAAAGGAGTATTCATCAATGCCACTTGTCACAGTACTTGGAGGAGAAACATTTGAAGTTGAAGCTGGTAAAAAATTAGTTTTAGCCCTTGAAGATAATGGAATAGAAATCTTTCACCAGTGTGGTGGAAAAGCTAAATGTACTACTTGTAGAGTGGAAGTCTTAGCTGGAGAATACAAAGACATTTCGAAAGTAGAAAAAAACGCCTTTGCTATTAAGAATATTGACGAGAATTTATATGAAGACTGTTTACGTTTATCTTGTCAAATTCGTGTCATTGAAGACATAACTGTTAAGCCAATTATAACTTCAGAAAATAAAAAAGGCTCTAGAGGACCTAGACCTGCAGATTAACTATGCTTAGATAAAAAACGCGGTGTTTAAGGCAATACCGCGTTTTTTTTATAATTGAATTATATGATTATTGTAACCTTTCTTAGCTTTTTTAAAGCTACGTTACATTTTGATAACCAGGTAGTTGGATATCAATAAAGCATCAATTGGCTTCTTGCCAATTTCTTCTCGATTACTCTTCCAAATCTAAACCTATTCATTAGCTATATGCATAGTAAAATACTTTTTAACCTTCGTTTAAAGTGTAATTCTTCCTCAACAAAGGCACTTCTATATCTATTGTTTTTTATACATAAAAAACCAGTTCCATTTAGGTACTGGTTAAATGCTTTATATTACCTCTATCGTAATTTGTAAATTTTTACCTTTAATAAACAACTTACCATTAGTATGGCTTCAAACAAAAAGAAACCTATGACCACATATTTCCCTACATCGATAATGTAATATCTAATTGAACTTAATGGACCCGTCGGCAAATGCATCGTAAAGCTTAAGTACATACCAAATGTAAAGTTTCTTGCCCATTGTGAAGTTTGGTATTGAAGTATGCCCTCTTTTATTCCATATGCCTTCAACCGTTCAATTAAACGTAATATTTCAATGCTCTCTACTATAAGAAATATAAGTGAGACAATAATCCAAAGTACAAATAAGCTTTTGCCGTCTGATATTTTCGTAATACATAACGATAATCCAGTGATTGAAAGAGCTCCGTGAATAATACAATTTGTGCTTTTCCACTCTTTTATCTGTTCACGAAATGATTGTGAACGCATCGCTCTTATAAAAAGCCATATGCTCAGGCAATAAAGGATCAGATCTATAAGCAAAATGAATGAAATACTCCCTTTATTAAATAGGTCCGGGAATAATGTAAAACCTGCAATCACTAACGATTGGGTCGCTACGCTTGGCAATAGTGCTACACCATTTATCTTATTTGCAAAAGATTTATTTTTAAATAAAAATAAGTAATTCCGAACTACTATGACAATATATCCTACATACAGAAGAATAGCCATAGAATAGAGAAATATTTGATCCCATTTCATCTGAGATAAGTGATTGTCCATATTCAATAAAACAATGGATGTAGCAGCAATCCATGTCCCTATTCCAAAACTGTTGATTGGGTCTATAATATGTTTCTTTGCAAAATCTCCTCTCTTTAGATTGAGAAGCAATAAAACAAATAGTAAAGTATAGATGATGAATAAAACACAAGCATATATCAAACCAATCACTTCATGATAATGGGGAAATAACTGAATAATACCGATTGATAAAATCCCCATTGCCATCACCACAGCTCCTGCAGGGGTAGGAATAGAAACTTCACTTACTTTAAAAAATAAATTCAAGAGAATAAATATACAGACTATCGTAGTTAGTACCATCATAATAACACAACCCTTAACAGAAAATACGTCTTCTAGTATACCTCCATTCTTAATTAGATACAAAAAAGCCCCGCTCTCGTTAAGAAAACAGGGCATACGATTACTTTACTTTAAACCATTTATTCTTCAATTCTTCTACTTTGCCTTCCCTTTCTAGCTCTTCCATAGCACGGTCAAATTTCTCTGTTAGTTTACTACCTTCAGGAAAAGCAGCTGATTTGGATTGATCTTCTTGCTCCTCAATAACATAATAGGTTAAATCCTTATTATCTTTTAGATAATTGTCTGCTACTATATCTTCTGTTATGATGGCATCTATTCTCCCTAACTTTACTTCCTGAACAAGTTCAGGAATACGATCTCGGCTTACTAATTTAACACCTTTGTACTTTTTCGCTAATGTTTTCGCTAATTTCTCTTGAATAGATGCAGTTTGAGATCCCAACACTTTCCCTGCAAGATCTGAGTCTTTTTCTATACCGCTTCCTTTCTTCTTAAGAATGTATTCCTTTGTATCATAGTAGGAACTTGAGAAATCGACTACCTTATCACGTTCTTCATTTGGCGTCATACCAGCAAGTACGAAATCTACTTTGTTCGCTTGAAGCGCAGGAATAAGGCTACTAAACTCCATATCCTTCACTTGAACTTGATAACCTAATTTCTTCATAACCGCTTTGGCTAGATCAATATCGAAACCTATTATTTCATCAGAAACTTTCGCATCAATATATTCGAAAGGTGCATAGTCTGCTGCTGTGCCCATAACAAGAACTTTTTCTTTATTTTCTGCTTGTGCATCTGAATTTTTCTCTGTATCTTTTGTTCCACAGCCTACTAACAATACTGCTAGCAAGGCTATTGCAGCAAATAACCATTTTTTCATTCTACTCACTCCGTTTATCCATATATTTTTGTATTGCATGATCAAGCATTGTTAAGCCCTCATCTATTTGTTCTTTCGTTACTGTTAAAGGCGGTATCATTCGTATCACATCGTTGTCATTACCACAAAGATAAAAGAGGACGCCTTCTTCTAGTGCATTATCCAATATCTCCTTTAATGCTATCCCATCCCCTAACCCTGTTTTTGGATCGATTATGTTAATACCAATCATTAAGCCAATTGCTCGAACTTCCCCGACCACGTCATATTTTTCTTGAATGTCCTTTAAAAATTCGACTGCATAAGCCCCTACTTGTTTTGTATTCTCGAGCAAGTTTTCTTCTTTCATTACTTCAAGCGTTGTTAAAGCAACTGAGCATGAAATTGGATTACCACCGAATGTCGTCCCATGTGAGCCCATTGGCCACTTCTCCATAAGTTCTCGGCTTGCAACAGTTGCACTTAGAGGCAGACCTGAAGCAATCCCCTTCGCTATTGCCATAATATCTGGTGTGACACCGAATGTTTGTGCAGCAAACCATTCTCCTGTGCGCCCGAAGCCAGTTTGAACTTCATCGAATATAAGCAAAATACCATACTGATTGCAAAGTTCCCGGAGTTTTTGTAGCCATTCTTTCGGCGGTATAATATAGCCCCCTTCACCTAGCACAGGCTCTACAATAAATGCCGCCACTTCTTCCGGTGTAACCTGATGCTTAAAGAGTGTCTTTACATTTTTCTCAAGCAGATCCACCGTATATTGAATTGAATCAAAGCCTCTTGGAGCTTCATTTACATTGGCATACGGTATCGTATAGACATTAGATGGGTTCAAAAATTTACGGTATTTACTTTTGGATGTTGTCACACTTAATGCACCAAGAGAACGGCCATGAAAACAACCTGTGAAAGAAATTATATAAGGTCGCCCTGTAGTAAATTTCGCTAATTTGATTGCTCCTTCAATTGCTTCAGTGCCACTATTTCCATAGAAAAAGCAATCTAAATTTCCCGGTGTGATTTCCGCAAGATTCTTCGATAACTGTAATATAGATTCATACATAATAACGCCAGATGGACCATGGACTAATTGATCTGCTGCATCTTTTATACTTTGAACAATTTTCGGATGACGATGACCAGTATTTGCTACAGCAATGCCTGCAGTGAAATCAAGATATGTCTTGCCGTCTGCTCCAAAATAGTAACACCCTTCTTCCTTTATCACCGGTAAATTTGGATGATCCTTTGCCATACTAGGAGCTAGATAATCGCCCATCTGTTCATATAATTCTAACCAACTCTCCATGATGTCCTCCTTATTAACTGAATTGACTTTATATTATATTTATAAATATAATAGCATAAATATTCATTTAGTAAAGAGTTTTTTAAATTGTTAGAAACAGTATATAAAAAAACGCATCTCTTTTTTTGAAATGCGTCCTTGTTACTTTATGTTAAATATCTAAAAGTGTGCCTAATTGTCCTTTTTCTTAGACGATTTAAAAAGTGTAATGGTATTACTTATGAAGAGTTGCAGTTATAGGAGCTAAATTCTTAGCACTAATAAAACTCGTAAAATCAAATTGCAAAATTGTATTTTTGAAATTGAAATTTTCTATTTTCTCTTCTCCAGCAATATTAAATGTAGATTGGTAGCTTATTGTTTTTCCGTCGATTATCTTAACTTTATTATGAGAAACACTATGATTAGTAAGACCAGGTGAATAAGCATCCTCTTTTCCATTTAAGTATCTGTTATCTATCAATCTAAATGAATATTGTAGGTTGTTTGCTATTATATCTAACCGATGCTTATTCAATTTTCCTCTAAAACCCATTAGATGATAATCAATAATAATTTGATTGTTCACTCTTCTTATTTGCTGTACTTTCATAGCAAGTTTTGATCTTTTACTTTTAATCATGAATGGATGGTCAGCAAATTGATGATTCACATATGGCTCACTAATAGTTAATTGCGGATAAAAAGTAAGTTTTGTACTATCAGCACGGAGTTTATCCATTACAACCCGGATGGTACTATGTGAAATATTACCTTTCATTTTTTCAAAGAGGGTTGTTCCATTTTCAAAATGATATATATTTTGATTGTTATCTACTGCTTTCATTATATAAATATCATCGTTTTTATATATCTTTTCGGTTTGATAGATCAGAGAAGATGTAGCTTTTCCTGTAAGAATTTTATTTGTATTAATTTTTAAATTATACTTTGGATAGTTTTTATTTTTAATTAATAAATCAGTTCTGTATTTTTCTTGCTGAATTGGAATATTAAATTTCCATTCACCCTTAATCCCATTGATAGAATGAATAGTAATAGGTAAATTAAATCTCTTTTTGATCTTCTTATATGGATAGTCTACTTTCCACTGAAAATTATATCCCTTATTTACTTTCGAAAGTCTAGTTGTCATTCCATTTGTCCAAGAGTCATGATCGCCTTTACTATGATTAAAATTGACATCAAAGCTAACTTCTCCTTTTTCATTATGACCACTATCCACTTTATTATTTACAAAACCCGTAATAGAAACCATATTTCCATCAAAGTAAGCACTAGTTAACTTTACGGTCACTCCATTCTTTTTGGTAGACTGATTTAGTTCTGTCACAGCATTTTTATTCGCTAATATTACTCCTATAGAATCGTTAAAACCTTTAAAAATTTGACTTATTAATGGTGTGTTTGCTAAAACTTTATTCATCGTTGGATTATACAGTCCTAAAATAAAAGAAATGAAGAGAATAACAGCTATAGCTGCAGTATGTCGAAGTACTTTTCTTCTTTTAATTTTTTGGGAGTTTATCCCTTTTTCTATCGACTTAAAGACTTTATCCTTTGGGACTTCTATATTCTCTATTGCTCTTATGATTTTCTTTTTATCCATAATATTCCTCCTCATTTTTATAGATTTTTTTTAACTCTGCTTTACCTCTTCTTAAAAAAGTTTTTGCTGTGCCTTCAGGTATTTCCATGAGCTCGCTAATCGTTTTGATAGAGTAATCAAAATAATAAAATAATATTATGGCACTTTTATAATCGTGCTTTAGCTGATGTATAGCTTGTAACAAGCTCATTGACTCGTCTTGGTCAAAACGCTCTCTTTGGGAAAAATTTGATATTACTTCATCTGTTACAAAAATATTATTGTTGTTTCTTTTTAAAATCTGACTAGAACATCGGATAATAATTCTCGTAAACCAAGTTAAAAAGTATTCTGGGTGCTTCAGAGATTGAATACTTTTAAAAGCTTGAAATGTCGCCTCCTGCACGACATCGAGAGCATCTTCCTTATTATGTACATAAAGGAAAGCAGTCCTATAAATACGCTCATAATGCTGCTTTATCAGTTTTTCAAAGGCATTCTTATTTCCTTTTATCGCCTTTTTTATAAGTTTTTCATTATGTAAATCCATTCCTCATTCAACTCCTTTCACATATTAGTGCTATTACATTGAATAAAAGTTTCACTAGTTTTAAATGTTTTTATGAAGAGCTCCTATATTATACTGCTAAGTATGCAAATCACTGAACCAATAAAAAAGCCACACTTATAATAAGTGTGGCAATGTTCTTAATCTATTTTCCTACGATTAATAATAATTCACGAATCGTTTTACATGCAATAGCAGTGGATGCGCCTGTTGGGTCATAAGGAGGGGATAACTCCACAACATCTGCTCCTACCACATGATTCAAATCATCAAGTACCTTTAATCCAGTTAACAATTCTTTATACGTAATCCCACCTGGTTCAGGTGTTCCAGTGCCTGGGAAAGTGCCCGGATCTAATACATCGAGATCGATAGTTATATATATAGGAAGATTCTCTAATTTTTTTACGATTTCAGGTAAAGTTTCTATTGAAAAACGTTCCATATAGGTATGGTCTTTCGCCCATTCGAATTCTTCTTTAAGGCCTGAACGAATGCCAAATTGAAAGATGCGTCCGTCGCCTAAGAATTCATGGCAGCGTCTAATAACAGAAGCATGTGATAGTTTTTCACCCATATAGTCTTCTCGAAGATCTGTGTGTGCATCAATATGAATAACATGTAAATCCGGGTATTTTTCGTATGCGGCTTGGATGGTTGGGTAGCTTACCAAGTGCTCTCCACCGACCATTACAAACTTTTTCCCGTCATTAACAAGGCCTCTTGTAAATAGTAGAATTTCATTCATTGTTTTTTCAGTATTACCAAGTGGTAAATCAAGATCGCCAGAATCATGCACAGCAATATCTTCTAAGTCTCGATCAAGGTAAGGAGAATACGTTTCTAACCCATATGAGTCAGGGCGAATAGCTTGCATTGCAAAACGGGTACCTGGACGAAAACTAGTTGTCCCATCAAATGGAATCCCAAATAGAGCCAGTTCAGACTCCTCATAGCTGTTGTCACAGCCAATAAATGTTGATATATTCATTGTTTTACTTTGCAATCTTCAATGCCTCCCTTACATAGCTAGGCAATGCAAAAGCCCCAAGGTGTAAATCTGTATTATAATATTTCGTTTTCAACCCGAATGCATTCCACTTTTGTGCATCTAAATTAGTAATTGGGTGTTTTGTTTTTGATGCAAATCCGAATAGCCAATGGCCTGAAGGGTATGTTGGCATATGATATTGGTAAACTTCTGCAATTGGGAAAATGGTTGATAGTTTATGCCTTGCTTTTTTCATATTGTCCGCATACTCTGCAAAATAAGGTGATTCATGTTGATTGATTAAGATTCCATCAGTATTTAAAACTCTGTAGCATTCTTGATAAAAGGCAGTTGTAAACAAACCTTCTCCCACAGAAATTGGATCTGTTGAGTCCACAATAATCAAGTCAAATGATGCATCAGCAGCTTTTTTTACATAAGCTAGGCCGTCTTCAAATTTTAGAGACATGCGCGGATCTTCTTCTACCCCTTCAGCAGTGACAGGTAAATATTCTTGGCACAAGCGAAACACCCGCTCATCAATTTCCACCATAACTACTTCTTCGACTGTAGGATAACGCAATACTTCACGCGCTGTACCGCCATCCCCTCCCCCAATGATCAGAACCTTCTTGATATTTGGGTTTGTAGCAAAAGCAGGATGGACAATCATATCGTGGTAGATGAATTGGTCTTTTTCATTTACCATCATTAGTCCATCAAGTGTGAAAAATGTGCCAAACTCTTTACCTTTATAGAAATCGATTTTTTGAAAGGGCGATTGCTCACTATGCAAATGCTCATCATAGGAAATTGAAAACTTACAGTCTTCGCTCCATTGTTCTGTATACCAATTCATTATTTTGCACCTTCTAATTCATATTCTTCTGGTTTCACTTGAATTTTGCCTAATTCACGATTAGCAAATTGGCGAATTTTTTCAACGGTTCCTCGAGGAAAATCAAAGGATTCCACTTTTTTTGCTTTAAGCTTTTCAGCTAAGTAATCTCCGGCTTTCCATGGGCTAACTGACTCCCCGCACGTATAAACATCTACAGATGCAAAACCATACTCAGGCCATGTATGGATGGTTAAATGAGATTCAGATATAATTACAGCTCCCGAAACTCCATACGGATTGAAATGATGAAAAACAGATTCAACTATCGTTGCACCAGAATAGTCTGCTGCTTCACACATATATTGTTCAATTAATGCGTTATTCTCTATTATTTCACTTGGACACCCGTATAACTCAATTAATACATGTCTTCCTAAAGTATTTAATTCTAAACCCATTTACTTTTTCTCCTTTACGACCGTAATATGATTTTTTCTAGGTGAATCTGATAAAATATTACCAAAATTCTGGATATAATAATGATACTGTTCGATAACTTCTTTTGAAACGTATTCTCCAGGTATAACAAGAGGTATTCCTGGTGGGTAAATCATGAGAGAATCAGCACTTATTCTTCCTATTGCTTCGTGAATGGGTATTTCTTCATGTTCTGCATAGTAAGCCTCTCTCGGTGTTAAAAGTAAAGTGTTTGCACTAAAAGGCGTAACATGCGGGTATCGGATACTTTTCCCTTTGCCGTATTTGCGCTCAATATCAACCAAAGCAGTCACTAGCTTTTCTAGAGATTCTTTTGTATCAGCTGGAGTGATTACAGCCATAACAACATAACCTTCTGCTAATTCCATTTGAATATTATATTTTTCTTTTAGAAGCGTGTACACTTCAAAACCAGATAGTCCGCTTTCATTCACTCTGATGACAAGCTTTGTATAATCATGCAATTGACTAAATCTATGTTTTACATAGCTATTCTTTAATACTTCAAAGGAAGTATGTTCTTCTATTTCAATGATTGTTTGTTCAATGATTTCTTTTAAAGAATGATAACGAATGGCACCATATAATGCTAACTCGTGCCTAGCAACATCCAAGGAACTCATTAAAAGATAGCTAGCACTTGTCGATTGGAGCATATTCAATGATTTTTGAATTTGTTCTCTCGAAATTCGATCGCTGTTTAAAAGCAAGATAGAACTTTGCGTAAGCGAACCACCAGTTTTATGCATACTCATTGTGACCAAGTCTGCTCCTGCTTGGATGGGGTCGGGCAAAGAGTCAACAAATGATAAATGCGTTCCATGGGCGCTATCCACAATTACTGCTATATTTTGCTTATGTGCAAGTGTGCAAATTTTCTCCAAGTCATTCATCGTCCCAAAATAAGTTGGATACGTAACGAGCAAAGCTTTTGCCTTTGGATGTAATGTTAACGCCTTTTTTATCGTTCTTACAGAGACACCATGGGAAATTCCAAAGTGTTGATCCACTTCAGGCTCTAAAAATACTGGACAGGCGCCGCTCAAAATTATGCCATTCATTACTGATTTATGACAGTTTCTAGGAACCAGTATATGATCCCCTGGCTTACACGCCGATAGAATCATAGCTAAGATACCAATCGATGTTCCATTGACTAAAAAATACGCCGCTTTTGCCCTAAAAGCTTCTGCTGCTAACTGTTGTGCCTCTTGAATGACTGATGACGGATGGCTTAATAAATCCAATTCTTTCATCGAATTGACATCCATTTTCATCGTAAAGTCACTAAAGACATCGTTTAATGGGCTTTTTAAAGCTCCCATTTTATGCCCCGGCACATCAAAAGGGGTTGTATTTTTCTTTGCATAGTTAACGAGGGCTTCAAACAACGGCATCCGTTCTTGGGAACAAATATCATATTTTTCGTTAAGGATTTCTTGCAGCACTTGTGCCATTAACGAGTTGCTCCTGCTAAATCGCCTGCAACGGCTTCCCTTAAAGCACTTACTTTATCAAGCTGTTCCCATGGTAAATTTAAGTCATGTCGCCCAAAGTGTCCATATGCTGCTACCTGTTTGAACTGAGGATTCCGAAGATTAAGCATATTGATAATACCTCCAGGTGTTAAATCGAATGTATTGCGAATAGCTTGCAGTAGTTGATCTTTATCTACGGTTTCTGTTCCGAAGGTATCAATTGCGATACTTATTGGCTCACTAACCCCTATGGCGTAAGACAGCTGGATTTCACAACGTTTGGCAAATTTAGCAGCTACAATATTTTTAGCAACATAACGAGCTGCATAAGCTGCTGAGCGGTCTACTTTTGTACAATCTTTCCCTGAAAAAGCGCCGCCTCCGTGTTTTGCTGCTCCTCCATAAGTATCAACAATAATCTTACGGCCGGTAAGACCTGCATCGCCATGTGGTCCTCCAATAACGAAACGTCCTGTTGGATTAATTAATGTATTTATATCTTCATTCATTCCAAATGTGCGAATTGTTTCTTGTACAATCTGTTCGTTTATATAATTCTTGAATTCAGCCATATTTATATCTTCATCATGCTGAATAGAGAGTAATATTGTTTCTATTCTTGGTTTAGTCGGATTTGTATAGTCGATCGTCACTTGAGATTTCATATCTGGGCGTGCCCATTTAAAGTCTCCAATTTTTCTTAAGAAAGAAGCTTTTTTCATCAAGGTATGAGCGATTTCAATTGCAAGCGGCATATATGTTTCTGTTTCATCCGTTGCATAACCAAACATAATCCCTTGGTCTCCTGCTCCAATCTCCTTTAGATCACTTGAAGAATCGACACCCATTGCAATATCTGGTGATTGTGTATGAACAAGTACTTGAATATTGCAAGTATGTCCGTCAATACCGAATTGTGCATCACTGTAACCAATCTCAAGTAATGTGTCACGAGCAATTCTCTCAATATCTAATATGGCAGAAGTTGTGATTTCTCCCCCGATAATAACCATATTTGTTGTCGTAAACACTTCACATGCAACTCTTGAAAATGGATCTTGAGCTAAAGCTGCATCTAATACAGCATCCGAGATTTGGTCTGCGATTTTATCGGGATGTCCTTCTGACACCGATTCCGAAGTAAATAAAATTTTTTCAGTCAATATAATCCTCTCCTACTAAAAAATGTAAATATTAGCATACAAAAAAGCTCTCCAACCATTAGAAGGAAAGCTTCGATTAATATCAACTGCTTATCCTCTTATCGTTCACAAAACTTTGTACATTTTGTGCTCAGGTTGAGCCCCATGAACTGATAAATTTCAGTTTGGTTTGCCACCGTATCTTAGACCCCTCGTCTCAACGGTTTTTAATAAGAGCAACTTTATTTTGCTAAGGCTTATAGTAATTGAATTTTTTTTGACTGTCAATCTATTTTTAAAACTTTTTTTATTTTGTTGAATTAAAAATCTACTAAAAAAGCCCTCAATAATGATAAATAAAACCCCAAAACTCTTTTAACACTTAGAGTTTTGGGGTTCTCACGATAGAAAATTAGCGGTTCGGTACTCGAAGGACACGCATGGCATTTAACACAGCTAGCAATGTAACCCCAACGTCAGAGAATACTGCTTCCCACATAGTGGCAATGCCAAAGGCACCTAATAGCAGGAATATACCTTTCACACCTAATGCAAAGAGAATATTTTGCCACACAATCACTCGTGTCCGTTTTGCAATACCTATAGCTGCTGGTATCTTAGAAGGTTCATCGGTCATTATAACGATATCTGCTGCTTCAATGGCTGCATCTGATCCTAATCCTCCCATTGCCATTCCGACATCAGCACGAGCTAATACAGGTGTATCATTGATACCATCCCCAACAAAAATTAACTTTTCTTTAGGATTTTTCTGGGCATCAATTTTTTCGATTTCTTCTACTTTGTGTTGCGGCAATAATTCAGCATGCACCTCATCAAGCCCAAGTTTCTCGCCCACAGATTTCGCTACAGATGCTGCATCACCAGTCAGCATGATGGTCTTTTTTATGCCTAGTTCTTTTAAAGAACGAACTGCTTGAACAGAATCTTCTTTTAGTTCATCTGCTATAACAATATACCCAGCATAATTACGATTTAGGGCAATATGAACAATCGTTCCAATCTCACTAGGTTCCTTGAATGCTATGTTTTCTTTGTTCATTAGTTTTGCATTTCCAGCTAAAATTTCTTTCTCATCAACTGTTACAGCAGTACCGTGGCCTGAAATTTCATTGTACTTTTGTATCTTGTCAACGCTTAATTCTTTCCCATATGCATTTCGTATTGACTTTGCGATTGGGTGATTGGAATGAGTTTCAGCAAAAGCAGCATATTCCAATAGGTCTTCCTTCGAAATATTACCAGATGGGCAAATGGTCGTAACTTCAAATACGCCTTTGGTTAAGGTACCCGTCTTGTCGAACACAACATATTTCACATTATTCAGAGCTTCTAAATAGTTGCTGCCTTTGACCAAGATACCCATCTTAGATGCTGCTCCTATTCCACCAAAGAATCCTAATGGAATTGAAACCACCAACGCACATGGACAAGAGATAACTAAGAATACTAGCGCACGATAAATCCAATCCGAAAAAGTTGCTCCATTTAACAAAAGCGGTGGTATGAAAGCTAATGCAGCAGCTACAATAACGACAACCGGTGTGTAATAACGAGCAAATTTCGTAATAAAATTTTCTGTTGGCGCTTTTCGACTGCTAGCATTTTGTACGAGATCTAGTATTTTAGAAACTGTCGACTCTCCAAATACCTTAGTTACCTCTACACTTAATAACCCACTTTTATTGATAAACCCACTTAGTACATCAGAACCAGACTGTACCTCTCTTGGAACTGATTCACCTGTTAGCGCAGATGTGTCTACCATGGAGTTTCCTTCGATGACCTTTCCATCTAATGGAACCTTTTCGCCTGGTTTAATGACAATGATATCCCCAATCTTTACTTCATCAGGCGAAACTCTTTTTATTTCATTTCCGACTTTTATGTTGGCATAGTCTGGTCTGATATCCATCAAATCCCCAATGGATTTGCGAGAACGGTTTACAGCAATGCCTTGGAATAATTCACCCACTTGGTAGAACAGCATAACAGCCACACCTTCTGGATATTGCTTGATTGCAAACGCGCCAATAGTTGCAAGAGCCATAAGAAAATGCTCATCAAATACTTGCCCACGCAAGATATTCCTAAAGGCCCTATAGATGACATCCCCACCTACGATTAAATAAGCAAGAAGAAATAGAGCTAACTCATATATACCTGAAACAGGAGTAAACATACCAAGCGAGCCTATAACTATACCAATTCCCAGTCGAACCAACACTTTTTTTGTATTTCCAGTTTCATGATTGTGTTCATGTGGATCTTTGTCGTATTCTTCAATGGCTTTCACGTGTGGTTCAATCCGGTTAATTAGCTTCACTGCTTCATTTATCACCAATTGTTCCGAAGTGGCGGATTCGGAAACTTCTATTATTAATTTTTTCGATACAAAATCTACAGAAGAACTGGTAACTCCTTCTAATTCTCCTACACTTTTTTCTATCTTTGCTGCGCAATTTGCACAATCTAGTCCATCCAAGTACAGAGTGTGGTTATGAGTATTTCTCGCTTTCCGTCCTTTTTCTAATATATTGATGTGTGGCTCTAGCCTGTGAATATTACGCCTTGCTTCTACAATGGTATCTATTTCTTTTGCCTTATCCATCTCTATCGTCAATGTCTTCGTGGCAAAATTAACATTACACGAAGTAACGGATTGAATACCATTTACACTTTTTTCAATTTTCATCGCGCAATTTGCACAATCAAGTCCTTCTAACAGAAGTTCATGCTTTACTTTTTTGTTTTCCAATTTATTCACCCTCCTTTCTCTTTTTTCTGCTCTTTCATACAATCCCTACCCTTTTTAACCAAGCTATTTACTTTTATTTGCATTTCCATCACCTCTCAATAATATATGATCAAATATTCATATGTTAAATGTATGCAAACTTAAGCTCTTAATTACTTCACTAGCAATATATGAACAAATGCTCATATATAGTATTGACTACATTATATTCATTAACATAAAAAACGTCAATGAATAAACAGAATTTTAATTAAAATACAAATAAAAAGGATTTGGATAAATAAAAAACCTACACAAAAGTGTAGGTTTTGCCAAAGGAAAGGATTTTCCCAGCCTATTATAAGGAAATGACAAGGAATACTAGTTAGAATTTTGCTTTGATTTTTTAATCCATGATGGTGATTTTGTGTTCATAAAGTTCACCAGGATATTCAATCGACAGAAAAGAAAGTAAAGGCAATCGCAAATCCTTCGTTATACGAAAATGCACATCGTTAAGATGAATGTTGCGACCTAGCTTGTAAATAGATTCGTAAAGGGAATCCTTAGACAGCCATAAAACCCCTTTTTCTTTCTTAGAAAGGTACTCTACTACATAATCCTTATTCTCCTTATTAATAGTTAACGTTAGCATTACATCAATCCCTTCCTCTAACTACTATTCAGTAATGAATAGCCATATTATTATTTCGCAAAAAATGAACCTTATAACTTGTCAGGCCACGTAACTGCGATTTAAGTTTTCTATAATATGGTATGCGCACTGAAAAATTGACTGTTTTTTGATAAAAAAGTATTTTTGTTTAAATTCAAGAATAAATCCATAAATCAACACTAATACTTGAATACTTGAAATAAGAAATAAATACCAGTACCAATTTTGCTTAAAATACCTATTTCCTCAAATGTGCCTTGAAAAGTAAGTTATTACTATAGGCACCTGTTTCATATCAATAATAAACAAAAGAAAAATCCTTCTCATTATTTTACATTTACCATCTATCTAAAAGAATCCCCACTTGCCCTTTCTAATCGTAGAGATGAACAAATCAAAGTCAACTTATTGCCGACTAATCTATATGCTTGGATCAATAACTTACTTATTCCATATCAAAATTTTATATAGTTCATTTATCATTTACATCAGAAGAAGTAAAAAAGAAATATTAAATATTGCTCTTGCGCTTATTGAATTAGACAGAAGCTATACTATCCCAACAGGTTCTATTAGAAAATCATCATTCTTTCTGGAAGATGATGAAAATGTTATGATTGAAATTATTACTACTGTTTCTAACCTTCATGATTTTTTATCCAGATAGACCACGGAGAATGTAGTATTTAAAGTTTCAGTTCGAGCGTATTGGAGAAATTAAAATTAAAGTTAATCTAAAAGAAAGCCTATATTATTTTGAAGACAATTGTGTGAATAGCTTTTAAACTATAAAGAGGAAAAGAGGATTATGATGGATATAAAATACCCAATTGGTAAACTAAATGTTCCTGATAAAGTAACAGTTGAAGATCTACAAGAATGGCTGAGAAAAATCGAGACTTTTTCAAATCGATTAAGAGAAACAGTAGGAACATTAAACGATCAGGAATTAAGCAAAACCTATCGTGATGGTAGTTGGACAGTTCGTCAACTTGTACATCACATCGCAGATTCACAGTTGAACATGTATCAACGACTAAAACTAGCTTTAACAGATGAGAATGCAAATGTACCCGCTTTTGATGAAGAAAAGTGGGCGATACAACCAGATACAAAACTTCCTGTAGAAGCTTCCATTAAAATGTTAGAAGGTATAAATGAGCGTATCGTGTACTTAGGAAATAGTTTAACTGAAGATCAATTAGTTCGATACTTTACTCATCAGATTAACGGTAAAATAACAGTTGCGACAAAACTGGCCAAATTAGCTTGGCATGAGGAGCATCACTTAGCTCATATAAAAATCGCATTATTACAATAATACAATTTTTATGGAAGTGGCTTATCAGTTCGATGAGCCGCTTATTTTTGGGGATTATTTAACCATTCGCTACTTCTCCCCTTACATATACTTCTTCAGGATGTTTGCTTTTATTGCATCAACTCGTAGGATTGTACATATTTTTCGTAATTACTGTTTCAAATGTTCTTAGTCCTACAAATAATACATATATAGTTCAAGTCCTCTCTACCATAATCAAACTATTAAAACTAATAATAATACGATTGCCTAAATTCATTACATTTTTTAAATTCCAAACTTACAATAAAGATGCAATGACAATTATCACCATTCTATATTCATTTGTAGGATATCCAAAATTGTCATTCCCAAAAACAAAAAACCTGAGAGAAAACTGAAAAACAGTTTCTCCCAGGTTTTTATCTTTCTGTGGCATAGCAAGCTGAGGTTTTCTACCAGACAGCCCATTACTATCATTGCGTAATCCTAGAAAAATTGCCTAGAGTGGCAACTTAAAAATTATGTCAGCTAATTTCATCCATATAATAAGTGATTAATGCTTACATATTTATTTAGGATTTCCCTCTTTAGCTGGTAGTTTTAAAATATGAGATATGAAGCCGTCTGTTTTAACATCAATTACATAAGATACATTTGAATATCTTTCAGACAAGCTATAATTTTCTTCTCGCAAATCTTCTTTTAAGCCATTCTCAGTAATTATTTGAATGCCTTCCCCTTTTTCTACATAGACAACCGTATAAATACGGTGTGGTTGCTTTTTGAGCTCTCGAAGTGTAAGTACACCACGTAGTGCACGATTGCCTGTCTCTACTTCATCAAGGGCCATTTTTTTAACGCCTCCGCGTTCTGTAACAATCATTACCTTGCCTTTATGGTTTGGCGGAATAATATTTGCAGCTTTTACCATATCCCCATCCAATAAATTCATCGCTTTTACGCCAGCAGTCCTTATGCCTGCCACCGGTACTTCATCGAGTTTAAATCTTATTGCATAGCTCAGATAGGATGTTAAATAGACTTCCGCACCTGAATCTGCAATTCCAGAAGCTATTATAAGATCATCTTTCTTAAGATTCATCATTTTAAATGGCTTATTATAGCGTTGTACCTGGAAATCTGCCAAAGCAGTTCGTTTAATTTGTCCATTCTTCGTAATGCTGACAACATATTGATCGGTATTAAAATCTGCAACGCCTTCAACATTTATAATTTTTTCTTCAGAGTCTAAAGGAATGATACTTGAAATATGCTGCCCTAAATCTTTCCAACGAATATCTGGTAACTCATGGACTGGAAGGAATATATAATGACCTTTATTTGTAAAGGCCAATATATGCTGTTGCGTATTTAATTGCGCCTCGTACAGTAAATGGTCGGATTCTTTCATGGCAAAATCTTCACCATTTGAAGCATTATACGAACGAATACTTGTCCTCTTTACGTAGCCATCACTAGTAACTGTCACGACTACGTCTTCACTTGGTACTAAAACATCTAAGTCTACTTTAATTTCTTCAATTTTTTCTTCTATTTCTGAGCGTCTTGGTTCTTGGAACGTTTTTTTCACTTCTTTTAATTCCTTTTGTAGCACGCTCACAAGCTTCTTCTCGCTCTCTAATATACTCTTTAGCTCGAGAATCTTTTCTTCAAGTTCTTTCTGTTCTTGCCGAAGTTCCGTAATATCTGTATTGGTCAATCTGTAAAGCTGTAATGAAACAATTGCTTCCGCTTGAATTTCAGTAAAACCAAACTTCTCTTGCAAATTATGCTTAGCATCTTTTTTATCTTTTGAAGCACGGATAGCTGCAATAACTTCATCTAGAATTGATAGTGCTTTCATCAACCCTTCTACAATATGTAAACGGTTGTTAGCTTTATCTAAATCATACCGAGATCGTCTTACAATAATTTCTTTTTGGTGAGCGATGTATGCGTCTAATAGCATCTGTAAACTCATCATAGTTGGACGACGATTGTATATAGCAATCATATTGAAGTTATATGTAACCTGTAGATCGGTATTTTTCAATAAATATTTTAAAATCGGTTCTCCGCTGATTTCTTTCTTTAATTCAACTACTATTCTTAAGCCTGAACGGTCAGACTCGTCACGTACTTCTGCAATGCCATCTAAGCGTTTATCTAATCGCATTTCATCCATTTTTTTAACAAGATTTGCCTTGTTTACATCATATGGAATTTCAGTGATAACGATTTGCTCTTTAGCACCCTTAAGCTTCTCAATTTCTGCTTTAGCTCTAACAATGATCTTTCCTTTGCCTGTTTCGTAGGCTTTTTTAATCCCGTCAACCCCTTGAATAATGCCACCTGTTGGAAAGTCAGGTCCATGCAATACCTGCATTAGTTCTTGAACAGAAGCTTGAGGATTTTTCAAACGCATTAATACTGCATCTAACACTTCAGCTAGATTATGCGGTGGGATGTCGGTCGCATAGCCCGCGGATATCCCTGTTGACCCATTGACTAATAAATTAGGAAAACGTGAAGGCAGTACAGTTGGTTCTAAATCTTGATCATCAAAATTTGGCACTAAATCCACTGTATCTTTTTGAATATCGCGCAGCATTAGAGCTGCAATAGAAGATAAACGGGCTTCTGTATAACGCATAGCAGCAGGCGGATCACCATCGACAGAACCGTTATTGCCATGCATTTCGATTAACATGTGGCGGGCTTTCCAGTCTTGACTCATACGTACCATAGCCTCGTAAACAGAACTATCACCATGTGGATGATAGTTACCGATTACATTTCCGACTGTTTTAGCCGATTTTCTAAAGGGCTTGTCGTGTGTATTGCCTTCCATAAACATTGCATATAGAATACGGCGCTGTACTGGTTTAAGACCGTCTCTTGCATCTGGCAAAGCACGGTCCTGGATAATATATTTACTATAACGACCGAAGCGATCACCGATGACTTCCTCTAAAGGCAAGTCTTGAAATATCTCTGACTGCGTCATGTAAGATCCCCTCCATCATGTTGTATAAATTCGCTTTCTAATATCGTACTGTCTTCTTCAAGGCCAAAGTCCACATGCGATTCAATCCATTTTCTTCGTGGTTCTACCTTATCACCCATCAATGTGGCAACGCCTTTTTCTGCTCTTTCAACATCATTGATTTGAACGCGAACCAATGTCCGTGTTTCAGGGTTCATGGTTGTTTCCCAAAGCTGCTCAGCATTCATTTCACCAAGGCCTTTGTAGCGTTGAAGAATATAACCCTTACCAATTTTCTTAATTGCTTGTTGAAGATCTTTCTCTGTCCAAGCATATTCAATTAATTCTTTGCGCCCAGTCCCTTTTGATACTTTATAAAGTGGCGGCAAGGCAATATATACTTTTCCTGCTTCAACAAGTGGTCTCATATAACGGAAGAAGAAAGTTAAGAGTAATACCTGTATATGAGCGCCATCCGTATCGGCATCCGTCATGATTATAACTTTATCGTAAGCAGCGTCTTCAATGTTGAAATCTGTACCAACTCCAGCACCGACTGCATGAATAATGGTAGCAATTTCTTCGTTTTTCATGATGTCCTGAAGCTTTGCTTTTTCCGTATTGATTACTTTTCCTCGAAGAGGCAAGATGGCTTGGAAAGTACGGTCACGGCCTTGTTTAGCTGAGCCGCCCGCAGAATCGCCTTCGACTAAGTATAATTCATTTTTGGCAGCATTCTTAGATTGTGCTGGCGTCAATTTTCCTGATAAGATAGTTTGTTTTTTGGATTTTTTACCATGACGTGCGTCTTCTCTTGCTTTCCGTGCTGCTTCGCGAACTTGCTGTGCACGAATAGCTTTACGTACAAGCGATGCACTAAGCTCCGCATTCTCTTCCAAAATATACATTAATTTTTGGGATACGACACCATCGACAGAGCTACGTGCTTCTGCTGTGCCAAGTTTGCCTTTAGTTTGACCTTCGAATTGTAATAGATTTTCAGGAATTCGGACTGAGATGATGGCAGCTAATCCTTCACGTATATCTGAGCCATCCAAATTTTTATCTTTTTCTTTTAGGAGTCCGACTTTACGTGCATATTCGTTAAACACACGAGTCATTGCAGCTTTAGCGCCTGTTTCGTGTGTGCCTCCATCACGTGTGCGAACATTATTAACAAAGGAAAGGATAGTTTCGGAATAACCATCATTGAATTGAAAAGCAAATTCAATTTCAATTTCATCTAGTTCGCCTTCAACATATTTTACTGGATGCAATACATCTTTTTCTTCGTTAAGATAGGCTACAAAGGCTTCAATTCCATTTTCATAATGATATACTTCTTGTCGCTCGGTTTCTTCATCAATAAGCTCTATTTTTAAGCCCTTTAATAAAAAAGCAGATTCACGTAAACGTTCAGCTAATGTATCGAATTGATACTTAGTTGTAGAAAAGATTTCTGGATCAGGCTTAAAATGAATAAATGTGCCTGTTTCTTTCGTTTTGCCTAGATTAGCAAGTGTAGTTACGGGCTTACCGCCATTTTCAAAGCGCATGCTGTATTTATGGCCATCTCGGTAAATGGTTACATCAAGCCATGAAGAAAGGGCGTTTACAACAGATGCTCCTACACCGTGCAAACCACCACTTGTTTTATAACCACCTTGTCCAAATTTACCGCCTGCATGCAAAATGGTAAAGATTACTTCAGGAGTTGATTTACCTGTCTTGTGCATCCCAGTTGGCATGCCACGTCCATAATCTCTTACACTAATACTTTGATCTTTATGGATTTTCACTACAATATGTGAGCCAAAACCCGCTAATACCTCATCTACAGCATTGTCGACGATTTCGTATACAAGGTGGTGCAAGCCTCTGCTGTCTGTAGAGCCAATATACATACCCGGACGTTTTCTTACGGCTTCTAAACCTTCTAATACTTGAATATCATCTTCACTATAAGAGGTGATTGTTTGTTTATTTGTCAAAAAATATTCCCCCTAAACACAAACATCCGTTCTACTTTTATAAATCATATACACAATAATAGATACTGTCAACTTCTTGTTCAGTTAGACTCAGGTTTTATTGTATCATTCGTTTAATCTATTGGACAATAAGAACCGGCAATTATTGAGAAAGTTGGTCATTGTGTACGCTTACAGTCTCGTGATAAAATATTATTACAATCTAATAATACCAACTACTAATGTTGGAGGGAGTTTTAAATGAATAGTATTTTAGTTGTTGTATTGGCTTATCTAATTGGTTCCATCCCATCCGGTTTATGGGTTGGTAAAGTTTTTTATAAAACCGATATCAGACAGCACGGAAGCGGAAACTTAGGTGCTACTAATACCTTCCGTACTCTTGGAAAAAAAGCGGGTATAGCCGTTACACTTATGGATATATTAAAGGGCACACTTGCAACTATACTTCCTATTCTAGCTGTTTTCCAAGGAAGTGGTATCCATCCACTCGTTGCTGGCATCATTGCTGTCGTTGGGCACATGTTCCCTATCTTCGCTGGCTTCCGAGGAGGCAAAGCTGTGGCTACGTCTGCAGGTATTTTACTTGGCTACCATTGGCCAATCTTTATCTTGCTCCTTATCGCCTTCCTTCTTTGCTTAAAAGTGTATAAAATGGTGAGTCTAGCATCTATGTTTGCAGCTGTTGTGGCTTTTATTTACGCACTTATTTATGGTATTTTATATAATGAATATCTTTTACTTATCATTATTTCCATTATTGTAGTCTTTATTTTTTATCGCCATAGATCTAATATATCGCGCATAAAAAAAGGAACAGAACCAAAAGTAACATGGTTATAAAAAAGGAGTGTTCTTATGAAAATTGTCATGTCTGAACAAGCATTTCAGTGGTTTTCCGATGAAATGGATGTAGCGCAAGGAGATACCATTCGTTTTTATGCTAGATATGGTGGCTCAAATCCTTTCCATGAAGGGTTTTCTCTCGGCATGAGTCAAGACTCGCCAATTAATCCAAGTGCTGTATTAGAGCATAATGGCACTACTTTTTTTATTGAGCAAGACGATACATGGTTTTTTAACAACCATGATTTATATGTAGATGTAGATCGCCAATTAGATGAACTTAAATTTGATTACAAGTAGATAAAAAATGCAAAAAGCATGCCTAATTCGGGCATGCTTTTTTAAACTATTCATCCAAGAGTTATTTGATTTCTGCAATTTCTTTATATTTATTAAACCACACCGGATTAATTCGTTCAAAAGCAACTGGTCGGAAATTTTCTTTTTTCACCACAATATGTTCGGATGTTGCTGTTGCTGCAATCGTTCCATCACTATGTACGATTTCATAGCCATACACAGTACGAAGACGTTCCTGTGATACAATCCATGTACGTATAATCGCTTTTTCACCATAACGTAGTGCAGCTTTGTAGCTAATATTGACATTCATAACAGGCGATACATAGCCTGCTGCTTCTAATTGAGTCACGCTAAAGCCTAAATCATGAATCAGCTGCGTCCTCCCTAATTCCATCCATATAACATAATTAGCATGGTATACAACGCCCATTTGATCTGTCTCCGCATAACGAATTTCAATTTCTTTTTCACTTACAAACATGTTGTTCACCTCATGTTAAGTATACCGTTATTTTGAGAGAAAATCCTTCCATAGCTTTTCTTCTTTCATTAAATCTCCTTTGTCTTATAAACTAAAACAAGTGCACAAAATTATTGTGCACTTGTTTGAACCATATTATTTAGATAATTTGTTACGTAAAACCATTTGTAGGATACCGCCGTTACGGTAGTAATCTACTTCTACTTCTGAGTCAAAACGAGCAAGCGCTTTGAATGTTTTAGTATCGCCATCTGGAGATGTAGCAGTCACAGTTAGGATATCACGAGGTTTAACTTCATCTGTAATATTAACTGAGAATGTTTCTTCACCAGTCAATCCTAGTGATTCTGAGCTTTCACCATCAACGAATTGTAGTGGTAGAACACCCATCATTACTAAGTTTGAACGGTGGATACGTTCGTATGATTCTGCGATAACTGTTTTAACGCCAAGAAGGTTAGTACCTTTAGCTGCCCAGTCACGTGAAGAACCCATACCGTAGTCTTTACCAGTAAGTACAACTAAGCCTACACGGTTTTTAGCATATTTCATTGCTGCATCGTAGATATACTCTACATCACCTGTTGGCCAGTAAGTAGTGAAGCCGCCTTCTGTACCAGGTGCGATTTGGTTGCGGATACGGATGTTTGCGAAAGTACCGCGCATCATTACTTCATGGTTACCTCGACGGCTACCATAAGAGTTGAAGTTTCGTGGTTCTACGCCATGTTCACGCAAGTATTTTCCGGCAGGTGTATCTTTACCAATTGCACCAGCAGGAGAAATATGGTCAGTTGTAATAGAGTCACCAAATTTCGCTAACACACGCATACCCATAAGCTGTTGAATTGCTTCTGGTTTTGCAGATAGGTTTTGGAAGAATGGCGGATTTTGAATGTAAGTTGAATTCTCATCAAACTCGTAAAGTGAATCTGTAGAAGTTTCAATTGCATTCCATTTTTCATTTGCATTGAATACAGTTTCATATTCTTTTTGGAACAATTCACGTGTAACAACTTTTGAAAGAACGGCATTTACTTCATCAGATGATGGCCAGATGTCATCAAAGAAGACATCATTTCCATCTTTGTCTTTACCGAATGAATCTTTACGTAGGTCTACATCTACAGTACCAGCAAGCGCATAAGCTACTACTAATGGTGGTGAAGCCAAGTAGTTAGCTTTCACTAATGGATGTACACGGCCTTCAAAGTTACGGTTACCTGAAAGTACAGAAGTCACGAATAAATCTTTAGACATGATTGCTTCTTCAATTTCTGGTAATAGTGGACCTGAGTTACCGATACATGTTGTACAACCGTAACCAACTGTATTGAAACCTAGCGTATTTAGGTAATCTTGTAAACCAGAATCTTCTAAGTAGCCAGTAACAACTTTTGATCCTGGAGCAAGTGATGTTTTAACCCATTTAGGAACAGTTAAACCTTTTTCCACTGCTTTTTTCGCAACAAGACCTGCAGCGATTAGAACGTAAGGGTTAGATGTGTTCGTACAAGAAGTAATCGCAGCAATTGCTACAGCACCTGCTGGAATTTCAACATCACCCTCTGCAAATTTAGCAGTTGAAGTTTTTGTGAATTCATCTGGAGTTAAGCCAAAACCTTGAACGCCAGCTGGAGCCACTACTACTTCGTGGTAGCGTGTTTTCATATCTGAAAGCGGAATTAAATCTTGTGGACGTTTAGGGCCTGAAAGATTAGTTTCGATTTCATCTAAGTTAATTTCTAATACATCTGTGTAAGTAGGTTCTAATTCTGGGTCAAAGAACATGTTGTTTGCTTTTAAGTAAGCTTCAACAACGTTGATATGTTCTTCGTCTCGGCCTGTAAGACGCATGTAGCTTAATGATTCATCATCGATTGCGAAATAACCACATGTAGCGCCATATTCAGGTGCCATGTTAGAAATTGTTGCACGATCCGCTAAAGGTAATGCAGAAACGCCTGGTCCGAAGAACTCAACGAATTTGCCGACTACACCTTTTTTACGCAATTCTTGAGTTACTTTAAGCGCTAAGTCAGTAGCTGTTGAACCGCTTGGCAATTTTCCAGTTAATTTCACACCAATTACTTCAGGAATTGGGAAGTATGATGGTTGGCCTAACATACCAGCTTCTGCTTCAATACCGCCAACACCCCATCCAAGAACACCAATACCATTGATCATTGTTGTATGAGAGTCAGTACCCACAACAGAGTCTGGGAATGTTTCGTAAGTGCCATCAGCATTTTCATTCACGTGAACTACTGGAGCCAAATACTCTAAGTTTACTTGGTGAACGATACCTGTTGCTGGTGGTACAGCACGGAAATTATCGTAAGCTGTTTGAGCCCATTTCAAGAAATTGTAACGCTCAGCATTACGTTCGAATTCAAGATCCATATTCGCTTTAAGAGCTGCTTCGTTACCGTATTTGTCAACTTGAACAGAGTGGTCGATAACAAGGTCAACAGGAATTGCTGGATTGATCTCGTTTGGATCTCCGCCCATTTTTTTCATTGCATCGCGTAATGATGCAAGGTCAACTACTACTGGTACACCAGTGAAGTCTTGAAGAACAACGCGAGAAGGTTTGAATGGCACTTCAGCATTTTCGTCTGCATCTTTGCCCCATTTCGCTAAGTTTTCTACATGGTCTTCTTTAATTACATAGCCATCATATTGACGTAATACAGATTCTAATAAAACTTTGATTGAATAAGGAAGGCGTGATACTTGTGCAATACCAGCTTCTTCGATTGCAGCTAAACGATAATAGTTGTAAGATTTACCGTTAACTTCGAATGAAGAACGACTGTTGTGCAAGTTATTGTTTGCCATGTTCGGTTCCCCCTTTAATTATCTACTGAAAAGGGCTTCGTATAAGCTTCTTTTCTCCAATACCAATAATAATAGAAAACAACACATAAGTAAATAACATTAATTTTATAGATTGATATAAATTTTTCTTATCACTTCTCACTTTTCATAAAAAAACATAATCCCACATGATATTACTACCCTGTTACAAGGATGAATACACCTATTTTTTAGAAAAATATATAGAAGATAGGACATTTATGGGAATATAGAAATAAAGAAGTAATATATATCAAATAACCGCAGTTTTAATTATATGTGATAATTTAACTTACACAAAAATTATAAGAGTTTGCACAAGAGGTTTTGCTAATAAAAAAACGAACTAAGTATGACATTTAATCTCATACTAGTTCGATTTCTGATTAATATTTTGCCTGATTACTATTCAATAAGAAAAACTCACACGAAAATTTAGTTTTGTGTTCATTCCAGCTAGTGCTTTCCGCGGGCTTGGCTTCAACCTCCTAGTTCTCCTGCGGGGTTTCGACTCAAGCTTTTGCCGCAGCAGCCGCCGTCTCCAATTCACATCGTTAGATATAATCATCACTACTTAGGACTATGTTCTAAGAAAATGCTTATATGAATATAAAATCTAATTTTATTCAAAACTCTTAAGGAAAATATTATCGATCAAATGTAACTCCCTCTGTAACACCATCTAGCATGATTTTCGTATCTCTAGGCTTTGTTTCAGCTATTATTTCACCATTCCTAATTGAATATAGAACAGAAGCTTGTTTGCGGATTGCATCGTATTCACTCGCTGCTTCTAATACAATCAAGTTCGCTGGCTTCCCTTCTTCTATTCCATATTGTTCTTCTATATCAAGTGTTCTTGCACTGTTGTTTGTGATTAAATCAATTGAATTCACAATTTGGTCATAGCCCATTAGTTGAGTAACATGCAAGCCCATATGTAAGACTTGTAGCATATTGCCAGTACCTAGTGGATACCACGGATCAAATATATCATCATGGCCAAAGCATACGTTGATACCCTCTTCTTGTAGTTCTTTCACACGAGTAATACCTCTGCGTTTCGGATAAGTATCAAAACGTCCCTGAAGGTGTATATTTACCAGTGGGTTTGCAACAAAATTGATATCTGCAAGCTTTAATAGTCTAAATAATTTTGATGTATAAGCTCCGTTATAGGAATGCATAGCTGTCGTATGGCTTGCAGTTACTCGGCTGCCCATCCCGAGGCGGTACGCTTCGGCTGCTACTACTTCCACAAAACGAGATTGTTCATCATCTATTTCGTCACAATGTATATCAACAAGGCGATCATATTTTTCAGCTAACTGAAAGGCAGCTTTTAATGAATCCACACCATATTCACGTGTAAATTCATAGTGTGGAATACCGCCAACCACATCAGCACCCATTTTTAATGATTCTTCCAACAATTCATAGCCATTTGGGTAAGAAAGAATCCCTTCTTGTGGGAAGGCTACCAGCTGTAAGTCAATAAACTTCGCCATCTCTTCTTTTACTTCTAGCATTGCCTTTAGTGCTGTCAGATCTGGATCTGTGACATCAACATGTGTGCGGACATGCTGAATCCCCTGCGCTATTTGCCATTTCAATGCTGTTTTTGCTCTAGTTTTTACATCTTGGGCTGTTAAAGATTCTTTTCTCTCCGACCATCTTTGAATCCCTTCAAACAATGTACCGCTGACGTTCCAGTTTGGTTCGCCTGCTGTCAATGTGGTATCCAAATGAATGTGTGGTTCAATAAATGGAGGAAGCACTAGGCACCCTTGCACATCTATAATTTGTTGGTCGTTCTTTTCAATTTTTTGAGCTATTTTTACTATCTTCTTATTTTGTATATGGATTTGCCATAATCCTTCTCTTTTTCTAAGCTTCGCATTTTTAATGATCATGCTTCTTTCACCTCATTGATTGTCATTGGTTTTACACTTGAAGTAGATTCCGCTTCCTTATTTAATAGAAGGGATAACACTACATAGATTAGAGCTGCGCTGATAAGTCCGTTCAATGGCGGTATGCCCGGTATGAATTTCGCTGCTACAAAACCGATTCCCCATGATACAATTGCGTTCCAGTTGAACGCTTTAAATTTCATTGTTTCAAACTCTTTATACTTGCCTCGGTGTACGATAAAGAAATCTGCAATAATAATCGCACCAATTGGCGGCAGTGCAGCTCCAAGCATAGTGAGGAATCCAACAAAATTGTTGTATAGCCACATAGCTAGAAATGTCCCAACAATGCCGTTAACAATAACTACCTTACTTTTCTTTATTTTTGTAATGTTAGATATCCCTAAACCTGATGCATAAATGGCGTTGTCATTCGTTGTCCAAATATTTAAGCCTAGCACGATAATTGCTGGGATGATTAGCCCTTGTAAAAACATCACTTCTGAAATATCTGATTGCCCTGTTGCAATCGCTCCAATCGCCCCAAACAAGAACATTAACGTATTTCCAACAAAGAAAGCTAGTACTGTAGTGATTACACTTGTCTTTTTCGTATTTGAAAATCTTGTAAAGTCTGGCGTTAAGGTACCACCACTGATGAACGATCCTACACAAATTGTTAGAGCAGCTGCAAAACTCATTGTTTCTTTTGGCTGATGCTGCATGAGAGCGTCAAATCCGCCAAGCATGTCCACTGCATCCCACGCAGAGTAGCTTCCTAATATAACAATCAAAGGTACGGCAATAAAACTTAAGATCGTGAGTGCTTTCATGCCGAAAAAGGCAGTTGCCGTCATAAGTAATCCCATGATAATGATTAAAAGATACGTATCTATGCCAGTTGCTTTATGAACAGGTACAGCGAACATCGCAACCCCTACTCCAAACCAGCCAATTTGGGTTAAGCTTAGGATAAAAGAAGACAGATAAGAACCCTTTAATCCAAATGCGTAACGCGTCAATAAGTGTGTAGATAAACCTGTTTTCGCAGCTATATAAGCGAGAGTGCCTGTGTATGCACCTAGTAATAGATTACCTAAAAGAACAATGACAATAAATTGTTTCATTGATAAGCCTAAGCCAAGTGTTCCTCCAGAGAGCATACTAGCTGAGAAGAAAGTAAAGCCAAGCATTACTACCAACATTCTAAAGAAACCGTTTCGGTGTGACGCGGGCACCGCCTGCAATGAAAAGTCTGCGTCTACTTTTTTGTTTTCCATACAAAACATTCCTCCTGTTTTAGAACAATCTAAAACTGGTACCGAGAATAGGATCTTCGGTATCGTACCTGCAGGGAAAACAAAAGAGGCTTCTTGCCATAATTCTGACAAGAAGCCTCTTTTTCAGCATAGAAAAAGGGCATAATCTAACACCATCTTTTTCTAAGCAATTCCGCTGTCCTTGTCAGCCTCTCTGGACTGATTTAAAGGTACCAGTATTAAGTTAAATCTATTATCACAAATAACAAAGCTATAGTCAATAGATTTTTTATTTAAAGCGAAAGTGATTTTATTTTTAAAACTCTAAATTATATGGTAATGTGGGTAGATTCATTAACATCCTTCCGTTTCTCTAAAATCAAAAGTGCACCGATGACACCAATTAATGAGAAAATCACCGGTATAATAAAGCCGTATTGATAACCAGTATTTACAGACGACGAATGAAAATGATCTAAAACACTACCAAAAATGCTTGGCAATAATACAGCGCTTAAAAAACCACCCGTATTTGCAAAGCCTGATACTACGCCCACTTCTTTCATATCGAAAGAATTTCTTACCACGGCGAATGTCAACGCACTCGCTCCATTACCGTATCCAATAATAAAGAAAAGTACATAAAGCATGCCCATGGGAGGTTTACCCCCTAAAAACAAGAAAGCGGTCCAGCATGCAAAGACAAACAATTGAACAATTATATAAGGCCTTTTTATTGTACCTATACGGCTAGTTATCCAGCTTGTTAGCGGAGCGCCGATTATTGCTCCAAATAACCCAATCATGACTAGCTGGCTCGCATCCTGACGACTCATACCATATAGATGCATACCAAATGGAACTGCCCACGAACCAATGAAACCGACATAGGTACCGACCAACCCAAAATGGCATAAGAAGGTTGCCCAAGCTTGGCGCTCGGTAAAGATTCTGCGCAATAAAATCAAAGTCTTTTCTCGCTGTGGCTTTTCTTTTTTAATTGACTGCGTGATGTCTTGAGAAATACTCTTCTCCATCTTTTTAGGATGTTTAACTAGCACTAAATAGAGAAGAATCCCACATAGGCATAGTAATATGCCTACTGTTAAGAATGGAGTTCTCCATCCTGTAGCAGTAATCCATGATGAAAATGGTACAGTTGCAAATAAAAATCCAAGACTCCCACTCATACCTGCTAACCCTAGCAAACCTACAAATTCTTTCAATTTGAACCATTGACTTAATATTAGTACTAGATTAATCCAGATAGTAGCGTCACCTATTCCTACTAATAACCTCGCAAAGAAAAGGAAAAACTCATTAGAAGAGAGACTGTACATAAGGGTGCCTAGCCCATTTACAATAGCTCCACCAACCAAAAAATAGTTTGGACCAAATCGATCAGAAAGAATTCCAACCGGTATTTGCAGACCAGCGTAGGCCATAAACTGGATGCTTGTCAAAAGTCCAATTGTTGAGGCAGGTATACTAAATTCACCCATTAATTGATCTGTTATTAAGCCTGGGGCAGTTCGCTGACTTGCAATTAAAAGATATGTAACTAAAACGGTTGTGAAAACAACCCATCGGAACTTGCTATCCTGCTTTTTCAAAAGCAACACTCCTGGCTTTATAGATTTACTTTTTTCATTTTACTATACATTCTATGAAAAACTGTATTACCATTTTTTATATTTATATCGCTACTGATAAATAAAAACAGACGGAGAAATATGAACTCTTCTCCGCCTGCTTTCACTTTAAAATTTTATAATGTTACACGAGTACCTGTTTTACCTTCAAGAGCTTCTTGAAGTTTGTCGATAGAAGTGATTACGACATTTTTGCCGCCTTTTTTCAAGAACAAAATAGCAGCTTCGATTTTCGGACCCATGCTTCCTTTAGGGAAGTGACCTTCGTCCATGTAACGCAATGCTTCATCAATAGTCATTTCTAATAGGTTTTGTTGTTGTGGTGTACCGAAATGAATCGCTACTTGTTCAACACCAGTCAAGATGAATAGGTAATCAGCATTGATGTCAGCTGCAAGCAATGCACTTGCAAAGTCTTTATCAATAACTGCTTCTACACCTTTAAGCATACCATTTTCTTCAATTACAGGAATACCACCGCCACCAGCAGTAACTACTGTGATATCTTTTTCTAATAAAGCTTCAATTGCTTCTTTTTCTACAATGCGAGTTGGTTTTGGAGAAGCAACTACGCGTCTGTAGCCTCTACCGCTGTCTTCAACGAAGCTTACATTTTCTTCTGCAGAAATTCTATCAGCTTCTTCTTTAGTAAAGAAAGGACCAATTGGCTTAGTTGGATTTTCAAAAGCTGGATCGTCTTGAGAAACAACTGATTGAGTGATAACAGTTGCAACAGTTTTATTAATGTTTTTCTCTGTCATTTTGTTTTTAAATGCTTGTTGAATTAAGTAACCTAAGTTACCTTCAGTTTCGGCATCTAAAACATCAAGTGGATAGTTAGGAATAACAGATTCTGCCATTTGAGATTTAATTAATGAATTCCCTACTTGTGGGCCGTTACCATGCGTGATAACTACTGTGTTACCTTGTTCAACTAATTTAAGAACTGGTTCACAGCTTTCATTGATATTTTGTTGTTGTTCTTCAATTGTACCTTTTTGGCCTTCTTTAATAATCGCGTTACCGCCGATTGCTAAAACGATTTTGTTCATTAATTTCTCTCCTTAAAAGTAAAAATAATAATATTCTTGTCAGAAAGAAGGAGAGGACGATGCCTCTCCTTCATCATTTGATCAGACTATTGTGGGTCGATAAGACCTAATTTAACTGCATAAGCATCGATTGCTTTTTCGAAGCAAGCTAATGGTGCACGAACAGTACCTGCGCCGATTTGGCCAACTCCAGCTTCTTTGTGTGCAATACCAGTGTTGATGACTGGTTCAATTCCTAATTCAACAACTTTTCTTGCATCGATTCCTAGGCAAGAACCTTGGAAATCCCAAGTTGGAATAGAGAAGTTTGGGTTTTGGTCAATACAAATTTCAAGCATTTCATTACTTGTTTTTAGTGCATCTTCAAATCCGCCTGCACCTACAAAACGTGTAACACCAGGAGCAGCAATCATAGCAAAACCGCCGACACCGAATGTTTCAGTGATTGCGCTATCACCCATATCTGAGCATGCCATGTCTTGTGAATAGCCAGTAAAGAACAAACCTTGTGGTGTGTTTACAGGAGCAGTAAACCATTGGTCGCCCATACCTGCGATGCGGATACCAAATTCGTAACCATTACGGCACATAGCTGTTACAACAGTACCATGTTGGATAGTTCTAGCAGTATCCATAATTGATTTACCTGTCGCCATTGCAATATTTAGGAAGAATTGATCTGTATCTGCTAAGAATTTAATTACAGCTTGTTTTTCTTCTTCGCTTGCATCTGTTTTTAAGATATAAGGAGCGATCTCTTTTAAGAAAATAAGTGAACCAGCGATATTACGTTGGTGGAATTCATCACCCATTGTGATAGCTTTAGCGATCATTACGTTGATGTTCATGCCATCTTCAGTTTCTTTAAGAGCTTTAGAAAGAACTGGTCCAAGAACATCTCTCATCCAAGCTAGACGATTTGTTACTTCTTCAGAGTAAGCACCGAAACGAAGAACTTTACCGATACCTTCGTTCATTGTGCAATAAGCACGGTTTCCTCCGTCACGGTTTTCTACAACTAGAACAGGCATGCTTCCAGAAGTGATACCGCCCATTGGTCCAACAGCATTTACGTGGTGGCAAGGAATGAATTCTACTTCACCGTTTTCTAACATTTTGAAAGCTTCATCTGCATTAGATGCCCAGCCTTCGAATAATGCAGCACCTACGCAAGAACCTTGCATTGGGCTTGGCATGTTTTCCCATTTAGTTGGAGGGCCTGCATGAAGCAAGACCTTTCCGTTTAATTCTTCAATAACTGATTTTGCTGGAACCACATCTAATAAGAATGGTGCACCTGCAACAATTTTATCTAACACGGCGCGGTTAGCTTCATCGATTGTATTATATTGTCCGTACATACTATTTTTCCTCCAATTTCAAGAACTGTACTTCCACTTTTTGATTCTCTTGCTTAAGCAGATTAACGAAGAACACTTAATACTTTGCGCATTCTTTCATTTCCGCCAGCAACTGGACGCCAGTCGAACTGAACAACTCTACCATTATTAGCAGTAATTGCTTCTGTGAATTTTTTCAAACCAACATTGACTACACTTGGTTTTTCTTTCAATAATTTTTCAATTGCTTCTGAAACAGTGAAGTCTTTTGAAGCTGTTTCTTTACCAGCAACCACTTCTTTATCTTTTTCTTCAATTTGAATATCAAGCATGCCAAGTGCAGTGCGAACAGCTTGGTTGTTGCTGTCTCTTAGAATAACGCCAGCACTTTCAAGTTTTGCTTTTTGATCTGCAATATCTTGAGGATCTTGGTTAGTACCGCAAACAGTTGCAACAAAGTAAATTTCTTTGCCTTTTGCTTTTGCTTCTTGTTGAATTTTTTGGATACCAGGAACCAAAGCGCTTGCCATATCTTCATGAGAACCATAACCAAGTACAACATCGAATAAGATAATTGCAGTTGAGTCATCTTCTGCAGCTTTTTTGAAGAATTGAATTCTTGTATCTGGATCGATCATTGGGTGTGGTTTACCTTGTGTATAAATATCATCACCAAGGTCAGCTACTTCAAATCCATCTGCACTTAATAGGTACCCTTCATCATGGTGACCGCTTTGAGCCAATCCAAGGCCTCTGCTGATAAGAGTAGCAGCTTCATAACCTAATGTACCGCCAGAGTATAAACCTTTAATTGTTTTTTGGTCAGCATTTAGGTTCACAGATGGAACTTCAATAGCTGCACCATAGTAATTAGGTTTAACTGTATTGCCACTTGCAAGATCTACTGCGATAGCTGCAGTTTCTTCAAGTGTATTTGCATAATAGATGTTACCTTCATGGTTGTGTGGTTCTTCACCTAAGAAGATAGCAACTACTGGTTTTGAAACGCTTTGTAGCAATTCAACAACTTCATCGCGCACTTCTTTTGCTGGTGGCTTAGAAATCATTGTGATGACTTCTGTATCTTTGTGATTAGCCAATGCTCTGATTGCATCCAACATTGTAATTGCACCAATCTTATCTGAAAGGTCACGTCCACCTGTACCGATAGCAGAGGAAACGCCTCCGCCTAAACGATCGACTTGTACAGATACTTCTTGGATACCAGTACCAGAAGCACCAACGATACCGATGTTGCCTGGTTTTACAACGTTAGCAAATGCAACTGGAACACCAGAAACAATAGATGTACCGCAGTCAGGTCCCATTACAAGCAAGCCTTTATCATGTGCTTTTTCTTTTAAACGGCGTTCGTCTTCTACAGTTACATTGTCACTGAAAATCAAAACGTGCAAACCATTATCTAGCGCTTTGTCAGCTTCTTCTGCAGCGTATTGACCTGGAGTAGAGATAAGAGCCATGTTTGCATTTGGCAAAGCTTTCATTGCTTTATCCCAAGTTTTTACTGTTTGGAATTCTTCTTTGCTGTTGTTGATAGATTGGTTATTTAAATAAGTGTCAATCTCTTCAAGGATTTCTTCGATTTTTTCGTCTGCATCTGTATCGACAACGATACACATATCGTTTGCAGCTGCTCTTTCAAGATCTTCAGAGTATAGACCTGATGATTTGAAAATATCTTTATTCGCAGGAGTCCCCATCATTACTTGGACTTTATTAACGCCTTCCATTGTAGAAAGTTTGTTTGTGAGAAGCATTAAGTTTACTGAATCCTGGTAGGAGTTCTGTTTAATAATTGTATGAAGCATGTTGTTATGCACCTCTTTATAAAATTTGCTTTTGTAATAAGGGTGGCAAATAATTGCCCCTTATTCATATCCTTTATTCCGCGAAAGGATTTTTATGGTCATATGCATTATTGTGAATGACATCTGAAGTTAAGTACTCATAAATATCGTCAACAATTTCAATGCCATTTTCTTCGTACTTCTTAACTCTTTCAGCACTTCTTTGTCCTGGATAATAAACTTTGTCATAACCAGGTGCAGGTTTTATGTTATTCAAATCCTGCATAGTAGTAGAAATGCCTTCTTGGAATGTACTTAAAGTTGTGAAGAAATCTGGATTAATGACAATATGCAATTGGCCAAGATTACGATACTCAGTCAAATCATGGTACATAGAAGACACCTTGCCGCCAAATGGAAGGCCCAGCAAGATACCTGAAAGCACATCCACCATCATCATAAGACCGTAGCCTTTAGGACCTGCAATAGGCAATAATGCATTAACTTTAAATGGATCAGTTGTAGGTTCACCATTGCTGTCTACTGCCCAAGTTTCAGGTATTGGTTCATTTTTTGAACGCGCATGTAAAACTTTTCCCCAAGCTTGAACGGTAGTAGCCATATCAAATGTGATTTGGTCTCCATCTTTACCAGGAGCAGCAAAGGCAATAGGATTGGTACCATAGTAAGGTTCCGCTCCGCCAAATGGCACAACCATAGGATCAGATTGACAAACAGAAATTCCAATTAAATTTTCATGTGCTGCTTGCCCCACAAAGTAAGAAAGTGCCCCACTGTGGCTTATTTTCTTAACACCAACAACAGCAATGCCGTTTTCTTTCGCCATTTTGATAGCTTCATCCATAGCTAGCTTAGCAGCTACATGACCTACCCCATTGTCGCCGTCAAAAACAGCAGTACAAGGACCTGTTTTTTCGAACTTGAAGTTAGGTTTATTATTAATTCCGCCTTTAGCGATTCTTTCGGCATAATACTCAACTCGCATAGCTCCATGTGAATGAACGCCTCGAGCATCAGCATGAACAAGAACGTCTGCAACCCCATTGGCATGCTCTTCTGTGAGTCCAGCTTTATTAAGTTTTGTTGAGATTAAGTCTTTTAATTTTTCCTTTGTTACTTTCATTGTGCTCCACCCCTATGATCCCCATTTGTTTTATTCTGCAAAAGGATTTTTATGGTCGTATTGATTGTTATGAATAACATCCGATTTTAAATAATCATAAATATCATCTACAATTTCAATGCCGTTTTCCTTATAATCTGCAATCACTACATCGTTGTTTTGTCCTGGATACAATACTTTGTCGAAACCTGGAGCAGGCTTAATGCCATTCAAGTCATCCATAGATTGTGAAATATCTTTTTGGAAGCCTGTGATTCCCATAAAGAATTCTGGATTAATAACAATGTGAAGTTGACCTAATTTACGGTATTCCGAAAGGTTTTCATACATAGAAGACACTTTATTACCGAATGGAAGGCCTAGTAATACACCAGATAGTACATCTACCATCATTGCTAAACCATAGCCTTTAGGACCTGAGATTGGCAATAATGCGTTTACTTTGTAAGGATCTGTTGTAGGTTCACCGTTTCCATCTACAGCCCATGTATCAGGAATTGTTTGATTTTTAGAACGAGCATGTAGAATTTTACCCCAAGCTTGAACAGTAGTAGCCATATCTAATGTCATTTTACGATCGTCAGTGCTTGGTGCAGCAAAAGCAATCGGATTTGTACCATAGTAAGGCTCTGCTCCGCCGAATGGAACTACCATAGGGTCGGATTGGCAAACAGAGAATCCAATAAGGTTTGATTCTGCCGCTTGATTTGTGAAGTATGAAATAGCTCCACTGTGTGAAATGTCACGTACGCCTACAATAGCTACGCCACTTTCTTTAGCCATTTTAATGGCTTCGTCCATAGCAAGTTTAGCTGCTGTGTGGCCATTACCGCCATCACCATGGAAAACACCTGTTGCAGGACCTGTTTTTTCAAATTTGAAATCAGGATTTGTATTCATGCCGCCTTTAGCAATTCTTTCAGCATAGTACTCTACACGCATTGCGCCATGAGAGTGAATTCCTCTTTCATCCGCAAATACAAGAACGTCAGCTGCTGTTGAGGCATGTTCTTCATTTAAGCCTGCTTTATGAAGCTTATTTTTGATTAAACTTTTTAAATCTTCTTTGCTAACTCTCATCGTAGCACCTCTTTGCTTTCGATATTATCTCTCATTAACGGGCTTTTAACCCCACCTCAAGCTTTTAGGCATAGGTGGAGTTCCGTACAGCCCGATTGCTATATTAACCCTCAGCAGAAAATCAAAATGCGCTGAGAATAAGGCAAAATGATATTATAGTGATGCGTCACGGTTGCAGTCTTTAGAGTACACATAAGTTAATGGTTCTCTACCAACTGCATAGCCAGCTTGTTGTACATAAGGACCCATGAAAATGTAGTCGTCTTTTTTAACTGGAATCCATTCGTTGTCTAAGTTATACATACCTTCACCAGACAACAGGTAAGCGCCATGTTCTTGAACATGAGTTTCGATGAATGGGTGGCTTGCTGCAGGATCGAATGATAAGATATGGAAGTTCATATCGAAATCAATATCCATTGGTAATAAGTCTTTGATATGAACATTTGTCATATCATCGTAGTCTCTGTAGTCGATATCATTTGAATGGCCAGATACAACCCATGGTTTACGGCCTTCAAGTGGTCTATATTTTTGTTTGTAAAGGAACAAACGAGAATCGCCAGCTTCTACATTTTCTAAATACATTGCAACGCCTGGAGGGCAATATACATAGCCGCTTTCTTTTAGTGTGTACTCTTCATTGCCAGCTTTTACTTTCACTTGGCCGCTAAGTACATAAACAAAGCTTTCTACATCGTCTTGGCCGCAGAAGCCTTCGCTGTTTTTCCCGCCTTCATGCATTGTTACGATGTAATCAACGAAGCTTGCGCCTAATTTTGGTGAACCTAATATTGACATAGAGCAGTTTTCAAAACCAGGTACCACATTATTTACTAATCCTTCTGGAGCGATTAATGCATATAAACCATGTTTAATAATTGATCTGCTTGAAAGTAAGTCTTTAGGATAACCCATTTAAATACATCCCCTAATCTATTTTTTATATTATTTTTGAAGATTATTTATAGCCTAATTCATACAATGCACCAATAAGTGCTTTTACACCTTCAGCTAAATCAGCAGGCTCTGTAAATTCTGCAGGGTTGTGGCTGATTCCTTTTAGGCTCGGTACAAACAACATAGCTGTTGGTACAAACGGTGCAAAGATTTGTGAATCATGGCCTGCACCACTGTGCATTACTTTATAGTTCAATCCATTTTCTTCACATTGTTTCTCAATAAGTTCAACCACGTTTTTATCCATTGGAACAGGATCTGCGTCCATCCACATATCAATATCTGTTTCCACACCATGCTCTTTTGAAATCTCGTTCATTCGAGCAGTCATGCTTTCTGTAAAGGATACAATTGCATCTTTATCAGTATGACGTACATCAATTGTGAATAGTGCTTTCCCTGGTACTACATTGACAATGTTTGGCGTTACTTCCACTTTGCCGACTGTAGTTACAAGAGGATCTCCAACTTCTTTTGCCATATTGATGATTTCATAAATCATATGGCTTGCAGCATACATAGCGTCTTTTCTGTAGCCCATTGGTGTTGTACCTGCATGGTTTGCTTCACCAGAAATTTCGATTGTATATCTTCTTTGACCGACAATACTATTGACAACTGCCACTGATTTCTTTTCGGTCTCAAGAACGCTACCTTGTTCTACATGCACTTCTACAAATGCTTTTAGATCTTCGCGAGGTCCTTTGCTTTCATCTCTGAAGCCAAAACCTGCATTCTTCATTGCATCTACAAAAGGAACGCCTTCGAAATCGCTAATTGATTCAACTTCTTCACGTTTAGCGCTTCCAACAATGTTTTTAGAACCCCAGAATGCATAAGGGAAACGACTTCCCTCTTCTTCTGCCATTGAAACAATCTCAATGTTTCGAAGTGGCTCTCCGTAAGTTTCTTTTAAATATTTAATCGCAATAATACCAGCGATAACCCCGTATGCTCCATCGTATTTACCGCCGTTAACAACGGAATCCACATGAGAGCCGGTTAAAATTGTTTCTGATTCATCTTTACCTTTTAATGTACCGAATAGGTTGCCGACTTCATCAAAGCGAGCAGAAAGACCAAAGCTTTCCATCCACTCTTTTAAAGCGTGTTGTGCATCGACCCATTCTTTTGAGTAAAGCAGACGGGATACACCGCCTTTAGCATCCTTACCAAAACTGCCTAGCCATTCTAGCTTTCCAGCTGTTTCTTCAGGTAATGCAGAAAAATCCATTGCATCTATTGCCAAATCACTCATCTTCCTTTCTATCTTTATAGGGAAATCACCAGTACATATTCTCCAAAAATGGGGTTGAACTGTACTATGTAATTTGCGCATAGCCTGTAAAAAGCTGTGTTAATAAAATGCCGCATTTAATTTTGGACATTCGTACTTGTTTATTTTTACCCTATATCGTGATAAAAATTCCACTTCCTATTGTAAGTTTTTTTAGCCAAATAGTCTTTATGATATTTTGATAAATATTATTTATTTTTTTATCCTTATAAGACAAAACCCCACCAACATCCTCGTTGGTGGGGTTTTTAAACACAATGTGACTACTTTTCTCTCTCGCGCTTCAAAAAGTTGATGATTTTTAGACCAACTTGTACAGACAGAGTTTCCTCTGAATCATCAAAATTAATGCCAGTTATTTCTTTTATTCGATCCAATCGATACATTACAGATTTATAATGGATGAAAAGAACTTTTGCAGTCTTAGATGCATTTTGTTGGCATTCCAAGAATGTTTGCAATGTAACCAGCAAATCTGTTCGATTCGATTGGGGATATTCAAGCAAGCGCTGTAATGATTGTGGGATAAATTGAGTTAACACTTGTGGATCATCAAATTGGCTTAAAAGCCTGAAAATACCTAGCTCTGCGAATGCAGTAATGGATTTTTGACCATTTAGCTTTTCACCAACATCGAGAGCATCTTGCGCTTCTTTGTAGCTTTTTGAAATTTCGATAATACTTTCTGCAACATTTCCTATTCCCACCTGTACTGCTACATCTTGAATTTGTTTCTCGATAATGTGTTGAATATTTGCAGCTGTTTTTTGAACGCCCTTTCGCCATGACTTATCATCATATTCATTTTTCTTTTTAACTTTCCACAGCACAGTTACCATATTGCCTTTGTTGGTAATAATTCCCCCAGGAAGATAATGATTTACCGCATCATATAGTGCTGCATGGCTTCGATCTAAGAGATTACTTTTGTTACTCTCTTTAGAATACGACGTTTCAGTAAGTGGATGAATTTTAAATAAGACAGCTACAAAAGAGCCTTCAAAATCCCAGCTGATGACATTAGCCTTTTCGTATATGGACTGCATTGAACGGATTTTACCGCTAATTAACTCATCAACCAAATCGTTTTTAAATTTCTTCTCAACTTCGGAGACCGCAAATTGTTTAACTAATTCAAGCGATAATGCATTAGCAGAGTTTTCAACAGCGATAAAATCAAGTTCTTCTAACGATTTATTGATTTCACCAATTAGCAGATATGTCTTTATATGATTGATGGTTTCAAGCGGAACAACGATTTGGTGACTTTTTTGATTTGGGATCTCTTGATATTTTACGATTTGACGATAATGCGGATATTTAATATTGATCGTTTCCTCATAAAAATGAACCTTTTCCACCAATTCAAACGTTTCAAGGTAAGGTACAGTTGAAACGATGCAATGAAAGTTTCTATCGAAGAGCGCAACAGGATTACCGATCAAATCTGAAAGAGTCGCAATTATACTGTCTATACCTTTATCAGCCAGAGAGATTTCAGTAAAACGGTCATGAATTTCTTTATAGTATTGCAATTTTTTCACTTGCCGATTAAATAGTTCGCCCATTACAGGATACATTACATCGATAAAAGGGATTTCTTTCGACATCTGTATGACTGGCATGCCTAATTGTTCAGCAGCACCAACCAACGGATTAGAGATATCTGTATCAAGATTCTTAATGACAAGAGCACTAACTTTCTTTCTTGCCAAACTTTCAATAAACTCAATTTGTTCTTTGTCATTGAACGAGCGAATGGAGTAGAGGCTAGTTAATATAACTTCACCGCCTTTAATCCATTCAACGATATCAGGTCCTTCCATAATGGTAATACCTGAAACATCATTATTTAAAAAACGCTCACCACCTAATACAATTGCATTTTGAAGTGGGGCTAAGTTTAATAGGTCGGATACTTTAAATTCCATTTGCCATGGTCCTTTACATTAGTTTATTAATCATTAACCTGCTAAGCTTTTAAGCAGCATAGCTTAGTTTTTGATAACGCACGTTTAGTTAAGAAACGACTACTACATGAATTTTGCTTTATACATGCAAACATTCATCATATTATTATACAATAATAACACAGCAAATGAAAAACATAGATCATTTAGCTGTAATCAAATGATCGTTTCTAGCCAGTATATGGTTATACGATTTAAAGAAAGTGTGAGTGAAGTACATGTTAAAAACGACTGTTTCCTTTAAAAAGGAATTTAACTTCGAGTTGAAGGGAGACTTCTATCCAGCTGATGAAGCAAATAAACCAGTAATTGTCTATATACATGGTGGTGGCTTGTTTTGGGGCTCACGCGAAGATTTGAAAGCAGAACAAATTGAGTTTTACCATGAAGCAGGCTACAATATTTTTTCTATCGATTATCGTCTAGCACCTGAAACGAAAATTTCAGAAATTCGAACGGATATCGAAAGTGCTCTCTCATGGCTTGAAAATAAAGGCACTCATGAATTTGAATATGATCCAGAAAGAATAGCTGTTATTGGTGGTTCTGCAGGAGGGTATTTAGCTCTCTTATCTGGATTATTTAATCAAAAGCCTAAAGCAATCGTTTCTTTCTATGGCTATGGCGATATTACAGGCAATTGGGCAACAAAACCTAGTCCCCATTATCAAAAAATGACAGCTGTACCGGCAGAGCTTGCAAAAATGCTTGTTTCAGACCAACCGATATCAGTAGGACCTATAGAGAAACGCTATGCGATCTACATGTATGCTAGACAAAGTGGCAATTGGATTGAACAAATCAGCGGTCTTCATCCCGTAATATTCAAAGATAAACTACTACAGTATTGTCCTGCAGCTTTAGCAGATGCTGAATATCCTCCTACTTTGTTGCTTCATGGGACAGACGATGAAGATGTCCCATATGAACAATCTGTCGTAATGCAAGAAAAACTGCAAGAAGCTGGTGTACAAAGTAAACTAATCACCATTCAAGGTGGAAAACATGTTTTTGACGAAAATTGGGGTAATTCTGACGTCCAAAATGCCTTTAAAGAGGTTGTTCAATTCTTAGATCAATACCTATAAGAAAAAGAGCTAAAGAATTTTCATTCTTTAGCTCTTTTTAGCATTACATATTTTTACGCTTTTTTACTATCGTCTTCTACACCATAACGATCCCATTTGATTAAGTTTTCCATTAAGAGTGCTAAAATAATTCCCATTAGCAAACCACTGCTAAGCAAAGGTCGGATAACACTTGGAATACTTTCAAAATAAGAAGCAGGAAGTGTCATTATGATTATACCTACGAATAATGGAACCGCAGAACGGTATGCATTGATTGTATTGAACTTAACTTGTCTGAAGAAAGCGAAAGAAGAGTTCAAAAGAAGCAAGTAAGAAACAAACAACGCTGCACTACCAATGCTCAGCGGCAATAATGAGAAGAAATGACCAAGCGGCGGTATTAACCCCATAACTAAGAACATAAATCCACCTAAAATAAATGGCATTCTTTTCAAGATACCTGTTTGGCTTAAAAATCCAATAGAAGACACATATGGAGAATAAGGTACAAGTCCAAACAAACCCGCAATAAAAGTGAATATGCCTGTAATAACGAATGAAACTCTATATTCTGAGTTCGTCGTTTTCACCTTATACATGCTTTCTGTCCCTTTTAGTGCTCCAAATGTATTGGCTGAGTTTAATAAACCCGCTAAGACAGCAGTTATGATAATACCTGGATCCCATGCAGGTTTACCTAAAGGAAACAAATCAAGACTAAATGATCCTGATTCGCTTGTTGTATTACCTGAATGGAAAATCAATGAATAAGCAATCCAACCAACAATAATACCTATTAACAAACCATAGCGTCTTATGCTGACAGGAGCTTTAACACTAATCACAATAACAAGTATAGCAATAATGATAGATAACAAAGAAATCGGCAAATCAATATGTGCATTATCTGCTCCGTTACCAAAAGGAATACCTAGCATTCCCTTTAAGAAAATCCGAATAATTTGGCATCCAAATAAAAACATAAATACGCCCATAACCGCAGGTGTAAATAGCTTTGCAAGATGTGGCCCAAGACCAGTAATACCAATAAGAAATGTTAAAATTGCTGATATAATGACACCTACAGTTAAACTTCCGCCTAAAACGTCCAAAGGCATACCTTGAGCAGCTGCGGTAGTGCCAAGCGCTAAAATTACGCCCCACCATAGACCTGATTGCCCTTCCATGATTGCCCGTTTATGTCCTACAAGTGCCTGAACGATACAAGCAAGACCCGTTACGATAAATGATAGTTGTAGCATACTGACAATTTTACCTTGTGGTAAATCAAATGCTGCACCTACCGTAATCGGGATTACTACTATATTTGTAAAAATAAAAAAGAGCCATTGCAAGCCCGAAATCCAGTTGCTAGATTTTAATAATTCTTTCATGTGTACACCTCTTATACAATATTATTCCAAAATAGAAAGAGCTTTAATGCCAAGTAACATCCCTAATAATGTGTCTGTACCGGATGTATGCCCTAACTTTTTCATTTCCAAAAGCGCGTCTTGTAAATTTTCATTTTGTGGATTTGTCATGATTTGCATCATGTTTATTAGATGGGAATGAAATTTACCTTGTGTGGCGTACATTAAGTATTCTAAGGCAATAGAAGTTGTTCGCTTTATCCCATATTCCACTAAATACGAGTGTAGCTTTTTTTGGAAACTATTCTTTTGACTACCGAGTGCCGTAATAGCAGCACATAAACCAGTTAATAAATCATCTCCACTAGGTGTTAAGCCCAATCCTCTACCAATCCAGAAATCGAAAACGCTTTTCGGTTCTACTGATTCATCACCAGAGGCAAGCAAACTTAACTTATCCAATTCCTTTAAAATCGGCTGAACCGGTTTGAAATTCTTAGTTAAGATATACTCCTTAATTAGTTGATTATCTTCTAGGTTTTGTGTAAGACCCGTTTGCCAGTTGTCTGAAGTAAGCTCTACTGCAATTGCCCGGATAATTTCATTTATGCTAGTAGAATTAACCTTTATATGTTGAAGAACAGGAATTGTTATAGCTGCCTTCTTCAATGAAATGGAAAGATTCGGTGCTAAAACAAGCGCATCCAATACGGAATTCCACATTACTTCTTCGTTTTGGATTACCTGTTGGGCAAGCTTTTGGGCTCCTTCCTTTAAGGTAATACCAAATGGAGGGGTACCGTTCTCCGATGTCCCAATATGAATGAGATGTTCACCGAACACCAAATTAAAACTGTTGTTAAATACACTATGGACGTTGCCTTGCGGATTATTTTTAAGTATAGGATGAATCTCAGCACTTATTGTGCGAGCTTGCCACTCCATGATCTTCCCTCCTATCGATATATTGTTCCATATATTAAAACATCCTTATAAGTTTAGTACATTACCACAAACTTGTCATTGTTTAAAATGGCTAAAAAACCATTTGTTTTTTGTTTATTGTTAACGTATAATAGTTACCTACACATAACCTTACAATGAGGGATTAACTATGAAAACAATGAATGACTTATTTATATTAGATGTTATGAAGGATTGTGTTGTGCTAGCTGGACATAGAGGTCTTGGCCGTTCAGTACAATTTGTGAACATTTCTGATACACCCGATGTGATCCAATTTTTAAACGAAAACCACTTGCTTCTAACAACTGGTTACGCTTTTAAAGACGATACAGAAAAGCTATATGAACTTATCCAGCAAATGCATGCACGTAACTGTTCAGGTATTATTATAAAGACACATCGTTTCTTAGGCCAATTGCCTGAAACAGTTAAAATGCTGGCTGATGAATTAGCCTTCCCTATTATCGATTTGCCAACTGAGCATACATTAGGAAATGTATCGAGACATATACTAAATTATTTAAATGATGCGGAGTCAGAACAATTATATTATGCCATGCATGTGCATAAAGAGTTCTCTGATATGTTAATTAAAGGGTACACTTTGTCAGCTCTTGTGGAACAGTTAGGATTCTTCCTTAAACGCCCTGCCTTATTATTAAATCATCGTGGAGAAAAAATTGCTCATACACATGAATTTAATAAAGAGCCGATGAAGATTGTTGAACAGGAAATCATCCAACTGGTGAAAAATGATCTTCATGAAGCGCGGCATGGAACAACGTATACGCTCACTTCTGAAAGCTATAAGTCAGCTGCAAGCTATCCTGTTAAAACAAAACGACAGCATGAAAGTATGCTAGTAATTGTAGATGCTTTGACTCTTCCTTATCCTGCTTCTAAAGTGGCGATTGAACAAGCAAGCAATGTCATCTCTTTTACTCTGGTTAAGGAGCAAGCAATTGAGGAAAACTCTCGATTATTTAAGAATAACTTTTTTGCAGATTTAATTGAAAAAAGGATTAGCTCCGAGGAAGAGATCATTGGAAGATGCCAATATTATGGATTATACCCGCAATTAGAAACTATTTGCATTGTTTGCAACATTGATCCTGTGGGAAGAAATTATGAAACGCTTCAACTGTATGAAAAAAAGGTAAGCGATTTGCATAATAGTATTTATGATCAGTTAGAAGATGAAATGGTTAACGGTGAAATGAACGGAACATTATTTACAAAGGAAAAGTATTTTGTACTGCTCTTGCAATTTGAACAATATTCAGAAGCAGAAAGACAAAAGTTACTAAATATTGTACAGAACATTCAAAGTATTGATGGAGATTTTTCATTGTCGTTTGGAATTAGTAACCCAACTCCATCGCTCAATGACATTTCACTGATCTACCAAGAGGCAGCCGAAGCTATTTCAAATGGGTACGATTTGAAAAAAACTTCTTTCATTCATTTTTATAAAACAAGAGAAATAAAAGAATTATTCAATATGATACCTAAAAAGAATTTAAAAGAACTATATGAAAATACACTTAAAACCCTTGCTTATCCTAAATCAAAAGAAGATGTGGAATTAGTAAAAACTATTCAAGTTTATCTCGATTCACATTGCGAGATATCTGAAACCTCTAGAAAATTATTTATTCACCGAAATACAGTAAAGTATAGGATTGAAAAAGCAGAAGATATGCTAGGCCGTTCTTTTCACGATCCGCAAGACTCTCTGCGAATAAGAGTGGCATTATTGATTGGTACCCTTCTTGAAGAAAATGAAGATCCGTCAATATTATTGTAAAAAAAGGATTGGAGATAAATCTCCAATCCTTTTCCTTTTATTTCTCGAATATTGTTCCTTTTTTGAAAGGAGAATTTTTAAATCCAAATTTCGTGATTAAGTAATAAGCAATACCAGCTACGAAGAAACCAATAATCCAAGCTAAGTCTACTTCAATAAAGGCTGCTGCTGCACCAACCAGCATTGCAATGATCGCTGCAGGGTTAAACCCTTTATATGGGCCGTTCGCATTATATAAATCCGCAACGTCGACTTTACCTTTTCTAAAGATATGGTATTCAACCAATAGAATAGCAACGATTGGTCCTAAGAATGCTGAGTAGATTAAAACGAACATATTTAAACCTTTTGCTGAAGATTCTTGAACAAGCATCCAAGGGAATGAAACAAGTGCAAGTACCCCAGTTACAGTAACAGCTACTTTGTATTTCGCTTTTGTTAACAATGTAATAACGTATGCAGGCGGGATAATATTAGCAACCATGTTTGTTGCAATAACACCTAACACAATGAATGCTGAAACACCGATTGTGATTGCATCATTATTAATAATGATTGCTAATGCTTTTGAAGGGTTTGTAATACCAGTTACTGATGCAAGCATTGCACCAATTGTAATAACAAATCCATAAGCAATCACGATTGGAGAAAAGTATAAGAATCCTCGTTTCGTATCACTATAACCTGCTTTTAATTCACGAGAATAGTCAGCAGCACTTAGGAAAATCGCTGCGTAGTTACCTAAGAATACCATGATGAAACCGAAGAAATGTAGACCCCAAGAACCTTGAACATGGATCCAATTTTTCGCTACTTCAGCGCCATGTGAACGCACTAAAATGATGAATACATACAATAATGCTACCATGATAACGACAGAAGCAAGAGTTTCTACCCATTTAATAGCATGGAAACCGAATAAAGATAGAACAATTTGCAATAATACAAGAGCAACGAAGCAAATAGCAATATTATCAAAAGCACCATTCGTTGCAATTGTTAGGATTTCGTTTAATGCAGTACCACCAATCCAGCTTTGAATACCATACCAGATAATCGCAGGAACGCCTCGCAATAAGGATGAAATGATTGTTCCTTTAAAACCGAATGACATTCTTAATTGTACAACATAAGGAACGCCTTCTTTGTAGCCTAGTCTGTCATTTAAGATGAAAATGGTTGAAATAATTGCGATGGCAATAATAGCTGCCGCAAATGTTTGGAACATGTTTAATGTTGCAGCACCTGCTACTACCAAACTCGCTCCCAAAGTCATATTCCCAAGGTTAACACCATCACCAATCCACATAAACATATATGAAAGTGGATTTACTGTTCTTTTGTCAGCCGTTTTCGGGTGTAGAGTTTCGTCTTCACCGCTGTGTGGCTGTACCTCATTTGTATTATTTGTCATTCTAAAATACCCTCTCATTTAACACGGGCATTGCACAGCAATACCCGCGCCCATTTCACTTTTTTAATTTAAGGAATTATTTTTGAGCAGCCATCAATTTTCCGATTGGCTCCCCGACAATACCTTCATTTAAGTCGAACACAACGTTACCGCGTACAATTGTTTTAGTGACACGACAATCAATTTGTCTGCCTTCATAGGCACTAAATTTGTTTTTATAGTAAAGATCTTCTCTTTTCACTACATAAGATTGGTTAGGGTCAACAAAAATAATATCCGCATCTTTACCGACAGCGATTTCACCTTTGTTTGGCAAGTTAAAGCGTTCAGATGGATGCGTCGCAATTAAGTCAACAAACTTGTTAACTGGTAAACCGCGTTGTTTTACAGCTAAGTCAAACATCAAATCGACATTATTTTGAACACCACTAATACCGCCCCATGCTTCAAATATATTGCCTTGTTTTAAGTTTTCAGTACAAGGAGAGTGGTCAGATGTAATCCAGTTAATATTGCCTTTCATTAGCTCATCCCAAAGTCTTTCTTGGTCTTTTGCTTTTCTTAGTGGCGGCTGACATTTTGCACGTGGCCCAATTTCTTCCACTTGTTCAGCAGTAATAGCCAAATAATGAGGACAAGTTTCTAGTGTTACGTCCACACCTTCTTGTTGCGCTTTTACGATAACTTGTACTGCTTCAGATGTACTAATATGCACAAGGTGAAGTTTACAACCTGTCTCTTTGGCAAAAAGGATTGCACGGGAAACTGCTTCTACCTCAGTAAAGATAGGACGTGATTCCACGTAATCCATTGCAGTAGTACGGCCTTCTCTTACCATGTCTTCAGCAAGTTTTTTTGTTACAGATGGGTTTTCTGCATGTATGCAAAGCAGTTGGTCTAACTCAGCCAATTTTTGCATTCCTTTATACAATGTATAATCATCTACATTTGTAAAGTCACCAGGAATATCACTCGTTATGTCAGATAAGAAACATTTAAATGCAAGTACTCCAGCTGCATCTAATTCTTCCAACTTGTCCAAGTTATCAGGAACAAGACCTCCATAAAACGCATAATCCACATAGTTTTGTGTTTTGGCTGCTTCCAGTTTAAGATCTAATGCTTCTTTATTAATTGTAGCAGGAAGAGCGTTTAACGGCATTTCTACATAACTTGTAGTACCACCGGCTGCCATTGATTTAGAGCCTGTTTCAAAACCTTCCCATTCTGTACGTCCTGGTTCACTGATATGCACATGCGTATCAATCATACCTGGCATTACAAATTGACCTGCTGCATCAATCACTTCTTTAGCATCTTCAGTGATATGTTCTGCAATGCAAGAAATTTTTTCATCTTTGACTCCAATATCTACTTTGCGAACGCCATCATGAAAAACAACGTTACCGCCTTTTATTAATAAATCAAACATACTTTAAGTACTCCTCTCTCGAATAAAGAATAAGCTTATTGCACTTTATCGACTATAATTTTGCCGTTTTCAAAGACAACTTCGCCATTTACCAATGTGTTTTTAACTTTCCCTTTGAAAGTCATGCCCACATATGGAGAGTGTTTGTGGCGATAGTATAAATCTTCATTATGAAGGGTAAAGCTTTCATTTAAATCAACAATTGCCAAATCAGCATCATAGCCTGAAGCTATTTTACCTTTTGTAGAAAGTCCAAAACGTTTCGCTGGGTTTTCAGCTGTTAGTTTTACGATTTTTTCTAATGGCAGATTGCGTTTATAGTACCCTTCTGTAAGCAAAATATTCAGTGTTGATTGTGCACCTGAGATTCCGCCCCAGCCTTCAAAGAAATTATCTGTAATAGTTTTCATAGAAGCTGGTGCTGGAGAATGGTCTGAACCAATGACATCAATTTCGCCATTAGCTAGTGCAGCCCATAACTCTTCCACTTCATCTTCATCGCGTAAAGGAGGAGCACATTTTGCTAAGCCGCCTTTTTCTTCTAAATCTTTTACTGTTAATGCAAGATAGTGAGGACATGTTTCAACGGTTACATTCACGCCTCTTTGTTTTGCTTCTTCAATGATTTTTACAACTTTACGGCTGCTCGCATGTACTACATGTAGTTTACAACCTGTCGCTTCTGAATAAGAAATAATTCTTCTAACTGCTTCAATTTCAGAAATGATAGGTCTAGACTCTACATAGTCTCTTGCAGAAGTTTTACCTTGACTAATTTTTTCTTCAGCAAGCTGCTCACAAATGACAGTGCTTTCAGCATGCACAGCAAGAATAGAACCGAATGAAGCAATTTCTTTCATTCCTTTAAAAATGGTTTCATCATCACTGTGATTAAAGTCAGCAATGCCGCTTGGAGACATGAAAGCTTTAAAACCGATAACACCATTGTCATGCAATCCTTTTAAATCTTTAATATTTTCAGGGACTAGACCACCCCAAAAACGAGGATTAACAACAGCTTTTTGATCAGCAAGCGCTTTTTTCAAAGCTAAGTTTTCAGCGTTAATTGTCGGAGGAGTACTATTTAACGGCATATCGAAAAATGTTGTTGCGCCACCTGCAGCTAAACTCTTGCTACCTGTCTCTAAACCTTCCCACTCAGCTCTACCTGGTTCATTAAAGTGAACATGTGAGTCTATTAAACCCGGAAAGACATGAAGACCTTCTGCGTTAATTTCTTTAAGGGCATCTCCGTCAATTTTTCTTCCGTATGCCACTTCTTGAATTTTTCCGTCCTTAATCGCTATATCTCCTAGCTGAACAGAATCAGCACTTACTATATTGCCGTTTCGTATAATCAAATCATATGAAGTCATAATTCCTTCTCCTCTCAATGTCTGTTTTGACTATTTCTAATATAGTTTGCATGGCTTAGCTAGTTTAATACGCAAACACTTATTATTCAAGCAGCGTATAAAGAGGCAAAGTCTTTACTAATATTCTTGAAATGTTCAAAGATTCGTCGTAAAAACGCTCGAATTTTGTCATATACTAGATACATAGATTATTATAATCATTTTGTATAAGTTGGTCGTTAGACACTTTAAACAAATTACACAATAGCTAGTGTACATTTTTTCTAATAGATTTTCAATTTTTGTTCACTTTGAACAAATCGTTTATTTACAATAACTATCTTAAAGTAATATTTATTTTTGTTTTGTTTACCCGTTTTTGCTAAATTTTACTTAATAAAAACCAAAATATTCTATTCTTTGTATAATAAAAGCCTCCAATTCTAAAAGAATTGGAGGCTTTATAAATTTCTATTTATATAGTTGAATGCCTAGCAGCAACGTGAAACTTTACCATCTTTCCCATTGTAACGTTCTTCCTGCGCTTCGCAGAAAAACTCCTTCCTGCTTTTTATTTGCTGATCTGGATTTGCTTCTTTCATATGTTTTACATATGTTTCATAGCTCGGAACTCCAACTAATAGCGAGATAAATTGACTTCGTTGTTCTAGAACCTTTTTTAAAATAGTTAGCATATTAGCTCCTCCTATCCTTTATGCACTTCGTTTATAGACGGTTTCATGAAGCGTTACTTTTTTATTACCTAATACTTTGAACCAAATTCGTAGAGCGGAAATAAAGACAGTAATCACGACAATCATAAAGATGGCACAAAGAGCTGCATCTACATAATCATTGACTAAAACTTGACGCATTTGAGCTATAGTAGCTGCAGGTGCCAATACTTCCCCTTTATCAAGCGCATTTTGAAATACTTTCGCATGTGATAAGAAACCGATTTTAGGGTTGTCATGAAACAGTTTTTGCCACCCCGCTGTCATTGTTACAACTAACAATAGAGTGGTTGGTAGCAATGTGACCCATGTGTAAACTTTTTTCCCCATTTTAAAGAGAATAGTTGTTCCCAAGACGAGCGCAATCCCCGCGAGCATTTGGTTGGCGATACCAAATAACGGCCAAAGTGTATTAATTCCACCTAATGGGTCTACAACACCCTGATAGAGGAAATACCCCCACCCTGCAACACATAGTGCCGTAGCAATAATGTTCGGTATCCAGGCATCTGTCTTTGCGAATGGTTTATAGAAATTACCTATTAAATCTTGAATGATAAAACGGCCAACCCTAGTACCCGCATCGATAGTCGTCATAATAAACAACGCTTCAAAAAGAATGGCAAAGTGATACCAGAAAGCCATCATAGTCGTTCCGCCAATTACTTTCGAGAATATGACTGCCATTCCGATTGCTAATGTAGGAGCTCCACCCGTTCTTGAAAGAATAGAAGCTTCACCTACCTGATCGGCAAGCCTTGTTAAATCATCAGGAGTCAATTTAAAACCCCAATCACTTATTGTAGCAGCTACAGTAACAGCATCAGTACCAATTGCAGCTGCAGGGCTGTTAATAGCAAAATAGATGCCTGGTGTAAGAACACATGCTGCAATCATGGCCATCACAGCTACAAAGGATTCAGTAAGCATAGCACCATAGCCGATCGCTCTCGCATGTGACTCACGTTCAATCATTTTTGGAGTAGTACCTGATGAAACTAATGCATGGAACCCTGATACCGATCCACAAGCTATAGTAATAAATAGGAATGGGAAAAGGTTACCCGAAAAGACAGGACCAGTACCATCAATAAATTTGGTTACTGCAGGCATTTCTAATGAAGGAGCTACAATTAATATGCCTAGCGCCAAGCCGGCAATAGTTCCTACTTTTAAAAACGTACTTAAATAATCACGCGGAGCCAGCAAAAGCCAAACCGGCAATACAGAAGCAATAAAACCATAAGCGATCATCATAAGAGCAATTGTTTCGCCTTTAAAGGTAAACATTTGCGCTAACGTTTCATGTTCTGATACATATTGTCCGAAATAAAGAGATAATATTAATAGAATAATACCGATGATTGAACCTTCGCCCACTCTTCCCGGACGGATATACCTCATATAGATCCCCATTAAAATAGCAATAGGAATCGTTGCTGCGATGGTGAACATACCCCAAGGGCTACCCGCTAAAGCCTTAACAACGACTAGAGCCAATACAGCTAATAATATGACCATAATGCCTAAAATTCCTACCATTGCAATAATGCCTGTTACTTTGCCAATTTCATCTTTAATCATTTCACCTAACGATTTTCCGTTGCGTCGCATTGATCCGAATAGAATAATAAAATCTTGAACTGCTCCAGCCACCACAACGCCTACCACAATCCAAAGTGTTCCAGGCAAATAGCCCATTTGTGCAGCTAAAATTGGCCCAACAAGCGGACCCGCTCCTGCAATAGCCGCAAAATGATGTCCAAATAAAACCCATTTATTCGTAGGAACATAGTCTTTTCCATCATTGTTCACTACTGCTGGCGTTTGTCTAGAATCATCGAGCTGAAAAACCTTATTCGCTATAAATTTACTGTAAAAACGATAGGCAATAGCATAAACGCAAAGAGCTGCGGTCAAAATCCATATTGCATTGATACTTTCACCACGTTTTAAAGCAACATAACCAAAACTTATTGCCCCAATAGCAGAAATTACTCCCCATAATAAGATGGATCTTAATGCTTTCAATTTTCCTGCCCCCTTATGATTCTAATTCTGTATAAATCTCTTTTTCTCTCCTCCTGACAAAAGATTAATATACAGTTTATGCTGAATTATATAATAATATAATCTGGAAAACAAAATAATTTTAATGTTTATATATATAAAGAAGAAACTCGACAATTTTAAAAGTATTTCTCCAAAATAAAAGGCCTTAATCTTTCAGATTAAGGCCACTCATTTTCTATTCTATTTATCTAATTTGTTAATACTTAAAGTTGATTGTAGTTGACAGCTAGTTTTGCACCAATCACTGCATTATTTTTCACTAATGCAATGTTGGCATCAAGACTTTTACCTTTTGTTAGTTCTTTTACCTTTCCTAATAAGAAAGGAGTTACATTTTTACCCGTAATTTGTTTTTCTTCTGCTTCTTTTAATGCAGATTCAATCACTTCATTAATTACAGATTCGTCCATTGCATACTCTTCAGGAATTGGATTGGCAATAACAGCTCCGCCTTTAAGGCCTAAATCCCATTTCACTTTTAATGTTGAAGCAATTGTCTCTACATCTTCTGCTTTAAAGTTGACGGGGAATTCGCTTTTGCGTGTATAGAAAGCTGGTAGTACGTCCGTGTTATAACCGATTACCGGTACACCTTTTGTTTCAAGATATTCCATAGTTAATCCTAAGTCTAGAATAGATTTAGCTCCAGCACAAACTACTGCCACATTTGTTTGACCCAATTCCTCTAAATCTGCTGAAATATCCATGGTGTTTTCAGCACCTCTATGAGCACCGCCAATACCACCCGTAACAAATATATTGATTCCAGCTGCTTCTGCACAAATCATTGTTGCAGCTACAGTAGTTGCTCCAAGTTTTTTTGTAGCAAGCAAATAAGCTAAATCACGACGTGACGCTTTCGCTACATCTGAGCTCTTGCCGAACATTTCTAATTCCTCATCTGATAGGCCAATTTTTATTTTTCCATCCACTATAGCAATTGTTGCTGGGACTGCCCCATTATCACGGATTATTTGCTCTACTTCACGAGCTGTTTTTACATTCTGCGGATAAGGCATGCCATGAGAGATAATGGTTGACTCTAAAGCCACTACTGGTTTCCCTTGTTCTTTTGCTGCGCGTACTTCCTCAGATAAAGTGATGTATTCATTCATGATAATTCCTCCATGTCTTTTTGTAATTGTATTGGGGATAAATTTTGTCTAACCGTATATGGAGATGCTAATGTTTTTGAAGCATTCACACTTGCAGCTCTAGCTATTTCGGTTAAAGGTTTTCCTTCTAGCCAAGAGTAAATTACAGCAGATGAAAACGCATCTCCCGCTCCTGTTACATCAGCAATTTCATCGACTGGGATGGGTGGGATATGTAGGATTCCTTCATTTCTATTACCTATCATAGACCCCTCTTTGCCATTTGTGATGACTACATTAGCAATACCTAAATCTAGCCACTTTTCAACAGCCTTTTTCCAATCTTCATTTGTTTTAATTTCAGTATTAAAGTAAGTTTCCGATTCATCTCGGTTGGTAATTATCCATGATACCCCTGCCAAATCATCTGGCAAGCGAATCATTTTCGGAGATGAAACAGGAATTATTACAATTGGCAAGTTATGACTTTTAGCAAAGCTGCACAAAAATTGGATGGTTTCCTTAGGGCAATTCAAATCTGCCACAATGCATTTGGATTGACTTAATAAAGCTTCATTTTTCAACAGCAAATCAGGCGTGATAGCTTCATATACTTCCATATCTGCAAGGGCTATTATTAATTCACCCTGTGCATCCAAAACAGCAGTATAAGAACCTGTTGCCTTTTCAGGGAATTTAGCTACTGTATCAAGCTTCATATAAAGAGATGATGCGTCTTCAATGAATGACCAATCCATATCAAGACCACTTGCAGATAACAGCGACACATCACAACCAAGTCTTCCTAAATTCTCTGCAATATTACGGGCTACTCCTCCAGCATTTTGGGTAGTGTAACTTGGATTCGAAGTGCCTAGTTGAGCGCTATCTTTGATATGAAATTTACGATCAATATTGGCTCCGCCAACACATATGATTTGTTCGGATTCACTTAAAATATAGGCCCTACCCAAAATATTACCTCGTTTAGTTAAACCAGAAATCATATTAGCAATTGATGGACGCGATAAGCCTAACATCTCTGCAAGCTCTTGCTGCGACACATAAGGATTCTTGCGTATTGCATTCAAAATCAACTGCTCTTTATCAGTTATTTTTTCAGGCATCTTATCACCTTTCAAACATTTGTTTATTAACCAAACATTTGTTTAATCATAATATGTTTTCTATCTGTTGTCAATAAAAATATGAAAGCCTTTTCATTTTAATCAACAAAAAAAGAAGCAGGAATATACCTGCTTCTTTGTATCGTTAATCTTTAAACGTAAAATCCATTTCCTCTGGTTTAACAATTTTAGACTTTCTGACAAATTTATAACCAAAGAACAAGATTAAAAATAATGGGATACCTAGATAAGCTGCTACTACACTTCCCCAGTCAACTTTATCAGCTAAAAAGGCTTGGAAGTTTTGTGCAATAATCACAATTATACCGCATGCAACTGCGAAAATCGGTCCAATCGGGAACCACTTGGCACGATAAGGCAATTCATCTAATGAATGTCCTTGCGCTAAAAATCCTTTTCGGAAACGATAATGGCTTACTGAAATACCTAACCAGAATATAAATCCAGTAATACCAATGGCATTCATTAACCACAAGTAAACAGTTCCATCACCGAAAAATGATGCTAAGAATGCAAGTGCGCCAATTGCACAAGTGAAAATCATACTCACTACTGGTACACCGCGTTTATTTAATTTACCAAAAATTCGAGGTGCTTGTCCCTCCTTCGCCATTGAAAACAGCATACGAGTTGAAGCGTAGACACTTGAATTTCCTGCTGATAATACGGCAGACAATATAACTGCATTCATAAGAGACGCAGCGAAAGCAATCCCTGCTTTTTTCAATACTAATGTAAATGGACTCACCATAACTGAATCATTTTGTAAATTGGCATTTGTATATGGAATTAATAATCCTATTACAAAGATAGCAAAAACGTAGAATAACAAGATACGCCAAAATACGCTTTTGATTGCTTTAGGAACATTTTTGGCAGGGTCTTCACTTTCCCCTGCTGCTACACCGACAATCTCAGTCCCTTGGAAGGAGAAACCAGCCGCAATAAAGACTACGAATACTCCTAGAATACCTCCTGAGAAAGGCGCGTCACCCATTGTAAAGTTTTTAAACCCTACTGCTTCGCCACCCATAATTCCGAAAATCATTAAGACTCCGACAATTAAGAAAATAACAATGGCACTAACTTTGATTAACGATAGCCAATACTCACCTTCACCATAGCCCTTAACTGATAAATAATTTAGCAAGAATATAATAGCTAAGAATCCGCCGCTCCAGATCCATGAGGGGCTATCCGGAAACCAAAATTTCATAATCATTGTAGATGCGGTCAATTCTGCAGCAATTGTCATTGCCCAGTTAAACCAATATAACCAACCTATTGAAAATCCAAAAGCAGGGTCAACAAACTTGGAGGCATACGAACTAAACGATCCACTAGTTGGCATATATGCAGCCATTTCTCCTAAGCTTGTCATAACGAAATACACCATTGCTCCAACTAACATATAACCGAGCAGTGCTCCACCTGGTCCTGCTGTATGAATGGCTGATCCACTGCTTAAAAATAAACCAGTACCAATTGCACCGCCAATTGAAATCATCGTCAAATGGCGAGATTTTAATTTTCTCTTTAAATGTGTTTCTTCCTGTGCTCCCGCAGATATTTCCCCTTGTTTAACCAACACTTTTTGTTCATCTTGTTGCAAAGTCAATCAGAACACCCCTTTGTAAGCGGTAACATTTATTAGTATGAGGCTTTAAAGCAGCAAATTTGCTAATCATTGTGTTCTACAAATATAGTTTTCAAACCGCTATACAATAAAGCGACCTAAAATAAAGTGTCAGCCTACTGATTTCTAAAACTTTATACTAGAAATATAATTTAAAATTGTCGAAAGTGTCAATGTTTTTTTCGACAACTTTCGCTTCTCCATAAATATAACCATATAAAAAAAGCTTCCCTTGCGCAGTAATCTGCATAAGAAAAGCCTAGAAGATCATCTTTTATTCATGTTTATTTTAATGAATCGGGATTTCGATAAAATCAAAAGCAAGATTTAGAAAGAAGATAGAATGTATAAAAACAAAGAGCAATGCTTGCTTATTTAACTTTTTTCCTACAGTTTGATCCATTAGCTCCAACACCCTTCTTGTTTTTTGTTATTATAGTCTAGATAATATAAATATGCAAAATATTTTTTATTTTAAGTTTTTTCGTAATTACCCTTCAATTATGTCATGATATATGTAAAGACACAAAGGAGCTGTTTATTAAATGGAGAAAGCATTAATTATTATTGACTATACGTATGATTTTGTAGCTACAGATGGTTTGCTTACTTGTGGAGAGCCTGGACAAATGATTGAAGAAAAGATGATTGAACACATCAATGAATTTGTAAACAAAGGAGAGCTAGTGATTTTTGCTTGTGATTTGCATGAAGAAAATGATCCATTCCATCCAGAAACTGCACTTTTCCCTTCTCATAATATAAGGGGAACAAAAGGCAGAGAATTATACCATAGCGTCCAGACTCTGTACGAAGAGATAAAACACCTGCCTAATGTCAAATGGATGGACAAAACACGTTATAGCTCTTTTGCCGGAACCAATTTGGAACTGCTATTACGAGAAAGAAAAATTAATGAATTATATTTGGCTGGCGTGTGTACAGATATCTGTGTATTGCATACAGCTGTCGATGCTTACAATTTAGGATATCACCTCCATATTTATTCTGATACAGTTGCAAGCTTTAACGAAGATGGCCATACATGGGCTCTCAGACACTTCAAAGAAGCTTTGGGAGCGAATGTTTTATAAAAAAAGAACCCATTAAACAATTACTCGTTTAATGGGTTTCTTTTTGTTATGCTTCGGTTTTTCTTTTAGCGATAAAGATGGAGAAAATAAATCCTATAATCGCAAAAATAAACGCCCCTGTATAAACAGAGTGAATGCCGCCAGCTATAATATTTATAATACTTTCGATTTGTTCTGGCGAAAATAACTTCGTGTCAAATGTACCGTTTAAATTGATATGGCTTGCATGCATGTCAGCAAGTTTACTACTTGTAGCAGTATTGAACAGTACACCAAAAACTGCTGCACCAATAGATTGGCTAAATGTATTCGTGAACGAATTCAAACCTATTCCAATTCCAAACTGTTCTTTTTTTACAGAGGCTTGTACTGTAATAATTAGCATTGGTGCGATAAAACCCATGCCAAGTCCTAAAAGGCCTGTTGATAGATAGACAAATAACGGTTGTGTTGTAGAAGATAAGAACATCAGCATAAATGTCGCAATCAATAAAAAGACAGTACCTGTCATAATGTTTGTTTTACTTGTAACACGTCCAATTAAATTACCTGCAATGATGGCGCCAACTGTCCACATCACTGATAACGGCGTTAGCATTAAACCAGCTGCAGTAGCGTTTTTTCCTAAAACAGCTTGTGCATATACTGGCAAGTATGCCGATAAGCTAATGACGATACCAAAGCAAAATAACGTCAAGCCATTAACTATATTTAACTTCTTATTTTTAAATAATGAAAGTGGGATAATTGGCTCACTTGCCCGTCTCTCAACAGCAATAAATAAACCTAAGAATAATAAAGCTAGAATGTACATAATAATTTGTTTGACTGTAAGCCATTCTTGTGTATTACTCCCTGTAATCAGAGCATATAGCAAGGAGACCATTCCAACAGAGAAAAGAAATGCCCCAGCATAGTCGATTGAGCGTTTGACAATTACACGTTCTTCTTCGTAGTATTTAGCAATTAAAAATATAGCACCGAGTCCAAATGGTATATTTAGCAAGAAGATAAAGTGCCATGTTAATTGATCGACTATGAAGCCCCCAATCAACGGACCTACAACTCCGGCAACTCCCCATACCATACTGATATATCCTTGTCCTTTTGCGCGTTTTTTCTCTGTTTCGAAGAGTTCGCCAACAATAGTTAAGGTAATCGGTAAAATGGATCCTGCTCCAATCCCTTGAATAGCACGGAAGATAATGAGCATTTCCATTGAAGTCGCGATACCACACAATAAGGAACCTAATAAGAAAATACTAATACCTATCATGATCATTCTTTTTCGGCCAAATAAATCTGCTAATTTACCAAAAATAATAGCGGCAATCGCGGATGTTAGTAAATAAGCAGAATAAATCCAACTAATAAGTTCAGCCCCTGAGAGGTCTGAGGTAATACTTGGAATGGCAGTCGATACGATTGTCCCTTCAATCGCTGCCAGCGCCGTTGCTAATAAGACAGCGGCAAAAACTTTATTCATATATACAACCTCTATTCTAATAAATAATCGTCAAATATTAATATTATCATGAAATAAGTGTTTTACCTAGAGGTGAATTACTAGATTTGATATGATGGGTGTGACTTTAAATAGAAAGAGGAAATTAGTTTGTGGGAAGATTTTAAGAAGTTTGCTTTAAAGGGTAATGTCATACAGTTAGCTATAGGGGTAATAATCGGTGGAGCTTTTAGCAAGATTGTCTCTTCTTTAGTGAATGATATTATTATGCCGATTTTTGCACTTTTCCTTGGAAAAGTAGAATTTAAAGAGTTACATTACCATAAAATCATGTATGGTGTTTTTATTCAAAATGTTGTAGATTTCTTTATTATCGCTTTTTCCATCTTTTTCGTGACAAAAATAGCCTCGAAACTTGAATTTCGTAAAAAAGAAGAAACAGCAGATGATGTACCAGTGGAGACTACAGAAGATGTTTTGAAAGACATAAGAGATTTGCTAAAAGAAAATCAAAAAAAGAATACTTAAATGGAACAGGAAAGGCGAACATATACAATCTGACTTATATGATTCGTCTTTTATTTATACTTGGGGTTTAGTAAAAAATAAAGAAAACCCAATCCACGCGCCATTTTTACGCGATGATTGGGTTCAATTTGGTTTTAAAATATTTATAAAGATAATTTCAATTTAATTATTTTCCATCTTCAATGATTGTTTCCATATCTACAGCAATCGTATCATATGGTACTTCTTTATAACCACTATAACTCTTAACAACGACGCCTTCTTGGTTAACTAGGAAAAAACTTGACCCGTGAATTACTTGATTGGAGTTAGGATCATCTTTGACAAATGTTTTAAAGGATTTAAGTGCAAGATTAGCAATATCATCTTGTGAGTACCCTGTAAGTAGGTCCCATTTAGAAGTGTCTGGAACAGGATATTGTTTTAAATATTTTTTAAGCTTTTCAGGTGTATCTGTTTTAGGGTCCACACTAAAGCCGACAATATTATAATCCTTTAATCCCTTTTCTTTAAAATCCTTTTGAATCGCTGTCATATTCATAGTCATCGGTGGACACACTGTTGTACAGCTCGTAAAGATAAACATGGCAAGCCAAGGTTTTCCCTTTAAGCTGTCGAGTGAAACTTTCTCACCATTTTGGTTGGTATAGTTAAAATTTTGTACTTTCCAATCTGTTTCAGCCTTAAAATTGCCACCGCCGCATGCAGATAATAAAATCGCCGATACGATTAATAAGCATGGTAAGAATAGTATTTTTTTCATATAACTTTCACCTCATGTACGATATTCCTAACTAAATTGTATCATAGAATAGACTCGCACAAAAAAATTCTTTGGTCAACTTTGTGAATCTTCTACTTCAAATCTAAGAGTGCCTCGTGAATTGCTTGTAACTTGGTTTCCACTCGATGCATGAGATAGAATGACACAAAAATAGGGAAACCTATTTCTTGTATGAGTGAGACCCATTCAGCCAACGCATTTCCTCCTCCCTTATTAAAGCTCCTACCTCTTTAACACAAATAGCTTCTTTAATTCTTTAACGGAAAATCACTCTCCATCCATTGAGCAACTTAACTTTCCTGAAGTTCAATTATAAAAGGTATTCAATTACTCCCCCTCCTTATTTCCTATATAGACATTTCTAGTGAAAAGGAGACTAATAGATGCAAATTTATTACTTTCCTTTTATAATGGTGATGAGGTGAATAGTGTGTTAAACGGCTGGTTTTTAGTCTTTATATTATTTTGGGTAGTTGTACTCGTTGGTCTATTTGCTATTGGTGGTTTTTTCATGTTCCGCAAGTTTTTAAAATCTATGCCAAAAGATGATGGCAAATCCACACTAGATTGGCAAGATTACTATGTACAAAAAACTTTGCACATGTGGCAGCCAGAAGAAAAAGCGTTGCTAAATGAGCTAGTAAGCCCAGTTCCAGATTTATTCCGAGATGTAGCAAAACAAAAGATAGCTGGAAAAATTGGTGAGCTTGCTCTTGAAGAAAGAGCAAAAAAAATTAACATGGACCTCATCATTAGAGGATACATACAGGCCTCACCGAAAAGGGATCATAAGTTTTTGCGCAAAAAACTTAATCAAATGCAAATTGATATATCCCCATACGAAGATATTTTAGAATAACAAAAGGTTCTTTTCCTTTAGGGAAAAGAACCTTTTGTTATTTATGGCTGTTGCTGTAAATGTAATTGTTTTTCCAACTTTTTGTATTGGATCAACATAGCTATACGCCAAGGTGCAATCATAGAGTATGCAAGCAAGAAGAAAATTCCTCCAAGCTCTCCTAAATGGATAGTGTTGCTTAAATAAACTTTAACAACAGTTCGTATTATCAACAACCCTATTAAAATAAAGAAGAAAGCTTTTGATGGTTTTAGATATACATCTCCATCGACAATATGGAATTTAGAAGTAGCAATCAATACTGTTGAAAAAATCACTCCAACTATAACTACCTCAAATACTTGCGGCCACGGCACTCGGAAATAATCAAAACAAAACATTAAAGCACCTGTAGACATAGCAATTGGCGGTATAATTATCTTCCTTGCACTTGCAGGCTTTTTAGCAGATCTTGCACGGATAAACATCATCATGATGCCCATGAATACGACAGCCACTGTTGAGCCTACCAACATATATTGAGAAGGTATGGATTGTAGCATAAAGGTCACCTATCTTTTAATAATTATTCGGTCATTTGACGTATAGTTGCGGCTAAACGTTCCCTCTCAAAAGGTTTAATAACAAAATCCTTTGCTCCATATTTCAGCGCTTGAAGGATCAATTTTTGTTGGCCTAATGCACTTACCATACAAATTTTAGCATTAGGATCTTCTTTTATGATTTCTTTCGTTGCTTCCAAACCAGACATAATAGGCATTGTCACATCCATCGTGACAATATCAGGGTTCAACTTAAGGTATTGCTCAATTGCTTCTTTGCCATTTACTGCTTCACCAACAACTTGAAATCCCGCTTCTACTAGCATGCCTGATATCGCTTGACGCATGAATGCTGCGTCATCTACTACTAAGACTGTTGACACCTTTTCACCCCATCACCATTCCTAAACTAGAATCCTTGGAAACCACCAAATAGTGGCGATATTAACCGGTTAAAATAAGTCATACCATCGAAAAATAGAACTATGCCGACTACTATCATAATATAGCCGCCGACTTTAACGATTTTTTGGCTATTTCTTCTAATCCAATTCATACGAGAAATAAAGAACGAAAGAACAAAGAAAGGAATAGAAAAGCCTAAAACATAAGCCAACATATACCAAATCGCTGAATCTGGATGGGTAGAACCCAATAGCATAATAGACCCCAGAATTGGACCGGTACATGGAGTCCATCCAGCCGCAAATACTAACCCAATTAGTATAGACCCAATGTATCCTGATGGTCTACTTTTTAACTCAAATTTACGGTCTTTCATTAAAAATTTTGGTGTAAAGATGCCAGTAATCACTAAACCAAAAACAACGATAAGAATTCCGCCTACTTGGCGTATTAACTCATCATATCTTACGAATATACCTTTCACAAATGAAGCTCCAAAGCCTAAAGCGATGAAAATCATTGAAAATCCAATTAAGAAAAAGACAGTATGCAAAATAGCTCTTCTTTGCATCATTCCTTTTTGACTCTTTAGCTGATCAAAGGATACACCTGTTATGTAAGATAAAAACGCTGGATAAAGAGGCAGCGTGCACGGCGAAATAAAGCTTAAAAATCCAGCTCCAAACGCCAGAAAAACATTAACGTCAGTATTCATTTATGTACGTCGCTCCTTTTGATTATTGTTTCTATCGTAACAAACTTTGTACGAAATAACATAAATTTAGGGTGTGACATATTTTTGAACTTTGTGATGATACACCTATTGATTTAAGTTATAGTTGTTAAAACGCTTGCTATAGAGAAGGCTTTTCTCGTTTTAACACAATACTTTTTGGCCCTCATTTGGATACTTTCCACAGAATATTTCAATACTTGGGCAATCTATTGCTATTATTATAAGGCGGAATGACAAGAAAAGGGAAGTCTTTTTGGTGCAATATCTTGAAATCGAAGAAAAACCAGCCCCCCATTGGAAACTGGTCGTGATTTTCATTACATACTTATTAGAGAACTTAAGATATCTTGTGCTTTTTCAATTTGCTTCCGAACTTCTTCAAATCCTGTTCCACCCTGAGAGTTACGGCGACTAACTGCTGTTTCAGGAGCTAATACTTTGAATACATCGCTTTCAATAAGAGGGCTCGCTTGTTGCATCTCTTCTAATGATAAATCCAGTAAAAAATTGCTATGTTCTATACAGTAATATACTAACTTACCCGTAATTTCGTGTGCTTCCCTAAATGGCAAACCTTTTGTCACTAAATAATCTGCCAATTCGGTAGCATTTGAAAAATCATTATGAACTGCTTTATTTAAACTATCTTGGTTTATGTTCATAGTACGAATCATTCCCTCAAATATACGCAGTGAGCCAGTAATTGTATGAAGTGTATCAAACATGCCTTCTTTGTCTTCTTGCAAATCTTTATTGTAAGCAAGTGGCAAGCCTTTCATTACCGTTAGCAAACCGATTAAATTGCCATATACACGGCCTGTTTTTCCCCTTATTAACTCTGCCATGTCTGGATTCTTTTTCTGCGGCATAATACTCGAGCCAGTTGAAAAAGAGTCATCTAATTCAATAAATCTGAATTCCTCGCTCGACCAAAGAATAATTTCTTCCGCCAATCTAGATAAATGTGTCATCAGCATTGAGCTATTGCTTAAAAATTCGATTATGAAATCACGGTCGCTTACAGCATCTATGCTATTTTGGTAAATATCTGAGAATCCCAATAGATTTGCAGTCAACTCTCTATCAATTGGAAATGTAGTTCCAGCCAAAGCTCCTGCTCCTAGAGGTGATAGATCAATTCTGCTGATTGACTCACTAAACCGTGACTTATCTCTTTCAAGCATCCAAAAATAGGCCATTAAATGATGCGCAAACGAGATAGGCTGAGCACGTTGCAAATGAGTATAACCAGGAGCTATCGTTTCAATATGTTCTTTTGACTTTTCAATAATTGTATTTTGCAAAGATATGATAAGAGCAATTGTTTTCTTTACGTGTCTTTTTAAAAACAGATGCATATCCGTTGCAACTTGGTCATTTCTACTTCGTCCCGTATGCAATTTTCCACCTACAGGGCCTACAATATCGATTAGCATTTTTTCTAGATTTAGATGAATATCTTCTTGCTCAACGGAATAGTGGAGCTCATTTTCTTCTGCCTTCTTCTGTAGTGTATGAAGGCCTTTTTTGATAGCGACAACTTCTTCGTGGTTAAGAATTCCCGTAGTACCGAGCATCGTCACATGGGCAATACTTCCTTCCAAATCTTCCAAGACTAATTCTTGATCGAAGCTGATGGATGCGCCGAATTCATCTACCCATTGTTCGGCTGATTTTTGGAAGCGCCCTCCCCATAGCTTGCTGCTCATACTTGCACCTTCTTAGTTTCCTTGTTGTTGATCATAGCATTAACTTTTGTAGGAAGACCAAATAACTCAATAAATCCAATCGCTGAATTATGATTAAAAGCATCATCTTTTGTATACGTAGCTAGCTTTTCATCATATAAAGAGTTAGGTGATTTACGACCTTCTACAATTGCATGACCTTTAAACAATTTAACGCGTACGGTGCCGTTAACAAACTTCTGCGTTTCTTTAATAAAGGCTTCTATGGCAATACGTAATGGTGAGAACCAAAGACCTTCATAAATTAATTCGGTTAACTTCTTCTCGACTACTGGTTTGAAATGAGCCAATTCTTTTACCAGCGTTAAATCTTCTAATTCTTTATGCGCAAGAAGAAGAGTGTGAGCACCAGGCACTTCATATACCTCACGTGATTTAATACCAACTAAACGATTTTCCACATGGTCAATGCGTCCAACTCCATGTTTGCCTGCTAGTTCATTTAGTTTTAAAATCAGATCTGCCAACTTATACTCTACTCCATCGATTGCAACAGGTACTCCTTTTACAAATTCAATTTCTAATGTATCTGCTGTTTCAGGCGCATCTTCTAGGGATACAGTCAACTCATACGCATCTTCTGGCGGTGCTGCCCAAGGATCTTCTAATATGCCACATTCATTTGCACGTCCCCAGAGATTTTGATCGATTGAAAAGGGGCTATCTAAATTGATAGGAATAGGAATGTTTTTAGATTTTGCATAATCAATCTCTTCCTCTCTACTCCATGCCCATTCTCTCACAGGCGCCAATACTTCTAAATCTGGGTTTAAAGATTGTATAGATACTTCAAAACGAACTTGGTCGTTCCCTTTCCCTGTACAACCATGTGCCACTGCAGTTGCTCCTGTTTTTTCTGCAATTTCAACGAGTTTTTTTGAAATAAGCGGTCTTGATAATGCTGATACAAGCGGATATTTTTGTTCATACCATGTATGACCTTGTAATGAGAGGAGCGCATATTCCTCTGCAAATTCATCTTTCGCATCTACCATATACGACTCTGAAGCACCGACCTCGAGTGCTTTGTTCTTTACAAAATCCAAGTCCTTACCTTCCCCTACATCTAAACAACAAGCAACCACTTCATATCCTTTGTCCTTCAACCATTGGATTGCTACAGATGTATCCAAGCCTCCTGAATAAGCTAATACTACTTTTTTTGACATTGCCCATTCCTCCTTTATGTATTTTTATACATATTTATTTTATATTTATGCATTTATGTTAACATGTAATATTTATTAATTCAAGTGAATGTTCATGCATTTTAATAAATTATTTGTTTTTTCACTTGAATCAGTCTTTTTTACTCAAATTTCATTCAGTACTATCCACATAGGAAATCTTCATTTTCAAAACACAAAAATAGCGGTAATACGTATAGTACGTATCACCGCTATAAGAATAAAACTCTTACTTTTTATAAAAAAAACTCTTCCCCAGCTTCTCAATCAACGCCGGTGCTACAGCATAAAATTTGCTTGTAATGCCCATAACTCTCGGCAAATTGACTTCCCTTATTCTTGTTCCTATTGTACGGATTGTAGCATCCGCCACTTTCTCAGGTTGGAGTAATATGTTTTTCATAGCACTCCTATAGGAGGCTGTACGGTCCGCTTTATCTAGAAACGGTGTATCAATAGGACCTGGATGTATACAGGTTACAGCAATGCAATAGGGTTTCAGCTCCATTCGCAATGCATTAGTATAACCAATGAGTGCATGTTTTGTCGCTGCATAGATAGCGGACTTTGGAGTTGCTACTTTCCCTGCTTGCGAGCCTATATAAATCAGCTGACCGTATCCTTTTTCTTCTTTCATTTTTGCAGCTAAATACTTCGTTAATAAAATGGGTGCCTGTACGTTCACTGAAATCATGTCCATAATATCCTGATTCTCTGTTTCTGCGGCATACTCAAATGTACCAATACCAGCTGAAAAAATTGCAACATCTAGCTCTGGCAACTGATTTACTAACCCCAACACACCTTCTGCATTTGATAAATCACTTTGTATTACGGTAATACCTTTTGAACGGATCTCTTCTAAAGCCGATAAATTTCGGCCTGTTGCAATTATATTATCACCACGTTCAGCAAGCTTTAATGCAATGAGACGTCCTACTCCAGACGTTGCACCAGTAACCAAAATGGTTTTATTTTTTTTCATACCAAAATACTCCATTGGAATCCGTTTCTTCTCTAATTAACTCACAATCTAGCAAATAATCGATTTGACCGATTGTTTGGGAAAGGGTCAGACCCAGTTGTGATTCATAATGTGTAGGGAAGATTATTTTAGTCAGCTCAAATGTATTTTGAGGCTTTCCTTCTAATAAACTTAATACTTTCATTGCTCGAAGATGCTGCTTTTCAAGCCTTGCATTCACTAGTTCTGAAACATTATGAATATCGCCACCATGTCCACTGTATAGGACATCTATTGGTAATGTTAATAGTTTTTTCAATGAATTGTTATATTGTAACAATGACTTAGCTCTTTTAGACTTTGGATTCAACGGTGGTTCTATTAACGGATTAGAAGCGATACGATCCAGGAGCAGGTCACCACCAAAAATACATCTTTTCTTTTCGTTCCAAAAAGCAAAATGACTTTGTGCATGACCTAGTGTTTCTATTGCAACGAGTCCAGGATGACCTGGTATTTCATCTCCTTCATGAATAAGGTCGGTCAAAGTACGCTCCCCAAGCATTTCTATCGAACGAGTCATTTTTTTAACCCATCCAAAGTATTTTTCTGGTACCCCTTCCTCTTTCATCCGATCGAGGTAAAAATCATAATGTGAATTAAGGAAAACGGGGTCACGTCGTAGCCACGCATCTATATAAACATGCCCTAATACTTTGGCGTTAGGAAATGCATCAATTAAACCAATATGGTCTGGATGGTGATGCGTTAGAATTACTTGTTCAATATCAGTCATTTGATAACCGGCATTTTTTATTCCCGCTTCCATTGCTTCTAAAGCAACACTTGTTTTGGTTCCTACATCAATAATGGAAAGCGCATCATCTTTTAGTAAATATGAGTTAACCGTTCCTTCTGGGTATGGAACAGGTGTCGTTATTTTTTGTATCATACCAAAACCCCTTTTGCTTAAATGAATTACTATTCACTTTATTGTATCTCTTTTTAGAGGAATCGTCATTCATTTGATTTGACAGATTTAACAATTTTGCCTATAATCTCATTTACATATCTAAAAGCGAAGACGAAGAATAGTACACAGAAAATTTGTTTCAAGAGAATGCGGCCCCGTGCTGAAAGCTGCATATTCAAATTTCTTTGGAACCTGCTTCCGAGCTGCTATGCAAACATAGCCGTAACTCTGCGATAAAGGGCAATAGTTGTGCTGCACTCGCAGCGAAACAAGGTGGTACCGCGGATTCTGCATTTTCGTCCTTTTTAGTTAGGATGAAAATGCTTTTTTATTTGCAAGTATAATTTCCGCGCTTATAGAAAAATTACATGTAGGAGGCGATTATATGGAGACAATTGTATTTGCAGGCGTTGGAGCAATGGCAGAAGCAATCATTCAGGGCTTTGTGAAAGAAGGTGTCGTACCGCCGAGAAACATGTACGTTATGAATAAATCGGATAAAGAAAAGCTACAAAAAATTGCTCATAAATATGGAGTCCAAATCGTCTGTGAAGATCGCGCCATTTTAGCGAAAGCAGATCTTTTAATCCTCGCTATGAAACCAAAAGATATCCAAGGAGCGATGGAGAATCTATTTCCTTATCTAGGTGCAAATACCACTGTGTTATCGGTGGCAGCTGGTGTCTCTATGCAGTCCATTGAAGAGAAACTTGGCAAACGCCCTGTTGTGCGGGTCATGCCAAACACATCTGCTTCAATTGGCATGTCTGCAAGTGGTATAGCGTTTAATCGCTTAGTTACTGATTCACAAAAAGACGTATTTATAGGCATGCTTGAAGCCATTGGATTAGTTATTGAAGTCGAGGAAGATGAGTTGCATGCAGTCACGGCATTATCGGGCAGCGGTCCTGCCTATCTATACTATTTGGTCGAGGCTTTCGAACAGGCTGGTATGAAATTTGGGTTAAGCCAAAAAACAGTACGCAATTTAGCTGTTCAAACGATTGCCGGCGCTGCAGAAATGTTAAAACAAACCGATGAAGAGCCTAGCGAATTAAGAAGGAAAGTGACAAGTCCCGGCGGAACAACAGAAGCAGGCATTAAAGCATTAGAAGAACATGATTTCAAAGAAATTATTATGGCCTGTGTACAAAATGCGGAAGCTAAATCGCGCGAACTATCAGCTTTATTGGATAAATAAAAATGCAAATCTGTAATAAAAAAGCTATTGATGTATATATACATCAATAGCTTTTTGTCTTAAATAGACTAATTTATTTATTTTTAGTTTTTTCATTGCTACGATTTGCTGTTTTAGAACGACTTGTAATCAAAGCCAATAATAAAAAGAACCCTGCAATTGAAAAATATAAACCTGAATGGTTTGCTTCTACACCTGTTTGGGGTAGTGTATTTTGTACAAATTCTGCTTTATTAACATCATGTGAGCTAGCAACAGTTGCTGTATTACTTTCCACACTCGTTGAATTGGTAGAAGAAGCCGTTTGTGCATGGGCATAAGAACCTTGTCCCATCAAAAAAGTGAGTCCTAGAATACCAGAACATACTAGATTTATACAATATTTCTTTATCATTTTTTCACACCTCAACATTAATATACAAACATGCTCTTTGTAGACTTTACGTCCCATCGCCCCATTATATACCTAACATCGAGATTAGGCTATTTTTTTCTTATAAGTTTGCTATTTTAAAACGAATTTTGTATGACTATGCCCTTCCTTGCTTTTCTTCACTTCTAATAGAGCGGGCATTGCGTCTTTTAATTCGGCCACATGCGAAATAATACCAACAATCCTACCATTATTCTGCAGATCAATCAGTGTTCGAATTGCTTTATTTAATGCTTCTTCATCTAACGTGCCAAATCCTTCATCAATAAACATCGTGTCAATTTGAATATTGCCTTGGAATGATTGAATAACGTCGGACATACCAAGAGCTAATGATAAGGATGCGTTGAACTTTTCGCCACCTGATAGAGTTTTTACATCTCGTTTTTGTCCAGTATACGCATCATAGACATCTAAGCCTAAACCACTCTGTTTTCCCCTTGCTTCTTGTCGGTCACTTCTAACAAGTCTATATTGTCCCCCTGACATTGGATGCAATCTCGTATTGGCTGCATGGATGATTTGCTCCAAATATTCAATTTGCAAAAAGCGTTCAAAAGAAATCTTCAATGAATTCTGACCACGTAAGACATTATACAAGTCTATAATTTTCGCAGTTTTTTCTTCTAACTGCTGTATCTCTTTACCGCTTTCTTCTATTTCTTTTACCAACCTGTGCCCATCTGCTTGATACTTTTTAATAGCATGGATTTGTTCATTTAAACTCTTTGCTTCCAATTGAATAGCGGCAAGCTGACGCTCTAAATTAGTTTCATCTTTTGTTTGTTGGCCTGCATATTCTTCCACGCCTGCTTTAATTTGCTCCTTCAATGCATATAAATGCAATTTATATGCTTCATAGGAAGATTCCAATGTTTCAATGTCTGAAAGCTTCAGCCTCGCTGCTTGATAGGCGCTTCCTTGATCAAAACCCGCAGAATAGACCGCTTCTTTAAACTGACTTTGCGCCTCTTCTAAGGCTTGTTTAGCCAAGGTATAATTTTTCTCTGCACTATCGATTGTTGCTCTAAGAGAGACAACCTTATTCTTCGATTGTTCTATTTTCTTTTCTATTACTTCATAATGCCTAACTAACTCAGCTTTTTTAAAAGATAGCTCTTTAATTTTTGAAGTCAATGCTTGTATAGAGGAAAGGCCAGCTGGAATCTCCTTTTGTAAGCTTTCGTATTCTCCTCGTACTTGATAAAAGCTCTCAAGATTTGCATTTTTCTCTAGTTCAAGAGTTGAATATTTTTGTTGTAACATTTCCCTCTTATCATCAAGTAGCTGCTTCTCTTGTCGAAGTACTTCTAACTTCTTCTTTTGTCGCTTTAAATCGTTGACTTCTTGCTCTAATAGTTGAAACTCCTGGGAGACTTTTTCACCATCTGTCGGCTCCATATCCAATCTACGTAGCTCTTCTTCCCACTGAAGACTTTGTTGTCTACCGGCATTTACACTGGCTTGGTATTCAAAGTAAGCTGTAGAAGCTGTATCAGCCTCGTATTTCAATGCAGACAATTGCTGCTCTGTTAGCGAAATATCATGATTGCCTTCTAGCGATCGATGTTCCAAGCTTCCGCAAACAGGACATGGTTCACCATCCACAAGCTTTGTGGCAAGGACACTTGCTTGGTTATTAATCCATTTCTTTTCTTCACGCTCATAGTTTTCAAGTTTTGTTTCATACATTTGCTTTTTGGCTTTTTCATCCATGAGCAACTGTTCTAAAGATAACATTTGTCTCTGCCACTTTTGCCAAGTTGATTGTTTTTCTTTTAATTCTGTTAGAGTGACGACCTTTTCATCATAGGTTTCTAATTGTTTATGAAGTGATGTAATTTGTGTTGCATGCTGATTTCGTTGATTATCAACCGTCTCTAAGTCAGCTGTAATCAACTTCAATCGATTAGTAAAGTTCTCAACATCAAGTTGTCTTTTCGATAATTTTTCAGAAACCTTCTCAAGTTCATTGAGCTTCACTTCAAGCTTTTGCAATGTTGAAAGCTCAATAGTGAGCTGCTCTATCATTGGCATATTCTGTTTTGCTTCGTTGAATTCCACTTCTAGCTTTTGATGCTCCATTGTTGTGAGTCGAAATCCTTCTTCCAACTTGGCTAATTCTTGTTCTTTCTGCTTCTTTTCTTGTAATTTTTCATAGTATCTTTCTTCTATCGGAATAATATGGCTGGCTTTTTTAGCATTTTCAATTCTTTGCTTTATTTGTTCAAAATGCTCTTTTTGTTCTTCTAACCGTTTCAGCTCTGCTTCTTTTTCCTTATAAGATATTAGACGTTTGTTAAACTCTTTTGTTTCAACAAGAAGGGTATGATGTAAGTTGATTTTCAAGTTAAGCTCTTGGATTAAAGCTTCTTTTTCAGCCTGCTGCTCTTGGTAATATTGTACCTCTTCAGCTAACGCAAATAGCAACTGGTAAATATTAATATGTTCTGCGCTTAACACTTCGTTGAGATGTGAATTACGTTCTGGTATTACGGATTGAATTTGTTTAATATATAAGTCTCTCTTTGCATGCGCTTTTTCTAAAGAATTCATTGCTAAGTCTCTTTTAATTTTTAAACTATCCGCTAAATGGCGATAGGATTCCGTTTTAAAAATTTTCCGCAGAATAGCTTCTTTATTCTCCGTTTCTGACGTTAGCAACTTACGGAATTCTCCTTGTGGCAACATAACTATTTGTTTAAATTGATCCTTCGATAAACCTATCAGTTCTTCCATTTTCCGATTTATTTCTGTGAGTTTTTGTGATTCAACTACTGGCTTTTCGCCATCAGATTCCACTTTAACAAATTCCAATTTATCGCCCGTAGCATTTTTATTTCCTTTTTTCTTGTGAGCTAGTTGACGAAAAATACGGTAAGTGCTGCCCTTAATTGTAAATAAAAGTTCAGCTGATGTATGAATATCCTCTGCTGCAAAATGGCTACGTATTTCCCTTATTTCCGCTCTGTCTTCACCACTTGCAGAACCATATAAGGCAAAACAGATTCCATCAAAAATTGTTGTCTTCCCAGCACCAGTCATTCCAGCAATAACGAAGAGTCTATGTTCCCCAAGCTCCCTAAAGTCAATGATTTCTGTTTGTTTGTATGGACCAAATGCGGTTAATTTCAGCTGTAATGGCTTCATTTGGATTCCACCTCAATTTCTTGCTTGATAAGTAATTCTTCTTGTAATACTTCTTTGAACAGGTCAAGCGTATCCGAATCTGGTTCTTGTCCCGTAATTTCATAATAAAAAGCCTCAAACAATGTCACATCATCCATTTTTCTCTTTGAGATATTTTCTTGTAATGGTTTATTTCTATAATCTAACAATGATATGCGTTCCACATGCATCGCATTTGGATAGACGGATCTAATCTTTTCCATTGGAGATATAATGGGACTTTCATCTAACAACTTGATAAACAAATAATCTTCGCAAGTCGGTGACAGTAATATTTGTTCCATTGTATTTTCGATCGTTCTCATATCTCGTTTTGGCAATAAGGGTTTCTTGGTTGTTGTAATTTGCCCAGCACCATCTATTTCAACAATTAAATAACTCTTTTTATGATTTTCTTCAGAAATAGAATACTTCAACGGCGAACCCGAATATCTAATTTTTTCTGAATCGACAAAGTGTGCTTGGTGCAAATGCCCAAGAGCAGTGTAATGAAAAGGCTCAAAAAGCTTGGAATCAATACATTCAGATCCCCCAATAGATAACGGTCTTTCAGCGTCAGAAGGATTTTGTTCTTCCGCCCCATTCTTTGTAACGAAAGCATGTCCAATAAAAACATGTCGGGCTTTAGGATCCATCTTAGGGACAATTGATTCGATAATCTTTTCCATCGCTTGTTGCTGTGTTCTTATAGCTGGATCTTGGTAAAGATATCGAACTTGCGTTGGATCTGTATATGGTACAAGGTGAAAATGAACTTCTCCCGTATCATCTTTTAAAATAACCGGTGTTTGATCTAATGACAGATTCCCGATTAAATGAAGCCCACGTGAAGCCATAAAACGCGCACCAAAGTGGATACGATTAGGACTATCATGATTACCTGCTATTGCAAGAACTGGTATCTCACGTTTGATCACTATTTCAAAGAATATGTTATCTAACAGTTGGACTGCCTCAGTTGGTGGAACAGCACGATCATATAAATCTCCTGCTATGATAATAACGTCGGGTTTTTCCTTATCAATTTCTGCAATAAATTGTTGTAGTATATATGCTTGGTCTTCAATCATGGAGACCCCTTGTACATATTTCCCTAGATGCCAATCAGCCGTATGGAAAATTTTCAACAGTCTCACTCCATTCGATAAATATTTTCTTTATCATACCATATATGTAGCAAACGAATGTTCTGAAATAATAGGGCTTTTTGATGACTCTTTATATAAAAAAAGAACATCACGTTATAAAAGTGATGTTCTTTCTCTGTATAAATATTTTCACCGCTATAATACTAGGCATGAAGAATTTGTGCTTCTGTAGACCAATCTAATTCATCAAGGAAATGTAGAGTATCTTCAAACACTTTTTCACGTTCTTTACCTAAAGTTATAATATGGCCAGAATTTTGATACCAGATGATTTCTTTTTCATCTGCTTCAACAGTTTCATATATATATGGTGCACTCTCTTGGTATAAAGAGTCATCCAATTTGCCTTGTAGTACTAATGTAGGTGAATGGATTTCTTCTATTTCATCAGAAGTATGCTGAATCATCTTTTGGACCTCATCCAAAGCCTGTCTTGGCATAGCTTTTAATGCGTCTAATTCAATTTGAATTTGATTATCGTCTTTACCCTCTAGTTTTTTATATACTTGCGCATAATTGTATAAGCGTTCGAAAAGACCTTCTTTTGATTTACGTTTGATCGGTGCACACATTGATACCACACCTTTAACAGGAAATTCTGCTCCTACTTTTAAGGTGAAGACTCCACCTAAAGAAATACCTGCTACTGCAATTTCCTGATAGCCAAGTTCTTTCAAGTGATGATATCCCCGTGTTACATCTTCCCACCAATACTTCGCACCATATTTCAAGATTTCTTCAGCGCTGACCCCATGACCACGATACATTGGCGCATGACAAGTATAGCCTTGCTTGTTTAAAAATTGACCTAATTTTTTAACGTCTTTTGTGCTTCCTGTAAAACCATGCAATAATAAGACAGCTCTGTGGTCCCCTTTTAATGTAAATGGTTGAGGTGCTAATAACTTCATTGTTTAAAACTCCTTTTTATATAATGAGCATATAATAGTTAATTCCTTGTCAAACAAAAATCACTATTTTAATCTTTATTTTGAGGAAAACGCTCAATATTTGTTCACAATTAGATTACATCAAGACTAACACCTTTTATTTATAATGTACAGTATATTATCTTATGTTTTATCATGCATTTTTGTAATGGTTATTATGAGAAATATGCCTTGTTACGCTGATGAGTTAAAGTCTCTAATAATTCTACAAGGCGTATTGTATACGCTATAAAATGCATATTTTTTATAAACAACGGTTGAGAAAGAAAGGCTATAAATTTTTCTTCTTATTATAAGTTGAACGTAAAAATAATAAACTACGATTGGAATCTCCTAATAACATATACTTGTTTTATTAAGGAATCTTCTTATACATGTTTTTCACCAATCCTATATAGTAAAAAAAGAAAACCTAGTAAGAAGATAATATCTCACGAAGTTTTCTTTTTCTTCAGTATTTAACTATTGCACTATTGATCATACTCTAAATTTATAGGTCAAATCCTGGAGACCTGTCGCTTGTTTATTAAGTTCTTGTACAACTCCATTAATTTCTTGCAGTGTTGCATTTTGCTCTTCCACAGAACCAGAAATATTTTTTGCTGAGGTGGCAGACATTTCTGCTCGTGTGGCTATCTCTTCTACAGATGCGGTAACTTCTTCAGCAGCAGCTGAAAGTTGCTCTGATGTTGTAGTTACATCTTCTAGGCGTGTCGTCATTTCATCTACTGACTCTACTATATCATCAAAAGAGTTTGCAGCATCCGTTATTATATGAACACCTTCGTCTACGTTTTTAAGATTCGAATTTACCGATTTTGCAACTGTCTCAGTGTCCATTTGGATTGTGGTAGTTAGTTTTACAATTTGTACAGCAGAGTTCTTGGATTCTTCTGCTAATTTTCGAACTTCATCCGCTACTACTGCAAAACCTTTACCATGGTCACCAGCTCTTGCCGCTTCAATAGCTGCATTTAAAGCTAAAAGGTTAGTTTGTTCTGCAATATCCGTTATTAAATTCGTCATATGCTGAATCTCTTCAGCTTGTTTTTTCAAACCGATAATCAAGTTATTTGTCTGATTAGTAGAATCTGAAATTAACTGAACTTGGTTCTTCGCAACATTTAAGATTTTACCGCCCTGATTTGCTAGTTCTGTTGCATTTTTAGCTCGATCAAAGAGTGTCTGTGAAGCCTCTGCGATCCGCTGAACACCAAGTGATGTTTCTTGCATGGCTTTCGCTGCTTCCTGAGCTACATCTACCGAGTCCTGTGCTCCTCGGGATGTTTCATCAACATTATCTGAAACCTTATCTGCGGCATGTGAAATTTCTTCTGTGGATGCAGCTAATTCTTCAATCGAAGATGAGAGCTGGTGAGACCCTGCTGCAATATGCCGAATAATACCTTGCAAATTCTTTTTCATTTCATTGAAAGAAGCAGCCAATTTCCCTACTTCATCGTTAGATTTTATAGGAATATCATCTTGCAACAAATCACCTGCTGCAATTTGTTGTGCACCTTTAACGACATCCAACAGTGGCTTAACAATGATTCTTCTTACATTATTAATAAATAGCAAGGCAGTTAAAATACCGAGAATCGCTATTACAAAGTTTAAAATTTTCGCATTTTTTGCGATATAATCTACCTGATCTTGTGCAGCCTTCAACGAGTCTTGTTCATACTTATCGGCTGATGCTACAATCCCCATTAAATCATGGCTAGCAGATTCTGCACTCGTTAATTGTGATGCTGCATTATCATCCATATTTTGTTCTTTAGATTGAACAATCCCATCAATAACTTTGTTGTAATCTGTTGTTAAGTCATTCATCATCTCAGAATAGTCACGAAGCTTTTTAGTATTAGCATTCTTTTTTAAATCATTAATCGATTTGGTTGTTGCTTCTTGGTAAGACAATAATTTTTGCTTATTTGATGCATTGCTGTCTAACAAATAACTTCTCACATATAAACCTTCAAAGGCAAGATTTGATTTAATTGCGTTGATTTGGTTAATCGTATGTATATTTGTATTGATTAGTTCATTAAACGAACCAACCAATTTGTTCATTCTATTTGCATTTACACCCATCAAAATCAGTAGAAAGAGTAATAAAGCAATAAATCCTACACTTATTTTCTTTTGAACAGACATAATTCTCTCATCCCCTTTATTATTCCAAATAGAAGTACAAACAAATAAAATCCAGTAATTGTCTTACTAACTTCTACTTATAGAATTCCCACCCTTCAATATCTACCTAGAGTTATAGTGACATATCTAAGTACTAATATAATAGCATTATTTTACACTAAAATATATTAGTCCAAAGTACCCAAATTTATTGATTTATTTAACTTGAATAAATTTTTGAACTTTTTATAAGCTATTCTATCAAATTCCTATCAAAACCAAGATATTTAATATAGTTTCTTGAAAAATATATTTACAAATAGCAGCTAAATGACATTGTAAACTCGATGAACTAGCATAGATTAGAGCTTGATTATGAATGGCCGAAATAATGTTAAAAAACAAAAACCACAGGCATCTGTAAAAAAATTACAATGTGCTGTAGTCTCATGTTTACTATCAACAATACAAATAATATTTACCTTTTGGCATCCCATTCAGCATAAAATTGTTCTAAATAAGTTTCTAGGAATAGATGCCTTCCTTCTGCTAGTTCCTTGCCCATATTAGTATTCATTGTGTCTTTTAGTTTTAGTAATTTCTCATAAAAATGCATAATCGCTGTATCTTTACCTGAACGATATTCTTCTAGTGTTAAGTTATCTCTAGGTTTCATATCAGGGTGATGTATTGGTCGACCTTTAAAGCCCGCATAGCACATAACTCTAGCGATACCTATGGCACCCATTGCGTCTAATCTATCTGCATCTTGTACAATTTTACCTTCTAGTGTATTCATTTCTTTTTTCTGTGTTCCACCTTTAAATGACATAGTCGTAATGATTTCTAGAATGTCAGCTGCAGTGACATCATCGACTCCATTATCCTTCAACCACAGTTTAACTTTATTAATTCCAGTTTCTTCATCTTTATTTAATTTTTCATCTGCGACATCATGCAATAAGGCTGCAAGCTCACATATAAAAATATTTGCACCCTCTTTTTCAGCAATTGTCTTTGCCAATTCTGTTACTCTGTGAACATGCCACCAATCATGACCACTACTATCTCCACCCAATTCTGCGTATACAAATTCTTTTGCTGAGTTAATAATCTTTTCTTTACCAGCACTACCGTATGTATTCAATTTCTTTACCTCCTTTAAAACTTACTTATATAAAATAGCCATTTTTATATTTCTGAATAACATAGTCTTTTATAGACTGAATGCATTCAGCTGATAAAGGGCTCTTGTTTTTACTAATTATATCTCCATATGGTGTACCATCCACCATACGTATCATTCCTGAAAATTTTTGTTCTTTTGTTTCGTCATATCCTTGAACATGAATAAAACAGGTTATCGGCCCGTGAAAGGCATAATCAATAATGGTGATTTGTTGTTTCATTCTTCCACCTTCTTTTGTTTTAAAAAAACCGACTTCCATTTAAAGAAGTCGGTTTTGCTATCATCGGCTTAGTAAGCTAGTCCGTATAATGCTTTAATATGTGATAAGTAGCGAATATTACTTGCTTCTTTCATTAACGTAGCTGACAAACCTTTAAGTTGTGTGTTATTAGCACCAACTGTTGCTACGCCATCTTTACGACCTAAAGATGCAAGTGTACCAGAGTTCACTGCTACAAATGTTTTCATTGGTTGACCTTTCAATAGAGCAAACAAGTTATAACCCGCTGTTTCACCCATTTGCCATGCTACTTGAGCTGTTGGAGCATATAGTGGACGTGCACCTGGCTCAGGAATCATAACAGAAGAGTCACCTACTACGAATACATCAGGGTGTGAAGTAGATTGTAAGAACTCATTAATTGTTGCTTTACCACGATCTACTTCTAAGCCAGACTCTGCTACTACTGGAAGTGCTGCAACTCCGCCTGTCCATACAAATGTATTGGCAACGATCACTTGACCATCTTTTAATGAAATTTGGTTACCTTCTACAGAAGTAACAGGAAGTCCTGTTAAGAATTCAACACCGCGTTTTGATAAAGATTCAGTAGCTCGTTCAATTAAAGTATCTGGTAATACAGGAAGCACTTTAGGACCTGCTTCAACTAATTTTACATTGAACTCTTTAAAGTCTACACCATATTTTTCAGCAACTTTTGGCATATTGTCGATAATTTCACCAACAAGTTCAATACCAGTCAAGCCGCCTCCACCGATTACGATAGTTGCATCTGCAGGATCTTTTGTTTCTGCAAAAGCTTTAATTTTTGATTCAATATGGTTGAAGATATTGTTTGCATCGTTAACAGATTTAAGTACCATACTGTTTTCTTCAAGTCCTGGAATTCCGAAGAATCCTGTTTGGCTGCCAAGTGCAACTACAAGGATATCGAAAGAAAGAGATGAACCATCATCTAATTTAACGAATTTGCCGTCTGGAGAAATTTCAGTCACCTTAGCAATGTGAAGGTCAATGTCTTTACCTTTGAATAGTTTTTCAAGTGGGAAAGAAACTGCTTTTTCATTGATTGTGCCGCCAGCTAAACGGTGAAGTTCTGTAATAATTTGATGAGTAGGAAATTGGTTGACAACCGTTACTTCCGCGTCATCTTTTGTTGCGTATTTGCGGAATGTTAATGCAGCTAAAACGCCACCGTATCCTCCGCCTAAAATGATGATTTTTTTTGACATAATAAATCCTCCATGTTCAGAATTAATAATTCTATTTTAAATGTTTATGTTCTTCGTTCACTTGGATGAAAGCATTCGCAAAACGGAAAAGTTGTTGTACTTGGGGTTCTTTAATCAAGCGAAGCATACCGAAAAGGCCAATTGTTTCAGTGCTAGCATCAGCACGGTCTTTCGCTTCGATTGCTGTTGCTGCTAGTCCTTTAGCAGATTTTACTACTGGGTTGGCCATTTCACTAACAGCACCAACGATATCGTTTTTCAAAACTTCATCTGTTGTTAAAGATTGAGCTAAGTCATAAACTTTTGTAAGAGTAGTCATCATTTCTGTCAATTTTGGCAATTCATTAACCAAAGCAGTGATTGATTCTTGTACCTCAGGTTTCAATAATTGATCCAATACATCCAGTTTTTCTTGGCTTACAGCTTTTTGTTCAGCTTGTAATTGATTAGTCGTTTCTGACATATCCAATTCTCCTTTGCAATAACTATTATTAACTACATATTTCAAAGTAACCTAAAGAAGCATTACTTGATAATCCTTAGACATCTAACAATAAGACGCTTTTGGCCAAGCATGCCAAAAAACATCCAAATTACACACTTTCACTCAAAAAGTGTGTTTGCCAATCATGTTAAGCGCCTTGAAAATCAGTATGCTTCGAATATTTAAATGGAGTATACTCCCCACTTTTAACCTACATAATGAATAATACACCTTTCTTCACAGACTTTCCATCTTAAAAGAGTATTTTCTGTGAAAAAAGTCAAAATGCATAGTTTTCTTTTGGTAAATTTTATATAATTAATTTCTTTATATTATTGAAATTCTATTTCAGGAACGAAGTGTATATGCTAGAATAAAATAGTAGAAATAGAAAACACTTAGAGTACGATAAAGGCTAGGAGGCAGTTGTATATGAAAATGAATTACTTTGTCCCCCCTGTACTAGCTTATCTGATTGTTTGTATAATTTGTACCACCCTCCCAGCTTCTGAAGGATATAATTCAGTCGGCTGGAAATTATTTATTGGTCAAATTTACGCAATACCCATGTTGATCATTGTTTCCATGATCATGTTCATTTTAAAGAAAAAAACACCAGAAGCAAAAAAAAGAATGGATTGCTAAAAGCAATCCATTCTTTTTTTAAAATACATACGTGTATGTAATACCTTCAAATACTGTTTTCTCTTATACGTGTACTAAACCGATTCGATTAGCTACACGATTCGTCAACATACTTGTTGCCTTTGGCAGAACAGCCTGGAAAATCGGGTTTAACACAGGTGCAGCAAACCCTCCAGCTTTCACTTCTAGATAACCAGTCATTTTCGTTTTTTCTTCACTAATTGCTTCTCCTTCAAAGTAACCGTTACCAGTAAACTTATCAGTCAAACCTGTTAATGTAAATGAAATTTTATTAGGCTCATCCCAGCTTGTAATAGTAATCTCCACTTTTACTTCTTTTTTCAATACACCAACATTTCCTGCAAATGTCCAATTTGAATGTTGCTCATCCATCATTTCATGTTCTCTATAGCCAGGCACTAAAGTTGCCCAATTTTCCATTTTGCTAACAAATTCCCAGACATCTTTTTGTGGAACATTTACTTCTACAGTGTGTGAAGCTGTTGCCATTATGATCACTACTTTCTATATTTTTAGTCCACCATCATTATACATAAAAACATTTCAAAGGAATACTGCTAAACCATAATTCGTATAGCAATACAATTATTGCACAGTTTAAAAAGACAAATTCAATTGAAAAGAGTGAATGATGTGGCATTAATCTTGAAAACGTTGCTTCTCATTTTATCAGGTGTAATCTTATTAAGAATTTCTGGCAGAAAATCCATTTCACAGATGAACTTAAGCACCACCATTTTAATGATTTCTACTGGAACAATTCTTGTTCAACCGATTGCAGGTCAAGGAGTCACTCATACAATTATGGCTGTAGGAATTCTTGTATTATTAGTACTTTTTTTAGAATATCTCCAATTAAAATTTAATGCCATAGAAAAACTTATTACGGGAAAAAGCAAAGTTGTGATTGAAAATGGAAAATTAAACATTCGTAACATCAAGAAAGTTCGATTGACAATAGACCAGTTGGAAATGCGACTTCGCAACCAAGGTGTATCGCGTTATCAAGATATTAAAACAGCTACTATTGAACCCAATGGTTTACTTGGTTACGAATTAATGGATGAAGCCAAGCCCTTAACTGTTGGAGAATTTAAAAAAATAATGGAAACTTACCAACGAGAAATTTCTTCACAAACAACTACAGATGCTGCAACACAACAACCAACAATTTTTGATGAGTTAACTGAAAAGCCTAAAGAATATGATCACCCTGATTATCTTCAATAAGATTACTTCATATTAAAAGCCTAAAAAGTGCCCAGACGGTACAATAAATAAATTGTATCAAGTGGGCACTTTTTATTTAATCGTTGTTTTTAGTAGTATCCGCCTCAGTTTGTTTACCTACATTATACGTATCACTTTTCGCCTTGGCAGCATTATCATGTTTTGTTTCCTCAAAATCATCTGGGTTCAAATCAAAACTCAAACCAGTTTCCTCACGATCTTCTTTCTTGGTAGATAAATTTTTCTTTTCATTGTTTGCCATGTTTCTTCACCTCCACCTCTAGAATGCTCGAAAAGCATTCATTCATGCAGATAAATGTCCACAATTGGACAAGGGGTATATCTGCCGTTATGCATATATACCCCTTGAATCAATATTCTATAAGCTAATATAAAAAAAATTCTTATTTTATCCTGGCCAACCGGAAATATCTATCAGTATACTGATACCACAGTTAAATCCTGCTATAAGTTCTTCCCTTTAACTTAAGCAATGCGAACGAACCCTAACTACTTTCGAGTTCCTATACCTGTAGAAAAATTGCCTAATTGTAATAACACATTGAATCAAATGGATACTTTTTAATTATTCGTTGAGACGTGAAGGATTTGTTTTATTTGTTGGTCTATCCTTGTTTTCATTATCATTTTTAGCTTTTGCTGAGTTATTTTGCCCTATTACATCTAAATCGTCTGGACTTAAATCATAGCCGTAACCAAATTCCTCTCGGTCTAAATTGTTTGACTTTTTCTTTTTGTTGTTAGCCATGTTTTTCACCTCCACCTCTAGAATGCGCAAAAAGCATTCATTCATGCGGATAAACTCCCTAAATTGGACAAAGGGTATATCTACCGTTATGGCAAATATACCCTTTGGATTTGATATTTTATTAGCTAATTTAAAAAAGTTCTTATTTCAACCCGATCATCCGGGGAATATCTATCACGTTTACTGTTGCCGCGGTAAAATCCTACTGGAAAGTTCTCTAACTTAAGCAACGCGAACCCTACCTACTTTCGCGTCCTTGTAGCCCTATAGCCACGCCAGTATGAATAAGTATCTTCAAAAACACATCGTAGAATGCCAATAACTTTAAAATTAGCTAATCAGCATAAATTATATTATCTCTTACTTATCTCAAATTGTCAACCCAATTGAATGATATTAAATCAACAAATATGAAAAGACCAGAATATCTATCGATTTTCTTTTAATAGCCACCACTAATTAAATACAAAGGTTACTTTCCCTTGTTCAAGCTTTAACTTAGCCGAAAAGGTCGTACCTTTTTTTGATTTAAAACCCTTGATTTCTTTCGTGATTCCATTCTGGCATAGTTCTTTAATCTGGTTTGGTGATAGCATTTTGCTGGCCACTCTTTTAGATATAATTAAGCTACAGCCTTCTTTATAGTGAGAACAACCATAAAAATTCTTTTGCGAGACCAGCTTACCCTTATGGCAAAGTGGACATAAAATATCTATTTTTTCTTTACATAAAGATTCTTGTGGGATCTGAATTGTAGTCTTCTCCACTTTATCAGGCGTGGTCTCTATCAAATGATGGAGGAATTTTTTTACACTGTTTAAAAAAGCTTCTTGCGTGCCAGTATTATTTCCAATTTTACGCAAATAGTTTTCCCATTTAGCAGTCATAGATGGACTTGCGAGAAGTGAGCCTTCTAATGTTTCACAGAGTATGCGTCCTTTATCTGTGATGGAAACAATGTTTTTAGCGACATCAATATAACCGTGTTTTTTTATTGTTTCAATAATACCTGCTCGCGTGGCCTCTGTCCCTAATCCCTCCACCTCTTTCAAAATATCACTTTCTCCTGAATCCTCGATTATTTTGCCACAGGTTTTCATCATTTGAATTAGTTGGCCTTCTGTATAAGGTTTTGGAGGTTGAGTAGTACCTTCATGGATATGAAGAATGGCCTCCACACTTTCATTCTTTAAAACTTTGGGCAAATACTGTTCTTCTTTCTTTTTCGTTGGAGCTGGCCATAATTCCTGAAAGCCTCGAACAAGTTCAATTTTCCCTGTAGTTTTAAACTCAATACCAACTACATCTGTGATAATGGTTGTCTCTTCATATAGATAGTCATGGTGGAACATTGAAATAGTCGTACGGACTACCTCTAGGTAGAGATTTTTTTCTTGAAGCGACAACCCGTTCAACTTAGCTGCAGTAGGAATCGTTTTAGTAGGAATAATAGCATAATGCTCTTCCACTTTAGATCCATCAACATACCTTCTTTGTGGTTTGGTATGAGTTGCTTCAAATCGCTGGCCGATGAGTTGTTGATATCCTGATAGCCCTCCTGAGATATAGGTAAATTCTGCATCCGTAATGTACTGGCAATCTGAGCGTGGGTAAGAAATCAGTTTTTTTTCATACAAGGATTGAGCAATTTCCAACACCTTTGCGGGGCTATATTTCCACGTCTTGTTGGCTTTTGCTTGTAATGTAGAAAGTGAATGCAACTTTGGCGGTCTAATGGACTTCTTTACTTTCTTTACATCTTTAACAATACCATTCAACGGAGTATTTTCATGCACTCCTGCTTGCTTCAACAATTCTTCTACTTCTTCGCGCTTGTCCTTTTTTATATTAGCTTTCCCTTGGTATTTTCCTTGCTGCGAAGCAAATTCACCAGTTAGCTCATAAAATTTGGCAGGCTTAAAATCTTCAATCTCGAGTTGTCTTTGATAAATCATGAAAACAGTTGGTGACTGAACACGGCCGATGGACATCGTTTCATTGTACCCTTTTGCTTTCAGAAGCATTGTATATAAGCGGCTTGCATTCATGCCGACTAGCCAATCACTAATTTGGCGTGTTTGCGCTTCTTGATAGAGCAACAGATCTTTTCGGTTATCGCGTAAGTTTGAGAAACCTTTTCTGATTTCCTCTGCTTCTAAGGAATTAATCCAGAGCCTTTGAACTGGCTTATTTCTTACACCTGTCTGTTTTAATATAGAATAAAAGATATTAGAACCTTCCCGATCGACATCACAAGCATTAATTAAGAGGCTCGCTTCCTTGAACAACCGTTTCACCTCTTGAAATTGTTCCCACTTTCCCTTCCCTACTCTAAATTCATAGCGATCCGGAATCATGGGCAATTGTGAAAGCGACCACTGCTTCCATTCAGCTTTATAATCAGCAGGCTGCTTTAGTTCTACCAAATGGCCGATACCCCATGTAATCGTTGCTCCATGAGGTAAAACTGGAGAAGGTTTTAATTCTATGTAATGTTTTGTTTTTCTAGCAACTTGAAAAGCCTCTGCATAAGCCTTAGCCTGCGAAGGTTTTTCAGCGAGTATAACAACTTGTTCTATTGTCATTCAACCTCCTGTCTCTCTCCTAACTATGACTGTCAGTCCTAAAAAGAACACATATTCTTATAATGCTACTCTTATTGAAATAAATCAATATATGTTGTTTAAGAAATAACCTGCCAAATGCGAATTTCAAGACGTTAATGTTCTGGTAAATGTTCTACTTGTTACTAAGCTAGTTGTCATGCCTGCAAAGAAGATAGCCACAATCGATAGCAAGAATGTATTTGCAGAAAGCAATAACCCGCCAAGTGTGATGACGAAACTATCAAAGATAAAAATAAGCAGGCCTACATTTAGACCGGTCTTTCCATTAATAAAGAGAGCAAGTAAATCACTACCACAAGTACTGATACCCGCACGTAACATGATTCCAATGCCAAGGCCTATAAGTATACCTCCTATTATTGCACTAAACATGGCATCCATCCGAATAAGCACTCGTAAAGGCTTAAATAAATCAATCATCAAAGAAGAAATAATTAAGCCATGGATACTATTATAAAGATAAGCACGATTTTTAAACCAAGCAATTATAAAGACAGGTATACTTAAGATGATTATCATTAATCCAGGTGTTAAATTGTAAAGATAATAGAGAATTAATGATAATCCAATAAAGCCACCGTCCAATATTTGATTAGGTGCCAAAAATAAATTAATTCCTATAGACAGTAAGATACTGCCACTAAATATAATTTTCATCTTTCTAAGCAGAACAATGCCGCCTCCTTGCAAATATTTATTAGTTAATCTTATGAGTAGTTAAATTAATATAGAATTGCCTTCCCCACCCTTATGATTTTTGGTTTGTCTTTTCTGAAGTACACCATGAAAACAAAGTTACAGAAGATTAATTTATAATAGGCCATATCATGGCTGCTCTTTTAGTAGTATGGAGTGTCGGTCTTTTTAGCGAAACAGCAATAAATATTACCTTTACAGAATTAAGTCACATTTTCATTGTAGATGCCTCTGTTATCCCATGGTTAGTGTCAGGATATTACGGCAGCTAGTGCATCTTTCTATTTACTCTTGGAATAATTTACGAAAATAAATGCAATTAATTTTAGCCCTACAAAAGAGACATTGTCTGTTCTACATTAGACAATGTCTCTTTTTATATCTTCAAAAATGTAGATCTGGAATAGTTCGATATATCGCACTGAGTCCTTTAATTCAAACCCTTTTATGTGTAGTAAGAACATTGCCATTTAACCCAACCTCCGAACAATGAACAAGCATACTATACATAGAAGGAATAGGAGGTGAAAATATATGATTTCAAGTTGGTTGAGAATAGCATCCATCTACTTTGCAATTAGCGTAGGATATGGGATCTACATGTATGCAACCGATACTTATAATTGGGTAATATATGCACATCTGCTTGTACTCGGATGGCTTTCCAATGTGGCAATCGGTTACTCTTATCAGCGTAAAAATTGCAAATCGAAGGAATTAGAAAGATGGCAGTTTTACCTATTTAATATAGGGCTGCTCTTATTCTTCATCGGGCTAATATTTGGCTCAGTTGTCCTTGTTTGGATAGGGATTGTGCTAATCGCATTATCTATCCTTCTCTATTTAGTTCGGTTGTTCTTGTAAAGCTTAACAGCAGATTCCTTCTAAAGGAATCTGCTTTACATAGTTTATTTGTGGTTTAAAGGAATGAATTTGAACTCTTTCGTATTAAATAATCCTTGATCAGTCAGTCTTATAGCTGGAATGGCAGGGAGGGCTAGAAACGATAGTGTAATAAACAAATGAAATGATAGGTTTGTATCTATTTTTCCAAGTGCCTTATGAAGCTCTCTCATTTGTTCAACCACTGCTTTTGCTTCTAGATCTGACATTAATCCACCGATAGGTAGTGGGATTGAACTCAACACTTCACCATCTGCTGTAATCGCATAGCCGCCTTGTATCTTATTTATTTCATCTATAGCTAGCAACATATCTTCATCGTTCGTTCCACATACTATCAAGTTATGAGAATCATGTGCAAATGTTGTAGCAATGGCTCCTCTTTTTATCCCCATTCCCTTTACAATTCCCTTTCCTATGCAATTTAGATTATGATGGCGTTCAATGACCGCTAATTTTAATAAATCGTCTTTAGGTGAAGGATTAAATTCATTATTTTTCACAGGGACTTTTTCTACTTTTAATTTAGTCTCTAATTCATTTGGGATAATTTCAATTATGTGTACTTGCTCGTTCGGGTTAAGTGGTATCGCCAAATCTTCTTTTTTCACGAGTGGCAGTTTAACGGAGTGTAAAATTGAATGAGGTACAGGGATTCTTTTCTTTCTCTCGGTTAGCATTTTTCCATTTTCAGCGACTTTTTTCCCGTTTTTCCATACAGCTTGAGATTCGCATTTTTTCAAATCCTTTAAAAGAACAAAATCTGCTAGATATCCCTCTGCTAATGCACCTTTTTTATGTAGCTTATAGCATTCAGCCGCATTCAACGTAGCAATTTGTATTGCTAACAACGGTGCCATTCCTGCTTCAATCGCAATTGATACAGCATGATTAATACTGCCTTCTTTCATTAGTTCATCAACATGCTTATCATCGGTACAAAAGCAAAATCGCCTAGCATTAGTTGCGGTAACAGCGGGTAAAATAGCCAAAACATTTTTAGCAGCAGACCCTTCTCTCATAAGAACATACATCCCTTGTTGTACCCGAATCCTTGCTTCTTTTGCTGAAATACTTTCATGATCAGTATGTATGCCAGCCGCCCGATAGCCTCGAATTTGAGTCTTCGTCAATTCAGCTGCATGACCATCTACAAGTTTTCCAAGGTTCTTTGTTTCCACAATCTTTTTTAGGATGTCATCTTCCATCTTAAAAAAAGCTTCATAATCCATTACTTCAGCTAATCCAAGCACATCATATTCATTCATAAACAACCCAACAGCTTCTGCATCTAGTTTAGCGCCTGCATGTTCAAAGGAAGCAGCAGGGACACTGGAAGGGACCATTGTATATATATCCATTTCTGCCTGACGTGCACTTAAAAGCATATATTGAACCCCAAGTGTACCTGCAACATTTGCAATTTCGTGGGGATCTGTAATAGCAGTCGTAACGCCAAATGGTAAGATTACACGGCTAAACTCAGAAGGGGGCAGTAAAGTGGATTCTATATGGATATGAGTGTCTATCAACCCAGGAATAACATGTTGGCCTTTCGCATCTTCCTCTTCTAATGCTTCAAATTCCCCCTCTTCATCAATCGCTACAATCATTTCATTTTTCACTACAATGTCAGCCTTTCGCCAAACAAGGTTAAACACATCCGCTACTTTTGCGTTACGTAAAATAAAATCTGCTTGCTTTTTTTGCTGAGAGCTTGAAATCTTATCTTTAACTTTTTGTATTTTGCTATCCACTTCTTCTTTATTCATCTAAAAACCTCCTTTTATAATTGAGCAATCACTACCTTTATATGCTACCCTTATAAAAAAATGAATTATAAGAAAAAAATGTAAATCTAATTATTTAAGAAGAGTTCACTTTAATAGAAAGTGAACTCTTCTTACCATCATTTATGAATATGAGTGCTATCTGAATAATTAGTGCGCAAATGCACTTTTTGTATTTTGCCAGAAGCCGTTTTAGGTAATTCCTCAATAAATGTAACACTTGTTATTGCTTTAAAATGCGCTAATTTGGATCGAGAGAACTCAATTACCTCAGACTCTGTTAATGTGCTGTCTTTCCGTAAAACAATGTATGCATGTGGAGTCTCTCCCCATTTTTCATGCGGAACAGCGATTACAGCTGCTTCAAGGATATCTGGATGATCATACAAGACACCTTCTACTTCTATAGATGAAATATTTTCTCCACCGCTTATAATGATATCTTTTTTACGATCCGTAATAGTTAAATAGCCCATTTCATTTATATGGCCTACATCTCCTGTATGCAGCCAACCATCTTTGACTGTTTGAAGAGTAGCTTGTTCATTTTTCCAATATCCTTTCATTACACCATTGCCTCGAACAATGACTTCTCCGACTGTTTCCCCATCGTGTGGCACTTCTTCACCTAGTTCATCTACAACTTTTACTTTTGTGCCAATCATGGGTGTTCCGGCTTTCGCCTTTAATTCATACTTTACCTCTTTTGGTAGATGCTCATATTGAGGTAATATACGTGAAATTGTACTTAGTGGAGAGGATTCTGTCATGCCATATACTTGGACAAATTCCCATCCGATTTCCTTTTCTACTGTTTCTACAAATGCTACTGGAGGAGCAGAACCCGCTATTACTACACGAAGTTTATCAGACCGTTCAGGCTGTTCTTCATCGAAATATTGAATTAAACTGTTTAATACGGTAGGAGCCATATGGACAACGGAGACATTGTGTTCAGCTATTTCATCAAAAATTGCTTTTGGAGAAGATTTTCGTAAAAATATTTGGGTTGCTCCATTGGCTGTATAATAAAATGGTGACCCCCATCCATTCACATGGAACATTGGTAAAACATGAAGGAGCACATCTTCATCTGTCACTCGTAAATGGTGCATTGTTGTAATTGCATGTAAATAATTGTTTCTATGTGTTAGCATCACACCCTTTGGATCTCCTGTTGTTCCACTTGTATATAAGAGGCTTGCTACGTCATTTTCTTCAAGCGTCTCTCTTGGAAAAGGAGCTTCACTAAAACCAGTAAGCCACTCATCATAACCAAGTTCGGATGTTCCATTCTCTTTATAATGAACTACAATATGCTCTACTGTTTCTAGTTTATCTTTAATAGGTAAAATTAAATGATAAAAATCTTGATCAACAAACAATATTTTTGATTCACTATGATTTAGGATAAATAGATAGTCTTCAGGTTTCAGTCGAATATTAAGAGGTACCATGACTGCTCCCAATTGATAAATGGCATAAAAACCTTCATACATTTCAATTGTATTTGAAGCTAAATAAGCAACATGATCGCCTTTTTTAACTCCCATTGAATGTATCCCTCGTGACAATCGGTTTACCCGACCATTCAGCTCATGGTATGTAAGCTCTCTATTTTCATCTATAATTGCTTTTTTCTCACCATATAATTCCACTGCACGATCTAAAAAATCTGTAAGCACTAATGGTACATTCATCGTCCTACACCTCATTATCTTTTAATATACCATTTATTTTACAATATTCAGATAATTATGTCATTAAAAACATTGCGTATGATTTTTATAGTGTAAAAAATACTCTTCTAGTATTATGCCATACAAAAAAACCAGTGAATTATTCTCACTGGTTCATAATATATACCTTTCTATTATCCGCCACTCTTCTATCTTTTCATTGAATGATTTGATGTTCTTTCCAGGTATTGGACTAGTAGAAGGCATTTTAGCAAAATCAACATCTACATCTTTTAAAAAATCTAAACCAATATACTTTTTAAATACATCAAAAGACTTTCCTCCATTAAATAAGATCAAGCGAATAGATGGATATATTCGAAGTATTTTACTAAAATCATTCGGAACAATCTCTTTAATCGTAGAATCAAGGCTTCCCTGCCGTTCACAGGATTGTATAGTGTCCCACAAGCCAATCCTGTGCTGAATAAGAAGTTGGATTTTCAGTTGATAGTCATTTGGAATATCAGAACCTAGAATTTCACCTATAATTGGCCAAAAATGGTTGCGGGGATTGCCATAATATTGCTGCTTGGTAAGCGATTGTTGGCTGGGCATAGAACCAAGGATCAGCATACGGGTATCTTGGTCGATAATTGGCTCCAAAACATTATGAATTGGCATTCTTCAACCACCTTTTCTAAAATCTTTTGGCATCTAGTCTGCGATCCAACAAATTAAATTCAATCACCATCTCATTATAAGAAGTGAAGGTTGCTTCATAAATAGAATCTACTAAAGAAATATCCATTGTTTCATCAAAGTTTGTACTAACTACCTGGAAGGTATCTCTAAAAGCTTCCATATTCTCTTGGAAAGCCTTAATTTCACCCATCTCTTGTATAGTTGGATCAGTAAATGTATATACGCCAAAAGAATGTTGGTTCGCACAAAATTTTTCAAACGCATCAAATCTAGCTTTTCCTTTTTTCTTGGCGAGACGTTTTAATTCCTTCATGCTTTTTAAAACATTTTCACCCTGTTCAGCCAGTAAGGTATTGATTGTTGAATTCATAAAATAACGGCCCTTCTATTTAAATATTTTTGCTTACTTTTATCATATCATAGCGAGGATTTTTTCACATATGAGCTGTTTGATTCCACTAAATAGTGTATTAAAAAGTAATTCTTTAGCCTGAATGCCTAATCTATTTTCTTTAACTAAAGAATTGTCGATAAAAATCGAATTAGTAGTATTGACTACATTTATCAATCTAGTTTATAGTAATAAAGTTGTTTAATAACTACATTACAGAAAAATTTTACTAAGGCAGGAGATAAAATTGAAAAAAAGCAAGTTAGCGCTTTCATGGCTGAAAAAAAGTATTTCAACCAAATTGTCACTTTCACTGCTAGTTGCCATCATCATTGTTTTTTCAGTAACTGGCGTGATGAATTATACCTATACGAAATCTCTTCTTATACACGATATTGAAGAAGAACTTTCAACAAAAAGTAATGCCACTGCAGAGTCCGTTAATAGCATGTTTTCTGAAAAACAAGCGATTGTCCGGCAAATTGCTGCAAACCAAGAAATTACGGACTATTTACATACTACTCATTCACGTAACGAGGCTAGAACAGATTCTCATTATAAAACGGTTATGCAATCACTTGACAGGATACCTAAAGCTGATGAGTCTATTGCTATGGTATGGGTTGCCAGTATCGATGGGAACTTCTTAATAGGGAACAACAATTTATTGCAGGATAAGAGTTTTGATATTAAAACTCGGCCGTGGTATCAGCCTGCTTTAGCAGATGATGATGTTTATTTTACTGAACCTTATATGGACCAAGTGTTTGGCAAGGTTATTTTAAGTGCCATTAAACAAATAAAAGATGGCAATAAAACGTTAGGATTTGTTGCAATTGATTTGTTTTTAGATGATCTACCTGGAATTATGCAGTCATATAAACTAGGTAAAGGTGGCTATTCATTTTTACTAGATAATAATGGAACCATTTTGTATCATCCTGATAAAAAATTAATCTTAGAAAAGAAATTGTCTGATTTAACAGGCGATATGGGTAAAATCGGACAAAAAATGGTAACTGGAAAAGAAGGTCTACAATTAGCTTCAGTTAAAGGCCAGAAACAATATGTCGGTTACTCCCAGGTACCAGCTACAGGCTGGTCAGTAGGTACGTCTATACCTCAAAAAATAGCACTTGCTAGTCTAGATGAGTATGTTAAAAAGATGATTTTATTCTTTGCAATCGGCGGCTTGCTTCTTATATTAATAGTCTATTTGCTTTCTAAAAAAATGCTTCAATCAATACCGTATATGTCCAAAGTTATTAAAGTGCTAGCAACTGGAGATTTGACACCTAGATTGAAAGTACAATCAAGCGATGAGCTTGGACAAATGGCAACAGATATTAATCTTATGATTGATTCATTTGCTGACACTATTAATCAAGTGAACGACTCTGTGGGACAATTAGCCGCTTCATCAGAAGAATTGACTGCTATCTCAGATGAAACCGTGAAGTTTTCAAATGAAGTAGCTTCTTCGACTCAGCAAATTGTAAAAGGTTCTGAACAACAAATTGAGGGTGCAGACCAAACATCCTACTCAATGGAAGAAATGGCTAACGGCGTTCAGCGAGTTGCAGAGTCAACAACAAATGTTTCTGAACAGACAAACATGTCAGCAAATGAAGCAACAGAAGGCTATAATAATATCCAACATGCCATGGACCAAATGGAACAAATTAGAAACTCAGTTGGTGATGCTTCAAGCGAGATCCAAAAGTTAGAAGTGTATTCGAAAAATATTGATGAAATGGTATCAGGTATCACCAATATTGCCTCACAAACACAATTGTTATCTTTAAATGCTTCAATAGAAGCCGCTCGAGCAGGCGAACACGGTAAAGGATTTGCAGTAGTGGCTGCAGAGGTGAAAAAATTATCTGCAGAATCACAGGAATTCTCCTCTCATATCGCTGCTATCATTCAAAAAGTGCAATCGTCTACAGCGGCTGCTGCCAAGTTAATGAATAAAGGCGTAGGAGATGTCGATGAAGGCTCTGCTATTCTTAATACAGCGGGAAGTTCATTTAAACAGATGACAAATGCATTCCAAACTATAGCGGACCAAGTTTCTGAAGTTTCAGCTGCAGCAGAAGAAATTTCTGCCGGCACAGAAGAAGTTTCAGCTGCTATGAATGATATTTCATCAGTAACCCGCAATACCTTTGAACATACTAAAGGCATTGCAAGCGCGGCAGAGCAGCAATCTGTCTTTATGGAAGAAATCTCTTCTTCAGCCAAGACTCTTAGTGAAATGGCAGAAGATTTACAAACAGCATTAGCTAAATTTAAAACTAATCAATAAAATTAAAAAGCAAAAATATGAGGAGCATTGCTCTATCATGTCTTTGCTTTTTTTCTCTTTAATTTCTTCAATTTCTGTTAGCTCCTTTTTGTTTTTATTTTAAATAGACTAGCGAGGTTTATCTTTTTAAAAAAATTCAAGTAATAACAATATTATTGGCTATACCCCATCCTTTTCATCATAAAATCATGTATAATATCGTTAGCATAGAGAAAAAGAGGCGATCAATTTTGCATAGTTTAGCAAAAGAATTAAATGAAAAAATTCAATCAGAAAATCCATTTGTATTTGAGATGCTATCGGATCTAGGAAAAGCATTATACTATCCAAAAGAAGGAATCCTAAGCCAATCAGCCGAAGCTGGGAAAAAGGCTCATAAATTTAATGCGACTATCGGAACTGCTCTTGAGAATGGACAGCCGATGCATTTAAACGTAATTCAAGAAACTTTATCCGCTTATAAGCCTTCTGACCTTTATCCTTATGCCCCACCTGCTGGCAAACCTCAACTTCGTGCAGAATGGCGTAAAAAAATGCTAGTGGAAAATCCTTCATTAGAAGGTAAATCCTTTGGTAATCCAATTGTGACGAATGCATTGACACATGGTTTGAGCACTGTTGCTGATTTATTTGCAGATCAAGGCGATGCGCTTATTATCCCTGATAAAAACTGGGAAAACTATGATATGGTATTTGGTATTCGACGCCATACAAATACTGTCACTTACCCTTTATATAATAACGAAAATAAATTTAATGCAGATGGATTGTACGATGCGATTATGGCGCAAAAAGAGAAAGGCAAAGCCATTGTCTTATTGAATTTCCCAAACAATCCAACAGGCTATACACCTCTAAAAGATGAAGGCGATGCGATTGTGGATGCTATCCATAAAGCAGCAGATGCTGGTATCAATGTTGTAGTTGTTACAGATGACGCATACTTCTCCCTTTTCTTTGAGGATTCTTTACATGAGTCTTTATTTGGTGCATTGAGCAATTTGCATGAACGCGTCCTAGCAATTAAAGTAGATGGCGCTACAAAAGAAGAATACATTTGGGGATTCCGAGTTGGTTTTATCACTTACGGAAATAAAAGCGAAGCAATCCTAGCTGCTTTAGAAGATAAAACAATGGGGATCATCCGTGCAACAATTTCAAGCGGTTCGCACCCTTCTCAAACATTCTTGCTTCATGCATTACAAAGTCCAGAATTTGAAGCGCAAAAACAAGAGAAATTTGATATCATGAAAGCCCGCGCCAACCGTGTGAAGGAAGTCTTAAATAATAGCAAATTTAACGCTGTATGGGATTACTATCCATTCAATTCTGGCTATTTCATGTGCTTGAATTTAAAATCTGTTGATGCGGATACACTCCGCTTACATTTGTTAGACCGCTATGGTGTAGGCACAATCGCACTTAGCGAAACAGATTTGCGCGTTGCATTCTCATGCATTGAGGAAGAAAATATTGAAGAATTATATGAATGCATCTATCAAGGAATTAAAGATTTAGAAGCGACTAAATAATTTAAAGAAGAAAAACCAAAATAAAAAACCGAGCTTCATGTGATAAAAATTCACATATGCTCGGTTTTTCTTTTTATTTTATTATAATTAAATCCAATCATAATAGAGAACTTAATTTAGTACTCCGCTGTCGATGCGATTACCAATCTTAGAAGGAATTCTTCACTTTTAAAATTGATTTTGAGAATGGCTAATCTTAAAAACTACCATTTTTATTGAGCTTGCTGCAATTGAGTTTCATTTACAGCACTCTCTTCTACTAAATTACTTTCTGTATTAGCAACGTACATTGCGCACACGGCATCTCCTGTGACGTTTACAGCTGTACGGGCCATATCTAGAATTCGGTCAATACCAATAATGAGAGCAATCCCCTCTACCGGCAATGAAACTGCATTTAACACCATTGCCAACATAATTAAGCCTGCTCCAGGAACAGCAGCTGTACCAATACTTGCCAAAACTGCAATGATAACAACAGTAGCTAATTGCATAATTGTTAATTCCACCCCGAATACTTGTGCGATAAAGACAGTTGCTACTCCTTGCATAATAGCAGTTCCGTCCATATTGACAGTTGCTCCAAGTGGCTGAACAAAACTTGAAATCGATTTAGGTACACCTAATTTCTTCTGTGCAATATCCATTGCAAGCGGCAAAGTGGCTCCACTACTTGATGTACTAAATGCGACAGTCATTGCTGGGAAAAAATCTTTGACAAATTGAATCGGATTCCTCTTCGCCATAAATTTTACCGCTCCACCATAGACGAAAATAAAGTGCACAATCAACCCTAAAATAACAACAATCATATAAAGGCCCATTGCTTTAATTGCATCAAATCCTTGTTTACCAATGGCCGACGCAATCAGGCCAAAAGTACCGAACGGAGCAAATTTCATCACTAAAGTCACTAAGTACATCATGATTTCATTACCTTCATCGATAACCTTCCATGCAGTCTTTACCCGGTCGCCTAAGAACGCCAGGGCAATACCGATAAAAACAGAGAAGAATATGATTTGAAGCATATTGGCTTCCACAAATGCTAGAACAGGATTTGAAGGAATAATGTTTAATAATGTATCAGTTACTGCAGGAGCTTCATTTGTTTCGTATTGAAGCCCATCTGTTGCAAAAGTTCCGACAGTTCCTGGTTTTATAACTGAAGCCAACACAATTGCAATAATAATAGCAATCGCCGTTGTCGTTAAGAAAAAGACAATTGCCTTTACGCCAATTTTCCCAAGTTTCTTTGGATCACCAATATTTGCCGTCCCGAGTGCAATAGAAAAGAATACAAGTGGAACAACAAGCATTTTAATTAAATTAATGAAGATCGTTCCAAGTGGGGAAAAGAAATACTGATCAACTTTAGGGAAAATGGATGGTGCTGCAAAATTCATCACTAAACCGACAACTGCGCCGACAATTAACGCGATTAAAATATTTCTAGCCAACTTCATCGTAACGCCTCCTTTTTATAGAATATTCTAATATATTGAAATATTAATAAAATTATATATCATTACATCGAATTTTGTAAACAAAAATCCAAATTTTATAATCATATTCTATAAAAGGATATATATTACATTCACTCAACTTCTTATAAGAGCTTTAGTTTTTCTCTTGCTTCTTGATCTCCTTGTAAGGCTGCTTTTTGGTACCAATATTTTGCTTTCTTAAAATTAACTTGTGTACCAATCCCTGCTTCGTAGCAAAAACCAAGATTGAACTCCCCATCTACATCTTGTTGATCTGCCGCAAGCTGATACCAGCGCATCGCTTCTACCCCATCGCCATTTTGAAATGCCTCATGTCCTAGACGATTAGCAGCAAATACATCCCCTGCTAGCGCTGATTGTGTAAACCAATGGTGCGATTTGGTTTTATCTAGATCGACACCCACCCCATTTTCGTACATATAACCAAGCGTATACATCGCCTCTGCAACGCCTCTATCTGCAGCAATTGAAAAAAGTTCAAATGCGCGCTGTTCATCTTTTTCAACAAACTCTCCTCGTAAATACATATCTGCATAGTTATTCATTGCATCAGCATGTCCTTTTAAAGCCGCTTCTTTATAAGCAAGGTATGCCTTCTCCCAGTCTTCTCTTACAACCACTCCATCATAATAAAAATTGCCTAGCCAATAGATCGCATCCAGATTTCCTGCAGCTGCAGCTTGTTCATACCATACAAATGCCCAATCATCATGGCCAATAGTTTTATAGATTTGACCAAGTAATAATTGTGATACAGAGTCTCCTTTCATGGCTTTTTGATATAGATGATTTGCTTCCTGTAATTCTTTTGCATTCCAATAGCTGTTTGTTTCAGTTATTTTTTGCTCAAGAAATGCCTCTAACAATAAAAGAAAATCACGATGTATAATTTCACAATATTTTCTATCGTATACAGTCAGTTGCTTGAACTGTCGGAAGAGCAATATGTAGTTGTTATCGAGACCTTCCTCTTTGAAAAATGCTAATATCTCTTTTAACTCATTAAGTGAGCATTCTTTCAATTCTATTTGTGAAATATTGTTAAGGATAGTTTGGTATTCTTTTATTTCAATTAGCTGTTTCAATTTTTCTGTATTCATTTGGGGATTGTTCTCCTTTTTATTTACATAGTAAAAGGCTACGCAAGAATTCCATACTCACATAGCCTTACCCCTTATTTGAGCTTCTATTACTAATATTAAGAACTAAGTATCTTCCGCTGTTTAAAATTTTTTGAACAATGGAAGCCACGGTTTTTGGCCTTGAGTTTGTTGTTGCTGCTCCATAGGTGATTCAACTGGTACTTCATCTTGTGTTAATGCTTTTGTAGCATTTGGCTTAAATGGAGGCGGCCCCATTGTTGTCTGCACTGCTTTAATGAGCGGCGGAGGGGGTACATCTGTAACATTCTTATATTCTTCGCCATTAAAGGGTGTCATAGCCAATCCAATCCCTCCTTTCTTCATACCATAATATATGAATGAAAGGAGTAGGGATTCTTGGCGACCGCCCGGCAGCATGTATGGATCTGATAAATGAAAAATAAAATTGATTGTGGTATTACAATTTGTTTAACTTTTTTTAATCACTTGTTTGTAGAACTAACGAAGTATTTATATATTGATCAAAAAATTGAATAAAATTTTCAAAAGCTACTTCAAAATCTGGTCCTATGGTGGAGATTTGAAAGATATGCTTCTCCTTCAAGTATACACTTTCACCATGTAAAAAGAATCCGTTTAATTTAGCATCATCACAAAAGTTTTGAAGAGAATTAGGAAAAACAAAAGACATAATGGTCGGATAATTTGAAGAAACACATATTTTATAACGAGATATACTGGAATCCTCTACACTATCTAAGCGATTCTTCAATATTTTATATCGTTCTGGATATTCCTTTAATGCCTCGACTGTATTAGATACGAGGAATGCTGGAATTGTAAATGGGATTGGATGGTAAAAATAATGTGCTAAATTTAAATAAAGTGGCGCATTGTTAGTTTGTGGTACTTGATTTAAAAATACAAAGGAAAGGCCACTTAATGCTCCGAGTGCTTTCCCGCTGACAGCAGATGCCATATAGAGCCCTCTCATTGAAAAAGCTAAAGCACCAAATGTGCTAATACAATCTACACATACCTTTACTTGGTATTGTTCCGCTAATCTCGTGATTGCTTGGAGATTATTGCATTCACCTGTAGATGTCTCACCATGTACAAGGGCTATCCACCGATACTCACCTGTTTTAAACATTTCTTCAATTTCCGCTAGTTGAAATGTCTCACCCCATTGATATAAACAACTATGAAACTGTAAATCCCAGTGTCTTGCTTGCCTGATGAGACGTTCTCCAAATTCTCCATTTGAAAGAATGATACCCTTTTGTTGTTGGAAGTCAGCTTTCATTTGTCCAAGCATTGCTTCATTTGCTAATGTTCCAGAACCGACAATTGTTGTAACAAATTTCGCTTGTGCTTCTTGTAAAAGCCGATCCAATAACTCTTGATAAAGATTCTTAAAATTCCCCGACCTATGAGACAAGCTAGTATTGGTCAAAGTGCTTGTTTGTAAAACTGGACCAGGATAAAAATAATGTTGCTTTAAACGAATTTTTTCAGCCATTTGAGCACAATTTTTTCGAGTTAAAATCATAGGAATAAATTTCGCTTGTGATGTTCCGACTTCAGAACCAAAAGGTGTAAAACCTAAGTGCTTATACAGCTTCTCTTCCTTTGTAAAACCTGAAATTATAGCTCCAGAATAATTTCTTTCATATACGTACGTATAAATAGCTTTTGCTAACTGTCTGAATACACGGCCGTTCCTAAATTGTTTTTTCACTGCTAATAAGCGAATTTCACAAAGTTTTTCATAGTCACTGCTATCTAAATAATCTTCCACATTCCCTATTTTCTCATCTAATGAAAATGGACGTTGATCCCGAAAAGCGAGCATACCTACAATATCGTTATTTCGATATACTAATATATATGTATTTTCATTATGAAAGCGATCTTGTAATTTTCCATCTTCATTTGGCGAATGCTGAGCGATTTCTTCTACAAAAGTTTGATAATTAAACCGTGCAATTTCATCGAATTCTTTATCTGTTCGTGCTATTTTGCAATAATACATGATTAGCTCACTCTTTCCCTAAGATTTTTGCGGTGCTTATATGTAATGAGCAAAAAGCTCAACAATAACGGTGTATAGACAGGTATATGGAAGGTGAGAATAACCAAACTGCAAGCCACAAAACCAAAAATCATTCCCCTTGTAAGGTTTTTGAAAAATGGCAGAGCGATAGCAGTAGAAGTAGCCAATATCATTAAAAGCATTGGATTCAATACGGCCACACCACCAATCAATGCTGCTACCCCTTTCCCACCTTTAAAATGGAGCCAAACTGGAAAAAGATGCCCTAAAATACATAGACATACACCACAAGCAATTACAAACTCATCAAGCAATAGTATATGACCTATCATGGCTGTTACAGCAGCTTTAGCTGCATCTCCTATAAAAGTATAAAGGAACGCAAGCTTCCCCAATGTTCTGCCAGCATTCCTTGCTCCTAAATTACCGCTGTTTAGATTAGCCAGTGATACACCATACCATTTGCCGATAAACCATGCTGCCATGATACTTCCTATTAAATAAGAACTCAAAAGATAGATAAGTATTATCATTTATTTCAGCAATTACACCTTTAAGGATAGTTGCTTTTTCACCTGCCTTCTAGGTTCTTTTTATATTTATTCGCTATTAGTACCCTAAACCCTTGCTTTTACAATAAAACTTTCGCAAATTTTTTCTTTTCGCATATGTTGTATATGAGAATGAAAGAGAAGGTGGGGGTTATTTGTTTATTTATGTTGTAAAAACTGGAGAGTCTATTTTTTCTATCGCCAGAAAATATCAAGTAACCATGGATAGTATAAGAACTATCAATGGATTATCGACTGATACAATTGTTCCGGGCCAAGATTTATTGATTCCAACAGACCAGTATGTAGTACAACCTGGAGATTCACTTTTTACAATTTCCCAAATGGCGATGGTCTCAGCTGATCGAATAAAAGCTTATAATGGACTTCAGTCTAATGAACTATCAGTCGGGCAAACATTGTATCTACCTCCAAGAGAAAAATACAGCGCCTATAGTTTTGGCTATATTACCGTTTCCACTCCTGAAAGTAATCAATTAATTACACAAACATATGCACCACTGAACACCTATTATGGCATTTTCGAACACCACGTTCTAGCTGATGGCAGCTTGAGCGAGCTGAACGATCAAGGCATCGTTAATATGTCCCGTGACAATTTTGTTGCACCTATAGCAGTGGTTACAAACCTAACAAGCACAGGATTTGATCCAAATTTGACCGTCACTATATTATCAAATGCCACAGTTAGACAGCGTTTGATTACAAATATTTATAACCTACTCCGAAACAAAAATTATTCAGGTGTCAATATAGATTTTGAACAAATCCCTGCTTCACAGCGTGATAACTTTACAACTTTTTTAAGAGAACTTCGCACTCGCATTCAACCAGGTGGGTTTTCACTATCTGTTGCTTTACCGTTTAAAACAGAAGAAAACGATCCGCCTTGGAGAAGAGGATATGATTATAGGGGAATTGGAGCAGCTGTTGATTTTGTATTCTTGATGGCTTACGACTGGCATGAGCTTGGTAGTGATCCTGGTCCTGTAGCTCCTATTCAAGAAGTAAGAAAAACGGTAAATTATGCGATTCAAACAATCGGGGCAAGAAAAATTCTCTTAGGCGTCCCTAGATATGGCTATGATTGGACTGTTGCAAACGGCCAAGTAGTCAGTGCAAAAGCTGTATCAGTGGCTGAGGCAATCAAAACGGCTATGCGACATAATGTACCTATCTCCTATTCAAGAGAGTACCAGCAACCGTTCTTTACTTATTGGGATGCAACTGGTGCTGAGCATAGGGTATGGTTTGAAGATGCAAGGGCACTTGCTCAAAAACTACAAATGATTGTTGACAAACGATTAAGAGGAATTGGATCATGGCATCTTGGCTTGCCATTTACACAATCAGCCGTATTATTTAATGAATTCTTCCGCATACGAAGAATTTTATAAAAGAAAAAAGCAGGGAGTCATTTCCCTGCTTTTTTCTATCTCAATTTTCTCATTAACTATGAAGGGAAATTCTGAATAATATCATTTATAACCGCAATAATTTCAATAATTAAAAGAACAAGTACAGCGGCCAGAAAGATAACTAACATTCTATTTTGCTTGTTGAGCAAAATGAGAATCAGAATGATAATAATCAGCACGACAAGCAAGAGTAAATACATATTCCCCCTCCCTCAAAACTAAAATAAAAACCTACTACTCTAACTATCATATGAAGGGTATATAATTCTTGTTGATTATTTTTAAGACTTTAACCTTTATTATTGAATAAAAAAATTGGATACAGAATTCTGCTCAATTCTGTATCCAACCAGATCTTATTTTATTAGAGAAAGAATCAGAGATTTAGTCCTATTTTTTTATAAACGGCCACCAGTTAGCTTTTCCAAATGTTTTAGCAAGCACTGGAATAAACAACGGTAAAATCACTAGTGCATACAATACTAGGCCAATTAAGATAACCGTTGCTATTTCTAGCAATGATAGAACACCCGCTGGCATCATAGCAGCAAACGTACCTCCAAGAATAACGGCCGCAGAGATGATGACAGTACCCATTTTGCGCATGGACTCTAGCATTGCTTCACCTACTGATCGATCTTTGTATTCATTGAATCGGTCCATTAAGAAGATACTGTAATCAATGCCGAGCGCAATTAAAATTACAAATGCGAAGAATGGGACTGCCCAGCTAATACCGTCATAGCCAAGCAAATTCACGAATATAGATTCTGTAATAGCCATTGAAGTATAGTAAGTTAGGATTAATGAAGCAATCAAATAGAGCGGCATAATAATCGATCTTAGTAATAAAAGAAGGATTAATGCAATACCAGAAAGCATAAGAATGACCGTCCTCGTATAGTCCGCATCTGACATTTTGCCCATATCGTTATAGGTGCTTGTAATACCTCCTACTGCCACTTTAGCATTTTCAAGCTTTGTATCTTTTGTAGCATTGTCCACTGCTTTTTTAATAGGATCAATTTGCGCAATCGCTTCGTTTGAATAAGGATTTTCTTTAAAGACAACATCCAATGTCATAGTTTTGCGGTCTTTTGACATATAGGCATTAAGAGATGGTTCAAACTCTTTACTGTGAATCGTTTCTTCTGGTATATATACGCCTGCCATATCATCCGGCGATGAGGCCAACCCATCTAAATAACCTTGAGCCCCTTTGAGCCCTTTATGGACTTTATTTAAACCAGTAGCACTTTTATTTAGACCATCTGTCAATTGACTCATCTGTCCGCCTAAATTTGAAAATCCATTTAATAATTGTTGTTGGCCATTTTTCAAATTAGAAAGCCCACCTTCAAAAGTAGACATATTCCCAATAATTTGGTTTTGACCATTTGCAGCTTGGTTTAAACCACTTTGAAGTGAACTTACTGCTTGGATAAGTTTTCCAAGCCCCTCTGCCATTTGCTTTTGACCATTTGCCATTGGTTCTAAATTAGCATTAGCTTGATTTAGACCAGTTTGTACTTGCCCCAAGCCGCCAGTTAATTTTCCAAGACTTCCGGCTATTGCTGTCGTACTCTGCTGTACAGTAGACACTGTTTGTTTTATTGTAAGGTAATCTTTATTTTGATTTAAATCTGGATTTCCCTTCTCTAAATTAGTAAATGATGGGTTTAATGCTCCCATAGTTTGTGCTAGTTTAGAAAGATTGTTCCCTATTGCTTGATAGCCTTCTTTCAATTTTGATAAACTCTGTGCACTTTGTTGATAGCCCGTTAGAAGCTTTTTGCTCCCATCAGACATAGCAACCAAATTATTTTTGATATCCTCAAGCCCTTTATTAATCTCGCCTGCACCCATTGATCCGTCTCGGATGCCCTTCTCAATCCTTGTTAAACCTGTTTGAACTTGACCCATACCATTTTTTAATTGGTCTGTACCATTGATAAGACCATCAATACCATCTGTGGCTTTTTTCAATTGCGGACCAGACTTTGATAACTCTCCACCTGCAGATTTCAAGCCGTCGCTGATTTTTTTGATGCCTTCGTTGCTTTTCCCCACGCCCTCTTTCAAACCTTCAGCTTGGTTTGCAACTGCTAAATCTTTTATTTTTTCTCCTGTTGGACGTGTAACAGATCGAACAAAGTCAACATCATCATTTTTAGCTACTTCTTTACTGATTTTTTCTGCTAATCCCAAATACTCCGCAGAATCCATTGCTTCATCATTTTTAATAACAATTTGAGTTGGCATAGATTGGCCTGGACCAAAGCTGTCTGCTATAATATCAAATGCTTTAATTGAAGGTACATCATCACCAGCTTCATTCAGTGAATTATAAGAAAGATCGCCATCATAAGCTACTAAAAACGGAATAGATACAGCTCCTACTATTAATAGAGCAATTAACGGTCGTGTTAATGCAAAGCGCCCGACAATCCCCCAGAATTTACTATCCTTGTGTTCAAGTTTTCCTTTGGATGGCCAGAAAATCTTTTTCCCCATGACCGCCATAAAGAATGGGACGACTGTAGCGAGAGCAAGCAAAAGAATAGCTACACCAATAGCAACAGCCGCTGCAGATTGATACAGCTTGAATGTTGATAGCCCAATTGCTGCAAAACCTATCATTACGGCAAGGCCACTAAAGAACACCGTCTTTCCTGCAGTTTTATATGTTGCAACTATTGCCTCTGCAACGCTCTCTTTTTCAGCAAGTTCTTCTTTAAAACGGCTAAAAAGCAAAATACAGTAATCCGTCCCGATACCAAACAAGACTGCTACTAGGAAAATTTGTGTATATTGAGAAATTGGGAAATCCCATTTATCAACAAGGAATGAAACGATTGATTGCGAAACTAAATAACTAAATCCTACTGTAATCAGCGGTATTAATGGTGTAATGATAGATCTGAAAACTAATAGCAATACAGCTAGAATAAATACAACTGTGATGCCCTCTGTTTTCTTTAAACCTTCTTGTGAATTTGTATTAAGGTCTTCATCGATCATCCAGCTGCTCGTATAGTAATGTTCTATTTTCACACTATTTAGTTCTTTATAGAGTGCTTTCATTACCTTTTGAGGGTTCCGGTCACCAACTTCCATGGACAGTGAAGCCATGATTGTTTTCCCATCTTTTGAAACGAGTTGATCTTTTAAAGCTTTTTCATCAAAATGAGTAGTTATATCAGTGATACCCAGTTGTTTCTTATCCTTTTCTAGCTTCTGAATAGCTTGTTTTACTTCTTTTGTGTCCTCTGCGGACATTTTTTTCTTATTATGAAATACAAGTGCTACTTGTGATTTATCATTGTCTTGCATATCATCTAGCATACGCTTTGCCATGGAAGAAGAATAATTGCCCGGAACATCAATACTACCTTTCTCTTTTACAAGATTGGCCATATTTGGTGCTGTCATCATTAATACAGCTGCAATTGCTATCCATGCAATGATGACAAACCATCTTGCTTTTATGATTGCCTTCATTCTTTTACACCTTCTTTATTATTCATATTAATTAAAATATGGGAAAGCTTTTCATATGTATGCATAAAGCTCTCAATTTCTTTCCTATCAAACTTTGTAATGAAATGCTTAACTAGCTGATGAATTTTTTCTTCTGTTTCAAGGTAGAGCTCCTTGCCTTTTTCTGTTAGAGATAAATATACCACTCTCCGATCGTTCTCATCTCGAGTTCTCTCAATTAGTCCCTTATCCGTCAAGCGCGTAATAATTGCCGTAATGGCACTTTTATTGACATGAAAAGCTTCTGCTAGATCTGTTGATGTACAGCGGTCATGCTGAAATATAAATCGAAGGGTATAATGCTGGTCATTCGTCAATTCTTTACTCAGCTGGTCTTTAACAAGTGCCTCCCCCATTCGATTCACTTGGAAAGAAGTTTTGATATATTGGTCAATAAGCTCTTGGATATTGTCATAAGCCAATCTGTTCACCTCGCTATTTAGTTCAACAATTTAACTATTCATCTGTTAAACTATAAAAAGAAACAATAATTTTGTCAATTGTTTTTCAAAATATTACATCCTTGTACACAGCAAAAAAACGGCAAGCCGAATTAGGCATTGCCGTTTTTTAATGGAATTTTAAATACAGTCCAACTATAGAGTATATAATAACCGTTGAAAATAGGATCGTCATATGAAGAAGTGAATAAACAAATAGTAAAGTTGCCCATTTTTTAGGATCTTTTTTATGATACCCATAAATATTCATAACAAGCCAAGCTATGCTTAGTAATAAAGCTACTAGCATTAAACCCTTGCTTAGAGTTCCAAGCAAAAAGCAGCTTGCTGTGAGAAGAATTAAATAAATATTTGTTGTTATATATGTGCGTTTCATACCTTTTGCTACAGGAAGCATAGGAACCCCAGCAGCACTGTAATCGTCTTGTTTACGAATTGCAATTGCATAGAAGTGCGGCATTTGCCAAATTAAAGTGATTACAAATAAACCAAGAATAGCCGGATGCATAATGTTTGGATGGATTGCTGCCCAACCAATTAACGGAGGCATAGCTCCTGAGATGCTACCGACTTCTGTATTATAGACTGTATAGCGTTTCGTCCAAATAGTATAAGGGAATACATAAAAGAAAATTCCCGTAAAGCCTAGCAATGCTGCAAGCGGTGTCGCCAAATAAAGCGCGAGCAACCCAACAATCGTTGATCCAATAGCAATAAACCACACTGTACCGATTCTAATATCTCCAGTCACTGTTGGCCGTTTTTGGGTGCGTTGCATTATAGCATCTATATCCCTATCGTAGATATTGTTAAAGGCCCCTGCTGCAGCAATAACTAAAGCAGAGCCAATGATTGCTGAAACTATACGAAGCCAATGATCAAATGGATTAATTTTATACGTATATAGCGCGAGCGTTAAACCGGCAACCATTGGAATTAAATTCGACTTAATTATCCCTGTTTTTACTGTCTGCGCTAAAATTTGCATGAAAGAAGGCGGCGTTTCTGCTTCTCTCTGTTTATATTTATGTTTGCTCCCCATTATTCTATTTTCATTCCTTTACTAACTAAAATAAACTATATATAAGAATAGTAATGACAACAATACTTTTATTGTAACAAAATTCGCCTTTGATATATATCTTTTTATTTTAATTCACAAGAATGCCATGAATCTATTTCAAACTTGATTATTTTTTCTTTTGTCTGTGACACTCAATAGAAAAAAACCGCTTTAAATTATTTAAAAATTCTGTTATCTTATTAATAAAAGATATAATGATTAAGGAGGTATTCATAATGCGATGGATAAAGATAGATTCCTCAAAATTAGAAGCAGTTGGATATGACGAGGGCGCAATGATTTTACGGATTCAATTCATAAAAGATGGCGTCTTTGAATATTATGGTGTTCCACCATTCGTTCATAAAGACTTAATTGAAACTAATCATCCTGAAAGAATTTTTAAACAATACATTAAAGATAAGTATCGTTACGTTCGACTTCAAAACCAATCCTAATCATTCACCCAAGCAACTTTAACTCGCACTACATAAGATAAAGTACAGTCAGTGGGATGTGAAGGCATGGGGTTTTGTATTATTGTATCCTAATAATTCGCCCCAACAGGAATAATCATAAAAAATGCTTCAAGCATTTAAGCCTGTTTTCTACACATTTACCCAATGAGTGTAAAGCAAAATGCATATTATATTAATACCTTTTCATAAGGAGGTGCATAAATATGGGCTTTACATTACTAGTTGTTCTATTCATCTTGTTAATTATTGTCGGAGCTTCTTACATGGGTTACGGTTACGGCGGCGGTGGAGCTTGTTAATCATTCCAAAAGCATCCACAATAAATAGGAGTGTAGTCGTTTAACTGTGCTTACAAACTAAACAGATCATATTAAGCAAATATGACACTCTAAATGGAAAGGAGAGCGATGAACGCTCTCCTTTTTGTTTTTTCAATAACTTGAAAATTTTCAGAAGCGCTGGAACGAAAAAAGTGCTATAAAACATCCATAAAGTTATGTATGATAAAGAGAATATAATAAAAGGAGTGATTCGTTGAACAGTTCGGTAGAGAATGTCCAATATGAGCAAGTAAAACATCCTTTCTTGCAAGGTATACGAGACTGCATTCCTACACTGTTAGGATACATAAGTATTGGGGTGGCATTTGGCATTGTGGGCTCAGCATCCCAATTAAACATGATAGAAATTGCTTTATTGACCATATTGGTCTATGCAGGTTCAGCACAATTTATCTTTTGTGCGCTTGTTCTGAGTGGGACTCCACCTCTCGTGATTATTTTCACGATTTTCATAGTAAACCTTCGACACTTTCTTATGAGTCTTTCTGTTGCGCCCTATTTTACGAAATACAGCTACCTGCGCAACATTGGATTTGGCTCATTGTTGACTGATGAAACTTTTGGCGTCGCAATCACCAAGTTAATGCAGACAAAAGAAATGAGTGGAAGATGGCTGGATGGGCTTAATATTACTGCCTATGCAGCTTGGATTGTATCATGTCTTGGAGGTGCACTGCTTGGCAAATGGATTACAGCGCCTGAAAAGTGGGGGCTTGATTTTGCTTTAATTGCAATGTTTGTAGCGCTTCTCGTATTGCAATTGCAAAGCGTCGGAAAAACAAAGCTCACAAAAAATTTATGCTTAATCGGGATTGTAGCAATTCTTATGTATATATTCTCCTATTTTATGCCATTACATTTGGCAGTTATACTTTCAACAATCTTCGCAGCTGCTATTGGGGTGGTGATGGATCGATGAGTATGAATATAATGATATGGACAATTATTGGCTGTGCAATTGTTACATGGCTCCCAAGAATTATTCCATTTCTTTTTGTAAAACACGTAAAGCTTCCTTCCATAGTAATGAAATGGCTCTCTTTCATTCCAATATGTATTTTAAGCGCGCTCGTTGTAGAAAATTTGCTTGTACCTGGCGATGGAATAACTTCTCTTAACTGGTCTGTTGTATTTGCTTTTATTCCAACGCTTCTTTTGGCAATATGGACAAAAAGTTTATCTGTAACTGTATTAGCTGGGGTTATATCTATGGCAATTATACGAATATATTTACCAGTATGAGTGTTTTCATAGTTTTATTTAGCCAAAGGTATACATTTTATGATATTATTGAAACATAATGTTTTTAGCAGACAAAACAAAAGTAATGAGGAGTCTATAGGCATTCAATTATTCGAATCTTTAAACTTCTTTTGGTTAAGGGGGCAGATTATTGGAATTACTACTTCAATTAGTGATTATTATACTCGCAACAAAAATAGCGGGAGCCATTGCTGTTCGATTTGGACAGCCAAGTGTGCTCGGGGAAATAATTGTGGGGATTATTATCGGACCAGCAGTTTTAGGATTGATTGGCAATATCGATGATAATGAATTATTACATACCTTTAGTGAACTTGGTGTTATATTTTTAATGTTCTTCGCTGGCGTTGAAACAAATATTAAAGATTTAACCTCTAATACAAAGTCAGCATTGACTGTAGCGGTTTTCGGTGTTGTGCTACCTCTAGTAGGAGGTTATTTAATCGGTGAGAGCTTTGGCATGGATCCTACACATTCATTATTTTTAGGTATTGTGTTGACAGCTACTTCGGTTAGTATCTCCGTACAGACTTTCCGTGAGCTCAATCAATTAAAAACACGAGAAAGTGCTACAGTGTTAGGCGCAGCCATTGCTGATGATATACTTGGCCTGATTTTACTGGCAATCGTTATCAGTATTACTGTCGGGGGAGATGTATCCATCCCAACAGTGTTATTGAAGCAAGTAATTTTCTTTGCGGTCATTATTCTTGCGAATTGGAAAGTTGTGCCCGTCATTTCTAAAATTGTAGCAAAATTTAAATCTACAGATATTTCGCTAGTTTTTGCAGTTGTACTTTGTTTTGCTTATTCATATTTCGCCGATTTCATGGGTATTAGTAATATTATCGGTGCATTCTTTGCAGGTCTTTCTCTAGCAGCAGACAAATCTCGTATAGAATTTGAAGAAAAGCTTTTACCATCAGTAGGTGTTTTATTTATTCCTGTATTCTTTGCAAGTATCGGACTTTCTGTTTCCTTTAAAGGAATTGGTGAGCATATAGGGTTGATTGTTATTCTATGTGTTGTTGCTGTTCTAACGAAAATTGTGGGCGCAGGTATCGGTGCACGAATTACTGGATTTAATACAATATCAGCGATTTTAATTGGTATTGCCATGGTTTCTCGAGGGGAAGTCGCATTAATAACATCCAGACTTGGATTTCAAAAAGGGCTATTTTCTGAAGAGTACTATACTCCTATGATTATCGCAGTTGTATTTACAACTGTTGTCACACCACCTTTATTAAAATGGATTATTTCCATTAAAGAAAAAAGAACTTCAATTTAAAACCATTCTAAAAATGCTAAAACCCAAGAATAGCTATATTCTTGGGTTTCTATCATTCTTAAGCTGAAAATACTAGGTAAAGAAGCGTATAAGATGTTTAAAATTGAATATCTGATGCGTGTTCTTTTAAATAAAATTCCACTAATCTTTTAAGATCTTTATGTTTGATCTTTACATACTCTTCCCCATCAATTTCTTCAATGGGTAGTTCTGAGATCGCCTCTTCCATCGTTTTGCAGAAATATGCTGTGCCGTCTACCATAAATGTCCATTTCTCTTGCAAAAGACCCACTCCTTCTATGCTCCTGAAGCTTATTATATAATCTCTATAAAGCCAGGTCAAAAATTTATTGGAGCTCTAATAGTCTTATTTGATCAAAGTTGATAAAGCAACTCGCCAATAGCTGGTATTGGTCAATCAAAACAATTCTTGGATTCTCTCTTTTGATCGTATGTAAGTAGTTTTTGGTCGCAAGAGTTAGCCCTTCAAAAAACAAATTATAACGGCACAAATGTTTTTCTATCTCTTCATCTCCACTATATTTTACTATATAAATTGTATGATCCGTTTGTGAAATACGATAAGAAATAGTAGTACCAATAGATTCGACCTTCTGTGTTTCTTTTGTTTTCACAAGATTGATTAATGCTTCGCCTAGTTTGAGTAGAAAAGTGCCATGTACTGCTGATTCAAATACTGCATCTGTTGTATTCTCCTCGTTAAAATAAATGATGATATTTTCATAGAAGAAATCTGCATAATACGGTGTTTTTAAAAGCTCGAGATTACCGGGTACAAATTGAATTTCCACTAATTATCAACTCCATATTTTCTATTATATGCATAATTTTTCTCCACTCAATACCATTTTATCTTAATTCAATAAGAAAAGCCGCCTGAATGTTTCATTCAAGCGACTTCTTTTTTAAAATGGATATTCTCGCGGTTTTGTTTGAACAGAAATCCATTTTTGATACGTAAATTCTTCCACAACACTTGGATTACCGAATCGACCTACACCACTGTCACGCATACCTCCAAATGGTACTGTTGGTTCGTCGTTGACAGGTTGATCATTGACATGAGTCATACCAAATTCCAAATATAATGCATAATCTGTTGCTTTTTCTATATTACCGCTGAATATAGAAGAGCTTAGCCCATATCGTGTGTCATTTGCCATCTCAATAGCCTCTTCATCGCTATCAGCTTTGATAATCGGAGCAATTGGAGCAAATAATTCTGTTTGTGCGAGTTCACTGTCATTTTTAACATGTCCGAAAATAGTTGGTGTTAACACGTTCCCTATTCTTTCACCTTTTAGCAATACTTCAGTACCTGCATCAATCGCCTTTTGGATATTATCAACACCTTTTTTTACTTGACCTTCGTTAATTAACGGTCCAATGATTGTTTTAGGATCCCTCGGATCTCCATAAGGAATATTTTTAACTCTTTCAACGAATTTTTCTACAAACTCATCATACAAATCTTTGTGAACAATAATGCGGTTGGTAATCATACAAATCTGGCCCGAATGTAGGAACTTCCCAAATGCTGCCGCTTTTACTGCTTGGTCAATATCTGCGTCCTTTAATACTACAAATGGTCCGTTTCCTCCTAGTTCTAGAGCAACACCTTTCAAAAGGCCACCTGCAATAGAGCCAATCCGTTTGCCGACTTCTGTAGAACCAGTAAAACTAATTAGTGCTACATTTTTGTTTTCGATCATTGTATCGCCAATCGTAGAGGATTTCGTCAAAATTGATTGGAAAACACCAGCTGGCATTCCCGCTGCTTCGAATGCCTTAGCAATCAATGAACCTGAGCAAAGCCCCACTTGCAAGTCTGCTTTATGAACGACCGCATTACCAAGCGCAAGTGCTGGAGCAATCGTACGCATTGATAAATACATTGGAAAGTTAAAAGGAGCAATGGATGAAATGACGCCAAGCGGTAAACGATAGGAATAATTGACCTTATTCTCAATAATAGAAGGCGTTTCAGTAACTTGTCCTAATTTATCAACCATTTTTAATGACTCTTCCATTACGGCGACCGTATTATTATATTCAATATTACTCTTCAAAACACTGCTTCCTGACTCAATAACTAAAAGATCGATTATGTCATCCTTATTATCTTTGTAATATTGGATTGCTTTTTCCATGACATCACGACGCTTTTGTGAATCTTTTGCCCACTCTTTTTGCGCTTTTTTAGCATTGTCAAAGGCTTCTTCAACCTGGTTTTTTGATGCCAGTTTGACGGTGGTTAATACATCATTGTTGTATGGATTCTCTATATCGAAAGTGTTATTTTCTTCCCCTTCTTCCCATTGACCATTTAAAAAGCTCTTATTAAGTTCAGTATATTTATTCATAGTTGTATAACTCCTTTTTTATAGTCTCCGCATCGATTGTAGTATGTGATATATAAAAGATGTAATACTACAATACAACTAGACGAGTAGCTTTTCTTGCTTAACTGTGCTAGTATAAACTTCTATTAATGTAAGAGGACGTGAATTATTTTGATTAAAATTGAAATGCCAAAACCTGATGTAGTGATTCGCCAGCGTGAACAAAATCCAAAAGAAGGAGAAGCAATCATCCCTTCAGTCTTTGGATTTATAGACTTCCATAAGGTTCCTCGTGATAAAGGTGGATTATTGCTATTCTTTAACGATGCCAACGAGCTATTATTTGTAGGTAAAGCACGCAAAATGCGCCCACGATTAAAAAAGCACTTTGAAGATAATGTATCTCCACTAAAAGATCACCGTGATGAAGTGCACAAAATTGAAGCATTCATCATTGATGATCCAATGGAAAGAGAAATCTACGAAACATATGCAATTAATAAGCTTCGCGCGAAGTACAACACGGATAAAGTGTTCTATTAATCATTTGCCTAATAAAAGAAAATATAAACATTTGAAAATCATTTGAAACATATACACCTCCTAGTACGTAATACGTTAAAAGGAGGTGTTTTTGTGAGAAAATGGATAGTTTTTCTTTTTGCCTTTATCGTTCTATACTTTGTCTACCACTTTACATCTGGTATCCTTCTTACTGCCTGGTATACGCCTAATTTAACGGAGGCATGGCAAGCAAGCGAATCTTTGCCAAGCAATGTTGTATTTTCTGGTCCAGTATTCTTCCCTACTTTCTTGCTTGCGGCGATTGCTGCTGCAGGAGCATTTTTTATAGCAGCAAAAGTAAAAAGGAGCGCATAAAATGCAGCTCCTTTTTAATCTGTATTCAATTCTAAAAAAGGTGGTGGCGGTTCTAAAGGCATTCGTATATCCCCATCTTTTAAGGTCAAAGCATAATAAGGATTTTTTACGACAACAAGAGACTGTACTTGGCTTGGTTCTTTTAGTTTCAAGTTTTCATACTCTTGTATAAAAATTGAATAGTCTAAGCGTACGCTTTCAATTGCTTTTATATCCTCCACTACTCTATCTCTTTCTTCTATTGTCAACCATATTGAGTTATTTAATAACTCTTCTTTAGCCAACATGATAACCCATTGCTTTGCTTCTACAATATCATCAAAAGTACTTAATTTTTTAATAGCTTGCTGTATCTTTGTATGAGCTGCAAGTCTTTCATATTCTACAGCTGAAATACTTTTAAGTATCTCTTCTAATTTATTTCGGACCGTTTGGTTGAGCTGAATTAATATTTCGGGAACCAATTCTATCAAAAGCTCTTCTTGACGTAGCACGGACTTGTACTTTTGTTCAAGTAGTTGTTGAGTTTCGTTCAGTTCTTTCGCTTGATTTATAAAATAAAGGTCTTCTTCCCGTTTGCCGAATAAAAAAGATAAAATAGATCGTCCATTTATCCTTTTGTATTTTTGATCTAGCATATCAAATTGAACAGTATACTGATATCGCATTTTTCGGTAATCTCTTACTTCTTCAAGATAATGTTCTGCCAATTCCTTAAATTTTCCGAAAATACTGTCTTCCTTAAATAAATCCTGTTGTTTTAATGCTTGCACGAGCTGATAAAGTGTATGAATCTCTTTAAATAAGCAACTTAATTTTTCATATTCTGATATCATCTCAGCGACAAATTGATTTTCTTCATACTGAGTATCTTTTAATTCATCAAATTCTTCTATAAAACTTGTTAATGTTTTCAATGATGAGTTATAGGGTTCTCTTTCTTCTATAATTTCTAATTCAGCTCGAAATCTTTTAACCCAATGAGCCAAACGTTGAATAATAAAAGGTATTCGTTTTGAACGATCGCTCGCTGATTGCTCTATTTCTTTATATATCATGTCAATATTGCTTTGCTGCCACTGTTCTTTGTCATTATGAGCGAGTGCTTGATTTGCTTGTAATGCAGATACTGAGACCCTTTTTCTTATATAGTGTTCAATCTGTTGGTCTTCTAAAACCGAACCAGTTGAGCTCATAAAGTTAGAAATAAATAACGGCTTTATATGGTTTGAGCTCTTCTTCATTAAGTTTAACTCCACTTTCTGGATCTCACGATTAGCGTTTACAATCCAGAAAATATCCTCTGCCCGCTGTAAAAAGCTCTCTTTTATATAGGCAGTTCTATTCCCTTTAAACTGTACTAGCGTAGCATCCATAATGGTCACAGTCTTTAAGAGCGGATTTTGAATAAATATTTCAATAAAATCCAACCCTTCACGCAATATATTGGCACCTGAGGTATCAATAGAAGTAAATAGCCCTACATGTTCAATGCCAAAAGAAGCTACTTGTCCATCATAAAAGTGAGCACGTACCTCTTCCTTTTCGGCATATCGAAAAATAGAACTCACTGCTAAATGCGCCTCTTTCAAATGACTTAAAATAGGTCTTTTTAATAAAGTGTTCAAGAGAGTAGTTTTGCCCGTTCCTCTCATGCCAACAAATAGAACTGTCGGATTTTGTACCGCATCATCAATAATATACCCTAATGCTTTTGCTGTATCTTTTATGTATGTATTCTGAGTGAGTAATAGGTGGATTTTTTTTATCTTGCCTATGAATTGGTGGATATCATCAAGGGGTTTTTGAGAAACTCCATGAGTAGGCAAATTTACTTTTAATTTACTCACATTTTGTAGGTCTTTATCCACCATTTTTCACCCCCTCGCTCTTTTTCTACATTATATAGTATACATGATATATCAGTAAATTCGACATTATTTTTCGAAATTTGTTTCTAAATATGTTAATTAAATGATAAACAAACCTATTTTTATGACATCTCATTGCTATAACTTTATACTCATATTAAATCAATAAATTTTTACTAGAATGTATTACTATCAAAAAAACATCACCGATTTTTTTAATCGGCGATGTTAGTATGTCCTAATTTTTTGAGAGCTTCCTCTTCATTATGGATCGCCAGTTGACATGCATAATCCTCGCATATTTGCATTTCAAATGGTCCTTCATCCTTTATATGCCAAACATCAAACGGTCGATAGAAGGAAAAAAGAGCATTCTTTATACCTCTAGTTGGATTGTTGATGTGGATTTCACTTGAAGGCGCTTGGTAGGCAAGTAAAGCTTGAAGCAGCCAAAATGTACCTCCAGGATAACGATTAATATCAGAGGCAAATGTTTGAAGAATCTCATCTCCCAAATTTCGATATTTATCATCTTCCAAGAGCTTTCCTAGTCGAAACATTTGAACGGCAAGCGTACTATTCCCTACCGGATAGGCATTATCGATTGCCGTTTTTTCTCTTACAAGCAAAGGGCTTGCAGCATGACTCGTTAGGAAAAATGCTCCATGTTCATCATCATGAAAATTCTCAATTGTTTGATCTGCCATATGATGTGCTCGTTTAAGATATTCATTTTTACCAGTAGCAAGATATAATTCATTAAGGGCCCATAGATAGTTTGCATAATCATCTAAAAATCCAGGTTGAGAAACTTTTTGTTCTCTATAGCTAACATATAGTTCGTTTTCTTTTACTACGTTTTTTTGTAAAAAAACATCCGCTTCTTGCGCTAATTCAATAAAGGTTTTTTCTTCAAACACTCCACCAGCCTTTGCTAATGCGGCAATCAACAACGTGTTCCATGCAGTCAATATTTTATCATCTACATGAGGATAGACTCGCTTTTCTCTAGCCTTTAATAATTTTAATCGGCATTCTTCTTGCTTTTCTTTTGATAATTTTCTATTCTGTGTATGAATTAAATTTGGTATATTAACCTCTTCGAAATTACCTCCTAGTGTCACATCATAATCCTCTGCGAATGCCTTTCCTATTTCTGGACCAAGGATGTCTATAACTTCATCATAATCCCATGTATTATATTTACCTTCAACTCCTTCGCTATCCGCATCAATTGCGCTATAAAAACCGCCATCTGGATGTTGCATTTCACGTTTTATAAATTTAATTGTTTCATAGACAATCTGTTTGTATTTTTCGTCTTTCGTTATTTGATATGCTTCTGTATAGCACTGTATTAGAAGCGCCTGATCATATAACATTTTTTCAAAGTGTGGTACAAGCCACATCCGGTCCGTTGAATATCTTGCAAAACCAAAGCCGATATGATCATATATCCCGCCTCGATAAATTGCATTCAATGTTTTAGTGACCATCTCCAAAGCTTCTTTTTCTCCTGTCATATTATAATACCTTAGTAAATATAATAGTTGGCTTGGATTTGGAAACTTAGGTTCTGTTCCAAAACCGCCGTAGACTTTGTCGTACCCCTGCTTTAATTGGCCATATGCTTTACCAGCAGCATCCTCATGTATTGCAGACTTCTCAGGTTTAGACAGATCTGAAAGAGCATCCATAATTTGCGCTCCTACTTCATCAACTCTATCTCGTTCTTTATGATATGCCTTTGCGAGATAAGGCAGAATTTCCATCATCCCTGGCCTTTTATACATACTGTATTTTGAAAAATAAGTCCCAGCAAAATAAGGTTTCTGATCTGGTGTTAAGAAAACATTAAGCGGCCATCCGCCAGAGCCAGTCATCATTTGACAAACATTCATATAGATTGAATCAATATCCGGTCGCTCTTCTCTATCGACTTTTATACAGATAAACCATTTATTCAATAAAAATGCAACCTCTTCGTCTTCAAATGATTCATGAGCCATGACATGGCACCAATGACAAGTCGAGTAGCCAATGCTAACAAGGACAGGCTTATCTTCCTCTTTAGCTACGGTAAAAGCCTCTTCTCCCCATGGATACCAGTTAACAGGATTGTATGCATGCTGTAGTAAGTAAGGAGAAGTCTCATTTATCAGTCTATTAGCTTTTTTCTCATTTGGCATTTTTGTTCATCACTTCTTTCATATAAAAAATAGAGAGGCTTTGCCTCCCTTACATAAAGTCTACCCTAATAATCCTATCATTATTCGGTGCATATTTGTCTTCAATTCAATACTATCTACTGATTTCTTTAATGAGATATATGAAAATTAATTTCCAGTTTATTTATCAATATTACAATCTATTTATATTTATTATTGGAGGTATTATTATATGGACTCAACATCTAATTAACACTTCTCATGGTTCGTTTGAATTTTTCAAGATGGGAACAGGAGCTCCTTTATGTATTACTCATCAATATATAGAGTTTAATAACGCCTATGCCCTTTTTACCCTGCTAGTTTTAAGTGAGAGTACAGGCTGAATTCTACATCCTAGTAAAAAGTGAACTGTATTTAAATAGTCAATGATTAGTAAGATTATCTATATCATTATCAGAAAGCCTTATCAAACTATTCAATCCCTTAACGTAGATTTTCCTTTTTCAGTAGTTATTTTCTTTTCTCAATGAATTAAAACCTATCAAACCAATTGTTAGTATAATCCCTCCACCAGCCCAAAATACACTAGTTGTAGAAAGAATTGCTAGGATACTACTCATAATACCCAACGATACTGTGTCACTTGTATAATTAATAGATGATGATATACTAAACACTTTACCTAGCATATTATTTGGTACTTGTTGTTGGATTAATACAATTCTTCCAAGCCCTTCACTTGCCTGACCTATTCCAATAAGAATCGTTGCTAGATAGATCATAAAAATAGATGGTGATAAACCAATTACTAACAAACCACTTCCCCATAGGATAATCCCTATATTAAAAATTATTAATGGTTTAAGTTTTTTCAATGTACCAAGCATAATAGAAGTAGCAAATGCTGCTGCACCAAGTATACCTGTAATAATTCCGAAGGTTGAAATATCTTTCTCTAAATTTTTATCCAAATAAATAGGTAATCCCACACGCCACAACCCTGTATTTATCAGTATGCTTATAAATTGAACAAGTATAATAATAAGAATACTTCTATTTGACTTTAAATAAGCTAAAGTCGATTTAATTTCACTTACTGTTCCTTCTTCACTTTGACTAGTATTAAACTGAGGAACCTGATAGTTAATTAGCAAATGAAATACAGTCGAAATACTCATTAAAATGAATGCTAGAGTGAAAATGTGTATTTGATCAGTAAATTTAACAACTATTCCTACTGAAGCTGGGATTAGAATACTAGCACCACGTTGAATAGAATCTAATAGAGCGTTGCTTCTCTGTAATTTATTATCTGTAACTAGTTCAGGTAACAAAGCACGAAAACTTGGTTCTGAAAAGCAATTAAGAATGCTAATTAGGACGGCTGTACATATTAAAATAAAATAATTTAAAAATCCCCAAAAAAATAGTATTGGAATAGCAAGAATTAATATCGCAATAAGAGAATCAGATATTACTGTTATTTTCTTCTTATTCCATTTATCCGCCTTTACTCCACCATAAATACCAAAAACAATAAATGGTAACGTTTGCGCCATAATTATCAAAGACAAATAGAATGGTGAACTATTAGTCAGCTTTATTGTTAACCAGATGAGTTCCAGACTAAACAATGTTAAAGAGCTTCTTTTGAAGAGTCTTCCAAATAACAAAAAAGTAAAGTTTTTCTCACTTAGAATATCCTTATAGGGAATTTTCAATCGCTAGTATCCTTTCATTGAATAGGCTATATTTGATAAATAGTATTTATCATTTCCCCTTCTTTTCATTTGTAATTTGCATCTTACTTTGATCATCTATAGAATTAGCAAAGATTTGGTTTTTCCCTTCAAAAACTAGAACTAAGGTATACAATATATTAGAAACTACTTCTGATGGTAAAAGTCTTATTGTCTATAAAGATGGTTCTAATATTATAAAACAGTACCGCTTACTATGATTATTCAATATAAAACTTATTGTCATCATTGACCCCAATATTAATTTTAGAATCTAACATTATATCTAAAGGAAACACAGTAGCTACTTTATTAGAGAAAAACCATCTTCTTTTCGGATTTACTAATAATAAATAGACTGGCAAATCTCCTTTTGTCATAAAAGATAATGTATTATCATTCGTTACTTCTTCTCCATCCCTTTCAACAATGGAAAGTTCCCTTAATTGTTTTGCAGCCTGCACTTTATCTTTAACAACTAAGCTTATTTCAGACATTTTTATAATATTTGCTGCAGTAAAAGGAACATGGCTCGATGGATTATCTAATCTTGCAATAAATTCTACAATGTTCCCCGATGGATCTTCAAAATATAAAGAATTTGCTTTTATACTTGCGAAATATACTTCATCTTGATCTTCTTCTTTTAAAAGCGTTACTTTTTGTTTAACCCATTCCTTAGCAGCTTGAAATTGATTTTTAGGGATATCAAATGCAAAATGGTAAAAAGGTTCTTCTGCCTCATGAAAATTGGTAAACTCAACTATTGTAAGACCAAATTTTATTTTAAAGCTACCATTTGTAACGATTTCTATAGGTAATTCTAGAATATCCCTATAAAATTTTTTCATTTCTTCTAGTCTTTTCGTCTTAAGTATTACTTGATTGATATTCAAATATTCTTCCTCCTTTCGATAAATAAAATATAACATTCTATATTTTCAAATAATATTAGACCTAAGACTGAACAAAGTCAGAAGAATATTCTTCATGCAAATTTTAATCCCGAAATAGATGACCAAATAAGAACATATAATTATCCAAAAGCAACTGGTGATTATGTAATGGTTGAAAATATTATATACGATCTAGGTAAGGTGAAATATGTATGAAGAGTAAATATATGTAATTAATTTACAGAAATAAACTCTTCATACTATTTTGCTATGGAACAAGAGGTAAAAAAACAGTTCTTCTCTTTGTATTCCTAATTATTTGTAATAATTCGCCCTAAACCTTTAAGGCCAATTTAACAGAGATATTAATATCTTCTTCAAATAATCCTAAATTATTTATTTTTAATAATTCATTTCTGAGTTCATTTTCGAAGCCAGAAATATTGTCCCCTAAAAATCTTTTAGCGCCATATGAGGTTGAATATATATTCCCTAAAATTGAATCTACTGTCCAACGATATTTGTAAGAAGGTAGATTATGTATTTCTAACTTGAATTTAGAGTTTTCTATTATACTTGCATGACTTTTATCTGGATGAGCGTAAATTGTATTTCCAGCTTTTCTTTTATCTCCATACCATTTACTTATCACCTCTTTCACCTTATTTTCCCATAGAGTGAATCCTTTATTAGGAATATAGTTATCAATGATTGCTACTCCTCCTCCTGGGATAATAAGATTATATAATTTTTCTAACACCTCCTCCCTATTCATCCAGTGAAATGATTTTGCCATTGTTACTAATTTAATATTTGAAACACTCATTTCATAAATAAATTGATTTAAATCACCATTAAAATATTCAATGTTTGGGATTCGAAATTTTTCCTTAAATTCCTTTGCTTCATTTAGCATTTCATATTCCGTATCGATACCAATTATTGAATCAAACCAATCATAAAGTCTAGAAGCTATTTCCCCAGTTCCACACCCTAAATCCAACATATTACCTTGACCATCTAGAGAAAACTTATTGACTAAAAATCTAAATAAATAAGACGGATAGATAGGCCTAAACCTAGAATAATACCAGGCTGTTCCTTTGAATAAATCATCTCCATAATTCATAAACATAACCTCCTTCGTTTCTCGTAATAAGGAAACCTCTTAACCACTAGGAGTTCCCTTGTACTATTTAGATGAATTGATTTGTAAAGATTGAACCTTTAAAGCACATTCCTGAGGTCTTACATCAATAGACGATAATCTTTCTATATCCATCCACACAGGCAAGTACATTCCTCTATCTCTATTTATGTTAGTGTATTCTTCTCCTTGGCCAGTTCCTAAAGTGCCAGAAATGATTTCAGATAGAAAAAAATATTGAGTACCATCATATTCGACTTCTAAAATGCACTCATTAACGTTTACAATTACCCCTAATTCTTCGAAGGCTTCTCTTTTAGCTCCGTCTTTTGGTGTTTCACCAATCTCGATTCCTCCACCAGGGAAAACATAGTAAATAGAATTATCTCTAATTCTTTGAATGAGTAAAACTTTCTTATTTTCTAATATAACAACTGATCCTCTATCTCTCATAAATGACACACCCCTATCATTTATTATTTGTATTTAAACCATACATTTGTTCAGCGCATTTTTAACACATATATATGATTTTTTACCATTTTAATGTTAAACTCATGTAAGAAATTTTTTATAAGGATAATTACTTATAATAGTATATTTTGTATCTGTTGGTGATAGATAGAGGTGATCAAATTGAAAGATAAACTTAAATTAAACATACTACTCTTATTTTGTATCATTCTAACCGCCTGTTCATCTACATCAAATTCAGACACTTCCCCCCCAAGTGTAAACTTAGCTAGTGCTTCTGGAGACATTGTTTTAGGTATTGCACAAGTGGATTGGTCTCAAGATTCATCTGAAAATATGAAAGTTGATGATATTTTCAAATTTGCTGAGAAACAAGAGCAAAACAACTTACAAGCAGGAGTAGAAGAAAGTCTGGGGCTAACACCTGCGAATAAAAAATTTAAAAGCTATTCAGCTGAAGTAGAAAAAATAAATGTATCTTTCTATAAAAACAAAAAGTTATATGTTAAAAGAAGAGCAAATTTTAATCCCGAAATAGATGACCAAATAAGAACATATAATTATCCAAAAGCAACTGGAGATTATGTAATGATTGTAAATATTAAATATGATCTTGGTAAAGTAAAATATGTAGGAAGAGTACATATTTTTAACTAAGTGTCCGTTCCATTTTTCGGCTACATTAAATAGTATTAACTTTAACAGAGATATTAACTCTAGAGAAAGATTCACACACTCTATTATTTGTAAGCAAAAAAGCATTCCCATCGTTGGAATGCTTTTTGCTTACGAGAACCACTTATTATCAGTCTATTTCCGAAACTTTAACCAATTGCTTACCTAAATTTGCTCCTTTAAATAGGTCAAGAAACGCGTCAATAACATGGTCAAACCCTTCTACAATTGTCTCTTCGTATTTGAGCTTTCCTTCATTTAACCATGTTGCAAGTGCGCTATACCCTTCTCCAATTCGGTCGGAGTAATCACCTAGTGTAAAACCTTTCATAAGGGCACTTGTTTTGATAAGTGCTGTTTGAACTCGAGGCCCCATATCCACTTCTACATCATTATAGGATGATATAGCTCCACAAACAGGAATTCGTGCAAATTTATTAAGAAGCGGGAATACAGCATCTGAAATGGTGCCACCCACATTATCAAAGTAGATGTCAATTCCTTCGGGACATGCTTTAGCTAAAGCTGTTGGAACATCTTCTTTTTTATAATTAATGGCTTCATCAAATCCTAGTTCATTCAATAAATATTGACATTTTTCATCTGTTCCAGCAATTCCTATTACTCGTGTTCCCTTTATTTTAGCAATTTGTCCAACAGTCGACCCAACTGCGCCTGCAGCTCCAGATACAACAACTGTTTCACCTGATTTTGGCTTCGCAATATCAAGTAGTCCAAAGTATGCTGTTAATCCAGTCATGCCTATAATACTTAGATTAGCTGTGACTGGTGCTAAATTTTTATCAATTTTTTTTATTTCTTTCTCATTAACAACAGAATATTCCTGCCATCCAAGATTACCTAGTACTACGTCACCTTTCGAAAAACTTTCCGACTTAGAATCCACTACTTGGCCAATAACACCAGAAGTGATTACCTTATTTAACTCAAACGGAGCTATATATGATTTGGTATCCTGCATTCTACCGCGTAAATATGGATCAACCGAAATATAAGCTGTACGGATTAATACCTCCCCAGCTGAAGTTGTCCCGATTGGCGTATCAATAAAATCAAAGTCATCCATTTTCGGCATCCCAACAGGACGTTGTTTTAAAGTAATTTGTTTTTGCATTTGTTGATTCATATTCATCCTCCATTCAATTATTCAATATTTCATTCATATTGTTTTTTAATGCAATATTTTTATCATACGTTAAAATAAAAGTATACTCTTGTCCATTAAGAAGTCAATAAACGTGCTTTGGACATTGATAATCTCTAACTAATTTAAAAATTATCCTTCTAAAAATTTGTTATTCAATATTAACTCCTTATTGAAAAATCATATAAAAAAAGACACTCATTCGAGTATCTTCCTTTCGTTCTTGTTATTCAACAACTGTATAGTTACTATTTTCCATGCTAATAACATACTCAGGTTTTGGGGGCTTGCCGCCATGTTCTTTAATTTGCTTCTTATGGCCAGCAATATGCTCAGGACTTTTCTCCCAAGCTTTCCATGCCTCTTCTGAATCCCAACGAATAATCATCACAACTTCTTCTTCGCCACGCCGGGTATTTTTCAATAACAATTCTCTACTAATAAACCCATCGCGTTGCTCAATTAATGAAGGTCCTTCACCCGGTTTTTTTGAAAAACGATCAATAATATTATTAGCATGTCCTTCAGTTAGAATCCATCTTCGTATTTGTACAAACATTTTTCCGCCCCATTTCTTCTGTATGATTTTTGCATCTTATTCATTTAGAAATTTTTATCTATCAACATTTTTAGTGTATACAAATGTATACATAAAGTCAAATGAATCTATGACTAGGATAATCATCTAGGTGAATAATAGAACAAATATAAAAACCGATTGAAAAGATCAATCGGTTTTATGCGCTTTATGATTTTCTAAAATATCTTGTAACTCATCTGCTTTCACAGGTCGGCTAAATAGGTAACCTTGGAATTCATGGCAGTCATTGTCGCTTAATAAAGAGAGTTGTTCTTCTGTCTCCACGCCTTCAGCTATCACATTTAATTTGAGGCTATGGGCCATATTTATGATAGTCTTTACAATCGCCTCGTCTTTTATTTCTTCATTGATATATCGAATAAAAGACTTATCAATCTTTAACGTATCAAGCGGGAATGAGCGTAAATAACTCAAAGAAGAATAGCCTGTCCCAAAATCATCTAAAGAAAGTTTAACACCCATTGCTTTTAGCTGTTCCATCACAGGGAGCGCAGATTTTGGATTTTGAACAATCGATTCAGTAAGCTCTAATTCAAGATTTTTTGCTGGCAATCCTGTCTCTGATAGTATTGTCTGGACAGTTTCAACGAAATCAGGTTGTTGAAATTGCCTTGAGGAAATATTCACGCTCATTCTTAAATCATCAAAGCCTTGGTCTATCCATTTTTTGGCTTGCTGTGAGGCAACTCGTAGAATCCAATAGCCCATCGGAATAATTAGACCTGTTTCTTCAGCGAGTGGGATAAAATCGTTTGGCGGAACCAGGCCAATTTCTGGATGATTCCATCTGATTAGGGCCTCCACTCCTGTCACCTTGCCTGTATCCACACCAATTTGTGGTTGATAATATAACTCAAATTCATGATTTTCTATAGCTTTTCGCAGACCTATTTCTAAATTCATTTTCTTCGCCATCATATTATTCATCTCAGCTGTGAAGAATTGATAATTGTTTTTCCCTAGCTCTTTTGCTCGATACATAGCTGTATCTGCATTTTTAATAAGAATCTCATGCTCCATTCCATCTGAGGGATACATACTTATACCAATCGATCCAGTAATAAACAATTCATGCTCGCCAAGTAAAAATGGACGGTTGAGCTTTTCCAAAATCTCTTTTGCCAAACTTACGACTTGTTGATGTGTAGTATGCGACACAACGATAATATATTCATCGCCCCCTTGACGTGCAAGCATATCTTTTTTTTGTATACATGTTTCCATACGTTTAGCTACTTCAATCAGAAATGCATCACCTACATCATGACCTAATGTATCATTGATATATTTAAAGCGATCTAAATCGATAAACAATACTGCTAGCATTTGACCGCTTATTGCAGCTTGTTCAATACACATCGTTAAATGCGTATTTAATAGCCTACGATTCGGTAAATTTGTTAGCGGATCGCGATAAACTAATTCCGTTATCTTTTCTTCTGTTCTTTTTCTTTCTGAGATATCGCGCAGAATGCCGCTGAAATATGTTTCATCCCCTTTTTTTAATGCAGAAAGAGACAATTCTAAAGGAAATTCCTCATTATTTTTTCGTAATCCTTTTAATTCTACCATTCGACCAATTACATGTGGCTCTTTTGTTCTAAGATAACGATCCATTCCTTTACGATGTGCTTCGCGATATTCCATGGGAATAATAATTTCAAGCTGCTTCCCAAGGACTTCCTCTTCTTTATAACCAAAAATGATTTCTGCTGCTTTATTAAAGGAAATAATCATACCCCTTGAATTACATAAAACAATAGCATCACTTGCCGTAAGAATTATCGACTGATATATGCTATCTTTGAACTCCAATTCAGTAGACGTTTGTTGAAAACGACGATCTAAATAAAAACCTCCGATAATACAAGCAAAGATGAACAGCATGCCGCCGGCTACTGTATAAGCTAAAACACCACTATCAATAGCTGTTCTCTTAAAATGGAGCATCTCATGGTTTGGTTTCATTTTCATTGCTGCCATTCCTGTGAAATGCATGCCTGCGATTGCACCCGCCATGACTACAGAGCTCATCCACTTTTGCAATTGCATCCCAACTGTTTTAGATTGGAAATAAAAAAATAAATATAAGGATACGACTGAAGCTGCAAATGCTATCAACCATGACAATAGATAAAGAATAGGGTCATATGAAATATCCATCCCCATATTCATCGCCTTCATACCTATATAGTGCATCGATACAATACCGGTTGTGATAAATAATGAACCTATTAGTATATAAATCTTTCTTTTAAGTCCTCGGCTAACAATTAGAAAAGCAACTGCACTTGCCAGGATTGCTAATATAAAAGATAAAGATACCCAAAATACACTATAGGAAACTGGCATAGGCAATTTAAGCGCAAGCATTGCAATAAAGTGCATTGACCAGATGCCTGCACCAAAAGTAGCAGCTCCTACCCACCACCATAGCTGCTTAAGCCCTCCTTTTAACGACATAAGCCTAATAATAATATTTAAGGCAGTGTATGAAGAAATTATTGCTATACCTACAGATAACGCTAAAAGGGCACTATTGTAATGTCCCATCATATTCATATATTAAATCCCTTCTGATAAAAAATTGTTTACTTGTCATAATAATCTATTTATATATGCTAAAATTACACTTTTTTATTATACAGAGTTTTTCACCTTTTGAAATCAAAATCAAATATTTTATATGTAAAAACAAGCAGCAATCATTTGCTGCTTGTCTTGTTTTCCTATTTAATCAAAGCTATCGCGCCAAGCTTTTTCAGCCGCTTTTTCTCTTTTTTCTTCTTCTTTCCGGTAAATCTCTGTTCGTCTGCGCTCATTTTTTTCTTGAAGATGTTCTAACTCTTCTTTCCCTGCAAATTCCATACTAATTTCTGCTTCTTGAATATTCTTCTTTGTATTTTCAATCATACTGTTAATTCGCGCGCTGCTATTTGATCTTCTGTGATTTGAATTATCCTGTTTTGCCATAGTTATCCTCCATTCAAGTGTGTTCACCAGTAGTTTGTTTTTGAATGGATAAGTTATACCTCTTTCGTTCTATTCTCTCTTAAGTCTTACATAAAATAAAAAGAGAATTTAGCAAAAAGGAGTGCATGAATGTATACAGTTCATTTTTTAGAAGGAAAAAACATAATCTTAAGCCAACTTTTAAGGCAACTGCCAAAAGTTGGAGATGATTTGCGCATTAAAGGACGAAAAGGCAAAGTATTAGAGATTATATACAATAACGAAAAGTCGGTGAACGTTAATGTTCATTTTGAGGTGAAAAAGAAAGCTCCTGCTGTCGCTGTACAATTCGGAAAAAAGAAAAAGTAATTGTTGGATGCTATAGTTATGAAAGAAATCCCCCATTTATCTCAATGGGGGATTTCTTTATTCTTTCAATTGAAATTGCATTACATGGTTTTCAAGTTGGCATGCCATCTCATTGGTGGTACCTGAACGAGTGGATACTTCATCAATCCCAGCAGTCGTTTCTTCTGCAGCCGCAGAGATACTGTTCATCGTGTTTTCAATACCGCGAATGGAAGTTGCAAGTTCCTGGATCATCTCTGCTACATGCTGTGCCTGATCCGTTTCCTTTGCCATTAAATTAGATATTACCGTTGTTTCCTTTACAGTTTCAGCAACTGATACTGCTATTTCGCTTAATGCTGTGACAGTTTGACTAACCGTTTCAGCACCTTGTTCTATCTGCTTGGTATTGTCTTCTACTGATTCTAGGACATGTTGAATTTTTTTCATAATATCTTGTACGAGCTTTTCGACTTGTGATGCTTCGCCATCTGATTGTTCGGCAAGCTTACGCACTTCTTCTGCTACTACCGCAAAACCTTTTCCATGCTCACCTGCTCGTGCAGCTTCAATCGATGCATTTAGCGCCAGCAAATTTGTCTGGGAAGCAATACCCGAAATGCTTGTCGTAATAGTTTGGATTTGTGAAGCAGATTCGACTAAATCAGATATTGTCTGGCTTACTTCTTGGGAACCGCCCCTGATTCTCTCCATATCACGGCTGATTTCAATGGCACGTTGCTCACCTTGCTTGGCCACTGCCATTGTTTGATTTGATTTTTCTACAGTTTGATCAGCTCTTTGCTTCATTTCTATCGACTCTTCTGCAAGCGATATTAATACAGTCGAAGCGTTTTCTGTATGGTGCATCCCATCAGTTACAGCTATCGAGACGTCCTCTATATTATGCGCAACAATTTGTACGGCATTATTCATTTCAGTTAACGAACTTGCAGTCTCTTGCGCATTTTCACTCAACTGATGTGATGTAGTATGCATCGTGGCAATCATCTGTTCCAAATTATCGCTCACTTGATTTAGTGTTTGAGCAAGATCGCCAATTTCATCATTACTTTTAATCTGGTTATTGGCAACAGAAAGATTACCTGAAGCAATTTCTTTTGCCTGTGAGATTAATTGGGAAATCGGCTTCGTCTTACGGCGAATTAAGAAGAATGTTACGATTGCGGCTAAAAGCATAGGAATTATACTTACTAGAATTCCTTTACTCACCACACCCCATGTTCTCGTACTAACAATATTTGCATCAAAATCTATTACACTAACAGCAATAATTTCTTGCGTTGGATCATTATCCTTATAGATAGGGGCATAACCAGATAAACGTTTCAGCCCTCCATATGTATACGGCTCTGTATATGTGGAATGTTTCATACTAAGTAGGGTACTCATTGCACTTTTGTCAATGTGAAAGGAATCTCCCGTATGAAAACCCTTGTCCGTTAAATTTTGATCTAATGCTAGAATGTTTCCTTCTAAATCAAGGATATACTGTGATTCAAAAATATCCTTATGTGCTGTTGTCCAATTAAGCTGTTCACTGATCCGGTCCTTTGCTTCTTGATTCCCGGATAATGCTTGATTCACGTCTTCTGGTTTTATTAAACCAGTTGTAATATTAGCGCAGCCATACGCCTCTATGCCTGCCGCTTCATATAGTTTATCGTAAGCAGTTTTATATGTAGCGATTGAAGAAATCACCATCATCACAATCAATATACCAGCAATGATAGAACCTAGTTGAAAGGTTAATTTTCTTGTAAACTTCATAGTTGAATTTTCCTCTTTTCTATTAAACAGCCAATAATCATAATCAATTGGATAATTTCCAAATTTTATTATAACGAAAGTAGTGCTTAAAATATAGCTTTTATGTGAGAAAAGTTTGTGACAACTCATACAATTGTCTCTTTTTCATAAAAAAAGAGAGACTGGATTTCCCAATCTCTCATTTTTTTATATTTTATTTATTAAAATGCTGTTAATGTTGATAAGAATACATGCCACTCCAGCTTTTCAAGAAATCGAATGTGCGTTTCTTACCAATGTCAATTAATATTTCTTTCGTTTCTCCATCTAAAGAAAATTGTGTAGCGCTAAATTTCTCAACTGGTAAAAAAATAATATTTTTTTCATGTACACGGGAAATATAGCGCTCATCATGCGCATCCTTCATCGTCGCAAAAAGCGCCTCAAATAGCTGTAATCCATTTCGAATTTTATGTGGCTCCATATCCTTTCGTGAATTACTTAGCTTAATGCCAATAACAGGTCGCTCCTTATTGACCTCCTCATCAAACAGCCAGATTGGAAAATTGCTGAGCACACCACCATCTACAACAATAGATTCGCCTTGCCCAACATATAGTTTGACAGGCTCAAAGAAAAACGGAACACCACAACTCATTCTTAAAGCTCTCGAGACTAAAAAAGATCCAGGTTCTATATTATAAGTATTCAAATCATCTGGGAACACAATCATTTTTCCATTCGTTAAGTCGGATGCTATCAAGCGTAGCGAACCTTCTGGAAGATCACTAAACGTATAAATGTTTTTTTCTGACAACTTTTCATAAAACCATCTTTCAAGCTCTAACCCTTTGTAAATCCCCATTCGAAAATAGAGATTAATCCATTTCATGAAAGGTAGATTAAACATCATTTTTCTTTGATCCAGAAAAGTACTTACATCTAATTCATCAAGCATGGTTTCAATCTCATTTGCTGTATATCCGGCTGCCAAAAAACAGGCCACAATAGCGCCTGCACTGGTACCTGCTACACGATGGAAATATATATCATTCTCTTCAAGCATTTGAAGAGCACCCACAAATGCAAAGCCTTTAATTCCTCCACCCGAGAAAACGCCATCAACTAGCAAAGTGCAGTCCCTCCTCATTACACTGTAATAGAAGGTAAGTGATTTTAGAACAAATAAAAAAAGATTTTCTTTAACAGAAAATCTTTACTAGCTTAAAAGCTCTATTACAACAATTTCGGGTCGATTAAACAGGCGAAACATTGACCCGCTATTTCCTAATCCACGAGAGATTACTTGAATCATATTGTCAGTTTTATGGACACCTTCAACCCTCGAAGGGAATAATCGATAGCTATGATCAATCAAACCACCGATAAACGGAATGCGGATAATGCCGCCATGTGCATGGCCATTGAATGTTACATCAACTCCACGCTCTGCATAAAGTTTATGGTGTTCTGGACGATGTGCAAGCAAAAGAATAGGTAAAGAATAGTCAATCCCAGCAAGCGCATTATCTAACATTACTTCTAGATCTTTCCCGCCTGCTGGGTCTTCTATTCCGGCGATTTGAAGATACTTGCCGTTATGGTGGAACAATTCATAATGATTAGCTAAGATATGAACGCCCATTTTTTTGAGATGATCGCGAAGGTCAAACCAACCTTCAATTAACTCTTCGTGATTGCCTGTTATGAAATAAACAGGTGCAATGTTTAATAAGGACTTTACTGTGTTAAGACCTCTCACTTCATTGAAAAAGAATCGGTCCACCAAATCACCAGTGATAAAAATTATATCAGGATTTTGACCATTCACATGATCGATTAGATGTCTTTGATTCTTTCCAAATCGGGCATGATGCAAATCTGATATTTGAACAATCCGCAATCCTTCCAATTCACTTGGAAGCTTGTTAACTCGAATCCTATACGTTGATAATTGGAGCCACTGCTGATTTAGATAAAGGAATCCCTCAATCAAACCAAATGCTGCCAAGAGTTTTAAAAAGCGTTTCATCTCTACTCAACCTTTCATGCATTATAGCACTATTGTTCCTCCTAAATAGCTGGACGAAACATGGCCACTATAGAATATGAAATTTCAGCACTTTCTATCACGGAATCGTACGGGTGAATTATTAATTTTAAGAAGCGCTTCACCAGTTTACTTCTTATTGTCAAATAACCTTGCTGCCTTTAATGCTAATTGCACTGATTTACGATTTAACGTAGCCTTTTGTACTTTCACTTCTTGTTGCAGTGTATTGATTTCTTTTTTAAGCTGCGGAATTTGTTTTTGAATTTGTTTTTGAAGCTGAGCAATTTTTTTTTCGCTTTTACTTTTTTCAACAGCTTTTTCTTGTTCAAAAATTCCTGCCCATCGTCCAATCAATTCTTCATGTGAACATGCAACAAATGATTTGACTGCAGGGTAATAATCTACCTTTTCAATTCTTTGATCGAATACTGTATTTTTTACATTTGGATCTTCTTTAAATACATGGTCAAGCCCATTCTCATTCAAAAAGCTTATATAGCGATCAAAGTTTTCTGGCGCCCTTTTACTAACTTTTTGGAAATCTGCTTTCTCCACTACATCCAAAATATTAGTATTATCATCTATATCATTGGCCCATAAATAAGTGAAATCATGATATTCCGCAAGTTCTCTCATACGGCCGTCCTTAGGAATGATAATGCTAGGAGTTCCAGCTAAGATTGCTGCTACATTACCATGAAGACGAGCACCAAAGCTTAGGTCAGCTTGTCCGACAAACTCAAGCCAGGATGGAACATTCGTAAAATAACGGACACGATCTTCTTGATATAGTTGATGTGCTACTTTATAAGGGAAGTTTGATCCTTTACCAGGCAGGTCAGGTCCGCCTAAATAAATCATTCGAAGTTCCCGGAGCCATTGTGGAATATAATAGTGGTCAGGGAAAGCGTGGGCACTGCGGTCAATAAAGTCTAAAACATGTTTAGGAGATTTTGGCGAGTTATTAATCGTTACCATTGAATCCTGCGTGATTGTAGTATTGCGGATCGGCAAATCTCGACCAAAACCAAACATTGATGGGCAACCAATTACTGTATGGTCTTTCCCTTCTGTAAATCCTAATTTGGTTAAATATCGTGCAGTAATATCGCCTCGGACACCAATAATCGAAGATTTATTAAGAACTGCTTTTACAAAATCTTTAACGTCTTGATCAAATTCAAACGACTGATCTAGATTTGGTTCAAAATCAATGCTAAGCCCTACCCCAATTACATAGACAGGTATCGTCAAGCGATTAATCAATTCGGCATATTTCTTAAGTTTCGGTGCGAAGCTTGGTCTGAAAGCATCCGCAAGCGGTATAATATAGCCATCATAATTTGCATTGATATAATCTGCTCTATTTGGATTGATTTTATAGTAATCAGGCGTCAATTTGACGTCCTCTGTAGTTAATGTTCTGAAAATACTATAGGCATACACTAGATTCCCAACGTTGCTGCCAATCGAATTATGGACAATTTCATAAGCCGGAGTAAAGTTTTCATAAGGAGACATACCAGCTCTTATTAAATAATGTTTCATTCTTTTCTCGATCTTCCTTTCAAAAATATGCATTATTCGACATGTTTACTACGTTATCATATATTCAAAGTGTTGTCTAACTAGCTCAATTGCTAGAGGCTTTATTACAACTTAGTACCCAATAAAAAAAGACAGCATTAAATCAAAGTTACTGGTTTAATACTGTCTTTTTTTTTGAGATGCTTTCGTCCAAACCAGCTATCCCATTTTGTTTTAAAATACTCTGTAATTTATGTTTAGTATTTTCATCTGTAACAATACATCTAACTGAAAAAAGCTGCTTTTTTATAACTAATTCGTATCCATTATTAATCTCCTTACTGTACCCGTAATAAGGATGGTTAAAGTCGATAGGTTGGAAGTTAAATGATTTCATTTTTCTCCAAGGAATATATTTGTTTCCTAGTATTATGCCTTTCTCAACTATTGCAAATAGATTAAGAAGATTTTTAATATTTACTAATGGGATAACAGCTAAAATAAAGGTATTGATTGAAAATAAATAACTATAGATTAACGCACCATATGCAAACATTAAAGCTATTACGTATAAGAACACACTTCCTTTTATTCCCTTAAGGGATTGACGAGCATTTTTTCTCTGTGGAAATATTTTTATATTCTCTTGGTCTTGAATGGTTAATGGAAAAATTACAGGACCCTTCAATTTATATACAAGTCGTATAAAATTTGCAGTAAAGTAAAGGAGAACAGCTATTAAGATAAGATAAAGAAATAACATGAATAACATCATAATATTCACCCCTCGTATATGTATTATTTTAATTTTACCTTATTTTCCTTTATATAGAAACTAAAAATCCTCTTATCATTGACTGATAAGAGGAGCTATTTAATTCTAAAATTTATTGACTAAAAAGTAAATAAACTGGCTGAATTGTCAGCCAGTCTATTTATCTTTTATAATATTATGTGCGATCCCAGAAGCGTTCCATCGCAATTGCATTGACAAATTCTTTATGGAAGTTTGGATTATTTGCAGCAAATACTACGCCTGACAAGTTATTATTTTGAGTTGTAGGAATGTAAGCTTTACCTGTTGATGCTACTCCTATTGGTTTATAATGTTTGTAAGCTTCCTGAACGAATATGGCCATTTCGCCATCAAACATAGGTTGGTCTGTCGAAGTACCACCAACAACATATAGTGAATCGACTAAATATGGACTTGAAGTGAGGAACGTTTTATTGACCATAATTGACGTACCGTCATCTCCCTTAACTTCTCCAAGCTTATCACTAATAACATCCACAAATACGCCGTTTTCCTCTAGTGAACTCAACGCCTCAGATACTTCTTTTCCGTTGAATCCATTACCAATTAATACACCTACTTTACGTGTATAAGCTGAACTATTCATATTCGTATATTGACTTAGAGATGGGTAGCTTGTTTCAACTGGGACATGTGTACCACTTGGACGATCTACGCCGAGATTATCAGCAACAATATAGGCCATTTCTTGGTCTACGTTTACAAGTTGATCTACACATTGTTGGCGTACGGACTTGCTTAATACGCTACCAATTTGGAAGCTCAACGCTTTAATTGTATGTTGTTTTTCAATCTCCGTTAAACTATTCCAGAATATTCTTGGTTGTGTATAGTAATCAGTAAATGAATCACTTCTTGCTCTCGTCATGGTTCCGTCCACTTTTTGAGGATAATGTTCATAGCCTCCCTCTTCGATTGGTGTTGTATGAGGCGAACTATTACTTAATGAATTATTATTGTATTTTGCTTCGTCTACATCTATTGGATATCTCATAAAGCCTTGTTGCGAGTTATTATGGAACGGGCAGACCGGTCGATTTATAGGTAAATCCTGGAAATTAGAACTACCCAGGCGATGATATTGAGCACTTTGATAAGCAATTAGTCTACCTTGCAGTACAGGGTCATTAGAAAAATCAATACCTGGCACTACATTTGCCGGATTGAATGCAACTTGTTCAATTTCTGCAAATTCATTATCAACATTTCTGTTTAACGTCATTTTACCAATGAGTTTAACTGGTACAAGTTCTTCTGGCCAGAATTTAGAAGGATCAAGAATATCAAAGTCAAATTTGTGTTCATCCTCTTGTGAGATGAGTTGTACACCTAATTCGTATTCTGGGTATGCACCTTTATCAATTGCTTCTCTCAAATCTCGTCGATGGTAGTCCGGGTCAATCCCACCGATTTTTTGTGCCTCATCTTGCAATATTGAATGGACACCGAGTACTGGCTTCCAAACAAATCTAACAAATGTAGGAACACCTTCCTCATTAACAAATAAGTACGTATTAATCGCCCATGATTCCATCATACGGTAACTTCTTAAGATGCCTCGATCAGACATTACCCATAAAGCCATATGAAGAGCTTCTGGATTGTTTGCTACATAATCCCAAAACGTATCATGGGCACCCGCACCTGTTGGCATACCTGTTCGTGGTTCTGCTTGATATGCATGAATAACATCCGGGAATTTCATAGGATCTGTGTTAATTAATACTGGCATTGCAATGGATGTTAAGTCATAGTTCCCTTCTTCTGTATAGAATTTCACACCTAAGCAGCGTAAGTCTCTGGCTGTATCTTTAGATCCTCTGCTCCCTTGTACCGTTGAAAAGCGTACAAATAAAGGAGTCTTTTTGCCTGCCTCTTGTAAGAATCCCGCTTTTGTTAGGTCTTTCATCGATTCGTAACATTCAAATTCGCCATGCGCTCCATATCCTCTCGCATGTACCTTCCTTTCAGGTATAGGTTCACGCACAAATTTGGTCATTTTTTCAAAATAATAGTAATCTTGTTGCAAAGAAGGACCACGTTCACCTGCAGTTAATATTTCGGCGTCATTTACTACCTTTCTGCCTTGATTCGTTGTTAATGGTTTACCCATATTACTTACTCGATAATTTTCTAATTGTTCGTTTTTACTGTTTTCATTTACATTGGTTTTAATTGATTTATCTTGTGCCACAAAATCACCCATCCTATTTTTATTTTCTTCTACAATCTTGAATTTACCCTAAATTTTGGACAATAAACTTTTTCAATAGATATCGCCTGCCCAATAAATCGCTGTTAATATTAACTAGCTCACTATTTTTTACCCAGCTTAATTTTTCTGAAACGCATGTATACATAAATATTTAACTATCAAAATTTATTTTTTTAAAAATTAATTCTAGTGAAAATACAACCTGTAACTATCCTTCATACAATGAAGGTTTGCTATTATAAACAATTCATGTGTCTGAAACTATAATATAAAAAAGGACATGAGATGGGCTTCATGTCCTTTTTATTCATTATATAGGGCGTTCATCTGAATTGACTGTATATTGGCTGCCATCATTTGTTCTTCGCAGATAGTCATAATCCACCAAGTATCTTCTCAAAATAGCAAAGTCATCATACATTTGCTGTAGGTTTTCATTTACTTCTTTTTCTGTGTATATTTTATTTTTTTTAAAGCGTTGAATGATAATATCTAGAATCTGCAGTTTGTTTTTTTCTTTTTTAGGTATTGTCAGCAGCTGTCCTTTTTTAAAGTAACGCTCTTGGATAGTTTTATTCATAAGCATTTCCCCCTACTCCCTTAAATCTTTACTGGATTTTCTGTTGCCGTATAATACCCACAATTAATGGTATGAGTGTGCATGCAAGAACGGCAGGGAGAAACCATATACCAAACCCCTTCCACCATCCCATCGCAATGGAAACGGACTCAAATGCAATCAGAGAGAAAAGAATTAGGCAAATATTTTTTATTTGGTTGAGCATTTGCCTACTGATTAAGTAAAAACTTATTGCATTTTCTTCGTTTATTCTTGCGGGGTAGTTATGGATTTCCGGGTGCTTTTCAATTGGCACCATAATAAGGAAGATGATCAAGCTTATCCCCGGCAATAAAAAAAGTTCCCATTTTGAGCCCATGCGGTCTACCTTGCCTGCTGCATTGTAATGGGCAGGGACCTGTTCCGGCAAGCGTCCCCATACAAGCACTAGAAAGATAATTGACCCAGCAAAGAACAAATAGCCAAACATATCAAACATTTTTTCATTTTTAGTTTTAGGCAGGTGAATTTTTGGTCTTTTGCCCATGATGTTTCTTCTCACTCCTTTATTATGCTTTAGTTGGAATTTATGTATGTATAAACCAATTATAACACAATTGAATGAAAATTTCGTTTATATTTCAATAATCCCATACGAAAAAGCTCAATACAGCATAGTGTATTGAGCTCCAACTTATTTCAAATAAAAGATACCGCCATTAATAATTTCACATTTAATCTTCGCCGCATACCGTTCCTCTAGTGCCTTTTTTTCGATTTCGTAGCACTCAGGTTTATCTTCTACATCATTATAGAAGTAATCGAGAACTCTTTGATCTCTAACCCATTTTTGTTTTGCTTTCTCTGCCCAATTATGGTCATCGCCTTGGATGATATTATAAAGTAACTCATCAAGTCGTTCTATTCCTCTGAGCGGTTTTATAATATATTGTAACGGAAACGCAGCATCCGGTCTTTCCGACACAAATGACAGCTCTTGAATCTGTTCATGGAATTGTTCGATTACCTCCCCAGTCATTAAATTCAAGCCGAAAGAAAAAAGCATTTCTTTTGTTTGATCACAGTAATAGGAAACTTTATAGTTTACACCGAGAAAAGGTGTTAAAAATATTTGGTCCTGATTATCATCAACAGCTTCATATAAATGGACATATGCACCGAGTTGCTGTGCTACGCGAAAGATTTGATTAAGCCGATAAGAACCAAATCGTACGATCTCCCCTTTTACATCTTCCAAAACTTCTTCGGGATGTGTAATACATGTGAGTTGAGCAGGACAAGGAACACCATTCGTACTCTCAACATATTTCCAATAATAAGGGCGATTCATAATTCGTTTGTCCATGTCGATTGTCAATTGAGCCGTAATATAATGAGGATGCCTTTCGATAATAGAACAGTCTGTTTCTTCAAAAAAATGGCTCAGATATTCGTTCACTTGCGAAGAATACATGCTTTTCTCCTTTCTAAACATTTTCCTAAACCTAAATTGGATGTTTGTAAGTTAAGATATCGTCTAACTCCCCGACAACTTTTTCAAAAACGTCAATTTTCAAATGCAGGAGATCTAATATTTTTTGTTCAATCGTATCTGCTATTGCCAAATTATAGATTTGGACATCGTGTTCTTGTCCTAATCGATGAACACGACCGATTCGTTGTTCTAGCTTCATTGGATTCCATGGTAAGTCATAGTTAATAATATGGTGGCAGAATTGAAGGTTAATCCCTTCCCCTCCCGCTTCCGTTGCAATTAATACTTGCGCCTTTTCCTTAAACAAATATTTCATATAATCGCGTTTACTTTTATTATATTTACCATTAAATAGTACACTGGTTATGCCGTTATTATGCAAGAACCATTGAAGAAAAATCTGGGTTGCACGGTATTCTGTAAAGATAATCACCTTATCCTCGGCACTACGTACAATCTCTAACACTTTTTCAGCCTTAGCATTCGTTTGGAGTGCCATTAATTGTTCTATTACTTCTTCGACGAATGCAATTTCATCTTTCGTATTACAGTTTTTCATCATATTTTCTAGTGTAAGACATGTAGCTTCTTTACTGCTACACATTTCTTTTTGCAATGTAATCATAGAAAAGGAGCCTGCAAAGACAGGTGAGATGTCTTTCAATTGAAGTATTAAATCATAAACTTCTCTTTCCTTTTCAGTAAATTTAACAGGGATATTATGCACTTTTCTTGTTGTCCATTCAATGCCTGTATCCTGACGCCTATTTCGGACCATTACTTGATTAACGAGTTCCTTTAGAAACTCGTCGTTTTCTAAATCATGCTTGCTCGCTTTAAATGATGATTGAAATACATCGAAGTTGCCTAGATGACCAGGTTTTAGAAGTGAGATGAGATTGAAGAGTTCAAATACGTTATTTTGAATCGGGGTAGCAGTTAATAATAGACAAAACTTTTTCTTTAAGCTTTGAACAAATTCGTAGATTTTAGTCTTATGATTTTTAAGTTTATGCGCTTCATCAATAATAATCATGTCATACGCCTCTGCATAGATAGCCTCTTTATGTGGACTTTTTTTGGCAGTATCCATACTCATGACGAGAATATCTGTATGCTCAATGGAAGTGTTCTTTCTATAGGGGATGGCCGGTATATAAAATTTACTCGTTAACTCATCAGACCATTGATTGACAAGAGATGCAGGTGCAAGAATTAGAGCTTTTTTAACAAGGCCTCTCATGAGGTATTCTTTTAATATTAAACCTGCTTCAATTGTTTTACCGAGTCCTACTTCATCCGCGAGTATAGCTTTACCGTTCATCCTTTCGATCACCGTCTGGGCGGCTTCTAGCTGATGTTCAAGTGGTGTTACGTTAGGCAAATATTTCAATGACTTTAAGCCAGTAAATTCAGTGATAAGATTCGTTTTAACAACATCGTAGCACATTTTGTACAGTTTCCAGCTATCCCACTGTTGTGTGTTGAGCCTTTCAGCGAATTCTTCCTCCCAATTAGGCGATTTTTCCACATTCATGCGATCACCTCTTATATTCTTTTGTCTTAACATGTGCCAATATCGCATAAACTATGTTATTTCCTTAATGAAATTAAGCAGGCATTAAACCAATTCCTTTATAGTCCACCTCATATACTAAAGAGAGGAAGGAAGCATAAACAATTATGTATTCATTTCGCTTTGATTATCCTTTGCATAATAAAAAAGGAGGTGTTTTTTGAATGGGTGGAAATAATAATTCAGAAAACAGAAGAAAAAGCAGCAATTCATCCTCTTCCAACTTCAAAAAACATCCGGCCGTGAATGACTATAGCTTAGAAGATTTAACAAGCGGAAAACCATTGGATGTCGTGGTAGCTGCTTTATTACTTTCAGGGAAGTTAAAAGTGGATGGAGTTCAATTATTCCGCGAATCACCAGCACTCATTGTGACATTAATAGGGAAGTTTGGAACTGGTGATGATAATAAAAACAACAATACAAAAAATTTTCCCCAAGGCACTAATGGATGGAACGATGTATTTGATGTTTTTCAACAACGTACACAAAAAGGTGATGATTCTTGAATAATAAATTTTTTGGAAGCGGAGCTTTTTCGAACGCTATCATGCTAGTGGTGTTATTGTTTTTGCTTATTTATGGAACAAATCGAGTTACAAGAGTACCTGTTATAATAGAATCTATATGACTAGACAACAGCACAAACAGTATCCAGTGAAATGAATATACTACTACTAATCCAAGTGATAACAGCCATGGCTTTGGTGAAGCCATTTGCGCGTTTATTCACCTGGAACAATTCCTCCTAAAATTTCAGGCAACGCCCTTTGTCTGGAAACTCAGAAATATACACTCCCACCTTTTTTCGGATACTTTGCCCAAATGAATATTTGGGCTTTTTCCTTTTTTCTGTAACCAACAAACACTCATCTATTCCATTTTATTTTTTTGATGTTTGTTTTAATTCTCCGTGTAGCCAGGTAAATTCATCGAGGTCCTTCACAATATAAGCATTCGGAATAATCTTTCTTACTTCATGAACCATTTTTGATGCGTCTTCAGATAAGTAACGCGCACTAATATGGTTTAGTAGCAAATTTTTAACCCTTGCTTTTTGTGCAACCTTTGCTGCAATTAGATTGGTTGAGTGCCCGTAAGCAGCCGCTCCTTCTTCAAGAGAAGCATCAAACGTACTCTCATGAATCAAAACATCGGCTTCTTCACTAAGTCTGACACTATTTTCAGAATACATAGTGTCCCCTAATATGGTGACCGTAAAACCTTTCTTAGGCTCTTCGGTGACTTCTATACTTCTGACAACTGTCCCATCCTCTAATACAATGTCTTCTCCATTCTTAAGTCTCCCCAATAATGGCCCTTTAGGTACGCCAAGTGCAACAGCTTTATCCATAAGAAGGGTACCCTTTTGCTGTTTTTGCTCAATTCTATAACCATAGCTTGGTACCACATGCTCTAATGGCATTGCCTTAACTATAAATTGCTCATCTTCAAATATAATTCCTTCATTCACTTCTACAAAGCGAATAGGATAACCCAAATGTGTGCCTGTAATTTTGAACGTAAGCAGAATCCATTCCTCAATGCCTTTTGGTCCATATATGGTTAAAGGTCCATCTCCTCCTAAAAAGGAGCGAGATCCAAGAAATCCAGGCAGCCCAAAAATATGGTCGCCATGCAAGTGTGTGATAAAGATTTTATCAATTTTACGTGGTTTAATTGTTGTGTGTAATACGAGGTGCTGGGTAGCTTCTCCACAGTCAAAAAGCCAAATAGTCCCTCTTTCTTCTAATAATTTGAGTGCAAGCGAGCTTACATTTCTTCCTTTTGATGGCATGCCAGCACCAGTTCCTAAAAATTGGATTTGCATCTATTATCCCCTCTCTCGATGATCATCTAAAAAATCTTTGCTAAAGCTTGTTTTTGATTCATAGGTAGTTTTTTTTGCATGTTTAATGCCTTTTGTAATCATATCCTTGCCGAATTTATATTGCAATTCTTCAACAACTTTACGAATTGGCTCCTCTTTTGCGTATTTTTCATATGTAAAAAGAGATAGTTGTTCTACTGTATCTGACTGATCTACTACATTGCTAACTGTCACACCAAGCAGGCGTACAGGATTTCCATTCCAATGTTTTTCAATGAGGGAGAGTGCGATTACTTCAATATCTTTTTTCTTAAAAATAGCGTTTTGTGAAGTTTTGCTCCGTGTATAATTATGCCAATCTGCATCTCTAATTAAAATGGAGACCGTATGCCCTGCTAATTTCTTCGCATCCAACCTTTTAGCTACACGCGTACATAGTTCTTCTATAGCAGCTTGAAGCTCTGAAAGAATCATTAAATCAGAAGGAAATGTCACGGAGTGCCCAACTGATTTAGTGTCGTAAATAGAATTAGGATCGACTTCCCTTTGATCTATTCCTTGAGCTCTATTCTTCAATCGAAGGCCATTTTTTCCAAGATTCGCTTTCAATAAATAATCTTCGCTTCTCGCTAAATCGCCAATTGTTGCAATCCCGATTTCTTTTAGTTTGTTGGAAGTGCTAGATCCAACACCGTGCATCTCAATGACAGGCAAATGCCACAGCATTTTTTCAACATCGCGCTTCCGTAGGATTGTAATGCCCATGGGCTTTTTCATATCAGAAGCCGTTTTTGCTAAAAACTTGTTCGGCGCTATGCCAATTGAACAAGGCAAATCAAGCTCATGCAATATACGTGTTTGAATCATTTCCGCTAGTTGTATTGCTTCAATTCCATGTGCAATTTCCGTTACATCTACATAGCCTTCATCGATCGATACAGGCTCAACAAGGTCGGTGTATGAGCGTAAGATATCGAACATCGCTTTTGACGCATGGCGATATCGTTCAAAGTTTGGTGGCAGTACAATAAGATTTGGACACTGTCTCTTTGCTTCCCATACAGCCATTGTCGTAAAAATGCCTTTTGCCCTTGCTTCATAAGAACAAGTAACGAGTATCCCTTTCCTTTCGCTAGGATTACCAGCAATGGCTACAGGCTTCCCCTTTAATTCAGGATGGTATGCTTGTTCAACAGAAGCATAAAAACTATTCATGTCAATATGAAATATAATCCTTCCACGACCATTCATACAATCCCTCCATCGATCACACGTTCTCTATTTAGTATACCAAATTTTTGAGTTTTTTTTCGATAAAAAAGCAAGCGAGATTTCCGCTTGCTGATGATTTATTGATTAGGCTTTGCATATTCAGCGTAATGATGGACAAGGTGATCCAGACCATCTCTTAATTCTTGACCTGACATTGCTACGCCGTGTCCTGTGATTGCCACTTCAGGCTTTAATTGTATTAACTTTTTTATCGACTTTAATGCTTCAGCAAAGTCTTGCGTCAGATATTTTGGTGGCCCGCTAATTTCCTCTTTTTGCGAAATCACACTTGTCAGAGATTCTTGCTTAACTGTTATAAACGCATCCCCTGCGATTAAGGCACGGTCTTTATCTCTGAAGAATGAGACATGACCTCGCGTATGGCCTGGTGTATGAATCCAGCGAAACTCGGGTAAGAAAGGCACACTCCCATCTGTTGGCAATGCTTGCACATGATTGCCTAAGTTAATCGCATCGTTCGGAAACATAGGCGACATTTTTGCAACTAACCCAGGATCTGAACTAGCATCGGGATGGGGATAATTCATTGCTCCTGTTAGGTAAGGCATCTCCAATTCGTGTGCATATACAGGGACTTCCCACTTTTCGATCAGTTCAATAATAGATCCGACATGATCGAAATGGCCATGCGTAAGAATAATCGCCTTTGGTTTATTCTCTTTGCCAAAACGTTCCTCTACCTCTGCTATAATCTTGTCAGCTTGCTTTGGAACCCCTGCATCTACTAGTACAAACTCATTGCAATTCGGCTCGCCGACTAAGCAAATATTTGCAATCTGTGTTGTATACATATAAAGATCAGGGAGCACCTCGACCCCTTTTCCACTTGCAACGGAAGTAGCAGGGATGAATTTATAATCATTGCCATACTTCATCTCTTGTTCCATACTTAATCTCCTTTCTAATTCTGTTTGTGATCTATTACCCTTTCTTTCAGAAAAGAATCATTGCTCCCACTGCGTCCTTGGACATTAAATTTATTCTTCCTTTTTCCCTTGCTGCTCTTTGTTATCGTTCATTGAGCGGTAAACCATTGTCTTCATACTGCCCTGAACAACATTCTCCAAGAAAAATGAACCAACCAATTCTAAATATTTGTCATCATCGTACATTTTTTTATTTTGTAGTTCCATTTCAGCCAAGCCATCATATGTTGCTAAAAGTGCATACGTGTAATCTTCTCCAACAATCGGCAGTAGAATATCGACAGTGTGATGATAATTTTCATTGCGGTATTTTTTTAATTCCTGTAAGTTCTCAACAGCTTCCTTGAATTTTTCTTGTTTCATTTCAAACGTTTGATAAACATATAGTGGCATTCTATTTTCAACTCCCTTTAATTAATTTCATCATAGATTCCTCTAAATAATAGTTGTAGAATGGACAGCTTTTGAATAGCATGTACTAAACACTTTTCTTGAAGGAGATACTTAATGGGGATTTTTTTTAGCTATATTTTTCTAGGTTTATCCTTAGCTGCACCAATTGGTCCTGTAAATGCGGCACAATTGGACAAAGCGTTGAAATTCGGTTTCTTGCATTCATGGTTCGTTGGTTTAGGTGCCATTCTTGCTGACGGGATTTATATGCTTGTCGTCTATTTAGGGGTTGTACAGTTTCTTGATACGCCTTTTATGCAAACTCTATTATGGTCTTTTGGATGTTTTGTGCTTATTTATACAGGCATTGAGAGTATGGTTAGTGCTGGTAATGTACAAGTTACACCAAAAAAAAATAACGCTTCATTGTCAAAATCTTTCTTCTCTGGGTTTTTTATGTCCATCTCAAATCCACTAACAATCCTATTTTGGTTAGGTATTTATGGTTCGATATTAGCAAAGACCATTTCCGAAAATGATAATATGCACATTGCCCTCTATAGTTTCGCTATCTTTTTAGGATTATTGCTGTGGGATGTGACAATGGCTTTGACTGCTAGTAGCTTTAAAAAATTTGTTGCTGGAAAGCTGTTAGTGGCCATTTCTTTCATTTCCGGATTATCTTTAATTGGATTCGGTCTTTATTTTGGCATTCAAGCCATAAAACTAATGTTCTTCTAAATGCCTTTTGGATAACTATTTACTTTCTTTTTAGTACCTTTTTTCTGAGTGAAATGGCGAATAATCAGCACAATTGCAACAAAGGCTACAAATAATAAACTCATATAAAAACCCATTCTTGTTGACTTATGAAGCAGTGTCCCGCTTATTGCTACAAGAATTAACGCCATGCCAACAAAGCGTTTGATATGATCAAAACTGGTTGCCTTCACGATCTTTGGCAAAGAAATTAAAATAAAAAGCCAATTGTATAAAAGCATAAGACCGGCGGCAGTAGTGATGTATTCATATACACGGTCTGGCATAATCCTTGAAAATATAATAGAAGCTATCAATCCACAAATCGTCAATCCAAGAGCAAATGGGGGCACTTTCAGTTTTCCTTGTTTAGAAAAGATTTTTGGCGCATCTGAGTCTTCAGACATCGTTACTAACATGCTTGTTACTGCAAATAATGATGCTGCCATTGTCGAAAAACCGGCGATAATAATAGCTCCGTTAAAAACATGTGGGAAAAACGATAGCTGGTATGGATCCAGTGCGATAGCAAATGGGCTTTCTTTTGCATTGAATTTTTCCAAGGCCGCTAACGAGGATGCGAGGAAAATGGATATTAGATAAATGGTTGTGAGTATAGCTAACATCACGTTGCCTGATTTCTTAACATCTTCTTTATTTTTTAGCCTGGTGGAGAGGATACCCATGATTTCAATACCGCCAAATGCATAAAAGCCGAATATAAGTGCACCCCATAGACCCATAAGACCATAAGGAGAAAATTCTTTTAAATTACTCGGCATGCTAAAATCATTTTTGCTGCCGCCAAATAAGCCGAATATAACTGCGATGGCCAAAATAATAAACATGAAAATCGCAGCTACCTTAATGACAGCAAATATATTTTCAATTTTTTCAAATCCTTTCGTACCAATCACTACGACTAGCACACCGAGAATTGCATAAATTGATGCAAAAATCCATAAAGGAACAGAAGGAAACCAAAAACGAGTAAGTAATGACAGGGCAGTCAATTGACTACCGGTAATAAGAATTTCTGAAAACCAATAAACCCATCCGCTACTAAATCCTGCCCAATTGCCGTAAGCTATCTTTGCATACGAGCGAAATGAACCTTTTTGTGGATTATGCGCAGACATTTTACCGAGAGCATCCATTACAATATAAGTACCTAAGCCTGCTAAAATGAATGCAATCATAATAGACGGCCCTGTTTTTGTTATACCTATTCCTGACCCTAGAAAATAACCAGTCCCAATTATACTTCCTACTCCAACAAGTGATAGCTGCCACCAGGAGAGCTTCTTTTCCTTTTTATCATCGCTTTGCGACCCAATACGTGAAGGAATTTCCATCAGAATCCCTGCCTTTCTTATCACGCCTATTTTTAGCAATATAATTAGATTTATACGCTTTACTCTTGTTTGCTAAAAGAGGAAGCAGATTGGCTCATATCATCGCTATTGGTTGTATGAACTAAAAAACAAAAAGAGCCATAAGCAATGGAAGCTTATGGCTCAAATAATAATGGTTTTTATATTTGTACTTCTTCTTCTTTAAGGTGTTGCAAGTAAGCTTTAATATCTTTAATTCCTTCCAATGTATCAACTAGCACATCTGGCGAAATCAATGTAATCAATCGATCATCTAGGTTTGCTACTGCCTCAAAGAATTGAGTTTTGGCATAATTAACAAGTCCAACTTGTTTCAGAGCAGATTCTTCAATGTCTAGAATTTCTTTAGCATCCGCCACCATTAAACCAAATATTAATTCGTCTGATTGAATGACTATCACTTTTGCAGTCGATAAATCGGCATTTCTCTGATATAAAATGCGCTCACAATCTAAAATGGGACGCAACTCGCCTCTAATCTTTGAAAAACCAACTAAATATTCAGGAAGATGCGGAATAGGCGTAATATGTTCCGCCTTTTCTATTGCGTCCACACGTTCAACCGGCACTGCATATTCTTCTTTACCACATGAAAAAACGATAACTTTCATATTTGCTTTCCCTCTATTTCACTTTAGCAGAACATTTTACGATTTCTACAAGAAGCTCAGCCAATTTTTCTAGCTCTTCAATAGGCATTCTTTCAGATGTTGTGTGAATATTTTCATAGCCCAATGCCAAGTTAACTGTTGGTATGCCAAAGCCTGCGATTACATTGGCGTCGCTGCCGCCACCTGATTGCATTAATTTTGGTTCACGTCCAATATTGCTTGCAGCTTCTTGTGCAATTTGTACAACTAAATCATCCGGACCAAATTTGAAGCCAGGATACATACGTGCAACTTCTACTTCTGCTTCGCCGCCCAATTCTTTTGCAGCTGTTTCAAATGCTTCCTTCATATGATTTTCTTGTTGAATTAACTTTTCTTCTACAAGTGAACGACACTCTGCTAATACAGATGCTTCATCACAGACAATATTTGTAGCTTTACCGCCTTCAAAACGACCGATATTTGCAGTTGTTTCAGAATCGATTCGGCCCAACTTCATTTTGGCAATTGCTTTTGCAGCTATAGTTATAGCAGATACACCTTTTTCAGGTTCTACACCAGCGTGCGCTGTTTTTCCTTTTAATGTAGCAAAGATTTTTGTTTGGAATGGAGCTGCTGTAACAATGCCCCCTACCTTACCGTCAGAATCTACTGCAAAACCATATTTAGCAGTGATTTTGTTAGGGTCTAATTCTTTTGCTCCTTCAAGACCTGATTCTTCACCAGCTGTAATGATGAATTCGATGTCGCCATGCTCAATATTTTCTTCTTTTAAGCGTTTAGCTAATTCAAGCAGTCCAGCAATTCCTGCTTTATCATCTGCTCCAAGAATAGTTGTACCATCTGAATAAATATATCCATCTTCTTTAATTACTGGTTTAATACCTACACCAGGCACAACAGTATCCATATGGCATGTGAAGTAAATCGGCTGAACATCTGTTAATGAGCCTTTTAATGTTGCAATTAAGTTTCCTGATGCATGACCGTTGCGGCTCGCTGAATCATCTTCAAAAACATCAAAACCTAATGCTTCTAATTTACTAATCAATACAGGCGAGATTTTTTCCTCATGATATGTTTCGGAATCGATTTGAACTAATTCCATAAATTCTTCTACAATACGGCTTGGCATGTTGCAAGACTCCTTTATTTATGTAATAAAAATGGTACTTTAAACCCTTAACTTACTGCGAAGTCAAAATTCCTAATGAAAAATAACTGCCTTAACTGTTAGGATGGGTATGCTTTAAGCACAGTGGAAAAGTAATAGTCCCACTGTGTAAAGTTTCAATAAATAGTTTATCATAATTCAGTCCAAACACCTATGTAGTTGCCTCAGCAGGCAACATTAACATTTAGTTTACTTGTTATAGAGGAATATTGCCATGCTTTTTATATGGCCGTGTTTCTTGCTTGGAGCGAAGCATTTCAAGTGACTGCATAAGCTTTATACGTGTTTCTCGCGGATCAATTACATCATCTACTAATCCGTGTGATGCCGCCACATATGGATTGGCAAACTTTTCTTTATATTCATCTATTTTTTTCGTACGCATCGCTTCTGGGTCACTTGCGCCTGCAATTTCAGAGGCATGGATAATATTAGCTGCTCCAGACGCTCCCATTACTGCAATTTCAGCATTTGGCCATGCATATACCATATCCGCTCCAATAGATTTAGAATTCAGTGCAACATAAGCACCACCATAAGCTTTTCTTAGAATGACAGTTATTTTAGGTACCGTCGCTTCTGAATAGGCAAAGAGAATTTTTGCGCCATGACGAATGATGCCGCCATGCTCTTGTTTAACTCCAGGGAAAAAGCCTGATACATCTTCAAATGTAATGATCGGAATATTGAAAGAGTCACATGTACGAACAAAACGTGCCAGTTTATCGGATGAGTCGATATCAAGCCCGCCAGCAAGTACTTTAGGCTGATTGCATACAAGGCCCACTGATTCACCATCAATTCGTCCAAATCCAACAACCACATTTTTTGCAAATTCTTTCTGCACTTCCATAAATGAATTTGCATCCACCACTTGTTCAATAACTTTCCTAACGTCATAAGCTTTTGTTTGATCAACTGGTACAATGTCTAGTAATTCTGAACGGAAATTATCGTCGTTTGAAGAATCTTCACGTCGTTGAGTTGGCGTTTTCTCTCTATTATTTTGCGGCAAATAACTAAGTAACTGTTTCACCTGTTCAAGTGCATCCGGTTCTTCAGACGCTCGAAAATGAGCATTGCCACTTATAGTATTATGGACTTTGGCACCGCCGAGTCCCTCTGAAGTAATTTTTTCACCTGTCACAGTTTCAATAACTTTCGGTCCTGTAATAAACATTTGGGATGTATTATCAACCATAAATATAAAGTCCGTAATAGCAGGTGAATAAACCGCTCCCCCTGCACAGGGTCCCATAATAACCGAAATTTGAGGGATGACGCCTGAATAAATAGAGTTCCGATAGAAGATATGTCCATAGCCATCAAGCGATAACACACCTTCTTGAATGCGGGCACCCCCGGAATCATTGATACCAATAAATGGAGCACCATTTTTTGCAGCTAAATCCATTACATTAGCAATCTTTTTCGCATGCATCTCGCCAAGCGCTCCGCCAAATACGGTGAAATCTTGAGAAAATACATATACCGGACGTCCGTTAACCTTGCCGTAGCCTGTTACTACGCCATCTCCTGGTCCCTTTTTTTCTGCCATGTCAAAATCAACTGTCCTGTGATGAACAAAGGGATTAATTTCTACAAATGTCCCTTCATCCAGTAGCAAATCAATGCGTTCACGTGCTGTTAATTTACCTTTTTCATGCTGTTTATCAATGCGAGATTCGCCGCCCCCAAGCTCAATTTCTCTTTTTCTATCATATAATTCATTAATTTTGTCATACATATCCATGTGTTAACTCTCCTCCTTTTCGTTACGTTCGACTAATTCATAAAGAACGCCATTCGATGATTTAGGATGAATAAAAGCAACCTTTGCCCCGCCCGCACCGTTCTTTGGCTTCTCTGATAAAAGGGTTGCTCCTTCTTTTCGCATCCTTTCCATTTCATCCTCAATGTTTTCTACTAAAAGAGCGATATGATGTATACCTTCTCCTCTCTTTTCTAAATATTTATATATAGCGCTTTCATTTGTAAGCGGCTCAAGTAATTCTATATGCGTATTGTTTGCATCTATAAATGCAACTCGCACTCCCTCTGACTCTACTTCTTCAATATTTAATAATTTCATTCCTAATACATTTGTATAATATGTAGTACGTTCATCTAAATTTTTAACGGCAATGCCTATATGATCTATGTTTTTCAATGCTGACACCCCTTTTGTATTCTAGTCTATTGTAGCTGAATTATTCAGAAAACTCTACTAATACTTGTTTATTGAATGAGATTTGGTAAAATATTTTTAAGAGATCAGCGAAACAAGTGAAACTTCAATTTAGGTTCTGTTTTCCGTATGTTGAGGGTATTCTGTCTTTGTCCTCTTGAGGTTATGGATTAAAGAATTTATATAGCGGTAAAAAGGAGAGAGAACAATGAGCAATAAAACTATTCAAAAAGTAGTCGTTATATTAATGGCTCTTATTATGGTCATGTCCATTCTAACATTCGGTTTAGCAATGATTCGATAATAAAAGAGCAGACTCTTTAAATAGCAGTCTGCTCTTTTTTTATAGTCCTAGCTTTTGCTTAACTTCTTGTATTTGTAGAATATGCCTTTTTTCATGGTAGCCGACAAAAGGAATCCATTGATCGAGACTCATCAGTCCAAAAGCAGGGTGAGGAAATGCTTTTTGTTTAAGTATTTGTACGTCTACTGCTTTTTCTACATCTTCTAACTGCTGATGTGAGGTTGATAATTTCTCTTCCAGCTCATTTATGTTAGCAAATTTATCAGATGGTAATGCAGTGGCAGGAGCGTTGACTTTAACATCGCGATTAACAGTTGCTTCAATAGGTTTATGACTTACCGTAGCATTCTCCCCTTTTTCAGCATTTTGCTTAATCATCATCGCTATATTTGATTCCAACAAGTATAAATGCTCTACAATTTCCTTAATAGACCATTCTTCTGATGAAGGTTTTTTATTTAAATTTTCATCAGATATGCCACTGATTTCTGTTAATAGTTCTTCTCTTGCTTGGTCATTGATTTTCATTCTGAAATCTCCCTTTATAAGTTTAGATTCACTTCTTTACACTCATAGTTTACTATACTATTACCTCTATACTGAAATAACAGGGCTCCGTTAAATTCTTACTACTTCTAAGATGTCGTTATAGTATTCTTTATGAGCTTCACATTTATGAATCTTTTCGTCTAATATGGCAATTTCTTGATCCATCCCCATTACCAATTCTTTAATAAATAATTGTGTCATGGCGCTGCTGATGCTATCAAAGCTTTCAATTAATAACCGTCTTTTTTGAGATAGAACTCTTTGTTGTTGAATAGATTTCACTGCTTCTTCCGTTAATCGGTGAATCTCTTGCTGTATATCCCTTATCAATAGAGTAGCCACATCATCTGTATATTCTTTTATATCTATCATTCTTTCCCTCCTCTACGATTTTCCGTTATTCATAGAGTATGGAGAGCTTCTAAAAATTATTCATCTTTTAATATATTCTTTCTTGAAGAAATGATAGATCTAAATGAGAAGGAAGCATACCGCCTATTAGTTTATCAAAACAAAAAAGCTTCCAAAAGAGGAAGCTCTTATTACATTTCAATTATACTTCATCACAAAACTCTTCAAAATACGCTTGGATCGAAGTGATTACAGACATAGGATCATGTCCTTCAATTTCATGACGGCCAATTTCAGCCACTGGCTGCCCATCTTTCAGCATCACAAATGATGGAGATGAAGGGATATGGTCGTCACCAAAGTGCATACGTGCTTGTGCAGTAGCTTCTTGGTCTTGGCCTGCAAATACGGTTACTAGATGATCAGGACGTTTATCATAATTAATCGCGTGTACTGCTGCTGGGCGTGCAATACCCCCTGCACAGCCGCAAACAGAATTGACCATAACAAAAGTAGTTCCAGGACGGTTGAAAGCATCCTCTACTTGTTCGGCTGTTTTTAATTCTTCATAACCGTTTCCAGACAATTCACTGCGAGCTTGACGCAGCATATCTTGCATAAATAAATCGTAATCCATATTCATGTGTATTCGCTCCTTTTTTTACATCACTATTACTATAACAGGTGTTCGTCCACTTTTCAAAATGATCGTTTCAGATTATAGAACACGCGCAGCTTCCGTTAGAATATGATCAATTTCCTCTACAGAATCTTCTTGATTTTCGACAAGCAAGCTAAAGATATACATTTTGCCACTTTGTCCAATGAAATAACCACTTAAAGTATTTACACTTTCAATAGAACCTGTTTTGGCAAATACACGCCCATTTGTCAGAGGAGAGGTCAGTCGATTTTGGAGGGATCCCCCTGTTAGGCGATCATTCTTCCCCGCGATTGGCAAACTATTAAAATACGTATTAAACCACTTTTCGTCTTTATAAATCTTATATAATAATTCAGTTAAATCCTCTGCCGTCAAACGATTTTCTTGCGATAAACCCGACCCATCGTCCAACACAGCATTTTTTATAGGGATGTGAGCGGATGCTGCATATTTCTTTATTGTTTTCAGACCAGCAGGAGTACTACCACGTTTTTTCACTTCTTTTCCGAGGGTCTTTACTAAAACATTGGAGATACTATTATTACTCAACTTCATATATGGAATCATTATATCTTTTAAAGGCACCGACTGCTTCTGTGCAATAAGGTGTGCGTTTTTCGGAGGTACGGCTCTGTAAAATGTGGTATCTGTATAGTCTACTTGCTGACTTTTTAATGCCTCTTTAAATAATGTCATTGTCTGTTTTGTTGGCTGTGGAACAGCTATCCATTCTCTTACTGTCTGTTCCCTTGGCAAATTACCTGTAATATACACTTTACGTGTTCCAAATTCCCTTTCGATTTTGAGCGTATTCGGCTGTCCATATGCTACTGTTTTTGCCTCATTACAAATAAGTAGTTCTCCTTTAGCAGGTTCTATGTGCAATGTAGGCTTTTTCCCCTCTTTGTTACCCTTTGCCTCTATTAGGACGGAGGCTGCATCGTAATCTTTGTTAGGTGAAATCATTAATGCTGTGACAGGGGCAGCATAATAATAAGATTGGTCTTCTTTTTCAATGTGCGGAGTAAGCAATTTTTGATCAAAATAGAAATCATCAGCTACAATACGTCCATTAATTTTCTTTAATCCTTGACTATGAAGAAATGCGGCCAGTTCTTTCAAGTCGTTCATAGAAAGAGTAGGATCACCTTTTCCTTGAAGATACAAATCGCCTTGCAAAACACCTTTTTTCACTATTCCATCCATAAAGACATTCGTTTTGAAACGATAATTTTCCCCTAGCTCACTTAAAGCCGCTGCTGCTGTGAAAAGTTTCAAATTTGAAGCAGGTTTTTGTGACCTATCCCCATTATAATTAAATATAATTTGCCCTTCTAAATTACGAATGACCATACTGACATCAGCAGCGGGTAACTCTTGTACTATGGTGCTTCTTAGGTTCCCATCTATTTCTCCATCATTTTCAAAATTAGCACTAGCTATATTTGTGAACGGCATTGCACTAAAACATAGAATAATTAAGAAGAATATATACTTTTTGTACATATTTCCCTCCCCCAATAGAGCTTTAGGGCAAGTATATGAATAAGTAGTGCGAAATATGTCGAAAAAAAGAGTAACTGAGCTTATTTTCTCATTTACCCTTTCAACTTATTAATCCTCGTACATCATTTTCTTCGTCATCCCACCATCTATGGTAACATTCTGAGCTGTAATAAAATCGTTTTTAGGATGAGTAAGAAATATACATGCATTGGCAATGTCGTCAGGTTTACCAACCCTGCCGCTCAAATGCATTGCATGGTCATTTTCGGTTAGTGCCTCATAATCCTCTGTTTCAATCCAGCCTGGAGATATACAGTTGACCTTAATTCCATCTGGGCCGAATGATCGTGCTAAGGCATGCGTCAAAGCCACAATGCCTCCTTTTGTAGCAGCATATGCTTCTGTATTCGGTTCAGACATAAAAGCACGTGTTGATGCAATCGACACGATGGATCCACCATTTTCTTGTTTTCGCATATATTTTGCTGCTTCTCTAGAACATAAGAATACACTTCTCAGGTTGGTATTCATTATGTCATCCCATTCATCAATAGTAGATTCATATGGTGATACAGGCACGAATTTTCCTGCGTTATTGACTAGAACATCAATCTTACCCCAATGGTTTACAGTTTCGCTCATCAAATGGATAATATCCTCTAGTTTTCGCACATCCGTTTGCACAAATATGGCACGGCTACCCAATTCCTTAGCAAATTCTTCTCCTGTAGGATTGATATCAGCCAACACTAAATTTGCATGTTGTCTTGCATACATTAATGCGATAGATCGACCTATTCCTTTTGCCGCTCCTGTAATAACTACTGTTTTCGCTGCGAACATATTTTATTTCCCCCAGTCAATACTATTTTTTTAATATTTAAAATATTTTATTTAGTAGATATCTCTTTTAGATGTTTCCTACTTTAATGTAGATTTTATTGGATTGTTATATTCAATTTACAGAATGAGAACTACGATTAAGCGTTAACAGCTTTTTTCATACGAGAAGCACGAAAAAACCGAGCTAAATTCACTCAGTCTTTTCGTCAGAAAATAGTAAATCAACTGCCTGAGATACAGTTATCTGTCCTTCAGATATTTGTTTTTCAAATTGAGAAACTCGTTGTTTTGTATCATTATTTGCATAAAAAGTGTCGATCAAACGATCTCGAATCATAGCCTGGAACCATTCAGTTGTCTGTTTGGTACGACGGCTTGACCAAAAACCCGTTTTCATACAGGTTTCCCGAAATTCTTCAATCGTTTCTTGTATTCTTGATAATCCTTTGTTTTCAAGAGAGGATACAAGGTGTGTCCTTGTATCCCACCCAGGTGTGGCAGGCTGTAAAAAATGCTGTATTCGTTTGTACTCTGACATGGTTCTTTGCGCTGGACGAAGATTATTCCCATCAGCTTTATGCACAATAATTGTATCTGCTAATTCCATGATGCCTTTTTTCATTCCCTGTAGTTCATCTCCTGCTCCTGTCAGGACAAGAAGTAAAAAGAAATCTACCATACCTCTTACAATTGTTTCGCTCTGGCCGACTCCCATCGTTTCGATTAGTACAATATCGTAGCCTGCTGCTTCACATAATAGCATGGTTTCTCTTGTTTTTTTATGCACACCGCCTAAAGTCCCCGCTGAAGGAGACGGACGGATAAATGCATTGGGCTCACGTGAGAGCTGCTCCATCCTTGTCTTATCTCCGAGAATGCTGCCTCCATTGACTGTGGAGCTTGGGTCAATAGCGAGTACAGCAACTCTATGTCCTTTTTCACAGAGCATTTTGCCGAAAGCTTCAATGAAGGTGCTTTTCCCCGCTCCTGGAACACCAGTTATACCAATTCTAATGGAAGCACCTGTATAGGGAAGCATCTTTTTAAGTAAGTCCTGCGCATCCGATTGATCTTCTGGATGAGCACTTTCAAGAAGGGTAATGGCTTTTGCCAAATGCAGACGCGAGCCTTCCCTTATATTTTCAGCTAGTTCGTCTAGATTCTGTTTGACTTTCGTCTTTTTAACAAACTTCTTTCGTTTGGTTTCCTGCATCCCGTCATGTATCGATTGAACCCCTGGCTGGACAAATAATGCTGATTTTTTATCAGTCATTTACTTCCTCGTACCCTAAATTCTTATAGATAAGTTCAATCATTTTTTGAGATGCAATAGGCAATACTGTACCAGGTCCAAAGATCGCTTGGGCACCGCTCTGATATAAAAATTCGTAATCTTGAGCAGGTATAACACCACCGACAATCACGATAATGTCTTCTCTGCCTAGTTTTTTCAATTCATTAATGAGAGCGGGCACTAATGTTTTATGACCAGCTGCTAGAGACGAAACGCCAACAACATGAACGTCATTTTCTGCCGCCATTTGTGCGGTTTCTTCTGGCGTCATAAATAACGGTGATATATCCACATCAAAACCAAAGTCTGCATACCCAGTAGCAACAACTTTAGCTCCGCGATCATGGCCGTCTTGGCCCATTTTAGCGACTAAAATCCTTGGGCGTCTTCCCTCATTTTCTAAGAATTCCTCAGTCATTTGTTTGATCTCTTCGATAGCTTCCTTATCAGAATAGTTGGAAGCATAGACACCGCTAATAGAGCGGATGACTGCTTTATGTCGTCCTGCAACTGACTCAATTGCATCCGAAATTTCCCCAAGCGTGGCTCTTGCCCTTGCTGCATCTACAGCTACTGTAAGTAAGTTTTCCTCCCCTGTTTCTGCAGCATGAGTTAAGCGATCTAATTCATAGCGTACTTTATTTTCATCTCGTTTTTCTTTCATTAATTGAATTCGATCAATTTGCGATTGACGTACCATCGTATTATCGATATCTAAAATTTCTATAGGATCCTCTTTATCTAAACGATATTTATTGACGCCTATGATTGTTTCTGTTTTAGAATCAATTTTAGCTTGCCGCTTTGCGGATGCTTCCTCAACTCTCATTTTAGGTAGCCCGGTTTCAATTGCTTTTGCCATACCACCTAGCTCTTCAATTTCCTCAATCAACGTCCATGCAGACTTTGTTAATTCGTCAGTCAACTTCTCAACATAATAAGAACCGCCCCACGGATCAATTGTTTTGGTCATTTGTGTTTCATTTTGCAGAAAAAGCTGTGTATTTCTTGCAATCCGAGCAGAAAAATCTGTCGGAAGTGCGATGGCTTCATCTAAAGCATTTGTATGCAGTGACTGTGTATGCCCCATCGTTGCTGCATTGGCTTCAATCAAAGTCCGTGTCACATTATTAAACGGGTCTTGTTCTGTTAAAGACCAGCCAGATGTTTGTGAATGTGTGCGAAGAGCAAGGGTCTTAGGATTTTTAGGGTTGAATGAAGACATCATTTGAGCCCAAATGCGACGAGCTGCACGCATTTTGGCTATTTCCATATAATAATTCATGCCAATCGCCCAGAAGAAAGACAATCTAGGTGCAAAATTATCAATGTCGATGCCTGCCTTCAGTCCTGTACGCACATATTCTAGCCCATCCGCTAAAGTATAAGCTAGCTCGATATCGTTTGTAGCTCCCGCTTCTTGAATATGATAGCCGGAAATAGAAATAGAATTGAATTTCGGCATGAATTTAGAAGTATATTCAAAAATATCAGCGATGATTTTCATCGACATTTCAGGCGGATAAATATATGTATTACGCACCATATACTCTTTTAAAATATCATTTTGGATTGTGCCTGCAAGCTTATCTGGAGTGATGCCTTGTTCTTCAGCAGCTACTATATAAAAAGCAAGCACCGGTAGCACTGCACCATTCATTGTCATGGAGACAGACATCTGATCAAGCGGGATTCCATCAAATAGAATTTTCATATCTTCAACAGAATCAATGGCAACTCCTGCTTTACCTACATCCCCCGTCACACGAGGGTGGTCAGAATCATAGCCTCGGTGTGTTGCAAGGTCAAATGCAACGGAAAGGCCTTTTTGGCCCATTGCTAAGTTTCGGCGATAGAAAGCATTCGATTCCTCTGCAGTTGAAAAACCAGCATATTGCCGAATCGTCCATGGACGGCCAATATACATAGTTGGATAAGGTCCTCTTGTATTAGGCGCGATTCCTGCTACATCATGAAGATGAACTGCGGTTTTAATATCATTGAACGAATAGCTGGTTTTAACTTCAATATTTTCATTAGTCATAAATGTAGATTGTTTTTTTGATGGAAGTTCATCACGCAAAACTTCTTCTATGTGAACAGTTGAAAAATTAGGTTTCATCGTTGAACCTCCTTCAATGTTTCAGCAATATTATTCAACTTTTGAATCATATTTTGGCCTTTGTATAAATATCCGTTTAAACCTTTTGCTTGCCAATCGGTATCGAATTTCCCCGCCACATCCAATATAATAGAGGCTGGTTTTTCTTCCAACAAAACAGGGATTGCAGTCAGAGTATCCTCATCTGTTGCACAGAAAATGACATAATCCTCTTTGCTATTTTTTAACCACTCCTTAGCTTTTTCTATATCTGTTGTAGGCTCTATTACGTTAGAAAGCATACCTGCAGTAGCTAAGACCCCTGTAGCGAAATCTATACGCGGCTTAATCTTTTTCAAATCGCCAAATGGCAAAATTGCTGCTTTGACTTTTGCATCTTTCATTGTTCGTCTTAAACCTTCGAATGGTTCTGAAAGACGTTTGACTTTGTAAAATGTTTCAACTGAAGCCTCTTCATTAGCATCAGCAAAATCGTTTGTGCCAACAAGTATGGTTTTCCTTGTTTCCACTTCAAGAAGACGTTTAGTCATTGTTTCTTCAAGCTCTTTTTCTATTCGGCCACTTTCTACATATTGTGTATAGCCGCCCATTGCTTCAATTTCAACAAACTTTCCCCAAGCTTCTTTAGCTAAATCGTGCGTTAACGATTCGATATAATAAGCACCACCAGAAGGGTCCTCTATCTTGGTAACATGCGATTCTTCGCGTATTACCAAGCCCACATTTCGTGCAATCCGAACTGATTGGCTTGATGGCTTTGTTATAATATTATGAGGGTGTACTGTTAAAAGATCAGCTCCGCCTATAGCTGCAGCAAATGCTTCATTCCCTGCCCGTAGCAAGTTTACGTAAGGATCTAATTTTGAGAATCTTCTAAGAGATGTTTCTGCATAAATCTTTACAGGTTTTGGATTTTCAATACCGTAAGCTTTAGCGAATGCTTTCCAAAGTATTCGAAAAGCTCGAAGTTTTGCTATCTCCATAAAAAATTGTGTATCAATTGAAAAGGCAGCGAAAAATTGATTTTCAAGCTGATTAAAATCTGTTTCTTTTTCCATTTGTTCACTCGCTATTGCAAGAGCTATGGCTAATTCTTGTACAGCGTTTGCCCCTTTGTAATGAGCATCAATTATGTTAGCGCTTACCTTTCGAACATTCTGAAAACCGTTGATTTGACAGTGCTCATTAGATAATACAAAACCTTTGGCTTCTTTATTTTCTATAAAGTTAAAAACATTTAGGATTTCTGGATCTGCAGTCCGTATAAAAAATGGATGGTCATTCAGCAATCCTGCGAGTTTTTTCAGAGCCTCTTCACTCCACTCAAAGCTCACTTGGTCAATCATTAAATATTGATTACCGAATAATACAGAATTCTTTAATTCAGAGATGTATTCATCAATACAATCAGCGTAGGTGGATTGGGCAATCGCAAAAGCACCTTCACTCCTCATCTCTCGGACTGTGTTAGCTTGTGCATCTAATTTTCCATCTAATGTATTCAATAAGTCTTCCATGGTATAAAGCGGTTCAATTGTAATACCTTCAATAGTTTTAGTGAAAAGCGACTCAAATGGCTTCCCTTTTAATGCTATTATCGAGGCTTCTTTCCATTCCTCATAAGATGGTTTCGGGAAATTTACTTCTTTCATATTTGTCATACGCACGCGTAGATGCTTCCCCCCTTTGTCATTCTTACTACTATTTTACACAATATGTACATAGCTTAAAAGTAAAAGAAGTCTGAAAACCATTTCAACTAGGTTACCAGACTTCTTTTTTATTTATTCCACTTTGTCATTTAAAAAGATTTTGTTGGAAGAAGAAATGAGGCTCTCAATATCATTCTCCAGTATCTATCTTAATAAATGGACATTGTATCTTTTGAATAGCCCTCAAGCAATTCTTTGACACGTGAAAGGAATTTGCCACTCACTAAACCATCAAGAATACGATGGTCAATCGATAAGCATAAATTAACCATATCTCGTGCTGCAAACATGCCGCCTTCCATAATCACCGGACGTTTCACAATGGATTCAATTTGTAGAATCGCCGCTTGAGGATGATTAATGATGCCCATTGATTGGACAGAGCCGAATGCTCCGGTATTATTAACGGTGAAAGTACCGCCCTTCATATCATCTGATTTCAGCTTGCCAGCACGCACTTTCGATGCTAACTCATGAATTTCCTTGGCAATGCCTTTAACTGATTTGTCATCTGCATTTTTGATAACAGGCACAAATAGGGCATCCTCAGTTGCGACAGCGATGGATAGATTGATATCCTTCTTCTGGATAATTTTATCGCCTTGCCACTGTGAATTCATCATAGGGAATTCTTTTAAAGCTTGTGAAACTGCTTTTACAAAGAAAGCAAAGTATGTGATGTTATATCCTTCACGTTTTTTAAAGTCACCTTTAATTGAATCACGGTAATTCACCAAATTAGTGACATCAGCTTCCATCATTAGCCACGCATGCGGAATTTCCTGTGTACTATTCACCATATTTTTAGCTATGGCACGACGGACGCCTGAAACAGGAATTTCAATATCGCCTGTAGCAGTTGGCTCATACGTTTTTTCTTCTTTAACAGGTGCTGGTTCAGCCTGAATTGTAGGCTGCTCTGGAGTAGCAACTGGTTTTGCTTCTACTTCTGGATTTGGTTTAGTAGCTGGCATTTGTCCGGAATCAATAATCTTTTGAATATCTTTTCTTGTAATCCGCCCAGAAGTTCCACTGCCTTCAACCATATTCAAGTCGATGCCATGCTCTGATGCCATACGAACGACTGCAGGAGAATACCTTTTTTTCATACTTTGATCGCTTGCTGATTCTTCATTCTTTGTTTCTGCAGGAGCGGAAGCCTCTGTTTTTACTTCTGCAGCTCCGCCCTCAATTTCAACCTTACAAACAACTTCGCCCACCGCAATGGTGTCACCTTCGTTTGCGATTAATTCAATGATTTTGCCCGCAAAGGATGATGGGAGTTCAGCTGTTACTTTATCTGTCTGCACTTCCGCTAATGTATCGTACTTTTTCACTTCGTCGCCCGGTTTAACTAACCATTTTTCGATTGTGCCTTCCGTTACACTTTCTCCTAGTTGTGGCATTGTAATTTGTTCAATTGCCATTTTAAAACCCCCTTTGCTTAAAATGCAGCTAATTCACGCATTGCTACTTCTACTTTATCTGGATTAATCATAAAGAATTTTTCCATTGTTGGCGCGTAAGGCATAGCCGGTACATCAGGACCTGCTAAGCGTTTGATTGGCGCATCCAAATCGAATAGCGCATGTTCCGCAATAATCGCAGAGACTTCGCTCATGACGCTACCTTCTTTATTATCTTCTGTTACAAGCAATACCTTACCCGTTTTCTTTGCAGCTTCAATAATAGCCTCTTTGTCTAATGGGTAGATCGTACGTAAATCCAATACATGGACAGAGATGCCGTCTTTTTCCAAACGTTCAGCTGCTTGCAATGCAAAATGTACCCCAAGGCCATACGTAATGACAGTCAAATCTTCGCCTTCTCGTTTCACATCAGCTTTGCCGATTTCAATTGTATAGTCCTCTTCTGGCACTTCGCCTTTAATCAGGCGGTACGCTCTTTTGTGTTCAAAGAAAAGGACAGGATCGTCATCGCGAATCGCTGCTTTTAACAATCCTTTCGCATCATATGGAGTTGATGGAATGACGATTTTTAAACCGGGTTGATTAGCAAATACTGCTTCTACTGATTGTGAATGGTAAAGCGCGCCATGGACTCCTCCACCAAATGGAGCACGAATAACCATTGGACAATTCCAGTCATTATTTGAGCGGTAACGGATTCTAGACGCTTCCGAAATAATTTGATTGACTGCAGGCATGATAAAATCCGCAAATTGCATTTCGGCAATAGGTCTTAAACCATACATCGCTGCACCAATACCAACTCCGACAATTGCTGATTCGGCAAGAGGTGCGTCAATCACACGTTCTTCACCGAACTCATCGTAAAGGCCTTGCGTTGCTTTAAACACGCCGCCCTTTAAACCGACATCTTCTCCAAGAATAAAGACACGATCGTCTCTTTCCATTTCTTCTTTCATCGCTAATGTAATGGCATCAATATATGATAAATTCGCCATCTGCTACACCTCCTCATGGTTTCCGTAGACGTATTGCAATGCATGTTCCGGCTCCGCATATGGAGCGTTTTCCGCATAATCTGTCGCTTCGTCAACCTCAGCCATGATTTCTTCTTGCATCTTTTCTTCTATTTCTGAAGTTAGAACGCCTAAATCTTTTAAATATGCTGCAAAGCGAACAATCGGATCATTCGCACGGCCTTCTGCCAAATCTTCTTCTGTTCTGTATTGACGATGGTCATCATCAGATGAGTGTGCAGTTAAACGATAGCAGATCGTCTCAATTAAGCTTGGTCCCTCACCGTTTCTTGCACGATCTGCTGCTTCTTTCATCACTTTATACACTTCAAGTGGATCGTTGCCATCTACTGTTACGCCAGGCATACCGTAGCCAATAGCACGATCTGAGACATTTTCACACGCAACTTGCTTGCTAAGCGGCACTGAAATAGCATAGCGGTTATTTTCTACCATAATAATAACAGGAAGCTTGTGAACACCAGCAAAGTTAGCCCCTTCATGGAAATCACCTTGGTTTGAAGATCCTTCTCCAAGACTAACAAATGTGACAAAATCTTCTTTTTGCATTTTCCCCGCAAGTGCCACACCTACCGCATGTGGAACTTGTGTCGTTACAGGTGAAGAACCTGTAATAATGCGGTTTTTCTTTTGGCCAAAGTGACCAGGCATTTGGCGGCCGCCAGAGTTAGGATCTTCCGCTTTCGCAAATGCAGAAAGCATTAACTCTTTTGCTGTCATGCCGAAATGTAACACAACTCCCATATCCCGGTAATACGGTGCGACGTAATCTTTTTCATTATTTAAAGCAAATGCTGCGCCGATTTGAGCTGCCTCTTGTCCTTGGCAAGATATAACGAATGGGATTTTACCTGCACGGTTTAATAGCCACATTCTTTCATCGATACGTCGGGCAAGCAGCATTGTTCTATACATATCAAGTACTACTTCATCAGATAAACCTAAAGCAGTATGTTTATTTTCAGTCATTATGATCTCTCCTTAGAAATGAATTGCCATTCCATCAACAGCAAGGGCCGCTTCACCAATTGCCTCAGATAAGGATGGATGCGGATGAATATGCGCAGAAATTTCAAAAGGTGTTGCATCAACTAACATTGCAAGGCTTGCTTCGGCAATCAATTCCGTTGCATGCGCGCCCATAATATGCACACCGACTAGATCGTTTGTCTTTTTGTCTGCAATCATTTTAACAAAGCCTTCAGTCTCACCAAAAACAAGCGCTTTGCCAATTGCTGCAAATGGGAATTTACCCACTTTTACATCAATTCCAAGTTCTTTCGCTTGTTTCTCTGTATAGCCGATACTTGAAATTTCCGGGCTTCCATATATACAGCGTGCAATTTTATGGGCTTCCATCGGCCATGTTTCTTTACGAGCAATATGGTCTACAGCATGAATACCTTCGTGTGAAGCAACATGAGCTAATTGTAAGCCGCCGATTACATCACCAATAGCATATATATGTGATTCCTTCGTTTGGTAATGCTCATTGACTTGGATGAAACCTCGTTCTACTTGGATATCTGTATTTTCAAGGCCGATGTTTTCAATGTTTGCTTGTCTTCCGACAGACAATAGAAGTTTTTCAGCTGCAAAGATTTGAGTTTTGCCATCTACTTCAGCTGTAATCTCAAAACCATCGCCTGTTTCTTTATACGTATCAGGTAGCGTTTTTGCATTTGTAACTATCTGAATGCCACGTTTTTTCAGTGATGTTGCCATTGCTTTTTGGATGTCATGATCTTCTGTTGGCAATATCGAATCTGAATATTCAACAACCGTAACTTCCACTCCAAAATCATGTAACATAGATGCCCATTCAATCCCTATAACTCCGCCACCAACGATGACAATTGATTGAGGTAAGGTTTCAAGTGACATTAAATCATCTGATGTTACAATATTTTTACCATCAGGTGTTAGTCCCGGAAGCGTCCGTGGTCTAGAACCTGTGGCGATAATTACGTTTTGTGGGATTAACATTGCATTTTCTCGACCGTCTTTAAATTCGACAGAGATTGTGCCAGGCATTGGCGAAAAAATCGAAGGGCCTAATATTCTGCCATAGCCTTCGTATACATCAATTTTTCCTTTTTTCATCAATGCTTGGATTCCTGCATGAAGTTTATCTATGATACTATTTTTTCTTTTTTGAGCCTGCTCAAAATTGAATGTGACTTCTTTTACATCTACACCAAAATTCTCTGCATGCTCTTTTGTTGTCCGGTATACTTCTGCGCTTCGTAGCAAAGCTTTACTTGGTATACAACCTTTATGTAAACAAGTTCCCCCTAGTTTCCCTTGTTCCACAATGGCAGTCGATAGACCCAATTGCGCGGCGCGAATCGCGGCAACATAACCTCCAGTGCCTCCACCTACTATGACAAGGTCATAATTCTTAGCCATAAGAACACACTCCCTATTTTATACTAATATCTTTTAATATTAAAAGAATTGAATAGCTACCGTTTTTCACGGCAGCTATTCAATTTTATTACCTGGTACTAAATTATATCATAAAATGCTAGATTGTCATCTCTTGATTCTTATCCGCGTTGTGATAAGATATTTTTTTCGTTTTTCAAGAATGTGCCTCTTGATTTAGCCATTCTTTCAATTCTATCCTCTGCCATACGATTTGCAGCTAAGTATGTTGGAATATTATCACGTTCTGAAATTTCAACAATTTTTGTAATGCTATCATAAATACCTTCAACTTTTTTCATAGCGCGATCATAATTGTAACCGTATAATTCATCAGCTACATTGATAACACCACCTGAGTTGATTACGTAGTCTGGAGCATAGATAATGCCTTTTTCGTGAATGATCTCACCATGTTTTGAGTCTTTCAATTGGTTGTTTGCAGATCCTGCAATTACTTTTGCTTTTAATTGCGGGATTGTTTCATCATTGATGATTGCTCCTAATGCACATGGAGCAAAGATATCCACGTCTTGTGCATAAATTTCTTCAGGGCTAACAGCAACTGCACCAAATTCATCAACTACACGTTTGACAGCGTTTTCATTAATATCGGTTACGATAAGTTTTGCGCCTTCTTCGTGAAGATGCTTGCATAGTGAATAAGCAACATTTCCAAGACCTTGAACAGAAATGCGTTTTCCTTCTAAGCTATCTGTTCCAAATGCCGCTTTAGCTGCTGCTTTCATACCTACATAAACACCGTATGCTGTTACAGGAGAAGGGTTGCCTGATGAACCGAATGCAGGTGAAATTCCTGTCACATAATTTGTTTCTTCATGGATTAAGTCCATATCAGCAACTGTTGTACCCACATCTTCTGCAGTAATGTAGCGTCCGTTTAAGCCTTGGATGAAACGGCCTAATGCGCGGAACATTTCTTCATTTTTGTCTTTAAATGGATCTCCCATGATTACAGTTTTACCACCGCCAAGGTTAAGCCCAGCTGCTGCATTTTTATATGTCATGCCGCGCGCTAAACGAAGTGCATCTTCAATAGCTGCTTCTTCAGATTCATATGTCCACATGCGAGTACCACCAAGCGCAGGTCCTAGTGTAGTGTCGTGAATAGCGATAATCGCTTTCAACCCTGAAGTTTTATCTTGGCAAATAACCACTTGTTCATAATCATATTTTCCCATATATTTGAAAATTTCCATCTTAATAATTCCTCCTTCGAAGTTATAAAAAATCTGGTTGTATCCAGTCAATAATATATAATGCAAGAAGCGTGCCAAAACTTTTTGCCTTATAAAATAAAAGTTTAAACAATTTCGACGTTTTTTTCAATGCATAGCCATGCAGATCTGTGCAGTTATTTGCACGCCATTTTATGCAAGTTCATATTTTTCTAATTTATAATACAAGCTTCTAATCGAAATTTGCAACGCTTTAGCAGTCTGTGTTTTATTATATCTATTGTCCTTGAGAGCGGTTTCAATAATTCTTTTTTCATATTGGGCCATTGCTTCATCCAATGTTCCGTTATATATTTCTTCTTCTACTTTGCCCTCTACAGTTGAGGTTTTTTGCGTCGAAATTTGCACATAATTCTCCTGTAATTCTGTTTCAGCAGCAGGCATAAAGATCATCGCCCGCCCAATCACATTCTCTAATTCTCTTACATTACCAGGCCATTGATAGTTTCTTAACTTTTGAATTACTCCTCTAGTCACCTTTGTTACATTTCGACCATACTCACGGTTGAGTTTTTGAAGCAGACGATCTACGAGCTGTGGGATATCTTCAAGTCTGTTTCGAAGTGGTGGGATATAAATTGGCATGCGATTAAGCCTGTAGTAGAGATCCTCTCGAAACGTATGGTCATGAAGCGCTTTTTCCATATTGACATTTGTGGCTGCAATGATACGGACATCTATAGGAATGGGTTTTGTAGCGCCCACTCTAACAATCTCGTGTTCTTGTAAAACACGTAAAAGTTTGGCCTGGGTGCTAAGCGACAGCTCGCCAATTTCATCTAAAAAGATACTACCTCCGTTCGCCTCTTCAAAAAGCCCACGCTTGCCGCCTTTTTTAGCTCCAGTAAAGGCACCTTCTTCATAGCCAAACAATTCGCTTTCCAATAAATTTTCAGCAATTGCCGCACAATTGACTCTAATAAACTTCTCATAGTGGCGATTACTTTCACTATGTATTGCATGGGCAAATAATTCTTTCCCTGTACCTGATTCGCCCCTTAGAAAGACCGTCACCGGCGTTTTTGCAGCGAGCTTAGCTTGTTCAATCGCAAGCTTCATTTCTTCTGAATCGCCGATTATATCATCGAAAACATACTTTGATTCTAGTGTTCGTATAATTGTTTTCGCTTGGCTCAATTCCTTAGATAAGTTGCGCATCTCTGTTACATCATGGATGACCCCTACGCTGCCTTTAAGCTCATCTTCAACTAGAATTGGCGCCACATTGACGATAACTTCTCTTTTGGAAGGTCCTAAGCGCAAATTAACTCCTCGTATCGGCTTTTTGGTTTCAAGCACTTTTAAATGCATACTCTCACCTTCTGAAATATCGGTAGTTGCAGGCTTACCGATAATCTCTTCAGGTGACAAGCCTGTAATCCTTGTATAAGCCGGATTGACTACAATACCTCTTCCCTTCTCATCCACTACAGAGATCGCGTCGTCGCTCGATTGTATAATAGCTTCTAGCATCTTTTTTACTTCTTTCAGATCAGTAATCTCTTCCGCTAAGGCAACAACTTCAGAAATATCTTTAAATATTGCAAGTACACCAATTTGTTCTGACTTTTCATCTACCATTGGAATTTTGGAAAGCACGACCTTTTTTCCGGATGGAAGAATTAATTCTTGATTTGTCTCTGCTTGACCTGTTTCAATCACTTGCTCAAGTTCAAGAGCATTCATAACGTCTTTATAATGCTTGCCAACTGCTTTTTCTATTGGTGTATTAGTAAGTCGCATAGCACTTTGATTATAAAAAATAATTTCTCCTTTTTGATTAACGCTCATCATGCCTTCATCTATAGAGTTAAAGATAATTTGCTGTCTTCTAGAAAATGCTTGGATTTTTTGAATATAATAATCTTTCTCCTGCAAAAGTTTGATAATAATCTCAATCACGCTACCCGGTATCACAGTCGTATTATGGGGTAACTCCTCGACCAATTCGTCATATACCTTCGGATTACCAGTTACATCAATCGCCATATCGATAGAAGCATTCTTAAAATCACGCCAGTCATTTGCTGTAGCAATTCCTGACTTTTTAGCTTCTTTTATGCCTTTAGCATTATCATTTTTATCGATAACAGCCACTGTTTGCCAGTCTGACGAATGTGCGAGTAATTGCAGAATGGCTGTACCTCCTTTTCCTGCACCTACAATCATAATCCTATGCATTCTTATTCACTCCTTCCAAATATGTATGAAAATTCTTTCATATGGTTAGCTATCATCTTATCGGAAGTTTCCTATCTTGACAATGTGCAGGATACAAGTAAAAATGGATTATATTAGAGGAGTTGAACCAAAAATGGGGCGTTTTATTGCTTTTGTCATTCTAGCCATACCCGCTATTATGGCAGCAGCGGGCATCAAATTAATGCGAGATACATTTTTCGCCAAGTTATTCGATCCGATTCCATATCTTTGGCTACAATTTGTAATAGGGATTGTATTGTTTTTAATCGGCTTTGGATTTTTTGCCGGCTTTTTATTAAACCGTGATCGCAGAAATGGACGAGTTGCGCAAAAATATACAAAGAAAAAATAACATTGTGCAAAAAGCACCGACAAGAACGTAGTGTTCTCTTCGGTGCTTTTTGTATAATTATCTGAGCTTTACATTGATTTATTTAGTCTCCTGCATTTTCCGCACTTTCTCTGGATAGTCAGTAATCCATCCGATAACCGCATCATGCGGTTCTTTCAGAAATTGTTCATCACCTGTAATGTTATAAAAGCGGCATTTTCTTCCTTGAGCAGTAAGTGCATCAAGATACCTATTTTTATAATAACGCGATTTATTCGCATGAATTACATCTACGTATGGCAATTTGTCTAACTCTGCCCAGTTCAATTTCTTTGTTGTAATTAAGGCGGTCTCTATTCTTGGCGCTATTTCTTTTGCCTTTTCTAGCAATTCAGGATGAAACGATGAAATATGTAAATTTGGTATTTCACTACATTTCGCCACAGTCTCTCTTAGAGCGCTTTCATCTTGAAGCAGTGACTCTTTTAATTCCACATTAAGGGGTACAGAATGGACTTTGTGCCAACCTAGAAACTCATCAAACGTGCTAATTTTAGCTCCGCTAAACCTTCTAAAGAAAAATTTTCCAACATGTAATAGTTTAACCTGTTGGTAATACAAATTCGAAATCAGCTCATTTTTCCCTGTAAGACGCCTTAAATTATGATCATGAATCACAACTGGAATATGATCTTTCGTCGCTTGAATATCTAATTCTATACCATCTGCCCCTGATACTAACGCTAATTCAAAAGCATCTAGCGTATTCTCAATACCTCGAGCAGAAGCGCCTCTATGCGCAAAAACGAGCGGTCTAGACATTTAAAACACCACTTTCCAATTTAAATTCTCCTTTCGTCATTTGTTGAATAGTTGATCTTTCAGAACCTATTTGGAGAGTTGTCTCTGGATATGCAGCTTTGGTAATGGAAATTTTTTCATTACCACTACTCTTCAGTAGATGCAAAATCTCATCTATTTCATATTCAAGTATCTCAATTTGAGACTCCTTTTCTTTTATATTACTAGCAATCTTATCGTACGTTTGGCGCTGAACTGGCATCATTTTATGCAAGAACTTTTGCAATTGAGCTAGCTTTCCTCTTAAATCTTTCAGTTCATGCTCCAGATTCTCTATTTCATCACTTTTTTCTTTAATCTTTTTTAAGCTATCTTTGCGATCCGGGAGTGAAATAATCAGGTCTGTTTTACGACCAAGCTGATTGCCAACCCATGCTGCATGAATCGAATTTTTTGCACAAATACTTCCACCTATAAGTTTACCCTTATTTTCATCGACTCTGATATTTTGTGCCTTCATATCTGTACTGATGGCATATGTACTTATAAAAATGGTTTCTTTCGCAGCTAAATAGCAGTCATTGGTATACTGTACATAAATATTTTGACCCGCCATCACTTTCGTAATTTTGTTACCATATATACCTCCACAAACATAGACATCTCCGTGAGTAGATTGTATAAGTTCAGCTCCAGTTACACCTTCTTTGCTCTCAATCAGTATGTCACCTGTCGCCTTGACTGTAAATCCAGGTAGAATAGTTCCTCGAATAGTAATCGAGCCTGTGAACTCCAGATTGCCCGTTTCGACTCCCACATCACTCGGTATTTGAAGGTGCTTTTGAACAGATAATGGAGGATAAGGATGCTCGATGACACCATCGAAAGAAGCGTGGATGGTCACTATACCACTCGACTCTTTTTCATAAATAGATTTTTCATCATAAACCAACGTAAAATCTTTACCATCCATTGCCTCTATTCGTTGGCCTAAAACACTTTTCCCCGGAATTCCTTTCTTCGCAGGAATTTTTTCTCCTAACCATTCATCTTTTTTCACTTCCTGAATAAAGTTGATATCATAATGGTTTGCACGGCCATTATCAAGGATTTGGGGTTTCTTTTTTGGAAAGCTTTTATATGTAATCTTCGCATCTTCACCCTTTTGGGGAGGTTGGCCTTTTGCTATGACTGTTGGTTTTCCTAATAGAACAGTTTCAAGCGAAAGGGTTATATAACCATATTGGACACCCGCATTTTCTGCTGCTTCTTTAATTTGTTTATTCATAATCAACTCATCCTGAAATAGAGATGCAGGATGATCATTAATATACATAGTAGCTGCCATACCGTCACGTGCTATAACGATTTCAATGGGCGGCAGCCAATAGCCAATTTCTTGTTCTTCTTTTGAACAATTTAAAAAGACACTTCGCAATGCTTGAAAACCATTTAATTTAATTCTTTTGAATTTTTTTAATACAGGCTCAAACTCTTTTAAAGAATAACCTTCTTTTTTAACTAATACATAGACAATCGCTTCTTTTTCCATAAGCATAATCCAATCATTTTCAAAAAGAACCAACTTAAAAACCTCCCATCATTCTTTAATTATAGCACTTATTTCCTAATGTACAAAAATATCCATTTACTGTTCTAATGATAAATAGTAATTGAAGATTAAAATTCTAGCACTTTTAATTCCCCCTATAACTGGCTCCGTACTTTTTAATGTATGAAATTTCTTCTTTTTTAAACAATGAATTATAGCTATAAGAGATATTATAATCTGCCGGACTATTTTCAATTTTATTATAGTATTTGTTAGGTAATTTTAATTTATATTGATTTAATTTTAAATAATAACTATTATCTTCTTTAGAAATATCTTTTTTCTCAACTGTATATCTTCCATTCGATATTTCTTCATAAAATAGTTTATTAATTCCCCAAATACAAAAAAGGATGAAGATAAATAGATTACATTTATAATATACATTGATGGATTTAAAGATTCATTAATCAATAATTAAATAGCTCTGGAACTCCCCTTAAAAATCACCACTTCCTCAAATATCTTTGTTCACTTTGCAACATAATCTCCACTACAGAGTACATTACAGGTAAAAAATTCACTAAATAAAGCTAATCGTGCATTATACTATCTACATATCTATTTTGAAGGAGCTCTATTTCTTGAATGGACTGGCCCATAAAAATTCATAACAAGAAACTTAACAAAAGAAAAAAGCAAAAGAAATTTCTAAAACTGTACTTTATATTACAAATAGCATTTAATGATAAGTGGTTTTTTACCCCATTTATTTTAATAATTCATTCAATATATTAATTTAAAGTACAATTTCAAGAAAATTAATTAATGAAAGGAGAAGTAATGATGTTGGGCGGAATTCATTGGAGTTACATGTTAGTTCATCTTTTTATCATTTGGCTAATAGTTTTAATAACCGTACTTATTAGAAGAAAAAATTTGAATTCAACAAATAAACATTATATTACTATTGCTGCAATTATTATTGTTTTTCTTACTGTTCTACACTTTTTAGGATACCAAATATCTTTCATTTTTAGATTAATCGAATGGTCTACCAAATTTATCTTACCCTGGATAGCACTATATTGGCTAACTAGAGCAATAAAGCTATTAGAAAAAAAGATAAAATAATGTAAAAGAGAGCGATTGTTCATTATAAGAACAGTCGCTTTTTTTATTTAACTAACATTTCAAAGCAAATTAATTATCATCCTCTTACTGTACCTGTTATTTTTATCATTATTTTATTTTTGAGCAATGAAGCCGTTTTTTCTATCAAACAAAAAAGACAGTCTTATAAGCCGCACTTTATAAATTTCCTAACCTTTTTGTAATTTCAGCTGCTGGGAAGATCCCTATTAAAAGATACTTCGCCTACCTCTTCAATATTAATGGTTAATACTCGCCAATCCTCTACTCCGAACAAGGATTCACCAATTGACGAATATATTGTTTCAGCTAAATCTTTTTTACTTAAAAGGTCGTCTTCAGCTAATTTAATTGTAGCTTTAATTTCATTGCCCTTATTACTGAATTTAGTTATTTTATCGCCTTCACGGATGCTGTCGCTAATTATTTCTTTAAAATCAACATCATCTGATTCATTTTCCAATTCTTCAGTTGGTGCTGATTCTTCCGTTTCTGTTTGGGCTTGTACTTGCACTGATTCAGATTCAGCAGATCTGTCTTCATCGTTATTTCCACATGCAGCTAGTAATAATAGAAATAGCACGTCGGTAAATAATATGTATTTTTTCATAGTATTCCTCCTATTTTTTACATTTAATAAATACTATAGCATATCTAATAAAATAAATTAGGATTGTTGAATAAAAATGCTAGTAGCTCCTGGTGGTTAAGTGATGCATATTTTAATGATCAGCTAGTGGTTTCAAGGAGCTTAATTGCTGAAATATTTTCAATAGAATTATCTTGATTTCTCTTTAGGCTTGTAAAAAATTAAAGCAATTGTTGTATCAGATCATTGTTTTTTATAGAATTTAGCGACTTTTCTATTGCGGTAACTGTATATTTACCTCTTTCGTAGAATTATCAATATTTAATTCTTGCTTTATATAATTTATAACAAGTGTTAATGATATGTGATAACTTCTTAAAGTTTTTTGCGATAAATGTTTTAAATCTAATTACAACATAAACAGTTCAACTGTAAGTAAATTTCTATAAAATTTTTTCTATAGAAAGCAAAAAAGCACACCTCCAGTTGTTGAATTTTACATAAACTCAATAAATGGAAATGTGCTATATAATACAATTATTTAATAGTAGTTTATTGCTTTATAAATAATTACAATGGCAATTTACTATTATTCTATTTCAAGGCTTTAAACCGCTTTAAACAGCCACCATTTCAATACGAATCTTATCAGCGATCATAGCGATAAATTCTGAATTGGTTGGCTTAGATTTTAAGTGATGGACTGTATAACCAAACATTTTGGAAATAGATTCGTAGTTTCCGCGGTTCCATGCAACTTCGATAGCATGGCGAATTGCACGCTCTACCCGTGATGGCGTCGTATCAAATTTCTTTGCAATATCTGGATAAAGAATTTTGGTAATGGAACCTAATAAATCTACATCGAGATAGACCATTTGGATGGCTTCTCGTAAATATGCATAGCCTTTGATATGGGCTGGAACGCCTATTTCTTTAATTATTGCCGTAATAGTTGCATCTAATTGGCGCTGATCCATCTTTTGTGGAGTGGAGCTTTGCAGGACACTAACCCTTTTTTGTTTTTCCACTTTTTTACCGCCCACTTGCAGTATTTTAGACGCTAAACGATCATATTCAAAAGGCTTTAGCATAAAGTAAGATGCACCAAGCTCTGCTGCTTGTTTCATTACATCTTCTTGTCCAAATGCAGTCAACATAATTACTTGCATACTATTAAGCTGTGGGTTTTCATGGATCGTTTCCAATACAGCCAACCCGTCAAGGTGCGGCATAATTATATCTAATAACAGCACATCCGGCACTTGGCTTTCTAGCATTTTCAAACATTGTTTGCCATTTGTCGCTGTGCTGATTACATCAATTTCTGGTTGCTGTGACAGATACTCCTCCAGAGCTTTCACCAACTCACTATTATCATCCACAATTGCAACTTTTACTTTGTTCATACAGGACTCCTCCTTCATTTTTCCCAAGATTCAATCTGATTTTTGTTTCTTGCATAAATCTAGACATACGTTTGATACAAAATGGTAAATTCGACATCTTTACGGATAGCCCTTCAATTTTTTGAAAAATGAGTATGAAGGAATATGAATAATTTCAATTTCGACAATATTATGTAAATTAATTCGTGGTGTTTATTGACTATTATTGTAACAGATTTTTTGTAAAAAGAATACCAAATAAAAAGAAGAAAAAGCTGTCTCTTTCTTAGAGACAGCTAAAAATAAATTTTATGCAGGTTGATTTTTAAGCATTTCAGTAATTGGCAACGCAGCGCCTTTTTCCGGGCTTTCAATATACATGTGAGTAACCGCCCCGGCAAAATGACCATTTTGAATAATTGGGCTTCCGCTCATCCCTTGCAAAATTCCACCTGTTTTTTCTTTTAAGACAGGATCCGTTACTTCTATTTGAAAACTTTTGTTGTTCACTTTTGTAATCGTGATATCGAAGGTTTCTACCTTTTTTCCTTGAATAGTTGTTAATATTTTGGCCGGGCCTTTTTTAATTTGAGATGGCTGCATAATTTCAATTGCTTTTGGCAATGATGGTTGTAAAGTGTTTTGCCATTTTCCAAAAATGCCATATGAACTATTTAGCTCAATATCTCCAATTTCGCCATTTCCATTCTCTACAGAAGAAATTTTGTAACCTGGTTCTCCTGGAATACTTTTCTTAATATGTTCTATTCGCGCATAAAAAATGGACCCATCATTAAAATTCGGCGGTTCCTGCAATATCTGGTCAATAATCTGATGGCCAAGCGCTCCATATTGTTTTGTTTCTGGATCTAAAAAAGTGAGTGTTCCAATCCCATCTGTCTCGTCGCGCAAAAAATTCATGACAGATGCCATTTCTTCTTTCCGCACTTTGACGGTTTGATCTTCCCCATCTCGTCCAACTGTCATCTTAATGGCATCTTTTGATGAACTTTTCAAGATTTGATGGATGTTCTCAAGCTTCTTGATTTTAGTCTTATTCACTTTCTTGACGATATCTCCTCTTTTTAGCCAGCTTCCTTCTTGCAACAAGACATCATTTGAAACCGTCACATTTGCCAGCTGCAATTCCACACCGATTGAATCCCCCATTGGTATCACCTTCTTAGCGGCGCTTGCCATTGTCGACATGGATAACAGTATTCCCAGCAAAATGATCAAGCTCAAGAAAGAGCGCTTTGCATTTCTCATATGCCACCTCCTTTTTTAATTATCATGGCTATAATTGAGATAGTTATGAAAGGTAAATATTTGTGCACCTATTTGGCGTATAAAAAAACACCTCACATTTATGTAAGATGTTTTGCTATTTTATGCATGCATTGTTTTCTTTCTTTCATTTGCAATGTCGATCAATTCTTTAGCATGTTGGAAAGTCAGATCTGTTACTTCTGCGCCAGACATAATTCTGCTAATTTCACCAATCCGATCATCATCAAAAATCTCAGTCAAAGATGTAAATGTTCTGTGTGCATCTTCTTGCTTTTGGATATAATAATGATGATCAGCCATTGCGGCAACTTGAGGCAAATGAGAAATACATAAAACCTGTGAATGTATTGAAACCGCTGCAATTTTTTCAGCAATAGCTTGAGCAACTCGTCCGCTAACGCCAGTATCGACTTCATCAAATATAATGGAAGTAATACCATTAGATGAAGAAAAAATCGTTTTAAGCGCTAGCATGACACGTGAAAGTTCCCCGCCAGACGCGATTTTCGTCAATGGTTTAGGCGGTTCTCCTATATTTGTCGCAATATAAAAGACAACACGGTCAACTCCATATTGATCAAACTGACCAGGAGCCAATGTTTCAAAATGAACACTAAATTCGGCTTTTTCCATATACAATTCACGTAACTGCTGCATAATGGAAAAAGACAACTGTTCCCCTACAATTTTGCGAATACTTGTTAGTTTTTCGGCGGTTTTTTGCAATGTTTTTTGCAATCTCATTAATTGCTGTTCTTTTTTTTGGATATTTTCATCTCTGTTTAAGAGAGATGCCAATTCCTCGCCTATTTTTTCACGATACGTTAGAATTTCTTCTAAAGTATGCCCATATTTACGCTTCATTGATCCAATAAGAGCTAAACGTTGCTCTACTTCATTCAGCCTCTCTGGATCAAATTCAAGCTCATCCAGAATATTTTTCACTCCAAATGCAGCTTCTTGCAAATTGTAAAATGCGTTCGATACAGCTTCTGAATACTCATTAAAGCTTTCGTCAACAGTAGCCACATCCTCTAATGCGGACATAGCTTGACCAATCCAATCAAGCCCTTTTGATTCACCTAAAATGGTTTCGTGCGCTGTACTTGCGCCTTCAAATATTTTGTTGAAATTTAGCAGTCTTCTGCGTTCTTCCATTAATTCATCTTCTTCATTAGGCACAAATTTGCATGCATCAATTTCTTTGATTTGAAACTGAAAGAGATCAATTTTTTGTGCCACTTGTTGCTCATTAACTGAAATCGCAGCAAGCTCCTTTTTCAACAGGCGATATTCTTCGTATTGCGAAATATACAGCGTTTTTTGATCTGTGATTTGATCTCCTGCGAATTGATCAAGCAACGAAAGGTGATGCTTATCGTCCATTAATTCTTGGCTTTCGTGCTGGCCGTGAATGTCGATTAATGTTGCACCTATTTCCCTAAGTAATGATAGTGGGACAAGTTTTCCGTTGACTCGGCAAACACTTTTGCCGTTATCATTTAAGTCTCGTCTAAGGATGACCGAGCCTTCTTCTATATCAATGCCAGCTTCCGCACATTTAGAATATGCTGTATGCATCGATGAAGATAGGGTAAAAAGTCCTTCTAATTCGGCTTTTTTCGCCCCATGGCGAATAAATTCTTGAGATCCTCGCCCTCCTGCAAGAAGTTGCACGGCATCGATAATAATAGACTTCCCTGCCCCAGTTTCTCCAGTCAAGACCGTTAATCCTTCTTGAAAGTCGACCGTCAGATCTTCAATAATAGCGAAATTTTTAATTGACAGTTCTTTTAACAAGTTTCACACCCCGTTTACAGCTATAACATTTCCAACAAGCGATCTTTAATAAGGTTTCTTTCTTCATCTGCTCTGCAAATAATAAGAATTGTATCATCGCCGCAAATAGTTCCAAGAATTCCTTCCCAATCTAACCGATCCAATAAAGAACCGATTGCATGTGCGTTTCCTGGCAATGTTTTCATCACAAGCATATTGCTTGTACCATCTATAGACACAAAGGCATCCGCTAAAGCTCTATGCAGTTTTTGGATCGGATTAAAGCGTTGGTCTGCCGGTAAACTATATTTATAACGCCCATCATGCAATGGCACTTTTATTAAATGAAGTTCTTTAATATCTCTTGAAATGGTAGCTTGTGTCACATGGTAGCCTGCTTCTTTCAGCATATCCACTAATTCATCTTGTGTTTCTATCTCATTATTTGCGATCATATCGCGTATGCGAATATGTCTTTGGCTTTTATTCAACTGTGATCACCTCGTGCATAATTATGCTTATCTTAAATAAGGTAACATTTTTCCTATTGTTATACAAGAAAAAACACGGCCGTGAGTCGTGGCCGCGTTATTTCAATTGTTGATGTGCTTCATTTACTAACTTGTTGAAATCAGTAAATGAATGGACTTCCTCACCATTCTGAGGATTGTATAGATGGAATAAAAATTCAATATTTCCCTCTCCACCTGTAATTGGTGAGTAGGATGCATCTTTTAATACGAAACCAGTATTTTCAGCAAAGTTAGCCACTTTTTCTAATACTTCAAGATGTGTCTTAGCCTCTCGGACAATTCCTTTTTTCCCAACTTTATCTTTCCCTGCTTCAAATTGCGGTTTTACAAGTGCAATTACATCGCCCGTTGGTAATAACAATGTTTTCAAAACAGGTAAAATTAATTCAAGAGAAATAAATGAAACGTCGATTGTTGCAAAGTCTGGTAAACCAGAATCGAAGTTAACTGGTGTGACATAACGGAAATTGGTTTTTTCCATCACCGTTACACGTTCATCTGATCGTATTTTCCAAGCGAGTTGGTTTGAGCCTACATCTAGTGCATAACAGTGTTTTGCACCATTTTGCAGCGCACAATCAGTAAAGCCGCCTGTAGAAGATCCGATGTCCAACATAAGCTTTCCTGAGACATCTACATCAAATATATTTAAAGCCTTTTCTAATTTGAGACCACCGCGACTCACATACGGCAATTGTTGGCCTTTAATTTGAAGATCTGCATCAACTGAAATTTTTTCGCCCGCTTTGTCTACACGCACTTCTTTAGAAAAAACTTGGCCTGCCATGATCAAGCGTTTGGCTTTTTCACGTGTTTCGCAGAGGCCCCGTTGTACAAGCAATACATCTACTCGTTCTTTCGGTATTTTCGTTGTCATTTTGTTTCTAAACCCGCTTGCTTCTTAGATTTTTTATCGATAAGATGAAGCACGCTTTCTACAGCGTCTTCTTCTGTCATATGCAAATCACGTAGCAATAAGTCTACATTCCCGTGTTCAACAAATACATCAGGAATGCCCATGCGGTCAACTAAATCCGTATCATAACCATGGTCGTTTGCAAACTCTAACACAGCGCTCCCAAAACCACCTTCAAGCATGGCTTCTTCTATCGTAAGAATAGGCTTTTTGCTTTCAAATAAACGATGAAGCATATCTTCATCCATAGGCTTAATGAAACGAGCATTAATAATTTCCGTTTTGATACCTTTAGTAGCTAAGAGATCAGCTGCAGCTTTTGCCATTGGAATAGTGGTTCCGAACGTTAGAATTGCTGCATCAGTACCATCCTGTAATACTTCCCAAGTACCAATGTCAATCGGTTGCAATTCTTCATCCAACGGTACTCCTAAACCATTACCTCTTGGATAACGGAGTGCAATTGGACCTGCATCGTAATCAAGTGCCGTTTTTACCATATGCTGCCCTTCATTTTCATCTTTAGGCATCATAATCACCATGTTCGGCATGTGACGTAAAAAGGCAATATCGAAAACACCTTGGTGTGTTTCGCCATCTGCTCCCACCAAGCCTGCGCGGTCGATACCAATAAATACATTTAACTTTTGTCTGCAAATATCATGTAAAACTTGGTCATATGCACGTTGTAAGAATGTAGAGTAAATCGCAAGGAATGGTTTCGTTCCTTCTGCTGCCATCCCAGCTGCCATCGTAGTAGCATGTTGTTCTGCAATCCCTACATCAAAGAACCTATTTGGGAACTCTTTTGCAAATCCCTCTAATTTGGAACCCACTGGCATTGCAGGAGTGATGGTTACAACACGAGGATCCTTACGCGCAATGCGTGTGACTGTATCAGCAACCAATTTTGACCATGCAGGAGCTGTTGTTGAAGATTTAATAAAATCTCCTGTTTCAATTTTATATGGCCCAGTGCCATGCCAAGTACCAACAGTATCGTTTTCAGCAGGCGTATAGCCTTTTCCTTTTTTTGTTACAACGTGAATAAGGACAGGCCCTTGCGTTTTTTTAGCATTTTGTAACGTGTCTTCAAGGCTTTCAAAGCTATGACCATCAATTGGTCCGAGATAGGTAAAGCCTAATTCTTCAAAGAAAATGCCTGATACAAGCAAGTATTTCAAACTATCTTTCACACGCTCAGCTGTTGAAGCTAACTTACCGCCAACAGCAGGGATTTTCTTTAAAAGTCCCTCTAATTCATCTTTTGCTTTATTGTATTGACTCGCCGTGCGAAGGCGACCTAACACATTATGCAGAGCACCTACGTTAGGCGCAATAGACATCTCATTATCATTTAGAATCACAATCATATTTTTTTGTTCATGTCCGATATGGTTCAAAGCTTCTAACGCCATACCGCCTGTTAAAGCACCGTCACCAATAATAGGAACAATATAGTTATGTTCGCCTTTGACATCGCGGGCTGCTGCCATTCCCATTGCTGCTGAAAGGGATGTAGAACTGTGCCCTGTTTCCCACACATCATGTTCGCTTTCACTGCGTTTCGGGAAACCACACAATCCCTTATATTGTCTAAGTGAATCAAATTCACAAGCGCGTCCAGTCAAAATTTTGTGGACATACGCTTGATGGCCGACATCGAAAAGTAATTTATCTTCTGGGCTATTAAAAGCTCGATGCAAAGCTATCGTTAATTCAACAACCCCAAGATTTGGGCCAATATGACCTCCAGTATGAGCGCACTTTTCAATTAGAAACTTACGTATATCTTCACTAAGGTCCTGTAGTTGTTTTGTTGTACATTCTTTTAGAAAGGATGGACTAGATATCTGTGTTAAATCCATCGCCATCACACACCTTTTCATTATAGATTCATCGCACATTGTTGTTTTACACCATTATAACAGTGATAAAGTAAAACTTCACACATTGGGGGTCTTTTTTCTTCCCACATGAATTTTAGGATCATTTAATATGACATTAATAGACCTAACCCAGTATAGAGTATGAACTCAATTGGTTCAACTTAGCCTCTACATTTGAGAAAGCATCGTTCAGCCTTTCTTCACTGTTATAAACAGCTTTAAGAGAGTTTCCCCAAACATACATGGAAAATTGCTCAATAAAAGCATAGTAAACAATTGCACAAAATTTTGAGCTGTTACTTGTTACGATGAACAATATATTCAGCAAATTCTTTAAGTAAAATACTGTCAGAAGGCAATTTATCTAACGCTTCGATTGCTAAACGGAAATGTTGTTGCAATTTCTTGTTTGCCCCATCAAGTGTTAATAATGCAGGGTATGTGCTTTTGTCGCTTGCTACATCTTTGCCTGCTGTCTTACCAAGCTGCTCTGTGGTACCTACTACGTCTAAAATATCATCTTGTATTTGGAAGCATAATCCAATGTGATGGGCATATTCTGCCAATATGCTTCTTTCATCTGCTGTTGCATTAGCAAGTATAGCACCAGCTTCTATGCTAAAGCGAAGGATAGCACCTGTTTTATTAATATGGACTTTTTCTAGTTCTTCTAACGTCAGCTGCTTTTCTTCACCCTGAATATCTAGAATTTGACCGCCGACCATACCTTCCGCGCCAGCTGCAATACTTAATAGGTTGATGAGTTCTAAACGTTTCTCTGCATCCACATGTTGCATTCTAGCTAGTATGCCAAAAGCTAGAGTATTTAACGCATCACCAGCAAGAGTGGCAAAGGCTTCGCCGAAAACTTTATGATTTGTTAATTTGCCGCGTCGATAATCATCATTATCCATACTTGGCAAATCATCATGGATTAAAGAGTAGGTATGAATCATTTCAATGACAGCACCGACAGTATAAGCTGCATCATCTTTTACATTGAAATGATCCATAACAGCTAGCACAAATAAAGGGCGAACTCTTTTACCACCTGCATTCAGTGAATAAAGCATTGATTCCTTTAATATTTCCGGTGCTGTAATAATCTTCACAAGATCATCCATATGTTTTTCAACGAGTGGAATATTACTTTTCATGAATGATTGGAGTTGTAACGTCATTGTTTATTTCCCTCTTCTCCTGTAGGCTCGAACGGCTTTTCTTTGCCGCTTTCATCCATAATAGAGACAAGCTGTTCTTCTGCCTTTGTCAATTGGTCGTGGCAAAACTTTGATAGTTTCATTCCCTTTTTATACAGTTCAATTGCATCTTCAAGCGGCACTTCGCCTGTTTCTAATACTTGTACAATCTCTTCTAATTCGTTAATTGAAGTTTGGAAGGTTTGTTTTTCATTAGCCATTTTTAGTCTCCTTTCTTCGTAACAGATACAATGGATGCTAAAGCTTTTCCGTCATGCAAGTGTAGTTCAATTTGATCTTGTGTGTGAAGGTCATCAACTGATTTGACAACAGTACCCTTCTGGTATGCAATACTGTACCCTCTTGTCATGATAGAAAGTGGATTTAACGCTTCCAAAGTTCTGATTGCAGAACGAAACTCTTCTTTTTTTTGATTGATTTGCCCTACAATTGCTTTTTGCAAAGCACTTTCTAAATTGATTACATTTTTCTTTTCTTGCTTAATTTGTGTTACCGGTGTGCGTATTGCCAAGGTTTGATCCAATCTTTGAATAAGCTGTTTTTGATCTTTCACATAACGTACTGTCCCCTGTTGAAGCCTCTCATCTAAACGCATGAGCTGTTCGGTAAACGGTCGATAGAGCCTGTCAGGTAGACTGAGTGGATAGGATTTTTGCAAGCGGTCTAAACGGCTACGTTCGCTTCTAATTTTAGATTGAGTCAATTGAATTAGTTGAGCTTTTTTTGTGAGCAGATATTTCAAAAGTTCTTGGCTGCTTGGCACAGCAAGTTTTGCGGCTGCCGTCGGTGTTGCAGCTCTCGCATCTGCTACAAAATCAGCAATGGTCGTATCTGTCTCATGACCTACACCACTAATGATCGGCAACTTACTATTAAAGATAGCTCTTGCAACAATCTCTTCATTGAAAGCCCATAAATCCTCTATGGAACCTCCGCCACGACCAACAATTAATGTATCGATATTCGGTGTATTATTTGCCTGTTCAATTGCTTTCGCAATACTTTTGGCAGCATTTTCCCCCTGAACAAGTGCAGGAAAAATAACAATATCCACTAACTTATAGTGTTGTTTAATCGTCGTGCAAATATCACGGATAGCAGCACCAGTCGGAGCTGTCACAACTGCTATTCTTTGTGGAAAGGCTGGGATTTGTTTTTTATGGGTATCAGAAAATAGTCCCTCTTGCTGCAACTTCTCTTTTAATTGCTCAAATGCTAAGTAAAGACTACCTATACCATCCGGTTCCATTTCTTCGGCATATAATTGATATTGCCCGCCGCCTTCATAAACCGTTACATCCCCTTTAATCAACACTTTCATGCCATTTTCAGGTTTAAACTTCAATTTTTTAGCGCGCATAGCAAACATAACTGCTTTCACTTGCGACTTTTCATCTTTCAAGGTGAAGTAAATATGCCCAGACCCAATATGATGCTTCACATTGGAGAGTTCACCTTTAACATAAACATTGCGCAAATGAGGATCTGCATCAAACTTTTTTTTGATATATTTTGTAAGTGCTTGCACTGATAAATAAGGCATTGCCAAAATACGAAAACTCCTTATCTATACACTGGTAAAGATACCAGCGTTTATTCCTATTTCCCATTTCACAAAGATAGTTGTACTTATCAGTGAAATGGGCTGTCTTTCGCTAGAAAAACAGCCCATGTCTTCATATTATTTGACTAAAGGTTGTCTACTTGACTTCTTTTTGGCAGATTGCAATGTATTGTAAAGAAGCATTGTAATCGTCATAGGTCCGACTCCACCAGGTACAGGGGTAATAGCTGAAACTTTCTCAAAAACTGCATCGAAGTCAACATCCCCACAAAGTTTGCCATGATTATCTCTATTCATGCCTACATCAATCACGACTGCCCCATCTTTTACATCTTCTTTGCCGATTAACTTGGCACGGCCAGTCGCTACAACCAATATATCAGCTTGTTTTGTAATAGCACTTAAATCCTGTGTTTTAGAGTGGCAATACGTAACTGTTGCATCTTTTTTTAGTAGAAGCTGCCCCATCGGTATGCCAACTATATTGCTTCGGCCTACAACGACAGCATGCTTGCCTGCTACATCAACATTTGAGTATTCCAGCAGTTTCATAATCCCAGAAGGGGTACATGGCTGGAATGAGGGTTCACCAATCAGCATTTTACCTACATTGATTGGATGGAAACCGTCAACATCTTTATATGGAGATATAGCATCGATGATTTTTTGTTCATTGATATGTTTAGGCAACGGCAATTGCACTAAAATGCCATCAATCGCCGAATCAGTATTCAATTGTTCGATTTGAGATAACAGAGTATCTTCTGATATTTCGGCTTCAAATTGGATTAAACGCGAATAAATTCCTAGCTCTGAACAAGCTTTTTGCTTATTAGCCACATATGTATGCGATGCAGAGTCATCGCCGACCAAAATCACTGCTAAGCCAGGGGTAATGCCTTCACTCTTTAAGTCGTTCACTTCCTGTTGAATCGTTTCTCGAATCTTTCCACCAATTTCTTTACCATTGATCAATTTGCCTGACATTCTTTCCACCTCTATTTAAGGATTTTACGCAAATTTAGAAAGAACTCCATTCACAAATTTGCTGGATTGTTCATCGCCAAATGTCTTACTTAATTCAATTGCTTCATTTAATACAACACTTTTTGGTGTTTCAGGTGTAAATAACAGCTCATATGCTGCTAAACGCAAGATAGTGCGTTCAATTTTTGCTACGCGATCAAAAGACCAATTTTCAAGTTTTTCAGCTAGTGCTGCATCAATCTCCTGCAAATGCTCAGTTGTACCAGTTACTATCTTTTCATAGAACGTATCTGTCTCTTCACCCATGATATGCTCCATTGCTTCTTGTACTGTCAGCTCTGTATTTTCTAATTGGAAAAGGGTTTGTAATGCTTTTTCCCGCGCTTCTCGTCGCTTCATCTAAAATGTGCTCCTTTTACTACTACATCTGACCATTTTAATAATTGTCATTATGTGAAGTGTTTCATTTATTTACAATAGATTTATTTTATCACAAAACACCTATAGAAGCATGGATTCTTGCATGTTTTGAAAAATTCGACAATGGGGCTGAAATACTGTAAAAAAAAGGGCTCTTAAAAGCATAAAGATACCTTTAAGAACCCTTCTAAGAATGGTGTGAGTTCTCCACCACCAGAAGCTTCTGTATGACTTTTATTTAGTTTTTCATATCACTTTGATCAAATAAGATTCCTGTAATATGTACATTCACTTCTTTTGTTTGATGAGAGGTCATATTTACGATGGCTTCGCGAATATGTGATTGCACTTGTTTTGCAACCTTAGCAACTGATACACCATATTGGACAAAGCAATAAACATCGACGACTAAGCCTTCTTCTGTCCATTCAGTCTTAATGCCTTTGCCATGCACTTTTTTGCCGAACTTCTCTACAACACCTGTCGCAAAGTTGCCTCTTGTTTTTGAAATACCATCCACTTCAGTAGTCGCAATACCCGCAATCACTTCAATGACTTCAGGTGCTACCTCAATACGGCCAAGAGACGTCTTGTCAGCGGGTGTTTCTTGCGGTACTGAATGTACAATTTCGTCAGCCATTTAGCTTGCCCCTTTCTTTCTTATGAATTCATGACATCATTTTCTTCAAGGAATTTCGTGTTGAATTTACCTGATTTGAATACTTCATGATCCATTAATTTTTCGTGGAATGGAATAGTTGTATGAATTCCAGGACCCTCCACAATGAACTCCCCAAGTGCACGTTTCATCTTTTCGATCGCTTCTTCACGAGTATCGGCATGAACAATCAATTTTGCTACCATTGAATCATAGTATGGTGGGATCGCATAGCCTGGATACATAGCAGAATCAATACGTACGCCAATACCACCTGGCGCTAGGTAATTTTCCACTCTGCCTGGAGAAGGCATGAAGTTTTTTGATGGGTTTTCTGCATTAATACGGCACTCAATTGACCAACCATTTACCACAATATCTTCTTGTTGGTATGTTAATTTTTCGCCAGAGGCAATTTTTAATTGCTCACGTACAAGGTCAACCCCAGTAATTTCCTCAGTAACAGGATGTTCAACCTGGATGCGCGTATTCATCTCCATAAAGTAGAATCGATCTGCCTTATAGTCATAGATAAATTCAACTGTACCTGCTCCGCGATAACCACAAGCCTTCGCTGCTTTTACGGCTGCTTCGCCCATTTCAGTGCGTCTTTCTTCAGACAATGCAGGTGAAGGCGCTTCTTCAACAAGCTTTTGCATTCGACGTTGCACAGTGCAATCACGCTCACCTAGATGAATCGTATGACCATATTCATCTGCAAGCACTTGGATTTCACAATGGCGGAAATCTTCAATGAACTTTTCTAAATAGACGCCTGGATTACCGAAAGCAGCTTGTGCTTCTTTTTGGGTGATTTGAACGCCTTTAATCAAAGATTCTTCATCGCGTGCCACACGGATACCCTTACCTCCACCGCCGGCAGTTGCTTTAATAATAACAGGATAGCCAATTTCTTGTGCTACAGCTACTGCTTCATGTTCATCAGCAACAAGTCCTTTAGAACCTGGTACTGTCGGCACGCCAGCAGCAATCATAGTATCTTTAGCAATATCTTTAATTCCCATAATATTTATAGCCTGTGATGTTGGGCCGATAAACGTAATACCTGCATCTTCACATGCTTCGGCAAAACTCGCATTTTCAGCAAGAAAACCATAGCCTGGGTGGATACCATCGCAGCCTGATTTCTCTGCTACTGTTAAGATACGGTCAATCTTTAAATAACTATCGCTTGAAAACTTAGAGCCGATGCAATAAGCTTCATCTGCCAACTGTACATGCAGCGCTTCACTATCTGCTTCTGAGTAAACTGCTACAGAGGCAATACCTAATTCTTTGCATGCACGGATAATGCGAACTGCGATTTCTCCGCGATTGGCAATTAATACTTTTTTCAACATAGAGCATAGCCTCCCTTAGTTTTCTTTTACTAGGAATAAAGGCTGGCCATATTCCACTAATTCACCGTCAGTCACTAGGATTTCGACGATTTCACCTTTAACTTCTGCTTCAATTTCATTGAATAACTTCATCGCTTCTACAATACAAACAATGGATTCTTCTCCAATTTTGTCTCCTACTTGAACAAAAGGTTTTGCATCTGGACTTGGCGCCTGATAGAATGTTCCGACCATAGGTGAAACTATTTTATGCAATGATTCAGTTGAAGCGGTTTCAACTGTTTTCGCTTCTTGTTTTTCTACAGCTGGAGCTGCTTTAGCTACAGGCGCTTCAACAGCTGGTGCAGCTTGCACTGTTTCAATTGGTTTTGGTGCTTCGGGAGTATGATTTGAGATAACAATCCCGCTATTTTTTTTGAGTTTGACTTTTACTTCGTCAGCCTCATACACGAATTCTTCAATTGAAGAAGCATCTACTAATTTAATAATCTCGCGTATTTCTTGAATTTTCAACATATGTTACTCCCCTTATATTGTGATATAGTACAAGTTTTATTTTATCGTGTTTGGTAATATTTTTAAACAGTTATTTGGGAATATAGATATCTTCAACATTTTGGGCATAATTCCTCCTTTTCCTTGAAGATAATTCAAAACACTTATTAGAGCTGTATTTATAATCTACATTCATCCATCTAAAGGATAAATTACACACAAAAAAGACGGAAAAACAACTAGGTTGTTTCCCCATCTTCAGAAGACGTTTTATTTAGTTAATTGTTTCGGATTGGAAATCTACTACTACTTTTCCTTCATTAAACTCTTTTTTCACCATATAAACAATCTCATTCGCTTTTTCTTTTGATAATTCATTTGCCTGTACTGTTACACGAATTTGATCGTCTTCAGCCCGAACAAATGCGTCTGAGTATCCCAATGTGCGAATCAACATTTCAAGCATCGCTTCATTTGATTCATTTTTTGTAATCGCATCAATTTCATCGAAATATTTGTTCTTTTCATCTGCACTGTATTGAGAAGAAGCAACTTTTTGAGTTAGTGTTTCTTTCAATTGACTGCGCTCGTTTTGCAGCTCCATACGCATCTCTTCAAATAAGTGGCTTTCTGTAGTAACAGGAGTTGTTTTGCTTGTCTTACTTGCAAGCTCGCTAATCTTCGTATCTTTCAATGAATTATCACTGAAAATAGCAAGTCCGTTAAATGGCGTTACTGGATTAGATAAATAATAGACCGAAATGACTGCTGCCAAACTTAATAATGTTAAAAACCATACTGCTTTCTTTTTTACTCTCATGGGGTATCCTCCTTTTTTTCCATTGAACGTACGACAATACGATGAGTTGGTATTTCAAGTACACTTGATAAGACTGCTACAAGATCATTTTTTACTGTTAAAGAATCAGCTCCTTCAGCTACGACTAACACGCCGGTTACTTTCTGTTTACTCTCTCCATTTGTTTGCTGCCAGTTAAAATATTGTCCAAGGGATGACTCTTCCTTTTTAGGCTGGTCGTTTGTCTGGCCATAGTAAAAATAAATCATCACCTTACCAACACCTTCAATGGAACTAAGAATAGAAGTGAGATCCTGGGTCCCTGTTTGTTCGCTGCCAGCATTCGATGGATCTTTGTTGGTGTGATTCGTAAGCGAGAATATTCCGCTTACCAGAAGTATTGCGACTAAAATTCCTGCGGCAAGAAACGGTTTTTTAAAATTTGCTGCTTTTCCAAGGACATCTCCTCCTTCAAAACATTAACGACTAACACAATCTATGAATCTTGTTTCAGCAATATGCAAAAGTGTTACAAAAAGTATTGAATACTATATAAAGCAAGCACCATTTTTAATAACAGTGTCGCCTCCTCTTCCACATCTTTAGGAAGAATAAGAAGCAGGATTTTTCCGATGAGGCAATACACTAGCAAATTAAATAAAAAACTTGCCACTATGCCCCCCCCTTTCCCATCTGCATCTGAACCATAAGCACGACCATCATAATCGTGAAGAAATAGGCAAATGCAATAAGGAATGACACAGCACATAGAATGAAAAGTGTTTTGCTTACATCTTCGATTAATCCATTCACCTTACTGTCTGTGAACGGTTCTAAAACAGCAGCTAAAAAACGATAGCAAAAACCGAGTATTAAAATATTGAGTGTCGGAAGAATCGTTACACTCCAAACGCTTACAAGTAAACCAGTACTTGTAGTAATTAAAGCTGTCGACGAGTATTTTTTAAAAGTATTGAGAGATTCTGTGACAAGGGAACCGATGATAGGAATATTTTGTTGCAAGAGCCTTTTAACCGGCTCAGCTATTTCTCCTGAAAATGTACCAACCAAAACTCCATTTGTAGCAAGTAACATGGTATAAATTAGGACAGATACGGATACTACGCTCAAAACCGACATTCGCAAAAAATCTGACATTTTGGCAAACGAGAGCTCAGGAAGCATTCGCGTAATAAAATCGAAAACAAATGTGGCGATTAACATAGGGATTAAATATTTTGTAACGACCACTAAAATAGTCTGCAGGAAAATAAGGAAAACAGGACTAATGGAAAGCACTGAAAATATCCCTGAGCCAAGAAGCAAAGAGGATGTTAAAAGTGGCGACAGAACAAGATAAACATCCATTAGCTGTTCTGTTATATGTTGCATTTGTGTAAAAGCCTTAAAAACAGGTCGAATTGTTACCATGATCACTACTATTAAGAAAAAAAACCTTGTCCACTCTTTCATTGTTGGAAGCAGCCAATTAATACATAAAAACAGGATAGCGTAAAGAAAAAATGAACGTAGTGCGAAGAATTGTTCTTTAAATGGTTCGATCAAAAACGCAGCCACTTGTTCGATTATTACACCCCCTACGGTGCTACTAACTTTTCCCATTGTTTTAAAAATGATGCTAATTCATCGAGCCAAAGCGTGACAATCCAGATTTTTATAGCAAGATGACTTATAAAGGCAATGCTTTCATAATCGTTTTCATCTAATATGTGCGATACAATAAGTGAACAAAGGTAAAGCAAGGAACTACCTAATATAAGCGGCATATATGGCAAATCAAATAAAAAAAAGGTCTTTAATTTTTGCCAAAAAGGTAATACAACTCGCATCATCAAAAAACTTAATAGAATAAAAAATAAGACAACTGCAAAGAATTGATGCATTGTCGGTATTACTATTCGTATACCAATAAGGAAGAGGAACGTCATTAAAACATAGAATAAGAATTCCATTATGACGTCATCAGCCATTGGAAGAAGGTAATAATCTCATCAAAAAAGAGACGCAAAAATCGAAGCAACTCGATTGTGATATATAAATAGGCAATAAAATTAAGAAAGAAAGAAAATTCTTTTTTACCTGTTTGTTCAAAGAAGATGTGTAAAAGTCCCAGGACCAGTCCAATACCAGCTATTCTAAGCAAATCTTGAAGTTCCGAAGTCGCCCCTCCTCTCTTTACAATTTATGAGAGGGAAAAGAATTTATGCAGGGAAATTATGAAGAAATCTTGATAGATCTCACAAAAAAAGCACTTAAGATAAGTGCACGAAGGATTTTTATTGAAATTTTTATTATATATGTTTGAATTTCTTGACAGTTGAGAAATTTTAAATTAAATAAATTTTTGATAATCATAGACTTTCTTTTAGTAATTAAATTGTTAATATATTGATTGATATTAAACGAGTAAAAATAAAAACTTCCTTCTTCGAAACTCGTAACCGTTCTTTCAAATTTCATTCCATTTCTTCGTAAGAGTTTATAGAGGCTTTATTGGCAGTTTGTGTTTCAGCAATTATTGTTGAAAGTTTTAACAGCATAGGTAATTAGCAGCTGAACCACTTCGCATACATTGAATTAGAATAGTGGTTAAGATAGGGGGCTTATTTCTTCTAGTACATAAAGACTTTCTACTCATCAGAAAATACCAGCAATATGCTAGGTAGTATGTTATATTGATACGGAATTAATAATATTTAAGTAAGAACACAGTGTATAATTACATCTAAAAATGAGGGTTGACTTTGCTTGTTTTTACACTTTTTCTTCTATTCTTTTTATCTGTATTGTTAATCGGTTTAATTTTCTCGATAATTTTCTTGGTATCGTTTATTAAAGAGATGATTGAAAACAAAAGAAATGGTCTACCAATTTGGAATGATCGAATGAAAATTGTAGTATTAGTAGCTATCGTTCTAATCGTCTGCACTTTTTTCTATGAAGTGTATCATTAAAGTTTTGCATATTTAAAGACCACTTATGTGGTCTTTTTATTATTCTTTTTCGAAATCAATTAAGTCATTTATATCTTCTATTGCACAAAACACTTCATATCATTGCTTTTTTCCTTATTTGGTTCAGTTCCTATCGCTAACCATTTAAGTGGTTCTTTTCAAACTCAAATTTTCCTTATCTCCTTTTTTAAATAGGTAGCGTAGCATCCTTTGAAGGGATACCTCTGCCAAAGCCATATTCACTGTTATAAATAGGATCTGTATATGAATTACAAAATTTAAAGTACCAGTTAAGTTAGCTGAAGCAACACGAATATATCCTGTTTTAACTTGCTCAACAAGTTGAATAAGTTGAAAAGGAATAGTAAAATTCTCACAAAAAAAGCCATGCAGTTATGCATAGCTTTAATTTATAGATTAAGCACGAGAAACATAAGAACCATCAGATGTATTGATGATTAGTTTGTCACCTTCGTTTACAAAGAATGGTACGTTTACAACTAGGCCTGTTTCCATTGTTGCTGGTTTTGATCCGCCTGTTGCAGTATCACCTTTAATTCCAGGATCCGTTGCAGATACTTCTAGTTCAACTGTGTTAGGTAGTTCAACGCCTAGCACTTCTCCTTCATACATCATGATATGAACTTCCATGTTTTCTAGAAGGTATTTTAATTCTTCTTCTAATTGGCTTGCAGTCAATTCGATTTGCTCATATGATTCCATATCCATGAATGCATAAGCGTCGCCTGATGCGTATAGATATTGCATTTTGCGTGTATCGATTTGTGCTTTTTCCACTTTTTCGCCTGCACGGAATGTTTTTTCTGCCACGTTGCCATTACGTAAGTTACGTAATTTAGAACGTACAAAAGCTGCACCCTTACCTGGTTTTACGTGTTGGAATTCGATAACACGGAATAGGTTCCCGTCTACTAAAATCGTTAACCCTGTTTTAAAATCATTTACTGAAATCATTTCTGTATATCCTCCAATAATAAATTATAAGATGATTAATTCTTTTGGTGCATGTGTCAATTTTTCATTGCCAGTTTCAGTAATTAGCGTATCATCTTCTATACGCACGCCACCAACTCCTGGCAAATAGATACCCGGTTCACATGTGACAACCATGCCAGGCTCTAATGTGATATTGGATCTAAACGATAATCCAGGACCCTCATGTACCTCTAAACCAATTCCATGACCTGTAGAATGGCCAAAAGCATCACCATAGCCATGTTCCTTAATATAATCGCGGCATATTGCATCCGCTTCCTTACCTGTCATACCTGGTTTGAATTTTTCAAGTCCGAGAAGCTCTGCTTCCAAAACAATTTGGTAGATTTCCTTTAACTGTTCAGAAGGTTCGCCCACAGCGACTGTGCGTGTCATGTCAGAAATATAACCATTATATAAAGCGCCATAGTCTAAAGTGACGAAATCACCTTTTTCAATTATTTTATCAGTTGCAACGCCATGTGGCAATGCAGAACGTACTCCTGAAGCGACAATGGTATCAAATGAAGAAGAAGTTGCACCAAGTTTACGCATATAGAATTCAAGCTCATTTGAAACCTCAAGCTCTGTTTTGCCTGGTTTGATAAATTGAATGATATGTTCAAACGTTTCATCTGCAATTTGGCAAGCTGCTTTAATTGTCTTTAATTCATCTTCTGTCTTAACGAGACGAATTATTTCGATCAAATCTGTAACGCCGACTAAGTCAGCTGGAATAACCTTAGAATACGCTTCATACATGCTATAGCTAACTACATCTTTCTCAAAACCAAGCGATTTAATGCCTAATTCTTTCACGATTGCAGCAATTTCTTCAATGATTGTCCCCTTGTGTTCAACAATGCGATAGCCTGTAATTTGTTTAGATGCTTGTTCTGTGTAACGGAAGTCAGTGATAAACACTGCCTCTTTTTGTGATACTACCGCCACACCAGAAGTACCTGTAAAACCTGTCATATAACGTAAATTATAATTATTGGTAATAAGCAAACCATCTAAATTTTGCGAATTTAACGCTTTCACTAATCTCTCTACTCTTTCCATTATAATCCCCCTTTTATCCCTCTAAAAACATTCGAAGAGCTGCGCTATATCCAAATGTGCCAAGCCCTGTAATTTGCCCTACACATACAGGCGCTAAGTAAGAATGATGCCTGAATTCTTCTCTTTTATGTACATTTGAAATATGAACCTCAATAACAGGCACCGAAACACCAGCAATTGCATCCCTTAGTGCGATGCTCGTGTGGGTGTAAGCGCCAGGATTGAAGATAATGCCATCTACACCTGTATCTTCAGCTTCATAAATCCAATCAATCAACTGGCCTTCAACGTTTGATTGCTTGCAATCAATTGAAGAGTTGAACTCAGCTGCTAGGACTTTTAATTGGGACTCAAGGTCTTTTAATGTTGTATGCCCATAAACAGCTGGCTCTCTCTTGCCAAGTCGATTAAGATTAGGACCATTCAAGCATAAATAATTCATTGTTAGCCCTCCTCCTGCACTGATAGCCTTATTTTAGCATAATCCTAGACAGATTGGGGCAGTTTATTTCGAGATTCTAAATTTCTCATTTTCGCATGATATGTGGCTGTTTCAAATATCCAGAGCAAATGAAGTCCAATAACAACAGCAAGCGGAATTGAAAAGTGACGAATGTAGAAGGTATGTTGAACAGACCATTCAATGAGCCATACAATCACAATCGCAAGGAAAATAGCTACAATATCCATGCGTACTTTTTTCAATAATTCAGCAATCGCAAATAATACAGCCGCAATAATTACAACAAATATCCAGAGAATAAACCATTTGACAAGACCATGTGAATCGCTAAAAATATGCCACTTTTTTGCCCAACCTATCGGCGAAAGTTTCATAAAGGAAAACCAATCTAATATCTTTAAACTAAGTATAAATGTAAGCGAACTGAATAAAACAGTCCACAGGTAAACGTTAATTCTCATCTAAAAACCCTCCTTCCCCCTGAGGATAGACAAAAAATAAATATAATATGCTTTCTCTAGTGCAATGTTGATTTTTTTAGTACAATAAAAACAGTTTTTATCTTGTGAGAAAGCGCGGTGTCGTATGTGAAAGGTCAACAAAATCTCCCTGTATACGGTGGACAAGCCTTAGTGGAAGGTGTCATGATGGGCAGTAAAAAGCATACCGTATCAGCTATTCGCCGCAATGATGGGTCTATCGACTATTATTATGTCGAGCGAAAATACAATCCTACACTTCAAAAACTTAAAAAAATTCCCTTATTAAGAGGTATTATCGCCTTAATTGAGTCGGCTGCAAATGGATCAGAGCATTTACAGTTCGCCAGTGAACGCTTTAATCTCAATCCAGGTGAAGAAATAGAAGAAGAGAAAGAATCAAAATCAAAACTCGAGATGTGGCTTGGTGTAGCTGCAATCGGTATCCTATCATTTATTTTTGGCAAATTTATTTTTACGCTAATCCCTGTCTTTTTGGCCCAATTATTCCATTCTTGGCTGCCAGGAAAAACAGCTCAAATTTTATTGGAAAGTGGATTTAAACTAGTACTATTAGTCAGCTATATCTACCTAGTCTCACTGACACCTATGGTTAAGCGTGTGTTTCAATATCATGGCTCGGAGCACAAGGTAATCAATTGTTTTGAAAACGGCCTGCCGCTTACTGTAGAAAATGTACAAGCACAGTCTCGGCTTCATTATCGATGTGGTAGTAGCTTTATGTTGTTTACTGTACTTGTTGGAATGTTAATCTATTTTTTAGTGCCAACAGATCCATTTTGGCTTCGCATCCTAGACCGTATCCTATTAATCCCAGTTGTTCTAGGTGTTGCTTTTGAGGTACTGCAAGCAACCAATGCCTGTAGGGACATTCCTATCCTACGCTTCCTAGGCTATCCTGGCCTTTGGCTGCAATTGTTGACAACAAAAGAACCGCATGATGATCAAGTAGAAGTAGCGATTGCTTCTTTTAACAAACTATTAGACATTGAGAAAGATCCTGCAAATATACCAGCAGCTGATAAAGCTGTCTAATAAATAAAAAATGCAAAGGCTACTATTGAGCCTTTGCATTTTTTGTTTCTTTTCTTTTTCGAACCATCCAAATACCGAAGTAACCGATTAACCATGCTATCAAATAGTATAGTGAAAGGCCCCATGCGAAGTAATGAAAAAAAGATAGCATGATAATCCCAAAAGAAATGTACGAAATAAGCAATGCTATTAAAGGATTAATGTGGTTGATAGCACACGCTATTCCTTGAATTAGGAAAGCAAATGGGAAGATTAAATATAATCCAAAGATAAAGAACGATTTATTGACATCTCCTTCACCGAACAATCCTAAAAACGACAATACTGATAACGTAAGGATTGTAAAGGCCGGGAACATCAAGCCGGCGAGTTTGTTATTCATCTTTTCACCTCTAGCATTGCTTTCTTTTTATTATTTTCTAAAATTCCATTCATCCGATTCATAACGTGTTTTCGCCAGATTTTCGACAAAGGATTGCTGTTCCTCTGTCAATTCATAAGGGACCAACTCAATATCAAGCGCCTCTTGAAAACCTTTATAGAAAGCTTCAATGCAATCTTCCACATCAACTGTACGGTTTGCCAATTGATTGATTGCCACTGCTTTTTGAGGCAAATGCTTTTGCATGCGTTCTCTGTCTCTGTCTGAAGAAAAGTTGAAGAGTGAAATTAACTTCTCTTCATCCATATCAATTAAGATGGCGCCATGCTGCAATATTACACCTTCTTGTCTTGTTTGCGCACTGCCAGCAACTTTTTTGCCTTCTACTACAAGCTCATACCAGCTTGGTGCATCAAAACAAACTGCACTTTTTGGCTTTTTCAGTAAGTCACGCTTCTCTTCTGTATCAGGAATTGAAAAATAAGCTTCCAACCCAAGGTTTTGGAACCCTTTCAATAACCCTTCACTAATAACACGATAGGCTTCTGTTACCGTCTTTGGCATCTCTGGGTAATCCTCTGTCACGATTACACTATAAGTGAGTTCATGTTCATGCAAGACAGCTCGTCCCCCTGTGGGGCGTCTGACAAAGCCTAAGTCTAGTTTATGTATTTGCTCAAAATCGATATCCTGCTTTGCACGTTGAAAATACCCAATAGAAAGTGTCGCAGGGTTCCACTCATAAAAACGGATGACCGGAGGAATCAACCCTTCACTATGCCAATGCAGAAGCGCTTCATCCATCGCCATGTTATAAGCAGGACTGCAAGGTCCTGAATTAATAAAATACCACTTCGTTTTCATGTATACCATCCCTTCTTCACAACTATTTATTTTAACAAACCCATTGGACTATCGCTAGTTCTTCTTTTATAATATGTATGATAGATAGAAAGGGGTAAGATTTTGTGAGCTGGTTATATACTATACTAATTATTGTAGGTGTAATTGTTATTTATACACTAATCAATGCACTTCGCTTAAAAAAAGCAGTCACTTCTTTAAATGAAGAAGAATTCAAAAAAGGTTATCGCAAAGCGCAATTAATTGATGTTCGCGAATTGAAAGAGTTCGAGGGCGGTCATATTTTAGGCGCACGTAACCTGCCATCTACGCAACTACGCAATCGTTATCGCGAATTAAGAACCGACCAGCCTGTTTATCTTTATTGTCAAAGTGGTACTCGCAGTTCAAGAGCCGCATTATTTTTAAAGAAAAAGGGCTATGACCAACTCTATCAATTAGAAGGCGGTTATAAAAAATGGAACGGCAAAATTAAAGTTAAATAACCAAAAATTATACAAGTTGCATATGGTATTTTATTCTAGTTTGAGTGCCTGATCTACTAGCTATTATGCTAGTAAGAAGGGGTTGTATCTGACTCATTCTTTGGGAACGAAGTTGGATATTGCTCACACTGATACCAATAAGAGCGTATAAAGAAGAGAATCTTCTTTATATGCTCTTTTTATGCAGCAAGAAAAGCATTGAGAGCAAAGATCCCTGATATCCCTAAAATATCGAAAAATATAATGAGTTAAGTCCATTATTAAACTAGAATAAGAGCTAAGGATTAATTTTTATAGCCTTCTTAATAAAAGTCTATGAAAAATGGATAACTGAATTCTGTTCTGATTTGGACAATTGCTTTAATTGGTTGGCCTTCATTTCTTTGAGAGTTCAATTTTTTAGGCTTTGTATCCCCTTCAAACCATACCTTATCTTTTTTAATTTGCTTATTATAGTGATCTGCAAAGTATATTTCAAAACCAATTTTCTCTGTATCTCGCCAGGTATTGGAATTACATTGTCTTTATTGTAATAATTATATAGATCTTTTTCACTTAACTCACTTTCAAGTACAATATATGACGCAACTGTTGAATACCCTCCACTTCCAGAAGGTTCGCCTCCAAATAACACACCATAAGCAAAATCTTTCTCAATTACCTTAGTTTTATCCGGAAGTGGATATTCATAATGCTTAGAAGTAAATGACTTCGCATATAAATATTCTTGACCAAACAATACATATAACAAGGAACCACTTAAAAGGATTAAAATTGAAACTATCGCTATCTTTTTCGTTTTCATTTAAATCCTCTCCTGAAAGCACTTTACAATCCAGTTAATCTTAAAGTGAGTGATCATGAGACGGACCAGATTGGTAAAAGCTCCATATTTAATTAAATCAACAAGCTAATCAAAATTTAACAAATACCGTCATTGAAAAAGTGCTTTATGTTAATTCAGCTGACGAAGTTAAAAGTAGAAAGGGCTCTACATATTAGTTATTTCTAATATGTAGAACCCTTTAATTAGTCTATCTATATAAGATTAGGCCTTAATAAAAATCTCACAATGCACTTTCTTATTATACTTCTACTAAATCTGTCTTTTTCACATATTTTAATACTGGGTGACGGGCCGCACGTGTTTCGTCTAGACGGCTAATAACAGTAGTATGCGGAGCTTCTTGAACGACTTCAGGTGTTTCTTCCGCTTCTTTCGCTATTTGAATCATGGCATCACAGAATGCATCTAATGTTTCTTTTGATTCTGTTTCAGTTGGTTCAATCATTAACGCTTCTTCCACATTTAATGGGAAGTATGTTGTCGGTGGATGGTAGCCAAAGTCTAACAGCCTTTTGGCAATATCCAACGTACGGACACCCAATTTTTTCTGACGGCTGCCACTTAGAACAAATTCATGTTTGCAGTGGCGATTGAATGGCAATTCATAATAAGATTCTAATCTGCGCATCATGTAATTGGCATTGATTACTGCATTTTCAGTCACCGCTTTCAAGCCATCAGGGCCCATAGTACGAATATAGGTATAAGCTCGTACGTTGATACCGAAGTTACCGTAATATGGTTTTACACGACCGATTGATTTTGGACGGTTATAATCAAATGTATAGCCTTCCTCTGTTTTGATTAATACAGGTTTTGGCAAGTAAGGCATTAATTCTTTCTTAACGCCAACCGGGCCAGAGCCAGGTCCGCCGCCACCATGAGGTCCTGTAAATGTTTTATGCAGGTTCAAGTGAACACAGTCAAATCCCATGTCTCCTGGTCGAACTTTTGACATAATGGCGTTTAAATTAGCACCATCATAGTATAGCTTGCCGCCAACACCATGGATGATCTCAGCAATCTCTAGAATATCTTCTTCAAATAAACCAAGTGTATTTGGATTAGTCAACATTAAAGCAGCCGTATCTTTCCCTACAACTTCGCGCAAATGTTCTAAATCGACTAAACCATTTTCGTCAGAACGAACAGTCACTGTATCAAAACCCGCTACAGATACAGAAGCAGGATTCGTACCGTGCGCCGAGTCAGGAACGATTACTTTTGTACGTTCATGTTCCCCGTTCGCTTCATGGAATGCGCGAATCATCATAAGCGCTGTCCATTCTCCGTGTGCACCAGCTGCAGGCTGTAATGTCACTTCATCCATGCCTGTGATTTCAACTAAATGTTGTTGTAGATCATACATAAGTTCAAGAGCACCCTGCACTGTTTTTTCGGCTTGCAATGGGTGAATATGTGCAAAGCCTGGGAAACGTGCAACAGTTTCATTGATTTTTGGATTATATTTCATCGTACATGAACCAAGTGGATAGAATCCAGAATCAACACCATGGTTTCTGCGTGAAAGTGCAGTATAATGACGCATAATATCTAATTCCGATAGCTCAGGGAGCTCAGCTTCTTCTTTTCTAATCAAGTTTTCTGGCAATAAACTTGAAAGTTCCATGTCAGGTACATCCAACTCAGGCAGGCTGTAACCTACACGACCCTCTTTCGACAATTCAAATACAAGCGGTTGGTTTTCCTTATGCATGTTGTAATGCCCCCATTTCTTGGACAAGTGTATCAATTTCTTCTTTTGTCCGTTGTTCAGTGACTGCGATTAATACATGGTTAGCAAGTGCTTCTGAAACCTTGCCAAGGTCAAAGCCACCGATCATTCCCTTTGTAAACAGGTGATCGTTTAATTCCTCGACAGATCCTTCCACTTTAACAACGATTTCATTGAAATGCGGCCCTTTGAAAGGTACTTCAAAACCTGCTTTTTCAAATGCTTCTTTAGCATAATGTGTCTTCAAGATATTGTGCTTCGCCATTTCTTGAACACCTTTTTTTCCTAGAGCAGTCATGGCAACAGAAGCTGCTAACGCATTCAACGCTTGGTTAGAACAGATATTTGAAGTTGCCTTTTCGCGACGAATATGTTGTTCACGCGCTTGTAGAGTTAGAACGTAACCACGGATACCATCTTCATCGATTGTTTCTCCTACTAGTCTTCCCGGTACTTTACGCATCAGCTTTGTTGTTGTTGCAAAGTAGCCACAGTGTGGTCCTCCAAAACTTTCCGGTATACCAAACGGTTGTGCATCACCAACTACAACGTCTGCACCCAGTTTTCCTGGAGGCGTCAATATGCCTAGCGCTAATGGATTACTACTTACAACAGAAAGTCCTTTAACTGCATGGATTGCCTCTGACATCGTCGCTAGATCCTCGATTTGGCCAAAGAAGTTTGGATATTGCACCATGATGGCTGCTGTATCTCCATCTACTAAGTTGTTCAATGCATCCATATCTGTTTTACCGTCTTTAAGCGGTACAGTCACCACTTCAATAGACTGACCGTATGCATATGTTTTTACTACATCTATTGTAATAGGGTGAACGGCTTCAGAGATTAATAGTTTTTTACGGCGTGTATGCGCACATGCAAGCATACCTGCTTCTGCCATTGCTGTTCCACCATCATACATAGACGAGTTAGCCAAATCCATACCTGTTAATTCTGCTATCATTGTTTGGAACTCGAAGATAGCTTGCAATTCCCCTTGTGAAATTTCAGGTTGGTATGGTGTATAGGCTGTGTAAAACTCTGAACGGGAAATAACATGGTCAACAATAACTGGCTTATAATGGTCATAGACGCCTGCACCTAGGAAGGTTGCATATTCATCATGATTCGCATTTTGTCTTGCAAGGCCAGCTAATTCTTTCAATAGTGCCGTTTCAGCTTTAGCAGGTTTAATATTGTATTCACCTTTAAAACGGACTTTTTCTGGAATGTCTGCAAACAGCTCGTCAACTGTTGAAACACCAATCGTATCAAGCATTTCTCGTTGATCTTGCTCTGTCATAGGTAGATACCGATGTAACATATCTCATAAGCCTCTTTTCGTTATTTTTTTAATCTTTTATAAAATGGAGTTGCAACTGTCTTCGCTTTTACGCGTTTATTGCGAATTTCAACTTCCACCTCTTGGTCCAATTCAGCGTATTCACTTTTAATAAGCGCTAGCCCAATATTTCTTTTCGTCAAAGGCTGCTGTGTACCAGTAGTAACTTCGCCAACTTCTAAATCCCCGACAAACACTTTATATCCGTGACGCGGAATGCCTTTGTCGATCATTTCAATGCCAACTAATTTTCTAGGAACACCATTAGCTTTTTGGTCAGCTAAAACAGATTTCCCTATAAAATCGCTATCTTTATTGATTTTCACAACGAAGTTAATACCTGTTTCAAGCGGAGAAATCGTATTAGACAACTCTTGACCATATAGCGGTAGGCAAGCTTCAAAACGCAATGTGTCACGTGAACCTAATCCACATGGCAAAACGCCTTTTTCTTTCCCAGCTTCTAAAATCTTATCCCATAATTCTACAATCGCGTCATTTGCTCCATAAATCTCAAATCCATCTTCCCCTGTGTAACCTGTGCGAGAGACTAATGTATCAAATCCAGCTACTTCCACATGTTGTTTGAGGTGGAATGGTTTGATAGTCGACAAATCAACATCTGTTAATTGTTGCAATACTTCTTCTGCAAGTGGTCCTTGAAGTGCCAGTTGGCCAATTTCGTCTGATTGATTAGTAATTTTTACATCTCCAGACTCATGCTTCAAAAGCCATTCGTAGTCTTTTTCGATATTTGCTGCATTGACAACAAGTAAATAATTGTTTTCTGCCAATCTATAAATCAATAAATCATCTACTACTCCACCATTTTCATAGCACATCGTCGTATATTGCGTACCGTCTATTGCAATTTTTGAAACATCGTTTGTCATAAGCTTTTGTAAATACGCTAAACTTTCTGAACCTTCAACGAAAATTTCGCCCATATGCGACACATCAAAAAGCCCTGCTTTTGTTCGAACTGCTTCATGTTCTTCCTTTATAGAAGAAAACTGCACCGGCAAGTTCCATCCACCAAAATCAATTGTTTTACCACCATACTTTGCATAAGATTCAAATAATGGCGTGTGTTTTAAAGTCGTTTCCAATGTCATCCCCCTTATCCATAAAAAAGACAGAGAAACCCCTATAAAGGTTTCTCTGTCCTGTTCACCTGAAAGTTTAACCATAAAGGCTGGCCTCTTTGGTGGCTAAAATTAGCTCTCTCCAGAGTTGCGTCCCGTACGAGTCTTTTTGCCTGAGAGATTCATAGATACCTACTTGCTCCTTCGGCGACACTAAAAACATGTTCTCTCCCCGCACAATCATCCGCTTTTTATATTGGTACTCTTCCAATGTTGTATAACACAATTGCTTGAATATATCCTACCATTGAATAATCAATTCTGGCAATCATTTTCTAAAGATTGTTTGAGGAGAACTCCACGCTTTCTCCACACCAATGTGATCGCCTTTTAATCGGTTAATTTGGAACGCGGCATAGTCCACAATCTGTCTTAAAGACCTACCTTCAGTTCGTACCGTTATATGTGCAGCATTTAGGTAATATTTTCGCCTTTTTAAATAAAGCTCTTCTAATTCTTCTTTTGTCGACTTTTGAACGATGGGCCTATTTTTATCTCGATGTACTCTTTTCCAGATATCAGAAAAAGCTGCGTCCAAAAATAAAACCAATCCTGTTTGCCGCATGATTTTTCGATTTTCCTCACTGATAGAAACTCCGCCACCTGTTGCAATTATACAAAATTCATCACGAAATTCTTTCAGGAATTGCGTTTCTTTTTGGCGAAAATAGACTTCACCCTTTTGTTCAAATATTTCCGGAATAGTTAACCCTTCTCGCCTAATAATCTCCTTGTCCATATCATAGTAAGGCATTCGTAGAAAATAACTAAGTCTTCTGCCAATCGCACTTTTCCCGCTACCCATAAATCCGACAAGATATACTTTTTTCATTTTTTCACCTTCTTCGACTAGCGAATGCCCTATACCAAAAGTTCACTTTTAATTATAGTAGCATGAACACTTGTCGATTCCAATCACCTTTATTTTTTGACAGCATTATACAAAAGAACAGAATGGGTGGTGATACGCTCAGAAGCATATCTTTGTTCCAATTGAATGCTGAAAAAAATAGTTATGAAAGAGAAATGGTGATTTTTAAACTTAAAAGGAAATTGCTAAAAAGAATGGTATAGAAGTCAATTATTTTATGTCATGATTCTTATTCCCTTTCAAACGAGAGCAGGATAGACTTTGTTTGATTTAAATAGGCAATTTTTAATTCATCATACGAGCGATAATGCGATTCATATGATGCCGCTACAGCTAACATCATGTTAGTGATGAAGAATAAAAAAATCATAGCTGTTAGCAGCAAGAAACCTTGTTCATTCCTGATTCGGGACAATAAATTTTCTTCTCCTCTCACTTCCGCTTTTAAACGTAATAGTCGTTTCAAAGATAGAATCAGCATATTCAAATTCCGCATATTGAAGTCCAAATAACAAAGGTTGATATCCCCCCACTCTTCGAATATCCGAACCAACAGACTTTATGCCAATAATTCCTCGATTCGACGAATAAAGAGCTGTATATTTTTCGCTTAAAGAGAACTCTTTAGCATGTATAAGTTCTTTTGAAAGTTGATAGACGAACATTTCATATTGCAATTCACTATCACTTAATATGCCACTCTTTTTATGCCCATACCATACAAAAAAGAGTAGAAAAAATTGAGCAAACATCATTAATATTATAAGCTGTAGCATGGAATCCAGAATGGTAAAGCCCCTTTGATTATTATTCTTCTTTAAGTATTTGTCTCTACACAGAGCTGTTCTTCTTTTATGCCAGAATAACGAATACAAATGGAGGTTTCATCCCCTTTCCAATGGTAGATGACATCATCAATTTCTACATTTCCTTGGTACTTTTGAAATCGAACAATATTTCCAGCTGCATACAATGCTGCTTCTGCCGCATGCAGGCTCAATTTCTTTTTATAGAGCGATGTCTCTAATTGATAGTAAAAAGGCAATAATGTACCAAAAATTATAAAGACTATTACAAGAGTTAATAATGATTCCGGCAATGAATGACCGTTTTCATTGTTCAATTTGCACCCTTCCTTCACCTAAATAAACAGTTAATTTGACGATCCTATTATTAATAGAAAAGTACATAGTACCTGATTTTTGTACTGTTAACTCTTTTGTATAAGTAACTGATTGAATAGTACTGTATGGAAGTAATTGAATGTTCGTTGGATATTTCCTTACTAGATAATCCTTATTGCCATGCGCTGGCACCTTGATTCTTACTTCATTGAGCCCTTGCACAATAGTGAGAGTAGCATAATCTTGATAACGGAAAGACAAGGCTTGAGTTAGCTCAATATCTGCTTTCAATTGTTTAATGAAACGTTCCTCTAATTGTCGATCCAAGTGACTTTTGCCCAAAGTAATACCAATCAATGAAATGAGCATCGTAATGGCCAAGACCAACAACATTTCGATGAAAGTAAAGCCCCCTTGACTATTTACAGGTCTATTTAGAAATTTCAACTTTACCATCCGTGATCGTTAACTTCTTGCTTTCACAAGCTTTAGAATCCGTTTGTTTTAAATATTCATTTGTTTCTAATTCAGTTGTGGAACTTGGATAATTGCCATGGTCGATTCGATAGGCTTCTACTTGGCCTTGCACCATTTTGACATATGCATCGCAGCCTTTTTTATCAACTGTTGCGAAATGTTTTGTTACATTAGGAATAGCAATCAATATGAGTATCGAGATGATAAACAGCACAATTAACATTTCTATAAGCGTAAAACCTTTCTGAAAATGCTCTTTCCGCATACCTTTCTTCCTTTCTAGACTAAATCCATCATTTTATACATCGGCAATAAAATTGCAAGATACGCGCCTAAAATGCAAAGTGCAATTACAACAAACAAAAGTGGTTGGACGAATGCTAAGCTTCGCTGAATAGTATTTTCTGTCCGTTCAATTAAAAACTCACTATAGATTTGCAGCTCTCTCCCTAAGTTGCCACCTTGTTCACCATGAAGCACATGCGCATAAAAACCTTTATAAAAGTATGGTTCTTGTTGAATCGCAGTTGACAATGACTCACCATAAACTATCCTTTTTTGAAGAATCTCCGCTACCTTGGCTAAATAAGGCTGTAATGTTTGGGTTTTCAATAACTCTAAGGCTTCTTGCATTGACATTCCACTTTGAATGAGACCGCCTAATTCATAAGAGATCTGCCGCGTAATCTGTAATTTAAAGTGTTTGTTAATATAAGGAATTTTTAATAAAAAAAGAATTTGACTTGTTACCCTTTTCTTTTTCAACCAAATGAGGAAAAGGATCAACATTGATATAAATGAAATACCTAATACTATAAAGAAATCTGGCAAGTGTAAAAACAGCTTGGATAATGTTAAATCGAAACTTGTTTCGGAAGATTGGTTTGCCATCATAAAAGACATGTTAGGCAGAAAATAAGTTCGAAATGCGAAAAAGAGCAGGATTAAAAAAACAAACAGCACAGCAGGATAGACAAGCAATTTCTGTAGCCGTTCTCTATTTTGCTCCTTTTTCTCTAGCTGATTTGCCACTGTTTTTAAAGCTTGGATAGTTTTACCGTGTTCTTCTGAAACTAGAATGGTCATTAAATAAATTTTAGGATAGCCTAAAAGACAAAGTACGTCAGTCATAGATGAGCCATTTCGTAGCTGTGCTCTTATCTTAACCTCACCGCCTGTATCCTTTTTTAGATGATGAGGTAGCAGCATAAAAAGCGAATCTGAAAATGTAAAACCCTCTTCTAACAAAACGCTCATCTTTTTTAGTAATTGCGCTGAATCCCTTAAATGGATTTTTCGCTTTAGCAAAAAAAAATTAATCCATTTTCTTTGTAGAATGTTGGGAGGCGATTGCACCAAATTGAACCCCCTTCTCAATCTGTCCTTCTAGCGTTTTTTCAAAAGGAAGCTCGTAACTAATTTTATTTTCAATTGCTTTAAAGGATTGGTCTAGATATTGGTCAGATAAAATCTCAAAAATAGCTGTTAACTTTTTGGACTCCTGCAAGGGAACAAGTCTCTGAGCTACAATACCGATGACTGTCTGCTTTAATTCTTCCAATGAAATCCCTAAATCCAATAAACGGTATAAACAGCCAACGGTATCCTTACTATGAATGGTCGACACGACCAAATGGCCTGTCAAAACAGCTTCAATGGCTATGTGCGCTGTTTCACGATCCCGGATTTCGCCAATCATAATGACATCTGGAGAATGGCGTAAAATAGCTTTTAAGCCTACAGAATATGTGACCCCTGCTCGTTCATTCACCTGTATCTGCAAAAGATGAGACTGGTTGTTTTCAACGGGATCTTCAAGTGAAATAATATGTTTTTGATGCATATTAGAAAGATGATTGATTAAAGAATAGAGTGTTGTCGATTTTCCGCTTCCAGTTGGTCCAGTCATCAGCAAGATACCTTGTGGCTGTTCTACCAGTCGTATTAAGTCTTTGGCCGATTCACAGAACATGCTTAATTCAGTAATTGACACTGTTCGATTTTGAAGCATTAAACGTATGACGAGGCTTTCTCTCATAAATACGGAAGGAAGCGTCGATACACGAAAAGAAACATTTTGATCATTGAAAATATGCTCGAATGAGCCGCTTTGGGGTTTACGTTTTTCACTAATATCTAATGAGGATAAAAATTTTAAGTAAGAAATCAAACGATCTCCTATATCTAGGGGAAGCCCGCTTATAGGGACAAGTTTTCCGTATTTGCGGAAATAAATTTCATAGCGATCAGTTGTAGGCAATAGATGTAAATCTGTAGCGTTAAATTCCATCGCCTTTTTTAATAATTGCATTGTCTTCTGTTCAACAACAGTTTCTGTGTCAGAAAAAAGCATTTTACCTCCTCTTCAACCAACAAGCAAGGACCGCTCTTTACCTGTTATCACTATTATACAAGTAATCTATTAGATTTGGAAAGTTATATTTCTGAATTTTTCGATATAATTCTCTCTTTCTATCAGTATGAAATATATAACTCGTTGTATAGAACAAGTATCTCCATAAGTGTTTTAATAAATCTCGTGAAATCTACTGTCACTATTCCATAATTGCTTTATAATGGTAGTATTCTTATAGGAGGTGGCTGTTTTTGATTAATCATAATCCACTGAAAGTGACTAGCACTTTATCAGATGAAACTCGTTTTTCAATTTATCAATATATGTTGCAAGAGAAGAAGCCTTTCTCCGTGCAAGAGATTGCCGACCATTTTCATATTCATCCAAATGTTGCGCGACTCCATTTAACGAAACTAACAGAGATAGATGTCATAAGCGCAGAGTATGAAAAAACAGGAAAGGGCGGACGTCCAGGACGGCGTTATAAAGCTTTAGAAGATGGTATTTCGTTATCTTTCCCAAAGCGAAATAATGAAGAGTTACTAGATTGGGCAATCGACATTTTAGGAGAATTCGGCGAGGAAGCTTATATTGTTGGCCAAAAGATTTGTTATAAAAAAGGACGAAATGAGATTGAAGCAACCATTCTAAAACAGCGAAAAGAAATAACCCACTTAACTTTTGAAGAAAAGCTGGAAATTTTAACTGATACAGCTGCATTAATTGGATATATCCCAATGATCAAAGAAACCCCTGCAGGGAAAACCCTGTCTTTTGCTATTTATAACTGTCCTTTCCACACTGAAATCAAGCATAATGCAAGACTTGTTTGTGCATTACATGAATCTTATTTGAAAGGCCAATTTGATGCATTGTTTAATGTAAGCGATTTTGTGCAAGTAGAAAGTATGATGCAAAACTGTGAATACTGTACTTATCAAATAAATATATAATTTTTCATAATGTTAATGGAATTTACACTTCATTGTCACAAAGTCTTTACATCTTGCAGTTTACAGGCAAAATTCAATCATTTATAATGAGTATGAGATTATTGTGTCGTCGAAAAGGAGGGAATCGTACATGGATAATATGTATAAGGTGCTTGGCTTCTGGACAGGTATTTTCGCAGTTATGTTTTATTTAGGTGGTATGAAAGAGGTTTCGCTATTATTCGTAGCTAACACAGGGTTTTTCCTTCTATTAGGCTTCTTAAACCTTACAGAACGCATGTATATGTACATTTTCGGAGCATATTTAACTGTATTCTTTGCTGGATTTACTTATTGGACTACATTCATTCACGTTCCTGGCATGGAATAAGAAACAGACGATATGTAATAAAGAGCTATTGATATTAGATCTTACTAATATTGATAGCTCTTTTGCTTTTTATAAAAACACTTTTTTACTATTCAGTTATTTATATATAATAATCTTCTAAATACCAGGTTGGAATAGGGTCATCCATTCCGTTGAACCAAGTGAGCACATCTTTTGCTTGGTTTTTCATAATAGTTACTTGGTCTTCTCCGAAGGGGATAGCCCATGGAATGGAAGAAAGCATGTTACTACAAATATAAAAAACCAAGAGTTTGAAAAAGTCTATTGGCGGCCTTCCGTTGAAATAGCCATTAAGCTGTCCTGTTGCAAAGTGAGGACTAATCGTAGCACTCCATACAATTCGGTTAAACTCTTCCCAGGGATCACCATAATCATTGCGATTAAAATCAATAATGCTTAGCTCTCCTTTAGATGAAATTATCATATTTCCTACATGGTAATCACCGTGTTGAAAACATTGAGTCCTTCCTTCTAAAAGATGTTTGTTATTTTGGATATAGGAAATTATCTTTTCCCCACCTTTTATTTTCAGACCACAGTCTTGGTACATTTTTATCTTGCTATCAGCTTTACGCGAAAATCGAGCTTTCCACTCCTCTTGGCTTTCCGGCGCTGGTATTCGATGAATCTCCTTCAATATTCGCCCCGCATCCTTACCAAGTCCGTATTGCTCTATTTCCGTCATACTTTTTAACGCGATTTCGGCATCCTCTCCCTCGCACCATTTAAAAAGGGAATATACGCTTTTTCCATCGTTGCATATTCCTATTTTAATTGGATTTGACACGGGAACTTTACATTCTGCGAGGTGTTTCATTGCTTCAAATTCCTTAATCTTCTCGTCATATAGAGAAATTTCTGCAATCCGAAGCAACATTTTTTGATTCAGCTCGTTTTCAACAAAGTATTTTTTGTCGGTAGACCATCCTTTCATTATTGGCTTGATTAGCTTAAACTTCTCCCTCTCTTTTAAAATATGCATAGTTTCACCTCAATTAGCTTTTTTTCTTGAACTATGAATTTTCGTTTTTCTAAAACTATTTATCTTTTTGTAACAAGATCAGATTATGTTCTACTTGAAATCCAATTTTCTTATACATGTGGATCGCATGTTCATTATCTGATCGAACACAAAGAGAGATTTCTTTGATAGAGGGAAACGAAAACAGCCATTGCAACCCCCCTGTTAAAAGAGTTGTACCTATTCCCTTACCGCGGGCATTGGCATCTACACCAAAAAATTCAATACTACCTTCAGAATATGTAGGATTAGCTTCTGCATATAGATAACCTATCAAATTGCCTTCTTCAATTACTCCGAAAACTGCCGCTTCATCATTTAATCCTTGCAATATCTCCTCACCGGATAAATATGAACTTGGAAAAGTTGAATTATGCAGATTAATGAATGCTTCATTGTGAGATGCTGGCAACTTACTAACAGACTGAGTCTTTTTTGCCTTTAAAGTTTGGTTTGTACATGTTAAGATTGTTTGTTTACTAACTGGTTTAAAACCCAAATACTTCCCTGTATCTATTACTAGTCTATTGCGAATGTCAGGAAAAAGTGTAACAGAATCTATTTGATCAGGAATTCTTTTCAGTAGCGCTTCTAGTAATATACTTGAAGTCTCTAATGCATCATTACTCTTTATAAAAGGTCCCCATATATCCACAGTTTTTCTTTCATTATCTGCATCAAAACCGCAAACTCCTATTATATTGTTTTCATCTAAAGCTGATATAAATGCATTCTCTGCAGGCACATCTGTAAAATCTTTCTTCCATGTACTCATGATTTCCTCTGCATTTTTTCCGCAATAACCGATGTGGTTTTCAGGAATACAATTCATTCTTGCAATGAATTCCGCAATACTATTTAATTCTTCACTAGATGATTGACTTAATGTCAAAGTCATAAGCTTACCTCCTCCGTATGAATTATTAATATCTCTATTTGTATTAATTCTATAATCTACTAGTCTTTTCCTTTTAATAACGATTATAAGAAGTATCTTTCATTTAAGAGCTACAGACTAGCCTTTAAAATATAAAAAAGAAACAATATTTAACTTTTGTTAAGCCAAATATTGCTTCTTTTCTTTTTAAAAACTGTAGATATGGTGAATGGTACTTAGTAAACTTTAACATTCATATAATTCGTTAGAACTTAAAAACCATTTAAAAAAGGATTCTGTTCAGTTTCAATATCCACTCGAGTGGCTTCACCATGACCAGGATAAATAATAGTATCTTCATCCAAATTTAATAAATGATCATGGATAGACTTAAGCAATAGTTCTTGATTTCCTCCCTCTAAATCTGTACGACCAATACTACCTTCAAATAAAGTATCTCCTACAATCGCAAACCGATCTTCTGGGAAGTAAAAAGAAATACTGCCAGGCGAATGTCCGGGCGTATGAAAAATATCCATCTTAAAGTCAAAAAGCTCTAAGGTTTGCTCCTTATCAATCAAATGGTCAGCAGCATTCACCGTTACATCTGGAATTTCAGCATATCTACCAGAACCGTTGTATGCTGGGTCCTGTAACCAATGAGCCTCTGCTTTATGCAAATATACTGGTATTTCGAAAGCTTGTCTCACAGCCTCTACACCCCCAATATGGTCAAAGTGGGCATGTGTTAAGAGTATGGCTTTAGGTTTAAGACCTAAAGATCGTAACTTTCTAACAAATGCTTCTCCGTCTCCTCCTGGATCAATCACCAAACATTCTTTATTATTGTTGCTTACAACATAGCAATTGGCCTGAATGGGGCCAAGCGGAAAAGTTCGTATATTTAACATTTCAATCACCTCTATATCCATGATAAATCATTTCTTGCGAGAACCAAAGCCTTAATCTTTAGAAATTTTTAAGCTTGTTCAAATATCCGTCACTTTTTGTTCTCGACAAAAACTAAAAATAGCTTTACAATAGAGAAGGAATATTGTTTGCGACATTCATTTTCTGATGTCGAAAGGAGTGTCTAACTTGAACTTATTAATGGTTATTTTTGGCCTAGTAGCAATTTTTGGGCTTATTGGCACAATCCAAAGCATTAAAGAAAAAGCTATTCTTGGCATCATCTTTAACTTTGCAGCATTTGCTGTTTTTGGTTGGTTCGTTTTCATGACGATCCTACATCAAGGTTTCCCGCCAAGCCTACATTAATCAACAAACAAAAAAAGGTTGTCCTATTAAAGGACAGCCTTTTTTTGCATCTGCTGACAAAACCATTTTAAAAGCCGCACTGTCATCTTTAGACAGTACGGCTTTTCACACTATTCTTTTTCTTTCTTAACAGTAGCTTTCCCTGTTTTTGAATCATAGAAACGAAGTAAATCGCCATTAATAATCTGATCAGAGTACTCTAGTTTTTTGTTTGCTTGCTCAATATAAGGATCACATTTCTCTGCATCTGTTTTTTCTCCAGTTTTCTTGTCATAGCACACTTCCCCTGCATATAACAATTTGTCTGTTACAAATCGGCCATCTCTGAATGTCACAAAGTCTTTGTGATCTTTAGAGAATAAATCTGCACCCAATTGTAAATCGTTAGATGTATCAACACCTAGTAAGTGTAAAACAGTTGGACGAATATCTAATTGACCAGCTACCTCGTGCATTGGTTTACCAATTCCTGAATGAGGAATATGGATAAAGAAAGGCACTTTTTGAAGCTGAGCAGAATCAAACGGTGTAATTGAATCTTTTCCTAAATACTGAGCCATCGCTTTATTATGGTTTTCAGAAATACCATAGTGGTCACCATACATGACAATAACTGAGTTATCATATAGGCCTGATGCTTTCAATTGCTTAAACAATTCTTTAATAGATTCATCCGTATAGCGGACAGTTTGGAAATAACGGTTTACTGTATTGTCACTAGATGTATACGGTTCAATCATTTGATCTTCTTCATCTGAAGTGAATGGATAGTGATTAGACAATGTAAGCATCCGTGTATAGAACGGTTGTGGCATTGTTTTCATAATCTTAACTGATTGATCCATGAATGGAATATCTTTTAAGCCCCAGTTAGCTGAATTGTCATCTGTAACATTGTATGAATCTACATCATAAAAATGTTTAATATTTAAAGCTTGATACATCATATCACGGTTCCAGAAACTTTTATTGTTAGCATGCAGAACAGATGTATAATAACCGTTCCCATTTAATCGTTCTGCCATCGAATTGAACGTATTGCCGCTATTTGTAAAGAAGACTGCGCCACGTCCAGTACCGTATAAGGAGTTTTCAACAATAAATTCTGCATCAGATGTTTTACCAAGCCCAGTTTGATGATAGAAGTTATCGAAGTAGAATGTATCCTTGTCTTTAGATAACTTGTTAAGGAAAGGTGTAATGACTTGGCCATTCACTTTCTTATTGATAACAAAGTTTTGAGTTGATTCAAGAGAAATAATAATCACATTACGTTTTTTAGCTACGCCAAATGTTTTCTTATTATTATCAGCTTGATTTGATTTCACGTAATTTGTTACTTCTGTTAACTCACTACCATCTGCAAGAGCTCGTTGAGCATGTGATTTTGATTGCACAAAAATATCATATAAGTGATAGTTATATGTTCCCATGTTTTTAACTAATAGTTCACGGTCAAAACTACGTGTTAGTAGTTGAGGTCTTTCTGTTTCTGCTAATCCTAAATTTAAGAAAAGCATCGCAAAAGACAAAACAAAGTAAGTTCTGCGCAAGTTTGGTCTTACAACTGTTGCTTCTTTTGCAATTGGCAACAATTTAACTGCTAGTATTAATAAAATAACATCTGTAAAGAAGAAAATATCATACCAGTAGATTGAAGATGCTGCTGAATTGCCTAAATCTCCGAAGTTATTTGTTTGGAATAGAACCGGCAATGTAATAAAGTCGTTAAAGAAGCGATAGAATGCTACATTACCATATACTACAATGGATAAAATAGCGCTAATTGTAATTAAATATCGATTCCGTACCTTTGCCGTCTTGAAGAACAATGAAATACCATATATAAATAATAAAAATGCAAGCGGGTTAATCAACAATATTAATTCTTGCATAGCATTTTCAATCTTCATATCAAAGCTCGTTTTATATGTGATATAGGTCTTGATCCAAGTAGTGACAATGGCTATCACTAATATCGTATGTTTAGGAAGCTTTTTGAGTTTCATGCTTATTATCCTCCTACTTTCTTTCTTATTCTTTTGTTCACAGTCTGAAAGAAACAAAATATATACTAATCCTTTTTTTACAGGAACGCAACATTTTTGTTACAGAATAATTTCCCATACTGTGTACTACCCATTAATTAACGATTTAAACCCTGAAAAGGTTTCAATTTTATTCACAAATAATGGATTTAATACCCAACTGTAAAAGGACTTTTATTACAAACGAAAATTAACTGTACCTTTTACTTTCCAGTTTTTTCGTTTCAGTCCTTAAAATATGGCGTGCAGATTGAAAATCTTGCGCTTCGATTAAACCACCTTTATAGAGCTCTACTAAATCTATTTCCATCAGCTGCAAATCGCCAACACGGTTTTTTGTATAAACAAAAGTTCCAAAACGTTTTAAAAGCTGCATAACATCGTATACTGTCTCCAAGGGTTAATTGCCCCCTTTCATTTCTGCTCCACGAGAATTATTTCACGTTCTGTAATAATTTTTCCAATAGATAAATCATAATCATCTCGCGGGATTTTTTCAACCACCTGCAATTGAAATGCTAAAGAAATTGTTGAACCTCTATAATTCGACAAGTATCGGTCATAATAACCACCGCCAAAGCCAAGTCTAAAACCATCTTTATCATATGCTAGCCCCGGCACAATTAAGCATTGAATTTCTTCTTTTTTTACTACTTTTGTGCGATTTGGTATCGGTTCTGAAATCCTGCTGTAACCTATTTCAACTTGATCAAATGATGTAATTTCATAAAATGTCATCTCTCTTGTCTTGGGATGACATTTAGGTACTGCAACTGACCTCCCTCTAGCCCATAGCTCCTCAATAAGTGGCCAAGTATCAACTTCGGGAAAATTAGATAAAGTAATCCCGATAACAGACGCATCTTTAATTGCAGATTCATCCAAAAGTTTGCTATGTATAATGGCGGATTTTTCTTTATATGTATCAGCAGCAAGTTGTTTCAATTGCAGTTGCATTGCATTTCGAAGATCTTTTTTATCCATTTCGCCACCCCTTTAAAATTGAAAATGCCAAAACCACTGGAGGTTTTGGCAATGAGCATTATTTTGTTTCACGGTGAAGTGTCATTTTGTGATCACGAGAACAATATTTTTTTAATTCAAGACGTTCTGGATTGTTACGTTTGTTTTTCTTTGAGATGTAGTTACGTTCACCACATTCAGTGCAAGCTAATGTAATATTAACGCGCATTGTTATCCCTCCCACTCTATATAAAGAATAAAACTTTGTGAGCATGATTTATACGACTAACTTATTATATCACAGATTGCAAAAAAATCTACTGTCATTTCTAAATACTTGTCCATATGTTACAATAAATTGAGCAAATTTAAAAAGGTCGAAGGTGAACGAATGAATCTACCTGTACTCTTCATAATTGTAGGAACAGTTGTTTTTATTGCATCTTTTTTTATCGGCAACCACCCCAAAAAATTAGAAAACGAAGTGGAAGAGCTTTCTCTTCAGTTTTATCAGGAAACTAACCAATTAAAGCATCGTATAAAAGCAGTAGAAGAGGAGTTAATGATGGATTCCCCTCTGCTAAAAACTAAAACTATAAAACAGGATCCGCACCCACGCCGTGAGAAAACGAACATAAATAACATCCATCAAATTCTCATTAGCCAGGTACTCGCATTACATCAGCAAGGCTATACTGTGCCCGAAATTAGCCAGCGTTCTTCTCTTACACAGGAACAAGTCCATGCAGTGATCACTTCACGAGGTGGACATTTATGAGAAAATCAACTCTTCGTTCATTTGGCCTTGGACTTTTCATCGCTGGTAGTGCCATGTTTTTATACGATGAATTCACAGAAAAGCCCAGCAGCGACCGGATTGCAGCTAGCTCTTCTAAAGGAAATATAGTGAAAATACAAAAAGATAAGCTGGTCTCACTACAAAAAGAAGCTGCTGAAGCCAAAGAACAACTGGCAAAAATTCAAACTGATTACAATCAGCTGAAAAATGATTCTGCTGCAAAAAAAATTCATTCCTATACATTAGTTATCAATCGAGGAATGGACAGCGAGGACGTTAGCCAAGCTATAAAAAGAGGCGGCATCATTAAAGATGAACGTGCATTTGAACGGTTTATGGCTGATAAAGATGCATCTAAAAATATTCAAATCGGTGACTATAAGCTAACTTCAGATATGTCCAATCAAGAAATATTAAATATCATAACTCGAAAAAAATAAAAAAAGATGCGGATAAGAGCACAGACCTTCTTCCGCATCTTTTTGTTTTCGATTTTTCTGTAAGCAAGCCATTATCCGAATCTCCCAGAAATATAGTCGCCGGTTCTTCTATCAGCAGGAGATGAAAATAACTTATTGGTTTGGCTGCACTCTATCATCTCACCGTGCAAGAAGAAAGCAGTCTGATCTGAAATACGTGCTGCTTGCTGCATATTGTGCGTCACAATAATAATAGAATAGTTCTGTTTTAATGTCTGAATTAATTCCTCTACTTTCAAAGTAGAAATCGGATCAAGCGCAGAAGTCGGTTCATCCATCAGAATCACATCAGGTTCTATCGCAAGACATCTTGCAATGCAAAGCCTTTGCTGCTGTCCTCCTGACAAACCATATGCATGATGTTGCAAGCGGTCTTTAACATCGTCCCAAAGCGCAGCTTTTCTTAGACTATTTTCAACGATTTCGTCTAGCATTTTTTTATTTTTTATTCCATGAATTCTTGGACCGTACGCTACATTTTCATAAATTGATTTAGGAAATGGATTTGGTTTTTGAAATACCATTCCTACTTTCGTTCTCAAGCGTTCTACAGTATATTTTTTGTGTAGAATATTTTCCTCTTTATAAAGGATATCACCTGTAATACGAACATTCGAAGCTAATTCAACCATTCGATTCAAAGTTTTAAGATAAGTTGATTTTCCGCAACCTGAGGGTCCGATGATGGCTGTCACTTCTTTTTCTTTAATGGAAAGATTAATGTCTTTCAGAGCATGCTGTTCTCCGTACCAAACATTCAAATGGTTGGTTTGAAAGATTTCTCTCGGCTTTTCTATTTGTATAATCTTGGAACCTTCTACTTTTCTCTTCTCTGGTTCTCTAACTTGGATATGTAACATTTGCTTACCACCCTTAATAGCGTTTTTGATATTTATAACGGATATAGACAGCTAGTGAATTCAATAGAAGTAAAAATACCATTAGTACAACAATTCCTGCTGCTGCTACCGTTTGAAATTCAGGTTGAGGCCTTTTTGCCCAATCGAATATCTGCATAGGCAGCGCGGTAAATTCACTCAATAAACCAGTTGGCAAAAAATACACAATTACAGGAATACCTAAAATAACAAGTGGTGCCGTTTCACCAACTGCTCTTGAAAGAGCCAGGATGCAACCTGTTGCAATGCCAGGAATGGCTGCTGGTAACACAACATGTAAAATTGTTTTCCATTTGGCAGCTCCCATTCCATAGGAAGCTTCCCTTAGATCACTTGGTACACCTCTGATTGCTTCTTGTGAAGAGACGATAATAACAGGTAGTACGAGTAAACTCATCGTTAATCCTGCTGCTAAAACACTTTTCCCTAGCATTAGTCCCCGTACAAAAACCGTTAAGCCAAGAAGTCCAAATATAATAGAAGGAACTCCTGCTAAATTTGAAATATTAATTACAATAAGATTTGTCAGTTTGGTCTTTGGTGCATATTCCTCTAAGTAGATGGCAGTAGCTACGCCTATAATAAGAGTCACTGGAGCAACCACTAACATTAACAATATTGAACCAACCAAAGCAGCTTTGATACCAGCTTTGGCAGCAAAACGAGAGGAATAATTCCCCAGGAAATCAAGTGATAAATGACCCGCTCCTTGGCTAATCAGACGAAATAATAATAACGCGAGAACAGCTAAAACAAGTAAGGTCGCTACTAGAAAAATACCTTTTACAAATCGATTTAGGTTTACCCTGCTTTGGATTCTATGCAATATTTCTTTCTGGTTGATGAGGTTCATCAATATCCCTCCCTAAATCGCTTAGATAAAAACTGTGCCGCTATGTTCATTAGGAAAGTAAAGAAGAATAGCGTAAATCCAATTGCATAGATTGAATAATAAATGGTCGTACCGTAACCCGCATCGCCACTTGCTACCTGCACGATATATGCCGTCATCGTTTGAATAGAATCTGTAACTTGCATATCGAACTTAGGTGTTGATCCCCCAGCGAGCGAGACGATCATCGTTTCACCAATAGCTCTAGATACAGCAAGTACAACTGACGAAAGTATGCCAGATAATGCTGCAGGTAATACAACTTTTAAAGCAACTTCAAGCCTTGTAGACCCTAATGCCAAGGCGCCTTCCCTTAGTGAATTGGGAACTTGAGACATGGCATCTTCTGAAAGAGATGCAATCATAGGTAAAATCATTATGCCAATCACAATTCCCGGACTAAGTGCATTAAATATTTTAAGCGATGGTACGATATGTTGGAGTAATGGAGTGACGAATGTAAGTGCAAAGAATCCATAAACAATCGTCGGAATACCCGCTAAAATTTCTAATATCGGTTTAATCACCTGTCGAATTTTGTCGCTAGCATATTCGCTTAAATAGATGGCAATCGCAAGGCCTAGAGGAGCCGCTACAATTATAGCGATTCCCGTGACCTTTAAAGTGCCCATTAATAATGGCCAGATGCCGTATGTAGGGTCAGTGCTTGAGAAAGGAAACCATTCCTTTCCAAAAAGATATTCCCAGACACTTACCCTCGTGAAAAATTCACCTGTTTCTACTACCAACGTCAATATGATGCCTATTGTGGTCAGTACAGATACCAATGCCGCTATAAATAAAATCTTAGGCATTAATTTTTCAGTCAAATTTGAGCTTTGATTCTGAGACTGCTCAATCAACTCCTGTACTGTTTTCTCTTCTAGCTTTTTGGTAGCCAATTCAAGCGCTCCTTTTTAAACTCTTATTTTAGATTTTCCAATGCTTCTAAATCTTTTTTATAATCTTCATCTGGCGTTTTTACATAGCCTACTGCCTCAGCCATTTCGCCTGCATTTTCTATTGTGTATTTCATAAAATTGTACATAGATGCATTTTCTTTAACTGATTTATTTTTCACATACACGAACAATGGGCGGGATAGTGGCGTATAGGTACCGGATTTGATAGTTTCGTGTGTAGGTTCAATACCACCGATTTTTACCACTTTCAATTGGTCTTTATTCGCAAGATAATAGGCAAATCCAAAATAGCCAATTCCATTTTTATCGGATTCTACACCCTTGACTAAAACATTATCGTCTTCTGATAATGTTGCATTTTTAACGAGATCTTTTCCTTCTAAAATATCATTTACAAAGTAGTCATATGTTCCAGAATCTGTACCAGGAGAGTAGAATGAAATTTTTTCTTTTGGCCATTTTGGATTGATATCTGACCATTTTTTATTTTTACCGTTTTCTGTCCAGATTTCTTTTAACTGATCTACAGTAAGATCTTCAACCCAATCATTATCTTTATTCACAACTATCGAAATGCCATCATATGCAATCTTCATTTCTGTATAGTCGATTCCTGCTTCTTTTAACTTAGCTGCTTCCTCATCTTTTACTGGTCGAGAAGCATTTGAAAAATCTGTTTCTCCATTTATGAACTTTTCAAACCCTCCACCTGTTCCAGACACACCGACTGATACTTGAGTCTTCGGATGCGATGCTGAATATTCTTCTACGATTCCTTCTAAAATAGGCGCTACAGTAGAAGAACCATCACCCGAAATATTGCTTTCTGCTACTTCATCGGCTTTGGCTGTTTGCTCGGCTTCTGAGGACTTTGATTTTCCGTCTCCTTGACCGCAGGCTCCCAGTAATAGAGCTGATCCAATCATAGTTGCTGCCACTAAGTTTTTTGCTTTTTTCATCCGTATTGCCTCCCGTAGAAAATAGTTATTACTTACACTATCTACTATATCGATAGATTGTTAAGCTAGTATTAAGGGAATGTAATAGAATATTTAGATAATGTAAATGGCATGTAAAAAAAGCACAGCTATAAGCTGTGCTTTTTGTTTACTCATTTTCTGACTCAGTATTTTTCGGTTTTGTAATTTTTTCTTTGGTCGACTGTTTTTGTTTTTGCATATGGTCTTTTTGCAAAGAGAAATACGTTTCGACAGCTTTACGTGCAATAATGTTGTTTATAGCTGTATATGATTCATTTGTTGTAATCCATGGTACTACAACAGCATAGGCAATTTCCGGATTATTATATGGAGCGAATCCAATATGAGTAACACTAAGTGTCTGTGTTCCATAAGCTGCCCTCTTTGGTCCATAATAAACAACTTGGGCTGTACCTGTTTTACCAGCTGCATCAAATTTCGCATCTCCAAAATAGGATTTAGCAGAACCTTGACTGCCAAAATACACTCGATGCATCCCCTCTTTGACATGATTAATTTCGTAAGGAGAATTACGAATGACATTTAATACATTTGGTTGGAACTCTTCTACTATAGGGCCCAAGTTTTTGCCATCTGCAGAAGGTTCTCGGATTTCTTTTGCGAGATGTGGCTGAATTCTTTTACCGCCATTTGCAACTGTTGAGACATATTGTGCCAATTGTAGAGGTGTAAAAGTGTCATATTGGCCAATTACTAAGTCTAGTAATTTACCTGAAATGGTTTCTTGTCCTTTAAAACCATCAAATTCCCCTGGTAAGTCAATACCTGTATCAACTCCTAAGCCAAATTGGGCATAAGAATTTCGAATTTTAGTGAAATCATTTGCTGTTACACGCAGTCCACCATTTGGAACATATGTCACTCCAGCAATTTTCATAGCAACTTGGAACATATAAGAGTTAGAAGATCTCTCAAGAGCAGTTAAATCATTCATTGGAATAGCTCCAGATCGGTTAAAGATAGATGATTTAGGAGCTGTGCCAGCAATTTTAATCGGCTTATCAATCAGAACTGTATTTGGAGTAATAGCATTTAAAGCATAACCAGTCAGTAAAGTTGCAGGCTTAATTACAGATCCTACTTCGTAAGCAGAAGTAAATGTACCAATCGCATAATCATTTACTTCTGTTTTACCGTTTTCATCAGTATCAATCTTTTTACCAACCATAGACAGAATTTCTCCTGTATTTGGGTTCATCATAACGAGGAATGCCCTGTCTAATAAGCTGGATGCACCTGTTGCTTTGGCACTCAACAACTGTTCCTCTACTAATTTTTCAAGTTTCTCTTGGAGCTGACTATCTACAGTAAGTACCAAGTCTTTACCAGGAGAGCCAGGGAAAGTTGTTTTTGTCTCGACTACTTGCCCTTTTCCATTCGTCTCGTTCTTTACAACGGCTTTTTGCCCTTGTAACAACTCTTCGTATTCCTTCTCTATATAACTTTTACCTACTCGGTCATTCCGGGAGTAATCACGCGCTAGATAATACTCTAACTTGTCTTTAGGAATCCCTTCAGAAGGTGTAGTAGTCGATCCCAGAATACTTAAATCAGAATTTTTCACACGCTTCCAATCTGTAGCGGTGTTTACGTTAGGCAGTTCATTCAAATGCTCAGAGACAATCGCAAATTCCTTATCTGATACGTCATCACTTTTGATAATTTGAGGTGATAAGTTATACCCCGCCACCATTTTGCTATAAATTGCCAGAACTTGTAGGTCACTTTTTGAAAAGCTTTTTAGCTCTGCATTTGTAATACGCTCCCGCACTAAATCATCAATTTTTGCTTGTTTTTGAGAGCCTGTTAGCTTTTCATCTTTATTGATCGCTTTTTGCTCTTGTTTCGAAACTTTTTCATAAGCTTCTTCTTTATGGAGTTTAATCCAAAAATCTTGTTTATCCCGTAGTGCGATTTTGCTTGTATCCATCTTAATTAGTGTTGCGAGTTTTTTAGCTGTTTTTAGCATTTCGTCACTTGTAGTGGTTTGAAGCTTTGTATATGTAATCGCATTTTTCGGTTTATTATCAACCAGTACGCGCCCTTCTCTGTCATAAATCCTGCCGCGAGGCACACTAGTATTGACTGTCACTTCTTCTGTTTTTTCTAGTGTTCTTACATAATCCTCCCCTTTTACAATTTGCATATAGCCTAAACGTAAAATTAGGATGGAGAACAAAATAAAAATAGAGAAAAAGAGTACGTTCATTCGAAAAGAAAGACTAGCTCGTTGCTTTGCCTTGACATTAGTAGAACGCTTTTTGGGATTTTTATTTTTTTGGCGCATCGAATACGGGATCCTCCTTTCCGGTTTCATTCACAACTAGTAGTATATCATTTTTCCTTTGAAAAAACATAAAACTATTAATTGATTGCTAGCCCATTTGATATGTGTTTTTGTCATGCTTATGTAATAAAAAAACACACCTACATAAACGTAGTAGGTGTGTTTTTTGTTCCAATTAGAACAGAATTATTTTGCTGATTTGTATAATTCAGCAACTTTATCCCAATTTACAACATTCCAGAATGCTGAAATGTAATCAGGACGACGGTTTTGATAATTTAAGTAGTATGCATGTTCCCAAACGTCCAAGCCTAATAATGGTGTTTTACCTTCCATGATTGGAGAGTCTTGGTTAGGAGTAGACATGATTTCTAATTCTCCGTTAGATAATACAAGCCATGCCCAGCCAGAACCAAAACGAGTTTTAGCTGCTGCTGCGAATTTTTCTTTGAACGCATCAAGGCTGCCGAATTTAGCGTCGATTGCTTCTTTTAATTCGCCAGTTGGTTCGCCGCCACCGTTAGCTGATAATAATTGCCAGAATAATGAGTGGTTAGCATGGCCGCCACCGTTATTGCGTACTGCTGTACGTACGTCTTCTGGAACTGCATCAAGGTTAGCAATGATTTCTTCTACAGACTTACCTTCGAATTCAGATTTACCGGATAAAGCATCGTTTAATCCTGTAACATAAGTATTGTGGTGCTTGTCATGGTGAATTTCCATTGTTTTTGCGTCAATATGAGGTTCTAATGCATCAAATGCATAAGGTAAATTTGGTAATTCGAATGCCATAATAAAAGTCCTCCCTGAAATTAAGTAATAATTACTACAAATCTAGATTATCAAAAATTAGAGTGTTGTTCAAACATTAGACACTTGTTTTTATAGAATTCAGCCTTTTGACTGAGCCTTCACTCAATACTTATACAACCATCACAAAGATGATAATCATAATGATTTGAATAACCCCTTTTGTAAAAACGGAAGTAAGAAAACCAACAAGTGATCCGATACCTGCTTTAAAAGCAGTTTTTAAAGAAGTCCTCTTAAAAATCAGCTCTGCTAACACAGCACCAATAAATGGACCGATTAATATACCTGCAAATGGGATAACAAATGGGCCTACAAGCAATCCAATGGTACTCCCCCAAATTCCTGCTTCACTTCCGCCAAATCGTTTCACACCAAATGCATTTGCTAATGTATCTGCTCCAAATAATAAAAGAGTAAACAAAACCTCAATCACCCAGAACCACCATGGTAATTCACTAAATGAATGGAACAAGCCATGAATGATGAATCCTAAAAATATAAATAACACCGATGGTATGATTGGGTATACCAAACCAACCATGGCGACAATAAAACTCGCAATAACTAATGTCCATGATATAAATTCCATTTAATTAACTCCCTTTTTAGAAACAATCACCTATACCCTTTGTCCAAAAATCCATGCATTTTCACCAAGCATTGTCGAATCTAAATCGCTTCCATGGTACTATAATTTTGGAGGTATTGAATATGAAGATTAAACACTGGCAGTTATTCAAAGATAGTCTATTCCACCCTAAAAAGCTAGCGGCATATAGATTGTTGCCCATTGGCAAAGTTATACAGTATGTATTAATGCTGGTCCTTTTTGTTACAATTGTTTCACTTATTCAATTTGTAACAGGTAGCAGTATAGAAACCAGTCAAATAAATGGATTGAAGGAATTCTTTAATGAAGTGAAATGGCTCATCTACCCCGCTAGCTTTATTCTGTTATTTCTTATTAATTCATTCTCGCTCTTTCTTCAGATTAGTATTTACGCTTTGGCTGGAATGGTAATATTAATTATCCGTAAAAAACGCGGCGAATATCGGCATATTTGGCGTACAGCCGCCCTAGCTGTCACATTACCAACAATTATCGCGACATTATCTGTATTCTTGCCGATACATACTTATATTATGACCATCTTTACAGCGCTTTTGACACTCCTATACGTCTTTATCGCTTCGTCAAAATATCCAAATCAACCTCAAAAATAGTTCTGAATCTCTCTCTTATTCATATAGTAGATGATAAGGAGGGATTTTTTATGAGAATACTAGTTTCCGCACTGATTATTATTATTTGTGCTTATTTTATAAAAGTAGATTTAATCGAAGGTACTGTTTCTAAAGCAGATTTTTATAAAAATCAGCCAGAGCCAGTTTGTACGAAAACAGATGAAATCCAAACTATTAAAGTTACCGTAGCGTTAGGCGATACATGGGAATCTTTATTTGCCTTGTACCCTGCAGAAGATATGAATTTTGCGGATCGTCTAGAATTGGTCTATAAATTCAATCCCCATCTATTAAAGCAAAGCTTTAAAGAGAACGAACAAGTGGTTCTACCTTATCGTATAAAAGCCAACAACAACTGCACAAACTAGGTAAACAATGTTTCTCTCTTGTCATTTCCTTTTGAACACTGCTAAAATAGTGTACAGTAAGGCTTTTTAAATAGCCTATGAAGGAGAGAGTAATTCATGAATGAAATCACGCACCGTTCGAATACACGGAAAGTTCGTGTTGGTGATTTAACAATTGGCGGAAGCAATGAAGTAATCATCCAAAGTATGACAACGACAAAAACGCATGATGTGGAAGCGACTGTCGCAGAAATACTGCGTTTGGAAGAAGCAGGCTGCCAGATTGTCCGTGTTGCATGTCCTGATGAACGAGCAGCGAATGCATTAGCTGATATTAAAAAACGAATTCATATACCGCTTGTAGCGGATATACATTTTGACTATAAACTAGCATTAAAAGCAATTGAAGCTGGCGTTGATAAAATTCGTATTAACCCCGGCAATATTGGCCGTAAAGAAAAAGTTGAAGCTGTTGTAAATGCAGCGAAAGCAAAAGGTATTCCTATCCGTATAGGTGTAAATGCTGGATCCTTGGAACGTAAAATCATTGATAAATATGGCTACCCTACTGCTGACGGTATGGTAGAAAGTGCTCTTCACCATATAAAAATTTTAGAAGACCTTGATTTCCATGATATTATCGTTTCCATGAAAGCTTCTGATGTTAATTTAGCGATAGAAGCATATGAAAAAGCCTCTCGTGCTTTCGATTATCCGCTTCATTTAGGCATTACTGAGTCAGGTACTTTATTCTCAGGAACTATCAAGTCAGCTGCTGGCTTAGGTGCTATCCTTTCAAAAGGAATCGGGAATACACTCCGTATTTCTTTGAGCGCTGACCCTGTAGAAGAAATTAAAGTAGCAAGAGAATTGTTAAAATCTTTCGGGCTTGCTTCAAATATACCGACTTTGATTTCATGCCCTACTTGCGGACGTATTGAAATCGATTTAATTTCCATCGCAAATGAGGTAGAAGAATATTTGCAAACAATCAAAGCTCCTATTAAAGTATCTGTGCTTGGTTGTGCAGTAAACGGACCTGGCGAAGCACGTGAAGCTGATATTGGTATTGCTGGTGCTCGTGGAGAAGGCTTATTATTCCGCCACGGGAAGACAGTCCGCAAAGTACCTGAAGAAACAATGGTAGAAGAATTGAAAAAAGAAATTGACATTTTAGCGGAAGAATATTACCAAAAACAAGCAGCAGAAAAAGCTGCGAATGTGCAACTTTAACCGTTTGGAGGGCGAACTGACTATGGAGAAGAAATATAGTTTTGGCATAGATATAGATGGTACCGTAACAACTCCAGAGTTTCTATTGCCCCATATTAATAAAGCATTTAACAGAAATTTATTATTAGATGATGTCACTCAATATGATTTAACAAAAGTATTGAATATAGATGCTCAAACTTTCTATGACTGGTATCGTAAAGAAGAACTTAATATGTACAGCAATCCTCCAGTCCAGCTCGAAGCTCAGCGGATTCTTTCAAAATGGCATAATGATGTAATGCTAAACTTTATAACTGCACGAGAGGAAAATTCTCGAGAGGTTACAGATCTCTGGTTCAAAACGAACTTACTTCCTTATGATTTACTAGAAATAGTTGGAAATACAGATAAAGTAATCGCAGCTAAGAAACATGGCGTCCATCTTTTCATGGAAGATAAGCATGATAATGCAGTACGTATACATGAGGAATTAAAGATACCTGTCTTACTTTTCGATGCTCCATATAATCGTGATACGATCCCTGATGGTGTCATCCGTGTCCAAAATTGGACTGAAGCAGAAAACTGGGTCAAAAAAGAGTTCGGCATCTAAACAAAACAAGAGCGAAAGAACAAACCAATTGTTCTTTCGCTCTTTTTAAAATTTTACACCTAGCAGTTTTTTCATTTCCTCTAACTTCTTAGGTTCTTTTTTCACAGACATATATGTCATTTCTTTTTTCATCGTATCCTGGAAAAAAAGCGTCCCATCTTTTAGCATATATATTTTATAAGTTAATTTATCCATTTTTTCCGTATCACCAAGTGCCACAATATAGCTTCCATGCTTGTCTAGTTGCTTTACTATAGATGCTTGTTTTTCTGTTTTGGGTACCATTACAACACTCCGATTCACCAGTCGAATGAAGTCTTGAACTTTTGCAGGTTCTTTAATCAATTTGCCTGTCTTTTCAGTAGATACCCCTTGATCATTTACACCTTGAATATAAAGATATTTATAAAATTCGGTTTTCGGTATAATAATTTCACGAGTATTTACTTTAGACTTTCCTTCTCCGCCACAACCAGTAAGCACCATTATAACAGCTAGCATACATACAACAACTTTGATTATTTTCATATTAGGCCCCTCTCTTTCCTTTGCCACTTGTCGTACCTAATTATACAAGAGATTCCAAAGAAAAGATGGTTATGATTAAAGTTGTAACAAGATTGGCAAACCTATTGAAAAAGCGCTTACAGAATTTTTATTTTGCAGGTTTCAAACTTTATTGTTTTGATAGACTGCACTATAATATTATATATAGAAAACAAAAAGGAAGTGGTGGGAAGTAATGATGAGTTGGCAGTATTTGTTCAATTTATTTATGAATTGCTTTATATTCCTCTTCTTCATCCAATATATTTGCTCAATCTTTAAAGCTTCTCGTAAAAGCGGTCTTTCCAAAATATTAATAAATTGCCTTGTCATATCTGCCCTTGTCCTTTTGTCCCTCCCTATACTGGAAGAGTGCGACATCAATTTAGGTTATGTTATTGAATTCCCTTTTGATGATTAAGTAAATTTTCAATTGGAGAAACAGCTATTTTAAGATGCTAACACATAATTTTAAAATCACAAAAGCAATCTTCTGCTTAACAGCAGATGGTTGCTCTTTTTATGTCTTGATTGTTTCAATTCCTGTTTGTTCAGGGTATTGGTCCTCAAGTAAAGGAGTGGTTAATATGTGGCATGCCGCATTTTGGGGAGCAGTGTCAGGTTCAGCTGTCCTGCTAGGCGCTTTAGGCGCATTATTCTTACCAATTAAAAATAGATGGATCGGTTTTATTATGGCATTTGGGACCGGTGTATTAATGGGTGCCGCAACTTTCGAATTGCTTGAGGATTCGGCTCATGATGGTGGTGTAAAAGCAACAGGAATCGGTTTCTTAATAGGTGCTATAGTATTTACTATTTTTGATTATTTGGTATCTAATAAAGGAAAGATTCAGCGTAAACGATCGCAAGGTGATCTAGCAGCATCAAGCGGATTAGCTATTTTTGCAGGTACTATTATGGATGCAATACCTGAATCTATCATGATTGGCGCTAGCCTCATCGGACAGCAAAGTGTCAGTTCCCTCCTAGTTGTTTCTATTTTTATCAGTAATATCCCAGAAGGTCTTTCAAGCACAACAGGTATGAAAAAAAGCAACTATTCAACTGCGAAAATAATTTGGTTATGGATTGCAGTTTTAGCTATTTCGACATTTGCGTCATGGGCAGGGTTTTTCTTCTTAGACGATGTGTCTGCTGCTACCCAATCAGCAATTGCTGCATTTGCAGGTGGTGGTATAGTAGCCATGATTGCTTCAACAATGATGCCGGAAGCCTATGAAGAAAGCGGACCAATTACTGGATTGATTGCAGCCTGTGGTTTATTCATTGCTTTCTTGCTTGATCAATTCTCTTAATTTAATTGCCGCTCACTCTTCGGATGTTTGCGGCTTCATTTTGTGTTTTATACTGCCCTTCCCTTTAACTCCATTCTAATTCACTACTATAATAGAAATTTACCTAGTAGAACTATTATTAAACAATACTTTTTACACATAAACCTTCAAATTATTTATAAATTTTAGTTTGATTTATTCATAAAAATAACTTATTATAAATAGGAATAATTTCGAAGGAGTAAAAACGAATGAAAAAGACCCTACAAATTGGTATAGCTGCAGCTTTAGCAACAACAACGTTTTTTGGTGCTACAATCACTAAAAATGATGAAAATGTTCAAGCTCGTAGTATCTATTCAAATTGCACCGCTTTTAACGGAAAATACGCTCACGGAGTGAAAGTTTCGGCTAAAACGAAAAATACAGTACACAAGCGCAATGGCAGCATAGTTTATGAATACTCACGCGCATATGTTTCCGCAAGTATTTACAAAAAAGCCATGAAACAAAACCGTGATTTGGATAGAGATAGAGATGGAATAGCTTGTGAACGCTAAAAATATCATATAACTTCTATTTAATTTAAAAGCCTGTCTCCGTATACGAGACAGGCTTTCATTGTATTGTATATCTAATTTAAAAAACGTCTCTTTGTAGAAATAAAAATTTTTACGAAATCTTTGTAACGAAAAGGTGATTTTTTAGATATATGAGTTGAAAGGAGGTTAAATATGAACGAGTTAACGGAAATTTATGAAAAATATGGCGACCAAGTTTTTAAATATTTATATGTCTTATGCCGTAATACAGACATTGCAGAGGAACTGACACAAGAGACTTTTTATCAGGCTGTTCGTTCAATAGATAGTTATAATGGAAAATGCAAAATGTCAGTTTGGCTTTGTCAAATTGCAAAGTATACATACTATAAGTACGTGGATAAGCAGGTTAAACAACCGCAATCATCTCACCTAACGAATCAAATACCCTCTGCAGAAAGTAATATTATTGAAAGTGAAAATAAAATTACACTTTACCGGAAAATACATTTGTTAGAAGAGCCATTTAAAGAAATTGTGTTACTTCGAATACTAGGTGCATTGTCGTTTAAAGAAATCGGAGAAATATATCAAAAAAATGAGAATTGGGCAAGAGTTACTTTTTATCGTGCTAAAGTAAAATTAAAAGAGAGTGAGTGAATGTACATGAACAATGAATGTCCTATAGTGCATGATTTATCATCATCCTATATTGACCAACTATGTAGTGAGGAAAGTTCAAGATTTATAGAACAGCATATAAGCACTTGTAAATCATGTGCAGAACTTTTAGAAGAAATGCATAAAGAAATCGATATTCAGAAACAACAAGAATTCTCGAGTCGTTTAGAACAAAAGAAACCATTTCAAAAATTAGCGCGCTATTTTAATGCTCAGAACAGATTCATGAAATTTTCAGGTTATTCGTTTTGGATTACACTTATTATTACTTTAGGTTTTTTTATAAACTCTGTAGGTGTATTTACACAAATTAATCGCGAGAAAGAAAAAGTACAACTAATAGACCAAGAACAACATGAGATCATGAAAAAATCCTTCTCACTATTAACAGATAGTTCACACATAGATACTAAAGCACTTCAAGATGTTTTCCAAGAATATAAAGGTAAATTAAAATTTCTAGCAGTATTTTCAGAGCAGAATATAGAGGATAATACAGTATTGAAAGAAGGTCCGACGTATACTTACCCTATTGACTATTCACAAGCAAAACTTATTATCGGAGAAAAAGGAAAGATTACACAACCAATCATTCCAAATAATTATGATATTGGTACAGTAGCTATGGCAGATGATCAATGGATAGTTCAATATGAATACAAGGAATCATATCTTAAAACAGTTGAAAATGCATTTCAAATTAAACACTATGCCCCTTCTTCTTGGACAGTATTTCAGATACCAATAACGTTAATGTTTATACCTATAATTCTCGCAACTTACTGGTTTATTCAAAAACGAATTATAAAACAAATGAAGAATAATTAAACTTATCTTAGGGTATTTAAAGATTAAGTTAGGAGTGTGAGAAAAAGATGATATTAACTATTACACTTAAAGTTATTCTAGGCTTTATAGCACTTATGATAGTAATTCGCTTAATGGGAAAAAAGGAACTCTCTGAAGTTACTCCTTTCGATATAGTCTTTTTATTGATGCTGGGGGGTATCCTTGAAGAAACTCTTTATGATAACAAGGTACAGGTATGGCATTTTCTCTATGCAATTATTTTATGGACTGTACTGAGCCTTATGACAAATCTTGCTGTTAGGAAATATGATAAATTACGTCCGTTTATTAAAGGAGAACCATCAATTCTTATAAATAAAGGTGTCTTAGATATAAAAGAATTAAAGAAAAATAAAATGGAAACTGAACAATTGCTTTCCTTGCTTCGTCAGCAAGGGATTTTTTCTATTAGAGAAGTAAAATATGTGATTTTGGAACCCGGAGGTCAAATTAGTGTAATGAAGAAGGATTCATCCGATCAAGTAACGACTGATACATTGCCTCGCCTGCTTATTGACGAGGGGCAAATCGTAAATAGAACATTAAATCAAATTAGAAAGAATGAACAATGGGTCATTAAACTATTAAAAAAAGAAGGCTACGAGGATATTAAAAAAGTTTACTATGCAGAATGGTCTGAAGGTAAAGGCCTTTATGTTCAATGCAACGAATAGTTAGTGCTGAAAGAGGATAATAGATTAGGAAATTAGGAAAATTAATAAATATAAAACAACAAAAGCCTGTCAACCTTGTTATGACAGGCTTTCCGCTACACATTCGGGACATTTTCCGTAAATTTCAAATTTATGACTATCAATTTCATAACCAGGCAACTGTTCTTGTAACATATCCATTGGGCAAAGGTGAATTTCTTTAATATTGCCGCATACCATACAAATGAAATGGTGATGATGGTGTTCGGTTTCACATTGCATACGGAAGTGACGTTCACTATTAAGCTCGGTTTCTTCCAGTATACCTAGATCCACAAATGTTGCTAGATTGCGATAAATAGTATCAAAGCTCATGCCAGGATAATCCTTCTTCATCACATCCAACAAATCTCTTGCAGTTAAATATTTACCCGTTTTCGTGAACATGTCTAAAATCTGTTCACGTTTATCCGTTTTTTTGTAGCCACTTTCCTTCAGAATATCCCATGCTTTCGATATATTCATGAGAATGCCTCCTTAACTCTTTTTCGCACGAATAGCTATAGCAGCTTTCTTTCCGACAATGACGAATAGTAAAATGAAGATAGATGTCACTACGATTGTTCCGCCTGGTGCCAAGTTTAAATAGAAGGCTGAAATCAAACCAATCATAACAGCCAACTCCCCAAACAAAATTGCAAAGAAAATCGTTTGTTTAAATCCTTTGGCAATGCGGAGACTTGCAGCCACTGGCAATGTAATAAGTGATGACACCAGTAAAATTCCGACAATCCGCATACTTGCTGCAATGACTAATGCCGTCACAATCATAAAAAGAAAATGAATCCATTTTGCAGGAAGTCCGCTTGCTTTCGCATATTCCTCATCAAATGATAAAACAAATAGCTCTTTATAAAAGAAATAAACAAAAACAACTACTAAAATAGCGATCGATAGGACTACCCAAAGATCCTGTCTACTTACAGCTGATACAGATCCAAATAAATAACTGAATAAATCAGTACTAAAACCTTGTGCAAGAGAAATAAAGATTGCACTAACACCAAGGCCAGCCGACATAATAATAGGAATAGCCAATTCTTCAAAATGCTTATATAAACGACGTAAACGTTCAATTACCATTGAACCGCCGACAGCAGACAGAATTCCTAAATAAATCGGATTTAATAAAGCCAATGCTGAGAATGTTTGGCTGAGATATAAGCTTCCAGCTATTCCGGCTAAAGTTACATGGCTTAACGCATCTGCAATTACAGATAATCGACGTACTACAATGAAAACTCCTAATAACGGAGCGATTACGCCAATAATCATGCCTGACAGAAATGCATTTTGTAAAAAATCATAATGCAATATAGATGAAATCATTATTTATTCTCCTTCTTCATATGAGGAAGTTGGCGTACCGAATGGCCATACCATTCATTACGCTGATCTGCTGATATCGAATCATAGTTATCTTTATAGCCATGAAAATGAATCGTTTTGTTTAAACATGCAACATGGCTGATCGTATCCGTCAGTGTGTCCACATCATGTGTTACCAAAATCATTGTAATTCGCAGTTCCTCATTTAAATGATAGAGCATATCATAGAATGACTGTACATTTTCGTAGTCTATTCCGACAGTTGGCTCATCTAGAATAAGCAGTTTTGGTTCTGCAATCAGCGCCCGTGCTATAAATACACGTTGTTGCTGGCCTCCTGAAAGCTCGCCTATATTGCGATTTGCAAATTGTTCCATGCCTACAGCATGCAATGCCTCGAACACTCGCTCTTCTTTATTGGGAAGATGTCTTTTGAACAATCCAATTTTTTTAGTTAGGCCGCTTGCTACTACTTCTTTTACTGTTGCTGGGAAACCCGCATTAAATGAATTCGATTTTTGCGACACATAACCGATCCACTCTCGATGTTTAAATGATGTACTCTTTTCCCCGAACAGTTTTACAGAGCCCTTTGTTGGCTTTAATAGGCCCAAGATAATTTTAAGCAGTGTAGATTTGCCAGAGCCATTTGGACCCAGCAACGCAAGAAAGTCGCCTTCTCGCACAACAAGCGATATATTATGTAACACTTCCTGATATTCATACTGAAACGAAACATCTTCTAGTTCTATTAATGGCTGTTTCAATTAGCCTCACTTCTTTCTAATTCATAATCATTACGATTTATGTCAAATAGTATAGCGAATTGAAGGTGCTTTGTAAAGACAATTACATTAAAGGGGATAAGCGAATGGATTATTTAGCATTAATTAGTGAGATGAATCGAAAAACGGATAAGGAGCTTGCTGAATATGCCAAAGTTCATCAGATTCCACTTTCGAAAAAAGAAATACAAAAACTGCGCCCACTTCTTTCAAAATTTTCGTTTCAATGGGTCCTGACAGGAATTCCGGATAAAGTCCTGAAAGAAGTGGAAGAAATTCTAGGCAAGAAGAAAACAAAAGAATTATTAGGTAAATATGCAAAATATCTTTAATCATTAATAGAAGGCATAGCAAAAGGCGAAATGCATGAAAAATGCATTTCGCCTTAGTTTTGTTCTGTTGCTTTGTTCGTTTCTTTAAACTGGTCTAACCCCATGTTTACGTTCTGTAAATGATATATCTTTCGTTTTATAGGCTTCGAATCTCGCTTCTAATGTAGCCCGCAACTCATTTGGTTGTATGACATCATCAATTATGAGCTCAGATGCTAAACGATAAACATCAATTTCAGCGCGATATTCATTGCGCTTTTCTTCAATAAATGCAGCTTGCTCTTCTTTTGGTAACTGTGCGATTTTATTCGCATAAACTGCATTTACAGCTGCTTCTGGACCCATTACAGCAATTTGGGCAGTAGATAAGGCGATGCACGCATCTGGCTCAAATGCTGGACCAGCCATTGCATACAAACCAGCACCATATGCTTTTCGAACGATGACAGTTACTTTTGGAACTGTTGCTTCACTCATTGCAAAAATCATCTTTGCGCCGTGGCGAATAATGCCCAGTTTCTCCACTTGAGTACCAATCATGAACCCTGGTACGTCGGCTAAGAATAAAAGCGGTATATGGAATGCATCGCAAAGTTGGATGAATTTTGCCGCTTTATCCGCTGAATCATGGAATAAGACACCACCCTTAACTCTCGGTTGGTTAGCGATAATACCGACTGATTGGCCGTTAATTCGCGCAAGACCTGTAATAAGCTCCGCAGCAAAAAGCTTTTTCACTTCACAGAACGATCCCTCATCAACAATTCGGTCAATCAGGTCATACATATTAAATGGTACATTCTGATTGGCAGGAATAATCTCTTCAATCGTTTTTTCAAAGTTCGCTGGCAGTTTAGGCTCTTCTATTACCGGTTTAATTTTAAAGTTATCAGGAAAATAAGAAATATATTGGCGTGCGTAGGCAATTGCTTCTTGTTCTGTTTTTGCTAAAACATCGCCACATCCAGATGTTGTACAGTGCATTTTTGCTCCGCCCATTGTTTCTAAGTCTACTTTTTCCCCAATAACCATCTCAGCCATCCGAGGCGATCCTAAATACATGGAAGCATTCTTTTCAACCATGACCACGATATCACAAAACGCAGGAATATATGCTCCGCCTGCTGCTGACGGACCAAATAACAAGCAGATTTGCGGTATGCGTCCGGATAGTTTGACTTGGTTATAAAAAATACGTCCTGCTCCCCTTCTTCCTGGGAACATTTCAAGCTGATCTGTAATCCTCGCGCCTGCTGAATCGACTAAATAAAATAGCGGTACGCCTAGTTTTTCGGCAGTCTCTTGAATTCGAATGATTTTTTCAACAGTACGGGCCCCCCATGAGCCAGCTTTGACTGTTGAATCATTAGCCATAACACAAACCGAACGTCCATGGATTTTTCCTATGCCTGTAACCACACCGTCTGCCGGCAAATCTTTCGCTAAAACATTGGCAAACGTTCCATCTTCAGCTAATATACCATCATCAAATAGTAACTCAAGACGTTCACGCACAAAGAGTTTTCCTTGTTCACTATTTTTCGCATGATACTTTTCGTTTCCACCTTTTTGAATCGTTTCTTTCATCTCATCATGTTTAGAGCGTGTTGTTAGTTCCGCCATTTCTGTCATCCCCCTTATTTTCCTTGATAAACAGGTGTTCGTTTTTCTTGGAAAGCCTTTAACCCTTCTAAACGGTCTTCAGTGGGAAGCAATCTGCTATAGGCAAGTGATTCAATTTGCAATGCTGTAGAAATATCTGTTTGCATCCCATAATTTATCGCTGTTTTGGCTTGTTCCAAAGAAAGTGGAGCATTTTTGGCTATTTCTTTCGCAAGTGCTACAGCTTTAACCCATACATTGTCCGGTTCTTCTACATATTCCACTATTCCATAGTCCTTTGCTTCCTCTGCAGTTAGACGGCGAGCTGTGTATATTAATTCTTTTGCTTTCCCAACACCAATCAATCGAGGTAAACGCTGTGTACCGCCAGCTCCTGGAATAATACCTAATGAAGTTTCAGTTAAGCCAAGCTTTGCCGCACTGCTAGCAATGCGCAAATCACAGGCAAGGGCTAATTCAAGCCCACCACCAAACGCTACCCCATTGATAGCTGCAATAACAGGCTTAGAAATGGACTCAAAATGAGAGACGGTTTGGCCAATAAGGGCCACTGTTTGTTTTGTTTCCATCTCCGTCATACCGTGCCGCTCTTTCAAATCTGCCCCTGCACAAAATGCTTTCTGACCTTTTCCTGAAACAATCACCACACGAACAGACGGATTGTATTGAACTTCATCCAATACATCGTTGATTTCTTGTAGCATCTTTCGAGATAAGGCATTCGCTGCCTCAGCTCTATTGAACAGAATGGTGGCGATGCCTGCTTCAACCTCAAGCTTTACATACTCCGCCATGATTCTCCTCTCCTCTCGCTACTGCTACTAATTTAGAATGTAGTGGTTTCCCCAATTTTTCTTCCACATACAATGCAGTTTGTACAATTTTTTCTCGCTGAATCCCCGTTTGAATACCCATGCCTTCGAGCAAATATAGTAAATCCTCAGTGGCAACATTTCCTGATGCCCCATGTGCATATGGGCATCCACCAAGCCCCCCTATAGAGCTGTCAAACTTTTGAATGCCATGTGCAAGGCTTGCCATTACATTAGCTAAGGCCATCCCTCGAGTATCATGGAAGTGCATCGCTAATTGATCTGTACTAAAATGGCGGGTCATTTCTTCTAAGAGAGCATCAACCTGAGTAGGAACACCTACTCCAATCGTATCACCCAGTGAAATTTCTGAGACGCCCATTTCAAATAGCTTCTCCGCAACCCTTGCGACCTGGACTGGAGAAACCAATCCATCATATGGGCAAGCAATAACAGTTGAGATATAGCCTCGAACAGTTTTCCCTGCAGCAAGGGCGCCTTCTGCTACTTCCTTTAACACAGGGTAAGTCTCAACAATCGACTTGTTAATGTTTGCTTTATTGTGCCCTTCGCTAGCAGACATAAAGATACTTACTTCATCAATGTCAGCTTCTATTGCACGTTCTAATCCTTTGCTATTCGGCACGAGAGCACCATATGTAATTCCTTTTTTACGCTTAATTCCTTTTAAAACTTCTACTGCATCAGCAAGTTGCGGAATCCATTTTGGATGGACAAAGCTTGTTACTTCAATATAATTGAGTCCTGTTTCGCTTAAGCGATCTATCAGTTCAATCTTGTCATTTGTATTAATAAGTGTTTTTTCATTCTGTAAACCATCGCGTGGACCAACTTCTTTCACTTGGACGCTTGATGGAAGTTTAATCATTCTCAATCTCCAATAAGTCGTCGTCTACGTTAATAAAATTACCTTCCGCAGCGATTACATTTTTCACTATTCCAGCTTCTTCTGCTGCTATGGGAATTTCCATTTTCATTGATTCCAGGATGACAACATCCTGTCCTGCTTCCACGCGCTCTCCTTCTGAAACCAAAATTTTCCACACTGTTCCTGCCATACTTGCTTTTACTGTTGTCATCATAAATCCCTCCGATTAAAATAGTAGATAGAGAGGTGGTACACTCCTAGTGAACGAAGGCAAAGTTCTGGATTTCTATGTGCCCCCTCTCTATTTTTTTATTTAGGCTTTCCAACTGTTTCTTTTAAGTAATGTTCTTCTACGAATTTAGTAGTCGTTATTCCACTTTTAAACTGTTCATTTTTCACTATATCTAAAAGCATTGGAATATTTGTTTGAATTCCTTCAATTACATATTTTTTAAGTGCTTCCTCTAGCTTTTCACAAGCTTCTAAACGATTACCTGCAAACACAACCAATTTTGCGATCATAGGGTCGTAGAATGGTGTAACTTCACTTCCCTCTTGGATTGAAATCTCGTGTCTAATACCTTCCCCCTCTGGTAATACAAGCTTGGTAATTGTACCTGGAGAAGGGAAGAAAGTTACTGGATTTTCCGCATAAATGCGCACTTCAATTGCATGACCCTTGGCTACAATATCGTCTTTTGAAATGTTTAATACATCACCATAGGCAATTTTCAGTTGCTCCTCAACTAAATCTAACCCCGTAATTTCTTCTGTGACTGGATGTTCAACCTGCAATCGTGTATTCATTTCTAAAAAGTAGAAGTTTTGATCCTTATCTACTAAAAATTCAATCGTTCCTGCATTAGTATATTGGATGGTCTTTGCTGCATTTACTGCAGCCTCAAGCATTTTTTCTCTTGTCTCTTCTGAGATAAATGGAGATGGAGCTTCCTCTAGGACTTTTTGGTGACGTCTTTGAATGGAACATTCCCGTTCGTATACCGGAATAGTATTTCCATGCTGGTCTGCCAAAATTTGCACCTCTACATGATGTGGATCAGCGATAAATTTTTCGATAAACATTTGCCCATTCCCAAAAAAACTTTGCGCTCTCTTTTGATTTCCCTCAAAAGCTTGGCGGAGCTCTACTTCGGTATGAACAAGCTGCATTCCTATACCGCCTCCCCCAGCTGATGCTTTTAACATCACCGGGTAGCCCATTCTATTGGCAATTTCGACAGCTTCTTCAGCGTCTTTTAGTGGATCATTCACACCATCTACAATCGGTACACCTGCTTTTTCCATTGTTCTACGTGCTTCTAATTTACTGCCCATTGCAGCAATGACGTCTGAGGAAGGTCCGATAAATACCAGTCCTTCTTCTTCCGCACGCTTAGCAAACGCGGCATTTTCAGAAAGTAATCCGTATCCTGGATGAATTGCTTCTGCGCCTGATTCCTTTGTTACTTTAACAATTGCATCGATATTTAGATAACTCTGGGCTACCGGCGGCTTGCCTATACAATAGCTCTCAGTTGCATCAGAAACATATAAACTATTCGCATCTGCTTCTGAATAAACAGCTACAGTTTCAATTCCAAGTTTTTGGCATGTTCTAATAATTCGCCTTGCGATTTCTCCACGATTGGCAATTAGTACTTTTTTAAACATTTGAAGCCCCCCTAGTTAATTGATTGAGAGAGTGCGTTGAATTGTTCTCTTAGTTTATATTTTTGAATTTTTCCGGACGCCGTCATCGGATACTCGTCAATAAAGAAAATATACCGCGGTATTTTATGTCTGGAGATCTTGCCATCACAAAATGTGCGAATCTCCTCTTCTGTTGTTATTTGACCATCCTTCAAAATAATCCAAGCTGCTGCTTCTTCACCGTATTTTTCGTCCGGTACACCCGCAACTTGTACGTCAAGTACTTTTGGATGCTGATATAAAAATTCTTCTATCTCGCGTGGGTAAACATTTTCCCCACCACGGATAAACATATCTTTCAATCTACCTGTTACACGTAGGTAGCCATTTTCATCCATTGTTCCCAGGTCACCTGTATGAAGCCAGTTATCTTCATCGATTGCTTCATGTGTAGCATCTGGATTTTGGTAATACCCTTTCATAACAACATAACCACGGGCACAAATTTCACCTTGTTCTCCACGCGGCAATTCTTCGTTGGTGCCTGGTTTAGCGATAATTACTTCCACATTAGGCAATGCACGACCGACTGTCTCTACTTTTAATTGAATAGGATCCTCAATCCTTGTCTGTGTAACAACAGGAGATGATTCTGTCTGTCCGTAACAAATTGTTACATCTTCCATGCCCATCACATTTATGACACCTTTCATGACTTCAATTGGACAGTTAGACCCTGCCATAACACCTGTACGAAGTGAAGAAAGATCAAATTCATGAATATTCGGCAAATTGAGTTCACTAATAAACATTGTCGGTACGCCATGAAGAGCTGTGCACTTTTCTTTCTCAACCGTTCGGAGAACTGTTTCAGGATGAAATTCCTGTACAGGAACCATTGTACCGCCGACAGATGTAATGGCGAGCGTACCGATTACGCAACCGAAACAGTGGAAAAATGGCACAGGAATACAGAGTCTGTCTTCATGTGTTAACTTCATACATTCTGCAATATTAATCCCATTGTTAATCAAATTAGAATGCGTCAGCATAACACCCTTTGGAAAACCAGTTGTGCCAGATGTATATTGAATATTAATGACATCTTCATAAGAGAGAGAATTCTTTCGCTCTAACAGTTGTTCATCTGTTATTTCATTGCCTTTGGCCAAAAATTCATCATATGAATATGTGCCGGGATAGCTTTGATCACTAATGACAACAACAGTTTTTAAATACGGCAAACTTTCACTTTGGAGTTTTCCAGGTTCACTTGTTTTGAGTTCTGGGCAAATATCATAAATAGTTTCAATAAAGGAATAGTCGCGATAATGATCGATTAAAATAATCGCGCGTGAATCAGCCTGTTTCAGAAGGTACTCAAGCTCCTGTGAACGGTAATTTGTGTTCACAGTTACAAGTGGTGCACCCATCTTTCCAGAGCCAAACTGCAAACCTGGCCACTCTGGCACATTTGTTGTCCAGACGGCAAAATGATCTCCCTTTTCTAACCCAATCGCCATTAATGCTTTTGCGACGCCATTCGCATGGTCATTAAATTCAGCGTAAGTCATGCGGATATCTCTATCTGCATATACGAGCGCTTCATTTTGTGGAAGTAGTGCAGTTTTTTCATCCAATAATTCGCCTATCGTTTGGTAAACAAGTTCTGCCATCATAATCCCCCTTTATTCTCTTTTATGATAATTTAGCAGCCTAACAAGCGAGATATGACTACTCGTTGGATTTCAGAAGTACCTTCCCCAATCTCCATCAGCTTAATATCACGCAGATGTCTTTCAACATCATATTCTGCCATGTAACCATAACCACCGTGAATTTGGATGGCTTTGTTACACGTCCTAAAGCCCATCTCTGAAGCAAAGAGTTTTGCAAATGCCGCCTCTTTTTTAAATGGTTTACCATTATCTTTTAACCAAGCAGCTTTTAGAACCATGTTTCGTGCAAGTTCTATTTCCATTGCCATATCAGACAATTTGAAGCTAATGCCTTGGAATTTGGATATGGATTGACCGAATTGTGTACGTTCTTTAGAATAAGCTAGCGCTTTTTCAAATGCAGCCTGCGCAATGCCGACTGATAATGCGGCAATAGAAATGCGGCCGCCGTCTAATGTATTTAAAAATTGGCCAAATCCTTTTTTCTCATCGCCTAGAACGTTCTCTCTTGGTACACGCACATTTTCTAAAATAATTTCGCATGTATTAGATGCACGTACACCCATCTTTTGATAATTTGAACGAATCGTAACACCCGGTGTGTTTGTTGGCACAATAATAGCAGTAATAATATTTCTGCCTTTCTCATTTTGGCCTGTAACAGCTGTAACAACTACTTGTCGGGAATACTCCGCATTAGTAATCCAACATTTCTCACCGTTGATTACCCATTCATCCCCATCTATATAGGCACGTGTACGTGTTCCTCCAGCATCTGATCCAGCATTCGGCTCCGTTAATCCAAATGCACCCAGTGTTTTACCTTGTGCCATCGGAACTAAAAATTCTTGTTTTTGTTCTTCTGTTCCAAAATTATAAAAAGGCGTAGCGCCAAGGCTAACTGCAGCTGCATAGCTTAAACCAGTACCGCCGCAAGCACGTCCGATTTCTTCAACTGCTAATGCATATGAAACAATATCTCCGCCTGCCCCACCATATTCTTCTGGGAATGGGATACCGAGCAATCCTAATTCGCCCATTTTGTCGAAGCTCTCTTTTCTAAATGAATGGGTTTCATCTAGTTCACGAGCATATGGCTCAATTTCAGCTTTTGCAAAATCGCGTACCATATCACGGATCATACGTTGTTCTTTTGTTAATTCAAAGTTCATCTTTATTTCCCCCTTGTGTATAGACCGACTAGTCGGTTTGTAAAACAGAAAATGAAAATCCCCTTATTCAATAATCAAAAGTTGTTGTTTTAATGCTTCTTCGTAGCCTTCCTTTGTTACAATTCCCCGTAGTATTATATCGTTAAAATAAGACGTGATTTGCTGCATTGTCATTGGTCCGTTCTGCCTGTACCATTTATATGTCCAGTTGACAAGACCGATGATTGCCATTGTGGTCATACTTGTTGAAATTTCTTTTCGGAATGAACCAAATTCTACCCCATCACTAATGACTTGCTCAATTAGCTTCTGATATTCAGTTCGTTTTTCGTTTATAACCTCCTTGTATTCATCCGGCAAATACGTTCCTTCGTTATAGAAGACAGTAATATGCCGTTGATAGTAATCAAAAACATATGTAAACGCATACAACATTGCTACCACTTTTTCAATCGGCGTTTCATGCGTATCATAAGCTTCCTTTGTTTTTTTCAAGACAACGGAAATAAAAACATCGTGTATCTCGTAGAGAAGAGCGTCTTTCGATTTATAATTATGATAAAAGCCGCCTTTTGATGTCTGTGCTGCTTCGACTATTTTGTCAATTGTGACGCCGTGGTAACCTTTCTCATGAAACAAATCTAACGCTGTTTCAAGAATTCTTTCTTTCACCGATTGCTTTGTCATTTAACCTTCACCTACAACTAGCTAACTAAATTTAATTCAGAAAATTTACTATTTACTGTATTTTCAATATAACATAACAGATAATTCAAGTCTAGTAAACAGTTAGTAATTTCTACCTTATTCGTAAATTCTCTCGTTTAGTTGATAATCTTAAAGTAAAAGACTATTTATCGTATTTTACGTTGCCCCACTTCTATTTAAAAAGCACCCCCTAACGATTCTTGTGAAAATAGTTAGAGTGTGCACTTCTCTGTTCTTATATATTCTCTTTATTGATTTGATAATAAACGGTTTCTACAAATTCTTTATATGGTGAATCAGGCATTAGCTGCATATTTTGTTTCGCTATTTTTACCAGTTGCTTTGCTATTTTTTCGTTTCCAATTACCTGCTCACATAAGGCCCTATAGGCATCTTTAACATACAGTATTGAGAGATCAAACGGATGGTGAATGGAATGATGAATGCATACTCCTTTAAATACTTCAATTGCTTCTTCATAGCGCTGTAAACCATATAATACTTTTCCTTCTTCAATACGTAAAAAGTCTAACGATACTTCATCCATAACATGCTCAACTAGCGCATTGTTAATAAGTTCTAACGCTTTAGTATAATCCTTATCATTGTCTATTACATAATGAATCTGAATAAAACATAAAATCCACTTCGTAATGTTATCTTCCGCAAAATCGCTGTATTGCTGTAGCTTCTTTTCATAATAATAAAAAGCTTCTTGATCTTTATCATTCATTGCCTGATATGCAGCTAATCTGTATAAATGGTCAATTCGATAAAAAATACGCTCTTTTTTTGAATAATGAATTGCTTTATTCATGACACGAATAGCTTCTTTTGAATCCCCTACTGCAAATCGCATAATAGCTTCATAATAATCTAAATCCAGTTTTGTAAGTGCATCGATATAATCACCTTGCCGCTCTATCAGCATGCGCTCATTCAATAATTTTTGTAATGCTTCCTGATACTGATGTTGGGCAAATAATACATTCACACGAAACAACACCATGCCTGCTTGCCTAGCAGTAATATTTAGATCATCATAAATAGCTGATGCTCGATCTGCTGTATCCTGCCATCCCTCTAATTGCAGATAATGAAGAATTCGACTGTAAATCTCAAGCAGCCTTGCTGCCTCATACCCTTGTGTAAGCTTTGGTAAGAATGGCTTGATCTTCTCAATCCAAGCATTATAATCCGGTTTAACTTGTTCTTTTAAGAGTTGCTCTCCTTCGTGCAATAACTCCTGAAATTCCTGAATGCTTATTTCTCCCCATAATTCCGATATTTCAACTTCCAATCGTCGCGCTAGATATTGTAAGTTTTCGATAGATGGATTTGCCTTATTATTTTCGATTAAGCTAAGCATTCCCTTAGTCATTTGGTCTCCAGCACAGGCTTCTAATGTCATTCGATGTTTTTTACGAAGATTGCGGATACGTTCGCCAAGAGTATTCATGCGATTCAGCTCCTATTATATTCAACTAGTTTAATTATATTAAACTTTCACTTTAAATGAAAGGTCAATTGTGATATCCTTTGTTTAATTAAATTAAACTTTCAGAAAGGATTGAATAATTTGAACGATGGTTTGAAATTGAAAAAAGCTACCTACCATTTGTGGACATTTACTGCTAGCAAGATGATCAGCACTTTTGGAGCTCAAGTCTACGCATTTGCAATCAGTTTTTATATTTTGAAAATGACAGGCTCTGCTTCCAGTTTTGCAACTAATCTGATTTGTAATATCCTACCGCGAACATTAATCGGACCTTTTGCAGGTTATATTGCAGACACTTATTCTCGGAAAGTAATTGTTATAGCAGCCCAGCTTGTTTCCACTGTAGCTATTTTTGGATTGCTGCTCTATAGCCTTTTTTATACTTTATCTTTACCAGCAATTTATATTACGACTATTATTCTGTCCATTGCATCTACTTTTTCCAGCGTTGGTTTTACTTCATCAATTACTGGGTTAGTCGATGAAAAGCGAATTCAAAAGGCGATGTCTTTAAACCAAATGGCTTCTTCTATGGCAGCTGTTGCAAGCCCTGCGATTGGTGGAGTGTTATACGGAGCTGTATCTATACCTTTCTTTCTTGCAATCTATGGAGTTGCTTCATTACTTGGCGCGATCATTGAATCAACGATGAATTTTTCACTTTTCGCAAATCGAAATGTAGAAAAATCTACAGTTGCTAAAGAATCCATGTTTGCCAGCATTAAAGATGGAATTTCTTATATACGGCTTCAGCCCATTTTAATGGCCATCATATGGACTGCTCTTCTTATAAACTTTTTCATGGGAGCGCTTCAAGTAGGTTATTCATTCTTACTTATAGAGAAATTAAAAATCATTTCTTCTCACTTTGGTTTCATTGAAGGCGCTATGGCAGCCGGGATGCTTTTCATCTCTGGATATTTAGCTGCAAGGAAGGAATTTCAATCACCACTTATCATTTCAAAAAGGGGCATTGCTGGATTAGGCATTTTAATGTCATTGGTAACCCTACCATTGCTTGTTCCTCTCCCCTATGAAGGAATGTTTGCGTTTTATGCATCCCTATCTTTACTAAACGGTGCTTTATTACCATTAATAAATACGCCGCTGCAAGTTCTTATGATGAAGCTAATCGATGATGATTACAAAGGGCGTGTGTTTTCTATTTTAGAAACAATAGCTATGGCATTAATGCCAGCCGCCATGATTTTATTTGGATTTCTTTATGATGTTCTTCCTGCTCCTTGGATTTTATTTGGCTCAAGCTTTCTACTTATATTAACTGTTTCTATTCTTATGAGACCCTCTGTCATTCGGAATGCTACAACCTTGGATCAGAAGCCCGTGAACGAGCAAACAAATAGGGCAATAAGTTGAATAATTGTTCACTCTTTTTACAAAGCTAATATCTAAACCATCTTTAACAAAAAATATGGCACAATTCATATAATTGAATTGTGCCTCACATTATTTAATAACTTTTCTAAAACGATTTCATCTCTAATTGGTATATCATTGTATCCTGTAAAAGGAATCTGTGGTTTAATCTTTCTCGCAGTTTCGACAGCATTCTTTAATAATTCTGCTAGATAGTATCCTCTTTTTTGATAAAATTTCATGGCTAATAAATTATCATTTGTAGTTATAAGTTTTACGTGGGTACATTTATTTTCTAAAGCTTCTTCTTCCACTCTAGCCACCAATAAAGTGCCTATCCCCTTCTTTTCTTCTAAACTATCTAATGAAATTATTTCGCATTCTTTCTCAGTCATATAATAGGTAATCAAACCAGTGATTTGATCTTTATCATTTAAAACAGCAAAACCATCAAGCTTACTACAATCAAAAACGCCAGAAGATATAACCATTTCTGTGCTGCCCCACTGTTTCTTTAAAAAATCTTTAACTTTTTCTTCCGATATATCACATAATGCTAATAGCCTCATAAAAGTCTCCTGATAATTTTATTTATTCAGATATATTAGACCGTAACATTGTAAACATTTTTTTCATAATTTATGATTCACTAATGCCTATCGCAATTAAAAGGAAATATGACAAAACCAAAACAGCGCTATTTAATAACACTCCTGATACTATGAACCAAAGTTTTTTTGATGCTATAGCAAAAATTATCCCAAGCACTGATAGTACAGTAAACACGCAAACACCTAAAGTTAGATTTGCATTTGGACCTCTTATACTAAAGAAAAAAATAATATTTAATATAACCGTTAATATTGATAAAACTCCTAAAATAGCTTTCTTGTACAAGATAGCACTCCCCTTTTAAAAGTCTTTATTAAGTTCGGTGATTACTATATTAATTTCCTCTTTTACGCTTTTTTAATCTAAAATCATTATAGATGAGGTACTGTTACAGCACTTTTTATCATTTTGGACTACCTCTGCTGTAAGATATGCTGTTCTATTTCCTTTTCTTTCTACTTTAGCGACAACCTCAGCTATACCAGGAACTACTGGTCGGAAAAAAGTGGTATGTAAATCAATTGTAGTAAACGATTGGCCTGGCTTTAGTTCAGTTGCTATTGCATAAGCCATCATTGTATCTGTAGCTGCAGCAACAAATCCACCCATTGTGACACCAATACCATTGACGAATTTTTCATCTATTGTCCATATTGCTTTTGCCCATCCATCTTCCGACAGTACAGGCTCGATTTGAAGAGTTTGGTCACAGTTAGGTGAGGGAATCTTTTTCAAAACTACATCTTTAAAATTTTCTATACTATACTTTCCCCCTGTTGCGTTCCTACCTTTTACTTCCGCATTATCAATCAATTGATTGCTTGAATTGTTCATAGTTTTAACCCAACCCCTTTTACTTTTAGAACAGTCATCTAGCTGCCTGTTTTGGAACTACCTTACAATAAACCATTGAGTTTTAGCAAGCGATTTATTTCATTAAAGTAATAGTAACTTAGTGAATCTTCTTCGAAATACACTAATACATTATATTCTTCTTTTATAAGAGTAGTGAATTTAGAGTATCCATTTATTTATAAAAATCTGATAATCCAATTACTTTTCGCTCTCTATGATTCTATACAATCTGTGTAATACTTAATTAAATCAAACCCAACATAAATCTCTTTCGAATAGTCCCATCGGTAATAACAATTCCAGTAGCTTATGATTCTTTGTGTAATAAGATAATGAAATGATGGGTTTTCCAGAAAAAAATCCTTTATAAAAGCATCGTTTAAATGGTCTACCTGTTTTTGAATTCTGCTTAAAATCTCTATTACATGCTCTCCTGTTAATTTTATAATAAAAGGTGTCACCCAGTAGTCGTAATGCCCCCTCTCCAAAAGGTTAGTAAGATATTTTTCTCTTACAAATCCATCACAATGTCTAGTATATATGCAGTCAGCTATTGTTTTTTGGGTAATGCTTAAGCTTTCATATACATCTTTAGAGATCTCGTTAAAATAAATACGTTCCGGAATAAATAAATTTTCTTGATCTACAAATATCTGAAATGGATGTGAAAAATTTTGACTAAATAGCTTTAAAGGCAATTTTTTTTGTATGTATTTTACTTCTTGCTTTAAAGAAATTGGAAAAGCTTTGTTTAGAATGTTTCCCATTAATTATGACTCCTCCTTTATTCATTATTAGGATAAAAAAGCCCTTACCCTAAATTAAAGGTAAAGGCTTTATTTTTCTAGTAACTAATCTTGCTCACCACGTAATGCATCGATTTTTTCTGGCATAAACTGCCCTGTACGCAGCATTTCAATTTCGTATGCATATGGCGCTTTTTTGGTTTTAGCATCTTTCCCTACCCATGGTGTTTCTAGGATTTTAGGAATTTGCTCGAATGCTTCATGATGAACAATACGGCTTAACGCATCAAATCCAATATGACCAAAGCCTATATTTTCATGGCGGTCTTTTGCAGCACCACTAACATTTTTGCTATCATTCACATGCAACACTTTAATACGATCAAGACCTATAACCTTGTCAAAATTCGTTAATACACCATCAAAGTCATTAATAATATCATAACCCGCATCATGTGTATGGCATGTGTCATAACATATAGATAGTCGTTCATTATTTGTAACGCCATCAATAATTTTAGCTAGCTCTTCAAAAGTGCGACCACATTCAGATCCTTTGCCCGCCATAGTTTCTAATGCAATTTGTACCGGATAGTCTTGTGATAAGACTTCATTCAGGCCTTCAATAATCTTAGCAATTCCGACTTCTGCTCCTGCTCCAACATGGGCTCCAGGATGCAATACAATTTGATTTGCACCAATAGCTGCGGTCCGCTCGATTTCTTTTTGTAGAAAATCGACACCTAGCGCAAAAACTTCAGGCTTGGTCGTATTCGCTATATTAATTATATACGGTGCATGTACTACAATATTTGATAAACCATTTTCTTTCATATGCGCAAGGCCTGCTTCAATATTTAAATCTTCAATTGCCTTTCTGCGCGTATTTTGGGGGGCGCCTGTATAAATCATAAAAGTAGTAGCCCCGTATGAAGCCGCCTCTTCACTTGATCCCAGCAACATTTTTTTGCCGCTCATGGAGACGTGAGAACCAATTAACATAATGAAAAGTCCCCTTTCTAACGATTGCGGTTACGTTTACGTCGTTCTTTTTTCTTGATTTTATCCATTTCCCAACGCATATTACGTTTATATCCTGGTTTGACCTTTTTAGGCTTGCGGACACGAGATTTTGCAATTTGGTCGATCTCATCCACTTTCTTTTCACGATTTTGACGCGCATGACGCTCTTTCATTTCAATAATTTCGCCATTTTTAATATCTTTTGGCACAAAAGGAATCCCCATTTTTTCTACTCGTACAATAGCATCTTCATCTGAAGGCTCAAATAATGTAATGGCAAGCCCTTTGTTGCCTGCACGTGCAGTACGGCCAACACGGTGTATAAAGAATTCTAAATCCTGCGGTAATTCGTAGTTTATTACATGGCTAACACCTGGGATATCAATACCACGGGCAGCTAAGTCAGTAGCAACGATATATTGGAATTCTAAATCCCGAATTTGCTTCATCATTTTTTTACGATCGCGCGGCGTCAAATCACCGTGAATTCGTCCAACACGTTTCCCATTGCTCGAAAGGAAATTCGCTACTGCTTCAGCTTGTTTGCGAGTATTGGTAAAAATAATCGCTAAATACGGATTAATAGCATCCATAACCTCTAAGAGTTTTGTATTGCGTGATTTGCTTCTTGTTGGAATTAAGTAGAAATCAATATTTTCTGCTACTGGTTTTTTGTCGTTCATGTGAATATGAACAGGAGCCTCCATATATTTTCTTAAGAAAGGCTGTAAGCTCTCTGGCACTGTTGCGGAGAAAACATACATTTCAAGGTTTTCAGGCATTTGTGTCGCAAACTGGTCAATATCCTCAATAAAGCCCATATCAAATGCTAGGTCTGCTTCATCTACAACTAAAACAGATGCAGTATGCACAAGCAACGCTTGTTCTTTCACGAGGTCGCGTATACGCCCAGGTGTCCCTACCACAATTTGAGGCTGAGACTTTAATTTATCGATTGAACGCTGTTTATCCGTACCACCTATAAATAATTTAGCGTGGATATCAGTTTTTTCGATTATCTTCATTAACTCTGCATGTATTTGAGTAGCAAGCTCTCTAGTTGGTGCAGTAATAACTGCTTGTACCTTTTGCTCGTCTTGCTTAATACGCTCTACAATAGGAATTAAAAAACTATGCGTTTTGCCAGTTCCTGTGTGAGCTTGTCCGATTGCGCTTTTTCCTTTTAAAATCAGCGGAATCATTTCTTTTTGGATTGGCGTTGGCTCAGTAAAACCGAGTTCTTTGATTGCCTCTCGCAAAAATGGTTGAAAATTGTAATCACTATACTTGGACATTCATTTGTCCCTCCTAACTTCCTTCACTCATTGTAACATGATTCGTACATTAAAGTAGCCATTTGCATATGATATCTATTAATAGCACTTTCGTCAATTCTGTTGGCGATTTTTCCTATGGTTTTTTGTTTACCCCGCTTAAAGGAGGAGTAAATTTTCGATCGATTAAAGGTTTACTTTATTTAAGAATATGAAAGGAGTAATCATATGGTTCACCCATCCTTTTTTCCATACGGCAATCCAGCTCAACGTAATTATCCGATGTATACAACCAATCAGACGCTGAGGCCGCCTTCACCTTACCAACCGAATATGTATAGGCCATACCCGATTGCAAATACAGGATTTCCGCAAGCAACAGGACAAAAACCTAGAAAGAAAGGCGGGGGCCTTTTACAAAATTTAAAAAATACATTAACAGGAGGTAACAAACAAAATAATAATGAAACTTACTACCCTGCGCCAGGTATGCCACCTTATGGTATGCGTGGGCCTGGAATGATGGCTGGAGGTCCTTCTCGGATGGCTCCTGTACCCCGAGGCCCAAGAGGAGCTGCTGCATCACGGGGATCAGTGAACGTAGCAGAAGAATCAGTAGTTGCTGAAAACTTGGGTGGTGTAGAAGCTGGAGATGGTATAGGCGCTGGGCCTGAAGTAGCTGGTGTCGCAGCAACTGAGGCAGCAGCAGCAACAGGTGCAGCTGGATTGTTTGGCGGAGGTTTTGCGAAACTTGAACAATATATGAATACAGCCGATCAGCTTTATAATACCTATCAAAAATATTCACCAATGGTAAAACAAATCTCACCTATGTTCCAAAATATACCCGCTATGTATAAGCTTTATAAAGGATTCCAATCAATGCCTGACGCTAACCCTGGAGGTGGAGCAACAGCCAGGGCAGCAAGTGGAGGTACTTCAGGAGGCGCATCTAACTTGAATACAGGTAATACAGGTTCCTCCTCAACAGGTGGCCAGAATTTTATCCAAACGCCAAGAGCTTCAAGACCACGCATCTTTCAGCCTCCTTTCTAGTCGATAATTTTGTATTAGATTAAGGACTCCGTTATAATGGTAGTAGTGAGCATTGAAAGGGGTCCAATTATGCAAGTCATTAAAATTACACCTAGAGGCTATTGTTACGGTGTTGTAGATGCGATGGTTATCGCTCGCAATGCTGCAATGGATAAAACATTGCCAAGGCCTATATATATACTTGGAATGATCGTTCATAACAAGCATGTAACTGATGCATTTGAGAGTGACGGGATCATTACATTAGATGGAAAAGATCGTTTGGAAATTCTGGAAAAAGTCGATGGAGGCACAGTTATTTTTACTGCACACGGTGTATCGCCAGAAGTACGAAAATTAGCGTCCGAAAAAGGGCTAATTGCTATTGATGCAACTTGTCCCGACGTGACTGTAACGCACGATTTAATCAAAGAAAAGTCAGCAGAAGGCTATGATATAATCTATATTGGGAAGAAAGGCCATCCTGAGCCTGAAGGTGCAATTGGGGTAGCTCCTGATCATGTCCATCTTGTACAAAATATTGAGGATATCGAGGCGCTTCAACTAACGAACGATAAAATATTGGTTACAAACCAAACGACGATGAGTCAATGGGATGTATCACATTTAATGGAACGTTTAAAGGAAAAATATCCTAACATAGAAGTTCATAAGGAAATTTGCTTAGCGACACAAGTCCGCCAAGAAGCTGTGGCAACACAAGCTGGTGAAGCAGATTTGCTCATCGTAGTCGGAGACCCGAAAAGCAATAACTCTAACCGCCTGACACAGGTTTCTGAAGAAATAGCCCAAACGAAATCGTACCGTATCGCTGATCTTTCAGAATTAAAACTAGAATGGTTGGATGGAGTTGAAAAAGTCGGCGTGACAGCAGGCGCTTCTACGCCAACGCCAATAGTTAAAGAGGTTATTAAATTCTTAGACCAATACGATCCTGCGAATCCTGCTACACATGACTTAAGCCGTTCTGTCACACTAGACAAAATTCTACCGAAAATCAAACAACCTTCACCTGTGACAAAGATCTTACCAAAAGGATAATTACGGGCAATCTCAGATTTCATGAGTGATCCATAAATAAGCCTTCTGTTTTTCTAACAGAAGGCTTTTTTGGTTAGATACGTGAGGCACAGCTTATACAGCTAGCGAGGCAGGCTATCTTCCTAACTGTACACTAGAGGATTTTATTATCTCTTAAGAAGAGAATAAACATTAGTATCGTATGCTTTTCCTTGTTGGTATATATAGCCTCTTAAAATTCCCTCTTTTTGAAAACCGACTTTTTCCAATAATTTATTAGATGCTTCATTTTCTAGGAAAACAATTGCTCCTATACGTGTTAAGCCCATTGTATCAAAACCAAATGAAATTACTTTTGATATGGCCTCAGAAGTGTAACCTTTCCTCCAGTACTCCGGATGAATCTCATATCCAATTTCAGCTCTTTTATGTTTTTGAGACCAAGCATGGTATCCAATTGTACCAATTATACCTTTTGTTCCTTTTCGCTCAATCCCCCACCTTATGCCTCTTTCTTCATTATAATTTTTCTTAAAAAACTCTACTAATTCTTTTGCTTCTTTTGCGCTGTTTAATGGTTCTGACCCATAAAATCGTATGACTTCTTTATTGGAAAGGCAAGCGAAAATATCATATACATCTGTATCCGTTAATTCTCGCAGAGTTATTCTATCTGTCTCTAATATAGGAAACATTTAATCTCTCCTTTATTTTAGTTTTGAATTTGACTTAATTGGCATAACCATTGTAATAGTTCTATTTTTATATCCCATTTTTTCATACAGTTTAACAGCTTGATTTCCTGCATATACGCTTAAACGTGCTTCTAAATATCCGTCTCTTTCGAAATTTTCGGCCGCAGTTGTCATCAATTTTTTTGATATTCCTTTACCTCTAAATTCTTCTATTACAAACAATTCATAAATAAATCCATATGCTTTTTCAGTAAATTGATCTTTACTACTACCTATAAGGATCCAACCCATTAAGGTACCGTCTTCCGTTGCAATTAAATAGTAACTTCCCTTTTCCAATAAAGGCTCAACAAGTTGTTTGACTTTTACATCTGTCGGTATGATCCCACCCATAGTACCATCGTGTATAGCTTGTGGTGTTAATAATAAAATCTTTTGGTATTCCAAATCATTCGGTCTTCTGATTTCCATTAATTTAACATTCTCCTTCACGAACAAATCTCACACCATTTAGTTGAAAAACTCTTCCTCTGGATATGCGGCAGTCCAGTGATAGGGTTGCATTTCTGATAACGGTTTATAGACAATATCTTTCCCTGCCAAACTAACTGCAACCATAACAGACGGCCCCCAGTAGAATAGTCTTTCTTGGCACACTCCACAAGGTGATAAGACTTTGATGTCTGCAGCTGTATCATCTCGAACTAAACAGATGGAATGTGTTACCCTTTTGTTCAGCTTATGAGCTTCTAGTATTGCACCTGTTTCTATACAAAGTTCAGTAGATGCGTTAATCACTTCAGGCGCTATACTCGTCAAGATTGTACCATCGTCTAATGCCATCGCTGCGGCACCCCCCCAACCTGTTGGGTATCTATCCTTGATTAATTGCTCTGCATAAAGATATAATTTTTCTTTTAACTCCATCATTACCTCTCCTATTAACAATCTACGAATCTTCGATGACTAAGCATACACCCTATGATGTAGGTCCTTTAATTTCTCTGCCATCAATTCTCTTATGCGACAATCTCCATATTTAAATCCAATCCTAAAATAGAAGGTTTTAATGAAGTTTGCGACATTGAACTTGGTCTGGAAAAATTTATTTGAGAATCCTTCTTTCTCAAATATCAAATCTAAGCTATTAAATATTTGCAACACCCATTGTTCTAATTCCTTCTCGCTTTGTCCTTTTTCCAATAATGCTTCTATCACAAAGATTAACCGCTCATCTTCATCGTCAATATAGGTTGCATCTTTAAACAAACACTGTTGGACTGTTTGAAGAATTTTTGAGAATTGTAGTTCCTCTATTATCTTAGGATGACTTGCAAGAGATGCTAATAAGTCCGCTCCATGTGCAATACTGTGAGCCCACCCCTTTTTTCTACATATCCTCTTGTATCCATCTCGAATGGCTCTGTTCATTACACATTCTAAATTCTTCAGCGTTAAAAAGTTCAATTCACTATCTTTTGTTAATATCCCGGTAATGACTAAAGAAGAAAATGAGCGAGTGAAAACTGAATCTGTATTTAATTCGCCAATCTTATAGAACAGATGGTTCTCATCTAAACAGATTTCCAAAATAGAACAATATTGCTCAAAGGTTAATAAATTTTCATTAAATATTCTTATAAATGTTGGATATATTAGATTATCTCTTAGTTCCGGGTCAACTGATCCTATATTATCCAACATATTTTGAATTAAATATTTTAATTCAGCTTCAACAAAAGTTCCAATATTCCGACTCTTTAATTGATTAAGTTGTAATTTTAAATTCATGTTAGATACCTTTCGAGTCACCATTTTTTTAAAAGACTCCATTATATAACTCAAATAAACATGGCTTTTGTATTTCCATGTTCATTTGAGTCTTAACTGGTTTAAATAAATTGAAATGGCTCAGTAGAGAGTTTTGAAGGGATAAATGTGCAATCAATTTTTTGCTCTTTGCATAGTTCGTCCATCTTTTTTGAAACACCTATTTTCATGATCGATTCTACATGGTGCCCAGGGTCAACCACGTGGAGGCCTAAGTTTTCTGCATCTTGTGCAACATGGAAATACAAGTCACCTGTTACAAAGACATCTGCACCTGCTCGTTTCGCATCATAAATATATTTGTTGCCATCGCCACCGAGCACTGCTACTTTTGAAATATTTGAAGATAAATCACCAACTACACGAACAGCTTTTACCTTCAGTTTTGCTTTTACATGTTCTGCAAAGTCTTGCAAGGTCATTGGATGAATCGTACCAATCCGACCAAGCCCCATTTCTTTAGCAGGTGTCTCAAGAACAAACAAATCATACGCTGGCTCTTCATATGGATGAGCATTCAGCATCGCACGTAGGACTTTATTTTTCTTGCCTTCTGGGACCACGACTTCAATCTTCACTTCTTCCTCTATATGAAGCTTACCGAGTTTTCCTGCAAATGGATTAGCACCTTCTTGCGCTCTATATCTGCCTTCACCTTCAAGGGTATAACTACAGGAGTCATAGTCGCCAATTTGACCAGCCCCAGCTCCTGCTAGCGCTTGTCTTAATGCTTCAGCATAATCAGTTGGTATATAGACCGCTAGCTTATACAATCTTTCCGTATATGTTGGCACAAGGGTTTCACAGTTTTCTAATTGTAAGGCTTCTGCTAATAAATCGTTTACTCCGCCTTCTGCTACATCAAGATTCGTATGTGCTGCATAGACTGCAATATCATGCTTGATGCATTTTTCTATCAGTTGGCCCTGTGGCGAATCAGTGCGCATATTCGCTAATTTTCGGAAGATAGGCGGATGGTGTGCAATAATTAATTCACATTGATTTTCAATTGCCTCATCAACCACTTGTGTATTCACATCCAAAGTGACCAATACTTTTTTTATTGGCTTATTTAAGGTGCCAATAGCTAAGCCAATGGGATCACCTTCCATTGCAGCTAACTTTTTAGGAGACCATGTTTCAAAAATACTAATGATTTGTTGCCCATTCGCTACTTTCAATCTTTCAAAACCTCCTTGACCAGTTCTATTTTCTGTTGAAGTTCTCTTTCTTTCTCTGCAATAGCTGTAGTTGGTTCTGCTTGTTTTAATGCTTCTAGTACTTGTAGCCATTGATTTATTTCATGTTGCCACTTCTCTTTAAAGACAGCATTTTTCTCTTTATAGAGTACGGGGCCTAATAGTAATTGTACTGTGTTTAACGATTCTTCTCCTCGTTCTAGAACAAGCACTTCATAGATTTTTTCGTCTTCCTTCAGTATTTCCTCATTTATAATCTTCCAGCCATTTGCCATTGCCCATTCACGAATAGCTATCGCATGAATATTCGGCTGGAGGATCAGGCGCTCTACTCCCTGCAAACGTTCAGCATCTTTTTCTAATATGGAAGCAATTAGCGGACCTCCCATACCTGCAATTGTAATAGCTGTGACGCCATCCTCTTTTTCTATAGCTTGTAGGCCATCAGCAAATCGAACAGCAATACTTTCTTGCAATTGTTCTTTTCTTACTTCGTTGCATGCGGATTCATAAGGGCCTTTCACCACTTCACCAGCAATGGCTCTATGTATAACCCCCTGCAACACTAAGTAACACGGCAAATAAGCATGGTCACTCCCTATATCAGCCACAATGGCTTTCTCTGGTACAAAAGAGGCTACTGTTTGAAGCCGTTTGGATAATTTTTGAGCATTCATATAAAGTCCCGTCCTTTCATCTTATATTGTAACTGATAATAGATAGTATTTGTATGCAAAAAAACCCTTATCCACGTTGGATAAGGGTTTGCAAAATAGTCGAGAATTAATTATTTTAATCCAGAGATATATTTTGCCATTGCATCAAGTTCAGCGCCTTGAACTAAACCAGCTGGCATGCCGCCGCCTTTACCTTTAGTTAAGATGTCTTTAACTTCTGCTTCAGATAAACCTGTGCCATGTAAGTTAGGACCTACATTACCTTTAAGGTTGTCTCCGTGGCAAGAGATACATTTTTGTTGAGCAATTGCTTCAGGATCTGCTTCGCCTGAAGCTGATTTGCCTTCTGTTTGTTCAGTTTTTTCTTTGTCTCCGCCTTTAGCGATTTCAGCTTTTTTATCTGCTCCGTCAATAGACATGAAGAAGATTAAACCTAAGCCAAAAGCCATGATTAAGATATACGGAATAATAGGATTTTTCATCAATTTACCCTCCCTCATAAGTTCAATCTATTTCTATAAATAGAATCAGTCAACACTTAATATTGTACTTCATTCCGCAAGAAACGGAAAGACCTTCTGAAGAAGTTTTCAATCGTTTGTGACAAAATTGCCATATTTGACACAAAAAAAATAAATTTTTCTTGCATTTTCTCTTATTAGTATCACCTTCGTCCATTTCTCTGTCCTATTTTGTAGGAAAGCCATTTCAATGGTCATACTCCTACATCCTTATTTTCTACACTTTATTCATCGTTATGCTTCCTAATCCAATTTTAAAGTCACACAGATTTTCTAGTTTCTATTACTATATGAAATAATAAATAATTAAAACTAAAAGGCCTAACCCACCTGAAATAAGGAAATAAACTAAGCGTAACCATATACCAGAGATAATCCATAGAACACAATTCCCTATCAAAACACCATATAACACCATTGATTGGCCTTCAAAGAAAATATTTGCTCCTTTTATCGATATCCCAAAGAGCAGAAGAGCGATTGTTGCGTATGCAAATGTTGTACTAATGGCTCTATTAGGAGACAACCGAAAAATCAATATAATGATCCCAATGATAGCTGCAATACTAATGGCAAGCGGAATAAAAACGAGAGGCGCTTGTAAATAAAAAAGTGCAATCAATAATAAAAGGGTACCCGCTATTGTTAGGCTTTTTTTCCAAATCGTTTTTCCTGAGCCTTTGGCTAATATGGAAGTGGATGCGCTTACTTCATCCATAGAGGTATCCTTGCTATCTTCTCCAGCTGTGTAGAGAGTTGTGAGAAAATCACAGTATTGCTCTGGCAACAGCTTATTTTCTTTCCAAAACGCAATCTCGCTTAATATGACTTCTTTTTTTTGACTATTCATCCATTCACCTCGAACTTGTTAAGCTCTTTGATTTTCACCTTTAAAAAAGGCACCTAATTAAATAGGTGCCTTTTAATTATTGCACTCACGGACAACTTCTCTATGTGCTCTCCCTTGAAGAAATAGTTGAGCCAAGCTGCCTGTATAGCTTTGATAATCAGGGTCTGATTTTATACTATGATTTAAATCTTACTGTATAAGAAAGATGATTTAGAGAATTTCTCCTGTAAACGTCTGATTGATTAACAATCAGGTGCCCACTGTTATTCTAAGAAATCTTTTAATCGCTTACTGCGTGAAGGATGGCGCAATTTTCTTAGCGCTTTCGCTTCAATTTGTCTGATACGTTCTCTTGTTACACCGAAGACTTTACCTACTTCTTCTAGTGTACGAGTACGGCCGTCATCTAAACCGAAACGAAGGCGAAGGACATTCTCTTCTCGGTCTGTCAATGTATCTAATACATCTTCTAACTGCTCTTTTAAAAGCTCATATGCCGCATGATCAGATGGCGATTGCGCTTCTGAATCTTCGATGAAATCGCCTAAATGAGAATCATCTTCTTCGCCGATTGGTGTTTCAAGTGAAACAGGCTCTTGGGCGATTTTCAAGATTTCACGCACTTTTTCTGGTGTTAAATCCATCTCTTCACCAATTTCTTCAGGTGTTGGTTCGCGCCCTAAATCTTGAAGTAGCTGGCGTTGCACACGAATCAATTTGTTGATAGTCTCTACCATGTGCACTGGAATACGAATAGTACGAGCTTGGTCGGCTATTGCACGTGTAATCGCTTGGCGAATCCACCATGTAGCGTACGTAGAGAATTTGAATCCTTTACGGTAGTCGAATTTTTCTACTGCTTTGATTAAGCCCATATTTCCTTCTTGTATAAGATCTAAGAAAAGCATTCCGCGACCAACATATCTTTTGGCAATACTTACTACTAACCTTAAGTTAGCTTCTGCCAACCGTTTGCGCGCTTCATCATCGCCTTGTTCAATACGTTCAGCTAAAGCAATTTCCTCTTTCGCGCTTAATAAGTCAACTCGTCCAATTTCTTTTAAATACATTCGAACAGGGTCATTTATTTTTACGCCTGGAGGAACACTTAAATCATTCAAGTCAAACGTTTCTTCTTCGGCATTTCCTTTTAGCAAGCGATCAAGATTCTCTTCGTCTCCGTCTTTTCCGCCTAGTTCGATACCATTCGATTCGAGCTTGTCGATGAATTCTTCTACCTGATCTGCTTCCATTTCATATGTTTGCAGCTTATCAGCAATTTCTGCATAAGTTAATTCACCATTTTTTTTACCTGTTTCAAGCAAGATTTTTTTGGTTTCTTCTAATGTATGTTCTAAATCCAATTCTTTTACTTCTTTTTCGTCATTTGAACGTTTAGACTTGTCCGCCATAGGTGTTTCCTCCTTCTGCCAATCACAATCAACTTACATACGAGAAAGTGATTTCATTAAATCAAAAACTTCTTTTGAAAGCTCCATAGCACCTTTGATATCGTGCATTTTTTCAGCTTCTTTAATTGCCGAAGTTTTATCATGAATTTGTTGTTTAATTCTAAATTTCTTTAAATGCGCCCGGCAATCTGCAATTTCTTCATCCGCATGATTCGGATCACGCTCGACAAGAGCCGCTTCCATTATAATCTTTCTAAGCTCTCTGTCATTGATAACTTCAGCGAAACGCTTATAATCCGCTTGTTCATATTCTTCATAAAACCCTATTAAGTGTATATATATCGCCATATAATCTTCCCGTACAAAAGGATTCTCATCCTCTTCTTGGCGAATTCGATCCACTATATCAATGTTATGGAGCATATGCGAAAGCAATAAACGCTCTGCTCTATCTGTTGCTGTAATGGGTTTTTGAAGAGTTGGCTGCATTAAAGGCTGTATTTGTTGCTTTTGATGCTGTGAACTTTTAACTACCTGAGCTTCTTTTTGCCGCAATTGCATTTCTAAAGTCTCAGAGGATATATTCGTATCCATCGAAATCTGTTTAATATATAATTCTTTTTCAATGGGCGATATTCCTTCTATTAAAAAGTTCAGTGCCTCATCGACATATTGCAATATGTCGTTTTGGTATTGAAAATTCTTATTGCGCCTTGCATGCATTAACATGAAGGCAACATAGCTTTGCGGCTCGCTTATTACTTTTTCCTTAAAAGCATCTGGACCAAATTGCTGTATATATTCATCCGGATCTAAACCTGTAGGCAAAAGGGCGACTTCAACATTGAGTTTTTCAGCATGGAGCATTTCCGCTGCTTTCTTCGCCGCTTCCCAGCCGGCTTTATCACCGTCATAGCAAACAATTATGTGATCAGTTAGACGTTTAATCTTTGCCAAATGTTGCGTTGTTAGAGCTGTACCCATAGAGGCCACTCCATTAAAGACTTCCGCTCTTTTGGCTGATAGCACGTCCATAAAACCTTCAAACAGGACAACTTTGCGTTCTTTCCTTATAATAGGTCTAGCCTGATCTAAGTTATAGAGCACTTGTCCTTTATGAAAAATAGGCGATTCAGGGCTATTTAAGTACTTTGCATCCTCACCACCGCTATCTAAAATTCGGCCAGAGAATGCGATAATTTTTCCTTGCTCATCACGAATAGGGAACATCACACGGCCTCTGAAACGGTCAAAGTAACCTGATCCGTCCTCACGTTTGATAATTAATCCGCTTTGTTCCATTTCGTCTAAGCTAAAGCCTTTTCTCGCTAAAAGTTGAGTTAATGAATCCCAATGTGGCAAAGAGAAACCAATGCCATTAGATTCTATCTCCTCTTTTGAAAATCCTCGTTGTTGTAAATAGGAAAGCCCTTCTTCACCTTCTTCTGTATGAATAAGCAAATGTTGATAATATTCTGCTGCAAAGGCATGAGCCTCTTTCATTCTTTCCTCTTCCGGCGTTGCAGAAGATACATGATGATCATGTGAAGAAGATACATCAACATGGATACCTACTTGCTCACCAAGCTTAGCTGTAGCTTCTTGAAAGGTAAGATTTTCAATATCCATTAAAAATGTTATGGCACTGCCGCCAGCTCCACAGCCGAAGCAATGGAATATTTGCTTATCTGTTGATACGGAAAAAGAAGGTGTCTGTTCTCCATGGAACGGACATAAACCAAAATAGTTTCGTCCCCGTTTGGTCAACTGGACATAGTCTGATACAACATCGACAATATCTACCTTTGTACGGATCTCTTCAATAATCTCTTCTGGTATTTTTTGTGCCATTCCATCACCATCTTTTTTTGTTCAAATAACCAATTCGAGATTATCATTATAAATTCCTTCATTTTTCGACAAAAAAATAAAATTTTTAACCTTTATTCAAAGGCAATAGTCTTTAAAAGGAAAAGATTAGGAATTTAGGTGTGGAATAAGTGCTCGCAAAAGTTAAATTGTTCATTCAACAAGTAGAAGATAATTTCTACCCAATAAATGAGGCATTATTTTATTTACTTTAGTATTGACAAAATCTCATTAATTATTTTTACCACAATTTTTTATTATAAAACATTTGTTTCGGAAATTCTACCACAATTTTGATATTTTTATTAAGCAAACAAAAAAACCTTCTGGAATATGAAGGCTTTACACCTCAAATATGGAGGTTGAGTATATTTGTGGATTCTAAAGCAAGTCAACTTTCTTTTCAATTACCTTTTGAATAGAAAGAAGAATCTCCAACCATTATTGATTAGAGATTTGGATACGGTGCAATATATCATTTGCTGTTTCTTCGACCGCTTTATTGGTGACATCAATTACCTGGCAACCAATTCTGCCCACTACTTTTTTGAAATGGACGATTTCTTCATTAATACGTTCGAGACGAGCATAATTGGCATCATCATTTAGCCCTAAAGCAATTAAACGTTCTTTTCGAATATTATTTAACTTATCCGGAGAGATAACGAGTCCAAAACATTTTTTTGGATCGACCGAAAAGAGTTCTTCTGGTGGTTCTACTTCCGGAACAAGCGGGACATTTGCCACTTTAAAACGCTTATGTGCCAAAAATTGCGAAAGTGGTGTCTTAGACGTGCGCGAGACGCCGACTAAAACGATATCAGCCTTTAGTAAACCTCTAGGATCTCGACCATCATCATACTTAACAGCAAATTCAATCGCTTCAATTTTTTTAAAGTAATCGTCATCCAGTTTTCGAACTAAACCCGGTTCTTCAATTGGTTCAATTTGCAACGTATTTTGTAGCATTTCCATCATGGGACCCATTAAGTCTACCGCAGGAATCCCATTTGCACTGCAGCTCTTATGCAAATAATCGCGCATTACTTCTTTCACCAATGTATAAACTATCATAGCTCCCTGTTGATCTGCCAGAAGCACAATTTCCTTTAACTGTTCAATACTCTCTACGTGTGGAAAGCGTTGGATTTTAGTATCTTGCATGCCTGGTCTAAATTGGCTGATAGCCGCTTTCGTAACTAAATCTCCCGTCTCTCCTATAGAATCCGATATAATAAAAACAGATATATTATTCATGGTTTATCACCTCACAAATCATGATTTTCTGCGAGCGATAAAAATGCACGCGTTATATTTGTTTTTGTTAAACGACCAACAACTTCCAGGCCATCTGGGTGTTGCACCACAACGGGTAATGCGTCTATTTGTCTTTCAATTAGCTTGTGGGCCGCCTGTATTAAACCATCTGATTTAAAACAATAGGCTATATTCGGCATCCTTGTCATAATAATATGTACTGGAATATGGTTTAAATCTTGGCTGCCTATACTTGTGCGAAGCAAATCTTTTCTAGAAAGTACACCTGTCAAATAAGAATTTGGATCCACGACAAATAACGTGCCCACATCTTCTAAAAACATCTGACAAATAGCATCATAAACAGAAACATTTTCTGAAATCACTACCGGTATAGACTGGAAATCTTTCACCTTCATATTAGTCATACTGTCAACTACAGCTTGATTGGATTTTTTGCCAGAATAAAAATACCCTACTCGGGGTCTTGCATCTAAGAAACCAGCCATTGTCAAAATCGCTAAATCAGGCCTTAAGGTAGCGCGTGTCAATGATAGACGCTCAGCGATATGCTCTCCTGTAATCGGGCCATTTTCTTTGACAATTTCTAAGATTTCTTCCTGACGTTTGTTGAGCTCTATTGGACTCACCGCCTCAAAAAGTGTTATACTCAATACCTAATAATTATATACTACTTTCATTCTTATTGCTAAGAAAAGAATCACGTGGTACAATTGTCTTCATAATAAAGCGATGAACGGTCAATAAGTATGATTTCATCTTGACAAGCGAGTAGAGATGGTGAAAGTCTACACGAAATCAGAAAAAGGCAGCCGGGAGCTAACTTTTTAAAGTGGATTACTCAGGTAATCAATCGGGGTGGAACCGCGGGTATAGCACTCGTCCCCGGGTACAAATATGTGCCCGGAGACGGGTGCTTTTTATTATTTTATTGGAGGGTTTAGAATGGCAAAAACAATGGAAAGTATCGTATCTTTAGCGAAACATCGCGGCTTTGTCTTCCCAGGATCAGAAATTTACGGTGGTTTAGCGAACACATGGGATTACGGTCCACTAGGCGTTGAGCTAAAAAACAACGTAAAAAAAGCTTGGTGGCTAAAATTTGTACAAGAATCTGAGTATAACGTAGGATTAGACGCAGCAATCTTAATGAATCCTAAAACTTGGGTTGCTTCTGGCCATGTTGGTAACTTTAACGATCCAATGGTCGATTGCAAAAAGTGTAAGTCTCGCCATCGAGCAGATAAATTGATTGAAGATGCTGCATTAGCACAAGGTGAAGAAATTGTTGTAGATGGTATGCCGTTCGACAAAATGGCGGAAGTCATGAAAAAATATGATGTACATTGCCCAGATTGCGGCGCACAAGATTTTACTGAGATTCGCCAATTTAACCTTATGTTTAAAACATTCCAAGGTGTAACTGAGGACTCTACTAATGAAATCTTCCTTCGTCCAGAAACTGCCCAAGGTATTTTCGTTAACTTTAAAAACGTTCAACGTTCTATGAGAAAACGTGTACCATTCGGTATTGCGCAAGTCGGTAAATCATTCCGTAATGAAATTACACCAGGTAACTTTACATTCAGAACACGTGAGTTTGAACAAATGGAACTTGAGTTTTTCTGCAAGCCTGGCACAGAGTTAGAGTGGCATGCTTATTGGAAAGAGTTCTGCAAAAACTTCCTATTAAATTTGGCTATGCATGAAGAATCTATGCGTCTTCGTGACCACGATGAAGAAGAACTTTCACACTACTCTAATGCAACAACTGATATTGAGTTTAAATTCCCATTTGGCTGGGGCGAACTATGGGGTGTAGCATCTCGTACTGACTTCGACTTAAAACGCCATGCAGAACATTCAAGTGAAGATTTCACTTATATAGATCCTGCTACAAATGAACGCTTTGTACCTTATTGCATCGAGCCATCACTAGGTGCTGACCGTGTGACACTTGCATTTTTATGTGACGCTTACGAGGAGGAAGAGTTAGAAGGTGGCGATTCACGTACTGTTCTTCGCTTCCACCCTGCTCTAGCACCTTTTAAAGCAGCCGTATTGCCGCTTTCTAAAAAATTGGGTGACAAAGCTTCAGATGTATGGGCAGAATTACGCAAGGCATTCCCTGTTGATTATGATGAATCTCAATCAATTGGTAAACGATACCGTCGTCAAGATGAAATCGGTACTCCATTCTGTATCACGTATGACTTTGATTCAGTGGAAGATGGTCAAGTTACAGTCCGCCATCGTGATTCAATGGAACAAGTTCGTATGCCAATCGCCGATGTTCAAGCTTATATCGAAAAACACCTTGTATTCTAATAAAAAGGAGATGTGCTTATTGCACATCTCTTTTTTTATTTATTAAATTGCGGATTTCTTTTTTCCGCAACTGCCCTTACACCTTCTTTAAAATCTGGAAGTTCAGTTACAATACCCATTTGCGATGATATATAGTCTAGTGAAGAGCGCAAACTCATTGTTTGACTTTGATAGACAGCTCTTTTGATCATTTGAACGACTACCTTAGATTTACCTGCCAATTTCATTGCATAGTCGTTCGTAAATTCTTCTAAGTCAGTATCTTTTACAACATATGTGACAAGCCCTTTTTCCTTTGCATCCTGTGCTGAAAGTATGCGACCCGTCCATAATAAATCCAGCGCTTGATCAACCCCAACGATTCTAGGTAAATAGTAAGCTCCTCCATCTCCTGGTACTATACCAACGTTGATATAGCTTTCTGAAAGCTTTGTTGATTCTGCTACAATACGAATATCACACATTAATGCCATATCAAGCCCTGCGCCCATTGCAAAGCCATGTATTTGCGCTATCACTGGTTTATCAATCTCTTCCAACATAAGAGGTATGCGTTGGATTTTTTTCCAAAGTGAATTTTTCCGTGCTAGTGCCGTAGAGGTAATATCCTCCTTGCTCGCAAAGAAGCCCTCTCCCGCCTTCATCGCTTGAATATCACCCCCTGCACAAAAACACCGCCCATTGCCTTTAACTATTAGCACATGAATATCCTCAGAATCTCTCACTAATTCTAGAGCTTCAATCCATTTCAGAATCATTTCTTCACTAAATGCATTCATACTTTCAGGTCTATTTAAGGTAATTGTTGCAATGTTGCCGTTTTGTTCAAACAATAAATCTGCCATCCCACACCTCTCCCTAATATGTCGTTAAAAATTCCCACATGGAATTATTTGATTGTAGTAAATCTCTTGATAGTTTTTGGCTCCATTTAAGATGCCCTCTTCCTTCATCACGGTAAGACCATAGTCGGCGGGTATAATGATGCAGGTTGTGTTCATACGTGACGCCGATTGCTCCGTGCACTTGATGAGCGGATGCGGATACTGTCCGAATAGCTTCTTCTATACGTATTCTTGTAAGAGGAATTTCATGGCGATGTCGTTTTTCCACTAAAGCCTCCATCATATTATCTACAGCTGAATCAACAATAACTGTTTCTCCGGCTAACTGAGCTATATGATGCTGGATGAGCTGAAAGCGGTGGATGTAGCGTCCAAATTGCTGCCGCTGTTTTGTATATTCGATGGTTGATTCATAGATTTTTTCTAGTGTGCCTGCAATGACAGCGCATTTTGCTGCTGTTTCTAGTAAAATCATTTCTTCTATCTGTTCATAATCTATTATTCTGCTTTTTTCCAGGATAGGAATAGCCGTTAACTTTATATAGTCGCGCGGCTCCCCAGCTAAATTGGCACCCTCTTTAACTAGAGCATCCTTTAACGGTACTTTTACTAGGTAATTTCCTCCACTGCCTTTAGCGATAGTAACAAGGTTACTAGCATACCTGCCCCATGCTACATGAGGAAACGCTCCACTAACTTCCCCATTTTCGGATAAGGTACAATTTGGTGTATCAGATAAATTATAAGTAATCATTTCATCGGTTGGCGCAAGATGGAACTTCTCCAGTATATAATTCGAAAAAATATACTCCATCAGGGGAATGGGCACAGCATATTTGCCACCTATCTTAAGAAGTGAAAATAAATCCTCTAAATCACCACCTGCTCCGCCTGCTTTTTCAGAAATACATGCAGCTAGTAATCCATTCTCTTTCAATATTTCCCACACATCATCTGCCCATTGGCCTTCATCTATCAAATCTACGGTTTCTTTTGTAATGTGCTTTTTAAATATTTTTTCCATCGTCTTTACTAACAGCTCTTTTATCTCGCTCATCCATTAATCACATCCTTTGCAATGATGCCGTATAGTATTTCTGTCGTCCCTCCCCGAATAGTGAAACCTGGCGAATGTAGAATAGACTGAGCCATATACCGATCTAACATTTTTTGAGCATCCATTGTTGGATATGTCTCTGTTAAAAGACGTACCATTTCAGGAATGCTTTGCTCGAATTGTGTACCCATTGCTTTGACCAAAGCTGCAGGTACAGCCACCTCACCGCCTTGTTCCAACATTTTCGCAACACCGAGGGATAAATTTCGTAGACTCCAAAGCTTCGCGACAAGCTCAGTAAGCCTGTTCATGGCTTCTTTATTTTGCTGTTGCTTAAGAATCGAATATATTTCTTCAAGGAGCGGGAATGTGCTAAGAATCCGCTCAGGTCCACTTCTTTCATAGGCTAATTCAGCAAGTCCTTGTTTCCACCCTTCTCCGATTGTTCCAACTATACGGTTATCTGGAACAAATACATCTTCAAAAAAAACTTCATTGAAGTGATGTTCCCCTGTCAAATATTTTATAGGTTTGACGCTAACACCTTTATCATGTAAATCTATAATCATTTGGCTGAGTCCACTATGTTTAGATTCCTTGCTATAAGGAGCAGTTCTCACTAAAGTAATCATAAAATGAGCGTCATGCGCGTTGCTCGTCCATGTCTTAGCGCCGTTCACCAGCCATCCGCCTTCTACTTTTTTTGCATTTGTGCTAACAGATGCTAGATCAGAGCCGCTGTTCGGCTCACTTAAACCAATTGCAAAAAAACATTCTGCATTTGTTATTCTAGGCAAGAAATAACTTCGCTGCTCCTCTGTTCCATAGCGCAATAAAAGAGGACCTGTTTGCCGATCCGCAATCCAATGAGCTGCAACTGGAGCGCCAATCGCTAAAAACTCTTCAGTTAAAATATAGCGGTCAATTGCACTTCTTTCTTGCCCACCGTATTTTTGGGGCCAGGTCAGCCCAATCCATCCCTGTTCAGCAATTTTTTTAGAGAATTGTGGATTACAGCCGCTTAGCCATGAATCACACGCGGTTTCGAATGTTCTATTCGCCAATTCCTTTTGTAAAAATGAACGCACTTCTAATCGGAATTTCTCTTGATCCTTCGTAAATTGTGAAGATGGTAATTTCATCTTGATCATGCTCCTTTGCCGATTTTCACGCCACCTTACATCTATATGCGTATCGTAACAATGGAACACCTATTAACACAAGAAGTTTTTTCTGAATATTTTGTCTAAATGGTGGGTCTAAAGATAGTTTCTAACTATTCATCTTATGTTTATTCAGGAATGATGATGAAATTCAAGGTAATATTTTTTGAGGCGATGTAAATCCAATTAAGGTTCAGTTTGTGAATTTTCATATATACAATTTATTTCATAATTTTCAGAGACGAATGAGTTATAAAAACAGTTGTCTTCTCTGTTTAGGAACACAATACATGACATTTGTCATTTTTCTTCATGACGTAAACGACTAATGATGTTTCCTGCAGCATATTAAAATGAACATATAACAGTTGGGGGTGAAAAGATGAATGACGTTGTTACTTTTTACAATGTAACCAAAACTTATAAAGACCAAAAAGCAGTGAATGAAGTTTCTTTTTCCATACAAAGTGGAGAAATAGTTGCTATTTTAGGGCCGAATGGAGCGGGTAAATCAACCACAATTATGTTAATGCTTGGCCTTTTAGAGCCATCTTTAGGATTAGTGCAATTATTTACTCATTCTCCGAAAGAAAAGCTGGTTCGCGAAAGGATTGGGGCAATGCTGCAAGAAGTTAGTGTAATTGATCGTTTAAAGGTAAAGGAGATCCTTGAATTGTTTCGAAGTTATTATTCGAATCCTTTATCTTTAAGTGAATTGATTAAATTAAGCGGAATGTCTACAGAGCTTTTAAATCAAAGAGCAGAAAAGTTGTCGGGCGGCCAAAAGAGAATGCTCAATTTTGCACTATCACTTGCAGGAAACCCAGACTTATTATTTTTTGATGAACCAACTGTGGGGATGGACATTAAAGCTAGAGCAAATTTTTGGAACACAATTCGCATCTTAAAGGATAAAGGAAAAACTATTATTTTCACTACACATTACTTGCAAGAAGCGGATGATGTAGCAGAAAGGATACTTCTTCTGCATGATGGCAAACTGGTTGCAGATGGGCACCCTAGTGAAATCAAAAAGAAAATAACAAAACAGTCTGTCTCGTTTCTTGCTTCTACTGATTTAACGCTGGACCAATTCAGATCTCTACCACATGTAGAAGATGTTTATCTAGAGGAGGGCAGGATTTACTTAATTACAAATGATACAGATACGGTTTTATTCTCTTTAATTAAATCCAACTCTAGCGCTGAAATTAGCGAAATTCAAATTAAACAGGGGCGTTTAGATGAGGTATTTGAACAATTAACATTGAGCAAGGAGGCACAATAATATGTATGCCATGTGGATGCAAACAAAAGCTGAAACACTGAAAGTTTTAAGAAATCCCTATTATGTCTTTTGGTCACTTGCCATGCCTATTCTTTTTTACTTTCTCTTTACGAAAATCATTAATACAGGCGTAGATGATAAACAACAATGGCACAAGCATTATTTAATGTCGATGACAATTTTTAGTATTATGGGATCTTCCATTATGACGTTAGGTATTCGGCTTGTACAGGAACGGACAGAAGGCTGGTCCCGCTTTATGCGTATTACACCTCTTTCAGAGTATAGCTATTTTATTGCCAAAATGATGGCGCAAACAGTGATTCATATACTATCCATCATGGTAATCTTTGCGGCTGGCATAATAATTAATGGTGTTTCCTTATCATTCCAAGAATGGCTTTTGAGTGGTTTGTGGATTTTGGCTGGTTCTTTGCCATTCCTTGCACTTGGCACTTTAATTGGGACGATGAAACGTGTGGATACAGCTTCCGGTATTAGTAATATCCTTTACATGGCATTGGCAATTATGGGTGGTATGTGGATGCCAATTGAAATTTTACCTAGAACAATGCAAGCAATCGCTAAATGGTTGCCTTCATATAATTTAGGAAACGGTGCTTGGGAGATTATCAGTGGTAGATATCCTGAATGGTTTAACGTTTTGATTTTGTCGGGTTATTTCTTCTTATTCGTGATATTATCTAAATATGTAAGAAAAAAACAGGAAGCGATATAAATGAAAAAGAAAGAAACCTTCTCGATTTTCCCTAAAAGATATGGATTGTTCCCCTATGTGTTTTTAATATATTTGGGAATGCCTGCAACTCTTGTTATACAAAATGAAATAGGTCTTAAACGAATTCTAGGATTAATTATCGTTCTCATATTTGCAGTGTCTTACAGGCAAATGTATTTTAAAGCCGGAAAAAAGTCTTTTGACTCTTGGCTTGCACTACAGTTAATTATTATTTTTTTCATGAGTTTAGTTTATGATTTCAATTTCCTATTCTTGGGATTTTTTTCTACTTACTTTATAGGCTCATATACTGAACAAAAGAAATTTTTCAGAGCTTATATTGCTCTTTGTCTTGCTGTAATCATACCACTGCTCTATTTATATTTTACCGTTTCGTTTAGTCTTATCTTTATTTTTCTTTATTTGCTCGTTATGCTATCCTCCCCATTCGGTATTCGGTCTATGATCCAGCGGAGGAATTTAAAGGAACAATTGAATGAAGCAAATGAGCAAATTCAACAATTGATCAAACGGGAAGAAAGAATTCGTATTGCGCGCGATTTACACGACACACTTGGTCATACTCTATCACTACTCACATTAAAAAGTGAATTAGTCGGGAAGCTTATTGAGAAAAATCCCGAGAGAGCCCGCTTAGAAGCTAAAGAAATGGAAAGAACATCTCGCTCAGCCTTAAAGCAAGTTAGAGAACTTGTAACAGATATGCGAGCAATTACAGTTGCAGAAGAATTAAATGAAGCAAAGTTAATTCTTACAGCGGCATGTATTGAGCTATATGTCGAAGGTGATGTAGATTTACCAGATGTGCCTTCTTTAACGCAAAATATTTTAAGTATGTGCCTGCGTGAAGGCGTTACAAATGTTGTAAAGCACAGTCAAGCAAGTCATTGTAAGATTAGTAGTAAAGCTGTAGCTGGCCATGTGCTAATAACTATTATAGATGATGGGGTTGGCCTTACAAACACTATTAATAAAGGAAATGGACTAAAAGGAATAGAGGAAAGGCTCTCTTTAATCGAGGGAAGGCTTATACTTACTTCCTCTCAACTAGGAACAGAGTTAACATTTCAAGTTCCGATCATCGTAAAACAATTGAAAGAAGGGGTCGCTTTGTGATTCGAGTTGTAATTGCTGAGGACCAACGGATGCTAAGATGTGCACTTGGTTCTCTTTTAGATTTGGAAGAAGATATCGAGGTCGTTGGTCAAGCTGAAAATGGTGAAGAAGCTCTGCGTATTATCTATTCATTCAAACCGGATGTATGTTTACTAGATATTGAGATGCCAATTAAGAGCGGACTTGATGTTGCTGAGGAACTGAAACAACTAGATTCTTCTTGTAAAGTTATTATCCTAACTACATTCGCTCGACCTGGTTATTTTGAGCGTGCTTTAAAGGCAAATGTTCATGGCTATTTTTTAAAGGAAAGCTCAAGCGATGAGTTGGCAGATTCTATTCGCCATATTATGAAGGGCAAACGCGAATTTGCACCTGAATTGGTTTTTGGAAGTGTGACAGAAACAAACCCGCTGACTGCTAGGGAACAAGATGTTCTTAGGCAAGTAGCAGCAGGCAAGACTGCAAATGAAATTTCTGCGAGCCTCTATTTATCTTCGGGCACTATCCGCAACTATATATCAGAGATCATTAACAAGCTTGGAGCAAAAAATCGTATTGAAGCCATCAGCATGGCTCAGCAAAAAGGATGGATATAAGAAAATTCTCAGCTAAAAAACAAAAAGATCATAATGAATGGAGGAATACGTATGTTTACATATACAGTTAATAATGATATTAGATTAGGCTTACTCGAAGTTCGACATGCAGAAGAACTTTTTGCTCTTACTGATCAATCAAGAGAAAGCTTAGAAAAGTGGTTACCGTGGGTAGCGTTTACGCGTACAGTACAAGACTCAAAAACCTTTATTGAAGGTACACTAAAACAATTTAGCGAAAACAATGGATTTCAGGTAGGCATTTGGTATAAAGATGAGCTTGCTGGCGTAATTGGTCTACATGGAATCAACTGGACGAATAAATCTACATCAATTGGTTATTGGCTTGGAAGCAGTTTTGAAGGTAAGGGATTAATGACCAAGGCATGTCAGGCAGTTATTCAATACTGTTTCGAAGAGTACGGTTTACACCGAATTGAAATTCGGGCTGCTACTGGAAATAACAAGAGTATCGCAATTCCCGAACGACTCGGTTTTACAAAGGAAGGATGTATTAGGGAAGCAGAATTGTTAAAAAACGGTTTTGTGGATTTTTATGTTTTCGGTCTGCTTAAATCAGACTGGAAATAGTGAGCCAACATAATATTGGAGTGAAAATAAGGCATGCGTTTGGTTAAAATAATGATAGGGATGCTATCTATTTTTCTATTAACAGGTTGTTTTGGTGAAAGCTATGACTTTTCTCCACCCACTGTCTCACTTTCAACATCGAATGCTATTATTTCAAAAGAAAAATTAGCAGAGGCGAATATTAAATGGTACCAAGACAATGTTTTTAACAAAAAAATAGACAATCTTTTCGCTTTAGCAAGAAAGCAAGAGCCCATATTAGTGAAAAAAGGAAGCAAACTTGAACTTAATATAGAGAATGGGTATGATGAGCTTGAAAATATAGAAGTTTCCATCTGGAAAGGCCAAAAAGAAACTATTTTAGGAATTGAAGAAGATAAAACCTTCTATTTACCCAAATTAGAAGGCGAATATATGATAGTAGTTGAACTTGATACATCTAAAGGAATGGCTCAATACGTTGGAAATCTTATGATTACAAAATAATAAAAAGATGTGGTGACTGCCTATACAATCACCACATCTTTTTTAATTTGTTTCTGGGAAGAAGACTTGGGCTGTTCTGATATCTACGAGTGTTGGAGCATTAGTATTCAGCGCTTCTTCCAAAAGCGATTCTAAGTCGGTTTCTGATTCAGCACGAAGTCCCTTCCAACCACAAGCTTCTGCTACTTTCACAAAATCCGGATTTGTTAAATCTACCCCTACTTCCTTCTTATCAGCAACTTTAAGTTTGTCTCTCTCCATTTGCAGAGCCTCGTTATTTAAGACAATGACTGTAATATTTAAGTTGTAGCGGGTAGCTGTTAGTAAATCTGCTAGGACCATTTGGAGACCGCCGTCCCCTACTATCGCAACTACTTGTTTTTCTGGTTTAATAAGCTTAGCTGCCATCGCTGCGGGAAGACCAAAGCCCATCGTGCGCCAGTAACCGGAAACTAAAACAGTTTGATTCTTCTGTTTAAAATTACGGTTAGTCCATACTGTATTGTCTCCCGTATCAAGTGCAAGGACAGCATCCGCAGCTACTGTTCGGTCAAGAGCACGGATAATGCGAGATGGATGATAGGGATACCCCTCTGTGCTACCTTCCTGCTCATTTAGCTGAGCCCATTTTTCTTTGATTTCCTGACAGCTTGCTATCCAGTCTTCAGAACGGGAAAATCCTTGAAGGCTCTCTGTTAAGAGAGGAAGAACTTCTTCCGTTTTGCCCATAATACCTAGCTCGACAGGAATGCCTTTTTCAAATTTATCGAAATGGCAATCGATGTGAACGATGCGTGCATCAGTTGGCATATATCCTTCCGGCCACCAGGTCGTACCAGCCAAAAGTACAACGTCTGCCTGTTTAAACAAATCAGAGGCATAAGGATTTCCACCTTCACCAATCCCTTGCAATACATGCGGAGAAGATTCATCAAAAACTCCTTTACCTCCTAAGCTTGCTAGGATACCCGCTCCCCACAAATCTGCAAGTTTCTCCAACTCCTCTGAAGCACTTGCAGCGCCAGCACCTGCGAGTATCATGGGACGCTTAGCTGTTTTCATGATGGCCGTTGCCTGTTCTAAGCTTTCTTTCGTAAAGTGGGCTGAGCCCTCTATAACCTGTGGCAACGAACGCGGTTTACCTTTGGCTACCATCATGAAAATGTCTTTCGGTATAGACAAATGAGTTACAACCCGCTGTCCGAGTGATGTTTGTACTGCTTTGTGTAGAAGTTCTATCGTGGCATCTGGACTCGTAAGATTAGCAGAATAAGAAGCGAAAGGCTTCATTAACTCCTGCTGATCAATATATTGTGGAAACTCAGTACCTATTTTATTACTAGGTGCTTGACCAGTAATAGCCAGAACAGGCGCTTTGTCTGCATGAGCATCACCTAGCCCATTCATCAGATTAGTAGCTCCTGGCCCCATTGTTGCTGTACATACTCCAAGCTTCCCTGTTAGTTTCGCCTCGGCTGAAGCCATAAATGCAGCAGTCGACTCATGTTTGACCGCGATGAATTTTATTTTATCTTGCTTAGCCAGTGCATCGATGAGACCAAAACTAGCATCTCCAACAACTCCATAAATTCGTTTCACGCCAAATAAAGACAGTTGATCAAGCATTAATTCCGCAACTGTACGCTTAGTTTCTCCCATAACATGAACCTCCTTGATAAATCTTTTTAACTTGCCTTGAAGTAGCTATCCCTTATTGTTCATATTATTTCTTCCCCTAAAAAGCGTTGGTTAACCCTCATCTATCTATTTGAGGATGTTGCTGTTAAACGGATAATCTTTGCTTTGGATAAACATCATTTTAGTAATGCAGATGTATATCATACTTTGATTATTCCTTTTAGAAAATGCTGATCTATATTCTTTCCATTCACCCATTCATTTAAGTCAATATCCAGCACCTCTGAGCTTTGGGCAATGGTTGTTAAGATCCTTGCATTGGCATAAGAATACGAAAAAGTATGAAGGGTGCCAAATAAGTTGTCATAGTCACTGAAAAACAATGGTGATGTAGTTTCTTTAAACTGTTCAAACATTTCTTCATGTGTAATAGCTTTTTCTTTAAAGCCCTTCAGGTATTGTTCCCGTTTCATTGAACCATCTATTGAAACTCTATTTTGGTTTTTCATTTCAATTGTTCGAAAGTGATTTTCACATGACATTAAAGATTCTTCTCGTCTTATATTTACATTCAAAGGACTCGCTTCGACTACTGCTAAGCTTCCATTCTTATCTCCTATTGAAAAGTTGTAGCATGCTGAGTGTGGTATCTCTTTTAGCATTTCAATTGCCTCTTCAGTAGTAGAACAGCTATCCAAAACCATTCGAATTGAAATCCATGGAGATATGCCCACCGTATAATCATTATTACTCACAAAATGTAATCCTATGACTAGACCTTTCTGATTTACACCATCATGTCTTCCCAGTCCCTGAAGGTTGTATCCTGCAGAAGCAAAGGTTCCTTCAGGTTGAACCAAACTAAAAATGCCATCATATAAATCAGGCGTAAAATCATAATTTCTAACATAATAATCTTTTGTTATGATGGCAGAACACCCCATTGCTTCTGTTTTAGGTACATCATAACCTGAAAATAAGGATGCTGCTTTTGGGAAGGAGAGGTTCAAACCTTGAGCAATCCCTTCTAATTCTTCAAGCAGCTGCGGCGCAAAAGTGGTATAGATCGATTTCATATTCGGAATATCAATCTCTGGCTTTGTTATAACTTCAAAGGTCTTCAATATCGATGGGTTATTTTTAAAGAAATTCGCCAATTGAACTCCTATATTAAACGAATTATCTCTTGCTTGAAGAATATCTACAGCAAAATTTGTCATTACTTATACACCTCTATTATTTTTCTATGAGCATAATTAAAGAATTAATCCTCTCTTAGCGTGCAACTCCTTAATTGAAAGATACTATTTCCATATCCATAAATCCTGCCATTAGTTGCTTTTATTAGACATTTTTTATTTGTATCTATTGTAAATAAAGATCAATTAAAATAATTTACCTCACAAAAAACCCAGCCTTATAAAAGACTGGGGCATTATCTACTCATTTTTTCTTTTTCCAAGTTTCCAAAGGCGAGCACAGGTTGTACATTTCTAACAAACTTTCAAGACTTTAACGAATGGTACAGTTGGTGTTGCATCCATACTTTGAAAGAGCTGAACCTCATCTCATAAAATACCAATTATAAGCATTCTTATATAGAATTTCCTCCGCTTCTTTTTCATTAAATAGCCCTTGAATTAATTCAATGTCTGCTGTTTCAAACGGTCTTGTTGCTCTCGTTGAGGGTAAATCTGTACCAAACATTAAGGCTTCGGGGTTAGCCTGGTAAATCTCTTTTAATGCTTTTTCTACATTTAATTCGACGCGACCAAATCCCGTGGCTTTAACACGTACTCCTCGATCCACAAGTCTTAATAAATGTGGCAATCCTTCCGCAGATAAACCCAAATGGTCAATTGAAATAGCCGGCAAGGTTTCTATCGTAGATGCAATGCTTGGCAATTCTTTGGCATCTATATAAAGCTCACTGTGCCAGCCTGCCAAATCATATACCCTTCTAGCTAGATAATCGAGCTTTGAAAGATCTTCTGAACCACCGCGCTTCACATTAAAGCGCAATGCTCTAACACCATCCATATGTAATTTTTCTATTTCCTCATCCGACACCGTAAAAGGCAATTGGGTCACACCACAAAAGGTTGGCCCTAATAATTTTAAAGATTTGACTAAATAGTCTTGGTCAAATCCTTGAAATGAACCAGATACAATTGCACCCCCTGCTATCTCAAAAGAGGCGGTATCTCTTTGATAATCTACTACATTGTAAGAAGGCGGAAGATATCCCTGATTTTCAAAAACCGGAAACTCGTAATCAATTATATGAAAATGCGCGTCGAATAGTTTCATTTAAACTCTCCTTTTTTAAAAGAATTTAGAAAGAAAAAATCTTTTAATGCTATATAAATAATAACAAGGGAAGCATATTCAAACAAATACGTATATGAAATACTTCACATTATAAAGGTTACTGAAATTAAGACGCTAAAAACTTTATTTAATATTAAGTCAACTATCCAAGCAATTCTTTACGAACAATTTCAAAAGCTTGAGAAATTTGCTGATGCTGATTTGGAAACTTACGATTTAATTCCTTTTTCATATCATACAAGTTCTCATACTGATGTACGATTTGATTATTCATTACTAATGACCGAAATTCTTCAATAAACATATCTTTCTCCATTATTGTTCCTCCTTGAAATAGAAGTAACATACTCCAAATAAAAAACGCTATTCCTTTTCAGAAATAGCGTGGACATTTTTGCAAGTTTAAATAAGCGTAAAAAGAACTCTTTTTTCGCTTCTAGTCGCACAAAAACACCACCTATCTCCACGTAGGTATTTGGTGTGTACTTGAATCTTGGCAGGTCTCCTGACTTATCTTCAACGCCCTCTATGCCTTCCCGTTGTTAACAGTGGCTTTAAATATAGGCTCCAAATTACAGTTGCGGGACAGTGCCGGATTCTCACCAGCTTCCCTTTTAAGTATACCTTCGTATGCACCAGTTCATGACACGTATGTTATTATCGAGATTAAGCTGGTAGATTTCCTTTTAATAAGGGTTCAACACTCCTTTTTATAAGGTAACTACTAAGCTATCACATTACTTGATTACACAATATTTAAAAACAAAAAAACAACTTTCATCCATTTATGGTGAAGTTGTTAATAATAGACAAAACAAATAAACATACTGCTGAGGTATGTATACTGCCTCTCACTAACACCTCCCTATCCTCGTAGGTAAATTGATGCTCATCTATGGCAGGTCTCCTGACTTATGATCTTCATTTATAACCCCCTTCCCATTTTCTAATTTATGAAAACAGTGGTACCGCTTATAAACTCCCAAATACAGTTGCGGGACAGCGCCTGAATTACACAGGCTTCCCTTTTAAACAATGAAAATATAACTCGACTTCATCGTACCAATAAATGCTTGCTATTCAATTTTCATACTTAAGATTATCAAACTACTTTTTATTTTACAATAAATAAATATATTTTAAGATTCATTGTCTTTTACTCAACTATATTATTTTAACTATTTTTTATTTTATTAATTATTAGCTACTCTAAATATTCATCCCTAAGATCTGAATTCAAATACCTAGCCATACCTGTTTTTAACTTTTTAAAACCAGATTTATTATAAAACTCTTCGTTCCCCGTCGTAGAGATTAAGTGCACACATGATACATCTCTCAGTTGATTTAATATATACTCCATAACCTTTTTCGCTATGCCATGACCTTGGTAATCTTTGTGAACAACAATATCATAAATTGCAGCGTTAAAAATGCCATCTGACATCGCTCTGCCAAATCCGATAATTCGACCATTCACATACACTAAAGCAATTATGTTACTTGCTCTGAAAACTTGTTGAATGACTTCAGGGTTATGCTTTTTCCATCCAACAGATGCATAAACTTCTCTCATCTCATCAAGATTTGCATGGGTGAAATCATTACAAATCAATATATTCAATTAATATACTCCTCTCCTTGTTTTCTAGAAATTGCTTTAATTATCGCCGCCTTTTATTATTTATTTTTACCTATATTTTATCTAATGTTCACCTTTATTACATCACTTTACAAGAAGGAAAACGAGGTACCTCTATAGAATAAGTAAACAATTGAGTGGAGGTATAATCATGTTTATCGTAAATGTCGAGGGTGCTATAAGAAAGGAACATAAATGGCTAATCATAGAGAGAAGTAAAAAAGAAGAGCATGCTGCTGGATTGCTATCCCTTGTAGGCGGCAAGGTAGAATCTGATGGTCAGTCAGCAGATATATTAGAAAGAACTATAAAACGAGAAATCCTTGAGGAAATCGGTGTAAAAATAAAGGATAGGCTTCATTATGTACATAGCAGTATATTTGTTTCTGATGTAGGTGATAGCGTATTAAATACCGTATTTCTATGCGAGTATCATTCTGGTAGTGCCTCACCTCTTAGTCAAGACGAAGTAGAAGAAGTTTTTTGGTTGACTACTGCGGAGATTTTAAACCATCCAATGGCACCTATTTATTTAAAGGAAAGTATTAATCTTGCTGAGAAAGTAATTCCTAACGGTTATTGAAAGGAGTGATTTGATTGAAAAAAATTTATATTGTAAGGCACTGTGAGGCTAAGGGTCAGTCGGCAGATGCAACTCTTACAGATAAAGGTTATAAACAAGCTACAGATTTATGCAAGTTTTTTTGTGATATTGAAATAAATCATATAATTACCAGTCCGTTCGTCCGTGCAATTGAATCCGTTCAACCACTAGCAAATCATTTGAATTTACAGATAGTTACTGATAACAATTTAAAGGAACGTGTATTGAGTTCAGACAATTTTAATGATTGGCTAGAAAAACTTGAAGCAACATTCAACAATCATGAATTAAAATTTGAAGGTGGCGAATCGAGCGCTGAAGCTGGAAATCGTATAATCACTGTTGTCGAAGGGATTTTTAACAGCAATCATCAAAATACTGTAATTGTTACACATGGTAATGTAATGTCCCTGCTACTTAGACATTTTAATGAAAGCTTTGGTTTTAAAGAATGGAGAAGTCTCAGTAACCCTGATGTGTACCTTTTAGAAAACAGGGATAATAAAGTAACTTTTAAAAGACTATGGAGAGAGCCTTCTTGCTTATAGGATGTAACGCTTGCTGGCTTTTCAGTGTGTCTTGCCCCAGAAAGGCCAGTATTTTATTATTTTCATGCCGTTCAATGAATCGACAATGCTTAATTTTAACAAAAAACAAAGTGATCTTCTGAGTCCAATACGTGCAGGTAGTCAGCGATGTATCCTCGTAACCACAGTTCCCCATCAATTCTTCTAAGATAAAACCCCTTCGGAAAATTTACGTCTTCAGATAATATCTCTGATGCTATTGTAACGGAGCCATATGGTGCCTGATGTTGCAAAGAAGACTTCCCCAAATTCCCTTCAGGCTGATCAAGATATGCCAACCTTAAATATGGTCCAAGCTCTACAGGACATAAGTCTAAACCAACTTTTTTTGCTTTATTAAAAAGCTGAGGTATTGTTGCTCCTTCAGGGAAGCCAAGATTGCGTACTTTGAGCTCAACTGTTTTCACCTTGTATCCCTTCTCTGAAACAGTAAATTTATCATTATCAAAAAGTTTTTCTCCATATTTATTCAGCAAAATAGAATGTTGTTGTAACTTCTGAAGTAGCTGCGTTTTCGTAAAGCCGCCAATTTTGATCATCCTACTAATAGTTGGGCACTCAGGATATATTTTATCTATTTCTATTTCCATTTGATATCACTCCATACTTAATGAAAATAATAGTAAATAAAAGTTTGGTTACTAACCACGAAGAGAGTATGACTAGTTTAACCTTGAAATTAATGTCTTTAGTTCAATTAAATCATTTATAACAAAATCGGCATGGGAAAGTTCATTTTTATTAGCAAAATCAAAATTACATCCAATAGAAAGCAGATCATTATCTTTTGCGGCATTGATATCAGATAAGCGATCACCTACTACTGCTGCATCTTTAATATTGTATTTCTCTACAATACATTTCACTAAGTCTGATTTGTTCAGTGAATCGATTTGTTGAATACTGAACGTTTCGGTTACCCATTTATCTAAATCATAATAACGGATGATGGCGTTTAAATACTCCTGCAATCCATTACTAGCTATGTAGATTGAAAGTCCTTGCTCCTTTAAAAAATCGAAGACTTCCTTTACATTGGGATATAAAGAACCATTTCCTCGTTCTATATTGTCTATTAATACCTTCAAGAAATATTGATCTGTGTATCTTCTTTCTTCACTAGAATGATTGGGCAATAGCGTTTCCCATACCTTAGGCAAAGGAACCCCCATTATTTCACGATATTTATCGATAGGTGTTGCTCCCTCCCATTTATTCATTGAACAAAGATGTTCAAAAGTTTCATCAAGCGCTAGCTCTAATATTGTGTCTGTTTGAAAAAGAGTACCATCCATATCAAAAATGATTGAGCTCAACATTACCTTTCTCCTTTTCTATCAAATTTCTAGGGTTTATTAACTTCTACTTTATTCCTTTTAAAAATCATTTTTATTTAATTGTTCCCATTCACTTAAATACATACGTGTAGCAATTTCTTTAGGATTCTTAAGTTTGCAAATAAACTCTAAACTATTACCATCCGGATCATTAAAATGGATTTTAGCATGAGCATATTGTTGGTGGGGCATCACAAAAGGTTCAATCGGTTCGAAACCAAATGCTTCTCTTGGTTTAACTCCTCTATCCCTAAGCCAAGCCACTGAAGTCTTCAAATCTTCTAGAGTTACTTGAAAAGCCACATGCCTGATGGAAGGATGGTATTCTAGTTTTACATTGTCAGTTTCCCATAAACCTAACCAACTTTTATCTTTTTCTATCCACAAAAAAGCAATTTTATCGTCAACAATATGATCTAGTTCTAAACCGAGCTCTTTGTAAAAAAGTACAGATTGTTTTAGATCGCTAACTGGTAAATGTGCTTCATATAATCCTTTTATCATTTCGATCTCCTTCTTACAAAATAATACATTCATTATAGCATCGCATAGAAACTAATAATCAAAATTTTAGAAATTCTTTTAACAAATGATCATCTTTTAGTTCCAAATATTGCTTTATAAATCTTACAAATTCCGCTGTGTCTACATCTTTATACTTATAAAAATCATAGTAACTTTTCAAAAAATCTTCTGCTCTTTTTTTGCCGCCATATTCTGATAATACTTTCCATAGATAAACTGAAGCTTTGCCGTAAATATGATTACTTTGTTCCCCTAATGTATACTTGTTTAATGAAAGATTAACAGGCAAGGGAGCATCCTTAAATTGGCTTATATCTAATGAAATATACTCATTTTCGTAATCTGAATAAAATAAACGTGTAGCGAGGGTCGCAAGCCCTTCGTCTAACCAAGCATCGTGAAAAGGATCACTACTAATCATTCCGTAAAACCATTGATGAGCTATTTCATGGACTACTATGCTCTCTCTCCAATCAGACATATCTCCACTATTCTGGATAGTTCCTGCTGTTACAATACCTGGATACTCCATTCCTAATTGGGAAACAATAATATCCAATTGCTTATGAGGGTAAGGTCCAAACTTATCTTGAAAATAATTTAATGCTTTCTCAGCTATTTGCAATGCTTCTCTCTGTATTTCGGCATCATCATTAAGTGTAAAAGTCCTTATATTTACCTGTCCTACCTTTCTTTCAATTTCATTCGGTTTCTTTAGAATAGCAATAAAGAAGTCTTTTACATTCTTCATTTTTAATGTTGTTTTATGACTGCCCACGTATTCACGATCACTTGTAGAAACGATTGTTAACCCTTTAGGAATTTTATAATTCACTTCAAAATCGCTAAAAGCTGTGTGATACGTTTCACCTCTTACACGATAGTCTTCTTTATTCCAACCGCCATTTTTATAGGTAGCTACCATAGGATACCATTGTGCTAAGTAAAAGTTCCCATTTTCCTTTGTAAATCGATAACCTTCCTCTGGCATAGTAAAGTTATATTGAATGTCAATAACCATCTTCTTAGTTGGGTAGACCTTCTTATCTAAAAGCACTTTGAGCGTATCTTTTTTAAGAGAGAACTTCGCTTTTTCACCATTAACAAGGATCCTTTTAATATTGGCTGTACCAGGGTTATTTAAAGTAGGTGAATTTTCTTTCGTAAAAATGTTTGGAATAAAGTAGAAAACCACATCACTCCATTTATCATTCGAAGTATTTGTTATCGTACTACTCGACTCAACATCGAAGTGTCCTTTTGAATCCATTTTTAAACTTATCTTGTATTTAGTCTTGCTGCCGAACGGTTGAGTAATCGGGTTGTATTTTTGACTCATTTGCTTAGGCACAACTGTCTTCTCTAATTGAGGTCCTGTTTTTGGCTTCAAAATAAATGTTACACAAATGGATACAAAGACTAATAGACATCCAACTATCCAGATATATTTCTTTATAATTCTTCGCCCCTCTGACTGGTAAAATTTTTCATGTTATACTAGTAGTCTATTCAAATAATTTATTGGTTATTAAAAATATAAATTGTATACACGTCTTCATCATAAAGAATTTAAAATAAAACATATAAAAGGATGAAGTGTTATGAAAAAAATCTATTACACGTATTTTTCCTTACTTATTTTATTTTTAACTATTTTTCTTTTTGCATTTGCCCCAGAATTTATTTTACTTTTCCATTTTATTATTCCATTATTATTAGTCTTAATAGGCCTAATAAGTGCTTTATACGGGAGTAAAGGTGAAATTCGAATGGTGGTCGTTGTCTTACATCTATTTATTCTAATTGTATTTGCTAGTATTTATATATTGGGGATTTATGGATTCAATGAACCTTAATATTTTATGTGCCCTCGCTTATGGCAGGGGGCTTTTTTTATTTTCGTTTCAATGGTTTATATCTATATAATCAGTGCTCTTCTTTCTTAAAACAAGTCTTAGTATATTTCTGAATTCTCTCATCAATAACTACATCGCTCTACTTTATATTCTGGTGCTTGCATAAAAGAAGTATAATTATACATTCATTTCACCCTCTTAAAATTCCTTTCTTTTTATAGAAAGAAGAAAAAAACGTCACTTTCCCCTTTTAATACAGCTAAGTAAAAATTAGCGGGAAATGACGAAATATAAGAATTAACATAAATAAACTCTCTATTTCTCCTATTTTTCGCTATTTTTCATCTATCTTTAATTTCCAATAAAAAAGCCCTTCATCTCAAAAGAGATCAAAGACTTAATGATTAAAAGGCGATTTACTTAGATTTTGTTGGGAAATAATCAGTAAAAAACTTAGGATAAATTGTCGATCCAACTAGTAGAAGCTTTTATTCTTTTTTAATTACGTAAAATACTCCAACTTAGCGTGGGGAAAGAATTTTTCCATATAACTATAGAGGTGGTTTTTTATATCTTCCTCTTCGTCTTTTTGATAAATATATTTCCCTATACCATATTTTCCCCACTTATATCTTCGTCTTTCTTCATCTAACTCCAGCTTTGTCATAGGATAATTTTTTTCAATAACCCGTTTGGCTGGTTTCGTAAAACGATGCTGGATGAATTCAAAGGTTAAATCTTTCTTCGCTTCATCAGGAAGCTCTGCATCTAGGCGTTCGAACATATGGTAATAACCTTCTTCCCATCCTTCATGTAGATAAATAGGAGCCACAATAAATCCAAGTGGATATCCTGCTCTTGCGACTTTGCCCGCCGCTTCAATTCTTTTGGCTAAGGGTGAGGTGCCAGGCTCAAAGTTCTTTATTACATAATCAGCATTAACGCTAAACCGGAATCTTGTTTTTCCGTTATGTTTGGCGTCTAGCAAATGATCGACATGATGGAACTTTGTCACAAAGCGCAATTTACCATATTCAGATTCTCCAAAATGTTCAATCGCATGTTTTAAGGTATGCGTCAGATGGTCAATCCCAACAATATCTGATGTACACGAAGCTTCAAAACGCGTGATTTCAGGTGCCCGCTCTGCCATATATTGATCTGCTGCTTCTAAGATTTCTTCTACATTGACATACGTTCGAATGTACGGCTTGCTTCCCATTGTCGTCTGCAAATAACAATAGTGGCAATGACCCATACAGCCTGTCGCGAAAGGGATCGCATATTCAGCTGAGGGTTTAGATGTATCAAATTTTAGCGTTTTTCTAATACCTACGACAAGCGTAGATTTTGCAACCCGATACTTTTGGAAATCATTTTCACCTGGAAGATTCCTAATTTGGTTATGAGATGTGGTGTATCGAATTTCCACACCACTGTTTTCGAATTTCTTCAGCAACTGTTGGCCGAGCGGATAGTCAAGGGCTTTTGGTTCAAAATAGACTAGCCTTGGTGAGAATGGTTTATTCATTGTAATGGTCCTTCTGAAGAAGTTCCATAATAATAATTAAAAGCCCTATTTGCTTCTTCTTCTGTTGTATAGACTGCCATTTCATTTGATAGTGGATAATAATTTTCATATAAAAAGAGTGCGAGCTCATTTGGATTTTCAGGATGGTTTACAACTGCTGCACTTTGTAAATTGGCAACATCTTGCGTGTGAGGATTTCTATAAAATACATAGACGATATCACCTGGATTATAAGACTCACTGCTATTCATCTCGTTCATTTTCGTACGTCTCCTTTTTACTATTACTTAGTGATCCTATTCCTATTTTGCTTTACATAATAAAAATTATGTTACTTATTTAGATGAAATAGCAAAAGTTTGTTCAAGATGCGAATAGAAATAAATTATGTATACAAAAAAACGGCGCTAAAAGATGCTAGCTGCCGTCTATTCCAGTATTATTTCCATTCAACCTTTCCTCCTGCAACACGTTTGACACCTCGGATGTTTGAAATATTTTCAACCAATTGCAGCATAGCGAGATTCTTTTGCTTGGCTTCAATCATTACATCAAAGTCACGGTTAAGCTCTTTTGCCATTTTTAAGAAGGGCAACACAAAATCCAACGAGACAAAGTCTGCATGTGAACGAAAAGCACCTTCTGATTTGGGAGATGATAAATGAACTTTCGGCACTACGTTTGTGTGATTCCATGTATCAAAAATGCGCGGTAAAAATGCCTCGAGTTCGATATCCCCTTGATTCGCCATATAATGATGATAATCAAGGATCATTGGAACGTTTTCTTTTTCACAGGCTATCAGTGTTTCTTCAACATTATAGGTTTTATCATCATTCTCAAGCGTCATATGTTTTTTAACCTTACTCGGCAACATTTTTAAATTTTCATGGAAACGTTTTAACGTAGCAGTCTTATCCCCATATGCTCCACCTATATGAATGTTGATCAACCCTTTTTCCAATACATCCATCGCTTCAAGCATGTTGAAATGGAATTCCATGTCCTTTACAGCATTTTGCGTTACTTCTTCACGTGGACTTGTAAAAAGGGTGAATTGGTTCGGATGAAAGCTTGGCCGCATGTTGTATTGCCTGATGAGTTCACCCAGCTCCTGCCATTCATCTTTGAAGGGTGTTACAAAATCCCACATCACTTCTGGATGTGTAGCCAAAGGAACAAGTGAGCTTGAAAGACGATATAAACCAATTTCGTTTGCAATATTATAGTGAAGAATTCTTTTAGTGTGGTGTAAGTTTAAAGCAGTTACAGCTCTTAATTTGTCCATTCGCTCATACTCTGAAAGAGCTGAATAGCGAGCAAAGGTCATTGTCTTTGAAGGACTCGCATCCCATAAACCTAATGCACTTGCTACAAACCCAAAATTAATTTTCATGTCGTTATCCTCCATTACATGTCACTACATAATGAGTAATTCCCTAATTCCCCTATCTTTTACCTACCTCTTTAACATTTTTGACTTCTTTTGTTTTCGCTTAAACATTGTTATAATTCAGAAAATAGTTTTTAAGGAGAGATTAAGTTGAACCAACATCAACTCGTGATCACTCAGTATAAACCTGAGTATGCTGAACAGACTGTTGACATGTGGCGAAATAGTAAGGAACGAGCTATAGGTCAAAAAGAAATTCATAGCTTTGAAAATCACATTTACTTTTTAAATCATATTTTACCTGAACAGCACCAAATAGAATTAGCTTTAATTGATAACAAAGTAGTCGGAATGATTGCCTATAATGACAAGGAGGTAAGCCAGCTTTATATTCATAACGATTATCAAGGGTTAGGGATAGGCAGAACGTTACTTGATAGGGCTAAAGAACAATCAAGCGGTAGTTTAACTCTATTTACCTTTGATATTAATAAAAACGCACAACGGTTTTATGACAAGAATGGATTTAAAATAGTAGCAAGAGGCCACGAAAATGAGGAAAATTTGCCTGACATTCAATATAAATGGATTCAAAATAATAGTTTTTAAGAAGCTTGAGGTACTATTCAAGGGTTAAAAAAAGGTGTGAACATTTCTCACACCTTAATTTCCTAATACATATTCAATTATATTTAAAACAAGAAAGGAATCATTAATACAGCAATTGCACCCAAAGTCGTCACAGTTATGACTTTAATTAGATTCTTTTTCAAAAAATCTCCCTTTCACTTTCACATTTATTAACTTTGCTACAAGTTTATTCTAAAATCATTAAATTAAAGTTCTAATCGGTGAACCTAACAAATATGCCCGGATATCCTCCAAAGCTTCTCTATAATATTTTTCATAGTTTGATCGAGTCACATATCCAAGATGCGGTGTAGCAAGTACAGTGGGTAAAGTTCTAAAAGGATGATTTTCACTTAACGGTTCTTCTTCATAAACGTCTAATCCCGCACCAGCTATCACTTCGTTTTCAAGCGCTTCTATTAAATCATGTTGATTTAAAATGGGTGCTCTTGATGTATTGATTAGAAAGGCTGAGGGTTTCATTTGCTTCAATTCATTAGAGGTGATTAAATTTCTTGTCCGGTCACTTAAAACCAGATGAATCGATACATAGTCGCTTTGCCGTAAAAGTTCCGCCAATGAAGCCGCTTTTCTTACTCCCAGCGAATCTGTCTTTTCCTTTGTTAAGTTTTCACTCCATGCGACTACATCCATTCCAAAGGCTTGGGCTATCGTTGCCATCTTTGTACCGATTTTTCCAAGTCCAATTATCCCAAAGCACTTACCATAAAGATCTTCTCCAACCGACAATTGCCAAGATCCTTTCTGTCTAAAGTTATTATGTTCTTCTGTTATGTGGCGTGCTAAGTTCAGTATGAGCCCCCAAGCAAGTTCAGTCGGCGGTTCTGATCCGCTTGATGTGCCGCACACTGTTACTCCGCATTTCTTAGCTGCTGTTAGATCGATGGATGCATTCCGCATACCTGTCGTTACTAACAATCTTAGCTTTGGCAGCCTTCCGAACATGGCTGCATTAAATGGCGTTCTCTCCCGCATAATAATGACAATATCAAAGTCTTTAATTTTATCAACAATTTGATTCTCAGTATGGAAATGTTGGTGAAATGCAGTTACTTCAACCTGATCCTCTATGGAACTCCAATTTGCAAAATCAAGTGCCGTTTTTTGATAATCATCAAGGATAGCGCATTTTAATTTCATATGTACCTCCAGTAGTTTGAACTATTTCCTTTATTACTCATATTATAAGTTATTGAACACCAATTTGGTGTATAAGAGGAATTAATTTGATTTTCATATTTTAAGTCATAGAAAGCGCTCACTAGTTTAAAACTAACAAGTCAGTGGTATATTTTTCAAATGAACCTCTAATACTAAAATATCTTTAAAGAACAGGCGGTTAGATAAATGAAGACAATGGATTGTATTATTATTGGCGGTGGAATTGCAGGCTTGCAAGCTGCCATCCAATTGGGAAGATATAAACACTCAATTATGGTCATTGACTCTAATCAGGGGCGGTCCACTATATGTAAAGGCTATCACAATATTCTAGGTTGGCCGGATGGTGTAAGCGGTGAGGAATTGCGCAAGCTTGGCAAGGTTCATGCGGAAAAGTATGGTGTCGAATTTTTGGATGACATTGTGATATCTCTAAAAAATGAAAAAAATACTTTTCTTATAGAAACATCGTCAAATCAAACTTTTCAAGCGAACACGATTTTTCTTGCAACTGGATTAATTGATCATCTTCCTAAACTGGAAAACTTACTTCCCTGCCTCGGAAAGTCTATTTATGTATGTCCTGACTGTGACGGCTATGAAGTATCTGACAAAAAAACGATCGTTTTAGGCGGCGGGAATACAGGCGCTTCTATGGCCGCAACCCTCACTTATTGGACAAATGATGTAACATTTATTAATCATACCAAAGAGCAACCTGACTCAAAAAAAGTCAAAGAGCTAGAAGATTTAAATATCGAAATAATCAATGAAACATTAACGCGCGTTCTTTTAGATGATAAAGGCAATTTTGCTGGTGTAGAGCTTGAGAATGGCAAAACTATTGCTGGAGAAAAAGGCTTTACAGGTTTTAGCGGCAATAAAATAAATGCAGAGTTGGCTGAACAAGTGGGTGTAAATCTTAATGACAGCAGACATATAATAGTCAATCCTCGAACAAAAGAAACCTCGGTTGAGGGCATTTGGGCAGGAGGAGATCTTACCGCCCATTCTGAACAAGTCACTATTTCTATGGGAGATGGTTCCCAAGCCGCTATTTGGATTCACAAACGATTATTGAAACAAAAAAGGGAAGCCTAAACGGCTCCCCTTTTATCGATTTGCCATGCCTTTAATCAACTTTACTATAATCAAGATGACTGCAATAATTAAAAGAATATGAATCAAGCCTGCGCCAATTTTAAATATAAGACCTAGCACCCAAAGTACAATCAGTATTCCTATAATGGTCCAAAGCAACTTCATTCCCTCCTTCCTACATACTTATTTACTAATATACCCATTAAATAAAATTGAATACGGTTGTGTTTTGGCACGTAAACCAAGAAAATGAATGAAGTCTTATGCCCTGATTTTATGTATTAATAAAAGAACAAAAAACAAACGTGAAATTTTCTTCCACGTTTGTTTGAGTTATTATTTTACCAGAAAAATGCAGCTGAAAGAGCGATCCCTGTAATAGCACCTAATGCAATGCCATAGCCAAAGCCGCCTCCGCCCCAGCCCCAGCCCCAACCAAGTCCATAACCACCGCCGCCCTGAGGGCGAATCCATACCATATTGCGGTCTACTCGAGTAATATGACCTTCATGCACTCTGCCATCACGATCTGTAATCCGCACATGTCTTCCATGGTAACGACGACACATATTATAAGCTTCTGATGCGTTCATCCTATGCCTCCTCCCATTCATTTCTACATACGTGTATGCCTCCATATTATATGTCTCGCCCTTTTCTCCCTTTGGACAAAGGTCTAATTTAAAAAAATATTCAGCATACCTTAGGAGTCAACATATGATAGTTATAAAGCGTAACGCCATCTAAAGGAATGGCATTTGGTTAATTCCTTTAGATTTTATGATTTTGGCTAGGATGATAGAAAACATGTAAAGGAATGATTTGATTGGCAGTAATCGAAACACAAAAATGGCTTCATACTTTTAATGAAAGATGTAAGGAAACCTCTATAAAAGAAATAAATAATAACCATATTGATTTACTTTGCAAACCATTGGAGAATGTATTTGAAAAATTGCCCCCTCAAGCGATTCAGTATGAACTGCTTCAGTATGGGTTATTTGACCCGAAAGATTGGTACAGAATAGAATATGTGATGGAAGAATTAGAAAAACAAAAAGTATGGAAAAGGATTGAACACGAATTTTTGAAATTGAAAAAAAGATGGAAAGGCCCCGATATACCTATATATATTTTTCCTATTAAAAAAGGAAAGCGGCGTTCAGAAAAAGAACAATTTCGAAAAAACGGAGTGGCTTATAAAAATGCATTGTTTTTATTTGTATCGATAGAATTGCATAAGGAAGAATTAAAAGCAATGCTTGCCCATGAATACAACCATGTGTGTAGAATTAATCTAATAGATATTCCACCTAAAATAACACCATTAAAAGAATCGCTTGTCGTGGAAGGGCTTGGTGAATATGCGGTGAATGAGTTATATGGCGAGAAGTGGCTTGCCCCCTGGGTTAATCTGTATTCGCTAGATTCTTTGCAAAAAATATGGAAGGAGCATTTCATCAATTCTCTTAATCTGACAGGTATTGATGCCCATCAAAAATTCTTATATGGTCAAAAAAGAAGCCCATTCACTAAATGGATCGGATATGCAATCGGTTATCATATTGTTCATTCTTATGTTGAAAAAAATGGCCCTTTTACTTCTAATGAACTCTATCAAAAATCAGCGGATACGCTTATCAAAGGTTCTGCTTTTAGATTGGAGTAGCCTATTATTTAGAAGCAAGATAAACTATATACCCTATATGTCCATGCACTTTTTCTGTCATTTCATTATGCTCATCCCATACATCATAGAGTGACATTGGAATAGATTCCGATAAATCCATTTCATCAAGATCGCTTGAAATAAGAGAGGAATGTGTTTGGATTTCCTCAATAGTCGCAAATCCTGCTTCTTCTAGAATGGAACGCCATTCTTCTCCTGTGTAAATGTCATGAACTCCATAGAGCTTTTGAACTTCTTCTTTCATGGATTTAGGTATAGAAGCTTCTGCGGCCATTTCAATTAAAAGTAATTGACCCTTTTCTTTGAGCACGCGTGCAAGCTCCTTTACCGTTTCTTTCGCATGTGTAAAGCTAATAACAGATTCTGAAAGAATAAAGTTAAACGTTTGGCTCTCGATATCTAACTTTTCTGCATCACCAAGTAACACTTGAACAGGTAGATCTTCTTTAGCAAATCTTCTTTTCGCTTTTTCTACCATGAGAGGGTGATGGTCAATAGCTGTTACACTACATTTAAATTGTTTGGCTAAATATTGAGCTGTTTGGCCAGTACCACAACCAATATCTAAAACCAGGTCGTCCTGATTAATTGATACCTTTTCAAAAATAGACCTCGTCAAACTCGCCCCTCCAGGATGTGCACTCCCGATACCAAAGTATGCAAGCAAATCAATATACTCATTCATAGTTAGTTCTCCCCCATCTTAGTCATATAAATTATCGTATGCAGGAATGAAGAGGTAGAAGCCATACATTAACCTAGAATAAGCACCCATATTTAAAAAGCTCTTCCCTACAGGGAAGAGCTTTTTAGCATTGAGTTAATTCAATTTATGGTCATGTGGTTTTTCTTGATTCATATTTAAGTTGCACAGGATGTCGTCACCGTGTTGATGTCCATCATTTTCAAGTTGAATTGTCATATGGCCAATGCCCATATGTAGCAATTCGTGCTCTAAGTGTTGTAGGATTCCTTGGCTTTCTTGCACTGTTAGTGAACCATTCACAACTGCATGGCATGAAAGCGCATTTTCACCACTCGTGATGCTCCATATATGCAAATCATGAATGGCTAGAATCCCATCGGTTCCTTCTATAACTTGAATAATCTTTTCAATTTCCACATTGCTTGGCGTTCCTTCCATCAAGACATGAATAGAATCTTTAGTTACACGCCAACCACTGACTAAAATCAATATTGCTACAATAATACTTGCTAATGGATCTGCCCAATCCCAGCCAAACAGCATAATAAGAATTGCTGCCAACACTGCGCCGACTGAACCAAGCATATCACCAATAACATGCAAGAAGGCAGCTCGCATATTAAGGTTACCGTGCGTATCACCGCCACGCATTAGGATCCAAGCCACAAGAATATTGACAAGCAGACCAATAATAGCAATCAGTAGCATACCATTTGAAGCAACTTCCGGTGGATAGGCGAAACGTTTGACTGCTTCTATACAGATAAAGATGGATATAACAATTAATGCTACACCATTAAATACAGCTGCCAAGATTTCAAAGCGCTTGTATCCAAATGTATTACGATAATTGGCTACTCTTTCACTAAAGGTAAAGGCAACTACGCCAACTCCGAGCGATATTGCATCACTTAGCATATGGCCGGCATCAGAAAGTAAAGCCAAACTATTGGTCATATAACCGCCAATAACTTCTACAATCATATAAACTGTAATAATGAAAAAGGCTATCAGTAATGTTTTCTTATTCGCACCATGGGTATGGTTATGCTGATGTCCATCATGTGAATGAGCCATAATACTCCCTCCTAATTGTGCGTCGCATGGTCAATCGTCTGCTGCAGTATCTGCATCACATGATCATCATCCTGTGAATAGATGATGGTCGTCCCTTCACGGCGAAATTTCACTAAACGTAGATTTTTTAAGAAACGTAACTGATGGGATACAGTAGATTGTTTTAGGTGCAGCTTTTCGCTCAATTCATTGACCGAGAATTCTTTTTGGCAAAGTAAATTTAAGATTCGTATCCTTGTTGGATCACTTATAGCTTTAAAAGTTTGCGCTACAAGGAATAGACTTTCTTCATCCAAATCTTCTGGTTCTTTTGATAGCGGTTCCTCTTTCAATGGAAAAGCCCCCTTCTTATTCAATATAATATGTGTATATATTCATATATACACATATTATATTGTTGTTAAACATGCAAGTCAAAGATATGTGCGGAAAGTCAACAAAATTTTCTGTTCGGAATAGTAGTTCAGAACAACTTTAACAAAAGAGAACCTTTTACAAAAGCTCTCTTTCATTCTTTATTTATCTTTCGCCTTCCAAACAACACTGTATAAAATAGTTTCTTCTACATCCTGAATACCTTGTGGCAGCTCTCCATTTTTACTGCTGGGCGAACTTAAATGATTTTCAGAAGTCCCGTACCAAGCTGCTAAATAAACGGGTTTGTTCTTCTTTAACGTAATACGCTCGTTTACTAGTGATTCAAAAGAATACCCTTTCATATTATTAGAGAAATTCGTAGTGGCAATTCCAGATGGCGTACCCATAATCAACTTTAAAGATGTTCTTTTATAATCTATATTATTATCAATGGCAAAGGAGAAAAGAGTATTTTTGTATTTACTTTCTACCATGTTTGACATGGAAGTTAATTCCCCTTTAAATTTTCCTTTTTTATAATGCTCAATTTTGAATTCTAAATCATCCTTCTGCCCCAATTCACCATCAAACTGAAAGAATTCTATTTGGCTTACTCCAGCATACATCATTAGTGATTCTTCTTTATCACTTAATGAGTAGGGCTCTATTGAGATTTTTGTATGTCCATTCGTGCTTACTTTTTTTTCATTTGAACATCCGATTAATAATAAGCAGCAACAAATGAATAAGAAAAACCATTTCTTCATATTTTCTCTCCTCGGATTATTTTCGTCTTTTAATTGTCTATATCGGTAAAGCACTCTTTTATAATCTTCAGCAATCTTTTCAATGAATCTTGGCCTTGTATTCTATAAACTTTGTCTTCATAAAGTAATACACCATTCTCATAAATTGAGATATAATTCGGTAGATAATTATGGCGGACGATAAACATGTATTCCGTACCTGAAGGTTCCACTTTAACGTTTCTTTTAATATTCAAACTTTCTAATACATTCAAGAGGCTTTTGAAGTTTGCGTTGTTTTCGTCAATACTCACTATAAAATCTTCACTTTTTATCTTTTCATATTTTGTATCTTCCATTATCGTTATTCGATCTTTATTTTTATATTGTTCAATATGTAATACATCTTGCAGTAGATTTTTTGTTTTGTAGTCATTATAAAAATAGATACATCCGCCTATCATTAAAAAGAAAGCAACAATGCGATAAATTATTTTCTTTTTCAATCCATTGCTCCTTTTTCTTATTAGGTATGTGAAACTTTTGCCATGACATTTTTAAACCGTAATACTCGTTTTTGCTATTGAAAAATCCCTCTATTTATAACTAATTAGCTCTCCCTTAATAATACAATAAAATATTCTTATAATTATATATAATTTTATAAATTTCAAATTATGGTATATAAATACTTTAAGACTTGTTAGACTAAATGAAACAATTAATGTAGGCATGATTTATTTTAATCTTTTAAATATAAAGTATATGATGAGGGATTAAAGGAGAGAACATAATGGGGAGTATGTTAAAGATAGCAATTTTCGGATATATAATATCGTTTTTTATAAGTGTAATTTACAGTCTAAAATTCCAATTCAGTAGAGAAAATCATAACGAGCAAGGCGAAAAAATATTGAACATATCTTACAGAATTGCATTTCCATTAATTTTATTGGGCTGGTTTGTTATAGATTTAATCGATAGTTATGTTTTACCTTTTTCTTTAGAAAGCTATAAAACAGCTATATGGTTATTGGTAACTGGCACGTTTGTTGTTCATGCCTTATCTTTATTTATTTTAAAGAATATAAATACAGGCATAAGGTAATTATGAAAAAAAAGAGTCATTCCTACAAAGAGTGACTCTTTTTTTATATAACAAATAAATTCAATAATCTCTAAGCATTCAGCATTTATTCATTATCCTCATCAGTTTGTAATGCTTTATCAGGCTGACCCTCATCCGGTTTTTCACTGTCCATATGCTTATTAAATAACAATGGCGTTCGTTCTAATTGTTCAATAAAAGAGCGGCTCTTAAAACGCATGCCTGTTTGTTCTTCATAAATGGTCGTCACAATTTTACGGATAAATTGCTTTGTCTCTTTTTTTAATGTCAGTTTACCAATTTGGTCGATCGGTACTGTATAGAACATGCGTATGAGTTTAACCTGTGTTGGCGTTAGTCGAATGAGATACGGATCTAGACGAAAACACCGATGGCATAGAAATCCACCTTGAGAAAAGGAAAAAGCAAATTCCCCTTCCACTGCTCCGCAGCTAGCACAAGCATGTAATACTGGCTGTACGCCTGTATAGGGAAGCATTTTCCACTCCACAAACATGGCAATCGATTCAGGATCGTAACCTTCCTCAATCGCATGGAGAGCTTGCACCATAATATCGAATGCATAAGGCTCTGGACGGTCTGATTCAATCAGTCGGTCGATGATTTCAACTACATAGCTTGCATAAGCTGTAGCTGTGATATCTTCTTGTATATGACGCATGCTTTCAAGTGGTTCTCCTTGCTGCAAAGTACCCATACCCCGACCTTGTTGAATCATGAAAATACCATGAACAAATGGTTGGCTAATGGCAGCTAAACGGCTTTGCGGCTTTTTTGCTCCCCTTGCCATAGCTGCTGTTTTGCCAACTTCCCTTGTCATAATAGTTACTACTTTATTTGTTTCTCCGTATGCTTTGGTTTTTAAGACAATCCCTTCCCATTTGTTCAGCAATTGTCCTCACTTCCTAGTCGTTTAGTATTCATCTTCGCGATAGCCATAATCTCGCAGTTGCGATGCACGGTCACGCCAATCTTTTTGAACTTTGACCCATAGTTCTAAATATACTTTACTGCCAAGCAATGTTTCGATATCATGCCTTGCACGTGTACCGATTTCTTTTAAAAGAGCTCCGCGCTTACCAATGATAATTCCCTTTTGCGAATCGCGTTCAATAATGATAGATGCGTTAATACGCACTAGGTCTTTGTTTTCATCTTTAGCAATCTTTTCGATTTCAACAGCCACTGAGTGGGGTATTTCATCGCGAGTAAGATGTAATACTTTTTCTCGAATTAACTCAGCAATGATAAAACGTTCAGGGTGATCAGTCACTTGATCTGCTGGATAATATTGCGGCCCAGCAGGCAAGTATTTCTTCAATGTTTCTAATAATTTATCCACATTATTGCCTTGCAGTGCAGAAATAGGTATAATTTCAGCAAAATCAAACTCAGCTTTGTATGCGTCAATTATTGATAACAATTCATCAGGATGTACGGCATCAATTTTATTAACAATTAAAAAAACAGGTGTCTTTGTCCCTTTTAACATTTCCATGACAAAACGGTCACCTGCACCCATTTTTTGTGTTGCATTGACCATAAACATAATGGCTTCTACTTCACGTAATGCGTTTTTTGAAACCTTTAACATAAATTCGCCTAGCTTATGCTTTGGCTTATGGATTCCAGGTGTATCGATGAAAATCATTTGGGCATCTTCAGTTGTATAGACACCTTGCACTTTGTTACGGGTTGTTTGAGGCTTATCGCTCATGATTGCAATCTTTTGCCCGATAACTCGATTCAAAAATGTTGATTTCCCTACATTGGGTCTCCCTACTATGGTAACAAATCCTGATTTAAATTCTTTATTTTCCTGCATTCACTAAATCCTCCGGTGAAAAGGCGCCTGGTAACAACTCAGCAACAGTTGTTTCAAGTACATTGCCTTTCATATTAGTTAAGTATACTGGCATATCTTTTGGGAAGAATTCAGACATAACCTGTCTGCATGCTCCGCATGGTGCACAAGGTCCTTCTGTATCTGCAACCACTGCAATTGCCTTGAAGTTTCTTTCTCCCTCTGAAACTGCTTTGAAAATAGCAGTACGTTCAGCACAATTCGCCATAGAGTACCCAGAATTTTCAATATTACAGCCTTGATAGACTTTGCCATCTTCTGTTAATAAGGCTGCTCCCACTTTAAATTTTGAATAGGGAACGTAAGCCTTTTCTCTTCCTTCTTTCGCAAGGTCCATTAATTGTTGTTTCTCCATTTTATACACCTCAAATTCATAGATTCATCCACTTTGGCAAAAAGATGAGTATTCCGATTATAACACTCGCACAGGCAAAAACAAATACAGCACCCGCCGCAATATCTTTTGCAGCGCGAGCTAGCGGGTGAATATCAGGCGAAGCAAGATCAACTACATTCTCAATCGCCGTATTAATCATTTCTAAGCTAAGCATCAAGGCAATCAACAGGATAACGACAATCCATTCCATCTGTGATAAGCCAGTAAAAATACTTAAAAAAATGGCAAGCAATCCCGCAAATATATCAAAACGAAAATTCTGTTCGCGCCATGCTTGCTTAACTCCCGCTACTGCAAATGTAAACGAACGGAAAAATTTACGAATGTCCATTCTCATCGCGAGTCAAACCGAATGAATTTAAAATCTCATCTTGTTTACCAAACATTACGCGCTCATCTTCAGGATTCATATGGTCATAACCAAGCAAGTGCAAGAAACCATGAACAGCAAGGAAGCCTAGTTCACGCTCAAAAGAATGTCCATACTCCTCTGCTTGTTCAATTGTCCGGTCGGTTGAAATAATGATATCTCCTAACACGCGAGGCATACCTTCCGCAATGATTGGTGTTTCTCCCTCGCCTATTTCTTCTAAAGCAAAAGAAATAACATCTGTCGGTGCATCCTTTTGACGATAGGTACGATTAATTTCATGGATCGCTTCATTAGTAACAAATGTTACTGATAATTCAGCCTCATCCTCAATCGCTAATATCTTTGCAGCGTGCTGCAATAGTTTTTCAACCAATTCAATATCTTTTTCTTTTACTTTTTCTGTTTCATCTAAAAAGTCGATGTTCAAGCTCATATGTTATCTCCTCATCTTATTCTGGCTTCGGGTATTCAATTCTCGAGTGGAAGATCCCTTTTAATGTTTCACAAAATACATGTTCAATTCGTTGCAACTCACGAAGGGATATATCACATTCATCAAACTGGCCGTCTTGTAATTTGTCTTGGATAATACTGTGGATCAGCTGTTGAATAGCATCAGCAGTTGGATTTTTCATCGAACGCACTGCTGCCTCTACACTATCTGCTACGCTTATTATAGCAATTTCTTTCGTTTGTGGCTTCGGTCCTGCATAACGATAGTCCGCTTCATTCACATCAGGGTTTTCTTTCTTCTCCTTATAATAGAAGAACTTCACTAAGCTTGTCCCATGATGTTGTCTTGCAATGTCGACAATTTCTTTTGGCATTTTATGCTTTTCTAATATTTTAACACCATCTTCTACATGGGCGATAATAATATCTTTACTTGTTACTGCCGGCAAGTTATCATGCGGATTGCTGCCCATCTGGTTTTCAACAAAAAAGCCTGGCCTTCTTGTTTTACCAATGTCATGATAATAGCATCCGACACGAGCTAAAAGACCATTCGCCCCCACTTCTTCACAGGCAGCATCAGCTAAATTTGCAACCATTACACTGTGATGATATGTGCCTGGTGTTTCGACTAAAATTTTCTTGAGCAATGGATGGTTTGGATTGGAAAGCTCCACTAGCCTATAAGTCGACAACATACCAAAAGCTGATTCGACGAATGGCAATAAACCAAGCATTAAAGCACCAGATACAATAGCTGAAACAATGGCGGCACTTAGATAAAACAACAGTTCTTTCGGTCCATAATTCGACTGCGATAAAAGAAGATAAAATGCGATAAATGCAATATTCACACAAGCGACTCCCAAGCTTGTTGTCATTACGCTTGATCTTTTTCTAACATTGCGCATAAAGTAAATACTCGCCAAACCGCTAAAAATAATGTAAAGCGAAACTTCCATTTGCAGTACAGAAGAATAGCCTTTTTGAAATATAATTCCTGCCACGGCTGCAGACATAATTGTTGCTAATATAGCAATACGCTCATTAATTAGGATACGGAACATCATAGGCAAAATAGTAGCCGGGAATAAAAAGCCTACGATTACATCAAACTCGCTAGATATTAGGTTTAATAGTTTCATTACGATGATAGACGCCAAATAAATAATCATTGTAATCATAGCATGGCGCGTTTTAGTTTCCTTATCATCTCTCTCATGATATAAAGCAATATAAAAGAAAGCCATTTGCAATAAAACGAATAATGCTAATCCTAAAATTGGTTTTGGGGATTTTTGATTAATCAGCATGCCTGTAATTTCTAATTGATGATAGACTTCACGGTCAATTAATTGGCCTTCCTGTACAATAATCTGCCCTTGTAGTATACGCGTTGGATCAACATTTGCCTTCGCTTGTTCAATACGCTCTTTGGTCAACCTTCCGTCTCTTTTATCATTCGCAACTATCGACGACCTTGCGAGTGTAATGGCGATCGTACGAACAGCATCAGGTATCGAAAAGCTTCCTCTAACCGATCGCTCCACACTTCCCTTCGCATCAGTCAGTTGTTCTTCCCTAATCGGTTCTGCCATTTGCTTGCTAACAATTGAAACTAAGGCATCTTGCGTATTCTTTAAACCATCTTCATCCTGTGCAAGCAATGTGACAATTTCTTGTTCAGTCAACCTTACACTTGGTCCACTTTGATCAATTTTGTCTAGTTTTGCTCTTAATTTATTTATTTGATCCTCTTTTTTAGATTTTTTTGTTACTTTTTCAACCTTTTGCTTTGCTTCTATTATGTAATCAAAGGTAGTTTTCAACAGTGTTACTTGATTCTTCCCTATTTCTGTTGAAAAGGTATAGACAGGGTTTACTTCAGATGCAATTCTTTCTCGATCTGCTTCTGTCTTTTCGGTATCCTCTACCGTTTTGGCAGATCTTATTGTTTCAGGTGACAGCTGAAATAACTTTAGATCATAATGCTCTCCCTTTATATCATTAACTGTCAAAGCAAATTGTAGAATGCCAGCTACTATTAACAGAATCGCTAAAAGTATAGGAAAACGTATATATCTGTTTAATGTCCGAATAAAATTACTCATTAAAGCGCCTCCCATCTAATATTACTATACCAATTAGGCAAAGATTTTCCAGCTTTATTTTGGTGATAAAGGATAATATATTAAAAAAATTAAATAAATTTCCATTTAAATTAAATAGAGTTCCTTTCATCTAAATGAGCTCTCTTAGTGGTTGTGCGTTGCTTCATATAGCCTACTCCCATATTCATTATAAAATAAAAAAGAATGGTGGATTCACCATTCTTGATATTTCTTGTTTTATGCTCTTTCAATTCCCCTTTTCATATCACTAACATTAGTGCTTACATTAAGCTAAACCAGTTACTGAAATTCAATACTCCCTATTTTAAATTTTTAATAACATTATCTATTCCTGGTGGACATTTTTATGATTCATCGATTGAAATCATGACAAAGATAATTCCATATAAACACTCTCCTATTTTCTTATTACTGCCTTCAGATAGAATTTCAGCACTCTATTTCTTCATAACTTAATTTTTCTCCACTTTCATCAAAATCTTATCTTTCTTTATTTATGTATTTTTTCATGTCCTTACATTGAGTAATTAACCTATAGGCACATTTGTGTCAAAAAAGTCATAAGATATAAAAATAAAGAAAAGACTCGAGGTGTATGATGACTTACAATTCTTTACAATATATTGCAATAGGTGATTCCCTTACTGCTGGAATCGGCATCCCTTTCCTCAATTCAGGATTCCCAGAGTTTTATAGAAAACTGAGTGAGCATACATTGGAAAAGCGTATTTATCTTCACAAATTCGGAAAGTCTGGCGCAACCACAGGAGATATATTAAATATGCTCGATTCCCCAACTGTTGGAAGAGCTATTAAGTGCGCAAACATTATCACGATTACAGCAGGTGGAAATGATTTAATTAATGCAGCAAAGAATCTTCTAAGGCATAATGACAAAGAAAGTGTGATTCATGCGATGCAACAATCTCAAGAGAATTACTCTAAAATCATCAAAAAAATCCAGATAATAGATAAAGAAAATCCATCTATCCTGAGATTAATGAACTTATATAACCCATTTCCTCATATACCAGTGGCGGATGAAGCAATAAAAACATTTAACATCGCCATTTCAAGATTCGCAAAACAAAAGAATATCAAAGTGGCAGATGTCTATCATGTCTTTAGCGGTAAGGAAAAGGCGCTCTTATCAAAAGATGGAGTTCATCCTAACCAAGAGGGCTATCATCAAATGGCTTTAACTTTTTCTAAGCTTGGCTATGCACCTCTAGAGTATTGAATTCCAGAAAAAAAGAGTAGCGAGAGATTCGCTACTCTTTCTTATTTTTGTTGTTCATATGCTTGGATAATCTTTGCAACAAGTGGATGTCTCACTACATCAGCTTGCTCTAGAAACTTAATTTCAACATCTTTTACATAGCGCAATGTTTTTTCAGCGCTGATGAGACCTGACTTAGCACCGTGAGGTAAATCAATTTGTGTCTCGTCTCCTGTAATAACCATCTTGGAGCCAAATCCTAAACGAGTAAGGAACATTTTCATTTGTGCTTCTGTTGTATTTTGTGCTTCATCTAAAATCACAAACGCATCATCCAGTGTTCTGCCTCTCATATAGGCAAGAGGTGCGATTTCAATGGTGCCACGTTCAATCATACGGGCAGTTTGTTCAGCACCTAAAACATCATGCAATGCATCGTAGAGAGGCCTTAAGTATGGATCTACCTTTTCTTTCAAATCGCCTGGCAAGAAACCTAAACTTTCTCCAGCCTCAACAGCTGGTCTTGTTAGAATAATACGTTTTACATGCCCATTTTTTAAAGCTTGTGTCGCCATCACGACAGCTAAATATGTTTTACCTGTACCAGCTGGCCCTATACAAAAAACTAAATCCTTATGGCGAATCGCTTGGATATATTCTCGCTGGCCGATGGTTTTAGCACGGATAATCTTTCCTTTTGTATTGCGGCCAATCGCCTCATCATATAGCTCAGAAAAGTACTCCATTGTACCACTTTTGGACATTTCAAGAGCTGAGACTACATCACGTTGATTGATATTTATACCTTTACGGATCACTTTCAGCAACTGTTCAACTAACTCACTTGCTTGTTGTTTATTTTCTTCATCACCGACAATGACAATACTGTCACCACGGGTAATCATTTGGATTTGAAAAGCTTCTTCGATTAATTTCAAATTGGCATCCGATATGCCAAGTAGCATGACTGCTTCATTCGGATCTTGCATTTTGAGTTGGATCGGTTGTTGTTCTGTCATTCTCAATCTCCTTGGTTATCGCACTTTTTACCGCAATATTCTCATTTATTAAAAATAAAACTTTCCCTTTTACTGTATCATTATCAATGGTAACATTCAAAAGTTTTTCTTTTTTGATGACTGTTTTCGGCGGCAAGTCCCGTAAATATTTTTGATGTAGCAAGGGAACAATCATATCTTCTACCGCATTCTTATCAAGTGTTACTTTTTTGTCAATCTGTTCTTGCTCAATAGATACTTCACCTATTGAAGATAGCCATTTTGGTAAGTTAACGACCTTCCATTCATTTGGGCTCTTCTTTTCATTTGCCCATCTAAAATGATACGTTTTTTCACCCATTGTTCCGTATGTGATTTTTTGGGGCATAGTAAATGTTGACTCAATCCAATAATCCGCATACACTTCTCCATCTGCACCATAATAAATTGCTTTTTCACCTTGTTTTAAAATACCAGTTACTAAGAGGTCTCCTTTTTTTACTGCATCATTTTCATCGACTACTCGCTCTCCCCTTTGTAGATTAAAGTGTGTAATTACGCCACTTTTATTAGCATATAATTCACCTTTCATTGAACTCTTTTCTTCTTCTTGATCTACAGCTGGTGCATTTAATGGCTCAAAACTCATTTTGCTGCCTTTCCGATGGATATGAACCCATGAAAGGTCCCGATGTTTTGATAGGATATATTGCCGAATCACTGAATCGTCCGGTTTATCTTTTTTCATAATGGGGCCGTCTAAGTTTAAATCATGCAATGTTTCAGATAATTCATCTTCTTGCTCAGGAGTCGCATTGTCGATGGACACCTGCCAAATCCATTGTGAAAAGAAAAATGGTATGAAGAGCAAAATCAAAATGCCGGCAAATACAGTCCATTCTTTCCTTAAAATTTGATTATCATCTAAAGACTCAATGTGAAACGTAACACCGTATTGGTAACGCAATCTTCGAATCGTTTTTAGATGCTTCCGAATGGTTTCAAATCGGACTTCTTCTTCAGAAAGACGTAAATTTCTAAGTATAATATTATTTTTAGTTAAAGCATTTAAGAAAGCTTCTACTTTCTTTGTGCGTTTTATGCAAATTTCTATCATACGATAATCTCTGCTTTTTTTCATTATCCCTAATCCTCAATTCTGGTAAGCTCAATTTTTTTTACATTGCTCATATCAAGCGCCAATAATTCATCTCGGAGAAGATTGACATGAAATGAATCAGCTTCTATCTTTATCTTAAAATTTTCATGAATGAATACCATTTGATGATCATGAATAGCTTCTAGCAATATATCCCCTCTGATTCGAATTCCCTGGAAGTTTTCGATTTCGATCAGCGGCACTATTTGCAATAGCCTTTTCGACATAAAAAACCTCCTCTCTTTTTAGCATATGCTAGAAGGGAGGAGGTCATGTGTTATCTTTTAGATTTTGGTGGGCCTAAAATTTCAGCCATGATGATGGCATTTGCCATTTCATTTGTACTTTGTGGAAATTTGAAACCGGTTGATTTCTTATCAACTGTTTTCTTTATTTCTGTAGGTACAGTTGTGGTATGTTTATGCTTTTCAAAAATAGGATTTTGCGTTCTTCCTACCGATTGCCTTTCAATCAATTCCTGAGCTTTTGGCAATGCCTTTTCAACCGTCTCTGCGGCACGCTTTTGCATACTCCTAGGCATCTTGCCTTCAAGCTCGCCAATCGCTTTACGTGTATATTCTTCTGCTTTTTGACGCGTACGATTTGGTGTTGATGGATCAACACGCTTTATTTTTCGATTAATTGGAGGCGTTGTTTTTGAAGCATCATCATCTTTATTTTTGAAAAGGTAACCCACCAGTGATGTAATAATCAAGAATATTAGTGCTTCCATTCAAAACGCTTCCTTTCAAAGGCTTAGCTTTCAGTAGATGAACCACCGTCATGTTGTTGATTCATTTTGCCAATTGAATCACGCATCCCTGTATCAGCTTGGATGTTTTTATAATTCATGTAGTCCATAATACCGATGTTACCGGTTCTAAGCGCCTCTGCCATTGCCATCGGCACTTCTGCTTCTGCTTCTACTACTTTAGCTTTCATTTCTTGTACTTTCGCAATCATTTCTTGTTCGGATGCAACAGCCATAGCACGACGTTCTTCCGCTTTCGCTTGTGCAATATTCTTATCCGCTTGGGCTTGCTCGATTTGAAGTTCTGCCCCAATATTTTTGCCTACATCTACGTCCGCGATATCAATAGATAAGATTTCAAACGCAGTACCTGAATCTAAGCCTTTTGATAATACCGTTTGAGAAATGGAGTCAGGGTTTTCTAAAACTTCTGTATGACTTGTTGAACTACCGATAGTACTTACAATCCCTTCGCCAACACGAGCTACAATTGTTTCTTCACCCGCACCACCGACTAGACGTTCAATATTTGCTCGTACTGTAATACGAGCTTTTGCCTTTACTTCAATCCCATTCATTGCAACCCCTGCAATAAATGGCGTTTCAATAACTTTTGGATTTACAGACATTTGAACAGCTTCTAAAACATCACGGCCCGCTAGATCAATGGCTGCACAACGTTCAAAAGTAAGCGAGATATTCGCACGATGCGCTGCGATTAATGCATTTACAACACGGTCTACATTACCACCTGCTAAATAATGGCTTTCCAATTGATTAATTGTAACAGGAAGTCCTGCTTTGTGGGCTTTAATGAGCGGGTTGACAATACGAGAAGGAATAACCCGGCGCAGCCTCATACCAATTAATGTGAAAATGCTTACCTTAACGCCAGCTGCAAGGGCCGAAATCCATAGAGCAACTGGTACAAAAGTAAATAAAATAATTAAAGCCAAAAAGACAACAACAATGCCGATAATTGTAAAGATAAAACTACCTGTAATGGCCATTCTAATCCTCCTATACGTTTTCAGACTCCCGTACAACAATACGGACGCCTTCTACTTTAATAATGATTACATTTCTATGCGCTTCAATATAGCCGCCTTCCGTAACCACGTCGATTCTTTCATCCCCCAACATGGCAGTGCCAGAGGGACGAAGTGGCGTAGCGGTAACGGCCACTTTTCCAAGTAAATCAGTGCGATTCAGATTTGATACATAGCCATGTTCTGTATCGGTTGAATCTTTTAACACCATTTTGTTCAACAAATTTAGTTTTTTGCCGAAAAATTTCATCATAATCACCATTCCTACGACTGCTATAATAAGAGCAATCAAGACTGCATAAGCCATATGCGTTGTATTTGCGCCTGAACTTATCAAGCTGACAATGATTGCCGCAAAACCAATAATGCCGACTATGCCGCCTGGCAGTAAAAATTCCAATAAAACAAGCCCAACACCAATTAGAAGCATTATAATACCTAGCCAAGATGCAAAGCCTGCAATAAAATGAACGACGTAAAATATCAACAATGCAACGATGCTGAGTATTCCTCCAAAACCAAAATGCGGTGAAAATAGCTGCAATACAAGGCCGAAACTGGCGAGCGACAGTAACACTGTTACCGTTATGGGATGGGTCATAAAAAGTTGCCAGCCAGGTAAAGAAGCGGCAGAGACTTGGGCTGCAAAGCTAGGTTCCGCAATAAATGCGGCTGATAGCGTACAAATTAATATAATGATGATCTTTTTCATTAGTTATGTATGTGATCCCTCCTCTTCGCACAAGCTTATACTCTAACTTACGTTTGAAAGTGCTAGAAGTTTCATTTTATTTTCATTTAAAATTGGTCGATATGTAGCATAATTTAAGCTTGTGTATTATATTACACTGCGATTTAAGAAATATTTATAATATGTCTTATTTGTCTTATACTTTAAGAGTTTGTAGATTAAAACTGAAAATATCACATCTAGCCAAAGTAATATCTAGTTCCTTGGAGTAATTTTATTGCTTTCTTTCAAAAAAATAAGCTGAGAAATCTAGTAAGACTTCTCAGCTTAGTTCATTTGCGAGTTTATAAATCATGATAGTGCGTGTTTAGAACGTAGGGATTGTCTAGGAATTTAAATTACCACTTACGTTTACGTGCAGCTTCTGATTTCTTTTTGCGTTTTACGCTAGGTTTTTCATAGAATTCGCGTTTTCTTACCTCTTGAATTGTACCACTTTTAGAAACAGTACGTTTGAAGCGGCGAAGAGCATCTTCAAGCGATTCGTTTTTTCTAACGACAGTTTTTGACATCTCTCTTTCCCTCCCTCCGAACACACGTCAAAACACAATAATAAAATCATACGTCATATCATTGTGTACTAAAAAAGTATAACTTATTAATAGGTTTTGGTCAATACTATTGCTTCAATTAATAGTCAGTTTTTGCACGGTTGCCCTTCATGATTTGTACGCCAGAGCTTGCACCTATTCTTGTAGCTCCTGCTTCTATCATTGCTTCTAAATCTTCGAGGCTTCGCACGCCGCCAGATGCTTTTACACCTGTATGCTCTCCAACTGTTTTACGCATTAATGCAACATCCTCAACTGTCGCACCTCCTGTTGAAAAACCAGTAGAAGTTTTTACAAAGTCAGCGCCAGCTGCGATTGAAAGTTCACATGCTTTGATTTTTTCTTCTGTAGATAGTAGGCAAGTTTCAATAATAACTTTCACTAACACACCGTCTGCTGCATCAACAACAGCTTTTATATCTTTTTCTACTACATCATATTGTTCGCTCTTTAAAGCGCCTATATTAATGACCATATCAATTTCGTCAGCGCCATTAGCGATGGCATCTTTTGTTTCAAATGCTTTCGTTGCTGATGTTGAAGCTCCTAGAGGAAATCCAATTACTGTACACACCTTAGAGTCAGCACCCTTTAATTCTTCGGCTGCTAGACTAACCCAAGAAGGATTGATGCAAACAGATGCAAAGTTATATTCTCTTGCTTCTGCACAGATCTTTTTGATTTGTTCCTCTGTTGCTTCGGGTTTTAATAATGTGTGGTCGATATATGATGCATAATTTTTAGCCATTTGGAAATTCTCCTTTAAATAAAGTTGTACGTACCTCTAAAGTCTACCATGACTTAATATAGTTTATCCATAAAAAAGAAGAACTAAAACCACTTACCCAAAGTAGAATAAAAAAATCCATATGCTGGGCATATGGATTTTAATATTATTATTTTTGTTGTTCTGTCCAAGCTTGAACATCTGCAATAGATGGGTTTGCGATATAGTGACCGCCTTCAACTTGCAATACTTGTCCTGTCATGAATTTTGACTCATCTGATGCAAGGAATACAACAGTATAGCCAATATCATTTGGTTCACCATGATAAGGTAAAGCATTATATTTAGAGAAAATATCTAACATACCTTGTGGCATATTGTTCTTAGCAGCAGGAGTTAAAATTAATCCCGGTGCCACTGCATTACAACGGATTTTATCTTTGCCGTATTGAGTAGCAATGTATTTTGTTAATTGAGCTACTGCTGCTTTTGATGCACCATATGCTGAACGTACCGCATCAGATGCAAAGGCAGCCATAGATGTTGTATTAATAATTGAACCGCCGCCCGCTTTTTGCATATATGGAATAGCAAATCGAGAACCAAGCAATACAGATTTTAAGTTAACGTTCATCAAACGATCCCATTCATCTAAATCCATATTCACAACATCTAAATCTTTACGTAGATTAGTTAGGCCTACGTTGTTAAATAAAGTAGTGATGGTACCGTATGTGTTGACTGTGAATTCTACTGCTTCTTTAATAGAATCTTCGTTTCCAGCATCTAAAAAGATTGCTGTTGCTTCAAAACCTTGTTGTTTCAATGCTTCAGCTTCTTTTTTGGCACCTTCTATATTAAAATCACCAATAACTACTTTTGCTCCTTCTTTTGCAAGCAATTGAGCTGATGATAAACCAATACCTGATGCACCGCCTGTCACTAATGCTACTTTACCTTCTACTCGTCCCATTCAAAAAACCTCCCAAATTAAAATGAAACCTATTTATCAGTGGGACCTTTATCCCCGCTGATCAATTGTTTCAATCGACATTCCAAAGCTAATAATCCATAATTAACTACTCTTTATGAAAGGTAGTATGTGCGATTATAGGGTTGGTAATGTGATATAGACTTAATTATTTCTACTAATATATTTTAACACTTAAATATTAGATTTCAAATTAATTTGTTCGGTAATAGTTAATTATTTTTTTCGTTTCGAGTAAATTTCAACACCTTTAGCAATATCGACTGTTAACTTATCAAGTTTATCCCTGTCTAACAGTCTTTTTTCATCATTAGGGTTGGTTAAAAAACCTAATTCAACTAAAACAACTGGTACTTTTGACCAATTAAAACCGGCTTGATCACCACGATAGCTTATGCCATTTTGGTAAATATCCGTCCTGTGAGAGACTTGTTTTAAAATATCCTCTGCTGCCCACTTGCTTTCTTTATAGAAAGAAGTTGTATGTTCATTCTTTGCGGGCGCAATCACAGAAAAGCCAGAAGCATTTGGATTTTCAGCTCCATCAGCATGAATTCTAATATACAAAAATGATTTATTCTTGTTCGCTTGTTTGGTACGTTCTACATTGGATAAATCCACATCATTCGTATGTCTTGTCAGAATCGTTTTAAATCCCTTTTTCTTTAGTTGTGCAGATAACTTTTTTGCAGCCTCTAATGTAACAGCGTACTCTGGTCTTTTTGTTGTAATACCTATAGATCCTACTGTTGCTTTATATTTGGTTTGTAAAGAATGTGGAGCTTCTGGCTCTTGTCCAACATTCGCTTTCAATTGATGTCCAGGGTCAATCGTAATGACCAATCGTTTTTTCTTTCTCTTATGTGGAGCTTCTTTCTTTTTCTTTTCCTGTGATTTCATGTGATCTTTGGGGTTTTCTTTAGCCACATTTTTTTGGTTTTTTTGGTGAGTTTGTTGGGTGTTTACTAAACCTTCGTTGGTTTTATAATTTACAATTAATGTAATGCCAGAAATAATAAATGCCAAGATGATTAAGGATAGTGCTAATTTTTTCATTCAATCGCCTCAATTCTTGTGTTACTCCTAACTATAACAAAAAGCCTAGCATTCGTCTCGCTAGGCTTTCTGTTATTTTCTTTATACTTCTACTGTGTCCATCACACGCACAAATTGTGCATAAGAATGCGGATAGTAGGCTTTTTCAATTTTAACTTTCACTAACTTGCCAATCATGTCCTCACTACCTTCGAAAACTACTTTCATGTAGTTTGCTGTATAGCCAGTAAGAAGCCCGGTATCTTTGCCTTCTTGAACCACTTCTTCCGGGATGACTTCAAGGACTTGGTCTTCAAATCTAGAGGCGTATTCTTTTGCCAACTGATCATTTAATGTCAGTAAGCGGTGAACACGTTCATTTTTGATTTCTTCATCAATCTGATCTTCCATACGTGCAGCAGGTGTTCCTGTCCGTTTTGAGTAAGGGAAGATATGCAATTCTGCAAATTGATGTTTAGCAATGAAATTGTATGTTTCCATAAATTCATCTTCTGTCTCGCCTGGGAACCCAACAATAACATCTGATGTAATAGCCAAGTCAGGTAAAACTTCACGCAAGCGATCAAGGCGCTCACCGAAGAATTCCATTGTATATTTGCGGCGCATGCGTTTTAATACAGTATCTGATCCTGATTGGATTGGGATGTGAAGATGGTTGACGACAATTTTAGAATCTCTTAACACTTCGATTACTTCGTCAGTCAACTGGCTAGCTTCAATTGAGCTAATTCGCAAACGTTTTAACCCTTTCACATTCGCTTCAAGATCACGAAGCAACTGCGCTAAATTGTAATCTTTAAGGTCCTGGCCATAACCGCCTGTATGAATTCCTGTTAAGACAATTTCTAAATAGCCTGCATCCACTAATTGTTGCGCTTGACGAACAACTTCTTGCGGATCACGAGAACGCATCAGCCCACGCGCCCAAGGTATAATACAAAATGTACAGAAGTTGTTACATCCTTCTTGAATTTTTAAAGACGCTCGCGTGCGATCTGTAAAGTAAGGCACGTCCAACTCTTCATAAACACGGTTTTTCATAATGTTTTTTACAGCATTGATAGGTTGACGCTCTTTTTTGTATTGTTCGATATAAGAAAGCAAATTCATACGATCCTGTGTACCCACGACAATATCTACTCCTGGAATTGCCATAATTTCAGCAGGAGATGTTTGAGCATAACAACCAGTTACACAGATGACTGCGTCTGGGTTTTGACGAATCGCCCGGCGAATCACTTGGCGACTTTTTTTATCGCCTGTATTCGTTACAGTACATGTATTGATTACATATACGTCCGATTGATGATCAAAATCTTTCCGTTCATAGCCTTCATCTTTAAACAGTTGCCAAATAGCTTCTGTTTCATAGTGATTCACTTTACAACCAAGTGTGTGAAAAGCCACTGATGACAAGGCTGCTCACCTCTTTCATTCAAATTCATATGATATAGCAGATAAAACGTACAGTGGCGCTGTCTCTGCTCTTAATATTCTAGGTCCGAGCGAGATACTCTGACATCCTAATTGTTGTAGTGCTTGGGCTTCAGATCTATCAATCCCACCTTCAGGACCGAAAATCACAAGCATTGATTTATAATCATACACCTTTTTTAATCTTTCGGCAAATCGCGTTCGCGTAGTTTCTTTAGCATCTTCTTCATCTGCAAGAAATACAACATCATAATCTCCTACAACTTGCAATAGCTGTTTAAAGCTATACTGTTCATGAATTGTTGGAATATGCGTTCGATGTGATTGCTCTGCTGCTTCTTTTGCAATTTTTTGAAGTCGTTCTTGTTTCTTTTTCCCTTTTTTCGCATCCCATTTTACAATGGAACGTTCTGCTTCAAATGGGATAAAATCGTACATACCAAGTTCTGTTGATTTTTGTACGATAAGTTCAAGCTTATCTCCCTTAGGCAATCCACATGCAATCGTTACATGGATTGGTAACTCTGTGTTCGGACGCACTTCGCCTGTTTTTTGCACTTCGACCGAACCATTATCTATCTTTGTTATCTTGCAGACGAATGCTTCTCCATTATGTACAGCGATTAGCTCATCAGCAAGACGCATGCGCATCACATTGATAATGTGATGCGCATCGTCCTCTCGAATCGTGGCTACTTCATCATTAAAGGGTTGCTCTATAAAATACCTTTGCATTATACCACTCCACCCTATTAGGATTTACGACAAATAATTGTAACCCAGTCTTCCATCATCATCACTTCTTCGATGTCAAAGCCAGCATCAAGCAGTGATTTTTTTACGTCTTCTTTTTTCCCTTCTATGATCCCAGAAGTGATAAAGTATCCACCTGGTTTCACAATAGAGTAAGCATCATTCGTAAATGTCATGATGATTTCTGCCAAAATATTTGCAACAACTAAGTCTGCTGGTTCTTTTACTGTATCTAGAAGATTTCCTTGTACCACATTAATACTATTTTCAACTTTGTTCAAAACAACATTTTCTTTCGCTGAGCGAACTGCTACTTCATCCAAGTCTAAGGCATGAACGCTTTTCACTCCTAAGAGCGCCGCGCCAATTGCCAATACGCCTGAGCCTGTGCCGACATCAATCACGGTAGAACTTGGCTTAATATACTTTTCTAACGCCTGCAAACTAAGAACTGTTGTCGGGTGTGTTCCTGTACCAAATGCCATGCCAGGGTCTAACTCGATGATTAATTCATCACTCTCAACTGGCTTATATTCCTCCCATGATGGAACGATGGTGAAACGATTTGATATTTTAACAGGATGATAGTATTGCTTCCATGCAGTTGCCCAATCTTCTTCTTGTACTTCACTTGTGGTAACTTCATTAGCTCCAATATTTATATCAAATTGATGGAGATTTGTGATTGCAAGCTTGATCTCTTCTACTGTTTCTGCTAAAAAACTGGTAACAGGCAAATATGCTTTCACGACAACTCCATCTACCGGAAAGTCTGACGGGTCTAAATCGTAAATTTCTCCGTATACATTTTCTCTTGTTTTTGCTAGCTCTTGAGAATCTTCAATAACTATACCGCTTGCCCCAGCTTCATATAATATATTTGAAATAGGTTCTACTGCTTCATTGGCAGTATGAATCGAAATTTCCGACCATTTCACTTGCAAATCACTCCTCTAATTATTCGCCTTTAAATTTTTTCTTCAATTTATCAATTAATGAACTGCTTTGTTCTTCTGGGATATCTCCAGAAATATTTGCGAACTCTCGAAGTAGTTCCTTTTGCTTTTCAGTTAGTTTATTTGGTGTTTTGATTTGAACGATGACGTGTTGATCTCCATTGCCATAGCCATGCACGTTTTTAACACCTTTTCCTTTTAAGCGGAAGTGGTCGCCTGATTGAGTACCTGCAGGGATTTTCATTTTTACTTTGCCGTTGATTGTTGGCACTTCAATTTCGTCGCCAAGGGCTGCTTGAGGGAAGGTGATTGGCAATTTCAAATAAATATCGTCGCCATCACGCTCAAATTTTTCGTGTGCACGTACATGGAAAACGATATATAAGTCACCTGAAGGGCCACCATTTTTCCCAGCCTCTCCCTGGCCGCTTATACGTAATTGTTGACCATCGTCTACACCTGCTGGAATATTGACTTTGATTTTTCTACGTTTTTTAACTGTTCCTGCACCATGGCATGTTGGACATTTTTCTTTAATGATTTGGCCAGTTCCTTCGCAATAGCCACAGGTACGGCGATTTGTCATTTGACCGAACGGTGTATTGACTGTTTCTGAAATTTGCCCAGAACCATTACAGTGTGAGCATGTTTCTTTGGACGTGCCCGGTTTTGCACCGTTACCATGGCATGTTTCGCATGTTTCTTCCCGAGGGATTTCAATTTCTTTTTCTTTCCCGAATACTGCTTCCTCAAAGCTAATAGTCATGCGATATTGCAGATCATCGCCTTTTTGTGGTGCATTCGGATCTCTTCTGCTACGGCCGCCACCGCCAAAGAAGGTACTGAAAATATCTTCAAAGCCACCGAAACCTTCAGCACCTGAAAATCCGCCGCCAAATCCGCCAAAGCCTTGGTTAGGATCTTGATGGCCAAATTGGTCATAACGCGCTCTTTTTTGTTCATCGCTTAATACTTCATATGCTTCAGCGATTTCTTTGAACTTTTCATCTGCGCCTTCCTCTTTGTTGATGTCAGGATGATATTGTTTTGATAACTTACGGTATGCTTTTTTTATTTCGTCTTGAGAAGCCGTTTTGCTAATTCCTAAGACGTCATAATAATCGCGTTTCTCCATCTTTCACACTCCGCTCTTTTAACATAAATATTATTGTATCATGTATTTATAAAATGGCAAAAACACACTTTTATTGAAAAGGTGTATTTCAGCACTCATTTAAAAAAGCCAAAGCCCGAGAGCGGTCTTTGGCTTTTGATTATCTTTTTATTCTACATAAACGAACTATTACTACAGTACTTATAACCGAGAGCATTGTCTTCCTTTATAATACTCTGATAAAAGGTACATTGCTTAAGTTCTAATTTTATATAGATTTTGCACAATTATTTTTTATCGTCTTCTACTTCAGTGAAGTCAGCATCAACGACACCATCGTCTTTTTTGCCTTCTCCTTCAGCGCCAGCTTGTGCTTGTTGCGCTTCAGCTGCTTGTTGATAAACTTTCATTACAAGAGGTTGAAGAACGCCTTCAAGTTTTTCTTTCGCTTTTTTGATGTTTTCTGTTTCACCAGCTTCAAGCGCATTTTGCAATTCTTGTTTTGCTTCTGTTACAGAAGTTTTTTCTTCGTCTGTAATTTGATCGCCTAAGTCAGTAATTGTTTTATCCACTTGGAATACTAGTTGATCTGCTTCATTTTTAAGATCTGCTTCTTCTTTGCGTTTTTTGTCAGCTTCTGAATTTGCTTCAGCTTCTTTAACCATGCGCTCGATATCTTCTTCTGATAGACCAGAATCTGATTGAATTGTGATTTTTTGTTCTTTTTGTGTGCCTAGATCTTTCGCTTTAACATTCACAATACCGTTTTTATCAATATCGAAAGTTACTTCGATTTGAGGGATACCGCGTGGTGCTGGCGGGATATCAGTCAATTGGAAGCGGCCAAGTGTTTTGTTGTCTGCTGCCATTGAACGTTCACCTTGTAGTACATGAATATCTACTGCTGGTTGGTTATCTGCAGCTGTAGAGAATACTTGTGATTTAGATGTTGGGATTGTTGTATTACGGTCGATTAATTTAGTGAATACACCGCCCATTGTTTCAATACCAAGTGATAGAGGTGTTACGTCAAGAAGAACAACATCTTTCACATCACCAGTTAATACGCCGCCTTGTACAGCTGCACCCATTGCTACAACTTCATCAGGGTTAACGCCTTTATGAGGTTCTTTACCTGTTGCATTTTTTACTGCTTCTTGTACAGCAGGAATACGAGTAGAACCACCCACAAGAATTACTTGATCAATTTGTGATGCAGATAATCCAGCATCTTTCAATGCTTGGCGTGTTGGTACCATTGTACGTTCAACTAAATCAGCTGTTAATTCATTGAATTTAGCACGAGAAAGAGTTACTTCTAAGTGTAATGGGCCAGCTTCGCCTGCAGTGATGAACGGTAATGAAATTTGTGCTGAAGTCACACCAGAAAGTTCTTTTTTCGCTTTTTCTGCAGCATCTTTTAAGCGTTGCATAGCCATTTTATCTTGAGATAGATCTAAGCCGTTTTCTTTTTTGAATTCCGCTACTAAATAATCAATGATTTTTTGGTCAAAATCATCGCCGCCAAGACGGTTGTCCCCAGCAGTGGCTAGTACTTCAAATACACCATCGCCTAATTCAAGAATAGAAACATCAAACGTACCGCCACCAAGGTCAAATACTAAAACTTTTTGGTCTTGGTCCATTTTTTCTAAACCATATGCAAGTGCAGCTGCTGTAGGTTCATTGATAATACGTTCTACTTCTAAACCAGCAATCTTACCAGCATCTTTAGTAGCTTGGCGTTCTGCATCGTTGAAGTAAGCAGGTACTGTAATTACCGCTTTTGATACTTTTTCACCTAGATAGTCTTCTGCATACTCTTTTAAGTGTGTAAGAATCATGGCAGATACTTCTTGCGGTGTATATTGTTTATCTTCAATTGTTACTTTGTAGTCTGTACCCATATGGCGTTTAATTGAACTAATTGTGTTTGGGTTAGTAATAGATTGGCGTTTTGCTACTTCACCTACTTGGCGTTCACCGTTTTTGAATGCTACAACAGATGGAGTTGTGCGCGCTCCTTCTTTATTAGCGATTACAACTGGTTCGCCGCCTTCAAGTACAGCGACGCAAGAGTTTGTTGTTCCTAAGTCAATACCGATAATTTTGCTCATTAAAAATTCCTCCTAGTGATTCATTACTTAATCCGACTACTCGTTTACTTTTACCATTGCTGGTCGAAGCACTCTGTCTTTCAGCATATACCCTTTTTGCAGCTCTTGCAAAACAATACCCGGGTCTTTTGACTCGTCATGTTCTTGCATCACTGCATGGTGTATGTTGGGATCAAATTCAGCGCCAAGCGATTCAATCGGCTCAAGACCTTCTTTCTTAGTCGCTTCAACAAGAGAACGATAAATCATTTCAATTCCTTGTTTCATCGATACTGCCTCGTCCGTTGTCGCTTCAGCTTGCATAGCGCGCTCGAAGTTATCTAGTGCTGGCAATAAGTCTGTCAGCAGACTTTGAGCACGATACTTTTCTTGTGCCACGCGTTCAAGTTGCGTGCGGCGTTTTAGGTTATCAAAGTCTGCACGCAAACGAAGGTAACGTTCTTCTTCTTTAGCCAGCTTTTCTTCTAGTAGCGCTAGCTCGTCTACTTGTTCTTCTACCTTTTCATCTGTTTCATCGTTTCTAGCTGCTTCCGTTTTTTCTTCCGGTACAGCTTCTACGTTTTCATCAGTTTTTGGCGCTGCATTTTCTTTAGCTGTCTCTTCATTTGCAGCGAACTGTTCTTTTTCTTCTTCTGATTTAGACAATTAATACCCTCCTCTTCTACCGGCCATGCTAGTGGCGTTCGATAAATCGACTAAGACCACTGCTCATTAAATCTAATATAGAAACTACTCGCCTATAATCCATGCGAGTAGGACCGATGATCGCGATTGATCCTTTTTGCTCTTCACCTATAGTGTAGGTTGCTGTGATGACGCTGCAATCCTCCATTGCTATATGATGGTTTTCAGAGCCTATTCGGATTTGAATGCCTGATTGATGATGAGGGAAAATAGTCTGTATTTGACTTGTTTTTTCCATTAGCTCCATCAGCATTCGAACTTTATTTAAGTCATGGAATTCAGGTTGCTTCAGCATATTCGTTTTACCACCGTAGTATATCTTACCCTCACCGTGGTACTTATTGAGGTCGAAAATTGACGTAAGCAATCCATCATATGAGCCAATATGCTGCGCAATAACAGCTGTTGCCTCTTCTTCTAGCTTTTTGTGAATCTGCTCCAGTGGAACTCCAACAAGCCGTTCGTTTAGTATATTAACGACTTTTTCAATATCCGATAGCGAATAGTTTTCCGGTATCGATATTAATCGATTTTCTACATGACCATGATCTGTTACGATAATGGCTACAGCAGATCCCACTGAAATCGGTACGATTGAAAATCGCCTTACTTTATGAAGCTGAACATCCGGTCCCAAAATAATCGACGTGTAGGTGGTCAATTCTGATAAAATATCAGCGGATTTACGAATTACTTGCTCGGTTTCCATCATCCGATCTTGAAATAAGGATTGAATAGTTATGATATCTTGATTTGTAATAATTTGAGGTTTTAACATATGATCCACATAAAACCTGTAACCCTTTTCGGAAGGAACCCGACCAGAAGAAGTATGGGTTTTCTCTAAGTAACCAAGCTCTTCTAAATCAGCCATTTCATTCCGTATGGTAGCGGCGCTAAAACCTATACCTTCTTTTTTCGCAATTTGGCGAGATCCTACAGGCTGTGCGGTCGCAATGAAATCATCTATGATTACTTGCAGAATTTGCAGCTGTCGATTCGTTAGCATGATCATCACCTCACATTGTTAGCACTCAATAAGAAGGAGTGCTAATACAATTATTAATTTAACACCTCTCAAGAATGATGTCAACGGAAATGCCTAACCCTACAATAAAAATTGCTGAAATACTTCATTACCTACAAAACGCCCTTTTCGAGTGAGTTTGACAAAGTCACCATCATCTTCAATAAGCTCTTTTTCAAGTAAATCTTTCAGCTGTTCCTCATAAACACTTTCGATAGTACATTGATATTTTTCGTAGAAATTCTTTTTGCTGACACCCGCTGTTTTGCGAAGTCCAAGAAAGAGTTCTTCTTCTATTTTCTCTTGCTTTGTTTCAACATGTGTCTGTTGAATAGGCTTTTCGCCTCGAGAAATAGCTTCCATATATTTCTTTAAGGGACCAATATTAGAATAACGCACACCATTCATATACCCATGAGCTCCTGCCCCAAATCCAGCATACTCATCGTTGTCCCAATATATTTGATTATGGATAGAAGAGTAGCCAGGTTTGCTAAAATTACTAATTTCATATTGATGGTACCCGTGTTTTTCCATCTCCTTCATCAACACATCATACATTTCTGCTTCTAAATCTTCACCTGGAAGACTAAGCTTTCTTTTGACCATCAAATTATAAAATATTGTTTTCGGTTCTACGATTAATGAATATGCTGAAAAATGAGTGAGGTTTAAAGAGAAAGCATATGCTAATGTTTCTTTCCATTGTTCCATCGTTTGTCCAGGCAAACCATACATTAAATCAATGCTGATATTTTCAAAGCCAATCTTCCTGGCATTCTTGATCGTTTCAAATACATGTTCATTGGAATGAGTACGCCCTAAGTTTCTCAAAAGCTCCTCTTGGAATGCTTGAACACCCATGCTAAGCCGATTAACGCCCCCATTGTATAAAACGCGCAGTTTTTCTTCCGTCAATTCATCAGGGTTAGCCTCTGAAGTAAATTCTGTGACATGTTCCATTGGTATATACATGCGAATTAATGACAATAAACGTTGAAGTTGCTCAGGTGAAAGTGCGGTTGGTGTCCCCCCCCCTAAGAAAACTGTTTCAATTTTGTGATCCTTATAGTCGCTTGCCCACATGCGCATTTCTTCACCCAATGCTTCTATATATTCATCGACTGGCTGGTTTTTAAAAAATACCTTGTTGAAATCACAATAGTTGCAAATCTGATGGCAAAATGGAATATGAATATAAATACCTCTAGCCAATCTGAAAACCTTCTTCCTTTTGAAAATTCTAAACTGCTTCTTAACTAACATCTTTTAATCCTGTCATATAGTTTAGTTTATTTTTACTGTTAATGAAAATCAGACGCGTTAATATAAAAAGTTTTATTTAGATTACAACTTGTAAAATTATTTTAATTTTCCTATAATTTGTATAAACATTAAAGGAGATGAGTGTATAATGAAAAGATTTTTGATTGCTTTATTGTCAATTTTCGTTTTAGCTGGTTGTGCAAGCAACACAGATAAGGGGAAATATTTTGCAAAGAAAAGTGATTTGGAAAACACCGTATTTAGCGGACAAACCGAAGAAGCCAACCAACTTATTTTTAATAAAGATAATTTAACGATTATTACAAATCCCACTTTGAACAATATTAAACCCTCTACTAATCCTCAAAAAAACACCAATGAAAAAAGTAGCGAAAATCATTACAACAATATAAAAATTAGAACAGCTGGAAACACGTATACGATTACCGGATCTAATGGATTAGACTTAAAATTAAAGAAAGTCGGCAAACGTGTCATTAGTGATTTGGATGGCAACGAGTATTCGACAGAACGTGATTTAGATTAATATAAAAGGTGGATGGAATCTAGCTGTCCGTTCATTTTAGTTCACAGTAACACTATAAATTGATTGAAAACTAGAATACTTTGTAAAGAAGGTGTATTATTTTGCAGCCAATTGATATAAGTGAAATTCCTAATGAGATAAAAAAGTACATGGGTACCATCCATTCAATTCGTTTCCCAAAACAGGGTTGTACCTCAGATGTTGCCATTATTGAATGTGAAAAGGCTGTTTTCGCACTTAAAAGAACAAAAGAACATTTATATAATACTTGGTTGAACAAAGAAATTTCCGTTTTACATTGTTTATCTAGTAAAACAGATTTACCGATTCCAATAATAAAAGAATTTAAATGTGACAAAGATCAAACTTGGGCTCTAATTGAATACCTAGAAGGAGCAACTGTTAGAGAAGCCTTATCTAATGAGAAAAATAAGGAAACTAGAGAGGAAATAATATTTGTCTTTGGGAAGGCACTTTCCCGCATACATTCAACTTCATGTCCCGCTGAATTGAAATATAAAACGCCTTGGATTGATGAAATGCTACTAAAAGCCACATATAACTTCACACACTATGAAGTAGATGGGTCAGAAGCAATATTAAATAAAATTCAAACCCAAAAACCCAAAAATTTCAAACAAACATTAATACATGGCGATTTTACAATAGATAATGTATTGTTGCATAACGGTAAAGTATCGGGGATGATCGATTGGTCGGGAGGGGCTTATGGTGATCCAAGATATGATGTAGCACTTGCCATTCGTCCTAAGCCTAATGTTTTCGAAAATAGTGATAGAGAGATTTTTTTTGAAGGATATGGCAATAAAATTATAAATCAAGAGGAATATGATTACTTTGCGAACGGCTTATATGAATTCTTTTAATCATATCCTATCCGAAACAAGGCATCTCCAACACATTAGATAATCTATACCATTTAATCATCAAAATCGGATAGCCGTGGGCTATCCGATTTCTCGTTTCTAAGTACTTTCTCTCAGTCTGACTATAAATAATGCTTAGACTCTATTTAAGTTTCTTTTTCACCAATTCAACATATGGTTTCTTGTCATATTCATGATAAAGGCTCATTGCCAATCTTACTGGATCCCCAAAGAAGAATCGTTCATATAAGGTCTGACGGGTACCGAATGAGCTCATTGTCGCATCCCAAGCGAGCCGGAAAAGTTTTACACGGTCTTCTGCATTATTTGCAGCAGATTGGAGATATAGGTCTATATCTTTTCGAATTGATGAGTGAAATGCTTTTTCGGTTGGAATAGACATTAAGCCGCTCGCACCTAGCAATTGAACTATTTCAGTAAAACGTGGATATACCTTAGGAAAAATACTGATGGCAACTCTAAGAGTCGTATAATCCGGCTGCATCAAACCTGCTTCGTTCATCTTTGCTTCAACTTCGGATTTGATCAACAAGGCTTTTAAAGTTTCAAGTGCCACAATAATTTCGGTAGCCTTTTCTTGTACGTGTTGAAAGCCTGAAATATTGATAGATTCTATAATTGATTGAACGATTCCCAGCATAAATTCTGTTTTCACAATTTGTCTGGATAACACCTGATGTAGTCCAAAAGGTTGAAAAGAACTCCTACCTAAAAAGGACTGTGCGACATCAATATTGTCATAGTAAAATACACGATCCCACGGTACTAAGACATTATCAAAGACGACAATAGAATCCATTTCTTCATAGCGAGAACTTAAAGGATAATTAAAGACAGACTCTCCTTTTACAAATGATTCTCTACAAATAAATTTGAGTCCCTTTGTGTTACTTGGAATGGAAAAGGCAAACCCGCTCTCTTCATCAAATGGCTTCCCCGCTTTAATGAATAACATTTCATCGGTGATACCGCCCTGGGTTGCGAGTAAACGCGCTCCTTTGACAATAAGACCCTCACTCGTTCTTTCTACAACCTCAGCAGATATTGGCTCACTCGTCGGTTTATCTAAAACACTGCCGCGGTCCACTTGTGGTTCGATAAACGTATGTGTCATCGATAAATCATTATCTCGAACATATTCATAATATTTTTGTAAATTTCCAGGAAAACAATGATCTTTCCCCTCCAATAAATGGGCAGATGAAGCCATAGCCATGAGTGCTGTATTCATATAATCCGGGCTTCGTCCCATCATGCCATTGCTTTCTCTTGCCAATAGCTGGATAGCCTCTCTTCTCTTCGCTAAATCTTCTTTTGACCTTGGCATGAGAAAGGAAAGTCCTACAGGATCACCCTTCCCCTCAGAGAGATAGGTTAATTTATCTTTTAATATTTCATCATGCTGTAAATCATATAACCTAGCCTGACTCTTCATTACACCTCTAAATGCAGGATGTTCAGAAATATTTCCTGTCACCTGTTCTCCATCAACCCAAATATTAGCTTTCAATTGGTCAATCTGTTCAATATATTGGGATCCAGTTCTTACGGGCATAACTCTCCTCCTACCTTTTTATTCATCAACTTTTAGTTATTCGTCTAAAAGTATCATATGACAATTCTTAACAGGCGGTGACATGGCTATTTAATTGAAAAATGAAAAACACCTGATGAGCTTGAAAAACCTCATCAGGTGTTTTTATCTATAAGAGCTACTTACGCATGTTTCCAACAACATTGTAATTTTAAAATTATTTTTTCGGTTGATCATCATCCATTTTAAGTACAGCCATAAACGCTTCTTGCGGGACTTCAACGGAGCCGACTTGCTTCATACGTTTTTTACCTTCTTTTTGTTTCTCAAGAAGTTTACGTTTACGCGAGATATCGCCGCCGTAACATTTAGCCAAAACGTTTTTACGCATCGCTTTAATAGTTGAACGTGCAACAACTTTTTGACCAATCGCAGCTTGCACTGGTACTTCGAATTGTTGACGTGGAATTAACTCTTTTAATTTTTCAACAATAACCTTGCCTCGTTCATAAGCAAAATCCTTGTGAACAATGAAACTTAAAGCATCGACCTGTTCTGCATTCAAGAGAATGTCCATCTTCACTAGTTTTGATGGTTTATAGCCAATCAATTCGTAGTCAAAAGATGCATATCCTTTTGTGCTGGATTTCAATTGATCAAAGAAATCATAAACAATTTCGGATAACGGAATTTCATACAGGATATTTACGCGTATAGAATCCATATAATCCATCGTCAGGAAATTCCCGCGTTTTCGTTGGCAGATCTCCATTACAGCACCCACATAATCATTTGGCACCATTATACTTGCTTTAACATAAGGCTCTTCAATACGATCAATCTTTTGTGGATCCGGCATCATTGAAGGGTTGTCCACTTTAACTTCCTCACCATCGGTCATATGAACATGGTAAATAACTGATGGTGCTGTTGTAATTAGATCAATATTAAATTCGCGCTCAATACGTTCTTGAATGATCTCCATATGCAAGAGACCTAAAAATCCGCAACGGAAACCAAATCCTAGAGCTTGAGAGGTTTCAGGCTCATATTGAAGAGCAGAGTCATTCAACTCTAATTTTTCTAATGCTTCCCGTAAATCATTGTATTTTGATGTATCAATTGGATAAAGACCGCAATACACCATCGGGTTCAACTTACGATAGCCAGGTAATGCTTCTGTGGCTGGGCGATTTGCAAAGGTAATCGTATCCCCTACGCGCGTATCTCCTACATTCTTAATAGAAGCTGTGAGATAGCCAACATCCCCGACAGTTAAAAACTTCGCTGGCGTCATTTTTGGAGTATGCACGCCTACTTCGATGACTTCAAATTCTGCGCCTGTTGCCATCATGCGAATTTTATCTCCTGGTTTCACAGTGCCTTCAACAACCCGAATAGAGGTAATTACGCCACGATATGCATCATATACAGAGTCAAATATCAGTGCTTGTAATGGCCCTTCCGGATCCCCTATTGGTGCTGGCACTTTTTCAACAATCTGCTCCAGAATATCTTCTATTCCAATGCCAGCTTTGGCTGATGCAAGCACAGCTTCAGATGCATCGAGTCCAATGACATCCTCTATTTCACCTCGTACACGCTCTGGATCAGCTGATGGAAGGTCGATTTTGTTAATGACTGGTAAGATTTCCAAGTCATTATCTAGCGCAAGATATACATTTGCAAGCGTTTGAGCTTCAATACCTTGTGCTGCATCGACAACTAAAATCGCACCTTCACATGCAGCCAAGCTTCGTGATACTTCATAAGTAAAATCGACATGCCCCGGTGTATCGATTAAATGTAAAATATATGTTTCTCCATCTTTCGCTGTGTAGTTCAACTGTACAGCATTTAGTTTAATTGTAATGCCTCGTTCTCTTTCCAAATCCATGGAATCTAGCAGCTGTTCTTTCATTTCCCTTGCTGTTAGGGCTTGGGTTTTCTCTAGTATCCGGTCTGCTAATGTTGATTTGCCGTGATCAATATGTGCGATAATAGAGAAATTTCGTATATGTTCTTGTCTGTTAATTAATTCTTCTCGATTCATTCGTTCCGCTCCTATAATCTATGCGCCTCATTTTTGAATCGTCTATCTGCATGCGTTGCCTTAGACTAATTCATTTTTTCAGCTTCATTTCTCTTTCTATCACACCACTATAGAAGCGGTGATCTACTGAAATGTTGTTATTAAGAATTATAGCAGTGAAACGCCATATATTGCAATGTTAGGAATTAGGATTAGCAAACGCTTCTTCGATTGCACGTGCCAAAATCGCGACTGATCGATTTAACTCTTCTTCTGTGTTATCCACACCGCCTATTTCAACTAAAATGGATTGCTTCGACAAATCTTGATTGTAAATTCCATTTACGCCCGCACCCTTTTTAGCAATGACACCACGCGAGATACCAGGTACAAGGTCTGCCATTTTTTTAGACAACTTCTCAGCATATGCTTCATTTGCCTGGTAACTTGGATTTTTTGTTCCGATGACAATGGCCATGCGCGCATAAGAGGTGCCATTATATGTGATAGTCGATAAATTTCTTTTTGCAGAATCTCTATGAATATCCAAGATTAAATCATAATCTTTTTTTTCTATTTGCTTTTTAACATAAGGACGTACTGCATCATACGCCTGGTAAAACTTCATTTGTTTTTGACTCATCACTTTCTGAGTATCAACATCCAAAAGGTCCAATTGAATATTATTTTGTTTAAAATGATTGGTGAACAATTTTCCTAGGGATTGGATATTCTCGGTATTATGATACGCAGTTACTGCCTGTTGATGTTTTCGAAGTATAGGCGCATAAGCTTCATGAGAATGTGTAAAATATACCAATGCATCAAAAGAAGCTTTTGATTTTTTGTCCGATACTTTTGTAGCTAACCCCTTTTTAGCAGCATAAGCAACTTTTGTTTCTTGTACAGGGGACTCAATGACTGGTTTTCCATTTGGCTTTTGTTCAGCCAACACCGGGATCTTAGCTGCAATAATAGGTAGTGAAAAGAAGATTGCTAAGAATAATAAACTAAATTTCCATCGTTGTTTGCGTCTTCGCATTCTATATCCCTCCTCCTGTCAGCTTATGAAGGAGGAGAGAGAGATAGAACCATTATGCATTACTAATCCATCGCGTACAAACACTCGATAGCATGTTGATATAAGCAGAGAGCCAATCATCAATGTTTTTTGGCGTCACAAAAAGCCGTTGCTGGCCTGTTAGAACTTCTTGGAATAGCTGAAGTCGCTCTTCTTTGTCCCACTTCACCCAATCACCAAAGATAGGCATCAGTGCCTCTGTTTGAATCTTCGTTTCTTCGTTTGGCGTATAGGCAGAAACAGATAAAGCTTTGGACGGCGACTTCCCTTCTGATATCTGTGCGGAGATATATTTGAACATGGTTTCAATTGCATCTGTTATCAATACAGGACCATCCACCACTGTTGGTAATCCAATTGCTGTGACAGGACATCCCATTGTTTCGAGCGAAATCTCTTTACGGGCATTCCCTACTCCCGCCCCAGGCTGAATGCCTGTGTTTGTAATTTGAACTGTTTTACACAGTCGTTCGCTCGAATTAGTTGCGAGAGCATCAATTGCAATGATTAAGGATGGCTTAATTCGATCCGCCAACGCTTTGACAAACTCGCTCGTTTCATATCCTGTTTGCGCTGTTACGCCTGGCGCATAAATCATACATCTATCTTGAATTAGTTCATCCTGGTTGTGGAGCTGTTCAATCGTCATTGGACCCACGGCATCTGGTGTAATCGTACGATTGCCTAACCCTATTATCAATACTTTTTCAAGCGTCTCTTTTTTATGAAGTTTTTGCAGTGTTCTAATGATCGACTCTTCGAACATCTCAAGACCTTCTTGGTCGTAAGGGTCTAGCGTAGGTACAGATAAAGTAACATACGTGCCCTCTTTCTTACCGATATGTTCTTCTCCTTTTTGGGACACAATAACTTCTGTGACCTTTACGATATTTTCCCACGTTTCTTTTATATCAATTCCATTAGATTCCCTTAGTGTCTCTCGCTCTTCCTCTGTCTTATGATTGATAAAGGCTGTTGTTTCATCGACTAAATCAACAGTTGACCATTTGAAATTTTCCATTCTATCACCTCTTCTTTAGTTTGACCATTGTGTCAAGTAAATATTCTTTGCTATTGTCTCTTGATTTTTATAGTAGGCATTTGCTATAATGATGCTTGTTGTATAGACACATACAGTTGAGAATTTACTCATCTCGATCCTTTTTAGGAGGTGAATTTGAAATGCCAAATATTAAATCTGCAATCAAACGCGTAAAAGTTAACACTAAAGCTAACGCACAAAACGCACAAGCTAAATCAGCAATGCGTACTGCTGTGAAAAAAGCTGACGCTGCACTAACTGCTAAAGAAGAAAACGCAAACGAACTATTAACTCTTGCTGTTAAATCTTTAGACAAAGCAGCTTCAAAAGGCTTGATCCACAAAAATGCAGCTTCTCGTCAAAAAGCTCGTTTAATGAAAAAAGCTTAATCCTTGATGGGATTCAAAAAGGCTAGAGAGAAATCTCTAGCCTTTTTTTATTGCATATCTTTTGACCATGTAAAAGGAACCGTCTCACTACGAACGGTTCCTTTATTTAATGCTAGAATTAACTTAACTATCCTTTTTTACAACTCCAACTCTATCTTTTCCCATCAATAGTACAACAATGACAGAAATGGCAATAGGAATTAAAGCCATAGAAAATGTGAAAGTAACAGAGTCCGACAAAGCATGGACTATTTTATCAAGTATAAAACTAGGAATCTTTGCGCGTTCACTTGCTTCAAAAAGTTGCCTCGAATTATCTGAATCCGGTACATAGTTCCCATTCCCCATTCCCTTAAAGGCGTCAGTCAATTTTTGTGAAAACCCACTACTTTGTATAGCACCAAAAATGGTAATACCAAGCGTCATGCCAAACGAACGCAAGAAAGAGTTAGTTGAGTTAGCTGTCCCTCTAAAATTCGGTTCAAGGTTATGGATAGAAGCTGTCGGCAGAAGAGAGAACGAAAAGCCAACGCCAAATCCCACTAAAATCATATAAACGGTCAAAAGTAGCCTTGCTGTATCAGGCGTCAATGTACTAAGAAGATACATGCCTGCAAAATAGGATATCACAGAAATTATCATTAATCTTTGGAAGCTTGTTTTAGTAAGGAAAATACCACCCATCGCACTGCCTACTACTGACCCAAGCATCATGGGCATTAATATTAACCCTGCATTTGTTGCCGACCCGCCATAAACAGCTTGAACAAAAATGGGAATAAAAATGGTCAAAATAATAAACGTACCGCCGTATAAAAAAGCTAATATTTGTGAAGCAGCAAATAGACGTCTGCGGAAAAGCCAAAATGGTAATATTGGCTCTTTTGCTTTTATCTCGAATATAATAAATGCTATAAAAAAAATTATAAATCCACTAAACAAACTGACAATTTCAATGGATAACCAATCAAACTTCTTGCCGCCTAGCTCCAATCCAAACATTAAACAGATGATTGCTGCTACGAGAGTAATTGCCCCACCCCAATCAATTTTTTGATTTTCGAGTGCTGAGGATTCTTTATAGTAGCGAAGGATGAAAAATAATGAAATAATGCCGATTGGTACATTTACATAAAACACCCAATGCCAGCTGATATACTCTGTGATGTATGCGCCCAATAACGGACCGAGCACACTAGATGCACCAAATACTGCACCCAACAATCCCGTTATTTTCCCTCGCTTCTCAGGTGGATATATATCAAACACAATCGTAAAGGCAATAGGCATTAAAGCGCCACCGCCTATACCTTGGATTGCGCGGTAAATGCTTAGTTGTGTCATTGACTGTGCAATCCCACAGAGTGCTGATCCAATTAAAAAAACGACTAATCCAAATATAAAAAATCGCTTACGTCCAAACATATCCGATAATTTTCCAAAAATCGGCATCCCTGCCATAACAGCCACCATATAAGCGGATGTTACCCAGATAAACATGTCAAAGTCCCCTAAATCCGACACAATCGTTCCCATTGCAGTTGCCACGATAGTATTGTCCATGGCGGACATCAAAATCCCTAGCAACAATCCCGCAACAACAAACCGGATATTGCTCTCTTTTGTGATCATGTATTCACTCTCCCTTCTCTAATTCACAGTATATAGTAAAAAGGATCGTGGTATCGCTATAATTTTCTCGTTTTTAAAATAGTAAAAAAGCTAGCTCAAGTAAGCTAGCTTTTCTTCTATAATGGTTTCATTAAAAAAAGTTCTAGGAACCTCTCTCGTCTACCGCTGACCGATTTTAACTTGAGGTCGACTTCACTCAGTCCATACAATGCTTTCAATAAAGCTTCTTCCGATATATTTCTCCTGTCTTCTACTATACGTTTGATCCGATAAGGATTGACCTTTAACTGCTTGGCGATTTGTCCTGAATGATAACCTTTTTTCAATAAATAATAGACATTGGACATCAACCTAATTTGTGAAGCTAAAAGCGCAACAAGCATAATAGGTTCTTGCTTTTGCCGTATTAAATCGTGATAAATAGAGAGCGCTTCAGAAACATCATGGCGGATATAAGCATTCAACATTTTAAATGCATCCTGTTCCAATGTCTTTGAAACGAGTTCCTCCACTAAAGAAGCTGTGATAGTTGTTTCTTCACCAAGATATAAGCAAATTTTATCTACTTCTGATTTCAGATGAAGCATATCCAAGCCAACGAGTTCAATTAGTTTAGCTGTTGCTTCATCTTCAATTAACTTGCCAAAACCGGCTACCTCATGTTGCACCCAAACAGCCAAATCATGCTCTTTCGGGGTTTCAGCTAACAAATATACCGCATGCTCTTTCATTTGCTTTGTGACCTTTTTTCGTTCATCTAACTTTTCATACGGTGCAATAAAAATTGTCACAGATGTGTCTGATGGAAATTCTAACCACCTAGCAAGCCGAGTCAAATCATGTTGGATTTTTTCTTTTGTTTTATCCGTTGCCTTTAAAAACGAGGCATTCTTTGCAATAATCAACTTCTTGCTTGAGAAAAAAGGAATCGTATCTGACTCATCAATTACTAGATCTACTGGCTTCTCATCCAAATCTATTGTAACTGATTCAACCTCTCCTTCTTCTTCTAACTTATCTTTGATTCTGCGTATCGTTTCGTCTATATAATAAGATTCGAGGCCCGCTAAAAGATAAACAGACGCCAATTTCCCTTTTTGAATATCAGCCCATAATTTTGAAAACATAATGATACTCCCCCTACTACTGCTCCTTTAAGTATACATGGGTTTTGGTGGATATGCACTGTCTTCGCTAAGGATATGGATAGTGGATTTCTTTAATTGTTATTTCTTATACTAAGTATATTCTTTACAAAGTCTTCTTTATACTTTGTATAATCATTGATATTTAACCCTGTAGCTGTATTATTAATATATTCTTGTTTCAGCTTCATATAGCGATGTTTAACTTCTTCATTCGCATTTAAATAATCCCTAAAGAAAAGAAGATTATTCCAAAGATCTTTTTGATAATCAACCAAATGTATAAAGTGGGTTTTTTCTTGATAAGTATCATCCGTAAACTTAGCCAACACCTTTTCTTCAGGCCGTTCTACTTTCAACCTTAAAAAACCAACTTTTGAAAAGTCTCTAAGCAATGATTCATCTACTTTTTTTAGATTGTCTACTCCTACTAAAATATCAATGATTGGCTTGGCAGGCATATCTTTAATTGCCGTACTGCCGATATGCTCGATACGCTCTGCAGCTAGACCTGTTTGTTCTTCTATAGCTTTCCGAGTTTGCTGGAACTCTTCATTCCATTCAAGCGAATAATCTACCAACTTTATTTCATCCCGCTTCAATCCTAACTTCATGTAATACCTCCTAATAAACTGTTTAAGTTTAAATTTAGTTGACATATCACTACATTAAGCCCTATTTTAAATCTATTGCGGAGAACGCCATTTTCCGCATTCAATCTAGATTTTTCACAGCCATTACCGTATAATTAAATCGAACTAGGAGGGATAGTAATGAATCCATTTGAACAAGAGGTACAAAGCAAAAGAAATGACGCGATCGATTCAGGCGTTGGATTCGGCGTATCATTCGCATTCTTCGCAATCATGTTCATCATCGCAACAGTTATTGAGTATGTGAATTTATAAGTCCTTATTCCGAAAAAGCTTTGTCATTTGGACAAAGCTTTTTTCTTTTCAAGAAACTCTGCCGTTGTATGGATTTGCCATGAATCTTCTTTGACTGACACCTCGATTGATCCTGATTCCGCTGTGTTTAAAGTAGTATAACCTAATCTTTGATAACGATCGACCACTTCCTGGCTCGGATGACGATACCGATTATTTAAGCCTGTAGAGAATATGGTAAGCAAAGGCTTTGTTATATTCAAAAAAGGCTCCGAGCTTGACGTTTTGCTTCCATGATGGCCAGCTTTTAATATCGTTAGTCCCGCTATATCCGCTACACTATTTCCGATGAGCTGCTTCTCCCCCAACTCTTCTAAATCACCAGTAAAAACGGTTTTAAATTCGCCAAACTTTAGCAGCAGTACAAGAGAGTCATTATTACCCTCATAATTAGTATCAGTAGGTGAAATATATTTGAATTCAGTACGGTGTTCTGCCCAGCTATAACCTGCCATTCTTTCTTTTAGAGGAATTCTTTTTTCTTTAACAAGCTTAAGAACCTCTCCCATCACTGCCTTCTCCCAAGAGTTTGGACTTATGTGTATTTCTTTCACATGCAATTCCTCAATTACTTCTTCCGCACCTTCAACATGGTCTGCATCTGCGTGCGTTAAAATCATTGCATCCACTGAGCGTATCCCTCGACCTTTTAAATAGGGGACCACCACCTTCCTACCTACTTCATACTCATTCTTAGGTTCCTTCCATTTTTCCTGGCCAAAACGAAGTAATCCGCCTGTATCAATTACATATACTTTTTTGCGATATGGCAGTTCAATCACTGCGCTATCCCCTTGACCAACGTTTAAATAAGTAATGCGTAAATCTCGGTGCAAGCTTGAAGCAAAATGAATGATCAAAACCGGGAATAAAATCCATGCAGCTGCTCGGACAAAGTATTTTTTCTCTATATAAACAAATGCAGTTAATACACCTATCATTGCTAAGACACAAAGAAGAATGTCCGGCCTGCCCGACACCCACATTTGATATGGTATTTCCTTGAAAAACAAAATCCCAGAGGTTAACCATGTTCTCAGAGGTTCATATACTGCAAAAATTAGATTAGAAAGCGGTAAAGATATACCTGTTAATACAAGCATAATTAGATTAATAGGCAAAATCACAAACGAAAATAGGGGTACGAACACAAGATTGGCCACGAATGAAGAAAGGCTCAGCTCGAAAAAGTGGTAAATCAATAAAGGGTAGACTAATAGCTGACAGACAAAAGTCATATAAAATGATTGGAGCAATACATGATTTGAAGATTGTAAAACCCTACTTGAATAAATTAGCGCAGCTGTCGCCAAATATGACAATTGAAACCCCATTTGAAATACCATGGCTGGCTGATAGGCAAGAAGCAAAATGAAACTTATAGAAAGTGCATCATCTACCGTTAATAATGATTTGCTTGCTCGACTAATCATCATTATTTCTACCACAGTCACAGAACGCCATACCGAAGGGGCCCCACCAGCTAGACAAGCATACAGCGGCAGAACAATCATAATAGCCAGTGTTGCATGTTCTTTGCGGACATGGCACCTCAGCATTATCTCAAAAAGCAATAGCGTGATAAGGGCAACATGCAACCCAGAAATTGCGAATAAGTGTGTGATGCCCAGTTTTTGATAAGCACGACTGAGATCTTCATCCACATTCCCTTGGTCACCAATAATGAGTGCCTCTGCTTCAGCTGCTAAACGTTTAGGGAATGTCCTTTCTATATGCTTTTTAACTTTTAATCGTTGCTGTGCCAAAACAGAAGAAATACTTTTCTTTTTTCCGATATATTCAGCTTGTTCAATTTCATAAATGCCTATAGCACCTTGACTCTTCAGGTACTCATCCATTGAAAAAGCATATTGATGCGCAGGCATATTAGCTGGCGTAAGTTTTCCTTTAACACGGAACATAGCCCCACTTAAAGAAATATTTTCGTATTTTTCTTTCTCTTCTTTGTTTGAAAACGTCATGACCGCATAAATTTTGGCACCACTGTCCGTTTTGGAAAAGCCACGCAATTTAGCGCCATTAATTGTATAGGTACCAGTCCATGTAATCACCGCATGCTCTGGAATATGTTCTTTTAAATCTTCATTTCGATTCTTTGTATAAAAAAAGGCAGAAAAAGAAAAAACGGCGATAATGGCAAGAAGCCATGTTTTTTCATTTTTCCACCATAGAAAACAGCTATACGGAACGAATAGCCAAAGAAGAAAGCTATCTTTAAATGCTGCGAGAACAGCAAGCATAATAGCTAGAGCTATATATATTAATTTATGTCTAAAAGAGAATGGCCAAATAATTCTTCCACCTTCTGTTCATAAGGGGCCAATTCTTCAGGCGTTGCACCATGTTCACGCAATTTAGTAAGCATGTCCATATAGAGCATCATTTTTTCATCACTTAAAAAATCTATTTTTCTCTCATCAAAAGGTACATGTACGACATTCACCTTGGCTTGCGCCAACAATTCGATGGCGTACGGGTTATTCTTGTAGTCTGTTGCATAGTATAAGTTTTGGATGCCTGCTTGTATGATAGATTTGGTACATGGCAAACAAGGAAAATGCGTCACATAGAGATCTGCTCCTTTTGTCGGCGTTCCATATTTCGCACATTGCAACAAAGCATTAACCTCAGCATGCACTGTTCTAACGCAATGATTGTCCACTACATAGCACCCATTATCGATGCAATGGTCATCTCCGGAAATCGAACCATTATAACCTCCAGCAATAATTCGTTTCTCACGGACTATCGTAGCCCCTACTGATAATCTTGTACATGTACTTCTAAGTGCAAGCAAATGGCTTTGCGCCATGAAAAATTGGTTCCACGTGATTCGCTCCATATTATTGCCTCCTGTAATTATTACTTATTATATTCAGTGTAATTTTAAGAGACATCTTTTTCAACAGGCAAACGGGCTATTTAATTGACTGTTATTTGATCTTGTAGCGATTCAAATGTTTTGTCACCAATTCCCGTTACATTTTTTAAATCTTCAATCGTTTGAAAAGATCCATTTTCTGTCCGATAAGCAAGGATAGCTTGGGCTTTTGCAGGACCAATACCATTTAAGGTTTGCAAAACTGATTCATCTGCAGTATTGAGATTGACTAAATTTGAAGTACTTTGGCTACCACCGCTTGAACTGCTAGTATTGATAGACGGCTGGACTGCAGTTTTGTCATTTGATGCAATGGCCAGCACTTCTTCCACCTCTTCGCCTGTTTTGGGCACGTAAATAACCATCTCATCCTGCAACTTTTGAGCATGATTGATTTGCTTAGATTGTGCATTCTTAGCATATCCTCCAGCCAGCTGAATAGCATCTATAACGCGACTATCACCATCCAGCTTGTAGACCCCTGGATTTTTGACCGCTCCTTTGACATCTACTATTATGGATGTAGACGCTACGATTTCAGGTTTTTCAATCGATGTGCTATTTGATTTACCATTTGCATGATCAGCAGTATTTGATTCGTTTAATTCGTTTGTTTTTTCAGCACGGGAAAATAAGTCGTCCTGTGGGGGTGTGGACGATTGTTTGGAAAAGTATATAAAAGTAAAGAAAAAAATAACAATGGCTATGGGGATGCCAAATTTTTTGCCATTTTTCTTCAAAAAAGAAGGAATTAGTCCGCACATCCTTTCTTTTTCAGAAGGCAATATACGAAGCTAATTCCAGTATATAGGATATTCATTTTTTTGAAAAGACTATTTTACAGCCCGGAAGAAAATTCTTTCAGAAAATTCTACAGGCTCTTTTTCAGCAAAATCAGCTGTGATGAAGATATCCTGAAAGCCGGCTTCTTTGAGCATATTATTATACATTTCAATATCAAATGTACGCTGTGTATGAAATTCTTCAAATCTTTCATAATACCCATTATCTAGTTGGGAATAGAAAACAAGATCATGATGGACAGAATGAGGTTCTTCACCTTTTTCAGTCATCCACAAATAGCTGACTTCTCCGTCATCATAAGTGAAAGGAGAGTCCATAAAAAGTTCATCCATTTTGTAAATTGAATGCACATCAAAAAACAGCTGTCCGCCGCTTTTCAATGATTCATATATACGCTTAAGTGTTTCTCTTACCGCATCTTCTTCTAGAACATAGTTGATAGAATCTATCGGAATCGTAATGACATCGAGATCGTTGAAACCCTCAAGCTCATCCATGGACATGCAATAGAGAGGAATATCAAGGCCTGCTTCTGCAAAGTTTTGAGAAGCTACCATTAGCATATCTTCAGAAAGATCGATGCCGCTAACTTTATAGCCAAGAGCCGCAAATTTTGCGGCCATTGTCCCTGTACCGCAGCCAATATCCAAGAGATTGGGATAAGAGGCAGGCGACGCATGTGAAGTGACCCAATTGACATATTCATCATATGGAACGTCTGTCATTAAGCCATCATATACTTGTGCGAATTGTGAGTAGCTACTCATTCTGGATCCACTGCTACAAATTTTTCAGGCGCGTCTCCCCATAGACGCTCTAAGTTATAGTAAGCGCGTTCATCCTTGTGGAAAACATGACATACCACTTCACCTAGATCTACTAAAATCCATCGAGCCGAATCAAAACCTTCAAGCCTTTTTACTTCATAGCCTGCTTTATGAGCAACATCTGCGATTTCACGCGCAATTGCTTGGGTTTGGCGATCGGAGTTACCATGGCAAATTAAGAAGTAATCCGCCAAAAGTGAAATACCCTCCATATTTAACGCAACTATATCCTCTGCTCTTTTGTCATCACAAGCTTTAAAAGCAATTTCTAATAAATTATTTGCCATATATTTGTTTTCCTTCTTTCCTTTGACTTTACGCCAAAACATATACTTATGTTACGCAAGTTTTGTTTATATTAACCGTAAGAGGTTGCTGAAAATTTCTTATATATTACTTCTTCTTTTTTGCAATATATCATTGTAGCATTCGAAAGAATCTGGGAACACAGGTTGACCCTTGCTGATAAGAAACCCAATTGAGTGCGTAATACATTCACTCATTAGTTCATCTAAAGGTAGCTCTTGTGCAGCTTTCCTCAACTCTTCAACACCTGAAAATTGACGGTTCGGTTCAATCATATCAGCGATATAAATGATTTTTTCTAAATCACTCATGTTAGCGCGCCCTGTTGTATGGTAGCGAATCGCATTGAGCACATCTTCATCTTCTACATGGAATTCTTTTTGTGCAACATAAGCACCTACAGGACCATGCCATAATTCATGGTGGTATTCAAGCAGTAATGGATTCATGTTCTCGCCTTTAATAACTTCCTTCATCCAAACACGGTCCGCATATTTGCATGAGTCATGCAGAATCCCCGCTGTTTCCGCTTTTTTTGTATCTAAATTGAAGCGCGTTGCTAATTCGATTGCTGTGTCTGCAACGCCAATAGTGTGGATATAACGACGCTCAGGCATACGGTCTTTCATTGCAGCTAATAATTCATTTCGTCCCATATAAACCTTCCTTTCGTATATACTCCTCCACCGCAGGCGGCACTATAAATGTAACTGGTTTCCCTGCATGTAATCGCTCGCGAATCATCGTTGAAGATAAATCCACCATCGGCGCCTCAATCTTTTGCACAGGCAACGACGTGCTACCAACTGAACCAGGGCGGTGTACACCAACAAAATGGACTAGCTTTGTCAATTCCTCAATATGATACCACTCATCCAACATATCTATCATATCTCCGCCAATGATAAAATAAAACTCTACTTCTGGCTCTAATGCTGTTAAGGCCCTTAACGTATCATATGAGTAAGATACGCCGCCATGCTTGATTTCATACGGTTCTACCGTAAAATGTGGAACCATCTCTGCAGCGAGTTCTGTCATATGAAATCGCTGTTCTGCTGTGGCATCTTCTGGTTTAACTTTATGCGGTGGTATTGCATTTGGCATGAGGCGCACTTCATCTAAATTAAGCGCATAATACGCTTCATTAGCCATGATTAAATGCGCAATATGCGGCGGATTAAAAGTGCCGCCGAGAAGCCCTACTTTTTTCATGAAATCAAATCCTTATTTTGCTTTTGGCAATTCGATTTTGCGATGTTCACGTTTTGATGCTTGTTTATATAAAACAACTGTAAGACCAATCAATTGAACAAGTTCTGCATTTGTACCTGAAGCTAATTGTTCTGCCACATCATGCTTATCTTCTTCACAGTTGTCTAAAATACGCACTTTTAATAATTCACGCACTTCTAATGCTTGCTTAATTTGTACAAGCATTGCTTCATTAACACCGCCTTTGCCCACTTGAAAGATCGGCTGTAATGAATGTGCTTCTGCACGTAAAAATCTTTTTTGTTTACCTGTTAACATAAAATCAATTTCCTCCTATTTGCCGAAGCAAAAGTTCTTCTACATCTTTCGCATTCGGGTACGAGCCCATCCAGTAACTGTAACTAAGCGCACCCTGATGGATAAACATGCCTAGTCCTGTCACAATGGTGGCTCCTGATCGCTTTGCTTCTTTTAAAAATGGCGTCATCATTGGATTATACACAATATCTGCCACAATTGCAGTCTTAGACAGCCGTTTGAGCCCAATGGGCATTGAAAATTCACTTTTATTTAAACCTGCGGCCGTCGTTTGGATAATAATATCATATCGATCCAAATCCTCTGATGCTCTCTCTAAGGTAAGCGCCTTAGCCTCTATATCCAAATCATCACAAATAGCCTGTGCCTTGCTGATAGTACGATTGGCAATATTAATTTGCCTATATCCAGTTTGTTTTAAAGCAAACGCAATGCCCCGAGCTGCCCCGCCCGCTCCAATTAGCAAGACAGACTTATGGCGATGGTCTATGCCAACTGCTTCTTCTAAAGAACGTACAAAGCCAAGCCCGTCCGTATTATAACCTTTATACCGACCATCCTGCATCCTTACGACTGTATTAACCGCACCCATCTGTGCAGCTGTGTCATCAATCTCATCAAGCAATGGAATAATGGATTCTTTATGTGGTATTGTCACATTCCAGCCGCTGCAGCCAAGTAGTTTTAATGAAGTCACGGCTGCTTCTAAATTTTCTGGCAATACATGAACCGGGATATAGCTTGCATTTTTGCCCTCTTTTTCAATCCACGTACTATGCATTAAAGGTGACATAGAATGCTCAATGGGATTTCCTATAACGGCATACCATTTCTTCATCTTAGTTCCTCCCTATATCAATGACGGGCGAACTTGCACTTCGACTCCCTCTGGTGCGTATGCCGCAATTACGACATTTGGATCTTGTATTGTAATCCAGCCAAGCCCAGAAAAAACAATATCAGTTTTCGCTTCTTTAATTGAAAATTCATGGCGTACTAATTTCGGAAGTGCATCCATATGTTGCTTTGTAGGCGGTGATAGCAGCTCGCCTTTATGGTTTTCGTAAAGTTCATCTGCATTTTCGAGCTTAGTACGATGAATCATCAGTTCATTAGCAATATGCACTGTAAAGGCTGCTCTCTCGCCTTTAATAAAATCAAATCGCGCAAGCGCGCCGATAAATAGAGTTTGCGCCGGATTTAATTGAAATACTTTTGGTTTAATTTCTTTTTTGGGCATAATATATTTAAGCTCTGATGGATCTAAGTAATGCGCCATTTGATGATGATTGATAATACCCGGCGTGTCATAAATAGCTTGTCCATCTTCTAATGGGATTTCAATCATGTCTAGCGTAGTGCCAGGGAAATAAGAAGTAGTGATGATATCCCCTGCTCCTGTTGCTCTTTTAATAATTCGGTTAATGAATGTAGATTTCCCTACATTTGTACACCCAACAACGAAAACATCTTGTCCATTACGATAATTCTCTATTGCTTCTATCGCTTCTTCCATACCGCTGCCTTTATGCGCACTGACAAGCAAGACATCGATTGGTTTTAGCCCAAGCGCTTTTGCTTCTCTTTTCAGCCAATTAATCACTTTTTGCTTTTTCACTGATTTTGGTAGCAAGTCCGCTTTATTTGCGATGAGGAGTACCGGATTATTGCCAACAAAACGGTGTAATCCAGGTAACCAGCTCCCATTAAAATCAAATATATCTACAATTTTTACGATTAAGCCTTTTTGAGTACCAAGGCCGTTTAAGATGCGCAAAAAGTCGTCATCTGTCAAAGAAACAGGCTGAAGCTCATTGTAATTCTTGAGACGGAAACAGCGCTGGCATATGATTTCTTCTTTCTCTAACGTTGCTGCAGGAGCATATCCTGGTGCATTTTTATCTTCAGTTTGGATGGTAGTACCACAGCCAATACATTGTGGCATGTCTTTCATTCTTTTTCCTCCCACGTTTTAATTCCTTTTTTGCTTAAATATTTAAAAACACGGCGTTCGATGAAACGATTGAATCGTGTAACAAATCCGTCCGATTGTGCGACAGGCTTTACTAAAATCGTATATAACCTACTACGATTTGCTCCCATCATATCTGTGAGCATTTGGTCTCCCAGCATGAGCACTTCTTCAGGTCTCATATCAAGTAATGCAAGAGCACGTTTAAAACCCTTGCCAAGCGGTTTTTGCGCTTGGAAAATATATGGAATTCCGACCGGATCTGCAAATTTTTTGACGCGTGCCTCTTTATTATTCGACAGAATGACAACCTGTATTCCAGCATCCTTCATCTGTTGAAACCAGGCAATTAAGTCCTCTGTAGCATCTGCACGATCCCATTCGATTAATGTGTTGTCTAGATCTGTAATAATCCCTCGAATGCCTTTTTCTTTCAGCTTTTCCGGCGTAATATCAAACACCGAAAGTGCAAATTCGTGTGGCATAATCAATTTGTACATTTTTTCCTCCAATAAATCTATTCTCCTGCATTTACAGGCTGTTCCCCTAACAAATATATATGCTCAAGAAGCTAAGAAGGGGTGAACCTCCCGTAAAAGCCCAATGGTTTATCTACGCTCTACAAATTATAGCATATGTGCAAATGCTTGACCCACTTGGATCTTTTGTCCGGGAACAGTTTGTTCTAAGAATTCTGCGCTATTGGGTTCAAAAAGCATCACAACGGTTGACCCAAAACTGAAGAATCCTACTTCTTCTCCTTTTTTCCACTCTGTTGTTGTATTCGTCAAATGAATGGAATTCACGAACATGGCACCAACTTTAATGAACGCGCAAGTGGCACCGTTTGCTGTTTGTAGCTCTGTGATTTGTCGGTAGTTTTTTGAAATCGGCTGATCCCCATAAGTCAATCCTAAAGAATTAACGGGATAAGATTTTCTTCCAAGTGTAAATTGTTTTATCACTTCACCATCAATCGGACTATGAAGCCTATGATAATCCGCCGGACTAAGGTAAAACACAATGTATTTTCCATTGATATACTTTGCAATATTTTCTTCTTTGCCTAGTAGATCAACAAGGTTGTACTTTTTTTCCTTCACCAAAAATATACTGTTTTCTACAATATCGCCGCAGGATTCAATTTTTCCATCAACTGGGCTTGTATACAATTCAGTTCCTTCTGCAATCGGCCGAGCACCCTGTTTTAATTTCCGAGTGAAAAAGTCATGTAGATTGTGGTATGTGTTATTTTCCGTTTCTTGCGTATCAATTCCATATAATCGTATATAGGAAGAAATTATTCTTTTGCTAAAGCGAGAACCAGCTATTCCTCGCAGTATCGTAGACGACCACCTGCCATTTGTTAATTCTACAAGTGACCGGTAATATTTTTCTCGTAACATTGACAACCCTCATTTTAAAAAAGTTTTACACTCCCAATTAAAAGAAGTATAATATTGTAATACTGAACATAAAGGAATGATGTCCATTGTTTTTAATTGAAGTAGTGGATACCACAATTAAAAAAATGAAAGCACACTTAGCTAATACTATCACACTAGGGAATATCTCATTCGGCGGCGCCTCTATTATGGCAACCATCCATGAGTCCTTTAATTATGCTGTATTGTTTATTTTCATAGCTGCCTTTTTGGATCGTTACGATGGCAAAGTGGCACGGAAATTCAATCAAGAATCAGAGCTAGGAAAACAATTGGACTCCATGAGTGATATTATATCATTTGGTGTGGCTCCAGCGATATTAATGTATGAAATGACACTTGTCCATTTTGGCACGATCGGTATGATTGTCGCTGTATTATATATTGCATGCGGTGCATTTAGGCTGGCTCGTTTCAATATTACAGAATCCAATGGTTATTTCAGCGGTCTGCCAATTACCGCATCTGGTGCTATCTTAACGTTAACATTTTTCTTCATACCGGTATTATCCCCAGTTTTTTATATGTTTTTATTCCCACTTCTATCAGTTCTTATGATTAGCACGTTTACATTAAAGAAGGTTTAATTTGGCGAATAAGTATGACCTGCATTTGCAGGTCATTTTTTTGTTGTAAAATGACTTCTCTTGTCATATGATGTGTTACTCACATGTAAGGAAGGATGACGACAATTAGCTCCCTTTTAACAGCCATCATGCAACTGTGGGTCGATCTCCCCGTCTTACTTGGCTATTTAAAAGGCCAATCGTTTCCGCAACCCTTTTCAAAAGAGGAAGAAGCCGAGTGTCTCGAACGGTATATGAATGGCGATGAATCTGCAAAACTTGAACTCATTGAAAGAAATATGAGGCTTGTTGCGCATGTCGTCAAAAAATTCCATCCGAAACACGAACAGCTTGATGACTATATTTCCATTGGGACGATTGGGTTAATGAAAGCGGTCGCAAGCTTTACGCCGCAGAAAAAGACGAGGCTTGCTACATATGCAGCTCGTTGTATAGAAAATGAAATACTAATGCATTTAAGAAGCCAGAAAAAAGTTCAAAAAGACGTGTCTTTACACGAAACCATCGGCTCTGACAAAGATGGTAACCCGCTAGAAATTGCAGATTTTTTGCAAAGCGATGAACCTTCCACCGAACAACAGATTGAAAGGTGTGAAGAAGAGCAGCTTTTATATGAGCATCTAGATTTATTAGATGACCGTGAATTAAGCATTATTCAACAGCGCTATGGACTCGGCCAGCAAGAACCCAAAACCCAGAAGGAAATTGCAAAAGACATGAATATATCCAGAAGTTATGTTAGCCGCATTGAAAAACGTGCACTAGTCAAACTGTACCAGCATTTAAAAAAGAAAAATCATCGAAATTTCGAGCAATAAAAAAGAACTGCCATATATATGGCAGTTCTTTTCTATCTTTAAGATTCATTCATTCGGAAACTTCTGATACCATTATAAGGCTTAATACTGCTGTAATTGCCATAGCCGCCGCCATAATAAAAGTCATGAGAATCCCTCCCGCATCCTAAGTATGTAAGTATTTGTTGCTTTTATCTTACCACTTAAAAGAAGGCTTTGAATGGAACATTATGAACAACTGCTGTCTAAATTTTGGATAAATTGTGTCAGGCCACTGCCTTACGCTAACTTTGAAATAACCTTCAAAACAATCTCTGTTGAATGTTTTGCTGCTACTTGTAAAAATTCATCAAAGCTGATTGCAGATTCTTTGCCAGCAATATCAGAAAGAGCACGAATGACCACAAAAGGAGTATCAAATTGATAGCAAACTTGCGCTACAGCAGCTGCTTCCATCTCAACAGCTTTCATTGATTTAAAATCCCCACGTACTTTTTCCACACGAACAGGATCGTTCATAAAAGAGTCGCCCGTTGTAATCAGACCAACTGCAAATTGGTGCTCGCCTATTTCTGTTACGGCTTCTTTCGCGATTTCGATTAGTTTTTGATCTGATTGGAACATAGCTGGCATTTGTGGAACTTGTCCGATTTCATAGCCGAAAATAGTAGCATCCACATCATGATGCCTTACTTCGTCTGAAATAACTATTGCACCGATATCAAGATTTTCATCATAGCCGCCTGCAGATCCTGTATTAATGACAATATCTGGTTTGTATTCATGCAGTAGCAATGTAGTTGTCATGGCTGCATTGACCTTGCCAATCCCGCTCTTCAGAAGGATGACATCATGGCCTGCGTATGTACCTGTCGTAAATTCACTATGCGCCATAGTTCGGCTCTCCGTATTTTCTAGTGTGTTTCTTAAATATTCTACTTCTTCTTCCATTGCGCCAATGACAGCAATTCTCATTTTTATACTTCCTTTCTTAAGTTAAATCTACTCCATGCTGGGCCGTAATCTTCCCATAGGAGATAGTCACTTATACCGCTTATTATATTACAACATAAAGAATGGCGATGCCTCACTTATAGGGGGCATCGCACATATTTTAATAAGCACCTTGATGTGTTTTTAAGACTTCCAATTTAGTTGGTTTCCAACCTTTATTAGGAATCCACTCCATTGAAACACGATAGTTCTTGGTCTTGTCATTTGAAGAAACAATTCCGATTGACGTATTCGGGCTACCACCGTTCTTAACATACCATATAATCATATCATTTTCATCTAAGCCTGTCGTATGAGCAATCGTTTTTATTTTTTCGTTCCAATCAAGTGAACCTTTTGTATAGCTTGAATTATGGACATCGCTGGATTCTTTTTGTTTTGTTTTAGTTGGCTTCCATTTTGAATCGGTAACAACTTTTTTCACGTTTGGATCGTTAGAATCTTCGACTTTAGCTGTATGACTGTATTGGTCACTGTCTTTCTTACTTTCTTCATTATCTTGTGTTTCATCTGAAGCTGAATTATTATCTTCATCACTAGCAGTCTCTTCTTGTTCACTAGACGAATTATCGTCTTCCGCTTGTGCATCACTTTCTTCTTCAGATGCGTCTGCTTTTTCTTTCTTGGCCTCTTCCGCTTGTTTTGCTTTCTCTTTTTCTAGCTCTTTTGAATCTTTTTCTACTATATTATCTTTTTCGGATTCATTTTCTTGCGGTGTTTGTTGGGCAACTTTATCACTTTTAGTGTCTTTGTTATGCGAGCCGCCAATGACAATGAAGCCAGCTACAACGAGTATAAGTGCAGCTACAACACCAATTAACACATTCAATATTTTATCCATTTTCTTTTTATCTGTGTTTTTTGGTTTTTTGCCATTCGGATTATATCGGCGTCCAATTTCAGCCATAAGTCTCCCCCTTACTTCTTTACATGATGACGCGCATCATCTGGTTTGGTTTCTTAATACTCTTGTCTATCATAGCATAAAAACAGAATACGCTTCTAGCTTTGCGAGTATACATGAAAAGCATTCCAGGTAGCCCCAAAGCATATAAAATAAGGATTAAAGTCGTATTCATTTCTTTTACAAGTAACCGCAGACCCAATAACATGCTTTTTAATTGTTACTGTCGTTTGATTTCCGTAGTTTTCAAAACAATCAGCTATAATTAATTGATTCGTATGGTACTGATATTTAATAATAATCATGAGTGATATACCCAAAGTTAAAATACCAACGCTACCGAAAATCGCGATTGACTTTTTCTTTTTAGATGTTTTCAATTAAATCTCTCTTTCTTTCGTTTCATAATTCAGAATATAATATATTTTATTTTTCCTTTTTTTCAACCATTTAATAATGGCTGATACGTTTACTTAATCTATTTATAACAAAAACCTCATTTGTTGAATACAATAATTTCCGTTTAATTGCGTTTAATAAAAAAAGAAGACAATACAAACGATTGTCTTCTTTAAAGGTTTTACATTTTATTTAATAGAAATAATCTCGACATCCATGTCTCCACCAGGTGTATTGACTTTTACACGGTCTCCCACTTTATTGCCAAGTAGGGCTTTAGCGATTGGCGAATCATTTGAAATACGACCCTCGAAAGGATCTGCTTCTGCTGAACCTACGATTGTGTAAGTTTCTTCGTCGTCTTCCTCTAAGTCCTTGAATGTTACTGTACGGCCAATTGTTACGATATCAGATGTACTCGCGCCTTCTTCGATAATCATGGCATTACGAATCATTGTTTGCAAAAGCGAAATACGGCCTTCTACAAAGCCTTGTTCGTCCTTCGCAGCATCATACTCGGAGTTCTCCGATAAGTCACCAAAACCACGCGCTGTTTTGATGCGTTCAACAACTTCTTTACGTTTAGTTGAAATTAAGAATTCTAATTCTTCTTCTAGTTTTTGCTTACCCGCTGCAGTCATTGGGTATTGTTTTTCTGCTGCCATTTTATTCACTCCTCGATTGCTTCTTCATCATCTTAATAAAAATACTATGTCGCTACTCGTTAAAGCATGCGACATAGTTTCTAACAAGAATATTTACTAATCATTTACAATGATATTACACAATACTATTTGTTTCAAGAATTGTTTTTATTTTTGTAACCATTAAATCAATTGCCACTTCATTTTGGCCGCCTTCTGGAATAATAATATCTGCATAACGCTTAGTTGGCTCAATAAATTGATTATGCATCGGACGAACAACAGAAAGATATTGCTCAATGACAGAATCCATTGAACGACCACGCTCATTGATATCGCGTAAAATACGGCGAATAATCCGCAAGTCTGCATCCGTATCCACAAATAATTTAATGTCCATCAATTCACGCAAGCGCGGATCAAAAAGTACCAAAATTCCTTCAAGAATGATAACATCTTGTGGATCAATATGAATGGTTTCTTTTGAACGTGTATGTAGTGCATAATCATACACTGGTTTTTCAATGGATTTTCTTTCTAATAAACGCTTTACATCACTAATTAATAAATCCGTATCAAATGCATCCGGATGATCATAATTCGTTTCTAGTCGTTGATCAAATTCCAAATGGCTTTGATCTTTATAATAAAAGTCTTGCTCAATCACTACTACTGAATGTTCTTTAAATACATCATGGATGGCATGTGTCACACTTGTTTTGCCAGACCCAGAACCTCCAGCGATGCCAATCACAACTGGACGTTGTTTTTCCATCTACCGCATCTCCTTGCGCATCATATTCATTGGATACAGCTTCTCAGCACATTTGAAACGAACGATTTGCAATGGATGTCTAGCAGCATCAAGTGCTTGTCCATCTTCATCCCATACTTCGTCAATGACAACTTTAAAGTTTTCAATTTCAGGCCCGAAAAACTCTACTTCGTCGCCAGGTTTAAAGTAATTACGTTGCTGTAATGTAACCATTTGTGTTTCTTCATTGTAATCTAAGACCATGCCAACAAAATCAAATTTCGTTTGCTTGCCATGTTCACCGAACATTTGTTGTTCATATCCAGGTTGTCCTTCAAAGAAAGAAGAAGCTGTTTCACGGTTTGCACATTTATCTAGCTCTTCAAGCCATTCAAGTTTAATTTTGAAATTATCAGGATCTGCACAATATGCGTCGATTACTTTACGATAGACACTGACTACAGTAGCTATATAGTGAATCGATTTCATACGACCTTCAACTTTTAAAGAATCAATGCCTAAGTCAATAATTTTTGGAATAGATTCGATAAGCTTCAAATCTTTCGGGCTCATTGCAAAGGCTTCGTTGCCTTCTTCAAATAAAGGCTTTTCTTCACCATCTTCTACTGCATATAAATCATAATCCCATCGACATGATTGGCAACAACCCCCACGATTAGAATCACGCGCAGTCATATGGTTAGATAAAACACAACGACCAGAATAAGCAATACACATTGCGCCATGAACAAATGACTCAATTTCAATATCCACTTTTTCTTTCATTAGTTTGATCTCTTCTGCACTTGTTTCACGTGCTAACACGACACGCTCTAATCCTTCTTCTTTCCAATACTGAACAGCTTTCCAGTTGGAAAGGGATTGTTGCGTACTTAGATGGATTTCTAATTTTGGTGCAACAATTTTACATGTCTCAATAATTAATGGATCGGCTACAATAATACCTGCTACTCCTGCGCCTTCCAGTGCTTTTAGATATTCATCAAGTCCATCCATATTATCATTGTGAGCAAAAATATTCGTCGTCACATAGATTCTGGCACCATATTTATTAGCAAATTCTACACCTTCGCGCATTTCATCGATTGAGAAATTTCCTGCGTTTGAACGAAGACCAAATTCTTGGCCGCCGATAAATACAGCGTCTGCACCATAGTGGACTGCAATTTTTAATTTTTCCAAGTTGCCTGCAGGTGCTAGCAATTCGGGTTTTTTAACGATGACTCTTTTGCCATCACGAATTTCGCTTATCGTATCGTCTTTTAATAATGTCACGGTTTTTTTCTCCTTTCCTAGTATACAGTTTCCTTGAAGAAGAAGCCTGTATCCAATGGACGCAACTCTGGTTGAATTTCTTCAATTTTTGCGAGTAGTTCTTCTTTTATATCGAAGTATGCATCAGGAGATTCAGTGTATGCATCAATTGCTTTGCGGTAACACTCTGTTACAGCGACCACATATTCTTCTGTATGCAAGACACCCTCAATTTTGAAAACGTCGATTTCAGCTTCAAATAATTCATCTAATTCATCAATAATACACATATCATTCGGACTGAAAATATGCGTACCGTTTAAATCCTCGTATATTGGATATTTGCTGTTTCGTTCTGGATCATGCAAGAACATATTGCGATTGTTTTTCCGGTTTTCAACTTCCATTGCTTTGCCTTCATACAAGAAGTAATGGCCAAGCAGTGGTCGTTTCGACTGGAACATACATGTCATTCCGTGCACTTGGACTTCGATTTCGATTTCGGCATTTTCTTTAATTTCAACAATTTCATCCATGCTTAATTCACGAGCAAGGACAGCCCTTGTTGCACCGCGTTTGCCCCAATAATTAGCTTGGAACCAGTTCGTTGCAATTGTTTCTGGGTTCCAATGTAATGGGATGTTAACGTCTGCTTCACGTCTAGCAATGATGACTGATGGATCGCCAAAAACGATGCCATCCACACCTATTTCTGATAATGCTTTCATATAAGGTGCTAGTGCATCCACCCGATCATTATGGAAGATAGCATTCATCGCAACGTATACTTTTTTTCCAGCATTGTGAATGATTGCAGTAGCTTCACGTACTTCTTCAATAGTAAATTCTCCTGCTAATCGTAAACCAAATTGCTGTTCACCTATTAAAAAGGCATCTGCACCTGCTTCAATAAGCGCTTTAATATGTGAAAGCGATTGTGGAGTTACAAGTAATTCAGGTTTTGTCATTATGGTCACCTCTTTATACAAATCAATAATCCATCACCAACTGGGAAGAATGTGGATTGATAATCTTCATTTTCTATCATCCAATCCGCAAATTGATGCAAATTACGAATCATCGTTCTTTTCCGCCTAGGTACCTCTGAAAGATCCAGATCGGAAAGGCCGTGCATATACATATTATCGATATATATAATACCGCCTTGTTTTATAAGCGGACTATACTTTTCAAAGAACTTTTGATATTGCCCTTTTGCAGCATCGATAAAAATAGCATCAAATGCTGAGTGATGATTTTCTATATCTACTTCTAATGCATCGCCTGAGATGATTTCCACTTGCTCAGCAACAGAAGATTTCGAAAGGAAATGTTTAGCTTGCTGTACACGGTTTTCATCTCGTTCAATTGACACTATTTTTGTTTCGGGCAATGCCTCAGCCATACGAATGGCAGAGTAGCCAATTGCAGTGCCAATTTCTAATATACTTTTAGGTTGTTGGATTCGGAGCATTTGCAGCAATAATTCAATTGCTGGCAGTTGCATAATAGGCACAAAGTTTTCTTTTGCGAATTGTTCCATCTCAGTAAGCAATGGATTTCGTGGTTTTATAAAGGACATTGTATATGCATCCGAAATAGCCATACAATTCCCTCCTTATTTTTTCAAAAATACACTTTATCTTATCACAAAAATAGAAGAAAAGCGAGAGCCGCTCTTCTCCTATCTTAGTTATTCAAACCTAATTTCAATAAATCGGTTCAGCATCTTTTTCCTAGTTTACTTTATATATTTCTCAACTTTACCTAAATGTTCATCATACGTTTTAGAGAAATGATTGTTACCGTTTTTGTCTGACACAAAGTATAGGTATTCTGTTGTTGCTGGATTTATTGCAGCCTCAAGTGATTCTTTACCTGCGTTTGAAATAGGGCCTGGTGGCAATCCCTTAATTTTATACGTATTGTATGGATTTTTCACTTCTAAATCTTTATAAAGGACCCGGGATTTATGCTCTCCTAATGCATAAAGAACAGTAGGGTCGGTTTGAAGTGGCATTTTGCTTTCTAAACGATTATAAAAGACACTAGCAATCGTTTCACGGTCGGTTTTGGCTGTTGCTTCTTTCTCCAAAAGGGAAGCAAATGTTAAAAATTTATGAACAGATAAATGTTTTTGCTTCAATTGGCCAGAGTAATTAGTGATAACCTCATTGGTCTGTGCAATCATTGGCTCTATGATTTCCTGTAATGTCGGCTTCTCTTCGAAATACGGGTATGTTGAAGGGTACAGGTAGCCTTCAAGTGGATAGCGTATATTTTTTTGGTCAATTGCTTTTGTAACGGTACGTGGATATGCTTTTTTCATTTGTTTAATGAATTTCTTGCTATTCACGAGATCCATAAACTCTTTTTTCGAGTAGTTTGTACTTTTTTCAACTTTTTCTGCAATTTGGTCAAGAGTTAAACCTTCTGGGATTGTAATCGTAAAGATTGGCGTACGATACACTTTCCCTGTTTTCAGACTTTTGATAATTTCATCGATCGTCATAGAAGAAGTCAGATTATAGGTACCCGCTTGAAATTCTGATTCATTTTTTACCTTTGTATAATACTTGAAGACTTTAGCATTTTTAATAATATTTTTATTCTCCAAGGTTTCGGAAATAGTATCAATCGATGAACCGATCGGGAGATTAACTTTGACTGTTTTAGTTGCATTTTCATCTACTGGCTTTAACGCATTATTTACATAAAAATACATACTTATCCCAAGAATCAGTGCAAGTGCAATAAATACTCCTGATGCAGCTAATACAATTTTACGTACAACCCTTTTTTCAGACTGCCGTTCTTTTATTTTATTGATCTGATCTTGGTTTTTCTTCTTTTCCACGTAGGTAATTCCTCCTTAACGGATGTTTGCTGCACAAAAAAGCGGAATGCTAGTTGCTCATTCCGCTTAGGCAAACAATTACTCTTCGCCAAATTCAGCGTCAAGAGTGTTTAAAACTTCTTCCACCATGTCCCATTCTTCATCAGTTTCAATAGGAACAAGTTCTCCGCCTTCACCATCTTCAGCTGGGACAACAGCAGATGCAAAGATTTCAACTTCTTCGCCTTCTGCAGCGCCTTCTTTATAATAAAGTACATAGGAGCGGTCAAAATCCTCAGAGTCGAATGTATAAAGTACCGCGTATACTTGTTCGTTACCGAATTCATCTACTGCCACGATGTGCTCGTGATCATGTTCGTGTTCATGTGCCATTTAGGTCACCTCTTCTATATATTTTATGCTGTCTACTTCAGCAGCATCTTAAGTATTCCTTTTGTATTGGATAAATACATATTGCCGAGCATTTATTTTAAACTAAACTGCCAACTCTCTGCAATTATCCTTGTTCAATATCCTCATCCAACTCTTCAATAACAGATTCGATGTAATCCCACTCTTCATCTGTTTCGATTGGAGTAAGTTCACCGTCTGTTCCATTATCTGATGGTTCATAGGAGGATGCGAAGATCTCAACTGTGCCATCTTCGTCTTCTGAACCAATAATAGAGTAAAGTACATATGATTTGCCGAATTGTTCGGAATCAAATGTATGAAGCACTTCGCAAAGTTGCTCATTGCCTTCATCGTCTACAATTGTAATATGTCTTTCTTCAAATTCTTCCATAATTTCACCTCATAACTGTTTTCGGTCTAAGTATCCTTGGAGAATCATAACCGCCGCCATTTTATCAATGACTTTTTTTCGATTTTTGCGACGTACATCCGCTTCGATTAGCAAACGTTCCGCAGCCATTGTTGTCAATCTCTCGTCCCAAAGCGTTACTGGCTTAGAAAATGTATCTTCTAAAAGCTTTGCATAAGCCTGTGATGCCTCGCCTCTTGGTCCAACGGTATTGTTCATATTTTTGGGGAAACCTACAACAAATTCAGCAATGTCATACTCATTCACCAGCTCTTGGATTCTTTCAATGCCGAATTCATTATTTTCCTCATCAATTTTTACCGTTTCGATACCTTGGGCTGTCCAACCTAGCGCATCGCTAATTGCTACGCCAATAGTTTTGGAGCCAACATCTAAACCCATTATTCTCATCATTATGCCTCGTTATTCTTTTTAATATAGAACTTAACCAACTCTTCTAAAATTTCGTCACGTTCAAGTTTACGAATTTTGTTCCGTGCATCCTGATGACGAGGGATATAAGCAGGATCTCCTGATAATAGATAACCAACGATTTGATTGATAGGATTGTATCCTTTTTCTTCTAGCGCTGCATGTACTCGTTGCATGGTTTCTCTAACTTCTTGTTCCATCGATTCTTCAGGGAAATTAAATTTCATCGTCTGATCAAACTTACTCATGCAGGGCACCTCACTTTAAAATAGTAGAATAACGTCTTGTATCTATGTTAGTATACCCTATTCAACAAACCTTTTAAATAGATTTTACATAATTATACACGGAATCCAACGCTTCTTCCAATTTAGAAGCATCTTTTGCACCCGCCATCGCCATATCAGGACGGCCTCCGCCTTTGCCTCCGCAAATCTCTGCAACTTCTTTCACAATCTTGCCTGCGTGATAGTTTCCGTTTGCTAGATCTTTTGTTACCCCGGCAATCAGCATAACTTTACCTTCAGATGCTGCGCCTAAAACAATGACACTATGGTCCATTTTAGCTTTCAAATCATCCATTAGTTGGCGTAATTGATTGTTGTCTTTTGCTTCAACTTTTGTTGCCAGCACCGTTACTTCGCCGATTTTCTGTGCTGATGATAAGATAGTTGAAGCTTGTGCACCTGCTATTTTGGCAGATAATGACGCATTCTCGCGTTGTTGCTCTTTCAACTCTTGTTGAAGACTTTCCACACGTGCGACTAAGTCTTTCGGATTTGCTTTCAGCAAACTAGCTGCTTGTTCTAAAACATGCTGTTCTTCTTTCGTTGCTTGATATGCAGCTTTGCCTGTTACAGCTTCAATACGTCGAGTGCCTGCACCAATACCGCCTTCTGACATAATTTTAAAGAATCCAATTTCTGAAGAACGTTTAACATGGATACCACCGCATAGTTCAATAGAATAATCGGACACTTGTACTACGCGCACGACATCACCATATTTTTCACCAAATAAAGCCATTGCACCAATTTCTTTCGCTTCCGCAATTGGCATCTCCTGAATAACTACTGCGATGTCATCCCAGATTTTTTCGTTAACGATCTGCTCTATTTTTTCTAACTCTTCTCTAGTAACAGCGCCAAAGTGTGAGAAGTCAAAACGAAGACGGTCTGGTCCTACATATGAACCCGCTTGGCTTACATGATCGCCTAACACATCTTTTAGTGCGCGTTGCAATAGATGTGTTGCTGTATGGTTCTTCACAGTCAAGTTACGTTCTGTGCGATCAACTTGTGCAAATACATCTTCACCTACATGCATTTCGCCAGATTCAACAATAACTGTATGCAATGCTTGGCCATTTGGCGCTTTTTGGACATCTTTTACAAATGCATTGAATGAATCGTTGCTAATTGAACCATGGTCAGCAATTTGCCCACCCATTTCAGCATAGAAAGGTGTTTCAGCAAGAATAATTAGTGCTTCATCACCCTCTGAAGCTGTTTTTTCGATTTGTCCATTTACTACCATTGCTGCAATTGTTGTGTTTGTCTCAAGAGTTTCATAACCCACAAATGTGCTTGCCTCTGTTAGGTTTGCAAGTACTTCTGATTGGACATGCATAGAATCGACATCTTGGCGTGCATTACGAGCACGTTCACGTTGAACTTCCATTTCTGCTTCGAAACCTTCAACATCCACTGTCATGCCTACTTCTTCTGCATATTCCTCTGTCAATTCGACTGGGAAGCCGTAGGTATCATATAAACGGAATGCATCTGCTCCAGGAATGCTTGTTTGTCCGTTCGCTTTTTGGGCTTCTACCACTTCATTGAAGATAGAAAGGCCGTCATGTAATGTCTCATGGAATCTTTCTTCTTCGTTCTTAATAACGCGAGCGATAAATTCCGCTTTTTCTTTCACTTCTGGATAGAAGTCAGCCATGATCTCACCAACTGTTGGTACAAGTTGGTACATGAATGGTTTTTCGATACCTATTTGTTTTGCATATCGTACGGCACGGCGAAGTAAACGGCGAAGCACATAACCACGACCTTCATTTGAAGGTAATGCTCCATCACCAATTGCAAATGCCACTGTCCGGATGTGGTCTGCAATGACCTTGAATGGCGTGTTTATATCTTCCTCGCTGCCAAAGATTTCATTTAAATCGATTTCATTTGGGCGTTTGTATTTACGATTTGCAAATTCTTCAATTTTCTCGATAATTGGCATAAACAAATCTGTATCAAAGTTAGTTGGCACATCTTGAACAACTGAAGCCATACGTTCTAGGCCCATACCTGTATCAATGTTTTGTTTTGGCAGAGGTGTATATGTGCCATCTGGATTATGATTAAATTGAGAAAAAACAAGATTCCATATTTCTAGATAGCGCTCATTTTCACCGCCCGGATATAATTCTGGATCTTTCAGGTCGTTGCCGTATTTCTCTCCGCGATCGTAGAAAATTTCTGAGTTAGGGCCACTAGGACCTTCTCCAATATCCCAGAAGTTCCCTTCCAAACGAATTAGGCGTTCTTCTGGAATACCAACTTCGTCTTTCCAAATCGTATAGGCCTCATTATCTTCCGGATGTATGGTAATGGACAATTTTTCACCTTCAAAGCCCATCCATTTTGGATCTGTTAAGAACTCCCACGCATAGTGGATAGCTTCTTTTTTAAAGTAATCACCAATAGAGAAGTTCCCAAGCATTTCAAAGAATGTATGGTGGCGAGCTGTTTTGCCGACATTCTCAATATCATTCGTACGTATTGCTTTTTGTGCATTTGTAATACGTGGATTTTCAGGGATCACTGAGCCATCAAAATATTTTTTCAACGTTGCTACTCCGGAATTGATCCATAGTAATGACGCGTCATTAATTGGCACAAGCGGCATACTAGGTTCTTGTTTGTGTTTTTTCTCTTCAAAGAATTCGATAAACTTGCGACGAATTTCTGCTGATGTTTTCATTAATTTTCCTCCTTTTATATATAAAAAAACCCCCATCCACTGTAACAGGGACGAAGGTTTCTATTCGCGGTACCACCCTAATTATAATAGCTTTTGCTATTATCACTTAATTACCTTAACGCGGCACACGGTAGTTTTTAGCTACACTCAGGAATAGCTTTTCCAAATTGGGTAGTGAAGGTTCTCACAGCCTAGGAACCTCTTTCTGTACACGGACCAACAAGTACTTTTTTCCTTCAACGTATTGCAGTATTAGAGATCAATCTTGTTTAAATAGGATAACTCTTACTTATTTTAAGAAATGCTTTTACTTCTGTCAATTCTCATTATTCATAAAATCATAAGGGCTAATGCCCGCCATTCCAATCATTGGATGAATGCCTGAATAATTATCTAGCGTTAAAGCAACAGGTACCTTGTCCTCTACTGATTGTATTGCTTCTTTCTCAGTTGATTCCGTTTTGGTATCATTCTTTTCTTCTAGCGATTTGATTTCAGTTGTCTCATCCAATGATAAACGCTCTACAAGTGAGGTATGGCGTTTCATATCATCTGTTTTTTGAAAACCATACACAAATGTGTCTGGCTCGCCACATAGGATAAGAAAATTTTTAGCTCTTGTAATACCTGTATATAGCAAATTTTTCCGAAGCATTTTGGAATAACCGCGGACTATTGGCATTATAACCATCGGAAACTCGCTTCCTTGCGATTTGTGAATGGAGCAGCAATACGCAAGCGTTACCTGATTTAGATCACTTTTTTGATACGTTACTTCAATGCCATCAAACGATACAACCATTAAATCCGTTTTTTCAATCGTTTCTTTTGCCTTCACAATTGAAATGACTTCACCCATATCGCCATTAAACACATTGTTATTTGGCTGATTAACAAGTTGTAGCACTTTATCGCCAATCCGGTAAATCGTATCACCAAAGGCAATCTCTTTTGTCTTTTGGGATTTTTTAGGATTTAGTAATTCTTGTAGCATTTTGTTCATTGCATCAATACCCGCATTGCCACGATACATTGGTGCGAGCACTTGGACGTCATGAATAGAAAAACCTTTATTAATAGCACTCTTGACCACTTGCCCTACAACGTCTGCAATTTGATCTTGGGTTGCACGTATAAATGAACGATCACTTGTTTTCACCATCAAGTCTTGAGGGACAGTACCACGTTTCATTTCATGTGCCAACTGAATTATTGATGACCCTTCTGATTGCCTATAAACATCTGTTAACTCCACTGTTGGAATGGCTTTTGAGGCAAGCAGATCCTTTAAAACCTGTCCTGGACCTACCGGCGGAAGTTGGTCTTGGTCGCCTACAAATATTACTTGGCAGTCATCATTCAATGCCCTCAAAAGTTGATGTGCGAGCCATGTATCAACCATTGACATTTCATCGACTATAATAAGCCGCCCCATTACTTCTCGCTCCACATCTTCTTCCTTTTCTTGACCCGTGAAACCTAACAAGCGATGAATAGTCATTGCAGGCAGTTCCGTTGATTCGCTTAAGCGCTTGGCAGCTCTACCTGTAGGAGCCGCTAGAACGATTGGAAAGGCCTCTTCTTTCTCTGCATAATCTTTAGTGTTTAGCGAGAGCCCATGAAGTTCTGCATAGACATCCACTATTCCCCTGACAACTGTTGTTTTCCCCGTTCCGGGGCCCCCCGTTAAAATCATTACAGCTGAATTAATAGCCGTTTCAATTGCCTTTACTTGTGTATCAGCATATGTAACACCAAAGCGCTCTTCTGCTTCACCGATTACTTTTCTTATCTCAGAAGAAGGAAAAGATGATTGCTCTTCATTTTTTTGAGCAAGCTCTGTAATCTTCGAAGCAATTCCTATTTCAGAATAATAAAGAGACGGCAAATAAACTCTTGTTTCTTCACCGCATACTTTACCATTCTCGCCTAGTTCAATTATTGCTTGGGAAATATCATCGTATTCAATCGTGCATGACTGACTCGATTCAAGCATCGCCTTGGAAGCAGGCAAAATTTCTCTTGCATCTAAAAAAACATGCCCTTCTGATAACGAGGCAGTGTTTAACAAGTGAAGTATAGAGGCCTTGATGCGGTCGGGATGGTTGCCGGTGATTTGTAGCCTAGCGCCCAGTTCATCCGCTCGCTGAAAACCGATCCCCTCAATATCTTCAATGAGGCGGTATGGATTTTTTTGTAGTACTTGTAGTGTCTCACCTTCATACATTTGATAAATCTTCACAGCAATTTGAGCACCAAATCCCCATTCGTTCAATTGAATCATAATGCGGTCAAGCCCTAGATTTTGCTCAAGTACAGAGCGCAGTGTTTGTTTTTTATCTTCTGTTAAGCGTGGAACGTCATCCAACACATCAGGATTTTCAATGATGGTTTTAATAGCATCTGCACCTAGCTGTTGAACAATCGTTTCAGCAGTACGGTGGCCTATCCCCGGAAATAAATCGCTAGATAAATATTGCACGACACCTGTTTCAGTTGCTGGAATTTCTTTTTCAAAAGTGGCAGCTTGAAACTGCAGCCCATATTTAGGATGCTGTTTCAGCTGCCCTGTATAACGGTATAACGCTTCTTCTGAGACAGCAGGAAAATAGCCTGCGACAATAATCTCTTTTTCCTTATAATCCGTATTTGTTTCTTGGATTTTCAATTTAATAATCGAGAATAAGTTTTGTGCATTATGAAATATTGTGACGACAGGCCGGCCGACAATAAAAAGTGGTTCATCGGAAAACAAAGATAGATTTTCAGCCAACGCTGCCACCACCTTTCTTTTTAATCTTTTTTCATTGCAAGCATGTCATGAATGTAACGTGCTTGATCAAACTCTGGCTGCAAAGTAAAAGCTTGCTTTAAATGATACTGTGCATCTTCTATTTTATCGGTCGAAACAGCATACAGAACACCCAGATTATAATGGGCATCGGCATTGTTCCAATCTGTATCGATTACATACTTCAGCTCTTTTTCTGCTTCATTAAATAGCTCTAAAGTAGCTAACATAATGCCATAAGAAAGCCTGATCTGTAAATCTTCCGGTGCTAGTTCTGCAGCTCTTTGCATATAAGGCAATCCGAGTTTCGGCTCGTCGATATGTTCAAAGCTTTTGCCAAGCATAAAATAAGCGTCTGCTCCTTGAATACCATGGCGGATAGAACGTTCATAAAGTTTTGCTGCTTCTGTATACCGTTCTGAATTATAGTAAAGGTTTGCAAGGCCATAATAGGCAGTTGCCGCAGATTCATCCAATGAAATAGCTTTTTGGAAGAATCGCTCAGCTCGCTCGATATCATCAAGCGATGCAAGCAAATTTCCAAAGTTAATATAGCCAATTGTTTCATTTGGATTCTCTTCTATAGCTTGTGTAAAGGCTTTTGCGGCATCTTCATACCGTTTTTCTTGGATGGCTTTAATACCTATCTCATTTAAATCCATTTTTTCACCTCTATTACCCTACATACGTTAGTTTTTTACTGTCTTTAAATACTTCGTCTATTGTAGCGCCACCTAAACATTCATCACCATCATAAAGTACAACAGATTGGCCTGGAGTGATAGCACGTGTTGGTTCGTTGAATGTTACGTACCATTCATCATCCCCAGTGATTTCTACTGTAACTGGCACATCTTGTTGGCGATAGCGGAATTTAGCGGTCGCTTGGAATGTTTTCGGCATATCACGATGCGTCGTGAAGCCTGTTTTTACAGCTTTTAAGCTTGTTGAATAAAGCTTATCATTGTGGAAGCCTTGTCCCACTAATAATACGTTGCGTTTTAAATCTTTCCCCAGAACAAACCAAGGATCGCCGTCTCCACCAATCCCAAGGCCGTGACGTTGGCCGATTGTATAATACATAAGGCCGTCATGCTTGCCTATTACAGTGCCATCGAATGTTTCCATATTTCCAGGTTGTGCAGGTAAGTATTGACCTAGGAATTCTTTAAAGTTTCGTTCTCCAATAAAGCAAATACCAGTTGAATCTTTTTTCTTAGCTGTTGCAAGGCCCGCTTCTTCAGCAATTTCTCTAACGCGTGGTTTTTCAAGTTCACCAATCGGGAACATAACTTTTGAAAGTTGTTCTTGTGAAAGCTGGTTTAAGAAGTAAGTTTGATCTTTATTTTGATCAATGCCGCGAAGCATTCTTGTTTCGTCATCGCGTACTTCAACGCGTGCATAATGGCCTGTTGCTAAATAATCCGCACCTAGCTTTAATGCGTGTTCTAAGAATGCTTTAAATTTAATTTCTTTATTGCACATCACATCAGGATTCGGTGTACGTCCTGCTTTGTATTCTTCTAAAAAGTACGTAAATACTTTGTCCCAATATTGTTGTTCAAAATTGACTGCATAATATGGGATACCGATTTGATTACATACTTTAATAACATCTTCATAGTCTTCAGTCGCAGTACATACGCCTGAATCATCGGTATCATCCCAGTTTTTCATGAAAATACCGATAACATCATACCCTTGTTTTTTCAGTAGATAAGCTGCTACGGAAGAATCGACTCCTCCAGACATACCAACCACAACTCGGGTTTGTGAGGGGTCTTTCGTTGTATTCATATTGTTCACCTTTTTTCTATTATTTCGCTAATCGTTTTACAATCTCAATGGTCCGTTCTGCCGCTGTATCAATGTCTTCTAAGTCTAATCCATAGCCGAAGCTATAACGAATCGAATTCCGAAGCTCATCTGCTTCGCTTCCATACATTGCAACAAGTACATGCGATGGATCAATGGAACCGGCCGTGCAAGCAGAGCCACTAGATGCTGCAATACCTGCCATATCCAAATTGACTAAGAATGATTCGACATCCATATTTTTAAAGCTAATATTCATAACATGTGGCAAGCAGTATTGCTCATTTCCGTTTATATGATAATCGATTTCCGCCTGATCTAATTTCTTTAAGAAGTGTTGGTGGAATTCTTTGTATGCTTGTTGTTTCTCTTCAAAATTCCTTTGCGCAATGGCTACAGCTTCAGCAAACCCAACAACCGCTGGAACATTTTCCGTTCCTGCTCTGCGCTTACGCTCTTGTTCTCCACCATAGATTAGTGGCTTTAGCTTTGTTTGATCGCGTTGATATAAGAATCCAATGCCTTTTGGACCGTTCAATTTGTGGGAAGATACTGAGAGCAAATCAACGTGCAAATCATTGACATCAATCGGTAGAATGCCAAACGCCTGTACCGCATCAGTATGGAATGTTGCACTATGCTCTTTCAACAACTCGCCGATTTCTTTAATAGGCTGTATAGTACCGACTTCATTATTTCCAAACATAATCGTTACTAAGATAGTATCATCGCGTAAGGCTTTTTTGACGTCTTCAAGAGAAACACGACCCGTTTCATCAACAGGCAAATAAGTTACCTCATATCCTTCTTTCTCCAGTTGTTGACATGTATGAAGAACTGCATGATGTTCTACTACAGTTGTGATAATATGGCGGCCTTCATTCTGTTTCGCATAAGCAGTGCCTGTAATAGCCAAATTGTCTGCTTCACTACCGCCGCCTGTCACTATAATCTCCTGGTCTTTCGCCCCAATGCTTTTAGCTAAAATATGTCGAGCGTCATCCAAGTGCTTTCTAGCAAAGCGGCCAATTCTATGAATGCTAGATGGATTGCCGTAAACTGATTCCATACTTTCTACCATTTTGGAAATCACTAGTGGATGCATGGGTGTTGTAGCCGCATGGTCAAGGTAAATTTCTTTCATCTTTAAAACTCCTTCTAAACCGGATTAACGGGCAGTAAGATAGATTCCCCCGTACAAAATTGAGTTAAAAAACAAACAGTTAGAGGGGGTAACTGCCGTCAATACCCTCGCAGAACATCTAATTTCCATTGGTACTCTCTGAATAGATGCTGCTTATATATAAAACATATATCCTTTATCATCTGGCTCTTCTGTATAAGAAGCTAAATCTTCTAGGCTCGTTTTCTCTAAAACCTCTTTGACAGCATCACGTACACGAAGCCATAACTGTCTTTGAGCGGGAGCTTCTTCCTCAATCCCTTCAACAGGCTGAATTGGGCCTTCTAACACTTTAATTACATCTGCCGAAGAAATCAAATGAGGAGGCTTGGAAAGCATATATCCTCCATATGCACCTCGAACACTCTTAACGAGACCCGAATTTCTTAGTGGTGAAACTAGTTGTTCTAAGTATGCTTCCGATAAATTATTCTGGGATGCGATTTGCCTAAGAGGAATGGGCCCTTGTCCATATTGTTTGGCAAGTTCGATCATAATGGTTAGCCCATATCGCCCTTTTGTTGATATTTTCATTTATACACCTCTATATTTAGCGAATTTGTCTATGCACAAGTATAGCATATTTCCCTTCATTCTACTCGGGTATGATTTATGAACATGCACATTTGGCTTTTATCTGTTAATCCTGAACAGGAATTAATAAGTAATGACAACAAGATTTAAAATGCCTAATCTATTTTAATGCAAAGCTAGTGAATATTTGAGAAAATAACAAAGTAGGCTTTAGATATTAGAAAAGAGGTGACCACGTTGCCGCAACAACCACTTGCATTTCGCATGCGTCCGCGCAATCTTGATGAAGTTGTCGGTCATCAAGACATCATTGGACCAAAGACCAATTTATATAAAATGATTCAAAAAGGTCATGTTCCCTCCATGTTGCTATATGGAGAACCTGGTATAGGTAAAACATCCATTGCATTTGCTATTGCTGGTTCTTCTAACTTGCCGTTCTTTGCATTGAATGCGACAAGGGCTGGAAAAAAGGATGTAGAGGATGTAGTAAATGAAGCGAAGATTGTGGGACAAGTTATATTATTCCTTGATGAAATACACCGATTCAATAAATTGCAACAGGATACATTACTTCCGCACGTTGAAAATGGTGCTATTATACTCATCGGAGCCACAACAGAAAATCCATTTCATGATGTGAATCCAGCCATACGTTCACGCTGCGGTGAGATTAAGCAGCTAAAAAAGCTCGACGAAAGTGAAATAGTTTCATTAATTCAACGGGCTCTAGAAGATAAAGAGCGTGGCCTTGGCCAATATTCAATTCGCATAACTGATAAGCAAATTCAGGAAATTGCTCTTGCAGCAAACGGTGATGCAAGGAAAGCTCTTACTCTGCTAGAATCTGTTTATTACGCCTCTGATGAAGAAAATGACGAGACAATTGTCGATGATGTGACTATCCAAAGCTTAGCTGAGCGCATCGGTGTTTACGGAGACCAAAAGGGTAGCCATTTTTATAACTTATTATCTGCGTTACAAAAATCAGTTCGCGGAAGTGATCCTAACGCCGCCATTTATTATCTAGCTAACCTCTTAGAAAATGGCGATTTAGTTGCTGTCTCAAGGCGGCTTCTAGTCATGAGTTACGAAGACATCGGTCTAGCCGCTCCTGAAGTAGGCGCACATGTACTTGCAGCTATCCAATCCGCCGAACGACTCGGTATGCCGGAAGCTCGCATACCGCTTGCATCTGCTGTAATCGAGATGTGTTTGGCTGAGAAATCTAATTCTGCCATCACAGCGATTGATGCAGCTATTTCTTCTATCCATCAAGGAAAAACAAGTGACATCCCGCTCCATTTGCGAGACGCTCATTATAGCGGAGCCAAAACACTTGGCGTAGAAGGTTATCAATATCCACATAATACACCTGTCGGCACATTTGGCGGTTGGGTAGACCAAGAATATTTGCCAGACAAGCTAGTCGGCTCAGAATTCTATAAACCTGTAATTGCGGGACAAGAAAAGCGAATGGCAGGCATTTATGATCATTTAAACCAATTAAAAAAGAAAAATAAAAAATGATTGAAAAGGCTAATGCCTCTTCAATCATTTTTTTCATTATGTTGTTACTTTTAAAACCGTTTTAATTTTTTGCATCATGCCGCCTGAGCTGTATGTCAATACACTTCGTTTATAGAATGAAAAACTGATGTAGAACAATACGATAACTGTGACGATCAGGATAATAAGCGCAATCAACGGCTCCATTGGTGAAAGATCTGTTGCACTTATGCGTAGCGGCATAACCATTACGGTCATAAACGGGATATAGGATGACACTTTTACTAGCATCGTATCTGGGCTAAACAAGCCGGACATCAAGATATAAAAACCCGCCATACCCATTAACATTGCAGGCATCATAGCTTGGCTAGCTTCCTCTACTTTTGATACAAGCGAACCAAAGAGCGCCCCCATAATTAAGAATAAGAAAATGGACAACAATAAGTATGCAATAGTGTATAAAATATAGGTTGAAGATAGATGGTCAATCGTATTCGTTACTTTATCCCATTTAGAACCTCCATCCACAACTAAAAACAGCGCTACTTGAACAACGATTAACACAATGAGCTGAGTTAGCGCCAGCAAATATGTTCCGGTAATTTTCGCCAAGAAGTGCGTGGAAGGCTTTATACTTGCAAGCATTACTTCAAGCACACGCGATCCTTTTTCAGATGCGACATCGGTGGTTATCATCGATAAGAATGAAATAACAAAAGAATAGACAATGGAACCGATTAAAATAGAAACACCGATCCCGGCAGATTTTTCATCTTCACTTTTACCTGTGCCTTTTTGTTTATCTAAGTTTTTAGAGATAATCGTTGTATTGGCATCAAGAATCTGTGCAGCCTGATCGCTTGTCAGATTCAACTGTTGTACGGCATAAATTCTGCCAGCATATTGAATCATCCCTGACAAAGCGGTTTGATCGTTATATTCAAGCGGTTCAAATGTCGCTATTTCTGCTTCCATTTGTTTATTCTTGCTCGTAAGAAAAACAGCTGCGTCGTACTTTCCATTCTTTACTTTCTTTTCGACCTCAGCCCTTGATTGATCTGTAAAGTTAAATTTCATGTCTTTATCCGATTTAAACAAAGGCTTGAAATCCTGTTCTGTCTCATTAACCATCGCAATTTTCACAGGCTCTTCAGAAAATAATGCAGCCTTAATATCAGACCAGAACATTACACAACTAATTACGGCAACATACAAAAGAATAGATAGAATAAATGATTTCGTTTTAATTTTTTGTTTATAAAGCTGTGTAACTAAAATCCAAAACTTAGACAACTATACCACCTACCAAATCTTTGAAAATTTCATCAAGAGTTAAATAATCCATGCTGAATTTATCCATATATTGACCTCTACTAATTTGTTCAAATAGCTGTTTCCCGTATGTTTCGTCTTCCAGTGTAAGTGTGTATCCATCTCTTGTTTTTTTGACGTTTTTTACGCCTTCTAACATATGTAACTCTTTTTCTGTTAAATCTGTTCGAATGCTTAATTTCTTTTTACCATATTGTTCTTTTAAGTCTTTTAAACTACCAGTGAAAAGCGAAACGCCTCTTTTTAATATGCACAAATGGTCACAAAGCTCCTCAACATTCGCCATTTGGTGGCTTGAAAATAAAATTGTAGTTCCTTTTTCTTTTAAATAGAGAATGGCATCCATCAAAAGCTCACGGTTTACAGGATCCAGACCACTAAAAGGTTCATCAAGAATTAAAAATTCAGGCTGGTGGATAAAGCTTGCAATCAACTGCACTTTTTGTTGATTCCCTTTTGACAAGGTTTCCGCTTTCGCCTTTCTTTTGTCGACTAGTTCAAAACGTTCAATCCAATAATCTACATCCTGTTTTAAATCTTTTTTGCCCCTGCCACGCAAAACACCAAAGAAATAAAGCTGGTCTTCAACGGTCATTGATGGAAATATTCCTCGTTCTTCCGGTAAATAGCCCAGGACATCTCTGTTTACTTTATTGATAGGTATATCATTCCAAGAGATGTTTCCTTCCGTCGTTTCCTGTAAATCAAGAATCATACGGAAAGTAGTTGTTTTACCCGCGCCATTTTGCCCGATCAAACCGAATATCTCTCCTTTTTCAATCGTAAATGAAAGCTGGTTAACCGCAGTGAAATTTTGGTATTTCTTCGTGACATGATCAATTTTTAAAGCCATAGCTGTCTCCTTTTATAAAAATTTTCCGAACATATTACATATACGTTTAGTACAGCATAAAGTATTCATTTATTTAACTATTTAAGTGCAGTATCACTGAAAAATTTCTGAAAACTAATTGTCTTCATTCAATATTGAGATTTTTCAGCTCAATCACTATACACATCTATCTTATCATATAATTTCCTATAACATCCTTATATTTCTTTTTTTAGATAACTTACGTCCTAAAATATTAAAAAGCCGTATTCGCACAGTACATGCGAATACGGCTACAATTAATCACGAACACGTTGTATTTTAATGTCTTTTAGAATATCATTAATGACCCAGCTAGCTGCAAACAGTCCTGCTGTAGATGGGGCAAACGCATTGGATGAAGGCGGCATTTTAGCTTTCCGAATCTCTGCGTCTGGATTACCAACTGTTTGAGCTACATCTTGTCGTATTACAATTGGGCTCTCATCAGAGAAAATAACCGGAACGCCTTTTTTGATACCTTCTTTTCGCAATTTTAAGCGAATCACTTTTGCAAGTGGATCAGTATGCGTCTTAGAAATATCTGCAATTTTGAAACGTGTCGGATCAGTTTTGTTAGCTGCTCCCATACTTGAAATGATTTTGATATTGCGTTTTAGACATTCTTTAATCATATGGATTTTGTATTTGACCGTATCTGAAGCATCTATGACATAGTCTGGCTGATAGCTAAAGAATTCTTCGTATGTTTCTTCAGTATAAAACATATGAAGGTCAATTACTTCACACTCAGGGTTGATGTCTGCTATTCTTTCTTTCATAACTGCTGATTTAGATTTGCCGATTGTCGATAGATATGCGACTAATTGGCGATTGATATTGGTAATATCTACATCATCTTTGTCCACCAAAATAATACGACCTACTCCGCTTCTTGCACATGCTTCTGCAGCAAAAGATCCCACACCGCCGACTCCTAAGATGGCAACTGTCGTATTTTTAAGCTTGTCCAAGCCTTCTTGGCCAATAGCTAATTCATTTCTTGAAAATTGATGCAACATGATATCGCACTCCTTCTACTTAAGTAAACCAAGTAACTTACTAAGATAAACAAAACAAATTATAGCATGAAAATGTAATTGAAAATAGACTCTTGATAAAAAAGAAGGCCTTAGAATCTAGGCCTTCTCTTTATCTAGAAATCCAAATCTGTCAAAACAATCACGTTTGGATGATTATTTAAGACGGTTACTGGCACCTCTTCAGTCATATTCCCATCGATTAAAGATTTGATCGCATCTCTTTTTTTCTCTCCCACTGCGATTAAAAGGATGTATTTCGCCCTCATAATGGATTTTATACCCATTGTAATCGCTTTTTCAGGAACTTCATCAATTGATTCAAAAAATCGTGCATTAGCTGTTCTTGTAGAAGGTGTCAAATCTACGACATGGGTTTCACTGTCAAAAGAAGTACCCGGTTCATTGAAACCGATATGTCCATTTTCACCTACGCCTAATAATTGAAAATCAAGAGTTAGGGATTGTAAAAGCTCCTCATATCGCTTAGCTTCTAATTCTGGATTTGTAGCTTCTCCATTAGGTAAATGAGAATTTTTGAAAGGCTTCTCTTTAAACAATTGTTGCGTCATAAAAGAAAGGTAGCCTTCAGGATGTTCTTTTGGTAATCCAACGTATTCATCCAAATTTACACTCTCACAGTTAGAGAAGTCAATTGAGCTATTTCGGATACGTTCGTATAAAGGAAGCATTGTTCCTCCAGTTGCAAGTCCGAAAGTTTTAGCTCCATTGTCTTTCTGCTCCTCAATCAATTGAAAAGCTCGAGTATATAATTGATCTAGGTCCTTCACGGTTTCTAATTGAATAGCCAACTGGTCACTTCCCTTTTCTATTTAGTTTCCTTCATTAAATATTGTGTTACATAGCTTGAAACTTCTTTATTGGAGGAAAGTTGCAGAATCTTTTCTATATGCTTTTCTAAATCTTCTTTTGAAGATTTGGCGATTTGTGCACGTGCCCTAAGTATTGAAGATGCACTCATTGAGAATTCATCTAGTCCCATTGCAAGCAAAATAGGAATTGCTATCTCATCGCCTGCCATTTCGCCACACATACCTACCCATTTGCCTTCTTTATGAGCGCCGTCAATGACACTTTTCACAAGACGCAAAATAGCAGGATTATACGGTTGATACAAATAAGAAACTTTTTCATTCATCCTATCTGCTGCAAGTGTGTATTGAATTAAATCATTTGTGCCTATAGAAAGAAAGTCTGCTTCCTTCGCGAATAAATCGGCCATAACAGCAGTAGAAGGTATTTCAACCATCATACCGACTTCAATGGTATCGCTTACTTCTTTGCCTTCGGTTACAAGCTCCTTTTTCACATCCTCTAGAATGGCTTTCGCTTCTCTAAATTCATCAAGTGTTGCGATCATAGGAAACATAATTTTTAAATTGCCATAAATGCTTGCACGAAGCAATGCACGGAGCTGCGTTCGGAACAATGCTGTATCATCTAAACAAAGGCGAATGGCACGGTGGCCTAAGAAAGGATTCATTTCCTCTTCCATTTTCAAATATGGAAGCTTCTTGTCGCCACCAATATCTAACGTCCGAACTACTGTTGGCTTTCCTTTCATCTTTTCAAGAACAGATTTATAAGAAACAAATTGTTCTTCTTCAGATGGCAAATCAGTGCGGTCCATATATAAAAATTCTGTTCGGAATAAACCTACGCCATCTCCGCCATTTTCTAACACAATATCTGCATCTTCAGGCTTACCGATATTCCCAGCGATTTCAACATGGTGTCCGTCTCTACTAATGCTTGGCTCGCCCTTAAACTGCTCAAAGTATGCACGTTCTTCAAGATAAGCTTTTTGAGCCGTTTGGTATGTACCAACTATCTCCGGCGCTGCATCTACTATAACATCGCCTTTTGAACCATCTACAATGACTAATGATCCTTGTTGGATATCTTTTGTCGCTGTTTTGGCGCCAACAATCGCTGGGATTTCCATTGTTCTAGCAAGAATTGCTGAATGGGAGGTTCTACCACCGATATCTGTCACAAATCCTTTAACATGTGTTTTATCGAGTTGAGCCGTCATAGACGGTGTAAGGTCATTTGCGATTATGATTACATCTTCATTTAAATGGCTGTAATCTGGTATCTCTACATTCAATAATTTTGACAATAAACGCTTTGACACATCTCGTATATCTGCTGCTCTTTCTTTCATGTAAGCATTCTCCATTACCTCAAACATCTCGATAAATGTGGTTGATACCTCATGGAGAGCAGCTTCTGCATTCGTACCTTCATCGATTTTCCCATCAATCATACCGAGCATTTCAGGATCCTCTAATACCAGCAAATGTGCTTGGAAAATGGCTGCTTTATCAAGTCCAAATTTCCTTTCAGCTTCTGCTTTGATTCCTTCTAAATCCTTTTTAGCTTCGGCTACAGCATTTTTCAGACGCTTTTTTTCTGCCTCTGAATCGCTGATGGAGACTTTTTCAAATGACAAGTCTGGTTCTACTAAACAATACGCTTTAGCAATGGCAATACCGTTTGATACGGCAATCCCCTTCATTTCTAGCATTCTTCACCAATTCCTTCTGTAGAAAGAACATTTTTGACTTTGTTTAAAGCTTCATCTGCATCGCTTCCTTCCGCAGATACTAAAATCTCTGCTCCTGAAGGAATGCCCAGTGACATCACACCCATAATTGATTTAAGGTTTACCGTTCTGTCATTATACGTAAGCTGAACCTCTGATGAGAAGGGTGTTACAGCTTGTACTAAAACTGTACATGGTCTTGCATGTAAACCTTCTGATGCTGTAATGTTAAATTTCTTTTCCATTGTAAATACCTCCAAGAGTTAATTAAAATTGACCCGCTTTTGATATTGTTCTACCAAAGCTTCATTATTCTTTCCTGCTTTATCCACATTTGCACTAGAAAATACTGGAGCGCGCTCCTCTTTTTCCATAATTATCTCCACCACTTCACTTATCAAAGCATTCAATATGCAAGAACCGATGGTTGTAGAGACAGGACCATATTGCAGATTGCCTCTGTACAGGACGCCATCGCCAACAGGCACATGAGTATCTATTATCACATCTACTACATCCTCAAGCCGTTTGTGTGAAAGGTGCCTTGAAGATTCCCTTGAATAGTTAAGAGACTGAAGCGAGATGGTGGTGATTTTTAACTTTTTTGCTAAAAGTGCAACGTCAATTGGAACAGCATTTCGCCCAGATGTAGAAATAATAAGAAGGACATCTCCATCGTGAAAATCAAAATTTTCTATATGCTTTTCAACAAAATTTGGATCTTTTTCATTTTTAGAAGAAGTGAGCGCACCACTGTGAAGCATAAGGGGTTCTATACTAATTGGTTTGGCAGGAACCAATCCGCCTGCCCTATAAAATGCTTCTTGAGCCAGAAGGTGAGAATGTCCACAGCCAAATAACTGTAAAATGCCCCCTTTGTTCACGCTCTCTGCAATTAGTATCGCTGCCTGTTTTATGGCAGGCATTTCCTTTTCATATACATCTTTTAAAAGATGCGTGACTTCAGCAAAATAATTGTTCATGTGTCACCTCGTAATCTCGCTTATAAACTTATAACGGTCTGCGCGATACACGCTGCGCACAAGTTCAAACGGCCTTCCGTTCGATAAATAACTTGTTCTTTTGATAATCAAGACAACTGCTTTTTGCCCAACGTTTAGATATTTTGCATCCTCTTTTGAAACAATAGCGGCTTCCATCTGCTGTGTGGCATTGTGAATGTCTAGTCCGTATTCCTGCTCAATCAATTGATAGAGAGATCCACTTAGCTGATCTTTGCTTAAGTTTGGGACAAGTTTAACAGGTATATACGTCCTTTCAATAGCCATGGGAAGATGATCCGCATTTCGAATACGCACTATAAAGTATACCTCATCTTCATCGTTTAAACCTAAATCTTGCTTTATTTCAAAAGAAGGTAGTTGTTTCTCAAACAGTACTATATCACTGCTCGGCTCCATACCTCTTGCGATCATATCCTCCGTAAAACCGGTCAAGCCATTGAGCGGCTGTTCAAATTTAGGATCAGCCACAAAAGTGCCTCTCCCTTTTTCCCTATATAGCAAACCACTATTAACTAATCCTGTAATCGCTTGCCTCACTGTCATCCTGCTGACATTGTATGTCTCAGACAGCTCCCTTTCGGAAGGTATAGAAGATCCTTTAATGTACTCGCCAACCGCTATCTTTTCTTTGATGATATCTTCAATCTGTATATATATAGGCACATGCGAATTCCGATCAACCAAATCTATTCAACACCTTTAAATTAATGAACTTACACTACAGATTTTCAATGACGTTGCCTTTTTTAATCGTCTTTTGAATCTTTAAGTCTTTATCCAATAAAACGAGATCGGCGTCATAATGTTCTTTGATTCTTCCCTTGCCAGTCAAATTCAATTGCTTTGCCGCATTGAAGGATGTCATAGCGACAAGTTCTTGTAGTGTACAGTTGGTTGCTTCTTTCATATTTAGAAGAGCTTGATCCATTTTTAATACGCTGCCAGCCAATGCGCCATTCTCTAAATGAGCGCCACTCTCTGTGACATGAACAAGCTGCCCACCTAAATCGTAGTCACCATAGGGTAAGCCTTTCGCTCTCATTGCGTCGGTAATTAAAATAATATGCTCGGCGCCTTTCATTTGATAAGCAAGCTTAACTGATTCCTTATGTGAGTGAATGAAATCGACAATGATCTCTGCTTGAATTTCATGCAGAAGCAATGTACCTCCTACCACGCCTGGATCCCTATGATGGAAGGGGCGCATTTGATTATAAAGATGCGTTCCTTGTTTCACGCCAAGAACTACTGCTTTTTGCACTTCTTCAAAAGTTGCATCTGAATGACCGATAGAAACTACAACGCCTGTCTTTGCGACATTTTCTACAAATTCAAATCCGCCATCTGTTTCTGGTGCTACAGTTACTTCTTTAATCCTGTATCCGCTAAGTTCTTGAAACCGTTGGAATAATGATAATTGGGGTGGAATAATATGCTCGAGCGGCTGTGCACCCGCGCGTTTTTTCGAAACAAACGGACCTTCCAGGTGAACGCCGACCATTTCGGCTTCATCTATCCCACTTTGAAAAACAGCTAAATTTTTTAGTGCTTCTTCTATCGTGTCAATCGATTGAGTCATGGTAGTTGCAAGAAAACTGGTTGTCCCCTCTTTCAGCAGAGATTTCGCCATTATATGAAGCGATTCTGGCGTAGCATCCATTGCATCACTACCAGCTGATCCATGTATATGCAAATCGATAAATCCTGGAAGAAGATATTGGTTAACGCCATCTATCACTTCATCTGCTTCTATCTCTATCAAACGGCCGATGTGTTGAATAACGCCATCTTTTATATAGACGTCATAATTGTCCATACGTTCATCGGCATTTACAAGGGTTACATTTTTTATCAGGCATGTTTGCTTCAAATTTAACATCTCCTAAAGAAAATCCAGGTGTCTAACAGAAAACTTTAAATATAATGTTACATAGCTTTAAAACACTTTATGATTGGAATGAAGTGAAATCAGCTTCTATTCCACATTTAGACCCAAGCTTTCTGGACTGTAGAGTTTTAGCTGATTTCACTTTTATTAAAGCTACAACATTCTTTAATCTGTTGTTATACCTGACTTAAATTTTATTCTTCTAATCTGATGATATTTGATGTTCCATTACGTTGGTAGCCTGTTTTTTCAAGCTTCACGCTTTTATCTTGTGAGTTTGTAAAGATTACAGGTGTCGCAATGGATGGAGCATTTTCTTTAACATATGCCCAGTCAACTTTGATTAAATCATCCCCGCGTTGAATAAGCTGGTCTTGTTTTACTAGCACCTCAAAGCCTTTACCATTTAATTTTACCGTATCAAGGCCGATATGGATTAAAATTTCTATTCCTGTATCCGTTACAAGGCCAATTGCATGTTTTGTCGGGAAGATCATCATCACTTTTCCGTCAACAGGTGATTGTATAACACCGTCTTTTGGCAAAATACCGAAACCAGGACCCATCATGCCAGATGCAAATGCTTGGTCAGGTACTTCTGAAAGTGGAATTACATCACCTGTTACCGGCATAACAAAGTCTTCCGGCAATAAGTTCGTATGTGTAACATCTGTCTCTTCCAATGCTGCTTCACTTACTACATTTTTGGGAGCTGGATTTCCTTTGACGATGCGTTTTTTCATTGCATCTGCCAAAAATTCTACAGACGTACCAATGATGACTTGCAAGTTTGTTTTACTGATGCGCATAACACCACGTGCACCATATTTTTTCAATTCTTTTTCGTTCGCCAAACCCGCATCTTTTACAGTTAAACGAAGGCGTGTCGTACAATGATCCACTTGCACGATGTTTTCCTTGCCGCCTAGCGCTTCAATTGTATGATAAGCTTTTGCATCAAGTACTTCATCTTCTGTTCCTTGCATTGTTTCTGTTTCCTCATCCTCGTCATCTTCACGGCCTGGCGTTTTTAAATTGAATTTTGTTATTAAGAAATAGAAAATTACAAAATAGATAGCGCCAAATGCTAAACCAAGAGGTATAAGCAAGAAAGGTTTTTGTGCGATACCGAGATTCAATAAATAATCTATTAGACCGGCAGAGAAACCAAAACCATCATGAATATTTAATGCAGCCGCTATCATTAAAGAGATACCCGTTAATACAGCGTGCACTGCATATAAAACTGGAGATAAGAACATAAATGTAAATTCGATTGGTTCTGTTACCCCTGTAACAAAAGCTGTTAAGGCGATTGACAGGAACATACCGCCCACAATAGCGCGTTTCTCTTTTTTAGCTGCAAAGTACATAGCTAAACAAGCTGCTGGCAAACCAAACATCATAATCGGGAAGAAACCAGCTTGGAAGAGTCCTGCTGCTGGATCTCCAGCTAAGAAACGAGGAATATCTCCTTTTACTACTTTACCCGCAGCATCCGTAAATTTACCAAAGTCAAACCATACTATTGTATTGATTACATGATGCAAACCAATCGGAAGTAACAAACGGTTTAAGAAACCGTAAACCCCGTATCCAATAGCGCCTGCTCCGATAATCCAGTTACCTGTAGAATCAATAACTCCTTGAATTGGTCCCCAAATATAAGCAAGCAACGCGGCAATTATAGCCATAGTGATCGAGGTTATTATGGGGACAAATCGTTTGCCGCCAAAGAATGAAAGCCACTCAGGAAACTTTACATTATAAAATTTATTATATAAAAGTCCTGCGACAATACCCGAAACAAGCCCTCCGAAAACACCCATATTCAAATCTTTATCTATTTTTTCAAGTACACCTGATAAAACTAAATAGGCTATCGCCCCAGCTAACGCTGCACCCCCATTGTTGTCAAAAGCAAAACCCATCGCAATACCAATAGCAAAAATAATTGGGAGATTACCAATTATTGCATTACCTGATGCTTCCATAACCTTGGCGACAATTTGAATAAATTTCACATGGCTACTCCCAATCATATCAGGCGAGCCAAGCCGAACAAGCAATGCAGCTGCAGGCATGGTTGCAATCGGGAACATTAGCGATTTACCAATCTTTTGCAAGAAACCTAACATTTCAATACACTCTCCTTTGTTTTGGTATAGTTGTCTATACCAATTAGTATAAAGCGTTTTCATACAATAATAAAGTATTATTTTCCTCCAGAAGATATACCCTCTTTTGCTATAAAATATTGCCGGTTTTAAAAAAATTAATCATGTATTTCTAGCATTATATTCCATAAAAAAATCCTCTGATTCTTAGAGAATCACAGGTTATCAATCTTACAATATGAACAAATCCCGATTGTGCCGTCGAGTAATGCAAATAGCCTTGAACCCGCACTCTAGCAGGTGGGTGTCGTATTCGAAACTTTAAAAGTCCCCTACTAAGTAAAGGGCATGTTTGCCATTCCAAAATGAGCAACTCCCAAAGACGATATGTTCGGTCAAGACGATATGAGCTTCAACGAACACCTCAGGATTTGTTGTTAAATACATATTAACACGAAAGTTTTGAAAAATCAAAATAAAAGTTTTTACTCTTTTAATTATTAATCTTTCATTCGTGCTCCTTACATTTCTTTGACTTAATTCTCATCAGTCTTCAATCGAGCTGATAATAATATTAAATCTTGTAAGATAAGAATATATACCACTCTCACACAAGAGTTAAACATAAAAAAAGAGAATCGAGAAATTTTTCTCGACCTCTTTTTTTATCACTTTTAGGTTTAATTATAATTCATCCGCAAGTGTTTTTGTTTTAATATGAAGTTCATCTAATTGCGCTTCTGATACTTCGCTTGGCGCTTCAGTCATTAAGTCGCTAGCAGATGCTGTTTTAGGGAATGCAATGGTATCACGTAGATTATCGCGGCCAGCTAACAACATTACTAAACGGTCTAAGCCGAATGCAATCCCGCCGTGAGGAGGAACGCCGTATTCAAATGCATCCATCAGGAAACCAAACTGTTCATTCGCTTGTTCTTTTGTAAAACCAAGCACTTCGAACATTTTTTCTTGTAATTCTTTTTCGTAAATACGTAATGAACCGCCACCCAACTCGTAACCATTAAGAACGATATCATATGCTTGGGCACGTACTTCACCTGGAGCTGTCGCCATTTTTTCAAGATCTTCTTCAAATGGGCGTGTGAATGGATGGTGTGCTGCTGTATAGCGTCCTTCTTCTTCTGAGTACTCTAGCAGCGGCCAATCAGTGATCCAAAGGAATGCAAATTGAGATTCATCAATTAGACCTAAATCTTTTCCTAATTTCTTACGAAGTGCACCAAGTGAATCTGCAACAACTGAACGTTTATCTGCTACAAATACTAGCGTATCACCTGGCTCTGCACCCATGCGTTCCATTAGTTTTTGGCCAAATTCATCTTGGAAGAACTTGCCGATTGGGCCTGTTAAACCTTCTTCTGTTACTTTCATCCACGCTAAGCCTTTTGCTCCGTAGCGGCCAACGTATTTTGTCAATTCGTCTAAGTCTTTACGAGAATATTTGTCGTTGGCTCCTTTAATGTTCAAGCCTTTAACTTCATTGCCGGCTTCAACTGTTTGAGCAAATACTTTGAAGTTACAGCCTTCTACCACATCAGAAAGTTGGATTAACTCCAATCCAAAACGGACATCCGGCTTATCAGAGCCATAGCGAGCCATTGCTTCGTCATATTTCATGCGTTGGAATGGACGTGGGATTTCAATATCCTTAATATCTTTCATTACTTTTTGAATCAATCGTTCATTTAAGTCTAAAATTTCCTCTTGCGTCATGAAACTCATTTCCATATCTATTTGCGTAAATTCAGGCTGTCTGTCAGCACGCAAGTCTTCATCACGGAAACAACGAGCAATTTGGAAGTACTTTTCAAAACCAGATACCATCAACAATTGTTTGAACAATTGAGGTGATTGAGGCAATGCATAAAATTCACCTTCATGAACACGAGACGGCACAAGATAGTCACGCGCGCCTTCTGGAGTAGATTTTGTCAGAATTGGTGTTTCTACTTCCAAGAAACCTTCATCTTGCAGGAAGTTACGGATGACTTTTGTTACGTCTGAACGCATTTTAAATGTGTTATACATTACAGGACGGCGCAAATCTAAATAACGATATTTCAGACGCAAATCCTCATTTACTACAATACGGTCCTCAATTTGGAATGGCGTTGTTTTGGCTTTATTAATTAATTCAACTTTGTCTACATAAACTTCAACCATACCTGTTTCCATATTTGGATTAATCATATCATCTGCACGGCGTTTTACTTCGCCTTCCACTTCGATTACATATTCTGTACGGAAGCTATCAGCTAAATCAAGCGCTTCTTGTGAGTTTTCTGGAGTAAATACGATTTGTACAATCCCTGAGCGGTCGCGCAAATCAATAAAAATCAAGCCGCCAAAATCTCTTCGGCGTTGTACCCATCCTTTTAAAACCACGCGCTCACCTGCATGTTCGCCGCGTAAAATACCACATTCATGTGTTCTTATAGCCATCTTTACTTTTCCTCCATTTGCTTCTGCTTCTGTTTTGTTAAATATTCTACTAAATCGAAGAACGGCACTTTCTCTTGATCGCCTGTAGCCATATGTTTTACAGCCACTTGTTGTTCCGCTAATTCTGTTTCACCTAGCACGATAACCCATGTAGCCTGTTTTCGGTCGGCTGACTTCATTTGCGCTTTCATTTTGCGGTCCGTGTAATCAAGCTCTGTTGAAATGCCTTTTGCTCGGAATGAGCTAGCTAGCTCAACCGCTTTTAACTTCGCATCTTCATCCATAGCAACAATATACATATCTAACTGGTCTTCAATATTCAACTCTTTGCCTTCTGCTTCCAATGCTAGTAGCAAGCGTTCAATACTCATACCAAAACCAATACCTGGTGATTCAGGTCCACCAATTTCTTCTACTAAGCCGTTGTATCTTCCCCCACCACATAATGTTGTGATCGAACCAAAGCCTTTTGACGTACTCATAATTTCAAATGCTGTGTGATTGTAATAGTCTAATCCACGTACTAGGTTAGGATCCACTTCATAAGAGATGCCTAAGACATCTAAATACTGTTTTACTTTGTCGAAGTAATTCGCAGATTCTTCGTTTAAATAATCTGTCAATGCTGGAGCAGTCGCCATTAACGGATGATCATGATCTACCTTACAATCCAAAATACGTAAAGGATTTTTTTCTAATCGCGATTGGCAATCTTGGCAGAATTCATCAATATGTGGCTTAAAATGATTAACTAGAGCTTCTCTGTGATTTGCACGTACCTCTTGATCCCCAAGTGAATTGATGACAAGCTTCACATCTTGAAGTCCTACCTTGCTATAAATATTCATAGCTAGGGAAATTACTTCTGCATCAATAGCTGGGTCTTTGCTTCCAATTGCTTCTACACCAAATTGAACAAATTGGCGATAACGACCAGCTTGTTGTCGTTCATAACGGAACATTGGCCCTAAATAAGATAGCTTAATCGGCTGATCTGGCTGGCCAAACATTTTATGTTCTACATATGATCTAACAACACCTGCTGTACCTTCTGGGCGCAATGTTAATGAACGATCCCCTCTATCTTTAAACGTATACATTTCCTTTTGTACGATATCAGTGGTGTCACCTACGCTACGCGTATACAATTCAGTACTTTCAAAAATTGGTGTGCGGATTTCTGGATAGCGGTAAAGATGACATAGCTCACGGATAATCTCCTCAACTTTTTGCCATTTTTCTGTTACACCAGGTAATAAATCCTGCGTACCTCTAGGAACTTTAAAATTCATAGTAGAACTCCTTTCTATTTTAAAAAAGATCAACTAGTGCTTAATCCTAACAAAAAAGGCCCTCGCCCCCTGCATAAATGCAAGGGACGAGAGCTCTATAGCTTCCGCGGTTCCACCCTAGTTGATCTAGTATAATGACTAAATCCTCTCAAATCGGATAACGGCCGATTCCGTTTCCCCCTACTAGAACCATGTCCGTTCGAAGAAAAGCCTCTCAAGTGTTATTCACAAATCAGTACGATGGAAAAGCTTGCAGCCACGGCTTATTCCTCTCTAAAAAGTACTTGCTGATTGTTACTTTCTTGGTCTTTGGCGATCAATTTTTTAGATAATACTTATAATATCATTTCTAAGGAATATGTCAACTATTGCTCTATCTTTGTTTGATCTAGGTTTTCTTGTATATTTTATATTTTTTTATCATCAAAATTTTAACAAAATTTAAAAGCTGTATTTATGAAGTTTTCCCGAAAGATGTGGAATAAAGGAAAAATTTTTTATTAAACTATCAAAAAAGTTGTAGTTTTTTATGACTTTTCATCTTACAATGTAGAAAAGGAGGAAAAACATGGATACTAATAATCGAAAGAAAGCGACCATTGTCACACTTTGCTTATTGCTAGTGTTTTCATTATTTGCAGTCATACCAAAAGCAGAAGCTGCTACAGTAAAATTGAAGGTGACAGCGAATGCTTTAAATGTACGAAATGCACCAACTACGTCTAAATCACGTGTCCTTTTTAGCATCAAAAAAAATACTGTTGTCACCAAATTATCCAAAAAGGGTTCATGGTATAAAGTAAAGTACAAAAATAAAACAGGTTGGGCTTCAGCTACTTATTTAAAAGTGGTCAAGCAGACACTACAGCCTCTTAGCAACACAACAAAAGTAGTTTTATCCAAAACAAATGACCTAAACATTCGCAAGAGTAACACTACTTCTTCTACAATAGTTGGAAAAATGCAAAAGGGAGAAAGTGCAACCTATAAGGCTAAAAAAGGCGATTGGGTACAAATTAGTAAAGGATCTATTACTGGGTGGGTAAGCGCTGCTTATGTAACTATTTCTACTAAACCTTCTCTGACAGCAGCTGCAGCTAATTATTATTTCGCGGTGACAGCAAATTCTTTATCTGTACGTGCTGAACCTTATGCCGATTCTAAGCTGCTCACTTATGTAAAAAAGAATGAATCTCTTTTAATTTCACGAATTGCCAGCAATGGGTGGATTGAGGTTACTTATAAAACAGGAAAAAAAGGCTGGGTACTTTCAAAATACGGCAAACAGCAAAAGAAAGAACCAATTACAAATTCTGTTACAATTGTTGTGCCTGAACAAACAACCTACTACTATATTACAGAACCAACAGGTCTCACGATGCGTAACAGTTATAGTGTGAACGCAAAGTCACTTGGACAAACTATACCCAACGAAACTAAAGTACAAATTTTAAAGCAAGCTAGTAACGGTTGGATTTATGTAAAATATAACGATGTAGAAGGATGGATTAACGGGAGCTCATACTATGGCTTTGCTTCAATTGAAAATATTTCTTTTACATCAAGCATACCGTCTAAGACTTCTTACTTCGTAATGAAAGCTGATACATTGAATATTCGTTCACTGCCTTCTACAGTGGCACCTACATTAGGAAAAGCTTCAAAAGGCAATTACTTTAAAATCTTACGTATTTCAAGCAACAATTGGGTACAGGTTCAATATAACTCAAAACAAAAAGGCTGGATCTCAGCGAATACTAGCTCTAGTACCATTACAACAAAAAAACCAACAACTTCTGTATCGAACCCTTTAAAAGGCTCGCTAACAGGGTTGAAAATTGTAGTAGATGCAGGCCACGGTAAACAAGATTCCGGTGCTGTCGGCAATGGAGTCTATGAAAAAACATTGAATCTATATGCAGCACGCGCTGTCAGAGACGCAATCCAAGCAGTCGGTGGTACAGTTTCTATGACACGTAATAGTGATAATGAATTTTTGACACTGGATCAACGTTCGTTCTATGCTGCAAAGGTCGGAGCCAATGCCTTTATCAGTGTTCATCATAATTCTGGTCCTGCAGCAGCAAGTGGTTATGAAAGCTACTATACATCATCTGCTAAGGTTTCTAGCTATAACTTTGCAAAAATAATTAACGATGAAATTACGAAAGCCATAAAAGATGAATATCCAAATTACAATATTCGGAAAGCAAACAATAGCGCGCTTAAAGATAAAAGTCTTCAAGTAACACGCGTGAACTCGGTTGTATCTATTCTCTTAGAGCTTGGTTTTGTTTCCAATAAGGATGACGTCAAGCTTGTGAACACAGATGATTTCCGCGAAACTGTTGCAGAAGGTGTTGTAAATGGGCTTTTAATCTACTTTGGTCGTAACAAGTGATAAAACGAAAATGGAATAGCATATAAAAAACCGAACTATAGTGCGATTATCATCACACTTGTTCGGTTTTTATTTATCTTTGAATTCAAATTCTATTAAAATTATTATTATTTTGTTTTGAAAGGGACGAATTTTGTTTTATCCGATCCTCTTTATATATTAAACGATAACCGTAGCTTCTGGTTCATGCTGAAGCATTTGTTTAATTTGATTGTGCTCATTTAAAATGGCAACTGCTGGTTTATGATTCAAAGCTTCTTCTGCTGTCATATAGCCATAAGCGATAATAATAACTATATCTCCCGGTTGCACGAGCCTAGCAGCAGCACCGTTTAAGCATATAACTCCTGAACCACGCTCTCCAGCAATAGTATACGTTTCAAAACGAGCCCCGTTATTGTTATTTACAATTTGTACTTTTTCGTTTGGCAAAATGCCGACTGCTTCCAATAAATCTTCGTCAACTGTGATGCTGCCGACATAATTCAGATCAGCTTGTGTCACTGTTGCACGGTGTAATTTAGATGTCATCATCATTTTTAACATTTTTATATCTCCTCAGTAGAAAAAAGAATATTATCAATTAAACGCACTTCTGAAAAATAAACAGCAGCAGCGATGATTAATTTTTCCGTATTCGCCTGTACTTCCTGCAAATCCGGATAGCTCCAGACTTCTATATAATCAATCCGGCCGCTTGTATTAGCATGGATATATTCTTTTGCTGTTTCAATGGCTTGTTTTTTATCTTGATGTTGTAAGAAATCTTGTTTTGCCAAAAGTAACGCTTGTTGAATGAAAGGGGCTTCTTTTCTTTCCTCACTTGTTAAGAAAACGTTACGAGAGCTTTTGGCTAGGCCGTCTTCTTCTCGCACAATCGGCACATTGCATATTGTAAGAGGGAAAAAGTAATCCCTTGCCAGCATTTCAATTAGCGCTAACTGTTGTGCATCCTTCTGACCAAAATATGCATTTGTTGGTTGCACAATATGGAACAACTTCGTCACAATTTGCAATACTCCATTAAAATGGCCCGGTCTGCTCGCGCCGCATAATATAGATGTAGCAGGCCCTGCAGCAAATTGAATTCCGCCATCTGTTCCATACATCTCTTCCACTGAAGGAGCAAATAAATAATCTACTCCAGCCTTCTCTGCTATTTCTCGATCCCTTTCCAGATCCCTAGGATAGCTTTCGTAATCTTCATTGGGACCGAATTGAGTAGGGTTTACAAAATCACTCAACACCACTATTTCATTATCTCTTCTTGCTGCATCAATCAGTGATATATGCCCCTCATGCAAATACCCCATCGTTGGAACTAATGCCACGCTTTTATGTGCAGAGTGAAACTCTTTTAGCTCTTCTTGCAATCCTGCAACTGTTGATATTACTTTCATCTTTTTATGCCTCCATACAATTCATCTATCGTCTCTTCAGACATAGTAAATTGATGTTTAGGAGCCGGAAATTCATTGTTTTTTACAGCATTGCAAAATGAAGTGATACCCTTGCTTATTTCTGAAGCAACATCTGCATATGTCTCTACGAACTTTGGCAAATGATGATTGCCATATCTTAATACATCATGATAAACAAGCACTTGCCCATCGACATCGCGTCCAGCCCCAATTCCGATTGTCGGTATGCGTAATTCTTGCGTAACAATTTCAGCTAATTGATGCGGTACACATTCCAAAACGAGAGCAAATGCTCCCGCCTCCTCTAATGCTTTGGCATCTTGGATTAATTTTTTGGCAGCTTCAGCATTTTTACCTTGTACTTTAAATCCGCCTAAAATAGCAGCAGACTGCGGCTGCAATCCAAGGTGCCCCACAACTGGTATACCTGCATTAATCATTCTTTTGATAGAAGGGAGTAACATCCCTGCCCCTTCTACCTTTAAGGCATTTGCACCTGTTTGCTGAAATAAGCGTACTGCATTTTTCAAGGTTTCTGTCTCATCGCCATGGTAACTGCCAAATGGCATATCAACTACGATAAATGTATCTCTTGCTCCATTACGTGTTGCTTTTCCATGATGGATCATATCTTCCATCGTCACATTGACTGTAGAATCGTAGCCTAGTACCACCATCCCAAGCGAATCACCAACCAATATCATATCGACTCTGCTGCTTTCCACAAGCTGTGCAGAGGGATAATCATAGGCCGTAATCATTGTGATTTTCTCGTTCATTTCTTTCATTTTGATAAAATCCGTTGTCGATTTCATTATTTTTCCTCCTTTTTGAAGAGGAAGAAAACAAAACCCTTCTATCTTAAAGGATAGAAGGGCAGAATTTTCGTAAAGCAATCGTTTTCTTCCGTCCCTGTCTAGTCGATCAAGGCAGATCAATTATTGTAATAGTGTCGTTTTGGAGGTACAGTTCCGAGTTGGATACTGTCCTAGACTCACTATAACAAGTTCTATAACAATTGCCAATATTTATTTTTCTAATTCAATGTCAGCTGAGATAATTTCTTTTATAGTTCCATCATCTAACAGCAATTGCAGGACACCATCTTTTGTTATACCGACAGCCTTGCCTATAAATGTTTCACGGAGAGTTGTTGCTTTAATTCGATTGCCGATTGTGCAAGAATTCTTTTCCCACAATGTTTTTATTTTCTCAAAACCTTCAGCTACATATTGCTTACTGAACGCTTCCATATAATAAAGAATTTTTGCTACAAGCGCCGCCCGATCAATTTCTTTACCAAGTGATATACGTAAAGACGTAGCAATCGACGCAATCTCTTCACCAAAATCTTCTTGCTGGTGATTAACATTTATGCCGATCCCCATAATAATCGCATTAACTCTATCGGGATCTGCTTGCATTTCAGTCAATATCCCTGTACATTTCATGCCATTAATCAGCAAATCATTCGGCCATTTTATAGCAGGGCTAACGCCTGTTACATCAAAAATAGCATATGTAAGAGCGACTGCAGCCACCAATGTAAATTGTGGTGCTTGATAAGGTGCCACATCTGGCCGCATAATAATGCTCATCCAGATTCCTTTTCCTTTTTGAGACTTCCACTCACGCATGAGCCTGCCTCTACCTTCAGTCTGTTCTTCACAAATTACTAATGTCCCATCAAGGGCTCCCTCTTGTGCTAACTGATGAGCAATTGTTTGCGTAGATGTCAGCGATTCTTCATAAATAATTTCTCTGCCAAAGCGCTTTGTTTCCAAAAGTGCTTTTATTTTTGATGGGTCAAGGGTATCCGGGCTTTTCTGCAATAGATAGCCTTTTTTACGTGTTGCTTCAAACTCATAGCCCTCTTCTTCTAACTGTTTCATATACTTCCATACCGCTGTACGTGAAATTTGGAGCTCATCTGCCAATTGCTGGCCGGAAATGGGCTTATCTTTTGCAGCTAATAAACGCTTTACAATTTCATATTTAATGGGTGTGTTCACGCAAAAACCATTCCTTTATCTGTTCAGTACTGTTAGACAGCCGATTTTCAAGAATTTCATTTAAAATCCTATTCAGCATTTCTTTTAGCCAAGGCCCACCTCTTTGACCGCTCCACTTTATTAGGTCTTGTCCACTCACTGCCAATTCTTGTTGGGACTGAATCGCTAAGCTACTTTTGATCTGGACTATGTCATACTGAGATGCAGGAGCCTTTACATTCTTGTTTAATTGGCAAGCAAACTCATATGCCGTTTCTAAAATATCTACATCATAGTCAAAGTAATCCCTTTTAGTCCATCCACCATCAATTAGCAATTGAAATGCTTCAACTACTGCTTTAACATATTTCTTTTCACTATTCGAACATTTCAATTGCGACAATATTGAAGCATCGTGATTAGGTTGTAAGAGAGTTAAAAATGCCCACCCTTTTACAGATTTTCCGTTAGGCTTAAAGCATTCCCAAGCCTCATAATGGCTATAATCCCCAGGCAGAAATTGTGACAGACTGCTATTTGAAATATGAAGAAATGCATTTTTCGGATAGCGGCTTATAAAGATTTTATCGAACTCTTGTTTTAAACGTTCCTTGGCAATAAAGCATATGTCTTCCGCCTGCTGTTTAATAGCCTCCAACGTATTGATTTCAATCTGGAACCCTAATTGTGCACTAAACCGTATGGCACGGAGCATTCTTAAAGCATCTTCCTTAAACCGCTTTGTTGGTTCGCCCACCGCTCGGATGATACGTCGTTCCATATCTTCCTTGCCACCATATAAATCAATGATTTCTTCATGGATGGTTAAAGCCATTGCATTAATAGTAAAATCGCGTCTTTTCAAATCTTCAGAGAGGGATGAGACAAACTTTACTTCATCTGGTCGTCTGTGATCCTGATACTTCCCTTCAGTACGATAAGTCGTTACTTCAATAGGGCTGAGCTTATGAATGACTAGCACGGTACCATGCGCAATCCCAACATCTGCTGTATTCGAAAAAAGTGCCTTCACTTCTTCAGGGTGTGCATTTGTTGCAACATCTACATCATGTACCAAATGCCCTCGCAGTAAATCCCTTACAGCACCACCTACAATGACAGCTTCATAGCCATGGTTAATTAATGTTTCCATTACATTAAAGGCTGCTTTCCAGGATTTCTGCTCATACATTTTTCTTTGCCACCTTTTCATAAAGCGCTTCATATTGTTCCACAATATGAGTAGAATGGAAATTTTGCTGGGCTGTTGCAATCGCATTTTCTTTGAAATGACGGTGTTTTTCTTCATCTTGCAACAATTGAGCTGCATATTCTGCAGCTTTTTCTACATCTGCTAAATCAACTATATACCCATTTTCGCCATGTGAAATGACTTCTGGTATACCACCAATATTCGTTCCTATGCCTGGCACGCCACAAGCCATCGCTTCCAACAGAACAAGACCAAATGCTTCTTTCTCAGACATAAGCAATTTTAAATCACTTATAGCATAAAGCTCTGATAGGTTTTCTTGCTTTCCTAAAAAGAGGATATCGTCCGCGAATGGTCCCTTTTTGATCTCATGCATAATCTTGCTCTTCTCAGGCCCATCGCCTACCAATAACAATTTTGCTGGCATTTTTTCTCTTACTTTTAAAAATGTTTGAATAACGTCCGGCACATGTTTGACTTTCCGGAAATTCGAAACATGAATCAGCACTTTCTCATCTTCCTGAATACCAAACTCTTTTTTGAGGACTGTGCAGTCTTGTGGTTTATATTCTCGTTCATCTACAAAATTATAGATGGTCTCAATCGGTTTAGTCGTATCAATTAATTCATATGTCTGTTGCTTTAAAGAATTGGATACAGCCGTGACAATATCCGATTTTTCTATGCCGTATTTAATAGCACTTGTTAATGCTGTGTCATATCCCAACACGGTAACGTCTGTACCATGTAAAGTTGTGACGATTCCTACATTTTCTCCAGCCATATCCCTTGCTAAAGCCGCACATACTGCATGTGGGATAGCATAGTGAACATGAAGCAAGTCAAGTCCCTCACTTTGAATAACATCTGCCATCTTGCTCGCTAAAGCAATTTCATATGGGGGATATTGAAATACAGGATAATTGCTGACTTGTACTTCATGGTAAAAAATATTTGAATACATTTTATTTAATCTAAATGGCATGCTTGAAGTAATGAAATGTATTTCATGGCCTCTTTCAGCTAGCATTTTTCCGAGTTCTGTTGCCATAACACCAGAACCTCCAACAGTCGGATAACATGTGATTCCGATTTTTAATTTTTTCATCCGACCACAACCTTTCTAATCTTCTTGATGTTGTATTAAACGCCAATCCATAAATCCTTCTTGAAGTCCTTTAATTAATACTTCTGCTGTCCCCATGTTGGTCGCTAAGGGGACCTGATACACATCACTTAACCTCATTAAGGCAGAAACATCAGGCTCATGCGGCTGTGCAGTTAGCGGATCGCGAAGGAAGATTATCATATCCATTTCATTGTTAGCGACCATTGCTCCGATTTGTTGATCTCCACCTAAAGGACCTGAACGAAATCGGGTAATGTTGAGCCCTGTCGCTTCCATAATACGTTTACCCGTTGTACCTGTTGCAAACAACTCATGTTGTTGCAATATAGGACGATAAGCTGTCGCAAATTGTATGATATCTTCCTTTTTCTTATCATGTGCAATTAAAGCTATTTTCAATTGCCACACCCCTTTTATAGAATATTTTCAAGTCCATATACAAACTGGTTCAATTCCAGTACTTTTTCAATTGATAAGGTTAAGCCTGTCATAAAGGAATTGCGGTCAAACGAATCATGTCTTATGGTTAACAATTCCCCTGTGCCACCGAATAATACTTGCTGATGGGCAACTAATCCAGGCAGCCGCACACTATGTATACGCATGCCATCAAAATCGGCTCCGCGAGCTCCTTCTAATGTTTCACGCTCAGCCTCAGCTCCTTGACGGCGCGCCATACGATTTTCTTTAATCATCTGTGCGGTTTTTAGGGCTGTCCCTGATGGCGCATCCAATTTACCATCATGGTGCATTTCAATAATTTCTGTATCAGGAAAATAGGACGCAGCCATCTGAGCAAACTTCATCATTAAAACTGCCCCAATAGAAAAGTTTGGAGCAATAATGCAACCAATGCCTGCACTTTCTGATAAATACCTTAATTCTTGTAATTGGCTCTCCGTAAATCCAGTTGTGCCAACAACAGGCCGCACACCAGCAAAAAGTGCTGCCTTGGTATGTATAAATCCTGCTTCTGGTACAGTCAAATCAACGAAAACATCTGCTTGTACCGTTTCAAATAATGTTTGTATTGATGAAAAGACAGGAACACTATAAGTGGCGTCAAATTCCTGATACTGTGCTAAATTGGGAGCAATATTTTTATAATCAAACACAGCTACTAATTCCATCTTATCATCTCTCATTACAGTATGTACTGCATTTTGACCCATTTTGCCTCGGGGGCCTGCAATTGCAACTCGGATTACCATTTTCATCGTCCTTTCTCATTTCTACCATATATTTTATCTATTGTAGGCTTCTAGTTGAAAAAACCTTGGAAATACATGATAATATATTCTTGTGTTGATTTTTAGGTATTTCTACTAATAATGTAACATCTATTTGCCTTAATTACGATAAAGGACAATTATTTTTGTACATTTAAAGCTATTATATTCTATAACAAAAAGATGAGGTGAAGCTTATGCCAAAAATTAAAGTTAAAAATACATTATTTATTATTTTAGGCGCAGCATTATTCAGTTTCGGTTTTGTCCACTTTAATATACAAAACCATTTAGGTGAGGGCGGTTTTAATGGTATAACGTTAATTCTTTATAATGTATTAGGATGGGATCCAGCAATACTCAATTTAGTTTTAAATATCCCCATGTTTGTCATAGGATGGAGAATCCTTGGCAAAAAAACTTTTGTTTATACAATTATCGGAACTGTTTCGGTATCAGTATTTTTAAAAGTTTTCCAAATTTATCAATTCCCTATCGACTTGCACGATGATATGTTTTTAGTGGCGCTATTCGCCGGCGTATTCCTAGGCGCTGGTCTCGGCATCATTTTCCGTGTCGGAGGTACAACTGGTGGAGTTGATATTATTGCAAGGCTTGCAAATAAGTTTTTCGGATGGCCGATGGGTAAAACTATGTTTATGTTTGACGCTATCGTCATTATTTTATCTTGGTTAACATACTTGGATGCACGGTCTGTTATGTATACGCTAGTCTGTGTGTTTATCACCGCACAAGTAATCGATTTTGTACAAGAAGGTGCATACGCTGCGAAAGGTGCATTCATTATTTCTAAAAATAGTGATGAAATTGCAGCAAAGATTACTAAACAAATGGATCGTGGTGTTACTTTCCTAAAAGGTTATGGTTATTATACAAAAGAAGACCGAGAAGTTCTCTATTGTGTAGTGGCAAGAAATGAAATGTTTAGGCTAAAAAGCATTGTACTATCAGTAGATCCGCATGCATTTGTATCAGTTTCTGAGGTTCATGATGTAAGTGGTGAAGGTTTTACACTCGATAATCAAAAAAATCCGCTTGAATAACACAATTACATGCATATAAAAAAAGCGAAGGGCCTAAAATGGCCCTTCGCTTTTTTTACTCGATCTTCGAATTAATCATCATTATTATTGCCCATACCTGTATAAATGAGCAACAAACGTAGTAACTCCATAACAGCTGTAGCAGCTGCTGCTACGTAGGTTAATGCTGCAGCACTTAAAACCTTGCGCGCATGAGGTTCTTCTTCATTTCTTATAATCCCTAAGTCCACTACTTGATGCATTGCTCGTCTTGAAGCATCAAACTCTACTGGCAACGTTACAATTTGGAAAAGCACACCAACTGCTAATAATACGATGCCGACTAACATTAATTGATGCATCGCGGTACTAAACATACCAATCATAATGAAAATCCATGAAACATTGGATGAAATATTAGCTGCAGGAACCAATTTAGAACGTAGCGTCAAGAAAGCATATGCTTCTTTATGTTGAATTGCATGGCCGCATTCATGAGCAGCTACAGCCGTACCTGCGACTGATGCATAATCATAGTTATCTGCTGAAAGAGCTACTGTTTTGCTCGTAGGATCATAGTGGTCTGATAGGACACCTTCTGTTCTTACTACACGAACATTGCTCAATCCATTGTTATCCAATATAGTTCTTGCTACTTCTGCACCTGTCATGCCAGAAGTAGAGCGTACTTCAGAATAACGCCGGTAGGTTTTCATTACTTTTCTCTGCGCATAAAGCGGCAGTAACATTAGTACAAGAAAATAAACGATATACATCGCTATTGACAAATAAACCATCCTCCTAATACTTACTTAATACTATTTTAATGGTTGTCGATTTTACTATCAAATAAAAACCTTTTTTTCATGGACCAATATGCAAGCGCAATACATAAAATGGATAACCAAAAAGTAAAGTAGCCAATCTGTGCAATATAATCAGATAGCATACTATAAATAGGCATTTGGCCAAACACATAGTCAATGATGACATCATGCAATGTCCAAGCTCCCGCAATAGCTACATGGATTAAACGAAACTTATATTTCGGGATATACAGAACACCTTGTACTGCCATAGCAAAATGAGAAATCACAAGCATCCAGCCATCGTAGCCGATTGATCCTAATTGTTGTAATGCCAACAGGTTCATTACTACAGCCCAAAGTCCGTATTTTACCAATGTAATCAATGCCAAAGCCTCTATTAAACGAAAGTGTTTCCCGAATAACCAGAATATAATGGCTATAGAGAAAAACAATGTTGCAGTAGGGCTATCAGGCACAAAAATTCTAAATATCGGCTTTGTATCAGCCAATTGACTACCATACCAAATATATCCGCCAATTGTTCCCAAAACGTTCACAACCAATAGTATCCATAAAAAGGCTTTGTGTGTTAAATACTGCCATATAATAAAACTAAACTTCATGTTGTCCTCCTGGTTATTTCCTTCATTCTTTATTTTGTATGTAATATTACTGTATATGTATTGCTTTCTGATTTTCCTTAATTGTTGTCATAACAGATTCTTATTTACTGTAGAAAAAAAGAGCCAGTTTCCTGACTCTTCTCTCCATATTATTCAGCTTTTAATTCAGAAATGAATTTAGCTAATTTCTGTAAATCTTCATCTGAACCTTTATATTGTCCAGGTGGCATACCGCCTTTACCTTCATGAGCGATTTTTGCAATCTCATCAGGAGATAAACCAGTATTTGTCAGGTTTGGACCTGCTCCACCTTGAAGTTTATCACCATGGCAGTTAATACAAGATTGTTTTGCATATACTTTATAGCCAGGGTCTTCTTGGTCAATTTCAACTTCTTTCACAATTTGACCTTGCTTCTTAGCAGCAGCCCAGTCATGGTTTACAACAGATTCCCAAGTTAGGTAAACCATAGAAGCTAGCGCTAATAGCATAAATGCTACTGGAAGTGGGCGTTTAAGCGGTTTGCGTTCAGGACCTCTATCTAAGAATGGAGCTAACATTAAAGCACCAATTGCGATAGCAGGCACTACAATTGCACCAATTGTATTATAAGGGCCTGAAGCATATTCATATTTAAGTAATTGGTATAAGAATAAGAAATACCAGTCTGGCATTGGAATGTAACCTGTGTTTGTTGGATCCGCTTGTCCTTCTAGTGGCGACGGATGGGCAACAGTCAAGATTAAATACCCAACTAAGAATACAGCACCAACCATCCACTCTTTTAATAAGAAGTCAGGCCAGAACGGTTCTGTTTTGCCAGGATATTCGGAATAATCGGGTGGGTAAACGCTTTTATTGTTCTTTTCTTGAACACGCGAATCCCCTACGAATTTCATTCCTTTTCCTTTATGCATTTTGTCCCCTCCTTAAGGAAATATTAATGGCATTGTAAATCTTACAATGGGCCAGATATCCCTTGTCTACGAATCATGATAAAGTGAGCTGCGAGCAGTGCAAGTAAGCCTGCTGGCAAGAAGAATACATGAATCGCAAAGAATCTAGTTAGTGTTTGAGCACCGATGATTGTTGCATCACCAGCTAATAAGATTTTTATAAGTTCACCAATAAACGGTACTGATGCTGCAATTTGAATACCTACTTTAGTAGCAAATAATGCTTTCATATCCCAAGGAAGCAGGTAACCTGTAAAGCCAAGGCCTAACATTACACAGAAGATTAGAACCCCAACGATCCAGTTCAATTCACGAGGTTTTTTATATGAACCTGTGAAGAATACCCGTAATGTATGAAGGAACATCATAACTATTACGAGAGAAGCGCCCCAGTGGTGCATACCACGCACGATTTCACCGAATGCTACCTCATTTTGGAGATAGTAAACTGATTTCCAAGCATTTTCAATATCCGGTACATAGTACATTGTTAAGAACATACCTGATAAGATTTGAATAACAGTAACGAAGAACGTTAACCCCCCGAAACAATATACGAATGCAGAGAAATGATGTGCAGGGTTTACGTGCTCTGGAACTTCATGGTCGGCAATATCACGCCAAATCGGTGTAATATCTAGGCGTTCATCGACCCAATCATAGATTTTATTAAGCACTGACGTCGTACCCCCTTACAATTATACTAATGTGTTTGCTCTTGTTTTTCCGATCATTACTAGACCGTCTTTTACTTTTACTTCAAATTCGTCTAACGGACCAAGTGGCGGTGTACCCGGAATATTTTTACCGTTTTTCTCGTAACGACCTCCGTGGCATGGGCAGTAGAATTGGTTTTTAAATTCTGGGCTGCCGTTCCAGTTGACAGTACAACCTAAGTGTTTACATACAGGTGAAAGTGCGATAATTTTATCGCCATCTTTATAAACCCACGCTGTATCTGTAACATCAGATTTGTACCAAGCGTCAACTTGCTCGAACTTAAAATCAACTTTTACAGGAGTTTCTGATAGCTCTGATGCTTTTTTATCAGTCATTACAAAATCTCCGCCAGCTTTCTTTTCTAGAACTGGGTCGATTGCAAAGCGAGCCATTGGCATAAGCATACCTGCTGCCATAAAACCACCAACACCTGTTAGTGTATAGTTCAAAAATTGACGTCTTGTGACACGATTGTTACTCATCCTTTTCCCCCCTCTAACTTCAGGTCAGTCCAATGGACAAACTTATACAAAATAGTAATACTAGGACATATCTATGATATATCAAGTAAAATGTTAGGTCAATAACGCTTTCAATTGTTTTAGACAGTTTTGTGAACATTTATCGAAAAAAGTGAAAGTTCCAATTGTTGATAACCTTCCTGCATACTATCGCTCTTAATCTGACAGTCCTTCATAATCCTGTTATAAAACAGCAGTTTAGGCTATTAGCATTTAGTATACAATTTTATTGATTTGACCATTTAGCCGATAACATTGGAATAACTTGTCGTAATTGGTCGCTAAGCACTTGTTGTCTAACTTTTTGATCCATATCGCTTAAAGGTATGGACGGCAACCACAAAACATCCTTCTCCGGCGCTAATTGTGTCCATTCATGATCACTTGTAATGAAGAAAACATATGTAAAACCGCTCGCTATTAACTCGTCATGCATAGCCGCTATCAATTCTTTTCTGTTTAAAGATTTGGTATATGTAACAGGTGAAGTTAATACAACCCTTCCTTTAAATTGCTGTTCCAGAAAATTTGTTAACGACATTAAGAATTCTGCCCCAGATGCACTCTGTTTTATACCTATTTCTGTTCCTTCTAACAAAACTAATGGAACGATTGCTGTATCTATAAATTGTTTATTCTTTAAAAATTCATCTATATCCTTGCTTGTCCAAAACATACTAACTCCTCCTCAAGATAAAACTTCATCCAAAAAGGATGAAGTTTTTATTTTTCTTCATTTTTTATTATATTTAATAGTGCAGATAACTTATAAAACTTCTCTTTGTCGTTCTGGTCTAGTGCTTCATCAATTTGTTTTAGAACAGCTTCCTCTTGAAAAGTTTTCATACTATCTTGCAAAATTTCCTCCGCCAACTGCCGATCCGACTCGCTGATTTGCAAATAATTTGGCATAAAAGGATTTTCCTCTAGTACTGTTAAGTATTCGCGGCTCGGCGGAACTTTAGGGAAGTTTAATTGAATGTACATTTCTTCGTTTGGGTGAAGCCGTAAATCGTGAAAGGATTTTTCTGCGTCTGCAGTCATGATGTTCTCACGGTAAAATCGGAATGGGATACCTGAGGAATCAGTTGTAGACATTACCATTGCTCTTGGACAGTAATGTGCTTCTTCTACAAAATGAATGCGTTCTAATAATTCATCATGGCCCAGCAGATAGTTTAAAATCCATACACATTCACGTCGTTTCATTTGGTATTTTTTTAAAAACCAACGAACAAATTCTTTTTTGTCCAAGACAGAAACGGATGCCGTCATTTTGCATGGGTCTCCTCTCATTCAAAAGTTTGTAAAAGATCTTGCCAAGCCGGTTCATCTGGCTGTAATGCTACCAACTGCCGAGCGACTTGCTGTGCTTCCATACGCTTACCATCTTCAATTAGGAAATAAACGTATTTTTCGAGGAACAGTGGATCTTCCTTGTGTTCAGTATATGCTAACTTATAAAATTCGTATGCACGTTTGAAGTTTTCTAATCGATCATATGAGAGAGCGGCAAACGCAGACAGCGACGACCAATCAAAATCATCTTTTTCAAGCTGTTCAATTAATTCGACTACCTCTTCATCTCTTTCTTCGTTGGAAAGTATGGATACGAGTGTAAGGATAGCTTCCATATACTCACTATCTAATGCAATCGCTTGGCGCAAATATTGCTCGGCCTCATTTGGTAAATTATTTTTCAATGACATTTTGCCTGCGAACAAATATAGTTCTTTATCATATTCATCACGCATTATTCCCTCTTTTATTACTTCTAAAGCTTTTTTGTTGTCTTCTAACATAGCATGACTTTGAGCAAGCAATAAGTATGCGGAAAAATAGTCTGGATCCAGTGTTTTTAAATCTTCTGCATAGCGAATAGCAGTTTCATACATTTGACATTGAAAAGCAGAATACGCAGCGCCAAATAATAAATCTGGAGAAGTTTGATTTTCTAGTGCTTGCGTATAAAATTCATATGCCTCTTCAAATGCACCGCCAGCTCTATATACTTCAGCTAATCGTTCAACCAATCTCACACCAGCAATTTCTTCTGTATCTTTGTTTATTGAATGATAAAGCCTAGCTGCTTCACTGAAGCGTCCTATTTCCATTAAAAGCTCAGCTTTCGCAAATTGGAGAAGTGGCTCATCCGGCAATATTTCCAATGCTTCATTCATACGTTGCTCTGCAACTTCATATAAGCCTTGCATTTGATAATAATCGGCTAATGCAAGTAGGACCTGTGGATATTCTGGTTCTTCTTTACCGATAGACATTAGGTATTCAAGTGCCTGATCTTCTTCGCCACGCTCCATTAAAAGAGTGGCCCTATCAATCTTAAGCTGAACCTCATCTGGGAAAACATATTGTAAATGTTCCAATAGTTCATCTGCTTCATCTAAAAATCCGAAATTAATCAGTAGACCTGCAATCTCATATTGCATATCGGGATTAACTTTTAATAATACGTCTCCAAGCAAATCTTGAATTTCTTTTAAATCCCCTTGCTGAATCGCATCTATCATTTTTTTTTCAATATCCATATTGTCACCTGTTTTAACATTAATTTTTAAATCCTGATATATAACTTAGTTTCTACAAATAAATAAGGATTCATTCTAATGCTACATGAGTGTCTCTTTTGGTACAAGAAAAAAACATTTTTCGTATTAATTATCGTGATTGTAAAATAGTCTCTAAATCTTCGAAGAAGTTCGGATAGGACACTGCAATGCAGTCGCTATCATCTAACTGAATAGCTCCTTCAGTTATCAATGCTGCGATTGCACCCATCATGCCTATACGATGGTCCCCATATGTTTGAAGCGATGCGCCATGGAGTGGTTTTCCTCCTTGGATAATCATGCCATCTTCTGTAGCTTCTATATCTGCTCCAAGTTTTTTTAATTCAGATACAACAGCAGCAATTCTGTCTGTTTCTTTGACTCTTAGTTCTGCTGCATCCCGAATAATCGTCTTTCCTTGCGCTTGTGTAGCTAAAAGAGCAATAATTGGAATTTCATCAATTAATAATGGAATTAAGTCCCCGCTAATCGTTATGCCATTTAAAGTAGATGTGCTAATTGTAATTGTTCCTCTAGGCTCATAAGCATGGTCATCCACGTTGGAAACCTCGATATCTGCACCCATTTCTTGCAGCACAGTGAGAATGCCTGCCCGCGTCGGGTTTAGCCCAACATTATGAAGTATAACTTTGCTATTTTTTGCAAGTGCTCCTGCTACTAAAAAGAAGGCGGCTGATGAGATGTCACCGGGCACTTCAACATGAGCTGGGATGAGGTCTTGGCCGCCTTTATATGAAATTGTTCCATTTTCAGCTATAATTTCTGCGCCAAACTGTCTTAGCATTCTCTCTGTATGATCACGGGTTAAACCCTTCTCATAAATGGTAGTTGTTCCGCGTGCATGCATTGCTGCAAGCAAAATAGCAGATTTCACTTGAGCGCTAGCGACTGGCATTGTATATTCAATTGCTTGCAATGGATTACCCTTGATTGCTAGCGGAGTATACTGGCCATTCTCTCTGCCATTAATTTGCGCTCCCATCAAGCGTAAAGGATCTATCACTCGTCTCATTGGCCTCTTCCCAATAGAAGCATCGCCATTCAAGACAGTGTGTAATTTGGAACCAGCTAATATCCCTAACATCAAACGGGTTGTCGTCCCTGAGTTGCCTGTATCCAGGATGTCTGTCGGTTCTACCCAATCGGCCATCCCCTTGCTTTCAATCACAACATTCGTGCCTTCTACTTCTATCTTAACACCGAGTTTTCGAAAACAATCGATAGTGCTCAAACAATCATTGCCTAGCAAAAATCCGCTAACTGTCGTGCGTCCTTTCGCCATACTACCGAACATAATCGCTCGATGTGAGACCGATTTATCCCCCGGTATACTCAATTCTCCATGCAAGCTTGGTTTATGATAGTCTAAATTCATTTGATTCATAATCAAAACACCTGCCTCTTTATCTTATATAAACATCGTACTGGGTACGGCGCTTAATACAACTTGCTGCTTTTCCGCGATCTTCTTCGTTTTGAAAACTAACCACAAGGATACCATATACGTCTTCTCGTGTTTCTATAATACGAATATTTGTAATGCTGATCTGTTCTTCTGCAAAATAAGCAGTAATTTCTGCAATGCTACCTGGGTAATCAGGGACATCAATTGATAAATCATATGTAGAAAATAAAGCCCCTTTTGTACTCGGAAGCTGATCTCTATATTCTTTTGCATCGAAAAAAAACATTTCAATTTCATCCGCGTTGCCCGTTTCAAGAACCTCTTTTACTTTAGCCATTTCCTTTTGCCAACTAGTCAATTGAGCAAGTATCTGAATTCGATTTTGCATTGTGATATCACGCCATAACTTCGGGTTTGAAGAGGCAATCCTTGTGAGGTCTCTGAATCCTCCAGCCGCTAACATTTTTGTAGTTTGGTTTTGCGTGCTTTCTTCTTTTAATTGATTCACTAATGAAGCTGCCACAATATGAGGGAAATGGCTCACTACAGCTGTCATTTGATCGTGAGATGCTGCTGATACAGTTAAGAGCTTGGCCTTTGTATAAGAAAGTATTTCTTTTAACCTTTGTATTGTTGCTTCCTCTTCACTTTCTAGAGGGGTCAGCAAATAATAGGCGTTTTCAAATAAATATGGCTTTGCAGCTGAGATGCCACTTTTATGCGAGCCCGCCATCGGATGCCCGCCAATAAAAGTTATTCCTAATTTCCTTAGTTCACACGCTTTTTCCATAATTAATGTTTTTGTGCTACCTGTATCCGTAATAATTACATCTTTCTTTAGTGGCCAGTCCTTTATTAGGTCTAGCCAGTTTAACGTAGCATTTACAGGTGTTGCAAATAGTATTATGTCAGCTCTTTCTGATGTACTTTTAGGATCCAATGTTCCTTCCTGGATAATATTTAATTCTAAGGCGGCATCAGTATTCTTTTCGTTTATATCATAGCCAATCACATGTAGATTAGGGGACTTCCGTAATGAAACCGCAACGGAACCGCCAATTAATCCTAAACCGACAATGAGAATAGTTTTCTTCATATAGCAACGCCTTGGTCTTTAAGGACATCTGTTAACTGTCTCAAGAAGCCTTCATTCTGTTCTTGCGTACCAATCGTCACCCGTACATACCCTGGTACGCCAAGTACATTGCCGCTTCTTACAATATACCCTTTTTCCATTAGTCTTTGGAAGACTATATCACTGTCAGTCTTCACTTCCATTAAAATAAAGTTAGTATCTGAAGGATAAAAATGAAGATTATGCGCCGTACAGAATTTCTCTATTAGCTGTTTACCCTTTTCATTTTCACTTCTGCACATATCAATGAAGGATTGATCCTCAACTGCTACACTTACTACGGCTTGACTTAATACGGTAGTGTTAAATGGTCCTCTAACAGGTTCCAATTTAGCAATAATCGGTTCTGAAGCCATTCCATAGCCAACTCGGAAAGAGGCTAATCCATAAGCTTTAGAAAATGTACGTAGGATAAGTAGATTAGGATATTCATCTATATACGAAAGCGTATTTCTGTATGTAGGGTTTGTTATATATTCAAAATAAGCTTCGTCTAGGACCACTAATACATCCTGAGGAACCTTGTCAAGAAATGCTGTAAGGGCACTGTCATCAATCACAACCCCTGTTGGATTGTTTGGACTGCATAGCCATACGACTGCTGTCTCATGATCTATCTGTTCAAACATCTCTACTAAGTCATGAGTACCGTCTTTCAAAGGAACCTCGCGTACTTCTGCTCCTTCAATTCTTGCATTTAATGCGTACTGTGAAAAAGTCGGCTTTGCCATTACTGTATTAACCCCTGGACGAAGAAGCGATCTTGATATAATGCTAATTAATTCGTCAGACCCATTGCCAAAAATAAGCTTTCGACCACTAACACCTAAATGCTCTGAGATGGTTGACCGCATATCAGTTGCTGCTCCATCTGGATATAAAGCAAAGTTGAATGCTTCTTTTGCTAAGAATTCTTGCACCTTGGGCGAACAGCCATATGGATTTTCATTTGAAGCAAGCTTATGAATAGTGCTTAGTCCGAATTCTTTCTGAACTGCTTCAATCGACTTTCCTGGCTGATATGCTTTTAGCCCCTCAATTTCTTTCTTCCATTTCATTGCACTCTCTCCTTCTATATCTATTATTTTGTCAAATCTGGTCTTAATTTTACAGCCTCATTCAGATAGATGTGCTTAATTTCATTTTGTGGGACAGTTGTATTCACATGTACTAGTACTCGAATACATAAGGGAAGCCCGTTTGGCACATTCATCTCATGTGTACACATAACGGGAACATACTCCCATTTCGGAAGTGACCGTACAGCTTTAGCAGGAAAAGCTGAAACGATATCTGCAGTTGTAGAAATAATCACTGATGCAACATTCTCCGGAAGCACCTCATTATCCTTTATTATTCGCTCCATTAAATTCTTTGTTTCCTGCATTACTAATGCTGGATTATCATAAGCGATTGTACTGGCGCCTCGTATTCCTCTAATCATATGATACCCCCTCTATTAATTCTCTTAAAAGAAGATCTGTTTCTTGACACTCACTACGGGATATTCGCTGAGTGAATGGTTTACCGATATCCTTTAAAAGTACAAACTGCAGTTCACCATCTTCAGCTTTTTTATCCTTTTGCATAAACTCAAATAATTCATCAAAACTAAAATTAGCAACAGATTCTACAGGATATTTATTACGTATAGCAAACAAAAGAAATTCTTTCGTAAATGAGCGTGATATTTGACCATACTTTTCGCTTAGCAATAAAGCATATACCATACCGATCATCACCGCTTCGCCGTGCGTTAATTTCCCAAAGCCAAATGCTGCTTCTAGTGCGTGGCCGTATGTATGGCCAAAGTTTAAAAATTTTCGTACGCCATGTTCTTCTTCATCTTGGGCTACTATATTTGCCTTTACACGAATCCCCTGTTCTAAATAGCCCATCGTTTTCTCTTCATCTAGATTGAACATTGGCGGAAGCTCCATTAATTCCTGTAACCAGACCATGTCAGAAATAAGTGCATGTTTTACTACTTCAGCCATTCCTGATCTTACCTCTTGTGCTGGCAAGCTTTTTAAAAATTCAATATCGAATATGACACCTTCTGGTTGATAAAAGGTTCCTATCATATTTTTGCCTAAAGCATGATTTATCGCAGTCTTTCCTCCTACTGCGCTATCGTGGGCAAGAATGGTCGTAGGCAATTGAATGATCGGAATTCCTCTCATAAAAGTGGAAGCAACAAAGCCTGTAAGATCGCCAACTGCTCCTCCACCAAAAGCAAACAGCATTGATTTACGTGTACACTTTTGTTCTAACAAAAATGTCTGTGCGGCTAAGTATTGCTCAAATGTTTTGCATGCTTCTCCGCCTGGCAAAACAAATACAGAGAATGGAAAAGGGAAACTTTTTGTAAATGCGTCTTTATATATTCGCCAAACATTTTCGTCCGTAAATACAATTACCTTGTCCCTTTCTACGATGAATTGTTGATACGTTTTTATAGCTTCTTCAAGGTCTCCCTGACCTATATACACATTATAGCTACGGGAGGGAGTATGAATTGGAATTTTCATCACTAAAACTCCTTCATTATTTTTCTCATCTCATTTATTTGGTCTTTTAATTGGCCAAGCTGGTCGCTATGGAAATGTTCAACGATAGCTTTTGCTATTTCGAAAGCTACAACATGTTCTGCCACAACTGAAGCAGCAGGTACAGCACAACTATCGGAACGCTCGACACTTGCCTTAAAAGCTTCCTTAGTATCAATATCAACACTTTGAAGGGGTTTATATAATGTCGGAATAGGCTTCATTACTCCTCGAACGACGATTGGCATCCCAGTAGACATACCACCTTCTAGACCACCTAAGTGATTGGTTCTCCTTGTGTATCCCTCTTCAGGACTCCAGAGAATTTCATCATGCACTTCGCTCCCTTTTAAATGAGCCATTTCAAAACCAAGACCAAATTCCACTCCTTTAAAGGCATTGATGCTCATCATAGCCGCAGCTAATTTACCATCCAATTTACGGTCATAATGGACATACGAACCGATTCCAGCTGGTACACCTTCTACTATAACTTCTACAACGCCGCCAATCGAATCTCCCGCTTTTTTAGCTGCGTCAATTGCTTCTACCATCTTAATAGAAGCATCATGATCTACACAATAACATGGATCATTTTCAATGATTTGACGAATTTCATGAACTGTTTTATTCATCGTCGTTTCAGGATTTGCAATGACACCACCGATTTCTGTTACATGCGATACAATATGGATGCCTAATTCATTTAGTAAAACTTTTGCTACAGCGCCAACTGCTACACGCACAGTCGTTTCTCTTGCCGATGAGCGTTCTAATACATTTCTTAAGTCTCTATGTCCGTATTTAATGCCGCCTACTAAATCTGCATGTCCTGGGCGTGGTCTCGTAATTTTTCTTTTAATCTCATCTGGGTTTATATCTTCTGGCAAAGGGTCCGCACCCATAATTTTTGTCCAGTGTTTCCAATCATCATTTTTGACAATTAGCGCAATCGGCGACCCTAACGTCTTACCATGTCGAACACCTGAAGCAATCTCTACAGTATCTGTTTCTATTTGCATGCGGCGCCCTCTTCCATGGCCACCTTGTCGACGTTTAAGTTCTTTATTAATCTGTTCTGTTGTTAGCTCTAATTGGGCTGGTATTCCTTCGATAATAGTAGTTAATTGTGGTCCATGCGACTCTCCTGCTGTTAAATAACGCATATACTTTCCCCCTTCAACTCGTTAAAGTGTATGTTTTTCACTATAACATATTTTAACTCAAAAAAGCATGAACAGACGGATAAATTTGTGATTAATAAAAAGAGCGCCTTCCGTATAAAACGAAAGCGCCTTCAACTTATGCCTTGCTATAAAAAAATGTATCTTCAATATCAAACGAATATTTAGATGGATTAAAGATTTGCTCTGTACTACCAACAAATAATACTCCACCTGGTCGAAGCGCTTTACTAAAATTTAGGTATATTTGATCTTTTGCTTCTTCTGTAAAATAGATCATTACATTGCGGCACACAATCAAATCATAATTTTGTTCATATGGATCTTTGAGCAAGTTATGTTTGCGGAAGGTCACTGTCCGTTTTATTTCATCTTTCACTTGGTAGAACATCCCGTTTTTCACAAAATACTTTTCTTTAATGGCTGTAGGTACCTCTGCTAGCGACCGTTCTGGATATATCCCAGTTTTTGCTTTTGCTATTGCATTTTCATCAAGGTCAGTTGCTATAATTGAAATCTGCGATAAAGGAAGATAGTTTGATAAGACCATAGCGATAGTATATGGTTCTTCTCCCGTTGAGCAGGCTGCACTCCATATTTTTAGTTTTCTATTCTCTTTTAACAATCTTGGAAATATCTTATTTTGGAGAACTTCCCACCGTTTGCCGTTACGATAAAACTCAGATACATTTATTGTCATTCGATCTAAAAATTCATTTAATAATTGTTGATCTCTTTCAATTCCCTTATAAAAATCATTGAAATTTTTAAATCCTCTTTTTTCATATAGGGATGTTAATCTTCTTTTCATCTGGGCTTCTTTATATAAAGCCAAATCAATGTTTGTTTTGCGTTTAATATTTGTGATAAATCCTTCATAATCCGTCATATACTCTTCCCTCTCTTTAGACCTAGGTTTATTATACCTAATTAGTTCCAAATCGGAAATGGTCTATTAATAGAGTTTGAAGAAAAATAAAAAAACTGTTCATTTGAGTGAACAGTTTTCTTGATATTAGTGAATTTCTTCTTCTGTGAAGAATAGACCGATTTCACGTTCTGCTGAAGCTAATGAATCAGAACCGTGGATCACATTGTGAGATAAAGTTGTTGAGTAGTCACCACGAATTGTGCCAGGTGCTGATTGCTCAGGGTTTGTAGCACCCATCATTAGACGAGCTACAGAGATAACGTTTTCGCCTTCCCATACCATTGCAAATACAGGACCAGATGTGATGAATTCAGTTAACTCACCAAAGAATGGCTTGTCCGCATGTTCAGCATAGTGTTTTTCAGCTAATTCTTGAGATACTTGCATAAGTTTAGCACCTTTTAGTACGAAACCTTTGCGTTCAAATCGATCAACGATGTCACCAACTAGTTGGCGTTTTACACCGTCAGGTTTAACCATTAAAAATGTTTTTTGGATAGCCATTAAATATTACAACTCCTTAAGATGTTCTAGGGTAAAAACCCTACTTGAAAATAGTATCATTGAACGCTTGAATGTTCAACAATTTTTAGAATTTGCGTTTCCCCATATATAAAGCAATATCTTTTAAAGACTTTTTCACAGAATTGGCTGGCAATTCTTCAATTTCTTTTAAAGCTTTTTGCAAATATAAGTTGCTTATATGATAGGCATCGTTGATTGCATTAGAGCTGCGCATTTTTTTCAAGAAAACTTGTCGTTCATCTTCTTTCATATCGCCGTTCAATGCTTTTTCAATATATGGCCGAATAGCTGAATCGTTTTTCGCCAATAAGACAGGCAATGTGATATTCCCCTGAAGTAAATCGCTGCCTGCGGGTTTCCCTAACTGTTTATCTGTAGCTGTCAAATCCAGAACATCATCAATGATTTGGAATGACATGCCTACATAGTAGCCGAACTTCTTTAAGTGATGTGCTACGCTATCATCTGCTCCAGCGGCTACAGCACCAAGCTGACAGCTTGAGGATATAAGCAATGCAGTTTTCCGTTTAATTCTACGGAAATAATCACGGATAGATTGGTTTAAATGCATCTTATCCTCAATTTGAATGATTTCTCCTTGCACAATTTCCACCATCGTTTTAGATAGAATTTGGTGAGCCTTTTCATTTTGAATATTCGTCATATATTCTAATGCCCTTGCAAAAATAAAATCACCAGCATACATAGCAACACGATTATTCCATTGGGATTTAACAGTAGGACGGCCTCTACGCAGCTCAGCGTCATCGATGACATCGTCATGTACAAGCGATGCCATATGTATTAACTCAAGTGGCACAGCTACGTTTTTCATATCATCTATATTATATTGGCCAAATTTTGCACCGAGCAACACAAAGACAGGTCGAATACGTTTTCCGCCAGCCTTCAGCAAATGGAGAGAGGCATCTTTCAAATAGTGTGAAGATGAATCCAACGCTGTTTCTAATTCTTTTTCGATGACTCTTATGTCTGATTGCAAATCAGCATAAAGAAGCTTTAACTTCATCTTTTCCACGCGTCTAAACATCCCCTACACTAAATTTCTTTTTTTATGCCCATATGCATAGCAGCTGCTCCGCCACTATATGATTTGTATATTACATTTTGTAAGCCCGCAGCTTCAAACATTTTTTTCAATTCTTTCATCCCCGGGAAATCATTTGCAGATTCTTGCAACCAAGAATATTCATTGAAACTTTTAGCAAAAAGCTTGCCAAATAACGGCATAATATAGTGAAAATAAAAGCGGAACAATTGTCTATAACCTGGAATTTCAGGTTGTGATGTTTCAAGGCATACAACCTTGCCGCCCGGTTTTACCACACGGTGCATTTCTTTTAAAACTTGCATATAATCAGGTACATTGCGAAGACCAAAGCCAATTGTTACATAATCAAACGTATTATCATCAAATGGCAGTTCCATCGCATTTCCTTGTATTAGCTCTATTTGTTTTATATTCTTTGTTTTTTCAATGCCTACATTCAGCATATTTTGGCTGAAGTCTAGCCCTGTGACATGGCCATTCTCTCCAACTGCGTCAGCAAGCGCAATTGTCCAATCTGCAGTGCCGCAGCAGACGTCTAGCGCATGAGAACCTGGTTTTACGGCCATGCGTTTCATTGTATCTTTACGCCAATTTTTATGCATCTGAAAACTAATGACAGAATTCATCTTATCATAGCTATCTGAAATATTTTCAAAAACAGCGTGTACGCGCTCTTCTTTAGATTGAGCCATTCTACTCAACACCTTTCATCGTAATCTGTGCCTCTACATTTACTTCAACATGCTGCAACATAAATGTTTTCACTTCATCTTGTAAGATCGGAGAAGCTGTAATAATACGTATTAGCCTAGATGAAAGGTTAGAGATTAGCCGTCTTAAAATTTGTTCATTGTTCATGCCTGCATACTCTTGCTGCTGTTCTAGTATTTTCAGGAATGGCGTTTTCATATGCTTTTCTTGTAAAGACTGTAATTCTCGTTTAAGTCGTTCCAAAACCAGTCCGTTTTTGACAATTTCAATATAACTGTCTAGATTAAAACGCTTCAAAAACTGGCACGTAATCGTTGATTCGATCACTTCTAGAATCTTATACCATTCATCCATCGAACGCTTCATAGGCTCATATAAAGCAGTCCTTGATTCGCTACTCTTTGCGACAGCCTCAGACAATGAACGAACAAGCTCAATATCAGGAATTTTTGCAAGTGTTGCATAATACATACCGCTATAGTAATCGCCAGCAAGAACTGTTAGTTGCTGCCTTTTTGTGGCAGCATCTTGTTCGTTGATTTGTTCATGGCCATTCAATGCGGCATAAACCATAGCAACTGCGTTTACAGCCTGTTCTATTTTTTTCGGCCAATGTTCGCCGTTCAATTTTGGCAATAATATATAGCGAAGTTGTCCATCAAAAATAATTGGCTGGCCTGTATACTGCAGGAGCGTTCTATGATGCAATTTGGTTAATATATTATTTTTTGATTGTAATAAATGTTCTTCTAAAATTGCTGCATTCATAAACTTTTCTCCATTCAGTTCATTTCCTGTTGCTATACTGTATTACTTATCTCGTTTTAACAATGTAAAAGGCCAATTGGGGCTTTTTTCACCTAATGCTACAGCATGGCCCAATCAAACTTTCAACACCTTATTTTCCAGAGATAGTAAAACGGGCTATAATTTTATTTTTTCGCATCGCTTTCAACAATACCAAATGCTGTTTGAATCTCTGCTTTGCCTCGAATTTTCATCGCTGAAGTATGTTCTGTAAATTGCGCGATCATTACTTCACCCTCGTCCAGTTTCTCCGAGTGGTGAAATTTTGTATCATTCCCGCGAGTCAAACCGATCACATGGACGCCATCTTCCTTTGCACGTATTACTACATAATCATTTTGGCCCATTTGAAGAGTCTCCTTGTATTCGAATTTCCTTTTCCTATCATACCATAAAAAAAGGCGTAAATTAAGCCATTTTAATGAATGATAGTATTTCTTGTCGTTTCACATCATCTTCTGAAAAGATTCCTTTTGCTGAAGATGTAACCGTTTTTGCACCTGGTTTTTTAATACCTCTCATAGTCATACACATATGTTCTGCTTCCACCACAACATAAACACCTTCCGGCTCTAGCATCTCCATCATTGTTTCGGCAATTTCACTTGTAATACGTTCTTGCAATTGTGGACGGTGTGAAATAGTTTCAACTGTTCGCGCAAGCTTGCTTAGACCTGCAACAACTCCATCCTTTGGCAAATAAGCAATATGTGCTTTACCATAAAAAGGTACTAAGTGATGTTCACACATAGAATAGAATGGTATATCTTTTACTAACACTACTTCATTATGCTCTTCATGAAAAACTGTTTTAAAATACTCTCTAGCATCTATATGAAGTCCTTGGAACATTTCTGCATACATTTTCGCCACACGTTTTGGCGTATCTAATAATCCTTCACGATCAGGATTTTCTCCTACTGCTTCAAGTATCATTTTTACTGCTTGTTCAATTTTATTTAAGTCAACATTCGAATTTGAATGATCAATTTTCTCTTCTTTAATATTAATCATGGTAACCCCCTATGCTTCTAAAAAAGTCTCAAAATGAGATTAACATACAAGACCTCTAATCGCAAAATATGAAAACGGATTTATTTCATTTTCCAAACTTGAATAAACCTATATTATTCTTAGTCCATCCCACTAAGTAATATCTTTTTATGTATAGTTGGTCCTGTTCACTCTTAATTATACAAAAAGAGTAGCCAGTTATATTGGCTACTCTATGTAACAGATGCAAAATTATTTTACTGCATCTTTAAGCGCTTTACCTGGCTTGAATGCAGGTACTTTGCTTGCAGCGATTTCGATTTCTTCACCCGTTTGAGGATTGCGTCCTTTACGAGCCGCACGTTCGCGGATTTCAAAGTTACCAAAACCAATTAATTGTACTTTATCTCCCTTTGCAAGAGCTGCTTGGATAGATTCAAATACTGCGTCAACTGCTTTTGTTGCATCTTTCTTAGAAAGTTCTGCAGTTTCTGCAACAGAGTTTACTAAATCTGTTTTATTCACACCATTCACCTCCTCTCAAAAGGCATACCACTAAATCATGTAAAAAGATTATCACAACACTATTTACTGTGCAACAATATTTATACTTCATTTGTTGATTTTAAGCAAATAATAATGCCTGTCTTAACCAATATAGCATGTTTAAATGAAGTATACGACAGTAAAATATGTACAATTAAAGCAAATATATGATATCCCTTTTACATATAGATACATAAAAAACACCATAAAAAAAGGGCTACTTACATACTGTAAATAGTCCTTCATTGTTCCTTTTATTCAATTTATAAACTATTTTCTTTATATAGATAAATAAATTTTCAGTCCAGATTCATTTATTAAATGGCTAATATATATTGAATTTATAAAATAAATGTTACCATGCCCGAATCGCCTTTATTGACCATTTTTTCTATCGTTTGGCGCATTCTTGCTTTTGCATGTTTAGGAACTGCATCTGTCTTGTAAGCAATGCTTTCTTTCATTACTTCAAACAATGGTGTGCCGAATAATTGCGTTTCCCATAATGCATCCCGATCATGTAAAAAGGCATACGTTAAATCTTTCAGCAGCTGCTGACTATGGAACTCTGATCCAATCAACGGTGCAAATTCCGCTGCCATATCAATACGTAAAATATGATAAGATGGTGCTTTTGCTTCCATGCGGACACCAAAGAAATTATTCTGTTTAATAATCTCTGGTCTTGACGGTTCGAATTCCTGAAGGGTCGGCAGTGTTACACCATAACCATCCTTCCGTGCTTGCTCAATCGCTTCATGGAAGCGTTGATAAGATTTTCTCGCTTGTTGCGATTCTTTTATAAATAATAACCAATCCTTCTTACTTTGGATAGGCTCTTCCAGCCATTCGTCACAGATATTTTTGAAAATATCATTTTTCAGTTGTAAGCTAATTATCGCATGCCCTAATCCCGCATCTACACTTTTCACCTGTGCTGACGCAATGAAGTCCTCATCAAGCAATTCTTTTGTCAAGCGTTCAATATCCCTAATTTTATTGACAGATTGCTTCCAATTGTCAATTGATTGCTTGATCAATTTATTTAATTCATGATTCTCTTCTAGTACATCTAACCAATCCGGTTTTTCCATTTCCAATTTTTTAATTGGGAATTCATATAATGCTTCTTCTAGGATATGTTTTACCTCATTTAGCGTCATTTGATCTACTGATGTAGAAATGACTGGTGCATTATACCTCTCATGTAGTTCATCACATAATTCTTTAGCAGTCGTATGCGCTGGCATTTTGCTATTCACTACAATGACAAATGGTTTGCCGATTTCTTGTAATTGATCAATAATATCTTGCTCCGCCTGACGGACAGATTCACGCGGAATGCCATTAACTGTACCATCAGTCGTCATTACAACACCAATATTAGCATGCTCTCGTATAATCTTGTCTGTGCCAATTTTAGCTGCATCTTGGAATGGAATCGGGTCGTTGTGCCATGGTGTATGTACCAACTTTGGTCCATTTTCATCTTCATAGCCTTTCACTCCATCAATAATGTATCCTACACAATCTGCGAATCTAATCTTAAAAGGCATATCCTGATTGCCTACTGAAATTTGCGCGCCATTCGCTGGGACAAATTTAGGTTCTGTTGTCATAATGACTGGACCAGGCGAGCTTTGTGGCAGCTCATCTTGTGCTCGTTGTCTTTCTTTTTCATCTTCCATATTCGGTAATACCATAATATCCATAACACGCTTTGTAAACGTTGATTTACCTACTCTTACAGGTCCTACTACACCAATATAAATATCGCCGTTCGTTCTTGTTGCCATTTGCTCGTACACTTCTTGTGACATGTTTTTCTTCCCCCTTTTTCTCAGCACTATATCCTATGCACGCAAAAAACGTTTCATGCACAAGTCATGAAACGCTTTTTAAAAAGGTAAATGATTATTTTCTTTTCGAATCTGTAAGAAATTCGACTTCTTGTTTGTCATTCACTGTATAAGGCAAAGAATAGGCAGGCAAAACCTCATAGTGATCCGATAAAAGGTGTCTGATGTCCTCACCACTTTTCACTTTTGGCTTTTCTTTATCAAGAATTCTTTGCAGTTCAATAGAATAATCAATGCAAATTTCGCCACTTCCTTTAACTATAAAGGGCAGATTGGTATTTGAATAAGGGCTAGGAACAGTAGGGGCTTGTTTATAGCCCATTTTTTTATAATCTATTTGATAAATATCATCCTTGATTTGTCCCGCAATTGGCACAAATCCATTCACACCTTTTTTAATATTCATCTCTCGGATAATTTCAGTTCCCCGCAGATCGACTAATTTTACTTTTGGCTTTTTGCTCTCTGCATGCCAGATTACATATTGATATATTCCACCCTTTTCAAAAGAATTGCCTGGAGCTTTTGGAATATATCCGCCACTTATAAGCTTTGAAAAATCTATTGGGTACTTGATATATTGGTCTACATCTTGATCACGATTCTGAATCGGCAATAAACCACCTGTATCTTTTCTGAATTGATTAATAGTCTTTTGGACTGTTAATAGCTGTGCTTCATCTGGCACTTGATTTTCTACTTTCTCTTTATCTGGATACATACATCCGGCCAACACCACTGTAAGTAATGCAACAAATAATAATAAGCTATATTTTTTCATAAACTTTCCCTCATTCATTTATTTTAAAATGACATTACAACAAATACCATTGTCAAAAAGCCAATTATTAAAAAAATATACGCAATCAACGCGACAATTGAACTGATAATTCGATTTTTTATCTTTTGTCTGCTTAAATAAATGAGTCCTGATGCGACAAGCATAAAACCAATGGAATAAAAAGAAATCCACATCATTGTCATACCGGATATGCCTGTACTTGCAAGAAGCACTAAATTTGACAACGATACAACCACCTTTCTTATGTACATTCAGTCAAACCCTATATGAGATAGCCTAAAAAAATAAGAGATGGCTGCTGCTCACCTCTTATTTTGACTATTCACTAAATACGTAGAGCGTTGAAAATATCTTATGACTCCATTATACAATATGGATGTTAACAAAGTTTAGAGATAATACGCATCTAATTCTTGCTTTTTCACTCTAAGCATAAGTTCTTCCACCGTTTGGCGAGGGTTCTTATCCTCAAACAAAACGCTGTACAACGCTTCTGCAATAGGCATGGACACTTCGTACTTCTCTGCAAGCTGATGGGCTGCCTTTGTTGTACGAACGCCTTCTACCACCATGCCCATTTGTTCAAGAATCTCATCTAGTGTATACCCTTTGCCGAGCATATGGCCAGCTCTCCAGTTACGGGAGTGGACGCTTGTACATGTGACGATTAAATCACCCATGCCTGCCAGCCCTGAGAATGTAAGTGGGTTAGCACCCATTTTCACGCCCAATCTGGAGATTTCGGCAAGACCTCGAGTAATTAGGGCCGCTTTGGCATTATCGCCAAATCCTAAACCATCAACGGCTCCTGCAGCTAATGCGATAACATTCTTTAAGGCACCGCCTATTTCTACGCCGATGACGTCCTGATTTGTATATACTCTGAAATATTGATTCATAAATAAATCTTGTACTCGCTCAGCTGCTACTATATCTTCACATGCTGCTGCTACTGTTGTAGGATGATGCAATACCACTTCTTCTGCATGACTAGGACCTGACAACACTACAATTTCCTCAATAAATTCAGCTGGAATTTCTTCTTTAATAATATCAGATATGCGTAATAAAGTATTAGGTTCGATTCCTTTTGAGACATGTATAAAAAGGACCTTTTTGTCTAATGTCTTGAGCATTTTTTTACAAGTCTCGCGGATACCTTTAGTAGGCACAGCCATGACAACTATTTCCGCATGTGAAATTGCCTTTTCCATATCATCTGTCGCATTTAAATTCTCCGGCAAGATTGTTTCCGGCAAATATTTAGCATTCCTATGTTGGTTGCTAATTTCTTCCGCCTGTTCTTTTCTATGTGTCCATAGTAATGTATCATGCCCGTTTTCTGCTAGAACAATCGCTAATGATGTTCCCCATGAACCTGCTCCTAGCACTGCTACACGACCCATGTAAAAGCCCCTTTCTATTAAATAGTTATTAGTCCCTCGCTCTTGTAATCAACTTAATCGGCGTACCTTCAAAGTCAAAAGTCTCGCGGATTCGGTTTTCTAGGAAACGCTCGTAAGTAAAGTGCATTAATTCTGGATCATTCACAAAGACAACAAATGTTGGCGGCTTAATCGCTACTTGGGTTACATAGTAAATACGTAAGCGACGACCTTTATCTGTTGGTGCAGGATTTCTTGCTACTGCATCTGAAATTACTTCGTTTAAGATGCTCGATTGAATCCGCATGGAATGATTTTCGCTGACGCGATTAATAATTGGCAAAATGGAATGTACACGTTTCTTGGTTTTAGCAGACACAAAAATAATAGGTGCATAGTCAAGAAACTGGAATTGTTCTCTAATTTCCTTTGTTTTTTCATTCATTGTTTTTTCGTCTTTCTCTACAACATCCCATTTATTCACAACAATAATCACAGCTTTACCAGCTTGATGCGCATAGCCAGCAATTTTTTTGTCTTGTTCTTGTATACCTTCTTCGCCGTTTAAAACAACCAGAACGACATCTGAACGTTCAATTGCTCGAAGGGCTCGAAGGACACTGTATTTCTCTGTTGTCTCATAGACTTTTCCTTTTTTGCGCATTCCAGCAGTGTCAATGATGACATATTCTTGACCATCAAATTCATAATTTGAGTCAATGGCATCGCGCGTTGTACCGGCAACATCGCTGACAATAACTCGGTTATCACCAAGAAAGGCATTAACTAAAGAAGATTTGCCGACATTTGGACGGCCAATTAATGAAAACTTAATGACATCCTCATCGTATACTTGTTCTTCTTCATTTGGGAAATGTTTAGCTACTTCATCAAGCAAATCCCCTAAGCCTAAACCATGTGATCCTGAAATTGGGAATGGATCGCCGAAGCCTAATGAATAAAAATCATATATCATATCTCGCATATCAAGGTTATCAATTTTATTAACAGCTAGTACTACTGGTTTTTTTGTTTTGTATAAAATTTTGGCTACATGCTCATCTGCCAATGTTACGCCTTCTCTTCCATTGACCATAAAGATTATTACATCTGCTTCGTCCATGGCAATCTCTGCTTGATGGCGAATTTGTTCTAAAAACGGCTCATCTCCTATATCAATACCGCCAGTATCAATAATATTAAAATCATGTGTAAGCCAGTCCGCAGAACTATAGATTCGGTCGCGCGTCACACCTGGAATATCCTCCACTATGGACACACGTTCACCTACAATTCTGTTAAAAATAGTCGATTTACCGACATTTGGACGGCCGACAATTGCGACAATCGGTTTCGTCATTTTAAATTCATCCTTCCAACTTCTTAATCCTATTATACAACAAAAAAGGTGATGGCATCTGATCTGTCACCATCACCTACAATTCAAGTCAATATATCTTTATTTTATCAAAAAACTGATGCATTGCAAGAAAAAACAGACGCTAGAACGATTCTTTGCGTCTGTTTCTTTTAATTAGTTATTTTTTGAGAAATTTTTCAGTTGATCACCAATCACATCACCGAATGAAAATCCATTTGTTTCTTCTGGCATTTCGTAGTCTGTTACTTCTTCTTCAGCTGCATTATTTAGTAATGCTTTAATGCTAAGAGATAACCGTTTTTCGTTTTGATCAACGCCCAGAACCTTCACTTCTACCTCTTGGCCTTCTTTTAAAGCTTCATGAGGAGTGGAAATATGATTATGTGAGATTTGTGAGATATGGACAAGTCCTTCTACACCTGGGAATACTTCGATGAAAGCGCCAAAACCAACTAGGCGTTTCACTTTCCCTGTAAGAACAGCACCCACTGGAGCTTTCTCTTCAATATTTGTCCATGGGCCTTCTTGTGTTTCTTTAATAGATAAAGAAATACGCTCTTGTTCTGGATCAACGGATAGAACTTTTACTTTAACACGTTGTCCTTCAGAAAGAACGGATGCCACATCATCAATATGTTCGTGAGATACCTGAGAAATGTGTACAAGGCCGTCAACGCCACCCAGATCTACAAATGCGCCGAACGAAGCTAAACGCTGAACAGTACCTTCTAGTACATCGCCTTCATGAATACCACCTAACACTTCGCCTTTTTTCTCAGCTTTTTGGGCTTCTAAAACTGCGCGGTGAGATAGGATTAGACGGTTTTTCTCTTCATCCATCTCTACGATTTTGAATGTTAACGTTTTTCCTTTGTAATCGTCGAAAGATTCAACAAAGTGATCTTCTACAAGTGAAGCTGGTACAAATCCTCGAACGCCTAGATCAACGACAAGGCCACCCTTCACTACATCTTTCACTTCAGCTTCAATTATTTCGCCGTTATTAAATTGTTCCTCTAAAACTTTCCATGCCTTTTTCGCATCAACTTTGCGTTTTGACAACACGTATTGACCAGGCTTTGCATCATCAGGTTCTTCAACTTTTGTTACGATTAATTCTAATTCATCATTTACGGAGACAGCGTCAGAAGCTTTTTCCACATGCAAGCTAGATAGCTCGCTAATTGGCACTACGCCATCAAACGGTGCACCAGCTATAGTGACGATTGCAACTTTATCTTCCACTCGTTCGACCTTGCCTTTTACGACATCGCCTTCACGGATTTCGTTTACTTCGTTTAAGTTCATTTCTTCAGACATATGTAATCCTCCTTCACAATGTATAATTCCTATTTTATAAGAATTTGCTAGTAAAAACAAAAATTAACCCTTATAATCACATATTATTTATTTTCAGGATGATGTTCATTTAGCAATAGCTGGATATGATCCATGATCACTTGTGTTACTTCTTCCGCTTTTGCCTTTGTTTCTCTGTACGGTTCCATATCGATTGGTTTACCAAATACAACTTTCACTTTTCTAAACGGTTTATATGGACCTATGATGGCACATGGAACCACATTTGCATTTCCTCGCAATGCAAAAAAACCAGCGCCCGAAAAACCTTTGCCTAGTTTACCGCTTTTATTGCGAGTACCTTCTGGAAAAAGGCCAACAACTTGGCCGTCTTTTAATGTATCAATTGCAACTCGCAATGCTTGCCTATCGCTTAAACCACGCTTCACAGGAAATGCATGTACCTTAGGGAGAATGGATTTTAAAATAGGAACTTTAAAAAGCTCTTCCTTTGCCATAAAGTTGACCGGTCTTGGTGAACAAATACCCACCATTGGAGGATCTAAATTATCGATATGATTTGAGCATAAAAGTATACCGCCTTCTGCAGGAAAATTTTCCTTTCCTATAACTTCCATGCGGTAGATTGGCTTTAGTACATTAAACACAACTGTTTTAGCAAATTGGTAAAAGTCCATTTAGCCCATCCTTTCATTAGCTAATTCCAAAATAGTTTGTGCAGCTTCAGAAATAGAAAGCTCTGTTGTATCAAGGAAAATGGCATCTGGTGCCTGAATCAACGGAGAAGCTTCACGCTCACTGTCTAATTTATCGCGTTTTGCTATTTCAGATTTTAATTGTTCCAATGATGATTCAATACCTCGGTGTTTATTATCCTCATATCTTCTCCGAGCTCTTTCTTCCACTGTCGCTGACATAAATACTTTTAATTCTGCTTCTGGCAGCACTGCGGTAGCAATATCTCGTCCATCCATTACTACACCGCCCTGCTTTGCCATTTCACGCTGGTGATCTACCATAATCTCTCGCATCGTTGCATGACTAGCAACTTTCGATACATTCTTGGTCACTTCATTAGAACGGATTTCTTCCGATACATCTTTCTCATCAAGAAATACAAGTTGTCCATTGCTTGAAGGCTTTAACTGGATCTTCGTATTTGTAAGCAAATCAGTAATGCTTTTAGCATCTTCTAAATTTATATGTTCGTTCAATGCTTTTAATGTAAGAGCACGGTACATTGCGCCCGTATCAATATAAGTATAGCCAAGCTTTTCTGCCACTATTTTGGCAATTGTACTTTTGCCGGCCCCTGCAGGACCATCAATAGCGATTTGTATATTCATCTTCAAATGTCAACCCCTTCTCTCCGTCATATTGTAACACAGAAACCAATTGCCCGTGAAAAGATAAAGTGAAACATTACTCAATATTGAATCTGCGTTCAAACAGCAAGGAGAACCTTAGTAATATGAAGCTAGCATAAATTTATTTAAGGTAATAAAAAAACGAACAAATGTGATTATTTTACTTAACATTTGTCCATTTTCCTTGTTATTATTTTCCCACTCATAATTAAATATTTGATGACGGACTTTCCTCATAGGAGAAGCCATTCTCGTCTTTATATTAAATGATTAGTCGTCTATTGCTTATACTAACAGATTAAAACTTCACAGTTTCAAAATACCCTAAAAGCTTGTTTCCTTTTTGCGATTTTGCAATTGCCGTTCAAAACAGAACCTTACAATGTATTGTCGGTCGACGTCATCCGTATTTGTAAATTGCAGTGTAGCCAACATTCTTTGGTCTTTTTCGATTATCCGAATGACTCTTGCAGAGGTATGGACATATTTAACTCCTTCATTTGAATTCGAAAATGGCAAGACAATGATAAGTTGCAATTCATCATTTTCTTTAAATGGTACAATTTTGGGAATGTTGATTGCTAAGCCACCAGCGCTAATGTCTTCCGCCACATATTGATAATTCTGTTGATTATACTCTACAGCAATATCAACAGGTGTAGCTACACGAACATATTCACGCCTTTGTATCCTAATAAACTGATCGTTAGCAGGTAATGCCAGCATAATCATTGGAATATTGCTTTTAATTCTTCCAAGAACTTCTGTTTTAAATGCATAAGCGTTGTTAGCTTCATCTACAAAAGAAACGCGATATTGTCCACCCTCTAACAAAAAAGAGGTCTTATTTGTTTGTATATTGGTTGGATAATCAATGTAGAGAATATTGTTTTTTTGCTCTACAATTTTAGCGCGAAGGCGATCTTTTACATCGGAAGAAATTGATTCTAATATTATATTGGTACCTATTTTCAATTCCATAGCAATCTCCCTTTATGATTCATAAGTTGTGTTTTTATTATGCCACGGATTGGACGATTTAGCTATATCCATTCTACATAAAGGAAAAGAGCATAAAATGCATTTATATATTTTTTTATTTTTATCATTATGAATTTAAAAACGACATAATATTTAATCATCCGACACCTTTAGACCTACAAAAAAATCAGTGAGGATTCGTTCCCCACTGATATATGTTTTTTATGACAGTCGCTCGTTTTTAATTACCTCACCTGTCTCTGTGTCAATTAGTACTTTGTATGTGTGCTGCGTTTTATTGGCGTTCACTCTAACTGTTACTTCATAACAAAGTCTCTCGACAAAATCTTTATCCTCAACATATGCTAAATCTTCTTCCATCACTTCCGCATCGCGATTAAAGAATGTGTTCCAATCTATTTTCTTCATCGTTTGCGGTTTTACTTTTTCTTTTTGAATGTACTCAATTCCATTAAGACCTACAACTTCACCAGTATCTTTGGCTATTTTCACTTGTACGCCATCCGCATAAATCTTCGCTTTTGTTGATTGATCTACTCTTGCGTAGCTTAAGTGCCAAACTTCACTATTTTCTCTTGCATCTGTTTCAACAACATCGGTATAGCCTAGTTCTTTTAAATGTTGATCTGCCAATTTTTTTAGTTTTAGAATTGGAAGACTAGTTTGTCCAAATGGTCGTTCAACTAAATAGGAAAGAAGATGGCCGCCTTTTACGGTCAAATCCGCATAACCTGTGCGTTCGCCTTTAGTGAAAGTAATGTGATAAAAAGGATACGGTGCACCTTTTCTGCTATTTTTCACTGCTATAGTGGCATTTGATAACTCTGGGAACATATCTTTAAAACGATTTATCGCTTCGCTCTCGCTAATTTTTCGGTCATCTAATTTTTGCAGGTTTTTCCTCTTTTCATGATCTGATTCACTAGCAGTCAACGGAAAATCACTTTCTCTATATGTCTTAATTGATTTAGCCATATTTTTAAAATTACCCGTTGATTGGTCTGCCGTTTGTTCTTCTAGCCAATGTTTGTAATTGTTATCTTGCTGTAACACATGTGCTGTTGCTACTTGCCAATCATTCGAAAAGTTTGTGAGGTTTTCAGAAACATTCTTTATGTTGGCATGCCATTTATCAGCATTCTCCTTAGATGTCATCGTCATTTTTGCATTGTTACCTAGTCGACCAAGATAATTCATCCATTCGCTTGTAAATTCTTGATCTAACGGCAAATCCGCTATGGAATATTTAATATCAGATGACAAGCGCCATACATCCTGTAAAGATTGATGCAGTGCGGTGGTATCTTTATACATTAAGGATTGCTGAACAGCTTGCTGTAACTCATTTAGTTGTGTTGAAGCATCTGCCATTTTATTCGTATATTGTCCGTGCAGTAGATATTGAAGTTCCTTATTTTCTCTATTTGATGCTACTATAAATATTAAGCAGGCTATTAGTGCGTAGCTTAATAAAAATATGGTTTTTTTCATTCGTTTTCACCTCCAGTTTTACTAAATGCAGAAGATATGCTCGCCAATTTGTGTGATTTGTTTTCTTGTCCATATCCATTTACTTGTTGCTGTTTTTGGGTTGAAATAATAAAGGGCATTTTGTGAGGGATCCCATCCATTCATTGCATCCAGTACCGCTTCCATCGCTTGTTTGTTTGGTTCAAGCCAGATTTGTCCATCTGATACAGCTGTAAATGCACCAGGTTGGAAGATGATACCTGAAACAGTGTTAGGAAAATCAGGGCTTTCCAAACGATTCAATATCACAGCAGCTACAGCCACTTGTCCTTCATATGGCTCTCCTCTTGACTCTCCATATACTGCATTTGATAACAGCTTCAAATCCTGTTCCGTAAATTTACTTGGGATTTGCATATCTGCCCCATTACCAGTGCCTTCTTGTGTAGTTTTCTTTTGGCCACCATAGACAGTAAATTTATTTCCTTTTCTTATTTGTTCCATTACATAGTCTTTATCATAGTTTGAAACCGATGCTAACTTCTTCTTCGTTGTTGCACCAGCCACTCCGTCTATCGGCAATCCATATTGATCCTGGAAATTTCGCAATGCCCAATATGTGCTATAGCCAAATTTCCCATCAATCGTTCCTTTATAGTATCCAATGTATTGAAGTCTTGATTGCAATTCAATAACGTCATCGCCAAACGCGCCTCTTGTAATAATTTGTGAGGAGAATGCTTCTCCTGTCCTCGGGGCCACGCTTGTAAGAAAAAGACTTAGAATAACCAACAAAAGCATTTGATAACGTCTCATATTGACAGCTCCTTTTCTATAAGCATGGTTTCTTGCATGTTTTTTATACAAAAAAACTGAGAGAAAAAAACCTCTCAGTACAAACAAAAAGTGAAAAGCTTTTAGAAATTTATTATTCTAAAAGCCTTTTGTTTCTTTTCTTTATTTTTTCGATTAAAGAGATGCTGTTTGAACATATAGCAAACAATCCTAGTCAACCTATTTTTAAAAATTGATTTCGCTATTTTCAATTGTTAAAATTTCTGCTGTGCCGCAAGCATCTGAACCAATTGCTTATGTGCAATTTTTACTTTGCGCAGAGCAAACCACCATAAAAACAACATAAATGGGAGCATGATATATGCCCACTTTCCTTCTATTGTTAGTATGAAATTAAAAATAATATGAAGCAACATTGGCAAAGCCAAAGACACTGCTTGGTAACGAATAGAGCTGTTTCTTCCTGTAAATTTTGCTCTTCCTAGATAATAACCCATAACAACGCCAAAAAGGGCATGGCTAGACACAGGCATAAGAGCCCGCATAAAAGCCGTGTCTAAGCCGAATGACAGGATGTATAATATATTTTCAACAGTCGCAAATCCAAGTGATATACTGACTCCGTATAAAACGCCATCATAAGGGTCATCAAACTCGATATGATGATAAATGGCGATTAGTAATATAAACCATTTGAAAAACTCTTCCACTACTCCTGAAAACAGTACATCTTGCATTAGTACACTTGAAAAAATTTTTTCTTCATTTACGACAAATTGCAAAAATAAAATCGGAAATGTTAAAATTGCACCATATATAAATGTATGAAACAATGTTGTTCTAGGCTCTGTTGCCATTTGGTTCCTCAAGTAAAAGAAACTAAATAGCGCTAGTGCCGGAGCAATGGAAACGGATAAAAGAACAAACATTTGTCAGGCACCCCGTCTCTATTTATAGTACTATTTTATAAGATATGACAGGAAATTTCGAGGAGGACTTTATGAAGAAAAAAGTTTTGCTTATTCATACAGGAGGCACTATATCCATGCATATGAGTGAGGATGGAGGTGTCATCCCAGATACAAACAATCCCTTAATGCAAGAAAGCAAAAAACTGGAGATGATTGCAGATCTAATTGAAATAGAAGCTTTCAATCTACCATCGCCACATATAACACCGAAAAAGATGCTTGAATTGCGCAATTTAATCATAGATACCATTAAGAAAAATACGGTTGACGGAGTTGTAATTACCCACGGCACAGATACGTTAGAAGAGACAGCTTATTTCTTAGAATTAACAACAAATTTAGAAATGCCGATCGTACTGACAGGTGCCATGCGTTCATCAAATGAGCTAGGTGCTGATGGTGTTTATAACTTGGTAGAAGCTGTTAGAGTTGCTTCGTCTGATCAAGCAAGAAATAAAGGCGTACTTGTGGTGATGAACGATGAGCTTCATTCAGCTGTAAATGTTACAAAAACATCTACAAGCTCTGTTTCCACTTTCCAGTCACCGCAGTATGGCCCGCTTGGATTAGTGACAAAGACATTAATCCACTTTCAACAAGCACCAATGAAAAGAGAATACGTCGAAGTAAATAGCCTGAATAAAAAAGTTGCGTTATTTAAAATATATGCAGGAATGGATGCAGACCTTCTTCATTCAGCAATTGATTGCAATTATGATGGTGTAGTATTAGAAGGACTAGGACAAGGCAATGTTCCTCCTGCAATACTGCCTACTATAGAAAAATTAATACAACACGGCATTCCAGTTGTTCTAGTATCACGTTGTTTTAATGGCATTGCGCAAGGTGTATATGGATATGAAGGTGGCGGCAGAATGCTAGAAGATATGGGCGTTATTTTCGCAACAGGTTTAAGCGGACAAAAGGCTCGCTTAAAGTTAATGATCGGTCTCAACCAAGAGGAAAAACCAATTAATGTTAAGAAATTCTTCATCTAAATACATCATTCATCAAAAATTATATGGAAATCCTGTTTTTGCAGGATTTCTTTTTACTTTATGTTCAGCAGATGAACTTTCTGAATTTTCATACGTTATAATATAAAGGTAAATATAAAAAAGGGGGAATACTATGCAAAAAATCAATTCCACCATTTTAAGTTCAGTCACCATTTTAATAGGTACAATCATTTTGTTATTATGTGTGTTTGTTTTACCGAAGGTAGCCCAGGAAACCGTATTAATACATCCAGAAGTAACATATCTAAAATATCCTGTTTTATTAGGAATGTATGCGACAGCGCTGCCCTTTTTTTATGCGATATATGAGACACTGATTATGATTCAAATTATTGAGTATCAATCTATCAATCCTAGTCGCATTGTTCAGGGATTAAATCGAATAAAATACAGTGCATTTGTTATTATTGTCTTCTATGTCTTAGGAATCTTTATACTTGACTATGCAAATGCACTACCGCCAATAATTGCAGTAATGGGATTTGGGATACTTCTTGTTACAATAATGGTGGCAGCAGGAGCATCGTTCATAAAAAATATACTTATAAAATATCAATTGAAGTTATCTAATTCATAAAAGATCACCCTAGGACTGGCTTAGTTCAGTTTTAATTCACAAATTATAAAATCCAAAAGACAGATTTATTCTACACATTTGTAGAGTAAATCTGTCTTTTAATTTTTACAGCAATTATTTGTTTAACAATACAACCTAAAGAAAACCAATATAGCTTTGTTAAAGCTAGGACATCATATATATTTACTTATGACAAAATCCTAGTTATTTATTTTAGCGTTTTTCTTTAATTGATTTTGCGATTAAGTCTCCATGCAGCTTTCCATTTTCAATAAAAATTTCATTAGCATTATTGCCTGCTGCAATCACACCTGCAATGTATAACCCCGGCACATTTGTTTCCATGGACTCCGGATTAAATGTAGGGCGACCAGTTGCTTTGTCTTCCGTTACGCCCATTTTTTGAATAAATGAATGGTCAGGATGGTACCCTGTCATCGCGAATACAAAGTCATTCTTCACAGTAACTTCTTTACCTTCCTGCAATAATATTACTTCATCCTCTGTAATCTCTTTTACGAGTGTATTAAACATCATATTTATCTCGCCATTGCGTACAAGAGCTTCGAAATCTGGCAATACCCATGGTTTAATGCTCGGCGAGTATTCCGCTCCGCGGTAGGCAACTGTTACACGAGCACCTGCTTTATGGAGTTCTAGACCTGCATCTATCGCAGAATTCTTACCTCCAATAATCAAAACGTCCGTATCAAAGAAGGGATGGCCCTCCTTAAAATAATGATACACTTTTGGTAACTCTTCCCCCGGTATGTTCATATAATTGGGATGGTCATAATATCCTGTTGCAATGACAACATAGGGTGTTTCATATTCAGCCAAATCTGTTTTCACAATAAATTTGCCCTCATTTGGCGTTACTTGTTCAACTCTTTCGAAGCGATGAATATTTAGGTCTTTTCTTTTTACAACTTCACGGTAGTAGACCAATGCTTGATTTCGCTTTGGTTTTTGTTGTTCAGTTATGAAAGGTATATCACCAATTCCTAATTTTTCGCTTGAACTAAAAAACGTTTGATGCGTAGGATAGTTATAAATCGAATTGACGATATTTCCCTTCTCAATAATAATGGGATTTAGCCCAATCTGTTTTAATGAAATAGCCGCAGCTAAGCCACATGGACCGCCGCCTACAATTATCGCTTCTTCTTGTAGCACTACAATGTCACTCCTTGTAAATTTCTTTCTGTTTCAGAGATAGCTCTATATGCAACTTTAAACAATCAATATTAAGTTTACAGTATTGTCTAATTGTACATTATACGCCTGGATACCATAAAAAAACAGGCATGCGCCCTCTACCACATACCCGCACTCTTTTAAATTATAAGCATTTTTTGTTGACGGACTTTTGCCCACCTCAATTGAATTGACAATAATTGAGGTGAAGTCCTTTAATCAGACTCGATTTACAAGATATAGAGGAATTTAGCCTAAAATAAATCAAAGTTAATGTAATATCTTATTTATTTTTGGGCTGGTATTGCAATTGTTGTTCCTGGCGCAACGTTATTTCCTGTAATACCGTTTGCTTCTTGTATAATCGGAATTCCGGCTGCACTGCCATAGAACTGGACTGCTATACTTTCGATTGTTTCGCCAGACTTCACATTATAGAGACGTCCAGCTGCCTTTGCTTCTTCATATAACTGTTGCTGCTTCACTTTTTGTGCTTCAAGTTCTGCATTTGCGGCTTGTTCTTCTTTCTCTTTTTGTGCTTCAAGCTTGGCATTTGCAGCTTGTTCTTTTTTCACTTTTTCAGCATTTATTCGGTCTGCTTCTTTTTGAGCGGCTTGTTCCTTCTTTAGCTGCTCCTGTTCCTCTTTTTTTGACGCTTGAGTAGTTACTTTTTCTTTCTCGCTATTGGTCTCAATATGGACACCACTGTCACTCTCTATTTCCGCTTTCTCATGACTGTTATCATGTGAGAGAGTACTAAAATATATCAAGGTGGAAATAGGAATTAATATAAAGACAATTGCTAATGCTGTTAGCAATTTAGGTTTGCTTTGATTTTTTTTCTGCTTACCCTCATCGTTTTGATGTCTTCTTTTCATTCTAGAAGGATTTTTCTCTTCTTCTTCCGGCTCAATATAAATTGCCTGTCTATGTTCTTCAATTTTTCCTCGGTAATCATCTTGAGGCATGGAAATCCCCCATTTCAATAAAACTTCTATTCTCCTATTATGACGAATTAATAGGTACTTGTAAATGAACGAACTTACTAGGGCATAAGTGCCTGTAACCGTTCTTGCCATGATGGTCGATTTCTTGATACAGGATGAAATTCTCTTTTTGCGACAATGTCTTGGTGATTAATGCCGCAAAAATGGCAGCAGTTTGGCGGCTTCTCTTCCAACGATTGTCCAAAATAGGAAACTAATCCTTCTCGCATACATTTTTGAGCTTCTACAAAGTTTGCAACCTCTCTGATTTGCTCTACCTTTTGTCTGCGTAAATCTTCTAACTTTTGGATAACCTTTTCCGCTGGCAATTGTGTCATCCAATATGACAAAACACGATAAACCGTTTCGCTAATTTGGTTTAAATCAATCATTTTTTTGGGATCTTGTTCTAGACGTTGATATTCCTTAAATACTTCCACATGGTATGAACTAGGCAAATCCTCTGTCACGATAAAGCGGGTATGATCTTCATCCTTTGGACTGTGTACCAAGATGGCAAGCGCATCTTTCCCATCACGCCCTGCCCTTCCAACCTCTTGCATATAATTCGCCATTGTGGCAGGTATATGGTCGTGCAGGACTTGGTATACATTATCTTTATGGATTCCCATACCAAATGCAGTTGTAGCACATATCCACTCTAATTCTCCTGATTGAAATTGCTGTTGGATGAACTGCCTATCTTCCATCTCCATTCCAGCGTGGTAAGCGGCTGCTCTAATCTGTTTTTTTTGAAGCTCATCAGCATAAAGAAGCGTTTTTTTTCGCGATTGTGTATAAATGATACCTGGCCCCTCGGTTTGCACAACATGATTAATAATCCATGGTAGTTTTTCATCAACGCTAGGAAGATTAATGACATCATAATGAATATTAGGCCTTTCAACAGAGTGGATATATTCAAATGGGTGAATCATTTTCAAATATGTTTTAATATCAATTACCACTTGTTCTGTAGCAGTCGCACTTAAGGCTAATATTGGGGGTCTGTTTCTCTTAGGAATCCAACTGGCAATCTTCAAATAATCTGGGCGGAAATCAAATCCCCATTGAGAAATACAGTGCGCCTCGTCTACAACAATGAGCGAGAAATCTATCTTTTGAAAAACACGCTGGATTGAGTCGGTTGCAAGCATTTCAGGAGATATAAATATATATCGATAAGTAGCTATTCGTTGAAGTGCATGTAACTTTTCACTGCCTTGTAAAAAAGAATTGAGAGCTATCACTCTCTTTTCTCCAAATCTTTTTAATGAATCTACCTGGTCTTGCATCAATGAGAGCAATGGAGAAATAATTAAAATGGGACCATTTAATATATATCCCGGAAGCTGATAGCATAATGACTTGCCCATTCCTGTTGGCAGTAGCGCCACTGCATCTCGTCCTTCTAAAATTGCTTCTATTACTTCCTTTTGTCCTTCTCTGAACGCCTCATAACCAAAATGCCGATAAAGAATATCTTCAAGTTTCATAAGCTCAACCTCCTTTGATCGCCATCACTAATCGAATTTGGAAATAAGACAAATGCGGAATACTTTCACGTATAACTTTTAATTTTTTGCTCCCAGTCTGTCGCATTACATCTCTTGCTTTATTTGCATCCTCTTCGCTAATAAATTGATTGAGTGGAAAATCTATATCATTCATTGCCATCTCTACAAAATGGTCCTCAATTGTGCTGATTTTTAATGATCGGACTTGTGCGATTTGGTCTGGTGTATAGCCATTATAATATAAATCTGCGGTTTTCTTTGTGGAATCATTTAAAACATTTTCAAGCCTTATTCCTGCAGCCAGTTGATGTAAAAAGGGATATTGATTGCGCTTTGCATACAGGTCGTCCAGCCAAATATGTAACGACTCGATTAATATTAATTGCATATCTAACTCAGTTGCATCAAACTCTTCCGCCAATTGTTGCCATGTCCAGCCTGATAAACGATACCCTGTTATTCGTAAAACAATCGTTAACTTGTGCTTATCATCTATCGGCAATTGTTGGATAGATTCTTCCAACTCATCTCTGAATTGGTTTTTAAAATTAGTCTCTTTATATGGCTTTCCCATTAAAAACTGCTTTACAAAGTGTTGAATTTCCTCATCTTTCTGGAGTGGCATGAAACGATAGTCTCCTGCATGAAAATGCGACAAAGTTTGCACTACAAGCGAAAGTCGCTTAAAAAAGATGTGTTCATTGCCACGATAGTACCATCCATTAAAAAGTAACTCTTTAGATTGCTGAAGAAGCGTCTTCCCTCTTGCTGTTATAATTGCTTGTTGTCCATCATTTATATGAACCCAGCCTGCATCAATTAATTGATTTAATTCATCAGTAAAGGTATTTTTAGAAAGTTTCGGCAGGATACCAAAATATTTGTGAAGGTGAAATGTCCCTACATCTTGAATCGTCTGACCTGACCTCTTCCCCCTTAACAAATGAAGGGCTGCTTTTGAAGAACGCTGACCATTCATTGAAGAAAAAATAGATAATAGTACTTGTTGTATATACATGATTATTCCTCCATTTAAAGTGATTTAGGTTGAAATGTGAGGAAAAGCGTTTTAGAATAAGTAAGAAGCTATTGGGATTGATAGTAAAGGAGAGAAGTATAATGGCTAAATTTACCATCGTTGACCAAGATACATGTATTGCTTGCGGTGCATGTGGGGCGGCAGCACCGGATATTTACGATTACGATGATGAAGGAATTGCCTTCGTTATTTTAGATGATAACACGGGAACAGCTGTAGTTCCAGAAGATTTGATGGAAGATATGGAGGATGCTTTCGAAGGGTGTCCAACAGATTCGATCAAAGTAGCAGAGGAGTCTTTTGAAGGCGACCCGCTTAAATATGAATAATTATATAACGTTATAGATAAAAGAGTATCGAACCTAATTCGGTGCTCTTTTTATCATTTTTCAACAACTTTTTCTATAGTAATGAATGTACACAAATTCATCATTTATAAAAACTGCTATAAATTCGTTCTACAAAGAAGGTTATATTTCACGATTGCATTCTTTTAATAGATAGGTTACAATTTTTAGTATCTGGTATTAATAGCAACTATTATAGGAGGGTACGATGGATAATCTATTTCAACTAAAAGATAAAAATATCGTCGTGATGGGCGTAGCAAATGACAGAAGTATTGCATGGGGTACAGCCAAAGCATTGATTGAAGTCGGCGCTAATGTCATCTTTACATACCGTAAAGAACGTTCTTTAAAAAAACTAGAGAAACAACTTGCAAACTATGAGGATATTCAACCACTATTAATTCAATGTGATGTAAATAGCGATGAAAGTATACAGCAGGCATTCAACGAAATTTCTGAAAAAGTAGGTACAATTCATGGGATTGTCCATTCTGTTGCCTTTGCACATGCAGAAGATTTAAAAAATCGTTTTGTTGAAACATCTCGCGAAGGATATGCTTTTGCACAAGATACAAGCGCTTACTCCTTGATCGCTGTTGCAAACGCTGCTCGTCCATTTATGACTGAAGGCGGCTCGATTGTCACTATGACTTACTTAGGTGCAGAACGTGTACTTGAGGGTTACAATGTCATGGGCGTTGCTAAAGCTGCTTTAGAAGCATCTGTTCGTTATTTAGCTGCAGATGTAGGCACTGACGGTATCCGCGTAAATGCTATCTCAGCTGGAGCCATCAAAACACTCGCTGCTAAAGGGGTGCCTTCATTCAATACTATCTTAAATAAAATTGAAGAATCTGCTCCATTAAAACGTAATGTGACACTTGAAGAAGTGGCAAAAATGACCGTTGTTATGCTTAGCCAATTATCAAGTGGTATTACAGGAGAAGTTATTTATGTCGATAGCGGTTATCATATTCTTGGCATCTAATAATACTAAAAACTGCTTCATCCAATATTAACATTGGGTGAAGCAGTTTTTTATTTTCTATCCAATGAACGCACTTATCTTAAGACGATCACTTGGTTAGTCGATCTATAATATCTTGCACCGTTCCCTCGTTAGCTAGATGCAAACTTGTTCCGGCCCACATTGCCATTAAACTATACATATCTAGCTCTGCCGCCCGAAGACGAATATTTTTAGTTAAATCATTTTGATAAGGATATGGGGCAATCGTATTTCCCTCCATAAAGACCATAAAGTCATTTTCTATACCCCTTGCATATTTCCCTGAAAAAGCCTTTGTATAGGCAGTATTGTCTTCATCTGCTAACAAAATCTGTTTTTTATAAATTGAAGCTGCACCACTTTCTTCACTGACAATGAAGGCCGTACCGATTTGTGCCGCTTGTGCACCTAAAGAGAGCACTTCTTCCATTTGGGCTTTAGTTGCAATACCTCCTGCTGCTATTTTAGGAATATGGATCACTTCTTGCGCTTCGTTCAATAGTTGTTTGAGCGGGATAAACTCTATAGGTTCTATAAATGAACCTCTATGTCCCCCTGCTTCCTCACCTTGTAGTACAACCGCATCCATTCCCAACTCCTGAATGTATAAGGCTTCTTTAATTGTCGTAGCTGTCCCGATTGTATAAATGCCATGTTGCTTTAGTCTATCTAAGAGATTCTCAGATGGTACGCCAAACGTGAAAGAACAAACTTTTACGCCTTCTTCTATAATGACATCAATCTGTCCATCAAAATCTGTGGCAGATAATGGAGCTCCTTCTTCCGCAATCATCAATTTCTTACGATACGGCTTTAACACATTATAAGCTTCTTCCAGTTCTTCTGTTGTCGTTTCTACAAAATTGGGAATAAATAAATTGACAGCAAACGGCTTATCCGTTTTTTCCTTGACAGCCTGAATAAAAGCTCTGGTCACCTCTGCGTTTAAATAGCCTGCACCAATAGATCCTAAGATTCCTCCATTTGAGCTCGCTGCTACCATTTCAGGAGTGGTCACTCCAGCCATCGGGGCTTGCACAATCGGATACTTTAACTGCAAATTCTCCATTAAATCCATATATTATACCTCCTAGGATATGTATTAACTACTAACTTATAGATTACTTTACCATATATTCTTCTAAAATTATCTACATAGTATCTTACCCGTTCAATTTTGTTTTAAATCTTTTCCTACAGGGTATAAAAAGAAAAAGCCTTCATAAGAGAAGGCTAATTCAAGAGTTAAAATATCTATGGGATTTTAGAGTGCTATATAATTATTGGTTCATCTTCCCTATTAACATATCTATATGATTAGCGAAAAGTAAGTTTGAGAGTGGACAATATTATATTAGTTGACACCAGAAATGCGGCCGTATCCAACTAAATATTGGTTCCACCAATCTAGAGATTCAGTTACAACACCATTATTTTGGGCATCTAGCATTCTTCCGCCACCCAAATAAATACCGACATGAGCGATCCCTTGTCCATAACTAAAGAACACAAGGTCTCCTGCTTTCGCTTCACTTGCACTAATTTTTTTGGTAGCTATATATTGCTGAGCAGCTGTTCGCGGCAAGCTAACGCCTGCTTGTTTGAAGGCCCATTGAGTTAGACCAGAGCAATCAAATCCTGTAGATGGATTACTTCCTCCCCATACATAAGCTCGTCCTAAATATTTACTAGCTTCAGCTATTGCAGCTTTAGCTGAACCAGAACCTGATACAGAAGGTGCTTTTTGATCACTATCGGTTACTTTTGCACCATTGTTACCATTGCCAGCATTACCTGATGAGCCAACATTATTCTGTTGAGGTACGCTTTCAGCTTTTACCGTATTATTGCTTGTTTTGCTGACCTGTGCAGATTTTACTGCTTCGGCTTCTTGAGCTTGTTGTGCTTCTTTTGCTTTTTTAGCTTGTAAGAATTGCTTTTCTTGAAGAGCTTTTAAGCGTCTTGCTTCTCTTTCACGCTTTTTACGTTCTCTTTCAAGTCTTTCTTGTTCTTTCTTCGTTGCAATTTGTTCTTTCAATTTTAGAGATTTTGCTTTGTTTTCAGCTTTTTTTGTTTCTAATCTATTTTCTTCTTCCTGCATTTCTTGGAATTGGTTTTGTAGCTTAGATTGCTTCTCTTGCAAATTGTGTTTTTCTTTAGCAAGCTTAGCTTTGTCTTTTTTCTGTTCATCTAATAAGTTTTGGTCTGCATCTAAAATGGTTTTTACAGAAACAGTACGGCTTACAGCATCCGCAAAGTTATCTGCACCTAAAATAGCATTTAGGTATGGACTGAATGTGCGATCTTGATTTTGGTATGCTTTTAGACGGTCCTCAATAATCTTTGAGCGTTCATTTATCGTTTTTTCAGTTTTTGCAATCTCATTGTTTGTTTCTGCTATTTCTTGTAAAGTTTTTTCATATTCAGCTTGTTTTTTGTCTAGTTGTTTTTGTAGTTGTTTAATTTCTTTATTTAAGAGGTTAATTTTATGATCGATGGATGCTTTCTTTTGAATCATCTGCGCGGATGTTTTTGCATTTACATCAATTGGTTGTTGCGTTGTGTACATAAAGCCGCATGACAGTGCAAGGGTTGCTATAGCAGTGCGACCCCATTTTGTGCGTTTATTCAATCTAAATCAACTCATTTCCCTAATTTTCTTTATATGCGTTATTTACCATTACTTATATTATCATGAATAAAGCGTTTGTATAGGTCTTTTGATGGCATTTAATAGAAGCGTAACGGATGTTACATATTTGTCATAATATTCTTTTCTTCTATTTTCTTCTACAAATTATATCACTTACTTTCCTATAAGTCTTTTATATTGTTTTTATTCCATTTTTTAAATAGGATTCACAACCTTTTATTCATCCCTTAACAAAGCGAAAAAGGCTGTAGATATGTTACTATAATTAAATCAAGGGTAAGAGGAGCGAAGTCTAATGGAATGGCAACAGTTAGAATATTTTCAGGTGTTGGCTAAAATCCAGCATATGACCAAAGCAGCCGAGAAATTGTCTATTTCCCAACCAGCACTAAGCCGATCAATAGCTAGGTTAGAAATGGAGTTGGGGGTTCCTTTATTTGAAAGACAGGGCCGTTCCATCAAGCTAAATAGGTATGGCGAAATATTTGTTAAACGTGTGCACAATATTATGCGAGAATATCAAGATGGGCTCCATGAAATTCAAGAACTAATTAATCCGAATCACGGAGAAGTATATCTAGGCTTTTTACATACACTTGGCACAAATGTAGTGCCAGATTTAATTATGCATTTTAGAAAACAGTTTCCAAATATTCATTTTGTCCTAAAGCAAAATCACACTCACTCACAGCTTAAGCAACTAAAATCCGGGGAACTAGACCTGTGTCTGCTCGCTGAAATGAATGTAGAAAAACCTATAGAATGGATGGAGCTTTGGCGTGAAGAGCTATATGCTATAGTACCAATATCACACCCGCTTGCCGATCGTAAAACTATTACCATATTTGAGTTGGCCAACGAACCTTTCGTATTGCTTAAAAAGGGATATGCCTTGCGCATTCAGATTGATGAAGCGCTAAATCAAGCAGGCTTAACTCCGACAATTACATTTGAAGGGGATGAGGTAGCCACGGTAGCAGGTTTCGTGGCCGCAGGATTAGGTGTTTCCATATTGCCTGACGGAGAAGAAATAAATCCAAATAGGATGGCAAAAATAAAAATTAGCGATTTAAAATTAGAAAGGGTCATTGGGATGGCTTGGTCTTTAGAACGTTATCTATCTCCAGGTGCTAAGCAATTCCGACAATTTATTCTTCAATATTTTAAGAATAAAAAATAGTTATAAAAAAAAGCAAAACGCCCTGTGCGTTTTGCTTTTTTCAATATCTATTTAGCAATCGTTTCGCCAATTTGTGCTAGACGATCTAGTACTTCACTTTCAGTTAATTGATGTTTAGCAATATAACGGTTTCTTGGATGCACCCTACATTCATGCGTACAACCACCTAGATGCTTATCTTCATTTTCTTCCGAACATAAGATTTGTTTATTGCATTCAGGATTTGCACAATTTATATAACGCTCACAAGGTTCACCATCAAAGTGGTCTCTACCAACGATGACATGTTCTACTTGGTTAACTGGAACCGCAATTCGTTCATCGAACACATAGCATTGGCCATCCCATAATTGTCCTTTAGCTACTTCATCTTTACCATATGTGACAATGCCTCCGTGAAGCTGAGCCACATTGTCAAAGCCTTCTCTCTTCATCCATCCAGAGAATTTTTCACAACGAATGCCGCCCGTGCAATATGTCAAGATTTGCTTACCTTCAAATTGCTCTTTATTTTCATTAATCCACTCTGGCAATTCGCGGAATGTTTGAATATCTGGACGAATGGCACCTCTAAAATGCCCCAGATCATATTCATATGTGTTACGTGCATCTATCACAACTGTATTATCTTCTTGCATTCTTTTCAAAAACTCTGCTGGTTCTAAATATTCACCGGTTAATTCATTTGGATTAATATCTTCTTCTAAATGGAGATTCACCAATTCATCTTTCGGACGTACATGCATTTTTTTAAAGGCATGGCCCTCTGCTTCATCTATTTTAAAAACAATTCCATCAAAAAGTGGATTGTTTCGCATATAATCCATATATGCATTTGTAGCTTCTACAGTTCCAGAAAGTGTACCATTGATTCCTTCTGGAGCAACCAATATACGGCCTTTTAATTCATTTGATTGGCAGTATGCTAGATGCTCCTGAGCAAATTGCGCAGGATCTTCGATTTTTGTATAGAAATAATATAATAAAACTTGATATTTCATTTATTTCACCTATCTTTCATATTTACAAGATATTAAGACGGGGTCAGTAATTTTTAGACGCCGATAAATCTTGGCTTTTAAAACGACTTATCTATTATACTATAATTTAAAGAAAAAAGGGGCTCATTAGCTCGAACTCCATTAAACAAAAAAAAGCTAGCTTATTTATCATAAGCTAGCAATCTATTTTTACATATATTGTTTTTGCTGTTTTTGTATCCACTTTTTCATGTTTGAAGCTAGAAGTAAGAAGATAGCTGTTAGGATAATACCTTTAATAATATTAAAAGGCAATATACCCGTCACAATTGTTTTTGTTAGGACAGCTCCTGTCTCAGTTGGTACATTTAAAAAGTAGGAATACATCGGCATAAATAAGAAATAATTAAGAACGCTCATTCCTATAGCCATTGAAATTGTGCCGACCACTAATCCAGTTGAAAGCCCTTTGGTAGTTGTTAAACGTTTATATACAAAGTAAACCGGCATAATAAATAATATACCTGTTGTAATATTTGCCAAATGTCCTACTGGCACACCTGTTGGGCTGCCTTTATAAAACCAATCTAGCACATTTTTGATGACTTCTACTGTTATTCCTGCAACAGGTCCCATTGTAATTGTTGCCAAAAGAGCTGGGATATCACTAAAGTCGACTTCTAGAAAAGCCGGGAATGGAGGCAATGGAAAGTTAAAAATCATTAATACAAATGAAATACTGCTCAACATTCCAATCGTCACCATTTTTTGTAGACGTGTGTTCTTCAACGTTTTTCTCTCCTTTTGCGATTCACTTCAAAAAGAGGAAAGGCCCGTTTTGATTATGAACAAATAAACCCCTAAGCAAAAATTCGCTTAAGGGAGAGTTAGGCATAGTCAAATAAACGTCTTCGCATTCAACAAAAAAATGCACAGACGACCGTACCTTCACCTTCTCCCATCCAGACTATACTGTCGGCCCTGGATTCTCACCAAGTCCTGCCTTAACGGCTCGCGGGCTCAAGAGGTCAAAATGCCTCTAATACCGCCGATCGGGAATTTCACCCTGCCCCGAAGATGAATCAATATGTTTTTATTACAATTCCACTATATAAGAGATTTAGAACTTTGTAAAGAGAGTTGCACCATTCGTTGTAACAAAAAACGCCAGCATCTTTATGCTGGCGTTTTTAACTATTAAAATTTACTTACTGATCTTGGCTAACGGCAAGTAGAAAATAAAACTTGTACCCACATCCACTTCACTTTCTACCAAGATCCTTCCTTTATGTGCTTCAATAATATTTTTAGTAATCGCAAGTCCTAATCCTGTGCCGCCTTTTCCCCTAGTTCTTGCTTTATCAGCCTTATAGAATCGCTCAAATACATATTCTATGTCTTCTTTTGGAATACCTGCGCCATTATCCTTTACTTGGATACGCGCGTAGTCTTGCTGCTGATCGACAACAACTTGTACTATACCTTTTTCCCTTGTATGGCGAATGGCATTGTCAATTAAATTGGTTAGGACTTGCTCAATACGGTCTTCATCTAAACTAATCAGTGTCACATCATCAAATGACGATGAGTAGGTTAGCGTGATATGCTTTTCTCTTGCTGCTTGCACAAATTTCTGGGTAATTCGTTCGAACACGGGCGTAATAGGTACTACTTCTTTATATAAGGTGATGTTCCCCGATTCCATCCTCGCCAAATCTAGCAAGTCTGTAACCAACCTACCCATTCTCTGTGATTCATCATAGATAATTCGTATCATTTCATTCCGTTCTTCCTCACTAGATACGACATCATCGATAATAGCTTCACTATAGCCTTGCAGCATAGCAATCGGCGTTCTTAGTTCATGTGATACATTTGCGATAAAGTCAGAACGCAACTTATCCAAGCGATGTTCTTCTGTTTTATCACGAAGCACCGCAACAGCCCCCCGAACAGAATCGCCGCTATAGAGAGGGCTTATAGAGATTAAAAAATATGCCCCTTCCATTTCCAACTCTTCTCTTAATACTTCTTCCATTTCTAAGACATGGTCAAGCATATGGTAAATTTCATTAGGGATCAATTGGTGTTCATCTCGTTTTTTGATCGCCCATTTCTGAAGCAAGAGATCCGCGGGAGGGTTGCTTAATATGATACTTCTTTCACTATTAAATGTAATAACAGCATCTGTCATCGAAGTTAGAATGCTTGAAAGTTGTTCTTTTTCTTGGTTGATTACTTCCATATGGTGCTTGAGCTGCTTACCCATTTGGTTAAAGGCTATCCCTAGCTGACCAATTTCGTCATTTTGCAGTACCGGTACCTTTTTATCAAAGTGTCCCTTCGCTAATTCAAACGCCGCTTCACGAATTTTCAATAAAGGGGATGTGATACGCGTTGATAAGAAAAAGGCAAAGAAAGTTGTTAATAGAAAAGCTATAATAGCTGATAGAAATACAATCTTTGTTGTTTCTTTTGATGTTCGATGGATTGCATCAGGACTTTGATAGATAAAGACGACACTATGCTCCATCTTCTCAACATTTAAAGGAAAGGCTAAAACAATATACGATTCAACATGGTCCTTCTCGGTCGAGGAAGGAAGCATCATTTCTTTCACAATGGGTTTAGATGAAGTAAAAGCTTTATTGAAGGATTTTTCACGAATAATCCGTTCTTTAATCTTTTCTGAATTGACCCCTTCTTGCAAAGAAAATAGATCATGACCAGGCTTGTCTGCAATAACTGCATTTGTTTCATCGCTTAATATATCATGTATTATGGATTTAGTAGAGGCAATCGATTTATGGTCATCGACGACTCGTGCGATGGTAGTTGCTTCTTGTCTTAGTAGGGCTTCAGATTGTTGGGTATGGTATTTGGATAAAAATTCAAGCATCAATACTGTGAATACAAATAAAACAAATGAAACGAGAAGCAATATGGTTACCCATAGCTTCCCGACTACACTGCCCCATATCCTAATCATTCACTACCTCAAATTTATAGCCTACTCCCCAAACAGTTACAATCATTTTTGCAGCATTTTCCGATACACGATTTAATTTTTCACGAAGTCTTTTGACATGTGTATCAACTGTACGCAGATCACCGAAGAAATCATAATGCCATACTTCTTTCAATAGCTGTTCTCGGTCAAATACTTTATCTGGTGCTTTTGCCAAATAATAAAGCAATTCATATTCCTTCGGTGTTAGATTCACTTCTACGCCATCCGCTGAAACGCGATGTGCATCATTGTCAATAGTCAAATGCGGGAACACAACTAAATCCTTCGAAACCGATGTCACTGTTACGGGTGAAAAGGCAGCCGATCTGCGTAGAATAGCTTTTACTCGTAGTACTACTTCCCGAGGGCTAAATGGCTTTACAATATAATCGTCCGCTCCAGTTTCAAAACCTTGGACCCTATTAGCCTCTTCACCTTTTGCTGTTAATAAAATAATTGGTGTTGATTTCTTCTCACGAATTTCCTCGCAGGCTTCTAAACCATCTTTCTTCGGCATCATAATATCTAAAAGAATACAGCGGTAATCATTGGTTAATGCTTTTTCTACCGCTTCTTCTCCATTTTCTGCTTCTTCTACTATGTATCCTTCACGCTCAAGATACATTCTGATAAGTCGACGAATTCTTTCCTCATCATCAACTATTAATATTGAAATTTGTTCAGTCACTGTACATGCCTCCCAGTATGCTATAGTATTATTGTACAATTCTTAATAGAAAATGAAAAGAAAAGCCTTTTTCTCATAAGAGAAAAAAGGCTTTTCTTTTGTCATAGAAACAGCATCTAAAGACAAGTACTCTAGTCATTACAGCGTATTCTCATTGTGAATTATCAAGCTAACCTTATATCTAACTATATTTAACTATAGTTGTTAGGTTTATTGCTTTAATTAGTTGTTATCCAGCATATGAATGTAGACCAGCAATAATCAAGTTAACTGCTACAAGATTGAACATAATAATAACAAACCCGATTACTGCAAGCCATGCTGATTTTTGTCCTTGCCACCCTTTAGATAAACGCAGGTGAAGAAATGCCGCATAGAATAACCAAGTAATAAGAGCCCAAACTTCTTTAGGATCCCATCCCCAGAATCTTGACCAAGCTTCTTGTGCCCAAATCATAGCGAAGACTAGCGCACCAAGTGAAAAGACAGGGAAACCAATTAGTACAGATCGATAACCAACTTCATCCAACAACTGCATATTTACTCGTTTTGTAAGTGGTTGGATTGCACGGCTAATGGATTTGCGAAGAATTAAACGAATGATAATATACAAGATTGAGCCAAAGAGTATGGACCAAACTACTGTCGTTAATTTTTTCGCATTTACTAATGCCGGCATGGCAGCTAAAGGTTTCATCTTGTCTGGAGATTTCATTTCATATTCATGCATACCGAATAGAGCCGGCGTGTTGTAAGTAATTTCTTGAGTAGCGCCATTTTTATCTACATAGGTGAAATCAGCATTATAATCCATTAATTTAAAAGTAGTAGTCACAATCACAAATCCTAATACAAGTACGCCAGCATACATGACGATTTCTAGCCAAATGCTGCTCTTTGTACGTTTTTGTGTATCAACGCTCTTCATGAGATAAATCAAACCAGCTACAGCACTAATGGCTAAGATGGATTCGCCCATCGCAGCCGTAATAACATGGATAGTTAGCCAATAACTTTTAAGGGCTGGGATTAACGGCGTCACTTCTTTTGGGAACATACTTGCATAAGCAATAATCAAAATGGCGATTGGCAAAGCAAAAAGGCCAAGTGATGGCAGTTTGTAAATAAAATAAATGAGAATAAACGCACCGACAACAAACATGCCAAATGCAGTCGTAAACTCAAACATATTACTTACAGGCGCGTGTCCAGAATAAATCCAGCGAGTAATGAAATAGCCTAAGTTCGCAATAAAACCAATAATTGTAACAGTAATAGCGATAGTTCCCCACTTTTTATTGGAGACGGATGCATCTTTTTTTCCGCCTTTTACCGCTCCACCAAAAAATAGCGTACCTACTAAATAAGCGATAAAAGCAATAAATAATAACGTACTGCTCAGATCAATTAAACTCATAAGGTGTTGTCACCTTCCTTTTCTTCCATTTCCTTCTCATCTTCTTCTTGCTGGTCAACCCATAAAGGCAGGTGGGCATAAGTAGTAACCGCATCCAAATCTTTCTTCATGCTAAACCAGTTTTTATTTGTATGCGCAGCAAGCAACAGGCGACCATCATTTGTACGTTGTAACCAAAGTCGACGATGGCTCCAATATGAACCTATTACTACACCTAACATAAAGATTATACCACCGATTGCTAAAATTGGGAGAGTCCTATCTTTACGTATTGTTAGGCCTGAAACATTACGAGTTTCGATATTTTGGAATTTCATTTGATATTTAGTTGTGCCAAGTGGTTCAAGTGTTTGCTTAATTGCAACAAAGCTTGTCTCACCCTTTGGCGTCTCTGGTGTATACATTTTGAAAATAAAGGCAGGATTATTAGGTAGCGGTGAGTCAGATTGCGGTTCCCCATCATCAAAACCTGAAAAAGTTGGGTAGTAACCTTTAACTTCGACTTTTGAGCCGCTTCCTAAATCATACTCTTTTTTCGGTTCTGTTAAGTCAATATCTACTTCACCTAAAGATTTTCCTGTTTTCTTATTCACTAAATTAAAATTCATTGCTTTTAATTCGTTTAATTTAAAATCCATTTGATAGAGGGCATAGCCATCGTATTTCAGTGGTTTATTTACTTGGATTGCATGGTGTGCGACTTTCTTCATATCTTGAGTCTCACCAGCAATGCCTTCATCCTTTGATTGATACAGCACAACATCTGACTGATAATTTTTTGCTATTGAATTAACAGCAGCTTTGGATTGATTGAACTCTTGTTTTTGTTCCTCTTTTTTATACGTTTCAAAGGTGAATTTATTATTATGTAGATAATAACCATCCATACCAGGAATAGATGCTGTCTCGCCTTCTCGAATCCATAAGGACTCATCAATATAAAATCCAGGCATTAAGCGCAACATTACACCGAACAAGAAAATGATAAGCCCTACGTGATTGATATATGGACCTGAGCGCGCAAATCGGTTTTTCTCCGCGAGCAATACTCCATCTTCTCTTCTCACTTTATACTTTAGCTCTTTCATTTTCTTCTCAGCTAAATTTAATGACTCTTCCGCTTTATCCGCGGCTATTTCTTTCTCGCCAAAAATACGTTGGCGTTTCATAAAACTTTCATGTCGTTTTACACGTTGATTCTTTAATGATTTGTAAAGAGGCACGCCTCTATCAATACTTGCAGCAATAATAGAGATCGCCAGCATACCAATTAAGGTCTGAAACCACCAAGAACTGTAAATATCACTCAGCCCTAAGTTATAGTAAATTTTACCAAAAGTTCCATAATTATCAATATAAGCCTGTTTTGCATCTTCACCTTGCATGACATTAACATACATTACTTGCGGCAAGAATGTACCGATAGCTGCAGCAACTAGTGTGATGACGATAATCGAGACGCCGACTTTGACACTAGAAAAGAAGTTCCATATTTTATCGATGATTGTTTTATTGTATGTTTTTGAACGTATGGCTCTTCCTTCATACTTCATATCGACGACTTTTGCGTGCTTTTCTTCTTCTGTTAGCGGCCTTCCGCATTTTTCACACAGATGTGTTCCTTCAGGATTGACATGGCCACATTCACACGTTATGTTTTTCATCCGTAAGAACTCCTTATTATGGTTTAATACTGTTTAGATATTGATTAATCTCTTTCTCTTTCATTTCCCCGGTAATAATATTCTCAATTTTGCCATCTTTATTAATCAGTATCGTAGCTGGCAACGGATCAACATTGTATGCTCTCATAACACTTCTAGTTTTATCGATTACTATTGGAAATTCAACTCCTAGCTTGTCTGTAAAACTTGTTACTTCAAGTTCGGATTGAGCAATATTAATACCCAATATTTGGATTCCTTGATCTTTAAATTCTTTATATTGATCGTTTATAGCAGGCATCTCTTTTTTACAAGGTTTGCACCAAGTTCCCCAAAAATTTAACAGGACACCTTGACCCTTATAGTCCGATAGCTTATGTGTTTTACCATTTAAGTCCACAAGCGAGAAGTTAGGAGCATCATCCCCCACTTTAAGCAACTTTACATCATTCTTATTTGCTGTTGTATAAATAGTGTAAACGATAGCAGCTACAAGAACAGCCAAGATGGCTATTCGTAGATACAGCCTTTTTTGTTTTTTTTCCATTGGCATAGAAAGCCTCCTTTAACAGTAGAAACAGCCTATTCCATTATAGCAAATTTAATCTAATTAGTTCTGTAAGATATAGGTCTTTGTGAAAGCTTTATGAAGGATAATCGGCTGGTTAGCCGATTTTTCCTGTTTCTGACAATACACGTAGCTGTTTTACTTCATGTGCTGTTAATTCGCGTGATTCTCCTGCATTTAATCCATGTAAACCTAAAAATGCAAATTGCTCCCGTTTTAATTTTTGAACTGGGCATCCAATTGCTTCAAACATACGCTTCACTTGTCTATTTTTACCTTCATGAATGGTAAGCGCAATGATGGACTTATTTTGCTGTTTATCCGATGATAGCACTTTCACTTTTGCAGGAGAAGTTTTGCCATCTTCTAGTTCAATCCCGCGTTCTAATTTTTTTAAATCTTCCCTGCGAGGTAAACCCTTCACTTTTGCTACATATGTTTTATCAATTTTATAGCGAGGATGTGTCATTTGATTTGCAAATTCCCCATCGTTTGTTAACAATAAAACTCCTGATGTATCAAAATCTAAACGGCCGACTGGAAAGATCCGTTGTTCCACTTGCGGAAAAAGATCTAAAACAGTTTTGCGCCCTCTATCATCAGATACAGCTGAAATAACACCACGCGGTTTATATAATAAGTAATATACTTTCTCTTCCTTTTCTATTTTTACACCTTCTACTTCAATCGAATCATGTGAGGACACTTTGATACCGAGCTCACGAACGACCTGACCATTGACTTTTACTTTACCTTCTGTAATTAATTCCTCTGCTTTTCTTCTAGAAGCAATCCCCGCATGTGCGATTACTTTCTGTAGTCTTTCCATTTAGTCACCTCATTAAACTTAATGCTATTAGCCTTCAAAAATTATGTCATACTTTGACTAATAATAAAAGAGAAAAAGACCGTCACTAGGACAGTCCTTTTACTTCCAAATCATTTGTACAGGCTCTTCAATCAAAGGCTTTCCATTTAACTGGAATTGCCATACACCAATCTCTCCCTGTGCAATGCGTGGCATCTGCAAAATAGATTTGACTTTTTTGCTCTCATCTTTTGTTAACAAAGCCGACACAGGATGGTCAAGTTTAACTTGTAAATCATCTTTCACTTGATAAACACCTTTTTTTGCTAAGACACGTTGTTCATATTTATTGAAAACTGTGTCTGCAAATCCAGCATGCACTTGCCAGTCATTAGATTCGTTTAGCGTCACAACAATTACGCGCTTTCCATCTTTTTCAAAATATGTTGCAAGTGTTCGTCCCGCTACTTTTGTATAACCTGTTTTACCTGCAATCGCATATTTATTAGAGTGCAACAATTTATGTTTGTTTTGCCAAACTGTTGGGTTTTCCAAATCACTTTTATAGAATTTGGTAGTAGCAATTTTACGGAATTTTTTCTCCTGCATCGCAATACGAAGCATTTGGGCCGTATCATAAGCAGAGGATAAGTGCTTCTCATGATGAAGGCCAGAAGGGTTTTCAAATCTGGTTTCTGTTAAATCATAGAGCACAGCATAGTCGTTCATTAATTTAACAAAGCCTTCTGCTGATCCACCTACTTCTTCTGCAATTGCTGTGGCAGCATCATTACCCGAACGGAGAAGCAGGCCATTGAGCAGTGTTTTTAGGCTCGTCTCTTCACCCTCTTTTAAATAAATGGAAGACCCTTCGCTCAAGGTTGCTCTTTTCGAAATGGTTGTCGTTTTATTTATATCCATTTCTTTAATTGCTACAAAAGCTGTCCACATTTTTGTAAGGCTTGCAATTGGGAGTCTTTCATGTTCATTCATCCCTATGAGCAGCCTTCCCGTATCTGCATCAATTACTGCATACGAATGAGAAGCAGCTTGAGCTGTTTTTTCAAATGGCATAAAAACGACAAGGCAACTTAATACTACGATAATCCAACGATACAAATTGTCACTCCTTTAACTTCATTCTGTTTCAGGTTCCTGGAAGGCTTCTTGGAATTTAGACATAAATAAGTCTGGTTGATCATCCAGCTCTTCCATTCCTTCTTCTGGGAGAGTCGGCAATTCAGATAAATCATTTAAACCGAAATAATTTAGGAACTCTTTCGAGGTGCCATACAATATTGCACGTCCAGTCCCTTCTGCTCTTCCCACTTCATGGATTAAACCTCTTGCATTTAAAGTATGTAACGCTCTCTCACTTTTTACACCTCTTAAATCATCAATTTCTACACGAGTTATTGGCTGCTTGTACGCAACAATAGCTAATACTTCTAAAGATGCTTGTGACAATGATTGGCTTGGAGGATTCTCAACTAATTTTTGGATCAATTCAGCATGCTGTGGCTTCGTAATTAGCTGAAAGGTTCCTGCTAATTCTTTTAGTTTGATTCCCCTGTTATCCTGTTCTTCATAATCTTTCATCATTTGCTCAAGAGCTAATTTTATTTCACCTTCATCAGCCTCTAGTAAAATGGATAGTTGTTTAATTGTCAGTCCATCTTCACCTATGACAAATAGTAGGCTTTCAATTTTACTCATCAATAGATTCAAGTTGCTCATCTGTTATTTCTTCCTTCCGTAGTATCACCGTTAAATCGGCAAAGTTGTTCAATTGTTCAATCGCCACGATTTGCCGCTTCATCAATTCTAGAAGTGATAAAAATGTGATAACAAGCGTTTCTCTGTCATCTGACGGAAATAAATCAAAAAAGTCTGCACGACCGTTGGAAAACTTTAATACATTGATTACAGACTTCATTTGAGCTTTTATCGTGATGTCTTGTTTCGTTATCTTTGTAGACAAAGGAGCTTTCAATCTTTTTCTATTTAACATTTTTTGAAACGCCGCAACCATATCATAGACATTGACTGAAGCATCAAATAAAGCAAGTTGTTCCTCTGGCATAAGAGCAGATAAATCTGTTGGCGGTCTCGTAAAATAATGTGTTCTGCTGGTTTCTAATTCTTTTAAATTAAGAGCTGCTTCTTTATATTTTCTATATTCTATTAATCTTGCTACAAGCTCATCACGGGGATCCTGCTCTTCAATTTCAAACTCTTCTTCAGTCAGTTCCCCTTCATATATTGGTAATAGCATTTTACTTTTAATGGCGAGCAATGTTGCAGCCATAACCAAATATTCGCTTGCTTCGTTCAATTCCAAAACTTGCATCGTATGAATATGGCCCATATACTGTGCAGTAAGCTCAGCCATCGGTATATCATATATATCAATTTCCAAACGATGAATTAAGTGCAATAATAAATCAAGAGGGCCTTCAAAAGCCTCTAACTTCACTTCGTATGACATATCTTACCACCTGACAATTTTTCTTTAAAATTTAGTATAGAGGAAAGGTGAGCAAAATGCATCCTATGCATCATCCTTTATTTATTCAATTTCTTGCATACTTTAATGGCAACCAAGATTATTTTGAATGCCATGAAGTTCTAGAGGAGTACTGGAAGTATGTAGCTCCACGGGATAAATTGCATCCACTAACTGGCTGGATCCAATTAGCTACTGGCTTATATCATTATAGGCGAGGCAATTACAAAGGTGCTGATACTATTTTAAAAAAAGCAGAGCTAACTCTTCGCAATTCCCTTCACTCGCCTTTTTTTGATGACAAGGAAATCGATGCTCTTAGCGTAATCGAACATATTCATCAAACTCAAAAAAATGTGAGTCTTAGGGAACCTTTTAAAAACTGGCCAGTCAATATATTATCAATTTCTTTAAAAGATAGGGTAGAAGAATCCATCTCTATATTGCCAAACCAGGATGATCAATTCCTTCAAAATAAGCATATGCTTAGAGATCGTACGGATATTCTTCGTGCACGGAACGAAAAAAGAAGAAGCAGACATTAAACCTCTTCGTCTGCTTCTTCCAACATTGTTAAACATTTTTGTATAAACGGCTCTGTTAACTCATCAGCGGCAATAGAGCCACAAACATCCATTTCATAAAGCTTTCGAATCATTTCGACTCCAACGCCTTCTCCACGATGAGAAGGATCAACGGAAATATGCCTAACAATCCATTTATTATCTTTAATTTCGACTCCTACAAGACCAATATAATCATCGTCTTGTTTCCACAAATATAGTTGCCAGTTTGGATCAGAGTTATATTGACAAATCGTCTCTTGCAATTTTTTCACGTCTTTATGTTCTGGCATAAAGGACAAAAGCCCCATTGCAATTTTTTCGTTTGCTTTTTTATAACGACATAACATGTATTAGATCCCTCTTCTTTTTGCCTTTAAGTCTCTTTGAATATCCTACACGAAAATAAATAAATGCGCAAATATTCTTCCGTTATTTGGTAAGGGAATCAGGTGCTACAAAAAACCAATAGATTACTCCCCAAATCACAGCCATTAAAATAAAAGATATTAATAAAATAATATTGCTTCTTCTCACGATAGCTTTTACCTCCTTCCAATTGTCAAAGGAAGGTCTAACCTTACAATATCCTCATATGTTTCACGCTTGATTGCCAACTGATGTCTTCCCTCTTCTACAAATACTACCGCAGGCCGGGGAATTCGATTATAGTTGCTGGCCATTGAGTACCCGTAAGCCCCCGTGCAAAATATAGCAAGAATATCATTAGGCTCAGCCTCTGGCAATTGTATATGCTCAATCAGTTTATCACCAGATTCGCATAACTTACCAGCTATCGTGTAAAACTCAGCAGGTTTCTGTAAAATCTTATTAGCAATGGCCGCTTCATACTTCGCTCCATATAGAGCTGGACGGATATTATCGGACATTCCACCATCAACTGCTAAGTACTTTCGTGTATCGGGAACCACTTTTTGTGAACCTATAGTATATAAAGTTGTTCCAGCTTCGCCTACTAGGGAGCGACCTGGCTCAATCCAAATTTCAGGCATGCTTAAATTGTGCCTTTTGATTTCTTCTGATACTGTTTGAATTAATTCTTCTACATAGATATTTGGCTCTAATGGCTCGTCGTCTTCCGTATATCGAATACCAAAGCCACCGCCTAAATTAAGCACGTTAATCTCATAGTCTTCCTCGTTATGCCATTTACTAATTTTTTCTATTAATCTAATGGCAGCCAACCTGAATGCTGTACTGTCAAAAATTTGTGAGCCAATATGACAGTGGAGACCTTGTAGTTTTAGAAAAGGATCGTGCTGCAGCTCTTTAAATGCTCTGTCTGCTTGCCCATTGTTCAAGTCAAAGCCAAATTTCGAATCTGCTTGTCCTGTCGTAATAAAATCATGGGTATGTGCTTCAATCCCCGGCGTAACCCGAAGAATTACGTCCATTTTCTGCTCTTTACGCGCAGCTAGTTCTTTTAGTAATTGAATTTCTCTAAAGTTGTCAATGACAATACAGCCAATTCTTTCATTAAAAGCAAGCTCTAATTCTTCCAAACTTTTATTATTTCCATGAAAGTGAATTCGATTGCTAGGAATTCCTGCCTGTAATGCTGTGTATAGCTCGCCTCCTGAAACGACATCTATCGATAAGCCTGCTTCTGCTGCAGCCTGATAGATGGCGATACTTGAAAACGCTTTGCTTGCATAACACACTTGTGCTTTCACAGAAGCTTTCTCGAAAGTATCGATAAAACTCTTTGCCCTTTTGTAAAATAACTCGAGGTCATACACGAAAAGGGGAGTCCCATATTTTTTTGCAAGATCTACCGTATCTATATCTCCAATTGTTAAATGGCCTAATTCATTAATTGCTTGCGTTCCATATAAAAACATCAAATCTCTCCTATCATGAATAAACCGAATTTTCTTTATAATGAACTTTACCATGATAGGAAGAGAGATGCAATGCGTTGTTAGTTTCGCTTTCTGTCTTTTGCTCCAACAATATACGGACGAGGAGCGTCGTTAGTCATTGGGAAACGAATTAATACATGGGCAAAACCAACTGGGAAAAATGGAATGAGCGGCCATAGATAAGGCACCTTCATCGGTTTTAGAGAGACCATGTACCAAACAAGTAGGAATAATCCTATAAAGAAACCATTTAATCCTAATGCTGCTGTTAATAAGAGCAAGATAGTTCTAAATATTTTTATCGATATACTTAGCTCATAAGAAGGAATAGCAAAGGTGAAAATGGCCGAAATAGCCGTATAGAGAACAACCTCAGCTGAGAATAAGCCGACATCGATTGCAATTTGACCTATGATAATCCCTGAAATAAGTCCCATGGCAGTGGATAAAGGAGTTGGAGTATGAATCGCGGCAATCCTTAAAAATTCGACGCCTATGTCTGCAGTTAATATTTGGACGAGGAGAGGAACTGAGGTTTTTTTGTTAATGCCAATAAAATCAATTGATTGCGGGATAAATTCAGGATGTTTGACTAGTAAAAACCATAGAGGAAGCAAAAAGAAACTTAAAAATACGCCAAAGAAGCGCAAAAATCTAAGCATTGTACCAATGGCTGGCGCTTGTCTATATTCTTCAGCATGTTGCAAATGATGAAACATTGTAATTGGGACCAATATAACAGATGGTGATGTGTCTACTACAATGGCGATATGGCCTTCTAAAACATGCGCAGCTACAATATCCGGCCTTTCACTGTATCGGACAAATGGAAGCGGATGATAACGTTGCTTAATCAGCCATTCTTCTAGTGATTTATCCGACATGGTCATGCCGTCATGATGAATCGCTTTAATCCTCTCTCTTACATAATGGAGATGCTCATCATTAACAAGTTCTTTAATATAAACAATAGCTATATCCATTTTGCTTCGAGCTGTTTCTTGGTGAAGCTCGAACCTTAAAGAAGTGTCACGAATTCGCCTTCTAATCAATGCCGTATTCAAAACTATATTTTCTGTAAAGCCATCTCTAGAGCCACGTATTACCTTTTCATTATCTGGTTCTTCTGGCTGTCTACCAGGATAACTTCTTAAATCAGCAACAAATGCTATACCAGAGGGTGTGATAAACGCGACTTGCCCACTTAAGATTGCAGCCAACAATTTGTCCTTAGATGTTTGCATTTCCCAAGCAAAATAAGGAAAACATTCAAAGAAGTACTTTGCTTCTACACTTAATTTCTCTTCTTTGCTTGAATCCACTTTTTCATCTTTCTTATTAGCATCTAATTCTGGAGCATCTTCTTTTTTCACTTGAGCGTGGTTCTTCGCAAAGACAGATGTAGGCTGTGTGGCTGTTAAAATACGCGTGAAATTTTCTGTATCAGTTAAGCCATTAATATTAATCATAAATACGTCCATGTTGTGCACATGGACATATTTCATATTGATATCATAGCTTTCACTTTTACCAAACTGCGAAATCATGAACTCTTCTGCAGCTTCGTTGCTTTGAAATAAAGATACTATTTTATTATTGGTATCATTGCTCATGTTCTGCCACCTTTACCAATTGTTCGTATTGTTGATCTGTTAACCAAATTTTAAGCTGTGCTAATATCTTCTTCTCTAGCCGTGACACTTGCACTTGAGAAATACCCAAGCGTTCGGCAATGTCACTTTGGGTGCAATCATGGTAATAGCGCAGATAGATGACTGATTGTTCTCTTTTCCCCAGTCTCTCTAACATATCTTTTAATGGAATATGTTCAAAAGGTTTTTCAGATCTCTCATCTTTCATTTGATCCATTAAGCTTATCGGATCCCCATCGCTTTCAAAAATTTGTTCATGAAGTGAAGCAGGGTCTCGTAGCGCGTCGCTGGCCATTGTGATGTCATCAATAGAAACATCTAATTGCTGCGCCAATTCTTGCAATGTCGGCGGCCTTTCATTGTTCTTCAGGAAGTCATCTGTTGCATGACGAATTTTAAAATTAAGCTCACGGATGGAGCGGCTCACTTTTACCATACCGTCATCGCGCAGAAATCGTTGAATCTCCCCAATGATCATTGGAACAGCATATGTGGAAAATTTTACCGGGTAGGATAAATCAAATTTATCGACTGATTTCATGAGGCCAATACAACCTATTTGAAACAAGTCTTCTAAGTCTGCCCCTCGTGATGCAAATCGTTGAACAATGGACCAAACAAGTCTTGTGTTTCCTTCTACCATATCTTTCCTTGCTGCTTCATCCCCTGCCTGCGCTAATTTGATAAGCTCTCGCATCCGATCTTGTGTTAGTAACTCTTTTGACGCTTGCGGGTTTGATGTCATATTGTCACCTTACATATAGCGGCTCTTGGACTGGTTGAAATTGTTTCTTGAAAGTAACGGCCGTTCCTTTCCCGAGTTCTGATTGCACAGTTAATTGATCTGTAAAGCTTTCCATGATGGTAAAGCCCATCCCTGACCTTTCTAGCAATGGTTTTGTTGTATATAGCGGTTCCATCGCTTGTGTCACATTTTCAATTCCTATACCTTGATCAAGAATTGTTATGGTTACTTCTCGGCCATGTCTTGAAGCTTGTACTGTTACAATGCCATTAGGATTTTCATCATAACCGTGAATAATCGCATTTGTTACTGCTTCTGAGACAACTGTTTTAATTTCTGATAGTTCTTCAATAGTTGGATCAAGTACTGATAAAAAGCTTGTTATCGCTATTCTAGCGAGTGCTTCGTTATCGCTTACTGCCATGAATGATAGCGTCATTTCATTATCCATGCAGAATCCCTCCTAAACTTTGGATGGCTTCTTGTTCAGTGTCATGCCAAATATATTTTCCTAATCCAGAGAACTGGAATATTTTCTCCATGGTAGAAGAAGGTTTAATGATTAATGTACGGCCATTGTGCACTTGCAGATCTCGCATTCTCCCAAGTATTAAGCCTACGCCTGCGCTATCCATAAATTGAAGGCTTTCTAAGTTCCAGATAATATCTTGTACATAACCGCTATAGATCGCCTGAGAGATATCTTCGCGGATATGGCGAGCTGCATGGTGGTCGAGTTCGCCCCCAAGCCTGATAATGGCTATTTTTTCTGATGTAATTTCAATATGATGCTGCATTTGTATACCTCCTTTTTAGAAACTATACTACATGAAAAGGTAGGTTTCCTTAAGTATGACAATTTAAGAAGTAATAAGCTAAAAATAGAAAAAATGTGACAGCTACCATCCCTCATTATAGACGGCCATTTTCCCTTTTAAACACAAAGAGTTGGATTAATATTTTTGATTTCAAGTCAAAAAGTGATATAGAAAAAACCTGCATTCAATAGAATGCAGGTTTAATTTAAACTATTCAGTAATGATTTCTTCAATTAATTCTGGTGCTTTCACTTCGTTTTCTGAGAGTGAAATATTAGCGTATATCTTTTCGATCACTTCTTTGACTTCTTCTTGGTTTGCATAAATTGTAGCTAGAGATTCTCCTTCTTTTACAGAATCGCCCACTTTTTTATGCAATATAATACCAACAGCAAGGTCAATAACAGAATCTTTAGTAGCACGCCCAGCACCCAGTAACATTGCAGCAGTACCAATCTCGTCTGCTACAATATGACTTACATAACCTTGCTCTCTTGCAGGTACCTCAAACGTATATTTTGCTTGCGGCAACAGGGAAGGGTCGTCCACTACACTCGGATTGCCCCCTTGGCTTTCAATAAACTCTTTGAAAACTTCTAAAGCTTTGCCGTTTTGAATAACTTCTTCGAGCTGTATTCTTGCTTCCTCGATAGTTTTCGCTTTATTACCAAGTACAACCATTTGAGAACCAAGTGTCAGGCAAAGCTCTGTAAGATCTTCAGGTCCTTCCCCACGCAATGTATCGATCGCTTCTTTGACTTCTAATGCATTGCCTATTGCATAGCCTAGAGGCTGGTTCATGTCCGAAATAATCGCCATTGTATTACGTCCAACATTTTTTCCTATTTGAACCATTGCATGCGCCAATTTCTTAGAATCTTCAACCGTTTTCATAAAGGCGCCATCACCTGTTTTAACATCTAATACAATAGCATCTGCTCCAGCCGCAATCTTTTTACTCATAATTGAGCTTGCAATTAGGGGAATGCTTGATACAGTTGCTGTAACGTCACGTAGTGCGTAAAGCTTTTTATCAGCTGGAGTTAAGTTCCCGCTTTGGCCAATGACGGCTAGCTTGATTCGGTTTACTTGTTCTGCAAATTGTTCAGTTGATAATTCAACATGGAATCCATCGATTGCTTCTAATTTATCAATCGTTCCGCCCGTATGGCCTAAACCGCGTCCGCTCATTTTTGCCACAGGAACGCCTACAGCAGCTACTAGTGGTCCTAGAACAAGTGTAGTTGTATCTCCAACACCACCTGTCGAATGCTTATCTACTTTTATTCCTTCTATATCGGACAAGTCGATTTGGTCGCCCGACTCCACCATAGCCATTGTTAGATCCGCTCTTTCACGCTCACTCATATCTTGGAAATAGGTTGCCATCAACAAGCTACTCGCTTGGTAATCAGGGATAGACCCGTCTGTATAGCCTTGGATAAAGAAGCGAATTTCTTCTGTCGTAAGTTCTTGTCCCTCACGTTTTTTTTCGATAATGTCTACCATTCTCATGGATGGATCCCTCACTTATTTTAAAAGTTGTAAAAAGCTTGTGCCGAATTCAGGCATTTTGACACCAAAGTTCTCAGCAATAGTCGCTCCAATAGCAGCGAATGTTTCTGTCTTTGGTAGTTCTTTACCTTCTTTCAATCGAGGCGAATAAGCAATTAGTGGAACAAATTCGCGCGTATGGTCTGTTCCAGGGAAAGTAGGGTCGTTTCCATGGTCTGCTGTAATGAGAAGTAAATCATCTTCCTTCATAAGGTCCAACGCTTCTGCTAATCGACGGTCAAATTCTTCAAGAGCTTCTCCGTATCCAATAGGATCGCGTCGATGGCCATATTTAGCATCAAAGTCAACCAAATTAAGGAAAGATATTCCTTGGAAGTCTTTTTTCAAGACATTCACTAATTGATCCATTCCATCATCATTGTCTTGTGTACGGATAGCTTCCGTAACGCCTTCGCCATTGTATATATCTGATATTTTGCCTAATGCTATGACATCGTAGCCTGCATCCTTCAATTCATTCATTACTGTACGGCCAAATGGTTTCAATGCATAATCATGACGATTGGAAGTACGTTCAAAATGGCCTGGTGTACCAACAAAAGGTCGTGCAATAACACGGCCAACTAGATATTCAGGTTTTAACGTAATTTCACGTGCAATTTCGCATATTTTGTATAATTCTTCTAGCGGGATAATATCCTCATGTGCAGCAATTTGCAATACTGGGTCAGCAGATGTATAAACAATAATTGCACCTGTCTCCATATGCTCTTTTCCGAAATCTTCAATGACTTGTGTCCCTGAAGCTGGTTTGTTGCAAAGCACTTTGCGCCCAGTACGTTCTTCTAATTCATCAATAAGCGATTGAGGGAATCCTTCTGGGTACACTTTGAATGGCTTGTTAATATTTAGGCCCATGATCTCCCAGTGGCCAGTCATCGTATCTTTACCTACAGAGGCCTCTTGCATATAGCCATGAAAAGCTTGAGGCTGATCAACAGACTTCATGCCCTCTAAATCTTCTAAGCCGATTATGCCTCGAATATTAGAATAGCCCAACTTTTCCATATTCGGCATTGTGAGCCCTTTCATTTCTTTCGCGATGTGTCCTAGAGTATCCGCGCCAACATCGTTAAAACTAGCTGCATCCGGCGCTTCTCCTATACCTACTGAATCCATGACGATAAGGTGAATGCGTTTAAACGGTTTTATAGTCATAATGTTGCCCTCCTTGTTTATAGATTTATTTTACCAAAATATTTTAAAAAATAAAGGTCAGACATCTGATGTATATATTTTATGCTCTTGGATGGAACTGTTTATATACTTCAGACAACCTTGATTTGCTAATATGTGTATAAATTTGTGTTGTAGAGATATCAGCATGTCCAAGCATTTCTTGCACTGCACGTAAATCTGCTCCATTTTCAATTAAATGAGTCGCAAAGGAATGACGTAAAATATGTGGCGTCAATTCTTTCGTTATATTCGCTTTTTCTGCATAACCCTTTAATAATTTCCAGAGACCTTGCCTGGTTAACCTTTTCCCTCTCTGATTGATAAATAACGCATCTGTTCGTAGCTTCGGATTCTCAAGATGAAAACGCGCATGATTTAAATAATTCGTACATGCATTAATGGCTGAGTTCCCAAGAGGAATAATCCTCTCTTTGCCGCCTTTCCCAAAAACACGTACAAAGCCCATGGTTAAATGAATATCTTCCATATTAAGTGTTATACACTCACTCACACGCATACCAGTTGCATATAAAAGTTCCATCATCGCTTGATCTCTAACACCTTGTGGCCGCGAAAGATCCGGCATAGAGAGAAGACGATCTATTTCTTCAATTGATAATATTTTTGGCAATTTTTGCTCAATTTTAGGCAATTCTAAATGTACGCTCGGATCATTGTTTGAATATTTTTCTCTTAACAAAAACTGATGAAATGAGCGAATGGATGAAATATGCCTTGATATGGTCCTAGCTGAAATCCCTTTTCTCTGCAAACTCTGCAAATATTTTAAAATCTGCAATTTATCAATTTCATCAAATTTCTCTAGCTGACTCGGACTCGTCTCAAACAAAAACTGTGTATAATCTTTTAAATCTCGTTCGTAGGACTGCAATGTATTTTGTGATAATTGGCGCTCTACTCTTAGAAAGTGAATATAATCTGCAATTGCATCTAGTATTTCTTGTTTCATCGCAATAATCCTCCTAAAACAAAAAAGGACAGCACCTCCGCCATCCTTTCCATTTGTTTAAAAATCTTCATTATTATTTGGATTGTTAACATTCTCTTTGTTTTTTTCTTCGGCATGCTTTTCAGTACAACGCCAGCATATACCGTGAAATGTCAATCGATGGTCCTTTATTTGGAAATTCCACCGTTTTTCAACTACTGCTTCAACATCTTCAAGCAAGTCTTCTTGTATTTCATCAACGGCGCCACATTCGATACAAACGAGGTGATGATGAAAATGAGCTGCACCCTCTTGCCGTAAATCATAACGAGAAACCCCATCGCCAAAATTAATCTTATCGACAATTTTCAGCTCTGTCAGCAACTCTAATGTACGGTACACAGTTGCTAGACCGATTTCCGGTGCTTTCTCCTTTACTAATAGGTAAACATCCTCAGCACTTAGATGATCTTCTTCATTTTCTAAAAGTACTCTAACCGTCGCTTCTCGTTGTGGCGTCAGTTTATAGCTAGCACCATGTAATTGTTTTTTAATTCGATCAATACGGCTCTCCATATGACGCCCCCCTAAACTTCTACCATTATACCAAAAGTTTATTTCTCATTACAAGATTAAGCGACTAAAATACTTATAATGATTGTTTAATGATAATTAATATCAAATGATAAAAATCATTAAAACATAAAATGGATAATGAGAAGCTCAATACCAAATATAAGTGCAGCTAATACTCCAATGGCGATGAGTCGATTCCAATGAAGCCCCTGCCGTCTAGAATTATAAAATGGTTTAGGGACAAGCACAATTGAAAATAACAATAATAAGCAAGTGTATAAAAATTGAATAGGAAACCACCAAAAAACGTAATTCCAAATAGCATTTTGAGTAGCGATTAGATAAGCTGAACAAAAACCAAAAAAGGCGCTTTTACAGACGACTACTAATCTTGTTGCATGGCGGAACCATTGATGTGTAGCAAGCAACACTAAGAAAAGATACGGCATAAATGCTGGCCATAGCGATTGCCACATTTTTGGCTTACCCTCAAACAGAAGGCGAGGATCAATTATAGATATTAGCCATTCGGTTTGTTCGGGAGCTGAAATCTTAAAAGCTATAATTCCACCAATGAAGCCAATTGAAATGATTAGAAAAAAATACGATAGTTGCAATGAACGATTCACTAGGTCACCTACTTTCTAATAGTACAACCTATGCTCCTCGTTCTAAAAAATACCTTATTTTGATAGATTATTTTTTGCCCACATAATTGCTAGAATTGTTTTCGCATCATAAATTTGTTGTTTCTCTACTAAACGCTCTGCTTCTTCAATGGAAACTTCCATAAGTTCAACAAATTCGTCTTCATCTGGGCTTGCTGGCTGTTCTATTTGATATAAATCTGTTGCAGCATAGAGATGGATAATTTCATCAGCAAATCCAGGAGATGTGGCGAATGAATAAATTTTTTCAAAATTCTTCGCACCGTAGCCTGTCTCTTCTTCCAATTCACGCATTGCTGTTTTTTCTGGAGCTTCACCTGGCTCGAGCTTACCAGCTGGAATCTCAATAATACTTTGTTCGAGAGGCTTACGATATTGTTCTACCATAACTATTTTCCCTTCTTTTGTTACAGGAATAATAGCAACCGCTCCCGGATGTTTTACTAATTCTCTTGAAGCAGTTTTGCCATTTGGTAGTGTGACTTCATCTTTTTGGACATTAATAATACGTCCTTTATAAATTTCTTCTGTTGAAATAGTTTTTTCTTCAAATTTTTTCATTGTCGAATTCCTCTCTATTGTTATTTATCTATGAATCATTGTACCATTATCTTTAAAGGAGGCGATAGTTTTGGAAAAAAGACGGTTAGGAGCAAGTGAATTACTATTATCAGAAATAGGTCTAGGATGCATGTCTTTGCCGACAAATCGTGTTGACGCATCATATATAGTTGATACCGCAATCGATGCAGGCATCAACTACTTTGATACAGCTGACCTCTATCAGCGTGGCATGAATGAAGAAACCATCGGCCATTTACTAAAAGAAAAGCGAAAAGATATATTACTGGCGACAAAGGTGGGAAATGTATGGAATTCTTCTTCTGATTCATGGCACTTTGACGCTTCCGCTCAACATATCAAAAAAGCTGTCAGAGAGAGTCTGAGTCGTCTTCAAACAGATTATATCGACTTATATCAGCTGCACGGTGGTACCTTAGGGGAAAATTGGGAAGAGATCATTGATACATTCAATGAACTGAAACAAGAAGGTATTATTCGTGAATACGGTATTTCTTCTATTAGGCCAAATGTTTTTATACCCTTTTTAAAAGAGAGCAAAGCTGTATCCATTATGATGCAGTATAGTTTGCTCGACAGACGCCCAGAAGAATGGTTTGATTCCATTAAAGAGCTCGGCGCTTCAGTAGTGACTCGTGGATCTCTTGCTAAAGGACTGCTCACGGATGATTGGAAAAATAGGGTTCAAAAGACCAATGGTTATCTGACATACTCACAAGAAGAACTACAAGCTACCTTAACTAATTTGGCGAATGCGGCCACTTCAGTTCATGTGACCGCCTTGCAAAGTGTTCTCCAGCATAAAGAAATTGCCTCTGCTATTATTGGAGCAAGCACACGAGAACAAATTGCAGCAACTATTCAAGCCTATAATCAAATTGACCATTCCAATGATAGTAATTTAGTCGAATTAACAAAGCTAGACCAATATACAGAACATCGACTATAAAGTATAGTCACCTCACTTAGGAGATTATTTCATCTAAATTTTCTTATTCAGCCATCAGCTGGATTATAAAAGCCGCGAATAGTTGCATTTAAGGATAGGACAAAGTATGTCTATCTTTTTGATGCAATACTATTCGCGGCTTTTAACCTTTAAAATTTGGAACCTCTGTCTCCATATTCATCTAATAATTCCGCAAAGGATTTATTCTTCTCTCGTTGCTTGCGCTCAAATGCTAATTGTGCTGCTTTTTCTTCTTGTACCTGTTGCTCTTTTGCCACAAGTTCCTTTTTCGCTAGCTTTAACTTTTCCAATACATCTCCGTTTAATTGATCTTGCAATGTAAGCTTTTCATCTTTTTGCTCTTTTTGAGAAGATATATTTTGGTTTTTTCTTTTCTTAGCCATTTACAAAATTCCTTTCAAATTCCATTTCACTTTATCAAAAATCCAAGTCAACTCATATTATATTATAAAGCAATACAAATATTAAAAGTAAAAGACTTCAGAAAAACGAGGGATTTGATTCATTGCAAACAAATCTTTATGGCAGGAATGTAAAAATCTATATTGGAAGCAGGGGTGTCGATGAAAAAGAAGTTTTTTTGGATTTTCGGGTTAGTGACAGGCATTTTTGGCGGCATCCTTTCATTAGCTGGTTACCTAGTTTCAAGCCAACTCATTTATATAAAGAAAAAAGATGACTTGTTTATTTTAGAAAGAGAAAAAAAAGCTTTACGCTACGACGAAAAATGGTTCAATAGAGTAGAAAAAGAAGATATTATAATTTCTTCTCCAAATGGTTACGTCATAAAAGGAATCTATTTTAAGCCCCTACAGACAAAGAAGACAATGATAATTTGTCACGGGGTCACGGAAAATAAGGTAAACTCAGTAAAGTATGTAAGACTTTTTGAACGATTGGGCTTCAATACCATTGTTTATGATCATCGGAGACACGGAGAATCAGGAGGAAAGACCACAAGTTATGGCTTTTATGAGAAATTCGATTTAGAAGCTGTGCTACATTATATAAAAGAACAATTAGGGTACGAATCCATTATCGGCGTTCATGGTGAATCAATGGGCGCAGCTACCACCCTTTTATATGCCGGTATACTGGAAGATAGAGCGGATTTTTATATTGCTGATTGCCCGTACTCAGATTTCTATGAACAGCTTTTGTATTTAATGAAGAAAAAAACTCCATTAAAAAGTCCTTTAGCTATAAAACTTGCTGAGATTTTTTTACGTCTTCGAGATGGCTACTGGTTGAAAAATGTTGCTCCGAGAACAGCCATTCCTAATATTACAAAACCTGTCCTGTTCATTCATAGCCTTCCAGACGACTTTATTTTGCCAGACATGACGATTGAGTTATATCAATTAAAAAAAGGCCCCAAAATGCTAAAGTTATTTGAACATGGGGCACATGCACAATCATTTAATGAAAATCCAGATGAGTATGAAAAAGCTGTGCATACATTTATCGAAAAATATATTACAAATGAACAAGAAACATAAAAAACAGCACTCATTGGAGTGCTGTTTCTTATTTATTGTTTACTTTATTCATTTGGTTCATCATTTGTTTAATTTGTTTTTCTGATGGCTTTCTACCCATTTGAGTCATCATCATACGTAACATTTGTTCATTGATTGGTGGGTTTTCTTTCAGGTATTTCATCATATATTGTCTTGCAATAAAGAATCCGCCAACTAAACCAATAATTAACGCTACAATAATTAATGTAATCGCTAGTCCAGTATTCAACTAATTTCCTCCTCTAAATTGTGCATACGAGAATATCTCTCCAAAGAGGATTATACAACAAAAATGTCATCGACACTACTATTTCTCTTATTTTTGGTGACCGAGTCTTTCTCCTTCTAGTAAAGAGGCACTGTTAACTTTCTGCCAGAACAGAAAATTTTGGAGGTTTTAACCAGCCACATTCCATTTCGCCCTTATTGAAGCCAATAAAACCAGAGCTAATTTTTGATAATGTTGCAAATAAATCTAACTCTAACATACGGGAGCCAATACAATAAACATTTAGATAGTATGGCTGAATTTCTATGTGAAGATCCCCTTTGAATTGATTACTTAAATAGATTTCATGGTTTTTAATATTAATAGCAGAAAAACTAGTATGTAAATGTTTTTCTATGCTAGTTTCAATATCCTCAACAGGCAATGTCTCACATAAATAAGCTAATTCCTGTGAAGGATAAAAATTATTTTGGTTCGTTTTGACCCCATTAATTAATTCGAATAGAAGACGTTCTCTACCATATATAAATGATTGATGTTTTGGTTTAATATGAAAGATTGAGTAAACACGCATTTTTAAGCCGCCCCTTTCTTTCTACTAAGTATACCTTCAATCAAGTGAATATTTTGTCAATTTAAACTGTAAATACCCCACTTTCTTTGTCAAAAAACAAAAAGTAGAGGCATATTCCCTCTACTTTTTGGTATTTCTATTTATTTTGCCATTAAAGCTTTAACTTTCTCTACTACGTTGTTTACTGTAAAGCCATATTCTTCGATTACTGTTTCTCCAGGTGCACTAGCTCCGAATCGGTCAATAGCTAAAACATCACCTTCAAAACCAACATATTTATGCCAACCAAATGAAGAAGCCATTTCAATTGCTAATCGTTTTGTTACGTTTTTAGGCAATACGCTTTCTTTATAGGCTGCATCTTGTTCGTCGAAACGACCTAGATCTGGCATTGATACAACTGTAACATCGATTCCTTCACCAGCTAATGCTTTTTTAGCAGCAACAGCTAACTGTACTTCAGAACCGGTTGCTAATAGCAATGCATCAGCCACTTCTTTGTCTGCCTTTTCAACAACATAAGCACCTTTTTCAACGCCTGTATAGATTGCATTCACATCTACATCAAGCACTGGCAGGTTTTGTCGTGACAACACTAAAGCAGTAGGTTTATTTTTAGATGATACTGCAAGCTTCCATGCAGCGGCAGATTCGTTAGCATCAGCCGGACGGATAACAGAGAGGTTCGGCATCGCACGCAATGCTGCTAAATGTTCAATTGGCTCATGTGTTGGACCGTCTTCACCAACAGCAATAGAATCATGTGTAAACACATATGTCACAGGAAGTCCCATAAGTGCAGATAAACGTACGGCAGGGCGCACATAGTCAGAGAAGACAAAGAATGTTCCACCAAACACGTGAAGACCGCCATGCAAAGCCATACCATTTAATGCAGCACCCATTGCGAACTCACGAACACCGAACCAAATATTACGTCCAGCTCGTTCAGTTGCAGAGAAATCTCCTGCATCCTTAATAGTAGTTTTATTAGAGCCAGCTAAGTCAGCACTTCCTCCAAAGAAAGAAGGCAATTTCTTAGCTAACGCATTAATCACATCACCTGATGATGAACGTGTAGCTACCGATTTGCCTGGCTCGAAAGCTTTGATTTCTGCGTCAAAGTCTTCAGGCAGCTCTCCATTAATTGCTTTTTCTAGCTGTGCAGAAAGTTCTGGGTATGCTTGTTTGTATGCTTGGAATTGTTCGTTCCATACAGATTCAGCTTCTTCCCCTTGAATTTTCGCTGCTTCTTTAAATGTTTCGTATACTTCCTCAGGAACGAAGAAATCTTCATTTTCCCATTGATAAGCTTGTTTTGTTAGTAGAACTTCATCAACGCCAAGCGGTGCACCGTGAGATGATGATTTACCTGATTTGTTAGGAGAACCAAAGCCAATAACTGTTTTAATCTCAATTAATGTAGGTTGTCCTTTATGAGTTTTTGCTTTTTCGATTGCTGAATTAATAGCTTCAATATCATTGCCATCGTCAACCAAGATATAATTCCAGCCATATGCTTTAAAACGTTCAGCTGTATTATCTGAGAATGATTTATTCAAATCACCATCTAATGAAATATCATTACTATCGTATAAGACAATTAGTTTATCTAATTGCAAATGGCCAGCAAGTGAAGCTGCTTCTGCAGATACACCTTCCATTAAATCTCCATCTCCGCAAAGCGCGAATGTATAATGATCTACAATAGAATGTTCTGGTGTGTTGTATACTCCTGCTAAATGTGCTTCAGCCATCGCCATACCAACAGCCATAGCAATCCCTTGCCCCAGTGGACCAGTTGTCGCTTCTACTCCAGCAGTGTGCCCAAATTCAGGATGACCAGGAGTTAATGAATTCCATTGACGGAAGTTTTTAATTTCATCCATCGGTAAGTCATAACCACCTAAATGAAGTAGGCTGTATAATAACATTGAACCATGTCCTGCTGACAATACAAATCTGTCACGGTTAAACCATTTTGGATTTTTTGGATTATGTTGCATTTGTTTTGTCCATAGCGTGTAAGCCATTGGTGCTGCACCCATTGGTAAACCTGGATGACCAGAATTTGCTTTTTCGATTGCATCAATCGACAAAGTTCGAATTGTATTAATTGCAAGCTGATCTGCTTGTAGCGTCATGAATAGACATCCTTTCTGAAAGCAAAGTATTATTCTATTACAGTTTAGTCAACATTATGTCAGAAAACAATATTTTTTCGACATTTACTTTACCTTATTAATTTAAAGGATTATTTCGTTTTTGAATTTCCTTTACCTTTTCCGGTGTTACTTCATCGCCATTTGGATCAAATACTCGGACATGCTCAATGGTGTCTCTCATGGAATTACGGAATGTATCCAGATATTCTTTTCGAAGTGCTGTTTGTTCTTTCGCTTCCTCGACACTTAGTCCTTCTGCTTTTGATTTTCTAGACAGGAAATTAATACGGTCAATCTTTTCTTTTGGCAACATTTATATACACCCTTTCATATTCTTCATATCTTAAAGAGTATGTAAAATATGTTTTAAGTGCAAGCGTTAAGCATTATTTGCATATCAAGCCAACCTGTATTCGAAAGTAAACTTTTCGACAGTTTACAATTAATTATTGTGCTCTTCGAATTCTTTATAGCGTCTATGTACTGTTGCTTTGCTAAGTTGGAAGCCCAATCCATTTAGAGTAGAAGTGATTTCTTCAAATGTTAGCCCTTTATTTCTCAATTGAATAATCTGTTCAATCGGAGCATCAATTCTTTCTCTACCTTCTGGATTGCCCCGATCCTTTAAGTTATTTTCAGGCCTATAGCCGTTTTGTACAGCCCTTTTCATCCCACGACGTATTTTGGCATTATGTAATTTCCTTTGATATTCCTCTACTAGTGCCAATATTTCAAGCAACATTGTATCCATTTCATTCAGCTGGATATTGCCTGCATTATTAAGCGTAAAAATAGTCACTTCCATTTTATTAAGTAGATGTAATACGGCCATGCGACCATTCCCTCGTCCTAATCGCGTTTCATCCTGCACAAACAATGCTGTAATATGTTGTTCTTTAATATAATCCAGCAAATCCATGAGTCCCTCGCGTTCTACGTCATAGCCGCTATGTCGATCTTTAAATACACTCATAACATTATAGCCTTTTGTTTTGGCAAACTCTTTTAGTTCACTTTCTTGCCGTTCTAGCGAAGAATCTTGGGATTCTTTTTCTGTACTCACACGGCAATATAATACTGCTTCTTTCACTCTATTCATTTTCACTCGCCAACTCTATTCCTCTTTTATTTGTGCTAGTTTTTTTGTATGCAGGAATAGATAAAGTATGACCAGCTATAATGCGTCCGTCAATAATATTGTTTTTATCTTTCACTAAAGAAACCCACTCACTTTTGGATAAATCCCCTTTATAAAGTCCAGATAGCGACCATAAAGTATCTCCTTCTTGGACTTCTATGTTTGTGTAGCTAGTTGTATCCCGATTGATGACCATAAGAATAACCATAATGGCGAATATGAATGCAAATAAATAGGTGGTATTTCGATTTTTTTTAATCCAGTTCATAAGGATCTCCCCTTCGTCGAATGTTTGTTCGTAGTTTATATAAATCAATATAATACGAACATGCGTTTTTGTCAAATATATTTCGAACCTATGTTTGCATCCATTTAATAGACATGTTATACTTCATTTAACAATTAAAGAAAATTGCTGATAAGAGGGTGAGCAAATTGAAAAAGGTATCAAAAAGACAAGATGATATATTGGAATTTATAAAAGAAGAAGTACGCACTAAAGGATATCCGCCTTCTGTACGAGAAATAGGCGAAGCAGTAGGTTTAGCTTCCAGTTCAACTGTCCACGGCCATTTGAATAGATTGGAAAGCAAAGGGCTGATTCGCAGAGACCCGACAAAACCGCGCGCTATTGAAATCTTAGATCAAGGAAATGTTACCAAACAGGGTGTTATGCATGTTCCTTTAGTTGGGAAAGTAACTGCCGGGTTACCTATCACCGCTATCGAAAATATTGAAGAGTACTTCCCTATTCCTGACACTTACGGTGGATCAGATGACCATATTTTTATGCTCGAAATCATGGGTGAATCTATGATAGAGGCAGGAATTCTCGATGGAGACTATGTGATTGTCAAACAACAGGCAACTGCCAATAATGGAGATATCGTAGTAGCTATGACGGAGGAGAACGAAGCAACAGTAAAACGTTTTTATAAAGAAAAGGGACACTTCCGTTTACAACCAGAGAATTCCTCTATGGAGCCAATAATTGTTGAAAACGTTGCTGTTCTTGGTAAAGTTGTTGGTCTTTATCGAAACATATACTGATACTTAAAAAAACAATCGAGTCTATTACATTACCTGTAGACTGATTGTTTTTTTATAAACACAAAACAGATAGCGCGGGTGTTAAATTAGTTTTATTTTGCGCCTACTTAAAGTGCTATTTTGCAGTATGAAAACATTGCATGTTTCTTTTATTTCTCAACTAGCTTTTTAATCGCCAACATGGACTTACCCTGAATAATACCTGTATCTTCAAATTTAAATGAAGCGTATAATGTTTTAGCTTTGATATTACTTGTTTGATAAAAGAGAGCTATATATTCTGCTTCACCAAATGGCCACGTTACTATTTCCTTCAACATTTTTTCAAATGCAAGTTTGCCATATCCTTTCCCTTGGTAACTCTTTCCAATCATAATATGCCAAATAAAATAGCTCTTCTTGCCGTAAAAATCTTCTTTTTCAAACGATTCGTGATCCAACGTATCATAAATATACATCAAAAATCCAACCACCACTTCACCGGCATAAATGGCATAGGGTGCAGCAAATATCCCTTCTGCATTCAACATATGAGCATCTGCAAAGCTTCTTAGGTTAGTAGTTTCTATAAAGTCTTTTTGGTTTTCTTCAACTTCAAGTGCTATTACTTTCTCTATGTTATCTCCAGTTATTTTTCGTAATTCAATCATTTTCTATTTTTTCTCCTCTCTTAATACAATCCACTACCTCCTTGCACATTCAAAACATAGTCACATATCATACGATTATTCTCATAATATGCTGTACAAAGTATTCACCAGTAATAAACTCTACTCTTCCTGATTTTTCATTCTAGCGCCATACATAATTGTAATAAAACTTAAAAACTTCCATTATTCAATATAAGTAAATATATTACAGTGTATAATATAGGTAAATACAGGGATATAAATTTTTAGATTTAACAGTCAGATGGTTTAACACATCATCTATTGCACAAAAATATCTCTCGACAATTGAGTGAAGCAAAAACACAACATTTTTGCTTTCCGAAGCGCTTAAATATGAACGTGATAAGGCTACTATTATTGTTTAGGATTAAGGTTATCTGGGTGAAGTAAGCAAGACTAATATCAAAAAGTGACAGAGGTAGGTTAGAAGATGGATACTTTTAAAGCTTCAGAAAATGATGACGGTTCTTATATTGACTTGGAAGTTCTACAACATTACTTGGCAACTGGAAGAGAAGTTGAATTCTACTATCATAAAACAAAATACTATATAGCAAATAGCTCTGAAGGATATATACTTTTAGAAGTATTTCCAGGTTCTGATACCGAGAGTAAGGATATTTCTGATAGTTTTAATGATACAAATGAATTTTTGCTTAATGTTAAAATCGCTAATACCTCATTAAAAGAGATTTTCTCGAAGCATACTAAGAATATAGAGATCGTCTTTATCTATTAAAGATTGAAATGGGTGACTTGCTAATCCCGATAGGGTGTTATCGTATTTAGTTTTTTAATTGTCTGTGACTAAATAGAAATAGACCTCAACATGTAAAAGATATTAGGATCCTACGACTTAAAATTGAGTTTATTGTTAGTATTATTTTGGTAATTCGCATTTTTTCTTAAATATTATTCGACTATCTGTTTTTGTTCTTCTAAAAATTGATTCCATCTATTTAAAAATAGTTCTTGATTTTTCTCTGTTACTTCAAAAGTCATCGAGAAATATCGAAAATCACGAGCTGGTATTGAAGGTATTTTAAAATCCCAAATAACATTGTAAACTTTGGTACTATAGTCTATTTCTTTTAATTCTGAGTCGTATCGTTTCGGATGATTATATTTTTTGGGGTTTTGATACAACCACAATAAAGCAATATAAAGATATTTGTTTTTACAGTCAATCATGAATTGTTTATTTTCCAATAACATTGAATCAATTATTTTCTCTTGTATTAAATCATTAATATACTTTTCGGCTAAGTCTTCTTCATTTTTAAAAAGTGAAGCAAGCTCAAATAGCGTATATGAAGTATTATCATTAATTGATACCTCTGATACTGCTTTTTCAATAGCATAATTTAGAGAAACATATTGACTTTTTAATCCAAAATATAATTCATTCCAATTTAAAGAGGCTTGATCTATAAAGAAAGCATACGGAATATTTAAATTCAACGAGTTCTCTGGCATATCTAAAATAAATTCTTCATTCTGATAATCTGTCATATTAATCATTCATCTCCTTTTCGACAGAATAAACTACCCTTAGGTATTTAACCAATAGCTTGTTGTACCCGGTATCACATTTGACGCGTGATTTGTCCTTCTCTATTAATTGTATAATGAACTATACCTTCTTCTCTTTCAATGTTTTTCCTTCCTTTTATCAATTTACTTTTCTTTACACCTTTTGCTTTTTATATTCTTTTCAAATTTTGTAAATCCTGTATGCATAATAAACAACTATCAATACAAAAAAGCGCTGGGACTTTGAATCCCAGCGCTTTTTATTTTAGTAAGTCTTCATGTATTGGTCACGTTCCCATTGGTGGACCTGTGTTCTGAAGAAATCAAATTCTATTTCTTTTGCTTCACGGAAATTAGCATAAATATGCTTTCCTAAAGCACCTTGAATGACTTGATCCTCAGCAAGGGCGTGCAATGCGTCATCAAGGTTTGCCGGCAAATTGCCAATGCCTTCTTCTAGTCTTTCTTCAGCATTCATCACATAAATATTTCGATCAACTGCAGGTGGCGGTGTCAACTGTTGCTCAATACCATTTAATCCCGCTTCTAGAATGACAGCCATCGCTAAATAAGGATTTGCTGCTGGATCAACTGAACGTACTTCAATCCGAGTAGATAGACCGCGAGAAGCTGGAATACGGATAAGAGGAGATCGATTCTGTGCTGACCAAGCAATATAACATGGAGCTTCATAACCTGGCACTAATCGTTTATAAGAGTTCACAGTTGGATTTGTCACAGCTGTAAAGCCTTTGACATGTTTTAATACCCCAGCCATAAATTGATATGCTGTATCGCTCAATTGCAGGTCGCCATTCGGATTAAAGAAAGCATTTTCTGACCCTTTAAATAAAGATACATTACAATGCATCCCAGAACCCGCCACACCAAACAATGGTTTAGGCATAAACGTTGCGTGTAAACCGTGTTTGCGAGCAATTGTTTTTACAACCAATTTAAATGTTTGGATGTTATCGCATGCTGTAATCGCATCTGCATATTTAAAATCAATTTCATGTTGGCCCGGTGCTACTTCGTGGTGAGATGCTTCAATTTCAAATCCCATTTCTTCCAACTCAAGCACAATATCACGACGGCAATTTTCACCTAAGTCTGTTGGTGCTAAATCAAAGTAACCACCATGGTCATTTAGTTCAAGTGTTGGTTCGCCCTTTTCATCTAATTTAAATAAGAAAAACTCAGGCTCAGGTCCTAAATTAAAGCTGGTAAAGCCCATTTCTTTCATACGGTTTAATATGCGACGCAAGTTATTTCTTGGGTCTCCTGCAAACGGTGTACCATCTGCACTGTATACATCACAAATAAAGCGGCATACTGTACCTTTGCCGATTGTCCATGGGAATACAATAAATGTATCTAAATCAGGATATAAGTACATATCAGATTCTTCAATACGCACAAAACCTTCAATAGACGAGCCATCGAACATCATTTTATTATCCAACGCTTTTTCTAGCTGACTTACAGGTATTTCTACGTTCTTAATAGATCCTAATACATCTGTGAATTGTAAACGGATAAAATTCACTTCTTTTTCTACTACCAATCTACGAATATCATCTTTTGTAAACTTTCCCAATGAAATCTCTCCCTATATGTAGAATTTTTTAGGTGTTATGAAAAGAAACGAGATAAATCTCCATGTCGGATAGAGGTTTTTTGCATACTTTGCGCTTGACGCATTTCTTCTCGTAAAATCCTTCTTAAATCTTCATCAGTAATTTCTTTCTTCAATTGCTTGGTAACAAGCGGTTCATTTTTCATTTCAAATACTTTTTTAATTCCAGCCATATTGATGCCTTGTTCTAATAAATCCTTAATCTCTAATAAATCATCAACATCATTTAATGAAAACATCCGGCGATTCCCTTCAGTTCTTGCTGGAACAATGAGCTCATGTTCTTCGTAATAGCGAATTTGACGAGCGGTTAAATCAGTTAGTTGCATCACAATGCTAATTGGCAGCAAAGGCATAGTCTTTCTAATCTCTTTATTCAAATCCTTCACCTCACCTTTCACAAGTTAATTTTATAACATGTCAGCTTTACTGTCAACACAATGTTAGGTTTTCTAACATGCAAATTAAAACTTAATTAACAGGAGTTAAAATACGTATTCATTCCTTTAGAAATATAAAAAAACATCCTTCCTTATATTCGGAAGGATGTTTTATTATCTCTTAATAGCTCTGTTTTCTTACCTTTTATTGTTTAGTGCTTTGAAGTTGTTGAGCTGCACTTAAAATCGCAAACTTTACGTGTTCATATGTCAAGCCACCTTGAACATAGGCAGTGTATGGAGGGCGAAGCGGACCATCCGCTGATAACTCAATACTGGCTCCTTGTACAAATGTACCTGCAGCCATGATCACATCATCGTCATAACCTGGCATAGGAGCAGGTTCAGGTGCAAAGTGTGCATTGACAGGGGAATTTTTTTGGATAGCCTGGCAAAATTGGATCATTTGCTCTGGCGTGTTAAATGAAACTGATTGAATTAAATCTGTTCTTTTTGCATCATAGCGCGGTGATGGAGACATCCCAATATCCTCAAGTACAGCAGCAGTAAATATAGCTCCTTTTAATGCTTGAGACACTACATGAGGAGCTAAAAAGAATCCTTGATACATATCTAACAGTGCGTTAAGAGATGGACCTGCCTCTGCTCCAATACCAGGTGAAGTCATGCGGTATGCGCATTGTTCGACATATTTCGCCTTACCTGCAATATACCCCCCAACTTTTGCTAAACCGCCGCCAGGGTTTTTAATTAAAGAGCCTGCCATAAGATCTGCACCCAGTTCAGTAGGTTCTACTGCATCCACAAATTCACCGTAGCAATTGTCTACAAAAATGATGGCGTCACTTTTAATCAACCGGATTTTTTGAATCATTTCAGCGATCTGATCAATCGTAAACGATGGTCTTGTTGCATACCCCTTAGAACGCTGAATAGCAATTACTTTCGTTTTATCAGATACCCTCTCTTCAACCTGATCCCAATCAATATATTGATCGTCCAATAAGTCAATATGCTGGTAACTAATATTGAAGTCTTTTAATGAGCCAGTGTCTTGATCTCCTCCATCCACAATAGACTGAAGTGTATCATATGGTTGTCCTGTAATATACATCAATTCATCACCTGGTCTCAGCACTCCAAAAAGGCTAAGAGTGATGGCATGTGTACCCGAAATAATTTGAGGTCGAACAAGCGCCGCTTCCGCTCCGAATGTCTCAGCATAGATACGCTCTAGATTATCACGCCCTTCATCATCATATCCGTACCCTGTTGAAGGATGGAAATGATGTTCGCTGACATTATTATTACGAAAGGCAGAAAGTACTTTTTGTTGATTATAAAAAGCCATTTCATCCGCACGGTTAAAGTAGGGTTTAACCTTCTCTTCAATTTTCTTTGCTAGCATCAATGTTTCATCTGTTAATGGTGACTTGTAAGCCATTTTCTCTACTCCGTTCTCTCTAATAATTCCAATCATCATTATTATTGTTTAAATAGCAAAAGACGATGCACAAAGCTGTGATCGTCCTCTTTCCATATAAAAATTAAAATTCCAATTCGCCTTCCCAAGCACTCATGCCGCCTTCAAGATTTGTTACATCGTAACCAAGCCCTTCAAGGTAAGAGCATGCGCTGAAGCTGCGTCCGCCTGCATGGCAAACAAAGATATAAGGGGTTTCTTTATTTAACTCTTCCATACGCTCTGGAATTTGACCAAGCGGGATATGGATTGCTCCAGGAATAATACCATTAGCCACTTCCTCATTTTCTCGAACGTCTACAATATGTAAATCTTCGTTCGCATCTAATTTGTTTAATACTTCTTCAGGTGTGATTGTTTTCATAAATAATTCCTCCAATAATTTTTAAGTATAATATAGAAGGCCGTAAGAAAAAAGAGTTAACCACTGTTATAGCAGGTCAACTCTTTCATCTATGCCGTCTATCAAGTACTATTAGCTTTTAACCATCCAATTTGCAAATGAAAAGTTTAAGTGGCGATTGTCGGTTAAACTCTGGATAAAAACTACACATAAAACGCTGTAACCCTTATTACTCTTCTTCTTGTTGGAATGCGACAGGCTTAGATGGTGCAAATGTAGAAATAGCATGCTTATAGATCAAATGTTGCTTTCCTTCTGCTTCTAGCAAAACAGTGAAATTATCGTATGAACGGATTGTACCCTTTAATTGAAAACCATTTAGCAAAAATACTGTAACAAAAATACCATTTTTTCTTAATTGATTTAAATATGCATCTTGTAAATTAACTGTTTTCAATCCTTTTCCCCCTCGTTCTCTTTTAAGTATTTATTCGCCAAAGTGATGCCGAATCCTCTATTTGCTTAAAATTTGACTTAATATTTCCACTATACCCATTTCTGCGTTATACCATTCAATTTCCATCTTATTACGAAAATAAGTAAGCTGACGTTTTGCATAATGCCTAGAATTTCGTTTTAGGGTTTCTATAGCTTCATCAAATGAGACTAACCCATCTAAATATGCGTAAATTTCTTTATAACCAATCGCTTTAATAGACTGGACATCGCGAATATCCCTTTTATAGAGCCGCTCCACTTCTTCAAGCAACCCTTTATCGATCATTTGGTCTACTCGCTGATTGATTCGACTATATAGCATTGCTCGATCCATATCTAAACCTATGATCCGATGTTGATAGATTGGAATGTTTCCACGATGCTGTTCTTCATTTGATTTTTTGATTGTGCTGTGTTCTGCCATTTCAAGAGCACGTATGACACGCCTTGTATTATTTGGATGTATAGTGCTGCCTGTTTCGGGATCAACTGACATCAGCTTTGCATGCATAGCTTCCGGTCCTTTTTCCTCTAACTCATCGTAGTAACGACGTCTGATTTCTTCATCAATTTTTTCGTCTGTAAAACGAAAATCATATAGCACAGATTGGATATAAAGACCTGTGCCTCCTACAATAATGGGAAATTTCCCTCTTTCTTTTATTTCATTAATTTTATGTCGTACTAATTGCTGGTATTCTGCTACAGACATTGAATCTGTGGGCTCCTTAATATCCAACAAATGATGTGGAATTCCTTCCATTTCACCTGGGGTTATTTTAGCCGTGCCTATGTTTAAATCCTTATAAACCTGCATGGAATCACCATTGATAATTTCACCATCAAGAGCTTTGGCTAGTTTAATACTTAGTGCTGTTTTTCCCACAGCAGTAGGCCCTACAATCGCTATTACATCTATATCTTTTTGTTGCATTCTTTTTTCTCCAACCAATTCAGTATTGTTTGTATGACAAAGTCATTATTTATTTCATTTAGTATTTCATGACGCATTTCAGTAAACAGCTGTACAGTAATATCTTGCAATCCAGCTCGGCTCAACTGCCTAGCTACACGCCAAACCCCTTTTTCAAAGCCGCCTACCGGATCTTTTGAGCCGCTAATTAGTAATATCGGTAAATCTTTTCGAATTCGCGCTACTTCAGCGTGCTTTGATAATGTAATAATACCTCCCAATAAATCTACAAAAAATTGATTGGTAGAGATAAAACCACAATCATCATCCGCTAAGTATTTTTTAATTTCTGCTTCATCTCTCGTGAGCCAATCTACAGCTGTTTTGGGGTGAGTGATTTTTTTGTTGAACAGACCAAAAGATAATTGATTCAACAGCTTACTTTCTTCACGTTTTCCTTTTCCAGCAGCTAACCCTTTTGCCAAATTGGCACCAGCATAATGCTGAACACCGACTGAACCGGTCCCACAGTAAATCGCCTTGCATAGCTCCTCGCTATATAACTCTGAATATCTCCTAGCGACAAAAGAGCCCATGCTATGTCCGAAAAGAATCATTTTCGGCAGTTCGTACTGTGTGCGTATTTCATCAGTTACTGTCTTTACATCTTCTACCACATGTTCAAAACCATTTTTCTCACTAAAAAACCCTTTTACTTCGTGATTTAATTCAGCCGTTTTGCCATGGCCTCGATGGTCATGCATAGAGACAAGATATCCTGTATCTACTAATTTTTCTGCAAAGCCGAGATACCGGCCTTGATGCTCTGCCATGCCATGTAAAATATGAATATGGCCTTTAATCTCTTGGGTAGGCTCAATAATCGTAGCAGCCAGACGATGACCATCTTTAGCTGCTACGTTGAGTGTTTTCTTATTCATATGATGCTCCGTTTGCAAAGTGTCCTGCATCATAAAGTAGATCTTCTAACTCTTTAGTGAATTTATTTACTTCTTCGGTGGTATATTGCAAATACTTGCTCATCAAGTTGATCACTTCATCTTTATACATCTTCACACTGTCAATATCAAAGTACATTTTAGAAGACCGCCGTACTAAGAAATCTGCTGGTTTATAAGCCATTTCAAATTGGATTGCATAAATCAACTGTGCATGCATAGCAAGAGGCAGCTGAATTCCTTCTTCTCTTGGCAATGTTTGCATAATACGATACAATTCATCAATATTTGTTCCATAACGTCTTACAAGTCTCTCTGCTTCGTTAAAGGTTAAACCATAACGTGTTCCTTCTTGTGCCTTGTAATGAACATATGCTTCAAAATTTCCAGAATGAATGCCTTTCGCCCCTGATAGTGACAAATCTTTTGTAATACATGGTCCGACTTTTTTAAATTTATGGCTAGATACAATTTTATCTACTGTTTTCTCTGCCATCTTGCGGTACCCTGTCAATTTGCCGCCTGCCATTGTCAGCAATCCAGTAGGTGATTCCCAAATTTCATCTTTGCGTGATATCTCAGATGGATCTTTTCCTTCTTCATAAATCAGCGGCCTTACACCTGCCCAGCATGATTCTACATCTTCTTCAGACACATCTACATCAGGGAAAATATAATGAATCGTATCTAATAGATAATCAATGTCTTCTTTCGTCGCAACTGGCTTTACTGGATTTTTATCATAAAATGTATCCGTTGTGCCAACATATGTCTTGCCATCCCGTGGAATAGCAAACACCATACGGCCGTCAGGTGCATCAAAGTAAATAGATTGTTGTAATGGAAAATGCGATTGATCAATAACAATATGGACACCCTTTGTAAGTCGAAGCTTTTTATTATTACTGATTTTATCTTTTTGGCGCATTTTATCTACCCATGGCCCTGTTGCATTCACGACAGATTTTGCTTGAATTGTCCATTTTCTTTGAGTGATTTGATCTCTCACGACTGCACCGGCTACTTTTTTGCCATCGTATACAAAATCCTCAACCATCGCATAGTTTAAGCATACAGCACCTAATTCTACTGCTTTTTTCAGAACTTCAATCGTTAAGCGGGCATCATCTGTTCGATACTCTACATAATAGCCTCCGCCTTTAAGCTTATCTTTGTTCAATAATGGCTCTTTCGCTAGAGTCTCTTTCGGTGATAACATTGTACGACGTTCGGATTTTTTGACGCCTGCAAGCCGGTCATACATATTTAATCCTAATGATGTGGATAAAGGCCCAAATGTACCTCCTTTATAAAATGGAAGTAACATCCATTGAGGAGTCGTAATATGCACACCATTTTCATAGACGATTTCTCTTTCTCTGCCCGTTTCTTTTACAATACCGACTTGCAACTGTTTCAAATAACGTAAGCCGCCGTGCACAAGCTTAGTTGAACGACTGGATGTACCCGCAGCAAAATCTTGCATTTCGACTAAAGCTACAGACAATCCACGTGATACTGCATCGAGCGCAATCCCAGCACCCGTAATACCCCCACCTACAACTAAGACATCGAATGAATAGTTGTTCAACGTGTTCATTACTTCATCTCTTTTAATGGCTGAAAACATATTAAATTTCCTCCTTTTGCACTTTTTACATCACGCGTTTAAACATTTTTTCAATTTCATATGTTCTAAAATGAACGATCACTGGCCTGCCGTGAGGACACGTAAATGGATTCTCCCTTAGCTTTAAATCCTCTAATAGTCTTTCCATCTGTGGCTGATCTAAATAATGGTTAGCTTTAATGGAACGCTTGCAGCTCATCATTATTGCTGCTGACTCTCGCAGTTTTTTTATATCCGTTACGCGGCTATGCAGCACCTGTTCAATTAACTCTTCAATAATCTCTGATTCCATATTTACTGGGAACCAGGTCGGATATTCCCGTACTATAAATGAGTTTTGGCCAAATTCCTCGAGATATACACCTACTTCTTCAAGAGCTTTGGTATTTTCCTTCAAAGTGAGTGCTTCATCCGCTGAATAATGGAAGGTCAATGGCAAAAGTAACGCTTGACGTTCATCAGGATTTACTTCTCCAACCTTTTCTTTAAAATACTCATACTTTATCCTCTCTTGCGCTGCATGTTGGTCAATAAGATAGAATCCATCTATGCTTTGCGCCACAATATACGTGCCGTGTATTTGGCCGACAATCTCCAATTCCGGAAATGGTTCTTTGAAAGGTTCAGGATGTTGGCTTTCCTGAGCCTTTGGAACATTAAAATCATCCAATTGCTCAGCGCTCTCATCCACGCCATCTATCATGTCTACTTGCGGCCCATCTTTTAACTCTTCCCATTTCTCCTCTACAATAAAACCTTTGTCTTGTCCTTTTAAATCTTCTGGAATAAAGAATTCTTCCTTTGACTTAGGTTTTTCATTGAATTGTGGTAGGCTCGTCGTGTCGTAATTAACCGTCTTCCAGAAGTTAATTTGTTCTGTAGAACGCGGAATCTTTTTCTTTTTCTCCATTATTTCAGGAGGTTGCATTGACTGACGAATCGCACGGTGAAGTGAAGTTTCAATCAATTGGATTAAATCGGGCTCTTTGCTTAAACGTATTTGCTGTTTTGCAGGATGAACATTTACATCAGTTAAATACGGGTCACCTTCAATATGAAGCACAGCTATCGGATATCTGCCTATTGGCAAGAAAGTATGATAGGCATCAATTAACGCCTTTTGAATGGTGTAATGACGCACCCATCGTCCATTGACAAATATAGAGATGTAATTTTTAGAAGCTCTTGTAATTTCAGATGCTGTCGCATAACCAGATATAGTATAGTCATTTGTTTGACCTTCAAAATGAACCATTTTTTTCGCATTAGCCACGCCGTAGATAGCTGCCAATACCTGCCTTACATCGCCACGGCCATTCGTTTTAAGCAATGTATTCGCCCCGTGCGCCAGCCTAAATGCGATATCTGGATAGCACAATGCAAGACGATTCATCAAATCAATTGTATGACCAAGCTCTGTTTGTATAGTCTTCATATACTTTAAACGTGCAGGAGTATTGAAAAAAAGCTGTGAAACAGTCAGGTTAGTTCCCTTGCGCAAAGGCCCCGGTTTTTGCTCTACAATATGTCCACCCTCCATAAAAACTTCAATACCACTTTCTCCGTTTGAAGTTTCAAGATGAACTTTTGAAACCGACGCTATACTTGCAAGTGCCTCGCCTCTAAATCCTAGCGTCCGGATGCGGAATAAGTCATGCTCGTTGTTAATTTTACTGGTAGCATGACGTTGAAAAGAGACTAGCGCATCCTCTTCATCCATGCCGCAACCATTATCAATGACTTGGATTGAAGTTAAGCCTGCTTCTTCTAATACTACTTCAATAGTAGTACTACCTGCATCGATTGCATTCTCTACTAATTCTTTCACAACAGAAGAAGGGCGTTCCACCACTTCCCCTGCCGCAATTTTATTGGACAAAAATTCATCCATAATATGAATATGTCCCATTTACTACATCTCCTATTACTTTAATAATTTCTGCTGAAGCGAGTATACAAGCTGCAGTGCCTCCATTGGCGTTGTACCTGAGACGTTTACTTGCTTCAACGTGTCAATAATTTCATTTTCCGATGGCGAATAGTCTGGCTCGGCTTTCGTTTGGGGTAACGCCGGCTTCTCTTCTTCAAAAAGGGATAGCTGTGTTTCTTCATGCACAGCTAGTGATTTCTTGGCATTTTTCTCCATATTTTGGTCAGCGCCTTCAAACTGGTTTAGTAATATTCGTGCGCGTTCAATAATAGCAGAAGGCAATTCAGCTAGTTCCGCTACATGAATACCATAGCTTTTATCCGCTGGTCCTTTTTTTACTTTATGCAAAAATACAACTTTACCATCTTGCTCTGTTGCAGAAACATGAACATTCTGAAGCCTCTCTAATTCATTCTCAAGTGTTGTGAGCTCATGGTAATGGGTAGAAAATAACGTATTGGCGCCAATCTTGTCATGGATATATTCCATCATCGACTGCGCTAATGCCATACCATCATACGTAGACGTTCCTCTACCTATTTCATCAAAGAGTAATAAGCTGCTGCTTGTTGCATTAGTGATGGCTTGCTGTGATTCAAGCATTTCAACCATAAACGTACTCTGGCCACCAGCTAAGTCATCTGCAGCGCCAATCCGAGTGAAGATTTGATCGATGATCGGTAATTCTGCTGCATCTGCTGGTACGTAACACCCAATTTGGGCCATCACTGCAATTAATGCAACTTGCCGCATATAAGTACTTTTCCCGGACATATTCGGTCCTGTAATCAGCATCATATTTTGCTCAGCACTTAAAACGCAATCATTCGGTACATATAGTTGCTTGTTCATCATCTTTTCAACTACCGGATGTCGTCCATTTGTAATTTTCATAGAACGTTCAGTGTGAAATACCGGTTTTATAAAATGATATTTTTCCGATACCTCAGCAAAGCTTATGAGAACATCTAATTCGCTAATGGAAGCAGCCAATGCTTGTAGTCGAGGAATAAATTGTTTCAATTCCTCTCTGACCTCTGTAAATAGTTGATATTCAAGGACCAGACTTTCTTCTTCGGCATGCAAAATGATAGATTCTTTTTCTTTCAATTCCTCTGTAATATATCTTTCAGCGTTTGCCAATGTCTGTTTTCGTTCATAACGAGATAAATCCACTGCATTGATATTGGATTTTGTCACTTCAATGTAATAGCCAAATACACGGTTATAGCCGATTTTCAAATTTTTAATTCCTGTTTCTTGTCGCTCTCTTTGTTCCAATTGAGCTATCCAATCTTTCCCGTTATGTGAAGCATCCCGAAATTCATCAAGCTTTTCATTGAAGCCTTCCCTTATAACGCCACCTTCTTTGACTGAGATAGGCGGATGGTCTGTAATAGCATTACTTAAGTAAGCTAGAACATCATCACACGCGTCAATTACCCGACCTAGCGAAGGAAGTTGATCCCCGTTCGATTTTAATAGCACATTCTTTATAGCAGGAATGTTGTATAGGGAGTCACGTAATTGAGCCAAATCTCTGCCGCCTACATTGCCAAAAGCAACTCTTCCAGCAAGTCGTTCTAAGTCATAAACTTTCGAAAGAAGCTCTTTTAATTCTGCCCTTGCAAAATAATCTTCTAGCAGTTCCGTTACAATGTTTAGACGTTGTTCAATTGCACCTCGGCTGGCTAATGGCTGATGTAGCCATTGCTTTAATTTCCGACCGCCCATTGCTGTAGATGTATCGTCCAACAGCCAAAGTAGCGTTCCCTTCAAATCACCACGTAATGAAGAAATCAACTCTAGATTGCGTTTGGAGTTGGCATCAATCTTCAAATAATGCTTGGTTTCATGGAAAACAAATGATTGTATGTGACTTAATGAACGCATTTGGGTATGTTCAATATAACAAAGCAATAACTGGCAAGCTTTGTGCAACTCTTTTGGTACATCTGCAAAATAACGTAGTTGGTATTCCGCTATACTATCAACCCTATTCTCGATTGATAGAACAACAGACGAAGAAGAGGCAAGGCTTTGGAAGTCATCGTAAACAGCTTCTTCTATCACCAATTCTCTAATATTCAAAGCATGCAGCTGTTGGAACAATTCCTTTTTCTCGCCTTCAATCCACATCGCAGCCGCTTCCCCTGTTGATAGATCAAGATAACTGAATGCAAATTGATTATTATTTAGTTTTACAGCTGCACCAATAAAGTGATTGGACTTACCGTCTAGGTCTTTACCTTCCATAATAGTGCCTGGCGTAATAAGTTGAACCACTTCTCGTTTAACTACACCCTTTGCGACTTTTGGATCTTCTGTTTGTTCACATACAGCTACTTTAAATCCTTTTTGTACGAGTGTTTCAATGTAATTTTGGGCAGAATGATGAGGAACGCCACACATGGGTATACGCTCTTTTGAGCCTGCATCTCTGCTCGTTAATGTAATTTCTAATAATTGAGAAGCACGAACAGCATCATCAAAAAACATTTCATAGAAATCGCCTAAGCGAAAAAATAAAAAAGCATCTTTATAATCTGCTTTTATCTGCAAATATTGTTGCATCATAGGTGTATAAGACATTTTAATACCTCTCTTATGTTGCTAAATCTTATTATTATTATAGCAAATGGGTGTCGAAAAATCGTTTATCAGTCATTGGAAAGTGTTTTTATAGGAAGCCCAGCTACTACCTTTAAAATTTTTAAGGCATTTACGTTACAATCCTTTTCTTCCCTGAATAGAACAGCTAAAATAGAAAAGGAAATATTTTTTCTGAAACCGTTTTATTACAAGAAATAATTTTTATTATTTAATCTATTATATCTATTTAACGTTTCCTTACAATGGTTTTACCAGATGAGCGAAATGAACTTAAAAGATAACAAAAGGAGCCATCTACATGTCAAATAGATCTTATTACCTTGGTGTTGATATTGGCACGACTGCTACAAAAGCTGTTTTATTTGGCGAAAAAGGCCAAGTCATCAGTACACATCGTGCAGGATATCCTTTATATAGCCCAACTCCTAGCGTAGCAGAACAAGACCCAGACGAAATTTTAAATGCAGTAAAAGAAACTATTCGAGTTGCTATTGAGAAGAGCCAAATAAATGTAGAACAATTAAAATTGGTATCATTTAGTGCAGCCATGCATAGCCTTATTGCTATTGGTGAAAACGGGAAACCCCTTACTAGATGCATCACCTGGGCCGATAGCCGTGCCACTGACTGGGCAGAAAAAATAAAAAAAGAAATGAATGGGCATGATATTTACAGTCGAACAGGCACACCGATCCATCCGATGTCCCCTTTATGTAAAATTACATGGCTACGCCACGAGAAAAAAGAGATTTTCTCTAAAACCTATAAGTTTATTAGTATGAAAGAATATGTGTTTCATCATTTCTTCGGACGCTATATAGTGGACCATTCTATTGCTTCTGCAACAGGCATGTTCAACCTTAAAAATGCAGCGTGGGATGAGCAAGCACTGTCAGTAGCGGGCATTACAAAAGACCAACTTTCAGAGCTTGTGCCAACGACATTTTATCTTGATGGTTTAAAACAAGAAGTGTCTGAAGAACTTGGTATCCCTACACATATTCCATTTGTCGTAGGAGCGAATGACGGTGTTCTTTCTAACTTAGGTGTGAATGCAATCGATCCAGGCGTTGTGGCCGTAACAATTGGGACGAGCGGAGCCATCCGTACTGTAACTGACCGACCTGTAACCGATCCAAAAGGACGTATCTTCTGCTACGTACTCACAGATAAGCATTGGGTTGTTGGTGGACCTGTCAATAATGGCGGTATGACATTCAGATGGCTGCGTGATGAACTTGCTTCTTCAGAAGTTGAAACAGCCAAACGTCTAGGTATTGATCCATATGATGTATTAACGAAAATTGCTTCCAATGTAAATCCAGGCTCGGACGGTCTACTATTCCATCCTTATTTAGCCGGTGAACGCGCACCGCTTTGGAATGCCAATGCCCGTGGTTCTTTCTTCGGATTAGGTTTACATCATAAAAAAGAGCATATGATCCGGGCAGTATTAGAGGGTGTTATCTTTAATTTGTATACCGTCTTTATCGCCCTTCAAGAAGTAATCGGTGTGCCAAATAAAATCCAAGCTACTGGTGGCTTTGCCCGTTCTGCATTATGGCGCCAAATGATGGCTGATATCTTCAATCAAGAAGTGTCTGTTCCTGAAAGTTTTGAAAGCTCTTGCTTAGGAGCCATCGTTCTAGGCATGTATGCACTAGGCGAAATTGAAGATTTTTCAATTGTTTCTGATTGGGTTGGTTCTACTCATCTACACAAACCAATCGAAGAAAATGTTGAATTATATGTTGAATTGATTCCTATCTTTATTCGTATTTCTCGGATGCTTTCACAAGAATACGAAGACATTTCCAAATTCCAAGAAAAATGGGTTAAATAAATGTGATGATGTCCTATTACTAGACAATCTGCTCTAGCAATAGGACATTTTTATGCTTAAAAAAAGAGCCAGTCACCCAAAAGGCAAAAGACTCTTCCATTTATTCATTTATTATTTTTTTTCAACTGCATGGCCGCCAAATTCATTGCGAAGAGCAGCTACCACTTTTCCTGTAAACGTATCTTCTTCTAATGAACGATAGCGCATCATCAAAGCAAGTGATGTTACTGGCACTGGCGCTTGTAATTCCAACGCTGTTTCAACAGTCCATTTTCCTTCGCCTGATGAATGCATAATCCCTTTCAATTGATCTAATTTAGGATCTTTTGAGAAAGCATTTTGAGTTAATTCCATTAACCATGAACGAATAACAGATCCATGATTCCACATTTTCGCTACATTCTCGTAGTCATAATCAAACGGACTCTTTTCTAATACTTCAAACCCTTCCGCGATCGCTTGCATCATCCCGTATTCAATACCGTTATGAATCATTTTGAGGAAGTGACCACTACCGGATTTCCCTGCATATAAGTAACCGTCCTCTACACAGATGTCTTTAATAATCGGTTGTATAGTTTGGAAAGCCTCTTCCTCTCCACCTATCATCATACAAGCACCTTCTAGTGCCCCAGAAGTTCCGCCACTTGTGCCACAATCCATAAAGAAGATACCAGATTGCTTTAACTCTTCGGAGATGCGCATTGCTTCTTTATAATGTGAATTCCCGCCATCAATTAAGATATCCCCTGCTTCTAGTAGGCCTTTTAATTGTTCAATCGTTGTTTTCGTAATATCTCCTGCTGGCACCATTAACCAAATTATGCGCGGTTTTGGCATTGCTGCTACAAGCTCCTCTAACGTTCCGAAGCTATTGCCTCCCGCATCTTTAAATTTGGATGTTGCTTCTTCATTCACGTCTGTCGCAAAAACTGTATGTTCATGTTTTAGTAAATTCAAACCTAAATTAAAGCCCATTTTCCCTAAACCAACTAAACCAATATTCACCTAAAACACTCCTTTTCCTTCTGTTTCTTTTATTATAGCGAAAATATTTTCTTTTTTAAATTAAAAATATGAAAAAATATTTCTAACCAGAATTATGCTATACTACTTTTACGAGTATGAACGGAAAGGATTCTAATTATGCCCCATAACACGTTAAAAAAAATTCAATCACTATATCCACGCCTAAGTGAAAAAGAAAAGAAAATAGCTGACTATATTAAAGATAAACCCGAAAAAATCGTTAATCAAACAATTAACGAAGTATCGCAAGACTTAAATATTGCAGATGCAACTGTTTTCCGCTTTTGTAAGCGCTTAGGTTTTAAAGGATACCAAGCCATGAAAATAGCTCTTGCAGCCGAAATCACAAAGCCTATTAAACAAATACATGAAGAAATAAAGGTAGATGATGACGAAATCACTATCTTTGAAAAAATTTTCAAGTCTAATATCCAAACACTTGAAAACACACTCCATGTAATTGATGGATCAGCAATTGTGAAAGCGACTCACTTAATTTGCAATGCAGCTAACATCTATTTTTATGGCACCGGTGGTTCTTCTGTAATCGCTATGGATGCGTATCATAAATTTATTCGGACAGGAAAAAAATGTTTTGCTTTTATTGATTCTCACTTCCAATTAATGTCCGCTTCTCAGCTTTCCAAAGATGATGTAGCCATTGTCATTTCTCATTCTGGACGCAATCAGGATACGTTGCAAATTGCTAAAACTGCTAAGGACAAAGGTGCAGCAATCATTGCAATCACAGGATTCCCTAAATCTCAAATAAGCCAGTTAGCTGATGCCTCCCTCTACACGAGTTCAGAGGAAACAGAATATCGCTCAGAGGCATTATCCTCTAGGATTGGTCAGTTAAGCATTATCGATGCTCTTTATGTAAACACCATGGTGCAGCATAAAGAAGAAGCAAATGTAGCCCTCGAACATATTCGCGATGCTATTGCTAAAACACGTATATAAAAAAGGATAGATGACATGTATCTATCCTTTTTGCTTTATAGGTTCTTGTTTCCTAAAGTAGTATCCGGCAAGTAATAGATAAATCATATAATAGCAGCCAATACAAATTATTTTGTATTGGCTGCTTTTTATGCATTTGTTTAATTCTTTGATTTAGATGGAACAAATAGGGTTAAGACAAGCGCAATAATAGCTAAGATTGTCATAAAATAATATGAATCACTTGAGCCTAAAACTGAAGCAAGAGTTTTGATTACCTTAACTGGAGTATTTGGTGTTTCCTTTAATAATGTTTCAGCATGACTTGTTGTTTGTGCTGTGAAAATTGTAATTACCACGGCAGTACCAATTGCACCAGCAATTTGGCGTAAAGTATTGTTTACAGCAGTTCCATGCGTCACAAGTGCACGAGGTAAAGAATTTAAACTAGCTGTGTTCAAAGGCATTGTGATAAAACTTAATCCTACACGCAAGAAAATAGTCCGTATCATTAAGAAAACAAAGGGAGTTGTCTCTGTTAGATCTGTTACAACCCACATAGAAGGAATAATAAAAATTAATCCTATGATAAATAAAGGTTTCGCTCCAAATCTATCATACAATTTACCTGTCACTGGAGACATTAAAGCATTGACAATCGCTCCAGGTAATAATAGTAATCCAGCTTCAAAGGCAGAGAACCCTCTTCCGTTTTGTAAATATATCGGCAATAGTACCATATCAGCATACATCATCATGGTGACTATAATGTTGATGATGGATGTCAAAGTAAACAATTTATTTTTAAATACTGATAAATCGAGTAAAGGTTCAGTAGATTTAGACTGCTTTAAACAGAAAGTCAGTATTGCAACTATCCCTAGAATGATAGTGCATAATACAACCATATCCTCCCACCCCCTGCTGCCTGCAGAACTAAATCCATATAAAATAAAACCAAAACCGATTGTAGATAAAATAACACTAACTATATCTAGTTTTACTTTTTCTGTTTCTGAAACATTCATTAAATATTTCATTGCTAAAACTATAATTATTATAGTAAAAGGTATGATTCCAATAAATAACCAACGCCATGAATAATACTCTATTATAAAACCTGCTAGTGTAGGAGCAATTGCTGGAGCGAAAATGATGGCTAGTCCGATGAAGCCCATCATACTCCCTCTTTTTTCTGGCGGGAAGATAAACATAACAACACTCATCAAAAGAGGCATAATTATTCCAGCACCAATTGCTTGAATCATACGACCTATTAATAATAATGGAAAGTTTATTGCTACCGCACATATTATTGAACCAAATAATAGGAAACCCATTGAACTTAAAAATAACTGGCGTGTTGAAAATCGTTTCATCAAATAGGCAGTAATAGGTACTAATACTCCGTTAACTAACATAAAACCTGTGGCTAACCACTGTACAGTCGAAGCAGATATTGAAAATACAACCATTAGTTTACTAAATGCAACATTTAAGAGTGTTTGATTTAGAGTTGATAAAAAACAACCCAAAATTAATACTGTTAATAATACTTTTTTATTTATTTTATTGGACATATTCTATTTCCTCTCGTTAATTTGCTTTTTTAACACTGTGTCAATAAAATAGATAATATCATTTATTTAAATTGATTCCTATTTACAATTTTTTTAGAACTGATAACTATACAACACTTTTTTTAAAGGCATCGTCTTAATATAAGTAAATAGACAAAGGAGACCAAAATGAACAAACAAAAAAAGGAAGACCCTCGCGCCAAACGCTCTAAACAAATGTTAAAACAAGCTGCAGTGGATATATTGATAGAAAACCCTAATATATCAAAACTAACTGTTCAAAAAATATCACAACAAGCAGGATTAAATCGCGCAACATTTTATTTACATTTTTTAGATATAGGAGACCTTTTAAAGCAGTTAGTCCACAATATTTTTGACGACTTGTTGTTGGAAATGTCTCCAACCTTATTCGTTGATGATAAAAACAATAAAGAACAATTAATTGCATTTTTAGATTACTTTTATAAACATCGAAAAATTTTTTCTGTTCTTATTGAACACCCTGGTTTCAAAAAAAAATTACAAATGATCTTAACGGATTCTATTGTCATGAAAAGAGAAAGAAAAAGTAAGGAAATTGAAGTAACAATTTTATCGATGGATATTCTTGCTTCCTCAATCCTCGGTATAATCATGTGGTGGCTAAAAGATGGAGTTCAGTTTAGTTCTGAATACATAGCAACGCAAATTATTGAGTTATATCGCTAATTTTAGAAGATCAATAATATCTTGTATCCGACTTACTATAGTTTCATAAAATAAAAAAGAACATCACTATATAATAAGTGATGTTCTTTTTTTATAGAGGCCAAAGTGTTGTTTTATTAAACACCTGAGAAGACTCACGTTTTTTTAAATAAACGCGTTTAAGATTAATGCAAAGATAAACGCCATAAATGACAGAATGGTCTCTAAAGCTGTCCAAGTCTTAAACGTTTCTTTAATTGATAATCCTAGATATTCTTTAACCATCCAGAATCCTGCATCATTCACATGTGAAAACATTAATGAACCGGCACCCGTTACAATAACCAGTAACTCTAAGTTAACACCAGACATATTCGCAATAATCGGAGATACTATGCCTGCTGCAGTTGTCAGTGCAACTGTTGCAGAACCTGTCGCGATACGAATTAAACCAGCAATAATAAACGCCAGTACTAGAGGAGATACAGAGAAATTCTGTGCCAAATGGCCAATGGTATCACCGACACCACTATCAATCAAGATTTGTTTAAATCCGCCACCTGCACCGATAATCAAAACAATAGATCCTACTGGGACTAAACAATCTTCTGTAAATTTCTTGATAGCCTTGCGATCTTGTCCTAAACGCAGGCCAAGGAAATAGTATGCTGAGAAGACAGAGATCAATAATGCGATTAGCGGGCTACCGATTAAAGTGAATAGTTTTTCAATTGTTTCACTCGCTTTTATATATGGCGCAATAGTACCAAGCACCATTAAAATAACCGGCAAAAGAATAGAAAAGAATGAAATCCAAGTGCTTGGCATTTTGTCCTTTGGTATTTCTTCTACATGGACAAATTCAGGCTCTTCTTCGGGAGTGACACGTTTACTAATAAACTTAGCGTAAAGCGGACCTCCGATAATGCCAGATGGAATGGCAATAATTAAAGAATATAAAAGCACTTTTCCCAAGTTCGCATTGTAGATGCCTATAGCCGCTACTGCTCCTGGATGTGGTGGAACTAAGCCATGAACAATGGATAATCCAGCAATGGCAGGTAATGCAATTAATAAAATATTTTTCTTTGATGCTTTTTGTATCGAAATGACAAGCGGAAGTAAAATTAAAATTCCTACCTCAAAAAAGACCGGAATCCCAATTACAAATCCAGAGAAAAACATAGCCCAAGGCAATTTCTTTTCTCCGAACACTTTTATAAAGTAATTTGCGATGCGTAGCCCTGCCCCCGACTCAGCGAGCATCTTCCCTAGAATAGCGCCAAGTGCGATAATACCAATTAAGTGGCCGAGCGTCCCACCAACACCTGTTTCATATGCTTTTACGATTTCATCCAGCTTCATGCCAGTGAAAATAGCAAGGAACAGACTAGCAATCAATAAACTAATAAAAGCATGCCATTTAAAGACAGATACACCTAAGATAACGATGACAATCGCTAGCAGTGTAATCAACAATAAATATGCGTCCATTTTACTTCCCCCTTTTATATGTTCTTCTATCATGTAAGCATTTTCATTAGACTTATTATAAGGAAAAAATTTTTATTAATCAATATAGAATATGAAAAAAAAATACATGAACTTATGATATTCTAAGATATACCATTTCTCTTTGTATTCCCCAATACCTTAAAACTATACAATTTAAAACAAAAAAGCCGAGATTTGCTCTCGGCTCAATTTTATACTTTTCCCACTATTAACAGATATCAAGATCAAAACTAACTAGATTGTCACTCTTTCAGAAAAGCAATTGATTTATCCAAATGATGATGATTCTAATCCACTTGAGGAACTGGAAGAGCTAGAAGAACTGGAAGAAGAAGAGCTTTCATCTTTAAAGTCCCATTCTTCTTCATCATCTAATGGATGGATGCTAATGCAAATCGTTGTTTCTCCCACAATTTCCGCCAGTAATTCTCTCTCTATTGTAATAATAAATTTTTCACCATCCGGACAAATAATGGCCTCAATGCAGTTTGGATGCTGGATGACACGGATATGCACCTCTTCTTTACCTGTTGACTCGTCTTCATCCCTGTAATGTAGCTTGATTCTTTCTTTATAGGGAATGGATTCTGAATGGACAGCCGTTTTAGAATGATTGTTATAGGCATACCATACATTAATATCATACTTGCCAGTGACTTCGACAAACTTGCCGACTTTTTTTGCAGAATAAGTATGATTGATGACCCAGCATCCTAAGATACTTGATGGATTATTTGGCGGACGCAGGTTTTCTGTGCATTCTGTACTTTTTTTACCCTTTGCAATCACTGCTTTTGTCACAATATGACGTAACTGTTTCAGCATGATTCCTCCTTTATTCCGTTCACCTCATCATATGCGGCTATGGCCTAGCAGGTTCTTAAATCAGTTGAAAAATAAAAATGGACAAAAAAGATGCCTTAAAACAAAAAGTTGTTTTAAGACATCTCTGATGATGGGCTACTAAATTATGAGCAGCTTCCAGGCTGTGAATTACGCACTTTAGATCCTGTTTCTCCTCTTAATACATCGCCGCCTGTTGTTTCCACAATTTCATCTGTTACTCTGTTAGCAATTGAATTTGATACAAGCTGTAATAGGTCGTTGACATCGCCTTGTGATTGTTTAAATTCTACGACGATCGGCAATTCATCAATTTCTGCTTCGATTTTCTCTATTTTTTCATCAATTAATTTTAGTGCTTTTTCTTTTCCGTAATGTTGGAAATTTACAGCTTGTTTTTGTAAGCTTTTTAGACTAGCGATTTTTTCGCGAACAAATTGATTTTCATTAATTTGTGCTTCTGCCCGTTTAAAGAAATCCACTTCTTCAGTATTTGCAATCATGTGTGCAATTTCATGTGCTTTTTTAATAATATCGTCTTTTGTATATAATTCTGTCATTATACCTTCACCTCTTCACTCGCTATTACTTCAACCAATTCACCTGACAAAGACCATGTTTTTGCTTCTGTCACTTTGACTTTAGCTAATTTGCCGATTACTTCTTTAGGTGCTTTAAAGTTAACGAGTTTATTTTTTCTTGTATATCCTGCTAAAACATCAGGATTTCGCTTACTTTCTCCCTCTACCAAAACTTCTACAATTTCACCATCATACTTTTTCAATGCTTTGCCGCAATATTCATTTACCACAGCGTTTAAACGCTGTAGTCTATCTTTTTTCACTTCTAACGGCACATTATCTTGCATTTTAGCAGCTGGTGTTCCAGCGCGAGCTGAATATATATAAGTATAGGCCATTTCAAAGCCTACTTCTTTGTAGAGAGATAATGTTTCTTCGAATTGTTCTTCTGTTTCATTCGGGAATCCCACAATAATATCAGTTGTCAACACTACATCCGGCATTTTTGCACGAATTTTACGCACTAGTTCTAGATAGCTTTCACGCGTATATTTTCGAGCCATAATTTTCAGCATATCAGATGAGCCTGATTGGACAGGCAAGTGGATATGTTCTACCAAATTGCCTTTCTGCGCTAATACCTCTATTAATGCGTCATCAAAATCTCTTGGATGGCTTGTCGTAAAACGAATGCGCGGAATATCAATTTTACGTAAGTCGTCCATTAAGTGGCTCAAGCGATATTGTCTATTCTCAAAGTCTTTGCCATAAGCGTTAACATTTTGGCCAAGCAGTGTAATTTCTTGATACCCTTGAGAAGCAAGAGAACGTACTTCTTGAATAATATCTTCCGGCAACCGGCTTCGTTCTTTGCCCCTTGTGTAAGGGACGATACAATAGGTGCAAAACTTGTCGCAGCCATACATGATATTTACCCATGCCTTTGTATTTCCTTTACGTACCTTTGGAAGGTTTTCTATAACATCGCCTTCCTTGGACCATACTTCAATCACCATTTCTTTTGAAAGGTAAGCTTCGTTTAAGATTTCAGGAAGCCGGTGGATGTTGTGTGTGCCAAAAATCATATCAACTTGATCATATGTTTTTAATATTTTCTTGACCACTGCTTCTTCTTGGGACATACAACCACAAACACCAATCAGCAGATCTGGATTTTTTAGTTTTAATGGTTTTAGATGCCCTAGCTCACCAAATACACGGTTTTCGGCATTTTCTCGAATGGCACATGTATTCATCAGTATAACATTCGCTTCTTCGACATTTTCGGTTGGTTCATAGCCAAGCTGTAAGAAGATGCCAGCCATTACTTCTGTATCGTGTTCATTCATTTGACAGCCGTATGTACGGATTAAAAATTTACGTCCCGTCCCCATACCCATGAATTGTTCATCAATATTAAAATCCTTATGGTATTGGATTTCTTCCTTGCCGCGTTTTTTGGCATCTTTTAAAGAAGGGGCCGTATACGTGCTTTGAAAATATTTGCTATAGTCTTTTTCAGTATTTGCACTGGATGACTTAGAATTTATTGCTTGTTGACTAGCTAGTCGTTGTTCTTCGTTCATGGTATTCTCCTTTCGATCGAGTACCCATCTTCCTATTATACTGGAGTTGGAAGGATTCCTACAAGATAAGAGTACGAAATGTTGGCTATTCGCCATAAAATTCTTTTTCGAATAAATAAAAAAGAGATCAAGTTAAATACTTGATCTCTTTTTAAAAAGTTAGCTACTACATAAAGTCGTTCATCAATTCTTGAAGTTGTTCTTCTTTCATCATAATGTCCGCTTTATTCAAAGGTTCTTTACTGTAGCCTTCCACTTTATCCTGATAAGATTCTTCTTCATTGTTTTGATAGATAATACCTGTCACTAGTCCATCATGTTCCATGACAGTTTTCATTGCTTCCGCCCGATTTGTATTATCATAGCCTTCAATGCTTGAAAGTTTTGTTAAGTTTTCTTTAAACCAATCATACGTATTCACTTTATTATAAGTAACACATGGACTAAACACATTGATAAAAGAAAAACCTTTATGTTTCATTCCTTCTTCAATAATAGCTGTTAGTTCTTTCAAGTCAGTCGAAAAACTTTGAGCTACAAATGTTGCACCAGAAGATAGTGCTACTTCAAGTGGTTTTAATGAAGGCTCAATGGCACCACCAGGAGTAGATTTTGTAACAAATCCTGCAGCTGAGCGAGGAGATGTTTGGCCCTTTGTTAAGCCATAAATTTGGTTGTCCATGACAACATAAGTAATATCAATATTACGACGGATCGAATGGATTGTATGCCCCATTCCGATAGCAAAACCATCTCCGTCACCGCCTGTTGCGATAACGTTTAAATCACGATTGGCCATTTTGAGGCCTTGTGCAATTGGTAATGCTCTACCATGAATACCATGCAAACCATAAGAATTGATATAACCTGATAGACGTCCAGAACAGCCTATCCCGGATACGACCGCCAATTCATGCGGTACGATTTCAAGATTTGCTGCTGCACGTTGAATAGCAGCTTGTACAGAAAAGTCGCCACAACCTGGGCACCAGTTAGGCTTTACTGTATTTCGAAAATCCTTAAATGTTACCATCTGTTAGCAACTCCTTTACACGGCCAAATAGTTCTTTTGGCAAGAACGGTGTGCCGTCATATTTCGTCAAGTTGACGATTTTGTCATGGTGTCCCATGTTTAATTTGATAATATTCGCTAGTTGGCCTGTTGCATTGTTTTCAACAACAATAATCTTTTTAGCGTTTTCTACTAACGGTTTCATTTCTGCAACCGGGAATGGATGTATTAATCGGATATGTGCATGGTTTGATTTAATACCCTCTGCTTCAAGCATTGGAAGAATCTCTTCAATTGCACCTTTTGTTGAGCCAAATCCTACGATTAATATATCTGCCTCTTCATGTGGTGCTGCTTTGAAGACCGGATTCTCAAAATGTACATGCTGTAATTTTCTAAAACGCTTGTCCATTTGATTTTTACGGTTACCAGCTGCTTCAGAAGGTTTTCCTTCTTCGTTATGCTCTACGCCTGTAACATGGTGGATACCATATTTCTGTCCAGGAACAACACGTGTTGAGATACCATCTTCTGTCACTTCATATCGTTTGAAGTATTGTTTATCTTCAATTTCTGGCAATTCACCAAGATTTAGCTTACCACGGCTAATGTTAATTTTTGAGTAATCAAACGGTTCAACTGTTTGTTTACCTAGTGATAGCTGCAAGTCAGACAAAATAATGACAGGAAGCTGTAATTCGTCCGCAATATTAAATGCTTGAATTGTATCATAAAATGCTTCTTCGCCCGTAGAAGGTGCGATAACTACTTTCGGAATTTCACCGTGTGTACCATAAAGCATTGCCATCAAATCGGATTGTTCTTGTTTTGTTGGCAGTCCAGTTGATGGACCTCCACGCTGTGTATCAACGACTACAAGTGGTGTTTCTGTCATGCCTGCTAAGCCTAACGCTTCCATCATTAATGAAAGACCAGGACCAGCTGATGCTGTGAATGCTCGTACGCCGCCATAATTTGCTCCTATTGCCATTGTAGCTGCTGCGATTTCATCTTCTGTTTGGATGACTGTGCCACCGAATTTAGGTAATTTCTTAATGAGATATTCCATAATTTCAGACGCCGGAGTAATTGGATATGCAGCCATAAAACGAGTACCTGCTGCAAGTGCTCCTAAAGCAATGGCTTCATTCCCAATCATAAATAGACGATGTTTGCCATCTCCTGGCTCAAGTTCAAATTTCCCTGCTTGATCTTGTAATAAATCATTCATCACTAAATGGCCTTTGGCAATAGCCTCCATGTTTTTTTGGACAACTGTTTCACCTTTACGACCAAAGATTTCATCTACAACAGATTGAAATGCTGCATCCTCTAAGTTCATAAGAGCAGCAGTTGCACCGATGGCAACCATGTTTTTCATTAGGGAAGTCCCTAGTTCTGTTGCAATTTCTGTGAATGGAACAATATATAGTTCAGCTATGCAATCTTCAGGCTTAGTTGGTTTGAATTTAGCATCAGCCAGAATGACGCCTGCTTCATTTAATTCTTTATAATTGACATCGATTGTTTCTTGGTCAAACGCAACCAATATGTCCAGATCATCTGGAATCGTATGCACAGTCGAAGTACGAACGTTGATTTTATTATTTGTGTGGCCACCCTTAATACGAGAAGAGAAATGGCGATATCCGTATAAATGGTAACCAAGTCGGTTCATCGCAGTGGAAAAAATCTCGCCGGTACTTTCAATACCTTCCCCCTGCTGCCCACCGACTTTCCATGAAAGCTGATGTAACATCAATTAACATCTCCTTAATATACAAACGTTTAGCAATAATCCTACATAAGTTTAACACGAACAAGCGCTTGAAACTATTGTTATGGGATGAAATTGCTTAAAATCAGACCTTTGACGGAAAGCACATTTTCGCAGATGTTTTAAGTACTCAATGTAATGATGCCAAAAGCTATTGCTTAATCTGACTACTAATGACATAGTGGCAACAAATAATTTATTCTAACAAAGTTTTTTCTAGCTGCTTTAATTTCCTTTCTATAGCCATAATTAAATGAATAGACGATACTATCATCAACCCGATAATAACAAGAAGAGTATACTCACCATTTGATAAAGCAAAGCTTACTACAATGTCCAAGACCATTAGAATAACACCATATAAAATTAATAGTTTGGTGCTGTATTTATTTCCTTCCTTCCAAAGCACCTTATTTTTCATGGAGCGTGTTGTTCGATAGCCGTATAGCCCATTTATATCTTTTGGTGGCTTATACAACAATATCAGTCCAGCAATGATAAAGATTCCTCCCACAAGAATGCTCATTCCAACATTAATTAATAGCGTGCTCATTCGAATCCCCCATTCTAGTTAATTTACATTATATAACATTTAAGTAAACGGTGGAGTCACAATGAAGTTTTATTGCTTTATGTACTTTTATCTGCCAATTAACCGCTGAAAAGCAAAAAAGACAAAGGGATATCTCCCAATGTCTTAAGTAATGAAGTTAGCAATCTATCTTACTCGTTTTTCAACAAGAAGCTTTAATGCTGTACGATCTTCTCCAGCAATCAAAATATCTGTAAATGCTGGCGAACAAGTTAAATCTGTTCCGCTTGGTGCTACAAAGCCCCGCGCAATAGCAATAGCCTTTACCGCTTGGTTCAGCGCTCCTGCTCCTACTGCTTGCATTTCTGCAAATCCTTGCTCTCTAATCACTGCCACTAATGCTCCTGCCACAGAATTAGGGTTTGAGCGAGATGATACTTTCAATGAATCCACAACTATTCCTCCCTTAGTTTGAAAAAATCAGGGACATTTGATTGTCCATGAAGCATTGTATGCTCGCTCGCTTCCAGTTAGACTTCAAATTCTGAATTACAGTCATGGCAATCTTATTTATCCTTTTAAAGGCTTATCTCCATTAATATAGATTCGTTCAATACTTTTCGCTTTACCAGTTGTCGTATCCAGCTCAACAATCAATCCGCTAAATACTTCTCTGCCTTCTTGTGGCACTTCAAAGCGTACAGGCATATTTGTTTTAAAGCGATAAAGCACACTTTCCTTCTTAGTGCCTAATATCTCATCATACGGTCCTGTCATACCCACGTCTGTAATATAAGCTGTACCCTTTGGTAAAATTCTTTCATCCGCTGTTTGTACATGGGTGTGTGTCCCAACAACAACCGAGGCTTTTCCATCTAAATGCCAGCCCAATGCCACTTTTTCGCTCGTTGCTTCGGCATGGAAATCAACGAAAACAAGAGGAGAAGTTTTCTTTGCTTCAGTAATTAATTCTTCTGCCATAGCAAAAGGGTCCTGATGCGGTGGCAAAAATGTTCTTCCGTGCAAATTGATGATAGTGAGTGTCTCCCCGTTTTTTGTGATTGAAACCATCCCTTTGCCCGGCGCCTCTTCAGAAAAATTAGCAGGACGTATTAAATAATCGACATCATCTATAAAATCAAATATTTCTTTTTGATCCCATGTATGATTGCCCATTGTGATAACATCTACACCCATCATCAGTAAATCCTGATAGATTCGTTTTGTAATGCCTTTACCTTTTGCCGCATTTTCTCCATTTGCTATCACAACGTCTACTTGATATTTTCGTTTCAAACGAGGCAAATAATGTTGAACAGCCTCCAATCCTATATCTCCCACTATATCTCCTATAAATAAAATTTTCATTGTTCCACCCATTCCATAAAAAAAGGCTTCTCGACCGAAGATCTAAGAAGCCTTTTGTCATTTAGTTTAGTTTGTAAAAAGTTAGAAATGATTTCGTTTATCGTTCCACTTTATAGCTATAGCAAGAGATGATGTAATGCTCTCTTTTATTTTGCGTAGTCTACTGCCCGCGTCTCGCGAATAACAGTAACTTTGATGTGGCCTGGATAATCTAGTTCGTCTTCAATTCTTTTTCGAATATCACGTGCTAGGCGGTGTGAAGCCAAATCATCCACTTGGTCCGGACGTACAATAATACGGATTTCGCGGCCAGCTTGAATGGCAAATGATTTTTCCACGCCTTCGTAAGACTCTGAAATTTCTTCTAGTTTTTCTAAACGTCTAATATAGTTTTCTAGCGTCTCACTTCGTGCTCCAGGACGCGCAGCAGATAAAGCATCAGCTGCTGCAACGATGACTGCAATAACGGATGTTGGCTCTGTATCACCATGATGTGAAGCGATACTATTAATCACGACTGGATGTTCATGGTATTTTGTTGCTAATTCAACACCGATTTCAACATGGCTTCCTTCTACTTCATGGTCAATCGCTTTTCCGATATCATGAAGGAGACCAGCACGTTTTGCCAACGTCACATCTTCACCTAATTCGGCTGCCATTAATCCAGCTAAATGTGCCACTTCTATTGAGTGTTTTAATACATTTTGGCCATAGCTTGTCCGGTATTTCATGCGACCAAGGATTTTCATTAAATCAGGATGAAGATTATGAATTCCTACTTCAAAAGTAGTCTGTTCACCTGTTTCGCGAATTTGTTCATCAATTTCACGACGAGACTTTTCTACCATCTCTTCTATGCGAGCTGGATGAATTCGTCCATCTTGAACTAATTTTTCAAGTGCCAATCTTGCTGTTTCACGGCGGATTGGATCGAAACCAGATAAAATAACTGCTTCTGGCGTATCATCAATGATTAAATCAATACCAGTAAGCGTTTCAAGCGTACGGATATTACGGCCTTCACGCCCGATAATGCGGCCTTTCATTTCATCGTTAGGCAAGTTTACAACCGATACAGTGGTTTCTGCCACATGATCTGCTGCAAAACGCTGTATCGCTAATGATAAAATTTCTCGTGCCTTTTTGTCAGCATCTTCCTTTGCACGTGTTTCTGCTTCTTTAGTCATAACGGCAATATCAGTTGTTAACTCATTTTCTACTTCTTCTAATATAATCGTTCTTGCATCTTCACGTGTTAATGCTGAAATGCGTTCGATTTCAGATTGTTGTTTAGCAACAAGCTCTTCCGCTTTGCTTTCCATCTGTACAATATGCTGTTGTCTTTCTACTAACGCCTCTTCCTTACGCTCTAAACCAGATTCTCTCTTGTTAAGCGCTTCATCCTTACGATCAAGATTCTCTTCTCTTTGCAATAAACGGTTTTCTTGTTTCGTAAGTTCTGAACGGCGTTCGCGGATGTCATTTTCTGCTTCAGTTCGAAGTTTGTGAGTTTCATCTTTTGCTTCAAGTAATGCCTCTTTCTTTAGAGCCTCTGCTTCCCTTTTACCTTCTTCAACAATTAGTTCTGCAGTGCCCTTTGCACCTGTCACTTTTGAATCATTCACCTTTTTCGTAATAAAATAGATCACAGCTGCACCGACGATCAGTCCAATCAAAGCGGAGATGACTATTTCTATCATTCGAACACCTCCCCTTGAGTTATTGATATTTTCTTTTAGTCGGCTTTACATTGAGTTAACAATATAGCGCCAATTTCATTTCAAATTTAGAAATAATACATATTAATTGTATAGTTGATAGATAGACCTGTCAAGGATTCACAGTTTTTGGATACCCAAAAATACTAATAATTCTGTGATTAAAATCCTATATTTCTCCTAGCTAAAAAGGCCTCTTTTAATAAGAGGCCTTCACAGTTTTATTATTACTCTTCAAATAGAGTAGGATTTTCTTCTGGTTCTTCGATAACTTCATATTCTTGCTCACCAATACCTGAAGCCACCCTAATTTTTTGTGCAATTTCTTCACGTACTTCTGGATTCTCTTTAAGGAATTGTTTTGCATTTTCACGACCTTGGCCTAAACGTTCATCTTCATACGCATACCATGAGCCGCTCTTTTGTACGATATCTTTTTCTACGCCGATATCGATGATTTCTCCCTCTTTAGAGATTCCTTCGCCATACATAATATCAACTTCTGCAGTTTTAAAAGGTGGAGCTACTTTATTTTTTACTACTTTGATTTTAGTACGGTTACCGACCATATCATTACCTTGCTTAATTGTTTCAGCACGACGCACCTCTAAACGAACTGATGAATAGAACTTAAGCGCTCTTCCGCCTGGTGTAGTTTCAGGGTTCCCAAACATTACACCGATTTTTTCACGGATTTGGTTAATGAAGATGGCAATTGTATTTGATTTATTAATAATACCGGATAGCTTACGCAATGCTTGAGACATCAAACGCGCTTGCAAACCGACATGGGAATCACCCATCTCGCCTTCAATTTCTGCTTTTGGTGTAAGAGCAGCAACAGAGTCGATTATAATAATATCAATAGCACCACTGCGAACTAGTGCTTCTGCAATTTCTAGTGCTTGCTCACCTGTATCTGGTTGAGAAAGCAATAATTCATCAATGTTTACGCCTAGTTTGGACGCATAAACTGGATCAAGCGCATGCTCTGCATCTATGAAAGCTGCTTGTCCTCCATTTGCTTGTACTTCTGCAATGGCATGAAGTGCTACTGTTGTTTTACCAGAGCTTTCTGGTCCATATATTTCTATCACACGGCCGCGGGGATAGCCACCCACTCCAAGTGCTGTATCAAGAGCTAAAGATCCAGTAGAAGATGTAGAAACTTTACGATCTGCTTGCTCGCCTAATTTCATTACAGAGCCTTTACCAAATTGTTTTTCAATTTGTTTTAAGGCCATATCTAATGCCGCTTTCCGTTCGTCCACTCTGTTTCCTCCTATTAAGAACACTTTTTTATTTCTAAACCTACTATACTTCTTTTCTGAGAAAAACACAAGAAAAAAGCGAACATTTATTCGTTAAAATGTACACTTTTAAAAACCAAACGCTAAATTGAATATAGAATTCAATTTTAGCGTTTTTTTAGTTGAAATCTTTTAGGCTCTTTCATAGCCCTTTTCAATTAATAGCTGAATTAAACGATAGAATGCAGATTTCGTTGCACGAAGTCGATTTGTATTACGGCTGCCAGATAATTGGAGGCGATACGTATGCGGAGGCTCATCACCAATTGCAATACCAATCCATACAGTACCAGCTGGTTTATTACCGTGTGCTTGCGGACCTGCTGCGCCTGTTAAGCCAACGCCAATAGTCGAACCAAATTTCTCCTTCACTAAACGCGCCATTTCACTAGCACATTCACTGCTGACAACGCCATGCTGTTCAATCACTTCTTTCGCCATGCCTAATTGATTAATTTTTACTTGCTCATTATATGTGACCATTCCGCCGAGTAATGCTTCACCCACCCCCGGATTATTAGCCAGTTCTGCTTGGAATAGCCCAGCCGTTAAACTTTCAGCAGCAGCGATGGTTAATTCATTCTTCATCAGCATTTTAGTTAATACGCTTGATATAGAATCATCGTCTACCCCGTAAAAATAATCTCCTGCTATGTGTAAAATTTCTTCTTTGGCTACTCGAATTTTTTTCCATGCCTCTTCCGTCGTGTCGGCATTCGCTGTAATGCGTATTGTCACTTCACCATCAGAAGCTAATGGTGCTAGCGTTGGATTCGTTTGGTTTTCTAGTAAATGTTGAAGCTTATCTTCTAATTCAGCCTCGCCTATTCCGTAAAAACGAAGCACGTGAGAAACAATTTGGCCTTTTGAAACAAGAGAAGTAAGCAATGGCTTTGCTTCGAATTGGAACATGGGTTCAATTTCCTTCGGCGGGCCAGGTAAAAGAATGTAAGTGTGATTGCTCGCTGTATACATCATGCCAGGAGCCATGCCATTTCTATTAGCTAAAACATGCGAGCCTTTAAGAACAAGAGCTTGTTTGCGATTATTTTCAGTCATTGGTTTGTTTTGGTTTTGGAAGAATTCAACTATGCTTTTCATTGCATCCTTGTCTTCTTCGAGTTCAATATGTAAATGCTTTGCGATTGTTTCCTTTGTTAAGTCATCCTTCGTAGGTCCTAATCCACCTGAAAAAATAATAAGGTCCGAGCGATTTTCTGCAATAGTAATTGCATCAAGTAGTCGATTTGGATTGTCACCTACAACAGTATGATAATAAACATTTATTCCGATTTCAGCTAATTGACTTGAAATAAACCGTGCGTTTGAATTAGTTATTTGACCTAACAATAATTCAGAACCCACAGCAATAATTTCTGCATTCATCTAAATTCATCTCCTTAGACATCTCTTCATTAGTAAAAAGACTCACCGTTCAGTATATGGAACGCCACGTTAGTGGTTGTACTGCTGCAAGCAACAGGACAAAATGAGTCTTTATAGTATTTCCTTATTAAGTTTGAAATAAACCGCTATTTAGATTCTAACAAAATTTTTCGATTTAACCAGAAATAGTCGAGTCCAGACCAAATCGTAAAGATAAGGGCCACATACAACATAATTTGATCAAAAGGAATGCCCCACATAGCAAAAATAATATTATGAAGCAATAGGAAGGCAATAGCTAAAATTTGTGTCCAAGTTTTAATTTTGCCTAACTGATTAGCAGCAACTACTTCACCATGTTCTGCACAAATTAAGCGCAAGCCTGTAACTGCAAATTCTCGGCTGATAATAATGATGATGACCCATGCAGGAGCATAGTCCAAACCAACCAATAAAATGAAAGCAGAGGATACTAGCAATTTATCTGCTAACGGATCTAAAAACTTCCCTAAGTTTGTCACTAGATTGTATTTTCTTGCATAATACCCGTCAATCCAGTCCGTCAATGACGCAATAATAAAGATTAAAGCTCCGACTAAATGCTCTACTGGCATCGTAGCCCCTAACATAGTCAAATTGCCCCAATGAAAGTCGATTACCATTATTATTACAAATATCGGAATGAGACATACACGAGACACTGTAATTCTATTAGGTATATTCATGTAATTCACCTTTCTTGCAAAGGACAATCATCACTTTTATTGATGACTACTCCTCTTCCTCCAATTTGATGACGATATTTTGAGTATAGCGTTCTGTTGGAGATGCTGCAAACTTAATCTGCTTATTATTCACATAAATTGTACCATTAGGAGATGCGCCGAGCCTTACTCTTATGCTTTTCTTACCTGTTGCATCCATCTCTAAGACATCACCATTATTGTACATTTGGTCAGCTTTAAAATTTTTCGCTTGGCTTGAAATTTCATTACCGCTTTCATCTTGAATGCCAATCCATGTGCTACCAGTCACTTTTACTTTTACTTTCAAATCTTTCGTACCAGTTAAAGTATAAGTGGTTGTAATATTGTCGCTTTCTAATTTACCTTTGGAGATAAGCGGCTTCTCTTCTTTTTTCGAAGAGGTATTTTCTTCTTCTTTTGTATTCTCTTTTTCTTTATTTACGTTATCTTTTTGAGATGATTGCGCTTTATTTTTATGTGAAACATCAGTTGATTCAACATTCACATCTTGTTTAGGATCATCTACCACATCACTCTTAAAATTATGTTGTTTTAAGAACCAAATGGAGACAATAATAACAATAATAAATAGTGCAACAATAATTTTCGGCATCCAATCAACACTTTTTCTTGCTGCTTTTTTCGTCATGGCTCTCCGTTGTACAGGTTGAGATATAGGAGATGTTGCAGCACTTTGATCTGCAGATTTATTAGCTGGAATTTCACCTTTATATGTTTCTAGTAAGTCATTGCTATCCAGATCTACTGCTTCCGCATATTGTTTAATGAAAGCCCGCACATAAAAGGATCCCGGCATAATACTGTAATTGCCTTCTTCAATGGCAGATAAATACCTTTTTTGGATTTTTGTGATTTCCTGTAAATCATCCAGACTATAACCTTTTGACATTCTCGCTTCTTTTAAACGAGTTCCTAATTCTGTCAATGATATACACCTTCCTGTTAAAAATTAAATCCTCCAAATCCACCGAAATTACTTGGGTCTTGCATGAAATCTTTATCCTGCTCCAACAACTTATATGTAATTTCTTCATCTGGATGATGTCTTAGTTCGATAATGTAGTCAAAGTCTTCAATTGTGTATTCGGATTGCTGAACAAAGACATCAGGATGTTCCACCACTATAATTGTTGGTAATTGCATAATTTCTCGTACTAACTGTTTATGCCCTTCATCTGTTGAACGTCTCGTCACCACGCCATCTAAAATAAACACATTGTTACTGTTAAATTCATCGCCAAGCAACCGATTGCGTAATGTTTGTTTTATCATAGTAGACGATAAAAATAGCCAACGTTTATTTGCAGAAACACTTGCGGCTACGATTGATTCAGTTTTGCCAACTCTTGGCATACCACGTATACCGATCAACTTGCGGCCATCTTTTTTATAAAGTTCCGCCAAAAAATCGACCAACAAACCAAGTTCATCTCTTACAAAACGAAACGTCTTTTTTTCATCTGCTTCACGTTGAATATAACGACCATGTCGAATGGCTAAGCGGTCCCTTGTTGTCGGCTGCCTAAACTTAGTTACTCTAATCGTTTCCATCGTTGAAATAATGTTTTTAAAACGTTCAATTTGCTCGTCCTTTTCAGCACGTAGTAGCATTCCGCGCCTGACTTGGTCCACTCCGTTAATAGTAACGATGTTCACTCTCAGCATACCTAATAGCGATGCAATATCCCCTAGCAATCCGGGGCGGTTGATTTGTATTTCGTATTCAAAATACCATTCTCTCACATTCAACGTTCCCTTCTATTAAAAGACGCATGATACCTTTTCTATGTTCCATAATAGCCGATTTTTCTACATAAGAAAAGAAAAAGAGAGAGAATTCCCCCTTTTTCCACTCAAGTATTTTAATTGACGACAAGAGCCTTGTTTGACGTTTTTTCCATTCGGGAAGAAATGAAAGATAAAAGTCTTAGCTACAAATATATTTATGGAAATATTGTAATCTAAAGCAAACAATAACTAAGGACGAATAGTACTCTATATTACAAAAAATTAGAAAGTCTTCTATATGCATTTCATAATATTTGATACTAATATTCCCTCATGTAAAGTCTTTTATTATTAAATTGAAATGAGAGGAATTACTTGAGGTAATAAGTGAAGCTTTTTATAATTCTAAAAAAGGTAACAGACCCTCCAAAAATATACCATATATGTCTGCACCTTTAGGTTGTAAGCAATCATTAAATATACCAGCCACCATTTAATCGAAGTATTTGGCCTGTCATGTAATCCGCTTTGCCAGATAGTAAAAAATCGACCAAATATGCGACCTCCTCTGGTTTCCCTCCACGTGCTAATGGGATTTCTTCTATTAGACTAGCCTTCTCATCTTCCGATAAATGTCCATTCATTTTGGTCTCGATAAAACCAGGAGCCACAGCATTTACACGAATGCCATTATATGCAACTTCTTTTGCATATGCTTTCACAAACGTATGGATTGCTCCTTTTGCTGCGGAGTACACAGATTCAAATGATCCGCCTGCCTCTCCCCAAATAGAACCAATAAAAGTAACATAACTAATCTCATGCTGGCGTAATTTTTGAGATAGAATCCCTATTAACTGTATTGGTGTTTCAACATGCACTTGAAAAAGATAACCCATTTCATTTGCATCGGTATCTTCACAAAGCTTGTATAGCGCATGGCCGCTAGCAATGACTATAGCATGTATTGTAAAAATCGACTGGCTAATTTGTTCAGCTGCTTCTTCTTTTGATAAATCAGCTCGTATCGGCATGAATTCTTGCTTGGGATACTGTTGAATCAATTCTTCAGCCAGCTGCTGCATCCCAGCGACATTGTGGTTATATTGCATATATAAAGACCAGCCGTTCGCTGCCAACTCACTACAAATGGCACTCCCGATTGAACCGGAAGCGCCTAATACTAATGCAAATTTTTTCATTTGGATTCTTCTTTTTCTTTTGAAAGCGGCAATATCGTAAATACAGTTTGTTGAGATTCACCTTGCAAGGATTGGAACGCTTTTTGAACATCAGACACGTTCAATTCTTCAATGACTTCTACCGAATCAAACAGATTCATTTCATTAAATTTATAACGCGTAAATTGATTAGCGATATACTCAATCGAATTAAGAGCTCTTAGGTTAAAGCCGATTCGTCTGCGTTTTACCCTTTCTAATTCTTCTTCACCAAACGGCCACTTTTCTTCCGCTTTCTGTAATTGGTCTTTAATCGCTTCCACTAATTTATCCGGCTTATGTGTATCGGAGCTAATCATAGCAAACCCAAAACCATGTTCCAATGAAAAGTCATAGGAGTAGGATTCGTCGATTAAACCTTCATCATAAACTTTTGTATAAAAATCAGATGAGCGGCCAAACAAAACGTCTAAAGCTAAACTAATAGCAAGTTCATTTTTTAGCATCTCACGACCAGACAAATCTGTTTCTTTCGCTTTCAACCCGACAGATACCTTAGACTTTGATACATCCATATGAAGAGTTCGTTCAGGAATCGCAACTTCTTTTGGTTCTGATACTTCGATTCGTTTAATTTCTTCAGGTTTTTCAAAAGTCTTTTTAGCTTGGTTACTCTTGATGAGATCAAGCATTTCTTCTGGCTCAAGTGCTCCAATAGCAAATAACAGCATATTGGATGGATGATAGAACGTGTGGTAGCAAGTGTATAAATGTTCTGCCGTAATTTTATCAATAGATTCTACAGTTCCCGCAATATCAATCTTTACAGGATGTTCTTTAAACATATTTTCAATTGTGCCAAAGTATAAGCGCCAATCAGGCTGGTCATCATACATAGTGATTTCTTGCCCGATAATACCTTTTTCCTTATTTACAGTTTTCTCTGTAAAGTATGGTTCTTGGACAAAATCTAATAAAGTTTCTGTACTCTCTTTGACATTATTAGTAGCTGAGAATAAATAAGCAGTTCTTGTAAATGACGTAAAGGCATTTGCCGAAGCACCATATTGGCTAAACTTTTGAAAGACATCTCCATCTTCTTTTTCAAACATCTTATGTTCTAAAAAGTGCGCAATGCCATCAGGGACTGTAACAGCCTCTTTTTCACCAAGCGGTACAAACGAGCGGTCCACTGAACCGTATTTTGTAGTAAAGGTTACAAACGTTTTAGAAAATCCTTTTTTCGGCAAAATATAAACGTCTAGACCATTTTCAAGCTTTTCATAATAAAGCGTCTCATCTAATTGCTCAAAATAAATTGGTTCCATTATTTTTTCTCCTCCATTCCACTTAAGAAATAGACGGTTTCTTTATGCAATTGCTTTGCCATATCGACTATATCTTCCTTTGTCACGGCTTTCCATTTTTCCTGCCAATGCTCGACTTTGAATACTGGATCTAATTCTTTGTATTGATCGTAAATTTCGATTTGACCACGCGCTGAATCCAACGCTTCTTTTAATTGGTTTTGAAGCATTGCTTTTGTTTGGCTTATTTCCAAGTCTGTAATTTCACCACGAGACATGGCCTCTAATTGTTCGTCGATTAATTGTGTCGCTTTTTTCTCGTTTTCAGTATCAATGCCTGACATCACATAAACCAAGCCATATTGTGCAGAATACGAACTTGAGCAGTAATAGGCCATACTCTCTTTTTCACGAACATTCATAAATAATTTTGAATGTGGGTAGCCACCAAAGATGCCATTGAAAATTTGCATTTTCGGGAAATCAGCATCAGTAAAGAAAACAGGAACAGTAAAACCAATATGCAATTTGCCTTGTTTCATTTCTTGTTTTTCATGCACATAAGATTCTGTTGGCTGGATTTTTGGCAATTCATTCTGTTGGAAAGGGGCTTTGCGATCTTGGAATGGTAAGGCTGTTTTCAAATCAGCTATCATTTTCTCTTCGTCGATATCGCCAACTACATATATATCAATCACATCTTCAGCAATCATGCGTTGATATGTATTAGTTAATGATTGGGGTGTAATCGCTTCAACTGCAGGGATTGTGCCATTTGCAGAAATAGAAGCAGGATGGTCAGGTGCCAAAAAGTGATTTAAGCGATTTTGAGCATAACGTGATTTTTCATCAAAAATAGATTGAATCCGTTCTCTCACCATTTCTTTTTCACGTGCTACGATATTTTCTTTGAATTCTCCATTTACAAAGTTAGGGTCGAATAGGACCGTGTTCATCAATTCTAATACATGGTCCAGCACATCACCGTGTTGTAAATAGTGGTCATTAACCGTTTCAACATTTAACAATACTGTATGTTCATTGCCTTTTTTCGTTGTATCTAGGTAAAGGACTGTTCCATATAAATCATCTAAATGCATTCTCATACTTGCAGGTGATGGGTACTTGGCATTACTGTGTTGTAAAACATTTGTTAATACAGTTCTTTCTGCTGCCTCTTCTACTTGTAAAGGCCTACGGAATTTAATCGAAAAATTAATGGTTTTGAATTGATCAGTTGATCTTGTATGAATATAAACGTCTTTTGCTATTTCTGTCGTTTTAAACATTCAAACCCCTCCTATCTAATTAATATAACAATCCATTACTCCAACTATACATGCCAATTGAATAAAATTGCAACTATTGTAAATGAGATGGATTATGGGTGTTGCTTACAGTTCTTGAACAGTATTAACTGAGTTAAAAGATGACAATCAATAACTAATGGTTTCTTTATCAGTAGGTAGAAATACTAACAAACTACTAACCGGAAATACACTTATGATTTCCACAAAAAAAGACTACACAGTACAACGACTGCATAGTCTCTTTTAAATTATCTTTTGCCTTTAATATATGGTGTACCCGAAGCTTTTGGTGCTTTGGCTTTTCCAATAAATCCAGCAAGTGCTAGTATTGTTAAAACGTAAGGCAAGATTAATAGAATAACTTGAGGCACATCTTTTACATAAGGGATTGAAGCACCAGCAATACTTAACGATTGTGCTAGACCAAAGAATAGCGCAGCCCCAAGAGCGCCTAGTGGATGCCATTTACCAAAGATCATAGCAGCAAGTGCCATGAAACCTTGACCGCTAATGGTTGTCGCGCTGAAGTTCCCAGCGATTGCTTGAGCGTAAATCGCCCCACCAATACCACCTAATGCACCAGAAATCATTACTGCAATATAACGCATTTTGGTAACATTAACACCCATTGTATCAGCTGCCATTGGGTGCTCCCCAACAGAACGTAGGCGTAAGCCAAAAGGTGTTTTATAAATAATAAACCATGCAATAAACGCTACGACAATCGCAAAGATGGACGTACCGTATACATCTGTAAAGAACATTTTTCCAAGCAGTGGGATGTCCTTTAAAACCGGTATATCAAAACGAGAGAAACGTTCAGAAATTGAATCTGTTTGACCTTTATCATAAATCATTTTAATGGAGAAAACAGCTACTGCTAATCCTAATAAGTTTAGCGCAACCCCTGCTACTGTTTGGTCAGCTCGGAATGAAACAGCTGCAACAGCAAGGATTAAAGAAAAGACCGCACCTACAGCCAATGCAACAAGCAGGCCAACCCATGGCGTCCATCCGCCAAGTGTAGCAGCATACTTTAAGTTGAATACAATACTGCTGAATGCGCCGATAATCATAACCCCTTCAAGTCCAATATTGACAACGCCTGATCGTTCAGTAAATACGCCGCCAATGGCTGTCATGATCAATGGTGCTGCATAGTAGATTGCAGAAGGAATAATAAAATATAACACATCTAAAAAGCTCATGTTATTTTCCCTCCTTTTTTTTCTTGCTTAAACGGTCTAAGCCCACACGAATAATATAACCTGATGCTACGAAGAAGATAATTAATGCGATAACAATGGATACGATTTCCACTGGTATGCCAGCTTCATTCGGCATATTGAGACCGCCATTTTTTAATCCGCCAAAAAGTATTGCGCCAAGTAGTACGCCAAATGGCTGGTTTGCTCCAAGCAACGCAACCGCAATCCCATCAAAACCAATACCCGTAAAGCCTGTCATTTTAGTAATATTACCGAAGGTACCTAGACCCTCCATAGCGCCTCCAAGACCTGCAAAAGCTCCTGAGATAACCATTGCTAGAATGATATTTTTGCTAACATTCATACCAGCATATTCTGAAGCATTTTGGTTAAAACCGACTGATTTTAATTCATAGCCTTGTGTTGTCTTTTCTAAAATAAACCACATGATTAACACCGCAATTAGGGCAATTAGAAAACCCCAATGCAATCTTGAATAATCGGTAAGAGATTCAAAGAAAGGAGAACGAAGTGAAGCAGAATCGTGAATTTTTTCTGTCTTATCGCCCCCATCAGATAATGCAGATATAGTCGCATTGGCTACATGCAATGCAATATAGTTCATCATAATGGTAACGATAACTTCATGGACCTGTAATTTAGCCTTTAATAGGCCTGGAATAAACGCCCATAGAGCACCTGCAGCAGCTGCTGCAAGCAAAGCTAATGGTAGATGAATAATCTTGGGAAGTTCGAAAGCAGAGCCAACATAAGCTGCTGCTAACCAACCTACGATCAGTTGGCCTTCTACCCCGATGTTAAATAATCCTGTACGAAACGCGAATGCTACTGCCAAACCGGCGAACACATACGGCGTGATCTGGCGAACTGTTTCGCCCATGTTATAACTGCTGCCGAATACACCGTTCCACAGAGCGATATAACCGTCCACTGGGTTAAAACCGCTAATAAGCATGACGATTGCGCCAATAATTAAACCTAACACAATCGAAATAAGTGGAACTAGAATATTTACTACTCTTTTAGACACTATGCGTCACCTACCTTTTTACTATGGCCAAGTGAATGGCCAGCCATTAATAGGCCCAATTCTTGCTCTGTTGTTTCTTTTGGCGAAACGGTATCAATAATTGATCCATCGTGAATTACAGCGATGTTATCAGAGACATTCATTACCTCATCCAGTTCAAAGGAAATCAATAGTACTGCTTTGCCTTTATCACGTTGTTCAATTAAACGCTTATGGATAAATTCAATCGCCCCAACATCAAGTCCACGAGTTGGTAGCGCAGCGATCAAAAGATCTGGATCCCGATTAATTTCACGGCCGATAATCGCTTTTTGCTGGTTACCACCTGATAGTGCTCTCGCCTGCGTCATTTCACTTGGTGTACGCACGTCATATTCCTCAATAATATTGCGGGCAATGCTATTAACACGTTTGTAATCAATAATGCCACCCTTTGATACAGGTGATTGGTAATACGTTTGTAAGACGATATTATGTCCAATTGGAAAATCAAGTACTAAGCCATGTTTATGACGGTCTTGCGGAATATGGCCAATCCCTGATTCCGTGATTTTACGTGGTTTCTTGCCGGTAATATCCTTGCCGTTAAGCGATATCTGGCCACTTTTCACTTTACGAAGCCCAGTAATCGCTTCAATCAACTCTGATTGTCCATTGCCGTCTATACCAGCAATACCAACTATCTCACCAGCTCTTACAGCTAAAGACAAATCTTTAACACGATCAATTCCACGATTATCTTGTACAGTTAAGTTCTCAATGTTCAGTACTACATCTTTTGGATGAGCAGTTGTTTTTTCCGTTTTAAATACAACCTGACGACCTACCATCATTTCAGCCAGTTGGTCTGGATTTGTTTCTGCAGTAGTAACAGTGCCAATCCCTTGCCCTTTACGGATAATCGTTACTCTATCTGATACATCCATAATTTCTTTTAATTTGTGGGTGATTAAAATGATAGATTTGCCTTCTTTAATCAAGCGTTTCATAATTTGTATCAATTCATTGATTTCTTGTGGTGTTAATGATGCAGTCGGTTCGTCAAAGATTAACATTTCAGCTCCGCGGTAGAGCGTCTTTAAAATTTCGACACGTTGTTGCATACCAACCGAAATATCTTCAATTTTCGCATATGGATCAACATTTAATCCGTACTTTTCAGATAACTGCTGAACTTTCTTTGCAGCATCTCGGATATTAACTAAACCCATTTTCGTCGGTTCACTACCCAAAATGATATTTTCAGTTACCGTAAAGTTTTCGACTAACATAAAGTGTTGGTGTACCATCCCAATCCCAAGATCATTAGCCTTATTTGGATCGGTAATTTTGACCTCTTTACCATTCACTTTAATAACTCCCGCTTCCGGTTGATATAGACCGAATAACACGTTCATCAGCGTCGATTTCCCTGCGCCATTTTCTCCTAATAACGCATGTATTTCACCCTTCTTAAGTTGAAGAGTAATATTATCATTTGCTACGAAATCGCCAAATTGTTTGCGTATTCCAAGCATCTCAATGACATAATCCATTTTGCTCACTCCCTTAATCGATCAATATAATATGACGGTATATCAATTAAAATCTTTGGTTAAAAAATTAACACAAGAAGGAATTGAAGAGACTATTTTATTTTCAAACATTTATTCACAATCTAGCAGTATAAAAAATGTTCAAAAAAATAAGAATAAGGGTATTGTAAAAAGGCTCTTCGAAACCCTTCGTCTATTAATCTTTAAACTAAAAAATAGATAAAAAGATCATAAAGACCAATAACTGGCCTTTATGATATGAAGGTGACACTATTTTTCAGGTTTTTCTGGAACTGTAATGTCGCCGCTAATAATTTTTTCTTTGAATTCATCAATTTTCTTCTTAGTGTCGTCAGTAAATACGCCATGGTCGTCAGCTAAGTCAACACCTTTGTCTTTTAGACCAAATGTAATTGTTTTGCCGCCAGGGAATTTGCCGTCTTTAGTATCTTTAGATACTTTTTCAGCAGCAGTATCAACACGTTTAAGAACAGAAGTTAAAGTGATGTTTGTTTTATCATTCACTTTTCCTTCATCGTATTGGTCGCGGTCTACACCGATTACCCATACATCAGCCTTAGCATCTTTTTTCTTGCGTTCTTTTGCTTCAGTGAATAGGCCGTTTCCTGTACCGCCTGCAGCATGCATGATAATGTCTGTGCCTGAATCATACATACGTTTTGCGATTGCTTGACCTTTAGAAGCATCACCGAATGAACCTGCATATTGGATATCAATTTTTACTTTTGGATTTGCCGCTTTAGCGCCTGCAACAAAGCCAGCTTCGAATCCACCGATAATATCGCCTTCTACACCGCCGATAAATCCGATTTTACCTGTTTTGGATTGTAAAGCAGCTGCAGCACCTGCTAGGTATGAAGCTTCGTTAGCACGGAACATGATTGATGCAACGTTATCTTGACCTTCAATAACTGAGTCAATAATGGCAAATTTAGCGTCTTTTTGTTGTTTTGCAACTTCAGATGTAGCATCATGCAAATTGAAACCTACAGCATATACTAAATCGAAATTACGGCGAACAAGGTTGTTAAGGTTTGTATTGTAATCACTTTCAGAAGCTGATTGAAGGTAGTCGAAGCCACCGTTACCTTTTTTCATTCCATTCTCTTCACCAAACTTCTCGATACCTTCCCAAGTTGATTGGTTGAATGAACGGTCATCGATACCACCGATATCAGTAACCATTGCTACTGAGAATTTATCTTTATCGCTACCGCTTTTTTTCGATTCGTCCCCTTTGTCTGATCCACATGCTGCAAGCAATGTACCAGAAGCTAGAAGTGCAGAAAGTGCTAAACCAATTTTACGCTTTTTCACTTGAAATCCTCCCAAAAAGTAAATTAATTAAATTTTTTGTTGACGATAGCAGGAATGAATACATTTATACGCGTTTACGTATTACATGGAAGCTGAATTTATCAGCTCTAAAATAGTTTTTCGAATATAAGACCAGCCGTTCTTGTTCATCATAATGGAACTGCTTCAGCAACAAGAGAGCTGTCTCGCGTCCGCATTCTAAGATAGGCGAAACGTGCCCATGATAGCCAATCGGATCAATATAAGTGACCGCATAAGCAACATGTATGTCCCCTGATTCTTCTAATGCTTGAAATATCGATAGATTGCGTCTTTTCAAAAAATCTTTCGGCAAATAGTTTGAAGGTACTTGGTCGATACAATATACCACAGGATTATCGTCAGCTGTACGGACCCGTTCAATCGTAATTATCGGATCGCCAGCATCACATTGAAAGCGTTTTAAATCTTCGTCATTCGGAAGCAGCTCGGTAGAGTTTAAATAGACTGTACCGGGCTGCATACCTGCATCTTCTATCATAGAAGAAATACTTGATAACTGTTCAATGCCTGAAGTAAATATGGGCTTTGGATTCACAAAGGTTCCCACACCATGTCTTCTAACAATAATATTTTCTTCTTCCAAAAGTCTTAGTGCTTCCCGAAGCGTCGCACGACTTACCCCAAGTGTCTTCGACAACTCAAATTCAGATGGTAGTTTTTCATTTTCTTTGTAAATCCCTTTTTCTATGTCTGCCTTAAGATGATCGATCACTTGAAGATAGAGATGACGCTGGTCAGACTTTATTGTCAAATTAACCACCACCAGTAGAGATCAGACATCTGACGTAAAACATTCCTACTAATCAGTCATACTATAACACTTTTAAATAACGAAATAAATAACTTTCGAAAAAAACTGTGTTAAAACAGTTAATAAATTTTTAAAAATTGTTGAATTTGCTATTTTTCGTTACATTGTTAGAAAATTCATAATTGCCGGACGCGCTATTTCCCGATTAATACTTCTCTTGGTTTGCTTTTTTCAGCTGGTCCGACAATACCTCTTTCCTCCATCTGATCCATGATACGAGCGGCTCTAGCGTATCCTATCTTTAATTTTCTTTGCAGATAAGATACAGATGCAGTATCTTGGCTAGCTACCAAATTAACAGCTTCTTCAAAGAGGTCATCTGTATCATCCAAGTCTGTAATTTCCTCTTCTTCAGTAGGAATCATTTCCTCTTGGTATTGGGCTTTTTGCTGTGCTATAACAAAGTCTACAATCTGTTCTACTTCTTGGTCTGAGACAAAAGCCCCTTGTACGCGTACCGGCTTCGACTGCCCAGCTGGTAAAAATAGCATATCCCCCCGACCAAGCAAGCGTTCCGCTCCTCCCATATCAAGAATAGTTCGAGAATCGATTGCGGAAGATACAGCGAATGCTATTCTCGATGGGATGTTAGCTTTAATAATACCTGTAATGACATCCACACTTGGTCTTTGTGTTGCGATAATGAGGTGTATGCCTGCTGCTCTAGCCATTTGCGCTAAGCGTGTAATTGAATCTTCCACATCACTTGAGGCTACCATCATCAAATCGGCTAACTCATCAACAATAACCACAATAAACGGCATCTTGGGATGCTTCTCTCCATTTTCTTTATTAAAACGTTCGATATGTGCATTATATCCCTCTATATTGCGTGTTCCCGTATGTGAAAACAAATCGTAGCGTCTTTCCATCTCATCTACGACTTTTTTCAACGCTTGTGACGCTTTTCTTGCATCTGTCACAACTGGCGCCAATAAATGTGGAATCCCATTATAAACGTTCAATTCTACCATCTTCGGATCAATCATCATCATTTTTACTTCATGAGGTTTTGCACGCATAAGAATACTAATTATAATGCCATTAATACAAACGGACTTCCCACTCCCCGTCGATCCTGCTACTAATAAATGTGGCATTTTGTTCAGCTGTGCAAGTTTTGCTTCACCGGTAATATCTCTTCCTAAACCGATCAATAACTTTTCATCCGGCTTATTGTTTTCTTTGGATTCTAGCACTTCTCTTAGGCTAACTATAGCGACCTCTTTATTAGGAACTTCAATACCAACAGCCGATTTTCCAGGTATTGGCGCCTCTATTCTAATATCCTTAGCAGCCAGGGCTAAAGCTAAATCATCTTGCAATCCTACGATTTTGCTAACCTTCACGCCTCTGTCTGGCAATACCTCATATTCCGTTACCGCAGGGCCTAAATGAACTTGGGTAACTGTGGCTTTTACACCGAATGATTGGAATGTTTGCTCTAATTTCTTAGCATTCCCTTGAATTAATTGAAATTCGCCGCTTTGATCCGTATGCGGTGGTAATTTTAAAGTAGCCATAGCTGGTAATTGATACGCCTCATTCTCCACCTCTGCTGCAGATATTACAGCAGCATCAATTGTATCTGCAGCTGTTTCAGGTTCTTCTTCAGGAATATCTGCTACAGGCTGATCTTGTTGTTGAATTCGTTGCGTAAAGGCAGAAATGATTGGCTCTTTTGGTTGCTCGGGGATTGTTGCTGCATGATATTCTTCATCATTAACGGTATGTTCGATAGTTTCCTCTTCAGACACCGCAGCTTTTCTTTTTCTCTCTTTCTTTTTCTTACTCTTTGCTTCTTGGCGTCTGCTTACAGTGTCCTCTGACTCTTCTTTCATTTCCATAATTGACTGTTTAATTGTTGGCCATTTGCCAGCGATATAAGGAATTAGGGCTTTACCAGTAATTAAAAGGAGTCCAATTAACACCATTAGCCATCCTGCGATATTGGCACCTGCTGCATCAAATAAAGCGAAGAAACAAGCAAAAAGGATAGCCCCAATCATACCTCCTCCTAATGCATGAGAATGCTCTTTAATTCCTCCTGAAGTAACAAGCACTCTCCATGTTTCTTTTAAAACCGAATTATTGTGCAAGGCTTGACCATTAAACAGTTGCTCGAACAAGGAAATGTGGCTGAATAATGTTAAACCGCCTGTAATTAGTAAGACACCACCGATCAGGCGGTTTTTCAGATTAGGAATTGTGCGTTTGACCATTAGTAACAACGCACTCACAATAAACAAGAAAGGAACGATGATAGCCCAATTCCCAAATAAAAATAAGGCAATGTATTGGAACGCCTTTCCTACAATTCCATACTCAAAAAAGATAATAATCGCAAGGCCAATTAGTATTAATCCTATGATTTCATATACCAATGGTTGCGTCTTCGTAGCTTTTTTCGTTTTTTTGCTGACTGTTTTTTTACTCTTTGCAGGTTTCTTTTTCGTTGCTTTTTTTGCCATGCAACCACCTACTTTCTTTCGTTGATTAAGGTTTTTTACAATCTTTTTGTTTTGGAAGAATATCTTTATCATGTACATAATAAAACGGAAAAAGGATTTCCTACCATTTTTAAGAGGTAAGGAAATCCTTTTTCCCGCATAACGCTAATATTCCATAATAATAGGGATAATCATTGGTCTTCTTTTGGTTTTTTGGAATAAATAAGAGTTTAGCGTGTCACGGATTTCTTGTTTTATACTTGTCCATTCGTACGAGCCTTTATTCACATAACTTTCGACAACAGCGCGAACTAATTCAGAAGACTCACTTAATAATTCTTCTGATTCTCTTACATATACAAAGCCTCTTGATAAAATTTCTGGACCAGAAGCAACTTTTTTCTCTTTGCGGTTGATGGTCACAACTACGATGAATATACCATCTTGACTTAGCAATTTACGATCGCGTAATACAATATTGCCTACATCGCCTACGCCTATACCGTCAATTAGCACGTTACCGGCAGTGACACGGCCACTCATACGCATTTTGCCGCCTTTATATTCTACAATATCTCCTTTATCTGCAATAAATATTTGGGCTTTAGACATACCTGTTTGTTGCGCCAACTTTGAGTGAGCTATTAACATACGGTAGTCGCCTTGAATTGGGATAAAGTATTTTGGTCGCATTAAATTCAGCATTAATTTCAAATCTTCTTGCGAGCCGTGCCCTGAAACATGCACTTTTTTATCAGCAGACAACACTTTTGCTCCTGCTTTTGCAAGGCTGTTCATTGTGTCTGCGATTTGGACTTCCATCCCTGGTGAAGGTGTGAAAGTAATAAGAACTGTGTCTGTATTTTTAATACGGATATCGCGGTGGTGTTTGCGGATAATTTTTTCTAATCCTTCTAGTGGTTCACCTTGATTTCCTGTTATAATCGCCACAATTTCTTCATCTGCATAATCATTCATTTTATTTGCTGGGATAATTCTGTCAGGATCAACAGATAAGTAACCCAAGCGCATACCAACTTCAAATGCATGCTCTAAGCTTTTACCTATAACAGCGATTTTTCGATCAGCATCAGTTGCTTGATCAAATACTTGCTGGATACGGATAAAATTAGAAGCATATAGCGCAACTAAAATACGGCCTTCTGCATTATGAAAAGTTTTTGCTAACTTCTCCTGTACAACATTTTCGGGAATTGTATAGCCAGGACGTTCTGCTTCAGTAGAATCAGACATCAAGATAAAGACGCCTTCTTCACCCAAGTTTGCCATTTTTGCAAGATCTGGCTTATATTTACCTTTTGCTGATTGGTCAAACTTAAATTCGCCTGTATGGACAATAGCACCTTCACTTGTATGGAAAGCAATACCCAATGAATCTGGGATACTGTGTGTAGTATGGAAGAATGTCACATAAGTCGTTTGGAAGTTCATGCGACTCTTGCTCGTTACCTCAAAAAACTTAATTTGATATGGTGCAGGCAATTCTTTCAAATGTTCTTTTGCTAATGCGATCGTCAATTTAGATCCATAAACCGGCGCGTTCACTTTTTGTAGTAAATATGCGACAGATCCGATAGCATCTTCATGTCCATGTGTTAAGAAAATACCTTTTACACGTGATTTATTTTCGACTAAGTAAGATATGTCTGGTATGACATAATCAATGCCTAACATTTCGTCTTCCGGAAACATAAGGCCGCTATCCACGACAAAGATTTCTTCATCAATTTCGATAACGTACATTGCTTTGCCGACTTCACACACGCCGCCCAATGGGATGACGCGTATTACTTCATTTTTTGTTATTGTTTTTGCCACTTGTTTTCCTCCTAAATTAATCCCGAACACAAACCACTTACTCCCATTATATAGATAGTTGAGCGTTTTCACAAACAAAAAAGAATGGGTCAATGTCACCCATTCTCGAATCATCTGTGTTCGTTCAAATGTGGACCTTCTAAATCATTCATTCCGTTATAATCACTGCTGAGTTTAATTATGAAAATTCCTTTGTCTTTTATACACCTTAGTCAAAACTCTTTTGCTTTTCTTCATATTCTCTCCAAGCAAGATCATATGCCCTCTTCTCCTCAGCTGTTAAAGAAATAATAGGCAGCCTTACACTCTCCGTACCTAATCCTTGCTTTGCTAAGGCATACTTTAAAGTAGAAGGGCTAGGCGTTGCAAATAGTGCCCGTATAAGTGGCAGTAGCGCTCGATGAATGCGGGCAGCTTTTTCATGCTCACCATAATAATATGCCTTCATCATTTTTTGCATATCATATCCAACTAAATGGGAAGCTACAGATACAATGCCTGATCCCCCGATGCTGAGTAACGGCAATGTTAAACCGTCATCTCCAGAATATACTTGAAATCCTTGCGGGGCATTCGCTAAAATTTCTGCCATTTGATCTAAACTTCCACTTGCTTCTTTGACTATTTGTATATTTGGAATATCACTTAATGCAAGAACGGTTTCTGGTGTCATATTAACACCTGATCTCCCCGGAATGTTGTAGAGCATAACCGGCAGAGAAGTCGCTTGCGCAATAGCTGCAAAATGTTCGTACATCCCCTGTTGGCTAGGTTTATTATAATACGGTGCCACTAGCATAATGCCGTCAACGCCTGCAGCTTCTGCCTGCTGTGTTAACAGTATTGATTCTTTTGTATTGTTACTCCCTGTTCCTGCAATGACTGGAATTCTCTTATTAGCTTTTTGCACAACATATTGAAATATTCTTATCTTTTCTTCAGAACTTAAAGTAGGAGATTCACCTGTCGTTCCACAGACGACAAGTGAATCTGTCCCATTCGCAATTAAATGCTCAATCAATCTAGCAATCTCTTCATAGTGAATGGTCCCATCTTCATGGAACGGCGTAATCATAGCTGTCGCAATACGACCAATATTCACTCAGCTGCCTCCTTACTTTAGTCCATCTTCAATCATTTTTTCAGCGATTTGGATAGAGTTTAGCGCAGCTCCTTTCAACAAATTATCAGCTACAATCCATAGATGAAAACCTGTGTCTTCTGTTAAGTCCTTGCGAATTCGACCTACAAATACATCATCCAAACCATCTGAATATAGTGGCATAGGATAGTGCTGTGTTGCAGGGTCATCATGTAATACTACCCCCGGAGCTGTTTTTAAAATCTCTTTTATTTCTTCTACTGACACACCATTTCGCTCAATTTCAATATAAACTGATTCAGAGTGCCCTACTGTTACTGGCACGCGTACACAAGTTGCTGCTACTGGTAATGCTTCATCATGCAGAATTTTTTTGGTTTCATTAATCATTTTCATTTCTTCATAGGTAAAGCCGTTTTCTGTAAATACATCGATTTGTGGTATCACATTGCGTGCAATAGGATAGTGCTTCTTATCGCTTTTTACAGGTAAGATTTGGGCCTCTATTCCTGTAGGCTCATCAAAATGGACGCTTTGTTCTTTTAGCTCATTTACGGCACTGATTCCTGCTCCGGATACAGCTTGATATGTAGATACGATTATTTTCTTCAACCCAAATGCTTGCCGGATTGGCTGAAGTGCTGCGACCATTTGTATGGTAGAACAATTTGGATTGGCTATAATGCCCTGATGTGTTGCAAGATCATTAGGATTTACTTCAGGTACTACAAGAGGCGTATCTGGATCCATTCGAAATGCACTTGTATTATCAATTACGATTGCTCCGCGTTTTGCAGCTTCAGGCGCAAGTTCCTTAGAAACGGATCCTCCAGCGCTAAAAAAGGCAAAATCTATCCCATCAAACGCTTCTGGGGTAGCTTCTTCTATTTTATAACGCTCATTGCCTACTGCTAATTCTTTTCCGGCAGAGCGCTTTGACGCTAAAGGTTTTAATTGTGCCATAGGGAATTTACGTTTGATTAATTGTTCAATAATTTTTGTACCTACAGCCCCTGTGGCACCTACTACTGCTACTGTATATTTTTTCGTCATTATACATCGCTCCTCAGCTAATCATCCAAGTAATGGCGCTATTGTATCATACTTACCTAGTTATTTATATAATAATTAAATTATTTAGTATATTGAATCAATAATGGTTGCAATTGTGCTTTATTTAATGAAGCTTCTACTGTTTTTGCCATCAACGTAAAATCAGATATAAGAGAATTTGGCTTATTGATAGGATCATCTTGCCCAAACGGGATAAAGAAGATATTTTTTGTGTTTAATAGCTTCATAACATTTATTCCATTAAGTCCTAGCGCATCATTCGTAGAAATCCCTAGAACTACTGGGCTTCCATTTCTTAAAGTTGCTTTCGCCGCCATTAATACAGGAGAGTCAGTTGCGGCATTAGCAAATTTACTGATAGAGTTCCCTGTCATCGGAGCAATGACCATACAATCTAAAGGATTTGAGGGTCCAAATGGCTCTGCCTCCGCAATGCTTTTTACCACCTCATTGCCTGCCAAGCTCTCTATTTTCTCAATCCATTCTTCTCCTGTACCAAAACGAGTCGCCGCTGTTAAAACAGAATGCGTGATAATCGGGACAACGGTTGCCCCTAATTCAGTGAGAGAAGTGATTTTAGGTATTACGTCTGCATACGTGCAATGGGAAGCAGTAATCCCTAACCCAATCCGTTTGCCTTGTAGCATATTATTCCTCCTTTAGTTCGTTATTTTTTCGTACAATCACCTGTGCAAGCAAGTCTGCAGCATCTTGTGGGAAATACTTGCCGGGCAAACCAGGAAGGAATGTATAAATAAGCTTCTCTCTCTCTTCTATATTAAGGCAGCCTGGTGATGATGCTACATCAAATATGTTCAATTTTTTTTCTAATGCATTATAGAAATCTACAGTAAACCATTTATTCGGAATTGTATTAATTAAGTAATCGTGTTCTGTTGTATTCTCCGGTATCAATTGATCTGCAACGTAGCCATAGGCAATGGCCTCTTGAATTTGGCTGTTGGATCTTGCCAAAATATGAACATTTGCACCCAATTTATGGAACATGTAGGCAAGCATCTTAGCTACACGGCCAAATCCTGTAATACAAAATGATTTGTCAAATACTGAAGTATTCTCTAAATCATAAAATGCCCGCAGCATTCCTTCAGAGGTCAATCTAGCATTCAGCCATATATACGATTCATCCTGCAGATAATAGATCACCTGATCCTCTTTTAATTGCAGAAATTCCTGTTGTAGACTTTGATTGCTTTTACCGACAAATATTACAGCATTCGATGGGAGGCCCTCGAATGCACCGCGAGGAATTTCTGGCGCTTGGATTGGCAACACAATCCGCTCAGGCTTTTCCGTCTCAATGATTTGTTGGAGCTCCTCATTCCACTTGTCTGTATATTTATAAATAACCTGCTCATAATCTAGTGACAAATAGAGGGCCAATTCTTTGAACCGCAAATCTCTTCCAAGGATTAACCATTTTTCATTTATCATTTTGTGTACCCCGATTTCAGTGGTTGTGTTTTTTTGAATAAAATTCGGTCTTCGCCAATCAGTGAAATTTCTGTCCATGGAATATAGGACTGCGGTTTTTGATCTTTTGATTGAAATGGCAAGCGATAACCTCTTTGGACTAATTCAAATCCATAAATTTGCCCAGTTTTCGGATCTAATAAACACTCTGTTTCCGCAAGCAACCCGCAGCGGACTCCATCACTCATCTGGATTAGTTCTTTATCCGCGAGCTCAGATAAAAGCATTTAACCCCTCCTTCTCCGTCATAATAGTGTATGTCATTATACATTTGCATGTGCATAAAAAAAACTAAGAGGCATATTAAAGTCTCTTAGTTGGCTGAATAATCGATTTAGCAAATGGTTTTCCCAGTATATCTTGTATGATATTATTCACACTTAATTCATTTACTGCTTGCAGTTCTTCTAAATTTATTTCAATCGATTTATGCTCTCCATAGATCAATTCATTTTTTGCATTTCGATGCATGACATCATTAGTGGTTTCAAGGCTTAACAAAAAATTGCTTTCTAATTGTTCTTTTGCGTACTTTATTTCTTTAGCTGTTACGCCATTTCCCTTTAGGTTATCTGTTATTTGCAAAATAGTTTCTTCCAAAAGATCCAATTGCTTAGGAGATGTACCGCCATAAATCATAAAAGCGCCAGTATCTTGGTAAGCAGAGTAATACGAATAAATTGAATAGGCTAACGCTTTCTCTTCTCTCACTTGTTGAAAAAGCCTTGATGACGTTGTATCTCCGATTATATTATTCATGACAAGAAGACTCATTAGATTTGGGTCTTTTATTGAAAGTGATGAGTATCCAAGCAATAAATGTGATTGTTCTGCATGATTACGCTTGATCGTCATACCTGGATCAAATCGAGGTATTGTAGCAATCCGAGGGACTTCAGAGTCTCTTTCAAAATCTCCAAATAATGCGGCGACTGTGTCCAAAAGATGATCAGGGACATTGCCGGCAATGGAGATTACTATGCGTTCAGGCGTATAATGTGCCTCCATAAAATCTTCTAGCGTTTCTTTTGTGAAGGTTTCCAATGTATCTTTTGTACCTAGGATAGGAGCACCAATTGGATCGTCAGGAAACATGGCTCGCCAAAGCCTTTCATCTACTTCATCATCTGGCGTATCCTCAACTAATAGCATTTCCTCATAAATTACTTGCCTTTCTTTTTCAATTTCTTGCGGATCGAAGGATGAATGGAAAAACATATCCGCTAAAATGTTCAGCGCTTCAACTGCATGGATATCCAAAGTGGTGGCATAAAAACAAGTATTTTCTTTAGACGTAAAGGCATTTAATTGCCCTCCAATACGATCAAAGGATTCAGCTATTTCTTTTGCTGTCCTACTATATGTACCCTTAAACAACATATGTTCAATGAAATGTGTTATTCCGTTTAATTCAGGACTTTCATCTCTGGAACCTACATTTACCCAAATGCCCATGGACACCGATCTAACGTATGGACGTTTTTCAACAAGAATTCTAACGCCATTTTTACATATATGTTTAGTCCTCAATAATCTTCCTCCTTTATATAAAAAAGAGGCTGTCGTTTATTTAGACAACCTCGTTGCAGACATAATATATTCTTTAACTGCTTAACTTTTTAAATAAAACAGTCTTATTGTTCTTCTGCTCTTTCTTTTTCTTCTTTAATAACAATCTTGCGTGATAAGTTGACACGGCCTTGGCGATCGATTTCAATGACTTTCACCAATAGCTCATCACCTAATTTCAAGACATCTTCGACAGCTTTTGTACGTTCTTCTTGAATTTCAGAAATATGAAGCAAGCCATCCTTACCAGGGAAGATTTCTAGGAACGCGCCGAATTTTTCGATACGTTTAACTTTACCCATATAGTATTCGCCGACTTTTGCTTCACGCACAATGTTTTCGATTATTTCTTTAGCGCGTTTGATCATATCTTCATCTGAAGAAGCAATTGAAATCGTACCATCTTGCTCTGTATCGATTTTTACGCCTGTTTCTTCAATAATCTTGTTGATTTGTTTGCCCCCTGGCCCAATTACATCGCGGATTTTATCAGGGTTGATATGAATCTGCTGAATCTTAGGTGCATATGCAGATAAGTGTTCTTTCGGTTGAGCGATTGTAGCCAACATAGATTCTAAAATAATCATACGGCCGCGTTTTGCTTGCACTAATGCTTCTTCTAGAATTTCACGGGATAAACCATCAATTTTAATGTCCATTTGAAGTGCTGTTACACCTTTTGCTGTTCCAGCTACCTTAAAGTCCATATCGCCAAGATGGTCTTCCATACCTTGAATGTCCGTTAAGATGGAATAATAATCGCCCTTTTTAATAAGACCCATCGCAATACCTGCTACTGGTGCTTTAATTGGAACACCTGCATCCATCAATGCTAGGCAAGATGCACAGATACTTGCTTGTGATGTTGAACCATTTGATTCTAATACTTCTGATACACAGCGAATAGTGTAAGGGAAATCTTTTTCATCTGGAATAATCGCGGATAATGCACGTTCTCCAAGTGCTCCGTGACCGATTTCACGGCGTCCTGGACCACGCATTGGTCCTGTTTCCCCAACTGAGAATTGAGGGAAATTATAATGGTGCATAAAGCGTTTTGACTCTTCTACACCAAGACCATCAATGATTTGAACATCGCTTAATGCGCCAAGCGTACAGATTGATAGCGCTTGTGTTTGTCCACGTGTAAACAATCCTGAACCATGAGCACGCGCCAACAATCCAGTCTCTGAAGATAATGGACGGATTTCGTCTAATTTACGGCCATCTGGGCGGATTTTTTCTTCGGTAATCAATCGACGGACTTCTTCTTTGACCATCTTATCTAAAATTTGGCCAACTTGTTTCAATGTAGCATCGTCTGCTTCTTGTTCTTCAAATTGTGCAATTACCTCAGCTTTTACTGCTTCAATCGCTTCATCACGTGCATGTTTTTCATGCGTTTGAATCGCTGCGTTCATTTGAGTTTCAAATTGAGAAGCAATGCTTTCAGTCAATTGTGGATCTAACTCATGCAATGTTACTTCGATTTTTTCTTTGCCTGCTTCCTTCATTACTTCTTCTTGGAAGGCAATAAGCTTTTTGATTTCTTCATGTCCGAACATGATTGCTTCAAGCATTGTTTCTTCTGGCACTTCTAGGGCACCAGCCTCCACCATGTTGATCGCATCTTTGGTGCCTGCAACAGTAAGATTAATCAATGATTGATCTAATTGTTCCACGGTAGGATTAACAATAAACTCATCATTAATCATACCAACTTGAACACCTGCGATTGGTCCGTCGAATGGAATATCAGATACCATAAGAGCCAATGATGAACCTACCATAGCCGCCATTTCGCTGCTGCAGTTTGGATCAGCTGACATAACCATTGAGGTAACTTGTACTTCATTACGGAAACCGTCTGGGAATAATGGACGGATTGGTCGGTCAATTAAACGAGATGTTAAAACAGCACGTTCAGATGGACGTCCTTCTCTTTTAATAAAACCTCCAGGAATCTTACCGACTGCATAAAGTTTTTCTTCATAGTTCACAGTTAAAGGGAAGAAATCAGTTTGTTTTGGGTGTTTAGACATAGTAGCATTACATAGTACAGCTGTTTCGCCGTAACGTACCATTACTGCACCGTTTGCTTGTTTTGCAAGCTGGCCGACTTCGATTTGCAATGGTCGTCCTGCCCATTCATAGGTAAAAACTTTTTTTTCGTTCATCTATTGAACTCCTCTCTTAAAAAGAAAACCTAAATTACATATAAGCTTATGTTATGTAGTTACTTGTAGTTTATCAAAAATAAATGCGCTTTGCGAAACATTTCTCTACATTCCGCTTTTATTCGCTATAGATGGCTGGAATTTTATTAAACATAAAGAAAAAGCGGGACAAGCCCGCTTTCATCTCATGCATTTAATCTCGGCTCCTACTTCACTTCAATTGTGCAACTTGTACACAATGAGGATGGAGTAGGTTTCGACTGATTGAACTAACAAACAGCGCGGGCAGAATCCCTCGCTGTTTGATGTTTCATTTTATCGGCGTAAGCCAAGTTTTGTAATAATTTCACGGTAACGTTGTACGTCGTTTTCACGTAAATATTTTAATAAGTTACGGCGACGACCGACCATTTTGAATAGACCGCGACGTGAGTGGTGGTCTTTTTTGTGAACACGTAAATGTTCGTTTAAGTTGTTAATCTCTTCCGTAAGGACAGCGATTTGAACTTCTGGTGAACCAGTATCACTTTCGTGTGTACGGTATTCAGCAATGATTTCGTTTTTGCGTTCTTGTGTTAGTGCCATCCTATTCACCTCCTACTGATTAAAAAATATCCCCTATTACTGAGCAACTCGTTGGTGATTCGTAGAGCCAAGTAATGGTTCAGCGCCGCTAGAAGCGGATCACTTAGAAAATAGTAACATAAACAAGTTACTCATGCAACTATATTTGATTTAAACTAATGAGCGCAAGTATTCTAATGCCTGTTGTTTATCAGCTTCAATTTGGGTTTTCAATGCCTCAATTCCACTGAATTTTCTTTCGCCTCGCAAGTATTTATACCAATCCACTTTCACTTCTTCACCATAGATATTTTTATCAAATTGGTCAATAAACACTTCAATCGTTAAATTCTTTTCATCTGGATTTTTGAAAGTCGGTTTATAGCCGACATTACATACACCATTATGCCACTCATTCTGTACTTCAATCTTTACTGCATAGACACCAGTTGCCGGTATGAAAGTACCTTCTGCTTCTTGAACATTGGCAGTTGGAAATCCAATTTCTCTGCCTCGCTTATCCCCATGAACCACAACGCCAGGGATTTGATATGGTCGTCCCAACAAGTGGCGAACGGATTCCATATCGCCTTCTTTTAGGGCACTCCGAATCCGTGTAGAACTAATTTTATCTTCTTCAAACTGTTTTTTATCCACAATAGATACCTCGTAATCGCCATTGCTAAGTTGTTTCATATCTTTCATTTTGCCGCTACCTTTCTTGCCAAATGAATAATCAAAGCCAGCACTTACATGTTTAATATTTAACTCGCGAATAAATATATCAACAAATTCAGATGGATTTAAATTGGCAAAATCAGAAGTAAAGCGAACAACAAATACAGTATCAACTTGCAATTTTTTCAGGATTTCAATCTTTTGTTTCAAAGGAGTGATATAAAACACTTGTTCTTTTCGGCCTCCCAATACAATGGAAGGGTGTGGATCAAATGTCATCACAGCTAATTTTAAGTTTTTCGCTTTTGCTTGTTCTCTTGCCTCTTCTATAACCGCTTGATGACCAAGATGAATGCCGTCAAAAAAACCAATGGCTAGTGAGTAAGGGCCTTGAACTTCCGGCGAATTGATTTGATGCGGATACATGAGATGAATCACTTTCATAACAATTTCCTCCTACCTAATCCACGTTTGGAAACATTTTTTCTGGTTTCATGAATCCCTCTTTTTCTGGATGCTTTATATATACAGCAACTGCAGAATTGCCTTTCATATAAACAATTTTATCATTTTTATTAAGCGCAGGATGCATTAGCAGAACTTGTCCATTTTTAATGGCCTTTTCAATAGACTCAGTAAGCTCTATCTGTGGATATTCATAAAGTGCAAATTCCAATGGCTTCATGCACTCTTGAAGCAAGCCGGCATCAACTTTTTCTTGTAATTCGGATAATGTAACACAATCGTCCTTTGTAAAGGTACCTGACTTGATGCGTACTAATGAAGCCATATGAGCAGGATACCCTAACGCTTCACCAATCTGCACAGCAAGCGTTCGAATATAAGTCCCTTTGCTACAGCTTATACGGACAGAGAACCGAATTTTTTCACCCTTATATTCTGTAGAATGGTCTAATAACTCCAATTCATAAATGGTCACTTGCCTTGTTGGACGTTCAACAGTTTCGCCCCGTCTTGCATATTCATAAAGCTTTTTCCCATTTACTTTTACGGCAGAATACATAGGTGGGGTTTGATTGATTGTGCCGGTAAGCGATTGTAAAGCCTGAAGTAACTCATTGTGGCTAATTTGCTTTTCCGACAAATCTTCTTCCACTATCTCTCCTTCGGCATCTTCTGTAGTAGTGGAAACCCCAATTTCAATTACAGCCTCGTAGGTTTTTCCGGCATTCGTCAAATACTCAGCAAGCCTTGTAGCATTTCCTATGCATATTGGCAGCACACCTTCAACAGTGGGATCTAATGTGCCGGTATGCCCGACTTTCTTTGTATGTAAAATTTTTCGCACCTTGAATACACAATCGTGTGAAGTCATGCCTTTTTCTTTCCATAATGGTAAAATACCATGCATGTAACTCACTCCTTTGCCAACATTACACCAAATATTTAATACGTTTTTTAAGAGAAAAAGCCTGCAAGCTCTAATTGCAGGCTTTTGTCTATTGGTCTTGTGAATCGTTCAGTTGGCGCAGCAATGAATCGATTCGATTGCCATATTCTACTGAAGAATCAAAAGCGAAAGAAAGTTCCGGTGTAACTCGCAAACGAATGCGGTGGCTAATTTCAGAGCGAATAAAACCCTTCGCCTTTTCAAGCCCTTTTAACGTATCCTGGCGTTCTCTTTCATTTCCTAGGCAAGTAATATATGCCGTCGCTTGTTGAAGATCACCAGTTACCTCTACATCCGTTACAGTTACAAATCCAACTCTTGGATCTTTGATTTTACGGCTAATGATATCTGCCAATTCTTTTTTCATTTGTTCAGCGACACGTGTTGAGCGCATTGACATAAACGTTCACCTCTATTTCTTATATAAACTCCCGATCAATGTGAAGGCATTGCCATTCCGGATTTGACTCAAGAAAAGCGATAGCCCGCTCTAGCTCTCTTTCCGCTGCTTGTTGTGAAGAAGCAACAGAAACAAGAGCTAGAAGCGTTCTTTGCCAAACATCTTGATGGTCTATCTCTGCAATAGAGATATTGTATTTCTGTTTTACACGCATAGTCATAGACTGCAAAACAGCACGTTTTTCTTTTAGCGAATGTGCAGCAGGAACAAAAAATTCACACTCTGCATATGCCATCATTAGCGTTTAATCTCTTCCATTACGAAGGCTTCGATTTGGTCGCCTACTTTAAGGTCATTGTAGTCTTTGATTGTAAAACCACATTCATACCCTCTTGCAACTTCTTTTGCATCATCTTTGAAACGTTTTAAAGAATCTAACACACCTTCAAAGATAACAATTCCCTCGCGAATCACACGTACACCACTGTCACGAGTTAATTTACCTTCTGTTACATAACCGCCGGCAATTGTACCAACTTTTGAAACTTTAAAGGTTTCGCGAATTTCTGCAGAACCGATTACTTTTTCTTCATATTCAGGATCTAGCATGCCTTTCATTGCAGCTTCAATCTCTTCAATTACTTTATAAATAATGCGGTGAAGACGAATATCTACACCTTCAGCTTCTGCAGCACGTTTTGCATTGACATCAGGACGAACATTGAAACCAATTACAATTGCATTTGAAGCAGCTGCAAGTGAAATGTCAGATTCAGTAATAGCGCCCGCGCCTGTATGAATAATCTTCACATTAACGCCTTCTACATCAATTTTCATCAATGAAGCAGCCATTGCTTCAACTGTACCTTGAACATCTGCTTTGACAATTAAGTTTAATTCTTTCATATCGCCTTGTTTCATTTGTTCAAACAAGTTATCAAGTGTAACGCGTTGTTTTTCAGTACGCATTTCTTGGATAGCAGTCGATTCGCGAGCTTCCCCTACTTGACGAGCTGTTTTTTCATCTTCAAATACAACAAAACGATCCCCTGCTTGTGGCACTTCATTTAAGCCAGTAATTTCTACAGGCGTAGATGGACCTGCGCTTTTCACGCGGCGACCAAGATCGTTGACCATTGCACGAACACGACCATACGTATGACCCACAACAATTGGATCTCCTACATTTAGTGTACCGTTTTGAACTAATAATGTTGCTACAGAGCCACGGCCTTTATCTAATTGTGCTTCAATGACAGAGCCAATAGCACGACGTTTAGGATTTGCTTTTAATTCGCCTACTTCAGACACAAGCAAAATCATTTCAAGCAATTGGTCGATACCTTCGCCAGACAATGCAGAAATCGGTACAAAGATAGTATCCCCGCCCCACGATTCTGGAACCAAACCATGTTCTGTTAATTCTTGCATCACACGATCAGGGTTTGCTGTTTGTTTATCCATTTTGTTGACAGCTACAATGATTGGAACTTCAGCAGCTTTTGCGTGGTTGATTGCTTCAATTGTTTGAGGCATAACACCGTCATCTGCAGCCACAACAAGGATTGTTAAATCGGTAATCTTAGCACCACGCGCACGCATAGTTGTGAAAGCGGCATGTCCTGGTGTGTCTAGGAAAGTAATCTTTTTGCCTTGGACAACAACTTGATAAGCACCGATATGTTGTGTAATACCGCCCGCTTCGCCTTCTGTAACTTTAGTGTTACGGATAGAGTCAAGCAAAGTTGTTTTACCATGGTCAACGTGACCCATAATTGTAACTACTGGCGGACGTTCTTTAATATCTGCAGTATCTTCATTTTCATCTTCTTCGAAGTAAGTATCTAAATCCGTAGCATCAATGCGTACTTCTTCTTCTACTTCAACACCGTAGTCTGCGCAAATTAATTCAATTGCGTCTTGATCAAGTTCTTGGTTGATTGTAGCCATAACACCAAGCATGAACAATTTTTTAATGATTTCAGATGGTTCACGGCCTAATTTTTTAGCTAATTCACCAACGCTAAGTGATTCATAAAACGTGATTTTTTCTGGCAATTCTTTTTTCACAGCTGGCTGTGGTGCCGGTTGTGGACGATTCTTACGGCGCTGTCCGCCATGAATGCCTGGTTTGCGTCGTTGGTTGTTGTTACGGTTGCCGCCTTGTGCATTATTGCTACGGTTGCCGCCTCTTGCATTATTATTAGGGCGGTTGCCACCTTGTGTGTTGCTTGTTTGGCTACCGCTTCTAGCATTATTGTTAGAACGTTGGCCACCTTGCGTATTGCTTGTTTGACTACCGCTTCTTGTATTATTATTCGGACGGTTGCCACCTTGCGTGTTGCTTGTTTGGCTGCCGCCTCTTGAATTATTGTTTGAACGGTTGCCACCTTGCGTGTTGCTCGTTTGGCTACCACCTCTTGAATTATTGTTTGGACGGTTGCCACCTTGCGTGTTGCTTGTTTGGCCACCACGATTATTCGTTTGGCTTCGGTTTTGATTATTATTTGTTGATGGTCTTTGTTTTGAGTTGTCTTTTGAAGTTGAATTATTATTCATAGTACTTCCTTGGTTATTATTTTGTTTTGTTTGAGCAGGACTAGAAGAGGGTTGCTCTTTTCTTGCTGCAGGACGAGTTCCTGGCTGCCCTTTTGTTGGGTTTGACTGTACACTCTGTTGTTGAGTGCCTTTTTTATATACATGATTTAATTTGCTAATCGTTTCTGGTTCTAACATGGACATATGATTCTTCACATCAATTTGGAGCTTAGATAACTGATCAATCACTTCTTTACTTGACTGGCTTACTTGTTTCGCATATTCATGAACGCGTAATTTTGTCATGTACTCACCCCCGGTTAGATTTCGTTGAGTAGCTGAGACAGCTTTCTTGCAAAACCGCTGTCCATTATTGCTACGGAAACTCTCGCCTCCCTACCAAGGGCGTGTCCGAGAACATCCCTTGTTGAAAATTCGTGTAGCTCAACGTGAAAAGAATGGCATTTATCGGTTAGCTTCTTTCTAGTATTTTTCGAAGCATCTGTCGATAAAATAACCAGCTTAGCTTGCTGATTTCTTACTTCTTTTACTACCTGTTCTTCGCCGGTTACCACCTTGCGTGCGCTTGCGGCTATACCTAGCAAATTTAAAATTGCTTGTTCTTGATTCATATTCGAGTTTCCTTTTGAACAATTGCTAATAGATCATCGTATATATGTGCTGGAATTTCCACTTGAAGTTGGCGTTCAAACACATTTTTATCTTTTGCGGCTTGAATCGCTGTAGCCGATTTCGAAACATATGCGCCGCGCCCCGATTTTTTTCCAGTCGGATCAACAGTTACTTCTCCTTCTTTGGAACGGACCACGCGAATCATTTCTTTTTTCGGAAACATCTCTCCGGTAGCAATACATTTTCTCAAAGGTATTTTACGATTGGTCGGCATCAGAATTCACCTTTCTTTTGACATTTGGGTTAATTGAAGACACTGACGTCAAAATCCCTTGTTAGTCTTCTTTGTATAGATCCACTTCAATTTCTTCTAGTGGCTCTTCATCTATCTCTTGTTCATAGATATCAGCAGTTTGGACAATTTGCTCTTCTGAACGTGGATAAATGCCTAATTCAGTCGCATCTGTTTCGCTTTTAATATCGATTTTCCAGCCAGTTAATTTAGCTGCTAATCTTGCGTTTTGACCACGTTTACCGATTGCTAGAGACAACTGGTAATCTGGCACAACAACTGTAGTAGATTTTTCTTCTTCATTTACTTGGACATCTAGTACTTGTGAAGGGCTTAGTGCATTTGCTACAAATACCACTGGATCCTCAGACCACTCAACGATATCGATTTTTTCGCCGTGTAGTTCATTGACAATCGTTTGTACGCGCGCTCCTTTTGCACCAACGCATGAACCCACAGGATCCACTTCTTCGTTATGTGCCACAACCGAAATTTTAGAACGGTCGCCTGCTTCGCGGGCAATCGATTTAATTTCTACTGTGCCTTCAAAAATTTCCGGCACTTCAAGTTCAAATAGACGACGTAGCAATCCAGGATGCGTACGTGAAACGAATACTTGTGGTCCACGGGATGTGCGTTCTACTTTTGTAATATATACTTTTATCCGATCATGCGGTTTATATACTTCACCAGGAATTTGCTCGCTTTGCGGAAGAACCGCTTCAATTTTGCCAATTCCCACATAGATATTACGAGGATCTAAACGTTCGACTACACCGTTCATAATGTCATCAGCACGGTCTACATACTCTTCATAGACAATACCGCGTTCTGCTTCACGGAAACGTTGTGTCACAATTTGTTTAGCAGTTGTAGCTGCAATACGACCAAAATTGCGCGGTGTTTCTTCTTCTTCCACTACATCCCCAATTTCATAAGCCGGGTTAATTTTCTGCGCTTCTTCTATAGAAATTTGTAGGTGATCGTCTTCTATATCATCTTCTTCTACAACGTCTTTACGTGTAAACAAACGTACTGAGCCTTTATCTAAGTTTAAATCTACACGGACATTTGCCGCTTGATTGAAGTTCTTTTTATACGCATTAATGAGTGCCGCTTCAATCGCCTCAACGATGACATCTTTTGAGATACCTTTTGCTTCAAGTGCAGCGAACGCACCGACTAATTCCTTACTCATTGTCCAATTTCACTCCTAAGTTAACGTTCTGCTGAAAAGTCAATTGCTAAACGGGCTTTGGCAATTTTATCTTTCGGTATGAGAACTTTTATTTTTCTAGTTTTAATTTTTACTGCAAGCTCAGCGCCTTCATCTGTGTAAGATTCTAGATAACCTTCAAATTCCTTCATGCCATTAATCGGCTCATATGATTTTATATGCACAAACTGATTAACTGCTTTTACAAAATCCGCTTCTTTTTTTAATGGACGTTCCGCTCCTGGTGAGGAAACTTCCAAAAAGTAATTTTGTTCAATCGGGTCCACTTCATCCAGTTTCTCACTCAACAATTCGCTTACTTGTGCGCATTGTTCTATATCTATGCTTCCTTCAGGAGTATCCACATAAACGCGTAGAAACCATTCTCTGCCTTCTTTCACAAATTCAATCTCGACTAATTCAAGGTTCAGGCTTTCTACTATTGGTGTTACTAATTGTTCCACTTCTGTTGTAACCTTGCTCATACAATCCTCCTGACTAAAGTTTGTTGTCATAACAAGAGAAAAGAGCGGGATATCCCACTCTTTTGCTGTCGTTCTATCAACAAATAATTGTCTAAATTATAACACAATCGCACCTTGAATGCAACTAGGGCTAGAAGAGGGACAGCTGGTTGGCATCTGGCATTCCTTCTAAGCAGCCCAATTTATCCATATACTCAATCAATGTCTTGGAAACACGACCTCGAATTTGTAAATCTTCTTTTGAAAGAAATTCACCATCTTCTCTTGCCTTGACAATAGCATATGCCACGTTATTCCCTAAGCCTGGAATCGCATTAAATGGCGGAATTAACGTCTGGCCTTCTATAACAAACTCCGTTGCCTTTGATTTGTATAAATCTACCTTCTGGAACGCCATACCTCTTTCGCACATTTCAAGCGCTAGTTCTAAAACAGTCAACAAGTTTTTCTCTTTTGGAGAAGCATCCAAACCTTTGCTTTCGATTTCTTCAATGCGTGATTTTATCATTTGTGAACCATTGACCATAGCGATTAAATCGAAATCGTCTGCACGGACTGAGAAATATGCACAATAGTATACAATCGGAAAATGCACTTTAAAATAGGCAATTCTAACAGCCATTAATACATATGCGGCAGCATGCGCTTTAGGGAACATATATTTTATCTTTTTACATGAATCAATGTACCACTCCGGAACACTTTCTTTCCGCATTGCTGCTTCCATGTCTTCTGTTAGCCCTTTCCCTTTACGCACACTCTCCATAATTTTAAATGCTAACGATGGTTCTAGTCCTTGGTAAATTAAATACACCATGATGTCATCTCGGCAGCCGATTACTTCCGATAACACACAAGTACCATTTTCTATTAGCTCACTTGCATTTCCGAGCCATACATCTGTCCCGTGTGATAACCCAGAAATTTGAACAAGCTCAGAGAACGTAGACGGTTTCGTTTCTTCTAACATTTGCCGTACAAATCTCGTACCAAACTCTGGAATGCCTAATGTACCGGTTTTACAGTTAATTTGCTCGGGCGTAATGCCTAACGATTCTGGACCTGTAAATATTTTCATTACTTCAGGATCATCTGTCGGAATAGATTTGGGATCAATTCCTGTTAAATCAAGTAGCATACGGATAACAGTCGGATCATCGTGTCCCAAAATATCCAGTTTCAGTATATTATCATGAATAGAGTGGAAATCAAAATGAGTTGTTTTCCATTCAGAATCTTGCGCATCAGCAGGATATTGGAATGGTGAAAAATCAAAGATATCCATATAGTTAGGTACGACTATAATGCCGCCTGGGTGTTGACCGGTTGTTCTTTTGACGCCTGTGCATCCTTGGACAAGCCGATCCACTTCTGCACCTCTAAAATTTAAATTGTTGTCTGATGCGTAGCCTTTTACATAGCCATAAGCCGTTTTCTCGGCAACTGTACCAATAGTTCCGGCACGATATGCATAATCTTCTCCAAACAATATTTTAGTATAGTTATGTGCCCGTGGTTGATAATGACCACTAAAGTTCAAGTCAATATCAGGCACCTTATCCCCTTTAAACCCAAGGAATGTTTCGAAAGGTATGTCGTGTCCATCCTTTTTATAGGAAGTTCCGCACGACGGGCAATCTTTGTTCGGCAAGTCAAATCCTGAGCCAACAGAGCCATCGTTAAAGAATTCTGATTGCTTGCAGTTCGGGCAAATATAGTGTGGAGGCAATGCATTTACTTCTGTAATCTCCATCATAGCCGCTACAAGCGAAGAGCCTACGGAGCCCCGGGAGCCCACTAAATAGCCATCAATCAATGATTTTTTTACCAGCTTATGTGAGATTAAATAGATAACCGCAAAGCCATGGCCAATGATAGAACCTAATTCTTTTTCTAATCTGGCTTCAACTATTTCCGGTAGCGTTTCACCATATATTTGATGAGCCATTTTATACGTCATTTCACGTACTGTCTGGTCAGCACCTTCAATTTTTGGTGTGTATAGCTCATCTTTAACTGGCACAACATCACCAATCATATTGGCGATTTTTTGGGAGTTGGTTACGACAATCTCTTTTGCCACATCTGCTCCCAAAAAAGCAAAGTCTTCTAGCATTTCATCTGTAGTTCTAAAATGAACTGCTGGCAATTTATAGCGATTTAGTGGGTTAGCTCCACCTTGAGAACGAACGAGCACTTGCCGGAAAATCGCATCATTTTCAGTCAAATAATGAACGTTTCCTGTTACAACTACAGGTTTGCCTAATTTTTTACCGATTTTAACGATTTTTCGTATAATATCTTCTAAATTCCATTCATCTCGTATTAGCTCTGCTTCGATAAGCGGAGAATATACTCCTTTTGGATGGACTTCTAAATAGTCATAAAACTTCGCTACTTCCATCGCTTCTTCCATAGACTTTTGCATGACAGCTGTAAAAAACTCACCCTTATCGCAGGCACTACCTACTAGTAAACCTTTCCGCAACCGTTGAAGCGACGACCGTTTGATTCGGGGTACACGATAAAATGTATTGACATGTGATTCGCTGACAAGTTTAAATAAATTTTTCAAACCGTCGTTATCAACAGCGAGGAGTGTACAATGTGTTGGACGTGCCCTTTTGTAAGAATCTCCTTCACCGATATATTTATTAAAATCATCATGATATGCGATACCTTTTGCATCTGCTTCTTTTAATAAATGAAGTAATAGGTATCCCGTTGCTTCTGTATCATAAATAGCGCGGTGGTGCTGTGTTAATTCAATGCCGAATTTTTTACACAATGTATTTAAACGGTGGTTCTTAAGCTCCGGATGCAAGAAACGGGCCAGCTCTAATGTATCGATTACAGGGTGATGAAACTCATCAACACCCGCTTTCTTATAAGCTTCATATAAAAAGCCTATATCAAAAGATGCATTATGTGCTACTACGATGGTGTCACCAATAAAAGCATGGAACTCTTTAATCATATCAGTCACTTCTGGAGCGTTTCTGACCATATCATCCGTAATACCTGTTAACTCTATTGTTGTTGTTGACAGTGGATGATGAGGGTTCGCAAAGCTTTCAAACTTGTCTATTACTTCACCATTTCGGATTTTTACGGCTGCCAGCTCAATGATAGTGTCATATGCTGCAGATAACCCAGTTGTTTCTACGTCAAAAACAACATAAGTGTCGTCTTCTAGTAGACGATGTTGTTCATCATATGCTATAGGTACGCCATCATCCACTAAATTTGCCTCTAATCCATAGATAATCTTTATCCCATGTTTTTTTCCAGCATTATAGGCATCAGGGAAAGATTGGACGATTGCATGATCTGTAATGGCAATCGCTTCATGCCCCCACTTTGCAGCTTGACCGACAAGAGCATCTACTGAAGATACTGCATCCATCTGACTCATTGGCGTATGTAGATGAAGCTCAACACGTTTTTCGCCTTCTTTTGCGTGATCCTTCTTCAAAACGGGTTTAATCTCTACCATATCCTGGGCCATGACAATTAAATCTCTGACAAATGTATCGTTTTGCACAGAGCCGCGTACTTTTAGCCACATTCCTTTTTTTGCACATTGCATCAAGGCTGCATCTTCTTTATCGCGAGAGAACATCTTGACTAAGATAGAATCTGTGTAATCAGTCATTTTCAATGTAAGAAGTGATCGTCCACTTCTTAATTCTTTGACCTCCGCATCAAATACATATCCTTCGATTACTACACGCCGTTCTTCATCTTGTATCTGATGAATGTCCATAATCGGTTCATCGTGCTTAATAGGAACCCCTAGTTGGAATGGTCTATCGGATAAATCCACTCCCTCAGGATTTTGCTGACGCTCTTTCTCACGTTTTTGCATATCCATAACAGCTTGCTTTGCAAAGGCTATCTCTTCTTGTTGCCGTTGTTCTAGGAACTGGCGTTGCTGTTCTGCCAAGTCCTCAGTCGATTCGACTAACTGAAAATCAACGGCCATATGAGGAAACCCATACTTTTTATAGGTCATGGATAATACATCTGCATATTTTGACTTCAATGTCATTAATTGAAACTCATGCTGACAATTGAGCATAATCTTCTGCCCATTCCATTCTGGGAGCTGCTTCGCAAGACCTTCACGAAGCGGAGGGGACATTTCGTCTATTTCTTCTACAATCATCAACCAATAATCAGAAATTAAATCTTGTGTTAACTGTTGGTTTGTTGCTTCAATTGTTATCTGAATATCTGCGATAGATGAAAAAGCTTGTTTTAAACGCATTTGGAAATCGCGTAGCAGTTGAAACGGCAATATATGCGGAAGCTTTATTGAAAAACGCCAAACTTTGTCTTTTTTATGCACAGTTAAGCGTTCTAGCTCAGCTGATTCAAAAAATGGCATAACCACATCTTCCGTCATATTGATTTGTTGCAAGAGCAATTGAAATCTTTGTCTTGCATCCTGTTCGTTAGCCATCATTTCACCTCTTTGTTAAATTTTATTAACACTCTTTGAAACAAAGAAAAGAAAGTACAAATTGTACTTTCTCCCTAAAACGCAAGTCACATACTACTATTCGGCATGAAAGAAGTTGTTCAAACGATCCACCAATTCTTCTTTTGCCCATTCAAACGTTTCACCAGATTGGCGGAATTTCACTTCAACGATACCCTCAGAAGCTTTTTTGCCTACTGTGACACGCACAGGCAAGCCAATTAAATCCGCATCCGCAAATTTAACGCCAGCTCGTTCTTTTCGGTCGTCATATAATACATCATAACGATAAGAACGAAGCAATTTATAAAGATCATCTGTCAATGTTTTTTGCGCTTCATCTTTTTCATTAACTGAGATGAGATGAATATCATATGGCGCAATTTGTTTCGGCCACATAAAGCCATAGTTATCTTGGAATTGCTCTGCAACTGCTGCTAGTAATCTAGAAACACCGATTCCATAACACCCCATGATAAATGGTTGCTTACGTCCATTCTCGTCTAAGAAGCCTGCATTCATTGCATCACTGTATTTTGTACCTAATTTAAAGACATGACCTACTTCAATACCTTCAGCAAATTTGATTGTTCCTTGTCCATCAGGTGTAGGGTCACCTACTTGGATAAACCGGATATCCTCAAAATGGTCAATAGCAAAATCTCTTCCTGGGTTTACATTTTTGTAGTGGAAGCCGTCTTCGTTTGCACCACAAACACCATTGCGAATTGATTTAATTCCATGGTCGGCTATTACTTTCACGTTGACCGGCAGTTTAACAGGTCCAAGTGATCCCACATGACAATTTAATAATTCAAATACAGCTTGTTCCTCAGCAAGTTCCACTGACTCTGCATTTAGTGCATGTTTTAATTTTATTTCATTAATCTCATGGTCTCCACGAGAAAGAACCACTATTAATTCATCATCAACATTAAAAACAAGTGTTTTAATACATTGCTCCTGAGAAACTTCTAAATAGTTTGCTACTTCTTCTATTGTTCTTTGATCTGGCGTTTCCACTTTTTCCAGTGTACCCATCTCTTCATCTGAATGCGTGTATTCAACATTCACTTCTGCCATTTCTATATTTGCCGCGTAATCAGTTTCATCTGAATATGCGATCGTATCTTCTCCTATTTCAGACAGCACCATAAATTCATGTGTGTCCGTGCCACCAATTGATCCGGAGTCAGCTATTACAGCACGGAAATTCAATCCTAAACGAGTAAAAATGTTTGTATAAGCTTTCACCATATCCTGGTAGGTTTCATCAAGGCTTTCATTAGTTGAATGGAAGGAGTATGCATCCTTCATGATAAATTCTCGACCGCGTAGTAATCCAAAACGTGGGCGCTTTTCATCCCGGAATTTTGTTTGAATTTGATATAAAGTCAAAGGCAGCTTTTTATAAGAATTTATTTCATCACGTACTAATGAAGTAATTACCTCTTCATGTGTTGGCCCTAAAGCGAAAGGTCGTTCGTGACGATCAGTTAAACGCATAAGCTCTGGTCCATAAGCATCCCAGCGGCCGGATTCTTGCCATAACTCAGCTTGTTGCAAGGATGGCAATAACAATTCAACAGCGCCAGCTTCATTCATTTCTTCACGAACTATTTCTTCTATTTTTTGCAACACTTTAAAACCTAGTGGCAGATATGAATATACTCCACTCGCATGTTGACGGATAAAACCCGCACGTAATAAGAGCTGATGCGACAAGGCGTCAGCATCAGCAGGTATTTCGCGCAAAGTTGGTATAAATGTTTTACTTTGTTTCATGATTTAACCTCACTTTGAGCTCTGTTTAATTGTCTATTATATCGAAACTCTATTTAATACGCTAAAAGAAAAAGCGTTGAATATCATTCCAAGTTACAGCAATCATAAGAATCATTAATAAAACGATCCCTACGAAATGAACCATGCCCTCTTTTTGACGATCGACAGGTTTGCCACGTAATGCTTCAAATCCGAAGAATAGTAAGCGTCCTCCATCTAGAGCAGGTAGTGGAAGCAAGTTCATAATTCCTAAGTTAATACTTAATACTGCAGCCCAATTCATAATATTGACAACACCATATTTAGCCACTTCTTCAGTTGCCTTATAGATACCGACAGGGCCTGACAAGGCATCAATCGTAAAACCGCCAGTTATTAAGGCGCCTAGTATCGTAAATATTTTGATAATCCAGTGGTAGGTCTCAGTGAATCCGAACAATAATGCTTTGACTGGATTCTTTTCGACAGGGCTTTGATATTGTACCCCAATTTGACCGATTGACTGTCCTTCAATATCTTTCTTTTCTGGCGTCACTGTAAGAGTTTTATGAGAATCCCCACGTGTTACATCCAACGTTAGATCCTTCTTTGGATTTTTTTGGATGGCATCTGAAAGTTCTTGCCATGAATCAATTGATTTGCCATCAATGGATGTCACAACATCTCCCTTTTGCATCCCTGCTACAGCTGCTGGGCTGTCTTTTACAACACCCGCTATTACAGGTTCATACGTCGGTACACCTGTAATAAAAGCAATAATGATAAAAATGAAAACAGATAAAATAAAATTAAACAACGGACCTGCAAAAATAGTCATCGCACGTTTGCCGACCGATTTTGAATTAAACTGGCGGTCGTATGGAGCAATGATCAGCTCGCTGCCATTTTCTTCAATTACTGCATTTCGGGCAATATGGTAACGGACAAGTTTTTCATCTTCGTCATAACCTTCTACCCATAATTCTTTTTGAAGGTCTGCCTTTTCTACTTCTAAAAAGAGCATGTCCGGCAATTGTTTGTTTTGATTTAAAACGATTTTAGTTACTTCGTTTTGATTGTTTAGAAGCATTCCAATACGATAACCTGGTTGCAATTCAATGACATCTGCATCGTCTCCCGCCATACGGACATAACCACCCATTGGCAATAGACGAACAGTATATAATGTCTCGCCTTTATTGATCCCTATTATTTTAGGACCAAAACCAATTGCAAACTCACGCACTAATATGCCTGAACGCTTTGCGAAGATGAAATGACCAAGTTCATGGAAAAACACGATGGAACCGAATACCACAATAAATGCAATGATTGATTGCATGTAATCCCACCTTTTTATGCATTATAAAATTACTATTGCTATTTTAGCATGGTTTGAATCGTTTTTCTCGTTTCTTTATCTACTTGTAAAATAGTTTCTAAATCTGGGTTGCTAATATTCTCATGTTGGTTCATCATTCTGTCGATGATGTCTTCTATTTCAAGAAACTTGATCTTTCCTTGTAAGAAGGCACCTACTGCTGCTTCGTTCGCAGCGTTCATAACTGTTAAAATAGAGCCTCCCATCCGACCTGCTTGATAAGCAAAATCAAGGCAGCGGAAACGCTTTAAGTCAACATTTTCAAAGTGCAGTTGAGAGATTTTCGCTAAATCCAGTCTTTCTGCATTAGAGCGCGGCAACCTATCTGGATAACTTAAAGCATATTGGATTGGTGTACGCATGTCCGGTGTACCTAACTGTGCCATCACACTTGTATCATGATATTCAACCATCGAGTGAATAATGCTTTCTCGATGGATTAATACGTCAATTTTATCGTATGGCATATCATACAACACCGCTGCTTCAATGACTTCCAAACCTTTATTCATCAATGTAGCAGAATCAATTGTAATTTTTGCTCCCATAGACCAATTTGGATGATTTAGAGCTTCTTTAACTGTAACATTCTCCAATTCATCACGTGTTTGATCTCTAAAACTACCGCCAGAAGCCGTTAAGATAAGTCTTGAGACAGTTTTTGGATTTTCACCCTGCATTGATTGCCAAAGTGCTGAGTGCTCACTATCTACAGGCAAAATCGGTGCACCGTATTTCTTAGCTTCACTCATGACCAAATGTCCCGCTGTGACAAGTGTCTCTTTATTCGCAATTGCAATCATTTTTCTTTGCTGGATCGCTGCCAAAGTAGCTTCTAGTCCAATACTGCCTAAGACAGCATTCAATAGTATATCGCTGTCAGTATATGTAGCTACATCTATTAACCCTTGAGCACCATACGTGAATTCTGAGTCTGGAAATTCTTTTGCAAGTTTTTGTGCATCCGCCTCTAGTTGAACAGATACCAACTTAGGCTTAAACTCTTTTATTATTTCCTTTGTAAGCTCAATATTTTTACCAGCAGCAAAAGCTACAATTGAAAATTGATCAGGATGTTCCCTCACAATGTCTAATGTTTGTAATCCAATTGAGCCTGTTGCGCCTAATAAACTGATACGTTTCATCTACTAATCACCCTTAACCAATAAAGTGTAAAAAATAAAGCAGTGGCAAAACAAATAAGATACTATCAAAACGATCCAAAATGCCACCGTGTCCAGGAAGGATTTTACCGGAATCCTTCACGTCATAATGCCGTTTAATAGCAGATTCTACCAAATCCCCTAACTGGCCAAATATGGACGCAACAATGGAAATAAGTATAATTGTGACATATGAATAATCTAGCTTTACAATTGCCTGGAATATTAAAGCTGCAATGACTGCAACCACAATGCCACCCAAAAAGCCTTCAACAGTCTTATTCGGTGAAATTTCCGGCCATAATTTACGTTTGCCTAATTTTCTTCCGACAAAATAGGCGCCAGAATCCGTTGTCCACACGATGACCAATGCATAAACAACAAATGCCAATCCTTCCACCCTTGCAGTAATGAAGTAATGAAAGCCAATTCCTACATACAGTGCACTGATTACCAAGAATCCTACATCATCAAAGGTAAAACTATTTTTTACAAAGACAGTATAAATCAGCAATAGAATTGCTGCTATAAACATGTATTCCATTTGCGAAAAAGAAGTAGCTTCTTGTAGTTGTAAGCTCCATTGTTTCGGCATTAATACTACAAATAGTAGCAGTAACGTAATAATTCCGGGAACTGACAGTAAAGCTATTCCTCTCATTTTTAAAACTTCATATAATCCAATCGCTGCCATCACATACACTAATAGTGTGAACGGCAAATTTCCGTATACCACGAATGGAATAAATAAAAGCGCAGCAATAATTGCTGTGATAATCCGCTGTTTCAACTTTCATTATTCTCCTTTCAATCCCCCGTAACGGCGATTGCGTTTTTGGTAATCAATTATTGCACTGTACAAATGCTCCGCTTTAAACTCTGGCCAGTGTATATCAGAAAAAAAGAACTCCGTATATGCGAGTTGCCATAATAAAAAGTTACTTACTCGGTATTCACCGCTTGTTCGTATTAGTAAATCTGGATCCCCAATACTTGACGTCATTAATTGTTCAGAAATTGTTTCTTCAGTTATTGATGACATGTTAAGTTCACCTTGCTGTACAAGGCTCGCGATCTTTTGTACTGCAAGAACCATTTCTCTGCGGCTACCATAATTAAATGCAAAATTAAGCACCATGCCTGTATTATCTTTCGTTTTATCCATTGCATTTTGCACAGCTCGACTTGTATGCGAAGGCAACCCATCCATTTCGCCAATCATTTCGACCCGAATATTTAACTCCATTAACTCGGGCAGGAAGTCAGCCAAAAATTCTTCCGGTAAACGCATTAAGAAATCTACCTCAGTTGATGGTCTTTTCCAATTCTCTGTAGAAAAAGCATATAGTGTAATCGCTCCAACCCCAATGGCGTTCGCAGCTTTTGTAATCACACGTACATTATGCATGCCTTCACGATGCCCGATAAAGCGTGGTAAAGCTCGGCTTTTTGCCCAGCGACCATTACCATCCATTATAATCGCGATATGCTTTGGCACCTCTTGCATTTGAATCAGTTCCATTTGCGCTTGCAATGACAGGTCTTTTTTTTCAGTTTTCTTCCATCCGAATTTATCTAACATTTAGAATCCTCCACTAACTTACAAATCGGAACGTATACTTCCTCTATCATACCAAAAATAACAATTAATTTCCTTAATCTAAACAAAAAAGATGCTTAGCCTAAAACTTAGAGCCAATCTAAATGGATAGGTATTAGGGAAAGCTATGTATCAACTTAAATGCGCTTTCTTCATAAGGTGCATGTAAAACAAAAAAGACGTCCCTGAGTTATAGGACGCCTTGAAAAAGACAAGGTTCTATGATTAAACGGATAGGATTTCGCTTTCTTTTTCTTTAGCGATTTGATCTACTTTTTCAATGTTGGCATCAGTCAATTTTTGGATATCTTCAGAATATCCACGCAAATCGTCTTCAGTAATTTCGCCGTTTTTTTCTAGTTTTTTGCAATCATCGTTTGCGTCGCGGCGTACATTACGAATAGCAACTTTTGCATCTTCGCCTTCTTTTTTCACTAGTTTCACAAGATCTTTACGGCGTTCCTCTGTTAAAGCAGGAATTGAAAGACGGATGACGTTACCATCGTTAGTTGGTGTAATGCCGATGTCAGACTTCAATAAAGCTTTTTCAATTTCACCTAGTACAGATTTATCGTATGGTTGGATTACTAGAAGACGTGCTTCTGGCACAGAGACGCCAGCAAGCTGATTAATAGGTGTTGGAGCACCGTAGTATTCCACATTTACATGGTCTAGTAAAGAAGCATTTGCACGGCCTGCACGAATTGTTGCTAGTGCGCGGCTAAATGCTTGTATTGCTTTGTCCATTCTCTCTTCAGCTTTCGCCAAAACTTCCTTCGACATTATGGGTTCCTCCTCACGATTGTTCCAATGTTTTCTCCCAACACAGCGCGCTTAATATTACCGTTTTCAGTAATAGAGAACACAATAAGTGGGATATCATTATCCATACAAAGAGTGGATGCTGTTGAATCCATTACTTGTAGTCCTTGCTGAATAACTTCTAAGTATGTTAGTTGTTCATATTTCACTGCTTCTGTATCTATTCTTGGATCTGCAGAGTATACGCCATCTACATTATTTTTAGCCATTAAAATGACATCTGCATTAATCTCAGCTGCACGTAAAGCTGCAGTAGTATCAGTAGAGAAATAAGGATTTCCTGTTCCTGCTGCAAAAATGACAACACGTTTCTTTTCTAAATGGCGAACTGCTTTTCTGCGAATATAAGGTTCAGCAACTTGCGTCATAACAATTGATGATTGCACGCGAGTAGGTACATCTAGATTTTCAAGTGAATCTTGTAATGCTAAAGCATTCATTACAGTGGCCAACATGCCCATATAATCAGCATTTGCCCGTTCCATGCCCATTTCAGCACCAATTTTGCCTCTCCAAATATTTCCGCCACCTACTACTAATGCTACTTCTACTCCAAGCTCTACTACATCTTTCACTTGCTCTGCAACTGATTTGACGATTTTAGGAGATAAGCCAAACCCTTCTTCTCCGGCAAGGGCTTCTCCGCTAAGCTTAATGACTACTCTTTTGTACTGCTGCATACTCTTTGGAACCTCCATCATGCTTTTTCTTGAAAAAGAGGGAACACGAAAAAGATGTGCTCCCTACTTTTTTTGCTATTCATACGAATATATTATTTGCCTTTTACTTGGCTCATTACTTCTTCCGCAAAGTTGTCTTCGCGTTTTTCAATTCCTTCGCCAACTTCATAGCGCACGAAAGAAGTTAAAGTAGCGCCAGCAGATTTGATGTAGTCGCCCACTTTTTGATCTGGGTTTTTAACGAATGCTTGGTCAAGTACGCAAATTTCTTCGAAATATTTACGAAGACGGCCTTCAACCATTTTTGCTACGATATTTTCTGGTTTACCTTCGTTAAGTGCTTGTTCAGTTAATACTTTGCGTTCATGAGCGATTTCTTCTTCAGAAACTTGGTCATGAGCGATGTATTTTGGATTTAATGCAGCAATATGCATTGCAACATCTCTTCCTACGTTTTCATCAGTAGTACCTTCAAGAACAGCTAACACACCGATACGTCCGCCCATGTGTAAGTAAGCGCCGAATGCATCTGCATCTGTTTTTGAAGCAACTGTAAAGCGACGAAGAGTGATTTTTTCACCGATAGTAGCTATTGCTTGGGAAATATGTTCAGCAACAGTTGCACCGTTTTCCATTTTTGAATCCATAGCTTCTTCTAGAGTAGCTGGTTTTGCAGCTAATAAGTGATCCGCTAATTCTTTAACCAATTTTTGGAATCCTTCGTTTTTAGCAACAAAGTCTGTTTCAGCATTTACTTCTAAAAGTACAGCGTCATTGCCTTTTACTTCGATATAAGTTGTACCTTCTGCTGCGATACGATCTGCTTTTTTAGCAGCTGAAGAAAGACCTTTTTCACGTAAGAAGTCGATTGCCGCTTCCATATCTCCATCTACTTTTACTAATGCTTTTTTACAATCCATCATACCAGCACCAGTTTTTTCGCGTAATTCTTTAACCATTTTTGCAGTTACTTCTGCCATTGAAAATTCCTCCTTATAAATTCACATGAATTATTCCAGCTATATAGGGAACTTAAGTCCAACGTCCGGTGTAGATGCTAATGCAATATTTCCTTAAATTATATAATCCAGCAAATAAAGAGACATCAGTACACTGTGTGTTTATTTAAGAATACCCCAATAATTAGCATTAAACCAACTTTCTGCTTTAATAGATTGGTACGCTTACCAAAAAAGTTACGGCCGTTTTCTATTATGCGTTCATTGGTTTATAAAGCAAGCAAAGCTCCACTTTATTTTTATTATTCTCAAAAAAAGGTGATAAGAGGGTTTAGCCGCTTATCACCTGTTTTTTAATCAGAAATTACTCAGCTGCAACCTCTTCAGCTGGAACTGCTTCTTCTTCGCCTTGTTTAGACTCGATTAAAGCATCTGCCATTTTTGAAGTAATTAATTTTACAGCACGGATCGCATCGTCATTTGAAGGAATAACGTAGTCGATTTCATCTGGGTCACAGTTTGTATCAACCATTGCTACTAACGGAATGTTTAATTTGCGAGCTTCCGCTACTGCAATACGTTCTTTACGAGGATCTACAACAAACATAACGTCTGGTAGAGCGTGCATGTCACGGATACCACCTAAGAATTTAACAAGGCGTTCGTGTTGTTTTTTAAGTTGAACAACTTCTTTTTTAGGAAGAACTTCAAAAGTTCCGTCCTCTTCCATTCTTTCGATCTCTTTCAAACGTGCAACACGTTTTTGGATTGTACCGAAGTTTGTAAGAGTACCACCTAACCAACGTTGGTTGATATAGTAGTTACCTGAACGTTCTGCTTCTTCTTTAATTGCTTCTTGAGCTTGTTTTTTAGTACCAACGAAAAGTACTTTACCGCCGTCTTCGCCAACTTGGCGCATGAAGTCGTAAGCCTCTTCTAATTTTTTAACTGTTTTTTGTAAGTCGATAATATAAATTCCGTTACGTTCCACAAAAATATATTTTTTCATTTTTGGGTTCCAACGACGTGTTTGGTGACCGAAATGTACACCAGCTTCTAGTAATTGTTTCATTGAAATTACTGACATGATAGTTCCTCCTGATATGGTTTTTTTGTCCGCCGCATTCGTCCTTTATAAGAGCAACTCGAAATTCGAGCACCTTCTCCTATATCAGAATACGTGTGTAATGTAACACCATTTGATAATATATCATATCACCTGGTATTCTGCAAGAAATATTATTGCCCAAACTTTAAAAGCAACTCTACTTCAGTTTTCCCTTTTTGAAGGAGCTTTGCAATTTCATCCACAGACTTCCCGCTACGATAATATTTTTTTACCGTTTCTTCCATTGTTAATGGTTTGGGCTGTTCCATGTTTACGGCCAAATGATCTTGAAAAGTTGCTTTTGGCGTATTTTTTTTAGTATTTTTTTGGTAGGCCTTTGCCACGCTATTACGTGGCATTTTAAAGTTATTGAAGCTGCTTTCTTCTACTAGAGGGTGGTCCTTCTTCTGAACTTCTTTTTCATTGCTAGTTCTGTTTTCAAACGTTTGATGTGTTTTGGTTGCCAACTCTGCAATGAGACGGTTATTCTCATCTCTTATCTCCGCTAAATAAGCACCAAGGGAAGCCTCCAATTCATCTCTGACTTTTGTCTGATGAGTTTCTATATCTCTTAAACGAGAAATTTTGACATAAAGTAATGCAATAAAATAAAAGCTTAAAACTTGAGTGATAAACAAAAAGACTATACCTATTACCATATTTTTACCTACCCTTTAAAATCTACTAAATGTCCTGCAAAAGGATGCGTTAAATCATTGATCTTAGCGCTGTTTTTTTCATTATTTTCCTGGGAGGCAGACTCAGTTCTATGAGCGACAGCTTCCTTTTTAGCTTTTCCAGTTGGACTGGATTCTGAGACAGATGTCCTCTTTCTAGCTTCTTGTTTTTGATGTGCTCTGCTTGCTAATTCCTGTCCTAGCAGGGCTTGTTGCTGGTGTTGTTCCGATATTTTGCCTGCTTCAAAGGTTTTAGGCAAGGCTATTTGCAACTCAACAAATTTCAAACTCATCCTACTGTCCCCTATCGGCTATTCATTTGGCATTTCAGCAGATAATATTTTGCGCAACTTAAAGATTGCTTTTGAATGGATTTGTGAAATGCGGGAAGTGGAAAGATGAAGCATTTCCCCAATTTCAGTAAGTGTCAGTTCCTCTGTATAAAATAAGCTGAGGACTTGCTGTTCCTTTTCATTTAATTTTAAAATACTTTCAACCAAATCCTGTAAAAGTTCTGTTCGTACTGCTTCCTCTTCAGGGGTTTTTGTAAGATGGTCTCTTATAGCAAAAGACTTAATCTCAGTATCGTCTTGGTCAGTATTATGTTCGTCAATTGACAATATATTAGACATAAAATGTTCTTGCATCGTCTGATACACATCATCAACATTTATATTTAATTGCTCTGCAACTTCTTCAGGGGTGACATGGCGCCCTAATTGTTGCTCCATTGCCTCAATTTGCAACTCCATTTTTTTAGACTTTTCCCTCGCAGAGCGTGGAAGCCAATCTTCTTTTCGTAGGCCGTCAATAATCGCGCCACGAACACGAAAAGAGGCATATGTATCAAACTTTAAATCTCTGTTAATATCAAATTTATTAAGTGCATCAAACAACCCCATCATTCCAAGACTCGTTAATTCATCTTTTGAGATATTCTTTGGTAGATTTGTACCTATTCGCTGTACATGATACGAAACGAGGGGTGTATATTTTTTTATTAGTAGATCACCTGCATGAGGATCGCGTGTTGCTGCCCAGTTTTGCCAAAGTTTCTGTTCTTCTTGTGTGGTTGTTTGCATTTCGTATCCCCCCTAATATTTAACCATATTATATCAAATACTTACTATAAAAGGGAGCCAAATTATATGCTCCCTTTTTAATATTATTCATCTTGCGCCATCATACTCTTCACTGCTTTCGCCAGCTCCTCTGCTTGGCTTTCTGTATTTACTTCTAGATCAGCTTTTTCCATCTCTTCATTGACTTCAATATGTTCATTGCTTGGATTTTCTTCTTGTTCAATTTCAGTGGGTGTGTACATAACAAAAGCAATCAAATAACGTACAAGAAAAGAAGCGATAAAAACGACTAACGCAATGATAAATGTTTGGATAAGAATTTGAGTGGGTGTATCACCCGATTGAAGGTTGCAAAAAAAGTAAATCGTGAAAGCAGCTAGTGCTGCCCACCAATTGTAAAAAATAGAACCCGCCATTAAATCTCCTTCACTCCTTGGTTGACCGTGCGAATCTGCAATAATGAATTGGCTGTATCAAACTCAATCGTTCTGCCGCTGTTACCGCCTGTATCCTCAGCTACAATAGGAATAGAGAAATTTTTCAGTTGTTGTTTGACTGCTTCTACATTTCTTGGCCCGATTCGCATTGATTCTCTATTTGTAGCGAATTGAAACATTTGGGAGCCTCCTGCAATTTTAGCCTTTAACCGAAAAGGATGAACGCCCTCTCTTTTTAACTGCTCAAGCATGGCCGGTATTGCCGTATCAGCGAATTTTGCTACATTTAGAGAATCGCTTCGTGAAAGGGATGAATCCGGCAACATTACATGGATTAACCCAGCAATACCCTTAAATTCATCGTATAAAACGACGCCAACGCATGAACCTAGGCCTGATGTGCGGATCGTGTGAGGCGACTTGACTATATCCATTTGTGCAATTCCAACTTTTATTACGGTGCTCACGCTTTCTATCATTTTACAAAACCCCTAATGCACTAAAGATTGTTTCGAAAGATTCAGGATCCGGCAATAAAAAGAAATGTCCATGTACGGATTCTGAGCCTTCCATATGTTCTTCAAAAATCGTCGTGTCAATGACTATAGCATGGTCACCGATTTGCGAAAGTTCAATTAACCCATAACTTATAATGGCACCGAACATATCTACTGTCAGCGCAGGTGGGGTAGGCTGAATCTTTAACCCTGTAAAATCAGATAAGGATGATAAATAAGAACCTGATAATATGTTGCCAAGCTCTTGCATAGCTGAAATGCCCATATCCGATACATTTGTATCTTGAAAGTCAAATTTGTCATCATGTATTAATTTGCGAATAAAATGGTTGGCTTGTTCAACTGATAGGATGAAGAACATCCCTCCGGTTGCATCGCCTTCGATTCGAAGATAAATACTTACAACAACACTTTCTGCACCGCCAACAAATTCCATAATTTCATTAAATGAAGCCATTTTAACATATGGAACTTTCATATCTATCTTTGTATTCAATAAATTAGAAAGAGCAGTAGCTGCATGCGCTGCTCCTATATTTCCAATCTCTTTCAATACATCTAAATGAACGGAGGTGATATTATTTTTAAAAGACAAGAAAATGCCCCCTTATTTTAAGGTATGAAGTACTTTCTCTAAATTTAATAGAATAAGAAGCCTTTTATCTGTCTTTGCTACGCCTGATATAAATTCTTCCTCGAATGAGCCGACCACTTCAGGCTGAGGTTCAATTGAACTCGTCGGGATATCCATCACATCATTGGCAGCATCTACAATAAAACCTACTTCCATATCATCTAGGGATATAATTATAATGCGTGTATCATCATTTTCTACCGTTGATTTCACGTTGAACCGGTCGCGCAAATCAATAATGGGTGTTACCACACCTCTTAGATTAATGACACCTTTAACGTAGCTGGGCGTTTTAGGTACGCGCGTAATATGCATCGCTTTTTCAATGCCTTGCACTTGGTTCACTGGAATGGCATACTCTTTTTCCCCTAATTGAAACACAATAACTTTCACACTATCCAAATCTACTGCTTTTTCCAAAGTGCTCACCTAACCTTCTAAACATTATTTAATTAGTGAATTACAGTCTACAATTAATGCTACTTGGCCGTTTCCAAGGATAGTAGCCCCCGAAATGGCAAATACATTTGTTAAGTAATTTCCTAATGATTTCAACACAATCTCTTGCTGGCCTATAAACGAATCGACCACTAATCCTGCCATTTTTTCTCCTTTTCGCACAAGAACTACAGAATGGAATTCATCATGCTTTGGTTCTGGGCGAGGTACTTCAAAGAATTCATCAAGGAATAATAAAGGCACAACTTTCCCGCGAAAATCGATTACTTTTTGATTATGCGCATTCATAATGTCAGAATTCCGAATAATTGATGTCTCAATAATAGATGAGAGCGGAATAGCATAAATTTCTTTTTCAATTTCAACAAGCATCACTGAAATAATCGATAGAGTCAGTGGTAACTGTATTGAGAATAATGAACCTTTGCCTTCTACAGATTCAATCGTAATATTACCGCCTAATGACTCGATTGTAGATTTAACCACATCTAAGCCTACTCCACGACCAGATATATCAGAAATAACTGAAGCTGTTGAAAAGCCTGAAGACAAAATTAATTCATTCACTTGTTGATCTGACATTGATTCTGCAGCTTCAGCTGTAACAATTCCTTTAGCAATCGCTTTTTCTAAAACTCGTTCTCTATTGATTCCAGCACCATCATCTTCAAGCTCGATAAATACATGGTTACCACTATGATAAGCGCGCAAAACGATATTGCCTTGTTCTATTTTGCCAGCTTTCTTACGTACTTCTGGATCTTCTACACCATGATCTAAAGCATTTCGAATTAAATGGACAAGCGGATCACCTATTTCATCAATAACTGTTCTATCCAATTCAGTTTCTGCACCGATGATTTCAAGATTAACTTTTTTATGCAAATCGCGGGCTAACTGACGCACCATTTTTGGGAAACGATTGAATACTGTTTCAACTGGCACCATGCGCATGGTTAAAATAATATTCTGCAAGTCGCCAGAAATGCGTGCCATTCTTTCTACGGTTTCATTCAACTCGCCGTGATTCAATTCACCAGCAATTGATTGTAAACGCCCACGATCAATTACAAGCTCTTCAAATAAGTTCATCAAAATATCCAATCGCTCAATGTTAACGCGGATTGTTTTACTACCTTGAGCACTTTTCTTCTCTGTGACCTTATTATTTGGTACTGAGTTTGCTGCTTTTTGGACTGGAGTCTCTTTGGTTGTTTTTTCATCTTTAGAAACTACTTCTGCTGTTTCTTCTACCGTTGTAGCTGCAGCCTCTTCATTAGCCTTTGATTCATCAATTGGCGTGATAGTAATCCGTTCAACTTCCGAAACCTTCATTAGCTTACTTTGTAAGTCGTTAATTGGCTCTTTGGTTATAAAGGCAACGTGGAATTCTTGGTCGAATTGTTCTTCTTCCAATTTATCAACAGATGGCGAAGATTTCACCACATCACCCAATTTTTCAAGAATATCAAATACCATATAAACGCGGGCAGCCTTTAAAAGACAGTCAGCACGTAGCATGACGGTAATCTCATATGTATGAAAACCTTGCTCGCGAGATTGCTGAAGCACTGTTAATTCAAATTCATCGAATTGCAAAGCATCATTTGAAGATGCTCCAGATTCTTGTACTTCCTCTTTCGCATCAGAAGCTTGTACGATTTCTTCACCATTCTCAATCATTTTTAATTTTTGTACAGTGCTCGTAACATCTCTTTTTCCATCACCTCCGCCAGAGATATCATCAATCATTGCTTCAAGATGGTCCACGGATTCAAATACCACATCCAGAATTTCCGGCGTTACTGTAATTTTTTCATTGCGGATACCGTCTAGTACATTTTCCATCTTGTGAGTTAAGTCTGCTAGGTCTTCAAATCCCATTGTGGCAGACATCCCTTTTAATGTGTGGGCATTCCGAAAAATTTCATTTACGATAGCTAAATCATGTGGATTTTGTTCTAGAGCCAGCAAATTTTCGTTACATGATTGAAGATGTTCTTTACTCTCATCTATAAAGACCTCTAAATATTGATTTGTATCCATGAAGAGTCCTCCCTTAAGTCAAATATTTCATTATTGTTTTTGAAATATCGTGTAAATCTGCTACTTCATCTACCAAACCTGTCGCATAGGCAGCTTTCGGCATCCCATACACAACACTTGTATTAGCTGATTCGGCGATTGCTTTCACATTTCCGTTTCTTTTCAGAGCCTGCAAGCCCTTTGTCCCGTCAGACCCCATGCCTGTCATGATGACAGCTATTTTGTCGAGATCATTAAACTGGCTGACGCTATCGAACATAATATCGACAGAAGGACGATGACCTCCATTTGGTGGTTCTACATTGTCCAGTTCAATTGCATATGTTTTCGCGACTTTCCGAAGGCGAAGATGATAACCTCCAGGAGCTATATATGCCACACCGTTTTGCAAAATGTCTCCTTGCTCTGCTTCCTTCACTCGAATTTTGGACAATTGATCCAACCGGTTAGCCAATGATTTGGTGAAGCCCATCGGCATGTGCTGAACGATTATGACAGGTGCTTTCATATCTTGAGGCAAGTAGGGGATGACCTCTTGCAGTGCACGCGGTCCTCCTGTTGAAGTGCCAATCAATACGATTTTTTTAGCATTGGTATGCCAATTTTTTTGTGTTGATGATGTACTCGTTTGGGTTTTAACATTTGAATCAATTAAAGGCTTTACTGTTTTTTGATCTCCCAATAAATTTTTTGAAATGTTGATTTTTTCATCTATTGGTTCTCTTTTTTTCGTCAACTTAGACACATGGACAGTAGCTGCATTTTCTACAATACGGATAATGTCCGATTTAATATCCTTTAAGTCAAGTGAAATAGCGCCGCTTGGCTTTGGAATAAAATCTACTGCACCAGCATCCATCGCTTCAAACGTGCTTTTTGCCCCGCTTTGGGTAGCGCTAGACAACATAATCACAGGCAGTGGGTGGTCTTTCATAATAATTTTTAAAGCTTCAAGGCCATTCATTAATGGCATTTCAATATCCATCGTGACAATGTCAGGCTTCAGCATTTGAATTTTCTTTATTGCATCCATTCCGTTTCTCGCTGTGCCAACAACCCGAATATATGGATGATCTGCAAAAAAGTCAGACAACAACTTTCTCATAAATGCTGAATCATCGACAATCATTAATGATTTGGAATGAATAATAGACAACTAATCACGCCCTTTTAAAAAAATACTTCTTAATTTAGAAATAAACTTATTTGGCTGTTGCGTTATAAGGCCGTCATAAGCATGCCCTTCTATATATCTCTTCGTAATATCTTCCATTGTTTTAGCAATCTTGCTATTGGGATATAAGATTGTAAAAAGCTCTTGTTGTTTTACAGCTTTCGGAACTATAGGATCTTCAGGCAAGGATCCTAATATTGTTACGTCTTTTGACAAAAAACGCGCCATTGTTTGTTTAAGTCTAATTAATGTATCGGTTCCTTCCTCATTTGTTATTACTCTATTACAAAGCAAATAGAAATTTTTTTCTCGATCTTTAAAATGAATATACTTCATCATAGAATATGCATCTGTTATGGATGTCGGCTCTGTGGTAGAAATGACAATAATGTCATCAACAGCATTTAGTAAGTCTAAAGACCAGTTAGTGGCGCCAGCTCCCATATCAAATAAGATATAGTCGTAGTCTTTCTGTAGTTTTGCAAAAGCAAGAAGCAGACGATCAACCATTTCATCTGTCCATTCTAAAATGCTTGTTAATCCCGTCCCTCCAGAGACATAATTCAAATTATTGGGTCCATCATATATCACTTCTTCAAGTGTCACTTCGCCTTGCAAGTAATCTTTTAAGCTATAGCGGGCACTTCTACCTAATAAAATATGGACATTTCCCATTCCAATATCCATATCAATAATAATCACTTTTTTTTCATAGGACATTAGCATATTAGAAAAGTTAGTAGTAAAATTGCTCTTTCCTACCCCACCTTTTCCGCTCACAACGGCAATTGATTTTCCTAACCGGGCATTTTGCTGCATTTTCATTCTTAATGATTGAGCTTGATCTTTCATAACTAATCCCCTTGAATGAGCAATTCGACTATATTTTCAGCAGTAGCTTCCTCAATATCCTCTGGTACTTCCTGACCATTCGTATAGTAAGCAAGTCCCTTCTTATATTTAACCATTAAATTGATCATTGAGCCAATGGAAATTGTCTCATCCATCTTAGTAAATATGAACTTTTCAATTGGAATCTCTGTAAATTGATCTATAATCTCTGTCATATCCTGTTCTTTCGCTGTCAATGAGAGCACCAGATAATTTTCCATATTATCTCCTATATCTATTAGTTCACGTAAATCATTGATATATTTTGCTTCTCGATAATTTCTTCCCGCTGTATCAATAAAAACAATATCCAATGAATCAAACTTGACTAGTGCTTGTTCATAATCTTCTTTGCTATAAACTATTTCTACTGGTGATTGAAGTAAGTTCGCATAGACTTTTAATTGTTCAATCGCTGCAATCCGATACGTATCTGTTGTTATAAAACCAATTTTCTTCTTTTTCTGCAAAACAGCAAGTGCTGCCATTTTCGCAATGGTTGTCGTTTTACCGACGCCAGTCGGACCTAAAACATTGATATATTTTTTGTTATACGAGAGTCCTCCAAATGGGAGCCCTTGTAATAATTTAATAAGCTCTTCTTTAGCTAGCTCTTTATAGTCCTCTTTCGCTAATTTCTCGTTTCCATTTTTCTTCACTTGAAAGAGCTCATCACCTACTGCTGTGATGAGCTCAGGATTTAGCTCTTGCTGCTCTAGTCGTTGAATGATTTCCTCATATTCATCAGGATATTGGTAACTGACCGATTGTCTTTGTATTGTTTTAACTAATGATTTTAAATCTGCCAACTCTTTATTAATTTTCTCTGAGTGTTCATTAGGAAGTACTGCATCTTTCGGCGAATCGTCTATAGCAGGAATAGAAACGCTTGTAGTCTTTCTTACTGGTTCCTTACCCGCGATGACTTCTATACTCTTTTTTTTGAACATTCCTAAGAAGTCCTTTGAATAGACAACTTTCGAACTTACAATGATTGCATCATCACCTAAGTCTTGCTCCACTTTTTTCATTGCAAGAGCCATCGTTGATGCCGTATATTTCTTCATTTTCATTCTACATTCACCACCCCAACGCTTTGAATCTCAATCGATGCTTCTAATTCGTTATATGATAGGATTGGAATTTGTGGAAAATATCTTTCTGTTAGCTGCCTTACATACATGCGTACAGCAGGCGAACAAAGGATAAGAGGTGATTGCTCAAACAAGGCAATACGTTCCACTTCTTTTGCAATGGACTCTAAAATAGCTTGAGAGTCATTTGGATCCATTGCCAGATAATTCCCATGGTCTGTTTGTTGGATACTATCTGCAATCATTTTTTCTACTTTAGCTGAAACAGTCAACACTTTCAGCTCTTGCTCGCCATTTGAATACTGCGTCGTAATCTGTCGTGCTAATGACTGCCTTACATACTCTGTTAATACATCCACATCAGATGTTAACTTGGAGTAGTCAGCCAATGTTTCAAATATAATAGGCAAATTCCGTATAGATACATTTTCCGCCAAAAGCTTCGCTAATACCTTTTGGATCTCGCCAATAGACAGCGGACTTGGCGTTGTTTCTTCAACCAAGATTGGTGCTGTCTCTTGTAAATGGTCTATCAATTGTTTAGTCTCTTGTCTGCCTAATAATTGAGCTGCATTTGCTCGAATCACTTCAGTTAAATGCGTAGAGACAACGCTAGGCGGGTCAACAACTGTATAACCAAGCATCTCAGCCTCTTCCTTCACTTGTTCTGTAATCCATTTAGCTGGTAACCCAAATGACGGTTCTACTGTATCAATTCCTTCAATCGAATCATCATCGCCTGGGCTCATTGCTAGATAATGATCAAGAAGCAACTCTCCATGTGCCATCTCACTGCCTTTTATCTTAATTCGATATTCATTAGGCTGAAGCTGAATATTATCGCGAATTCGGACTACTGGAATGACAATCCCTAATTCAAGGGCCAATTGCCTTCGAATCATAACAACACGATCTAGTAAATCTCCACCTTGCGTTGCATCAACAAGAGGAATCAAGCCATAACCAAACTCAAACTCAATGGGATCAACATTTAATAGATTAACAACATTTTCAGGGCTTTTTAAATTGTCTGTCGTTTCTACTTCTTCGATTTGTTCTAATTCTTCAATATCTTCTTTATGTGCATTTTTCAGTCGATAGGCGATAAATGCAAGAATAGCAGCCACAGGAACGGTATAGATAAATTTAATCGGCGTTACTAGGCCTAAAGTAAAAATAGTACCAGCTGCTATATAAATCAATGTAGGATTTGTAAAGAGCTGTCCAGTAATATCTGTACTTAGATTACCCTCTGATGCTGCTCGAGTAACAACGATACCAGTCGCAGTTGAAATCAATAATGCTGGCACTTGCGAAACTAGACCATCACCAACCGTTAAAGTCGTAAATAAATGGACTGCATCCGAAAATTCCATATCCATTTGTACAATACCGATTACTAATCCGATAATTAAATTGATCATTACAATGATGATTGCTGCAATGGCATCACCTTTTACAAATTTAGTGGCACCATCCATTGATCCATAGAAGTCAGCTTCATTACTCACTTTTTCACGGCGTTCTCTCGCTTCCGTTTCAGAAATTAAACCTGCGTTCAAATCTGCATCAATGGCCATTTGTTTACCAGGCATTGCATCTAATGTAAAACGTGCTGCTACTTCTGATACACGCTCTGAACCTTTTGTAATAACAATAAACTGAATAATAACTAAAATAACAAATACCACTAATCCTACCAGAACATTGCCACGGACAACGAATGTTCCGAAAGTTTCTACTACGTTTCCTGCATCTCCACCAGTTAGAATAGCACGTGTAGTGGAAACGTTCAGTCCTAATCGGAATAACGTTAACAATAATAAGAGCGAAGGGAAGATAGAAAATTCTAATGCTTCCTTCATGTTCATAGCTGTTAACAGAACAAGTAATGCAAGTGTTATATTCACAATGATTAAAAAACTTAATAACCATGGCGGCAAAGGGATGATGAGCATCGCTACAATCATAATAACCGCTGCTAATACCGCAATATCGCGAAATTTCATATTATCTCTCCCTCTGGCCCTTAAATTTTTTGCTTAATTCGATATACATACGCTAACACCTCAGCTACGGCCTTAAAAAACTCATCTGGAATATGCTTTCCGATTTCTACTTGATCGTACATTGCACGTGCGAGCGGGCGATTTTCTACCATCACAACATTATTTTCTTTTGCGATTAACTTAATTTTTTGGGCGATCAAATCTGTTCCTTTAGCAATGACTTGCGGGGCATCCATTGTTTGGTCATCATATTTTAATGCGATAGCATAATGTGTCGGGTTAGTAATCACCACATCGGCATGCGGTACTTCTTGCATCATCCGCCTCATAGCCATTTCGCGCTGTCTTTGCTTAATTTTGGACTTAATAAGCGGATCACCTTCTGAATTTTTATATTCATCCTTAATGTCCTGCTTAGACATTTTTAGGTTTTTTTCATAGTCAAATTTCTGATAAAGATAATCAAGTATAGCTATAATTAATAAAACAGCAGAAGCAGCAATCCCCATTAGTACAGTCAGTTTTGCTATTGTTCTTAAGGTTGCTCCTGGCGATTTAAAAGAAAGACTTAATACTTCATCAATATTCATCCAGAGAATGGCTGTTGTTACTGAACCAATCAAAGAAATTTTTAAAATAGATTTTAGTAATTCAATTATTGATCTCACGGAAATAATTCTTTTTAAACCTTTAATAGGATCTAACTTTGTTAAGTCAAATTTTAATGGCTCTGTCGTAAAGAGTAGGCCAAATTGCAAAAAGTTTCCTACTACGCCTGCTACAACAGCAATGGCCATAATCGGCAATAAAACATATGCCATTTTGACTACTACATCTTTATAAATCTGTACGGCAACCTCTATTGATAAAGAATCCATAAGCATGTATTTAGAAAAGGTTTGTTTAAAAAAAGAAAGGATTCTATCGCGCATGGATCCAGCACCAACGAGTAGAAATAGAAAAACAGATAGCAGGACAATAGCGCTGGTAACATCTTGGCTCTTTAGGACTTGTCCTTTCTTTCTGGCATCTTGTCTTTTTTTAGGTGTTGCTCTTTCCGTTTTTTCACCTGCAAAAAATTGCAAGTCTAATTGAAGCCATTCCATTCTATCCACCACCTAATAACGCCATAAATTCCCGCATTGCGATAAGCATCATATTAAATAGCCTTTGCATAACCATAACCATTACGCTCATCGTGACAATTAATACAATAAAACTTACCCCTATTTTAATTGGAAAACCAACCACAAATATATTTAATTGTGGAACAGTCCTCGCTGTTATACCTAAGGCAATATCTACAAGGAATAGAGTAGCTACAATTGGAATGGACATTTGAAAAGCAATCCCAAATGCACTTGCGAATGTTTTCATAATAAACACCGGCGTATTATTTCCTCCGAAATCGGGCCACACACTATCCATCGGTATATATTGATAACTATAATAAATTCCATCTAATATTAAGTGATGTCCATTTGTGCCGATAAGAACTAGGAGTGCAAGTGTATTAAAAAATTGTCCCATCAGAGGTGTTTGTGCACCTGTTTGAGGATCAATGACATTCGCGATTGCAAAACCCATTTGAAAATCGATAAAACCGCCTGCAATTTGAATTGCCGTCATTATTATATAAGCCATTAGACCTATAGAAAGGCCGACAACAGCTTCTTTTAAAATCAGCAATACATAGTCTTCATTAATCTCGAAAGGCTTAATGTCCATGGTGTAATACATCATCCATGAAAGTACTAATGCAATAGCAATTTTTACTTTTGCAGGAATTGTGCGATAAGAATAAAAAGGCACAATCATAAAAAAAGAAGATATCCGAACAAGTATGAGCAATAATACGCTTATTTTAGGTAATAGTTCTTCCATCAAATCACCCTATAAAGCGGCCGAGATTTGCAATAATGTCTTTCGTAAAGGATGTCATTTTTGTAAGCATCCAAGGGCCAAAAAAAATAATGGCCACTAATACAGCGACAATTTTCGGCACAAAAGCTAACGTTTGTTCTTGTATTTGGGTTGTAGCTTGGAAAATACTAACCAAAAGCCCTGTGACAAGTGCTACAAGCAAAAGTGGACCAGAGACGAGCAATATGATTTTAATTGATTCTTCCGCGACTTTAATTACCATTTCAGCTGACATATATACTCATCCCCTAAAAACTTTCTAAAAGCGATTTTACTACCAGGTACCAACCATCTACCAAAACGAATAACAATATCTTAAATGGCAATGAAATCATAACTGGCGGTAACATCATCATCCCCATGGACATTAATATACTTGCAACAATCATATCAATAACTAAAAACGGAATGAAGATCATAAAACCCATTTGAAAGGCTGTTTTTAATTCACTGATGGTGTAAGCAGGCACCATTGTTGTAAGTGGAATATCCTCAATCGTTTTTGGACGTTCCTTCGCACCAGAATACTTTAAGAAAAGGTCTAAATCTTTCTGCCTCGTATGCTTGCTCATAAACTCTTTAAATGGTTTGCTAGCTTTTGAGTATGCTTCATCTAATGTGATCTTTTCATCAAATAATGGTTGCAATGCATGTTTATTAACATCCTGAAATGTAGGTGCCATAATGAAAAAAGTTAAAAATAGCGCTAAACCAACAATCACCTGATTTGGTGGCATTTGTTGTGTGGCTAGAGCTGTACGCACAAACGATAAAATAATGACGATTCTAGTAAAGCAGGTCATTAAAATTAAAATGCTTGGCGCTAAAGATAAAACTGTCAGCGTAAGCAATAGCTTTACAGAAGACGAAACATTGGAGGGATCACTATCAGAGAAATAATGGATAAAATCATTCATTTTTTCTACTCTCCTTTTGTTTCCATTCTTCTAGTTGTTGATTGCGATGCTCTTTCATTTCTTGCAACTGTTCTTCTAATTCTCCTTTGAAGTCCAGATTTGCAAGATCCTTTTGATCGTTATTTTTCCGTCCCTTTTTTTTGTTTAAAAGTTCAAGTATATATGGCATTTGTGAGGAACGTTCCTGCCGTTCATTGTATAGTTCTAGGAGACGTTCTTTCTCATTTTGGTCCGTCACTTCTTTCAGCATATTAACATTTTCGCCAACGCCTACAATAAAGAGCGCTTGTCCAACTTTTAAGAGCTGAACAGATTTTTGCTGCCCTAATGAAATGCCACCTAAATTTTGCATAAGTTGATTTTGTTGATATTTACTATTTCGACTGTTCACAAGCTTTAACACCCCGTAAAGGAGGACTACTACAAAGCCAAGAGCTAGCATCATTTTAATATAATCCCATGCCGACAAACCGACAGCTGTCCCGGAATCATCATCCGAGACAGGCGCCAAAGTATCATCCTTACATGTATCCCGGTTTTTCAAACAATCATCAACTGAATCATGCGATGCTGCATGAACAATAGATACATGTGGCGTAATAAGGTTTGTAATTAAAAATAATGCCGTCAAACATAACATTATTTTTAGAAGTAACTTAGAGCGCATTTACTTAACCTAACGCTTTTTGGATAGCTTCTATTACACGATCTGCTTGGAAAGGCTTAACGATAAAGTCTTTTGCACCCGCTTGAATTGCATCGATTACCATAGCTTGTTGTCCCATAGCTGAACACATGATAATAATAGCACTAGGATCTTTTTGTTTAATTTCTTTCAATGCAGCAATGCCGTCCATTTCAGGCATTGTAATATCCATTGTGACTAAATCGGGTTTTAACTCGGCATACTTTTCGACAGCTTGTGCTCCATCTCCAGCTTCTCCGACAACCTCAAATCCATTCTTCGTTAGGATATCCTTGATCATCATTCGCATAAATGCTGCGTCATCTACAATTAAAATACGTTTTGACATTCTTATTCCCCCGTTTACTTCTATTTCAGATTATTGAGCCGGTCTGCTTTGCTTAAGATATCTGTAATACGCACACCGAAATTCTCGTCAATTACAACTACTTCTCCTTTTGCAATTAGACGACTATTGACTAGGATATCAACTGGTTCACCAGCTAATTTATCCAGCTCTATAATGGAACCGCTAGCTAGTTCTAAAATTTCCTTTACAGAACGTTTCGTACGACCTAATTCAACAGTAACTTGCAATGGTATGTCAAGCAACATATCTAAATTTCTAGCTTCTGATTGTTTCAAATTCGTATTTTCAAAGCTAGCAAATTGTGCTTGCTGTACGTTTGCAGGTTGTCTCTGTTCTCGCGTTTGTATCATATACGGCTCTTCTTGTGTCTGCTGATGATTCATCGGCGGTTGTGTATTTTGTTGTACTGGTCGTTCTTCTTGCTGTGTTTTAACTGGTGCAGCAGGAATTTCCTCTTGCTGATGCTGCATCGTTGTTTCGGGAAGTTCTGTCGCCGTTACAGCCGATTCTTCCTGTTCAGGATTCATTAATTGATGGACAAGAGATTTACTAAACTCTAAAGGCAGTAACTGCATAATATTTGAATCTATTAAATTGCCAATTTTTAATCTAAATGAGACTTTTACGAGCAATTCATCTGTTGGAATATTTTCTGTCCCCTCATTGTTAGAGATATTCATGAGGTCAATCATCGGCGGTGAAATATCTACTTTTTTATTAAAGATAGTAGACATTGACGTAGCAGCAGAACCCATCATTTGGTTCATTGCTTCTTGCACTGCACTCAAATGAATCTCTCCTAGATCTTCGGCGGGTGCTTGCCCGTCCCCTCCTAACATCAAATCAGCAATAATTGCTGCATCTGATTGTTTAATGACTAATAAATTCATTCCTATTAAACCAGTAGTATATTCGACCTGAATAGCTACATACGGGTGAGGGAATTCCGCTTCAAGATTCGTGCGGTTAATCATCGTAATAGATGGTGTTGTAATTTCAACTTTCTGGCCCAATAATGATGAAAGGGCAGTAGCTGAGCTACCAAATGAAATGTTTCCAATTTCGCCAAGCGCATCTTGTGACATTGGATCTAAATAGTCTGTCACATTATACGTTTCGGTCGCTGAAGCATCATCATCGACGTTATCATCGTTATTATTAATTGACTCACCTCTCAGTAGGGCTTCAATTTCTTCTTGCGACAACATGTCATCACTCATCGTCGTCTCCTCCTTTCAAAGAATCAATAATTTGGACAGCCATTCTTTTCTTAATTGTACCGGGCTGTATTGTAAATTTAGGGATTCCTCCAACACTTAAAGTTAACGGATCGCTAATTTTTTGATCTAACTGCAACACATCACCATATTGAAGTGTGAGAAAGTCTTCAATGCTAATATCAGTATCACCTAATTGAGCTACCACTTCTAATTCGGATTGTTTCACCCTCTTTTCAATAATCGCGGTTTGTTCTGGTGAAACATCTGCTTTATTTGATTGCATCCAGTAGCGGACAGATAGGTTTGGAACAATGGGCTCCAGGACAACATGTGGTATACAAATATTAATCATGCCACTTGTTTCACCTATTATAGAGTTAAAAGAAATGACGACCACCGTTTCATTCGGTGATATCATTTGTAAAAATTGCGGATTAACTTCCAATTCATTTAATATGGGGTCAATGTCTGCTATATTGGCCCATGCTTCTCTTAAATTATCAAAAGAACGCTCAAAAAGGTTTGTCATAATTTTCGTTTCAATCTCAGTGAGGTTATCTACATTACTATGGCTTGAGCCGCTTCCTCCCATTAATCGATCCAACATAGAATATGCGATATTTGGATTGATCTCCATTAAGATATTACCGTCTAACGGAGGCACCTCAAATACATTAATCAACGTCATATTCGGAATGGACCTGATAAATTCTTCGAATGGGATTTGGTCTACGGATGCAACGGTAATTTGTACATATGTTCTAAGCTGAGCAGAAAAGAAAGTGGTAAGCAAACGTGCAAAATTTTCATGTATACGAGTTAAACTGCGAATTTGATCTTTCGAAAAACGAAGTGCACGTTTAAAATCATATACTTTTACCTTTTTCGCTTCCTCTTCCTTCTTAATATCATCTGCCGACATCTCTCCTGTAGACAAAGCTGATAGCAGCGCATCAATTTCAGATTGCGATAACACATCTCCTGCCATTCGATCACCTCCAAACAAATTAAATAAAACTTTTTAAAGTCTATTTCCGGCAAAGTAAATCAAAAAATTTTTATTGAATAATATAAGAAGTTATATATACTTGCTGAACTTCTCCTTCTTGCATTAATTCATTAATTTTTGTTTTTAAAGTACTTTCCAATAATTCTTTGCCTTTCTTACCTTCCAAATCTTCTCTGGACATTTCAGAAAGCTCATCAATAAGGATGCTTTTCACTTGGAAATCACGTTTTGTTAATTCTGCTGCTGCATCTTTATTTGATGTTTGTATTTTTAAAGCAATTTTAACATAATTATCATCTTTAATATTGGTAGTAATTTCTTCAATATCTACAGATGATGCTACGACATCATCAATACTTTCCACTTTAGGCTCTGCCCCTTTATTTAATTGTGTCACAACGACTACAGCGACAACCCCTAACAATGTAATGGAAACAAGGATAATCAACATGATTGTCAGTAGTTTATTCTTCTTCATCTTTCTCACCTCTTAGATGCGGGTTTGATAAAAGTTGAACCGAGCGGTAAAACGCGATTATTTTGCGTTGTACTTCTTCTTTTGATTCTAATACCACATATTTTCGCCCAGTTGTTAACGTGATGGTTGTATCCGGAAACTCTTCGACCGATTCTATGTATAAAGCATTTAATGAAAATGCTTTTTTATTAAGCTTTGTTAAAGAAATCATAGGATATAAGGGCCGGGTGATTAGAGCCGGCCCAGCCCCCTCCTCATTTTAAAATTGTTCTAACTATATTATCGTTTTAAATTCACTAGTTCTTGTAGGATTTCATCAGACGTAGTGATAATACGGGAATTTGCTTGGAAACCACGTTGAGCTACAATCATTTCCGTAAACTCTTCAGATAAATCTACATTGGACATTTCAAGGAAACTAGATTCAACAGTACCTCTTCCTTCTTCGTTCGGATTACCGATTTGAGCTTCACCAGAGTTATTAGACGCTTGGAAGTAGTTACCGCCTACTTTTGTTAATCCAGCAGGGTTCGCAAATCGAGCAATCTGAATTTGACCAGCTTGTACCAGCGTATTATTTTCCATATAAGAGACCGTTCCATCTTTACCTATTGTTATCTGTGTTGCCGTTGTAGGTATTGATACTTCCCCTCCTACTTCCACTTTTTTCCCATCCCCTGTTACTAATGTTCCGTTGCTATCTAAATAAAAGTTACCTGCTCTTGTATAATATTCATTTTCTCCATCTTTCACGACAAAGTAGCCATCGCCTGCAATCGCGACATCTAATGTCCGACCTGTTGTCTGCATAGAGCCTGCATCATGGATTGTATCGATGGTAGCGATTTGAGAGCCAAGTCCTACTTGTTTTGGATTCACACCACCTAAATTATCTCCAGGTGCTGTGGCTCCTTGAGTAGTTTGTGAGATTAAGTCTTTAAAAACAACTCGCCCTTTTTTAAAGCCGTACGTGTTTACATTAGCAATGTTATTGCCGATTACATCTAATTTAGTTTGAAAGTTTTTAAGACCGCTAATTCCTGAATACATAGATCGTAACATAATATGTTTTCTCCCTTCATAGTAAGCGTATTGCCTCTGTCATTCGGCAATACATAGGCATCCATTCCTGGTCCTGCCTAGCCTAGCACTATAGCTCCGTTAATATTAGTAAATAATTGATTTTCTGCTTCTTGTAAGTCCATGGCTGTAATGACGGTTGCATTTTTCGCGCTGACGATTAGTGCAGCGTTATTCAGTAAAACAAGTGATTCATTGACTCCCTTGGCTTTAGCTTCCTGTACTTTAGTTGAAATTTTGGCCCACTGCTTTTCATCAATATGAATATTGCGTTCATTGAGCCTATTCGATGCATGCTTACTAATTTTCAGCTGACCATTTGTCTGCTCTGCCAAAAGATCCCCAAAAGATTGGATTGATGTTTGCTTTGTTGTTTGAACATTTCTCGGCGGCAAACCTTTTTGCAACGGATATGGTTGAGGGATAAAGTTGATTTTCGTCATATTTACTCCTCCCTAGGCAGAGATAGAGGTAAACTGATCTTCTTTTATCTCTTTTCCATCAGATAAAACAAACATGACAGCCCCATTAGTTGATTTCTTCACAGATTGTATTTGGCCAGTTTTATCTATATCACCATTTTCATCTTTATAAGTTACATTTTTTCCTATTAGCATACTAGCTTCAACAAGGGAACTTGAGTAGTTTGGAACAGAACCCGTTGATGAATCACCTACTACTTCAGAAATATTAGCAGGAGTTAATTTTTTACCGTCTGCTAGAGTTAAGAACACAGAATCACCATCATAGGTTATTTTAGTGACAACGCCCGTACCCGAATTGATGATAGGCTTGCCATCCTCATCCGTTTTTGACGTTATTTCATGCCAATTAACACTTTTGCCAATAAAACTGTTGTATTGCATAAGCTGCGATTGTTGAGCGATGGTTGACAAAGAATCAATCGATTTGGCGACATTTTGCATCTGTTCTAATGAAGAAAATTGAGCCATTTGCGAGATGAATTCTTTATCATCCATTGGACTTGTCGGGTCTTGATTTTGCAACTGCGTCACAAGAAGCTGCAAAAAAGCATCTTTGTCTAATGAACTATTACCCGTTTGCTTCGTTGAATTTTTTTTATTGGATAAATAGTAATTCGTGTTAACAGACTGATTATTCACCTTAGCATCTTCCAATATTTAAACCTCCATTTCCATTAAGAAATCCTCAAAGCTTGATCTCTCTTCTTTTTCTTCTGGTTGCTGCTGATCGTCATTTGTTTGCTGTTTAAAGGATTGTTGCTGGAATTGTTGTTGGCCCTTTTCATTTCTTGCTGGCTCACTCAAAGCTTGCGCCACATCAATTCGATCTAATTGGATATGCTGATTGACTAGCCCTTGCTTTAATTGCTGTATTTGGCTTTCAAGCATGTCCTTACCAATAGCAGTAGATGCTAGAAAACGAGCTGTCAGTAACCCATCTTTTTGAGAGAGTTCTACCCGAATGGATCCTAAGTTTTCGGGATATAGCTTAATTAACAGTTTGGTACCAGCCATATTTTTTGAAATTTGCATTCGTTCGATTATTGATTGGAATTCCTTCACAAATGTTTCAGCTTGCCCTGCTTTATTATCGGGTAAAGCTATTGAAATTGTATGGTTAGAAGTAATTTCTTTTGTTAACGGCTGTACAGTACTTGCTTGATTATTTGCTGCCGCTTCTAAGTTCGTTTTTATATTCATATCTTGCGTGTTTTGCAATTTAGGCAACGTAAGCTTCGAAGTTTTACTTTGTTCAGCTTGTTGGCCTGCTTTTTCAGCAATAACATTTAGTATTTCTTTTGCTTGATATGTTAAATATTCTTGCTTTACCGTCATATCTGTTTTCTGTGAAACCAATACTACTACTTTCAAAACTTGGAGTAACTCTGATGTTTGCGCCTTTGGCAATTCAGTAGCCTTTCCTCCATTAATAGAAGAAACAATTTTTTGGATAAAAGAATAGGCATTCTGATCAAGTAAAGCTAAGAAGTCCCAAATGTCCTGTGCTTTTGCATCATCTTCTGTTAATTGTTTGATTGTCTTTTGGAACTCTTCTTTTTGAATTCCTAGTGAAGAAAGTATTTTATCTAACGTTAATGGTCCGTTTGTTAGTTCATCTACCTTTACATTTAAGAGCTGACCAAGTTCTTCTAACGTGTTTGTTTGCAAAATTGGCATCAATTCATCTGGTTTTACTTCATTACTTTCAACTTGAGCCTGTGTTTTTGAAAGCTTTAGGCTTGCGCCTAACAATCCTTCTAGACCTTGTTGCAAATTTACACGAAAAGTATTTTTTTCTTCATCTTCTTTAGGTATCTCAACAACATTTGACTCTGTTTTACTTGCAGTCTTTTCTGTCGCTGTGGTCAGTTCATTTAAAAAGCCGGAATTCCTCTCCGCTTGTTGTTGTGGTTTGGTTCCTTCATTTTCTACTTTCACTGGTTGAATTAAATCTAATCGGTCAATATTCAATGTGTTCACCTCCTCTCATCGAAAACATGCGGAACATGCTCGTGCTAATTTTTGGATAAAAGCGAAGTATAGTGAGCAGCCTTATCAGCTGGCATTTTTTCTAAAATGGCTGCGAGTGTATCCGGCTTAAGATTTGTTAAGATTTTTAATGCATCTTTATCTTTCATATTTGTTATAACAGGTGCAGCTGATTTTGGCGCCATTTTTTCGTATGTTGTAACAATATCGCCAAATTCCTTTGTTGTTTCATTTTTATTGTTTTCCGCCTTCTTTAATTGCACTTCTAGACGATGCTTTTCAATCGACATTTTAGAAGTTGTACTATTAGCATCTTCTATTTCACCTTGCATCTTCGCTATTTCAGCTTCTTTTTCTTGGAGCTGTGCTTTTAAATCGGCTATTTGCTTTTCATTTTGTGAATTTCTTTTCGTTAAATTCTCTTCTTTGTCTTGTGAAGAAGAAATAGTCATATTTTTTGCTTTTTCAAACACATTAACTCCGCTAACTTCCGCCACAATCAGGAGCACAGCAGACACAAATAGCAGTGGAATAATGACCCAAAAAAATAACTTTTGGAAAAAACCGGGATTTTTTTCTTCTATTGTTTGTTCATTGCTTTGTTGAGATACACTTCTTTTTTTGGGCTTTTGCTTTGCCATATATTCACCTGATTTCTTTGTTGTAATAAGCTATTGAAGATAGCTCGTCCAACTGAATTAACTCTAGACGATCTTGTTCTTTCATATAACTGCGATAATCTTTTTCTTTCATTTTTTCATATTTTCGATATTCTAAAGATGTTTCTAATAATTTATCTTTATGCCATTCCATTTTTGAACGGGCAAGTACAACTTTCTGTTGGGTCTCAGCAATTGAACGTTCGATACTTTCCAAAAACTTTGTATGATGGCGCATTTCATTAATACTTGCGCCACTTAAAAGTTTTTTTTCATGGTACTCTATTAAATCCTCTTTCTTCTTTAAAAGTGTATATAATTTTGTAGCTATATCTTCAAATGACTTCTGCGCATCTTTAAAGGCAATTTCTGTTTGGTTTTTTTCTTGCTGTTTTACTGTCATTACTTTATCAAAACGATATTGATAAGCTTGCATCTACCTTGCACCGCCATTCGATAGTTTCACTAATTCTCCTACACTGTCTTCCATGCTGATTTTATCCATAAACCCTTGTTTTAAATAAGAGGTAATCAGAGGCTCATTGTAAATCGCTTCGTCGATTTCTCTAGAAGTACCTTTTTTATAAGCGCCAATATTGATTAAGTCTTCTGATTTATCATAAGTAAAATAAAGTTCTCTGATATGTTCTGCAGCTTTTACATGTTCTTTATCTGCAATATGATTCATTAAGCGACTTACACTTTTCAACACATTAATTGCTGGGTATTGTCCTTTATTTGCCAAAGCCCTGTCCAAAACAATGTGACCGTCTAAAATCCCTCGCACCGTATCGGCAATTGGCTCATTCATATCATCACCATCAACTAGCACGGTATAAAACGCTGTAATAGAGCCAAATTCATTAGTTCCTGTCCGTTCAAGCAATTTAGGTAGAATAGCAAAGACAGACGGCGTGTAACCTTTTTGTGCAGGTGGTTCACCTGTAGCTAGTCCTATTTCCCGCTGTGCCATCGCCACTCGTGTAACAGAGTCCATCATGAGCATGACGCTCATCCCCTTATTACGAAAATATTCTGCAATAGCTGTTGCGGTAAATGCGCCTTTGATACGCATCAACGCTGGCTGATCTGATGTTGCAGCAATTACAATTGACCGCTTTAGTCCTTCCGGTCCTAAATCTCGCTCAATAAACTCCCTTACTTCACGACCTCGTTCTCCAATTAATGCAATAACGTTTAGATCCGCTTTTGTATTTCTTGCAATCATACCGAGCAATGTGGACTTACCTACACCAGAACCAGCAAATATGCCCACTCTCTGTCCTTTTCCAACTGTTAGCATCCCATCAATTGCTTTTACGCCTACTTCCAATGTTTCATTGATAGGTGGCCTAGTTAAAGGATTAGGGGGATCTTCTTCCGTTGGAACTGACGACAGCCCCTTCGGCAATTTTGCCCCATCTATTGGACGACCCATGGAATCTAACACCTTGCCAATCAATTCTGGCCCTACTTTTATTTCAAGTGGTGCATTTGTTCCTTCAACTAAACAGCCTATCGAAATTTCACGAAGTGACGTGTATGGCATTAATACTACAATTTCATCTTTAAACCCGACTACTTCAGCAAGAATTTCTTGATGTCCATGTTTCACAGTATTTACATGAATTTTACATACATCACCTATAGAACTTTCAGGTCCTTGTGATTCAATCATTAAGCCAACAACACGTGTAACCCTTCCAAACTTTTTAAAGGTTTGAATTCCAGATATATGTTTCATTAAATCTGCTGCTTTCATGAATCAATCCACACTTTCTAAGATTTCTACAAGTTTAAGTCTCAGCTCGTTTAATTGTTGATCAATGCCTACCATAATTCTTCCGTGATTTGTTTCAATATAAGAATCTGTATTAGCAAGATCCTCATCAACAAATACCATGACAGGAACCCCTACAGGAAACATGGCTTTTAGCTCGTCTATATGTGCAGATACCAATTCGTAATATGCTAAAGATGTATAGATTTTAATTTCTTTCATCTCTCTCGCTTCTTTTAAGCCTCTGCGTACTATATCCATATAACGTTCTTCATTTTCCTCTAGTACAGTTCCTAAAATCTTTTCTGCAGCATTAATTGCGATATTCAAGATAACAGCTTCCTGTTCTTGTAAATATTGCTGTGCATGTGATTTTGCTTGGAGTACAGTATCATTCGCCAATTGAATAGCTTCACTCATATTAGATTCAGCTTTCAAACGGCCTTCTTCAATACCTTGCTGAAAGCCCTCTTCATATGCTTGTTGCTGCAATTCCATCTTTTCTTGTTCCCAGTTTGCTTTTGCATCTTCTATCTCTTGTTGTGCAACTAATCGAAACTGCTCAAACATCTCTCTTTCTCGCTCAATTTCTTGGCGTGCGTCATCCAGGAGACGTTCTCTTTCTTCAAATAGACTTTCAGGAGTAACTTCTATATTCTCTGTGCTTTGATGTGTAAACAAGTCTTTAATTTCAATTGTGCGGAATATTTCTTTAGAGCTTTCAGGATTGTCAAAACGAATAATTTTAGACAATAACGTCATCTCCTCCACCACGTGCGACAATTATTTCTCCTGCATCTTCTAATCGTCTAATCACTGCAACAATTCGGGACTGCGCTTCTTCCACATCTCTTAACCGCACTGGCCCCATAACATCCATTTCCTCTTTAAATGTCTCTGCCATCCGCTGTGACATATTTTTAAAGATAATTTCTTTTACTTCGTCACTTGATACTTTTAATGAAAGAAGCAAATCTTCATTTTCACAATCGCGGATAACACGTTGAATGGAACGATTATCAAGCGTAACAATATCTTCGAATACAAACATGCGCTTTTTAATCTCTTCAGCAAGCTCTGGATCCTGGATTTCTAATGCATCCAAAATGGTTTTTTCGGTTTGACGATCTACACCATTTAAGACTTCTACTACAGCATCTACTCCACCTGTTTCCGTGTAGTCTTGCGTTACAGTTGAAGAAAGCTTCCGCTCAAGTACTGATTCAATCTCACTGATGACTTCCGGTGAGGTAGATTCCATTGTAGCAATACGCTTGGCAATATCTGCTTGAACTTCCTGTGGCAATGATGACAGTATCACTCCCGCTTGCTGTGGTTCTAAATAAGACAGAATTAATGCAATGGTTTGAGGGTGTTCATTTTGGATAAAGTTAAATATTTGAGCCGGATCCGTTCTTCTAGCAAAATCAAATGGTCTTACTTGAAGAGAAGATGTCAATCGATTAATAATCGCTTGTGCTTGGTCATTGCCCAGTGCTTTCTCTAAAACAGTTTTCGCATAGCCTATCCCGCCTTGGGATATATAATCTTGAGCTAACGCAATATTATGAAATTCTTCTATAATCTCTTCTTTTGCTTCTGGTTCCACTTTTTTTACGCTTGAAATTTCAAGTGTCAGCCTCTCAATTTCTTCTTCATTTAAATGTTTATAAACAGCAGCCGAAACCTCTGGTCCTAAGGAAATTAACAGGAGTGCTGCTTTTTGTTTTCCAGTTAAATCTTTATCTTTCTTGTTCACAGCTAATTCCCCCTATTAATCTTCCGTTATCCATGTTCTAAGCAATTTCGCAAATTCCTCCGGCTTGTCTTTCGCCATTCTTTCTAACTGTTTTCGACGTAATGTCGTTTCAGTTTCTTTTTCTTCAGATATATCGTCTACATCAATTTCCTCTTCATAGTAATCGTATTCTTCTTCCTCTTCCATCTGTCTTCTAGAACGTAAAATAAAGAAGACTAAAATGCCGATTGCAGCAAGAAGGATTCCGCCAATGACATAAACCCACCATGGAATTGAATTAGTTTGCGCTGTTGGAACAGTAGCTTTTCCATTCAATTTTTCCACAGCCACAATGACTTTTTCATTGATTTGCTGATTCGTTAATTGTCCCGCTTCATTCTTATCGATTGATGTCCGAACAATTGAAGCTAGCATATTTTTAATGTCGTCCTGCGTTGCGGCTGGCAATGATGTTGGATCGCCTGCTTTTGGAGGTTCAACCATTACCTGAATTCCGATATCACGTATGCGATATGGGCTTTCTGTAATTTTTCTTTTGATACGATTTACTTCATAGTTGACAGTATCTTCGCTCTTTTCGTAGTCGCCGTTCCCATTGCTTGAAGATTGATAATCAGTAAAGTTATCTGTGTTGGAATCTCCTTCAGGTGTCCCGCCAGCTCCTGCACCGTCTCCTGTATAAGTCTCGTTAATTTTTTGAGCACTAATTTGGATTCCGGCCATGTTGTCCTTATCAACGGGTTCTACTAAATTTTCTTCTCTGTTTTCCTGAGTAAAGTCGATATCAGTCGTAACGCTGACAGCTGCTTTGCCAGGACCCATTAACTGGCCTAACATGGTTTGGACTTGGCGCCCTAAATCACGTTCAATCTGTTTTTTGATTGCCAATTGTTTTGTCGCACCTGTAGCAGATAAACCATCACCACTATCTGCTGTTTCAGTACCAAGATCGTAGTATTCAAAGTACTGGTTAGTAATCACAATATTCTCAGGCTTTAAATTCGGTATACTTTTTGACGCTAGATTATAAAGTGTTTTAATTTCCGCTTCGGTAAATTGATATCCAGGTTCAGTATTTAATACAATAGATGCACTTGCCTCTTGCTGAGTATCGCTTACAAAAACACCTTTTTCTGGTAAATTAATCATCACTTTAGCATCTTTAACGCCCTTTACTTGCTTCATTAGATTTCCAAGCTCTGTTTGCATGGATGCAAGCTTAAGCATATTAAACTCATTATCTGTCATACCAAAGCCCGCATTTTGGGAGAAGAATGAATAGTCAATTTGCCCTGACTGAGGTAATCCTTGTGATGCCAAATCAACCTTTAAATCATCTACTTGATCTTTTGGCACTTCTATCGCTGTTCCACCATTAGTGACTTGAAATTTTACCCCATCAGAAGTTAATTGTTCTTTGATTTGACCGACTTCAGCAGCAGACAAATCTGAAAATAAAGGGGCATACGTTACTCTTGTAGCAAAGAAAGTAATAATTGCAGCTATCATTAGCACAGCTAAAATAGAACCGATAATTGTACCTTTTTGTACTTTTGTTCTACTTTTCCAAAACTGACTGAAGTTAGTCTTAATTTTCGTTAATCTTTCATTCATTTTAATCCTCCGGTTATAGGTAATGTTTTTGTTTTCTCTCTCTAATAAACATTCCTATTAAACTGTCATTCGCATAATCTCTTGATACGCTTCTACTACTTTATTGCGAATTTGGAGGGCGGTGTTTAGTGTGATATTTGCCTTTTGAGCAGTAATCATTACATCATGAAGCTCTACATTTTCTCCATTGACAAGCCGATTCGTCATATTATCAGAAGCTACTTGACTATTATTCACAGCTGAGATTGCATCTTTTAAAACAGCACCAAAGTTTTCTTTCTCATTCGTTGACGTCTTTTCTATTGCTGTTTGAGACATAGCTGGCTGCACTGGCTGTGAAATAGAAACTTGAGAAATTGCCAATCTTTATCATCCTTCCTGGTTGATTATTTTCCTATCTCTAATGCTTTTGAAAGCATAGATTTATTAGCATTAAAAACCGTTACATTTGCTTCATACGAGCGTGTGGCTGAGATTAGATTCACCATTTCTTTTAATGGATCAATATTTGGCGTTTGAACATATCCATCCTCATTTGCATCTGGGTTGGTTGGATCATATACAAGTTTATAAGGTGTCTTTGTATCTTCATTGATACTAGCTACTTTTACACCATTGCCTACTGTTTGATCAGATCCAACAGCTTTATTAAGGAAGTTAGAAAATGAATTTCCTTTTGGAACTAAAGTAACTGTTTTTCGCGTGTAAGGAACCCATTTGCCATCAACTTGTTTTGCTCTTGTTGTATCTACATTGGCCATATTGGATGAAATAGTATCCATTCTCAAACGCTGCGCAGTTAATGCAGATCCCGTTGTATCCATACTTTGGAATATTGACACGATTAATTGCCTCCCTTAATAACTGTCAGAAGCGAATTTAATTTGCCATTTTCGCGTTCAATTAGTGTATTGTAAAAAATACTATTCTCTGCTAGACTCGCTTGTTCTTTATCCATATCAACACTATTCCCATTATTTCTGTAGCTTAATTGTCTATTGTTCACTACACCTGGAGTTTGGTTTGTAGATTGGAAATCAAAATGTTTTGAGTCAGTCTTATTTGCCTGAATCGAAGAATTCTTCGCATCTTCTAGCATTTTGTGAAAACTTACATCCTTTGCTTTATAATTCGGCGTATCTACATTCGCAATGTTTTGAGCGATTGTTTTCTGTTTTAAACTTGCATATGATAACCCATTCTCAATATTAGAGAGGGTTCCGTCGAAAATACCCAATTCATTCACCTCAATTCGACTTTATTCGTCAAATTCAACTAATTTTCTGATGTTATAATTGTAATAAAGATGTTATAAAGTGTCTATCGAATTTATCATATTTTTAATAGGTTTAACAGACCATTTTTACTGGCAGAAAAATCTTCCCCATACAATAAACTTGATAAATGAAAGGTCTTATTACCTAAATCCTTTTTCACTATTTTAATAGTGTATATCTTTTAATACAGCAATTTGGGCAGAAAATATGTTTAATTGTATATAATTTTATAAATTTGCAAAGTATATATTACTATACCTTTTTTCCTAACGAAGAATATTATAAATGTTTTTCCTTATTTTTTCAATTGTCATATTCTTAATATTGCGAGCAATAAATTTATAAGACTGGTTGATAGCACATATTATACCATTTTAAGTTAATTTGGTGTATTTTTGCGAACTATGTATTTTAATTTGTCACATTCTGATAATCTTTTACGGTGGTTGTATCTTAATAGCGAAGAGAGAGAAGGTGTTTTGAGTATCCGGGAAGTAGTAGGGTAAATAAAAAAGCTGTTTTGTCCCCTGTTAAGGACAAAACAGCAATTTCAACTTATCTCATTTTGATTTCTGCTAAAGCATTTAGGAATTTGTTGTTTAGTACTTTAATATAAGTACCTTTCATACCTAAAGAACGTGACTCAATCACACCAGCTGATTCTAACTTACGCAATGCATTGACAATCACTGAACGTGTTATACCGACACGGTCAGCAATTTTAGAAGCAACTAGTAAACCTTCAGAGCCATCTAGTTCTTCAAAGATATGCTCGATCGCCTCAAGCTCACTGTAAGACAATGAATTGATCGCCATTTGAACAACCGCTTTGCTTCTAGCTTCTTCTTCAATTTCTTCTGCTTTTTCACGTAAGATTTCCATACCTACCACAGTTGCACCGTATTCAGCTAGGATCAAATCGTCGTCTTCAAACTTATCTTCAAGACGTGCTAAAACAAGTGTACCCAAACGTTCGCCGCCACCATTGATTGGCACGATTGTTGTGAGACCGGATTTAAAGATTTCTTGAGCTTCTACTGGGAATGCACTGTGCTCATCCGAGACACCTAGGTTCGAAGCTGTTTCAGAGAAGTCATATAACTTACGTGTATATTCTTCTGGGAATTGACGCTCTTCTAACATTTTTTTGAAACGTTCGTTTTCAATTTGTTGTTTTACACCAATACCCAACAATTTCCCTTTTCGGCTTACTATATATACGTTACTCTCAATAACTTCACCAAGTTCTTCTGCCATCTCTTTGAAGTTTACTTGTCTTCCTGCTGACGCTTGCAGCATAGAGTTAATTTTTCTTGTTTTTTCTAATAAATTCATTACGAATGTTCCTCCTGTAATTTTTACCTCATTTTTAAAATATTCAAAAGGTTTCAAATTTTGTGCAATACATTAGATTATATACTATAAAATAAATTGTGACAAATCTTTATTCTTGACAATTTCATTAAGTTTTTCGTCTACGTAATTTTCTGTGATTTCAATACGGGCCGGTGATATATCCGACGCTTCAAACGAAAGCTCTTCTAACAAACGTTCAAGGATTGTATGCAGACGTCTCGCTCCTATATTGTCTGAATCTTGGTTTATATTAGTGGCAATTTCTGCAATACGATCAATTGCTCCGTCTGTGAATGAAATTTCAATTTCCTCGGTAGCAAGAAGCGCTTCATACTGAAGAATTAACGAATGGTCTGGTTCTTTAAGAATCCGTATAAAATCTTCTTTCGTTAATTTTTCTAGCTCTACGCGAATTGGAAAACGCCCCTGCAATTCAGGTATTAAATCGGAAGGCTTTGACATATGAAAGGCTCCTGCCGCAATAAATAACATGAAATCTGTCCGTACTGGACCATATTTTGTATTCACGGTCGATCCTTCTACAATTGGTAAAATATCGCGTTGTACGCCTTCACGCGATACATTTGCGCTATTTCCTCCATTGCTTTTAGTAGCAACTTTATCAATTTCATCAATAAAGATAATACCTGTTTGTTCTGCCCGGTGGATGGCTTCTACCGCTACCTCATCGCTGTCAATCAATTTATTGGCTTCTTCGATGGTTAAAGCTCGTCTTGCATCTTTTACTTGTAAACGGCGCTTCTTTTTCTTTTGAGGCATTAAACTTGAGAGCATATCTCCCATATTTGTACCACCCATATCAAATCCACCTGGGATCATACCCATCATGCCTGTTTGCTGTTCAGTCACTTCTATCGTAACCCATTCGTTCTCTAATTTGCCGTTTCTTAAATCATCAGCAATTTGAGATCTTTTCAAACGTACTTGAGTATCTTCTTCCGGCTGATCGTCAGAAGCCTCCACTTTTTGGCCAAATAATGCCTCAAATGGGTTCGGGGTATTCTGTTTCTTTTTCATGCTAGGCACAAGTAGTTTAACGATTTGATCATTTGCCAATCTTTCAGCCTGTTCTTTCACTTCTTCTTGTTTTTCTTCTTTTACAAGTCGATTAGAGATTTCGACTAAATCTCTTACCATTGATTCAACGTCTCGTCCAACATAACCCACTTCGGTAAATTTTGTAGCCTCTACTTTTAAAAACGGCGCTTTTACCAAGCGTGCGATTCTTCTTGCGATTTCTGTTTTTCCGACACCTGTTGGTCCGATCATTAAAATATTCTTTGGAATGACTTCATTCTTCATTTCATCCGGCAATAACTGTCTACGATATCTGTTACGAAGCGCAACTGACACTGCTCTTTTGGCTTGTTCTTGACCAACAATATAACGATTCAAATAGTCCAACATTTCTCTTGGCGTTTTTTGTAATGTCATTCGCTTAAGTCCTCCACAATAATATTATGGTTTGTAAATACACAAATATCTGCCGCAATTTCAAGCGATGCTTTTGCAATATCATGTGCAGTTAATGTATCCCCTGCATATTGCTTTAATGCCCTGCCTGCAGATAAAGCATAATTTCCGCCTGAGCCAATCGCTAAAATACCATCATCCGGTTCGATTACTTCACCTGAACCTGATACAAGCAATAATGTTTCGTTATTCATGACAAGGAGCAAAGCTTCAAGCTTTTGCAGCATTTTGTCTCCGCGCCATTGCTTAGCTACTTCAACAGCTGCACGCTGTAGATTGCCGTTGTATTCCATTAACCGACTTTCAAACATTTCAAACAACGTAAAAGCATCAGCAACAGAGCCTGCAAAGCCTGCAAGAACTTTTCCGTTATATAAACGACGCACCTTTTTGGCAGTATGTTTCATTACAACAGAATTTCCTAATGTGACTTGGCCATCGCCTGCCATGGCACTAGCCCCTTTATGTTGTATAGCGAATATTGTGGTTGCATGCAAATCCATCAAAAAACCTCCTTCAAAATTTTACGCTCGTGGATGAGCATTTATATACGTATTTCGTAAATGTTCTTTCGTTACATGCGTATAAACTTGAGTAGAAGATAAACTGGAATGGCCTAAAAGCTCCTGGACCGTTCGGAGATCAGCTCCGTTATTTAATAAATGTGTAGCAAAAGTATGTCTAAGCATATGCGGATGAATCGTTGTATGTAGTTCTGCTTTTGCAATCATCTCATTTAATATATAGCGTATTCCTCTTGAAGTGATTGCCCCTCCGCGCAGATTCACAAACACAAAATTGTGTTTATTCGACTTCATTAGCGCAGAACGCGCTTCTTCAATATATCGTGTTAGTGAATGTCCTGCATATTCACCGAAAGGAACATAGCGCTCTTTTCTACCTTTCCCCATCACTCTAATGATATTTAAGGAAAAGTCAATGTCTTTTATTTGTAGAGAAGTCAACTCGCTCACACGGATACCAGTAGCATAGAGTAGCTCTAGGATAGCCATATTGCGTAGAGATTTCCGATCTTCACCTTCATTGGCTTGGAATAATTGAGAAAGTTCTTCTTCATAAAAAAAGTGAGGGAGCCTTTTTTCCTTTTTGGGGTGATATAGCGCTTGGAATGCTACATCATCAATTTCATATTCTTTATTTAAAAATCTAAAGAAAGAACGGATTGATGATATCTTTCTAGAGACGGTGGTTCTTGCTTTTTTTTCTTCATACAATTTTGTTATATAAAGTCTTGCATGAACGTATTCAACTTGCGTCAATTCTTTTACATCTTCAGTATGAAGAAACGAAAAAAACTCTAGCAAATCTGTTCGATATTCTTGGACTGTTAACGGCGAATAATTCTTTTCAAGCTGTATATATGTCATAAATTGTTCAAGTGCATCATCAAACTGTAGGTTCATTTAAACACTCCAAACTAAAGCTTTCTTTTGTATTCTCCCACTGTCATTGAATTAAATAAAGCAAGAACACTTTTTAACAACTTAGAATATGGAAATTTTCAGTAGATTTATGGCGTTTTTGTGTCCAAAATGGATCTTTTAATAGTATGCCTAAAATTGGAATAGATTAACCTTAAATAAGAAAAAAACAAAAAAATATTGACAAAGCAAAAAGCCCTTAAAAGTATATCAACAATTAAGGACTTTAGCAAACTAATTATAATGTATTTAATTCTTTGAATTGTTTTAGCGCTGCTAGTGCACGTTCCGCATGTTTCTCTCCGCGTTCCTGCTTCGATTTAATCTTTTCTCCTAGTGGAGGGAATAAACCAAAGTTAACATTCATTGGTTGGAAATGCTTAGCATCAGTCTCTGTTATATAACGAGCCATACTACCAAGTGCAGTTTCAGATGGGAATATACACAAGTCCTGTTGCTGTGCTAACCGAGCAGCATTAATACCTGCAATGAGTCCGCTCCCCGCTGATTCTACATATCCTTCTACCCCTGTCATTTGACCTGCAAAGAACAAAGTAGGACGTGCTTTTAATTGATACGTCTTTGCCATCGCTTTAGGAGAATTAATAAATGTATTTCGATGCATAACACCATACCGTACAATTTCCAGGTTTTCTAAGCCTGGAATCATACTAAACACTTCTTTTTGAGCTCCCCATTTTAAATGCGTTTGGAACCCTACCAGGTTATAAAGTGTTCCTGCTGCATCATCTTGGCGAAGTTGGACTACTGCAAAAGGTCTTTTTCCTGTCTTTGGATCTTCTAACCCTACAGGTTTCATTGGACCAAACAGCATAGTTTTAGGTCCACGTTCAGCCATTACTTCAATAGGCATACAACCTTCAAAGTATTTTTCTTTTTCAAATTCATTTAGTGGTGCTTTTTCTGCATCTACTAAAGCTTTTTGGAAAGCATAGAATTCCTCTTCTGTCATAGGACAGTTTAGATATGCTGCTTCCCCTTTATCATAGCGAGATTTCAAATAAACTTTATCCATATTGATGCTCTCTTTTTCAATAATAGGAGCTGCTGCATCATAAAAGTATAAATATTCTTCGCCTGTTAATTCTTTAATTTTATCCGCAAGTGCTGGGGATGTTAATGGTCCAGTTGCGATAACAGTAATCCCCTCAGGAATCTCTGTTACTTCTTCATTCACCACTTCAACAAGCGGATGATTTTTCACCTTTTCCGTTATATAACCAGAAAATTCATGGCGGTCAACAGCTAGTGCACCACCTGCTGGTACTGAGCATTGGTCTGCTGCTTCAATAATAATTGAATCTAGTTGGCGCATTTCTTCTTTAATAACGCCAACAGCATTTGTAAGATTATTTGCACGCAATGAATTGCTGCAAACAAGTTCTGCAAATTTATCCGTGTGGTGGGCTGGTGTTTGTTTCACAGGACGCATTTCAAAAAGACGGACGTTAATACCTCTTTTCGCAATTTGCCATGCTGCTTCACTTCCTGCTAAACCCGCTCCAATAACATTCACAATTGTTGTCATAACTCTCTTTACCTGCTTTCTAATAGTGCATCATTGTGTAGGTTGTTCCTTGTAGTCGCAATTTGTACATTGGACTTGAATACCCTTTTTAATCTTTTTCTCCACCAATAATTCATTACATTTTGGACAAGGGCGATTAATTGGCTTATCCCAAGAGACAAAATCACAATCTGGATAGCGGTTACATCCATAAAAAATCCGCTTTGTTTTACTCTTTCTTTCAACAATCTCGCCCTCTTTACATTTAGGGCATTTGACTCCGATCTCTTTCACAATAGCTTTAGTATTCCGACAATCTGGGAAATTGCTACAAGCCATAAACTTGCCATATCGTCCTAGCTTAAAGACCATTGGCGAGCCGCAAACTTCACAATCTTCGCCAGCAGGTTCATCTTTTATTTCAACTTTTTCCATCGCAATTTCTGCATGCTGTAGATCTTTCTCGAATTTACGGAAAAAGTCATCGATAATTTTTTTCCATTTTACATCGCCATCTTCTATACTGTCTAAATCTTTTTCCATTTGAGCAGTGAATTCAATATTAATGATATCAGGGAAAAATTCTAGTACGAGTGAATGTACTATTTCCCCAAGCTCAGTTGGCACAAAGCGTTTAGCTTCTAACGTTACATATCCCCGCTTTTGAATTGTATCTAATGTAGGGGCGTATGTTGAAGGACGGCCGATCCCTAGTTCTTCTAACGTTTTTACAAGCCTTGCTTCAGAAAAACGTGGAGGTGGCTGCGTAAAATGTTGTTTTGGATTTATTTCTAGACTCTTAACCACGTCTCCCTTTTCAAGCGGCGGCAGTAGTTTGTCTTTTTCTTCTTTCTGGTCGTCTGATCCTTCTATATAAAGCTTCATAAAACCAGGGAATTTCACATTGGAGCCTGAAGCTCTAAAAATAACATCGCCATTTTGCAAATCTGCCGTAACTGTATCTAAAATAGCAGGAGCCATTTGGCTTGCTACAAAGCGATCCCAAATCAAACGATACAATCTTAATTGATCTCGTGACAATACTGTTTTAAGTTGATCTGGATGACGCATAGTGCTTGTTGGGCGGATTGCCTCATGCGCATCTTGCGCTTTTTCTGACTTCTTCGCCTGTTGATTGATCGGCGTTGTATATTCATTTCCATAAGTTTGATCAATATATTGAAAGGCTTCTTTTTTAGCCGTCTCTGAGATACGAGTTGAATCTGTTCTCATATATGTAATCAAACCGACTGTACCTTCTTTACCAACATCAATACCTTCATATAATTGTTGTGCTAGCATCATTGTTTTTCTTGCTCTAAAGTTTAGCTTTCGAGCTGCTTCTTGTTGCAGTGATGAGGTAGTGAAAGCAGGTGAAGGATTTCGTTTTCTTTCTCGTTTAACTACTTTAATAATTTCAAAGTCTTCACCATTTAGTTTCGCTAAAATTGCTTCAACTTCTTCTTTATTTTTTAATTTAATTTTTTCTTTGGCATTACCATAAAAGAGTGCATCAAAAGGTTTTTTTCCTTTTTGGAAATTACCTTCGATTGTCCAGTATTCTTCAGGCTGGAAATTTTTAATTTCATTCTCACGATCAATAATAAGCCTTAATGCAACTGATTGTACACGTCCTGCTGATAAACCCTTTTTGACTTTCTTCCATAATAAAGGGCTAATGTTGTAACCTACGAGACGGTCTAGTATTCTGCGTGCTTGCTGTGCATCTACTAAATCAATATCAATTGGTCTAGGATGTTTAAATGATTCTTTTATTGCATCCTTCGTTATTTCATTAAATACTACTCTGCAGTCTGATTCGATATCAATATTTAAAGCTTGCGCTAAGTGCCATGCAATCGCTTCACCCTCACGATCGGGATCGGCTGCTAGATAGATTTTTTTTGCTTTTTTCGCAGCTGATTTTAAATCCTGCAGTACAGGGCCTTTACCGCGAATCGTAATATATCTAGGCTCATAATTATTTTCAGTATCAATACCCATCTGACTGCGTGGAAGATCTCGCACATGACCAATTGATGCTTTTACTTTATATTTTTTTCCTAAGTAACGTTCAATTGTCTTCGCTTTTGCAGGAGATTCCACTATCACTAAATAATCCGACATATAAGTTCCCCCTTAGAGAGGCTGTTTAAGTTTTCAAAAGAAATACCTGTTGCAAAATGTATAACAGAAAATCAAATTTTGCAACCATTTTTCATTTCGAATGTAAAAATTCTTCTAATTCTTCTATTATTTGATAGCCATTCCATATAGGTTTAGCTCCTTCTGCAATCAGTTTGTGTGGCCCTTTTGAAAGTGGATTTGTAATATCGCCTGGCACAGCAAAAATTGTTTTGCCATTTTCTAATCCATGATCAATTGTGCTTAAAGTACCGCTTTTTTCAGCCGCTTCTGTTACCACTATTCCCGTCGATAAACCGCTAATGATTCGATTACGCATAGGAAAATGCCATTTTTGCGGCTTGACGTATGGTGGATATTCGCTTATAAGCAGCTGATTTATTTCCATTTGCTCAGCAAGTTTTTTATTTTCTTTAGGATATAAATGAAATAATCCATGTCCAAGTACCCCTACTGTTTTTCCAGAAAAACGAATAGTTGTTTCATGTGCCTTGCGGTCAGCACCTTTTGCCAAACCACTGACAATGACAAACTCATGCTCTATTAATGGCGGCACGATGAAGTTTAATACCTTATCTGTATAAGTAGTAGCATTTCTTGCTCCTATAATAGCTATCTTTCGTTTATTCTCTAAAATTGCAGAGTCGCCTTTTGTATAAAGTACTACTGGCGGGTCATATAATGCAAGTAATCTGGTGGGGTATAAGGGATGATTAAAAGGTATGGGGATAATTTTATGTGCTTTGTATGCTTGTAGGAGTGGGGTCTCCAACGTTTTTAAATAATTTTTTTGCAATTTTTGAGCTTTATCGACAGAGATATTTAATAGGATGGCTAATTCAGATGCTTCAGTATGCCCAATTCTCTCTAAATTTGGATCTCTTTGAAGAAGTGATGAAAGTCTGTTTAGGGGAACAGGGAACACATAATGCAATGCTAGTATTCTTTCAGAAAAGGTCAAATGACTCATGACCTTCCTCCCTTCACATTGAAATGAAAAAGTGTAGCACTTTAGAGTGCTACACTACACTATACATATTAATGGGTTTTGCACTTATCGTACAAGCCTTTTTCTTTAATAACACGGATAAATGTTTCGCCGATTACAGCTGGTGTTTCAGCTACTTCAATACCGCACTCTCTCATTGTTTTGATTTTTTCAGCAGCTGTTCCTTTACCGCCAGAAATAATAGCGCCGGCATGGCCCATACGTTTTCCTGGAGGTGCTGTTTGGCCACCGATAAATCCAACTACTGGTTTCGTCATGTTGGCTTTAACCCATTCAGCAGCTTCTTCTTCAGCAGTACCGCCGATTTCACCAATCATGATTACGCCATATGTGTCTGGATCTGCTTCAAACTCTTTTAATACATCGATAAAGTCCGTACCATTGACAGGGTCCCCACCAATACCAACAGCAGTAGATTGACCAATGCCCTCTACTGTTAATTGATGAACAGCTTCATAAGTCAATGTACCAGAACGAGAAACAACGCCTACATGGCCTTTTGTATGAATATAGCCAGGCATGATACCAATTTTACACTCATCCGCTGTGATAACACCTGGGCAGTTTGGTCCGATTAAACGTGTTTTCTTGCCTTCCATATAACGTTTAACTTTAACCATATCAAGTACTGGAATATGTTCAGTGATACAGATAACCATGTCTAATTCGGCATCTACCGCTTCTAGAATAGCATCTGCCGCAAATGGAGCAGGTACATAAATTACAGATACATTTGCACCTGTATTTTCTACTGCATCGCTAACCGTATTAAATACAGGAACCCCTTCCACTGTAGTGCCACCTTTACCAGGAGTTACACCAGCTACGATCTTTGTGCCATACTCAAGCATTTGTTTTGTATGGAAAAGAGCTGTCGAACCTGTAATGCCTTGTACCAATACTTTTGTATCTTTGTTGATGTAAATACTCATCCCGATTCCGCCTTTCTTAACCTACAAGTTCCACAATTTTTTGAGCGCCATCAGCCATTGAATCTGCTGCAACAATATCTAAGCCTGATTCATTTAATAATTTTTTGCCTAGTTCTACGTTTGTACCCTCAAGTCTTACTACTAGAGGTACCTTTAGACCTACTTCTTTGGCTGCAACAATGACACCTTCAGCGATTACGTCACACTTCATAATACCGCCGAAAATATTGACAAAGATCCCTTTAACATTCGGATCTGAAAGGATAATTTTAAATGCCTCTGTTACTTTTTCAGCTGTTGCACCGCCCCCAACATCCAGGAAGTTTGCGGGTCTTCCGCCGTAAAAGCTGATTGTATCCATAGTAGACATAGCAAGTCCTGCCCCATTTACCATACAACCAATATTGCCATCAAGTGTAACATAGTTTAAGTCATACTTTGATGCTTCGATTTCTTTTTGGTCTTCTTCATCAAAATCGCGCAATTCGACAACATCTTTATGGCGATACAATGCATTGTCGTCGAAGTTGAATTTGGCATCAAGTGCCATTACTTCTCCGTCTCCTGTAACAGCAAGCGGGTTAATTTCTAAGATGGAAGCATCTTTATCTGTAAACGCTTTATATAAACCTAACATTAAATTAGCAGTTTTATTGATTAACTTAGTAGGGATATTCATATTAAAAGCAAGGCGTCTAGCTTGGAAGCCTGTTAAACCTACTACTGGATCGATAACTTCTTTAAATATTTTTTCTGGTGTTTCTTCAGCAACTTCCTCGATATCCATACCACCTGCTTCAGATCCCATTAATGTTACGCGAGAAGTCGCACGATCAACTAAAAGACTTACATAGTATTCTTTTTGAATATCTGAACCTGCCTCTATGTATAGGCGTTTTACTTCTTTTCCTTCTGGGCCGGTTTGATGTGTTACAAGTACTTTGCCCAATAATTCTTTTGCGTAAGAGCGAACCTCATCTAAGTTTTTCGCAATCTTTACACCGCCAGCTTTACCGCGGCCGCCTGCATGAATTTGAGCTTTTACTACCGTAACTTTGGAATCTAATTCTTTCGCAATATTTACTGCTTCTTCTGGCGAGAAAGCAACCCGACCAGCAGGAACAGCTACCCCATATTTACGAAGAATCTCTTTCCCTTGATATTCGTGGATATTCATCCTTGTTCCTCCCAACTAAATTCCTTCATGTTCTCAAATACTAGTATTCTGAAATACAAGTTTATTGTATATAAATAAAACTATAATGTCCAGAGATTCTCTATTTTATGACATTTTTTATTTAAAAAATAACAATTTGTGCTACGAAAGAACAAAGAGATTTTATCACATTTTGTCGATTTTTGTCTTTTCATGGAGTTGATCTAACTGGTAAATAAATGCAAATACTTCTGCGACGGCTTGATAAAGTTCCTCTGGTATACTTTCATTGAGATCTAGCTGTCCCAATAATTGAACAAGTGACGGATCTTTTTGTATGGGAATGTGATTGGCTTCTGCCCGCTCTAAAATCTTTTCAGCAATTTGACCCTTCCCTTTTGCAATCACTTTAGGCGCATCTGCTTGGTTGGGATTATAAGTTAAGGCAACCGCTTCCTTACGCACACTTGGCTCTTTTGTCATATTTTGAAATCAACTCCCCTTTGTTCGGCATTTGAAGATTGGAAAAGATTGATGCTATTGCTTTTAGCTGTTTCCGGCTGGTCTTTGAAAATGAGACCGGACAGCTGGTAATCATGACGTGCTAGATTTTCTTTTAACAACGCTTTAAGGGGGGCTGCTAAGTTTTTTAGACCTTCGTTGTCATTGTAGATATTTATAGTTACTATCCTGCTTTGAACCTGCATGTCCACTACTGTTTCTTTTAATGAATGCAATTGCAAATAAAATAGGATGCGTGCAAAATCCGCATCAATCTTTCCATCTGCACCTTTCCTACCGCTCCACTGCAGTGTTGCCTCTGATTGCCTTCCTAAGAAATTAAGTGGTAATTGCATGATTAGCTGTTGCTCTGGCCCTAATTCAGTAGATAAATACTGCATTCCATCAAGCCTTGCTGACACTTGCTTTGCTAAATCTTTAGTTGCGTCAGATACCACTCCATTTTGCAAAAGCCCAATTAGTTGCGGTTTTAGTTGTTCAGCGAATTGGCGAATGTCAGATGAGGCGTCTGCTAATTTTGCTTCGTAACTTAGCCCTAGTCCCTTGAATAATTCCTTAATGGTCGCTTGAATAGCTTTACCGTTTAGATTATTTGCCAATTGATCCTCAGTCTCTTGTAGCATTCCTTTTAAATGTGTTGATTTCGACTCTAACGTATACTTTGTTAAATGGCTGAAAAGTTGTTCGGAATTACCCTCCTGGCCAAGCAATTGAAGCAGCTGGTGCTTAGCTGATGTGCCTTTATCATCTACTTCAAATGGTTTTACTATCGCGTTCTCACTAGCAGCCTTTAACAATTGCTCTTGCAATTGAGTTATGACAGCTTTAGTTTGGGCTATGTCTTTCGTTGATGTGGATTGTTGTGCCAATTGAATTAGGTTACTTTTTTGTTCTGTAGTAAGTAATGTATTCTTTTCAATGGCTGTTTGAATTTGCCCGATAAGCTGTCCCTTATCTTGGGTAGTCGGCTGCTGTTCTAGCGCCTGAAGCAGTTTCACTATTGTACGCAGCTCTATTGGCTGTTCCGTCTTGTTGTTTATGGGGTCGGAGGTTGCCCCACTGCTAGCCGGTTGTTGAAAAATCTCTTGCTGCCAATTGGACAACCTCGAATTTTGAGGTATTACTCCCACATCCTTCAACGCCTGCAAAATAGCCGCTTTATTTTCTGGCAACGTTTGCTCTGAAGATAAGGCTTCTACCATTTTCCCAAGCAGAATACCCCCTGTTTCCTTTAAAAGAGGATTGTTGATTTGTTCTAGCTGATTCAGTAGTTGATTTTTCATGCCCATGGAGATTGTCTCATCCGTTTTTACGACTTGCTGGAAGTTTTTCAACAGGTCTGCAAATCCATTTTTCATATTTCCTTCCAGGACAGCTTGAAATGTACCTTGTTGAATAGGCAGCTTATGTGCTATAAGCTTTTGGATAATTTGTAAAGCTTCCTTTGTCCCTAGATTATCCGGCAAATTTTTCAATAATTCCTCTGCTTGCAAAAAAAGTTCTTTTGACAGCGGCAAATTATTTTTGAGAAAAAATGAAGCTAGTTCTTTCAGAGAAGTTGTTTGATTTAATCCAAGTGCATTTAATAGCTGATCTGCTTGTTGAGTTAGTGGCATTGCAGATGACATAGGGTTTGATATTACTTTTAATTGTAAATCTGGTTCAGTACCTGACACTTGAAAATAATGCGCATTGCCTGCCTGCAAAGGAATTTCTAATTTTGCGATTAACTTTTGGCCACCAATTTGAATTTCTGCCATTTGGTTAGGAAAAAGTTGTTTTATCGTACCATGGATTACCTGGCCTTGCTTAAGTGTGAGCGGCTGCTGGTTATTAACCATTGTTTTGCCCAATTGAACTGAGTTCAATGATGGATAATTCACTACACTTCACCCTTTCGTTAAAAGAATAGATTTAATCGGTTCAAATGTCTTTCGATGAATCGGTGTAGGACCATGTTGTTCTAATGCATCTAGATGCTGCTTAGTACCATAACCTGCATGCTTTTCAAAGCCATAGAATGGGTACTTATCAGCCATTTCCTCCATGTAATGATCTCTTGCAGTCTTCGCTAATATGGATGCTGCTGCAATTGCCAAACTTTTGGCATCCCCTTTAATAATAGAAGCTTGTTCTATATCAATCGGCAAAGTCATGGCATCTGCCAGTACAAAATCGGGCTTTAACTGCAGCATTTCAACTGAGGACTTCATGGATTGTTTTGTCGCTTCATAAATATTAAGTTCATCAATAATATCAGCTGGTTGAAAGTGGATCGCTGTAGCTAATGCACACTCTTGAATTTTCTCTGCGAATTTCTCCCTGGCCTGCTTAGAAAGTTGCTTAGAATCGTTTAAGCCTATCAATGAGTCGCATTCATCTGGCAATATAACAGCTGCTGTTACTACCGGTCCTGCCAATGGTCCACGACCAGCTTCATCAATGCCTGCAATTAATGCCTGTTTATATGGCCTAAACGACTGGTCAAATGCTATTTTCTTTTGGTGCTCTTTAGCCAGTTCATTTTCTTTCTCTTTTCGTCGATACCATTGCTGCAAGGCTTTTTTGGCTCCTTGCCGTGGATCGTCTTTTAACTCTTCCATCCATTCCTGCCATTCAACAATAGTATCTAATTCTTCTTTAATATTTTTGATTGTTCTCATGTCTTGTTCTCCTAATCGTTATCTTATGTATCGGCTAAATCTATCAAAAATCCAGAAAAAAACCTTTTTTGCCTGTGGGCAAAAAAGGTTATGGTTTTGTTGCAAAATCTTCTACAAAATCGAAAGTCAGTTTACCAAGCTGCTGGCCCCTGATATCACGCACTATCAGCTCTGCTACTTGATCATAATCAATCTCGCCTCCGCTGATTATAACACGGCGTAACTTGCCGATATGATCAAAGGTTTTTACAATTTCATCATCCAATTGTGAAAGTTTATAGCGTTCTTCCATTCTTCCAGGATAATATTGATTTAAAAATTTCAAGCCATAAATCGCTAAGTCATCCATATTGGTAATAGCATCTTTAATCGCTCCAGTGAGCGCTAATTTATAGCCTACCTCTTGATCCTCAAACTTAGGCCAAAGAATCCCGGGAGTATCCAGCAACTCTAGTTCTTTTTCAACCTTAATCCATTGCTGCGATTTTGTAACGCCTGGGGTATTACCTGTTTTTGCAACGTTCTTCTTGGCTAGTCGGTTAATCAGCGTCGATTTTCCAACGTTCGGTATTCCAACTATCATAGCACGGATAGCGCGCGTTTTAAGGCCTTTTGCTCTCATTCTAGCCCATTTATCCGCCAACAGTTCTTGCGCCGCCTTTGTGACCTGTTTGAGCCCTTTACTATCTAATGAATTGATAGCTATTGCTTTTTGGCCCTGTTGTTCAAAAAATGACAGCCACTTTTTTGTTTGTGCTTCATCTGCCATATCTGCCTTGTTTAGAATAAGCAGCCTTGTTTTTTGATGAATAACTTCGTCAAGCATAGGATTTCTAGAAGACATCGGAAGCCGCGCGTCAATTAATTCAAAAATAATATCAACAAGCTTTAGATTTTCTGTTACCTGCCTGCGCGCTTTGGCCATATGTCCAGGAAACCATTGAATCGTCAATTTGTTCACTCCTTATTTTACTTTGCCCATTTGATCGAGTGGCCAAAAGACAACGTTTGTTTTACCAATAATTTTGCTGATCGGTACAATGCCAATATGCCGGCTATCCTTACTATACCGTCTATTATCACCCATAACGAATACATAACCGTCCGGGATTGTATCACCTTTTGCATTAGGCGTATCCCTTAATGAGAAGTCCTCTGTTAAGGTTCCACCGTCCATGATTTCTTCTTTATATTTCTTTAAATATGGCTCGGCAATCTTTTTGCCATTTATATATAACTGATCATCTTTATACATTAATCGATCTCCAGGTAATCCAATAATACGTTTAATGTAATCTTTTTTCTCAGGAGCATGAAAGACAACAATATCGAAGCGATGAATATCACCAATATGGTAGCCAAACCGGTTGACAATCATACGATCTCCGTTTTCGAGTGTAGGCATCATTGATTCTCCGTCAACAACAATCGGTGTAAATAATAAATAACGGATACCTGCAGCCAGTACAAAGGCAATCACAAGTGCTTTTGTCCATTCCCACAACTCATTTTTTTCTTTTTTCTCTTTTTTCAAAAAGATGCCCCCTTGATATTAATCCAGAATATACATCTAGAGCGGTTTCACAAGCGTGCCCATTATATATCTATTGTACAGGGATTTGCCGTTTGAAGCAAAAAGAAAGAGAGCTAAAATGCAGCTCTCTTTTAACATATTTAAGCTTATCGAATTTCTTTAATACGAGCAGCTTTACCACGTAAATTACGTAGGTAGTACAATTTAGCGCGACGAACTTTACCGCGACGAGTAACTTCTAGTTTAGCGATTTTTGGAGTGTGTAATGGGAATGTACGTTCAACTCCAACGCCATAAGAGATTTTGCGAACTGTGAAAGTTTCGCTGATACCGCCACCACGACGTTTAATTACAACACCTTCGTATACTTGGATACGTTCGCGAGTACCTTCGACTACTTTAACGTCGATTTTTACTGTATCACCAGCACGGAATGCAGGGATGTCAGTACGAAGTTGGTCTTTAGTGATTTCTGAAATAATGTTTGACATTGTTTTCTCTCCTTGGACAGATGCTCTTGCAGGTCACTTTGGTTGCTACAGCGGAACACCGTAATTCGGCATTTTCATAAAATGCATCTCAAATATTATCATAAATTTAGATGTATTGCAAGAGATCCTCTCTTTTATGCTTTGCCGTTTTTAAGTTTTTCTAAATATGTTTTTTGTTCTTTGCTTAGTTCAATATCTGCTAATAAATCCGGTCTTCTCTCAAAAGTACGTTTTAACGATTGTTCCATACGCCATTGCTCAATTTTCGCATGGTTGCCTGATAAAAGAACATCCGGCACCTTCATTCCGCGAAAATCTGCTGGCCGTGTATAATGAGGATGTTCCAACATACCCGTTGAAAAAGAATCTAAAATGGGCGAATCATCATTGCCGAGCACTCCTGGCAATAAACGCACCACACTATCGATAATCGTCATAGCAGCTAATTCTCCGCCTGTTAGAACAAAGTCGCCTATGGAGAGTTCATCTGTTACTAAATATTCTCTTATACGTTCATCGTAGCCTTCGTAATGGCCACATAGGAACAGTAAATCTTCTTCTTTGGCCAATTCTTCAGCTTTCTTTTGGGTAAACCGTTCACCCTGAGGGCACATTAAAATGACACGTGGTTTTTTGCCATCCTTCGAAAGCGCCTCAACCGCATTAAAAAGTGGTTCAGGTTTCAATACCATACCTGCACCACCACCATATGGATAATCATCCACCTGCGCATGTTTATTCGCGGCATATTCTCTAAAGTCAGTAACAGACAATCCGACTGCTTCTTTCTCTTGCGCCTTTTTTAGAATAGACGAGCCAAAGACGCCCGTAAACATTTCGGGAAATAATGAGAGTACATGGATGTTCATCATGATAGCAAACCTTCTATCACTTCGATTACAATCTTTCCTTCTTCAATATTTACTTCTTTTATAAATTCATCAACTACAGGGATATAGTGCATTTTGCCATCTTCACCCTTTACTGTCCATACATCATTGGCAGCTGTCTCAAAAATTTCTTTTACTTGGCCAATAGCTTGTCCCTCTTGGTTATAAACCGTGCATCCAATAATCTCATGATAATAAAATTCATTATCTTGCAATTCATCTTCTTCTAATTGCTCTTCATTTACCTTTAAAATGCCGTCTCGGAAAGGTTCTACATCATTAATATTAGGATAGCCTTCAAATGTAAGAAGAATAAAGTTTTTATGCTTGCGGGAGGATGCGACCGTCAATAATAGCGGCTTTGTATCCCCTTTTCTAAATAGTCCTAGTTGTTGGCCAACTGCATATCTTTCTTCTGGAAAGTCAGTTTGGGAGATGACGCGCACTTCTCCGCGTATGCCATGTGTATTAACAATTTTCCCTACGTTATACCATTCCATCTTTTTCACCTCTTTTAATTTATGAGATCTTTACATTCACTCTAGTTTATTATATCCATTTTCTCTATTGCCCCTACAGCAAAATTGGAGACTATTCAAAAATTATCATCAGCTCTTGGAAGTGAGTTTTGCTACATGTCCTCAGGAAGTACAATAAGCCCCTCTTCCGCTTTTCAATATAGTCTATAAAAACTAATATTCAATGAAAAACCTACTACAGCTTCATTTTTTCTGTGAACTCCAAAACTTTAAGGAAAAAGACATATACTTGTCCTATTTGCTTTAGAAAAAACACGATGTTAAAAATAAAACTAGGAAGGGATTATGCTCCTTCCTAGTTTCATTAATCTAAAATATCGATATAAATTTTCTTGCCGCGATGGTTGCCTGCTGCTGAGTAAACAATTGTACGAACTGCTTTTGCAACACGTCCTTGCTTGCCAATAACCTTTCCCATATCACTAGGGTGGACAGAAAGTTTATATACAATGCGATGATTATTTTCGTCACATGTTATCTTCACTTCGTTTGGATAATCGACTAAAGGTTTTACGATTGTCTCGATCAGCTGCTGCATAAGACCGCCTCCGATTATTTACCGATTTTAGAGTTATGGAATTTTTCCATGATGCCTTGGTCTGAGAACAAGTTACGAACTGTATCAGATGGTTTTGCACCATTTGTTAACCAAGCTAATGCTTTAGTTTCGTCGATTTTAACTTCTGCTGGAGAAGTTAGTGGGTTGTAAGTACCGATTGTTTCGATAGAGCGGCCATCACGTGGTGAACGTGAATCAGCAACTACGATACGGTAGAAAGGAGATTTTTTTGCTCCCATACGTTTTAAACGAATTTTAACTGCCATTTTTAATTGCACCTCCGAATAGTTTCACACAAGATAGTATGATATCAAGCTTTAAATACTTTGTAAAGTGTTTTTTCTTAACACACATTATTTTAACTTATTTTTTTTATTTAAACAAGGAGTCTAGCCCAGGAAGTTTCATTTTTTTCTTTCCTTTTTGAGCCATACCTGTCATTTGCTTCATCATTTTCTTCATATCATCAAACTGCTTAATCAGTCGATTGACTTCTTGTACAGAAGAGCCAGATCCTTTAGCAATTCTTTTTCTACGGCTGGCATTGATAATTTCAGGGTTCGTTTTTTCAGCAGGCGTCATAGACAATATAATGGCTTCTATATGGCCAATTTGTTTGTCATCTATCTTTGCGTTTTCTAAGCCCTTAATTTTATTTGCGCCAGGTAGCATTTTTAAAATTTCATCAAGCGGTCCTAATTTTTTCACTTGGCTCATTTGGTCTAAGAAGTCATCTAAAGTAAAGCTTTGAGTTTTGAACTTTTCCTCAAGCTCTCGAGCCTTATCCTCGTCAACTGTAGCCTGAGCTTTTTCAATTAGGGTCATAACGTCGCCCATGCCGAGAATACGAGAAGCCATACGTTCTGGATGGAATTGTTCCAGCGCATCCATTTTTTCGCCCATACCAACAAATTTAATTGGCTTTTCTGTTACAGAACGAATAGAAAGCGCCGCACCACCACGTGTATCGCCATCTAATTTTGTCAATATAACGCCAGTAATGCCTACAGCTTCATTAAAACTTTCCGCTACGTTTACAGCATCTTGCCCTGTCATGGCATCAACTACTAGGAAAACTTCATCTGGTTCCTTTAAGCCACGGATATCTTTTAATTCCTGCATTAGATTTTCATCGATATGCAATCGTCCAGCTGTATCGACCAAGACAACATCATGGTGTTCTTCTTTGGCTTTTTCTAATGCTTGGCGCACTATTTCCACAGGCGAAATATCTGTACCTAAAGCAAAAACAGGCAACGAAAGCTGTTTACCAAGTGTTTGCAATTGCTGAACCGCCGCAGGACGATAAACATCCGCTGCAACTAGCAATGGCTTACGATTGTATTTTTTACGCAATACATTAGCCAATTTACCGGTAGTCGTTGTTTTACCGGCACCTTGTAAACCTACCATCATAATAACAGTAGGCGGCTTAGGCGCGAATTTAATCGGGCTTTGCTCTCCACCCATCAATTCTGTTAGTTCATCTTTTACGATTTTGATTACTTGTTGGCCAGGTGTCAAACTCTTCATTACATCCTGACCTACAGCACGTTCACTAACTTTTTTTATAAACGTTTTAACCACTTTTAAGTTAACATCGGCCTCGATTAAAGCAAAACGAACTTCGCGCATCATTTCTTTTACGTCTTGTTCGTTTACTTTTCCCTTACCTTTAATCTTATTGATCGTTCCTTGGAGCCGCTCCGCTAAACCTTCAAATGCCATAAAAATCGCCTCCTAATCCCATTCTTTAAGCTGTTCAATCAGCGATAATACCTCTTTGCTGTCTGCTTGGATATCTGCCATACTTTTTGAAAGCTTTGTTATTATTTTCTGTCGGTTTTGGAATTTCTCAAACAATTGAAGTTTTTCTTCATATTCTTCAAGCATCGCTTCAGTTCTGCGAATATTATCGTAAACTGCTTGACGTGACACCTCATAAGCTTCTGCTATTTCCCCCAATGAGTGATCATCTAGGTAATAAAGCTGCATATAACTTCTTTGTTTGTCCGTCAACAACGCTTGATAAAAGTCAAAGAGAAAGTTCATGCGTGTTGTTTTTTCAAGTAACATACTGAAACTCCCCTCGATTATACATACTCTACTGTATCTTAATTTCAAAACCTCTATCCGTCAAGTAAAATTACTTGTCTTTTCGACTTTCATTCAAAAAAAACGCAAGAATGCAGCAGTAGGAACATACGACATTCTTGCGTTTCGCTAACTATTCTTTTTCTTCAGCCAGTTGTTCATCTAAAGCATCCGCGAAAAGGCCGTAAACATATCGCTCAGAGTCAAACGGCTGCAAATCATCCATTTGTTCTCCGAGACCGACAAATTTAACGGGAATATGCAATTTATTGCGAATAGCAAGTACAATACCGCCTTTTGCTGTACCATCTAGCTTTGTTAATACAATACCAGTAACATTTGTCGCTTCTTTAAATATTTGAGCTTGTTGTAAAGCATTTTGTCCTGTTGTAGCATCGAGTGCAAGTAAAACTTCATGAGGCGCTGTCGGAATTTCCCGGGAAATGACACGATGAACCTTTTCCAGCTCATTCATTAAGTTTACTTTATTTTGCAGCCGACCGGCAGTATCGCAAATTAATACATCTGCTTTACGATTTTTCGCTGCACGGATTGCATCATACATAACAGCAGCTGGATCTGATCCTTCTGACTGTTTAATCACTTCAACGCCTACACGGTCTCCCCAAACTTGTAACTGGTCTATAGCACCAGCTCGGAAGGTATCGCCGGCAGCGAGTATAACCGACTTCCCTTCTTGCTTTAAACGGTGAGCAAGTTTGCCAATAGTTGTGGTCTTGCCCACGCCATTCACGCCAACAAATAAAATAACCGTTAACTCATCTTCTTGTATATTTAAGCTTGTGATATCCTCTTCGCCTTGTTCATAAATTTCAACCAGCTTTTCGGAAATCAACGCTTGGATACCATCTGTATTTTTAATATTTTTGCGTTGTACTTCAAAACGCAATTTTTCCGTTAGCTCCATCACGGTCTCCATGCCAACGTCAGCTTGCAATAAAAGGTCTTCAAGCTCTTCAAAAAACTCTTCATCCACATGGCGGTAGCGTGCTACAAGATCATTTACCTTAGAGGTAAAGGAATTACGCGTTTTGGCTAAGCCAGATTTGAATTTTTCCGTAATAGAGAAAGCAGAAAAGCCCCATTTTGACTTTGCTTCTTCTTTATTTTCTTCTTCATCGGAGGATACTTCTTGTTCCTCTTCTAATTCTTCTTTTTCTTCTAGCCCTACCTGCTCGTCTTGTTTTTCTTCGTGCTCATGTTCTTCAGTAGATTGTTCTACCTGTTCTTCCTTCACCGCTTCTTTGACATCTATATCATTTGACGGTGCATCTTCTACTATTCCCGCTTTTTCACCCTGCTCCAGGTCTTCCATTTCAGCAGGATCGTTTTTCGGACCGCCTGTGAGTTTTTCTTTCATACGTTTTAGAAAGCTCATATTATTCACTCCTTTGTACTATGTTGGTACGGGTACTTCTTGTTCAAGTTTGACAGAAACTAACTTAGAAACACCGGATTCTTGCATTGTGATACCGTACAATACATCCGCGCCTTCCATTGTACCCTTCCGATGGGTAATGACAATAAACTGTGTTTCTTGGCTATATCGCTTTAGATATTGGCTATAACGATTAACATTAGATTCATCTAATGCGGCTTCTACTTCATCTAGAATACAGAACGGTACTGGCCTTGTTTTTAAAATTGCAAACAGCAGCGCAATAGCTGTTAAAGCTCTTTCTCCCCCAGAAAGCAGGCTAAGTCTTTGAAGCTTTTTCCCTGGTGGCTGGGCAACAATCTCGATGCCTGTTTCTAATAAGTTATCAGGATCTAATAATTCTAAATCAGCATGACCTCCGCCGAATAATTCTCGGAAAACGCTTTGGAAATGTGCACGCGTTTCAAAGAAGGTTTCCTTAAAACGACTTGTCATCTCTTCATCCATTTCGCGAATCGCCTCGTGCAGAGTTTCTTTCGCTTCTAATAAATCATTACGTTGATTTGTTAGGAATGTATGGCGTTCCGAAACAGTCGCATATTCCTCAATTGCACTTAAGTTAACTGTCCCAAGTTCTGCAATCGATTGTTTCAACAGTTTGACTTTACGTCGTGCTGCCTCAATATCTGTATCATGGTCATGTTGCAATAAGGCATCTTCAAATGTTATATCATAATCTGTTTCCATTTGTTGTGCCAAATTTTCATATTCTACATCTAAACGACTTAGTTTTACTTCATAGTTTCGTATACCATCAAGCATACCTTGATGAACACGTTGTAATTCCTTTAAGTCGAGGTCGATTTGCTCTACCTGTTGCTGCATTTGCATGCGCTCTGTTTTAGTACGTTCTACCGTTTGTACAAGAGTCTCTCTTTGTTTTTGTAAACGTTCAATGGTCTCCTGGATTTCTTCCTCGCTTTGGCCATTTAGATCTCCACCATTTAGCAACCAATCCATCTCATTCGACGTATATTTCACTTCTTCTTTTGCTTGTTCAACTTGTGATGTAGCTTCCGCAACAGCTGTTTTTAGCTGTGTGACTTGTTCGTTAAGGACTGCTAGTTGAGAACGTTTAAGGGCGTATTCTTCTTTCAAGGCATCTCGCTTTGTCTCACTTTGCTGTTGTAAAGCATTCAACTCTTCGACTGTACGATTAATTTCCGTCAGTTCTTCTGTTAATTCTTTTTGACGTTTTGCAAAGCTTTCTAATTGCTGTTCTAGAGTGGTTTTGCGGCCTGTTGCATCTTGCTGTTCATCTGTGAACATGGAGACTCTTAGTGATAACCGCTTGATAGTAGTATCCATTTCACGCAAGTGAGCACTATATTCAACTTCTTTGGAACGCAATTCCTCACCCTGCAAGCGTAATTCTTCAAGCTGGGTAGACTTTTCTTCAAATTGCTTTTTCCAGTCAGCTACAATTTTTTCAGCTTTTCCAATCGATTGCTCCATTTGGACAAGCTGTTCAGATAGGCCTTCTAATTCTGCTTTTCTGCTAAACAATGAAGCTTGTTGTTTAACGGACCCCCCTGTTAGAGAACCGCCTGTATTTACTACATCACCGTCCAACGTCACAACGCGATAGCGATAATTACAAGCTTTAGCTATTTGTGAAGCGCCCTGTAAATCTCGTGCCACTAGGACGTGGCCTAATAAGCTTTCAGCAATTGTTCTTATGCTTGGATTGTAAGTAGCCAGTTCATCCGCCGTATTAATAAAAGAAGGATGGGTGTTGACAGTCTGCAAAACACTATCTGCTATTTTGCGAGATTTTATGACGTTTTTAGGCAAAAAAGTTGCTCTGCCAGCTTTTTGCTGTTTAAGCCATGAGATGGCTTTTCTTGCATCTCCATCTGTTTCAGTGACAATATGCTGCATAGCAGCACCTAAAGCTGTTTCTAATGCTTTAGCATACTCGCCATCTACATGAATAAGTTCAGCTACAGCTCCGTGGATACCATTCAATTGATTTTTTTCACGTGCGACCAATACAGCTTTTACACCTTGATAGAACCCCGAAAAATCTGCCTCTAGCTCCGCAAGTGTTTCTTTTCTTGCTTTCAGCTGCTGCAGGTGTTGATATCCTTTAAAAAGCATTTCTTGTTGCTTATCATATTGTGCTTTCGCATGGTTGGCATCTTTTTGGCAAGCTTCATATTCTGCTAATTTTCGAGCAACTTCTTTTGTTACTTCATCATGCGATTTGACAGTTCGCTGTTGCTCTTTTTGTAAGGTTTGAAGCTCTTCAGCCATCTCAATAGATTGGCTCGAAATCTTCACTTCATTTTGAGCTTGCTCTGCCAATAAATGCGTAATATTTTTTACTTCATTTTTCACAGTGGCTTCTTCATTTAAGCGATCAATATAGGTATTTTTCCATTGTTCAATTTCAGCATGTATCTCGGAAGAAGAGCGATTGAGAAGATCTTCTAACTGTTTTACTGCTCTTTTTAATTCTTGCAGATCCTTTTGACGCTCCGTTAACTGACCTTCACGAGTTACTTTTGCTTGTTCCCAATGAGAAAGCGATGCTTCTGCTTTTTGTAAGGATTGCTTTAGCTTCTCCAGTTGAGTATTAGCATTCATTCTTTTTTCTGCTACTAATACTTTTCTTCCTTCGAAACGCTCAGCCTCAGCACTTACTTCCACTAATTGATGTTGTGATTCGTCTAACAAGGAATCGAGATTACTAACCTTTTGACGAAACGCTGTAATAGTTTCTTCTTTTTCAGCAATCTGCTTGGAATAGGCTTGCTCTTGCGCCAAAACATTCTTTCTTTCGCTGACAATCTGTTCAATTGAACGTTTTAACTGCTCCATGTCATGAACTAAAACAGCTAAATCCATATCCTTCATTTCTTCGGACATCTTTAAATAATCTTCTGCGGCAGAAGCTTGTATATGCAGTGGCTCGATCCTTTTATCTAATTCATGCAAAATGTCTAGAACGCGATGCAAATTATCATCTGTTTCAAATAATTTGTGTTCCGCTTTTTTTCGGCGCTGTTTGTATTTCAATACGCCTGCTGCTTCTTCAAAAATAGAACGGCGGTCGTCTGGCCGACTATTGAGAATTTCATCTACTCGTCCTTGAGAGATAATAGAAAAGGCTTCTTTGCCTAAACCAGAATCTAAAAACAGATCCGTAATATCTTTTAATCGACATTGCTGTTTATTTAATAAATATTCACTGTCACCAGAACGATAGACACGACGAGTCACGCTTACCTCATTGTAAGAAATAGGCAAGCGTCCGTCTTCATTGTCTAAAATTAAAGAAACCTCAGCAAAGTTGAGCGGCTTACGTGAATCACTGCCGGCAAAAATAATGTCTTCCATTTTGATGCCACGCAGTGATTTGGCTGACTGCTCGCCTAGCACCCATCGAATAGCGTCTGTTACATTGCTCTTCCCACTACCGTTAGGCCCAACTACTGCTGTTACCCCAGGTACGAAATCTATTCCTACTCGATCAGCAAATGACTTAAAACCAATCACTTCAAGTCGTTTTAAAAACAAAATTAACCCTCCTGATCATTCGCTAACTGGGCTTTAAATGCACGTATAGCATGTTCAGCAGCTTTTTGTTCTGCTTCTTTTTTTGATTTGCCATGACCAACGCCAAGCTCTTTGTCATTCAACAAAACTTTTGACTCAAATGTACGATTATGTGCAGGACCGTTTTCTTTTATAATCTCGTATTGCACAGTACCTGAGTTATTTTGTTGAATTAATTCTTGCAATTGGCTTTTGAAATCCATCACATGTGAAAAAGCACCGAGCTCCACTTTAGGGAACACAACTTTGTCTAAAAATGTTACAACTGTTTCTAATCCTTGATCTAAATATAATGCGCCTACGAAAGCTTCAAAGCAATCTGCTAGCAATGCTGGGCGTTCTCGGCCCCCTGTGATCTCTTCTCCTTTACCCAACAGTACAAATTCGCCAAAATTTAATTCATTGGCAAACATAACAAGAGAAGATTCACAAACTATAGCTGCACGTAATTTCGTCAGCTCACCCTCACTCATTTTTGGGAATTTTAGAAATAAAAATTTAGAAACAGTTAGCTCTAGCACGGCGTCTCCTAAAAATTCAAGGCGTTCGTTATCTTCAAACAGCTTTCTACGATGCTCATTTACAAATGATGAATGTGTAAATGCGTTATACAATAAATTCGCATTCTCAAAATGCACGTCTAATTGTTTTTGTAATTGAGCAAATTTTAAACGTGATTGTTCAGAAATTGCTCCATTTTTCTGTGAGAGTCCCTGTATTTTCATTTTTTATCAACCTTCTTATTTTCCATTTCATACACCTCTATTTTACCTTTTTCTTTTCTAATCTGCAAAGTATTATAGGAAAGCTGCGCTGAGTTGATTCTCCACTAGCAATGTTATTCCGGCAGTGATTAGCAATCAGTAGTCCCTCATCTTGTCATAGGTTTCCTTACAAATCAAGGCATGTACTTCGCTGCTGAATAATCCTAGATAAAAATATAACTTCCCCTGCAAGAATACTGCAAGGGAAGTTTCAAGTATAGTATGTGTTTAAAAACTTAAAATTAGCCTAATTTGCTTTCGATAAAGCTTACTGCATCGCCTACAGTGCCGATTTTTTCAGCGTCCTCATCATCAATTTGCATATCAAACTCTTCTTCAAATTCCATTACTAACTCAACTACGTCTAGTGAATCCGCACCTAGATCGTCGCGGAAAGAAGCTTCTGGCTTCACTTCGCTTTCATCAACACCTAGACGGTCAACTACTACTTTAGTTACACGTTCAATTACTGTTGCCAAATTGTTCACCTCCCCTCAATGATTATACAAAAAACATCAAATTATTAATAGTTAAAGTTACATGACCATTCCGCCATCTACATGCAAAGTTTGACCAGTCATATAGCTTGCATCATCGGACGCCAAGAATGCAACCACTTTCGCTACATCTTCTGGATTACCTAGCTTAGCTAACGGAATTTGACCAAGCATTTGTTCTTTAATATCCTCAGGCAATTCTTCTGTCATCTCTGTGTCAATAAAACCAGGCGCTACAGCATTGACATAAATATTACGTGCAGCCAATTCTTTAGCCGAAGTCTTAGTCAGACCTATAACGCCAGCTTTTGCAGCAACATAATTTGCTTGTCCTGCATTGCCGGAAACACCAACGATAGAGGCGATATTGACAATACGACCAGCACGTTGTTTCATCATTTGGCGAGAAACAGCCTTAGTGCAAAGGAAGACGCCTTTTAAATTGGTATTCATTACGGCATCCCAATCGTCTTCTTTCATGCGCATAAGTAAATTGTCGCGCGTAATGCCTGCATTATTAACTAGTATGTCGATTCTTCCAAATGCATCAATGGTTTCTTTCATAAGAGCTGAAACATCGTCACTATTGGCCACATTGGCTTGTACTGCTATAGCTGTACCACCATTTTCTTGGATCTCATTCGCAACTGCTTCTGCTTTCTCTTTGCTACCGCTATAGTTGACAACTACTTTTGCTCCAAGTTTTGCTAGATATAGGGCAATCGAACGTCCAATGCCTCTTGAGGCTCCAGTGACAATTGCAACTTGATCTGTTAAATTAGCCATTTCTACCACTCCTTCGCAGCTTCTACAACTTGCTCTAACGTTGCCAAGTCATATACACAGTATGTTTTCACTTTGCGATCAACCTTTTTAATAAGACCACTTAATACCTTGCCAGGTCCGCATTCAATAAAGACATCTACACCTGCCTCTAGTAATGTGCGTACAGAATCTTCCCACAGAACAGGACTGTATAGTTGTTCTACTAACAATGATTGAATGTCTTGCTTCTTCGTTACAGGTTGTGCAGTGACATTAGCAATGACAGGGATTTTTGCATCTTGCATTTCGATGCTTGCCAACATTTCTTTCAATTCACCTGATGCCGGGCGCATTAATTCGGAATGGAACGGACCACTCACTACTAACGGAATAGCACGTTTCGCACCTGCTTCTTTCGCTTTCAAAGAAGCTTCTTCCACGCCTTTAGCTGTTCCAGAAATCACGATTTGTCCTGGGCAGTTTAAATTTGCTAACTGCACTAACTCACCATTTCGTGAGACTTCATCCGTTACTTCTTTTAACGCTGACCGATCAAGACCTAAAATGGCCGCCATAGCCCCTTCTCCAGCGGGTACAGCCTCATTCATGTATACGCCGCGTTTATGTACTGCTTGCACACCATCTTTAAATGACATCACATCAGAAGTCACTAAGGCCGCATATTCACCTAAGCTATGGCCTGCTGTATAAGAGGGATGTATGCCTTCTTTTTTCAATAGATCAGCAATCATAACGCCAGTTGTTAATAATGCAGGCTGAGCATGATATGTTAATGTGAGATCTTCTTTTGGGCCTTCTAGCATTAGTTTGGATAGCTCGAAACCTAATAATTGGTCGGCTTGCTTATAATAATTTTCAGACTCGTTGTCTGCAAGGAATTCTTGTCCCATTCCTACAACTTGAGAGCCTTGTCCTGGAAAAACAAAAGCAACTTTCACCATATTTTTCTCCCCTTGTCTTTCATTTTTAATCGTTTGTTGTTATTGTTTCATCAATTGTTTTACTAACGTTATATTCAACCATTTGACGAGCTTGACGTATCGCGCTCGCGAATGCTTGTGCATTAGATGACCCATGAGCTTTTATGACAGGTGCTTTAAGGCCAAATAATGCAGCACCCCCATATTCGGTGTAATCCATTTTGCTCTTTAAGTCTTTTAATTTATCTTTCATTAGCAATGCTGCTACTTTTGTTTTCGCGGAAACCATAAACGCTTCTTTCAGCATACTAAAGACATTGCCAGCTGTACCTTCAATCGTTTTTAAAACCATATTACCTGTAAATCCATCTGTTACTACTACATCTGCTGCATGATTAAGCAATTCACGCGCTTCTACGTTGCCAATGAAGTTGATTGGTGCTTCTTTTAACAGAGGGAACGCATGCTTAGCCAGATCATTACCTTTTTTATCCTCTGTACCAATGTTCAATAAACCAACTGTTGGATTTTCAATGCCTCTGACTTTTTTGGCATAGATGCTACCCATTATTGCGTACTGTACAAGGTTTTCAGGTTTTGCATCAGCATTGGACCCTAGATCGAGCATATCAAAACCACTACCGTCAAGCGTTGGCAATGTTGTAGATAAAGCAGGACGGTCTATGCCATCAATGCGATGTACAATAAATAATCCCGCAGCCATCAATGCACCGGTGTTACCGGCAGAAATGCAAGCATCTGCTTCCCCATCCGTAACTGCTTGTGCCATTTTAACCATGGAAGCATCTTTTTTGCGGCGTACTGCTCTTACAGGTTCATCCGTACCTTCAATGATGTCTTCACAATGGATTACCTTCAGACGAGGATGTTCCTTTAGATACGGCTGCATCTTCTCTTGATGGCCATATAGTAAAACCTCTAAATCCTGTGACGATTCAAGCGCCTGAAATACGCCTTCTATTATCGCTTTAGGCGCATGATCTCCGCCCATGCCGTCTACGGCTAACTTCATTTATGTTCACTGCCTTTCGTGCGGTACATTTCAAATTTCCCAGTAAAAACTGTGTTTCCATCAACTGTTGATGTTACTGTCACAAACGTTCGTTTTCGTTCTTTGTCATTGCTTGTGACCACAGCTTTTGAAATAACGCGTTGCCCTGCTTTTACCGGCTTTAAAAAATATATATCAGAATGTGCGGTGAGAGCTAAATCATCATCAATCACGGCAACAGCCAATGAATTGGCTTGCGCGAATAAATGATGCCCCCTTGCAATGCGGTTCCGTTGAAATACGTGTTCTTCTCCCACATCAAAAATCGATAGGGCTCTTTCATCTAATTCAATATCAATGATGTCGCCGACAACTTCATCGATCGGCAGGGACTTTACTTCACTTTCAAAATTGTTTGCTGCGACATCTTTAATCCGTTCGCGCAATTCAGGGATAGACAACTCCATACGATCCAATCTTATTGTTTGAACGCTTACATGAAACTTTGAGGCTAGCTGTTCATCTGTGATGAAAGGGTTGTCTGTTATGGTTTGCTGCAATAATAATTGTCGTTCTTTCTTGGAGTACTTCATATTATTCTTCGTCGCCCCTTAATATTAGCACTTGGTACTAATATCAGTATATAAATATAAAAAAAAGAATGCAAGTGTTGTTTTCACTCCACCTTGCATCCTTTTAATCAATTCTCTCTCCATCTAGCGCTCCAGACACCCGTAGACGCTCTCGCAACGGGCCATATTCATCATCTTGCCAAAAATCAGTAGAATTAATTAGTTGTATTGCATCTTGCCGCGCAGTCTCTAATGCTCTGTAGTCGTGGACTAAATCCGCCATCTTAAATTCTGGCAAACCGCTTTGTTTTTTTCCAAAGAAATCGCCAGGACCACGAAGTTCTAAATCTTTTTCTGCCAATTGGAAGCCATCATTCGTTTCTGTCATTGAATGCATTCGAACTTTTCCTTCCTCACTTTTAGGATCGGCAATTAATACACAATAAGACTGAAAATCACTTCGTCCGACACGCCCCCTCAATTGATGAAGCTGAGCTAAACCAAAGCGCTCTGCATCATAAATCACCATAAAAGTGGCGTTCGGGACATTGACTCCAACCTCTACAACTGTCGTTGACACCAATACATCCAGTTCTCCGTCACTATATGCTCGCATGACAGCATCTTTTTCTTGAGCAGGCAATCTGCCATGCATCAAGCCAACCTTATATTTACCATTAAATAAAGTAATTAATTGTTGATACACATCAACTGCATTTTGAACATCTAGTTTGTCGGACTCTTCAATGAGCGGGCAAATCACGTATGCTTGACGGCCTTGAGAGAGCTCTTGCTCCATTTGTAGGAGGACCTGTCCAAATTGTTCATGTTTTACCCAACTGGTTTCAATCTTTTTCCTACCAGCAGGCATTTCATCGATAATGGATACATCCATCTCTCCAAATGCTGTGATTGAAAGAGTACGAGGAATGGGTGTTGCTGTCATGAAAAGAACGTCAGGATTTTCCCCTTTTTCACGCAATATCCTTCTTTGTTCCACACCAAATCTGTGCTGTTCATCTGTAATGACTAAGCCTAATCGTTTGAACATTACATCTGGCTGGATAAGCGCATGGGTCCCTATTAATATATCAACTTCGCCTTGTTTTAATCTCTGTAATAGCTCTTTCCTTGCTTTTTGCTTGATGGAGCCTGACAAGAGAGCAACTTCTACGCCGAACGGCCTTAGCCATTCATCAAGTGAAGCAGCATGCTGTTCAGCTAAAATTTCTGTGGGCGCCATTAGGGCACCCTGAAAGCCTGCTGTGACAGCAGAATAAAGTGCAATAGCTGAAACGACTGTTTTCCCAGACCCAACATCTCCTTGAAGGAGCCTATTCATACGTTCAGGAATCAACAAATCACGAGAGATTTCGTTCACCACTTTTTTCTGCGCCTGAGTCAGTTCGTAAGGCAGCGATTGGATGAATTGACGTACTTTTTTTAAATCATAATGGATCTCTATGCCATGTTCTTGTTGCTTTCTTGTTTTTCTGAGTGCTTGAATTTTCATTTGGAAAAGTAGCAGTTCTTCATAAACAAATCTTCGCCTAGCTTGTTTCGCATGAGCAGCATCTTGCGGAAAATGGACACCTTCCAAAGCATCCGGCAAATTTAGCAATTTATACTCCTTACGTATGCTTGCAGGTAATGTTTCCGGAAGATCCGCTTTGGCATCATCCAATGCCTGCCTCATAAATTGTCTGAACTTTTTCTGTGACAGCTTTCCTTTCAAACTGTAAACTGGTTCGAAATCCGCTTGATCTGTTTTCGGACCAAATGTAATGTTGCTCACATTGATGACTTGTCTTCCACGATCCCATTTCCCTGTAACTGTCACAACCATGCCCGGCGACAATTTAGTCCGCAAGTAGTTTTGATTAAAAAATACTAGTTTAATTAGGTGGCGACCCACTAAAGCTTGCAGCTGCATTCTAGACTTATTTTTCCCTAGATAAAGTACAGCTGGTTCGCTTTCAATGCGCCCTTCTACAGTAACGCGCTCATTGTGAGGCGTTTCTGCTATATCTTTTAAGCGAAAATCTTCATGGCGATATGGAAATGTCCAAATGAGATGCTCGACTGTTTCAATGCCCATTGCCTGCAATGCTTCAGCAGAAGCTTTACCCACACCTTTCAGCTCTGTTACAGGGCTGAACAGATTAGCCACGTTCTAAAACAGCTCCACCGAAAATTTTTGCTTGTAGCGCTTTGCCGGTTGGTGTAGCAGCTAAACCGCCTTGCGCAGTTTCTTTTAGTGCAGTAGGCATTGTTTGACCAATACGGTACATGGCACCAATGACTTCATCTGTTGGAATTCGGCTAGTAATGCCCGCTAGAGCCATATCTGCAGCAACCATTGCATTGGCTGCACCCATGGCATTACGCTTCACACATGGTACTTCTACAAGTCCTGCAACAGGGTCACAAACAAGGCCGAGCATATTTTTCAAGGAAATAGCGAAAGCATGCGAACTTTGTGCAGGTGTACCGCCAGCCATTTCAACAATCGCAGCTGCTGCCATCGCTGCAGCTGAGCCAACTTCTGCTTGGCAACCGCCCGCTGCACCAGAAATAGAAGCATTATTAGCAACCACAAAACCAAATGCACCTGATGTGAACAAATAGCGTACCATTTGTTCTTTTGTTGGATTTAATTTATTCTTCACAGCAAAAAGCGTACCTGGAACTACGCCTGCAGATCCCGCTGTTGGTGTAGCGCATATTGTCCCCATTGCTGCATTAACTTCATTTGTCGCTACAGCTTTGCTAACAGCATCTAGCAAGATATCCCCTGATAGACCTTTGCCTGATTGAATATAATTTTGCATAAGAACGGCATCCCCACCTGTCAAACCTGTAACAGACTTTACGCCTTTTAAACCCTTCTCAAGTGCTTCTTCCATTACTTTTAAATTATTTTCCATTTGGGCAATAATTTCTTCTCTGCTTCTTTCAGACATTAACATCTCTTGTTCTATCATGATCTCTGAAATAAGCTTATTTTCATTTTCAGCGCGTTCAACTAATTCTCTTACATTATGAAATAAGACTTCCATCTTTTTTTCCTCCTATTTTTTTATGCGTGTCACCTTGGTGATATTTGGTAGAAGTTCGATTTCTTCCATTATAGATTGGTCAATATTTTGATCAATTTCAATGACCATTAACGCCATATTTCCTCTCTCCTTACGAGATACTTCCATATGGCCAATGTTAATATCATATTCTGCAAGGCATTTCGCCACATTTGCAATACAGCCTGCACGGTCATTATGCACAACTAAAATAGCAGGCATGCCTCCAGACAATCGAAGCGGGAATCCATTAAGTTCTGTTATCTCAATTGTACCACCACCGATTGAAATACCGACGATTGACATTTCTGTTTCGTCATCTCCTATTACAATCCGGGCTGTATTTGGATGTTCGGTATGATCTGTTTCAGGTATAAATTCAAATTCCAAACCGGCATTCTTTGCGTCTTGGAATGCTGTTTTAATGCGTTCATCGTATGTCTCGTAATCTAGCAATCCACCAATGATCGCTACGTCTGTTCCATGTCCTTTATATGTCTCCGCAAATGAGCCATATAAATGAATCTTTGCCCATTTTGGAAGGCGTCCAAATAAATCTCTTGCAACTCGGCCGATGCGAGCAGCGCCAGCAGTATGAGATGATGATGGTCCAATCATAACAGGACCGATAATATCGAACACAGATGTATATTTCATATCATTTCTCCCCAATTTTTATGAATGTTTTATCCAATATTATTACCGGACGATACTTTCCCATCTAAGCTTAAATGAATAGTTGTCCGTAAGATTCCTTGTTCCTACTAATCTCGCATAAAGAGACATATAACCCCTAGTGCGTTAAGTTTAACTTTATCTCAATTTTACACGAATACTAGCGTTTAACCAAACTTTTTTGTTTCACCATAAGAAAAACAGCTAAGCGATCATCTTAGCTGTTCTTCGTCTTATTTTCTTATTCTACTGAGAAGATATAAGGATATAGCGGCTGTTTGCCGTTATGAACTTCTACTTCTACATCAGGATATTTTTCTTCAATGAAATGTACTAATTCGTCTGCTGTTTCTTTTTGAATGTCTTCACCATAAAGCACGGTTACGATTTCAGATTCCTCATCAATCATATCGCTAAGCAGAAGCTCTGATGCTACTTTCAAAGAAGGGGTTGCTTGAATAATGCTGCCTTCATTAATGGCCATAAAATCATCTTTATGAATTTCAATGCCATCAATTGTCGTATCGCGGACAGCAAAAGTAATTTGTCCAGACTTAACATTCGTACTTGCATTTGCCATATGTTTTTTATTTTCTTCAACTGTTTGGTCAGGATTGAAAGCAAGAACCGCCGCCAAACCTTGTGGAATTGTCTTAGTCGGCACAACTGCTGCCTCAATGTCTAACAGTTCTGCAGCTTGTTCTGCTGCCATGACAATATTTTTGTTATTCGGCAAGATTAACACTTTTTCAGCGCCAACTTTTTTAACAGCATTTACGATATCTTCTGTAGAAGGGTTCATTGTTTGTCCACCTTCTATGACATAGGATGCTCCAATGCTTTCAAGAAGTCTTGCCACACCTTCGCCCATTGCCACTGTAACAATCGCATAAGGATGCTTCTTCACTTCTTTTTCTGCCGCTTTTTTTGTATCTCCTTGTGGATGGTCTTCACCAACAATAGCTGTATGTTGTAGACGCATATTATCTACTTTTATTTTGACCAAGCTTCCATATTGATGGCCATAGGAGATTACTTCTCCTGGCGTTTCGGAATGCACATGGATTTTTACGACTTCATCATCTGAAATAACAAGTAATGAATCACCGAATTTGCTCATATCATTTCGGAAAGATTCCTCATCAAATGGTTTCTTTCCTTCTTCAAACCGCACCATGAACTCTGTGCAATAGCCATATACAATCTCTGAAGTGTCCATGAAATCTTGCGCCTTGTGATGCTCTGCGTTGACTAAATCATCAAGTGATTCCACAACGGTAGCAGTAGGAATTTCCTCACCCTTTAATACTGCTGTAAATCCTTCATAAACAAAAACTAAACCTTGTCCACCACTATCTACTACGCCTACTTCTTTTAGAACAGGTAGCATTTCAGGAGTTTGGGCAAGCGCTTCCTTTGCCGCTGTTAACGTTTCTTCCATCACAACACGAATGTCTTGTTCATGTTCAGCGACTTCTACAGCTTTTTCAGCAGCAACGCGCGCAACAGTCAAAATAGTACCTTCTACAGGTTTCATAACAGCTTTATAAGCTGTGTCAACACCATGCTTTAGCGCTTGAGCAAATTTTATTGAATCCAATGTATCTTCTTTTTCTACTGCTTTTCCAAAACCGCGGAATAATTGAGAAAGTATGACGCCGGAATTACCGCGTGCCCCCATCAATAAACCTTTAGATAAGGCTTGTGCTGTATTACCGATGTTTTCTGTTTTATGAGCAGCCGTTTCTTTGGCGCCAGACGTCATCGATAAATTCATATTTGTTCCTGTATCGCCATCTGGCACAGGAAATACATTTAGCGAATCAACATACTCTGCATTTTGAGATAAATGGCGGGAGCCTGCCTCCACCATTTCCGCAAATTTGATCCCGTCTAATGACTTCATAAGTTTTTAGTTCCTCCTCTTACACGTTCGCCACACGAACACCTTGCACGAAAATATTTACAGAATGAACACTCATTCCCAGTGTTTGATCGAGTGTATATTTTACTTTGGATTGGACTTGATATGCAACCTCAGAAATTTTTGTTCCATAACTGATAATGACATACATGTCTATATGTATATCTTCGCCATCTTGGCGAACGATCACGCCTTTTGCAAAATTTTCTTTGCGAAGTATATCTGTTAAACCATCGCGTATTTGATGTTTACTAGCCATGCCGACAATGCCGTAACATTCAATTGCTGCACCCCCTGCAATCTGTGCAACTACATCATTAGAGATATCAATTCGACCGAATTCATTTTTCAATTCTACTGACATAATAACTCCTCCTGATTTTTCGACTATCTCTTATTGTACTATCAATTCTTTGCAAAGGACAACATTATCTAGACTCTTTGCACATTATACAATAGTTTTTTGCATTTGTACTATAAAACTACATTTAACTATAGACAGATAGAAATGAGCAACAGGTAAAGCGATTTTGTTATTTTCAATATTTTTCACAAGAATGTTTAAATGATTTTAAGTGTAAAGGCTTTTTTCTTGAAAGAGGGTCAAAATCAGTTGCAATGGCGAAAAGTGTGTGTTAAATTATTAAAGTATGTGAAATACCGAAGTGAAATCATAAATTTTTCAACTTCTTTATGAGGAGGGAATTAATATGCCAAAAAAATGTGTGATTACTGGACGTAAAGCAGTATCTGGTAACAATCGTTCTCACGCAATGAACGCTAACAAACGTACTTGGGGAGCTAACCTACAAAAAGTTCGTATCTTAGTAGACGGTAAACCGAAACGTGTATGGGTTTCAGCTCGTGCACTTAAATCAGGTAAAGTTGAACGCGTTTAATTTTAACATTAAAACGCCAAGTTGATTTTCTCAACTTGGCGTTTTTTCTTTCCCTTTTTTCTTTTTCGAGGCTGTTGCAGTTTTTTTAGGCCCTGCCGAATCATTAGATACCATTTGCAAACAAAAACGTGCAAAGTTACTCACTACTTTTGGTAATTGAAATGTGTATACTTTCAACTGGTCACTCCTTATCATCTGTACTTCTTATCATTAAACATATGCCATGTGTGAAAGAAATAGACGCATATTCACCCACTATTTCGTTACTCGTAAAACGAGTCGTCCCTAAATCAATGATTTCATCCGTTGTTTCGTACAGCATGTTTTTCAAAGTAACATTTAAGACATTGCTACCATACGCAAAAAAGGATATATACTTGAAATAGGAATCTGCTACTATCTTATGTTCGCCAGGCTGAAAAAATTGCAAAGAATTCATTTTATTTATAATTTTAAATTCAATAGATGGATGCATTTCTTGTAATCGATAGATCATTCGCATATTTGCCTCAAAATGGTCTAATCTTCCACCTGTTGCTCCAATTAATATAATTTTTTCCGGCTTGTATGCCAAAGCTCTGATAACGGCAAGCTCCGTATCCGTTTCATTTTTCTGCGGTGGATGATGTTCAATGCCTGATACGCGCTCTTGTATCCTAGACCATTCACTCTCTGTAAGCGAATCAAAATCTCCTATAGCCAGGTCTGGCATAATCCCATGATCCATCAATGTTATGGTACCGTGATCGGCTCCAATAAATACCGCATTTTTAAACGAAAGGAGGAAATCGCCTGTAACGATTTCCTCCTTCGGTCCGCCAGCACAAATAACGACAGTTGTCATTTGATCGCTTCTTCTCCTGCTGTTAAAATGCTTTGCAATGCAGCCTTACGGTCTTCTTGTCCGTATATGGCTGAACCAGCAACAAAAATGCTGGCGCCTGCTTGAGCGCAAGGTTTAATCGTTTCTGCATTAATACCGCCGTCAATTTCAATTTCCACATTCAAGTTCTTTTCTTTAATCATACCTGATAATGTTTCAATCTTCGGAACGACAGAATGGATAAACTTTTGTCCGCCAAAACCTGGATTTACTGTCATGAGCAGTACTAAGTCTATGTCTTCTAAGACATGTTTAATGGTTTCAACTGGTGTATGAGGGTTTAATACAACTCCTGGTTTTGCACCAAGTGAACGGATTAGCTGAATCGTGCGATGCAAATGTCTGCATGCTTCCACATGTACAGTAATATAGTCCGCACCTGCTTTTACGAACTCTTCTATATACTGATCAGGATTTTCAATCATTAAGTGAACATCTAATGGCAGATTTGTTACAGGGCGCAACGCGTCAACTACAATGGGACCCATCGTGATATTAGGAACAAAATGGCCATCCATAACATCGATATGAATTAATTTAGCTCCTGCTTCTTCTACGGCTTTTACTTCTTCAGCCAATTTTGAAAAATCAGCTGCTAAAATAGATGGTGCGATTTTAATCATTACTAGTACCTCGGCTTTCTGTCCATGATTTCTTGTAAAAATTGCAAATAGTGTTCATAGCGATAACTTTTAATACTGCCAGATTCATACGCCTCTTTCACAGCACATTTTGGCTCTTTTAAATGCAGGCACCCACGAAACTTGCATCGTTCTGATAGTTCATCCAATTCAGGAAAACAACGAGTTAATTCTTCCTTTTCAATCTCATCAAAATCAAAAGAGCTAAATCCCGGAGTATCTGCGATAAGGCCTCCCGCAATCTCAATTAATTCTACATGCCGCGTTGTATGTTTTCCTCGGCCAAGGGCTTCTGAAATGATGCCTGTCTTTAGACCAAGTGCTGGCATGATCGAATTAAGCAGGGTTGATTTTCCAACACCAGATTGTCCAGCTAAAACTGTGGTTTTTCCTTGCAGCAATGGAGCCATTTTACTTAGTAATTCTGGATCTTCTTTATAGGTTTCCAAGATGGTGTAACCTATATTTTTGTAATCCTGCTCATATGATGCTATGTTTTCTTTTTCTTCTATCGATAACAAATCCGTCTTAGTTAGACAGATGATAGGATGGATGTGGAACGATTCCAACACCACTAAGAAACGGTCGAGCAGAAGCGAATTAAATGCCGGTTCTGTCGTTGAGAAAACGAGAATAGCCTGATCTATATTCGCAATCGGCGGACGGACAAGTTCATTTTTCCGGGGATCAATTGCTGTAATTGTGCCATCATTGTTGCCCTCTACCTCATATTCAACGTGATCACCCACAAGCGGCGTAATCCCTTTATTGCGGAAAACGCCTCGTCCGCGGCATTGAATTTGCTTCTCTCCATCCTTCACATAATAAAAACCACTTAATGCTTTTCGTATTTGGCCATTTGGCATACCATACCTCCTAATTCATCTCATTTATGCTATCCAATATTATGACAAATCATCATAAGAAACCGTTTCATCTATAATTACTTTATCATCTCGTATGATTCTGTATCGTGCTTGCTGGCCTTTTTCAACTTCAAATTGCAATCGTTTTTCCTGAGAGGAGAACAATTGAAATTCTTGGTAAACATCATTTATTTTATGCGTTTTATCTTGAATATAGATACGTACTTGTTGCGGCTCGCCTTCACTCTCTTTTTCATAAGGGATGTTCACTGTTTTTACGTATGTTTTTACAGGCTTTTCTTCAGGTCCCTTAGATAAAACTACTTCAATCGTACTACCGACAGCTAACGCTTCACCTGCTGATGGAGATTGTGAAATTACTTGACCCTTAGGAACATCATCTGAGTATTTTTCGCTGCCAATATGAATGTGGAATCCAGAGCTTTTAGCATAGGTATTAAGAGCCTCTTCGTCATAGCCGACGAGATTTGAAACATGTTCTTGTTCCTGCCCTTTGCTGACAATCAGTTTAATGGACGTATCACCTGGCACCACTTTCTTGCCTTCATCAATCGATTGCTTGATAATGATACCTTCCGTTTCGTCTGAATAGTCCTCCTCAACCTCAACATCTTTAAAACCTTGTCTTTCCAGAAGGTCCTTCACTTGGTCAACGTCTTTTCCCGTATAGTTTGAGATCTCCACTTTTTTGGGCCCTTTACTAATGACAAGATCAATTTTCGTTCCCTTTGCTCTTTCATTATCTGGACCTGGGGAGGTCATAATAATATGGTTTCGTTTCACATCGTCCGAATTTTGTTTGGTTTTTTCACCGATTTCGAAACCTGCATTTTTCAAATTGGTAATTGCCTCATCTGTCTGCTGTTTGGAAACGTCAGGAATTGGATATCTTTTTTCATTGAACAGATCTGGAAAGATAAACAATAATGACAGTAGAATAAGCACAAGTGCGATGAGCAATCCGCTGAGAATCAACCATTTTCTTTTCTTCTTTTTCTGCTTCTTTTTAATTGGTTGTGCTGGTTCTTCTATCGCCTTGTCTCTGATAGGCATTGCCATTGTTTTTTGCAAATCTTTTTCTTCAACAGGTTCTTTAATGATTGGAATAACTTTTGTCATATCATGATCAATTGGAGTCTGAAATTTCGCTTCATGGCTTCTTTCATCAGAAAGGACTGTTTCTAAATCTTCCGCCATCTCCCACACTGATTGGTAACGGTGCACAGGGTCTTTGGCAGTTGCTTTTAAAACCACGTTTTCTAAACTTTGAGGGATCCCCGGCACAATTGCCCGTACAGAAGGTGTTTCGGTTTGCAAATGTTTTAAAGCAATTGAGACCGCTGATTCTCCGGAAAATGGCAATTGACCTGTCAATAATTCATATAACAGGATTCCTAAAGAATAGATGTCCGATTTCTTAGTAGCTGTACCACCTCTTGCCTGCTCTGGTGATAAATAATGAACAGTTCCTAAAACTGAATTGGTACGTGTAAAAGAAGTATCTTCTAAAGCCATTGCAATACCAAAGTCTGTAATCTTCACATTACCTTCTTCATCCATCAAAATATTTTGTGGTTTGATATCTCGGTGGATAATTTGGTTTTGATGGGCATGAGCAATTGCTGAAGTTAATTGTTTCATGATTTGGACGCTTTTCGCTGCAGCTAACGGGGCATATTTTTGTATGTATTGTTTCAGTGTTTGCCCCTTCACATATTCCATTACCAGATAGTGCATATTGCCGTCCTCGCCAACATCATAAATGCTCACAATGTTCGGATGAGTAAGGCTAGTAGCAGAGAGCGCCTCTCTTTGAAACCGTCTTTGCATTTCCTGTTCATCATTAAAATTATAATGCAGTATTTTAATAGCAACATCTCGGTCAAGAATCATATCATGAGCCAAGTAGACATTCGACATGCCTCCGCCGCCTATTACTTCTAATATTTTATAGCGGCCGCTAATTCTTTTTCCAGCTAGCATGCTTACACCTCCTCATGGCTTTGCGATAAAAGGATTAGTGTAATATTATCTTCTCCGCCCAAATCATTTGCTAATTGGACGAGCTCGTCACCTTTTTCTTCTATAGTTGATGTATTCATCACAATGGTTTGCATCTCTTCATTTGTTAGTTTATTGCTTAAGCCATCCGAACAAATCAGCATATAGGTATCATCCATCATCTCAACTTGATAACTATCAGGTTCAATAGTAGATTCTGTTCCTAATGATTTCAAAATATAGTTTTTCTTCGGATGGCTCTTAGCTTCTTCTTCACTAATTTCCCCATTATCAACAAGTATGTTGACGTAAGAATGGTCCTTTGTGATTAAGCGAACTTCCTCAGATGATATTAAATACACACGGCTGTCTCCAACATGGGAAATAACAGCATTTGTGTCTTTGAAGACAACAGCAATTAATGTGGTCCCCATTCCCTGGCAGCCTTCGTGTGTTAAAGAGTACTTATAAAGTGAGCTATTGATGCTTTTAACTGTTTCTTTTAACCAAACTTCTGTTTTGGAAGTAGATTCAAAACTGGCACCATCTGCTTCTATAAAATACTCTTCTAATTGTTTAACAGCCATTTTGCTAGCAACATCCCCTGCATTATGCCCACCCATACCATCCGCTACAATAGCTAGCTGGTATGAGTCGGCGCGGGAGATGAATGCAGCACAATCTTCATTTAAAGCTCGTTTTCTTCCTATATCACTGACGATTGTATATCTCACTACAGATCACCTCATTAGTGGGTTGTTTCTTCTTTTCTCTCCTTCGCCCGCAATTGGCCACAAGCCGCATCAATATCCGACCCTTGTTCGCGACGGATTGTTGCGTTAATACCATGATTTTTTAATGTTTTTTCAAAATCAAAGATCTTATTGCGCGGTGTTCTAACATAATCGCGTTCTGGTACATAATTGACAGGGATTAAATTCACGTGGCATTTAATACCTTTGATCAGTTTTGCTAATTCTTCCGCATGTGCAACAGTATCGTTGACGCTACCAAAAAGCCCATATTCAAAACTAATTCGACGACCCGTTTTTTCAGTATAATAACGTACTGCCTCCATTAATTCAGGCAATTTATATGCTTTTGCAATTGGCATTAATTGCTGACGCAGCTCTTGGTTAGGCGCATGCAATGAAAGTGCAAAGTTAATTTGCAATTGTTCGTCTGCAAATTTGTAGATTTTCGGAATAATGCCGCTTGTTGATACTGTGATATGTCTTGCGCCAATATTTAATGCTTTTTCATGGTTGATCACTTTTAAGAATTGCATCATAGCATCGTAGTTATCAAATGGTTCACCGATACCCATGATGACTACTGAGCTAACTCGCTGATCCTTTTCATCCAATGCTTGTTGTACCTTTACTACTTGTTCTACAATTTCACCAGGTAGTAAATGGCGTTTTAATCCTCCCAATGTAGAAGCACAGAAAGAGCAGCCAATTCTGCAGCCTACTTGGGTTGTTACACATACTGAATTCCCGTAATCATGCGCCATTAAAACAGTTTCGATGGAATAGCCATCTTGCAATTGGAAAAGGAATTTAATAGTGCCGTCTTTGGATTCTTGCTTGATTAGTGTATTTAACGTACTAAAAGCAAATGCTTGCTGCAATTTATCACGTAAGCCTTTTGAAAGATTAGTCATTTCATCAAAACTTTTTACGCGCTTCACATAGAGCCATTCAAAAATTTGGGCTGCTCTAAAAGGCTTTTCACCGTTTTCTTTCAGCCAGTCTTGTAATTCGTCTGGTAATAGAGAATATATTGATTCGCGTAGCTGTGGTTTTTCTTTTTTTACTCTTGCTGTTTTTATTTCATGATCCATTAGTTTGTGGATCCTCCTTTTTTTCTAAAAGCCGCGACAAAAAAACCATCGCTGCCTAAATCTTGTGGAAAGACCTGTATCATGCCTTCCTCTTTCAATGGCGGAAACGTATCTGGTACATTTTCAATTGGCGCTAGTTCCATATCTGGGTGCGCTTTTAAAAATGCAGCAACCGTCTCGTCGTTCTCCATTTTATCAATTGTACAAGTACTGTAAACCATTTTGCCTTGTTTTTTTAATAAAATATAGGCTGTATTTAATAATTCCAGCTGAATTTTTTGCAAAGACTCATGGTCGCTCTCATTTTTTGTATATTTTATATCCGGTTTCCGGCGTATGACACCAAGGCCACTGCATGGTGCATCTACTAAAATGCGATCGAATGACTCTTCACCAAATTGTTCTGCAGCTTTCCTGCCATCCAATACTGCTGGTTCAATAATGGATAAGCCTAAACGCGTTGCATTTTGATCGATCAAACGAATTTTATGTGCATGTAAATCTGTTGCTATAAGCTTGCCTTGATTGTTCATTTTTTCAGCTATATGTGTTGTTTTTCCACCTGGTGCCGCGCACATGTCTAATACTTTCATGCCTGGCGTAACATCGAGCGCATATGCAGGCAGCATAGAGCTTTCATCTTGAATCGTAATTAAGCCCTCTTTGAAGGCGTTCGAGCGAGCTGCTTGTCCTTCTAAAATATGAAGACATTCAGGTATTGCTTCACTCCGTTTGACTGAAAATCCATCATCCCACAAACTGCGAAGTGCTTCTTCTATAGTCGCTTTCGCCGTGTTTACACGAACCGTTTGGTGTGGTGGCATATTATTTTCAAACAGCATTTCACCTGCTTTTTCTAATCCATAATCTTGAATGTAACGGCGAACAAGCCATTCAGGATGGCTGGATTCAATCGACAATCGCAAAACATCATCCTCGATGAGTGTCGTATCACGGTATCCTTCTCTTAGTATAGAACGCAAAATGCCGTTTACTGTTGCGCTGACACCTCGATGTCGTGCACGCCTCTTGGCGATTTCAACTGCTTCGTTGACGGCTGCATGATCAGGTATTTTTGTTAAATATACAATTTGATAGAGAGATAAGCGCAATAGCCAACGTACCCAATTATCTAGCTTTCCTCTTACATATGGCTCTAAATAGTAATCAAGCGTCATCTTATGTTGGAGTGTGCCATACGTTATTTCCGTAAGGAGCCCGCGGTCTTTAGCATCAATTTTGTATTTTTCAATTGTTTGGTGTAACAGCAAGTTGCTATAGGCTTGCTGCTGGTCGACAGCCAACAAAATAGAAAGGGCGGCATCGCGGACATTACCGTCCCAAATAGCATTATTACTACTTTTTTTCTTACTCTTACTCATTCAAAAAGATCCCCAATCTGCAATTTTGAACCAACACCATTTAAGTAATTAACGGCTTCCATCTGTTTTTTACCCGCAGGCTGCAAGTCCAATATATCAATGGCTTGACCCTCTCCTGTAGCAACTGTAAAAGACTTTTTGCCAATCGCAATGACAGTGCCTGGTTTTTCAGTATGCGTAGCAGTCGATTTTTTAGCCCACCAAATTTTAACGTTTTGATTATCAAGGGTTGTATAGGCAATCGGCCAAGGATGCAGACCTCGGATTTGGTTATAAATCGCTGTACTGCTTTGTGACCAATCAATACGTTCTTGTTCACGGGAAATATTACGAGCAAACGACACTTTCGATTCGTCCTGTGGAATGCGCTCATTCGTCCCTTCGATGATAGAAGGCAATGTATCTTTTAATAAATCACGGCCGATAATGCTTAATTTATCAAAGAGTGTACCGGTTGTATCGTCTTCTTCTATTGGCATAGCTTGCTTTGCAATAATATCGCCAGCATCTAGTTTTTCTGCCATATACATAATTGTAACGCCTGTCTCTTTTTCGCCATCTATCACCGCTTGATGGATTGGTGCACCGCCGCGATACTTCGGCAATAGTGATGCATGGACATTAATGCAGCCGAGTCTTGGCGTCTCAAGCAATTCTTTAGGTAAAAGCTGCCCGAATGCTGCTGTGACAATCAAATCAGGCTGTAGGTCAATAATCTGCTTTAGTTCTTCTGAACCTTTTAAACGTTCAGGCTGGATGACTGGCAACCCAAGTTCCACAGCCGCTTTTTTTACAGGTGGAGGCGTTAGGACCCGTTTGCGTCCGACTGGGCGATCTGGCTGTGTTACGACAGCTTGGATATGATAGCCTTCTTCCTGAATCATACGCAAAATCGGAACAGAAAAGTCTGGCGTTCCCATAAATACAATCGATGTCACTCTTCTTCCTCCTCGTCTGCGTACATCTCTTCGATTTCTTCAAGTGTATACGTTTTAGTTATTTTTTGATCAAATAAAATGCCGTTTAAATGGTCTACCTCATGTTGGATGACGCGAGCATCATAATCATGTGCTTCTAGTTCATATAAGTCTCCATTTCGGTCTTGCGCCTCTACTTTTACGTATACTGGACGTTCCACATCGCCATATATATCAGGGAAACTTAAGCATCCTTCAATATCCGTATCCGTATCTTCTGATATTGCCACAATAACCGGATTAATTAATTCGAGAACATCCCGTTCTTCTCCAAGCTCGACAACAGCCGCTTGAATACTTTTGTTCACTTGAGGTGCTGCAATTCCAACTCCATCATTTTCTACCATTGTTTCATACATATCATCTAAAAGCTGCGCTAGGTTGTTATCAAATTGTGTAACTTCTGCTGCTTTTTTCTTTAAAATTTCTGCTGGGTTTTTAACAATCTCTAATAAGGCCATATTCTTTTCTCCGTTCTATCTATTAAATAACTGAAGGATCTAAATCAACTGTTAGCTGGATGCCTTTCTTAATCCAGTCCGTCCGATAAATCCGTATCAGTTGTTTTAACGTTTCGGTTAGGTTTGGTTCTATTTTATATTTTATCAAACATTGATAACGATATCGATTTTGGACGCGGCTTATAGACGCAGGTGTAGGCCCAATTAGCCCGACTTGGCTGGATAGTTTTAGCCTTAAAAAATCCATTGCCTTTCCTGCATATTCTGCTGCCATGAGTACATCTTCATGTGTAACTTGGATAAGCGCTACAAAATAATAAGGAGGATAAGCGAATTGATGACGCATCATCATTTCTTGGTCATAGAATGGTGCATACTGTTGCTCTTTCGACAGCTGGACTGCGTAATGTTCCGGACTGTATGTTTGGACAATGACTTCACCAGGCAAATCATGCCGTCCTGCTCGTCCGCTTACTTGTGTAAGCAATTGAAAAGTCCGCTCTGCCGCTCGAAAGTTCGGTAAATTCAATGAGGTATCAGCACTTAATACGCCGACGAGGGTGATTTTTGGAAAATCCAATCCTTTAGCAATCATTTGCGTACCAAGCAAAATGTCTGCTTTTAAGTTCCCAAAGTCTTCTAATATCTTCTCATGTGCGCCCTTTTGCCTTGTTGTATCGACATCCATTCGAAGAACACGAGCTTCAGGAAATAGTTTATAAATTTCTGCTTCTATCTTTTGTGTGCCTGTGCCAAAGAATCGAATATGTTCGCTATGGCATTCTGGACATTCTGTTGGAACATGTTCTTCATAACCACAGTAATGACACTTAAGCTTTTCAGAAGACCGGTGATATGTCATGGATATATCGCAATTTTTACATTGGACGACTGTTCCACAATCTCGGCATAGCACAAAAGAAGAAAAACCTCTACGATTCAGAAACAATACCATTTGTTCTTTTTTCTTCAACCGATCTTCCATTGCTTCCATTAATGCACCTGAAAACATAGACCGGTTGCCATTATGGAGCTCTTCTCGCATATCAACGACTTCCACTTTCGGAAGAGATTGCTGTTTCGCTCTTTTTTCTAGCGTTAATAATGTATAGACATTTTTCTTTGCACGCGCAAACGATTCAAGGGAAGGGGTAGCACTTCCTAATATAACGGGGCAATGATGATACTCGCTGCGCCAAATTGCTATATCTCTTGCATGATAACGAGGCGTGTCTTCTTGTTTATACGTCGATTCATGTTCTTCATCTAGAATAATCAGGCCCAAATTTGTAAAAGGTGCGAAAACAGCTGACCTTGCTCCAACTGCTACTTTAACTTCTCCACGACCAATTTTTCGCCATTCATCATATTTTTCACCCTTTGACAATCCGCTGTGCATTACTGCAACCAAATCGCCAAAGCGAGCCCTGAAGCGTTCTGTCATCTGTGGTGTCAAGGATATTTCAGGTACCAATACAATGGCTTCTTGTCCCCTATTAATCGCTTCCTGGATCGCTTGCAGATATACTTCAGTCTTGCCGCTTCCTGTGATGCCATGCAATAAATAGGTTGTTGCTTGACGTGATTTTACAGAATGTAAAATTTCTTTCAAGGCTACTTCTTGTTCATCTGTTAAGGCTAGAGGAATTGAACCCTTCACTTCTTTTGAAAATGGATCACGATACACTTCCTCTTGGAAATATGTGGCCGCTCCTTTTTCAATAACCGCATTTACAACCTGCGGCGTCACACTCACGGTTTTACATATTTCATTAGGAGTAAATTCCTCTCCCACATGCAAAGCCATCCATTCTACGACTTGCCGCTGTTTTTTAGCTCGTGGAGGGATACTTTCAGCAATCTCTTGCAATCTCTCATAATCGCTTGCTATTTTGACTTTGCGGACTTCTTTCACATTGCCTTGTTGTTTGACAACTGTTTTTTGCTCTACATACCCATTCTTCATACAAGATTTAAGCACCCTTAATAGATTGGCACTTTCTACTTTTTTATAAGGAATGGCTGTTTTATTTCCGAATAGCTGCTGTAGTTCCTCTGGCAAATAAGTAGGATCTTCTTTTAGAAGGATTGTTTTTTCATATTTCGCACGCAATGCGGATGGGAGCATAACCTGCAGAGCATCAATTTCATAACACAGCGTATGGTCTGTCATCCATTTAGCCAGCTCTAGCATTTCATTCGTTAAAATGGGCTCGATATCTAACAGTTCGGCAATGGGTTTAAGCTTGTCCTTCGGTACATCACTTTCACTTTGTAAAGCTGTAATAAATCCCAGAACATTTCTTTTGCCAAATGGTACTTTTACACGGCAACCAACCTCGACTAGCTCTTGTAATTCTTCAGGCACTTTGTAATCAAAAGGCCGATCGACAGGATATGCGGACACATCCACTATTACTTGCGCAATCATGTTAGGGTAATATCATTATTACCACTACCTTTCTATTGTTGAAATTAGCGGTTATGGTTATTTTACAGCTATCAAGCTTGAGTAATTTTTAATTCCACAATCCTTGCCTTTTTAATATAGTTTCAAACAATTTTAAAGCAAGCTCTTCTTTCGGAAGTTGTGAGAAGTTTACTTGATAGTCATTATTTCCGACAAGCGTAACTGTATTTAGATCTGTCCCAAATCCGCGGTCTGTTTTTGATACATCATTGGCTACAATATAATCGGCGTTCTTTTTTTCTAATTTACCTTTAGCATAATTGATGACATCATTCGTTTCAGCTGCAAAACCAATCAATAATTGGTGCTGTTTTCGTTCACCTAATGTCAAAAGAATATCGGTTGTCCGTTCTAATTCTATCGTTGAATCGCCTGGCTGCTTTTTCATCTTGCGGGAAAAAGTTTCTTTCGGTCGATAGTCTGCCACAGCTGCAGTTTTAACAACAATATCCGCTGTATCATACTCTTTTAGGATGGCTTGCAGCATTTCTTCAGCGCTTTCTACTGGTACTACTTGAACACCCTTTGGAGGATCTATTGAAACAGGACCAGAAACCAAGATCGTTTGTGCTCCCAATTTCGCTGCAGCCGCCGCCATTGCATATCCCATTTTCCCGCTTGAAAAATTCGTCAGAAAACGAACAGGGTCAATTCTTTCTCGTGTAGGGCCTGCAGACACTACTACTTTCTTTCCTTTTAAAGGCAAGTGTTTTGGCATGAAATAACTTTCTACCAGTGCAACAATTTTCTCTGGTTCTTCTAATCGTCCTTTTCCAACATAGCCACATGCAAGATAACCTTCATCCGGTTCAATCCATTGGTAACCATCCTGTGTAAGTGTTTCTACATTGCGCTTTACAGCTGGATGATCATACATATGTACATTCATAGCAGGGGCTATCCACACTTGCCCTGTTGCTGCAAGTAATGTTGTTGTCACCATATCATCCGCTATACCATTTGCCAGTTTACCAATAGTGTTGGCTGTAGCCGGCGCTACGATGATCAGATCTGCCCAATCTGCTAAATCAATATGGGCTATCACATTTGAATCCTTTTCATCAAACGTATCTGTATAAACATCATGTTTAGACATTACTTGAAAGCTGAGTGGCGTTACAAATCGTGTAGCAGATTCTGTCATGATGACTTTTACATGTGCACCCTTCTGGGTAAATTTACTAACAAGAGCAACAGCTTTATAAACGGCAATGCCGCCAGTAACACAAAGTAAGATTTTTTTATTTGAAAGCATTTTTCTCTTCCTTTCAAAACACAAGCCCCCAAAGAAAGTTTTCCCTGGGAGCTGCGGCTGTTAATAGATCGTATGAATTAAAGAAGCCATATTTTCAACCTATATCATTCGGTTGTCGGGAAAATGTTTCGGAATACAAATTTTATGTATCCAATCATCCTAATTACATAGGATGCCCGAATAGATGCTTATACTTCGTCTTCGTAAATTTTTGTTTCGTCTTGTTCCTCTTTTGTTAAGACGCCTGCAGCTACTTCTTCAAGCGCTTTCCCAACATTTTTGTGAGATACATATCTCATTAGTAAATTTGGGCTTCCTTCCTGCATAGAGCGCGCTCTTTTAGCGGCAAGACTTACAAGTGAATATTTAGAATCAATTTTCGTTTTTAAAACGTCAACAGATGGGTATAACATCGTTTATTCTCCTCTCAACATAGCTAGGTATTGTTTTTCCACACGCTCGCGTCGGCAATGCTCTGCTAGTACAATCGCATTGATGCGGTCACAAGCTAATTGTACTTCATCATTTTCCACAACATAATCATACAAATTCATCATTTCTAATTCTTTATTTGCAGCGGCTATGCGTGTTGCAATCACTTCTTCCGTTTCTGTGCCACGGCCGACTAAGCGGTCCTGCAACTCTGAAAGGCTTGGTGGCGCAAGGAAAATAAATAAGCCATCCGGCACTTTTTCGCGTATTTGCGCTGCTCCTTGTACTTCAATCTCAAGAAACACATCGCGGCCCGCATCAAGTGTAGCATTTACATAATCAATTGGCGTACCGTAATAATTCCCCACATAATTGGCGAATTCAAGCAGTCTGCCTTGTTCAATTAATGTTTCAAATTCTTCTTTGCTCTTAAAGAAATAATCCACACCATCGACTTCACCCTCGCGCGGTTTGCGCGTAGTCATAGAAATCGAGTATTCATAATTGGTATCCGGCTGTGAAAACAGTTCTTTACGAACAGTGCCTTTGCCTACGCCTGATGGACCTGATAAGACAATTAGTAATCCACGTTCTTTTCTCATAACTCTCCCTCATATTTCAAAAAAATAATCATACAATAATCCAAGCCACTATTCAATATTTTGGACCTGCTCACGCATTTTCTCAAGAATTGACTTAGCTTCAACAACCGCGCTTGCTACTTCAGCTGATTGGTTTTTAGCACCAATCGTATTAATCTCCCGGTTCATCTCTTGCATTAAGAAGTCTAATTTTCGGCCAATTGCAGCTTCATCTCTTAAGGTTTCATCCACCTGTTTTAAATGGCTGCTCAAACGGTCAATTTCTTCAGCTATATCCGCTTTTTCTGCAAATACAGCTACTTCCATCAGAACACGCTCTTCTACATGGTCAGCTTGGCAAATTTCTTGAATACGAGCCAAGAGTTTAGAACGATACTTTTCCACAGCCATCGCAGATCCTTTCTGTATAATCGTAATCTGCGCTTCTAGCATTGCTTTTAAACGTCGAACTGCTTCTAATAATTCTAAACCTTCTCTTTGCCTCATTCCCACTAGAACAGAAGCAGCTTCTTCAGTTGCAAGCTCGATGGCTGCTAAGACCTCTTCTTTAGACAGTTCCTTTGTTTTTACCGTGACGACTTCTTCTAAGCCTAATATCTCAGCCATAGACCACTGCTTTGTAAGCGGAAGCTTGCTGCTAAGCTCTTCTTGCGCCTCAATATATGCATCGACTAATGGCCAATTAATATGTATCGATTGACCAAGTGGTTCCATTTCTTTCACATTTACGGATACATCGAGTTTCCCTCTTGCTACTTTTGTGGAGAGTAGCTTCTTTGCAAATACTTCTGCTTCCGTCCACTCTTTTGGAAATCTCGTTGAAATTTCCAAGAAACGATGATTTACCGAGCGGATTTCCACGGTCAACTGCAATTGTTCCGTTGTTGTGACACCCCTGCCAAAACCAGTCATACTTCGAACCAAGGCCCGTCACATCCTTCTTTGCATTCTATCTAATAAGTATAGCACAAGAAATAAATCTTGCGTACATTGACTAGTAGAGAAGTTTTAAATAATATATCACTCTAAAAACCTCTAATGGCTGAGACATAATTGTTTTAACTCAAAAAAAAACCGAACACTCTGTAAAGTAAATCTCACATTTGTTCGGCTCTTCTTTTTATCATTATTCTATTGAAGCTCAAATAAATTGCTAGGTAGGACCTACTACTCTTATTTTGTCCCTAATCTTTATTTAATAGAGTTCCTAAATTGTTTTCAACATTACGACTTAATGCCTTTCCAAATAGTCCATCTATCCTTTTCAATAATGGGATTATTAGTTGTACTATTGATTTGGTCTTTAATGTATACCGCAAGCTCATCTACTTGTTCGTCGTTCAGTTCATAGAGAATGGAGCGTCCTGTTCGATTCTTAATATCTTTCATTAAATCATCGAGGTATTGATAAACTTTTCTAGTTTCCCATAAACTATATTCTTCGATAGGATGGAAACCATTTTCACTAAGGAACTGCATCACATCATGACTCGGGTGTCTTCTAGAAATTTCTTTATCGATTAAACTTGGATACTTCACAAAAAAGTATCCTCTTATATTAGTGACGCTGCCTTTCAGAAGACAATCCTCTGGCGTTCTGTCTTGAATAAGGAAGATACCGCCTGGTTTTAGCAATCGATATCCCTCTTGAAAACACGCATTTAAATCATCAATATGATGTATGACTGCTCTTTCTAAAATAATATCATATTGCTCATCAGCCAATTTTGTATCTAAAGCATTTCCTAATTTAAAATATATATTTGCATAGTCTCTGCAGTTTTCTTTTGCCGTATGTAATAGCTGTTCTGAAAAATCTAAGCCTGTAACTTCTGCAGCCTCCATCTTGGCTAATGCTTTTGTATAAATTCCTCCGCCACACCCAATATCTAAAACCTTTTTACCTTTCACTTCACATATTTCATTCACTTTATCTATCCACGTTTGATCCGCTTCTCTAGTAGAATATGTAAAACGATTAGCCGGTTTATTAAAATCTATTGCCATAAAAAATCCCCCTTCATTCTCACACTTCTCTGATTTCAGAAAAGCACCCTCAGTTTTATATTCTAGATTTATATTCTAGAAAAGCTTCAGCTATCCCTTTTTTGTATTTTCTTTTATGGCCAATTGAGCACATAATAGGCTCCATAAATTCATATTGCCTTTAAAAAATGTTAAGATAGAACAAAACGTGTTGAAAGAGGAATACCATATGGCATATGACGGTTTATTTACATTAGCGATGACCAATGAATTACAAAAGCTGACGACAGGTCGCATCGCAAAAGTGCATCAACCGAATGCACAAGAAGTAATTCTAACAATCCGGGCAAATGGCAAAAACCATAAACTATTATTTTCAATCCATTCATCATACGCCCGCGTCCATTTAACGGACCAATCAGTAGAAAATCCATCTGAACCGCCAATGTTTTGCATGCTCTTACGCAAACATATTGAAGGCGGGATTATAGAATCTATTCGCCAAATTGACGGCGACCGAATCATCGTCTTTACAATTACCAGTAAAAATGAAATTGGCGATCGTATCACGAGAGAATTAATTGCAGAAATCATGGGAAGGCACAGTAATCTTATTTTAATAGAAAAAGAGTCGCACAAAATTGTAGATAGTTTAAAACACTTGCCGCCTTCCCTGAATAGTTACCGTACAGTGCTTCCTGGTCAAGCCTACATTGCACCACCGCCGCAAGATAAAGTAAATCCAACAGAGGCGGATGCAGTAGCATTACAATCATTCTTTGGAACGGAGAAAACGGCACAAGACATAGTTCAGCATTTCACAGGCTTTTCTCCACTTCATGCGAAGGAGTTCTTATATCGTATAGAGAAAAATCATGACGCTGCCGCCGATTACTTTAACTCCTATATTGAATCGTTCCAGCACGGTGGCGACCAGCCTACATACGTAGAGGTTAATGGTAAAATTCATTTTTCGCCAACGGCCTTAACACATCTAGATGGCAAGTCTACATCATTTGATACATTAAGCTCATTGTTAGATCGTGTTTTCTTTGCACGGGCTGAACGAGATCGCGTCAAACAACAGGCAGGCGATTTAGAACGTTGGCTGCAAAACGAAGTGAACAAGTTAAAGTTAAAACTAAAAAAACTGCAAAAAGATTTGCAGCAGGCAACACGGCTGGACCAGTATCAACTATATGGCGAGTTGCTGATGGCGAACATCTATAATTTTGATAAAGGCGCAAAAGAAATCACCGTTGAAAATTATTATGATGAAAATCAAGCAGCTGTCACTATACCTTTAAACGAACGAAAAACGCCTATTGAAAATGCGCAAAGCTACTATACAAGATATAACAAAGCAAAAAATGCGCTTATTATGATTCAAGAACAAATAGACAAGACAAATGATGACATTACGTATTTTGAAATGCTGTCCCAACAAGTGCAGCAAGCATCTCCTCACGACATTGAAGAAATCCGCGAAGAGTTAGCAGAGCAAGGATTTATGAAAATGCGTGCGAACAAACGAAGAAAAAAACCAACGAAACCAATGCCGGAAGATTTTATTTCATCCACAGGTATACGCATTTCAGTTGGCAAAAATAATAAACAAAATGACTACCTGACCTTTAAAGTCGCAAAAAAATCTGAAATATGGATGCATACAAAAGACATCCCAGGCTCTCACGTCGTTATACATGATGCCGACCCAGATGAAGAAACGATAAGAGAAGCGGCAACATTATCAGCTTATTTTAGTAAAGCTCGCGAGTCTTCATCCGTTCCTGTTGATTATACGGAAGCTCGCCATGTTAAAAAGCCAAATGGTTCAAAACCTGGTTTTGTCATCTACTTTGAACAAAAAACTATTTTTGTTACACCAGATGAAGAGCTTGTTATGAAATTGAAAAAAGACTAAATAGTAAAGAACCGTCTAGCTCCTCAGCTGGCGGTTCTTTTTTCTACCTAATTCCCTTTTATTAATTATGCCAATGTAATAGCAGTATCATCATATAATAATTAATACCTACACAATCACTAGTCTGTCTCCAACCAACTTGCTTCAGGTTGCCCAGATTCATTGCGAATACCTTTTGCTACTCCTATAAAGCCAATAACTGAGCCAATCACCTCAATCCACCAACCGATTGTATTGATTGTTTCGCTTTCTTCTCCTCTAAGTGTTTTAATTCCAGCAAGAGCTACCATGGAGTATCCAACTGTTTCTAAAAAGCTACCATATATTTCATATAAAGCAAGGGGAGTTGGTTCCTCTTCTAGTGCCGCCACAAAGGAAAGACCCCCACCAGTTGCTTCAGTAAGAGATTCTTGAATCTCCAACTTTATCCTATCTTCTTCATTTGCCGTTGCGACAATGGCAATTATTGTGATTAGATTACCAATTACTTTTAGCTGTATACCCAATTTCCCTAATGAATATTGTTTGATACTATCTGCTACTAAAGCTCCTCCCGTAGCTTGTAAAGTTCCTCCGACTAACTCAAGAGAGGTTGATGCCTCTTCACTTTTTATTATTGATGGCGTGTTTCCAATTGCTGCGATTGTTGTACCTATTGCATTTATTAAAGATCCGAATAACGCTTGTATTTGATTGTCCAATTCTCCCCTCCTTCTAAAGCATCTTACTTATATATAATGCAGAACAGTTGACTTACGGAAGGGTAATGGCCTTTACAATGTTAGATTTTTTGATTGAATACAATTATCACATATAAGTAATACAAAAAGACTGCAAACAAAATTTAAATTTGTCTACAGTCTGCATAAGCCTACTACAATATTTCTATTGCTAGTTCTATTAAAGCTTTCCTTCTTTTAAATCAGCATGCCATTGAAGCAGTCCTGGAATATCAGAGGGTTGGATTTCCTGGTTCTCTTTCGCTGTTTCGACTAATGTTTCAAAGTTAGTCAGGCTTTTGTACGGTACGCCTGCTTCTGTGAAATTCTCATCTGCTCGGTTCAACATGTATGAATACACAGACACAACCCCTATGACTTCTGCCCCTTCACGTCGAAGTGCTTCTACTGCATTAATGCTTGAACCACCAGTAGAAATAATATCTTCCACAACAACTACTTTTTGTCCTCTATGTAGTTTCCCTTCAGTTTGATTGCCTTGTCCGTGCCCTTTTGGCTTCGATCGAACATAGACCATCGGCAAATCTAGAAGATCACTTACCCATGCAGCGTGTGGAATGCCTGCTGTGGCGGTCCCCGCAACCACTTCTGCCACTGGGAAGTTTTCCTGAATTAACTGTGCCAGTCCCTTAGCAATGGTCTTTCGTACGTTTGGATAAGAGATGGTTAGACGCGTATCACAATAGATTGGTGATTTAATTCCAGATGCCCATGTAAAAAGGTTGGTTGGATTGATGGAAACAGCCCCTGCCTTCAACATACCTTGCGCTACTTCTTTTTGAATTGTCATTGTCATATTATTGTCCTCCCCATTGCTCTAAAACCGTATGATAGCTTTCTACTGAATCCACACTTTGCGTAATCGCTCTGCCTACGACAATATGTGTCGAGCCTTTTTCTCTTGCAACTGCTGGTGTGGCAATCCGTTTCTGGTCATGCGCTTCGCCGCCTTCTAAACGAATACCAGGTGTGACTTTTAAAAATTCCTTGCCGCAAGCTTCTTCGATTGCCTTTGCTTCCAAAACAGAGCAAACAACACCATCAAGGCCTGCATCTTTTGTTAGAAGTGCATAATTCAACACTGATTCCTCAAGCGTTGTCATGATCTTTTGCTCTTTTTGCATTTCTTCTTCCGTTGTAGAAGTAAGTTGTGTAACAGCGATTAGTAGAGGTCTCTTTTTTCCCTCTGGAGTTCCTTCTTGCAACCCCCCAAGTGCTGCTTTCATCATCTCACTACCGCCTGCAGCATGTACATTTACCATATCAACACCTAATCTTGCTAACCCGCGCATAGCTGATTTAACTGTGTTTGGTATATCGTGCAATTTTAAATCTAGGAAAATTTCATGTCCTAAATCTTTTATTTTTTTTATGATTGAACTACCTTCTTGTAAAAAAAGTTCTAGACCTATTTTTACGTATAGAGGTTCATTATATTGTTCTAAAAAGGCAAAAACGTCTTCTTCCCCTGGGAAGTCTAAGGCAATAATAGGCTTATCTGTCATTTAACGATGGCTCCTTCCAATCAAATCTGTTAGTTTGCTGTATCCTATCTCATCTAGTTTTTGAGGAAGCTCTTCGATTATTTTTGGACAAACAAATGGGTCCACAAAGTTTGCTGTTCCTACTCCGACAGCACTCGCTCCGGCTGATAGAAAATCAATAACATCCTCAGCGTTTGTTACGCCACCCATGCCAATAATCGGAATCGATATTTCTTTACTGACTTCATAAACCATTCGAATCGCCACAGGCTTCACGGCTGGGCCCGAAAGTCCACCTGTACCATTTGCAATAATAGGCTTGCCAGTTGAAGGGTTTAGGCGCATGCCAACTAGTGTATTAATCATTGTAATTCCATCTGCCCCACTTGCCTCTACTTCTTTGGCAATCTCAACTATATTCGTGACATTAGGTGAAAGCTTAACATAAACAGGGACTTCAGAAACAGCCTTTACCGCTGCAGTCAACTCACCTGCTATTTTGGCATCAGTGCCGAATTGAATACCTCCACATTTTACATTGGGACAAGAGATATTTAGTTCAAGCGCCTTCACATTGTTGGCGGTTGATATTCTTTCTGCAACCGCTACATAATCGGTCATTTCTGTGCCAGCAACATTCGCAATAATGGGCACATCAAATTGTTCAAGCCATGGAAGTTCATGCTCCATCACATGCTCTAACCCAGGGTTTTGAAGACCAATAGCATTCAGCATACCTGATGATGTTTCAGCTACACGCGGCGTAGGATTTCCTCTTCTAGTCTCCAGCGTCGTCGCTTTAATCATAATTGCACCTAATGTTGATAAATCGTATAAATTCGCAAACTCTTGGCCAAAGCCAAAGCACCCGGAAGCTGGAATGATCGGGTTTTTCAATGATAAACCTGGAAGTTCTATTTGAAGGCGGTTCATAGTGCTACAACTCCTCTCTTAAAAACGGGCCCATCGCTGCATACTTTTAAATAATCTTGCGACACAGCGTCAGTTGTTTCGCACACGCAGGCATAGCAAGCACCAATTCCACATCCCATACGCTCTTCGAAAGATAGAAATCCTAATTTATCAGGATACGTTTGTTCAATTGCTTTTAGCATTGGCGTAGGGCCGCAACTGTAGAAAACGTCAAATTCAGGTTTCTCTTGCATTAATAAATCTGTTACAAACCCTTTTGAGCCGTAGCTTCCATCCGCAGTAACAATATGTGTTTCACCAAGAGCCTTAAATTGTTCTTCATAAAAAACATCACCGATTGACTGGAAACCAAGGACATGGATCGTGCGTACCCCTTTTTGCTGTAATCTAGATGCCAATTCATAGAGCGGTGGCACACCGATACCTCCCCCGATTAATAATGCCGTTTCACCAGAGTTGCTGGCATCTAGTGGGAATCCATTTCCTAATGGTCCTAGTACGTCCACCATATCGCCTGGCTGCTTTAAAGAGAGCAGCTGCGTTCCTCTTCCTCCTGCACGATATAGCAATGTACATTCTAAGTTTTCTTGGTCTATTGAACAGATGCTAATTGGCCTTCTGAGCAGAGGTTCATAACTATCTGACACTCGAATATGCACAAATTGTCCAGGGTTTTTCATTTCATTTACAAGCTGGCCATGCAAGACCAGCTCGTAAATATTTGTTGCTATAGATCGATGATGAATGACTTTCATTTTTTCTTGTTGAATCATAAGGACACCTCTAACTCTGCTTTTGGCATTGCTGTTGCTGTAAAAGTCATAGATTCTATGACTTGGAGAATAGCTGCTGCTGTATCTAGTGATGTGAAGCTAGGTATACCATTTTCTACTGCTTCACGGCGTATTCTAAAACCGTCTCGCTCAGGCTGTTTTCCTTTTGTCAGTGTATTAATGACTAACTGAGCCTCTCCATTTTGGATGACATGAAGCAACGTTTTCTCGCTTGATCCGATTTTATCCACAACGGTTGATTGAATCCCTGCACTTTCCAGCGTCTTTGCTGTCCCTGGTGTGGCAAGGATTGAGTAACCTACTTTCATAAATCGTTCAGCCAGTTCTACCGCCTCTGCTTTATCTTTATCCGCCACAGTCATCAAGACGGAACCATGATCGGCCATTTTCATTCCTGCTGCTACAAAGCCTTTATATAACGCTTTTTCTAATGTGCTGTCTTTCCCCATTACCTCGCCTGTAGATTTCATTTCAGGTCCTAATGTGGTATCGACACGACGAAGTTTTGCAAAGCTAAACACCGGCACTTTTACAAACACACCAATTTTAAAAGGTGCAAGCCCTGCTTTATAACCTTGTTCAATAATCGACTCTCCTAGGATTGCTTTTGTCGCAACATTGGCCATAGGGATATTTGTAATCTTGCTCAAGAAAGGAACTGTTCTTGATGCACGTGGGTTAACTTCAATTACATAGACCACATCTTTAGAAATGACATATTGGATATTCATTAAGCCTTTGATCCCCAAACCTTTTGCTAAACGTGTCGTGTAATCTACTAATGTATCAATATGCTTTTGGGCTAAGTTTTGCGGCGGATAAACGGCAATCGAATCTCCTGAATGCACTCCAGCACGTTCAATATGTTCCATGATGCCTGGAATGAGCACGTTTTCTCCGTCACAAATGGCGTCTACTTCAATCTCGCTTCCCGTCAGATATCTATCAATCAATACAGGATGTTCTGGTGAAGCTTCAACAGCATTTTCCATATAATGCTTTAGTTCTTTGCTGTTGTACACTATTTCCATCGCTCTACCACCAAGCACATAAGATGGACGCACAAGGACTGGGTACCCTATTTCCTCTGCAATGGCTACAGCCTCATGCGAATTTGTTGCTGTTTTCCCTTTCGGTTGAGGAATTCCTAATTCATGCAGTGCTTCCTCAAAACGGTCTCGTGATTCTGCTCTGTCAATCGAATCGAGTGTGGTACCTAGTATCTTCACGCCTCTCTCTTCTAATTGCTCTGCCAGATTAATTGCCGTTTGGCCCCCAAATTGGACTACCACCCCTAGTGGCTGTTCTAGATCAATAATGTGCATGACATCCTCAATCGTTAGCGGCTCAAAGTATAGTTTATCTGAGACCGAAAAGTCTGTTGATACGGTTTCCGGGTTTGAATTTATAATGATTGCTTCATATCCTGCTTCTTGTATAGCCCACACCGAGTGCACAGTTGCATAATCGAATTCCACACCCTGTCCAATGCGGATGGGTCCTGAACCGAGTACGATGACAGATTCACGGATTGACCGTATTGATTCATTCTCAGAACCGTATGTCCCATAGAAGTAGGGTGTTTCTGATTCGAACTCTGCCGCGCACGTATCTACCATCTTATAGACTGGTAGGATACGGTTTTCTTTTCGGTAATCATATACTTCTCTCTCTGTCATGCCCCAGAGCCTTGCGATTATTTCATCTGCAAAACCTATTGTTTTAGCTTTTTTGAGCACTTCATCATTTTGTGGGTTATCTTTTATCACTTTTTCATAGTCAATGATATTTTTCAATTTATGAAGGAAGAAAAGATCGATCTTGCTCCAATCATGAATTTGCTCGATTGTTATGCCACGTCTTAAAGCTTCACCTATAAAGAATAACCGCTCGTCTCCTGCTTTTGTTATCCGCTTTTCGATCAGTTCACCCGTTAAATCATCTGCATTTTTTAACTCTATATGTTTTTGGCCTGTCTCCAATGAGCGCACAGCTTTTAAAATGGCTTCTTCAAAGGTGCGACCAATTGCCATAACTTCTCCAGTTGCTTTCATTTGAGTCCCTAAGTTTCGCTTAGCTGTTTCAAATTTATCGAAAGGAAAGCGCGGAATTTTTGCCACGATATAATCTAGTGCTGGCTCAAAGCACGCATATGTTCTACCTGTCACAGGATTAATCATCTCATCGAGAGTTAATCCAACTGCAATTTTTGCTGCCAGTTTTGCAATAGGATATCCTGTTGCTTTAGAAGCAAGAGCTGATGATCTAGAAACTCGAGGATTAACCTCGATAATGTAGTAATTGAAACTGTATGGATCTAGTGCTAACTGAACATTGCAACCACCTTCAATACCGAGTGCACGGATAATTTTCAGCGATACATTTCGGAGCATATGGTACTCACGGTCCGATAATGTTTGGGAAGGTGCTACAACGATTGAATCTCCTGTATGTATGCCGACAGGATCCACATTTTCCATGTTGCAAACAACGATGGCATTGTCCTTTGAATCACGCATCACTTCATATTCAATTTCTTTGTATCCTGCAATCGATTTTTCAAGCAGGCACTGTGTAACAGGTGAATATTTTAGGCCTGACGCTACAGTTTCTTTCAATTCCTGCTCATCATGGCAGATGCCGCCGCCTGTACCACCTAATGTAAAGGCGGGGCGAACAATAATGGGATAACCTATACGGCTGGCAAATGTGTTAGCTTCTTCTAATGTATGTACGATTTCTGATTCGGGCGTTGGAACACCAAGCTCTTGCATAAGACTGCGAAATAGATCGCGGTCTTCCGCTTGGTTGATTGCGTCTAACTTTGTCCCTAAAATTTCTATGCTAAGTTCATCTAATATGCCTGACTTATGCAATTCAATTGCCATATTCAAACCGGTCTGCCCACCAAGCGTCGGCAGAATTGCATCTGGACGTTCTTTACGCAGGATGCGTGATACGAACTCTAACGAAATAGGTTCGATGTAAACAGTGTCAGCAATCTCTGTATCCGTCATTATTGTTGCCGGGTTGGAGTTGATGAGGATTACTTTATACCCCTCTTCTTTTAATGCCAAGCAAGCTTGTGTACCTGCATAGTCAAATTCTGCAGCTTGACCGATAATAATAGGACCTGAACCGATTACTAGGATGGATTGAATGTCATGGCGTTTAGGCATGTTGCAATTGCTCCTCTCTCGTACTGTTGTTCATTAGCTCGATAAATTCGTCAAACAGGTGGTTGGGATCTTCTGGACCAGGTGAAGCTTCTGGATGATATTGCACGGTGAATACTGGGTGTTTTTTGTGGCGCATCCCTTCGCATGTGCCGTCATTTAATGCGATATGCGTTACTTCTAAGTCTGTGTCTTGAAGTGAATCCATATCAATTGCGAATCCATGGTTTTGCGATGTAAGTTCTGTCCGTCCCGTCCTTAAATCTTTGACAGGATGATTTGCACCTCGATGACCAAATTTCAACTTAAATGACTTAGCTCCAGAGGCAAGTCCGAAAAGCTGATGGCCCAAGCAAATACCGAACATTGGTACCTTACCGATTAGTACTTTGATCGTCTCGATAGCTTCAGGAACATCCATTGGGTCTCCAGGACCATTAGACAGCATGATTCCATCTGGCTGACAGGTCATTATTTCTTCTGCACTTGTGTTATAAGGTACAACTATCACATCACAATCTCGCTTATTTAGCTCTCGCAGTATCCCGTGCTTCATTCCAAAATCGATTAACACGACACGTTTACCGCGACCAGGAGATGGATACGCCTTTTGTGTTGAAACTTGTGCAACTTGATTCGTTGGAAACTTTACAGCGTTAAGCCATTCTATTATTTCCTCTAGATTGATTTCTTCTCCAGCTTTTGAAAGATAGCCTTTGACAGCACCTTCCTTACGAATCAGGCGTGTCAGTTTTCTTGTATCAATCCCTTGGATACCTGGAATGCCTTTCATTTTTAGGTATTCATCCAATGTTCCTTCATTGCGAAAGTTTGAAGGTACTGTTGCCAATTCGTGGATAACAAAACCTTTGATTGCAGGCGAGATGGCTTCAAAGTCATCTCGATTAATCCCGTAGTTGCCAATTAAAGGGTAAGTCATGGTCACAATCTGTCCGCAAAAAGATGGATCTGAAATCGTTTCTTGGTAGCCGGTCATTCCTGTTGTAAACACGACTTCACCAGCTGATTCTGTTTCACTGCCGAAAGCAATGCCTTCAAAAACTTCGCCCGATTCTAAGATCAGTTTTCTTTTTAGCATGATCCATCCTCCCAAACAATTTTGCCTTCACACATTGTAAGCATTGGCCAGCCTGTTGCTTTCCAGCCGTTAAACGGGGTGTTTCTTCCTTTAGACAGAAACTCTTCTGCATCGATTGTTTTCTCATTTTCGATATCAATTAAGACTAGATCCGCTGATTCACCGATTCCAAGTGTGCCATATGGCAAGTTGAATAGTCGAGCTGGTTTTACGGTCATCCAGTCAATCAACTGGCGCAATGTCCATTTTCCTGTTTTCACAAATTGTGTGTATAAAAGAGGAAATGCTGTTTCGAAGCCCACAATTCCAAATGGAGCTCCTACCATGCCACAACATTTTTCTTCTTTTGTATGAGGCGCATGGTCCGTTGCTATACAATCGATGGTGCCGTCTAGTAGTCCTTCATGTAGAGCCAGCCAATCCTCGTTAGCACGAAGTGGCGGATTCATCTTCCAGTTAGCATCATCGCTTGGAATATCCATCTCTTCTAAAAGTAGGTGATGCGGGCAAACTTCCGCTGTTACGTGGATTCCTGCTGCTTTGGCATCCCGCACTACGCGTACAGATTCTTTTGTGGATACATGGCATACATGGTAATGCGCGCCTGCAGCCTCAGCAAGCAATACATCTCGTGCAATTTGGACAGACTCGCAAATAGAAGGAATACCAGGCAATCCTAATTCTAAATTGCGTTTACCTTCATGCATTACTCCATCATAAATTAATGAGTTATCTTCACAATGTGCAACTACAGTCATATTGAGAGCAGCTGCATCCTTCATTTGTTCATACATCGTTCTCGCTTCTTGTATGCCTACTCCATCATCTGAAAAAGCAACAGCTCCGTGTGCCTTCAGCGCCTTTAAATCTGTGCGAGCATCACCCGATTGATCAACAGTTAATGAACCATAAGGCAGAACACGCACGATCGCGCTCTGCTCAATTAATCCATTAATCAACGCTAAATTCTCAACTGAGTCCGGAACTGGCTTGGTATTTGGCATCGCACAAATGGTCGTAAACCCACCCTTTGCGGCTGAAAGAGAACCTGTTTCAATGGTTTCCTTATGTTCGAAGCCTGGTTCTCTCAAATGTACGTGGACATCCACAAAACCAGGTGATGCCATATATCCTTTCCCATCTATTATTTCATCTGCCTGCACATTTAATTTCTCGCCGACTGCTGCAATCTTCCCATCCTCAACGAATATTTCCCCTGCATAAAGATTTCCGTTCTTATCTACTAACTGCAAATTTTGAAGTAACACTGTCATTGTATTTTCTCTCCTTTAAGATAGTTTCTAAGATTGCCATTCGAATGTAAACTCCGTTATTTACCGCTTCGAAAATTCGTGAACGTTCACACTCTACTAGGTCGGAATCAATTTCTACTCCGCGGTTGAAAGGAGCAGGGTGCATAATAATCGCATTGTTTTTCATCATACTTTCCCTTTCTACTGTCAAGCCGTATTGTTGATGATAGTTTTCAGTGCTGTATCCTTCATATGTAACATTTCGTTCGTTTTGGACACGTAGCAGCATAATCACATCACTTGTTTTATGAAGATCGCCCCATTCATTATTCGCCTCTGGGAATTCTCCTTGCCATTGTTCTGGGCAAACTAATTGTACGTTTGCGCCTAATCTTTTAAGTGAAATCATATTGGATTTTGCTACGCGGCTATGTGAGATGTCTCCTACTATTGTGATATTTAAGCCCTTGAATCGGCCAAACTCTTTAAAGATAGTATAGAGATCGAGTAGAGATTGTGATGGATGTTGTCCGGTTCCGTCTCCACCATTGATGATTGGTATATTAATTCCCGGCAACAGGTCTTCATAGTAAGCATCTTGGTTATGGCGAATGACAACTGCGTCGATTCCCATAGATTCTAATGTTTTCACTGTATCGTAAAGCGTTTCACCTTTCAGTGTGCTTGAGAAACCTGATTCAAAAGGTATCACTGTGGCACCTAGTTTGCGCTCGGCAATTTCAAAACTTACCTTTGTTCTTGTACTTGGTTCAAAGAAGAGGTTGGCAACCATTGCATTCTGTGCAAGCTGTGGTTTGGCTCCTGCCTCAAGCTCAGCTGCTCGTGTTAAAATATCCTCAATTTGTTGTATTGATACTTGCTCCATCGATAATAAGTTTTTCATCATTTTGCCTCCTAGTTTTGTATTAAACTAAAAGCCTCCTTGGAATTTCAAGGAGGCTTTTGAAGGATATGACAAAATAAGCTTGTATACTTTATGCATGCTTATCGTATCGAATCACCCTTCTGTGCCTCTCTGGACAACCCTTAAAAGGTACTGCTACAAATTATTCAATTGAATTTTCTTTCATTTCCATCTCTTCTTTTTCCATCTCAAGATCTGGCTGAGCTTTACCTGGTAGTATAAAGTTTAGAAGAACACCAATGATTGCTGCAAGAGCCATGCCTTCAATGGAAAACGTTTTGGTAAATGCTAGCTTTGCTCCGCCAATTCCTAAGATTAAGATGACAGATGCAATCACAAGATTACGCTTATCATCAAAATCAATCTTATTCTCTACAAGCATGCGCAAACCGCTTGAAGCAATAATCCCGAAGAGCAGGATTGATACACCACCAAGAACTGGAGTAGGAATCGTACCAACAAGTGCCATTAGTTTACCTGAGAATGAAAGGAGGATGGCGAATACTGCCGCACCACCAATCACCCATACGCTGAAGATACGTGTTAATACAAGGACACCGATATTTTCACCATAAGTCGTTTTAGGTGGACCACCAATCAATGAACTGATGAGTGTGCCTAGTCCATCACCAAGCAAGGACCGGTTTAAACCAGGGTCTTTAATAAAATTGCGGTGAACTACTTTTCCTAAAACAAGCTGATGCCCGATATGTTCGGAGATTGTCACAATGACAATCGGCACCATTGCCAGCAGCAATGTAGATGTGACATGGAATTCATAATCAACTCCAGGTATCAGGAAGTCTGGCGTTTTAAACCATTTTGCTTCTACTACCTTACTAAAGTTAATGAGGTGGGTATTAAACACCGCATCTGAGATCAGTGAAGCAATATAACCGCCAATCAATCCGATAAGTATCGGCATAGTGCTAATAACACCTTTAAAGAAGTTATTGCATAGGATTGAAATAGCTAGCGTGATCAAACCGATAACAAAGTAAGCTGCGCTATACACTTCTTTGTTGTCTCCCACTGTTTCGTACATCGTCATATGGACAGCAGTTCCTGCAAGCCCTAAACCAATGACCATGATGACAGGCGCTACTACGATAGGCGGCAATAATTTCATAATCCACTTGTATCCTGTTTTCCAAATTAATAAGGATACAATCCCATATACAAGCCCTACCGCCATTGCACCGATCATCGCACTACCCGGTCCGTCTCCTGTTGCTGATGCTACTTGGATCGGCGCTATAAAGGCAAATGATGATCCTAGATAAGCCGGTACTTTAAAGCGTGTTACAAGCAAGAATATAATTGTTGCTATTCCACTTGTTAATAAAGCGATGGCTGGTGACAAGCCTGTTAATGTTGGGACAAGGATAGTTGAACCAAACATTGCAAACATATGCTGCAAACTAAGTGTAACTAACTGTCCTCCCGAAGGTTTGTCGTTAATATCCAATACTGCATTTGACATCTCAATATTCCTCACATTCTAAGAAAACTACTGTTATTCGTAAATAGCTACTACGTCTGTTTGATCAGCTTCTACCATGTTGACTTCAATTCTTTCATTGCTAGCCGTAGGAATATTTTTACCTACGAAGTCTGCTCGTATCGGCAATTCTCTATGGCCGCGGTCTACTAAAACCGCCAATTGGATTTGTGATGGTCTGCCAATATCCATCACGGCATCCATTGCTGCTCGTACTGTACGCCCTGTATATAGAACATCATCTACTAAGATGACTTTTTGATTTGATACATCATACGTTATGTCAACGTCTTTCACTAAGGCTTCGCCATTGTCTGTTTTAACTGTTAGATCATCGCGATATAAGGAAATGTCTAATTCACCAGAACGAATTTCTTTTTTCTCAATTAAGTTAATTTTTTCAGCTAATCGTTTGGCCAAAAATGCGCCTCTCGTTTTAATTCCAACAAGGATACATTCATCGATCCCTTCATTGCGTTCAATAATTTCATGTGCAATACGGGTAATCGCCCTATTCATTGCAGCTTGATCTAATAGTTCTGCTTTTTTCTTCATTATGGTTCTCCTTTCGTTGAAATTCTTTGCATAAAAAAACTCTTGAGCGAATGGCCCAAGAGGTTATAGGTATACTGATAGATTGTCAAGTAAGCAGTTACTGCATACGAACTTCACATTCATCGCATCCCTTTTCAGCCTCTCTGGACTGTTCTTAAAGGTGAATATTAACTTTTCACTGCAATTAGTATATGCCCTCACATTGACGATGTCAATAGTTGCTTTTTAATTCTTTCAAGAGTTCTTGATAATCCTCAGGCAGCGGTGCTTGGAATTCCATATACTCTTTTGTTATGGGATGAATAAAACCTAAAATGCCTGCATGCAACGCTTGTCCGCCGAAATCAATCGTTTTCTTTGGTCCGTATTTTGGATCGCCTACTAACGGGTAACCAATATAATTCAAATGCACACGAATTTGATGTGTTCTTCCAGTTTCAAGTCGGCATTGGATTAACGTATAGTCAACACCAAATCGATCAGCTACTTGGAAGTGTGTAACTGCGTGTTTTCCTTGATCGACAACTGCCATCTTTTGGCGGTCTTTTTGATCTCGTCCAATTGGTGCGTCAATCGTACCTTTATCATGAGGAATATGTCCATGTACAAGCGCAGTATATCGGCGCGTTACTGTTTTATCAACCAATTGTTGAACAAGTGATTCATGCGCCTTATCATTTTTGGCCACCATCAATAAGCCAGACGTATCTTTATCAATTCGATGTACGATTCCTGGGCGCATCACACCATTTATGCCTGAAAGATCTTTGCAATGGTACATCAGACCATTCACCAAAGTCCCTGTCGTATGTCCTGGTGCAGGGTGGACGACCATACCTTTTGGTTTGTTAACTACTAGCACATCACTATCTTCATAAACAATGTCTAAATTAAGATCTTCTGCGATAATTTCTAAAGGTTCAGGTTCAGGCGGTGTTACTGTGATTTCGTCACCCTCCTGGACTTTATATTTGGCTTTGATGGGACTTCCGTTTACAACTACCAGGCCCTCTTGTACAAAACCTTGAATTTGAGTACGTGACCAATCTTGTTGAATTGATGCAAGGGCTTTATCAATACGTTCACCTTGCATTTCATTTGTTATCGTATATGTGACTGACATTACTTCACCTTTTTCTTTTCTATTTTTCCTTCGAAGATTATATATAGTATGAGCATAATAACACCAAATGTTAACGCTGCATCTGCAATATTAAATATAGGGAAATCATAATTAATCACTGGGATGATCACATGTACGAAATCGACTACTTCTCCTCGGAATACTCGGTCAATAAAATTGCCAATTGCTCCGCCCAGCAGCAACATCAAACTCACTTGGAACAGTGGTTTTCCCTTTCCTTCTTTGTGATAATAATAAATGATGCCCAAAATCACAATAATGGTGACTAATGCAAATAACCAAAATTGTCCTTGCAGCATTCCCCATGCTGCTCCGCGATTACGATGGGAGTATAGCCCAAAATAAGGATCTATTAGCGAGATGCTCTCTCCATATTTCATATTCTCCACAATGCTCCATTTTGACAACTGATCAAGTATAATGACCAAAATCGCTATACCATAATATTTGTACATGGCAAACCCTCCGTTTACTGCCGAATCTAACCTATTCTATCATATAATAGACGCAAGAGAAAAACACACCATACATTCAAGTCAAAAATCCTTATATTGCTTGATTCATGACAATGATTAAATGCAAAAAGCCGCTCACATTTCGTGAACGGCTTTTTGTTTACTGCTATTATTCAGCTTCGCTATAGTAATTCTCCACTACATCTGCACAATGTGAGCAAAGTGTTGGATGAGCAGGATTTTCACCGACTGTTTTTGAAATCGTCCAGCAGCGTTCACATTTTTCACCTTCTGCTTTTTCGACTACAACAGCAACATTTTCAACTTTCACTGCATCTGCAGGTGCGTTTTCAACAACACCGCCTACAACAAATTCTGATACAATGTTCAACTGAGCAAAATTAATTTGTGGATCCTGTAAAAGAGTAACTGTTTGTACATCACCGAAGACTGTTACTTTTGCTTCTAATGATTTCCCGATTGTTTTCGCATTACGAGCTTCTTCTAATGCTTTTAATACTGTGTTTCGAATCGCCATAATAGAAGTCCATTTTTCTGATAGTTGTTCGAAATTCTCTTTTTGAACAGCATCAGGCATATCTGTCAATTGGACGCTTTCAGCATCTGCATAGCTTAGATAAGACCACATTTCATCTGTTGTATGCGGAATGATTGGCGTTAATAATTTCAATAACGCATTTAATGTATCATACATCACGGATTGCATTGCACGGCGAGGCTGAGCATCTGCACCCTCGATATATACAACATCCTTTGCAATATCCAAATAGAATGAACTTAGCTCTGCTGCTACAAAGTTGTTGATTGCTTTATAAACAGTCGCAAATTCATAACGATCGTATGCATCACGTACTGTTTGAATCAGCTTTTGTAGCTCCATGTACATATATTGATCGACTTCACGTAAATTTTCATACGATACATAGTCTTGTTCTGGATTAAAGTCGTGTAAATTACCGTGTAAGAACTTTAATGTATTACGGATTTTACGATATACTTCTGACACTTGTTTCAGCATATCCATCGAAATACGCACGTCTGCTGTATAGTCAACAGAAGCTACCCATAGACGTAAAATATCTGCTCCGTATTGGTTCATCACTTTACTTGGCGCAATGATATTGCCAAGCGATTTACTCATTTTTCTTCCATCTCCATCAAGTACAAAGCCGTGTGAAAGCAATCCTTTGTACGGCGCATGGCCATTGATAGCTACAGAAGTGATAAGAGAAGAGTTAAACCAACCGCGATATTGGTCAGAGCCTTCTAAATACAAATCTGCAGGATAACGTAGTTCAGGTCGTTCAACTAATACACCTTGGTGAGATGAACCAGAGTCGAACCATACATCCATAATGTCTGTCTCTTTCGTGAATTCTCCATTTGGCGATCCCTCATGCGTGAATCCTTCTGGTAGCAATTCTTTCGCTGTTTTTTGGAACCAAATATTTGAGCCATGCTCACGGAATAATTTTTGTACGTGTGAGATGGTTTCTTCAGTGATAATTTCTTCCCCGTTCTCTGCATAGAAGACTGGAATTGGCACGCCCCATGCACGCTGACGTGAAATACACCAGTCTCCGCGGTCGCGAATCATGTTGTACAGGCGAGTTTCACCCCATACCGGCGTAAAATTCGTGTCACGGATAGCTTGAAGCAACTCTGGACGGAATTTATCAATAGATGCAAACCATTGTGGTGTAGCACGGAAAATAACAGGTTTTTTTGTACGCCAATCGTGCGGATATGAGTGTTCAAAGAATGTAAGATTCAATAACGCGCCAGCCTCATCCAATTTTTCGCAGATCGGTTTGTTGGCTTTATCGTAAAACATACCAGCAAACTCGCCCGCATCTTCTGTTAAGCAGCCTTTATGATCTACAACTGATAAAGTTTCCAGTCCGTAACGCTTACCGACTTGATAGTCATCTTCACCATGGCCAGGTGCTGTATGAACACAACCAGTACCAGCATCAAGCGTTACATGGTCGCCCAGCATAACAAGTGATTCACGATCAAATAGAGGATGTTTCGCCGTTACATTTTCAAGGTCCGTCCCTTTGATTTCACGATCGATTTCAGGATTTTCCCAGCCTAGCTTCTCAGCTACCGCTTCAAGCAATCCTTTCGCAATAATGTATTTTTGACCATTCTCTTTTACAACTACATACGTATATTCAGGATTTACAGAAATACCAAGGTTCGCAGGAATCGTCCAAGGTGTTGTCGTCCAAATAATGAATTTTTCCCCTGCATTTACTACACCTTTTCCATCTAAAACATCAAAAGCAACATAAATAGAAGGAGATTTAATATCTTTATATTCGATTTCTGCTTCTGCTAAAGCAGATTCACTTGAAGGAGACCAATACACTGGTTTTAATCCTTTATAGATATAGCCTTTTTTAGCCATATCGCCAAACACGCCAATTTGACGCGCTTCGAATTCCGGTTTCAAAGTGATATATGGGTTTTCCCAATCACCGCGAACTCCAATGCGTTTAAATTGTTCACGTTGGCGTTCTACTTGTTCGTATGCATACTCTTTACAAAGTTCACGGAATTCCGCTACAGTCATTTTCTTGCGGTCAACGCCTTTATTTGTTAAAGCTTGCTCAATTGGAAGTCCGTGAGTATCCCAGCCCGGTACGTATGGTGAATAGTGCCCAGTCATAGAACGATGGCGATTTACCATGTCTTTTAATACTTTATTGAGCGCATGGCCCATATGAATATCACCATTTGCATAAGGAGGGCCGTCATGCAAGATGAATGCTGGGCGATCCTTCGTACGTTCTAGAACTTTTGTATAGATGTCCATATCCTTCCACTTATCTTGAATTTTCGGCTCATTGTTTGGTAGATTTCCGCGCATAGGGAAATCTGTTTTTGGCATTAACAGGGTATTTTTATAATCCATTTTTATTCCTCCTTGACTACTTGAAACTCATTTTTAAAATAAAAAAACTCCTCATCCCAAAAAGGGACGAGGAGGAGATTTCTCGCGGTACCACCCTAGTTGCGCTGTAAAAGCGCCGCTTAAGACACCTTAACGCGGTGTTGACGAGATTGCCTACTTCCCTTTCAACAATCTAGTTCAGGAGTGATTTTCTTTTATAAGCGTTTCGTTTAGGCTTCCACTATCCCTAAATCGCTAGACGGCACTTATAAAGTACTCTCTCCATCATTACTTTTATATATGATGACATTATAGTTAAAATGGACACTTCCAGTCAAGTACTAATCCTGTGGCAGGTCCAAATGCTCTAATTCTGCGGTATCCACTTCATATTCCATTAAATGATCCCAATCATCTGATTGAATTAAATCCAATTGAGCTTCGACAATCATTTTGAAACGATTGCGGAAGACTTTTGATTGCTTTTTCAATTCTTCGATTTCCATTGCGATGCGGCGAGCTTTGGAAAGGGCTTCATTGACTATACGATCCGCGTTTTTTTCAGCTTCTTTGACAATTAGCTTTGCTTCTTTTTGAGAGTTTCGACGGACTTCTTCTGCTGCTTCCTGTGCAATGACAATTGACTTTTGCAACGTTTCTTCAATTGAGTTATAGTGCCCAATCTGTTCGTTACTTGAAAGAAGTTTATTCTCAAGCTCCTTTTTTTCTTTTAGCACTATTTCATAATCTTTAATAACTTGTTCTAGAAACTCATTTACTTCATCTTCATTATATCCTCTAAAGCCGCGACTAAATTCTTTATTATGTATATCAAGTGGCGATAATGGCATGATTTGCACCTCTCCTTAACTACATTTACTCATTATTATACATTTCTCTATTTGGAAGTTCACTCAAATTCTGCATTTTTATAAGAAAATTACGATTTTCGGTCCATTTTCCCTACTTTCATGCGGTATTTATCTTTTTTTGTCTTACCTTCGATTGATTGAATGATAAAGCGGCCGAGTCCTCTTATGGATATCAAATCGGATTCTTGCAATTCGAAAGAAACTTGTTCACATAGGGCAAAATTCACTTTTACTTTCCCACCATTGATGAACGCAGCTGCTTTCTGGCGCGATATTGGATAAACCGAAGCTATGACAGTATCTAAACGTAAAGAACTTGTTGTTGTTGACTGCTCTTTCCAATCGGCATCAGGAGGCAATAAAGTATCAGACGTAGGCAATTGCCCCACTTCTACTTTAGCTTGGCCAACGCTAATCAGATTGAGCCTCACATATTCAAACACTTCTTTGGCCACAACAAATTGAACAGTTTCTGAGCCCACACGTATGTCGCCAAACTTAGAGCGCTCAAGTCCAATCGATAATAAGGCGCCCAGTACATCTGGATGTTTTAAATGAACAAATTTCGAAGGATAGCTAAGTTGACAAATAACTAGGTTGAAATCTTCTTCTGACGGTAAAAAGTAATCTGGATAAATGAGAGCTCTTTGTCGCTCCGCTCCATCAAATAAACCAGCCATAGAAACTTGTATATCGCCATTCTTCCCAATAATATTGTGGACAATCTGACTCATGCGTGGATCTAAAAAATCGGTTAGCTTTGGCGCATACTGATCCTCCACTTCTTTTTTCCACCCGATTACTTGTTCGATAAAGGCTCTCTCCGATGGCCTGAAATGTTGAAATACATCTTCCATTGTAGTGTCTCCCTTTTAATTTCTTATCTAACAAAAAAGCCCCACACTCGGGTGGTGGCAACTTGTAAAAGAGAGCCCTTTTAAAGGGCTCTTTTTTAAAACACTATATAGCTAAGTACATAAAATATGCCTGTTTGAATTAAATTTAAAGCAATTAGCGCCACAATCGGTGATACATCAATCATGCCAATTGGTGGTATGAACTTTCTAAAGAAATCCAGATAAGGATCACATATTTTAGCTAAAAATCTTCCTACAGCTGACTCATACGCTGAAGGAATCCAAGACATCAAAATATAGATAATTAATGCAATGGAATAGAACTCAAAAAAAACCTTCACTATTGTAAATGGTAGCATGAACAATTATTCTCCTCTATTGATCGTCATATAAGTATTCTGATATATTTCCGTCCACTTCCATGTTATCAGGCGTACATAAGAATATATCTTTGCCGATCTTTTTAATATCTCCGCCAAGGGCAAAAATCGTTCCGCTGATAAAATCGATAATTCTCATACCCTGATCGCGTTCAATCCTTTGCAGGTTTACAACCACTGCCCGCTTATTCTTTAGATTGTCAGCTATATCTTGCGCCTCTGAGTAGACTCGCGGCTCTGATAACACGAGCTTAGAAGTCTTTTGTGTAATACTAACGAGGTTCGGGACATTTGCCGGATAATCAACTTGTTTTTGACGTTCTTTCATAGACTGCTTCTTAACAGCAGCAGGTCTATTAACGATTGGTGGCTGTACTTGTTGCTGTCTTGCTTGTTGTTGCGGCACAGCTTGCTGGCGTATTGGTTCTTTGCGTACAGCCTGTTCTTCTACGTATTCTTCTTCCTCTTCTAAATAGAAAAAGTTTTTGATTTTATCCTTCACCTTCATTAAGAGTCCCTTCTTTCGTCCCAACTAGAGCTGTGCCAATACGGACAAATGTCGCTCCCTCTTCAATGGCAATCTCATAATCATTCGACATTCCCATTGAAAGTTCGGTGCATGGTGCATAGCTATATCCTTTACTAGCAATCTCTAACTGTAAATTTTTTAATGATTTGAATACACTGCGAATAATTGCTTGATTTTCAGTATTAGGTGCCATTGTCATTAAACCGACAACGCGAATATGAGGGAATATTGATAGTTGCTCTATAAAAGGCAAAACTTCCTCTGGCGTTAAACCATGTTTGGAATCCTCACCAGATACATTCACCTGCACAAAACAATTGACATTAGAAGCTGCACGTTTATCTATTTCCTCAGCTAGGCTAATGCGGTCAAGGGAATGTAAGTAATCAATCTGATTGATTACTTTACGGACTTTTCTAGTTTGCAAAGAACCAATATAATGCCATGTTGCATTATTTTTAATCTCAACCTGCTTATCTAATAAACCCTCAGGACGATTTTCTCCTAAATGGGTCAGCCCTGCCTCTATTGCCTCTTTGGTCCGAGCTGTTGAAACTTGCTTTGTAACAGCAATTATCGAAATATCGCTAAGTTTTCTGCCAGCCTTTTTGCAAGCATCTTCAATTCTTTTTTGGATATCATGTAAATTATTTATTATTGAGTTCATGTTAGCCTCGACTTTTCAAAAAATCTTGTATCCCAATTAGGGATTTTTATTTTCACATCAAAATTTTATTATAAATAAAGAGTAAATTAGGATAGAGATATTGTTCTCAAATCCCAATATGATTCCACTTCCAAGCAGGTAGAGTTTTAAAGCAAGCACCGCTTGAAATTTAACTTTACCCTATTGTATCAAGCCTTTTGGTAATTATCAATGAATAGCCGAATTCTTCAATCTAATCCTTTAACTAGGATGACATCCTTCCCTACCACTACTATATCCTTTATTGGTATTTTTAAAGCTTCTTTATGCCCTGAATTGAAAGAAATGAATTTTTTAGGTTCTGCCACGACAAACGCTTCAACATACCCTGTGTCTTTTTGGACAACTGCATCTTCAACATATCCTAAAAACCGTCCACTATTTGCCGCAATAATCTCTTTTCGTTGAATATCCGAAAAACGCATTCAGTTTCCCCCTTTTTATATTAAGAGCGGGTTCATGCATACTATTCAGAATGTCTGTTGAATCTGCATGAAAAGATTAACTCCTATATGTATATATATATGAAAAAGAAGCACCATTCTTGATATGGATGCTTCTTATAATTTTATCTTGTATGGGCACCTGTATTCCTCAACACAAAAAATGTAGTGGCAACAGTCCGCCTAGTTGCAAGATGAATCTTTATACATGAACAATAGGAACGCTCCATCAGCAAGGAACGTTTTCTAATTCACTGATGGAAGCATTGCATCTTAGCAATCAATTCTTTTCGCTTGCATGCTCTTGAATGGTTTTTAGCGCGCTTTTTTCTAGCCTAGAGATTTGGGCTTGAGAGATGCCTAGATCTTTAGCTATTTCTGTTTGAGTATGACCATAATAATATCGTTTTGAGAGAATATTTTGTTGTCTTTTATCCAATTTCTGAACTTCTTCTTTAATTGAAACATAAGTTAGCCAGCGATCTTCCGATACACTTTGATCCTTTAATTGATCCATCATATAAACTGGATCTCCTCCATCAGAATAAATCGGCTCATGAAGAGACATGGGTTCTTGGATAGCATCAAGTGCAAACAATATGTCTTCTTGGGGTAAACCTGTCATACGAGCTAAATCAGTTAAGGTAGGCTCCCGCAATTCTTCTGTTAGGAACTGTTCCTTTGCTTGCATTGCTTTATAAGCAATATCTCGTAAAGATCTGGATACGCGTACCGGATGGTGGTCTCTTAAGTGTCTTCTAATTTCACCGATAATCATAGGTACTGCATATGTTGAAAATCGTACATTATGTGAGAGGTCAAAGTGGTCGATTGACTTTAATAGCCCAATACAGCCTACTTGAAACAAATCATCAGCCTGTTCCCCTCGATATGCAAATCGGCCGACAATGCTTAACACTAACCGTAAATTCCCCATCACAAGTTGTTCTCTTACTTCTTCCTGACCACTTTGCAATGCGACAAATAACTCCCGCATTTCTTCATGCTTCAATACAGGTAAAGTGGATGTATCAACACCACAAATTTCAACTTTTGTTCGCATAATCTGCCTCCCGGATGCTTAATCACTGTTAGTAAATTAAGTGTGTCCGTCCGGGATAATTATATGCGTGATTTTTCTTACCAATTTCAACCGTTAAGACGTTAATTGATTTAAATGCGTACGCAATTCATGAATGATTTTTTTCTCTAAACGAGAAATGTAGGATTGAGAAATGCCTAAATGATCCGCTACTTCCTTTTGCGTCATCTCTTCTTTTCCTGCTAAGCCAAAACGACATTCCATAATATATCGTTCTCTTTCCTCTAATTTTTGAATGGCGTGAAACATATATTGACGTTCGATTTTCTTTTCTACGTCATCTGTAATTAGGTTTTCTTCTGTGCCTAAAATATCAGATAACAATAATTCATTTCCATCTCCATCTGAATTTAACGGTTCATCTAAAGACACTTCACCTTTCATACGGCTTGTTTTTCGCAAATGCATCAAGATTTCATTTTCTATACACCTTGAGGCATATGTAGCTAATTTAATTTTTTTATCAGCATTAAATGTTTCAATTGCTTTAATAAGGCCGATTGAACCAATGCTAATTAAATCCTCAATAGGGGTTTTCGCATTATCGAATCTTCTTGCAATATATACAACAAGTCTTAAATTATGCTCAATTAACACATCTCTTGCATGCATATCGCCATTTTTAAAAGCCAAAATCATTTCCTGTTCTTCTTCTTTCTTTAAGGGTGTCGGCAATGATTCATGACTGCCAATATAAAATGTCCCCGTCGCTCTAAACCTAGCAATTACTTCTGTTAGCCAACGCCATAATCGTAAAAACATTTAAATGCCCTCCCGTTCGTAAGATTGAAGTATATGGTGAAACTTTATTCAAGCTTCTTCTTTTTTTAATACATTGAAATCTGCTATAGCTATGCTGAAGAGTTGTAGTTTGCATTAAATACTGCCAACCCTCGATAAGGCAGTGAAGTGTAAGATTGCATCTGTCTCTTGTGGAAAATGAGTATTTTGCAGAGTTATGATTAAAAAGCCCGGAGCGATGGAGTGATGCTTGCCTTTTATTATTTGCCACTGGTCGTATTTAAGCGCAAGACTATATGTTTTCTTCTCTTGAACAGTTGTAATCGGAATGACTGCAACTTTCTTTTTATATTCATTTGGAAACATATCTAAATTATATGGATCGTTAACATCCCAATTATGCAATGCAATTTTTAAGTGTTCAGGCATTGATTGTTCGATAGCTTGATAACGCACAAAATGAACAGGACGTCCTGATAATGGTTCAACAGTCGTATTGCCAGTGTCAATAAAACATTTTAAAGAAACATCTATCTCGCCTAATTGAACTTTACACCATTGGACAAGTTGCTGTTGAAGGCGATCTCCCGTAAAGGCAAATAACCGGCTTTTTAAAATAAATAAACTAAATGAGGCAACAACTCCTGCTATTAGCATCAGTATAATAACTGAACGTCCAATTAATAATGGCTCAAGGGCTGTAAAAAGACCTCCTGCAAATAATGCAGCAATGAAACACATCAGAGCAGTTTTCCAAAGTTGGCGAATATGAAATCCAAAGGCAAGAATCATCATGAGTAAAAATGCGACGACCATCATGAGAAACTGGTGACCAAATATGACAATCCATGCACCAGCAAATAATGCGCTTCCCATTAATCTTATTTTCTTTTTTCCCATATAACAGATTGAGTTGGTAAAAGAAAGAATAACGTAATTAAAAATGGCGTTTATTAATATTAATACCTCACCATACAATTCACCACCTCCCGCCTATTAACAACATACCATAGACAGATTTCAAAAATTGTCAAAGGGTGAAAGGTAAACAGGTGAAATTTCCGACATAAAGGGGCATTTTTTTAATTTCAGCATAAAAAAACTGTAGGCAAACACGAGGGATTTCATGTTTGCCTACAGTTTTTTATTTAACGGCGTCTATTGCGATTACGCAAGAACGTTGGAATATCTAGACCTTCTTCTTGATTATTTGATTGGTAAGAAGTGTTTTGTTGTTGTCTTGGCGCCTCTTTCATTGTGTTCGCCATTTCTTCCGAACGTACTTCACGATTTGGCATTTGCTGCATTGGTTGTTGTTGACGTGGTGCACTCATACCGCCTCGGTTTGTATTACGGCCTTCAAATTGTTGTACTTCATCTTCTGTAAACTCTGTTGCAATGACTGTCACAACGATTTCGTCTTTTAAGTTATCATTAATGACAGCACCGAAGATAATGTTTACATCTTCATCAGAAGCAGATGAAACGATATCTGCCGCTTCTTGTACTTCGTATAAGCTTAAATTAGATCCGCCTGTCATATTCATTAGGACACCCTTCGCCCCATGAATAGATGTTTCAAGCAATGGACTTGAAATTGCTTTTTTCGCAGCTTCTACAGCGCGCGTTTCGCCTGATGCGATACCAATACCCATTAAAGCAGAGCCTTTATTGGACATGATTGTTTTGACATCGGCAAAGTCTAAGTTGATTAAACCAGGGACAGCGATTAAATCTGAAATCCCTTGGACACCTTGACGAAGTACATTATCCGCTTCACGGAAAGCTTCAAGCATTGGCGTATTTTTATCAACAATTTCTAACAAGCGATCATTTGGAATAACAATTAACGTATCAACTGCTTCTTTCATCGAGGATGTACCGGAAACAGCTTGTTTTTGACGTTTTTTCCCTTCAAAAGAGAATGGACGTGTAACAACGCCAACTGTTAATGCGCCAATATCACGAGCGATTTGGGCAATAACAGGAGCTGCGCCTGTACCTGTACCGCCGCCCATGCCGGCAGTAACAAATACCATATCCGCACCGCTAAGTGCTTCTTCAATTTGTTCTTTACTTTCCTCTGCTGCTTTTTTTCCTACTTCTGGGTTAGCACCTGCGCCAAGTCCGCGAGTAGATTTCGCACCAATTTGCAATTTAACTTCTGCATTTGATAGTTTTAATGCCTGTGCATCTGTATTCACGGCGATAAATTCTACCCCTTGCACTCCATGTTCAATCATTCGGTTGACTGCATTGTTACCGCCGCCGCCAACACCGATCACTTTAATTACAGCTAGTGAATCGTCATTTGTTTCAAATTCTAACATCCTAATTCCTCCTAGTTCAGCTATTAGTGTGTAGGGAAAATCGCCTATTTATTATTCTAAGAATTTATTAAAGAACCCTTTTACTTTTGTAAGTACACCATCTCTATGTTCTTCCGTTTCATAGGATGCTTGTTTTTTGGGCTGTTCTACATGAGTGTCATATGGCACATTGCCTAGCGGATTATTATCGCTTACCTCATGGTTGAATTGCGATTCCTTATACGCATAGCGAATTAAATTTACAGCGGACGTATATTCAGGTTCTCTTACTCCTATATAATCAGGTGTATAAATCTTTACACTTGTCTGCAATACATGGCGTGCTAATTGAGGAAGGCCTTCTAATTTCGCAACACCGCCAGTCAAAACAACACCACCCGGCAAGTCTTGAATCCCCATCCGATACAATTCATCTATAATTAAATCGAAAAGTTCTTCTAGTCTTACACCTATAATTTCGGATATGTATCTTTGACTATACTGTTCTTTTGTATCTGCACCTATAACTGGTACTTCAAACAATTCATCATCAGAAGCATCATCATAATAAGCATGACCATATTCACGCTTAATCTTTTCTGCTTGTTCTGTTGGAGTTTTCAAAACGATTGATAAATCCTTCGTCAGATGATCGCCGCCAACAGGGATCATGGCTGTTCCAGTAAAATGTCCTTCTTCAAATACAGCAATAGTTGTAGAACCGCCGCCGATATCAACAAAAGCGGTACCTCTGTTGCGCTCATCCTCAGTAAGTGCAAATTCACCAGATGCTAATGGCTGCAAATAAATTTGTTGAATCTCTAAACCAGCCTTTTCAACGCAACGCAGTACATTGTGCAAGACTGTTTTAGATGTGGTAATCATTGTTCCGTCCATTTCTAAACGGATTCCGATCATACCTCTTGGATCCTTAATTCCATCTAAGCCATCAACAATATACTGAGTTGGTACAATGTTGATTAATTCTCGATCTGGCGGGATAGACATCAGTTGTGCTGATTCCATCACACGATCCAAATCTAAATCTGTGATTTCTCGGTTTTCGCTATTTACTGCCACAACGCCTTTAACAGCATGTAATTGTACTTGGTTTGCTGGAATACCTAAAATGACTTTATTGATAGTCATTCCTACCATTCTTTCAGCTTGATCTACTGCTTTTTTAATAGATTGGACTGTAGCATCTATATCTACAATGCTTCCTCTTCGGATACCTACCGATTTGACATTACCTACACCTATTACATGCACAGTCTCATCATTAACTTCTCCAATTAGCACTTTTACAGAAGAAGAACCAATATCTAGTGAAACATATAATTCTGAATGACTCAAACTGTGGCACCTCCTTCAATAACTCTTATGATTATTCTATTGTAAAATGTTAAACTTGTCTAAATAAATTCATGATTGACATACGAAAATCCTTCTATTCACCTGTTTTTTTTACTATATAAAACGGATTCATACACCATACACTTTAATTCCCCATTCACATAATAGGAAACTCTTCACCTATAAAAAGAGGTTTTCGGCAATTACCCATTTTATATAAATCTACTATTGCAATAAAATATAGGGAAGAAAAAAATAAAACTTTTTTCAATTAATTAATGCTTAAGCTAAGATTACTACATTTGTAAACTATTTAAAACTGATAATAATAGAAATAATGTAATTTTTAGATAAAAACACTGAATTAACCAAATGCTTGTACTGTATTTCTATTTTTTGCTGTATTCATCACGATAAGATCGATAGAATGTACCCACTTCTAAATCAATAACGCCTTTATCTTTATGTTTAATTTGAGAAATGATGGATGGATAAAATTTTAGCTTGGAAGCAAGAGATGAAATAGATCCCCTCACTTCAAAACCATCATTCATAAACATTTGAATAGCATAGGGATTTGAGTCGTTTGGTATTAGATTTACTTGTGATATCAATGCAGTTAATTCACTACTCAATTGTTTTAACTGACGAATCATCTTGACCCGGGTTTTTTTATTTTCAAAACCAACAAGTATTGGCATATCCAACCTTGTTGGTAGTTTACTTAAACGAAGGGTTTGTCCATTATCAAGAACTAAACTGTATTGATCATTTTCTTTTAAGAAAGCTACATCTTTATGCTCTTTAATGGAAAGTGTAACAGTGTTGAGCCAGCTTCTTTTGACCTCAACATTTTTTACTATTTGCTTACTTTTTATAAGCCCTTCAATTTTGCTACTTTTAAAATCCCATAAAGAATTACCCTTTTTTAAACCACTATGCTTTATGTAATAGTCTTTACTTTGTAAATGGTTACCTTCTACTTTTATTCTTCCAATATGGCTATATGGCGATTGAAAATATAGAAGAGTCAGTAAGGTAATTAAGAATATAACTATAAGTATGATAAATCGTCGGTTTGTTCTTTTTTTTCGGCGTTCTCTTAATGTTGGAATTCGTTCTTCAATATCAATTACTTTATCCATACTGACCACTCCCTTCTATAAATTAGTCTTCCCTCGAAAAGTTCCATATGATGCCAATCGCAATCCATGTTACCACAAGAGATGTTCCTCCATAACTGATAAATGGCAATGTGACACCAGTAACGGGCAATAAACCTGATACTACACCAATGTTTAGGAATGCTTGAAATCCAATCATTCCTATTAATGTAGCTATGCTATACAGCGAAACTTTGAGACTCGACTTGTAAGCTAATCTTAAGCCTGCATAAATCAGCAACCCAAAAGCACAAATAATTGTCGCTGCCCCCAGAAAACCCATTTCTTCTGTAATAATGGAGAATATAAAATCATTTTGGGGTTCAGGTAAGTATAAATACTTTTGGCGGCTATTGCCAAAACCAAAGCCATATAATCCTGCCGGTCCTATAGCCATTAATGACTGAATCGCTTGAAATCCGCTACCTAAAGGATCTGACCACGGATCCAAAAAAGCCTCGATTCTTTTTAACCGATACGGTGCTGATAGGATCAATCCAACTAGCCCTGCGACGCCTGCAATAATTAAGAAAACATAAAACCGGAATGGATATCCTGCGATAAAGAATAACAAGAAGACAGATACAATTAAAATAAATGCAGATCCAAAATCTGGCTGTACCATTATAAGTGCCACTGGCAAAAACAGATAAAGAAAATGTTTCCAATGAATTTTAGATGCAGTTGCCTTTTGTTTAGACAGGATAAAACTCAACTTAATGATTGTAGCAATCTTCGTTAATTCCGAAGGTTGAAGACTCAGTGGTCCAAGCGCAATCCAGCTCTGGGATCCATTCCGGACAACACCAATCCCTGGAATTAAAACTGCTACTAGTAACAGTAATGATAACCAATAAAATAGTGTCCATGTTTTTTCTAGCTGAAGTCCTTTATAACGACCGCAAGCATAGAAAACGGTTAAAGCGATCGCTAAATAGATGAGTTGCTTTACTAAGAACGGCGCTGTTTGGCCATAATGGATTTTACCCCAGTACGAACCTGCCGAATATACAAAAACAATGCCAGAGGCAGTTAGAAATAACGCGGCAATGATTAACCATAAACGTTCACGCTGTAACAGGCAAGGCATCCTTCCTATTGTTAGTCTTTATATTCGTCTAATTCCATGACAGATTGGATAAATAAATCTCCTCTAGTTTCAAAGTTTGGATACTGGTCCCAACTTGCACAAGCAGGTGATAGAAGAATCACATCCCCTTCATTAGACAACTGAGCTGCCTTAGGGACGGCCTTCTGGATATCCGTTGCATATACAATGCTTTCAACACCGCAACTTTTCGCAAAATCTGCAAAACGCTCTGCGGTTTGACCGAATACAACTGTAGCATGAACATTTGCCATGACAGGTCGAAGTTCTTCAAAGGAGTGACCACGGTCTAATCCGCCCGCAAGTAGAACAATCGGTTGGTTGAACGCAGCAAGAGCACTTCGGGTTGCTAAGGTATTCGTCGCCTTAGAATCATTATAAATTTTTCTCTTTCTCCATTCGCGGACAAACTGTGTACGATGTCTTACACCGGCAAATGAAGATAGGACAGATGCCATATTCTCTTTTGGACAATCCATCAAAATAGCTGCTGCTACTGCTGCGAGGACATTTTCTAAATTATGCGCACCAGGTAATGCAATTGTGTCACGTTTTAAAATTGGTGCACCCTCCCAATAAATCATATCTTCGTCAGCGCTAATGCCCTCTTTGCTTATTGCTTTTGTTGTAAAAGGAATCAATTTCGCATTAGATTTTTCTGCATAGGAAGCTACAATTTCTTGGTCGGCATTATAAATCAAATAATCGCTACTATCCTGATTTCGCGTAATGTTGAATTTCGCTTCACCATATTCTTTCATGGTGCCATGGTAGTCAATATGTGCTTCGTATAAATTAGTCCAAATCGCAATTTTGGGTTTAAAAGTTTCAATACCCATTAACTGAAATGATGAAAGCTCCGTGACTATAACTTGATCAGCTTCTGCACTTTCAGCTACTGTGCAAGCCACTGTACCTATATTGCCAGCAATTAATGGCTTTAAACCGCCCTGTTGTAAAATTTCATATAGCAAGGTGGTTGTAGTCGTTTTTCCGTTTGAACCGGTAATACCAATAAAGGGTGCTTCGCTGATTAAATAAGCAAGCTCAACCTCTGTCCAAACTGGAATACCACGTTTTATAGCATCCTCTACAATAATATTGTTATACGGAATACCTGGATTTTTAATCACATATTCAAAGCCTTCATCCAATAAATTTCCCGGGTGATGACCACAAATAACAGTAATTCCTTGTTGAAGGAGCTTTTGAGCTTCTATATTTTCTTCGAATGGTTTGGCATCGTTGACTGTTACAAAAGCGCCCATTTTATGAAGCAATTCTGCAGCAGCCACCCCACTTTTAGCCAAACCTAATACTAAAACTTTCTTATGTTCCATCATAGATAGTTGTTTCATTACAATACCTCCGGAACCACTGCGAGCAATGCCGCCACTAATGCTGTTAACCAAAACGTTAGGACAATACGCCATTCCGACCAGCCTGATAGCTCAAAATGGTGATGTAGTGGACTCATTTTAAAAATTCGTTTACCTGTTAATTTAAAGCTTGCTACCTGTAAGATAACAGACAATGTTTCTAAGACAAAAATAATCCCGATGATCAATAGAAGAAGCTCTTGGCCAACAAGGATGGAGAGCATAGCTAAAGCTCCACCCAGTGCCAGCGAGCCTGTATCTCCCATAAACACTTTTGCCGGATTTGCGTTGAATAGTAAGAAACCTAATAGAGCTCCTACTACAGCAAACGCGAAAATAGCAATATCTAATTGGTCATTCAAGAGCGCCAATACTCCGTAAGCGGCAAAAGCAATAGATGCTGTGCCAGATACTAAACCATCCAATCCGTCTGTCAGGTTCACTGCATTTGAGAAACCAACAAGCCAGAAAATCAGGAATAATACATAGATTGCCCCTAAATGGATTGCATAGTCAGTAAACGGTATTTGAATTGTATTATGGAAGGTACCTAATCTCATCAAGAAATAAGCTGCTACAGAAATAACGATTTGGCCAATCAACTTTTGTAAAGAGGTTAATCCCAAATTACGTTTAAAGATGATTTTTAAGCCATCATCTAAAAATCCGATCACCCCAAAACCTATTAAAACAATAATTAATATAATGGATTGTGAGGTGAACTCGCCTTTTATAAGGCTAATGATAAGGGTAGTCGCAATAATAGATAATAGGAAAATGACGCCTCCCATCGTCGGCGTACCCGCCTTTTTCATATGTGATTTAGGGCCTTCTTCACGGATGCTTTGGCCAAATTTAAATCGTCTTAACATAGGAATAATAATAGGGCCTAATATGACCGAGATAACAAAAGAAATTGCTAAAATAATTAGCATTGTTGCGATTGACATGAAAAAATTCTCCTTCTAAACTTCTTTAGTACATGTACTATCATAGTAGTTTCAGTTTCATTTTTAAAGACTAAGATTATTCTTTTTCTAAATAAACGTGAATAGTCCCATCTTTTACGATTTGTGCATCTGCTTCAGGTAGTTGAGAAACAATCTTCTCTCCCTCCCCATGCCATTCTATACGGAATGGATAAAGCATACCTGTAATTTCTTTTTTGCTTTGGCCCACTAAGTCTGGAACGCGCACCTTTTCCACATCTCCCCAACGATATGGCTTTTCAATCTGCTTTTTACGATTTTTAATTCCAACAATTGGATGGATATCTTCAATAATTTGACCTACGATCGGCGCAGCAATGACGCCCCCAAACTGAGGTCCCTGCTTCGGATTATCAATCGCTACATAGACAACTACTTCCGGATCATCTGCTGGTGCAAACCCGACAAATGATACAATATACTCTCCATCTTTATAGCGTCCATTTTCAGCTTTCTGTGCAGTTCCTGTTTTCCCGCCGATTCGAAGCTGATCACGGTAAGCGCCTCTACCTGAACCGTTTGCAACCACAGATTCTAATGCAGCTCTAACCTTTGCGCTTGTTTCTTTTCGTATCACCTGGTTCTTTTTGGTCGGTTCGTATGTTTTTAGGACTTCTCCATTTTCTCCGTTCACAATTCTTTTTACGATATATGGGGTCATTAATTTCCCGCCGTTCACAGCTGCTGCGACTGCTTGCACTTGTTGAATTGGCGTTACCGAAATTCCTTGACCAAATGACGTGGTAGCATGCTCTACAGGACCATAATTTTTAGGTGAGAATAAAATGCCTGTCGACTCTCCAGCCATGTTAGAGCCTGTAACTTGGCCAAAACCAAAGTCACGGATATATTTTTGCAATTTAGTCGGGCCCACTCGTCTTCCCAATTCAATAAACCCTGGGTTACATGAATTTTCCACAACTTGCAAGAATGTTTCACTACCATGACCGGAGCGTTTCCAGCAACGTAGCTTTGCTCCTTCTACATTGGCGTAGCCTGGATCAAAGAAACTTTCATTTTCTAAGTTGACTGCATTTTCATTCAGTGCTGCACTTAATGTAATGATTTTGAATGTTGAACCCGGTTCATATGTCATCCATACAGGCAAATTACGATTGTAGATACTTTGATCCACTTTCAAATATTCTGCCGGGTTATATGTTGGGAATGAAGCTAATCCCAAAATTTCGCCTGTATTTGGATTCATTGCAACACCAATTGCTTGATCTGCATTATATTTCTTCATCGCCTGCGCTAGTTCTCTTTCAACCACTTTTTGGACACCAACATCAACCGTTAATTCTAAAGTGGCACCGTCCTGTCCCTTTTTCCATCCATCCTCTACATGCGGTAGGTTTGCTCCCTTTGCATCAGTAAATAATCGAATGGCTGACTCTTTCCCTAACAACAAGTCATTATACTGATATTCAAGTCCTGCCAGCCCCTGCATATCGCTGCCTGTAAATCCTAATAACCTTGACAGCAATACACCATATGGATAGTCGCGCATATAATCAAGACCCGTATAGACGCCAGGGATTTGTAATTTTTGAATAGCTTCCGCTACCTCATTGGAAATGTTCTTTCCTTCTGGCGCCAGTTTAACAATAAAGTCTTTCTTATTCAGCTTTTTCTCTAAAGCCTCTTTACTCGTACCTAGTATAGGAGCTAATTGCTCTGCTACTTTATCAGGTTCTTTATTTTGTGCAGGCATAAAGTATAATGTAGGCGCCAGCTTGTTCCCGACCAACAGCTTACCGTTGCGGTCAGTGATATTGCCCCGCAGACTTTTCATCGGCACTTCCCTGTCCCAATTTTCTTCTGCTTTTTTGGTTAAAAAATCATGCTGGATAAACTGGACCACAATCAATTTTCCGATCAACATTGCACCTAAGCAGAAAAAAATCAGTACGACAATTTTCAATCTCATGCTTGCTTGTTTAGTAACCCACATAGTTCGACAAATCACACCTTTTTACATGTAAGATATGATTGCAAAAAGGTGACTATGCTTATCTTTGTTCATTTCACATTGTTCCGTAAAGAAACTGTTGTGAAAGAATCGAAGTGTGTAAACATCGACTCTTTAGCATTAAACAAAAGCTGGCGAACCATTTCTCCCTTATTAAATGGGCTTTCTACGACTTAATTATATTCATCTTCTGGTTTTTTCAATGTTACAGTTAATTTTGCATTTCCCTCATAAATAGTTCCTGGCTTGATGCTTTGTTTTGCACCAAATCCATCTCCGCTTGTATGAATTTTAATTCCGGATATTGATTGATAAGCCAATATATCCCGCAATGACCAACCTTTGAAGTTTGGAATTTTAATGTTGTTGCCATCCGTTTTAAGGAATACATGATTTTTACCTAGTAAACTGCTTCCTTCCTGCGGGTATTGTTCCAATACTTCACCGTCTCCGCCAATTTGAACAGGCTCCATACCTTGAGATTTTAACTCTTTGGATGCTGTTTTGCTGCTACCCCCTACATATTGGCCAACGATTACAGGTTTTTCAGTCTTCATTTTGGAAGGTTTTATATTTAAATATTTTAAGCTACTGCCCATGACTGTATTGAATACTTCTGAAGTTGGCTCAGAACCAACTTCTGTCATACCTAATTGCGGTTTTTTGATAGCAATATACATAATTAATTTCGGATTTTTCTTCGGCGCCATGCCTAAGAAAGAATAAAGGAAACTATTCTTCCCCCAGTAATAGCCGCCAGAGGGTCTTGGAATCTGAGCTGTCCCTGTTTTTCCTGAAACCTCATATTCTTTGCTTGCAAAATTCTGAGCAGTACCTTTTTTGGACGTAACAGTCGTCCCTAATGTATCTCTTACTTTTTTAGCGGTGGCAGCTGAAATCGGCTTACCCTTCACTACTGGCTCATGCTGTTGGATTACTTTCCCCGTGTTTGGATCGACGATTTTGTTAATCACATAAGGTTGCATCATTTTACCATTATTCGCAATAGCGGTAAGTCCTTGGATGAGCTGAATTGGTGTCACGGTAGAACCTTGTCCATAGGTTGTTGTTACTCGGTTAATCGGGTATTCATCCAATATTTTACCTGTTGCTTCATTTGGCAAATCTATTCCTGTTTTTTGCCCGAATCCAAATTTCCCTAGATAGTTGATAAAGGTCTTATCTCCAATCTTTTTGAGCAAGTTTGCCATTCCGACGTTGGAAGAACGCTGAATACCCTCTAGATATGTAATTGTTCCCCATCCAACTTGGTTGGCATCTCGAATTGTACGATCATATACCTTGTATTGGCCTGATTGGAATTTATCATTTGGATTCCATTTTCCTTCTTCTATAGCTGTAGCAAGAGTAAACGTCTTCATCGTTGAGCCTGGTTCCAAGGTTGTTTCAGTTAATGAGTTAATCCAACTATTATTTAGACCTGCCCCTGTCTGAGGATTAAAGGTAGGCCGCTGTGATACAGCCAGAATTTCTCCAGTTTTAGGATTGGCAACTACAGCCATCATAGATTCAGGTTTATATTTTTCATAAACCTTCGTCATTGAAGCTTCTAGAAAGTTTTGGATTGTCCGATCAATGGTTAAATAAACATTCTCACCATCTTTAGCTGGTTGGATCATTTTTTTACTATTCGGCAGTAAATAGCCAAATAAGTCACTCTTATATTGTACATTTCCATCAACACCAGAAAGCTCTTTATTATAAATGGATTCTAAACCCATTTTTCCAACAGGAGCTTTTTCATTATCTTCTTTTCGCGCAAACCCTACTAAATTCGATGCGAATACACCATTTGGATAGAAGCGTTTTTTGTCTTCCATCAAAATAATACCCGGTAAATCTTCTTTTTGAATTTTTTGCATGGTAGCATGGTTAATATTACTACCTGCATTTCCAAACTCTACTTGCCATAAAGGTTTGTGCTTTGCAGTATACTTTTTGAGCAGTCTTTCGTATATTTCTTCTTCATCCATCGGTATATATTTTGCTAATACTGCAGCTGTTCTTCTTGGATCCACCACATGGATAGGTTTTTTTGAACCTTTTGATGCATCCGGGTTAACAGTAGCTGCAAGGCGATACGTCACCGCATCCTCTGCAATAATTTTACCGTTTCGGTCTAATATGTTTCCTCTGTCTGCTGTAATTGTTTTTTTCTTTTCATATCTGGCAGCTGCTTTTGCGGCTAATTGCTGCCCTTCTACTTGCCCAGTGACTTGGATATAGAATATTCTAAAAAACATTAAAAAAAATAGAAGCCCGTAGATGATAAGCATCGTGGAGGCTCCCCATTGAAATTTGTTCTTTTTCATTGTCCTGACGCTACTTTCATGTTTTTTTCGTTCAATTTTAGGCCTAAAGCGTTTGCTTTTTTCCAAATACGATCATATGTTGAAAGTTCACTTATTTCCATAGACAATTCTGAGTTTTGCTTTTTCACTTCTACTATATCAGCTTCTGTTTTTTGAATATCGACTGTTGTGCTGTTGATAGAAGACTGGACATTCAAATTCCCTACAGCAATAAAAGCAATTGTAGCAGTCATTACAAGCATTAGAATTTTTTCTAGCTTGGTGATTCTTGATTTACGCGGTTTAGTGACAGTCTTTGGAATATGCTGTTCGGGTGCTACTGGTTGTTTTATATACGTATGATGTTCTCTTTGTTGTGGCAATCCCATATAATCAACTCCTTTAGTCTTTTACTCTTTCAATTATCCGCAGTTTGGCTGAACGTGCGCGATTGTTTGCTTCTAGCTCTTCCGTTGAAGGCACAATCGGTTTTTTAGTAACAAGCTTTATGGCTGGCTCCATATGAGCGGGAACAACTGGCAAACCTGGAGGTAAATCTGGCAAAGAAGACACCTCTTTAAATATGGTTTTGCATAGCCTGTCCTCGAGTGAGTGGAATGTAATCACGCTGACTCTTCCACCGACAGTAATGGTTTCAATCGCCTGTTGCAGGGAATCTTCCGCTGCACCAAGCTCATCATTCACTGCAATGCGAATGGCCTGGAAAATTCTCTTCGCAGGATGTCCACCTTTACGTCTTGCAGCTGCCGGTATCCCCTCTTTAATGAGATCAACCAATTCACCAGTTGTTTTGATTGGCTCATTTTTTCGTGCCTCTTCTATTTTGCGAGCAATTTGCTTAGAAAACTTTTCTTCTCCATAACGGTAAAAAATCCTAACTAAATCACTATAATCCCATTCATTCACCACTTCATATGCAGAAAGAGAAGCTGTTGTATCCATCCGCATGTCAAGTGGTGCATCTTGATGATAGCTGAAACCACGATCAGCCTGATCAAGCTGAGGTGATGAAACACCTAAATCATATAGAATGCCATCGACTTTAGAGATCCCTAAATTAGCTAACTCCTCTTGCAAATAACGAAAATTTGCATGTATGAATGTCACTCTGTCTAAGTATGGTGCTAGACGAATCTTTGCATTTTCAATTGCAGCTAAATCTTGGTCAAAACAGATGAGGCGTCCTTTACCAGATAATTGGCTAACAAGGTACTCACTGTGTCCTGCTCCTCCTAAGGTGCAATCCACATAAATCCCGTCCGGACGGATGTTCAATCCATCAACGGTTTCTTTCAGTAATACGGTCGTATGATTGAACAACTGAAATCCTCCTCTTGGTTGTTATAAATCAAAATCAATCATATTCTCAGCAATTTCATTAAAGGAATCTTCAGACTCAGCAAAGTAATCTTGCCATGCCTGTTGCGCCCAAATCTCAATGCGATTGGACACGCCAAGAATAACACATTCTTTTTCAATGCGGGCATGCGATAGCAAGTTCATGGGTATGTTGATACGGCCTTGTTTATCAATATCCACTTCTGTCGCTCCAGAAAAGAAGAAGCGCGTAAACGCTCGAGCATCTTTTTTCGTTAGCGGCAATTTCTTTAATTTATCCTCTAGCTTTTCCCATTCATCCATTGGATAACCAAATAAACATTGGTCTAAGCCTCGAGTGATGACAAAACCGTCTTTAAAATACTCTCGAAACTTTGCTGGGATAATTAAGCGGCCTTTTGGATCAATGTTATGTTGGTATTCTCCCATGAACATGATACTCACCCCACTATATGAAAATAGAGTACCACATTCCCCCACTTTCCACCACTAATTCATAGACAAATTAATGGCAAACATAAAAAATATGAAAATTGTCCTTGCTATTATGTATGCCTCAACATTTTAAACGTAAATGAGCTAATGTATGCGCGTTATCGGGATTTTATGGTTGTTGCCCCTTCTTAAATAGACATCTTGGTCCATATTTAAACCAAAAGCTTTATATTTCTTGCAAATTAAAAAGACAAAAGGCATTGAGACGTATCTCCCCATGCCTTTTGTCGAATCTACCTGAGCATATTGTTCTATAAAAATACAGCTTTGTGTTTGCTGTTAAATGAAAATGGTAATCCCATCAGATCTTGAATAAAGCTTTCGCCATATTCATTCATAAATAAGAAGGGATTAAATGTTCTCTCCTGTAGGCCGCCTCCTGGTAATAGGCGATCTTCTACTAATCGATATCTTCTTAATTCTACATCATGTTGAAGTAGGATTTCTCGTTCAATCTTCTTATTTAAAAAGTCTAATTGTTGTTGATGTATAGACAGGTTTTTCTCTGCTAATTTTTCTAGCTGTATATCATTTTTGCGCATGTGTTCTAGCAGTCCATCATATTGTTCGCGTAATAAGTCCATTGTTTGGTCAATCATCTCTTTAGCGCTTACATCATATACATCCGCTTCATAGGCTCCTTTTAGCAAAGTTGCTTTACCTGCCAAGGCATCCGCAACAGACAAATCTAACTCTCCTAATACATGTTGTACCTGTCTATCTATAATTGAAACGTTTAAACGAGGCACAAAAACAGGCACTTTCATGTCTAACAATGCGAAAGCATCCTTTAATGTAGCCCAGTAGGCCAACTCACCAGGCCCTCCAATAAATGCAAGTACAGGAAATACCATATCCTGCATTAATGGTCTAGTCACTACATTATTGCTCAATTGTTCAGGGTGCTCATTAGCGATTTCTAGCATATCATTTTTACTAAATTGGACATTTGCTATATGGTTTATAAATTTGCCATTATGGTGTTCTAATAAGAATCGCTCGCCATCTCGCACATAAAATAAATTGGCTGCATCCTTTGTTGCACCAATCGGAGTCCCATAGCCAAGCTCTGCAAAATCCGCTTCCCGCTGAGTGACGACATCTGCAATTTGCTCTGTATGCTTAATCAATTTTTCAAAATAAGGAGACTCATAAGCACGCAATTTAGGATCCGCAGCATCAACAAACAAGAGCCCTTCTTCTTTAAACAGCCAGTTCATAAGAGCTGTAAAGAAATCCGTATACGTTTTGCTTTCTACCAAAAATTGGTCGATTTGCTTCAGAAGCTTTTCAGTATACGCTGTCTCGCCATATTGCTTGAATGTCTCTTGGATAAATGAACGTACTTCTTCTGTATCTAATACTGTTGTAGAAGCCATTAATTTCTTTTTTGAATTGCTTCTATAGATATGCTTTTCTAGTCTGCCATTAATCGCTGTAAAGGTATGATTAATTTCGTCAATGTCATGGTCCTCGCCAGCAATCCAAAATACAGGTACAACAGGCAATCCAAGCTTTCTTCTTTGTTCTTTTGCAAGCAGAATAACCGATAATGCTTTATGTACAGAATACATGGGCCCTGTGAGTAAGCCAGCCTGCTGGCCACCTATCACCACTACTGCTTGGTCTTCTAATTCTTTTAAATGTTCTTCTGCCTTCTCTGAAACGCCAAACGGTTTCATATAGTCACGAACAATTGCAGCCAATTGTTGTCTTCTTACAGGGTGGTTTTGTATATCCTCTAGTCGTTTCGAAAAGGAATCATCTCTATTTGCATAATGAAAAAAGGGAAGAATGGATGACTTTTCTTCGGTATAATCTTTTAGTAAAGGATTCGTTATAGGAATCTCAACTTGTTCCAATTTCATATTTTGTAAACTCCTCTATAATGGTTAGCTATATTGAAGTATATCATTTAAACACCTGTTAACAAAAAAATACGCTCACTCACAAACGTAAGAACGAAATAACAATTTTTTGTAATTGATTAGGCTTTAAAAATAAAAAAGAAGCACTTTATGTTCAGTTAACCATAAGGTGCTTTTCATCGTTTGTTTTAATTTTATACAGCTTATTCGTGCTAAACAAAGTCTATTCTTCGCATTTTAAAATCGTTAAAACGCGCTTGTGCTTGAGTTAATATAGCTCAATAACTTTTTGAATAATAGCGGCTAAACATATACCTATGTATGCAAAGGTTAAAATCAAAAACATTAACCGCCAGATTTTACGAAATAGCTTTATTAAATCAATTTCTTTGCTTTTTATCCATTCTACTATAGTTAGGATCATCGCAATAAAAATCCCGAGTATAATGACGATAAAGCCCAAATCAAAATGCCATATTAGTTTAGTAAGGGCAGGAATGGAGAAGAACAATAGTAAAGTTGTTGCGTCTGCTGCCTTACTAAAAGCATTCGACTTTTTGAAAAGTTTCTTAAAAACGAAGTAGACAAACAAGAATAGGAAAAAAGGAAAAAGAATGAATGGATACGCAATCAAAGATAAAAGTGCTATCAAATCTTATTCCTCCTTTCCTTCCAGAGCTAGCAACAAGAGATAGAGTGTTTTGAGCATAGGCAAATCATGCCCTCTTTCTTTTGCTAACACCATAACTCCTCCAACAATTGTGTCTATCTCCATTTTTCTGCCATGGCGATAATCTGCAAGCATAGATGAAGTATTCTGAGAGGTATTTTTGCAGATTTGTTCTATATTACTAAATGGCAACATGTTCTTTTGTTCTGGAAATGCTGAGACTATTTCAAAATACAGCTCTTTTAATATTCTATGATGAGATGGTAGGCGAATCAGATCACCATTGGGAACTTCTAAAAGTGTTGTTAGCGTATTAATTAGGCAATTGACAATTGTTTTGCGCAACAACATTTCTAAATAATTTTCAGAAAAAGAAATAGGTAAATCGATTGCTGTTAGACGCTGACACTCTTCGTTATTCCATACTTCACCTTTAAAATTGGCAATATTAAAGATACCAATACCACGATGAATCACTTTGCTGCTATTTACTTTCTCTGCTCCAAATTCAATGGTTCCCATTAATATATTCTTTTGTTTTAAATCACGAGCAAATTCTATATGTTTAATTCCATTTTGGATAAATAATAGGATTGTTTCTTCTGGTAGCTCATCAAAAAGCAGCTGCATGTCTTGTAAGTGATGATATTTAACAGCCAGAATCCAGATTGCTTTCTTATTTAAGTTCTGCGGGTTAGTGGTAACACCTATTGGAAGCGTCTTTTCTTCGCCAACATCGTTAATAAATGTTAAACCGCCGCCAGATTGGATTGCCTTACACTGCTCTTTAGAATGTACTAGCACTTCTACATTGTGCCCATGTTCAAAAAGCTTACTTGCTAAGACTAGTCCTATGGCTCCTCCTCCCACTATTACGAAATCCATTTCGACACCTCTTCATTCTCCGCTCTAGATCGGTTACTATACCATTGCTATTATACTGTTACAAAGCAAAAAAGGAAACATCGCCTAGATGTTTCCTTTTTTTAAGAATTTAGACCCTGTTTCGAGCCACTGGAGCACTTCTACATGATCATGCTGCAATTGCTCATGCTTTTCTTTTAATTCATAGTAAGCTTCTGATAATTGATCAAAACTAGTTAAGGCTTGTTTTAAATGTGTTCTCATCATTTGTTTTGGCTGAGATTTTGCATTTTCTAGTTCTTTTTCATAAACCTTGCGTAGTGTTTTATTCCATCTAAACCCGCAGGCTTGTTTTGTTCGTCCTAATGCTTCTGCCGCTTCTTGAAATCCAGCTAATTGTGATCTTCCTTCACTCACAGCCTGTAATATAATGTTCGCTAACCTATCATCATCTTGCTGTAACCATTGATCTTTTCTTTTTTTCACTTCCATACGAATCACCTCGCATTTTTTATTACTATATGCGAGTTTTTGAAGTTTAGAAGTTATTTCGTTTTTGATAGAAATTGTTTAACAGCTTGATGATGCGCTTCGCTTTCCCATAGCTTCGCACATGTTCTTACTTCTTCCATAACTCTTTCCTTGAGATGCTGACTATTCCATTTGCGAATCAAGATTTCTTTATATGCTTTATGAACACTCGGATGAATCTTTTCCATATCTGCTATGAAATCTTTAATAGCCTCATTCTTTTCACCTTCAAAGATATATTGCGCAAAGCCCAATGCAAACAGTTGCTCTGCATTATATAGCCTAGCCTCTAATAGCATTTTTAATGCTTTCTCCTGCTGTAGGCCTCTCTCCAATAAATATGTACCACCACCCCATCCTGTGGTAATCCCTAATGTACCTTGAATAAAACCGCAGCGTGCTCCTTTCTTAACTAAGCGGAAGTCGCATGCAGCCGCTATCTCGCATCCTCCCCCAACCGCAACTCCATTGATTAATGCAATGGTTGGTATAGGTAATGTAGCTAAATCATATAGTATTTTCGCCATCTTACTGAGCATGCTATAAGCCTCTTCTTCTGTAATCAAGTGATGAAATTCTGCTAAATCCCCGCCTGAACAGAAGGCTTGATCACCAGTTCCCGTAATAACAAATGCTCGAACTGTTTCATGATTATGTATGTACTCTATTGCTTCTTTCAAACCTTCCATTACCGCATAATTTATCGCATTTCGCCTCTCTGGCCGATTAATCGTAAATGTCATTATTCCCTCTTGCTCTGCAATGATAAAGTCCATCCTTCATATCCCCTTTATTCAGAATTGCTATCATCTTACCATAACTAGAATAAGAGACGAAAAAATATAAAAAAAAGAAAACCCTTAAATAAGGGTTTTCCGTTGTGTTAAAACTGCATTTAAGTCTGACTAAAGAGCCATGGTCTCTCTAGAAAGTCTCCTTTAAAGCAAATACTGAATTATTTGCTTACTACTTCTTTACCTTTGTATGTTCCGCATGCTTTACATACATGGTGAGACAATTTAAGTTCACCGCAGCTTGGGCAAGCAACCATACCTGGTACAGCTAGTTTAAAGTGTGTGCGACGTTGACGTTTCGCAGTTTTAGAAGTTCTTCTAAATGGTACAGCCATTGATGGCACCTCCTTACAGATCGGTTATTCGTCTGTTTGATCAAAATACTTAGCTAAAGCAGCCAGTCTTGGATCCGTTTTTTGGGCGTCTTTTTCTTTTTGACTTAAAAACTCATCCTCTGTTAAATAAGACCAAGCGTCATTATTTTTGGATTTTGGGTTTTCGGCATCTTCTTTGAACACTTGTATAGGAATCTCTAATAAAATTAGTTCTTCTAATACTGGATCAACATCGATTATTTCCCCTTTTACAGGATGAACATTATCATGCTCATCTGTAGCGGCATAATCAGACCAGCTAAAGACTTCATCTGATTCAATGTCAAAAGGAAATTCGACATTTTCCCATGTGCGTGAACAAGGAAGTGTAAGCGTGCCTGTCAAATGAAAATGACAGTTCATTTGGCTCGCACCAAAAGTGCAAAAGCCTTCTACGTGGACAGGAGTTATATGGCGTATATCCGTATTGCGACGCATAATGCCTTCCAATTGTACAGTTTCGTCAATTGGCATCCCGCTTTGGCGATATTTAGATAGTTGTGGGATTGCCCATTTCATACATTATCACCTCTAAACAACAAAGTTGATTATATAATGCTCATTTATAGATGTCAAGATATTTTCTTGTCACTAGGCTAAACTACTCGTATAATCATAGTACTAAGTATAAACGGGGTGAAGACTTGATTGCAACTGGCGTAATTGTTGAATATAACCCATTTCATAACGGACATCTCTATCATATCAAACAATCGCGAGAACTTACAGACGCAGATATTATCATTGCTGTAATGAGTGGCCATTTTTTGCAGCGCGGAGAACCGGCTTTTGTCGATAAATGGACAAGAACGAGGATGGCTATTGCAAATGGGGCTGATCTCGTAATTGAACTGCCTTATGCATTTGCTACCGCCCAAGCAAGTGACTTTGCAAAGGGTGGCGTACTGCTTCTCGATGCTCTGCAATGCGATTACTTATGTTTTGGTAGCGAACAAGGAAGCATAGATCCTTTTTTAAACACGTATACGCTTTTAGAAGAGCAGAACGCGTCTTTCCAACAATTTATACAGGAATTTGTTAAAAGCGGCTTAAGCTATCCTTCTGCGCTAAATAAAGCCTATCAAACACTTATCCCTGATAGTAATGCGCAGTTTGTGGATTTGTCTCAACCAAATAACATACTCGGCTACCATTACATAGAAGCTGCACGGAAATTTCAAACAGCTTTAAAACCGACTACTATTCTTCGCAAGCAGGCAGGCTACCATGATCCCGTCCAAGAAGGTACCACCATTGCAAGTGCGACGGGGATTCGACAAGCGATTCATGAACAACAGGCTATTGAGCATGTATCTGGCTTCTTGCCTTCTGCTTCATTTGATCTTTTGAGTGAATGGAGTCAGGGAAACCAGCCATTTGCAAGCTGGACGTACTTTTGGCCATATTTGCGCTTCACATTATTACGTTTAACACCTGGGGAACTAAAAGAATACGCAGAAGTGACAGAAGGAATTGAATTTTTGCTGCTGGAAGCTGCAAAAGAATGTACGGATTTTACAAGCTTTATGAAAAAAGTTAAATCGAAACGCTATACATGGACCAGAATTCAACGAATGCTCACACATATTTTTACGAATTTTACATGGTCGCAGTTGAAAAGCATGGACACACCTCGTTATATCCGTATCCTTGGTATGAACCAAAACGGTCAGAAATATTTATCCGAACGAAAAAAAAGCATGTCGTTACCTTTAATCAGCAGAGCCGCAAGTTCCAAAGAACCAATGCTACTTCAAGATATAAAGGCAACAGATCTATATATGCTTGGACTTGGCAAAAATAAAATGGGCTTGGATTATCGCATCCCGCCCATTCGTATTTAATCATTTTTTCTCCGGCAATTTTTCCAAGTAATCAAGAGCATCATTCACATTCTTTACAGGTACGATTTTCATTTTCGTACCTATTTTTTTGGCTTGTTTTAGTGCTTCCTGATAATTTGGCAGAATATCGGGATATTTCTTCTTCACAACCTCTGGCAATGTATCATTTGGCGCAAAGAAGATTTCAACGCCTGCATCATCTGCAGCAATCACCTTCTTCTCAATGCCGCCAATCCGACCAACATCGCCAGTCGCTAGCATTTCACCTGTTCCTGCAATATTATAGCCCTTTGTTAAATCGCCTTTTGTCAATTGATCGATAATTTCGAGGGTAAACATTAAACCAGCTGATGGCCCGCCAATATCCTCTGCTTGAATTTTCACTTCAGGGTCTGTCTTGATAGAAGTATTATCTGCAAATGTGATACCAAGACCTACTTTTCCTTTCGTACCTGGAATAGCCTTCAATACCACCTTTTTCTTCATGTTCTTTCCATCACGCTTGATCTTAATAGTTACAGTATCGCCTGATTTCTTTGTTGTTAAGTAATCAACCAGCTGCTGATGTTTATGAATTTTCAAACGGTCAATGCCAGTTACCTCATCCGCTGTCTCTAATATCCCATCGGCCGCTCCGTTCTTCACAACATAATAGACATAGACGCCATTATAGACAATTTTATAATCTAATCCTGTTTTTTTAAACGCAATATACTTTGCATTAAACTGAGAATCTGTCATAAGTTTAATTTGACGATTATTATAATCCTTATCACTCTCGTTTGGACTTCTGACCTCATCTTCTTTTAAAATATCCTTTTCATCGTCTGCATACGCAGCAGCATATGTAAAAGGCGTAGCAACAGCCATAGATACTGTCATCATATTTAATTTCCCTTTGCCTTTTTGATCTGCATTGTCTACTTTTACATACTGATCTAAATCATATGCTCCTCCCGGCTGCATAATATAATAAGGCAGCGGATATACAAATCCCACTATGATGATTGCTGCTAATGCAATGACAATCAAAAATTTTTTCACACTCATTGAGGAACCTCCTAGATAATGTCCAATTGATAAAAGGACGAGAACTTCTGTGCAGTTTTATAAAAAATATATTACATGATTGGATGATGTAAATCTTACTACACTACAGCAATATCGCAATATGCTGGCTTTTTATTTTTTTATTGCTCTTGCAACCCGAACTAGCCCATGAAGGTGCTGATTTAGGGATAAAAATTTTTGTAGATAACTTATTCCCTTATCTACTCCCTTATTTGATTTTGACGCAATGGCTTTTGCGTTTAACGAATATTTCTAGTATACCACAGGGATCTAAATGGCGTTTTTACGTACAATTATATTGTTTGGGTGCTTTAGGCGGTTTCCCAACAGGCGCGGCGACGACTGGCTTTTTATATCAGCAACAACAGCTGACACAAAAAGAGGCTCGTTATCTATTAGCCATTTGCCATGCACCAAGCCCTCTTTTTGTCGTCGGTTTTGTCGGCATGGAAATATTAAGAAACCCCATAAGCGGATGGCAAATGCTTGGACTGTTCCATTTTGTTAATATAATCATGCTAGTCATTTTTATTCTTGTTTTCCGAAAAACGGTTCCACCTACGAACCTTCCGCCAAAACCAAAAGATACTGGCAATCCTTTAATTGAGAGTATTAAGAGTAGCTTGCCTACGGTTCTACTCGTTGCTGCGACCGTTATATTTTTCACGACCCTCAGCTATGTTTTCACACAAACTTTAGAAAACTTTGTTGATTCTTTGCCAAAGGGCGTCATGTTATCACTTTATAGCATTCTTGAAATGACATCTGGTTTAGCAGCATCGGAAGATTTCTATGGCCATTCAAGCTGGCTTCCATTAATCGTCATAACGATACTAACAATGCAAGGACTTAGCATCCATATGCAAGTTGCTGTTTTAGCAAGAGAAGCCAAAATATCGTTGAAACCTTATATTTCCGCACGTGTACTTCAAACATTGGTAGTACCGCTCTTATATTGGATTATTTTTATGTAAGAAAAGACAAGGCCTCCACCATTCATAATGGCAGTAGCCTTGTCTTTTATCTTTCTTCAAACTTTCCCTTTAAAGCTTCTTCAACAATCGGTGGGACAAGTTCATGGATATTGCCTCCATATTTGCTGACTTCCTTTACAATGCTTGAGCTTAAGAAGGAATATTTGTTTTGGGTCATGATAAAGAATGTTTCAATATGTTCATCCAAAAAACGGTTCATCGAAGTAATTTGCATTTCATATTCAAAATCTGAAATGGCGCGAAGCCCACGTACAATTGCATCTGCTTTGACTGATTTTGCATAATCTATTAATAAGCCTGAGGACGAATCAATCCGAACATTGGGAATATCTTTTGTGACTTCCCTAATTAAATCCATTCTTTCATAAACATTAAATAATGGATTTTTGCTTGAATTATTCATCACCGCTACATACACAATATCAAAAATATCCGCAGCACGCTTAACAATATCTAAATGTCCATTTGTGATTGGATCAAAGCTTCCTGGTACTACAGCAATTTTACCCAATATAATCCCCTTCTTCCTCTACGAAACGATAAATTGAAATGATAGTACTGCCATATTCCTCTTCTCGTACTTTGTGAAAGTCTAAAAATACCGCCGGCAAATCGACTTCCCTATCGTGTTCGCACACGATGGTCCCATCCTCGTGTATCATTTGATTTGCAACGATGTCTTCAACCATATTGTAATACTGCTGCTTTTTGTAAGGAGGATCTAAAAAAATCAAATCTGCCTGTACTTTATTTTTAATGAGCAATTTTATTGCTCGCAAAGCGTCATTCCGGTAAACTTCTGTACAATTTTCATAACGGCACTTAGAAATATTCTCTTTCAAATTTTGGAATGCGCGACTGTCCTTTTCAATAAAGATTCCGTGTTCCATTCCCCGGCTTAAAGCTTCAAGACCTAGACCTCCGCTTCCTGCAAACAGATCCAAAACAGTACCACCACTAAAATAAGGGCCAATAATGTTAAATAACGATTCTTTTACTTTGTCTGTTGTCGGACGGGTTGTCATGCCATTAACAGCTTTAAGAGCCATCCCTTTTCGCTCACCTGAAATTATTCTCACTTTGCACCAAACCTTTTACCACCGTTTACTGGCGTTTAATATTTATTTGTTTCTCCGATTTTTCAATATCCACTATAAATAGCCTTACAAGCCAAGCTTCTTCAATATAATAGTCACTGCCGTACTTTACAATCGGCTGTGAAAGTAGATCATAGCGATGTTCATTATATACATAGAACGGCTCATCCATAGGGAACCTAAAATTGCGCTCCTTACTCTGTGCGTAAAAACCATGTACACCTATTTTAGTCGAATAGCCCAGTTTATTTAATAGTGGTTTTACCGAATAAAGGATACGTCCATCTTTTAATATAACTTGCATATTTTTTTGTTGCAAACCATTTAAATAGATTGGCCGTTTGTCTTCAAACAAGAGCGGCGCTACCTTATTTCCATTTTGTGCATTCATTTTGAAAAAGGATGTTTTCAATTCTAGTGATGAGGACAGCTTATCATCAAGCAATCCAGCCGTTATCTTTTTCCCCTGTAGATCCTCTAAGCTTGTCTTCCAGTCTTTGAGCTGCTGTTCATTCATATAATCTTTTAATGTAGCGACCATTTTAGAAGCTTTTGGAGAGCCTACCCGACGTTCGGTCAGGAAAGAAGCTACAACTGCCGGCCCCCAATTAGGAAGCATATCAAAGTTATATTTTTGATTCATTTGCGATAAGATATATTTTTCCGTCAGCGTTTTTTTATTTAATTCAGAGGTAAAGAGGATTCGATCCCCTGATTTTTTATACTTCTTGCTTTCTATGATTGCCACATGCTCGAACCCCTCTATATCCAACCCCTTGAGGGCTTGTGCCAGGTTGTCAGAAGCATGTCCATTGCCATAAAGTGTAACTTGATCATTTGTAAATAACTCTTTCATTTTAGCCTTTTGCCAATATAGCGATGTAACAGGTCCATTCCCACTAAACATACTATATTGAATAAGCTTTAAATTTTTACTCTTCACTTCAGGCAATCCAGTAATCCACTGTCCGCCAGAATGCTTTTTATCTGTAATATGGATCGTTGTATGTACTGGTTTTCCTAAATTTAATGACAAGAAAATGTTTTTGATCACTCTACCAGACAATTTTCCCTCGCTTGGTGCAGGAATCGTATATACAAAGGTTTGTTCCTTCGTTTTACCTTTATTTAGGCTGGTCTTTGTCTTATTTAAACGGTTGCACTTCTCCGTCTGTTCATCCCCACATTCTTTTTTAATGCTTTTAGCAGGCCAGTTCAATCTCACCTGGCTTTCCGGTAAGGAATTTAAATGATGACGAATAGTAAATTTATTTTTATGATAGACAACTTCAATATCCTGATCGTAATAAAACGTCTTATCTTCTTCCGTTAATTGATTGGAATAAACATGGTATTGAAAAGTCAACATTATTCCATTTATAAATAGCAGTATGGAAAATAAACCAGCTGCTAATTTCATATGCGAATCCCCCAAATCGTGATACTATGTGATAGAAAGGAAGTGTATAGTATGATTCAACAATTTATAGAGCTAGGAGAAGGTTACGGCGATGTATACGAGCTATGCGAATTAATGAAAACAAATAAACATCGCATCAGCCGTACTATTATATTCACTGCAACAGAAGGAGAAAAAAAGGTAGCTTCTATTGCGGCCGTATTTAACCCTGTCGGAGAAAGCAAATTTACTCCGATATATATCTGCCGGGAAGGAATCCCATATTCAGCAGAAAAACCTTCAAAGCGTCTAGAAATCTTCAAGGAGACAGTAAATAGCTTAGATCAGCTACTTATTACATTAGATGTAAAACATTCTTCTATCTATGCTGAGAAAGATCTTTACTACCAATACTTAATTGGCATATTGCGTCTTTATCACTATATCCCATCATTACACTAGTCATTCTACTTTCTTTTCTTTATATCGTCAGAGGAACACAAAGGTTTATTTAGAAACAGTTTTTTTCACTAATTGTACTTATTCTAGCAATCATAGGCCTATTTTATAATCGTATTCTTTTGCTTTATCTGGTTTCGCATTTTCATATTCTGTCGAAACAAAAGGACGATAAGAAGGCAGGACTTCCTTCACATAAGGGAGCCGTTTTAGTTTCATTATAAGGCTATCGACTTCGTCTTGGTCGCAATACAAAACAACATATTTAAGCCTTCTAGAAATATAATGAACATGGCCGTATCGACGCATTGTTTTCGCTTGTTTTAAATGATGTACATAGACGATTAAGCCTTGTCGGTCTTTCATACGCATTCCCTCATTTCTTACCTTAAAGAATACCATATCTTTGAAAATGGAAGCAACCAAGGATACTGACAGATTAGAAGGCATCCGTTATAATAAAGGAAAACTTCACTCAGAATATTTTATTTAGCGCTCTGAGTGTTAAACCCTTCCTACTGTCTATAATTAAGACTTATTACCTTGGCTATAAACAGTATGAACCCGACTGTCTCAACTAGAAAAAAGCATAATTAACTGAAATGGCCAATCGGGCTATTACTTGCAAGCAATAGGGGTAAAGTAATTTACTTAACCGGCAATTCAGATAGGAGGATTATAATGGGAAAGAAAACAAAAGTCGCGGTTGCAATTGCTGCTGCAAGTGCTGCAGCATGGGCAGGCTCTAAGGCTTTATCCAAACCAGGAAAACGAGCTAGTAAACACGCATTGGAGTATAATCGCCCTGTTATCTTAGCACATCGTGGAGGATCACATTTAGCTCCTGAACATACAATGGCTGCATTTCGCAATGCTAACAATTTAGGTGTAGACGGCTTTGAGATTGATATTCGTCTTACAAAGGACGAAGAGATTGTTGTGACACATGATGAAACGATTGACCGTACCAGCAATGGATCTGGACGAGTTGCCTCTTTTACATTAGAAGAATTGCGCAAATTTAATTTTGGGTATCATTTCGTAAATTTAGACGGCTATTTGTCTTACCGGGAAGACTTTGAACCGATTGTCACGTTGCGTGAGCTATTGACAGAGTTTCCACATATGTATATTAATATTGATATGAAAGATGCGCCGGATACATATGAAGGCGGTCTAATGCCTTCAAAACTATGGCGCTTGCTTGAAGAACTAGACGCCACCGACCGCGTTGTTGTTACGAGCTTCCATGACGAGCAAATTGACCGCTTCAACCTGTATGCTCAAAACAAAGTAGCATTAGGAGCTGGCCAAACTGAAGTACGGAGAGCCTTCACTTCTTTCACTAGCCAATTTGGACATCTCTATCATCCAAAGGTAGATGTCTTCCAAATTCCTGTAAAACATGGCATCATTAATCTTGATTCAGCACACTTTATTCATTTTTTAGATGAATTGAATATACCTGTCCATTATTGGACAATCAACAATGCTGCTGCTATGCAGGAGTTAATCGCTAGCGGAGCTCGAGGAATAGTAACAGATCGTCCCGACATCGCTTTAAAAACAATAAATAAATAACACAAAAAAGGATTCTACAAGATGTAGAATCCTTTTTAAATAACCAGGCTCCTTATTATGCTGAACAAGAGCAGCTACCGCCAGAGCCACAACCTCCGCTTGAACAAGATGACTTTTCGAAAAACGGATTGCTGACAGATACTTTTACTGCTTCTGATACCGTTTTTCCAACTAGCAAGCTAATCTCATCTAGCAGATCCTGGTATTCATTTTCTGCTATACGGAGTGCAGAGATTTTATCGTTTATGTCAAGTTCACGTTTTTTCACGCGAATCGACTTCATAATTATTTTGTAATCCGGATGGTATTTTCCAAATCGTTGGACATCCTCATACTGATCCTTCATCCTGTTGAAATCATCTACTTGGCGCACAAGCTCGGCGTCTGTATAGACAGCTTGGTGGGCCATTTTTAGATTTTCAAATTGTTCGGAGGAACGGATCATTTTATTCAATTCTTCTACTTCTTCAAGAATCATTACCCAATCGGAAGTTATCATCATTGTTTTTTCCCCCCATACACCTATGATAACAGATTTTCCCCAACTTGTTTAATATGATTGCAAATCTATCCAGTAGAATTTAGTATAGGTGGTTCATCTGGTCTTCTATTTAGTGTATAGGGAGAGCTTCTCTATCATGTAAACAGGAGGTTATTCATTGGCACTTTTAGTCTTTTCCAGATATTCATTAACTACATGCTCATCAGAGAAAGGTAGTATATCAGAACCTATTATTTGGCCTTCCTCATGTCCCTTCCCTGCTATAATCACTAGATCTCCCTTTCCTGACATGGCTAGCGCTTGTTGTATAGCTTTCTTTCGATTTGGTTGAATGCTATAGTCTGTCGTCTCAATCCCTTGCGCAATACTGTTTAATATAATGCTAGACGATTCAGTACGAGGATTGTCATCAGTTAGAATGATAAAATCAGCATATTGATCAGCAACAGCTCCCATTTCTGCTCTTTTCCCTTTATCTCTGTCACCACCGCAACCAAATACAACAATTAACCTTTCGGAAGTCTGTGTTCGCAATGCGCCTAATAACGCATTCAGTGCGCTAGGTGTATGGGCGTAATCAATAAAAATCCTATACCCCAAGTCATTATTTAATTCTTGCATCCTACCTTTTGGCAATGTCAGTCGTTCGGTATGCGGCGCAATTTCTTGTAAGGAAAAACCCAACTCCGAAATGGTTGCAACAGCTGCTAGAACATTATATTGTAAATATTCTCCTTTAAACGGCAAGTTAATATCTACGGGGATATCGTAGTCCTGTATTAATAACCGCATTCCTTTACTGGTGGTTTCTTCATGTATGATGCTACAGTCAGCTAAAATTCCCTTGCCAAAACTTTTAACAACAGGATGCTCCATTCGCAATTGATTGCAAAAATCATCATCTATATTCACCACAATTTGCTCCGAGAATAAGCACAATCTCTTTTTAGCTGCTAAATAATACTTTTCGCCACCATGTTCTTCATAATGGTCGCGACTTACGTTGAGATACACACCGATATCGATTTTACAGTCATCTAATCTATGCTCCGACAAAGCTAACGACGAAGCTTCCATAACTAAATGGGTCACGCCTTGACTTACACAATAAGCAAATATTCTATATAGTTCTGTTGCCAATGGAGTAGTTAAAGGTTCAAGGCTAACAGTTTGCTTTTTTCCATTTATAAATAGACCGACAGTTCCTACAACAGCCACTTTATTGCCAAGTGATTGTAACAGCTGGCCAATAAAATGGGTCACTGTGGTTTTTCCATTTGTACCGGTAACCGCAATAATTGTCAGCTCTTCATCATATGGGCCGTATAGCTTTTTGCTAGCATAGGACAAAAACGTGGAACAGTTAGGGACCCATATAACGGGTAAAGGAAATTCCACACTGCTCTCATATCTGTTATGAATAATAGCTGCTGCCCCATTTTGTATCGCAAGGTCTATATAATCCCATCCATCATACTTCTTCCCTTTACGGGCAACGAACACATCGCCTGGCAATACATCACTTGCTCGATCTGTAATGCCTTTTACCTCAGTCCGAATGGATCCACATTCCAATTCACAAGGCCATTCTTTTAATAGCTCTGCCAAGATCAACTATGTTCCCCCTGCACCTTTTAGTAAGAAATGAATACATTACTATAACCACCCACTACTACTTTTATCGTATGAAAAACATGTTGAATATGTCACGAGGAGATAGGAGTTACAAAATGATTATTCAAAAATTTGGCGGAATTGCTATGCAATCGAAAGAATCGCGTGTGCATTGCCTCCACCATATTAATAGGGCGATACAAGAACATGGAAAAACAGTAGTAATTGTATCGGCAATTGGCAGAAAAGGAGACCCTTATGCTACCGATACGCTGCTGAATATTACTGAGGCATTGCAAGAAACTGCAAAGGCAAAGGATCTAGTTGCGGCGTGCGGGGAGTTAATGGCTGCTGCCGTCCTTTCCTCAGAATTAAAGGAATTCGGAATTGACAATTTACTAGTTTACGGGCCGAAACTTGGCATTACTACAACAGAGCACTTTGGAGATGCTGAAATTATAGATATAAACTGCGAAAATCTTTTATATGACTTAAAAGATTTTGATTGTATTGTAGTTCCCGGCTTTCAAGGAACTACCCTTCAAGGAGAAATTGCGACACTTGGCAGAGGAGGTAGTGATCTAACAGCTGCTGTTCTGGGAGCACATTTGCCAAGCTCAATCGTTGAATATTATAAGGATGTACCCGGGGTTATGACTGGAGATCCACACATAGAGAAAGATGTAAAACTGATTGAGTCTCTTTCTTATAGTGAATTTTTAAAGCTATTAAATAATACACATCCTATCGTCCAAATAAAAGCAGCGGAATTGGCTAGAAAACACCAACTCACGCTGCATATACGAAACGTATTTTCAAATGAACGTGGAACAATAGTTTATCCAAATGTTTGAAAGATGCAGTAAGTTGGTTTACTGAACCCTTTCAATAAATACCTGTGTAAAATGTTTATCAAAGACACCCGTGCCTATCTCATTAAATTGTTCATTTAATAATGTATCACGATGCTTTTCGGAATTTAGCAATCCATTGACAGCTTCCGGTGCATCTAAATAATCCTCTGTCACATTCTCGCCCGCAGATTCAAATTGAATGTCGGCATTTTTCAAGCGATCTTTAAACGCATCATTTTTTTGTTCTTCTTGCGAAATTTTATTTTTAGCAAGCTTTTCGCTATGCTCCATTGCAAGTTGGTTTAAATCATCTTTCGATGATAATGTCTCTAAACCTTTTTGATTTCTATATACATTCGTCAACTCAAACAATTGTAGTTGATTTTCTCGATCTATTTCCTGTTGTTTAAACGAGGAAGGAACAGAAGGTGTTATCATATTTCCCATATAAGTCATGTCGTATGGGTGTTGTTTAACTAATGTTTCTCCATCAATAAAACGAACAGCCTCTAACGATTTATCTATTTTGTCGAAGTATAATTGGACATATAAACCTTCATACATGACTAAAATGCGCGTTTGTAAATCCTCTTCGTTTAATACAAATGTATAGATATTATCATTAATCTTTACCGTCACTTCTGAATCTGTGATTGTATTGCGATAAAGTTCATCAATTCCCTGGCCTATTTTAAAAGGCAGGGCCTCAGCTTCCTTACCGGCAATATATAGTTGCTTCACTTTTCCATGCTCTACGCCAGCTAAAACATAATTCGCATCGGATAGCGGATACACCCACCAATCAAAATCGTAACCAGAAGGACTCTTGCGTGTTGGTTCTCCTAGTGTCTTCTGTAACTCTTTGGTTGATTGGCCGACTAATGTGGATAAACCACTGGTTGGCCGTTCAACCGTATTTTGATTTAGATTGCTGGGTGCTTTATTTTGCGGAATTACCTTTCCATTCGAATTTGGTGCTTTTAAAGGCTCATTTTCTTTGACTGGTTGATTTAAGTAAAAAAATACAATTAGTAGTACTGCTAATATAATTAAAACTCTCCATAATACTTTCAAGTTAACCTCTCCAATTTGTTGTTATACTTATTATACCTATACCTTCGGCTGATTAACAATGTTGCCATTGCAACAAACGTTATTTTGCTCTATTATAAAATGGAACCTATATTGTACGAAAGAGTCGAAGGAGGATTTTGCAATGTATTTTGAAAATACGGGACTTGAAAACAAAAGCGCACATATTACTTTACTTGATGATTTAATGGAGAAACACGGATTAATCCGTGCTACAGGCTGGGACTATGAACGTATCACATGGGATCGTAAATTCGTAGTCACTGAAGGCACTTATTATCTACGCGTGTTTGGGATTTCAAAAGAAGGTGACAATGGATCTAACGATTCTATTATCACACTTTCTAAACCAGTTCTAGGCAAGCACTATTTCCCACATGGCGTAGAATATGGAGACAATGAAATTTATCCTGCACAAGTTGTGAAAACTTGTCAACAAGAATTAGCAGCATTAGCAAATGAGTTAGAGCAATTTTAATATTTTCATACTTTTATAGACATATCACTAGTTGATATGTCTATTTTATTTGTCCTATCGAGCGGCTGTAGATTCTATTTGCATAATTTGGAGAAAACTTCACACACTATGTCAAATAGTTATGGGTGATGATAAGATGATACAACCGATTCAACAATTTTTTATAAAGTACTGGCCTTTAATTCTCATTGTTATAGTCGCAGTTTTCTCCTTTTTATACGCACGCCCCATCCTCTTAGCTTTTTTAACGGCACTATTACTAAATCCCCTTGTAAAGAAAGTTGAAAAAAATTGGAGGAAAAGCAGACGCTTTATCGTATTTATCTTTTTTATTATTTTCAGTATATGTATCCTTATTTGCTGTTATTTGCTCTACACGGTTATTCTCATAAAAATCAATGAACTCTCCATATGGGTGCCCCATTTAATAGCTACGCTAAATGAGAATTGGATAATGCTACAATCTAAAATCTCAACGATGACCCATGATCTGCCACGCCCTATTATCTTATCCATTCAATCTTGGATTGGAGACATGTTAATTAGCTTACAAGAATTGGCAACTAACTATGTTGAGGCAGATCGTATGCTCAATCTATTTCAGCATATCCCCTCTCAAATCTTCAAGCTATTTATTTATTTTTTAGCTCTTTACTATCTAATGCTTGAATATCCCCAAATCATCGCTTCATTTCGAAAGTGGACTCGTCTTGAACATAGCACCTTTATTGCTCTCTTCTATCAACATTTTAAAAAAGGGGCTTTTGATTTTGTGAAAGCGCAATTGATTGTAAGTTCAGCCATTTTCTTTGTCACTCTCTGTGTTTTACTATTCATTATACCTAAATACGCATTGTTCATGGCACTCCTAATATGGTTTGTCGATTTGTTGCCTCTTTTAGGTGGTATGATGGTACTCCTGCCATGGGCTGGTTTTAATCTGTTAAACGGTGATACCTTGACTGGCACTATTCTGCTTATATTAACGATTGTCATCATTGCGCTAAGACAGATACTCGAAACAAAAGTAACAAGTAGTCATCTAGGGCTTCCTCCGCTTACAACGCTGATTTGTATGTATGTTGGTTTTGAGATTTTCGGTGTTATCGGTTTCTTTATCGGACCCATTTTTGCCATTCTGATTGTTGTAGTGAAACAATTCAGGCAAAGCTGGATATTTATTAATGAAAAACAAAAAGGCTAACTTCTTCGCAGAAAGTAGCCTTTTTGTTCTTGCTTATAGTTTGTCCATAGGTTTAGTGATTATTTAATATAGCTTTAATAACAGAAGTTGTAGGACCCCCACTAAAGAAAACATAGAGCAGTAGGTATACAGCGACGCCAGTAATTGCTACGAAAAACCAAATAATACTAGTTATTGGAGCGATTTTTCGATGACGCTCTAATTTATTCGTAAACCCAGCAATTAGCGTAATAATCCCAAACACTGCTCCCACAGTTGCTAATGTAATGTGGAAAACAAGGAATATTGTATAATAAATTTTTAAATGCTCCGGTCCACCAAAAGCTGTATTTCCAATAAACACTGTTCTTGATACATATATCAGGAAGAACAATAATGCAGAAATGGCAGCAGCAATCATAGTTTTTTTGTGCGCTTCAATTTTTCTTTGTTTTATTAAAACCCAACCGATCGCAATAAGTATTGCACTTAATACAATAAAAGAGGTACTAATTGTCGGTAACAGAGGCAAACTCATACTTCTTCTCCTCACAAATAATATTATTTAGTTTAAAATTGATTTCCATAAAGTCGTTGTCTTTCTTTTAATGCATCTTGTGTAATTTGGTCCGCATTTTCTTGCTCATCTCTATACCAAGTAATAAATACGCGACCTAACACTACTGCGAAAATAATTTCTTGAATTATTTTCATAAGTACCCCGCCTAATTGTTGATCTTCTAGGGATGACATGCTTGTAAACAATTCAGGACCAGACAATGTTAGACCTTGTAAAGTAGAGGCCGGGACACAAAGCGCCATCGCTTTCATCCACATAGCACCATCTGTATATGTTGCATAGAAAGGCGTGTTAGAAAAAATAATCAATGCGCATGCTGGTGTTATTAAAACGGCATTTGCAATAATATAAAACAACTTATTCAAATTCTTCATTTTAGGCTCATCCTCCACCGTATTAAGCAAAGGCCAATACATAAACAAAGCAGAGAGGAAAAGAATAAATGTATAAAGCGAATGTAATGTTTCATGTAGCTTAATATAGTCGAAGAGAATCGGTAAATGATACACGGAAAACATTAATACAAAAAAGATAATAGCAAAAATTGGTTTAGTCATGAAGTGAAATATTGGTTTAATATAAGGTAAATTGATTACCGTTTTCCATAACCAATTTGGAATACCCATGATAATAAATATAGGGATTAAAAGCAGCAATAAAGCCATTTGCACCATATGCATAGTAAACATAATGTGCGACATTAAATCTATTGGAGAGCCAATGACGGTATAGACTAATAACATGGCAATAAGGAATGATATAGCTTCACCCTTTTTTAAAGGTAGACTATTTTTAAAATCCTTCCTCCACTTCATTGTTATCAAAAAGTAAAGAATGGTTAGGAATACTAATACAATTATTAGGCCCGGACTCCACATTGCTCGGAAACCGAAAATACTTAGAGGCATTAATCTTCGCTCCTTTTTATTCACTACCTACATTATATAGTCGTTCAGATGAAACTACAATGAACGATTCATGACATTTCCACTAAGCGTACTGTATCTTATTTTACTTTAGTGCAAAAAAAGAACCAAGCTAAAGAGCTTGGTTCTTTCTTAATTACCACCAAATAATTGTTACAAAAGCTAGAATCATTGTAAATGCAACGATCATGCCAGAATACATGAAGAACTGCATAATGCCTGTTCCCTTTTCGCTTAAGTGCATAAAGTAATACAGTTGAAGTGCAACTTGAACTCCTGCAAACAATAAGATCAAAGGGACTACTAGGAATGCTGAGAATCCAGCTTGAACAGTGGCGAAAGCGACAAATGTCAAGAATATCATAATCGCAAAAACAGTAACTTGGTTACGCATCGCTTGGCTAGCTTTGCGACGATTATATTTATACTCTTCCTCGCTTCGTGCTTCTACATGGACATCATGTGACATTATTTAATCACTCCCATCAAGTAAACTACTGTGAAGATGAATACCCAAACAACATCAATAAAGTGCCAATACAATGAAGCAATAAAATACTTAGGTGCATTGTAAAGGTTTAAACCACGTCCTGCATTTCGAACCATTAACAATACAATCCAAGCTAAACCAATCACAACGTGCAATCCATGAGTTCCAACTAATGTATAGAAAGAAGATCCAAATGCACTTTGTGAGAAAGTAAATCCTTCATGCACATAGTGAGTGAACTCGTAAATTTCTAAGCCTAAGAAGCCAAGGCCAAGCAATACAGTGATCGCCAACCAAGCTTGCATACCTTTAAAATTGTAGTTCTTCATATGGTACATTGCATAAACACTTGTTAATGAAGATGTTAAAAGCAACATCGTCATGATAAATGCAAGAGGTAATTCAAATAAATTTTGAGTAGTGAATTCCATTCCACTTGGCCCTTTGTTTTTAAGTGCCAAGAATGTTGCAAACAAAGTAGCAAATAACACTGTTTCTCCACCAAGGAAGATCCAGAAGCCCACTACCTTATTTTTACCTTCTGCAGTAGAAAGTTCTGGATGTTCAGGCCAAGATTGTGGGGTGAATTTAGATTTTAAATTCATTATTCATTACCCCCTTTGTCATTCAATAAATCTTCTTTGTGAATATGATATCCAAGATCATCTTTAAGAGAACGTACAATCATAGCACCTAATGTGATAGCTAATCCAACAATCAACGCTACAAGTGACCAAGGTTTATCTGCATCTTGATTATAAAGAGCACCGAAACCAGCTACGAATAGACCGATTACCATTACGAATGGAATGAAAGAATTGTTTGGCATATGGATATCTGAAATTGGTTCAGCATATGACATACCTTCTTTGTTTCCTTCCATTTTTTCAATCCAGAAAGTATCTAGCCCACGTACAAGTGGTGTTTGTTTAAAGTTATAAAAAGGTATTGGTTGTGGGATAGCCCATTCAAGCGTACGTCCGTCGCCCCAAGGGTCGCGTCCACAAGGTTGCCCTTTAATTGATGTAATAATTACATTTATAACTAATAGGATAACCCCAATTGCCATGAAGAATGCACCGACAGTTGAAATTAAGTTAAATGTATCTAATCCTTGATTTGGAAGGTATGTGAATACACGACGAGGCATACCCATTAAACCTAAGAAATGTTGGATGAAGAATGTTAGATGGAAACCAATAAAGAAGAACACAAACGTAATCTTTCCTAATGTTTCATTTAACATTCTATTAAACATAATCGGCCAGTAGAAATGAGTAGCAGCCAATAATGCTAGGACAATCCCACCAACGATTACATAGTGGAAGTGAGCTACGATAAAGTAAGAATCATGCAATTGGTAATCGACAGGAGCTGCAGCTTGCATTACCCCAGTCACACCACCAGCAACAAACGATGGAATGAAACCAAGTGCATAAAGCATAGGCGTGGTAACTTTGATAGAACCGCCCCACATTGTACATAGCCAGTTGAACACTTTCATACCAGTTGGTACTGCGATAGCCATAGTCGCAATAGCAAAGATAGCATTAGCAGTAGCACCAAGACCTACAGTGAACATGTGGTGAGCCCAAACCATGAAGCCTAGGAAACCGATTAAAATTGTTGCAAATACCATTGATGAATAACCAAATAGGCGTTTACGTGCGAATACAGGAATAATCTCTGAATAAATACCAAACGCAGGAAGTACTAAGATATATACTTCAGGGTGTCCAAAGATCCAGAATAAATGTTCCCAAATAATTGTATTACCACCCATTGTATGGTCAAAGAAATTCGAACCAAACATACGGTCGAAAATCAAGAAGAATAGACCAATTGTTAATGGTGGGAATGCGAATAAGATTAATGCGCTGGCAATGAATGTTGTCCATGTCATTAAAGGCATACGCATAAATGTCATACCTGGTGCGCGCATATTTACAATTGTTACGATAAAGTTGATCCCTGATATTAACGTACCAGCACCGGCGATTTGCAAACCGACTGCATAGAAGTCAATACCATGACCAGCAGATGCTAGTGATAATGATGCGTATGAAGTCCAACCAGCATCAGGAGCTCCGCCTAAGAACCAAGAAAGATTTAAGAAAATACCACCCCAGAAAAATAACCAGAAGCCTAGTGAGTTTAGGAATGGAAACGCTACGTCTCGTGCACCAATTTGTAGTGGTACAACAGCGTTCATGAATGCAAATAACAACGGCATGGCAGCAAGGAAAATCATTGTTGTCCCGTGCATTGTTATAATTTCATTAAAGAGACCCGCACTTACAAAATCATTATCTGGTTTTGCAAGTTGGATACGAATGAGCATTGCTTCGATACCGCCGATGACGAAGAAAAGTGTACCGGCAAGTAGGTAAAGAATGGCGATTTTTTTATGGTCGACTGTTGTTAAATAGTCCCATATAGTTGCGCCAAAGCCCTTTTTCTTTGCAGTTGAGCTCACAACCTTAACCTCCTTCAAAATAATTCAATTAAATTTTTACATTAAGTATTATTTTTCTACAGATAAGCCCATTAAATATGCAGCCAATGCATCTAGCTCTTGATCTGAGAATTTCTTGCCATTATTAATTTTTTCAGGTTGAGGCATTGTATTGCCCGGTTTTACAGATTGTGGATCGTTAATCCACTTTTTAATTTCTTTTTTATTATGGTCAAGCACACCTGCAACACGGTTACGGTCACCAAATGTTGCTAAGTTAGGTGCAATCCCTGTACCTTTACCATCGCCAGATACAGCATGGCAAGTAATACAGCTTGTTTTAAAGATATCTTCACCTTGTTTTTCCAAGTCTCCTGAAGCTACATGGTTTTTAGATGCTTTCATTTCAGAAACCCAGTTATTAAAGTCTGCTTTGCTCAATGTTTTTACTTTAAAGTCCATTAATGCATGGGAAGGACCGCAAAGCTCAGCACATTTACCGTAGAAGACTCCTGTTTCAAGATCTTTTGATTCTTTGTCAAATTCTAAGTAAAATTTGTTGATGTTTTCAACGTTTGTATCCATTTTACCACCGATAGTCGGGATCCAGAATGAATGTTTTACGTCTCCTGATTTAAGGTTAAAGTAAACTTTTTCACCTGTAGGAACAACTAATTCTTGTGAAGTAACGATTCCTTCGTTTGGATACTCAAATTGCCACCAATATAATTTTGCAGTAACATTTACAGTTACAGCTTTTGCTTTACCATCAGCGTCTTTTGCATCCATAGCTTTCGTATCAGCAAATTTGTAAGTAAGTGCAACTGTTGGAACAGCTAAGATTAGAAGTAAAATGATTGGAATTACTGTCCAAAGCACTTCTAAAGTAGTACTGCCTTCTACTTGCTTAGGAATAACATTTTCTCCAACTTTTTTGCGTCGGAATTTGATGATTGCAAGTACATAGATTACTACTACTACCAAAATAACAAGCGTCATGATAGCCGTTGCTAAAAGCAGTAAGTTGTGTTGTTCTCTACCAACTTCACCAGCGGGTGTTAAAGTTGATAAATAGTTTTTGCCACAACCCGAAAGGAAAACAATAAGTGCTGTTAGCAATGCAAATAGACGCCACTTTTTAAGCCCTTTCATCATAGCTTAATTAAACCCCTCTTTCTTTGTTGTATTTCATGTGTAACCAGGACTGTGGTTGTTTTATATGAATTCTTTAAAAAGAAAGAACTCCGTAGTTATAAAGGCTTTGAATATATTCAATGGAACTTTTGCCACTGCCATACAGTCTAATGAGTAAATAAACTCTTTATTCGCCCAAGAGAAATCGTTTCTCAGCCTAAAAAACTTCAATGCAAGTACAAACCAACTTAATCGTAGTATTAAATAAAATCAAACTAGTTTGGACGGTAAAACGGAAACGGATATAAGAGCTATGCCTACACTGGTAAAATCAATCATTCATCTTTGCAATCACAAAGTAAAGAAGGAGGTTACCAAGCTAAAAGGATGCAAATATACATCTACAAAAAATATCTACTACTTCATAATCATCCAACGGCAGTCAAGCCAAAATTTCAGTACATCCTTGAAATATCAGCTGTAATTTGCTCCCACGCTTTCGCTTTAGACCACATTGAATATAAAACGACAGTTATAATCCTGCTAGTCTCCACACGCCGGCAGCATTCTATGCCTAAATAACAAAACTTCGCTCCAAAAAGAAAATAAGTTTAAATGCCTGTTTAGACATAGTTCGCCTAATAGACATTTTACCCTTCAATTCAATTTGATAAGCACATTCCGTTAAACATACTATAACCAAAAAATGCGATTATTTCTAGACGAAAAGCAAAATTTCGTGTCGACGCGCTGGAATAATTGGTAACCATAACACAACATATCTATAGTAAATCATTTTAACCACTAATAATGTGAAGGATGTGAAACGAATTTATGAACATTTTGTGAAATAAATAGACCGATAGATTACCAATTTTTTTTACAAGTTGTTTTTTGGTAATATTTTCGATATTATCGAGATTGAAAGTATCACACGTTACGTGATTACTATAGATAAAGTAGGTGTCAAAATATGCAACAAAGTAAATACATGAAGTGGTTTGCTGTTGCTGCAACAATTGGAATGGCGCTCATATTACTGGGTGGAGCTTTGGTCACCAAAACTGACAGTGGAATGGGTTGCGGCAGAAACTGGCCTGATTGCAACGGTTCCTTAATACCAACACATATTACTCCAGAAATTTTAATTGAATTTTCTCATCGTGTTGTGACAGGTTCGGTATCTATCTTAATCTTTATATTATCTTTTTGGTCTTGGCGAAAACTTGGACATGTTAGGGAAGTTAAATTCCTTTCTTTTCTTGCGCTCTTCTTTTTGATCGCGCAAGCATTAATTGGTGCAGCCCAAGTGCTTTGGGGACAAGGAGATTTTATTTTAGCTCTGCATTTTGGTATTTCTCTCATTTCTTTTGCAGCTGTTTTCTTACTCACATTAATTATTTTTGAAGTAGACCAGAAATTTAATGCGAACAACGTTCACATTGGGGGCGTATTAAAATGGAACACGATCGGCGTTACTATTTATTCCTATCTTGTTGTATATACTGGAGCCCTTGTTCGCCATACAAATTCTAGTTTAATCTGTCCTGATTGGCCATTATGTCGTAATGATCAAATGGTTCTACCAGGTAACTTTTATGAATGGGTGCAAATGGGCCACCGTTTAGCAGCAGGCTTAATTTTTATTTGGGTTCTTATTATCGCTATACATGTTATCAAGCATTATAAAAAACAGCCGGTACTTTATTGGAGTTGGATTATCGCACTTATAATTGTCTGTTGCCAAGTCATTGCCGGCATGGGCGTTGTATTAACTAGGCTAAATATCGTTGTTGCGCTTTTACATACGTTATTTATTTCTTTATTATTCGGCTTACTATGCTACATGATAATGCTGATATCCAGAAGCAGCCACCAGGCTAAAAAATAATATTTTGTTATTGCAAAAGTATTAAACACAAAATGAAAAGAAGAGGCGTTCTGTTAAACTTAACAGGATAGCCTCTTCTTCTTTCTTCTCAGTTTGACATTAAAGCAATTGATTAGAAAGCTAACATTTCTGCTTAAGACTCAATTTCAATAAGCAAGTCTCCGGTTGAGATGGCATCGCCTTCTTTAACGTGTACTTCTTTAATCACGCCATCTTTTGGCGCCTGAACAGTAGTTTCCATTTTCATCGCCTCAGTAATTAAAATATGCTCGCCCCGTTTTACTTCACTTCCTGGCGAAACAACTACCTTCAAGACAGTACCAGGCATAGTTGCACCAATTTGGTTGGCGTTAGATGGGTTGGCTTTTGGCTTACGCTCTCCAGCTACTTCAACTGTCATATCTTGAATCACAATTTCACGGGATTGTCCATTTAACTCAAAATAAAGCACACGCGTTCCGTCATGCTGCGGCTCTCCAATTGAGACCAATTTAACAATAAGAGTTTTTCCTTTTTCTATTTCCACTTCTATTTCTTCGCCTAATTTCATGCCGTATAAGAATGTTAATGTATCTAATACAGATACATTGCCAAACTTCGAAACAGTTTCCATATATTCTTCAAATACTTTCGGATACAATGCGGAAGCTAATACTTCATGACTGTTTATAGGGCGATTATATTTGTTAAAGAGATTATCTCGTATTTGTGTGAAATCAATTGGAGCAAGCAATTTTCCAGGTCTATCAGTAATGGGTACTCGATCCTTTAACACAGCTTTTTGCAGCTCTTTCGGAAAACCACCATAAGGTTGGCCAATATAGCCCTCAAAAAATTCAATGACTGAATCCGGGAAATCGATCGCATGGCCTCTTTCAATAACTGATTTTTCATCTAAGCCATTTTGCACCATGAATAATGCCATATCTCCTACCACTTTAGAAGATGGGGTGACTTTAACAATATCCCCAAACAATAAGTTCACGCGTGCATACATCTTTTTCACTTCTTCAAAACGATCGCCAAGGCCTACTCCCTTTGCTTGTTGTTGGAGATTGCTGTACTGGCCTCCTGGCATTTCATGCACATAAATTTCAGAATGAGGACTAATCATGCCACTCTCAAAATCCTTATAATACTTTCTAACATCTTCCCAATAGGTTGAGAGTCTTTCTAAGCCTTCGATATTAGCCCGTACATGCCGTTTATTGCCTTTCATTGCATAATACAAGCTGTTTGCACTTGGTTGTGATGTTAAGCCAGCCATAGCCCCTAAAGCTGTATCTATAATGTCTACACCTGCTTCAGCTGCTTTGGCATATAAATAAATGCCATTCCCGCTTGTATCATGTGTATGTAAATGTATAGGCAACTCCGTTGATTCTTTCAATTCAGAAATTAGTCGATAGGCTGCCTCTGGTTTTAAAAGACCGGCCATATCCTTTATCGCTAATATATGAGCTCCAGCGGCCTCCAATTCCTTCGCCATATCTTTATAGTACTGTACTGTATACTTTGCTCTTGAGTCATCTAAGATGTCTCCTGTATAGCAAATGGCCGCTTCGGCAACTTTTCCCGCATCTCTAGCTGCATCAATGGCCACTTCCATTCCTTTTATCCAGTTAAGGCTATCAAAAATACGGAATACGTCAATACCTGCTTGAGCAGACTTTTGAATAAATTCTTTAATTAAATTGTCTGGATAGTTTTTGTAACCTACTGCATTGGCTCCTCGCATTAGCATTTGGAATAATACGTTTGGTATTTTTTCACGTAGTGTGATTAATCGCTCCCAAGGATCTTCCTTTAAGAATCGGTATGCTACATCGAATGTTGCCCCTCCCCACATTTCCAGTGAGAAGAAATTGTCCATGATTCTGGAGGTCTCCTCTGCAATTTCATACATATCATATGAACGCACACGTGTAGCAAGAAGCGATTGGTGTGCGTCTCTCATCGTTGTATCTGTCAATAACAAATCATCTTGCTCGCGAATCCACTTTACTAATCCGTCGGCGCCTCTCTCATCTAAGATTTGCTTAGTACCGCCTGGTATAACAATTTTGCGGTCAATTGTCGGCTTATGTGCTTTTGTAAAAAGAGGCTTTGATTTTTTCTCAATGCCTGGGAACCCATTTACCGTCACATTGCCGATGTAGCTAAGTAATTTAGTACCGCGGTCTCTTGCAAGCTTGAATAAAAATAATTCCGGCGTCGTATCAATAAAGCTCGTATCAAATGCTCCATTAATAAAATTAGGATGCTTAACGACATTTTCTAGAAACGGGATATTTGTTTTGATACCACGAATACGAAACTCTTGTAGATTTCGATCCATTTTAGCTGCAGCTTCTTTAAATGTATTTCCCCAAGTTGATACTTTTACTAATAAAGAGTCATAGTGAGGTGATATAACAGCTCCTTGGAAGCCGTTCCCTGCATCTAGTCTTACACCGAACCCACCGCTTGAACGATATACCATTAACTTGCCTGTGTCAGGCATAAAGTTGTTTTGTGGATCCTCTGTTGTTACCCTTGATTGTATTGCAAAGCCAAAGAGCGGTATTTTAGATTGATTTGGTATATTAATCTCGCTACCATGCAAATCATAGCCATTGGCAATGTTAATTTGTGCATGGACAATATCAATTCCTGTCACCATTTCCGTAATTGTATGCTCAACTTGAATACGTGGATTGACCTCAATGAAATAAAATGCATCTTCTGCCACTAAAAATTCCACCGTACCCGCATTAACATAATCTACATTTTTCATTAGTTTAACTGCCGCTTCGCAAATTCTTTCTCGCAAGCTTTGTGATATCGAATTAGACGGAGCAATTTCTACTACTTTTTGATGGCGTCGTTGGATTGAACAGTCGCGTTCGTATAAGTGAACAATATTCCCCTGATCATCACCTAATATTTGTACTTCAATATGTTTTGGTCGTAGTATACATTTTTCAACGTACACTTCATCAGAACCAAAAGCTGCCTTTGCTTCTGATTTCGCCCGATTATAAGCTTCTTGTGCTTCTTCTGCTTTATGTACAACGCGCATGCCTCGTCCACCGCCGCCAAGAGCCGCTTTAATCATAATAGGATAGCCATATTCATCTGCAAATGCCCTGACCTCTTCAATGGTTTCGACCGGACCGTTAGAGCCAGGAATGACTGGTATTCCTGCAGTAATAGCCTGTTCACGTGCTTTGACCTTATCTCCAAACATATCTAAGTGCTTGGACTTAGGGCCAATAAAGAGAATGCCTTCTTCTTCACAACGTTTCGCAAAGTCTAAATTTTCAGATAAAAAACCGTAGCCTGGGTGAATGGCATCTGCTCCCGACTCCTTGGCAATCGTTAAAATCCCCTCGATATCTAAATATGCCTCGATCGGTTTCTTGCCGCTTCCTACAAGATAAGCCTCGTCAGCCTTATAACGATGGAAAGACCCGCTGTCTTCTCTTGAATAAATAGCAACTGTTTTAATGTTCATTTCTGTGCAAGCTCTAAAAACTCGAATGGCAATTTCACCGCGATTAGCAACTAAAATTTTACTAATTGGCATAGTAAATCCTCCTTAAAGTATAATAGCTAGTCTAAAAGAAAAACAGAAATATATAATAAAAATTTGATGTGTTTTACAGGAATAAAATACAAGAATTTCTCATTGTAGTGACCGACAAGCCTCCTAATAAATAAATTGAGGCTTATCATCACTCGAGAGATTCATAGCTACATATTCTTTACACATCAAATTAATATCCCAAAACTGAGAAGAAACTTTTATTCTAATCTTTCATTTTTATATTGTTCTCTTTTAACCATCATAGAAACATTGGCTAATATCCCCATAGCTAAAGATAACAAAATTACTGAGGTACCGCCATAACTTATAAATGGAAGCGGAACACCTGTTAGTGGAATAATACCGCTCAATCCACCAACATTGACAAATGTTTGAATGCCAATCCAACTACCGACTCCAGCAGCGATCATTCGAGCTAATGGATCTTTTGCTTTGATGGCAATACGCATTGATCGATAGACAATAAAACCTAAGCCAAACAGAACAACTGCAATCCCGAAAGTCCCCAACTCCTCTGAAATAATCGCTAGGATAAAGTCAGTCTGCGGCTCTGGAAGGTAGCCCATTTTTTGAACAGACTGGCCTAAACCAAGTCCCTTCACTCCACCTGAGCCAATAGCATAATATCCATTTACCATTTGATATCCAAAGGCATCCGCGTCCTTAAAAGGATCCAGATATGCTTTTAAACGCCCCATTCTACGTTCTGTAAAAAATGAATCTTTGAAAATAAACAAAAGTAAAAATACAGCGAGCATACCACCTATTAGCGTGCCGATAATTTTTCCGAATGTCTTAAATTTCATGCCACTTGCCGCCATTACGGAAAGGACAATGATCGTTAACAAGCCGATTGCCCCCATATCAGGTTCCAGAGCAATAAAGAATAATACAACCATAAACACACCAATAGGCGGCACGATTGATTCATTAATTATATCTATTTTACCTGTCTCACGTTTTTTAGTGAAAAAGGCTGCAAAGTAAAGGATCATACCTAGCTTAGCCAATTCGGAGGGCTGTAAGTTAAATAGACCAAGATTCAGCCAACTCTTTGCGCCAGAATTACCAGGGCTATACCCTACAAAAAAGACTGCGATTAATAAAAATAACATGGCGCCGATTATAAATAGCATCATCCTGCGGTCTTTATAGCGCTTGTATGGAATAATAAATCCTATTAAAAATGTAACCATTGCGAGTATAAGATTGACTAATTGTCTTTTATAGAAATAATCCGGTGCTTGTCCTAATGTATTGACAGCCCAAAACATACTGGAACTATAAATCATGACCAAACCGAACAAACATAGTAGTACAAAAGTAAAGAATAAAGGATAGTCAAAATACTTCGCATATTTTTTGAAATATGTTTTCATTTTATTACCTCTTCGTTTAGCAAAAAAACCCAAACAACGTTGTGTTTGAGTTTTCTTTTATTTCTCTGTGAATGCATCGTGCAAAGCAGATAATTCTTTCTCAAGTGAATCGAGAATCTCTCTGCCTTTATCACGTTCAAGCAATCCAAGTTTAACTGCAAAGTCAATTTCACGCGATAAACCAAACATTTGCGTGTCTAAAACTTCTTCATACAACGGACATTGAGGCATTGTCAAATGCTCCATTTGTACTCTTATTAATTTTGCTATTTTATCCGCATCGGCAATTAGGAGTTCCAATGCTTTCTCCTGATACGAATTTTGAGATTTTGTATCCATGAGGACGCCCCCATTACCTGATATTTCTTCAATTCTATCTTAATAAAGTTTATCTTTTATAAAAGGAAATTGCAAGCATCTATATAGTAAATTAAGAATCACCATATAATTTCTTTCTATCTTGTTCTTAAAAGCGTTATACTAAAAAAGAGTTTTGATTAGAGGAGGAAGATTTATGGAATCCATCATCCAAGTAAAAGGCGAAGTTAATTTTCAGATCACATTAGATCCAACAGTATGGATTTTTGATGACCGCAAACTTGATTTAGACCAATATTTCACTGAAAAACACGTTGAAATAGATGCTGATGAAGAGTATATCGAAAAAGCCGGAAAGTTTTGGTCTCGCGAAATTATGGAAGGCGCTACTTTCCCGCCAACTTTAAAAACAGAACGGAAATTCGACCGACAAAAAATGATGTCAGGCACATTTGGCATTAAAATCGAACCATTTATTCAAAATGCTGAACCTAAAACAGATGCAACGACTGTTATTTTTGGTACACAGAGCGGTGAACAGCATAGCTTCCCTATCGAAGAAGCCAAAACTTTCATTTTCCAATTTAGCCAAGAAGGAAAAATGTTATCACAGGATGGCCCTGTTTATTTATTATTTAATGATGGATCTAATCTTGAAAATCCTATTAAAGGAATCACATCATTAGAGGTGAAATAGGGGGGAACACAATGAGAGTTAAATGTGTGATTTGCGATGAATTTAGCGAAATCCCTGATTTTTCACCCCTTGCAAAGAAATTGCGAAATCGGCCAATTCATACGTTTATGTGTGAAACATGCCACGATCGTATATCTGAAAAAACGCATGAACGTTTAAAGACAGGCAAGTTCCGCTTTATTCGGCATACCAGCTTGCAGCAAGATAATTTCTAACTTCATAATAAAAGCTTTTATAAATAGGGTTGTTGCATCTCATGCAACAACTAATGGGAACGTCTAATTTGTGGACGTTCCTTTCTTATTTCGCCAGTTATTAAAGTAATTTATATTGTAATCCTACCAATGTACTTGAAGTTTATTACCAGTGGGGTCGTAAAAGTAGAAATAGGCATGCCCATCATCATCTTTTAGTATATCTTCGACCTTAACTTGATTATCCATTAAGTGTTGATGCAATGTTGATAATTTTGGACTTGTGAAGCCAATACTAAATGCTTCCTCATTATCGATTGTAAAATGCGCATATGTTTCATCTCCAGTCGAAACTAAGATAAGTAAAAATGAACCTTCATTTACTTTGATAACTGCTCGTTCCTCAGTAATATTTAATAACTGGAGTCCTAGTACATCTCTATACCATTGTGCAGAGAGTTCTAAATCTTTGACAGGTAATCTAATATAATGAACTTGTTCAATAAATGACTTCATCGTAGACTATTCTCCTTTATTAATACTTTTACTTATATTAAATAGTTCCCTTACTATATACCTTTTTCCTTCCCCCTATTGAATTAATCTTCTCTTCAAAAGAACAATCCTTACATAAAAAAAACGATGCCATAAAGGCATCGTTTTTTTATGATGTAGCTTCTTTCTTTTTATCCCGGCGCAATCGCATTCTATAGACAATAAGAACGAGAGCCGCAACAATCAATCCTTCTACCATTGGTAGGAAGAAAGCTAGGAATGTAAGGATGATACATCCAACAAATAAAAATACATAAATTACACCTGTTTGCCAAGGCTTTAGCCCTTCTCTGGCAAAACCAAGATGGTATACAATCGCTGTTAGCACAAAGATAACAGCAAATAATATATAACCAGCTACAGTGAAATTAGGGGCACCCTCGTAAATATAGCGAGCAACGCCGGACAGGCGCTCAAATACAAAATCGTGTCCATCTGACGTTGCAGTTGTAGATGTAGCAGCCTGTATAAAATTCAGTTTTAATAATAAAGCTGACTTAAACAAGTTCAACATCCTCCTAACTGGCGAATAATAGCTTACTCAGCGTTGCGTAGCTTTTTCGCTGCTTTTTCACGTTCATTTTTATTTAAAATCTGTTTGCGAAGACGAATAGATTCTGGTGTAATTTCTAGATATTCATCGTCATCCAAGAATTCTAATGCTTCTTCAAGCGTTAAGATTCGAGGAGTTTTGATTACGTTTGTTTGGTCTTTTGTTGCAGACCGCACGTTTGTTTTTTGTTTCATTTTTGTTATATTTACTGTGATGTCATTATCACGTGTATTTTGGCCAACGATCATGCCTTCATAGATTTCAGTACCTGGTTCAACGAATAAAATACCACGATCTTCTACTTGCATCATACCATAAGTAGTTGCTTTACCTGTTTCCATTGATACAAGTGCACCATTACGGCGACCACCAACACGACCTGAAGCTACTGGTTGGTAAGAATCAAAAGTATGGTTGATAATACCAAAACCTTTTGTTAATGACATAAATTCAGTTGTATAACCAATCAAACCGCGTGCTGGTACCATGAAGATCAAACGAACTTGTCCGTTGCCTTCATTGACCATATCTTGCATTTCACCTTTACGATCGCCTAATGATTCAATTATAGCACCTACTGAGTCTTCAGGCACGTCAATTTGAACACGTTCTACTGGTTCACATTTAACACCATCAATTTCACGAATAATAACTTTTGGCTTAGATACTTGCAGTTCATAACCTTCACGACGCATGTTTTCTACAAGAATAGATAAGTGAAGTTCACCACGTCCTGAAACAGTCCATGCATCAGGTGAATCTGTTGGTTCAACACGTAAAGAAACGTCAGTTTGTAATTGAGAATTTAAGCGTTCTTCAATTTTACGAGATGTGATCCATTTACCTTCACGTCCTGCAAATGGTGAATTGTTAACTAAGAACGTCATTTGTAATGTTGGTTCATCAATACGCATTGGAGGAAGCGGTTCTAAGTGGTCTTGAGGACACACTGTTTCACCTACATTGATTTCTTCCATACCGGATACAGCAATCAAATCGCCAGAATATGCTTCTTGGATTTCTTCACGTTTTAAACCGAAGAAACCAAACATTTTTGTTACACGGAAGTTTTTAACTGTGCCGTCCAGTTTTGCAAGTGATACTTGTTGACCAACATGAATAGTACCACGGAATACACGACCAATACCGATACGTCCAACGAAGTCATTATAATCAAGCAATGCTACTTGGAATTGCAATGGTTCATCGCGAGTATCCATTGGTGCTGGGATATGGCGAATAATTTCTTCAAATAAGCATTTCATGTTTTCTTCTTGTTTGCTTGGATCTGGATCTAGTGATGCAGTACCGTTAACACCAGAAGCAAATACTACTGGGAATTCAAGCTGATCTTCATCTGCTCCTAATTCGATCAAAAGATCAATTACTTCGTCCACAACTTCTTCAGGGCGTGCAGAATCTTTATCCACTTTGTTGACTACAACAATTGGCGTTAATTTTTGTTCTAACGCTTTTTTCAATACAAAACGTGTTTGAGGCATACAGCCTTCATATGCATCAACTACTAGTAATACTCCATCAACCATTTTAAGGATACGTTCAACTTCTCCACCGAAGTCAGCGTGTCCTGGTGTGTCAAGGATGTTAATTTTAGTATTCTCGTAGTTTACTGCTGTATTTTTCGCTAAAATTGTAATCCCGCGTTCGCGTTCGATATCATTAGAGTCCATTGCACGTTCTTCCACATGCTCATTTGAACGGAATGTACCTGATTGTTTTAATAATTGGTCGACTAATGTAGTTTTACCATGGTCGACGTGGGCAATAATTGCTATATTTCTGAGATCTTCTCTTAATTTTGTCATTATTCCACTCCACATTCTTTTTTCGAGTCCATAACTGTGCTATTATAGCACAAAAAATTCATTTTGTCTTATTAGCTTTTCCTTTTTATTTTTTTGTGTGAAAGGCTTGCTTAACTCTGTATTTCGTTCGACAATAGACATATCAAGTTTTTCTTGGAGGTTTAAACATGAAAGCAAAAATTGTGATGGCTATCTTTGCTCTAGCGGGCATTTTAGCGATGTGCTCTATTGGGTATGCGATTGCTGCTGGAAGCACTTTCGGTGCGATCGGTGGAATTGTAGCTGTAATCGTAGTATTTGGCTTAGCGTTCAAAACTAAACGCCAATTTCGTGATCAAGGGCTGTTATAATACTGTAAACTTTCCTTAGAAGGTTTTCCTACCCAGCAATGTGTGGGAAGAAGAGTCTGTAGAGTACCATCCCTTTTTCTATAGTAAAAGAAAAGAAGGATTGTCTGATAAAGTTGTTTAAAACTCAACTTCATTAGACAATCCTTTTCTTATTTTAATTCTATATAGTTTTCCACAATCTCTTTGTGAATGAAGGGATTGGCTATAATAAATGTATCCCGCTCCAGTAAATTTATCGGCTGGTTTTCTAAATTACTTGCAATAGCTCCTACTTCATTTGCGATCATAACGCCACCTGCTATATCCCATGGCGATAACCGCATTGAAAGATAAGCATCCATTCTTCCACTCGCAACAGAGACAATTTCTAAAGCTGCTGAACCATATGATCTTGTCCCTCTTACCTTATGTACAAGCTCAATCATTGGTTCATGCTTGATGCGTTTATTAGGCGTCGCCCATACAGCATTCAAACCAATAATCGCTTTGTCCAATGAAATTTCCTCTAATGCTTTTAATGGCTGATCATTCATGTATGCACCTTGTCCCTCAATCGCATGATATAGGTGATCTCTCATGACATCATATATGTAGCCTAGCTTTCCAATTCCATCAACATAAATACCAACCGAAATGGCAAAATTCCGATGCTGACGTACGAAATTCATTGTTCCATCAATAGGATCGATAATCCATACAACTCCATCGAGTGATTGAATTTTCTCGCCCATCCCTTCTTCCCCAATAATTTTATGAGAGGAATTAAAGGTGCGAATTTTTTCGATGAAAAACAATTCAATTTCACGGTCTATATTTGTGACTAAATCATTTGCATCGGCTTTTGTCTCGATTGTCCACTTTTCAGAAAAGGATTGTCTGATTCGATCTCCGGCTTGGAGTATAATTGATTTCGCATACACATCTATCTTAGATAATTCCATAAATCCCCCACCCTACTTTTTAGAAACCTTTTGATTTTTTTATTATAACAAAAAAAACACCTGCTTCTCATATTGATTAGCAAGTGTCACTATGAAGTGAAAGCGGTTATTTCTTTAGGCGAATGCATGGAAAGCCTCCAGTTCCATATGAATTTCCGCTAATCTCGCCTTACTTTCTGACATTTGTTTTGCGTCATTTTTTTGGATGGCGTCATATAATGTAGCCAATTCATAATCCACTTCTAATTGAAGACCTTTAATATATTGCTTCTCAAAATCCACTTTACGTATAATATGCACGACCTGTTTCATGATATCAGCTCCTTTGTACTTTTTATCAATTCACTCTTTTTATGCTAATGACTATAGCAAGATTGGTAAGTGCTTCTACAAGATTTTTTCCCATATTTCGCATAAAATAAACATAAATCTTTACAAAAGGAGAGGAAATAAGTGGCTGTAAAATGGACAACCGATGATTTTGATGTTTTTAATATACCCGGCCTAGAGCAGCGTATGGAAGCTCTAACAGAGCATGTGCGTCCTAAATTTGAAGAGCTCGCAAAAACGTACACTACATACTTTACATCTAAGACAGGTATTGAATTTTATCCGCATATCGCAAGACACGCTAGAAGGAAAGTGAATCCTCCGATTGATAGCTGGGTTGCATTTGCGCCAAATAAACGAGGTTATAAAGCGTTGCCCCACTTTGAGATTGGTCTTTTTGAATCGCACGTTTTTATTATTCTTTGTGCTATTTATGAAGCGCCTACTAAAAAAGCTATTGCAGATAACCTATTAAACAATCTTGAAACTGTTAAGGCACTGCCCCATTCTTTTTTTGTAACCGGCGATCATTTTGATCCTAAAGGGACCTCCCTTAACGAGGCGATTGCAGATGGGACGCTAGAAAAACTGCTTATTCGTTTAAAGGAAGTTAAAAAAGGCGAGTTTTTGATTGGTTTGCAAATACCAAGGGAAGAAGCAATACAACTTTCAGGAGAAGAATTTGAAGAGAAAACAGAAGAAACATTAGAAGAGCTTATGCCAATTTATAGGCTAATGGCTTCCGCCGATTTAACCTAGGTATCAAAGAAGCAATCGATACACTGCAAATTGCAGAAGTTTTCGATTGCTTTTTTTTTGCTTAAGTGCGTATTTATATTTGTATCTAGCGACTTTTTTTCTCACCTTTGATGATTGTGCCATTTTCTTTTGTTTTTGTCTGCTTCACAATATCATAACTAACATATCCGCTTTCTTCTTCAAACTCGCGAAAAATAGTTTTTTCTTCTGCCATTGATGGGACTATTTCTTTAAATCTACGGTATTTAGATAAAACTTCTTCTCTTTGTACACCTTTTTCATAAGCTTTCTCTACTGTTTGAAAAAAGGCAATGACGTCTACAATTTCGTTTGTTGACCATTCAATTGAAAATGGGTATGAATATTCCATGCTATTACCTGCCTAACTTTATATAGTGTGTTTTGTTCATTGTAAACGCTGAATAAAGAAAACTGCAACCGTTGTTGTTTATTAGCATATTCCCCGGGAAATGAAATTATTCATGCTTATTGTGTCGATGTGTATCCTGTATTCTTATCAAGACACTTATTGAAACAACATAAAAAAAGATTGCACCAGGAAATCATATACTTTGATTTCCTGGGCAATCCATTCATGTTAGTCTACTTTATTCTCGTGTGCCCGGTCTTTTTTCAGGATTCTAGAGAGTAATTCATATACTAATGGCACAATTAATAGTGTTAAAATAGTCGAACTGATTAATCCACCGATTACCGTTACACCAACGCCTTTTGAAATCAAGCCGCCGCCTTCTGCTCCGATAGCAAGAGGTATTAAAGCACCAATTGTTGCAATAGCTGTCATGAGGATTGGTCGCAAACGAGTTGCTCCTGCTTCAAGTATGGCTTCACGCATGCTTTTGCCTGCATGTTCCATATGAATGATCCGATCGACAAGCACGATGGCATTCGTCACCACTATACCAATCAGCATTAATAAACCGATTAGAGAAGATACACTAATGGTTTCACCAGAAATGTATAGAGCGACTAATGCACCGATCACTGTAAATGGTAATGAGAATAGGATAGCGAATGGCGCTAAACCTTCTCCGAACGTTACCACTAATGTAAAGTAAACGATAGCAATGGCTGCAACAATAGCTAAGCCTAATTGTCCGAAGGCTTCATTCATATCCTCTGCTACCCCACCAGTGTCTACTTCTACACTATTTGGCAAATCAAGTTTCTTAATTTCTTTTTCTACCCCTGAAGATGCTTTTGTAACATCTTTGGATGTCACTGTTGCCGTTACATCCGCATAGACTTTACCTTTACTACGGTTTATTTGATTAGAAGTCGTGCCTTCTTTCACATCAGCTACATCTGAAATTTTCACTTTTTTCCCTAATGGAGAATCAACAGTCTCATTTAAGACATCCTTGAATTCATCAGGAGATGCTGCTTCCTTATGAACATTCACATCGAGTTCCTTACCTTCTCTTGTAACTGTAGTCAATACTTCAGTTTGCGTATTTGGGTTGATCGCCATGGCGATTTGGCCAGTTGTCAGCCCCAATGCTTTCGCTTTATCTTGATCGATCACCAATGTTTTTTCTTCATAGTTTTCAGCAAGCGAAGACTTCGCATCTTTTAGATGATCTTGCTTTTTCATAATGTTCTTGATTTTATTTACTACTGGTTTAATATCTTCCACTGTATTGCCGTAAACTGAGTAAGAAATTTCATTGCTTGAACCTGTTGATGAAAAGTCTTGGCTCTTCCATTTACCTTCATGGCCGATATTTTCTACTTCTTTAATTAACGATTCTTTTTTATCACCAAAGTTTTGCGTGTCTTTGTCATAAATAACATAGACAAGAGCGCCATTGCTGTTACCTGGACTCATTGGATTTGCTCCGCCAACAGAAGATTGTACTGTGTCTACATTTTTCTTCTTCATAGCGACTTTTTCAATCTCTTCCACTTTCTCTAGAACTTGGTCACGTGTTTCACCAGGCTTCGGTGTATATGTTAAATATACCATTTTTTGTTCATCATCTGGAAGGAAACTAAACCCTACTAAAGGTGCTAAGAATAAGCTCGCAACTAAAATCACGACTGAAAGAATAGAAGTAATCCATTTATGGTTTAATACCCATTCTAGAATTCGCTTATATCCATTTGCCAACTTGCCGTGCTCTTCTTTTTTCGTCTTTTTCTGACCATACAACTCTTTTTTAAACAATGAGTGTGCCATAACAGGTACAATCGTTACGGCCACAATGAGAGATGCGATTAACGCAAACGCCATCGTTAATCCAAATGGCAAGAATAATTCTCCGACCATGCCGCCCACTAAACCCAACGGCAAGAATACAGCAATTGTTACGATTGTTGAAGACAAGATTGGTTTGAACATTTCCATTGTCGCTTCACGAATCAATGCTCGGCCATGCAGTTTTTCGCCTTCAAGATAAATTCTGCGATAAATATTTTCAATTACAACAATCGAGTCATCAATAACACGCCCAATTGCAACAGTCATCGCGCCTAATGTCATCATATTGAGTGAAATATCCATCTGTTTCAAGACACCTACTGCAATCAATAATGACATCGGGATAGAGATAACTGAGATAATAGTAGAACGAATATTGCGTAGGAACAACATAATGATAATGACAGCGAAAATGGCACCGAATAATGCTTTATCAAGCATTGTTTGGACTGACTCTTCAATTGGCTGTCCTTGGTCAAGTGTAACCTCAATATCCATTCCTTTGTTTTCTTTTTCAAACTTGTTAGAAGCTTTTTTTACATCATTTACTACATTGACTGTATTCGCTTCTTGCGATTTAACAACCTGAACAGCGATTGCATTTTGGCCATTTGTACGTGATACTGACTCAACTTCACCGATCACTTTAATTTTAGCTAATTCCCCTAAATTTACGAATGGCTTCGCAGGAGGTGCTTGTTGCATGCCTTGTGCAGCACTGGCTTGCGAAGCATCACCTTGTGCAGCATCTGCTGGTTGTTGAGCTTGAGATGAATTCCCCATTGATACAGGAATACTTAATTTTTTCAAATCTTTAATAGTTGTCATTTTACCATCAACAACTACAGATTGTTCTTCATCCTTAAATTGGAACATACCTAGCGGAACTTTTGTATCCATTGCTTTCACATATTGCTTAATTGAATCTTCTGTTAAGCCATATTGAGCTAATTTCTTTTGGTCATATGTAAGCTCGACCTTTTCCACTTGTTGCCCGGAAACTGATACTGAGGATACACCGTCAATACCTTCTAGTTTCGGTACAAAGTAATTTTCGGTGGTTTTTGTTAGGTCTGCGATTGACTGATCTTTATTAGCTACACTTAACGCTACGATTGGAAATGCATTAATATTAATGCGATCAACGGTAGGTTTTTGAGCTGTTTCTGGAAGTTCTACTTTCTCAATCGCTTCCTTAATATTACCCACAGCTTCTTTCATATCTGTTCCATACTTGAATTCAATTTGCAGACTAGAAGCATTTTGATAAGAGTTGGAGTAAACAGAAGAAACTCCCTTTAAATGATTGACTGCCTTTTCATAAGGAATAGATATGTCATCAGCTACTTGTTGCGGAGTGGCACCTGGATAAACAGTTGTTACAGTAGCAACAGGCACTGAAATATCCGGTATTGTTTCTAGCTTCATCTTAAGCCCCGAATAAAGGCCTGCAGCTGCTACAATTATGGTCAATAGCCAAACTGCTAGTTTATTTTTCAGCACAAATTTAATAAGCGAATTCATTCATACACCGTCCTTTTTTGACTTACTGGTCACAATTCAATATAATAAATGACTAGCTGGTCAAAAGTCAAATTATAGAAAGAAAGTATCATAGAAAGAGTGAAACAATGTCAAAACGAGACCTAATTATCGAAAAGTCTATGGAAATCTTATCCGAGCGTACCATTTCATCTACATCTATACAAGATATTACAGCAGCATGCGGAATATCTAAAGGCGCGTTTTATCTTTCTTTTAAATCTAAGGAAGAACTCTTAATTGCAATATTTGAATATATTATTCGAGATATCACAGCAAAGTATCAGGTTCTCTTAAATTTACAAGCGGAACCTAGGGAGAAACTAATACAGTATTTTGTTATTTCTTTTCAATTTGTCGAAAAGAATTATCCTTTTTTAATGGCACACGGTCGTGAGCTGATTAATATTATAGACCCTAATGCCCTGGAAGAAATCATTCAACAGTTCAAGAGAGCTGATTATGTCGCCTTGTTTCTTTTAGATGAGGTATATGGTAATCAAATATCTCAAAACAAATATGACCTTGTCGTATGTATTCAAGGGTTAGTAAAAAGCTATACAGAGATCATTATGAACCCTAAGCAACGCGTCGACTATTATGAAATGAGCAAGATACTTGCACACCATATTGATGTATTGGCCACAGCTCCAATTGAGCCGTTAATTACAAAAGAAATGTTTGAGTTAAATCATAAAAAAAGCCGACATTTGGAAAAAGAAGAGTTACTATCAGAAATTGAAAAGTGCAAAAAGGATATTCTAGATGATGCAGTATTACAAGACACATTCGATTTGCTAACGGAAGAATTGCAGAAGGAATCTCCACGTAAAGCCTTGTTGCTCGGCATGTCATCAAATTTAACTGCAAGCAATGAACTTCGTTGGCTTGCTACATTAATCAAACAATATAGCCATCATATGTATGAAAAAAGCAGGACAAATTAAATTGTCCTGCTTTTTATTATTAGTCTGCGATTAGTAGCCCCATACCATTGCAAGAAGCGTACCAAACACCGTAATTAAACCTACAACTACTGCATAAATAATAGTGACGTAGAGAGATTTTTTGTCATCAGTTTCACCGATATGCATAAATAGTATCAGTTGGACTAGCGCTTGAGCAGCAGCTGTAATCAGCAAGATGGTCATAGCCAATCCATTAGACATACCTTTGAACATAATAACAGTTAACGCAGCGAGTGTTAAAAGAAGAGAACCTACGAACCCTAATACGTGCTCTTTAGGAAAAAGTTCTTTCATATTACAACACTCCTTTCAAGTACACAAAACTGAAGATGAAGATCCATACAACATCAAGGAAGTGCCAATACAGTGAAAAGATAAATGCTTTATTAGCTGTTTTCGCATTCAAGCCATGTCTCTTAATTTGAATAAGGATGGCTGATCCCCATAGGAAACCAAATGTTACGTGGGCACCATGCGTGCCTAATAAAGTCATTAAAGCTGACATAAACGCACTTGTTGTAATTGTTGCACCATCATGAATATATGTTAAGAACTCGTTAATTTCTACGCCAAGGAATACTAAGCCAAGAAGTAACGTAATGATGTAGAATACCATCATCGCTTTCTTACGACCAATACGCATTGCATGAACGCCTAAACCGATTAAGAAACTACTTGTTAACAACACAAATGTTTCTATTAATACTGGTGGCATTTCAAATATTTCTTTACCTGTTGGGCCAGTACCTGTGCGATCTGCTAATGCAAAATAAACACTAAATAATGTCGCGAAAAGAACAATTTCTGCTCCTAAGAATACCCAGAAACCAAAGATTTTCATCTCGTTCTCATGTGTGCGGTATTCAAGTGGGGCTGATGTATTTTCTTTAGACATTATTGTTCACCTCCCAAACGTCTTTCTGTTTCAACAATTTCAGCCACTTCGATGTAATGGCCATCATCTTTTTCAAATGAACGATATGCCAAGAATCCGAGAGTTGCTAGACCAAAGACAATTACTCCAGCCCATACACTAAATACGAAGAAGAAAGCAAACAAGAACATAACACCGGCCATCCACATTGGCGCACTACTATTATTCGGCATATGAATTCGTTCATACTCGCCAGCAGTAATGTCTCTACCTTCTTTTTTCGCAAACCAATATTCATCCAACTGGTTGATTTTTGGTACTACTGCAAAGTTGTACTCTGGAACTGGACTGTGTGTTGCCCATTCAAGTGAACGTGCATCCCAAGGATCTCCAGTTGTTTCGCGTGGACTGTGACGGAAGCTGTAGTAGATGTTGTAGCATAGTAAGATAAAGCCTACACCCATCATTAAAGCTCCAAGGAACGATACCATATTCAATGGACCATAGCCTGTGTCAGCTGAATATGTGTACATACGACGCGCATAACCATCTAAACCTAAAATGAATAGTGGGAAGAACGCAATGTTAAATCCTAAAATGATAAACCAGAAAGCAGATTTACCTAATTTTTCATTCAAACGGAAACCAAAGATTTTTGGCCACCAGTAGTGGTAACCTGCTAGTACACCAAATACTACCCCAGGAATCAATACATAGTGGAAGTGAGCTACCAAGAACATTGTATTATGGTATTGATAGTCAGCACTTGCCATAGCAAGCATAACCCCTGTTACCCCACCAATTGTAAAAATTGGGATAAACGCTAATGCATAAAGCATTGGAGTCGTAAATTGGATTTTCCCGTGCCTCATCGTCAGAAGCCAGTTAAATATTTTTACACCTGTCGGCACTGCAATCAACATAGTTGTAGTAGAGAAGACGCCGTTAACCATTACACCGTGTCCCATAGTATAGAAGTGATGAGCCCATACCATGAAGGATAGTAACGAGATAATGACCATACTCATAACCATTGATTTATAGCCGTAAAGGTTTTTGCGTGCAAATGTCGCGATAATTTCACTGTAAATACCGAATGCAGGAAGTATAACAATATATACTTCTGGATGTCCCCATACCCAGAATAGGTTTGCCCACATCATGTCCATACCGCCATCTTGCATTGCGAAGAATTTTGTACCGAACTGGCGGTCCAAAGTCATTAATGCTAGCGCTACAGTTAATACAGGGAATGCAAATGTAATAATAACGTTTGTAATCAATGCGGACCAAGTAAACATTGGCATTTTCATTAATTTCATGCCAGGTGCACGCATTTTAAATATAGTTGTAATAAAGTTGATACCTGTCATTAAAGTACCAATACCTGAAATTTGAAGAGCCCAAGCGTAATAGTTATTCCCTACACCTGGATTGAATTCAGTACCTGCCAACGGGAAGTAAGCTGTCCAGCCGGCATTTGGCGAACCCCCGATAACAAATGATACATTCAACAAACCGGCACCTGCTGCAAATAGCCAGAAGCTAAGAGCATTCAGACGTGGAAATGCAACGTCTCGAGCACCAATTTGTAGCGGTACTACAATATTCATCAAACCAATGATGAATGGCATTGCCATGAATAAAATCATGATCAAACCATGTGTAGTAAAGATTTCATTATAGTGTTCGGAGTTTAATAATCCGTTTTCTGGTATAGCTGTTTGAGCACGCATTAATAAAGCATCAATACCGCCTCTAAACAACATGATAAGCGCTACAAAGACGTACATAACGCCAATTTTTTTATGGTCAACAGTAGTTAGCCAGTTTTTATATAACCAGCCCCACTTTTTGAAATAAGTCAAACCTGCAACAACAGCAATAGCTCCTACGATGATACTGATACCAGCCGCTAAAATCATCGGCTCTTTCATCGGAGCGAATAACTCATCAAAACTCATGTGTGTAACTCCTTTCATTCTTTAGAATGATAAATTAATGAGACATATCCATGCCTTCCATATCCTTATCCTTCATATTCTCCATATCGTGTTTCCCATGTTTTCCATGTTCCATTGGAGCTGGTCTAAAGGTTAGGTGAGTAGATGAATAACTTTTACGTCCTACAAAAGAAGTTTTTAATAGCTTATCGAACTCTTTTTCAGTCAATTTAGGTTCTTTCGCTTTTACATCTTTTATCCATTCATCAAAATCTTTTTGTGACATTGCTTGAGCCTCAAACTCCATTTGAGCAAAGCCTTCACCGCTAAAGTTTGAATTTCGGCCCATATAAGAACCTTCTTGGTCAGCAGCTAGGTGAATTTTTGTAAGCATATCACTCATTGCATATTTTTGACCTGCTAATTGTGGAATCCAAAAACTTGTAATCGGACCGAATGAATATAACCTAAATTCAATTGGTCGGTCTGTCGGGATGTTCACATAATTTACAGTTTCAACACCTTGTTCTGGATAGCTAAAGTGCCATTTCCAGTTTGAAGAAGATGCATATATAACGAGCGGTTCTTTATTACCATAACCCTCTGGTTTCTTTTCAACTTTTGATGTTGTAAACACTGTTACAATCGCAAGTGCTGTAACAATAAGGATTGGTATTACTGTCCAAACAACTTCCAGTACTTTGCTGCCCTCTTCGTGCGGCGGCTCATAATCTGGCGCTTGTTTTGACGCACGATATTTTGAAAGCATGTTAATCAAAAGAACATATACGACTAATAGAATGACAAGCATTACGATAATCGACATTATGATTGTGTTTGACAACGTTCTTGCATTAGGACCTTTTGGATCAAAGATCATCAAAGGCTGACATCCTGATAAAACAAGTGTCAAGAATGCCATAACAAAAGGTAAGATTAACACTTTTTTCTTCATAATTTTACTCCCTTCTCAAGAAAACAAATAAAAACATTATAAAGTGTTTTAATGAATTGTTGGTCCCTTCTAGAAACTAATTTCTACAAGCTTTCCTTTTATAATTGAAAAAACATAAAAGTAAAAGTATAAAACTACTTGTTGAGACTTTTTTACATTTCCACTTTATATATAGTAGAAAATAACAACAGCAATTTTAATTCACCTTACTTCCCTATAAATTCAATCATTCTTTTCTTGATTCATATGAATTATACTCCAACCGATTTTTATTAAAAGAAAAAAGCACTCATTATCACAATTCATTCAAGGATTTTTGAACGTTGTGTGTATTAACTTTGAACAAAATGTGTACGAAGAAAAAAACTAAAATATAGTTCTAAAAAAGGAAAGTTTTTGATGCTTTTTTGCTTTAAATTGAATGCAAAAATTAAAATTTTACAAAAAATAAAACCCACCAAAGGATGGAATCTTTGATGAGTTTTTACTTTTAAAGAGCAGGTGCAGCTCCACCATCTATATTAATGGCAGTACCGCTTACATATGACGCTGCATCTGAAGCTAAGAATGTAATCACATTTGCTGCTTCAACAGTGTCCCCAATCCTACCAAGCGGAATGGATTTCCCCACTTCTTTTGAGTATTCTTCCCAAGATAGCTGTGGTGATTCATGTTTCCACTTTTCTTCTATTTGCGCACTGCGAATTAATCCAATGCAGACAGTATTGACCCTTATGTTTAATGAGCCTACATCTTTGCTCATCGCATTTGTAAGTGCCATTCCAGCTGCACGGCTTACAGTAGTTGGCAGTGAAGATGCTGGAGGAGTTTTCCCTAAAACGGCAGTAACATTTACAATTGATCCTCCACCTGCCGCTTCCATATGTGGAATCGCTGCCTTTGCCGTATGAATTGCGCCAAATAACTTTAAATTCAAATCGCTTTTCCAAAAGTCTGTATCTACATCTAAAAATGAATGAGCAGCTGAAGTACCCGCATTATTAACTAAAATATTAATTTTTCCATATTTCTGTATGGTTTGCTCGATCAGGTTTTGGCAATCTTTTTCATTCGTCACATCTGCGACAACAGCAAATGCCTCTTTTCCTGTCGATTCTTTTATTTCTTTTATCGCTTCATCGAGAGAAGTTGCCGTACGCGCACATATTACTACTTCTGCTCCCTCTTCAACTAATTTTTTTGCTGTAGCGAGTCCAATACCTTTGCTGCCTCCCGTTACAATCGCTACTTTATCTCTTAATTTTAAATCCATTAACAGCACTCCCTTTTTATAATTCATGCACTCTTTAACTTTACCTTCTCCTACGTCTTTCAAACATTTTTATGCAGTGAATGCAGGATTTATTAAAGCATCATTAAGAAGTATAGGGTAGGAGACTAACAAGCAACTACATTCGATTTATGACCAGTTTGAAATAAAAAGGGCTGTAGGCAAACTCAAAAGTTTGAGTTTGATTACAGCCCATTCTCTTAATTAATCTATTAAGAGATTTAGATAAGGATAGATTATTTTTTTGCAATAATATGGATTGGGTTACCAAGCGCAACTTCAGCTGTTTCCATAGTAATTTCGCCTAAAGTTGGGTGTGCGTGAATAGTCATCGCCACATCCTCAAGCGTCATACCTGCTTCAATCGCTAAACCAATTTCAGCAATCATATCAGAAGCGCCAGAACCAACGATTTGGCCACCTAATAGCAGGCCATCTTCTTTGCGTGCAACTAATTTCACAAAGCCTTCTGTTTCATTTAATGCTAATGCACGACCGTTTGCAGCGAATGGGAATTTGCCAGTTGAAACTTCAAATCCTTCTTCTTTTGCTTGGTCTTCAGATAAACCAACAGTAGCCATTTCTGGATCTGTAAAGCATACAGCAGGAATTGCTAAATAATCGACAACAGATTTTTCGCCAGCGATTGCTTCTGCAGCCACTTTACCTTCATAAGATGCTTTATGAGCAAGTTGTGGTCCAGCAACGATATCACCAATTGCATAGATATTTGGAACGTTTGTGCGGCATTGTTTGTCAACTTTAATTAAACCGCGTTCGCCAAATTCAATTCCCACTTCTTCTAAGCCCATTTCATCCGTATTCGGACGACGACCAACAGTTACAAGTACGTAATCTGCTTCTACTGATTTAGCTTCACCATTTACTTCATATTTAACAGTTACGCCTGTTTCAGTTTCTTCAACACCTTGTGCTAAAGCATTTGTTTCGATTGTAACGCCTTTTTTCTTAAGACCTTTTTTCACAATAGTAGTCATTTGCTTTTCGAAGCCAGCAAGAATATCTTTACCACCTTCAAGAATTGTTACTTCAGCACCTAAGTTTGCATAAGCAGAACCTAATTCTGTACCAATGTAACCGCCGCCAATAACAACTAGTTTGCTAGGAACTTCTTCTAGGTTAAGCGCGCCTGTCGAATTTAAGACGCGTTTTGAGAATTTAAAAGTTGGAATTTCAACTGGACGAGAGCCAGTTGCAATAATTACGTTTTTAAAGTTGTATGTTTGTGCAGAGTTTTCTGTGATAACGCGTAATGAGTTAGCATCATGTAAATATGCTTCGCCTTTTACCACTTCAATATTGTTGCCTTTAAGCAAACCAGAGACGCCGCCAGTTAATTTTTTAACTACAGAATCTTTAAATTCTTGCGCTTTTTTGAAGTCTAATTTCACTTCTGAAGCAACGATTCCCATATCATCGGAATGTTTAGCTTTTTCGAAGCGGTGACCTACAGAGATTAATGCTTTAGATGGGATACAACCTACGTTTAAGCATACACCACCAACATTTTCACGTTCAATTACTGTCACTTTTTGTCCAGTTTGTGCTGCACGGATTGCTGCAACATATCCACCAGGGCCTGCGCCAATGACAATTGTGTCTGTTTCGATTGGAAAATCTCCTACTACCATTTTTTACGCCTCCATTAATAATAATTCTGGTTCGCTTAACAAGCGTTTAATATGATTTAACGCATGTTGAGCAGTCGCACCATCAATCATACGATGATCAAAGCTCAATGATAATGCTAACACAGGTGCAGCTACAATTTCACCATTTTTTATTACAGGTTTTTCTGCAATTCGCCCAATTCCTAGAATTGCGACTTCTGGGTGATTAATCACAGGAGTGAACCATTGTCCGCCAGCTGAACCGATATTTGTAATAGAGCATGATGCGCCTTTCATTTCGTTTGGCGCTAGTTTTCCTTCACGAGCTTTTGTTGCTAACTCGTTAATTTCATTTGACACTGCAAATACAGATTTGCGATCAGCATGTTTAATAACAGGAACAAGCAAGCCTTTTTCTGTATCGGCTGCAATTCCTATATTGTAATAATGTTTTTGGATAATTTCTTGTGTTGCATCATCTAATGAACGGTTGAAATCAGGGAACTCACGCAATGTGCTGACTAAAGCTTTTACCACATAAGGAAGGTATGTTAATTTAATACCTTTTTCAGCTGCAGCTTCTTTGAATTTCTTGCGATGTGCCACTAATTCAGTCACATCTACTTCATCCATCAGCGTTACATGTGGAGCTGTTTGTTTAGAATGCACCATTGCTTTTGCAATTGCACGACGGATACCTGACATTTTTTCACGTGTTTCTGGGAAATCACCTTCAGGAATTGCCGGTGTTTTGCTTGTTTCTTGTACTGATTCTTGGCTTGTTGTTGCTTCAACAACTTCAGCTTTTTCTGTTGCTGGTGCAGCTTTACCGTTTTTAAATGCTTCGATGTCTTCTTTTAATACACGGCCATTTTTACCAGAACCTGAAACTTGTTTAATGTCTACGCCGTTTTCACGTGCAAATTTACGGACAGATGGCATTGCGATAACACGTGCATTGCCTACTGTTTCTTCTGGCTCTTCTCCTGCTGGAGGAGTTGCTGTTTTTGGCTCTTCTTCTTTAACAGCTGGCTCTTTTTCGACTTCTTTGCCTGATTCAGCAGTTGCTTGGACTTGCGCTTCTGTTTCTTCTTCTGCGTCTTCATCTTTATGGCCATGAAGTTCTAACTCTTCATATCCTGGTGCATCAATTTCAAGCAATACAGTACCAACAGTTGTCAATGTACCCTCTTCAACTAGCACTTTTTCAATTGTTCCTTCTACCGGAGATGGAATTTCAACAACAGCTTTGTCGTTTTGCACTTCTGCCAATATTGTATCTTCTTCGATCTTATCGCCTGGTTTTACAAACCATTTGACGATTTCTCCTTCATGGATACCTTCACCAATATCTGGTAATCGGAATTTATATGCCATTTTAAGTCACCACTCCTTTTTAGAATTCTAAAACTTTTTTAGCTGTAGCTATAATGTCTTTTGAATTTGGCAACCACACAGCTTCAGCTTGTGGGAACGGATATACAGTGTCAGGTGCTGTAACGCGAAGTACGGGTGCTTCAAGACTTAAAATAGCGCGTTCCGTAATTTCACTTACTACATTCGCTGCAATACCTGCTTGTTTTTGTGCCTCTTGGACAACGATTGCACGACCTGTTTTTTCAACAGATGCAATAATTGTTTCGATATCCAATGGTTGAATTGTTCGTAAATCAACTACTTCAACAGAGTAGTTTTCTTTTTCTAATGCTTCTGCTGCTTTTAAAGATTCATGAACCATAGCGCCATAAGCAAAAATAGAAAGATCTTTACCTTCGCGTTTTACATCTGCTTTACCTAGAGGAATAGTGTAAGACTCCTCTGGTACTTCTTCACGGAATGAGCGGTATAGTTTTAAATGTTCTAAGAAAACAACTGGATCATTGTCGCGAATAGACGAAATTAAAAGCCCTTTAGCATCATATGGAGTAGAAGGAACAACCACTTTAAGACCTGGTTGAGAAGCGACTAATCCTTCTAAGCTGTCTGAGTGCATTTCTGGTGTATGAACACCTCCGCCAAATGGAGAACGGATTGTAACAGGTGCATTTAGGCTGCCACCAGAACGATAGCGCATACGTGCTAATTGACCGCTGATTGAATCCATTACTTCATAGACGAAACCGAAGAATTGAATTTCAGGAACAGGGCGATATCCTTGTAAAGCTAGACCGATTGAAAGACCGCCAATACCTGATTCTGCTAGTGGTGTATCAAAAACTCGATCCTCGCCAAACTCTTTTTGAAGACCTTCTGTTGCACGGAAAACCCCTCCGTTGACACCAACGTCTTCACCGAATACTAGCACGTTTTCGTCATCTTTTAGTTCACAACGAAGTGCATCTGTAATTGCTTGAATCATTGTCATTTGTGCCATCGGTTACTTCGACTCCTTTTGCGCGTAGATTTCATATTGTTCTTTAAGATTTGCTGGCATTTCTTCATTCATAATATTGATTAAGTCTGTTACTTTTTGTTTTGGTGCTTCATCCGCTTTTTTGATTGCTGCTTTGATTTCTTCTTTTGCTTTTTCGATTACTTCAGCTTCTTTTTCTTCGCTCCATAAACCTTTTTCAGTCAAGTACTTACGGAAACGAACGATTGGGTCTTTCTTTTCCCATTTTGAATCTGTATCTGATGTACGGTAACGAGTAGGGTCATCGCCTGCCATTGTATGCGGGCCATATCGATAACAAATTGTTTCAATAAGTGATGGACCTTCTCCTGCTACAGCACGTTTACGCGCATCGCGAGTCGCTACGTATACAGCTAGTGGATCCATACCATCTACTTGGATGCTTGGAAGTCCTGCTGCAATCCCTTTTTGAGCAATTGTAGAAGCAGCTGTTTGTAGTTCACGTGGTGTAGAAATAGCATATTGGTTGTTTTGTACGATAAATATAGCAGGTGATTTAAATGCCCCTGCAAAGTTAATACCTTCGTAGAAATCACCTTGTGAAGAACCACCGTCACCTGTGTAAGTTACAGCTACTGCTTTTTTACCTCGTTTTTGCATGCCAAGCGCAACACCTGCAGTTTGCACGTATTGAGCACCAATGATGATTTGTGGAGCTAAAATGTTTACACCTTCAGGAACTTGGCCGCCAACGAAATGTCCGCGTGACCATAAGAATGCTTTCCATAAAGGAAGGCCATGCCAAACGATTTGCGGCACATCGCGATATCCAGGCAAGATATAGTCTTCTTTTTCAAGTGCATAGTGGGAAGCAATTTGAGAAGCTTCTTGACCAGCAGTTGGTGCGTAGAAGCCCAAACGTCCTTGGCGATTTAATGAAATAGAACGTTGGTCAAGTATACGTGTAAAGACCATTCTGCTCATTAATTCAACTAGTTCTTCATCAGAAAGATTAGGATTAGCGCTTTCGTTAACGATTTCCCCTTCTTCATTCAAAATCTGGAACATTTCAAACTTTTCTTCAATTTCGTGCAAATTTGCTACAGGATCAAATTGTTGTCCTTTTTTTGAAGCCATGTTCTCACATCTCCTTTATACATCTGTATTACAAAATCTAATGAAAATTATAATACAACTATTATTTAAGTCCAGTATACTGTTTTATAATTTATCGGTCAATGCAAGTAGCAGAGTTAAAAATTCATTCTCATATAGTTTATTGCAAGGAACCTGTATTATAAAGTGCGAATAACCTGTATTATACTACAGTGATTTTTTCACTACCTTTACTAGCACAGTTCATTCCAATTTATTTATTACCTTTTTAATATGTATTAAAACAATGTTTTCATCCTTCCGAGGTTCTTTTCTATTGTGGGATTTTGGGTGTGCGTTATAATAGAAAAGAACTTTTTTTGAAAGGAAGAGCAAAATGATTTTAATGCACGATATTATACGAGAAGGAAATCCAACTTTGCGTGCTGTCGCGAAAAACTTGTCCTTCCCCCTTACAGAAGAGGAAAAAAAATTAGGTGAAGACCTACTTCAATTTTTGATAAATAGCCAAGACGTAGAATTAGCCGATAAACATGGTTTACGGTCAGGAATTGGAATTGCTGCACCTCAAGTAGATGTTTCAAAAAGAATGTTCGCTCTGCATTTACCAGACAGTGCGGGCAAGCAAATCAGCCTAATTGCCGTCAACCCCAAGATAGTAAGCCATTCTGTAGAAGAAGCATACGTTCCTTCTGGTGAAGGATGCCTTTCAGTAGACCGTGATGTGCCCGGCTATGTACCTCGACCAGCACGCATTACGGTCAAATTTTTCACTCTTGATGGTGAAGAAAAGAAAATGCGGTTAAAAGGATTGCCAGCTATTGCTTTCCAACATGAGTTGGATCACTTAAATGGTGTAATGTTTTATGATCACATTAATAAAGAGAATCCATTTGAAAAGAAACCAAATGCCAGTCCGCTGGAAGATTAAAAAAAACGGACTTGATGAACCTTCATCAAGTCCGTTTTTCATTTACCATAATCCCAGTTTTTTCATGGCTTTAGATAAGCCATCGTCATCCACATGATCTGTAACAAACGTCGCTGCTTCTTTAGCTTTCGGATGCCCATTTCCCATCGCTACGCTTGTCCCTGCTGCTTGCAGCATTTCCACGTCATTTAATCCATCTCCAAATGCAATGGCATCTTCTATTTCAAATTCAGTATGCTCTAAAAATTGCTGAATGCCATATGCTTTTGAAACATCTTTATTTATTACATCAACTGAAAACTCATGCCAACGAATCAATTTCAGCTCAGGAAATAGGTTTGCATATCGTTCCTCCCCATGCTCGTCAACATACAATAATATTTGATACGTATTGGATTGTTTATAATATTCAGCGTCCACTTCCGGCATAGGATAGAATAAGGAATCCATGCTTGTACGTACTTTGACATCGTCCTTAGCTGCTGATGTCATCCTCGCATCATCCAAAAATACAACAGGATTATTCTCTTCCTCTGCTTGGACCACCAGTTTCTCCACTATCTCCATGGGAATCGGTCTTTCAGATATCACTTTTCCTTTATAAACGACATACTGCCCGTTAAAGCTTATGAATGAATTTAGGCCAAGCTCCTCTAATACAGGTTTTAGGAAGAACGGAGAGCGACCTGTCGCAATGACGGCTTCATGTCCGTTTTCCTCAGCTTTTTTGATTGCCTCAAATGTTGCAGGGGGCAATTTTTTCTCCGAATTGTATAACGTACCATCAATATCAAAAAATAAAATTTTCTTATCCACTTGTTAATCCCAACCTTTCTATCTGTTAAGTGAATTTTCTTTACATTTTCTTTTTAAATGAATATAATAGGGGCAAGGAGTGATCTGCCATGTTCAAACGTCTTAAAAAACAATTGTTGAAAAGGCTTCGTGGCTTGCTCGAGAAAAAAACGATCGCTTAAAGTTATGTTGCCCTTCATATTTTGAAGGGCTTTTCTTTATTTTAGTTTACCTACGTGCTAATATAAAGGAAATGAATTTATTTTGAACGTGTTAAAGGAGAGCAAACAATGATTTATAAAGTATATTATCAAGAAAATATCCTTGAAGTGCCTGTTCGCGAAAACACTAAAAGCTTGTATATTGAAGCTGATGAAGTGCGCGAAGTCCGCGAGAAGCTTCAAGGCCGCGGTTATAACATCGAGTATATCCAATCGCTTGAAGGAAACTACTTGGAATATGAAAAAGCAAGCGAAGATTTCAAATTGGAGAATATCTAATTAATGAAATTCGTCAAAAATGACCAAACTGCAGTTTTCGCACTCGGCGGACTGGGCGAAATCGGCAAAAATACGTATGCTGTTCAATTTCAAGACGAAATAATCTTGATTGATGCCGGCATTAAATTTCCAGAAGACGATTTACTAGGGATTGATTATGTAATTCCCGATTATACCTATCTTGTTCGAAATGTCGATAAAATTAAAGGGTTATTTATTACCCATGGTCATGAAGACCATATCGGCGGCGTTCCATATTTACTTCGCCAAATTAATGTCCCTGTATATGGAGGCAAATTGGCGCTTGGGTTGTTGCGCAATAAGTTGGACGAGCATGGATTGCTTCGCCAAACAAAGCTAATTGAAATCCAGGAAGATGATGTCATCAAATTCCGCAAAACTTCAGTAAGCTTCTTTAGAACAACGCATAGTATCCCAGATGCATACGGGATTGTAGTCAAGACACCACCTGGCAATATCGTGCATACGGGTGACTTTAAATTTGATTTCACGCCAGTTGGCGAACCAGCAAACTTGACAAAAATGGCTGAAATCGGGCGCGATGGCGTTTTATGTTTACTGTCAGATAGTACTAATGCCGAACGTCCTGAATTTACTATGTCGGAACGCAAAGTTGGCGAAAGCATCGATGAAATTTTACGCAAAGTAGAATCTCGCATTATTTTCGCAACATTTGCTTCTAATATCCACCGTTTAAAGCAAGTGACAGATGCTGCTGCTAAACATGGCCGCAAAGTCGCTGTATTTGGACGTAGTATGGACAATGCCATTAACATTGGCCGTGAGCTTGGTTATATTACTGCACCAAAAGAAACCTTTGTAGATGCACAAACATTAAATCGCCTTCCTGCCAATGAAGTGATGATTTTATGTACCGGAAGCCAAGGTGAACCAATGGCTGCATTATCACGAATTGCTAACGGTACGCACCGTCAAATTCAAATACAGCCTGGAGACACTGTTGTGTTCTCTTCTTCACCGATTCCTGGTAATACAACCAGTGTAAATAAGATTATCAACTTATTGTACCGTGCTGGAGCTGAAGTTATTCATGGATCATTGAATAACATCCATACTTCTGGTCATGGCTCACAGCAAGAACAAAAGTTAATGCTGCGTTTAATTAAGCCAAAATTCTTTATGCCAATTCATGGTGAATACCGCATGTTGCGTATGCATGGAGACTTGGCAGAAGACTGCGATGTACCAGCAGATAATATCTTTATCATGGAAAATGGTGAGGTATTGGCATTAAGTGCTAATGAAGCTCATGTTGCAGGACGGATACCATCAGGAGCAGTTTATATTGATGGAAATGGTATTGGAGATATCGGCAATATTGTTTTGCGCGATAGACGAATTTTATCAGAAGAAGGTCTTGTTATTGTGGTCGTTAGCGTAGACATGCAGCTACAAAAAATGGTAGCAGGCCCTGACATTATTTCACGCGGTTTCGTTTATATGAGAGAGTCTGGTTCGATGATTAATGAAGCACAGCAAATGTTAAGCAAACACTTGCAACAGCTCTTAATTGAAAAAACACCTCAATGGACAGAATTAAAGAATGAAATTACTGATCTTCTAGAGCCATACCTATTTGAAAAAACAAAACGGCGCCCAATGATTTTGCCGATTATTATGGAAGTATAATAGATTATAACAAGGCCTCCAATACTTAATTGGAGGCCTTGTTTTCGCTTAATTCAGCATTTTCTTCTCAAAGCGGCTTATATCATCGTCTTCTCCGATGACAATTAATATATCACCTTCATGTATAACATCCTCTGCTTGAGGTGATACGATAATTTCTTTTTCCCTTTTAATAGCTACAATGTTGATGCCGTACCGTGCACGAATATCTAATCCTATAATGGTATGGCCTTCAAGTAGATGATTTGCCTTTATCTCCATAATCGAGTGTTCATCGGACAACTCTAAGTAATCCAAGACATTATTAGACATCATATTGTTAGCAATCCGAATGCCCATATCACGTTCTGGGTGTACCACGTGATCAGCGCCAATCTTCCGTAGCACTTTTTCATGATAGTCATTCTGCGCTTTTACTGTAATTTTTTGCACACCAATTTCTTTTAAAATTAATGTCGTTAGGATACTCGATTGAATATCATCGCCAATGGCTACAATAACATGTTCAAAATTACGTATACCTAATGATTTAAGTACAGATTCGTCTGTTGTATCTGCTACAACTGCTTGAGTAGCAATTGACGCAAACTCATCCACACGCTCTTGTTGCTTATCGATGGCCATTACATCCGCATCTTGCTGAACAAGCTCTTGAACAATACTACCTCCAAAACGGCCTAATCCAATCACAACAAATTCTTTCTTCATGCCAAATACCTCCGATTTCCCAGCACTTCCTACAAGGTTCTGTATCCATTTTAACAAACAACGTAAAAACATGCTCAGGAAATTTTCATTCTCTCCAATACTACCTACTCTACATTTTGAGCTGTATCCTTGTTCTCATTCACAGAAAAAGGCAGCTGTCTGTACATTAGCTGTACAAACAACTGCCTCCGAATGCTTATTCAGCATTTCTTACTTCATCAAGTACACGATTGACACGTTTTTCAAGCATTTTCATGCCGCTACCACCAGCTTGGAAGTGGCGTAGCTTACCGTCTTTATCGAATACATAGTAAGCTGGAACATATTGATTTTCAAAAGCATCTGTTAATTTCATATCACTGTCTACAAAAATAGGTTGAGTGATACCATGTTCGTTAGCTACCTCTTTGATTTCTCCTAAATCTAGGTCTTTCTCAGAGCGTGGCATATGAACTGCAATAACATTTAGCTCATCTTTATATTGATCACGGAAGTTGTTTACATCCGGCATAGCTTCCTTGCATAAATGACAGCTAATAGACCAGAAATGAATAAGTGTTGGTTTATCACCCACTAGCTCACTTTTTGTCACTTGGCCATTTAACCAAGCTGTTTCGCCTTGTAATTCAGGCATATCTGCTCGTAATTTCATGCTATTCACCTCTTCATTTAGTTAACATCTGTTTAAAAAAGGGACCTAACATTTGTTAGTCCCTTCGCTTTGCAATGCTTAGCCTTTCAACGTAGCATCGCCAGGACGCCAGTTTGCTGGGCAAAGACCGCCAGTTTGCAATGCTTGAAGCACACGCAATGTTTCGTCTACATCACGGCCAATGTTGTTGTGGTTTACAACTTGGTATTGTAGTTCGCCTTCTGGGTTAATAATGTAAAGGCCGCGCAATGCAACACCTTCATCTTCAATAAGCACGCCATAGTCACGTGATACACGTTGGTTGTGGTCTGCAGCTAATGGGAATTTCAACTCGCCGATACCATTTTGGCTGCGGTCAGTGTTGATCCATGCTAAGTGTGTATGAACTGTATCAGTTGAAACGCCGATTACTTCAGCATCTAAATCTTCAAATTCGTCGTAACGGTCTGACATTGAAGTGATTTCAGTAGGACATACGAATGTAAAGTCCATTGGATAGAAGAAAAGAACTGTCCATTTGTCATTTTTCATGTTTTCTTCTAAGCTTACTGTGCCAAATTCTTTATTAGGCATTACTGCTTGCATTTCGAATACTGGTGCTTGTTTTGCTACCATACGTTCTGCCATGATAAATCCCTCCAAAAGTTAATATAAATGTAAGTAGCTTATTGCTACGATCCACATTCTACAATAGCAAATAATACTATTAAACGCAAAGGTTTCATGGTATATTTTGAATATTTGATTATTCCTTTTCCCATATTACGAGCTGAAACAAGTTTTCTTAAAGTATCGGGAAATACCAATCTTGCTATTCCCTTCTTATAAGATGTACTGCTTCTCTGCCACTTCTATGCGAGGCATAAAAAATGTCCCCATCATTATATGAGGACACGGAAATATTGTTATTCGATTGAATGCCAAAATTCATAATCCATCCTTTGTCTCAAGCATTTCTCTATCTTTATTCCTCTTTCGCTCCTAAACACCGTTCACACTCATATAATGTGGATTCTACTTGTTCTACTATTTCACAACCACATTCTAAGCAAAGCTTCGGATACTTTTGAGTGTTTTCGTTTTTCATTAGATCTCCTCCTTAAAATGTTTTATTCCCTTTATCAAATAGACTGATAGCTTGGAATCGTTAGAAATTCTTCAAATGTATCTTGGAGAATTAAACTCTTAAAAATGTCTGTAGCCTTGTCTAATCGGCTTTGCACATAATTCTCTTCACCGAGTTGATTTTTTAAAATCGAAACTTCTTCTTCTAAAATTTTTTGTACATAATGCGCGTCTATTTTTTGTCCATCGATTGTATTTCCTTTTTCATGTCGTATCCATTGCCATATTTGCGTACGCGAGATTTCAGCAGTTGCTGCATCTTCCATCATATTATAAATCGGCACAGCGCCATTCCCCCGAAGCCAAGATGCAATATACTGAACGCCAACACTACAGTTGAGCCGTACTCCTTCTTCTGTAATGGAACCTATTGGCACTTCTAATAAGTCCGCTGCTGTTACATGCACATCATTTCGTTTACGATGAATTTGATTAGGTGTCTTCATATAGTAATCAAATTGCTCCATTGCCACTTGCACTAAGCCTGGATGCGCCACCCATGTTCCATCATGACCATCCTTTGCTTCTCTCATCTTATCCTCTCGTACTTTTTCGAACGCTAATTCATTCGCTTGTGGATTGTCTTTAATAGGGATTTGGGCAGCCATGCCACCCATGGCTGGCGCATTGCGCTTATGACATGTGTGGATACATAATTGCGTATAAGCTCTCATAAATGGCGAATTCATGGTTACTTGGCTTCTATCTGGCAAAATGACTTCATGATGGTTACGTAATCGCTTAATATAACTAAAAATATAATCCCATCTGCCGCAATTTAAGCCGGCAGAATGCTCTTTTAATTCATATAATATCTCATCCATTTCAAAGGCTGCTGTAATGGTTTCAATCAGGACTGTTGCTTTTATTGTCCCTTTTGCTAGCTCCATGTACTTCTCTGAGTAATTAAAGATATCATTCCATAACCTTGCTTCCAAATGGCTTTCAAGTTTCGGCAAATAGAAATATGGACCTGTGCCTTGAGCAATTAACTCTTTTGCATTATGGAAGAAGTATAATCCGAAATCAAAGAAGCTCCCTGCCACAAGCTCACCATCGATCTCTATATGCCTTTCTTCCATATGCAATCCTCTTGGTCTTACGATTAATGTGGCCACCTTGTCATTTAATCGATAGACTTTCCCGTTTGAAGGTTGTGAATAAGAAATAGTTTTTCGTATGGCATCAAACAGATTCACTTGGCCGTCAATCATATTTTCCCATGTGGGTGAAGTAGCATCTTCAAAGCATGCCATAAATAATTTGGCTCCTGAATTTAGCGCATTAATGACCATTTTCCGTGATACTGGGCCTGTAATTTCCACACGGCGATCCTGTAAATCCTCAGGTAATGGTGCGATTTCCCATGTGCTTTCACGAATTGATTTTGTTTCCTCTAAAAAATCTAGTGTGCCTCCAGCATCTAATTGACATTGCCGCTCTTGCCGAAAATGCAATAATTCTAAGCGGCGTTGATTGAACTGACGATGCAAAGACGAAACAAACCGAAGTGCTTCTGCTGACAGAATTTGTTTTGTTGATTCGTTTTCTATTCCTTTAATCTTGATGGATCCCGTGACTGTTTGTGGGGTACTCATTGGCAACAATCCCTTCTTATTTTCATTTAAATGCTTGCCATCAATGCGCGATAAAGTGAAACTTCATTCAGTGGGGGGTTTTTATCCCCTACTGAGTGTTAGTTGAACCAATCGGGCTTTTACGGGCAGTTAACCCCCACTTAAACTTCTCCGTTACATACTTACGTTTTGAAGTGGGGGTCTTACTGCCCGTTAATGCGGAATAAATTGAGCTGTTTCAGTAGAACCCTCCATCGCTGTTGTAGATGATGTCCCTCCTGAAATAACCTGAGATACTTCATCAAAGTAGCCCGTACCCACTTCACGTTGATGTTTAGTTGCTGTATATCCATCACGTTCGCTTGAAAATTCTTCTTGTTGAAGTTTTGAATAGGCAGCCATTCCGTTGTTTTTATAATCAACCGCTAGTTTAAACATGCTGTGATTCAACGAATGGAACCCTGCTAATGTAACAAATTGGAATTTATATCCCATTTTCGCCAACTCTTTTTGATACTTAGCAATCGTCTCCTCATCTAAATTTGCTTTCCAATTAAAGGATGGTGAACAATTGTATGCAAGCATTTTCCCTGGATATTGTGCATGGATGGCCTCTGCAAATTGTCTTGCTTCCTCTAAATCCGGCTTAGATGTTTCACACCATATTAAATCGGCATAAGGAGCATAAGCTAGGCCTCGCTCAATCGCCTGATCGATTCCAGCATATGTGCGGAAAAATCCCTCTGGTGTTCGCTCGCCTGTTAAAAATTTAGCATCTCGCGGATCAATATCACTCGTGACCATATCCGCAGCATCTGCATCTGTCCGGGCGATTAGGATAGTCGGTACTCCGCATACATCCGCAGCTAATCGTGCAGCGACTAAATTTCGTATAGCATTTTGTGTGGGAAGCAATACTTTACCGCCTAAATGGCCACATTTCTTTTCAGATGCTAATTGGTCCTCCAAATGCACACCTGCTGCCCCTGCTTCAATCATCCCTTTTATTAACTCAAAAACATTTAGTGGTCCTCCAAATCCTGCTTCTGCGTCGGCAATAATCGGAGCAAACCAATCAAAGCTGTCTTCTCGTCCTTCAACTCCATCAATTTGGTCTGCTCTTTGCAATGCTTGATTGATACGTTTGACCACTTGCGGCACTGAATTAGCGGGATACAAGGATTGATCAGGATACATTTGCCCAGATAAATTGGCATCTGCTGCTACTTGCCAACCACTAAGATAGATAGCTTGTAAACCAGCTTTTACTTGTTGTACTGCCTGATTGCCGGTCAATGCACCTAGCGCATTAATATAGTCTTCTTGCTGCAGTGTGTCCCACAAACGTTTTGCGCCTTTTTCAGCTAACGTATGCTGAATGTCTACTGAACCCCGAAGCTTGATTACCTCTTCCGCACTATACGGACGTTTAATGTCTTGCCATCTTTCATCATTTGCCCAGCTCTTTTCAAGTTTCTCAATTTGTTTTTGCCTTGTTGTCATTTGAATCACACCTTCCGACTTTTTATTATTTTGCTGTTGCATAACAGATTAAGTTGTTATAATGTAATATATAACAGTAATGCTTTTTTGTATTATTTTTTGGATAAAATGCAACTATTTGGCGACAAAACATTGTTTTTGCATGACAAACAAGGGGGCTTTGGATATGAGAGATAATGACATCTCGTTTTTATCAAAAAATGTAGCGGAACAGTATTATAATCTGATGAGTGATTGGTTGCCTGAGGAATCTTCAGTAGCAATAGCAGTAGGCGATACGTACGTTTATTTTAATGGCTGCCAAAAACTTCAATTATTTAATGGCAAAAAAGTAGAGTCTGGAAGTATAGTAGAACGCGTCATGAAAGAAAAAAGAAAAATTGAGGAGTTAATGAACGAAGTTTTTTTAGAAAAACCTTTTTATGGGATTGGTTACCCAATTACTTTAATGGGGGAAGCTGCTGTGTTATTGGTAATATTATCTCCCCTTTATCAAGAGATAAAAAATGATCCAATCCGTTTTATAACAGGCAAACAACAAGATGAATGGGTGTTAGTTCCAATTGAAAAAATTACACATTTCGAGAGCTTAAATAAAAAGAATTGGTGTTACACAGATGGTAAGCAGTATACAGTAAGCACAACATTGAAGAACCTTCAGAAAAAGCTGCCGAAAGATTTTCTTCGTATCCACAGATCTTATATAATCAATATCCACGCGATCGATCGTATCACCCGTGATTTTTCCTCCAATTTAATGATCCATATGGAAGATGGAACTGGACTTCCAGTTAGTCAAACCTACTTAAATGAAGTAAAACGCTTACTGGATATATAACTCATAAAAACCCCGCAAAAATAGTGTCTGCTTTTGCGGGGTCTTGTGTTCATTATTTGATTTTTTCCAACTCAGCTTTCAATTGCTGTACATCATGATTTTCTTCTTTTACTGTCTTTTTCAGCAACGAAACTTCATTTTCTAATGCTTTTTGTAATTCTTTTGTTTCTGCATCTAAATTAGCTTTTGGCTTCTTGCTTTTTTCTTGAAGTGCTGAAATGACATCATATAAGTCTTCATGGCCCATCACTCTGCCCGCTCCCCACATTAAACGGTCTGCAGGCTGGTTCATTACATAATCTGTAAAGTACTGATATGTTTCTTTATCAAAGTCGTAGGCATACCAGTTATTATCAACGGCAAACAAGTAGTCATCAAGGGCTTTTTGAGCTTTCCCCTTCTCTATTGCTTTAATGGCAGCAGATAAGTTTTCAATATTATTTTGCGCATGTTCGTGAGGGAAAATAGGTTCATCCTCCCATGTTAAACGAACAAATTGATCTTGCGCCAATTTAAATGTGTGAAGTAACTTACTGTTTACATCACGACTTTCTTTATATAATTTCGCAGCTTTTTTATCTTCGCCTGCTTGTAGCGCTTTTGCATACGCACTATTTATTTCGTTTACCTTTTTATTTGCCTGTTTTGCAGTGCTAATGGCTTCATCAATCGTACTAATGAGTGTGTCGCTTGAAACATTCGAGTCTTTTAATACATCCTGCTTCAATGTCTTCTTCATTTCTTCTAAACGTGTTGTGAAATTTAGCGGCGATACTGCTGTTTGATCATATTTCATAGCCAATAATCCATATAAATTCATATTAAATTGGAGTGCTTTAATATTATTTGTTTTTTCATTATCGAATTGTGAGTGGTAATGTGTATGCATAAACTCACTATCCTGAAAATCATTACGCAATGCTGGAACACCAGCTAACGAGAATGAAAAATCATCAGACCACGTACGGAGTGGCGCCACTACAGAAATCCCTTTTTTATAAACACCTTTGACTGTCGGTACAGTTTTAGCAAATTTCGTAAGGAAGTCTTTGTATTCATATACTGCTCGGATTTCATTTGTCTTGGTATGTTCATATGCAGGTAACTCAAAATTCAAATTGGCAATCGCCTTGCCTACCCATTCAGGATGAACACGGAAGATTTGATTGTAGGCACCTGTAGACCAGTCGTATCTTGTATTGCTTACTCCCCATTCTTCCGCAGCTAATGCATTAAAAATGATAGTTTTTTGGGGTTTATAGCCACTATCTACTAATCCTTTTGCAATCCCCATCAATAATCCTATGGACGCATTATCATCTTGGAATCCATCAAAATAGGAATCATAGTGTCCTGATAAAATTACATATGAATCCGGGTCTTTCCCTTCAATTTTCCCGTAGTAATTATATGTCTTCTGATCTTTTTTCACTGTGGATTTGGCATCAAAATCAACCTGTAATTTATTGTGTTGTTTTTTTAATGCTGCTTTTAATAATGCAGCGTCATTTTGCGACATAGAAAATGCAGGAGCATCATCAGGCCCACAAATATCCTGTGCATTTAAGGCATTTCCATCTACTTCTGCATATCCCTTGCTTTGTACTGCAATGACAGCAGCAGCTCCTTTTAAATGTGCTTGATATGTTGGATAATTAATCCACCAATCCTCGCGCTGATTAATATCTATAAGAACTAGCTTACCTTTAACATCAAGATTCTCTAAATCAGCCGCTGTCCCTCTGTTGGCATACACAACATCAAAAGTTTTAGGTCCTTTCGTATCAAAGTTCGTTTGATATCCGCCAAGAACAGCCAAATGTGTTTTTCCTTTGGCATCTGTAAACTTCAGATCTGCTTTTTTAAAGGTCCAGCTATCGACTGTAATCTCATCTTTCGAAACATCCGTAAGCCCGATTTTTTTCATTTCATTTGCTATTTTCTTACCTGTTTGCAATTCAGCAGTTGATCCAGCTGTTCGATAGCCTAGCTTCTCATTTGTTTTAAATTGCTCTAAACTTTTCGCAAATTCATACGAATAATTTGCGTCTGCTAGCTTTACATAGCTCTTCGAATCTGTTGTTTCCACTGCTTTCTTTTGTTTTTCCTCTGTACTATTTTTCTCCGGCGTACATGCCACCAATGTAGTTGCGATCAGCGAAATCGCCAATGCACCACCTAAAAATCTTTTCATCAACCACATTCCTTTCCACTAAATTTACTTTGTTCATAGGAATCTTTATTCCCTAATTGCGAGAAAATTCAATCACACTTTTGCTAATCTAGCGAAATCAATTTTTTTCACAAAAATTATTAAATGATAACTTTCAACAAATAGCAATTACTTTTTTTATCAAAAACTTTTATTCTTTCCTTTTATTTCTTATGTAAATGCAATAATTGATACAGTAAAAAAATGTTAGTGTTAAATGCTTGAGGGTAAAGGATTAGTGTCAGTCTATTAAATTATTTGATAAAGAATATTATTTTAGAAAAAAAGGTTGAAAAATATGTCCTATTTTGTATAATAGAATACGTTTCACTAAACTAAAAGTTTTGTCTTAGTAAACTTGTGTTACTTAAAGTTCACCATAAGTAAACTTCCAATAAATGAAAATATAACTCTTTACTAAAGAAAATACTGAAAATAGAGGAGGAATGCATTTGATGCAGATAGGCAAAAAAATCAAACGCCTGCGACTGAAAAAAGGTTTGACGCAAGAAGAACTAGGCGAAAGAACCGATTTGAGCAAGGGCTATATATCCCAGGTAGAAAGGGATTTAAACTCCCCCTCTATTGAAACGCTATTTGACTTACTAGAAGTATTGGGTTCTACCCCAAAAGAATTTTTTGATGATGAAATTGAAGACCAAAATGTTGTCTATACAGACGAAGAGCATACGACTTTTACAGATGACAAGAAGGGGTATTATTTAAAATGGTTAATCCCCACTTCAAATGAAAAAGAAATCGAGCCAGTGATGATTGTTTTTGAAGAGAATGGCGAATTCAAAAAGTTTGAGCCTTCCTTGTCTGAAACATTTATCTATGTACTATCTGGTCGGGTAAAACTGGTTTTAGGCAAACAAGAATTCGTTGCTTCACAAGGCAGCTCTATTTACTTCGATGCTTCTAACCACCATCAGTTGTTCAACGACTTTGCAGGTAAAACGGAAATTTTACTCGTTGCAACAGAATCTTATTTATAGCTTAGGGGGACCCCAGATGTCGGAAAATGCAATTATCCGCTTTGAAAATGTTTCAAAATCATTCAGTGATGGCACTGTAGTGCTAAAAGATATAAGCTTTGAAATGGAACGAGGCAAGTTCTATACACTCTTAGGGCCATCTGGCTGTGGGAAAACAACAATTCTCCGTCTCATCGCAGGTTTTATGGAACCTACCAATGGTTCAATCTATTTCAATGGCAAAACAATCAATAATGTGCCAGCCAATGAACGCCAAGTCAATACCGTTTTCCAAGACTACGCACTATTCCCACACCTCAATGTGTTTGAAAATGTGGCGTTTGGTTTGCGTATTAAGAAAGTAAAAAATGAAGAAATCACTAGAAGAGTAGAAGAAGCATTAAGGTTTGTCAATTTAGCAGGTTATAGCCAACGTGAAATCTACGAAATGTCTGGTGGCCAAAGACAACGTGTTGCCATAGCACGCGCTATCGTAAATGATCCAGAAATCATTTTATTAGATGAGCCTTTATCTGCCCTAGATTTAAAACTGCGCACAGAAATGCAATATGAATTGCGCGAATTACAGCAGCGTTTAGGCAAGACCTTTGTATTTGTCACTCATGACCAAGAAGAAGCACTAGCCATGTCAGACGAAATCTTTGTCTTACATGAAGGCCAAATCGAGCAAAGTGGATCACCTGTGGATATCTACGATGAACCAATCAATCGTTTTGTCGCTGATTTCGTCGGCGAATCAAACATCGTGCCAGGTATAATGATTCGAGATTTTGAGGTTACGTTTGCAGGTAAGACTTTTGAATGTGTAGACCAAGGCTTGAACGCCAACGAAAATGTAGATATCGTCATTCGACCTGAAGATTTAGAGATCACAGATGTAGAGCGTGGAAAGCTTGTTGTAACAGTTGATACCCAATTATTCCGCGGCGTTCATTATGAGCTCTCTACCTATGACCAAGATGGGAATGAGTGGCTTGTACATTCATTGAAAAAAGCTGATGTTGGTGCAAAAATCGGCTTAGATTTCGACCCTGAAGCTATTCACGTTATGCGTTTAAATGAATCAGAAGAAGACTTCGATAAAAGACTTGAATCTTACGGAGAAGAAAATAATGCGTAGAAAAGGGAATTTATTATCACTAATCCCCTACTATATTTGGATTCTATTTTTCGTTATTGCACCGATCCTTTTAATTGTTTATTATTCGCTTCTTGATCTACATGGCCATTTCACAATCAATAACTATCGAAATTTCTTGACTAGCGTTTATTTGAAAATGACCTTGAGTTCGTTCTGGTATGCATTTCTCATCACGCTGTTCTCCTTAATTATTTCTTATCCAGCTGCTTATTTAATTACAAAGTTAAAATATAAGCAGTTATGGCTTATCCTGATTATTATTCCTTCTTGGATTAATCTTCTATTGAAAACCTATGCCTTTATTGGCATCTTTGGAAACAAAGGTCCAATCAACGCTTTCGTTAAAGCAATTGGACTTCCAAATCAGCAAATTCTTTTTACTGATTTTGCCTTTGTTTTTGTATCTGTGTATATTTTTATACCGTTCATGATTCTGCCGATCTTTAATGCATTAGATAAGTTAAATCCTGCATTAATTGACGCATCACGAGATTTAGGCGCTTCGAAAATCACTACTTTCAGAAGAGTTATCATTCCGTTGACCATGAACGGCGTTAAAGCAGGTGTACAGGCTGTCTTTATACCGGCACTTTCATTGTTCATGATTACAAGACTGATTGCAGGTAACCGTGTGATTACGCTTGGTACAGCAATCGAAGAGCAATTCTTAACAACACAAAACTGGGGTATGGGTTCAACCATCTCTGTATTCTTGATACTCTTTATGTTTATTATTATGTTGCTGACAGGTGAACGGAAGAAAGGAGTGGCGCGTAATGGAAAAGCTAAATAAACGATCGAAATTGTATTTGGCGCTTGTCTTTGTCATTCTATATGCGCCTATCCTTTTTCTTGTCTTCTATTCATTCAATAGCGGCGATTCAATGACCAACTTTAAATCATTCACCTTTGCCCATTACAAAGAAGTTTTCCAAGATTCTAGGTTAATCGTTATTTTAATCAATACAGTAGTTATTGCTTTGTTATCTGCATTGATTGCTACGATCATTGGAACTCTCGGATCTATTGGCATTGTTTCTATTAAAAATAGAAAAATGCGCAATACCGTTCTTTCATTGAATAATATCCTGATCGTGAGCCCTGATGTTATTATTGGTGCTTCATTCTTGATCCTCTTTACAATGGCTGGGATTAAACTTGGCTTTATGTCCGTCTTATTATCACATGCAGCATTTAGTATCCCGATCGTTGTGCTAATGGTATTACCAAAATTGCATGAAATGAGTTCATCTTTAATTGATGCAGCGCTTGATTTAGGTGCAAGCCGACGCGATATTTTAACCCGTGTTATATTGCCTTATGTTAAGCCGGGTATCTTTGCTGGATTCTTTATGGCTTTAACCTATTCCTTAGATGATTTTGCTGTCACATTCTTTGTTACAGGAAATGGCTTCAGCACACTCTCTGTTGAGATTTATTCAATGGCTCGTGCAGGCGTTTCGTTAACTGTCAACGCACTCTCAGGTTTAGTATTCTTTGTCACATTGCTCCTTGTATTAGGTTATTACTTTATTACAAAACGCCAAACAAGATCGGGGGCTCATAAATGAAATCTTTGATACGAGCATCGATTGGCATTTTACTTGTATGCGGAATATTAATGTATACTTCACATGCAATGGATGCTACTTCCGGAAAATCCGGGAAAGATATTTTAACTATCTACAACTGGGGAGAATATATTGACCCTGCTTTAATTAAGAAATTTGAAAAGCAAACAGGCATCAATGTTATTTATGAAACGTTTGATTCAAATGAAGCCATGATGACAAAAATCGAACAAGGCGGAACGAATTATGATATTGCCGTTCCTTCTGAATATACGGTTGAACAAATGAGAGAACGCCACTTGCTTAAAAAAATTGATCACAAGCAAATCCCTAATTTAAAATATATTGAACCAGATTTTCTACATCTGGCTTTTGATAAAAAGAATCAATATTCGATTCCTTATTTTTGGGGTACTGTAGGGGTTGTTTATAATAAGAAACTTTTAAAAGACAAGAAATTTGATAGCTGGGATGACCTTTGGGATCCATCACTAAAAGGCAAGGTTATTTTAGTAGATAGCGCCAGAGAAGTAATTGGTGTTGGTCTAAATAGTATCGGTCAATCACTGAATACAACAGACTCTACTGTTTTGCAGAAAGCGACTAATAAACTAATTCGCATGGCGCCAAACGTGAAAGCGGTCATCGGTGATGAGGTAACTCAATTAATGATCAATGGGGACGCGGAAGTAGCCCTCACTTGGTCTGGTCAAGCGGCTGATATGATGTCTGAAAATGAAGATTTGACATACAGCGTGCCAAAAGAAGGCTCCAATCTATGGTTTGATAATATGGTCATTCCTAAAACATCGAAAAATATAGAGGGTGCCCATAAATTCATCAACTTTATGCTAGATCCAAAAGTAGCTGCTCAAAACTCTGAGTATGTAGGCTATACAACTCCTAATAAAGCCGCATTAAAATTGATGGATCCTGAAATCGTCAATGATACACGCTATTACGTATCAAAAGACGTTCGTGAAAAATTAGAAGTTTATAAAAACCTAGGAAAAGAAAAGATCGGCGAATATAATGAACTTTTCCTACGCTTCAAAATGTCTATACGTTAATGTATTGAAGAAAGAAGCTGAATCAAAAAAGTTTTAGCTAATGAAAAGACCGAACACCTGTGAAATTTAATTTCACGTGTGTTCGGTTCTTCTTTTGTGAAATTTCGTAATGTGTTCCTTGCTGCAGACTTAGCTTTAATCTCCTCATCACTACGATCTACTAAGATTCACAGGACTCGCCGTACGACTCTCTATAGCTCTTAATTTATGTTTCTGAAATTGATTGGCTTATAAGGAGTTATTAAATTTCCCCCTTCTTGTTTCTTAGATGGCATTGGTTAAGTCAGATAAAAAGTAGTCTCCCTAAAATTTTTCCTCCTTCTACTTTTTCTACAGATTACTCTGTTATAAAACAGCTTTCTTGAACACCCTATAGACAAAAGGTATAATTTTGATTAGTATTGTTTTATATTTAGCATCACGAAATAATTAAGGAGAAACTAGATGAATAAAAAAAATAGAATAGCTTTAATTCTTTTAATGGTTAATATGTTTGTCACTATGAGTGCAATTGGTTTAATTATACCTATAATGCCCAACTACTTGAAGGAGTTCGGCGCTAAAGGAGCAGTACTCGGCTTTTTGATTTCTACTATAGCTTTTGCGCAATTTATCTTCTCTCCCATTGCCGGCAGTTTATCAGACAGGCTTGGCAGGAAGAAGCTAATCATCTTCGGCCTATTATTAAATGGGACATGCCAGATTTTATTTGGCCTATCTAATCACTTATGGGAACTATTTGTTTTGCGTTTTCTAATCGGTGTTGGGTCCGCCTTTATTACACCGCCTATCATGGCTTATGCTGCGGATATTACTACACTAGAAGAACGCGGAAAGGCAATGGGGCTTATCGGGGCTGCTATTTCTTTCGGCTTTATGGTCGGACCAGGGATTGGCGGCGCTCTTTCAAATGTAAGCTTACACTTCCCATTCTTTATAGCTGGTATCGCAGCTCTTATCGCAGGAATACTTTCTATCATTTTATTACCCAAAACGACGCCTGCTGTTGAAGCACAACGAAGCGGAAATAATATTTTAAAAGAGATGGCAAATTCCTTTAAAAAGCCATACTTCATATTATTGCTTGTTGTATTTGTCTTCTCATTTGGTATTGCTAATTTCCAAGCTACATTATCAATGTTTTTGACATATAAATTTTCTTTCACTCCTAATGACATCGCCATCATTATGACTGTCGGTGGTTTTGTAGGTGTAATTGTTCAAGGCGTTCTGATCAACAAACTATTTAAACGCTTCGGTGAAATGAAGATCATATTAGTGAGCTTAATTGTAGCTGCTCTTGCTATGCTCGGAATGGTCTTTGTGAGTTTCTACTTCTCTATCTTGCTCGTAGCGACACTTTTCCAAACCGCAACAACCTTAATCAGACCTTCTGTTAATACAATGATTTCGAAGGTAGCGGGTAATGAACAAGGCTATGCGGCAGGTATGAACAATGCATATATGAGTCTTGGAAACATGATTGGTCCTGCACTTGCAGGTACTTTATTGGACATCCATTTGAATACGCCATTTATTTTAGGCGCAATTATTCTAAGTATTTGTTATATCATTACCTTCACATGGAACCGTAAAAAGTTCTCCACTATGATGTAAAAAACGGCACGCAGTTCACTCACTGCGTGCCGTTTTCTAATTTAAAGGCTGTAATTCTATTCTATGCATTTCGTTTACATCCTATAAAATATCTATCTCTTTTTAAAATCTCTTAAAAATTGTTCTACAAAACGGACATTGATGTCCAATAACATTTCATCCGGCTGCAATGATGCATGATGCAGACCATATGGTGAATTTGCGCCAGTCCAAAACATCGCACCAGGAATCTCCTTTAAAAAGAAGCCGAAATCCTCTCCAGTCATGGCAGGCGGACATTCATACGGTGTGGTGCCGGCAACCTTTTCTGCTGTCTCTAGCAACTGCTTTGCACAATAGTCCTCATTGTATACTTGATAGTATGACGACCCATAATCTATGCTTACTTCGCAATCATACGCTATTTCAATTGATTTACAGAGTGCTTCAATACGCTCTTTCATCAAAAGCATCGATTCGGCAGACATGGTACGAATTGTTCCTTCTAATCGAGCATCTTCTGCAATACTATTTTGGACATATCCTGAAACCATTTTACCGATGGTAATAACACCGCTATCTAATGGATTTAAATTTCGACTTACGATGGTTTGTAGCTGCATGATTAAATTAGCTGCTGCTACAGTCATATCCTTTGTATGCTGTGGAAAAGCTGCATGCCCTCCTACACCATGCAAATCAATAAACAGTTCTGATGTATTAGCAAATAACAAGCCTGCTCTTGTCGCAATTGTTCCTACAGGATATTCAGGTGCGATATGAAGCGCAAATAGATAGTCAGGTAATAAATCCTTACGCTCCCTTTCCATCCATTCAAGCATCGGTTTAGCGCCACCCGGTCCTTCCTCTGCAGGCTGGAAATAGATAATGGTCGTATTTATAGGCTGTTGCTCTGAAAAAGCTTTTATAAGCCCTATAGCAATGGCCATATGAAAATCATGACCGCATGCATGCATAAAACCCTGGTGTGTTGATTCATATGGCAAGCCTGTATTCTCTTCGATTGGCAAACCATCTATATCTGCTCGCCAACCTATTTTGAATGAAGGCCTCGTACCCTGGATTGTGAGAATAATACCTGTCTTCCATAGGTCTACTTGAAAATAACTCTTTTTTAACTCTTCTATAATAGCTAATAAGTATTTTTGCGTTTTGTCTTCTTGAAATCCAATTTCAGGAATTCTATGTAAATCCCTTCTTATCTCCACTAAAGACTTCATCGAAATGGCACCTCTTATATTTGTCGAAGATCCTGCATGATTTCAGATTTTGATTTCGTTTTTTCATCGATCTCTTTGATGACACGAGCCGGTGCACCAACTACTACTGTATACGGCGGCACGTCTTTTGTCACGATAGCACCTGCTGCTACTACAGCGCCTTCGCCGATTCGGCATCCCTCTAAAACAACAGCGTTCGCACCTATTAATACATTGTCTTCGACAACTACCGGATCTGCACTAGGTGGTTCAATAACCCCTGCAAGCACCGCTCCAGCTCCTATGTGGCAGTCCTTTCCAACAGTCGCACGACCGCCTAATACGGCATTCATATCAATCATCGTACGGTCGCCGATTTCAGCTCCAATATTAATGACACTGCCCATCATAATAACGACGTTTTGGCCAATTGTCACTTGATCTCTAATGATTGCTCCTGGTTCGATTCGTGCATGGATATCTAACAACTCTAGTGTTGGTACAGCTGAATTTCTTCGGTCATGCTCTACCACATAATCTTCTATCGTCTCTTTATTCTCTTCTAAGGCTTTTTTGATATCTTGCCATTCACCGAAGACAACCGCAGCATCTTTTTCACCAAAGACTTTGCTGTTTTCTCCGAAAGGAATGGAAGTGATATCTTTACCCTTCACATATACTTTTACAGGTGTAGCTTTTTTGGCATTGGCTAAATAAGAGATAATTTGTTCTGCATTCAACTTTTCCATTAGAAACCCCCCTATCAATTTCTACTATTGTACATGATAAAAAGGATAATTTCATTTATTTTTTGAATAATCATACAAACATTCCGCTTGTTTCTTCGCTACCTCCACAAAAGCGGCAACTTGGCGCAATTCGAAAGCAGAATCATATCCGATCAGCCAAGTATCCCTTGTAATATTGAATGCTTCTTCCTGATTTGTGAGAGGAATCCTGTTAACATCCTCTTGTCCCGTGAGTGTAATGGATGGAAGTATGGCATATCCGATACCGTTTAATGCCATTTGCTTGCATGTTTCGATCTGATCGACAATAATCTCATGCTTTGGATTAGATGAAAAATGCCGCTGCCACCATTGCTGTATTTCTTGATAATAATTCGAGTCACTTTTAAATTGTATGAATGGCCGAGTGGTTTTAAATACATCATCCAGCGTTTTTATTTCTGTATCGACTAAATAAAGAGTATCTCGAAATAGATGCTGCTTTTCTCCTTTCCAGTCTGTTTGTCCTCTGACAATGCCGACATGTGCCTCCCCATCATACAGCGCTTTGACAATCTCTGAGCTCCAGCCAGTCATTAAGGAAATCTTGGCGTCAGGATATTCGGTCACAAAATCCTTTAATACTTTTGGGAGCCAGGTATGCCCAACGATGGAGGCACAAGCAATTTTTAATGTGCCGTGGACTTTAGAATTTAAGGCTTGTATGGATTCAAAAATTTCTTCTCTCTTTGTAATCATCTCTTCCGCATATTGAATAACTAGCTCGCCTGATGCAGTGGCTGTCAGTCCTTTTTGTGACCGAATAAAAAGCTGGGTACCCCAATCTTTCTCAATCGATTGCAGCCGCTGTGAAAGGGCTGGCTGTGATAAGAATAATCGCTCTGCGGCTTTGCGCATATTGCGTTCCTCTGCTAATACCTTAATAATTTGGGCATCATTGGTCATAGTCATAAATACCACTACTCCTTTTAAAATTCGTCATAATAGTTGTGGATAAAAAAAAGGCCCATGAAATGAGCCTTTCTATTACTCTAGCTATTCGGTTGATAGATATGTTTTTTTAATTGTTTTAAAATAACACGTCTTGTCATAATACCAACAAATGTTGAGTCATCATCTACAACACATAAAAAAGCATGGTTAATGACTAAATCTAATGCTTTTTGGAATTTATCATTAATATTTAACATGGCAACATCAGCATCCATGATGTCATTTACTTTTATTGTATCTAATTTTTCAAATTCAATGTGATCGAGACCTAAAATAGATTCAGTAATCATGCGCATACTAAGCAACCCCTGTAAACGATAATCCATATCCAGTACAGGGATAGAAGAATATCCTGTCTTTGTCAACACGAGTAAAGCATGCTCTGCGCTATTGCCTAATTGGACATGGGCAACTTTATCAGAAGGTATAATTAAATCTGCAATCGGCGCTTCAAGGAATTCTCTGCTACTTGTCGAAATCATAGTATTCTACTCCTTACTTGTTCATAAAGTGAACAATTAAAACTACAATTTCATCTTACCATATATTATTCAAAGATTTCCATTAATGACCGAAAAAGCGCATACATTTTTCAAAAGTTACCCTGCCCCTATTTTAACGATATGCCAAGATATTATAAAAGACAACAAAGGTAATAAATATCCCCGCTATCAAATAGCACCAAATAATGGGATTCAACATTGTCGGGTGATTTTCCACCGTCTCAGAATAATTTTGATCCTCTACAGTTGATTGAGCTGCTTGTTTTTTTGCAATGCCCATAGTCCAAAATAATGCTATACCTGCAATAAGAACGCAAACAATAATTAATGGCCATGTCAGTTCACCCGTGAAATTCAAGAAAAAACCTTCTTTCTTTTTCATGTAGTATGAAACATCTCCGATTAATTAATGCATGCAATATGACTTAAAAATTCCTTATCACTTTTTTAAAGGAATTTCCTTCATTAGCTCATAAATCGGCAACGGTTTGCTGAAGAGAAATCCTTGAGCCTTTTTACATTGCTGCTTTTTTAAGAAACCAACGTGTTCTTCTTTTTCTACACCTTCTGCTATGACATCTAAGCCTAGATTATGAGCGAGATGGATAATGGTTTGAGCAATAGCCTTGTCTTTTTCATCTGTATCCATATCACGGATAAAAGATTGATCAATTTTTATAATATCAATTGGGTACCTTTTAATATAGCTTAATGAGGAATAGCCCGTTCCAAAATCGTCAACTGAAATAATCAGCCCCATACTCTTTAGTTGTTTTAGAATCTTCATCGTATCTTCTGCATCCGTCATAGAGCTCTCTGTGATTTCGAGTTCTAACAGAGATGGTTCAATTTCATACTTTTCTAAAAAATAAAGAATCTTGGATGCTAACTGATCTTCGCGAAATTGTTTTGGCGAAATGTTGACTGCAATTCGGATATTAGAGATACCTTGTACTTTCCATTCATATAATTGCTTACATGCTTCCTCCAGTACCCAATTACCTATATCTACGATAAGCTCTGACTCTTCTGCGAGTGGTATAAAAACACCAGGTGAAACAAAACCAAATTTCGGATTTTGCCAGCGCAACAATGCCTCGAAGCTTGTAATAGTTTCTGTTTCTAAATCTATTTGCGGTTGGTAATACACCATTAATTCATTTTTTTCAATGGCTCTGCGCAGATGAGCTTCCATGAGAGCTGTGTTTTCGAGTTGATTTTTCATTTTGCTTTGGTAAAAGCGATATGAAGATCGTCCTTTTTCTTTAGCATATAATAAAGCTTGATTTGCTTTTTGCAAGAGCTCCTCAATAGAAGCCCCATCATCAGGAAAATAGGTTATACCAATAGAAGCTGTTGTAGCTAATTCAGAATCCTCGATAAGAAACGGTTTTTTCATACTGTAGATGATATCCGCAGCCACTTGCTGTACTTGCTCTTTTTGAACATTTTGCAGGACAGCAACAAAATTATCGCCATTCAACCGATAGATTGATCCTATACTCTTGGTTATCTGAGAAACACGTTCAATAGCTGCGTTGATTATCATATCGCCTGCAGCAGTCCCATACGTTTTATTGACCCTTTTAAAGCGGTCGAGATCAATGGACAATATGGCTGATTTTTGATTCGTTCTCATCGAGTCTTTTATAATTTCCTTAAAATGTACGCTTAGCGCCTTACGATTCCATGAACCTGTCAGTTGGTCATGATAGGTAAAATAACTCGTGTCGCTTTCACATTCACGAGAAGGCGTTATATCACGCAATATTAGAAGGATTTTAGAGACTTTTTGCTCTGTTAGCATTGGAATACTTTTTATAAAAACAATAACAGATTTTCCTTCTATTGTTTTAAGGCCTATATCCGCTAACTCAATACTCTTTTGAGAAGAGATTGTTTCATCTATAAGCTTTTGTATCTCTTCCCTTGCAAATAGACTCACATATTTGTCTATTTGCAGGTTTGCCCCAACAAATCCAAATTTGCCATTTGCCGCAGCATTGCTGTGAAGAATATTGCCTTCTTTATCCACTACTAAAATAGGGTCGAAATTTTGTTCAAGTAATTCAAGAAACGCTGGATCTTGTGGATGCTTATGTATTGTACAGTAATAGAATTGATCTTCGGAAACCGTCTCTTCCGTAACAGTTAATAAGTGTTCTAGATTCTCAAAAGCTGCCGTCTCATTAGCGCACACTGTTAGAATCATTGTTTTCAAATGTTGCCAAATTACGCTTGGCAAATAACGGTGAGCTAACTCTGTTTTTGGAAAGTGGAGCACTCCAAATTCATTTTGTGCCATGTCATTAGCATACATTATAGAGTACTGTTCGTTAGATTTACGAATAAGGACAGAAAGACCACTCTGTTCTATACTGCTATATTGATTTACTATATATTGCAAAGACTTTTGGTCTAAAGTTGTTTTTTTCATTTAGCGCCTCCACAAAAAGGTGTACTTTAGACTATCATAATAGATTTCAAAAGAATTATATAGATTAAAAACAAAAATTTTTTGAATTTAATGAACCCTTTTTACCTATTTTCCATAAAAAGTCGCATTCAAAAAATAATTAATAATCCCTACTATGCGTTTAGTCCCATTTCGCTTCCTTCATTTATTATTTTCACTCTGTTTTTTGTTAAGAGGTTTATAGCATGCTTATTTGGGATAAAAGAGATAATTAGAAAGTATATTCTTCTGTATATACAGATATAATTGATTGGTATTATAATAGAAAAAGTAAGACCTCATCATGTTGTTTTAAGGTTTTGGAGGCAGTTATATTTCCGCTCGGGGCTATCTTGCACCCGTGTAATATGCGCCAAATCATTCTATTATCTTGTATGAGAAGTGTTTTTTCTTTTGTTTCCATACTATTCCTTTATATTGAAATTATTTTTTTAGCAGAAAGGTAGGAATACGATGAGCAATCGCCCCCACAATGGAGATATAGCTACAGCGATTTATATAGTTAATAAACATGCAAAAACTGCCCCTGATAATAAAACTCTTTATACATTAAAGCGATTAGCCCTCGATAAGATGATTAAGATGGGATGCGCAAAAAAAATAGGACTTCAATTCGTCAAAAGACCACGGTTTAGCCAACAGCAGTCCGCTGTGGTCATTCAATGTTCTGATTACTATTTCCACTCATTGCCGAAGAAAGAAGACTTCAAGGAATTGCCTCATTTAGGTCACTTAGATGAGAATTATCGAAACCCTAGACGTAGTATGAGTCTAAGCAAGGCAAAACAAATATTGACTAACTTCCTTGAGCCGGAAGCTTCTCCATCTTCTATCCCTAAACGAAAAAAAAGAACTCCTCGAAGCATTTACGAGGAGAACAGAAAAAAAGGACTTTACCAAATGAACAGCTATTTTTATGGCCATTAAAAAAACCGGAGAATTCTCTCCGGTTTTTATAATACATATTGATCGATTTTTAAAATTAAATCAGCTATTTCTGGCTTGCTGATTTGGTCTTCAGCTCCCACTTTTTCTCCTTTATGTCTCAAATCATCTGTTATAAGGCTTGAAAAAATGATGACAGGCAATTTGCTTAATACAGGATGAGATTTCACCTGTTTTGTTAAATGATGCCCATCCATTTGCGGCATTTCAATATCTGTTACCATCAATTGGACATATTCGCTAATATCATCTGTTTTTTCCGCAATGCTTAACAAATATTCTAATGCATCTTTTCCATTCTCAAAAAATTCGACATTCGCATAACCAGCCTCTTCCATCGTATCGTGCAGGAGTTTACGTAAAAGTGGTGAATCTTCTGCAATCACGATTTTCTTTTCAGAGCGGCTTCGTTGTCCTAACTTTTTAATGGAAGACACATTAATACCGGAGTCAGGATTGATATCTACCATAATCTTTTCAAAATCAAGCAATAATAGCATTACATCATTTTGCTTGATGACACCGATGACTTGTGAATTTCCCCCTTGATACATATCTGACGGCTTTTCTATAAGATCCCATGAGATACGGTGGATTTGCGTTACATTATCTACATGAAAGACAACTCGTTGTCTATTAAACTCAGCTACAATATACTTATGCTGTTCGCTATAAGGCGTATTGGACAATCCCAAAACCTTTTTCATATCAACAACCGGCAAAACCTCACCGCGCAATTGGATAATGCCTTCTACATGTGGGTGTGCATGCGGAATAAAAGTAACAGGTATAGGTTGAATTATCTCTTTTACTTTAATAACATTAATACCGAATTTGTTTGTCCCCATTTGGAACTCAACTATTTCAAGCTCATTTGTACCGCTCTCAAGCAAAATACCTTTATTTTCATTCATCTGAGCTAATACCTCCTACAATTCTCCCATAATTACCCCAATTGTATCATATTACATCATTTGCATATAGAAGAATTATTGACAATAAGTAGTCAATTTTTGCATTAACATCAAACCACGTAGCTCAAAAGTAACTAACTTTTATAATAATCAACTAATGCTTGAGTACCTAAATCATCATATCCCTTTTGCGATAACTCCTCGTACATTCCTTTTGCAAGAGATAGACCCGGCAATTGGAGTCCCATCATTTCTGCTTCTTTTAAGGCAATGCCCATATCCTTGATGAAGTGTTTAATATAAAATCCTGGTTCTAGGTCTCCCTTAACAATACGTGGAGCTAAATTGCTTAAAGACCAAGATCCAGCTGCACCGGTTGATATGGATTGAAGTACTGTATTAATGTCGAGCCCTGCTTTTTTGCCATAAACGATTGCTTCACATACACCAATCATATTGCTCGCAATGGCAACTTGGTTGCACATTTTTGTATGCTGTCCCGCTCCAGCCTCTCCTTGATAAATAATATGTTCACCAAATAATTCAAATACAGGTAGTACTTCTTCAAATACATCCTTTTTGCCGCCTACCATGATGGAAAGTGTCCCATTTTTCGCGCCAATGTCTCCACCTGAAACAGGAGCATCCAATGCTTCCATCCCTATAGTCTCAGCATGTTTAGCAATTTTTTTAGCTAGGGTTGGCTGAGATGTAGTCATATCAACTAATCTCGTTCCCTCTTTGCCCATTTTAAAAATACCTTTTTCTCCAAAATAAACTTCTTCCACATCCTGCGGATAGCCTACCATCGTAAAAACAATTTCTGTATTTTCCGCTGCTTCGCCTGGACTTTCAAACCAGCTTGCCCCTAGTTCGATTAAAGCTTCCGCTTTTGCTTTTGTTCGCGTATAAATATGTACTGTATGTCCTGCTTTTAATAAATGCATGGCGATACTTGATCCCATTACACCAGTTCCAATAAAGCCAATGGTCCATTTTTTCATATTATGACTCCCCTTTTTTATTGTTGTGTTCATTATATCAGAATTTTCATTCCTCTTTATTATACAAGAACTTTCTTAGTACAAAAAAAGAGCAGATACGTAAAGTACCTGCTAAAGAAAGGGGGAAATGAGATTGTTGCTGTGTTCTTTATTATTATTCCACGCTACAACAAATTCTAAACCACCTTGTGTAAATTTTTTTATATAGTGTAAGTAGATAGCCAAAAGTATTACCAAGGCTTATTGTGTCTTTCATCTGCTGGAAGTAAATAAATCTACAAAAAAAGATAACTCCTAATAGGAGTTATCCTTTAAAATTTCACTAAATCTTCATCCTTAGGATAATCTTGTTCATGCTCTTGTTCTTGCTGATAAGTGTTTAGTAAATGATCTAACTTTTTACTTAAGCGGATGGTTTCAATATTAGAAAATCCCTTCTCGATACCTGATTGAATCATTTTTTCACGTGTATTTTCTAATTTTTTTAAAATGGACTCAGACATCCACCATCCTCCTCTCAGTAAAGTATTGTTTTTCTTATCCTATTGCAGATGTAGCTTGTCTTATGAAATTCTATTTTAACTTCGCGGTTCTTTCAAGTAAACATAGATTATATCTCCACCTTGTTTGGCGATCCCTTGAAAATGCTTAAAGTCTTCTCTTTTAATTAATTCTTCTCTCAGTTGATAAAATTCATGTTTATCTACTTTTAATTCTTGAATGTTTCCATTTTTTAAATCGTCTAACTTTTGTATGTAATTGTTCATATTCGCAACTCCCTTTACGTATAATATCAAAAATCTACATAAAATGGTTTTCACTTTACGAAATAACTATTTTAAGGCAAACTGTAAAGTAACTAAAGTTAAAGGGGCTGGTACTTATGAAAATAGCTGAAATTGGGAATGTCATTGAATTCGGAAATGGACTACAGGGAATTGTCGAGAAAGTGAATGAGAATTCTGTAATCGTGAATCTAACGTATATGGAGAATTTCAATTCACTTGAGATTGAAGAAAAAACTGTTGTTAACCATAAACGCTATAAAATATTAGCAGCTGCTAATAACAATTAATATAACGCATTACATATTCTTCAACCATGTTGTCTCTACGAATACCAAACATTTTGTGCTGCTCTATAAGAGCGGCATTTTTTATTAAACAACCTATAAATACTTCTATTGTCTGTTTGTCTTTTTACGTTTAGCATTTTCCCTGGATCCTCTTTATACTGTAATGCCCTCTATTATTATGACAAAAAGAGCGATGTATGTGTCTTACATCACACCACTCTTTTGATCTTAATAAGACAAATCTTTAATTGAGAGCCCTAGTTTTTTTAATAAATCAATCGCTAGGTCTTTTTCTTCCCCAGTCAATACACTTGTAATTTCATGCAATTGTTGTTCATGCTTAGGAAACAGCTCGTCCATAAACTCAGTACCTAGGGGTGTTATTTCAGCATATGTTATGCGCCGATCAGATGGACATGATACGCGCGTTAAGTAACCTCTTTTTTCTAATTTATCAACAACATAAGTGATTGACCCGCTAGCCAGTAAAATCTTATTTCCTATTTTTTGGAGGGGCTGTCTTCCTTTATGGTAAAGTAACTCCAACACAGCGAATTCTGTAGGATTTAATCCATTCTCCTGGAAGAATTGGTTTGTGCACTCATTTATAGCTTTTGTTGCCCTCGAAAGTACAATAAAGAGTTTCAATGACTGCTTTATTTCATCTTGTGTTGCCATTCTTGTTCATCCCTTATAATAAATCTTGATTTTAAGATATTATACCGCTGTGGTTAATACTTTGTCAAAAGGGTGATGTTATACAGAATAAAAGCAATCGCTCTGTTCTGTAAGATCAGCGAAGTCTATTTCCAAGCTTTTTTCTGCCACCATCTCTCTTTGTTTTTGGATTACAAGTGGAAAATCAATACTGAATATAGTGCCCTCTCCTACTTTGCTTGTGGCTGTGATTTTACCATTATGTTCTTCAACAGTTTTCGCCACAAAAGCAAGGCCTAATCCAGTACCTTCTGATTTAGTAGTGTAGAAGGGAGTAAAGATATTTTCCAAGTCGTTTTCAGACATACCTGTACCACTATCTTCAATCGAGATGGTCACTTTATCGTAATACTTGATTTGTTGTCGAATGACAATCTTGCCACCTGAAGGCATAACCTCAAAAGCATTCTTTAATAAATTGATTAGCACCTGCTTCAGTTTGTGGCTATTCCCTAAAATTAAATCTTCTTGATAAAGGTTTTTCTCATATTCTATCTCTACATGCTGCATAATTGATTGGGGCTGCATCAGCTCAATCGTCTCTTCCATTAACTCGCTAAATGAGAAAATATTCATCTCATAGCCACCTGGCTTGGATAAATCTAAGAATTCATTTACAATATTTTCGATACGTTCGATTTCTCTGTCCAAAACAGATAAATAACGCTTATTTTCACCTGTGGCTGTCATTTTCATTAAATCTGTAAAACCCTTTAATGTTGTCATAGGGTTTTTAATTTCATGTGCAATACTTGCTGCCATCTCACCGACCATTTGAAGTGTTTGCTGGTGTTCCAGCCGATTCATCATCATAATTCTTTCCGTTTCATCGCGAATAATTGTTAAATGAATATCATCCTGGCTGTCATAATTGCTCAATAACTGTATATAGCGCGTGCCCTCTTTCATTGGCACTTGAACGGTTAATTCTCCCTTGCCCGTTTCTTTTAAAGAACAGAAGAATTTATGGATATTATACCCTTCATTAGGGAATAACTTCCATAAAATAGAGATATCTTGTCCAATGATACTATGCAGGGAAACATTTAATAATTTGGCGGCCATTTCATTCATCTCAACAATTCGCTTATCAGCATCAGTTAAGAGAAGACCACTCTCAGATTGGTCAAAAACACGTCGGAACTTTTTCTCAACGGCGAGATGCTTATCAACTTTACTAGTAACCTCCGAGTAGTGGAAGCATAGTAAAATCCAATCGTATACATCTGAATAGCAGCTCGTTACTTTCATATCCTCTATTTTAGAGTTTAAGGTGTTAATAGACATCTTCTCAGTTGTATACGAACGAGTTTTAGTATTTTCAACAATCTTCTTCCATACATCGTAGGAATCTTCGCTTAGCCAATTTTTTATATCAATATCTTCTTCTACTTGTAAGTGTTCTTTGGCCAATTCATTAGCAAATAAAATATGGAATCTGTGGTCAACAATTATAATTGGTTCTTCACATTCTTGAAATGTAAAATCAAAATTACTGAAAAATCGTTGCGGCATTAACTAATCACCAATCCCTTCTTTTTATCATTCTATGAATTTCGCCAATAAATTATGACATCAAATTAGCACTAAATAAGATGAAACTCTACTAAATAGGAGTTTTAATGTCCTAAATTACCTCCGTCCGAAATTAAATTATTAATATTCAGATTATTTCATATAAATCAAATTCTATAAATAGGACTTTTTACTTTAAATTTTTTTGTATAATTACGCTAGTATCTTTATCTTAAAACAACTCTGTTAAATATACAAGATATTTCCACTCGACAAATTAGCTAAAAGGAGATTCCCTATGAATATTGTTCTTGCAACACTAAATGCCAAATATATCCACACTAATCTTGCTATCAGATATTTAAAAGCTTATGCCCAGCCTGACTTCAACCCAGTTCTTGCAGAGTATACGATTAAAGACCCTACTTTTAATATCGTATCTGATCTCTATCGAAAATCTCCAGATATCCTCGGATTCAGTTGTTATATCTGGAATATTGAAGAAACAATCAAAGTAATACAAATGGTGAAGAAAGTCAGCCCTCATACGAAAATTGTCCTAGGAGGCCCAGAAGTAAGTTATGATGTCCATGTTTGGCTCAAGCGTTTAAAAGAAGATGTTGACTGCATTATTATGGGCGAAGGTGAGCATTCTTTTAAACAACTACTTCATTATTACCATGGACAAATTCCTCTTTCTGAAGTGCCAGGCATCGCTTATTTAAAAGAGGATAAGGTTGAAATACATCAAGCGGCACAAAAAGTTGATTTGCGTGACATGCCTAGCCCTTATCGTTTTGAAGAAGATCTTCCCCATCTATCAAAGCGAATAGCCTATATTGAGACAAGTCGTGGCTGTCCTTTTAACTGCCAATTTTGCCTTTCTTCTATAGAAGTTGGTGTTCGCTACTTTAACCGCGAAAAAATAAAAGAAGATATACGATATTTGATGAATAACGGCGTCCGGACGATAAAGTTTGTCGATCGTACTTTCAACATTAGCAGAAGCTATGCAATGGAAATGTTCCAGTTTTTAATAGATGAACATCAAGAAGGTGTCGTATTCCAATTTGAAATTACAGCAGATATCATGCGTCCAGAAGTTATTCAATTTTTGAATGACAATGCACCCAAGGGTTTGTTCCGCTTTGAAATTGGCGTACAATCGACAAATGACTTAACCAATGACCTAGTGAAGCGAAGACAAAACTTCTCCAAATTAACTCGTACAGTGACAATGGTAAAAGAAGGAGGCAAAATTGATCAACATTTAGATTTAATAGCAGGACTTCCAGAAGAAGATTATCACAGCTTCCGCCAAACATTTAATGACGTATTTGCTCTACGCCCAGAAGAATTACAGCTAGGTTTCTTAAAGTTACTGCGTGGCACTGGACTGCGCCTGCAAGCGAAACAATACGGCTACGATTATGTGGATGTAGCTCCATATGAAATTGTCGCAAATAATGTGCTAAGCTTTGATGATATGCTTCGGATTAAACAAACCGAGGATATATTAGAGAAATATTGGAATGATCACAGAATTGATTATACGATAGATTATTTGGTCAGTAGCGTCTTTGAAACACCATTTGATTTCTTCCAAGAATTCGGAACCTATTGGGACAATCAAGGCTGGTCACGTATAGGCCACCAGCTTGAAGATTTATTCTTACGCTTGATAGCATTTCTAGAACAGCGCGGAAACGTAAATATGAATATCATTGTAAGTTTGCTGCAGCTAGACTATTTAAAAGCACAGCGTTTCCAGCCTCGTAAACCTTGGTGGAAAAATCAGCTACCTGAAATTAAATCAAAAGATATACTGAAAGAAATACGCTTACACCCTGAAATGGCCGGCAGTGCATTTGCCCAATTCAATGTAGGAGAAAAAGAACTGTATAAGCATACACTGCTTCTGCCTTTCTATATCGATTTAGATTTACTGAATAATAATAATGAGGTCAAAGAGTGCAATGGTTATCTAATGACCTATTTCCGCAAAGATGGAGCTCCGTACTTTGCTTTTATCCGTGAAGAACAAATGGCTTACAGTTAATCATGTATGCAAAAAAAGGGCTCCTCTAAGGAGCCCTTTTTAAAATACTCAAGCTTAATTTATCCATTTACAAACTATCCAATAATAACCCGTTCCTTCGGATAATGATATTTCGTCTGTTTCGCTTTTCCGCCAAGAGAGTAAAGGAATGAAATCATTCCTACCCTGCCTATAAACATTAAGAAAATCATAACAACTTTCCCAATGCTAGAAAGGTGCTCAGTTAACCCTAATGACATACCACATGTACCGAACGCTGATGTGATTTCAAAGAGAATTTCAATCAACGATGCATGCGATTCAGTTAATGATAAGATCATTGTTGCTAATACTACTAAGCATGTAGACAAAATAATCACCACATAGGATCGAAAAACATCCAGGACATGGATTTCACGATGAAAAATTTGAATATCCTGCTTATTTCGTGCAAAGTTGATTAAAAATAAAATAGCAATCGCTAAAGTGGTTGTACGAATACCTCCACCAACAGAACTTGGAGACGCACCAATAAACATTAATAGGCTTAAAAAGATATCTGTCGCTTGATGGAACTGCGTTACATCAATAGTCGTTAATCCTGCTGAACGTGCAGAGACTGAATGAAACATAGCTGTAAAGAATGCTTGATGCCAGCTCATCCCTTTAAATGCATTGAATGCCTCAAGTAACAGGATAACTGCTGTCCCCACTATGAATAAAATAGCGTAGGTAGACGTGGTGATTTTTGTGAAAAGTGAAAACTTAAAGTTTGGCGTCTTATTTGACAAAAAGGCCTTCACTTCAATTAACACCGGAAAACCAATAGCACCAAGCGCGATCATAATCATATTAATAACTTGAACAAAATAATCATGTCGGAATAGATACATAGAATTACCTGTAATATCAAATCCTCCATTTGTAGTCGCTGATATAGCTGCAAAGAACCCATTATAGAGCGCTTCTAAAAATGTATCAAAATACTGAGTGAAATATAGTGTTAAAATCGCAGTCCCTATTAATTCAATCATTAGAAGAAGCTTGATGATTTCTTTAATCAAATGGACAACACCTGATAAATTATATTGATTATGATCCACCATGATTAATTGCCTTTCACGCAGCCCAATCTTCTTTCCAAAAATAAGCCAAGTAAAGGTACCTAATGACATAATACCAATTGCGCCGAGCTGCATAATAACCGACAACATAATAACCCCAAAAACAGAGTATGTTTCAGAAATATTATTTACAGTCAGCCCAGTAACGCTAACAGCACTCACAGCAGTAAATAAACTGTCAAGCAAAGATACATGGACATTTTCCTTATGCACACCAGGTAAAATTAATAAGATGAATGAAATAGCGATCGCTATAAAATAGTAAGTCACGATTGCTTGGAACGGCGTTAACCGCTTTTTAAAACCTTTTGCTGAAGCCATTATTTCGGTCCTTTCATTGTTAACCAAGATACATACACACTATTGTATTGAATAATGAACGAAAAAGGAAGGGTATTAGGGAAAAGATTTACTCTTTGCTATCTTTCCCTTTTTAAGCAAAAAAAAATCCCATTCCCTACTACAGGGAATAGGATTTCCTATCTTTATTTTTCTGGTTCATTTAAGGATTTTGTTTTATGACTTACACTCAATATATAACCACCCGCAAGGATAAGAAGAAGAACAACCCAAAATATCACTTTCCAAGCAATTGAATGTGGGAAATCCTCGTCTAAAATACCAACCTGTGGATGTGCAAGAGTCATCACGCCTAGTTTTACACCAACCCAGCCTACAATCATAAATGCTGCTGTTTCAAATGAAGGATATTTCTGTAATAACGAAACAAACCATTGTGCAGCGAATCTCATAATAATCAAACCGATAATCCCACCTAAGAACATGACCGCAAATTGTCCTGCATTAATGCCTCCGATAGAAAAATCTCCCATGTGAGGCAAGGTAACAGCAAGTGCAACAGCTGCCAACATTGAATCTATCGCAAACGCTAAATCTGCCATTTCTACTTTCACTACTGTTGCCCAAAATCCTGAAGCTTTCTTTTGTTTAACAGAATCTGAAGAACCTGTTTGATGCTTTTTCATATCATACAGATGCTTTCCTGAAACAAATAGAAGATAGATTGCACCTATTGCTTGTATCCACCACCACTTTACTAAAAAAGTGATTAAAAAAAGTGCTGCAAAGCGCAATACAAACGCACCAATCAAACCATAAAAGAGCGCCTTTTTTTGTTGAAGTGGCGGTAGATGTTTCACCATTACAGCCATGACCACCGCATTATCTGCCGCAAGCAGACCTTCTAATACTATTAATATTAATAGTACCCATCCGTACTCTAGTAAAATTGTTTCCATAAAAGTTATTTCCTCCCTTAAATTTGAAAATAAAAAGACCTCTGCCTATAAAAGGCAAAGGTCTCGCTTAGCATTCGTCATTTTTGGATGCTTCTCATAACCGATGGCGTTGCTGCCATGTAATGACGATTATGAGGTAGGTTTCCCTATAGCTACTCCCCTTTGACATGTGTCAAAAGAAGTTATACAGTTTGTTAACTCAGTATAGCAAAAAGTATTCAAAATGTAAATGCATTTTTGTAGATGAAAACATTTGAATTACAATAAGCTATATAAGCGAATATCCGGATTTTTATCATTAAACCAACGCATAGCAAATTCATTTTCGAATAAGAATACGTAGTTGTTAAAACGGTCATGCACTAGCATGCTGCGCGGGCCGGACATTGATTCTTTGACATCTTCTTCGTTTTCAATCCAACGGGCAATTTTACTGCCAATTGGCTCCATATGAACATCTACATTGTATTCATTTTTCATACGGTTTTCGAAAACTTCAAATTGAAGCTGCCCAACAGCACCCAAGATCACATCTTCTGTGTGTAGAGTTTTATAGTATTGGATGGCCCCTTCTTGCACCAACTGCTCAATACCTTTATGGAAATGCTTAGACTTCATAACGTTTTTAGCTGTTACACGAACAAACAGTTCAGGTGTAAACTGCGGAAGCTTTTCGAATTGGAATGTTTTCTTTCCGCCGACAATCGTATCACCGATTTGATATGTTCCGGTATCATAGAGACCAATAATATCGCCTGCTACCGCTACATCAACAGTCTCGCGGTCATCAGCCAAAAATTGAGTAGATTGTGTCACTTTAAAGGATTTTTTCGTACGAGATAAAGTGATGTTCATACCGCGTTCAAACATACCTGATACAATCCGGACAAACGCAATACGGTCCCTATGCGCTGGGTTCATATTTGCTTGAATTTTAAAGATAAAACCTGAGAATTCTTGATCCAACGGCTCTACAATTGTTTCCTCTTCTGTTAAACGAGGCTGAGGCGTAGGTGCGAATTCTAAATATGTTTCTAAAAATGTTTGAACACCAAAATTTGTTAAAGCAGAACCAAAGAATACAGGTGTTAATTCCCCTCTTTTGATACGCTCTTTTGAAAAGCTATTTCCCGCTTCATTCAACAGCATAATATCATCCATTGCTTGCGTATAGTAGGATGTTTTTTTCATCTCATGGTCAACAGCAAGCTCGCCGTTTTCATCTAACGGTAAAAAGCGTTCATCTTCTTCTGTACGGAATTGTTCAATTCGGCTATTGTAACGGTCATAAATGCCAAGGAATTCTTTCCCCATACCGATTGGCCAGTTCATCGCATACGATTCAATGCCCAATACTTCTTCTAGTTCTTCCATTAATTCTAAAGGCTCTTTACCTTGACGGTCTAATTTATTGATGAATGTAAAGATCGGAATACCTCGCATACGGCAAACCTTAAATAACTTCAACGTTTGGGCTTCAATCCCTTTCGCTGCATCAATAATCATGACAGCACTGTCAACAGCCATTAACGTACGGTACGTATCTTCTGAGAAGTCTTGGTGTCCAGGTGTATCCAAAATGTTTACACGGCAATCATTATAGTCAAATTGCATAACAGAGGAAGTAACAGAAATCCCCCGTTGTTTTTCAATCTCCATCCAGTCAGATGTCGCAAATTTGCCAGATTTCTTCGCTTTGACAGTACCCGCATCACGAATAGCACCACCAAAGTATAATAATTTTTCGGTCATCGTTGTTTTACCAGCATCCGGGTGAGAGATAATGGCGAACGTACGACGGGCTAATATATCTTGTTCAAGCTTAGCACTCATATTGTAATCTCCTTTATTTCTTTAAATAGTGATTTTTATCTGGGATCTATAGTTAGTCTACATCGGATTCATCCTTTAATATTTTTCACTAAGTGAATTTTTATATTTTAATTTTAATGAAAGATTTGGAATACCTTCACAATCAGTTATCCCATTTTCTTGTAGAATTATAACTTCGCCGTTTTTTAATTAAAACTTAACCTTGCAATTATATCAAAAAAAGTGAGGGTATTCATACCCTCACTTTTCTTAAATGATGTAATTTTAATTATCGATTAGGTAAGTTGAATTTTTCCCTTGCAGCTGCTAGTGCAATCTCTGCATCGCTGTGCGGGTATTTTTCATTGCCAATGATTTGATAATCCTCATGACCTTTCCCTGCAAACAAAATAACATCGCCGGGTTCAGCCACTTCGATTGCATGGCGTACAGCTTCTGCACGATCACCGATACAACGATATTGATCATGCTGCATCCCTTTTTCTAAACCACTTAGAATGCTGCCATATTCTTCATAGCGCGGATCATCTGTCGTTAATATAACATAATCAGCTGCAGAGGCTTTTTTAGCCATATCCGGACGTTTTAATTGGTCACGGTTGCCGCCTGTGCCTATTAGAAAAATGAGCTTATTTTTCTTATATGGCATTGCAGCTGTAATAGCTTTTTCAATTGCATCAGGTGTATGAGCATAATCAACGAAGATTTGTATAGGGAAATTCTTTGGCGATACTTGTTCCATACGGCCTTTTACAGGTTTTAATTGTTCTAGCTGTTCAATAATTTCTTGTACTTTATATCCTTTGCAATATAATGCGGCTGTAGCAGCTAAAGCATTATAAATATTAAATTCGCCAAGCAATTGCAATTCAACACTAAATGTTCCTTCTGGCGTTACCATGTCAAAATAGGTGTGATGGTCATGATACTCACAGTTAATGGCTCTAAACAATGCGTCTTCATTGTGCAGACCATAAGTCCATATTGGATATGGGGTAAGACCCGCATATTTTTCAGACCACTTATCATCTGCATTTAATACAGCATGTTTATCTTTCTCAAGATCTTGGCCAAGCTGAGAGAATAACAAACCTTTTGCATTTCCGTATTCCTCCATCGATCCATGGAAGTCAAGATGGTCATGTGTTAGGTTTGTAAAAATAGCAACATCAAAGTCTACGCCCGCAACACGGCCTAAAACAAGACCGTGAGAGGAAACTTCCATTACCATTGTTTCACAGCTCTCCGCTTTGGCGCGGAATATCATTTGTTGTGTAGATAATGCATCACTTGTTGTGTTGCCTGATTCGTATAAAATTCCGTTCAAATTAAAGCCAATAGTTCCTTTTAATGCAGAACGAACGCCAAGCCCCAATAAAATATTTTCGATCATTGTAGCGACACTTGTTTTGCCGTTTGTTCCCGTCACTCCGAACATTATCAAGTCTGTTGATGGATAGTCAAAAAACCGTGCTGACAAAAGGCCAAGCGCTCGATTTGTATCGCTAACGATGACTTGCGTTACATCTCCTGACAAATCAAGTTGCTTTTCAGTAACGATAATAGTAGCACCTTGGTCAACCGCATTCTGGGCAAAGTCGTGCCCATCGACTGTATAACCTTTAATGCATATAAATATACTTTTGGGTTCTACACCACGAGAATCAATCGCAATGTTTTTTATTTGATCTGGCAATGTTCCAATGACTTTTTTACTCGGTAAACATTGTAATAACTGTGTTGCTTGCATTCTTTATTTCCTCCTATTACTCGTCACACATGGTTGACGCCACATACGCAGATACAAGTTGAGCTGTATTCTTAATTGAATCAATATGTGTCCGTTCATACGCGTGAGATGACTCAATCCCTGCACCAAATAATGCATGCCGTATATCAAAACCAGCGCGAATGGCGGCAGAAGCATCTGAACCATAGTAAGGATAAATATCTAGTTTGTAATCTATGTTGCTTTCTTTTGCGAGCTTGACTAAATGCTGTGTCAGCTCATAGTGATAAGGACCGCTTGAATCCTTCGCACAAACGGAAACAGTATATTCATCAGATGATTGTCCGTCACCAATCGCTCCCATATCTACAGCTATATATTCGACAACCTCAGAAGGTATGCTTGCATTGCCGCCATATCCAATTTCCTCGTTGTTTGAAATATAAAAATGCGTTGTATACGGCAATTCGATCTTTTCAGCCACGATTGTTTTCACGAATTGAAGCAGTATAGCTGCACTTGCTTTATCATCCAGATGTCTAGATTTAATGAAACCTGTTTCAGTTGCTTCATAACGGGCATCAAAAGAAACAAAGTCGCCTACTTCTATACCGATTGATCGGCTGTCCTTTTCATTAAACACCTTTTCATCAACTCGAACTTCGATATGTTCCTCATTGCGGGGTAGCTCGCCTGCTTTCTTGTATACGTGAACAGATGTTTCGTGCATGAGAATGGTACCTCGGATTTTTTTGCCGGAAGCCGTATGGATGGTACAGGACTCACCCTCTACAGCATTCCATCTGAAACCGCCCACCATCGTCAGTGCCAGGCGACCGTTTGATTTGATTTCTTTTACCATAGCGCCCAATGTATCAACATGAGCTGTCAGCAAGCGATGGCGTTGCGTATTCTTGCCTTCAAGTGTAGCAATGACAGCACCCTTATTTGTTTTGATGAATGGAACATTATTATCTTCCAAATATTCACTAATAAAATTCATAATTTTTGTTGTATAGCCTGATGGACTTGCAATATTCACTAATCTTTCTAGCAATTCAACTGTTTCTTCTTCGTTAAATCTATTTTTCAATGCAATTCCCCCTACTTGTTCTCTCATCATATCAAAATAGGACATTTTACGACAACGTAAAATCATGTATGATGGAAGTATGAAAATATTTAGTACTTCCGAGGTGTCTTAATGAAGCACTCTACCATATTAAGAAAAAAGAATCGCTTCGTACTGTTAATTTTAGTAGCGGCGACCATTTTTCATACATTGATTAATTTACTTGGATTAATAGATGATGGCCAACTCTTAACGCTTTCGTCTATTCTATTTTGTATCTGTATTGGTATATTAACCTATTTTAAGATTGATGAACGACTGATTTGTATTCTGTTGGCAATGGGACTCAATTCATTTGTTGTACTGATTAATCTATACTTTAATTATACACATCATTTGGTCCTCTTTATATTATTACTTTTTATCTTAGCTATCTATCATTCTTTTTGGCTGAATTTTGCTATGATGTCTATCTCATTGATTGAATTTTATTTTCTATTAAAATTTCATTATGAGCCCTTTTCTAAATTCTATAATTCAACAGATATGACGATATTCTTTTTAATTTTTATATTCTTAGCGGTAATTGGAATTATTCAAAGCAACTATTTGAATTATAGATGGAAAAAGGTTGAACAAGTAGCTGAAGAGAAACAGCAAGAATTATTGTCAAAAGAAGGCTACCTGCACCTATTTTTTGAAAATGCGAAAGATAGTATTGCCGTTTTTGATTTGGAAGGACGTGTAGTAGCAGTAAACCCTGCTTTTGAAAAATTGTATGGATGGCGTAAAGAAGAATGTATTGGAAACGAGATTCCGCTTGTTCCACCAGAAAATTTAGCGTATGCAAATGAGCGTTTACGCCATTTGTTAAATGGAGAAAGCTTCCATTTATTCGAGACAAAGGATATGAAAAAAGACGGTACTTACTTTGATGCTCAAGTAACACTTTCACCAATACTTGACGATGAAGGCAAGGTTATTGCCACATCTGTCATTACTAGAGATATATCCTATAAAAAAGAAGCCGAACAAATGCGAATCCAGTCAGAAAAGTTAAAAGTTGCAGGTGAAATTGCTGCTGGGGTCGCTCATGAAATTCGTAATCCTTTAACGGTGATTTCTGGTTTTGTTCAAATGATGAATAATGAGCAAAATTCGCCTTACACCTACTATACAAATCTAATTAACGCAGAGATTGACCGTATAAATTTAATCATTAGCGAGTTCTTAGTTCTGTCGAAACCTCATTCAAAACAAGTGAGAGATTTTGATGTTAAACATGTGGTATCTGATATCTTATTATTGTTCAAACCAGAGTTACAAATGAAAAATATTTGTCTACTAGAGGATATTCCGGATAACAATATTGTATTAAGAGGTGACTCTAATCAAATCAAACAGGTCTTAATTAATTTGATAAAAAACGCAATCGAAGCGATTGAAACTGATGGCACCATTACGATTTCGATTAAAGAAGCAGAAGAAGGTTATTGTGCGATTCGAGTGGCAGATAACGGGCAGGGAATGTCTGAGGAAGTCATTCAACATATTTTCGAGCCATTTTATACAACAAAAGATGCTGGGACAGGGCTTGGTATGATGATCTCTGAAAAAATCATTCAAGAGCATAAAGGTTGGATAGAAATCAACAGCAGGGTTGGAGAAGGAACTGAAATATCCATTTTCCTAGAAATGCTGTCTGAATCGTAAGAAGTTACAATAAAGCTATTTTGTATTTAGATAAAATTTTGATACGAGGACTGAAAAGTCTCCCTTTTAGACAACTGCGAGTATGGAATGTGAAATCGTTCTCATACTCGCTTTTTTTATGGAAGACGTTGCCACTGTTCAAGACAGGCTGTACCATTCTGCTCAACAACATAGCTAATTTAAACATATGAAAAGAGGCAATTTCTATCCAAAAACAGAATAGCTATTGCCTCTTTTTATAATAATTACTTGATCTAAAAGGGTTGAGCCTATTCTTGCATTTGGCTCCGAATATATTCACGGATTATCGGCAAATCTGGTGGGCTTATGTTAGAAGGGATACTATTTATATGAAAGAATTTTAAGTCCGCAACCTCGTTTTCTTCTGCCTTTATGATTCCTTTATAATCTTTACATATATAAGCTGCTACTACATTATATACCTCATCACCATGAGGATATTGATAGTAAAGATCTTGGCCAGAAAAAACCTCTAATAGCATTAAATTGTTTGCAGTTAATCCTGTTTCTTCAAATAACTCTCTTTTGGCAACTTGTTCTAATGTTTCCCCTATCTCCATAGAACCACCGGATAACCCCCAACAATGATTATCCTTGCGAAGTTGCAACAATAGCTCATTTTTGTTATTAATAAGAATTACACATGCACCTACCATGATTAAAGGTCGACTGCCCACTATATTTCTTAATTCCTTAATATATCCCATACCAACCTCCGATAGCCTAAAAACTAATCTCTCTATTTAGTACCTTCACGTCCAAATGCTATTGTTTGAATATTTTCCTTATCAAGGAATGCTTCTATTTTTTTCTGTTCTTTGCCATTGACTACCCCATTTTTCTCAATGAGTGAACCAATGTTTAATTTAGAAAAATCCCCATCACTAACCTTATCAATTATTGTGTTTAATTCATGAATATATTCGTTTGAAGCCGTTATATACCGACTGATTCTTTCAGATTCTTCTTGATACCCTTCCGGTAAGGTATTATTCGAGATATATTGTGAGAAGGATTCATCATTTTCTTTTATAAGCTTGTTAATCCTGTTCAGCTTTTTTGATTCACTTTTAGATAATTTCTCACCGTCATAAATATTGTCCTCAAATGGTTCACTAGCACGTTCTAATTTTTCATCACTATCTAGGTAGGTTTGTATGCTACGTTTCATTTCCTCTTTGTTAAGAGTTTGATTTTTTTTGGTTGAATTGAAAACAGTACGCGGAATTTTCACATCTGCAATAAGTGGTGTATCGTCTTCCGCATCATCGATATATTCTTTCTGAGAACAACCACTCAGTGCACATACAATTAAGAAGCCATAAACAATTTTCCTCATATATTTATTCTTCTCCCCCTTAAGCATAGAGATTTCTCATTTATCCTTTATCGCAAAACTGTGCGAATTAACTTTGCCTTTTGCTTATAAGGTGGATACAATAAATTATTCGCTAGTTTACTAGATCGTTTAAGAATAGATTTTGGATGTGTAAAGCATTCAAAACTAGCCTTACCGTGATAATTGCCGATACCTGACGGACCAACTCCCCCAAATGGCAGGTGGGTATTCCCGACATGTGCCATCGTATCATTAATGCACCCTCCGCCAAACGGCAATTCATCTAAAAAGTATTGAATGGCTTTTTCGGTCTCAGAAAAGAAATAAGCCGCAAGCGGTTTTGGCTTCTGCTTGATCCGATATATAGCCTCAGGCAAATCATCATACACTAATAAAGGAAGGATCGGACCAAAAATCTCATCTTCCATCACAGGATTATCCCATCTAATATCTTGTAAAACAGTAGGTTCAATATACAAATCTTCTCTGTCTACATTCCCGCCAAACAAGAGATGTTCCTTTTCCTTTGTGAGCAGTTGATTCAGCCGATCGAACTGCTTAGTATTGATAATACGTCCAAAGTCCGGACTCTCTTGTGGATTGGAGCCATAAAACTTTTGCAGCGTTTTTTTCAAATGGCGGATGAATGTTACTTTCACTGATTCGTGGACAAGCACATAATCCGGTGCCACACATGTTTGGCCTGCATTTAAAAATTTTCCCCACACAATACGTTTCACCGCTACTTCAATATTAGCTGTTTGATCTACAATGACCGGGCTTTTACCACCTAGCTCAAGCACGTGTGGTGTTAATCGTTCGGCACATGCTTTGGCTACGATTTTCCCTACTCCTACACTACCTGTGAAAAACACAAAATCAAAAGGTGCATGGATAAGTATGGATGTTTCCTCCACTTCGCCCTCTACCATACGTACATAACGTTCTTCAAATGTTTCTTCAACTATTTTTTGTATGACAGCTGCTGTGTGTGGAGCAGACTCTGATGGCTTCACAATTGCTGTATTTCCACCAATAATGGCGCCAATCAACGGCTCCATAACAAGCTGGAATGGATAATTAAATGGGCCAATGATTAATGAAACACCATATGGCTCTCGAACCACCATACTTTTGGCAGGTTGGAAATAGATTGGAGTAGGAACAGCTATAGGATGCATCCATTCTTCTAAATACTTCAGCATAAAACTGATGCTTTCTAATACAATACCGACTTCTGTCGAGTAAGCCTCAAACTCACTCTTATGTAAATCTTGATTTAAAGCGCTCATTATTTCTTTTTCGTTTCGTTGAATGGATCCCTTTAATTTCTTTAACTGTTCCCTACGGAATTCCAGTGTTTTTGTTGCACCCGACATATAATATTCTCGTTGCAAAGCGATCATGTTTTCAATATCTTGTACAGTAAAATTCGCCATAAAATCCCTCCTACAAAGTATAAAAAAAACCAACTTATCCATACTAATTTCAGCTAAATAGAATGTTGATTTTGCCAGTACGCACTGTCTTTTTTCAAATTGTACCATTTGTGAAAAATGAATACTAGTCGCGAAGGGAGTCATTAATATGATAAAAACAGACACTTGGTGGGAATCTTTATTTTCAGGGGATTTATCAATTGGACTATCACTGGAACGTCAACAGGAGCTAGAAGATGAAGGATTTTTGTATTTGCAAAATACAGAACGTTTTGAACGACAAGATGAGTTAACGATCTAACATATACCTTCATCTTACTTCAAGCATGTATACGCAACTATCCGTATACATGCTTTTTTCACTTTCAAAAAAAGGTGGAGACAGGAATGAACAAAAGTATCCAAATTTATAAAAGAGATATAAAAAATATTGTCATAAACAGTAGTTCAGCCATTATCATATTGGGGCTAATTATTCTACCCTCTCTTTATGCTTGGCTTAATATCGCTGCTTCTTGGGATCCTTACGGAAAAACCAATCAGATCCCCGTTGCCATTGTTAATGAAGATCAAGGAGCAACAGCTGGGAACCGCTCGTTTAATGCAGGGAAGGAATTAGTAGAGCAACTAAAAGGCAATCATGATATGGATTGGAAGTTTACAACAAGGACTAAGGCGTTGGATCGTTTGAATAATGGAGACTATTTCTCTGTCATCATCATTCCTAAAGGGTTTTCTAAGGAACTAGCGACTGTCACAAGCGGGCAGCCCCAACGCGCCAAGATGGATTACTTTGTAAACGAAAAGATTAATTCTATTGCTCCGAAAATCACCAGCAAAGGTGCTAGTGTTTTAGTCGAATCAATGAGCAGCAAATTTATCGGAACAGTGAATGGTATTATCTTTGATATTATGAACAGGCTTGGCGTAACGATGCAGGAAGAATTGCCTGATATCGAAAACTTTAAAAATTTGGTTTTCACTCTAGAAAGAGATTTACCGTCTATTTTCAACAAGCTTCAACGAGCGCAAAAGGACCTCAATAGCGCTGGTCAAATTCTTCAAAAAGCTAAAAAGGATTTGCCAGAAGCAAAGGCTTTAACACAAGATGGTCTTTCCACGATCAATCAGACATTAACTTTCATCAATAATGCAGAAACAAAAATAAATTCGCTCAAACCCCAAGTAAGAAATGATGTTGAAAAAATCCAGCATATTGCTACATCTGCCCAAGATCTCATTACAGCCTTAAACAACGATAACTTCACGCCTGCCACTTTGACTGATATGCATAATAAACTGAACCAGCAAGCGAGTACTGCACTTGAAAGATTGACCGCTATTCACACTGCCCTGACAACACTGCAACAAAACAGCAATAATCAACAAACAACGGAGGACCGTCAAGCGTTAGACAAAGCTTTACAGCAAACAGCCAATGCTCAACAAGCCATGGAAACCCTGCAGCAAAATATACAATCAAACACAGACCAAGTACAAGGGCTTTCTCAAAGGGTTGGAAAGCTACGGGAGTTTTCAGATACTGCCCTCACTGGCCTAACGAATTTTACGAATGAATTCGACAATGTTATTCAACCTACAATCGATTCACATATCAACCATATAAAAGAGATGCTAACAGGAGCGAAGGGTATATTGACAGATATCCAGTCCACTTTCCCTGAAATAACACGCTTATTAAACGTATCTGATAGTGCATTAGCTAGCACCAACCAAGGATTGCAAAAAGCAATTGCTGATTATCCGCTTATTCATAGTCGTGTACAAAAGCTCGCCAATCAAATACGCAGTTTCGAGAAAGAAACAAATCTTAACAGTGTCATCCAATTGCTCATCAATAATCCGACCGCTGAAAAGACCTTTTTTGAAGAACCTATTAAGATGAAAGAACATCGCGTATTCCCTATCCCTAATTATGGCACTGGCATGGCTCCGTTTTATTCTGTCTTGGCCATTTGGGTTGGCGGACTACTGCTTGTTTCATTATTGGCGACAGACGTAGAGGATAAGCAATATACTGTTCGAGAAGTATACTTTGGTAAGCTGCTGACATTTTGGACGATTGGCCTTTTGCAAGCGCTAATTATTGTATTAGGCGACCTTTTCCTCTTAAAAGTCTCCGTACAAGCACCGCTTCCTTTTTTACTCTTTAGCTTATTTATCAGCATTGTATTCATGACCATTGTTTACACGCTCGTTTCAGTCTTCGGAAATATCGGAAAAGCCTTATCCATTGTCCTGCTTGTATTGCAGCTGGCAGGTTCAGGAGGAACATATCCTGTCGTTTTGCTACCCAAGTTTTTCCAGATCATTAATCCTTACCTTCCCTTTACCTACGCGATTTCCTTGGCTAGAGAATCTATTGGCGGGATCATTTGGCAGAAGGTCATTTTAGACTTAACCTTCCTAGGTGGCGTCTTGCTATTTATCCTGTTATTTGGAAGTATTTTTAAAAAGCAAATGCAAACCATGACTTTAAAAATGACCGAGAAATCCAGAAAATCTGGTTTATTCCACTAAATCTACGTATTTCACATCAAAACGATACAACGTATTGACATTTGATGTTTTGAAAATTATGATAGATGGAGATTCTTACACAAGTAAGACTCAATAATCTCAAATAAGAGCCTTGCACAATTCCTGTGCAAGGCTTTTGTTTGCACTTTATCCTACAAATGATTCATTTCAGTAAAAATAGCTTGTCTTTTTTAAAAACCGTACTATAATATACAATTAGGTGCCAAACCTACGTGAGATTTATTCGTAAATCATCACAAAAAGGAACTCCATAACAGCACGGATTGCTGGGAGTTCTTTTCTATTAGCAGGCAGATGAGCGCCTGCTTTTTTATTTTGATTTGAAATTCCATACCATCTTTTTCTTCAGAGAAAACCTCCAAAGTTATTCTACATACAAACAATCCATACACAATAAAAACTGCCAACTCCAAAAGAGATTGACAGCCTAATTCTATTAAAATATTAAGTTTAGTATAAAATAACAAATGGCAGCTAAGGCAGCCGACGTTGGCATCGTAATAATCCATGTCATAACAATTTTGCGGGCTACTCCCCATTTAACGGCTTTTACTCGTTGTGCCGCGCCTACACCCATAATAGATGAAGAAATAACATGAGTTGTACTTACAGGCAAATGGATCAGCGTCGCACCGAAGATAATGGACGCGGATGCTAAGTCTGCAGCCGCTCCATTAATTGGCCGAAGCTTCATAATTTTGCCGCCTACAGTTTTGATAATTTTATAGCCTCCGATTGACGTACCTAACCCCATCGCAGTAGCTGCTGCAATCCGCACCCATGTTTGAATTTCATCGCCTGTTTGCCAGCCTGCAGCAATTAACGCCATTGTCATAATACCCATAGCTTTTTGGGCATCATTAGTGCCGTGTGTAAATGATTGAATCGCTGCTGTACAAATTTGCAAGTAGCGGATCCCTTTATTGGTCTTATAAAGATGTGCCTTTTTAAAGATGACTTTGAAAAGAGACATCACAATGAATCCCATGGCAATCGCAATGAACGGCGAAAGAAGCAATGCTTCCAAAATTTTAAGGAAACCACCGTAATTCAAGATGCTAAAGCCTGCAGCTGCAATAGCTGCACCTGCAATCGATCCAATGATGGCATGCGAGGAACTAGATGGAATACCGAAATACCATGTCACTAAATTCCATATAATCGCTGCTATTAATGCTGCAAGAATTACCACTGACCCATTCTCTAAGGCGAAAGGATCGACAATATCCTTGGTAATGGCTTTCGCAACTCCTGTAAAAGTGATAGCTCCGATAAAGTTCATTACAGCAGCCATCATAACAGCTACTTTTGGCGATAATGCTCTTGTGGATACTGAAGTGGCAATCGCATTAGCTGTATCGTGGAACCCATTGATAAAATCAAATGCTAAAGCGAAAATAACAACGAGAACTGTTAATAGTATGATTGAATCCATGCTGCACTCACTTTCTATGCATTACGCATAATGATGGTTTCCATTGTATTTGCTACTTTTTGACATTCATCCGCAATATCTTCTAGTTGCTCGTAAATATCTTTAAATTGAATAATGCGGATTGGGTCTTTTTCATGTAAGAATAACTGTTTAATGGATACACGCAGTACTTCATCACATTTACTTTCGTAATCTTTTATTAAAATTGCATTTTCACGCATGCTTGTTAGATTTTTATTTTGCAATTTCTCCATTGCTTTCACAATTTCATCTGTACTCTTCACAATATATTCGATAAATGTATTCATAGATTCATCAATATCTGTTAACGCAAACATATCAAAATGTGCAATACATTCTTCCATGCCGTCCAGTACATCATCCATGCTGTTGGCTAGTGCCAAAATATCTTCACGTTCAATTGGAGTCATAAACGATTTATTCAACATCACAATTAACTCATGAATCAACGTGTCACCGTCAGTTTCATACTTTTTCATTTTTGTGCTAATTTCCTGTAGATCCTCAAAATTTTTAATTCGAAAATCATTGGCAAAATGCAAGGCTTCTTGTACATTCACTGATATTTTAACTAAGGCATCAAAAAATGGATCTACTTTCTTTCGACTAAACATAAAATCCCCCTGAAAAAGTTAGTATATACTATGTGCTGTTTGCAAAAATAGCATATCAGTAATTAAAATAAATTGCTTGTAAATTTACACTACTTAATAGAACATTTACAATCCTGTAACATTACTTACTAACTTTTTCAATAATTTCGATTTTATTCTCTTATAAACCTGAATATAAACTTCAACAACAAAAAAACCAGCCGCTTAGAGTGCGGGCTGGTTCAGTTTCAATGCTCGGTTGCCGATATCATTTCGCCAATGCAAGCCATCGTTCTTAATTTTTTTAATTTCTTCATACACTGTTTTATGTGCATCCTCCAAATCAGTTCCTTCAGCTGCAACAACTAGAATTCTTCCGCCATCTGAAATCCATTTACCGTCTTTAGATTGAGCTGTTCCAGCATGATAGATATGTACATCAGAAGATATTGTTTCCATTCCATCAAGTGAAATTCCTTTTGTATAATCTCTTGGATAGCCTTCAGCTGCAAGAACTACGCCTAGCACTGCCTCTTCTTTCCATTCTAGCTCCATGTCTCGTCCATCTAAAACAGCTTCGATGGCCTCTGCTAAATCAGAACCCAGACGTGGCAAGACCACTTGTGTTTCCGGATCACCAAACCGAGCATTAAATTCAATCACTTTAGGACCAGCATCGGTTAAAATTAGCCCGGCATACAGTACACCAGTAAATGGGCGTCCTTCTGTAGCCATCGCTTTTGCGGTCGGCATCAAAATATGATCAAGCGCTTCCTGCACGATCTCTTTTGAAATTTGTGGAACAGGCGAGTATGCCCCCATTCCTCCCGTATTAGGGCCCGCATCTCCATCAAAAGCTCGTTTGTGGTCCTGTGCAATAGCCAATGGGTACACTTTTTCTCCATTTACAAAAGCCATGAAGGAAAACTCCTCTCCTTCTAAAAATTCTTCGATCACCAATTTTTCGCATGTTAATTCTGACAATGCCTGCAGAGCCTCTTCTTCTGTCATAGCCACTACTACACCTTTACCAGCAGCTAGGCCATCTGCTTTCAATACAATTGGTGCCCCTTTTTCCATAATGTAAGATTTAGCAAGAGCGAAGTCAGTAAAAGTTTTATAATGTGCTGTGGGGATGCTGTATTTTTTCATTAGATCCTTTGCATATGATTTGCTTCCTTCAATCTCTGCCGCTAGCTTTGAAGGTCCAAACGCACGCAGTCCAGCCGCCTCAAAATCGTCTACTAGACCCTCCATTAAAGGTATTTCAGGACCTACAATAGTGAAGGTAATTTGATTTTCTTTTGCAAATGCGATAAGTCCGATATGGTCATTTTCATGGACGTTACATAGTTCAGCAACATCGGCCATTCCTGGGTTTCCTGGTGCTACAAAAACTCTATCAACATGCTCGCTCTCCGCAAGTTTTCTTGCAATAGCGTGTTCTCTGCCACCACGTCCCACTACAAGTACCTTCATCCAATCACCTCATTGTTAATGTTTAAAATGTCGAACACCTGTGAATACCATGGAAATTCCATATTCATCCGCTTTTTGTATAGAATCCATATCTCTAATAGATCCTCCGGGCTGAATAATGGCTGTAATGCCCGCCTTAGCAGCAGCTTCTACTGTGTCCTCCATTGGGAAAAAGGCATCTGAAGCCATAATACTGCCTGCTGCTTTTTCTCCTGCCTGTTCTAAGGCAATGCTAGCTGCGCCTATTCGGTTCATTTGACCTGCTCCCACACCAAGTGTCATTTGATCGTTGGAGACAACAATTGCATTGGATTTAACATGTTTCACAACCTTCCAGCCAAATTTCAACGCCTGCCACTCTGTTTCAGTCGGCTTCCGTTTTGTAGGCACTGTAGTTGTCGTTTCATCCAGCTTGGCATTATCACTATCTTGTACCAACAGCCCGCCTTCAATGGAAGAGATTCTTCTTTCTACATTTGAACTAGCCTCAAATGGGATGGTTAACAGACGAATATTCTTCTTCGCTTTTAAGAGATTGAGCGCTTCTGGTGTAAATGAAGGAGCGATAATAATTTCCAAGAAAATGCCGCTGAGTTTCTCAGCTGTTTTCACATCAACGGTTCGATTTAAAGCCACTATTCCTCCGAAAATAGAAGTTTCATCTGCTTCAAACGCCTTAGCAAAAGCTTCGGCTATTGTGTCACCTGTACCTACACCACAAGGATTACTATGCTTCACAGCAACCGCCGCGGGTTCTGCAAATTCCTTGGCAATTTGAATGGCCGCGTCTGCATCATTGATATTGTTGTAGGAAAGTGCTTTTCCATGAAGCTGTTTTGCTTTAGCGATTGAGAAAAGAGAGCCTAGTGGCTTTTCATAGAATGCAGCTTTCTGATGTGGATTCTCTCCGTAACGCAAGTTTTGTTTTAATTGGTAAGTCACTGTTAGACTTTCCGGATTTTCCTCCCCTGATATCTCTGTCATATATTGGGCAATTATCGTGTCATAGGCTGCTGTATGGCGAAAAACCTTCGCAGCTAGCTTCCGATTTGTTTCAAATGAAACACTTCCTGTATCAGCTAATTCTAAAAGGATGCCTTCATAATCTGCTGGGTCAACAACCGCCGTAACATATTGATGGTTTTTAGCACTTGATCGAAGCATCGATGGTCCTCCGATGTCAATATTCTCGATGGCTTCTTCCCAAGTTACATCTGGTTTTTCAATGGTTTGTTGGAATGGATATAAATTGACGCAAACAAGCTGAATGGGTGCGATGCCATGCTCTTCTATCTGACGAAGATGGCTTTCTTCACCATGCTTTGCTAACAGTGCTCCATGAACCATTGGGTGGAGTGTCTTTACTCGTCCTTCCAAAATTTCAGGAAAACCGGTCACTTCACTGATGCCTGTCACTTCAATGCCCTCGTCCAATAGTGCCTTTTTTGTACCGCCTGTTGAAATAATTTCAAATCCAGCATTCTTTAAACCCTTCGCAAAATCAATAATCCCTTTTTTATCTGATACACTCAGCAATGCTCGTTTAGACATATGATTCCTCCTCAACCTATGTTTACATGCTCTTGTTGAAATAGTTCTTTTAAAACAGATGGATAAAGACGATGTTCTACTATTTGAATACGTTTCTTCAACGACTCTTCCGTGTCATTCTCATAAATTCGCACGGACTCCTGTGCAATGACAGGTCCTGTATCCATGCCTTCGTCCACATAATGGACGGTGACGCCTGTCTCCTTTGCCTTTGCATCAAGTGCCTGCCCTATTGCATCTTTACCAGGAAAAGCTGGTAGTAGTGAAGGATGGATATTAATGATTCGTCCTTCGTATTCCCGTAGAATGGTCGGTCCAATAAGGCGCATATAGCCAGCTAAAATGAGATAGTCCACTCCTTCTGCAAGTAGATGCTCTAGGATTACTTCCTCATATGCCTTTTTATCTTCGTATTCCTTTGGATTAAAGCAAAAAATAGGAAGTCCCAAGCCTTGTGCACGTTGTACAACATAAGCCTCGTGATGATCACAGACAAGAAGGGATGTTTTTATTTTTAGTTCTTTCTTTGCTTCAGCTTCCATGATGGATTGAAAGTTTGAGCCGTTGCCTGATGCAAAAATAGCAATCTTTTTCATTAGGCAAACGACACTCCTTCCCCTGCAACTGTTTCGCCAATAATATAGGCTTCTTCACCTGATTTTTTAAATTGAGCTACAGCACGTTCGGCATCTTCACGCTTCACGATCACAGCCAAACCAATGCCCATATTAAAGATTTGGTACATTTCATGTGTTGAGATTTGCCCTTTTTTCTGCAATAAAGAAAATATTGGGTGAACCTTCCAGGTGTCGAGTTTCACAGCTGCTCCTACTCCGGCAGGCAGCATGCGAGGGAGATTTTCTACAAAACCTCCACCTGTAATATGGGCCATTCCTTTGATTTCAAATTCTTGCATCGCAGCCTGAATAGCTCTTACGTAAATTCTCGTAGGTGTAAGCAGCACATCGCCTAGTACCCCATCAATCTCCTCAACATACTGATCCAAAGGCATATCTTCAACAACTTTTCGTACTAACGAAAACCCATTACTATGAATGCCGCTTGAAGCAAGTCCAATAATCGCATCGCCAGGCTGGATGGATGCTCCTGTGATTAATTGAGATTTCTCGCATGCCCCTACAGCGAAACCAGCCACATCATATTCATCCGCATCATACATGCCAGGCATTTCAGCTGTTTCGCCACCGATCAATGCACAGCCTGCTTGCTCACAGCCCTCTGCAATTCCTTTTACAATGTCTTCAATACGTTCCGGCACAGCTTTGCCCAACGCAATATAATCAAGAAAATAAAGTGGCTGTGCTCCCTGTACGACAATATCGTTTACACACATTGCGACACAGTCAATGCCGATTGTGTCATGGCGTCCCATCTTCATCGCTAGAAGAAGCTTTGTCCCAACGCCATCTGTACCTGATACTAAGACAGGTTCCTTTAAACCTAGTGTGGAAAGGTCAAATAGTCCGCCGAAGCCGCCAAGTCCACTCATCACTTCTGGCCTCATCGTTCTTGCCACATGTTTTTTCATGCGTTCTACGGATTCATAGCCGGCTTCAATATCTACACCAGCTTGTTTGTATGCATTTGCCATGGAATGACTCCTTTTTAGCATTTCTATTTTTTACCAATATTAATTGTTTGAGCGTCAGTTAGCTCCCAATTTTACTTCTTCTACTGTTAGATTTTCTGATACAGGTTCTGATGCCGGATAAATTTCCGTTGGGTATTGGCCTGTAAAACATGCTAAGCATTGCCCTCCATCTGCATAAGGCCTACCAATTCCCTTGACCATGCCCTCTACACTTAAGAAAGTAAGCGAGTCTGCTCCAATCAATTCACGCAGCTCCTCGACTGACAGTTTCGATGCGATCAGTTCGTCTTGCGTCGATGTATCGATACCATAAAAGCAAGGATTTTTAATAGGCGGTGAGCTGATACAAACATGCACTTCTTTCGCCCCCGCTTCTTTCAGCATGGCTACAATTCTTTTGCTTGTTGTTCCTCGTACGATCGAATCATCGACCATGACTACACGTTTACCTTCTACAACCCCTCTCACAGGTGAGAGCTTCATTTTCACCCCTTGCTCCCGAAGAGACTGTGATGGCTGGATAAATGTTCGTCCGACATAACGGTTTTTTATGAGGCCCATCTCGTATGGAATACCAGATGCTTCCGCATAGCCAATCGCTACTGAAACGCCAGAATCGGGTACCCCCGTCACGACATCTGCATGGATCACTGATTCTAGCGCCAGCTGTTTCCCCAAATTTTTACGCGCTGTATGAACATTAATTCCATCTACATTGCTGTCAGGACGAGAGAAATAAACATATTCCATTGAACACATCGAGCGCTGTGTCGCATGTGCGAATCTCTCAGAATGAATGCCTTCCTCATTAATGATCACAAGCTCACCCGGTTCAATATCCCGTATAAATTGAGCGCCGACGATGTCTAAGGCGCATGTTTCAGAAGCTACAACAACCGCATCGCCAATCTTTCCTAAAGACAATGGCCTAAGACCATGTGGATCAAGAGCTACCATCATTTCCGTCTCGGTCATAATTAAAAAAGCATAAGCTCCCTTTAACATCCCAAGCGCATTTTTAACACGCGTCTTCAAATCTGCGAAACCGCCACGTTTAATTAAATGAGCAAGAACTTCCGTGTCTGAAGTGGTCTGAAAAATGCTTCCCTGTGCTTCTAGCTGATCTTTTAACTGTGCCGCATTCACCAGATTTCCATTGTGTGCCAGTGCAAGCCCACCGCTTTGTGAGTTAAAGAGGAATGGCTGGACATTTTCATATCCGCCACCTCCTGCTGTTGCATAACGTACATGCCCAATCGCCGCATGCCCTGAAAGGCCTTGCATTTTTTCTGGTGTGAATATTTCTGTGACAAGCCCTTCGCCTTTTGCACCGGTTAGATTTTTTCCATCTGTTAAAACCATTCCGCATCCTTCTTGCCCTCTGTGCTGGAGACTATGGAGTCCGTAATATGTAATATTTGCTGCATCCTGATGGCCCCATATCCCAAATACGCCGCATTCTTCATTTAAACCCTTTAATTCAGCAAGCATGGGATTGCTCCTTTCCACACATCCTGCAATTCTTGGACAGCCGCATCTATTAGTAGCTCTCCTTTTTCGTTATGAACGATAAGCTTTGGAGTGGACGTCACTTTCCCGAGACATACTGCATCATCCATCACTGCTTCAAATGCAGCTTGATTCTCTTCCTTAATCGATAGAAGGAAACGAGATTGTGTTTCACCGAAGAGTGCTGCTGTTTCAATACCTTTTATAGATACTTTTGCTCCCAATTGATTTTGACCAAATAATGATTCAGCCAGTGCGATAGATAGTCCACCTTCAGAAATGTCATGAGCTGATGCAACAAGTCCTGATCGAATCGCTTGAAGCAATTGGGATTGGCGCTTTTGTTCGATTTCTAAATCAATAGCTGGGGCACTCCCAAAGATTTTTCCTTCTACCATCTTTTGGAGTTCACTTCCACCAAACTCTTCCTTTGCCTCGCCGATGATATAAATCAAATCACCCGCATCTTTAAACGTTTGTGTCGTGATATGTGCTGTATCTTCAATAAGCCCTACCATGCCTACTACAGGGGTTGGGTATACTGCTTCACCATTTGTTTCATTGTAGAGCGAAACATTACCGCCAATTACCGGCGTTTTCAGCGTTCTGCAAGCTTCGCTCATTCCGTCAGCCGCTTGCTCAAGCTGCCAGAAAATCTCTGGCTTTTCCGGGTTGCCGAAATTCAAGCAATCTGTAATAGCAAGTGGCTCTCCGCCGGAACATACAATATTTCTAGCTGCTTCGGCTACAGCGATTTTCCCTCCGTTTTCAGGGTCTAAGTATAAGTAACGCGAATTGCAGTCTGTTGTCATTGCAAGAGCCTTTTTCGTTCCTCGAATGCGGACAACTGCGGCATCAGAGCCCGGCGCTACGACTGTATTTGTTCTCACCATATAATCATATTGGTTGTACACCCACTCTTTGCTGGCAATAGTAGGCTGTGCCAAAAGATTCAAAAGAGTCTCTTTATAATCTGTAACCACTGGAACTTTTATGTTCATTGCTTGGAAATCGCGGAAAAACTGCGGCTCTTTTGATGGTTTATGATAGACTGGTGCATCCTCGGCAAGTGCATCCACCGGCACCTGTGCTACTTTTTCGCCCTGATGGAATAGTGTCAATTGGTGATCATCTGTTACTCTTCCAATAGATACGGCTTCAAGGCCATATTTCGAAAACAATTCGACGATTTCGTTTTCACGACCCTTCTTAACAACAAGTAGCATGCGCTCCTGTGACTCGGAAAGCATCATTTCATAGGCGGTCATATTTGTTTCGCGTTGTGGAACATGATCGAGATTCATTTCAATGCCAGAACCAGCTTTGCTTGCCATTTCGGCAGAAGAACTGGTTAAACCTGCTGCACCCATATCTTGTATGCCAACAAGCGCATCTGATTGAACAAGCTCAAGACATGCCTCAAGCAATAGTTTTTCCATAAACGGATCACCGACTTGAACGGCAGGGCGTTTTTCTTCGGATGCTTGGGAAAGCTCCTCTGAAGCAAATGTAGCTCCATGAATTCCATCGCGTCCTGTTTTTGCACCTACATACATGACAGTATTCCCTATGCCATGCGCTTGGCCTTTTTTGATATCCTTATGTGCAATTAAACCGACGCACATCGCATTGACAAGAGGATTGCCTTCATAGGAAGAATCAAACTGGATTTCTCCTCCTACTGTTGGAATGCCAATGCAATTTCCATATCCTGCAATACCTGCAACTACTTCTTTGAACAGGTATTTCACACGAGGATTTTGCAGTTCTCCAAAACGAAGCGAATTTAATAAAGCAATAGGGCGTGCTCCCATCGAAAAGACATCACGGATAATACCCCCTACACCTGTGGCAGCTCCTTGATAGGGTTCGATAGCCGATGGATGATTGTGGCTTTCGATTTTAAATACAACGGCTAAATCGTCACCGATATCGACAATCCCTGCTCCTTCACCTGGTCCCTGTAATACTTTTTCGCCTGTTACAGGAAACTTCTTTAAAATGGGCTTTGAATTTTTATAGGAGCAATGTTCTGACCACATGACAGAAAAAAGACCTGTTTCCGTGTAGTTAGGCGTGCGTCCCAGAATTTTTTCAACCAATGCAAATTCTTCATCAGATAATCCCATTTCAGCATACAAACGATTTTCTTTAATGGATTCAACAGTAGGTTCAAGCAGTAACGACATGTGATTCCCTCCAGCTCTTAACGATTGATTGGAACAGCTTCAGCCCGTCCTCTGATCCTAGGAGCGCATCTACAGCTCGCTCAGGATGTGGCATCATACCCAGCACATTGCCTCTTGCATTCATAATGCCTGCAATATTCTCGAGGCTTCCATTCGGGTTTTCTTCATGATAGGTAAACAGGATTCTATTTTCTTTTTTTAATTCTTCTAGTGTTTGATCATCGCAATAGTAATTTCCTTCACCATGTGCAATCGGAATGGAAAGCACTTCACCAGTTGTATATAGATTGGTGAAAGGAGTCTGGCTGTTTTCTACTTTTAGTTTCACATTTCGGCAAATAAATGAAAGCTGTTCATTTCTTCTCATCGCGCCAGGTAAAAGGCCTGCTTCCAATAAAATTTGAAATCCATTGCAGATGCCAAGCACAGGCTTCCCTTCCTCAGCTGCCTTAACTACCTGCTCCATGATAGTTGAAAAACGCGCAAGCGCCCCACTTCGAAGGTAGTCTCCATAAGAAAATCCTCCAGGAAGCAAAATGCCATCATAGCGATCTAGATTGTCTTCAGTATGCCAAACATAATCCACCTCTTCACCAAGCTCATCCTTGATGGCATGGTACATATCAGCATCACAGTTCGAACCAGGAAATACAATGACAGCAAACTTCATAGCGCGGCAACCTCCTTAATATCGTAGCGATAGTCTTCAATCACCGTGTTTGCCAGGAGTTTCTGGCACACTTCATTAACCAAACCATCTATATCTTGTTCTTTTTGATCAATGGTAAGTTCAAGATATTTACCAATTCGTATATCTTCAACTCCTTTATAGCCAAGGCTATGCAAGGATTGTTTTACAGCCGAACCTTGAGGGTCTAATACACTTTCACGCAATGTAATATATACTTGTACCTTATACATGGATTTCTTCCTCCAATTTCATGAGAATCGTTTGGTAAGCTTCTGTTAAACTGCCTAAGTCCCGGCGAAAGACATCTTTATCTAGCTTTTTATTTGTAGCTGTTTCCCACAGTCGACAAGTATCCGGCGATATTTCATCCGCAAGTAAAATTTCACCATCAGCTGTTTTGCCGAACTCCAATTTAAAATCTATAAGCGTAATGCCAAGCTCTTGAAAGAACGCACTCAACACCGCATTCACCCGCTGTGCATATTGTTTTAACACAATCACATCAGTTGGATCAGCAATCGCCAGTTCTTCAATATGATCTTCATTGAGCAGTGGATCGCCCAATGCATCATCTTTATAGTAAAATTCAACAAGTGGTTTAGAGAATGGCGTTCCCTCTGCTATACCGAGCCTTTTGGACAGACTACCGGCAGCTTTGTTTCGCACTACTACTTCCAATGGAATAATGGATACTTTCTTTGCAAGGTGCTCTCGTTCGGAAAGTTTCTGGATGAAATGAGATTGAATGTTTTCGCTATGAAGCTTTGAAAACAGCAAACTTGTAATCGAATTATTTAAAACCCCTTTGCCTGCAATCTCTGCTTTTTTCTCCCCATTAAAAGCAGTGGCTTCATCCTTATATTGTATTAGGACTACATCTTCCTGATCTGTTGCGTATATCTTTTTTGCTTTCCCTTCATATAACATCTCTCTCTTTTCCATTCCTGCCCCTCCATTTTCCGAATAGTATGACTAAATAATTGATAAAATACGCCATAAAGATAGTCAAACACCCATTTCAATATATGTGCATGATTTATGTGTTTAAGGGTGTTTTCCATAATCCGCTTTTTTCAATTTGCACAAGAGCTTCTTCTGTATTCCGGTGAAGAATATTAATATGGCCCATTTTCCGATTAAACGCCGCTTCTTTTTTTCCATAAATGTGATACTTCCACCCATGACTATGTGGTATCGTTGTAATCGCGTTCTCCATATGCTGTCCCAGCAAATTCATCATGACAACGGGCTTTAGCAATTCGGTACTTCCTAGTGGCCAATTACAGATTGCCCGAATATGCTGTTCAAATTGTGAGGTTTCGCAGGCATCCAGCGTGAAGTGTCCTGAATTGTGCGGTCGTGGTGCGAGCTCATTCATAATCACTTTATCTTCTTCTGTCAAAAACATCTCGACCGCAAGCGTGCCGACAACTTCTAGCTTTTCTGCGAGCATCATTGCCTGTTTGGTAGCCTCTTCGACTGCTTTTTCACTGATGCGGGCAGGTACAATGGTCTGCGCTAAAATATTGTCTTGATGAATATTTTCAGCAATTGGGAAGCACGTGCATTCACCGTCTGCTTTTCTAGTCAAAATGACAGATATTTCTTTCACGTAGGGCACCCAAGCTTCTAATACACAGACACCGCTTTGTATAAGATCGCTTGCGCGAGATAAATCTATACGGCTCTTTATTACAAGCTGCCCTTTACCGTCATAACCGCCGCGAGCTGTTTTTAATACGCACGGAAATCCTATTTTTTCTACCCCGATTGCAAGTTCCTCCAAGGTTTGAATGACACAATATGGAGCGACCTCAACACCGCTGGACTTTAGAGCCGTTTTTTCAGCAATACGATTTTGGCTGATTCTTAATAATGCAGAGCCTTGAGGCAAATACGCATAATCACTAAGCCAATTCAATGCTGGAGAGCTAATATTTTCGAATTCAAATGTAATGACATCACTTACACCTGCAAGTTCTTGTAATTTTTCTGTATCATCATAAGCACCAATAATCTCAACATCTGCTACCTGTGCACATGGCCCATTTGGAGTTGGATCTAATACCGCAACACGAAACCCCATTGCTTTCGCAGCAATGGCCATCATTCTGCCAAGCTGTCCTCCGCCGATAATGCCAATCGTTTGCCCCGGTACAATCACAAGGCTATGTAAGTTGTTCACTGCTGTTTAGCACCTTCTCCCTTGTCTCATTGCGCATTCTTTCTAACTTTTCCGCTAACATTTCATCTGATGTCGCCAAAATTTGAGCAGCCAGCAGGCCAGCGTTTGTTGCACCTGCTTTCCCGATTGCTACTGTTGCGACTGGCACACCGCCAGGCATTTGCACAATCGATAAAAGAGAATCTAGCCCATTGAGCGCCTTTGTTTGTACTGGAACGCCAATAACGGGGACCGTTGTCTTAGCAGCTGTCATACCTGGTAAGTGGGCCGCTCCTCCTGCACCAGCGATTATTACTTTTATGCCGTGTTCCTTTGCCCCTTCGGCATATTGGAATAATAATTCTGGCGTTCGGTGAGCTGATACTACTCGTTTTTCAAAGTCGATTTTCAGTTCCTCTAAAATGGCACATGTATGCTTCATTGTTTCCCAATCAGATGTGCTTCCCATAATTACCCCAACTTGTGGCATCTCTTTCCCTCCATCTAACATAAAGATTAAGTAAGACATCACTCTACTCTGCATTCTTTTGAAACAAAAAACCGGACAGATTACTTTCAAAGAGAAAGTAGTCTGTCCGGAAAGTGAAAATGGGTACACTGGTCCCATTCTATCCAGCAAACGGTTCTACTTTCTCTCATAGTCCAATAATTTACGGTTATTGGGTAGAAACTTTCGGGCCATATTCCCGGGGATATATGAGAGAATTGCTTATTACACCCTGATAATACTACAGGATTATCCAGCTGTCAAACCAATAATCGAACATTATATAATTTTTTTTATATAATGTTCGCTTTTTAAATAACTAATTATAAACCGCACCGCTCCAGACGGCGCTTTCCGCTGGCTTGGCTTCAATCTCCTCGTCACTTTGTTCCTGCGGGGCTTTCAGCTCAAGCTTTTCAAGTAGAAGATGCTATCTATAGCTAACCTAATGTAAAAACAAGTTTTAATTTTTGCTCATAATGTCTACTTATTTCGCTTCGCTCCAGACGGCGCTTTCCCCGGGCTTGGCTTCAATCTCTTCGTCACTTTGTTCCTGCGGGGCTTTCAGCTCAAGCTTTTCAAGTAGAAGATGCTATCTATAGCTAGCCGACCGTAAAAACGAGGTTTAATTTTTCCCCATAATGTCTGCTTATATCGCTTCGCTCCAGACGGCGCTTTCCGCGGGCTTGGCTTCAATCTCCTCATCACTTCGTTCTTGCGGGGCTTTCAGCTCAAGCTTTTCCCGCAGGAGACGCCGTCTTCCGCTACGCTATAGGATAAAGATTGTTCAAGTTTTTTGTTGCATAGTATGATGAAATCAGCATTTTACACTTTTAGGTTTTTTACCTATTCTAATACATATTAAATTGGACAGTTTATTAAATTGTGAAGGACGGAAGAGCGGATATGAATCTTAACGGGTTTATTTTAACTTTAATTGTGGGATTTATTTTAATCTTATTAGGTTATTTAATTTGGTATAAAAAGATGCTTTTTCTAATTGCGGGTTATAATGAAACAACTTTTGAAGGGGATAAAGAAAAGTTAGCAAAGGGCACGGGCATCGTTCTTATCTTATTAGGTATAGTTTTGATAGTTTTGCCTTATTTTCTATACTGGTTTGGAAACACTCTAGTCTATTGCTTACTCGCTATTATAGGAATAGCTGGAATAATAGTAGTTATTATGATGAAGAGTAAACCATAGTTTAAATCGTCTATTTTTCATTCTTCTAATAGAATCATATAAAAAAGGATAGATAGAGCTGTTTCAATCGTCTCTATCTACCCTTTTTAAGCATTTAAAGTTGTAATGACAACATACTGTTTCTACTTGCCCTCTTATTTTAAATCCGTCATATAGCTTGTATCATTATATGTTTCTAATAACCATTTCTCTTTTTCATATGATATTGTGCTAATTCCACCGTTTGATAAGCGAGGGACTTCTGGAAAAACTGTCATCTTTTCAACCATATCAAAGATTGTATGGATGACTGCACCATGTGTGACTAAGATAACCTCATCGTGGGGATAGCTTTGCTGAATCTTTTGCAAACCCTTTGCTAACCTTTGGCAGAGACTTTCCATAGATTCTTGGTTCGGATATTGCTTGCTTGGATATAATTTCAAACGTTCTTCTAGTGTTAGTCCTTCTGCCTTGCCAAAGTTTCGTTCTTTAAACTCGTCTATCAAAATTAATGGCAGGTGCAGCGTTTCATTCATTATAGTAGCAGTTTGCCGTGCTCTTTGAAGCGTGCTACTAAAAATAGCTTGGCAATTTTTATCTTGAAAGTAATTCCTACAAGCAATCGCCTGCCGCTTCCCATTTTCATTCAGTACAGTATCTGTCCCACCTTGAATTTTACCCGCTAAATTCCAATCTGTTTCTCCATGGCGAAGCATATAGATTTTTGTCATTGATACACCTACCTTGCCGCTTTTGTAAAACCTGCCTTTTTGGCTTCCTCTTCTGTACAAAATGTTTTTTCCGGTTTTACATTATTGTACTGAGCCATTCCTGGCATGTGGTATAGTTTATTTCCTTTGCTGTTGATATTGCCTTTAATCGTACAAGCACTTTTTTCGTTATCTTTTTGTCGGTAAGTCCCGTTTGAATTTTTCGTATGTTGTTGCTTTTCAACGACAGATTTGACAAATCCTCGATCCGTCACATATCCGTCATATCTCCATATCCCTATCTTCTTTTTCTTAGCTTGTTCTTGAATATCTTTAAATTCATTTACATACTTTGTATTCGGCTGATAGATATAGCCAACACGTGCTAGTCCCTCAGCCACTAATTGTTCTTGCACACTTTTTCCATCTGCATAGACATAAGCCAGCAGGCGGCCATACTTGTCCTCCTTATCGCCAACATCAAACTCTAAGGAAACGTTCTTAGCATGATTCAATATCTCTCTATTTTTAGACTGTGCCTCGCGCCCGTATGGCTGCTCGCCAAGTTGTTTATGATACATCTCGGGTGTATCAATCAATAAGTAGCGAACTTTTTTTAGTTCACCATTATATTTCACCTTAATTGTATCGCCATCCATCACGCTTATTACCTTTACAGGTACTTTTTCTGATGTTTCAGTTTCTTGTTCATTGCTAGAAGAATTGTCCAATGTACAGCCGGCAAGTACTACAAGCACCAAGCTGCATAGTAGGATGATCCACCATTTCATACTATCACCATATTTTCTTTATAAATTTCCATAACGCGACGAAACAGCGCCAAGTATGACGCTGCCCAAAGACGCTATACTCTGTCTCTTCCTGCAATGGATTCACCTGTTTCTTCGACGTCGCGAATACGGTGTGCTAGTCGAGAAGAAGCAGATGCAGCAATGCTTGCAATCAAATCATCTAAAAATGTGTGGACGCCTGTTCCGTCTCTAGTATCCAATTTCTTGATGATGCCGATTTTTTGCTTATCTAAATGTCCATACGTTGTCATTGCTATACTTCCGTATGTGAGAACAGAGCCTATCGCAAGTGTTTCATCAATGCCAAACAGGCTTTCATCTGATTCTATTAATTGCTGCAATGGCTGGGAAAGCATTCCCTTTTCTGCAAGTTCATCTAATTCAATTCCGACGAGAATAGCATGCTGTACCTCTCTCTTATTGAGAACCCGTTCGACTGATTGAATGCAATGTGCCAGTGTCAAGCCGTTGCTATAGGGATATTGCATCTCAAATACAATTTCGGCGATATCGCTAATCAACACGCCACGTCGCGCAATTGCTTCTTTAGCTGCATTTCGGACGCTTTCGGAGGATATATTCACTTTTTCATTATACATAATAATGACCTCATTTCTCCCTATATTTCTTATTATACCTTTGCAAATTCATATGTTACAATTTCCCTACAGAATGTTGAAGGGTGTGTTTGGTATGGGACAAGGAACTATTAACGATATAGCATTTTATAGCGAAGCACTACAAGAAGAATTACATTTGTTGATTTATCTACCAGAAAATTATTCACCGCTTTACAAATATACTATTTTAATCGCTTCTGACGGGCGCGACTATTTTCAGTTAGGACGCATTTCTAGAATTGCCGATGAATATTTGGCAAATGAAGAGATTGAAAATTTGATTATTGTGGGCGTTCCATATAAAAATGTGGAAGATCGTAGACGCAAGTACTTGCCAAATGGCGACTTACATACCGCTTATTTGCGTTTCTTAGCACATGAGCTCGTGCCCTATTTAGACAAAAATTATTCCACTTATCATATGGGTATGGCCCGGGCTCTCATTGGTGATTCTCAAGCAGCCACAGTATCTTTGCTTGCCGCTGTTGCCTATCCTAATACTTTTGGAAAGGTACTGCTTCAATCGCCGCAAGTGAATGAAGAGGTGCTTCAGAAAGTCCAAGAAATGAAAGATCCTCATGCTTTTTCGGTATATCATGTTATCGGTTCTTTAGAAACGGAAGTTGTGACGATGGATAAAAAAGTAAAAGACTTTTTGACACCAAACCGAAAACTTCACCAACTGCTTAAGGAACTAGGTGTTGATACGTTTTACGATGAATTTGAGGGCAAACATACGTGGAAATTTTGGCAAGCTGACTTAAAAAGAGCTATCCGACAAAATTTCGGTCAAAAATAAATAGTTAGGTAATAACCTTTACAGTAATTTCTGCTATACTGAAAATTAAGTTAATTATTTTTCTATTAAGGAGGTTTTCATAATATGAAATATGGAATTGTTGCATTCCCATCAAAAGAAATCCAAGATTTTGCTAACTCTTATCGTAAAAGATATGATACCCATTACGCAAAAATTACTCCGCATATTACATTAAAAGGAGAAACAGAAATCCAATCTTCTGAAATTGAGGAAATCTCAGCATCTATTAAGAAGGTGTGCGAACAATTTAATCCGCTAACTATTTCTATTTCAAAGATTAGCTCTTTTGCACCTGTTAATAATGCCATTTATTTAAAAGTGGAGCCGACAGAACAACTTATGCACTTACACGAGGCATTAGAAAATGATGTTGCAGGCGGCGAAGCAAAATATAAATTTGTACCTCATATTACGATTGCCCAAGATATGAGCGCTGGAGAACATGATGATGTCTTTGGCCAATTGCGCATGACAAAGGTTGATTTCAACGAAACAATTAATCGTATTCATTTGCTTTATCAGTTAGAGGATGGTTCTTGGACAGTGTTTGAAACTTACCGACTTAGAGGAGAAGAGTAATTATTGGTTTTCGCTAAGATTGTTGAAACAGAAAAAGAATTGCAGGATGCTTTTTTTGTTCGAAGAGAAGTGTTTGTGAAAGAACAAGGAATTCCTCAACCTTTAGAAATAGATGAATATGATGAGAGTGCTACACACTTTGTCGCATACTTTGATAATCGACCGATTGCCGCTGGGCGTGTAAGATTTACAGATGAACTAGTAGCTGTTGTAGAACGCGTATGCGTTTTACCAGATTTCCGGCGAAAGCAGATTGGTATTCTCATGATGAATTGCCTAGAAGATTTTATTCATGGCTCAGAGATTCGTAAAGTAAAGTTGAATGCCCAAACGCATGCTATTCCTTTTTACGAGAAACAGAATTATATCATCACTTCTCCAGAATTTCTCGATGCCGGAATACCTTACCGCGCTATGGAAAAAATAATATAACAGCAAAAAAGCTACGATGTCTATGAATCTCAAGTACATCGTAGCTTTTTATATGGAAGAAGTATGGAAGGGTTTAGGTTGATCCATTGATGAAATGAGCATATTAGACATATAAGTTGCAAATCAATCCCTTATCCGTTTTATTCACAATTTCGTGATCATAAGAATCAGCTGTATGGCGTTTAGGACTGTGTATGATTGGTTGGTGGTGTACAGGTGAAGATCTTTTTTTCTCTACATAGAAAGATTGCTTCATCGTTTGTCTTTTTTGCTCTAACTCCTGCTGAAACTTTGATGAATTTTTCACTTTCTCAACACGTTCCACGTATGAATAGGATTCTCTTGTTTGTGCAGAGCGATTGATATATTGAGCAGCTTGATAGTCATTGATTGGTAAAATATAACTCATTATAAGCACCCCCGACAGTTTTTTATCCTTTATACCCTATATGTTTAAAAGATAAACATCATGCCGGGGGAAACTTATATTAAAGCATATCTTGGATTTTACTTATGTCCAAATTCTTGCCATTCTTCATAATAGAATTGACAATTTGCTCTTCTAGATCTTTTGAAACGGGCTTATTTGCAAGCTTCGCTACTTTTTTTACAATTTTACGTACTTGACGTTCATCTTGAAAGTCGGCGTTTTGAATGGCATTTGCTAGTGCGAAGACTTCTTCCATTGGAACCCCAGTCTTTTGTTCGATCTTACGAAAGAAAGGTGAATTCATTCAATATCCTCCTCTAGCAAATGAAACTTGCGCCAACAATAATCAACAAGATGAATAAAACAACGATTAAAATGAAAGTAGATCCACCGTAAGAAGATCCACCACCATCATAACCATAGCAGCCTCCGCCGAAGCCGCCTCCGTATCCGTAACCGCCTCCGCATCCGTATCCCCATGACATTTACATCCCCTCCTCTCTTTTCTCTATATCCTATGCCTTTTGGAAAAGAGAGACCGGGCGTATGTCTATGGATGCTGACCTTTTGAGTGGAAAATAAGCGCACCAATCATACCAAAAACAATTGCTGCACTGATACCCGAACTTGTCACTTCGAACATTCCTGTCAGAACGCCAATCCATCCGTGCTTTTCTGCTTCCGCTAGAGCACCGTGTGTCAAGGAGTTACCAAAGGAGGTAATCGGAATAGTTGCACCAGCTCCAGCAAAGTCAATTAACGGTTCATACAAATTAAAGCCGTCTAAAACTGAACCAAGAACAACCAGAATACTTAAAGTATGTGCTGGGGTCAGTTTTCCTAAATCCATAATCAGTTGCCCTACAACGCAAATAAGGCCACCTACAATAAAAGCAATCAACAATGTTGCAAACATATTTATATCCTCATTTCATTGAAATTTCGATGGCGTGTGCCGTGCAAGGAATAGACTCATTTTGCTGAACAGTAAGCGGCGAAAGCAATGCTCCTGTTGCGACTGCTAAGACCCTTTCATACTTCTTCTCATTCAATCCCTTTAGAATAGTACTGAAAAAGACAGATGCAGAGCACCCCGCACCACTTGCTCCGGCAAGAAAGGTTTGATCATCTCCATAGAATTCTGCTCCGGCATCACGGATTTTCATCACATCTTGCTGAGCCATTCCTTCCTTAATTAAACATTCCTGTAATATTGGAAGACCAACCTTCGCCAAATCTCCCGTAATGATTAAATCGTAGTCGCTTAATGATTGTCCTCTTCCTTTTAAATGCCTTGTAATTGTGTCGCAAGCTGCAGGTGCCATAGCTGCCCCCATATGGAAAGGATCAGTTTGCTGCAAGTCGATGGATTTCCCGACAGTTGCGGCCTCTATTACAGGACTATTCATTTGCCCTTTCGCTATTAATGCATAGCCTGCTGCTGTAACGGTCCATTGTGCTGTACCAGGTTTTTGACCGCCATATTCCACTGGATATCGAAATTGCCTTTCAATGGAGTTATGCTGGCTTGCAGCACCAGCCAACGCATATTTACTTGCCCCTAATTCTGTTAGTAATGCTGCCACAATAGCTCCGGATATAGAAGTAGCACAGGCAGAATATAGTCCCAAATATGGAATACCTAACGTAGACGCTAGAAAGTTGGAGGGGGTCATTTGATTAACTAAATCTCCACTCATAAGGAAGTCAACATCACGTTCTTTAATATTCGCTTTTTCTAATGCAATTTGACATGCTTGAAGAGCCATCTGTTTATGGCCCTTTTCATTGGATTTTTCTTCTGCTCTTTCATCGTCTAAAAGAAGATCAAAATCTGCAGCAAATACACTTTTTTTCTCTAAAGGGCCACCTACTACTCCAGAAGCAATAATGGAAGGCTTTGACGGAAAATAAATTACTCCTTGATCCATTACCAATTCGTCACCCCCACTGTTACTAAAAGAAGTTTTACTAGTGCTACAACAAAGGCTGATACAACGCCGAATACAATAACAGATCCTGCTAATTTAAAAATATTGCCTCCAACACCCAATACATATCCTTCAGATTTATGTTCAATGGCTGATGAGATAACAGCATTACCGAACCCTGTAACCGGTACGGCGCTACCTGCTCCTGCAAATTGTGCAAGTTTCTTATAAAGCCCGAATCCAGTAAATAGCATAGCAAGGAAAATCATTGTAGCGACTGTCGGGTTTCCCGCTGTTCTTTCTGTAAAATTAAAATAAGCCATATAAAAGAACGTAATCAGCTGGCCAATTGTACAAATGATGCCGCCTACGAGAAAAGCCTTTAAACAATTTTTAATAATGGAAGGTTTTGGTGACAGAGATTGTTGTAAAGTATCATATTGTTTTGCATCCATTAAGTTTGCTCCTCCGCTAATTCTTTTAAATTTTTAATTTTTTCTTTTACCTTCTTCTCGCTCATTTTCTTTTCGTTTAAACGATCTGTTTCCATTATTATCTTTTGATCTGTACTAACTAGCACATCGCGATCAGGAAGCGCACGCTTAATTTTTTTTTTCCACTTCTTTTCATATTTCTTTTTATTCCATTTTGAAAACGGCTTTACCTCCACACCTACAATTGCCTCTTTTTTTGTAAATAAGACAGATACCTTTTGGACATGTTTGTCATGGCCTAAAACTTTTTCTACCGATTGCCGTTCTTCCTGATATTTGTGGTCATCATTGACTGAGATAGCTGCACTATTTGATTTTCCACATCCAGCAAGCACAGTTAATAGAGCAATAAACATCAACAGGCTTTTTTTCATATCTTCCCCATCCTTTTTATTGATAGTATGCGAATTTTAAATTCAAATTATTCAAAAGCAATAATGATAATAGCCTGCGCCATCCCACTAAATAGCCATATAGTATAAAGAATTGGAAATAAGGAGGTGAATTTGAATGGGTTGTGGAAGAGAAAGTACAAGTGTGAGCCCAATTATGGGAGGAAATTGCGTATGTGACGTATTACAGACAATTTTGGACCTCCAAGTTCAACGTGAAAATAACGAATGCGGTACTTGTCCTACTAGCTGTTTCCTAGAACCTCTAGGCGGTTTAGTAAGTCCATCTAGATCAAATGCTGATACTCGTGTATTTATGCTAGTGACTAAAGATGGCACGCCGTTTAAAGCTTTCTTCAAAAACTCTCGTCACCATCATCGTAATTCTTTAGAGAGTACGTCACTAGGCGGAATGAACATGAACAATCATCATAATCAACAGCACCATAATCAACAACATCATAATCATAATCAATCTTGCTTCTCTGTATTTTTCCGTGTAGAAGATATTTTTGATGACTGCTGTGCAACATTACGTGTATTAAAACCGAATCGAAACATCTTAAAAGAATGCGGCTCCATCGACTTCAATAAAATTTGTGAAGTAACTGACTTCGAACTTACAGATAGTTGCATTACCGTAGATCTAAATTGCTTCTGCGGCGTACAATGTGTGCAAGATGTCTTCTTAGACGTTTGCCGATAAAAAGCTCGCTCAAGGTGAAACAGCGTCGTAATATGGCAAAGGGTCCTAATCTATGATTAGGGCCCTTTGTTCTTTTAGCCCAGTCTCTTTTTTTAATAAGGCATATGCTATAGAGAATCTGAATAAGGATGTGATATTAATGGGTTGTGGAAAAGAAAGCTCAAGCAGTTCAAGCTCAAGTTCGAGCTCAAGCGTTAGACCAATCACTTCAGCTAATTGTGTGTGTGATGTGGTGCAAGCAATCTTAGACATTCAGACACAGGACATCACTAATGATTGCCAGTGCCCTTCTAACTGTTTCTTAGAGCCGCTGGGTGGCTTGGTAAGTCCATCTAGATCAAATGCAGACACACGTGTGTTTATGTTATTAACAAAAGACGGCACACCATTTAAAGCATTTTTCAAACCGCGTCATCACGGTTCGCATAATAACAGTGCAACACATCATAACGGATGTTTTTCTGTATTTTTCCGTGTAGAAGATGTATTTGATGGCTGTTGTGCAACATTGCGTGTACTAAAACCAAACAAGAACATTCATAAAGATTGCGATTGCGGCTCAATCGATTTAAATGCAATTTGTGATGTAACTGATTTTGAACTTACAGATAGTTGCATTACTGTAGATTTAAATTGCTTCTGTGGCGTGCAATGCATCCAGGACGTCTTCTTAAATGTTTGTCCTGATTAACAAAAATACCTAAACCAGAAAACGAATAGACGATAAAAAGCGGGATTCTCCTTTACTATGGTGAATCTCGCTTTTTTCATACAAATTTTTTATGGAAGTGGTATATTATTTTACAATAAAAAAAGCCTAGAAAAATATCTAGGCAAGTTTTAAAAATTGAATTTAAGATTCAGCATCGATTTTATCTTTTTCAGCATGTTGGACTTGTGGTTTAAAGAATGAGCTTCCTCTCCACACCAAATCAGAGATTTCCCAAACCTTATACGTTAACACTGTTTCAGAGGTACGAATAAAGACATCCTCTGTCTCACTATCAAATTTCTTTACTACTCCAGTGATCTCCTGCCCATCATGCAGTACAAATACAAGCGGCTGATATGCCCTTTGCTGAAATGGCTTTGACAGGAAATGAAGCCTCTCTTTTCTTTTTACTAATTCACTGTTATCTAAATTATGTGTACTTGGCTTTTGAGCACTCTCAAAATGCTCTGTTTGGTCCTCGATTACAATACTTTCAATTAGCTCCGCACTTGTTTCCACAGGGACTGTTTCTCTGAAAAAAGCAGGGGGCGTTTTGATAAAAAGGAGTGGGTCTTTTCCCACAATCACACATCCTTTTTATTTTTATCATATGCCTAATATGCCATATGGGTTCACATGAGATGATTAATGAAAGCTGTAGCAATTCCTAAGTAAATCAGAATACTGGTAATGTCATTTAATGTTGTGATAAAAGGACCTGAAGCAACTGCAGGGTCAATATTCATGCGGTGCATCACTAACGGAATCACTGCACCAGCCAACGTTGCCACGACGATTGAGCAACAGATGGCCACACCTACCAACAATCCTAGAAGGAATGTATGTTGCCAGAAGTATACAATGCCGAGCGCGATGATCCCGCAAACAACTCCCATGATGATGCCAGTGACCATCTCTCTAAGCATCAATGCCCATTTGTTATCTTCTTCTGAATTCCCTGTCGCAATACCCCGGACCGCAACCGCAAGCGCCTGTGTACCACTATTCCCTGAAGTCCCGCCAATTAACGGTATAAATGCAGCCAACAACGCTACTTTTTCAAGCGTATCAGTAAATAGATCAACTAAATTAGCCGTAATCATACCAAGGAACAACAGTATGACAAGCCAAGGTAATCTTTTTTTGGCAGCCAAAAAAGGATTCTTGTCAAATGTATCCATATCTGAAACACCTGCTAGCTTGGAATAGTCCTCAGATGCTTCTTCATCAATAACATCAATAATATCATCAACTGTGATAATACCGAGCATTTCATTTTTTGAATTAATAACGGGCACCGCTAGGAAGTTATAGTCCTTCATAATCTGAGCTACATCTTCCTGGTCATCCGCTACCTTCACGCTTACGACACGATCGTTCATAATTTCATGGATTAGTGTATCTTCATCCGCGATAATTAAATCACGCAATGAAATGACACCTGCCAAATGTTCTGCATCATCCACCACAAAGATATAATAGATGGTTTCGGCATTCGGCGCCTCATTCCGCAGTATCGTCATAGCAGACCTTACAGTGGAATTTTCGGGGATTGCCACATATTCCGTGGTCATAATAGAACCCGCAGTATATTCCTCATAATGAAGAAGCTCCCGAATTTCCTGGGCATCTTCATTGCTCATTAATTTTAAAAAATGGCTAATTTGGTCTTTGTCTAATTCATTTAATACATCGACCGCATCATCCGTGTACATTTCTGAAATCATTTGCGCCGCATAAATAGGCGTCATTTCCTCAAGAAACCGAGTATATCCATTATCGTCAAGTTCTAGAGCTTCGAAGATTTCCGCCAACTCTTTCGGGGACAAGTATTGATAGATCACCTGTCGTATATCTGGTTCCACCTTCTCATAAAACTGTGCCTGATCATATGGATGAAGCGATAAATACTCTTCTCTGAATGCAAGTGTATCGCCTTGGTGAATTAACGAGCATAAATGCTCTTCATCAAATTGTACTTCATCATTTTCTGTTTTGTTATCCATCATGCATGTCCCCTCCTCTCGATTTGGATCTTTTTTAATACCTTACTATAATAGTTCGAAGTTTCGACAAGGGTCAATTCTTTTTTAGTGTTTCTATCGAATCAATTTCATAAATCCGTTTTCATAAAAGAACGTTTTAACCTTTTATTTATTCATAATAGTTCTGGCTAGACACACTTTGCAGTGGGAGACTTAATCAATTCATTCTTGCAAGTATTCAGCTCAAGCTCTACCTGCAGTGATCACTATATCTACTGCACTATACCCCAAAAATATCATATAAAAAAAAGCCTGTGACATAACTAAAGTAGTCCGTTCCCTGTGCTCCAAAAGATCGCTTTCCGCGGGGCGCACCTTGAGCCTCCTTGTCGCTTACGCTCCTGCGGGGTCTCAAAATTGCACTAAATCCCGCAGGAGTCGACCTTTTTCCGCTCCGGTCCACTCCCAAAACTGAATAGGGGTTTGGGATATTTAAAGGCAGTCATATAGAAAAAATGCATGAAGGCGTATTGTCCTTCATGCATTTTTATTTTTGAAATTATGGCCCAGCCTCTTGTTAATTTACACCACTATTTGAATGGCTGAGCAAAATATGCTCCATATCTTCCGGAAGATTGCTATACCATATCATTTCCTCTTGGGAGAGAGGATGTTGAAGCTTTAGCGAAACACAGTGCAGCGCCTGCCGTCTAATCAATGTGCACTTTCCTCCATATAAGTCATCACCCAACAATGGATGTCCAAGCGAAGATAGGTGTACACGAATCTGATGTGTTCTGCCTGTATGCAAAGTCAAACGAACATGGCTTACTTCTTCTCCATTTACATTAAAACGGTTTAAGACAGTGACATCCGTATGGGCGTATTGTCCATCCTCTGTTACTTCACGTTCAATAATGCTTCCTGCTTTTCTGCCAATCGGTGCGATGATTTGCTGAAAGTCTTCTTTCACGTGGCCATGTACAAGAGCTTCATATGTTCGGTAAATGGTATGCGATTTTTGTGCTTCGCTGAGCAAATGATGTATATGGCGGTGCTTTGCTATACACATCAACCCTGATGTATCGCGGTCTAATCTTGTGACGATATGAACAGTGGATGCCACATCCTGCTCTTGCAAATGCCCCGCAATCTTATTCGCAATACTGCCTGTCGGATGGTCATGTGAGGGTATAGAACTTTGACCATCCGGCTTTTCGACAATCAATAACGCTTGATCTTCATAACAGATAGTTAAACGTCCTTTTTCAGGTATTAAGCCAGCACTCATCTCTTCTTTAGGAAAAATAACCTTAATTTCATCGCCTTCTGTTAAGGGATGACGCACATTCTGTTCTTCTCCATTGACCAACAGTGCGCCACCGCGAAATTTGATCGCTGTTAATGTTCTCTTCGAAATGCCAAATTGAGCTAGTGCATCTCTAAGTAATTGTCTATCTAGAGATGCATGAAACGTTAAATGGTATCGTAAATCTTTCATTAGTCCCTCAAATCGCTATCAATAAAGGAGTCATGTACACGTTGCCAGAAAGGAAATGCTCTAAAACGCGCAAATCTCACTTTATCTTTTGCCACACGATATTGAATGGTTTTCACGTTTTTATGCAAAAGCTGAATATGATCAATCGTTACCATAAAATCATCCACCTTCACTGGCTTTAATACACAGTTGTGATGTGCAGGTAACACGAGCGAAGAGCCAACTGTACGGAATACGCGATTATTAATAGAAGCCATTTCCGTTAGTTGAATTGTCTCTAATGATGGATGAATAATGGCTCCTCCTAGTGCCTTGTTATAGGCTGTGCTGCCGGAAGGAGTAGAGACACATAGACCGTCGCCGCGGAAACGTTCAAATAGCTTACCGTTTAACTCTATATCCATTACTAGTGTGACCTCTGGCGACTTCACAGTAGATTCGTTTAGCGCTAAATAGGTAAAACAATCCGTATTGTCTTGATAATTAATCGTCATTTCTAATAATGGGTACTCAATTACATCAAACTCATTTTTAGCAATTGAAATGACCAATTTTTCAATTTCAGCTGGCTTCCAATCTGCATAGAAACCGAGATGACCTGTGTGGATTCCTACAAAAGCCACTTCTGATAGCATATGTGTATATCTATGGAAAGCCTGTAATAGTGTACCGTCACCGCCGATAGATAAGACTATTTCCGGCTTTTCTTCGTCTAATTCCAACCCGAAATGTGTTAAATAGTTGATAGCTCGTTCCATCAGTTCATTAGACTGTGGATCATTCCGTGACTGAACTGCGAATCTCATCGTTTTCCTTCATCTCCTTTCCCTTGGCTTTGGCGCACTTCTGGATTGTTTGCTTCTTTATATTCTGTGAAATATGCCTGCGCTTCTCGAATTTCCTCGCGAATCTCAGACATCTCCTCATCAAGCATGAATGCCGCTTCGGCTGCGCTTTGAAGACGCTTTTTTATCTCGTCAGGAAATAACCCTTTATATTTATAGTTTAACGAATGTTCAATTGAAGCCCAGAAATTCATAGCGAGCGTTCGTATTTGGATTTCTGCCAATATCTTTTTTTCGCCCTGAATGGTTCCGACAGGATATTCGATTATCATATGATAAGAACGATATCCACTTTTTTTCACATTCGTAATATAATCTTTTTCTTCTATGATATGTAAATCATTTCTTTGCCGCAAAAGGTCAATCACAACTGGTATATCATCGACAAATTGGCACATAATTCGCACGCCTGCGATATCTTGCAATTCATGTGCAAGTGTATCGGAAGGTTCAAAGACCAAACCTTTTTCCAATGTCTTATCATATATACTTGCAAGCGGTTTTACTCTGCCTGTGACAAATTCAATCGGCGATGTCCTATTTGATTTCTCAAATTGAGCACGTATTCCTTTTAATTTTATTTTCAATTCATCAACGGCTTGCTTATATGGCTGCAAAAAGCGATCCCATTGTCCCATGATAAGTCCCCCTAACACATTTAGGCTTCACTCAAAAGTTGTGCAAACACTTCCTCAACCGCTGTTGTAAAAGCTTCGCCGTAATTAGAGTTGCCTTCAATATTATATATTAGCGATCTTAATTCATCCCATAGATGAACTAATTCCACTTTACCCGCATCCCATTTTAACACAGGTACTGCATTTATCTGCATAGCAGCAGCTAAATTCGGCCAAATAGCTTGCGGGAATTCCACATAGCTATATCCCTCTTCCTCGTCCATCATATATACAAAAGTCATGGCATCCGAGTCTGTAATAAGCTTGCCGGACGGCGTTCCCATTATATTCTCCTCTTGGTTTTCAAGTAGAAAATTAATATGTGTGTTTTCTAAAGTACTACTGCCAATCGTATATGTTTTTCTCACTATTCTTCTCCCCTTTTGTGAAGTGTTTCTCTTGTTTTGTATTATGGATTTCACGATCAAATTGTTCGCTCTTTACTTAGTTGTAGAACTCCATATTATTTTATCATAAAGACGTTCTTTTCTAACCATATTCTTCATTTTTACATCTGTACACCTTTGTTGTCATTTTAGCCTATATTCCGCTATAATTCAGGATAAGAAAGGGTGAAAAGAATGCCCCAAGAATTAGAAATTGAATTCAAAAATATGCTGACAAAAGATGAGTTTATCAAACTCGCCAACTATTTCAACCTAAAACAAGATGACTTTCGTGAACAAACCAATTATTACTTTGATACAAGGGACTTCTTACTGAAACAGCTGCGTGCAGGTCTCCGTATACGAAAAAAAGGCTCTTCCTTTGAATGTACATTAAAAGAACCGTTCACCGGTATAGGGCTCATGGAAACAACGGACAGGCTAACTGCAAGCGAAGCAGACTCTTTTCTAAAAGGAGAAGGCCCACTTGCTGCCTCAGAAGTAAACCAACGGCTTGAAGCATTAAAAATTAATATAAAAGACTTAAATAATATAGGTACACTTATCACCAAACGTGCCGAAATAAAGTACGAGGGTGGTCTTCTAGTTTTAGACCATTCAAATTATGGACGTACGGAAGACTATGAACTAGAATATGAAGTATCAAATGAGGAAAAAGGAAAAGCAACATTCCTTGAATTTCTTGCTAGCCATTCGATTCCCATCCGTCCTGCAGAGAAAAAAATTGCCCGCTTGATGAATGCGAAAAAATAAGATCTTTCTCTTATTACATCATGTGTAAGGGGTATTTTTTACAATCTCTGTTTGATAAAAAGTGAGGTCTATCCATGAACATTCAATCTATTCTTCCATATATACAATCACTTAATACGAGTACGGCAGATATAAATGGAAATAACACAACAAATTCTTTTGCTAACATGATGGGGCAATATGCTGGCTTATCAACAGAATCATCCGATACTTCGCAAATGCTTGGTATGTCTAATGCTTTGTCGAATACAGGAACACAATTATTGCAATTATTATCTTCTAGCGGTATGCAGAATAGTAATTTAGCCAGCGCCTTCAATCCAACCCAACTGTTGGGCAGCTTAGGCTCCTTATCCAACAGTGCCAACTCGCTTTATTACAACGGGACATCTCCTGTTTACAGTCCAGCTACGATGAACCTTACAAATGGTTCCACGTCTGTGTTAAATACAACACAGCAGCCCGTGAGTGCCGCGACAGGTTCTGGGCCACAAACGGGTTTTGATGAGTTAATCACGAAGGCTTCCAATATGTATGGTATTCCAGAAAAAATGATAAAATCGGTAATTAAACAAGAATCTGGCTTTAATCCAAGTGCTACTAGCTCCGCTGGTGCAGGAGGTTTAATGCAATTAATGCCGAGTACCGCTAAATTCTTGGGTGTTTCCAATGTGTATGATGCCGAACAAAATATCATGGGCGGTACTAAATATTTAAAACAATTATTTGATAAATTTGGGGGCAATTACGATTTAATGCTCGCTGGATACAATGCAGGACCTGGAGCAGTTGCAAAATATGGCGGCGTTCCTCCTTATAAAGAAACGATGAACTATGTGCAATCTATTATGAATACATTTAATGCTTAAGTCTCTTATATTACTGGCCAATCTTAGCTAACTGTCATCTTTTTACGTTTAATTATGTATGATTTTAGCACGTAGATTGGCTTTTTACTTTGTACTCTATGAAATATGAAATAGATAACGTATCATTTGTTTGAGAAAATAGAAAGAGGTTGATAAAATAGGATTACAGCTAAAGCAAAGGAGATACATCTATGATGCAAAAACCTATTATCCCATTTGAGGAAATTGGTGAGGAAAGACTCTATAAATTAATTGATATTTTCTATTCAAAAGTTGCCAACAATCCGAAGCTAAAGCCTATATTCCCTGATGATTTAACTGAGACCGCACGCAAACAAAAGCAATTTCAAACACAATATTTAGGCGGTCCCAACATTTATACACAAGAGCACGGCCATCCCATGATGAAAGCTAGGCATATGCCATTTAAGATCACTCCTGAAAGAGCTCAAGCTTGGTTGGAGTGCATGTCCGAAGCTATGGATGAAGTCGGCTTAGACGGCAAATTCAGACACGTGTACTATCAACGTCTTGTCCAAACTGCACATCACATGATCAACGCACCGGACGAAGACGAGGAGGTTTTAGAGTGAACAATATTCAGTATTTAAGCGAAAAACCTGCTGTCTCCCCATCTCTAAGCAAACCGATTGAACTTTATGTGTTCATTGATTTGCTTTCTCCGGGGAGCTTTGAACTTCAAGCGCTAATCCGACAATTACAAATAAACTATGGCCATTATTTTTCAATGCGCTTTGTCCTGAGCACAGAATTAAATTCTTTAAACAGTGCTTGTCAGCGTATTAATAGTTGCCAAACACAAGAAGAGCTAGTGGACCTATCACATCCTGTCCTGCCTTCCATCGCCGTAAAGGCTGCGGAACTGCAAGGAAAAAAAGCAGGTTATCGCTATTTAACTAAGCTCCAGGAATACACCTATTTAAATACAAAAAATGTATGCCAATGCAGTACATTACAAGAAATCGCTTATGAAACAAATCTAGATGTAGAAGAATTCCAAACAGACTTTTTATCCGTGGAAGCTTCCCGCTCTTTCCAAAATGATTTATGCATTGCACGAGAAATGGAAGTAGATGAAGTGCCAAGCTTTGTATTCTTCAATGAAAATATTGAGGATGAGGGATTAAAAGTTTCAGGCAGCTACTCCTATGAAGTCTATGAAAAAATATTAGAAGAATTACTCGGTGAAAAGCTAGTTTGCCAGCAACCGCCATCAGTAGAAGATTTATTCCATCGCTTTCATACATTTACAACAAAAGAATTAGCAGCAATTTATCAAATTTCCCCTTCTACTTGTGAACGTGAGCTAAAGAAAAAAATGTTGCAACAAAAAGTAGACCGAGTGAGTTATGAAAACTTATCGCTCTGGCGTTTAAAATAAATGAACAAAAAAGCCCTAACTGTTGATAACAGTTAGGGCTTTTTATATTGAGATATAACATTCTAAAATTGGCAAAAAAATAAAGAAGCATCTCTACGGGAGATGCTTCTTTTCACAAAGGGGATGGGAGAAATGTTCACGTTCAAACAAAGGGGTGTATGTTTGTTTGTGATTTATTTCACATCTATTACTTTAGCACGGAAAATCGCATATATCAACGCTTTGAACATCTTTTCACAAAGTTGTCAAATAGAAAGCGTTATCATTGAATATTATCCATTTATTCACAGGGCTTTCTTATATATGGGGTACTAATTTGATATGTGGATGAAGTGGGGATAGCTACTCTTTCCGGGGGTCAGACTTCTCTAATACTTTCTATTAGCAATATCCCCCGTCTGTACCCAAAGCAAAAAAGATTGAACTCTTCAACTAGAGAGTCCAATCTTTTTCATTCGTTTATTGTTCTGACAAAAGCTTTTCTAATTCTTCTAAGTTTCGCTCGAACACTTTACATGCTTCTTCAATTGGGGATGCAGATTCCATATCAACACCAGCAGCTTTTAACACATTGATAGGATAATCTGAGCAGCCTGCTTTTAGGAACTCATTGATATAGCGCTCTACAGCTGGTTTGCCCTCTGATAAAATTTGAGAACTTAATGCAATTGCAGCACTTTTACCTGTTGCATATTGATACACATAATAGTTGTAGTAGAAGTGTGGAATGCGAGCCCATTCCAAGCCGATCTCTTCATCTACGACCATGTCGTCACCAAAATATTTCTTATTTAACTCATAGTATACTTCAGTCATACGATCAGCAGTTAGAGCTTCACCTTTTTGGTCCATTTGATGAATAATATGCTCAAATTCTGCGAACATTGTTTGACGAATAATGGTGCCACGGAAGCCTTCAAGCCAATGGTTTAAGATATAAATTCTTGTTTTCGGATCATCAATTGTTTTCAGCAGGTAGTCATTTAACAATTCTTCATTACATGTGGATGCTACCTCTGCCACAAAAATTGAATAATCACCGTACACGAACGGTTGATTGTTGCGTGTGAAATAACTGTGGACACTATGTCCAAATTCATGCACAAGTGTGAACAGGTTATCCAGATTATTTTGCCAGTTCATCAGAATGTATGGATTTGTTCCGTAAGAACCTGATGAATAAGCCCCGCTGCGTTTGCCTTTGCTTTCTAAAACATCCACCCAGCGATCTTTTAAAGCTTGCTCAACGATACCTACATACTCATCACCCATCACACTTAAGGATTTGAGCATATGTTCCTTGGCTTCGTCATATGTCATATCAATTTTTGATTCAGCGACAAGTGGTGTATAGACATCCCACATATGCAATTCATCTACTTGAAGCATTTTTTTGCGCAATGCAATGTAGCGGTGCATCAACGGTAAATACTTGTGGATAGTTTCAAGCAATTGATCGTATACTTTTTCTGGAATATGATTTGCGCTCATAGCAGCTTGGCGGGCAGAATCATAATGGCGAATTTCAGCATTCACATTATGAGCTTTCACATTGCCTGATAACGTTGCGGCAAACGTATTTTTAAAATCTCCATACGTTTTGTACATCGCACGGAATGCAGCCTCACGGACTGAGCGATCTTTGCTTTCCAAGAAATGAACATAGTTGCCATGAGTTAATTGAACTTCATTACCTTCTTCATCACGTACAGTTGGGAATTCCAGGTCTGCATTGTTCAGCATGCTAAAGGTATTAGAAGAAGCACCCGTTACCTCAGACATTTGCGAAAGCAATGCCTCTTGCTCTGCAGGCAAAATATGAGGGCGTTCATTATTAATTTCTTCTAATTCATGTGTATATAATTGGAGATCCTTATTTTCTTTCAAATATTCTTTAATTACCGCTTCATCCAACGCTAAAATTTCCGGCGTCAAGAAAGACAGGCTTGTAGAAACCTTTGCATATAATGTTTTAGCGCGACTGTCCATAGCTTGGTATGTGGAATTCGTTGTATCTTGGTCATTGCGCATATGAGAATATGCATAAAGCTTTCCAAGCTTAGTATAAACTTCATCGCGGAAACGAAGGACTTTAAGCAATGCATCCGATCCTTCAGCAATAGTACCTTGATATTGCGAAGCCTGTTTCGCCAATTCTGCTAATTCTTGATAAGAAGTTTCCCAATCAGCATTTGACTGAAAAATATCTTCCAATTTCCATGTTAATTCCTCTGGTACTTCTTCTCTTGTAAGTACTTTCGTTTTTTCTGTCATTACTTAAACCTCCTACTTTCAACTCCAAAAATGGACTGCTCTATTATTTTCTCAATTTTCTTAAGTTTTTGCAAGAAATTGGCTATAAATATAGTGAAATATCTTTTCTTCCTCATAATGGCTAAATATATCTTCAATATCTAAATGATTTAATATTTCGCTATAAAAACGAATTGATTCTGTATCTACACATATGCCATGTGAGTCAGTGAAATCCTTTGCTAATTTTGGACTATAAGCCATACAATTTTGATGCTGTGTATATAAAAAATATAGCCATAACAGCTGCCATTCAACTGCTTCTATTGAATGCGGCTTTTTATTTATTGGAATGCCAACAAATAAGGGCAACTTCTCAGGGATGACTCGTAAATAATAGCAAGCACGTAAAAAGGGATCCTTTACTCCCCTCTTGCTTATATGTAGTCTTCCTCTAAGAACTCGTTCTCGTTCCCTTTTCCAAAGCTGCCAATATTTCAAGCATTCATTCTTTGTGAGTGCACTTGCACGCAAAAAAGGAAAGTGCTGTTGGTCAATGGCAAGTGTTTGTACCTTTGCAATGAAGCGATACCCGCCAATAGGAAGCAGATAATTAAAGTACACGAATAGTTTTAAAGTGGGGTTGTAGGTGATGAGATGGGCATGTTGATTACTATATGTGATGAACTGCTGTTTAAATGGAGATAAACGTATTTGTTGAATTCCATCTTTATGAGGATTTTTGGCCATAGGGGTATGTAAAATCCATAGTGGAATCATTTTTTCCTTGTGATAGCCAGTTGTACGTTTTACCATTTGGGGTTTGGAAATCGTACTGTATTGAAATTCAATAGCATATTGCTGTTCTTCTACTTTGATAAGAAGATCGGGACGTTGCATTAAACTTTTTAGATAAGGCTCTAGCTTTGCCTCTATCTGCAGTCTTTGAAACATTTCATATAAATGCCGTTTTCCAAGCAGGTGTGTAGCTGTCTCGCCTTCTGAAAAATACTGGCAAGACCCTTTCTTTCTGTGTGCAAAATGCGGAATCATCACTTGTCCAATTTTTAAATGCACGGCTTTTTGGCATTGCGGACAAAAAAATTGTTCTTTTTCTCTCAAACGACTTAACCCATTTTTATCCTCATTTCCAGACAACAAAATGAGCTTGTTCGAGGAATCAAGTGCCGTCAACATTCAATCACCTCCACAAACCAAGTGTAAGAATATTCAACACTGAATGCAAACAAAAAACCCTCTCTACTTGGAAATAGAGAAGGTTTCAAAGAAACTGTTAGAAGTATTTTCGTACTGTTTCTAAACAGTTTTTATCCATAATTAATTTTCCGTATTCTTCTAAAAGGTGAATGGTTGTATCTGCTTCTTCTGCACATTCGGAGATAACGCTTAGATAGTCTTCTAAATCATCCATCGTCATTTCCTCGTCAAAGTCAGCATGCAAGAAATACTTGCCTTTCATCTCGAAAAGTGATGTTTCAAAGTTTGCACTTTGCGGCATTCTTTCTGCTATATCAATTATGTCGTCAAAGTCTTTTAGGATAAACGTATATCCATCTATATCATCCTCAACTTCGCCGAAAATTGTATCAAAGTTAGAGGAACCCGCCTTCGCATCAAGCCCACTAAACGCATTTTCAAAAAACTTTCTTTTTTCTTCAATACTGGAAGGGAGATCCATCAAACCATCAGGAGATAACTTTGTAGATGTTACCGTCAATTCGAGACCTTTGTCAGTTGCCACAACTTGGATCCATAACGGGCCATCCATTTCAAAATCTATATCATCATTAATTTCTTCCATCATAACCCAGAAGAGTTCTTCGCCTTTATCACGGTCATACCAAATTTCATCTTTGGTGAATCCTCGTTCTTCAATATCAACGTAAGAAATGAAGAGTTTTAGTGTATTCTCATTAATGCGTTCCATATCCATTTTACACAACCCCCTTCGGTCCATAATTATAATATTCTTCAACGATCATGTAGCCAGATTTTCAAGGTGTATTACTTTAACAGCGTCTATTACTATTGTATGACGAGATGGTGAAAAATGAAAAGGATAAATCTTAGGAAATATCAATAGTATATGAATTATAATAGTTTTAAGTTCCATTTGCCAATAAGAAGCAATAGATTATGGCAATGTGAATAGAATGTATTCACAGCAATTGTTTTAACATTATATTCTGATGCCTTGCCATTGTTGACACATCGCTGTTTAATATCCTCATGTCTTTACCTTCTTCTTTACCCACAAATGGCTTTTAAAAAACGAAAAAAGCTAAAACCCATCAGACGATGGATTCTAGCTTAGCTTGTACACCTGTACTTGATCTATACAGAGTTAGTTCACCATTTTTTGCGCTTCTTGCAATTGGTAAGCACGAACTTTACGTGGTAGGAAACGACGAATTTCATCTTCGTTGTACCCCACTTGCAGACGCTTTTCGTCTAAAATGATTGGACGTCTTAATAAGCCAGGATTTTCTTGGATTAACTCATATAATCGTTGTAAAGGTAATGATTCAACGTCTACTTTTAATTTTTGGAAAATCTTTGAGCGTGTAGAGATAATCTCATCTGTGCCATCTTCCGTCATTCGTAGTATTTCTTTAATTTCGCTTATGCTTAACGGCTCCGCGAAGATATTTCTTTCTTTATATGAAATCTCATGTTCTTCTAACCATGCTTTTGCTTTTCTACATGAAGTACAACTCGGTGATGTAAAAAGAGTGACCATCATCTCAAAAACACATCCTTTCGAAAATGTGAGTTAATGTATATAGGAATTGCTGTATTGTTAAATTAGAATTACTCTAATAAAGAAGTCTAACATCATTATACACCATAAATTCTCATTTGAATATACACAAAATAGAAATTACATCAATTGATTGACGACTAAATATGACGAATTATTCTATTATGTTCAGTTTCACTATTATTCGTCATAGAGCAATTCTCAGTTATATCTGTATTATCCCCATTTTTAGGAACAACTAAACATAAAAATCCAGAATAATTTTCTCAATTAATACCTTTACACTGAAAATGAGTTGCTATACTATTATTTACGTTTAATTGCCAAAAAGGTTCCAAAACTTTTTGAAAAGATGAAAAATAAAGAAGATATTTTTTAGATATTCTCTAACTGACTTGCAGTAGACAAATAAAAGCTTTCTCTATAATTGGAAGTTATGCAACAGTTGCTTTTTCAAAAACGCTATATTATAATTTTCACCATATTGATAAAACGTTGAAGAAGAAGAGTACTTATAGTTCGTTTGTAAAGAGAGTCTGTGGCTGGTGGAAACAGATCATACGCTATAGGGAATGGGCTTCTGAGTAGCTTTATGAAAATATAGTAGTAAGGCTCGGGTTTGTCCTACGTTACAGGATTAGAGTGGCCGGATTCGGCAAACTTGGGTGGTACCGCGGATACATAACATTATTCGTCCCTTTTCAGAGGGATGAATAATGTTTTTTGTTTTTATAAGAAATTTTTAGGAGGAAAAAGAAATGAAAAGAATTTTTTCAGGTGTACAACCAACAGGTGTCATTACATTAGGAAACTATATTGGGGCCTTTCGGCAGTTCGTGGCTATGCAGGAGGATTATGATTGCATCTTTTGTATCGCTGATGAACATGCAATTACTGTACCGCAAGACAGCGATTCACTAAGAAACAGCATACGAGCTCTTGCCGCTACTTATATTGCAGCAGGCATTGACCCACATAAATCAACATTATTCATTCAATCTGAAGTTCCTGCACATGCACAAGCAGGCTGGATGTTAACTTGTACAGCTTATATCGGAGAATTGGAACGCATGACTCAATTTAAAGATAAGTCGAAAGGAAAAGATGCCGTATCAGCAGGCCTTTTAACTTACCCTCCATTAATGGCAGCAGATATCTTGCTTTATAATACAGACATCGTTCCTGTTGGAGAGGATCAAAAACAACATCTTGAAATCACACGTGATCTAGCAGAGCGATTCAACAAACGCTATGGCGAAGTATTTACTATTCCAGAAATTCAACTCCCTAAGAACGGCGCTCGCATCAAATCACTTCAAGATCCATTGAAGAAGATGAGCAAATCAGATGAGAACAAAAAAGCAACAATCCGTTTGCTGGATACGCCAAAAGAAATCGAGAAAAAGATCAAATCAGCCGTTACTGATTCGGAAGGTATCGTGAAATTCGATATGGAAAATAAGCCAGGCGTTTCTAATCTTTTAACTATTGAAGCAGCGTTGAGCAATATGTCGATAGACGATTTAGTCTCAAAATATGATGGACTTGGCTATGGTGCTTTTAAAGCTGGCGTAGCGGAAAGCGTTATTCAACACCTAACACCAATTCAAGAAAGATACAATGAATTAATTGATTCACCTGAATTGGATGAAATTCTGAATGTTGGTGCTGAGAAAGCCAACAAGATTGCAAGTGAAACTGTTACGAAAATGGAGTCCGCGATGGGCTTGGGAAGAAAAAGACGGTAATCAGTCCAAGACATGCTCCTAAAAAGATTTTAAAATCCACTGTCTTCAAGATGAAAATAAATACATCAGACCATGGATAACCGAGAGCATGATAGTTTAAATACAAAATCATATGAGTGGCGGTCAATACAACTAGTCCATAACAAATTAAAAAAAATAAGAATCGCATATCATTATCCTTTTCTTGTTTTTTTATTTCAGTGTTTGAAAGAGATTTGTTGTGTGAAATTTCGCTTTGTCGTTTAAAGAATCTATTATAAGCTATGAAAAAAAGCCTTTCTCTATTCATGAGAAAGGCTTTTCTACTAGTTTTAACTTTTTGTATTACATTTTTTTAAACAGTAGTGAAGCATTATGTCCACCAAAACCAAGCGAATTGCTCATCACGTAAGAGATTTCTTGCTCTCTTGCTTTATTTGGCACATAATCCAAATCACATTCTTCATCTGGTGTTTCAAGATTCATTGTCGGTGGCAGAATATTTTCTTGCAACGCCAATACAGAGAAGATTGCCTCAATGCCACCTGCTGCACCAAGTAAATGGCCGGTCATTGATTTAGTTGAACTGATCGCTAATTTATAAGCATGCTCTCCGAAAACTGTTTTGACCGCTTTCGTTTCGAATAAATCATTATAGACCGTACTTGTTCCGTGAGCATTAATGTAATCCACTTGCTCAGGAGATACATCTGCATCATTAAGTGCTTGTTGCATAGCACGTGCTGCTCCTTCACCTTCTGGAGCAGGAGCTGTGATATGGTGTGCATCACCTGTTGAGCCGTAGCCAATAACTTCTGCGTAAATTTTTGCACCACGGTTAACCGCATGCTCATATTCTTCCAAGATCACAATACCAGCACCTTCGCCAATGACGAAGCCATCACGATTTTTATCGAACGGACGTGAAGCTGTTTTTGGATCTGGATTTAATGTTAGTGCAGTATTTGAACAGAAACCAGCTACTGCCATGTTAGTAATCGGTGCTTCTGCTCCACCTGAAATCATGACATCAGCATCACCACGTTCAATTACCTTGAAGGCGTCACCGATTGAGTTTGTACCTGATGCACAAGCTGTTACTGAACATGAATTAATCGCTTTTGCTCCGAAATGGATGGATACTTGACCCGCTGCCATATCGGGAATCATCATTGGTACGAAAAATGGACTCACACGACGTTGCCCTTTTTCAAGGAAATTATTATATTGCTGTTCAAATGTCTCCATTCCACCAATTCCTGAACCAATCCATACACCCGTGCGCAATCCGACCTCAGGCGTAATTTCTAGGTTTGAATCTTCAACAGCCATAATAGATGCAGCTAATGCATATTGAGTAAAACGGTCCATTTTTCTCGCATCTTTTTTAGAAATATATTTTTCAATATCAAAGTCTTTTACTTCAGCAGCAATTTTAGCCGGAAATTTTTCTGGATCCAATCTTGTTAATGGTCCAATTCCAACATGGCCTGCTTTAATATTTTCCCAAGTTGTTGAAATATCGTTTCCTAGCGGTGTTACTGCTCCAATACCAGTCACTACTACTCGACGTTTTGCCATGGTTATAATTCCTCACTTTTCCTTTGTGTTATTTTCCCCATCTCATTGCAACAGCGCCCCAAGTTAATCCAGCTCCGAAACCTACTAAAACAAGTAGATCATCATCTTTAATGCGGCCGTTCTCCAACTCTTCTACTAACGCATTACCAATTGAAGCAGCTGAAGTGTTACCGTATTTGTGGATAACTGACGACATTTTTTCAGGCGGTAATTCCAACCGTTGTCTAGAAGCTTCCATGATACGGATATTAGCTTGATGCGGAATCAAAAAGTCTACATCATTTTTTGTTAAGCCTGCTTTATCAATTACATTTAGTGCAGATTGTCCCATTTGACGAACTGCAAATTTAAATACTTCGCGGCCATTCATTGAAAGATAGTTTTCTTTCGTTTGATATAGATGATTTCCACCTGAACCGTCTGAACCCAATTCAAATGAAAGTATACCTCTTCCTTCAGAAACTTTACCTACCACTGCTGCAGCTGCACCGTCTCCAAAAAGAACGGCTGTATTACGATCAGACCAGTCAACAATTTTTGTTAGTTTTTCAACTCCAACAACCAAAACATAATCGTAAACACCTGACTCAATAAACTGCTTAGCTGTGACTAAACCATAAATATAGCCAGCACATGCTGCAGAAAGATCCATCGCTGCTGCATTAACTGCACCAAGCTGGTCTTGTATCATGCAGGCTACACTCGGAAACGGCTGATCCGGCGTAACAGTAGCTACTAGAATTAATCCAATTTGTTCTGGTTTTATGCCAGCGTCTTTGATCGCTTTATCTGCTGCTTCAAATGCCATATGGGATGTATCTTGGTCATCTGCAGCGATATGACGTTCTTGTATGCCAGTACGTGTGCGAATCCATTCATCTGACGTATCCATCATTTTTTCTAAATCAAAATTTGTTAATACCTTCTCTGGAACACATCTTCCTACTCCAACAATCCCAGCATTCATGAGGTAGCGCCTCTTTTCTTATTATCAATTATTAGTATCTGGTCTTAATTATAGCGAATAATTCTCTTTTTATCAATATGAATCAATTTTGTTCTTATCAGATTGCAAAAGTTTCTTCCAAAAAAATAAAACGTTATGGTATGATAGAGTTGATAAAAAGTGAAACGAACACTCAGATTTCATGAGGTTTAATCCTCAATTAGTGCGCGTTGAACCAATCGGGCATTTATGGTCAGTAACTCTTCTAACCATTCGTTATCACTCAAGTGTTGAGTTGAGGTCTTGCTGCCCCATAATGCGGATAAAAGTGAGCTAGAGGTGATTATATGAAATACATTATGTTAGTGATTTGGTCAGCATTATTGGTTTCCACATTAAACTATGTTGTGAGCTCAATCAATAATGTGCCATTAGATGGACCAGCATTCACAAAAGGATTATGGATATCACTTATCATTTCAGTATTAATCTTAATAATGGATGCAGTGATTCCAAAAGATTCACCAAAAGAAATCGGTCAACACGAATAATGACTAAAAAACCTGTCCCAAATAATGGACAGGTTTTTTATTTTGAAGAATGATTATTTACTTTCTTTATGAATGGTTACTTTACCATCCTCCAAGGCTACTACTAATCGGTCTCCGGCGCTTGCTTCGCCTTTTAATAATTCTTGCGCTACCAAAGTTTCAATATAGCGTTGAACAAAGCGGCGTAGTGGACGTGCGCCAAATGCAGGGTCAATGCCTTCTTTAACTACCCATTCTAGTACATCTTCATTTACGATTAGCTCAATATCTTGTTCTGCCACCCGTTTTTGAAGGAGTGCTACATATTTTTTAGCAATTTCGTAATATTGTTTTTCTGATAAGGAATGGAACATCACGATATCATCAAGTCGGTTAAGCAATTCAGGTTTAAAATGTTGTTTCAATTCTGCCATTACTAGATCTTCGATTGCATGATCGCTATCTTGCCCTTTTAACTCCAACAAATAGTGTGAGCCAATATTGGAAGTTAAGATAATGACTGTATTAGTAAAGTTGACTGTACGCCCTTGACTATCGGTTATGCGACCATCATCCAATATTTGTAACAAGATATTCGCTACATCAGGATGAGCTTTTTCAATTTCATCGAGCAACACAACAGAATAAGGATTTCTGCGAACGGCTTCTGTCAATTGACCGCCTTCTTCGTATCCAATATATCCTGGAGGTGCACCCACTAATCTTGAAACACTGTGTTTTTCCATGTATTCGGACATATCTATACGAATGAAATGATCTTCTGAATCAAATAGCTGAGCAGCCAATGCTTTAGCTAATTCTGTTTTGCCGACACCTGTTGGACCTAAAAATAGGAATGAACCAATAGGCTTGTTCGGATCTTGAATGCCAGCTCTTGCACGCCATACTGCTTCCGTCACCAAACGTACCGCATCGTCTTGCCCAACTACACGTTCATGCAATGTGTCTTTTAGATGCAATAGCTTTTCGCGTTCACCTTCTACTAATTTAGTCACAGGAATACCCGTCCATCTTGAAACGATTGATGCAATCTCTTCCGCTGTTACATCTTCTCGTAACAAACGGCTCTCATCATCAGTTTGCAAAGATTTTTCAAGCGATTGCAGTTCTTTTTCTAATTCTGGAATTTTGCCATGGCGCAAAACGGCAGCTTTGTTAAGATCATATTGATTCTCTGCATCCTCTAATTCTCTACGATAGCGGTTTAATGTTTCCCGTTTTTCTTGGATAGCTTGCAGTGCATTTTTTTCTGACTCCCACTGCTCTTTCATATTTTTAGATGATGCTTTTAATTGATCTAACTCTTCGCGTAAAGCTATAAGCCGTTTTTTGCTTGCTTCGTCTTTTTCTTTTTGTAACGCTTGTTCTTCAATCTCTAGCTGCATTTGGCGACGTGTTACTTCATCTAGCTCTTGTGGCATTGAATCGATTTCAGTACGAATCATCGCACAAGCTTCATCGACTAAATCAATCGCTTTATCTGGTAAGAAGCGCTCTGTTAAATAACGATTAGACAATTCTGCTGCCGCTACAATCGCTCTATCATGAATTTTTACGGCATGATGCAATTCAAAGCTTTCCTTTAAACCACGTAAAATGGAAATAGTATCTTCTACTGATGGCTCTCGCACGAGTACTTGTTGGAAGCGACGTTCAAGCGCCGGATCTTTTTCAATATACATGCGATATTCATCAAGCGTTGTCGCGCCAATACAATGTAATTCACCGCGTGCAAGCATTGGTTTAAGCATATTGCCTGCATCCATTGCTCCGTCTGTTTTTCCTGCGCCAACAATAGTATGAATTTCATCAATGAATAAAATAATACGTCCTTCACTTTCTTTGACTTCTTTCAAGACACCCTTTAACCGTTCTTCAAATTGGCCACGGTAGCTCGCACCAGCCACTAATGCACTCATATCAAGCTCATATATGAGATGATCCTTTAATCCTTCAGGTACATCTTTTTTTACAATACGCTGTGCAAGGCCCTCAACAATAGCTGTTTTTCCTACCCCAGGTTCACCAATTAATACCGGGTTATTTTTCGTTTTACGGGACAATATTCTAATAACATTCCGAATTTCTTGGTCTCGACCAATGACAGGATCCATCTTTCCTTTTTTCACTTCTTCTACTAAATTCCGTCCAAATTGTTCTAATGGGCTTTTTTGCTCTTCGTTATTCATTTGCATTTGCATTCAAATCAGCTCCCTTTGACCATTACTGACCTTATGTTAATTTTATTATATTCTTCTCTATCTTTAATGTAAAGTAATATGTTTGACCTTATTTGACTAAATAATAATTACCATTATTTACTGTATTCACATGACTATCATTCTAACTACGCTGTGTTATAATGAGAAAAATAGATTACGCGAAGGATGGGATAGGTATTGGCAGATTTGGATCATTTTGAACCGCTTCCACAAAAGATACGAAAAATCTTTGAAGAACATGGTTCATTGATTAAATTTCCTAAGAGTAGCCATATTTGCATCGAGGGAGAGCCAGTTAAAGATCTTTTCTTTATCGTAGCTGGGAAAGTGGTTGTATCGAAAGAAACTGCAGGAGGCAAAGAATTGTCGCTCCGAATTTGTGGCAGTGATGATTGTATTGGTGAAGGAATTGTTTTTAGCACATCTGGTTTTTATCCACTGAGTGCGAAAACATTGGAAGCCTCTCAAATTCTTACATTAGATGCAGGCCTTTTCGAAATACTTTTAGCTCAAGAACCTGATTTGTTAATTGAGTATATTAAATGGCTACAGCTTCAAAATTTAAAAACCCAAACGAAGCTGCGTGATTTGCTGCTATTTGGCAAGAAAGGTGCGCTATATTCCACTATCATTCGTTTATCCAATACGTACGGTGAAAAACTAGAAAATGGTGACATTCTAATTAACTATCCATTAACAAACACTACGCTAGCAAATTTGTGTGCTACAAGCCGTGAAGTAATCAATCGTACGCTGCATGAATTAAAGAATTTAGACGTCATTTCTTTTGATAAAGGATTGATTACCGTCCATCAATTAAACTATTTAAAAGATCAATGTGAATGTGATAACTGCCCTATTAGCGTCTGTCGTATTGACTAATGCTTCATCTTCTATGTATACCCTACTGTCATGAATATATTCGGAATGCTTATATAAAAAATCAGTGAAGAACTAGTTCTCCACTGATTTTTAATTTTTATCGAATACCTAATGCCATTTTTGCGTAGCGTGACATCTTATCTTTAGACCAAGGCGGATTCCAGACAACATTGACATCTACATCTTTTACTTCTGGAATTTCAAATAAAGCTGTACGGATTTGATCCACAATCACTGGTCCCAGTGGGCAACCCATAGAAGTAAGTGTCATTGTGATGACGCATAGTCCTTCTTCAGACATATCCACGTCATAGACTAAACCTAAATTGACGATATCTATACCCAGTTCTGGGTCAATAACATTTTCAAGTGCACCTAGAATATTTTCTTTTAAATCTGCATCCATGGTTTTATCCCCTTTCTTCATATTGTTCCCTAATCATATCATCCCTAAATCACTATGCCAAATGGTCAGCAAGGAAAGCAGTCCCTGCAAGCATCCCTGCACGAGATACTTTGTGGCCAGAAGACGAATCAACCATAAACGCCAAATCTTCTGGATGATCCTGATAATAATCTTTTTGAAGTAGTTTATAAAATTCATGCGTAGGCTTAAATGGTACCATTTGGTCCTTTTTGCCATGCCAAAAGAATACAGGGCGACCTAACAGACCTTCTGGTTCTTTACTTAAGTCAAAACGACTAAGCGTTTTATACATTCTCTCTAACTCTTCGTCATTCAACGGAATTTTAAACCCTTTTTCTTCAATGCCGGCAATTTGTTCCTTCGCTAATTCTACATAAGCTGGAGAGCCCATCATAACAGCCGCCGTTTTGATCCACGGATATACTTTCAATGCGCCAAGCGTCACAATGCCACCCATTGAGGTTCCAGAAAGGCCAATTTCACCTTCTTTTGCCAACCCTTTTTCTAGCAGCTGGTTGCGTAAAAATTGTACTTCTTCGATAGAAGTTAAAACAATTTCCCAAAAACGAAGACTCAACTGAACTTCATCCAGTTCTTCTTCGCGTTCCCCATGCAATAGCGCATCAGGCAATAATACACGTAGACCCTTATTTACTAACTGGTAAGCATAATGTAGATTATGTTCTTTTGCGCTTGTAAATCCGTGCAAAAAAATGACAGTGGGCGCTTCTTTTGTCGCCGACTGTTCATTGTATATATGAAGTAAAGGGATATTGCCCCAAATTTCATGGTCCACTTTCATTTCATTCACTCCCTCATTTCGTTATGTCAATGTTATCAAAAAAAAGAAAGTGAAGCCAATCTGATGTTATATACTTATGGTTTCAAGCCTACTAATACTGCTATATCCTGTGGTTTTTTTAACACGTATTCCGCTAAGTCATAGCCCTCTGTTGTTTTCGCTCCCCACAATGCCAGGGCAAAATGTACTCCTGCTTTATAGGCGCAATGCATATCATAGATGGAATCACCAATGTACAGCGCGCTGCTACTTGGTACACCTAATCCTTCTAGGCAAGCCAATAGTGGTTCTGGCTCTGGTTTGTGTTTGACTGTATCGTCAGCGCAAACTATATACTGAAAATAGGTATTCAATCCAAATGGTTCGAACTCTCTTTTCAATTCGTCTCTTGTTTTAGAAGTAACAATCCCCATTTGGATATGCTTATCAGCCAATAACTCTATGATTTCTTCTATATCGCTAAACAATCCAACCTCATCAGCATATTCTAATACGGCTTGCGACCACTTCTTATCCATTTTATCTACATTCGTAACAGGGAATTGCTTGAGTGCCTCTTTCCCCGGTATTCCTAAAGAAAACTTTAGATCATCTAATTCATAACTTAATCCTTCTTCTTTCAATACCTGCTGTAGAGATAATAAGATGGCTTTTTCTGTATCCAATAAAGTACCATCAATATCAAAAATAATCGATTTGTACATCTGAACTACTCCCCTTTGTTAGTTATTCTAAAATATATATAACCTTTAGAAATACATTAAACCCTTTATTGTGAATAAACTTTGACTAAAGCCTTATTGAAAGGATAAACTTTAATATATCTTACCAACTGAATCAACTTCATATATCCATTTAAATAGTGTATAAACGAACGTTTTTATTTTTAATCATTCAGAATTTCTGCCAATTAACGCTTCGCTTCAAACGGCACTTTTCACGGACTTACACTATAAAATAAAGAAAGCTCGTTCATTTCAACTATATGGTGAAAATGATTCAGCTATTGGCATTTAAACATATGTATTCCTATGATGAAAATTTCACTTAAATCACAGGACTAGCTAAATTTGGACTACACATCGACAAAACAAATAAGAAAAGGAGTTATCAGCATGGCACAACAACATTTAATTGTTTTAGATTTAGATGGAACCCTATTAACTGATGAAAAAGTGATTTCTGATAAAACAAAGGCCACATTGCAAAAAGCTAGAGAGGCCGGACATGAAGTCATGATTGCAACAGGAAGGCCCTATCGTGCAAGTAAATTGTTCTATCATGAACTAGGTTTGCACACACCCATCGTCAATTTCAATGGTGCATTTGTACATCATCCTCTAGACCAAAACTGGAAGACAGTACATAAGCCGATTGACTTAAAAGTTGTACAAGAAGTCGTAGAGTCATTAAACAGAGAGCAGTTTGAAAATTTAATTGCCGAAGTCATGGATGACGTGTATGTACAATACCATGATGAGAAGCTATTAAATATATTTAGTATGGGTGACCCGAAAGTAACGACGGGAGACTTGCATCAATATCTAAAAGACAACCCAACAAGTTTGTTAATTCAAGCGAAAGAAAGCAGCGTGCCGAGCATTCGTCAATACCTGGCAGACACGAAAGCCGAATTGATTGATCATAGGCGTTGGGGAGATCCTTTCCCGGTCATAGAAATCGTACGTCATGGCTTGAATAAAGCTGTCGGCCTCTCTCATGTAGCGAAAGACCTGGGCATTCCTCGCGACCGCATTATTGCTTTTGGCGATGAGGACAATGACCTTGAAATGATTGAATATGCAGGTGTAGGCGTAGCAATGGGCAATGGCATTAGCCAACTTAAAAATATTGCGAATGAAGTAACAACAACCAACAACGAAGACGGAATTGCTGAATTCCTTATTGATCGTCTTCATATATAGAGAATAGAATACAGGGGGTTTTAAAATGAGAATTTACGCAGATAGCGCATCTGATTTGCCAAAGTCTTTTTATGAACAAGAGGATGTTACACTCATCCCACTTCGCGTTCATCTAAAAGGAAAAGAATATGATGACATCATTGGCGTCGACATGGATGAGGTGTATCAAGCCATCCGGGATGGAGAATCATTAAAAACCTCGCAAGCTTCACCCGAACGTTTTTTGAAGGAATTTAACGCTTTAGGTCAATCCGGAGAAGAAGGAATCTACATTGCTTTCTCATCTGAACTTTCGGGAACCTACAATACTGCCGTCATGATGGCGCAGCAGGCAAAAGAAAATTACCCGGATTTAAAGCTAACTATTATTGATACAAAATGTGCCTCTCTTGGTTACGGACTAATCGTTAAAGAAGCTGCCCGCATGAAGAATGAAGGCAAATCTTACGATGAAGTGACGGAAAGAGCGCGATTTAACGCACTCCATATGGAGCATTTATTTACAGTAGATGATTTAGATTATCTTGCAAAGGGTGGCAGACTCTCCAAAGCGAGTGCTTTTATCGGTGGCCTTTTGAGCATTAAACCTGTTTTAGATGTAGAAGATGGAAAATTGGTGCCTATCGAAAAATATAGAGGGCGCAAAAAAGTATTTAAACGCCTGATAGAGTTAATGAAAGAACGAGGCGACTCACTTTCTGAACAAGTGATTGCCATTAGCCACAGCGATGACCTCGCTGCAGCAGAGGAAATGAAAGCTTTGATTGAGGAGAATTTCCATCCTAAAGCAGTAGAAATTCATTTAATCGGATCCGTCATTGCGGCACATACAGGGACAGGTACTATTTCTGTCTTCTTCTTAAATCAGCTGCCCGAAAAATAAAAGAATACAAAAAAAGCTCTTTCTTATCTTTTCGATAAGAAGAGCTTTTATTTTATGCTTTTTTCCCTCTACGTCCTCTACGAAGCAACAAAACAATGAAGGTAATAAAGATGACATACACAAGTCCTAGCGCTATCATATAAGGAATATTAATTCCCTTATGGTCAGTAACTTGGTAAAACTCAACAAGTTCACGGTCTAAAACAATGTTGTATTTTTCATCTTCTTTTTGTTGGCGCACAATATCTTTTTCAAAGATGCCGTGCAGTTCCTTATTATTACCAATCACAGATGGATCCAAAACATATCTCTTTGTTTTATCTGTATTATTGACAACTATAATCCATTTTTCTTTTCCAGAGTAGCGCTCATATACGATTAAACCATCTTTATTTTCTAACAGCTTAAATTTCCCTGTACGCAATGCCTCCGATTTGTTTCTAACTGATTGAAGATCTTCAATATAGGAAATAATATCATCTTTTGTACGGAAATCCATTGGCGCATGTGATTCATCTGTAGTCACACCATTTTGCGCGATTTCAGTACCATATGAAACAATCGGCACACCAGGCAATGTCATGATTGCTCCCAGTGCAACTTTAATCCGTGTAGGCGGGAACATGTTTTCTTCAGCAGATGCATGTGTAAAGCGAGCACTATATAAATCATCAAGCATTAGTGCAACAGGCTTTTGCGAGGTATCGTTAATACTATTACCTAATGGCTTCTCTAGCTGTGAAGAGTCTTGATCCACATTCTTAAAGATGGATTGGTATGTATCAATCGTATGTTTGTTTACTTTCAAATCAAAATCAGCATCGCTTGGCTCATTTGTAATCACATACAAATTTTTATTTTTTTGTTTAAGCGCTGTAATCATCTTATTGAGAAATGCAGTGTCTGCTTTGCCAAGCTCCGTTAATCGGATTCCATCCACTTTATACTTACCTACAAAATCTACTGCTGCCTGTATTAATGCGTCTTGTACAGCAGGATTGGATGTCTTCCAATTGATGCGGTCAGAATTTGCTAGCTCGTACCAGTCTTGATGGCCTTTTTCTAATACCCATGCATGATTTTTACTTACATTGTTAATCGGAAAATCTACCATCGTTTTAATATGGTTTTTATGCAAAGTTCCAATTAATGATGAAAATTCTTTGCCTGTACCGAAATGGCGCTCAATTTTATTGTAATCTACAACGGCTTGTCCATCATATGTTTCGGATGAAAAAACAGAACCTAATGAAAGCATGGTAAAACCTAAATCTTGAAAATATGAAAGCTTAGTAGCGATCCCATCAAAGTCTCCACCATGAAAAGCTTTTGGATCTTTTGCATTAATATTATAATCATTCTCTACATTTTTATCGAAAAATCGGTCTATTAATACATCATAAATACTTTCATTTTGAATTTGGGGTGTCTCTTCTTTCGCAGATACTGCCGGGGCTGTGCCAATTGCCGTGGCCAGCAATATGGATGCAACTGCAGTACTAATCCATTTTACATTCAACTCGAAGTCCTCCTCTATAGAACTGTCCAACATAATTTTAACAAACGAATAACAATCTCTCCATACGTACTTGCAAAAAAAATGTAATCCTTCTGTAATTTCAACAAAGTTGTGAATGTCCTTTGACAGAAAAAAACACACATTCTTACAGAATGTGTGCTTTAATCTACTGCCTTTTAGATATGAAGGAAACCTAATGGCAAATGTGCTCCCATATATACAGTGAATACAAGGAAGATAATAAAGAGCGCCCAAAGTACGCCTGTAGATTTTGATTTTTGTTTGCGAACTAGGACCATTTCCATCATGCCGATTACAAGTAATCCGCCCAATAGTTTTAATCCGTATTCCATTGCCATAGGGCCTGCCATTTGATCACTAAATACTATGCCACCAGAAATAATGATTAAAATGTAGAATACACGTAAAATCATATGTGTGATTTTTTGGCCTTTAGAGCCGTTTTGCATCATAACAGCTACGAAGAATAAAATGACTGCTATAATAACCGATGTAAAATGTAAGTGTATCATTTCGTATTTTCCCCCAAATAGTTATTGTCTTATTTATCCTACCAAATTTGTTATGTACTATACAAATTTTAGACCGATGGATAATAGATTCCATCGGTCTTATTCTTAATTCTGACATAATTATTTCAATAATGTAGATTAAAAGGGCTACACATGTCAGCTTCGTTATTCAAAACTGTTTACCAAAGTGCCGATTCCTTCGATTGATACTTTCACCACATCTCCTGCTTTCAGGTATTGCGGCGGATTCATACCCTTACCGACGCCTGCAGGAGTGCCAGTCAAAATAACATCTCCAGGTTCTAACGTTACTAATCTAGAAATCTCTACTATTAAATCTTCAACAGTGTGCATCATATCTAGGGTTGTACCATTTTGACGTACTTCGTCATTTACCTTTGTCACAACAGTTAAATTCTGCGGATTAGGTAATTCATCTTTCGTCACCAAATAAGGTCCCATTGGGCAAGAGCCATCTAAACTTTTGCCTAAGAAAAATTGCTTATGTTTTCCCTGTAAATCTCGTGCAGTAATGTCATTGGCAATCGTATAGCCAAACACATAATCAAAGGCTAGGTTTTTCGGTATGTCTTTTCCCTTTTTGCCAATCACAACAGCTAGTTCACCTTCATAATCCAATTGAGATGTTACATTTGCATGTATAGGCAAAGTTTGTTCGTCAGCAGCAATAGCTGTCGGCGCTTTTGTAAATACGACAATATCCTCAGGAGCTTCTGCTGCACCCATTTCTTTTGCATGCTCATTATAATTTTTGCCAACGCAAATAATATTTTTAGTAGTACGCGGTATAGGCGCCAACCACTCAATATCATTAAAGCTATATTTAAAGTGAGCTGGGTTCTCTGATTCTTCAGCAGCTCTTACTAGTTTGCGTGTTTGCTCCACAAATTCAAAGCCATTCGTCATGCCTTCTACTATTGTTTTAGCATACGAAGGCAGAACTTGTAGCTCTTCCTGAATCGCAAGTACATCCCAAACTGCTTCTTCTTTTTTCACCTTTGGACCAAAGCCCAATTGATCATTATAACGAAAAGAAAGAATTTTCATAAATGTAGCACTCCTTTTTTTACCCATCATACAACATTTACTTAAATATTTCCTCTTTTTTCGCTAATCTTTCCATACGTAATACGTTTCCATAGACTTTCTAGTGGTCCTTGGCGAAAAATCAATAACCAGAACATAGAAAAAACTGCTAAAATCGCATATATTCCAAGCGCTAACCAGGTGATTGTATCAAGACCTAATTTTCCATAAAGCCCTAATCCAAAATAATAAAAAATAAGTGTACAAACAAGGGATTCTAATAAGTAAACAGTTAATGACATTCTCCCTGCCATCGCAAAAGGCAATAAAATCTTCGTTACATAAGGAATGCAACAAATAAGAATGATAGCACTAGCATATCCAACAGCTAAAAGCGGTCCACCGAATTGCATTTGAATGCTATCTAGAAAATAAGTGCGATCCATTGTATAAGGCAACATTTTTAAAATAATTCCAAGTACAATGAGCACGACCGCAGCCACAAACCACTTAGATAGATGACTCTTCGCACTTTCTATTAACTTCCATTTAGCCGCCGCGGCTCCAATTAACATGAAAGGTAGTATGGTGAACAAGGACATAATCCACATAGAAGGAGAAAATTGTACGCTCGCATCTGTTAAACGCTGCTGGAACGCATCCATCCAAGAACCGCTCCCATAAGCTTTAATCGCACTTTGAACAGCTTGTATATCCGCGTATTCAAATGTGTCGGATGAAGCTTTAACTAATGAGGCGATATATGCCAATAAAGCTACCAAACCATTTATTGCTCCGTAAAATAGCAAACCAATCGCTAATAAAAACTGGGGCTTCATACGAATCAAGCTAATGGCAATAAGTCCGCAGAAAGCATACATCATTAAAATATCTCCCCACCAAAGAAGCAGTACATGAAGCAAACCGATGATGAATAGCACCACCAAACGTTTTACGCTCAATTTATAAAAACTGTTTCCTAGCCTTTCCGCCTTTTCCTGTTGCATCGCAAGACCATAGCCGAACAACATGGCAAAAAGCGGATAAAAACTGCCCTGCACGAGAATATCCAACCATTTATGATATGAAATATCAAGCGGCGTTGAAAAATACGTCTTTAAATCTACATATGGTACTGGCGTACTGAATGCAAACATATTTACGAGAAGAATGCCAAGTAAACTGACCCCTCGCAGAATATCTATGGTAGCGACTCTCTCTTTGGTCGCCGTTGGGGTACTCTGCACGTCTATTCCTCCTATAATTGTATAGAGTGATTAGCATTAAATGCGTAAATCACTTTCTCCGCTATTTCAATCTTCAATATCTCTTCTATTGCTTTTTTATAGAGTGAAAGCTGCACTTCATATCGCTTAACCATTTCAGTACGCAAGCCCTCTATTGTTTGCATATGGGGCAAAAGCCGATCCGTTTTATAATCGAGCAAAATCCACTTTCCGGTTGCATCCTTTAACAGGCAGTCGATTACCCCCTGCACAACCTGCGTATCTCCCTCATTGTCTGCAAGACTTAGCGTAAAAGGCATTTCTCGATGAAGCTCTTGCGCATTCATAAAGCGGATGCCTGTTTCACTTTTAAAGAAGTCGATAATCTTGTTCGGTTTCACAGCTTTCGCTTCTTCTTCTGTTAACAGTTGGCGCTCCACTAAAGAATCCACAAACCTGCGTACCGTTTCTTCGCTATGAAGACCTTCTTTTGGGATATGCTGCATCACTGTATGGATAGCTGTCCCCGTTTCTGCTGCTGTCAGTGATTGCTGCTGTAAAAATGCAGGCCTTTGTGCTACTCTTTGCTGATTTGGCGTGCTGCTCGTAAATAGCTCTGGCTCTTCTTGTGATTGTAGCTGCTGCAGTCTCTTTAATTCACTGACAGATGTTTTGGAACGTTTAGCAATCGCTCGTTCATATGCGTAAGGTTCGTCAAAGCGTCTTTCAATCTCTGCCACCATTGCCGGATTTACTTCCGCTTCTGGTAAAGATTCTTTTTCTTCTTCTACTTTCTCTACCTCAGTTTCATATAAATCATTCACATGCAAAACATTTAATTTCCATTGAGATTGTTCTGTCCCTACCTCTTCTCCTTTGAAATGAGGATGTCTTGCAAATGCCGGTCCGATCCAATCTAAATAACTTTTTGCTTTTGCGCGAAGGTAGTCTGGAAGCATTTCTCCATCTGGCAGCTGTGCAGAATCCGTCCACTGTTTCTTCGCTTTCTCCCAATCTTTAATCGTTCCAAGTAAGAAAAGCTTCTCCTTCGCCCTTGTCATAGCTACATACAGAATACGCATCTCTTCTGATTTCATTTCTAGTGTTTTCTTTTCTACCATCGCAAGGAAAGGCAGAGATGTGTACTGGATTCTCTTTTCTGGATCAATCATCTTCACAGCTAAGCCAAATTCTTGATCAAATAAGTAAGGCAAATGGAAATCCATTTTATTAAATTCACGGCCAAGCCCTGCTACAAAAACAAAAGGAAACTCTAGGCCTTTAGATGAATGGATGGTCATGAGACGAACAACATTTTCCTTCTCACTGATAGCTTTAGCAGTTCCTAAGTCATTTCCCCGCAACCGCATGCGCTCTACAAAACGTAAGAAGCGGAAAAGACCTCGGAATGACGTTTTTTCATAAGCTATAGCCCGATCATGTAACGCACGGAGATTCGCCTGCCTTTGCTTGCCATTTGACATAGCTCCGACCATCTCATAATAATTTGTATCCATATAAACGCGCCATATCAAATCAGCCAGAGATCCGCGTCTCGCCAAATCTCGCCAATCCTCTAGTTGCAATAAGAAACGCTGTAACTTCGAGGCAGTAGTGGCGTTTAACCCGGCTCCTTCACTACGCACGAATTGTTTAAGCGCTTCGTAGAATGATGCCTTCGGTTGTGCAAGGCGAATTTTGGCCAATTCATTTTCAGTAAGACCCACAAAAGGTGCTCTTAAAACCGATACAAACGGAATATCTTGATAAGGATTATCGATTGTTTTTAAGGTGTTTAACATAATCATGACTTCAAGTGCTTCAAAATAACCTTTTGAAATCTCCGCATACAATGGGATCTCCGCTGCCTTAAACTCATCCACCAAATCTGCAGACCAAGTCATTGAACGCATTAGAATGACAAAATCCCTATACTCGATGGGTCTTTCTTTTTTGGTCCACGGATCCATTACTGTCATACCTGAATCCATCATGCGTCTAATTTCTTTAATCATAAATCTAGCTTCTTGCTGGGATTTCTTTAACTCTTCTTCCTCGGATGCTTGCGAACCGCTTTCATCCTCATTCTCTTCGGTATATAAAATAGCCAATTCAATTGGCATTTCTTTTTCGGCATAAGGTGCTTGTGGTTTTAAAGCGGCAGCTTCATCATAAACCACTTCTCCTACTTCCTCGCCCATGATTTGTTTAAAAACATAGTTCGTTCCATGCAACACCTGTGGACGACTACGGAAGTTAGCGTTCAAGTCTATACGGAGGCCTGAATTCTCCCCCTCATTGTAAGCTAGATACTTATGAAGAAATAGAGTTGGTTCTGCTAAGCGGAATCGATAGATGGCCTGCTTCACATCACCGACCATAAACATGTTGCCGTTTGATGCTTCACCTGTTTTGATGAGCTGTAGGATGGTCTCTTGAAGAAAATTGACATCTTGGTATTCATCAATTAACACTTCTTTAAAATGGGCCCGATAATCAAGTGCAACCGATGAAGGCACCATTTCGCCATCCACGTCTTCCGTTAAAATAGCTAATGCGTAGTGTTCTAAATCTGAAAAGTCTACTAATCCCTTTGAGCTTTTAGCTGCTCCATACATTTCGCTAAATTGTAAAGCCAGCTCTACCAACGTTGCAATCATCGGCTTCATAAAGCGAATTTCATCAAGCAGCCTTTCTGGAGAACGCTGAAAATACTTTTCAACTGGCTTTTCAAACATTTCTTTTACTTGCTTACGTTTCGCTTTTGCCATTTCTAGCAGTTCTTCATCACAGCTACCCTTCTTTTGGGCTTTCGCTCTGTCTAGTTTAGCCTTTTGGAAGAATGAATGAGCCTCCTGCCAGCTTCTCTCACTAACAAGAGCTCTTGCCTCTTGAAGCAGCACTAAATCTTTTTCTGCTGTTTCCCCGTATGCATAAGGCCCATCTGGCAACAGTGCAAGCTGACGGATTTCTTGGGCAATGTGGATGGCCCCATCAATATCATGCAAAATGGCCTTTTTCACATATGGAATGAAAGGCAAATCATCTACAACAGCATCATCTGCAATGGCATATTGCTCTGGCAAGGCCAAAAGCCATTTAGATGGCTCTGGATTGACGCGAGACATTTCATATAACTTAGAAATGAGCACTTCAATCGCCTGGTCATCTCGATCGGATGTAAAACTATCCACTAATCGGTAGACACGCTCTGCATATTCACCGTCATAGGCCGCTTCTAGCACTTGCGCGAGAATATCATCCTTTAGCAATGCTGCTTCTGTTTCATCTGCAATGCGAAAACCTGGGTCTATGTTCAGTAAATATGCATATTGCCGCACGATATTTAAGCAAAACGAATGCAGTGTAGAAATCTGCGCTTTATTAATCAGACTTAATTGCCTGCGCAAATGCTTAGAAGTAGGGTCTTTCTTAATTTCCTTCTCAAGCGCATCGGCCATACGATGTCTCATTTCTGCCGCAGATGCATTTGTGAATGTAACGACAAGCAGCTGATCAACGTCAATGGGATGGTCAGCTGAAATGACTTTCTCAATCATCCGATTAATCAATACTGCCGTTTTACCTGACCCTGCTGCTGCAGAGACTAGGATATCTTGTCCAGTTGCCCATATGGCTTTCCACTGTTCGTCCGTCCATGTCGCATCGTCCGGCTTTTTAGGTATGGCTGAGGTCATCGTGACCACTCTCCTTTCGTATCTTTTCAATTACTTGTTCAGGCTTATCCAGCGATAATTGGCGATAATGCTGCGCTGGGTCTGTTGTATCAAATTGACATACACTTTTAAATGAACAGAACTCGCATGCGGTACGCTGATTCATCTTGAATGGGCTTATGTCCGTTTTGCCTTCCAGAATTTCCTGGCCTGCCTTTTTATGCTTACTCCGAATAAAGTGTGTAAGTGAACTCATATCATCTGGCGCTATGATGGATGACATACCGGGAGATGCATTGCCGTCTTTTTTGACATAAACAGGCACGACCTTGGAATATCCTCCACTCTCAGCAAGATTTTCGTCCATCGCAAGGATTGATTGAGAATCATTTAATAATAGGCCACGCATTTTAAATTCCTTTAAACGCTCAGTTTCGGCTTCTTCTATTGATAAGCTATTAGATGCGCTTAGCATTGGGTTGTGAACATGAATATAAAGAACGCCGCCAGCTTCGGCATGGACCGGAAGCCATTCCTCTGAATTCGTAATGGCCACATCTAGGTATGTCAGCATCTGTAAAGATAGTCCATAGTAAACTTCATTTAAATCCAGCTTGCGGGCAGATGATTTATAATCGACAACGCGTATATACGGTTTACCGTCAATGGTTGTTGCATCCACACGGTCAATTCGGCCGCGCATTTGCATTTTCTTATTGTTGTCCAACTGAATAACAAGTGGTGGCAAAGGCTCATTCGGCCCAAAAGCTGCTTCAATCGCAATGGGTTTAAAGCCCGACACTCTTGCATGCTGGCTTAGCGATTGCAGTGTACGTTGTACGATATAGGTCAACTTTCGAGCAATATAGCGGTAGCGTGCATTGCTTAATAAAATTTGGTGATATAAAAGTGGCGATATTTCTTCAACAGCTTTTTTAGCTAAATGCGCACATTGCTCATTCGTTAATTGGCTCCATGAGAGATGCAGACGATCCGTTTCTTCACTAATCCATTTCAAAGCAGCATGAAAAAGATCGCCAATTGTAGGTGTTTCTAAGCGATACTCTGCTCTTTCCTCCAGATTTAATCCATACATTGAAAAATGGGAGAATGGACAGCGATAAAACTTCTCTATTCGCGATACACTGGAAGTTAATGTAGATCCATAAAGGGACTCTGTCATTTCAGGTGTTAAAGGTTCAGCCTGCCCATGCGTTTTTAATGGACGCTTTAAGCGCTCTAAAATGGTTCTCCAATAAGGATCCTTCTCATAATACTGTTGAAGCGCTAACCATTCAGGACTTAACTCTCCATGCTCCTGTTGCATCCGTAGTCCTTTCATTAAATACGCAAGCGACGTACGCGGATGCACAATATATGACATAATATCAAAAGCCTCAGTCGATTCGGTCGGATCAATAAGCGCCATTGTTTTACGTATGTTTTTCAGTTGATCTTCCAAGCGTTTGATATACAAAGACGGTAGCAGTGCCTTGCTTTCTTCATCAGCCATCGCATAAGAAACAAACAAACGATGGGATTGCATAGTAAATGCATGATAGGTGATAAATTCTTCTTCTAACAAGCGAGTTTTAGAGGTTGGTGCGATTTCATGCCCAAGTCTTGAAAACCACTCACGTTCGCTGTCTGCCAATATCCCTTCATAATCAAGCCGTTTTGGATACACACCATCATTTACGCCAATCACAAAAACTGCCTTAACATGTGTTAAACGAGCTATATCAGCTGATGCTATTGTTATTTGGTCTATAGAAGGCGGAATTCTTGAGAACTCCAATGTATCAAAGCCTTCATCTAAAATCTCAAAGGCTTCTTCTAAATTCATAGGCTGATCGCCAAAAAGAAGAACAAACTGGTCTAGGATATCCACCCAATTTTTCCATGCTTGTTCATGCTCACTTGCTTCCAGTAAACGTCCTTTTTCAATTTCATAGTCCTTTAACGTTTGCAGCTTATCAAATACTTCTAGCGTCTCCATGAAACGATAAATGGCTGTGGCGATATCTCTTCCAGTAACGGCTTCTTGCAATTCCGTTTCTAATGCTTTCAATGGGACACGTATTTTTTCACGTACCAATTCTATCTCCTGTTGATACGCTCGTTCTTCGTCTGTTTGATTGGCCGTATATAATTCCAGACCGCGATATTTTTTATAGAGCCAGCGATCATCTTCAAACCAGCGTTTTCCGTATATACCTTTTGCCAAAACAAAATTTTCAAGTAAGTCCGCTCTTTCTCGCCATATTTGCTTTTCTGCATTCATTGGGAAAAATAAATCTGTTTTGACGGCACGGAAAATAGGCTCATACTGCCAGCCAGATTGGATAGCTTCCAAAGCTGATCGGCTTAATTCAATCAGCGGATGATGAAGCATCGGCTTTTTTTGGCTAACAAAGTATGGCAGATCATATTGAGGAAAGATCGTGTGGATTAGGGGATCATAGACATCTTGTTGGCGATAAAGAATTGCCATATCACGATAACGCATGCCATCCTCATGGACAAGCCCATGAATTTTTCGGGCAACAGCATGAACTTCTGCCCGACGATTAGATGCTTCAATGATCTCCGCACTGCCATCGCTCTCTTGTTGAAGTGCTGGGAATGCATCAAACTGACTTTCTAAATGTCGTAAATCAGCCGTCTGAAATCTGTGTTGCTCTCTTTGATGGATAGTCGGTTCTAATTCAACGCCATTTTCCTGCGCTATTTCAATTAATTTAGCGCACGTTCTTGAAGATTGATAGAACAATGCATGCTCATCTTCTGCATCTGCAATAGACTCCATTGGTAAAACAACCGTTACGCGGCGCGCTGTTTTTAGCAATTCCTCTACGACTTCTAACTCTCGTGTAGTAAATGCCGTAAAGCCATCTATATAAATGTCCGCCTGTTGGATAGCAAGTGATTTTCCCAGCTGTGACGCTAACAATGGATAGTAGCCCTCACTATCAACATACGTCGTGCCCAATGATTCTTCTATTGCCCCTACAAGCAAATGTAAGTCATGCATTTTATCCTGTAGCGTTTTAGGCGCATCTACATCTGCAAAACTAGCCATTAGATTTGTTAGCGCTGTACTATCCAAACTATATCTGCTAAATTCCTTTAGCAATGACTCCATTTCAGCTGTAAATCCCCGTTTATCAGCAGCTTTCTTAAACAGAGCAAATTCTTCTTTGTGTTGGTCCAACAATTTCCGGATCAGCATTCGATAGCCAAAGCCATTGACTTCTTTGCGGCTAATCCCACCTGTTTCTTGTAGAACACGCCATGCCAGTCGTTTAAAGGTTGTGACTTGTGCACGAATAAGCCCTTTAATGCTATATTCGTGTGTCATATCTCTCTCGGCTGAAAATGACATCTGATCAGGCACAATTAAAAAAATCGGCGAACCAATTGGCTGCTCTTCCACTTTCGCCACAATTTCTTGTTGAATCAGGGCTGTTTTGCCCGATCCAGATCTGCCTGTAATGAATCGCAGTGACATACATAACCCCCGCTTTCTTTTCCTTTATTATAGCACAATGCGAACTAGCGTTCTATTTATGCTCATATTTAGATGAATTTCTCATTTCTGCTTTCATTTTATTGTTCATTCGCGCTTCGACATGCTTTCCTCCCCACCATAAGAGAACCAGAACGACGACAATCAAGCCTGTCCTAACAGGATTTGTAATGAGTGCTTGCAAATCTGAGCCTATCCAACTAATAATAAAGATCATCACCAGCTTTGCCAGCATCACCGTGACTAAATAATTCTTCTTTTTAAGCTTGGATAAGCCCGCCACCACATTGACAATAGCTGATGGGGTGAAAGGAAAACAAAGCAATATTAATAATGGGGTGAACCCTTGGTATTCAACCCAATGTATAAGCTTTTGAACAGCAGAACGATTTGAAATAAAGCGCAGGATTTTGCTTCTGCCAAACTTTCGGATAATAATAAATACAGAGTAAGCCCCTAACACTGCGCCTGCCCACGAAAATAAAAATCCCCACCATAATCCATAGGCGCTAGCATTCGCCACCACGAATGCAGCTAATGGCAAAAACGGCAAAAAAGCCTCTAAGAATGGCAAGGCTATAGCTAGTAGAGTCCCAATTAAACGATAATGTTGTGCAAGCAGCTGAAATTTCTCAATGGATAACCATTCAGGCACGGTCATTGCCCCTTTCGACAAATCTTACTTTTATAGTTAAGACTAATATAGCCATTTATAAGTTGCGTTACGATTCAGTTGAAACTTTTTTGCTATTTTCGACATACATTTACCCGTTGAACTTAATAGGGGGTAGTCCAATTATTATACAACACTTTGTACAGGGGTGAGAGACAAAAGGATTGCCTTAATTTCGACAAAATGTTGTTCTCCAAAATACAAAAAGACGGCCTGTCCTTTCAGACAGCAACCGTCATAATAGATATGTTTCTATTTATATATATGCTAGTTTTAAGAATTAACTCTAGCTTAATCTTCTGCTTACAATGTGTCTTCTATCGAACTACTAGCAAGCCAATTCGATAGTGGTCATGACGATAAATGACATGCTGCCTTAATCGAACTTCTCCGTCCTGGTCAACCACTTCTAGTCGACAATGAGCCGCATTTATTTGGAGCGCTTCATATAATTCTTCTTCATTTGAGACCGGAATGCCATTGACTTTACGAATGCATTCACCCACTTGAATGCCCATAGCTGCAGCTGGGGAATCCGGCAAAACACCCGCAACCATCACACCATTATCTTTGGGCGTTACGGCATAGGTACCATGGCGTTCACTTAATGAATATAGGATTGAAATAAAAATACGTCCAATTATACCGACAAATACTGCTGCGACTCCCATGATTGGAAAGAAGTATGCAATAATTCCTTCAATTAAGACAAGCAGGCCCAGTATCTCGATTGTTTTCCCTACTTGTGGATAAAAGTGTACCGGCAACAACTTTCTTGATCTCTGTTGGAAACCAATGACAAACGGTACAAGAATTAGTGAGAATGTATTGCTTCCTAGCGTAAACTGCGGCCAATATGGAACATATTCGTGAATCGCTCCACTCGGAATGACGAAGAAAATAGGCAGCATCCACAATCGTTTGGCAAGGTAGATAGCGGATGGTAAACCTCGTTCAGACTTTAATATTCTTGGTGAAGCCAGTTTAGCAGCGTTCTTCACTACAAGAGCACCTTCCGCGACCAGCACAAGCCCAATTAATATAGGAATCGTACTTAACATACCGACATGCATAGAATGACTTGTCACATCCCATTTCAAGAAGTGCCAAGAGCCATCTGTAATATATGTATACCATAAGATAACAAATGCTATGCCAAGTGGATAAACAGCAGATGCTGCATGATAATAAAAAACAGCGATTAAAATAACGCCGACGACTGCACTGATTACAATAAATTGAATGGGAACTGTTAATCCTACGATTAAGCTTATGGCTGAGATGATAACCCCAGGCAACCAGCCTTCTTTCATCATAAGGATTGTCTCAGACCATCCCCAAAAAATTCGTGTCTTAAAGGATTTCCGTTCTGATTTTACACGCTGATAGCCAATTAAAATAGCGAATAAGATTCCTATATATAATAAAGGATTTAAAAAGAAACGGCCGATGCCTTTGATAATTTCCATGATTACATCTATGTACATACGTTTTGCATCACCTTTCATTCTCCGGCAGTTAATATAATGGTGCTTTCATTGTATCAAACAGCCGATTGAAAACGAAGTGTTTTAATGATTATGTACCATTTATCTTATATTAGGGAATGTATTAGCGGTGAAAAGCAATAGTTTTCTCTTCTTCACTTTCTGGCTCATGAATTGCAAGATTAGCCCTGTAGGAAGCGGTCGAGCATGACTGCTCACCTACAGGGCTTTCTCATCTATTTCAATTTTTGATTAATATAGCTAATCGCCATTTGGAGCTGCGTATCATTTTCTTCTTTCTCTCTATATTGAACCATCTCTTCACGCAAGGTTGTTAAGAATTCCTCATTCATCTCACTTTTGCCGGACAGATTGTGTTTATCACTATACTGTTGGACAGCTTTTGCTGTGGATTTGTCATAATACCCATCCAATCGGCTAATTTGGTAGCCCTGTGTTTTTAATACTTCTTGGATGGATTGGATATCATCTGCAAAATCTCCTTCTTTAAATTTCCCTACGATTGGTGGCAATTTCATATGAAATAGGGGATTTTGTTCCACTTCAACTCCAGCTTGAATACCCTTGCCATGAATCCATTCCCTTTTTGGCGTCAGCCATTTATTCGTGGAAAGCTTCAATTCGCCCCCATTAGATAATGGCCAAGTTTCTTGTACAGTGCCTTTTCCAAAACTTTTAACACCAATAATCATTGCTCGATCTAACTCTTTTAACGCTCCACTTAACACTTCACTCGCAGAGGCACTTCCCTCATCTTGCAGCAGGACCATCGGCAGCTGTTTTAACTTTTCATCATAATCAAACGCAAGATCATCTTTTGCGACTTTTAAAGGCTCTTGATTGCCCATCGCATCTTCCATGTAGGCGAAAGTAGAATCCGGTTTAACGACACTTCCAATAACTTGTGCGACACTTTTGAGATATCCGCCAGGGTTGCTTCTTACATCAATGATTAAAGCTTGAATATTATTTTTCATTAGTTCGCTTGTTTGCTGGTACCATTCTTCTGCCGTCTTTTCACCAAAAACAGAAATAGCAATATAACCAATATTTTTGTCTTTTACTCCAATGAGCTTGCTTTTGACAGATGTTTGCGCAATTGCTCCTCTTGTAATTTTGATATCTACATGTCGGTTTTCTGAAGGCCTAAATACTGTCATGGTAAGGGTTGTACCCTCATCGCCCCTTATAAGTGCAAGCAATTGAGTTAATGACTTTCCTTCTGCCCTTTGCTTATCTATTTGGACGATTTCGTCATAAGGTTTAAGCCCAGCTTTCTCAGCTGGTGACCCTTTCATTGGCGACACGACAATAAACCGGCCTTGGCTTTGGGTAATCTCTGCTCCTATCCCTACACGTTCATCAGATAATTGTTCCTTATGCATTTTTGCTTCTTCTTTTGTATAGTAGGTGCTGTATGGATCCTTCAAAGCGCCCGCCATACCTGTAATCGCGCCTTCAACCAATTGTTTTTCCGTTGTACTATGAACCGACTCTTGGCGAATTAATTGATATGCTTCTCCAACAGGTTCTAAAGTCGTTGATTCAGCCTTCACTGCTTCTTTTGTTTTTTGGGACTTCATGAAATAGAAAATCCCTCCGCATACCAATACACTAATAAATAAATAAAGCCACCATTTTCGCATTAATCTCAGTCCCTCCCATATCTTTGCACTATATGAGAGAGAGTCCTGAAATAAAACTAAAATGGTGGACATGTTTTGAAATTATTTTAGGGAACTCATTGCATATTCCATCATTTTCCTATCCATTGGACCCTTAATTATCTGCTTAATTTGTCCTTTTTCGTTAATGAAATAGGTTGTAGGAATGTTAACTATTTCGTACTGCTTTTGCTGTTCCCCTTTCTTATCTAATAAGATAGGGTATGTGATATCGTACGATTCGGCAAACTCTTTAATATACTCTTTACTTTTATCAGCACTAGTCAAATTGACCGCTAATATTTCTACATTATCTTTTTTATTCAAGCTTTTATAATACTTCTCCATTTGTGGTATCTCTTCTTTACATGGTGGACACCATGTTGTCCAGAAGTTCAGGATTATTTTTTTGCCGCGATAATCTGATAGCTTCACTTTTTTCCCTTCGAGAGTCTTAAGCGTAAAATCAGGAGCATATTGACTGATTTCTACTCCACTCTCTTCTACTTCTTTTGTTTCTACTTGTGTGTATGAGGTGTCGATTTTTTCTGCTTCTGTTATTTTCGACTTTAAAAAGTTCGTGAGCGCAAAAACAATTAATGCCGCGACTAGCAGCAAACCGAAAACTTTCTTTTTCACTTTTTCGCCTCCAGCTTTGCATATCTATAAGAATTTATGCTTGTTACCATACTAAAAATGCTATCACAATCTAATTTGAAAAGCTATGAATGCTGTGTGAATAGATACGGTGGAAATAAAAAAAGTTGCCGGCTAATTAGCCAGCAACCAATTCATTATGTTTAAAATGATATATACCGCAAAGGATTGACCGCTCCTACTTTTTGCCCTTCCCATGGTGTTGTATGGATTTCAAAATGGAGGTGGCTGCCGTATGCGCGGCCTGTATGCCCCATATAGCCAATCACCTGGCCTTTATGAACCCTTTCGCCAACACATACCTTATATTGGCTTAAATGTGCATAAACTGTCGTAAAGATATGTCCTTCAATGGAATGTGTCATCATGATCACATTGCCGTAGGTAGACAAGGGACTAGCACGAAACACTACTCCATCGGAGGCTGCTACTACAGGGGTGCCCTCTTTATTCGCAAGATCAATACCATAGTGAAATTCTGCACCTTCACCTAAATCCCGCCAACCGTGATTGGATGTCAGCCGCCCTACAGCCGGCTTTGTCCATGTTCCAAACGTGACCTCGGGCAGTTCGCCCGTCTCCATTTGAGAAGCAGCCGAAGTAGCTGCATTTGACGTAGAGGACATTTGTGCTGCTAGGTTTGCTAGTCTTTGCTGTTCTTCTTCAATCTCTCTTTTCACATTTTCACTCATCGTGACAGCTTCTGAGTATTCCTTTTCAAGGAGTCTCTTCCCTGTTTGCAGCTTTTTTTGTTCTGCTTCCAGTTTGTCGATTATACCATTTTTATCTATTATTTGTTCATCATACGATTTACGAAGCAATTCTAATTGTTCACGGTAGATTTTTTTCTTCTCTACTTTCCCATCAAGCTCAGCCTGTTTCTCTTCCAAACGCTCCTTTTTGTCGCGTTGTTCTCGTAAAATTTGGCGATCTGCTTGTAATAATGTATTCACAGCACCCACACGGTCAATAAAATCACCTAAACTTTGTGATTGTAAGACAAGGGTCACATAGCTTAAACTCCCATTGTTTTCTTGAAGAGCCCTTGCACGATTATCAAGCAATTCAGAACGTTGATTGATTGTTTGCTGCATGCTTTCAACCGATACACTTAATTGTTTGATTGCTTTAGACATCTTGTGTTCTTTCGCAAGCACGGAACCAATTTTCAAATCAGTTTTAGTAAGTTTACGATCAAGGCTAGCGATTTGGTCCATATAATTCTCAATTGTTGCTTGATGTTGATTAATCTCAGAAGTTTTTGCATCTAGTTTTGAATGGATTTCACTTTTTTCTTTGTCCATTCTTTGCTGTTTACTATTTAAGTCCTTGATAGATGTTGCATGCACCTTTATCGTTGGCCATACTAGAGCAAATGCGATTGTGGTACATAGTAAAGCTTTTAAGGCCCTTGATTTCATGTTCAACCACGAATCCCCCTGATATTCTTTCTCTCTCAACATTGCACATTTATGGCTTTACTTACACTTTTAAGAATTTACGTACAGACATAAAACTTCCCCACATACCGATGATTACGCCCATTACTAATATCAATGCATCTATTTCAATGATAAATGGAGAAACGCTTAGCAATTCGAACACTTCTCCCTTTAATCTTGGCGCTAGCGCACTATGGATATTTGCATACGCAAGCGTAACAACTATAATCGGAATAATCGATCCTAAAATACCTAGCCAAATCCCTTCTAGTAAGAAAGGAATGCGTACAAACCAGTTCGTAGCACCTACAAGTTTCATGATTTCAATCTCTTTACTTCGAGCAAAAATAGTAATTTTGATAGTATTCGAAATTAGGAACATTGCAGTCAGCAATAAGGCAATGATGAGTACAATCCCCACATTTCTACCTGTGTTTAACACATTGAAGAGCTTCTCGATTTTCCCTTTTCCGTATAGCGCTTCATATGTACCATCCATCTTATCAATTTGTTTAGCGATTTTCGCTGTCTGTTGAGGGTTGGATGCTTTGACATAAAGAACATTTCGCAATGGATTGCTTTGTTTAAATAAACTTAAATCATTACCAAAGTCTTTCACTAAACCGCTTAATTCACTCTCTTTTGATGAATAGCGTATTGATTCTACCCCTGGCAGGTTCTTAATTTGATCTTGCAGATTGCTTTCATCTTTTTCATTTGCTTGTAAATCGATGAGTACTTTGATCTCCACATCGTTTTCCAGATCATCGGCAACTTTGTTTAAGTTCATCATAATCACCATAAATACTCCTACAAGCAATAGGGTTACGGTGACGGCACTGACAGAAGCAAATGTCATCCATCCATTTCTGGCAATTGATTTAAAGCTTTCTCGTAAATGACGCGACAAGGTGTTAAATTTCATAGCCGTAATCACCTCCTCGTTCATCACGAACAATTAGTCCGCCTTCAATGGCAACAACACGACGTCTCATATTATTAACGATTTCTCGATTGTGCGTCGCCATTATAATGGTTGTCCCTCTTGCATTAATCTCTTCAAATAAACTCATAATCTCCCAAGATGTATCAGGGTCTAGGTTTCCGGTCGGTTCATCGGCAATTACTACTTTTGGTAAATTGACAATGGATCTCGCAATCGACACGCGTTGTTGCTCGCCACCCGATAATTCATCCGGAAACATTCTCGCTTTCTTTTTTAAGCCCACTAAATCCAACACATCCATCACACGTTTCCGTATTTTTTCCGGATGTTCTTCAATTACCTCAAGAGCAAATGCGACGTTCTCAAAGACAGTAAGCTTTGGCAGCAGCTTAAAATCTTGAAAGACTACGCCGATTTGCCTTCTTAAGTAAGGAACTTCTTTATTCTTCAAATTAGACAGGTTCATGCCATTCACAACAATTTCACCTGATGACGCTTTTTCTTCCCGATACATCATCTTAATAAAAGTCGATTTCCCAGCACCGCTCGGACCGACAATATAAACAAACTCCCCTTGGTTAATTCTTATATTGAGCCCATTCAGCGCTACAATACCATTGGGGTACTTTTTATAGACATTCTTCATTTCTATCATATTTAGACCACCTATGTTTTAGTAAAACTTGACTATTTTCCACTCTATTATATCACGGCACTATTTGTCTACCATTACAAGTGTATTTCAAATAGGTGAATTATTACTTGGGTGTTTCTTTTTATTTACTTGTTATTTAATGTGCAAAAAAAGACTGCATCAAAAGAAAGCGTTAAAGCTTTCTTTTAAAGCAGTCTTCTTACCATAACTTTTAAAGGTTATATCGAACTATAACTGAACCAGTTTTTGTTTCCCCTTCAACTAGCAGAGTTTGTGTATCTTCAATTACTTTTGAGAATTGTACACTCTTTTGCAAGAACTGATTTTGTTCATTTTGTCGTTGGATATCCGGTAGACGCACATCTACTTTCCCTAAGTTTGAAGTGACTTCACCCTGTAGGGAGGTATTATTCGGTATATAAATTTCCACTGCACCAGCAATTGTTTGTGCACGGATATTCTTTGCTTTTTCAGTACGAGTCGTCACTACGACATGGCCATTAGCTGATTTCGCATCTAATTCTTCTATTTTGCCATCGACATAAATGCGGCCATTGACTGTTTCTACTTCTGCTTTTTTCCCTTTCACATCACGTAGGTCAATTGCGCCATTGGCAGTTTCTGCTTCCAATTGGTAGAAACCAACATTTTTGAAATCAATACCACCATTCATTGTTTTGACTTTTATTTGTTCGATGTCAATGTTAGCTGTTTTAAATCCTCCATTGAATTGGCGGATTGTGACGAAATCATATTTTTTTGCCGGAATGTAAATAGTAGCATCTAGGCGCAGTTTTTTTGTTGCAGAGACAATTCGTAATGTATCATCATCTGCCTTGCTGACTACACCTTGATTGAATTCTTTTAATATGTCATCCGACATTTTCCCAATGGTTGGTCGAATACGATATACAATCTTCGCACTCTCTTCATTCGTTGGAATCAACTCGATATTACCATTGGGAATATCAATGCTAATATTAGAAAACGTAGCGTTCTGTAACTCTTCTATTTTTTCTTCTGAAGCTGAAGAACTCATAAACCCTTTGTCAAAATCAAATTCTTTCACTTTCGAGAAAGTAGTATTCATTAAATTCACCAATTTCGTTCCAAATTGTGTGAAGTCTTTACGTATTTCTTCAAAGAATTCATCTTCATTGCCAGATTGGCGTTGTTCAGTTGTCTGCTCCCCATGCTGGTCACTTGTCATCTTCTCTTTTTCCGACTCATTTTCGAAGTATTCTTTCTGTGGAGCAGTCTTGCTGCTATCAGTTGTTGCTTTATTTTCGTTTGGCTGTTGATTCATGTTTGATGGCTGCTCAAGTTTTTCAAATAGTACGATTGCTTCTTGGGCGGTGATTGTGCCTTTTTCGACTAAATCCAAAATTCGTTTACGTTCATCTTGCATAATAACACCCTCCATTATTCGTCTTACTACATGTACGAATTCACTAGCAAAAAGTTTCATAATAACGGAAGGAGATATACCTACCAAAGCTTATTTAGCTCTCTATGGCAGATAAATCTCCATTTCCACTCATACTATCTTAATCATTTTACTAATACTATTTCTGCGCTTTTTCGAGCGATGCTTCCATACGGGCGCGATCACGCTCTAATACACGGTTCAAATAAAATCCGGTATATGAACCTTCTGTGTCAGCTACTTGCTCAGGCGTTCCCTTAGCAACAACAGTACCACCTTTATCTCCGCCTTCTGGTCCCATATCTATAATGTAGTCAACTGTTTTTATTACATCAAGATTATGTTCGATAACCAGCACTGTGTCGCCATTCTCTACAAGTCGATGTAACACTTTTAATAGACGCGAAATATCATCTGCATGAAGTCCTGTTGTCGGTTCATCCAATATATAAATGGATTTTCCATTAGACCGTTTATGCAATTCAGATGCCAGCTTAACGCGTTGCGCTTCCCCACCGGATAACGTAGTCGCTGGTTGGCCAAGTTTGATATAACCTAATCCCACATCAACTAATGTTTGCAGCTTTCTAGCAATACGCGGGATGTTTTTGAAGAATTCCAAGCCATTTTCAACTGTCATTTCGAGCACATCTGAAATATTTTGGTCTTTATATTTTACCTCAAGTGTTTCCCTGTTATAACGTTTGCCATGACATACTTCACATGGTACGTAAACATCAGGCAAGAAATGCATCTCAATTTTGATGATCCCGTCTCCTCGACACGCTTCACAGCGTCCGCCTTTGACATTAAAGCTAAAGCGTCCTTTTTTGTAACCGCGTACTTTCGCTTCATTTGTAGAAGCGAACACATCTCGAATATCATCAAATACCCCTGTATATGTTGCTGGGTTAGAACGTGGCGTTCTGCCGATCGGCGACTGGTCAATATCAATCACTTTTTCTAACTGCTCGATTCCTTCTATTTCTTTCACTTCGCCTGGCTTAACCTTGGCGCGGTTCAATTTATGAGCGAGCGTTTTGTATAGAATTTCATTGACTAACGTACTCTTCCCAGATCCAGAAACACCAGTTACTGCAACAAATACGCCTAATGGAATATCTACTTTTACATTTTTTAAATTGTTTTCTCTTGCCCCTTTAATCTTGATATAGCGGCCATCAGGGGTTCTCCGTTCAATCGGCAATGGGATAAATTTCTCGCCGCTTAAATATTTCCCTGTCAATGAATGCGGATTATGCATAACCTCCTGCGGTGTACCGGCAGCAACAATTTCACCGCCATGTGCTCCTGCGCCAGGTCCTACATCGATTAAATAGTCAGCGGCCATCATTGTATCCTCATCATGCTCAACAACAATCAATGTGTTGCCCAGATCTCTCATGCTTTGCAATGTAGCGATCAGACGGTCATTATCGCGCTGATGTAGGCCGATTGACGGCTCATCTAGGATATATAACACACCAGTTAACCGAGAGCCAATTTGAGTAGCGAGACGAATACGCTGTGCCTCGCCGCCCGATAATGTGCCTGCTGCACGGTTTAACGTTAGATAATCCAAACCAACATTGATTAAAAAGCTTAATCGCTCTTGAATCTCTCTTAAAATCAACCGGGCAATCTGCATATCTTTTTCCGATAGCTCTAGTTCTTTAAATAGTTGGAATGCTTCTTTTACAGATAGCTCTGTTACTTCACCAATATGCATACCATTGATCTTTACAGCTAATGATTCGGGTTTTAAACGATGACCGTGACATGATGGGCACGGTTGCTGTACCATGTATTTTTCCATTTGCTCCCGTACATAATCCGAGCTAGTTTCTTTGTAGCGTCGTTCTACATTTCTTAACACACCTTCAAAGAAAATATTTTGGTCTCGCACGCTTCCGAATTCATTTTCATAGTGGAAGTGAATGCTATCATTTCCCGATCCATTCAATATCTTATCCATTTGTTCACTTGATAGCTCTTTTACCGGCACATCCATTGGGATGCCGTAATGGTAGCAAACAGCTTTCAATAATTGTGGATAGAATTGTGAGCTTGTTGGAATCCATGGAGCAATGGCTCCTTCATCCAATGTCAAATCCCAGTCTGGTATGACTAATTCTTTATCTACTACTAGTTTAGATCCAAGACCATCACATCTTGCACATGCACCAAACGGGCTGTTGAAGGAGAACATTTTCGGTTCTAATTCGCCGATTGAAAAGCCACAAATAGGACAAGCGTGATGTTCGCTGAATAACAATTCTTCATGTTCCATCACATCGACTACTACACGGCCTTCTGCAAGCCTTAACGCTGTTTCTAATGAATCGCTTATACGTGCCTCGACGCCTTCTTTTAAAACGATACGGTCTATGACCACTTCAATCGTATGTTTTTTATTCTTATCTAATTCAATATTATCGTCTAAATCGCGGAGTTCACCATCTATTCGTGCACGGACAAACCCCTGTTTTTTTAGATCCTCTAAAAGTTTTACATGTGTGCCCTTTCTCCCTTGGATCATGGGTGCAAGCAATTGAAGCTTGGTACGCTCAGGATACTGCTTAATGCGATCCACCATTTGTTCAATGGTTTGAGAAGTAATTTCAATACCATGCTTTGGACAGATTGGTTTTCCGACACGAGCAAAAAGCAATCGCAGGTAATCATAAATCTCCGTTACCGTTCCGACTGTTGAACGTGGATTTCGGCTTGTTGTTTTTTGATCGATTGATATGGCAGGCGATAAGCCTTCTATCGCATCTACATCCGGCTTGTCCATCTGACCTAAAAATTGCCGTGCATAAGATGACAGCGACTCAACATAACGCCTTTGACCTTCCGCATAAATCGTGTCAAAAGCGAGAGAGGATTTCCCTGAACCCGACAAACCAGTAATCACGACTAATTGGTCTCTTGGAATGGTCACATCTATATTTTTTAAATTATTTGCTCTGGCACCTTGTACTACAATCTCTTGATTTTTCAAATTGGTCATCCTTCCGACTTCAATTCCAAAATAGTGTCTCTTAATTCTGCTGCCCGCTCAAAATCAAGCGCTTTTGCAGCATCCTTCATTTCTGTCTCTAATGATTCAAGCAATGTGATTTTTTCCGCCTTTGTAAGCTTTTTGCCTTTGGTTGCCTTTGTCAGATATGATTCAGGCTCCTCGGCAGCTTGTGTTGCACGAATCACATCACGAATTTCTTTTTGTATAGTTTTAGGTGTAATATTATGTTTTTCATTATATTCCATTTGAATTGTACGACGGCGTTCCGTTTCCTCGAGTGCTTTTGCCATTGAATCTGTAATGCGATCAGCATACATAATGACATGCCCATTGGCATTTCGAGCAGCACGACCGATTGTTTGGATTAAAGAACGTTCTGAACGAAGGAAACCTTCTTTATCCGCATCTAAAATAGCGACAAGCGAAACTTCCGGAATGTCTAGTCCTTCACGAAGCAAGTTAATACCGACTAGTACATCATATGTTCCTACACGCAGCTCGCGAATAATCTCAATACGCTCTAACGTTTTTATTTCAGAGTGCAAATACTGTACCTTAATGCCCATCTCTTTTAAATAATCGGTTAAATCCTCCGACATTTTTTTCGTAAGCGTCGTAATGAGTACACGTTCATTCCGTTGAATTCTATTTTGAATTTCATCCATTAGGTCATCGATTTGGCCTTCAATTGGGCGTACATCGATTTCTGGATCAAGCAAGCCAGTCGGGCGAATAATTTGTTCAGCCATCTCAGGTGTATGTTCCAATTCATAAGGACCAGGCGTTGCCGAAACATAAATTGCGTTATGAATATGTTTCTCAAATTCTTCAAATTTCAGCGGCCTGTTATCAAGCGCAGACGGCAAGCGGAATCCGTGTTCTACTAGTACGTTTTTGCGTGCTTGGTCTCCATTATACATACCACGGATTTGCGGCAATGTAACATGACTTTCATCAATGACAAGCAGAAAGTCTTCCGGGAAGTAATCAAGCAATGTATAAGGTGTAACACCAGCCGGGCGCAATGTAAGATGCCTTGAATAGTTTTCTATGCCAGAGCAGAAGCCCATTTCGCGCATCATTTCCAAGTCGTAATTCGTTCGTTGCTCTAATCGCTGTGCTTCAAGCAGCTTGTCTTCTTCTCGCATATGTTTTAATTGATCTTTCAGTTCTACTTCAATATTATCTATTGCTTTTAACAATTTCTCCTCACGCGTAACGAAGTGGGATGCTGGGAAAATAGCAATATGTTCTCTATCTCCAAGTACTTCGCCTGTCAACGCATCTACTTCTCTAATGCGGTCAACTTCATCCCCGAAAAATTCAATACGGATACAGTGTTCATCTCGAGATGCAGGGAAAATTTCGACTACATCTCCGCGCACTCTAAAGGTACCACGCGTGAAATTTATATCATTTCGTTCATACTGGATATCTACCAGTTTGCGGAGCAGCTGGTTGCGTTCAATTTCCATCCCTGTACGAATGGACACAACCATTTCACGGTATTCTTCCGGGTTCCCCAAGCCATAAATACAAGAAACGGATGCAATAATAATTACATCATCTCGTTCAAACAATGAGGAAGTGGCAGAGTGCCGCAGTTTATCGATTTCATCATTGATGCTGGCGTCCTTTTCAATGTAGGTATCGGTTTGTGGCACATACGCTTCCGGTTGGTAATAATCATAATAGCTGACGAAATACTCGACAGCATTATTTGGAAAAAACTCCTTAAATTCGCTGTAAAGTTGACCTGCGAGCGTTTTATTATGCGCAATGATCAACGTCGGCTTTTTCACTTCTTTGATAACGTTTGAAATCGTGAATGTTTTCCCCGTTCCTGTTGCTCCAAGGAGTGTTTGATGCTGTTTATTTTGTCTAACGCCTTCAACCAATTCTTTAATCGCTGCAGGCTGGTCGCCACTCGGTTGATATGCGGAATGTAATTCGAAATCTTTACTCATTTGGTTCCTCCCCGTTCCTTAAAACTCATAGACATATTTTAACATAGCTACGCACAAGTATCCAGAAATAAGCGAACGTACGTTTTATTGTTTAAATAAAAAAACCGCTCCATCTGAACGGTTTTTAATTTTTAAATTGAATGATAACAGTCACAGTTTTCGACTTTGGGGGCTTTTACTGAGAAAGTAAAACAAAAATAGTTTAATTTTACCCTCATATGGCCCAAGCAAAGTATTCATTCTACCAACAAAAAGAGAAGAACGACCAATGATATGGCACTTTTCTCTGTTTTATTTCCTGAAATGCTTTTTGTTAGTATAGGAAAAACAACATGAATATGCAATCTTTTTTACTTTCTCATCTATCTATAGAAATAGTGTAGTTGAGAACATTATATACCCGTAAATTTAGTCTTTGAATCCACCAACATACTAGGAGGAATAAAAATGGAAATTATAAAAATTAATGAATTTTATCTAACACCGGATATTTGCATGCTTAAGCCTATTTTGGTAGACAAACGTAATTATTCACTTGTTATTGAGTTGAATCGTCAATACATCGTCTCATGTACCGTGACCCGGTTGATTAATTATATTTGTACTTCACTCGGCACTTCTTTGGACGTATCACTGGAATATTCAAATTACGTATTTAGCAAAGTAAACGAACATGCTAAATCAGACACGATAATTAAACTACCTATCATCTTAACGGCTCTTTTACAGCCGTATATTTTCTTTCCGACTGCATCACCTAAGAAAAAGCATAACGCGTGGATTTTGTGGCAAAATTTTAGAGGACATACTATGATGAATAAACAAGAAATGGGCTTATATTTCAAGCAAGGAGTTTATATAGAGGAACATTTAAGCTTTACAACCCTTTCAAGGCAGCAATATTATGCTTCAATCCTTTATTTCCGTCATATGGATGAGGTGATCAATAGGCATCAAAAAATGGACAATCGTTCAATTATAGAGCGCGGCTTGTTTCTTATGGCTTAGATAAATAGTGAGTTAACAGTTCCTCCACATGATTGCGCAGCCGAATATTCGAGTATCGCCGGCAATCTTGGGCTCTTTTATTGATAAAAATGTATTCGGAGAATAGATCATCTCGCTCCCCGCGGAATACTTGCAGCTGATGCATAGCCAAATAACGTTTCGTCTCAGCCAGTTCTTTGTGGACTCGCTTGGTTGTCTGTTCAAGCAGCCTTATATAGGGTTGTTTTAATTTAAAATGCCCTTGCTCAAATTCCTTGCTATCACGCTTTAGAATTTGCAGCACCATTGGCAAGTAAATGGCCTGCTCTAACCTATGAATTGCTTCATTCGATAAATTCAACATCGCCAACAACCTCCATAGAAAACAAACGTTCTTATTTTATTTTATATTCGAGTTGCTCATTTAGCAAGTAAAATTAAGAACAAACGTTTGGTATGTTTTGGCTCAATACCCAAAATAGAAAGAGACAACACCGCTACTAGCAAAAAATACGCCCGTTCAGATGAGACCTTGCAAAAGTCTATCCACTCGGGCGTATTATTTATTCATAACTTACAGTTTTTATAGCTGTGAGCGCAAATATGCATTAATAAACTGGTCAATATCGCCATCCATCACCGCTTGGACATTACCGGTTTCTGTGTTGGTGCGATGGTCTTTCACCATTGAATACGGATGGAATACATATGAACGGATTTGGCTACTCCAGCCGATTTCCTTCTGTTCACCGCGGATATCATCTAGCTGAGCTTGCTGCTCTTCTACTTTTAGCTGATACAATTTCGCCTGCAGCATATTCATCGCTTTCTCACGGTTTTTAATTTGTGAGCGTTCAGCCTGGCATGCCACCACAACACCTGTTGGCAAGTGAGTAATACGGACAGCGGATTCTGTTTTATTGATATGCTGTCCGCCTGCGCCTGATGCACGATACGTATCTACTTTTAAATCTTCTGAACGAATTTCAACAGCAATCTCATCAGTAAACTCCGGCATAACATCTGCAGACACAAAGGAAGTATGTCGACGACCAGCGGAATCGAAAGGTGAAATACGTACAAGGCGATGAACGCCTTTTTCGGCTTTCAGGTAACCGTATGCATTATGTCCACGAATTGCGAGTGTAACAGACTTCAACCCTGCTTCATCGCCTGGCAAGTAGTCTAATGTTTCTACTTTGAAATCATGTTTTTCTGCCCAACGCGTATACATACGCAAAAGCATAGACCCCCAATCTTGGGACTCGGTACCGCCTGCACCTGGGTGAAGTTCTACAATGGCATTGTTTTGATCGTAAGGGTCGCTTAAAAGCAATTGTAGTTCGAAATCCTCGGTGCGTTTTTTAAACTCATCCATCTCATTAAAAAGTTCTTGCTGCAATTCTTCATCTGGTTCCTCTTTCAATAAATCCAGTGTCATTTCAAGGTTTTCCTGCGTTTCAACTAATTCGTGAAATTCGTTGACGATTTCTTTTAAACCTCTGGATTCACTGATAATTTTTTGCGCATTGTTTTGATCATCCCAGAAAGATGGCTCAAGCATCATTTCATCCAATTCTTGAATCCGCGCCTCTTTGTTTTCTAAGTCAAAGAGACCCCCTAAAGTCTTCTAATTTTGTGGACGTCCCATCAAGGTCGTTCCGAACATCTGATAATTCCATCATAATTTGTTCCTCCAATTACATTAAATATTCAATAATTTATCACGCATCTTGGCCAATTTTCAACAACTAAGGCTGGATGTTATTCACTGTAAGTATACTTGTAGAAGGGAGAATTTTCTACAACTATACCTATGAAAAGACATAAAGGAGTTGTTCAAATTTTGAACAGCTCCTTTTGCCAATTACATCATTCATTTTAACCCACATTACGGGCAGAAGAGCTCATCAGCGGGAGAAAAAGGATCCCACTATTTTTACTCTTTATACAGCACCGTGGCAGTTTTTATATTTCTTACCGCTACCGCATGGGCATAAATCATTACGACCTACTTCTTGCTGTTTACGGACTGGCTTGCGTTTAGAAGTCTTTTCATCGGTTTTCGGATTTACCGCTTCACCCTTCGCTACTTCTTCACGTTCAAGATTACTGCGGATTTCTGCTTTCATTGCATATTGAGCAACGTCAGAACGGATTGCTTCTACCATTGCTTCGAACATCGCAAAACCTTCTGATTGATATTCACGAAGCGGATCTGTTTGAGCATAAGCACGTAGATGAATACCTTGGCGCAATTGATCCATTGCATCGATGTGGTCAATCCATTTAGAGTCAATTGCACGAAGCAAAATAACTTTCTCAAATTCGCGCATGCGGTCAGGCGTAAGTTCTTCTTCTTTGCGATCATATTCTTTTTGCACTTCAGTGCGAAGGAATTCAATGATTTCTTCTTGGGTTTTACCTTTGAATGAATCGACAGTAGCAACGCCTTCTGGTAGCAAATTAGCACCTACAAAACTTGCTAGTCCTGTTAGATTCCATTCAGTTGGATTTTCTTCAGTTGTATATGAATGAACTGCGCTAACTAGTACTTCGTCTACCATTGATTCAACTAAGCCACGCATATTCTCTGTTTCCAATACCTCATAACGCTCTTTATAGATGATTTCACGTTGTTGACGCAAAACATCATCATATTGCAATAAGCGTTTACGCGCATCGAAGTTATTGCCTTCTACACGTTTTTGAGCAGATTCAACGGCTTTGGATACCATTTTCGATTGGATTGGCTGTGTATCGTCCATCCCTAATCTTGTCATCATGTTTTTCATGCTTTCTGAGCCGAAACGTTTCATCAATTCATCTTCCAAAGAAAGATAGAATTGTGTGATACCAGGGTCACCTTGACGTCCAGCACGGCCTCGCAACTGATTATCGATACGGCGTGATTCATGACGTTCTGTACCAATAACGGCTAATCCGCCTAAATCTAGTACACCTTCGCCAAGTTTAATATCTGTACCACGACCAGCCATGTTTGTTGCAATAGTTACAGCGCCTTTTTGACCTGCTTCTGCAACAATCTCTGCTTCGCGCTCATGGTTTTTCGCATTCAAGACATTGTGCGGAATGCTGCGTTTTGCTAATAAGTGCGAGATTAATTCTGATGTTTCGATAGCAACGGTACCAACAAGTACTGGCTGTCCTTTTTGATGACGGTCTGCAATTTCATTTGCCACCGCTTCAAATTTACCTTGCATAGATGCATAGATTAAATCCGGACGGTCATCACGTGCAATTGGTTTGTTAGTCGGAATCACAACAACATTCATATTATAAATATTGCGGAATTCCTCTTCTTCCGTTTTAGCTGTACCTGTCATACCAGATAACTTTTCATACATACGGAAATAGTTTTGGAACGTAATAGTCGCCATGGTCATAGACTCGTTTTGAATTTCCACGCCTTCTTTTGCTTCGATGGCTTGGTGTAATCCTTCTGAATAACGGCGGCCTTGCATAATACGTCCTGTAAATGAGTCAACGATTAATATTTCACCGTCTTGTACCACATAATCAACATCCAAGTGCATACTAACATGCGCTTTTAACGATTGGTTAATGGCATGGTTTAGACCAACATGCGTTAAATCAAACAAGTTATCAATATTGAAAGCTCTCTCTGCTTTTTCAATCCCTTGTTCTGTCATTGTAACGCCTTTAGTTTCTACATCATAATTGTAGTCTTCATCTTGTTTCAATGTGCGTACAAACGCGTTTGATTGTTTGTATAAGGCAGCTGATTTATTCGCTTGACCAGAAATGATTAAAGGTGTACGGGCTTCATCGACTAAGATGGAGTCCACTTCATCGATTACTGCATAATGCAGCGGGCGTTGAACACGTTCTTCTTTATAAAGCACCATGTTGTCGCGCAAGTAGTCGAAGCCAAGTTCGTTGTTTGTGCTATATGTGATATCACAAGCATAAGCTTCTCTTTTTTCATCTTTTGACATGTTATTCAAGTTCAATCCAACTGTTAAGCCTAAAAATTCATATAATGGACGCATTGTTTCAGCATCACGGCTTGCTAAGTACTCGTTGACTGTAACAACATGCACGCCTTTATGAGTAAGGGCATTTAAGTAAACAGGTAAAGTGGAAGTCAACGTTTTACCTTCCCCTGTCTTCATCTCAGCAATATTCCCTTCATGAAGCGTTGCGCCCCCCATCAATTGAACTGGGTAAGGGTACATGCCTAAAACGCGTTTAGATGCCTCACGAACAACTGCAAAAGCTTCAGGGCGAATTTTATCTAAATCTTCGCCGTTAGAAAAACGTTCGTAGAATTCATTCGTTTTTGCTTTTAATTCTTCATCTGTTAATTTAGCCATATCTTCAGCAAATGCATCGACTGCACTTGCAACTTTTTCTAAGTGTTTTAATTCTTTTTTATTTGGATCAAAAATTTTATTTAATATGCTAGGCATTGATTTTCACATCCTATATAGTCTCAACCTTCATTTTAACACTGTCTGAACGTTTAAAGCAAATGAACAATTAGTAAAAATCTATTATTCCTAAACAAATAATACAAGGAAAAAAGATATACAGAATTGAAATTTACAAATCTATTCAGTGTGATGAATCAAATCATCTACTGTGAGCGTTCACTTAACATATAACAGTAATGATAACTTAACAGTAAAGTAAATAAATTGAAAAATCAATCTTTAATTTCTTTTAAAAGAAATACATAGAAGGAAAGGTTTGATTTCAAAAATTGATAATGAAGGATATCACACAAAAGCCCAGCTGAGCAAACATTAGGTTGCTCCTGCTGGGCTTATCTAAAAAGCAAATACTATGAATTTATTATCTTAACTAGTTTCAATCAGTCCGTATTTACCATCTCTACGTTTGTAGACAATATTTGTGCCGTCTGACTCTGCATCTGTGTAAATAAAGAAATCATGACCGAGTAAGTTCATTTGTAAAATGGCTTCCTCTTCGTCCATTGGTTTCAAGGAAAGTTGTTTTGTACGGACAACTGATAGTTCTTCCTCTGAATCATTCGGATCAGTTACTGCTCCAGGGGAATTATCAGTCTGAACATTTGCAAAGTAAATGCCTACTCCTTCACGATCGCGGAATTTACGATTGACTTTTGTTTTATGCTTGCGAATTTGACGTTCCAACTTGCCAATAATCAAGTCAACTGCAGCATACATATCATCATTAGCCTCTTCTGCACGTAAAGTTAAACTTTTCATAGGAATTGTTACTTCTACTTTCGTACTCTTGTCATTGTAAACCTTTAAATTTACATGAGCAATCGCATTAAGATCTTCATTGAAATAGCGTTCTAATTTTTGAAGCTTTGTTTCAACGTACTCTCGAATTGCTGGAGTTACCTCAATGTTTTCACCACGAATGTTAAATGTTAGCATGTAAACTCCTCCTTTAATCAACCATACTAATATTATTCTACAATGCCCGTTAAAACCCTTCTTAAAACACATAATTAATTAATTTTTTTTGATGTTGTTATTATGTTCTGCCACTATTTTGTCTTATTTCCACTAAAGTATATTGCTTGGGACTTAGATATAGAACATAATAATATATTTTTGATATTTTGGATTTCAAAAAAAGACCCGAACGCCATAACGGCTCGGGCCTTCATTATATTAAAGATTATCCAATTGGTTTTTAATATCATAAACCGCATAGAAATATTGATAGCGTTGAAGTACTTTGCGATCAATAAGCGTGCTTAATTTGATTTCTTCCCCCTTGATTAGCTTTGGTATATTTAGATCTTGGTAAAGCCGTTCAAGAATAACCATTTTGTCGACAATGTTTTTACTACATGTCCCAGTTTCACAATTATTATTTGTTTCATCAGCAGCAAGTTCCTCTACCTTGGCTACGCCTTTTTCAAAGTCTGCAAGCTTTTTAATAGAAGGTTCGATATTTTTATCTGTCCTATATTCTCTTAATTTGCTTTTATTCTTCACATAATTTTGGGCATTAACCGACATAGCGTCATAAGTTTTGCCTGCTTCAATGACTGCTTTTGTGTAACCAGACTTTCCAGGTGTAATAGCCACAATCTTTTTATCTAGCTCTTGAGCGGCTTTAATATTGTCACCTTCATTTAGCAAGGCCTTTTGAGGTACAGTTAACGATTCTTCTGCTATTGCCTTTTGGTCCTTCCCCAACTTATTGTACAGTGTTATGACCTGTGCAATATTATCAATATACTGATTATCATACGGAGTGCCAGGATCTGTTAGTATTGTCACAATTGAAACGATGGGAGCATATTTATTGTAAATAGCCAGTACTTTGCTATCTACATAAGTTAATGCTTTTTTGTCAAGTCCATTATACAATTTCACTGCTTCTAATATATCAGCATATGGACTTTTGGGATTCAAGCGATTGACAGCCTTCTCAAAAGCATCTGCCTTTTCTTTTGGCGTTTTGTATTCTGTCCCAGATTGTATACTATCAAAATCCGTTACAACATATTTTTTAGCCGTAGTCGACAATTTGCCATAATCTTGGATAAGTTTTTTCAAATCAGTACCGTACTTTTTACTGTTTGGATCAAGTGATTGATAGCTCTTATCGAGTTTTTGCGCTTGTTTGATAGCTGTTTCTTCGGTTAAAAATTCCTTATTCAAGCTTGTTGTTTTTGTAACAATAGCTTTTGGGTCTAACGATAATTTTTTATAAATGGCAATTGTGGAAAGCATTAATTGAATATCGTTATTGCTGTACTTTCCATTTTTATTTATCTTATCAATATTTATATACATATCTACTAAAGGAGCATAGCTATTATATTTTGCTAGCGTTGGCTTATCTAGAAGCGAAAGCTGTACTTCATTTAGTGCATTGTATTGTTTCACAAGAGAATTGACATCCTCGTACAAACTGTTCTTAGACAACTTGTTCAAAGCTTGAATAAATGCATCAATTTCGGCTTTAATAGTTGCTGCATTAAAACGATTAGCAAAATCCTCAATCTCTTTCGAGTAGATTACATAAGCCTGAACGTTTGGACCCGCATTCATGTATCTATAATACAGAGCAATTGCACCATCTCTATAGCTAGAGCTAGTTGGCTTTAACGCTTCATACGCTGCATTGATTTTTTGTGCTTCTAGGAAATTCTGAATCGCCACATCATTCAACGGGATAGACGGACGAATAATTTCATTTTCTTCAAAAACTCGATTTGAATCATACGGAATGTTGTGTGATTCTTCATACGAGTGGTCGTTTGCATACCTTGGCGCCTTGCTGACAATAGCTCTTTGCGGTGAATCTAATTGATTATAAAGAGTAATAACCTTTACAATACTATTTACGTCATTTTTATTTTTTAGTTTATCACCAGAAGCATATCCTTTTCCTTCGACAAACCGTCCATATTGCACATACATGCTTTTTGCGATGTCCTGAATTGTCAGGATATCTTCGAATTTATGATATTGTTCCATAATTGTTGGATCTATAATCGTTTCTAAAGGAACATTATACTGCGCATTAATCTTGTTGTATTTTACGTTATTCACATAGTAATCTTTGACTTTTTTTACATCTTGCACGCCTGGTGTATAGCCTTTATTACTAACTTCCGACAGGTCTTTCACCATTTGTTCGAATTCCCTAGCTGTCGCAAGTTGTGGAATATATCGCGTTGCTACTTCTTCCAAGGCCTTCTTGTTTGCTACATATTTTTTCACCTGTGACGGTGCACGGTCATAAAGAGTGTAATAGACTTTCAAAATGTCTACTTCATACTTGCTGTCAGTAGGTTTAATTTTTTCGAATGCTTTATCAATAGTTGCAGCTTGAGCTATCTCATCTCCATCTTGCAAAAATTTATATTTAGAGCGATCTGCATCATCTATTACTTTTTTCGGATCAGCTGCCAGCTTCTTATACGTTTTGATGGCTTGTTGAATATATTCAATATTAGTTGGTGAAATATCGTTTTCATTCGTAATTTTTATCAAATCAAACATTTGCATGATATCCGCAATTGGCTCATATTGCTTATATTTTTTTAAGATTTTGCTATCAACAAGATTGCTTATTTTTGAATAAGGTTCTACCTTTGCTAAATAGTAACGGACAACTGGCAGTACATCTTGCGTTGCATTACTTTTACGATTCAATTGGTTAACCATTTCTTCAAAGGTTGAGGCAAGCTGTTGTTGGCTTTTATAGGCTTGATCTAATCCTTCCATTTTTAGGCCATTTACCAAATATTTAAGCGTATCAGGTGATGCATCTAGATAATCGATGTGTACTTTTTTCGCTTCTTTCGGATAGTTTTTGCTCGATTTTTTCAGTTTAGCATAAGCTTTATCGAGTCCTTGCGCCTCTTTAATATTGGCTTCTTCACCTGCCAGCATCTCAATTGTCGGTTTGTGTGTTGTTGTCGAATTGTCTACAATTGCTTTTTGAGGAGTACCTAGCTTTTTATACGTTTTAATATTGGATAAAAGGTCAGTAATATTCTTTGTAGAATATCCATAATAACCATTACTTAATGTTTTATCTGGAATTTTATTAAACGCTGTTACCACTTGTGGAATGCCTGCGTATTGGTTGTATGTCTTAAGAACTATTTTATCTACTAATGCTGTTTGGTTTGGTTTTGCATTAGACATAGCATTATATTTTGCAACAACTGATTTTACATCTTGGAGAGTGCTATTTGCCGATAATTTACTAACGTCTATAGCAAAGTCATCAGCTGCTTTCTTTGCTTCTTTGTAAACTGGAGACGTAGGAATTGCGGCAATGGTAAGCGCATTCTTTATAAATCGTCTAACATCAATGATGGCATTATCATATGCATCAAAAACCTTCTGCAGGTCTGCTAAGTAAGTTGGACTCGTTTTTTTCTTTTGCACTGAATCATAACTTTTATCTATATTCTGTGCACTAGCCACATTTTTTTCTTCTAAAAGATATGGCTTTTTTTCCTTTGCGTTTGCTTGAACTATCTCTTTCTGATCTGCTCCAAGCTTTTTATATTTTGCAAGCTGGTCGATTAAATTATCAATTTGGGCTGAAGTTAATGAGCCTGGCGTAATGGTGGTAAAAGTAGGCAAGCTTTTTATTCCTTCAACTATGCTTGGTATGCTCTCGTACTTTTTATAAGTTGCTATTATCTTTTTGTCCACAATATCAATTGTAGCCAATTTGGGATAAACGTTCGGTGAAGAACTTGCTGTCGATTTGCTATAAAGTTTATAATCGCTAACAGCTTCCTTAATTTTATCAAACAGTTGATCTTCAGTAATCGTACCTTCATCAATGTTGTCTATAAGTGCTGAAAAAGTCTTAGCCTGTTCCATTTGTTTACTATATATTGTATTAATTTTAGCTATTTCAGTTCCGTTTGGCATAAAATCAGTCACAGCTTTTGGTGCATTTGTGTATTCCCAGTACAAAGCAACAGCATCTTTACCATACGTATTGCTGGATGTCTTTAAACTTGCATATTTTTTCTCCAATGTGGCAGCTGTTTTAATTGTGTCAGCTTGAGTTAGATAACCATTTAATTTACTTTTCTCGTCTGAACTCATTAAATGGTCTAACAGATTTTTTTGAGCGCCCGAAAGCTTATTATAAGAGGTTAAAAAGTTATATATTTTGGGGCCATTTTTTTCTTGTGTTCCGCTATTTGCATTTCCTACAGCTAGCGTCATTAAACGATAGGAACCTGTGACATTGCTATAATGATTTAATTTTTTTACTGTAGAAGCAGGAACAGCCGCTTTGGTTATTGCATTCATGCTATCATAGGTCTTTTTCAGCGGAGCAGCTTTTGTTCTGTAGTTTTTATCAGTTAATTTATTGACATCAGCTTGGAGCTTTTTTACTTTCTTAAGAGCTGGCTGTATTTTTGCCCAATGTTTTTTTAAAGTTGAATAATTCGCAACTAACTTTTTGTCTTTTTTCGATAGTTTATCGTATGCGCTTTTGGCAGTTTTTGTTTTTTGGATGTAGTCAGCTTTTTGAGATTTAATCGCTTTAATCTTATTAATAACTGCTTTAGCTTTTTTACTTGTTTTTTTGGATACCATCGTAATATCAGCATGGGTTGAGATATCAGGACCAGCTTGTGCTTCTGTACTTTCCTTGCTAGCAGCAGACAAAAACGCTGGCGCCATTAATACAGCTGCAAGTCCCATAGCGACAAATGATTTACGCATATGAATCCCCCTTTATGTAATGTTATTTATATAGTCTCTCTTCTATTATATCGGAAGAAAAATTGGTAATGTTAGAATAACTGGTTTATTAAGAAATGAAAAAACCCCGTAAAGATTTGTTTCTCTACGGGAATAGTCTAGATTTATACATGTTGTTTTTTATCAATAATTTCTTGTTTACGACGTAATTTCAATTCTGAAATTATCAGCGTTTCAATCAGCTCATCGGTTTCTAAATCAATACCATAATAATAATGGCCAAAAGCAGGACGCTTCCATTTCACTTCACCATGTACAGCAATAGGTTTGGTATGTAAGACAAAGAGAAGCTCAATAACGCAAACTTTGCCTTCAATTGGTAAATTATCGTTTAAAGCAATCCTCGCACCGCTGGGGCTTAAATCGACTAACTGGCAAAATTCTGAGGTTGAAGAAAAATCCTGTACAATTCCGTCCATTATTACTTTATACTTTGAAGTTATCCTGTTCTCAAATATATGCCGAAATGACTCGGTACGTTTAAACTTCATAACGCTTTCCAACACCTTTACTACTAAATTGTTTCTATTATAACGAGAGTGACAATATGAAGAATATAACAAAAAAAGACTCTAGCAAAAACAGCAGCCTTCGCTAGAGTAATTACTTTTACTTCTTACCATCAAAGTAGCTACCATCCATCACACGGACACTCGCATAAGGATCAACATAACTTCGTTCAGATTTCTTAGATAAATGGAGATTCTTTATATCTGTTGAGAGTTCATCTTTTTGGGCTTTCAAACGTTTTCGGATTCTTTCATCCAGCTCCCGCAACTGCTTTTCAAATGGATGACCCGGCAGTGGATTTACTTCCAACTGCTGTAGTTCCTCAATAATAGATCCCCGTTCATCTAGTAAACGTTCTGTGATTTGTAAATAATCATCCCGCTCTTTATCCGGCGGCAGCTCGGACAAATGTTTAAAAAGTTGCGCGGATACTTGCAATAGTTGTTGAAGCAAATCCATTATAATTGATTCCCAACAAACTGTTTTTGTCTGTTAAACTTAATGACTTCTTTCCATGTATCACGGAACTCTAACACTAAGCCCTCCACTTCATCAATAATGGAAGGGTCACTTTTTATATTCGCCTCCATTAAACGACGATTCATATAGTCGTAAAGCGGCATCATTTCATTAGAAACAGCTAGATCCATATTTAATGTGGACATTAATTCTGTGATAATATTTTGGGCTTTAATAAGATTTGTATTTTTCATTTCAATATTTTTTTCAAGAATTCCTTTTTTGGCATGATGCATAAATTTAAGACAGCCATTGTATAGAATAAGTGTTAGCTCACCAGGAGAGGCGGTTGTGACACTATTTTGTTTGTATGCATTATAAGCATTTTGTGCTTGCAAGTTGGACAACTCCTTTATATTTTACAAAGTTCTTAAATTATCTATTGGGCGAAGTAAGAGGCTTGGCTATTCGCACGTGCAATTGCATCCTCCATGGCAGAAAATTGCTTCCAATAACGGTCTTCAATCATTTTTAAGCGGTCTTTCCAATCAGCAATTTTGTCTGTTAGACCTTCAAGTTGTTTTCCAAGAGTATATGTGTTATCCACAGAAGAAGCTTTACCTGCACGTTCTTCAATTGTTTTTACGGTATCTTGAGAAATTTTACGCATTTGCGCAACTATCCCTGTGTTAGGCTGAGTAAAGATTTTCATTACGTTTTCTGGATCTTTCGTCAGGGCTTCTCGAAGCTTGTTTTCATCAATCTCTAACTTCCCGCCATCGTTGTAGGTTTTTGTTGTAGTAATGCCGATTTCAAATAGAGCTTTCTTATTTCCATCTCCAAATTCTACTGATTTATAAAGAGTGCTGCGCAGACTGGAAAGCGCATTACGCACAATAGAATCGCTACGTATTGATCCGGATTTCGCCTTTTCTTCCCATTTTTTAATTTGATCTTCAGTCATTTGAGAGCGCTGTGCATCGGTAAGTGGCTGATAATCCTTGTATTTGGCTTCACCAATCTTATCATTCAATGAGGTGATGAGATTATTGTACATGTTGACGAAGTCTTTCATCTTGTTTACCATTCCATCTGTATCAGTTGTGGATGTAACCGATATTGGACTGATAGAATCTTTAGCAAATTTTTCTTTTAGAGTAATAGTATATCCTGAAATAGAGAGTTGGTTTGACGTGCTATTCATCGTAATTCCGTTTATAGTATACTCAGCATTTGTACCCTCAATTATCTGTGCATCAGCTGCCTCGAAACCAAGGCCTTCCATAAGAGATTTATCATTAGCACTATCTGCTTGGATAGATGCCCCCCCATCCTTAGGTAATCCTGTTGCATTTGCGGTAAGTGACATTTTTCCGTCTGCAAAAATTGCTGTTATACCAACTTTATTCAGTTTACTTGTAAAACTAGATAATGTGTCTGTGCCTTTATATGCAATGCTTTCTTTTTTCATTGACCCATCTTTTTGTAAAACATTTAGAGTTAGGGTCCCTTCTTCTGATGAAAATCCAGGAATTTGAGATAATAATGTATTTTCATCAGCTATCCCTGAATTTGTTGTAATTTTTCCTGACACTAACCTACCAGAAGTTGCAAGGCTTGTGATACTTTCTATAGAAAGCGATCCGCTAGCTGTTGAAGATGCAGTAGCAGAGATTTTAGAGCTATCGGATACATTAACTGTTTTTGTCGGGAATTTACTTTGCAAACCAAATTCGTCAAAAAATGTTTTTTCAAATGTGGATAGCTTTGTGTTCACTTCCCGATAAGCATCTCGTTGCCATTCATATTTTTGCTTTTGTTGTACAAGTTTTTCCATTTGCATGCTTTGCGCTTGCATTAGTTTTTCTACCATAGATTCCGTATCAATTCCAGATGCTAATCCTGTAATACGGCTACCGCTTGTTTGTAAATATGAATAACTCGAAATATTGTTCGCCATTTCATTCACTCCTTAAATCTTTTCGTCTACTATATTTCCGATAATCTTTTGCATTTCATAGTAAGCATCTAATACTTGTTTCGATGGGATTTCACGAATAACTTCATCTGTTTTCGAGTCGACCACTTTGACATAATACTCTTTCAATCCATCATGATAGACAAACTTCAAGTTATTATTATGTACCTCCATGAACTCATTCAACTTGTCTATTGCCTTCTGGAAAGTGGCTTTCGGTATGTCATTTTCTTTGTTTTGATTTAAACTTTCTTCCGTTGATTCATTCGCATTTTTTGTTAAAGGTGTATTTGCTATAGCCGGATCGACCGGCGGCATCTGTGAAGCAATTCGCATAGACAGATTCCTCCCTACAATTAGCATGCATAATTAGTTACCTTTAATATCGGATAAGTCTTTTGCTTTTCAATAGTTCATTAGAAAGAAATCAAAAAACCGCCCCTCCAAATAGGAATAGGCGGTTTGTCTGTTCAATTATTTAAAACGTTCAATAACATCTTCTAATTCACCGGCAATTTGTTTCATATGCTCAGTAGAAGTAGACACATGCTCCATTTCTTGTTGTTGTTGGACAGCAGATGCACTCACTTCTTCCGCTGATGCAGCCGTTTCATCCGAAATTGCTGCTACATTGCGGATTGCTTCCATCGCTCTTTCTTTATATGTCAGCATTTCTTCTAGCTTATGAGACAATTGCTCAATGGAGCCACCCATTTCTTTTGCTACTGACGCGTTTTCCATAAATGTTGTCTCGGTATCAGAGACAGATCGATTGGTGGTTTCCATCAATTCTATATTATGTTGAATAAGCGAAACTGTTTGAGCTGTTTCATTCAAAATTTCTTTCACTGTATGCTGGATACTTTCTGTTTCTGTACGTGATTGCTCAGCCAACTTTCTTACTTCTTCTGCCACAACCGCGAATCCTTTGCCATGCTCCCCTGCTCTTGCAGCTTCGATACTCGCATTCAGTGCCAATAAATTAGTTTGTGCTGTAATGCCCTGGATCGATTCAATGACCGCATTAATTTTTGTCATCTTATGAGATAGAACTGAAATTTGAGCTTCCACTTTACTGTTCATATCGTTAGTGGTTTCATGATGATTACGAAGCAATTCTACTTGCTTAATTCCTTGTTTAGTAGAATGTGCTGATTTCAGTGACAACTGATCCATATTTGCAGAAAGTGCTGCTAACGCATCAATCTGTGAAGAAAGATCCACCATTTGCTGATTTGTATTTTCTGCATCAATTGATTGTTGTTGTGCACCTTGCGCAATCTGTTCTACTGCTGCTGCCACTTCTTCGCTCGCCGCTGAAACCTCTTCAAATGCACGATGCACGTTCGTAGATGTTTGATTCAAGCGCGAAGTAGATTCTTTAACCGTGCCAATGACTTCATTTGTTTGGTCTAACATATCATTGAATGCTATAGCTACAAGCCCAATTTCATCTGGACGTATTTGCGATTCATCTATTTTCTCAGTTAGATCACCTGAAGCTGCTTTTTCAATGGATTTTCTTAAGCTGGCAAGAGGTTTCATTTGATGATGAATGAACCAGAACGATACTGCCGCCATCAGGATGATGATAATAACACCTGCAATGATTGTTAGAGTTAAAATAGATTTAAACGTAGCCAGAATACTTGATTTAGGAACTACCGACTGCACGCTCCATACCTCATCTGCTCCCTCGACTTTTATTGGTGCAAATGCGTTAAACGCTTGTTCTTTTAATTGCTTCGAATCTACATACAGACTTGGTATATCACCTTTTGTCAATTGACTTTTTACCGGTTTCCAATTAATCGCATTCGCCATGTTGGTTCCAGTGATTTTGGGGTTTATACTATTCGCTACCACAGTCCCATTGTCTGTGATAATGCTCGCATAACCTCCATCAGGCTTCATGTCCTTAACCAATTCATTTAAGAAATCCATTGAAATTCCAGCTGTTATTACACCTGCAAATTGATGATCTTCTGTATAAATAGGCGTAGCTATAGAAGCCACATAAATAGATTCATTTCCTACTTTAAACTCCTGTGGTTCCGTTAATACAGTACGATCTTCATTTTTGGGAATAGCGTACCATTTACTTATCTCTTCATTATCATATCCGACTGCTGGTACTACGTTAACTTGATCATTATTTTTTAACATGTATGGAATGTATCGCCCATTCTCATCCAACAATTTCGAATCTACTAAATTCTTTTTAGGTGCAATATTTTTTTCTAAAATTATAGATATGCCGGTAAGCTGCGAAGTATTATCTAAGTTTTGCTTCATAATACTTAAAACTGATTGTGCTGTCAGTTTATGATCGTTTGCAAGTGCTTCTAACGCATGTTTTGTCGCCTTTATTGTTTCTTCTGTGGCCTCAAATCGTTCAGAAACTTCAGCGGCATATAGCTTCGAATGCTCTTTTGCATATTTTTCTGAGTCCTGGATACTTTTTTGATATAAATTGATACTTACTAATACCGAATATATCAGGAACAATATTAGAAACAGCCCTATAATTACCCCTGACAATCTCCAACCTATACTTTTGGTCTTCTTCATGTGTTTTTTCTCCCCTAGTTGTCTGCTATGTATAGCAATTTGGACCAATATACCCAAAAGGCGACTGGTACGTTAAACTATTCTACCATGCCTGCTAAATAGTAAAAAGTAATAAGTATTTTTCCAGAAATATTCCAAAGAATAAAAATTTTAGGTTTCAATTTAAAAATATTGTAAATTTAATAACATGTTATTATAATAGAAAAGTTGCTGGGCAATTTGACTTAATAACTATATAAAGATGCTTTTCTCATTGAAAAAGGTGTATTTACAGATTATAAATACCTTTGTACATAGCAAAATAAAGCATAATATAGGTCAAAAGATTTGATGTTTTAAAGAAACAACAAATTCCCAATAGAATAAAAAAATATGCTACAAAAGCATGGCAGAAAAGGATGATTTAAAATGAAATGGACCATTAACCGAAAACTTCTCGGTGGTTTCGGAGTAGTAATTGCACTTTTAATTACTATGGTCGCAATAAGCTTTTCCCAACTTCGTTCAGTGAATGATAGTTATAGCTTTCTATTGCAAGACAAAGCGCAGAAAGCTGTAGATATTAAAGATTTACAGGTAGCGTTGAAGCAAGAAATGTTTAGTTTAAGAGGATTCTTACTTTTAGGTGGCGATCAAGCTTTACAAGAATACACGCAATCACGCGAGGATTTTAAAAACCAGTATGACAATCTACAAAGTAGATTTAAGATCCCCGAAGCAAAGAAAATGTTAAGTGATTTAAATAGTATTGAAGATGAATATAATCAACTCTCCGAGCAAATCATTGCGCTCCAAAAACAAAAGAAAACAGAAGAAGCAAACCTTTTAATGACTTCAAAAGGTAAAGATATTGTAAGTCGTATTAATGAACAATCAAAAAAACTGTCTGATTATCAAAATGATATTCTAGACAAAGGAAATAAAGAAACAACAGATACAGTAATGCATACAATAAATATTTTAATTCTAATTGGCATTATAGCAGTCATAGTTTCGATTGCCATCGCATGGTTCATCGGCCGTCTTATATCTAAGCCGCTCATCGCCATTGCACAATCAACCTCGCGCGTTTCAGACGGTGATTTAACTGTTGAGCCTATTCAAGTAAAAAATAAAGATGAAATTGGCGATTTAGCTCAATCATTCAATTTGATGACCGATAACCTTCGTAGTTTAATTCATAAAGTAAACAATAATGCAGTCCAAGTTGCTTCTTCAGCAGAAGAATTAACTGCTAGCGCTGAACAAACTTCACTGGCGACAAACCAAATTGCAACGAGCATCCATGAAATTTCTAGCGGTGCAGAATTGCAAGGCCAAGGTGCAATGGAAAGCTCTAGTGCAATGAATGAAATGACAGTAGGTATTCAACAGGTAGCCGAATCTTCAGCACAAGTTTCTGAACTATCAAGCGATACATTAAAAGAAGCTAATAATGGCCATGACTCGTTGAAAAAAGTGATTTCCCAAATGAACACCATTACAGATGTAGTAGATGATTCTGCTAGAGTCGTCAAAAACTTGGGCAGCCATTCTGAAGAAATCGGCCATATTATTGAGGTGATAACTTCAATCGCCGATCAAACAAATTTGTTGGCACTAAACGCTGCGATTGAATCAGCTCGAGCTGGCGAACATGGTAAAGGCTTCGCAGTAGTTGCTGCCGAAGTACGAAAATTAGCTGAACAATCCAAGCAATCCGCTGACCAAATCGCTCAATTGATCAGCAAAATTCAAAATGATACGGCACGTGCAGTAGATGTTATGACACAAGGAACACATGAAGTGCAAGTAGGCATGACTGTCGTACATGAAGCTGAGACTGGCTTTAAAGAGATTGTGAAATTAATAGAACAAGTTTCTACCAAAATAGAAGAATCTACAGCTATCTCTGAAGAAATGTCAGCAGGCGCTGAACAAATCAACGCCACTATGGAAGATATAGCTCAAATAGCACAAACTTCCGCTACAAATACTCAACACGTGGCTGCTGCTTCTGAAGAGCAACTGGCATCAATGGAGGAAATTTCTTCTTCTGCTTTGGCGCTTTCTAAGATGGCGGAAGAGTTGCAAGAACATGTGAACCAGTTCAAAATCTAATTTATCCTTGATTTATAACTTTTAAATATCAACACACACGAAAAAGACGCTACTCGATTGAGTAGCGCCTTTTTCATCCCAGTTGCGGGATTCAAGGGAAATTACTAGAAAAAATTTCTAGCGCTAAATATAACGGTTCAGGACGAGTGTTCCTTTCGCCCGGAAACTAAATTCCCCGTACAAGGTGTTTTCCAATACATCTTCTGCAGTCGCTGTTAAACACTTCATGTCTATCAGTCCCCTTCGTTGTAGTATTGTTTTTCCCTTGTATTCTATATATACCCGCTGTCGCAGGCTTAAAACATATTTTATAAAATTTGTTAGGATTGATAGTAGCTTTTTTGTCGAACTACCTATTACGGAGCTAGTTTAATTCCCTTTTTTCTTTCAGCAGCCTTTGAAATTCCTTCTCTAATTCACTAGAAGGTTCAATACTTAGACGGCTGAGCACTTCTGTTATTTTTGTCTCTAATAAGAGAAGCTGGTCTGACTTAGGATTATCTTTTTTAGGCTTTTGTTGCTGTACATATTGCGGATAACTACCTTCGAAAATATGGATCTTCTGCTTCTTAATCTCCAATATTCGAGTTGCAATCTTTTCAATAAATTGACGGTCATGCGATACAAAAATAATTGTGCCTTCATAATCTTGCAGGAGTGATTCTAAAGCTTCTACCGCTTCAGTATCTAAGAAATTAGTCGGCTCATCTAGCACTAATGTATTTAGATCACTGACAAATAATTTGGCGAACGCTACTTTTACTCGTTCACCCCCGCTTAATACACCAACAGGTTTATACACATCATCATGATAGAAATGCAAGCGTGCAAGAACTGTACGAATTAGGTCTTCCCCTCTTTTAGAAGTAGATTGCACGTTTTCTAGGATTGTTTTTTCGGTGTCTAATATATCGAGTTTCTGACTGAAATAGCCCATTTGAATAGAGGGAGAGATCGAAATGCCTGCATCTCTTGCCATTATTTTTTTAAGGAGCGTTGTTTTCCCTGTTCCATTTGCTCCGATTATTGCTAATTTATCGCCGCCTCGTATGAAGAAGCTTGCTTTTTTCCATAGCTTTCTTTCCCCGAAAGACCCTTCCACATTTTCTATTCGAAAGACAATACGTCCATTCACTAAATCTGCATGAGGTAAATCCATTTTTATAGGGGCACGCTCTTTGCTCTTTTCCACTTTTTCAAGATTTTCTATTCTCGTTTCAATGGCTTTAGCAGATTGATATAACTTTTTTTGTTTTTTTGCAAAGTATGGCTTTGTTCCAGTAATTCTAGCTTCCGAGGAGCTCAGCTTTTTCGGTTTTTTTGTGGCTCTTTTTGCTTTTTCTTCTTTTAATATTAAAGCTTCTTCAAGCTGTTTCTTTTCTTTTACGTACTTTTCGTATGCCGCTTGCTCTTGATTCTTTTCCACTTCTTTTTGTTTTACATATTCACTATAATTGCCTTTATATTTTGTCAGCTGGCCATCTCTTATTTCCCATATACTCGTGCAGAGAGCATCCAAAAATGTCCGGTCATGTGATACTAAAATAAATGCTCCTTGCCAGCTTTTCATACTTTTTTCCAACCAGCTGATATGAGAAAGGTCCAAATGAGTAGTCGGTTCATCTAATAGCAGTAAGCCTGAATTTCGATTGAGGCTTTTTTGAATATATTCTTGTGTGACTTCTCCACCACTTTTGGTTGTGACATCAACCTTTATTTGCGGAATATACTCACACTCTACATATTGATGCACAAACCCATTATCAGGCGTTATTTTCTGAGCTAAAATCTGTAATAGTGTCGTCTTTCCGCTTCCATTCGGTCCAACCAGCCCAATCCGTTCATGCTGTTGCACCTCGAGTTCTGTAATATCCAACAACAAACGATCTTTTACATAATGTTTTATTTGTCCCGCTTTTAATACCTGCATAAATTCATCTCCTTTTGGAGACAGAAAAAGCCTCCTATTTTATGCAGAATAGGAGGCATTCATAAATAGAGGATCATTAAATAAGCCTATAAAAAGACCATTCAATCCAACTATAGAAATACAATCCTATTCTGAAAATGACAATTGAAGGCATCAAAAAGAAGCGGTGTCCGCCTACTTAAAACCTTCATTTGTGTGTTTTCAATCATAGGATTAGTAAATCATTTAGTTGGGTCACCCTCTCGTCCGTTTGAATTACAATTATCTTAAACCAAAGAGCAAAATTCTGTCAAATGAAATTTGCCCTCTGTGAAAAATCTTTTACCTAATAAAGCTCAAGGAACTTTCCTTTTGCCTTTTTCCCTTTGGTACAGTATGGATTGCCTGGCCAATAAGCCCTTCCACACTTTCTAACAGGGCTTCATTCATACTAGGGTGGGCAAAGGCCGGAAATTTTGCATCCTCTTCTTTCGCTGCCATTTCCAATAGTTGAACAAATGTGCTTGATAGCTCAACCGCTCCTTCTCCTATCATATGAATGCCCAAAATAATGTCATTTGAAGCATCTGTCACTACTTTAATAAAGCCATCTTTGTTGCCAGTAATCATGGCATAGCCATTACTCCCCAATGCAAATTGATTTACACGAAGATCGATTCCAAGATTTTGGGCTTGCTGTTCAGTCAAACCAACTGAAGCAATTGGCGGAATGGAATGAACAATGGTTGGTAGGAATGCTAAATCTACCTCCGGATTGCCACCAGCAATCGATTCTACTGCGGCTTTGCCTTGCTTGATTGCCTTTACTGCGAGAAGTGGACCTTCCGTCACATCCCCGATCGCGTAAATAGAGGGAACTGTTGTCCTCATATTTCGATCAATCTTTATAAACCCATTTACATTTTGCTCGATACCAAATCGTTGTAGCCCTAGATCCTCTACATTCGGCTTCCTGTTCCCTGCTGCGAACAAATGTGTACCTGAAACATCCTCTTCTTTTCCTTGCGTTCTGAACCTTACATCTATACCTGCTTCTGTTTCCTCGGCTGACAAAATCTTCGCTTCTTTGTAGACCTTTATCTTCTTTTTCTTCAGTAACCTGTTCAATTCCTTAGTGATAGAACTATCAAATATAAAATCATCTGTGTCTTCCAATAGAATTGTCACTTGAGCCCCTAATGCATGAAAGCTTGAAGCCACTTCTAGCGATATATAATCATGGCCATAAACGATTAAATGCTCGGGCAACTCCTGCAAATCAAATATTTCCTGAGAAAGCAGCATACGCTTATTGTTTTTTGGACATCCCTCTGGCAACACAGGGCTACTACCTGTAGCGATAATTGCTTGCTTGAACGTATAAATATCAAATTGGTGGCCATTTTCAACACCAATCCGATCTTCTCCAATCAATCCTGCCTTCCCTTTAATTATCTCTACTTTATTGGCTTTGCAAAGTGTTTCTACACCACTTCTGAGTTGATCAGTCACTTTCGATTTATAAGAAAGCAGCTTGTTTAGGTTAAATGATGTTTCCCCAACGAAAAGACCTAGCTCTTTCATATGCCCAGTTTCTGACTGTTTTTTCGCAGCATATGTAAACACTTTAGACGGAATGCAGCCCCTATTCAAACAAACGCCGCCAAGTTTTTCTTGCTCAATCAACGTTACGGATACTCCAAGCTGCGCAGCACGAATGGCCGCACTATATCCGCCGGGGCCGCCACCGATAATGACCAAATCTCTTTCTTGACTGATATCTCCAACGACCATCTATATCATCTCCAGCATCAGTTTGTTTGGCTGTTCAATTAAACTAGCAAAACGATTTGTAAATGCCACCGCAGTAGCACCATCTGCAACACGATGATCAAAAGACATGGACAATGTCATCACATGTCCAATAACAATCTCATCATTCTCCGTCACGATTGGTACTTTTTTTGTTTTATGGAAAGCGATCAGTGCTGTTTCCGGATAGTTGATAATTGGTGTTGCACCTGTACTTCCAAGCGGGCCCACATTACTAACAGTAAATGTGCTGTTTTGAATTTCAGCAGCCACAAGCTTACCGTCTTTCGCCTTTTCATTTAAGCATTTCATCTCATCATGAATCTGTTGTATTGATTTCTTATCAGCATGATGAATAACTGGCACAATTAAGCCCTCTTTTGTATCTACTGCCATGCCAAGATGGTACTCTTTTTTCAGCAGGATTCTATCGTTTTCTTCATCAAGCTCCGCATTAAATACAGGGAAATCTTTCAAAGCAAATACCAGGGCTTTCATGAAGAAAGCAGGCACCGATACATGAACGCCTTCCTTCTTTAATTCCTCCCGCAGCTTCAGTAGATTTGTCATATTGACTTCGTCAAAATGGGTCACATGTGGAATCGTAAAGAGGGATTTTGTCATTTTCTTCGCGATTTGTTTGCGTATACCCCGGAACGGAATTTCATCAGGCGATATTGGCTTTGCCAGGAATTCTGGCTCTACCATAGTCGATACAGCTTCCTTCTCTGCTAACTGTTCTCCCTTCATAAACCGGTATACATCTTCTTCTGTTACCCTTCCAGAGGGATCCGATGGTGTAACATCTTCAATATTGATATGGTGATCGCGTGCAATTTTGCGTGTATAGGGAGTAGCTAATACGCGATTAAACGAAGAAACAAACTCATTTTTCTCCTTTAATAGCACCGGAACTTCTTCTTTAGGAGTTTCAGATGCCTTCCCTTCACTAACAGGTTCTAAGCTTCCTTCTCCTTCAATGTAAAGCAGCGTCGTACCTACAGCTACTGTTGTGCCTGTACTAATAATAATTTCTTTTATTGTACCGGCTCCAGGTGAGGGCAATTCAGCCACCATCTTATCCGTCTGCACTTCTACAAGCGGCTGGTCAGCTATCACCCGATCTCCTGGTTTAACAAGGTAATGAATAATTTCACCTTCTGTCATTCCTTCTCCGATATCATGAAGTTTTACCTCTAGCATAGACGTTCCCCCATTTCAAAAAACATAATGCATTTATTCTCTTTATAGAAAAATAGAAGACGCCAGGAATTGGCGCCTTCAGCCACACGATTAGAAATGAACAGCCTTTTCAATACTTTCTAATACACGTGCTGGCGTTGGAAGAAAGTCTTCCTCTAATGCAAAGAAAGGCACTGGCACATCAAAGCCTGTAACACGCTCAATAGGCGCCCGCAAATATAAGAAAGATGTATCGTTAATAATAGAGATAATATCATTGCCAAGACCGCCAGTTAAATGTGCTTCATGAACAATGACAGCTCTCCCTGTTTTTTGTACAGATTCCGCAATGATTTCTCGATCGATTGGATAGAGTGTTCTCAAATCAATAATGTCACAGCTGATTCCTTTTTTCTCGGATTGCTGCGCCGCCTTTTCTACAATGGGCATCATAGCCCCCCAGGCAATCAGAGTGACATCTGTACCTTCTCTCACCCTTTTTCCTTTGCCAATCTCAACTGTATATTTTCCAACCGGCACTTCTTCTCTTTTCGCACGATAGCTCTTCATTGGCTCAAGCATTAATACCGGGTCTGGGTCTTCCATTGCCGCGATCAGCAGCCCTTTTGCGTCATAGGGAGTAGATGGGCAAACAACCTTTATTCCCGGCATATGTGTGAACAGGGATTCTGTGCTATCAGAATGAATTTCAGGTGAACGGATTCCTGCGCCGTATGGGGCTCGAATAACCATCGGCACAGTATAATGCCCCATGGTTCTCATCCGAAGCCGTGAGACATGTGTCATAATTTGTTCGTAAGCTGGATAAATGAAGCCTAAAAATTGAATTTCCGCAATAGGTTTAAATCCATTAACTGCAAGGCCGATAGATGTACCTATAATTCCAGCTTCTGAAAGGGGTGTATCAACAACACGATCAGTACCAAATTTCTCTTGAAGCCCTTCCGTCGCTCGAAAAACTCCGCCATTCTTTCCAATATCCTCACCAAGAATCATGACACTTTCATCGCTTTCAAGCAGCATTTTCATCGCATCATTGACAGCTCCTACTATCGTCAAAAGCTGTGTGGCCGTATTTTCTCGTTGTATCTCCTTAACTTCCATTTCCAAAGCCCATTACCCCCTCTTCAAATGTGCAAGATAGGATTCTTTTTGCTCAGCCAGTTGTGTCGGCATTTTAGCGAAAACATGGTCGAACAAATCTTCCACGTTTGCTTTTGGATAGCTTTCCATCTCTTCAACAGCTGTCTCTACTTCTGCTTTGATTAATGCTTCTATCTCAACAATCCAAGCCTCATCCCAGCAGCTGTTTTTCTTCATAAAACGCTCTAGTCGCACTAATGGATCTACTATCTCTTTCCCTTGGTCTTCCGGACGATATTTTGACGGATCATCTGCAGTTGTATGGGCACCTGTACGCCAAGTCACCGCTTCAATAAGCGTTGGCCCTCTACCGTTTCTAGCATCTTCTAAGGCCTTTTTAGCCTCAAAGTAAACAGAGAAACAGTCATTGCCGTCAATACGTACTCCTGGCATGCCATATGCGACAGCTTTTTGAGCAATCGTTTCAGAATTCATTTGCTTTTCAATCGGAACCGATATGGCATACCGGTTATTCTGATTAAAAAATAAGACAGGTGCTTTTAATACACTGGCGAAATTTAATCCTTCATGGAAATCTCCTTCAGATGTTGCTCCATCTCCAAAATAGGCAATGGCTGCATTCCGCGTCCCTTTACGCATTTCTGCCCAAGCTGCTCCTGCTGCATGAGGCAATTGTGTAGCAATCGGCACAGCAGGCGGAAAAATATTCTTTCCTACAGGCGGAACACACCCCTCTGCTCTTCCATTCCAGTAAAGATAGGTCTCAACCATAGGGGCGCCAAATGTAAGCTTTGCACCGTGATCGCGGTATGTTGGAAACATCCAATCATCCTGCCCCAGTGCTAGTGCACTGCCCACCTGTGAAGCTTCCTGCCCCTCCATTGGTGCATATGTGCCAAGGCGTCCTTGCCGCTGCAAGCTGATCGCTTTTCTATCAAAGGCCCGAATCCGCTTCATATGGTAATACAACTCTTTTGCTAGCTCTCCATGCAGTTGTTCACAATAGGAAGCGTCTACTACGTTTCCTTCATCATCTATGATTCTTTTGATCGGAAATTGAGTCTCCATAGTACCCTCCTCACACAATTATTTACGAATCGCCCATTTTGGCTTGATAGAAGAAGTGAAGAAGCTGTTTCGCTTTCCTCTGGATGCCATGCGTTGCTCACACATTCGGTTTGCTGCTTCCATCGTAGTGATGCTGTCCAGTCTTGCTTGCTGGTATACTTCAAGAATGGCATCATAAATATGTTTTGTTTTTGCAAGTACACGTTCTTTATTCACACCGTATAATTCATCCGCTACCTGAATGAGACCACCCGAGTTGATAATGTAATCCGGTGCATATAGAATGCCTTTTTCAGTAAGCTGTCTTCCATGCTCTTCAGTAAGAAGTTGATTATTGGCTGAACCAGCGATTGCTTTTACTTTCAACTGTGCAATGGTTTCATCGTTAATAACTCCACCAAGGGCACAAGGAACAAAAACATCTGCTTCTTGTGTATATATTTCATGGCTAGCCACAATAGAAACTGAACCTGGCGTAGCTTTTGCTTTTTCTTGTATCGCCTGTAAGCTTTGTTCGTTGATATCTGTCACAATCAAATGAGCGCCTTCTTCCAGTAAGCCTTCTGCTACTTTAAAGCCAACTTTTCCTAGGCCTTGAACGGCATATGTATGGCCGCCAAGACTGTCTCTACCAAAGAGCGTTCTATTTGTTGCTTTGATGCCATAAAGAACACCCATTGCAGTCGGAACAGAAGAATCTCCTCCGCCTCCATAGGCTTCCGGTACACCAACGATACAATTGGTCTCTTTCATGGCATGAATGAAATCTTCCATATTTGTGCCCATATCTGTCCCCGTATAAAAACGGCCACCCAGCGATTCAACAAACTGACCAAAAGCTCTGAACAATTCAGGTGATTTATCTTTTAACGGATCCCCGATGATAACAGCTTTTCCTCCACCAAAATCAACGTCTGAGGCAGCACATTTATAACTCATGCCTTTCGAGAGGCGCAGGGCATCTTCAAGTGCTTCTTCCACACTGTTATATGGCTGCATACGGCACCCGCCAAGCGCAGGTCCAAGCGTTGTATTATGAATGGCAATAATTGCCTTCAAGCCCGATGCCGGATCGTTGCAAAAGACCACTTGTTCATGTTTAGACATTTTTTCAAAAAGCGTAAATTCTTCTGTTATTGATTTCTTTTCTACCAGATTCATTTTTATCCCCGCTTTCATTGAATGGTTGACGTCTCTTCTCCACTGTAAGCCCTTTCAAAATAGTGCTAATGAAGATAAATAAATGTAACTTTAATTATAAAAGGTTAGAGTGTACAAATATATATCAAACTGATCTAATTTTCTGAAATAATTTAACATTATGAATATATTTATTGATCAATTACTCCGATTTGTAAATTCCTTTTACTGCAGTAAAAAACCCCTTTCCAAAGTGAAAGAGGTCGCGAATGAAAGTCTATTATTCTTTTATTTTAAAGGCTCACGGCCATTCTTGCTCAATAGCTGATGGCAAAACTATTTTTTCCGAAACAGGTGATTTTAGCACGATCGATGTATGGATAATACCGTAGTGAATTAGATAATCAATAAGCTTATTTAAATGGTCCACATCATTGACTGCTGCCTTCAATAAATAGTTCACAGTGCCAGTTAAACGGTGACATTCAATGATATCGGGATGGTTTCGAGTCATTTCTTCAAAATCATCATAAAGAACCTTTACTTCACTCACCTGAATGAATAAAAGCAGGTTTCGACCTACTGCATTAGGCAATACTCTTGCTCCAATTTTGTCGATCGTTCCTTTTTCAGTTAACCTTGTAAAACGTTCGGCTACACTTGGCCTGCTGAGGGAGAGTTTTTTTGATAAATCGCTTAGTGTAATTCGTCCATCTTCCTGAAGAATTTTCAAAAGTTGAATATCTGTCACGTCCATGTTATCACCCTCAAACGTTTTATTTTACGCATAGCTTTCTTCTATTCTATTAAAAAAAATAGTCGAAGACGCCAAGAACATCCAAGTAAACAATCACAATCACAACAGGCACAAGGTATTTAATCAATAGGAACCATGTAGCAAAAATTTTCTTTCCAATAGATGAGCCAGAAGAAATCTCTTCTACTAATCTTTCTTTTGAAATTTTCATCGGAACAAAAATGGCGATCAACAAAGCCCCAAGCGGTAGAAGCAAATTACTTACAAGATAATCAGCCGCATCAAAAATAGACTTTTTGAAAATCAATACGTCGCTCCACACACCGTATGACAGTGCAGAAGGTACGCCTACAACAAAAATCAGTAGACCGATGATCCATGAATATTTCATCCGTTTGCTGTCATCGCCTTTTGCTAGTACGGCCACAATAATCTCAAGCATAGAAAAAGCAGAAGTTAATGCGGCAAATAAAAATAGGATTAAAAAGGCAAGTAAAAAGACGATGCCAAATGGAATTTGGTTAAAGACTGTTGGCAGCACATTAAATAGCAATACTGGCCCTGCATCTGGTTTCAGACCAAATGAGAAAACAGCAGGGAAAATAGCCAATCCAGCTAACACTGCTACAAGCAGGTTCATGACCACGATGGAAATAGCGGATTGTGGGATACTTTCCTTCTTAGATAAATAGGAGCTGTATGTGACCATGACGGATACCCCAACACTCAAGGTAAAGAATGACTGCCCCATGGCAAATAAGATTGTATCCGAAGTAATCTTTGATAAATCAGGATTAAGAAAGAATTCAAGTCCTTTCATTGATCCTTCTAGTGTTAGAGAACGAATAATAATAAGCAGGAATAAAATAAACAATGCCGGCATCATAAATTGGCTTGCCTTTTCAATACCAGCTGTTACACCCCGTGAAACCACATAAATCGTGATTGCCATAAACAAAAATTGACCGAAAATAGAAAGGAATGGACTGGATATCGTTTCGCCAAATAAAGTCCCATATTGGACTTCTGTTAGACCATTTAAAGCCCCGGTAAAACCTTTATAAATATAAATTAAGATCCATCCGCCTACTACACTATAAAATGATAGCAAGATAAAGCATGTAAAAATGCCAAGCCTTCCAATAAAATGCCATGAAGAGTTTGGCGCTAGTTCCTTATATGATTCTATTGCATCTTTTTGCGTACTTCTTCCGATAATGAACTCTCCAATTAAAAGCGGCAAACCGACAAGCAATGTAAAGAGAATAAAAATGAGTAGAAAAATTCCTCCCCCGCTTGTACCGGCTACATAAGGAAACTTCCAGATAGCGCCGAGCCCAATTGCAGAACCAGCAGCTGCCAGAATGAACCCCAGCTTCGATGACCATTGTTCTTTCTGTTCCAATACTCCACCCCTTCATATTTATTAAACAGGAAAACGCTTACACTTCTCTCTTTTAATCCCCTCTATTGGTATAACGTTTTTCCAACTTCATTTTATCAACCCGTTATATGAAAATCAACATTATTTTCTGAAAATTCTATCACCTATATACAACAAAATCCGCTCCTCACAAGGGGATATTTTCCTTGTAAGGATTAATCAGTACTATATATCCTTTTCTCCAAGGATAACAGTCGCACCTTGCTTCGCCGCACGAAATCTGATTTCTTTTACTTCTTGTGCTGCAAAATTAAGCTGCTCATCTGCCGATTCCATCATTCTTTCGAACAATTCCTTAACAGTCGGTACATCATCAATTAGTCCTGCAATTTGGCCACTGTTAATAAAGCCGTTTTCCATATCGCCTTTCAACGCGCCTTGTATATGTTTATCTTCCGAAGTCCATTCTGTATACTGATCTAACGTCATTCCCTCTTGTTCCTGCTCATGTAAGCGCTTTGCATAAGGATTTTTTAAAATCCGTCTGACCCTGCCAACACTGCGACCCAAAATCATCGTTTCTGTATCCTCTGCTTGGACAAGATGATTCTTGTACACTTCATGGAATGGCGCCTCTTTTGTTGCAATCAGCCTTGTCCCTATTTGTACGCCGCTTGCGCCAAGCATAAGAGCTGCTGCCAGACCTCTACCATCCCCAATCCCACCAGCAGCTAGTACCGGTACATTTACATGCTCCACAATCTGTGGGACCAGTGTAAATGTAGTTAATTCAAGAGAAGAGTTAATCCCTGCTGCTTCGAATCCTTCCGCTACAAGGATATCCGCACCAGCTGCCTCTGCTTTTTGTGCATGTTTAACAGATGCTACAAGTACAATTACCTTGATTCCATGTTCATGGAGTAGTGGAATGAGTGGTGCTGGATTACCTGCTGATAGTGAAACAAACGGAATTTTATGCTTGATAACCAAATCAATAAGATCTTTTGTATGAGGTGATACGCTTATTGCTATATTTACCGCAAAGCTTTTAGCTGTAAGCTGTTTAGTTTCTAGAATAATTTTTTCTACCTCACCAGGATCCATAGTACCGCACCCAATCGTGCCAAGCCCTCCCGCTTCAGAAACGGCAGCGGTTAATTGGGCATTGCTAATATTGCCCATCCCCCCTTGGATAATAGGATAGTTTATTTGAAGCAATTCACAAACATCTATCATTTTTTCTCCTCCCTTTGAAATTATGTTATAATAAATAGAATAGAAAAACAATTTAGAAAATTACTGACGGAGGGTATGCTATGATTATTGCTTTTAACGGGAAAAATCCGCAGCTCGAAGAAAATGTATTTATTGCACCTGGCTCTCAACTGATAGGAGATGTCCATGTCGGCTCAGAATCGACCATTTGGTTTAATGCTGTGCTTCGCGGCGACGAAGGCTCCATTACAATAGGTAAACGATGCAGCATCCAAGATAACTCAACCATACATTTGTATGAAGGTTCTCCGGTTGTCGTGGAAGATGAAGTAACGGTTGGCCATAATGTTATTTTGCATGGCTGTAAGGTGGGGAAACGTTCAATTATTGGCATGGGGTCCACCATACTAGACAATACAGAAATCGGTGAAGAGTGTATTATTGGCGCCAACACTTTAATTCCGAGCGGCAAGAAAATTCCTCCTCGTTCGCTTGTGGTTGGCTCACCTGGTAAAGTGGTCCGCGAACTAAATGACAAAGACCTTGAACTCATTCAGTTGTCTATTGATACGTATGTGCAAAAAGGATATGACTTTAGAAAAGCTTTAGAGCAAGATTAAACTATGTTAGCACCCTACAGACGTTTAACTATCAGTTAGTAGTAAATAGTATGAACCAATGGATTAAAAGATGCCTTGGATATATTTTATATACTAGTAGATTGAAAACCCAGAAAGCTTTTCGTTTTCTGGGTTTTACTTTGGATTCTCATTGACTAGATATGGATGATGCGCTGCATTATACGTTTTGTCTTTACGACGCATATCATTATCCTCACTGAATACTTCTTCAAAAAATCGGCTGGCTGGCTCTGCCAGTAATTTATAGTATTGGCTGAATAGAAGTGAGGCATGGTCACCATTCCACAAAGGAGGTAACAACTCTTTTGGCAATCCCGGGTCGGTAAATAGAAATTTACGGTATTCATGCACTAGGTTCGCCCGCGCAACAAAACATTCCGCATCTGTCATTTGCCCAGTTGCCATAGCACTTTGGTGGATAATATATCTTTTGCTATATGTTGCAATAAACTCTTCATACTTTCCTTCAATCTCTTGTAGCGGCCAACTTTTTTCGACAAGTGCACGGTCTTCATTTGGCCCTTTGTAATCTGAAACAAAGAAATCAACATACTCGCTTATTTCATATTTTTCAACTAGCATCTTCACTTCTTTTTCAAGATCGTTTGGTGAAATCCAACAACCACTTGAAAAGCTCCCGAAACCACTCCATAGTAGCTCTTTGCGTAATTCATCACGGATTAACCTTTTTTCTTCTGGAATGGTATACATCAGCATGCGCCATTTGCCATCCCATGAATGTGCCTTTAACTTGAAAATCCGGTGTGCTGCTTCTTCCATACGCGCTTCTCCCCGTGGTGTAAGGTAATAATAGCTTTTGTTCCCCTTTTTTTCGGATACAATCCAGCCCTGCTTCACCATTCGAGAGACAGCAACTCGAACGGATTGCTCATTATGTCCAAACTCTTTCAATACACGAATTAAACTGCCGATCCATATTTTATTTCCGTAATGACGAATATAGTCGCCATAGATGGTGAAAATCATTGATTGTGTATTCGCCATTTCATTCCTCTCTTTCTTCTTTTTTCGACATTTCTTTATTTTCTTATTATAACGTTAATTTGATAGAATGCCTACTTGCCGATATACTCTGGTTCCCTTTTTTCACTAAAAGCCTGAAGTGCTTCTAAGCGATCTCTTGTTGGTACCGTCAGTTCATACGCTTTAGCTTCAATAGCTAGACCTGTTTGTAAGTCTGTATTCATTCCTTGTGTGATAGCATATTTGGCTTGTTTTAAAGCAACAGGACCATTTTTCATCATATCTACCGCCAATTGTTCACAGGTACTCATTAATTCCTCTTTCTTCACTACTTGCAATACAACCCCCATGGACAATCCTTCTTGTGCTGAAAATTTCCTGGCGGTAAAAATGAGTTCCTTCGCTTTCATTTCCCCTACTAATCTAGGCAGGCGCTGTGTTCCACCTGCTCCTGGTATGATGGCCCAGCTTGTTTCAGTCAAACCCATTTGCGTATCTTCTACTGCGATGGGGAAGTCACAAGCAATCATCAATTCAAGTCCACCGCCCAGTGCATAGCCATTGACTGCTGCAATGGTTGGCTGCGGGAGGCTCGCAATGCCGTTGAATACATCGCGAATTGCTTTTACATTTCGTCGGACTTCTGCTTCGGTTAAATGTTTGCGCTCTTTTAAATCAGCACCTGCGCTAAACGCTTTATTGCCGGCACCAGTAAATATGGCTACTTTAACCTCTGGATCAATCGAAATTTCATCTGTAACTGCTTGCAAGCATTTTAGAGTCTCATAGTTAAAACAATTAAGGGATTCTTCCCGATTAATAGTTACATAAGCAATATTATTTTTCTTCGTATATAATACTGTCGACATCCTACCATTCCTTTCTATTAAAAAGACTGTCCGTCTTCATCCGAGGACACTGAAAGTCTCAACTCCACAGTTCTTATTGTACTAATTTGATAAGAAAACGAAGTGTGAACAGCTGCGCGCTCCTGGGAGCGAGCGGTGAGTCTCCTCGTTCGATTCTCTCCCTGTGGGGTCTCACCTGACTCGCTAATTCCCGAGGAGTCTCCGCTGCTCACACTTCAATTAAATTTTACTTATCAAATCTATACTAATAAAATTGCGCTTTTACTCTTTCAGTGCATCTCTTCTTCCATTGCCCTTTTATTTCACAAAAAGAACAATAGCATCTGAAGGGACAGCTTATTTGTAATATTTATTCATTGTAATTTTCTACAATAGCTGCAATGCCTTGACCGACACCAATACACATTGTGGCCAATCCGAATTTTTCGTTTCTCCTTTTCATCTCATAAAGAAGCGTTGTCAAAATACGCGCCCCACTAGCACCTAATGGATGGCCAAAAGCGATGGCTCCTCCGTTGACGTTCACTTTATTCGAATCTAGTTCTAGCTGGCGAATGCATTCAATTGACTGGGAAGCAAAAGCTTCGTTCAACTCAATAAGCCCGATATCATTTACAGTCAGGTGTGCTCGTTTAAGCGCTTTTTGGGTTGCGTAAATTGGGCCAAGACCCATAACGGCCGGTTCTAGCCCCGCTGTAGCTCCTGTTATATATTTGGCGAGCGGCTTTACATTTAGCTCTTTCGCTTTTTCCGCGCTCATAAGCAGCAACGCAGCTGCCCCATCGTTTACCCCAGATGCATTTCCCGCTGTCACAGTACCACCTTCAAAAAGTGGCTTTAGCTTCCCAAGCTTTTCAAGTGTTGTCTCTGGACGCGGATGTTCATCACGGTCAACAACCATTTCACTTCCTTTGCGGTCCTTATATACAACCGGAACAATCTCTTCCGCAAAACGATTTTCTTCCAATGCTTTTTTGGCCCGTTGCTGACTTACATGTGCAAATGCGTCTTGATCCTCACGAGAAATGGCATAGCGCTGCGCAACATTTTCTGCCGTTTGCGGCATCGAGTCTGTTCCATACATTTCATGTAGCACAGGATTAGTAAAACGCCAGCCGATTGTTGTATCTTGCAGTTCCATATTTCCCCGTGGGAACTCCTGATTTGGCTTTGCCATGACTAATGGCGCTCGTGTCATGCTTTCTGTACCGCCTGCAATAAAGATATCTCCTTCGCCTACTGAAATTGCTCGTGCAGCATACATCACAGCATCTAAGCCTGAGCCGCACAGGCGATTAACCGTAGTGCCGCCGACCTCTACTGGAAGACCTGCAAGTAGGGCTGCCATTCTTGCCACATTCCGATTGTCTTCTCCCGCTTGATTCGCGTTGCCTAATACAACTTCTTCAATCTGTTCAGGAGGGATTGCCGGGTTTCGCTCAAGCAATGCTTTAATGACAACTGCTCCAAGATCATCCGGTCTGACATCCTTTAATGCTCCTTTATATCTGCCAATTGGCGTACGGACTGCATCTACAATAACGACTTCTCTCATTTTTTTATCAGCTCTTTTTGATCAGTATAGTCATACACGCCTCTTCCACTTTTGCGGCCAAGCCTTCCCGCTTTCACATACTGTTCAAGAATTGGTGCAGGCCGATATTTTTCACCTAGCTTTTCATGCAAATACTTTAAGTTGTTCAAACGGACATCAAGGCCCACAAGATCAACTAATTCAAAGGGACCCATCGGATAATTCAATCCAAGTTTTATCGCTTTATCAATCTCTTCAGGCGTGCCGAGCCCTTCTTGTAACATATAGAAGGCCTCATTACCGACCAATGCACTGATCCGACTTGTCACAAACCCAGGGAATTCATTAATGACAACGGTCTCCTTCCCCATTTTTTCAGCGACTTCTCTAATCACAGCTGCTGTTTCATCGCTTGTTTCGAGTCCGCGGATAATTTCAACGAGAGGCATTTTATGTACAGGGTTGAAAAAATGCATCGCAATCGTTTTATCCGGACGCTTCGCATAGGAAGCAATCTCTGTCGGGCTCATAGTAGATGTATTTGTTGCGAAGTAGCAATGCTCTTGGGCATGCTCCTCCATCATTTCAAATACTTGTTTCTTAATAGCTGCTACTTCTGGTACAGCTTCAATCAGTAAATCAGCCCCTGCCGCGACGAATGCTAAGTCTGTTTCAAAATGTAAATTTCCACGAGCCTGTTCTGCTGCCTCTACAGTGATATGTCCACGGGAGATGCTTTTTTCAAAAATGGTCTCAATCTCTTTTTTTGCATTATGCAATGCCTCTTCGCTTACATCTGCAACTGTGACAGAGTATCCGCCAAGTGCTCCAACATAGGCAATTCCTCTACCCATGACACCTAAACCAATGACGCCAATGCGGTTGATCATATTTTTCTCCTCCTTTATGCAGGAAAACGGACAAGAGATTGTAGTCACCTGTCCGTCTTCAATAAATAGCTTAAACGCCTAATGGATTAAGGGGACGGCTGCCATAGTAAGATAGGATACTCTTTGTTTCTGTATAGAGATCCAGTGACTCAATACTTAACTCGCGTCCAAAGCCTGACTGTTTGTAACCGCCAAAAGGCGTGCCCGGAAATGCAGAAAATGGACAGTTGACCATGACAATACCTGCTTGAATTCCATTAGCTACACGCGTTGCTTTTGCGCCGTCTTTTGTCCAAATCGCAGAACCTAGACCATATTCGGTATCATTTGCCAGCTTAATCGCTTCTTTTTCATCTTTAAACTTCATGACAACAACAACAGGTCCAAAGATTTCTTCTTTTACTGCTTTCATATCATGATTTACATTTGCAATCACAGTTGGTTCATACCAGAAGCCATTTTCAAAGCCTTCAGGTTTTGCCACATGCCCTCCAGCAAGAATTTCTGCGCCATCTTCCACCGCAGATTTTACATAGCTGTCAATTGTGTCAAGCTGACGTTGGTCGATGATTGCCCCCATATGTGTACCTTTATCAAATGGATCGCCCAGTTTAATAGCTTTTGCCTTTTGGACGAACTTGCTCATGAATTCCTCATATATATCTTCTTGCACATACAAGCGTGAACGTGCTTCGCAAGATTGTCCGCTATTATAGAAAATACCAAACAATGATCCATCAACTGCCGCATCAATGTCTGCATCATTAAAGACAAGATTAGGCGATTTGCCTCCAAGCTCAAGTGTCACGCGCTTTAATGATTGCGATGCTTTGGCCATAATGTCTTTACCGATTGGCGTAGAACCTGTGAATGCCACTTTATCCACTTGTGGATGACCCACTAGATAATCGCCCACTTCAGCACCTGAACCTGGAATAATATTCACAACGCCTGCAGGAACACCTGCTTCTAGGCAAATTTCGCCTAGGATAATCGTTGTAAGCGGCGTAAGAGAAGCAGGTTTAACAATAACGGAACAGCCAACAGCAATCGCCGGTGCCACTTTCCATGCAGCCATCATCATTGGATAATTCCATGGCGTGATTTGGGCACAAACACCGACAGGTTCTTTTTCTGTATAGTTATGGAATTGCCCAGGCACATTATTAACCGTCCCGCGGTGGCCGACAATCGCGCCTGCGTAGAATTCAAAATCTTCAATGGCTTGCATAACCTGTCCCTGTGCAGCATGGATAGACTTACCTGTATCAAGAATTTCTAGTTCCACTAGTTCGTTGAAACGGGCACGCATAATAGAAGCAATCTTATTCAATACTTGTGCACGGCGGCCGACAGGGTACTTCCTCCATTTACCGTTATCAAATGCTTCGCGTGCAGCAGATACCGCTCGATCTGTATCCTCTTTTGAAGCTTTTGCTACTTCAGCTACTAATTCGCCGGTTGCAGGATTGTATACTTTTATCGTTTCGTCACTGCTGCTTTTTACCTTCTCTCCGTTAATGATTAAATGGTAAAAATCTCGTTTCATTGCTGCTTGTTCTACCTTGATTTCTTGAGTTGTTGACATCTATTCCACTCCCTTTTATTTTCCTTGGAAAACTGGTTTTCTCTTCTGCATAAATGCATCAACGCCCTCACGATGATCAGCTGTCAAACCAGCGATACGTTGTCCTTGGGCTTCACGTTCAAGATATTCGTCAAATGAAAGTGTGCTTGCATCTTTCAGTGACCGTTTGATTAAGCCCATTGCCTTTGTCGGCATAGTTGCGAGGCGGGCTGCAAATGTGTGTACTTCATCTGTAAATGTTTCTGCTGAAAAAACTCTATTAGCGAGACCAAGCTCAACCGCTCTCTCTGCTGGTATTTTCTCACCCAGCATAGCTAGCTCAGCTGCCTTTGCTTCACCCACAAGCTTCGTTAGGAAATAAAGATTGCCTGAATCCGGTATGAGCCCAACATGTATAAAAGCATTAATGAAACTAGCATTCTCAGAAACTAAGCGAAAATCACAAGCAAGCGCTAGAGAAAATCCAGCACCAGCGGCAACTCCGTTCACGGCCGCTACTATTGGCTTTTCGCATCGTCTCATCTCTTTTACCATTGGTCCGTAATTCGATCTTAAAATATCTCCGTGATCCATCGTTTCATCTACGTCAGACAAATCTTGGCCGGAACAAAACGCTCGACCTGCTCCTGTGATCACTATTGTCCGGACTTCTTCATCTCGTGAAGCTGTCTTAACAGCATCTTTGATTTCACTGTTCATCCTTGCTGTAAACGCGTTAAGTTTGTCGGGTCTGTTCAACGTGAGCCAGGCAACTCCATCTCTTACGTCATAATGAATGGTTTCAAACATAGATGCAGCTCCTTATCTACCTTTATATTCTGGTTTTCTTTTTTCTACAAAAGCATTCATGCCTTCTTTCTGATCCTGTGAAGCAAAAAGCAGATAAAAATTTTTCCGTTCATATTGCATGCCCTCGTATAGTGGATAATCGACAGCCTTATTTACTGAATCCTTAATCAGACGTAAAGAAAGTGGGGGCTGTTTTGCAATCTTGGCCGCAAATTTTAATGTTTCTTCCATTAATAATTCCGGGGAAACAATTTGATTAATCACACCATGTGTTAAAGCATCTTCTGCTGGAATCCTCTCTCCTGTCCAAAGCCACTGAAGCGCTTTTGTACGTCCTGCCAGCTTTGTCAGCCTTTGAGTCCCACCAGCTCCAGGCATAACACCGAGTGATACTTCCGGGAAACTAAATTCGGTGCCAGAAGCCGCGATTAAAAGATCGCAGCATAATGCAAGCTCAAATCCGCCGCCAAATACAAACCCTTTCACCGCTCCGATAATGGGCTTTTTTATGAGTGAGAGCCGGTCCCAATCGGCAAACTGGTTTAACAATTCCAGCCGAATCGGATCATCCTCCGCCATTTCATCAATATCAGCGCCAGCTGAGAAAGAGTGACCCTTTCCGGTTAAGACAATCACCTGCACCTCTTCATTTCGGTCAAATGACTCCATTGCTTCCACGACTTCACTGACCATTTTTCGATTAAGAGCATTTAACTGGCGGGGGCGGTTTAACTCTATGACCGCCGTTCCGCCTGTTATAAAGGTGTCGATACAGTCAAAAGCACTCATTCTACTTCCTCGCCGATCATCAATGTTACAAGATCACCTGCAAATCCCATTAAATCTTTTCCGGAAGCTTTCCCTTCATCCGACTTCATGCCGCTTTTCAAATCTTCCATGCTGTCATAAATCATTTCGCACATGAGATAAAGATCTGGTTCGCCGCCTGTCATCACATTTTTAGTAAATCTCGTTACTTTCATTTCACGAAGGCCTGGAATTTTTGCTGTAACAGGGCCGTGAACATTAAAATAATGCTCATCAAATTTCTCTTTGTCTTTCGGTTGTTTGTATAATGCCACTACTTTTGCCATTCTAAATCCCTCCACTTTTTTACATGATTGTTGATACTGGTTTCATTGCTTCAAACGGGTTCTTACAACTTTTGCAGTACAAAATACTTCTGCAGGCAGTGGGCCCAAAGATATTTTCCATAGTTACATAAGTAGACCCACAATAAGGGCAATCCACATGCCATGAACCATCTACTTCAAAGTGCTGCGGGGGTGGCGCAATGCCAAACGCGCGGAGCCCTTTGTGTCCTTCTTCTGTAATACGTTCAGATGTCCAAGGTGGATGGAATACAAATTCGACTTCTACCTCACCCACCGATGGTAGTCTTTTCACTGCATTCACTGTATTTTTCTTAATAATTTCCAATGCAGGGCATCCCAGAAAAGTGGGAAGGAGCACTATGTTCACGTTGTTTCCTTCCACATTCACTTTCTCTACCATGCCTAAATCAATGATGCTGACTGTATCGATTTCTGGATCTTTCACGCCCATTAACGCATCGTATACTTCTTGTCGAATTTCTTCTTCAAGTGATACCACCTGTGATCACCTCTTTTGATGTTCATTTACCAAGCTGCTGCAGGATCTAATCTGTACACTTCTGACAGAGTCGTTAATGCAGATGCCAATTCTTCCGTATGATCGCCATTGCGGCCATTCTTTGCCGAAGCTTCTGGAATGTCTGGCACTTTCATCGCAACACATTCAAATGGTAGCGCCATGTTCGATTTCCATCCCTCTTTTAATTGATCTTCGCCGGCAATTAGACCGCTCTGTTCAATCGCTGTTTTTTCATCTCCGTACGAGAAAACATCCCCAAAGTCCTTCATCACAAGCTCTATTGCTTCATTCATTCGGCGTTTTGCTTCATCTGTTGAATTGAGAAGCTGAATAAACCATGTTTTCCAGTGCAGAAGATGATAGTACAGCTCCATGTTTACTTTTACAGCCGTTTCAGCAAGCGGCTTATAGTTGCTTTGCCGTAATGAATCCATCTTGACTTTTTTCGCTTGGGTGTAGAAGAAATTTCTAACAACGGCATAAGCCCAATCATATTTCGGTGTTTCCATGTAATAGCCTTCACCGTTCACTCGTTCAGCGAGCACACTATTTCTTCTATCCTGAGCTTCCCGCAGGTGTGCAAGGTCATCTGCTTTTCCAGCACCAAGATCCTCAAGCAGTGTATAGAACATAGCCGCATGCCCCATTGTGTCTTGACTGATGGAGGAAGACGCCACATCCTCTTCTATATGTGGGGCAAGGCCGAGCCATTCAGAGCCGCGGAAAGAGATGAGAAAATCATCGTCCGCTAATTGAAACAATAGATTTTCTAATGCTTTTTTATATTCAGGGCTTAAAACGTTTTCTCCGCTGCTCATTTGCTGTTCCCTCCCCACGATAGGATTTCTTTTTCATCTAGCATTTGTTGCTCGTAATGGCGCCACTTCTTTTTCAAATAGCCATAGCCTTTAGTTGTGCGGTATTGCTTATTATCCAAACGGCCCAGTGTCAGTTTCTCATCAGCATTCATAGAACGGATATGTTCTCTATCTATAATCCAAATATCTGCAACAGGCTCACGGCGCATAAAGTTTTCTTGTGCCATGATAAACGCCATATCTTTGTTTGGCGCAAGCAGGCTAAATTGGTGTTGAAAAGCAGAACTCGGCGTTCGTTTGCTAAACACTTCAAATTCTCGGTAAAATGTTTTTTCTGCCATTTATATGACCTCCCATCGGTACAATTAATTGGTTGTAGCTGCTAATGCATCACGAACCCATGCGTTATTTTCATATGAGGTTCTACGAAGATTGAGGCGAGCTTGTGAACGTGGTCCTTGGTTTTTAATAATTTTCTTAAACTCAGACCAATCCGGCTGCTGGTAGATCCACATTTGTTTTTCTTCATCGTAATGCATGGTTGGATCCGGCAGTTTAAGCCCGAGCGAAAGAATCCGTGGAATATATTTTGTAAAGAAGTCTTGCCTTAATTGTTCATTTGTTTTTTTACGGATTTTATATTTAATCGTAATGTCCTGTTTGGAGGAGCCAGTTGTTTCCTTACTTGCCGGGCCAAAGAACATCAACAAAGATTCCCACCAATGATTTATTGCTTCTTGTACCATCGTTCTCTGTTCTTCTGTTCCTTCTGCAAGCGCCATAATGATGGCTTCCCCATGCTGTGCATGGAAGACTTCTTCTGCACAGATGCGCTGAAGTGCTCGTGCATACGGACCATAGGAGGAGCCAAGCATGTTTGTTTGAGTAATAATCGCTGCGCCATCTACGAGCCAGCCGATCAGCCCTGCATCTCCCCAGGATTTCGTATCCATATGGAAGACGTTATGGAATTTTAAATCCCCATTAAATAAATCCTGCATGATGTCGCTGCGGGTTTTACCATATGGCTTCAATAAATCTTCTGCTACGCGAAGCAGTAATTGCCCATGCCCCATTTCATCTTGCACTTTCGCCATGATGGCAAGCTTTCTATGAAGCGTCGGGGCTTTTGGTACCCACTCTTTTTCCGGAAGCGCTCCCATAATTTCGCTGATACCATGCATGGAAATTAACTTAATGAGCGCGATTCGATATTCCTCAGGCATCCAGTCATCGGCCTCAATTTTATCTCCCGCTTCAATCCGCTCGATAAATTGTTCAAGCATTTCTTCTTCGCTTTTCATTGCCAGATTAGACACTTGCTCTCCTCCTAAAAAATTAATTTATTTGTAGTTTTCTATAACAGATTTACACGCCGTTACGATTATATGTTATGTGTCAAAGAAATATTTCCACCATTATCAGGTTTTGTTGCGCTTCCCCACTTTTAATAAAAGGACTATTTAGGATTTCACAGCGAAAAATGGCTCACTTTCCACTTTTATTGAATCTGTCGGACAACCTTCTACCGCATCCTCTAAGTCTTCAAGCAGATATTCAGGAACTTCAACGCGTCCTTCGTTATCATCTAAAATGACATGAGAGATGCCTTCTTCGTCATAATCGAAAATATCTGGTGCACTGGCTTCGCAAGCACCGCATGCAATACAAGTTTCTTTGTCCACCATGGTGTACTTCGGCATGATAAAAGTTCCTCCTTTGGTCTTTGTAAGGGGTAGTTTACACAGATTTTGCTATGTTTTTTTCGCTTTCTCCCATCACAGAGGTGCTGTGCAATGGCTGCACTTTTGCTTTTGGGTCAATATAGACTTTGGCATTGCTAACTGCAGTTGGCGCTTCGCCGAAACCACTGGCAATAAGCTTTACCTTTCCTTCGTATGTGCAAATATCTCCGGCAGCGTAAATCCCTTCAATATTCGTTTCCATCCTTGAGTTAACAACAATGCTATTCTTCTCAATCTCGAGACCCCAATTCTTCATAGGTCCAAGCGATGACACAAAGCCGTATGTGACGACAACATCATCCACCTCAATCGTCTCTTTTCGGTCGCCTTTTACCTGCTCCAGCACAACCTTTTCAATCCGATCTTTACCGATTAATTCTGTTGGAACAAACGGCGTCATGATCGTAACTGAAGAATTCTTCATATTTTCCACGCTATGCTCATGGGCTCGGAACTTATCTCGTCGGTGGGCAATGGTAACCTGTTCAGCTATTGGTTCAAGCATTAATGCCCAATCTACCGCTGAATCTCCTCCTCCAAACACTTGCACTTTTTTACCGGCAAATTTGTTGAGGTCTTGGATGAAATAATGGAGGTTTTGACCTTCATACTTCTCTGCTTCTTTCAACTCCAGTTTCCTAGGCTGAAAAGCCCCATTTCCTGCTGTAATAACAATGGCCTTGGTATAATGAATGCCATTATTTGTTGTTAACTCAAAAATGCCATCTTCTCGTTTTTCAAGAATTTCAACTGATTCCCCTAAGCAAATAGTCGGTTGAAATTGGTCCATCTGTTCTTTCAGATTATCAACCAGCTCCTGCGCCTTGATTTTTGGGAAACCCGCCACATCATAGATATATTTTTCTGGATAAAGTGCCGATAGCTGACCGCCAAGCTGCGGCAGGCTCTCAATCACTTTGCAGGACATTTTCCGCAAACCTGCATAAAAAGCAGTAAACATGCCAACTGGCCCACCACCAATTATCGTAATATCAAAAATATTCTGATTTTCATTCATTCAATTCCGTCCTTCCATATTTCTATTACACTACTACTGCCTTAGAATCTCTTAAATCAACAATTCGGGCAGCTTTGCCTTCTGACCTTGGTATTGCTTTAGGAATATTAAAGACAGTGTTTATGGTCACTAAGCATGTAGATTTCATTACACGCTGGATTTCTTTCTTTATTTTCGAAACACGTTCATGTGACAAGTCTTGGCCTATTTCCTCATATAGCTTGCTTTCTATCTCGACATGTAACACTGCTTCGTCCATTGCTCCATTGCGGATAAGATGGATTTGGAAATGCGGCACAAGTCCATCGATTTGAAGTAGCACCCGCTCTATTTCAGATGGGAAGACATTTACACCTCGGATAATAATCATGTCATCCGTACGTCCCTTTACTCTAGACATTCTGACTGTTGTCCGTCCACAGCTACATTTTTCTCTTGATAAAGAGGCAAGGTCGCCTGTACGATAACGTAAAACTGGAAACGCTTCCTTTGTTAAGCTTGTAAAAACAAGCTCGCCAATTTCTCCATCTGAGACTGGTTCCAACGTCATCGGATCAATTACTTCTACAAAGAAATGATCTTCTTGTACATGTAGGCCATCTTGCGCTTCTGCACACTCAATTGAGACACCTGGCCCCATAATTTCGCTCAATCCATAAATATCAACTGCTTTCAAATTAAACATCTCTTCAAGCTTAGTCCGCATCTCTTCAGACCAGGGCTCAGCACCAAAAATGCCATATTCGACCGATGTTTCTCTCGGATCTTTACCCATCTCCAGCATCTTCTCACCTATGTTTAAAATGTAAGATGGGGTTCCACAAATTCCACGCGGTTTGAAATCTTCAATAACCGTGATTTGCCGTTCTGTATTACCTCCTGATATGGGAATGACTGCCGCTCCAAGCATTTCAGCACCGTAGTGTAAGCCAAGCCCACCTGTAAACAATCCATAGCCGTATGCATTGTGGAATATATCCGTTTTCTTCCCTCCCGCAGCCACTATGGACCGGGCGACAATTTCGCTCCAAACTTTTAAATCATTCTCTGTATAACCAACAACAGTCGGCTTCCCACTTGTTCCTGATGAAGCGTGGATTCTCACAAGCCTCTCTTGTGGAACAGCAAATAAATCATATGGATAATGATCCCGCAAATCTTGTTTTTTTGTAAATGGGAGCCTTAGTATGTCATCCAAGCATTTAATATCATCTGGTGTAATCCCTATTTCACTAAATTTATTTCTATAGAATTCTACATTTTCATAGACTAACCTTACTGTGTTTTGAAGACGCTCAACCTGTAAGCTCTCCATTTCAGAACGCGCCATTGTTTCAATTTGCGGATTGTACATGTGGTGTAACCCCCTAATTGTAGAATATGGAACATTAAAATCTGAAACTATATAACACTTTTTAAACGATTAATTATTTAGTTGTAATACAATTAAATTCTAATTTTCGTTTTACCAGTTGTCAACAGTAAATTCTGAAAATTCTTTTATATTCGAGCGTTACCTTCTATATCTTAAAAGTATTTGAGTTTTAGATAACAAAAGTAGCATGTTTCTCAAGAAGCAAGAATCGGGTAATTAAAGGAGGGATAAGGAGCGTGAGCGAAGATGGGCTACGTATTTATTATGTTATATTTCGTGATTATTGGATTCGTTATTGAGATTTCTGTCATGTTATTTCACTTTACCGGCCTCAAAACAAAAATATCGAGGTTTCAGGTCATCTCAATGCTAACAGCCACTGGCTTCACGACAGATGAATCCAAGATTATCATTGATCATCCGATACGAAGAAAAATTGCATCATTTCTTATATTATTCGGTGCCTTTTCACTTGCGGTCATCATTTCCTCCATCAGCAATATTCTGTCGGACGATTTAAGATTAAAAGAGCTATCCATCATTTGCGGCGTACTCTTTGCAATTCTGGCGATTTTAAAATTGCCTTTGACTCGAAAAAAATTAACACGATCTTTTAAACGAGAGTTAGAGAATGAATTTCAAATATATGAGCGTCCTGTAAAAGATGTTTTATATCTAGACAGTGAGGATTTTGTAACAGAAATGAATATTACTGAACACTCTAAATTAGTGGGCAAAAGGATTTCTGACATATTAGATGAGGAAGAAGACATACGTATATTATTCATTAAAAGAGGAGAAGTTTGGATAAGAAAGGATTTATTCTCCTGTACCTTAAATCAAGGTGACCAAGTCCTGCTCTATGGAAATAAAAAAGAGATTGAAGAAAAATTTGCTCGGGAACTAAATCGAAAGATGATCTAACCTATTCTAATAATATAAAAATCGTAATGAATCTTTTGGTTCAATTATTCGTAGATGAATCATAGACAAAATGAAAAGGAGGAATTGAATTGGAAGGTAAAGGCTGTATTAAGTGTGGTTGTACGGATGCTGTTACAAAAGAAGTTGCTATGACGGGCACAGGTTTGTCCAAGATGTTTGATATTCAGCACAATCAATTTATTGTGGTGTATTGCAAAAATTGTGGGTATGCAGAGTTTTATAACAAAAAGTCATCTGCTTCCTCTAATATTTTAGATTTATTCTTTGGTTAGATGATATGTAGTTCGCTAATTGCATAAGATGAAACTATAAAGAGAAGTGTGGAGCCGCCGCTTCTCTTTTTTATATTTTCTAGTTATCTTCTTTTAAATATATTGCATCTTCCATAAAATGATATATTTCGATCGACGAATTATTATCACTGAAAATTCATTAAATTTTAATAAATTTAATAATTCTGTTTTATTCTACTTTATCCTTTGATATAGTATTAATAGTTACTCTTCTTAAGTAGCTAAATTTTTCATTAGATAAGGGGGATATTTATGAAGAAAAGATTTTTATCGCTTGTGCTATTATCAGCTTTAATGCTAGTACTTGCTGCTTGTAACTTCGGCGGAACGAAAGAAACAGATACCTCTTCCGGCGGAAAATCTTCTTCTGGCACTACCAAAAACGAAGATAAAACGTTAAATCTTTCAATCACTTCTGAACCACCAAGTTTAAATCCACAGTTGGCAACGGACAGTACATCTGGTGCAATCATCCGTGCAGCGTTTGAGGGTCTTACTCGTGTAGACAAAGACGGTAATGTTCAAAACGCAATGGCTGAGGACGTACAAGTAAGCGATGATAAATTAACGTACACATTCAAGTTACGTGATGCAAAATGGTCAAATGGCGATCCAGTAGTAGCTGGCGACTTCGCTTACGCTTGGAAATGGGCATTAGATCCAAAGAATGCTTCTGAATATGCTTCAATCCTTTACCCAATCAAAGGTGCAGAGAAATTTAATGGTGGAAAAGGTTCTGCTGATGATTTAGGCGTTAAAGTAGTTGATGACAAAACATTAGAAGTAACACTTGAAAACCCAACACCTTACTTCTTAGAATTAACAGCATTCTATACGTATATGCCTGTTAATGAAAAAGTAGTTAAAGACAATAAAAAATGGTTCGCTGAAGCTGGCGACACTTATGTAACTAACGGTCCTTTCACATTAAGCGACTGGAAACACAATGACTCAATCACTCTTAAAAAGTACGCTGATTACTGGGATAAAGACAACGTAGCTTTATCTACTGTTAACGTTAAAATGGTTGAATCTGAAACAACTGCAAACCGTATGTTTAAAAGCGGCGACCTTGATTACTTAGGTTCTCCATATCAAACGGTTCCACTTGATGCAATGGATGGTTATAAAAAAGACAAAACTTTAAAATCTACTCCATATGCAGCGATCTATGAATACAAATTCAATACAAAAGGTAAATACACTAAAAATGCGAATATCCGTAAAGCATTATCTTACGCAATCGACCGTCAAGGTTTAGCTGATAATGTACTAAAAGGCGGCCAAAAACCAGCATTGAGCAATGTGCCAATCGCAATCGAAGGTTTTGAAGATGAAAACAACAAATTCAAAGACAACGATATCGATGCAGCGAAAAAAGCACTTGAAGAAGGTATGAAAGAATTAGGTATCAAAAAAGCTAGCGATATCAAAATTGGCATTTCTATCAACACAAGTGAAGCACACGCTGCTATCGCACAATATATTCAAGAAGGCTGGCACAAAAACCTAGGTATCGAAGTGAAAATGGATAACTCAGAATGGCAAGTATTCCTTGATAAAGTAACTGCCCTAGATTATGACGTAGCACGTATGGGCTGGATCGCTGACTTCAACGATGCTTACACATTCCTAGAACGTTATGATACTGCTAAAAATGGTAACAATGATACTGCTTGGGAAGATCCAAAGTACAAATCTTTACTAGTTTCTGCAACAAAAGAAACGGACGAAAACAAACGTCTTGATTTATTAAAAGAAGCTAACACAGTGCTAGCTGAACAAATGCCAATCGCACCAATCTACTTCTATGTAAACAACTATGTAGAAAAAGATTATGTGAAAAACATGGCACCAAACAAGCTAGGTGAAATTGACCTTAAAGCTGTAGATATCGAAAAATAATTTTAAAAACTGCTTTCAATGTTTATTCGTTGAAAGCAGTTTTTTTATGTTTCATATCATGGTTAATTAAGCTTATATATATTATGTAACTCAGAACATGTTCATAAAGTGTTTTGAGATTTATAAATTCGGCTTTCCCCATACAAAGTCTAGAGCACTTTTCCAACCATATGCATTTTTTCGCGTGTATATTTTACCCTATCCCGTAAAGTTGTTGTATTTGTCCATGCCTCATTCAAATCTTTTCATATGATATTAATAACCAAGGACTTAACATTCTTGGCATTAATTAACGTGAAAGGAGGGAAATAAGATGAATGACGTTTGCCCAACATGTGGCAGCCATAAATCATACCATGCTATCACTCATCATTGTGATGGTATGTCGTCTCACGACCATAAGTGTAACTGCGACCATAAGTGTAGGCAAAGTTCTCACTCCTGTTGCGACTACTGCCATTCCCATTATCATTGTAGAAGATCTATCTGTGATGAGGATTTCAGCATTCGGCTAGGTGGCTTGCAAAATGGACTAAACTTTCGGTTGAGGCAATTAATAGGTTGTAAAGTTGAATTCTTAATGGATAACGGCAACACCTTATATGGTGAAATCCGCCATGTAGGATCTAACTTTGTAGAGATTATGGAAGAAGACTACAAACCACCAAAAATAGTTAAAGATAAAGTCATCGAAGAAGTATCTTCTAATGATGAAATAATCGAGAAGCCTCCTTCTGATATTAAAAAGAAGAAGAATAAAAGAAAAAAGAAAAATAATAGAAAAAAGAAGCATATGACCATTTTTTCTATGGATAAAATTATGGATATAAAATATCGTTGTAGCTGCCATTAACCGCTTTAACTTCTCTTTGATGACTCTTATTGAAGAAAGTACTGAAAGTAACATTTAACCTATACTTGCACACCAAAATAATTCAACATTTCTTATTTTGTAATTGCTTAATGCTCATCTATTGAGGCATTAGTTTCAGAGAAGAAGGATAATCAGGCAGTCAAAAACAACGTCCATTGGCCGCACTAAAATATTTGCATTAAGGAAGAAATTAAATAACTCAGCCGCTAAGGATTCCTCCTTTTGCGACTGAGTTTTTTTAAGAAATCGACTCTTTCATTTTTTTAATTAAGATGAGTTTTGCTAAAGGAATTATTCTGAGCTCTTTTTCTATTTTTAACACAATAGAATCTTTGTTAACATCTGTTACAAACCCTTTTAATTCTATACCATCGAAGGTAAGTTCAATTCTTTTTGCTTCCAAAGATAATAAATATATGGGTAATCGCATACCGAAAAACAGATGAAGCAGCTCTGGCGAGGAAGAGACGACTTCTCCAAAATGATAAGCCACTTCTCTCCTAAAACAAGAGTCCACGTCTCTTAATGACGCTTCGTGTATAGGTACAGCATATCTGCCACATGGTTTCACTTCATTAATCACGCTGTACGGAATAATCACCTCTTGCTTTTCATTCAGAAGTACGACAAAATCAAACCCGGCAATTTGGACATGCCCTTCTACTTTATTATCTGTATTTAGAGTAACTTCCACATACAGTCCTTCCAAACCCCTAAACGCATTGCGGTAAATTTCTTGGGGGGATCTTTCATTAAGGGCCAAATCGAGAAGCAGTTCATTTGCTGCAGCAATTTCATCCTCTACATCTTTTAATTTTTCAATAGGAAGGCAGCTCGTTGGCGAAGGATAGGTTGGCGAGAGCATGTTGGGCGGGCAGCATGGATTCTGAGAGCAAAAGTCTTCTATTGGAGATAGTTCGACAAGCGGTCGTTCATATTTACTTCCCATCTGTGTCACCTCCTTTCTTTAACAGCAAAGGATTCTTTATTCATTAATTGGTGGCAAGTATTTTTGTATTTCTTTGTGCACACGCATGATCCCCCACATGCCTTGTTCTAAATCCCATCTTATATTGCCAGCTCGATACATAAAGTCACCGGAATAACCCCCAATGGCACCTGCTCCTCCTAGGAGCTGCAAATTTCTAAGCCCGCCTGCCACATTATGACCTACAAATGATTCAACACGAGAATCCATATCTTTTACATCAAAGAGCCATCTGTGGCCATGGAGGTGGAATGTGTGAGACCTTCTTCTTTCTGCCGGCGTAATAAGGCGGATTGTAACGGGATCGCCTGTATATGCTTCAAATACAGGTGTCGCTGGATCGCCAAATACGATAGATGAAAATAATTTATGAAGAACAGGGTTCTTGTTATAACGGTTAATTAAGCGTTCACAACGATAATTAAAGCCTCGTGAGCCTTGATCATATGTGTCTACTAAATCCTCTTTATCCAAATCTGGAGGAGGCAATAAAATTCCATCAATAGGATCGATAATTAGCTCATCATTTTGATCAAGAAGCCTAACACCATCATGAATGAGTAAAACATACTCTCTTACATCCGGAAGAAGAGGGTTCCTTAATATCACATTCGCACCTGACCGGACCGGCTTTAATGTATAAGGATCCACATATTCTGTTCCTCTCGGCTCAGCAATAAAGGCTCCAAAGGCCCCTTGCGATTTATGATTGCGAATATCTGCCATATCCCATAATCCACAGGCACCTAATTGAGAATCTACATACCAGCGATATGTTCTTTTTTCTCCCGGCCCTACTGTTTGATCTCCATTAAATCCAACCGTTTCTCCAGCGGAAGTTTGAACATCATAATCTACTAATTGTGGGTGCAGTGAAATCCTTAATGATGGTGGATAAAATGCCTGCTCTTTCACCTCTGGATATGGATAGATACCATCCTTGAATGGAAATAGATCAAATTTCAGCTTACTCGTCAATGTTACATCCACTGTATCCCCCACATTGGCTCGGATTACAAGTGGCTCTGCCTTCTTTTTACCTTGCAAAATATCTTCCATATCTTCTTGAAGTGCAAAAATAATGCCGTACGGGTCATGGTCGCCAAAATCGTTATAGGTTATTGGGACTTGAAAAGCGACAATATCGAAAGTCCGTATAGGACCTTTCGCTGGGAGGAGTGTTGCTTTCTTTGCAGGCGGTGGTTTCTTTCCAGTACACTCCGGCAAAGGCCTTGATTGCTTCATAGGCATCGGTCGATCTGACAAAGGAATCAAATCGGGCACTTTTTCTTTATATGCTCGGATTAACCCCCAAAGGCCATTCCATAGATCCTCTTCAGTTTCAAAAGCCCACAGATAATCTCCTGGTCTTGGAATAAATGTTTCAAAGGTGAAAGACTCAGAAATCCCGATGTGTTGCTGACAGTCTAACCGTGAAGAGAGATTTCCACGTTCGTTGAGCCATCTTAAACCATGGACATTAAAACTATGCGACTCTTCTTGCGCGCCTTGCAAAAGCCTTATCCGTATGGGATCGCCTGCATATGCACGCAGTATTGGCGTGACTGGATCACCGTGCGTAAATGAACTAAAACTATAAGCGGGATCACACTCTTTCCCTAATCGGAATTGCAACGGTTCGTTTTTATAATTTACACCGAATAAGCCAGGATCATCTTGAGAGCCCGGAAATTTTGGAGGATTGAGTGGCTTGCCATCTTTGTCAAACAGTAAAGTAAAGTCTTGTGCAAATAGTGCAAAGTCTCGGTAATTTGGTATGAGCGGATGATTGACAGTTACCTGCGTACCACGGTCAACCTCTTCTCCTGTGGCTGGATTAAGAAATTCAGAAAATCTTGGATGTACTACACCTGATCCAAAGACGCCATGTTGCTGATGGCTCAATGGGAAGAGATGGTCATGGAAGAACCATGCCTTCAATTCAACGTCCGCATAGTAAGAATAGCGGATTGTTTCACCCGGCAATACAGAAGAATCATAATTCCACCCCACATTCGCACCATCACATACCAGTACATCAAACTTTACAAAGTGAATATGAAAACCGGTCTCATATGTTCTGGTAACTAATTGGAAAGCATCACCATCAAGAATATGAGGCAACCTGTTAGTAAAATTAATCTTAATGCAGGTGTGAGCAGAAGCATGAATAACAAGTGGCTCTGGCTCTTTCTTTCCAGAACAGACATCTTCCACATCTTCATCTAACACATAAATACGCCCTTTTGGATCATGCCAGCCTTCTCTATTGTAAATAATCGGCAGTTCAATTATAGAAACATTGAATTCTTTGACGGGTGTTTCTTCAGGGCACGGGTCTGTAAATACGGCACCTGGGCGCGGTTTTTCAATCGCTGCATGACGTTCCAGCTCTGTCATGTCCCTTCCACCAACAATACCTAAAGGCGGTCTTGGCGCTTTATTCCCTACTTTGCCAGGAATAAAATTCGGGAAGCCAGGTTTTTGCTTCGTTGGCTTGGGTGGCGGCGCCCGATCAGGCAAGGGCTGCAATGCTTTGATTGGTACACCGTTCGGATAGCATTGACTCCCATCTTGCAGGGTATCAAAGATTCGATTCATCCCCCACATCCCCGCTGCGAAATGCGGATATAAATGACAGTGGATGATGATATCTCCAAATGAGCCTTGAAGGCTTCCTAATCCATATAGTGGATCTATTGTATAGTGAGATTGTGGGCTGATGGCTTGGGCATCAACAATGGTTGATGATAAGTCTTGCGGATCTTCAAACCATTGATGGACGTGGTAATGAAAGACATGTGTTTCCTTTTGCCCACCGTGGAATAGGCGTATCCTGGCGGGATCTCCTACGTACCCCCGTAATATAGGAGCAGATGGATCGCCGAAGACCCATGAATCATGATGCACCTCTTCTCCGACACAGTTAGGGCACACCACGCCTTCAGAAATTAACTGAGCACGTCTATTTTCCGGCTCATATCTGTAATTGGCGCCATGAAATGATTCTTCCTCTTGATTGGTGATATGATTGATAGGTCGGTTTCCTGTGACATCATTGATCTCCATCTCATCATGGAACATCCACACATACTCTCTGTGAGAAGGCAGCAATGGATGATGAACATCCGCATACATTCCGCTATTCATTGGCTTGCCCGATACTGGATCTGTCCACCAGGAAAATCGATTTTCAACACATAGTCCCCCAAAAAGTCCATTCGAATTGGATCCATTTTTGCTGCTTGAGGGGTTACCTAGATCTGCAAAGAAATAGTTTCCTTCTTCCAATGCATGTATCCGGTATATTATCGAATCACCCGGGGCCACTGTACTATCCTTGTTATAGCCGACACTTGCTCCATCTGCATTACAAACATCGTACTCTGCTTCATAAAAATGCATACCTGTATGGAATGGCAGTTTATTTTCAAATTGAATCTCTACAATATCGCCGGCGTTCGCCCGAATAACCAATGGCTCTACTAAATCCACCGGTGTAAAAGGATTTTTCTTGACCAAGTCTTTTACTTTTTGCTCATTCTCTTTTAACACATACATCATGCCATTCGGATTATGGTCGCCAAATGTGTTGACCACAATCCGAATTGGAATAGCGACGACATGATATTTTCTCTTCATTTAACCTCCTCCGTCTCTTTAACCTTTCAACTCAGGGATACTTGGGCCAATATTGGTTTCAATGTAAAAAACACTGATGGAATCAATGTGTACGCTCCATTCTTTCCCCTCTAGCTCAGCAACGCTTGTTGTTTCAACATCTAGCACAACAATATCTTCAATGACTTCTTTTATCTTTCCAATAAACATAAAGGGGAATGCTTGCGTTAAGATAAATACTCTTCGATTCACGTTCTTTTTAAAATGTTTTGTCACTGCTTCATGTCTTCGCTCATTGATCATTTTCAATCGTTCTTTTTGCATTTGTTCATCCTCCTGCACTAGGTTAGTGGAAAGGCCATATCACTTGGAATTTCTGTTGAAAAAGCAACAATTTGTTCAAGTGGAATACTTAAAGGAAGTGGAAATTCATAGAAAGGGGCGTTCACCATTTTGATAATGACGGGTGACAAGGTAAGATGTCCCAATTGGATATCAGAAACTTTACCTGCAAATATGGGCCTAAATACTTGACCCAGAAGGTTTAGCTGCACTGCTCTTGTTATAACCAGCACTTCCTCCCCTTTCAACTTTTGCATATAATCTACTAGCATTTCATCAGCTTGCTTCACGCTATCTCCTCCTCGTGATTAGAAAATCGCTTTTATCATTTCCCTCCAAAAGGTAAAAAGCCTTACGGTCGCAACAGAATGTATATCATTAAGAGGAATTACACTCTCCGCCTTCAAAAGTTTAAGATATAAATGGCTTTTATCAGTTCGATTAATCTTTCCATAATACATTTTGTCATCTGTTCGAACTTCTACAGAGCACCCTTTCCAAGTATCCAGATTTGTTCTGAGTGACTCCTCAAAAAATTGTTGAACCAGCGCATCTCGTTTTGTGACTGTTTCACCAAACTTCAGAATAAGTTTTTCTCTTAATCCGTTATCATAAATATAGTTTTGATGTGCATTCGAATAAGTAGGATGACCAAAAGGAATCGTTGCAGACACAATTGAACTATAAGGAAGCCAAATACGTTTTTTCAAATTTGTAATCATCACAAAATCTCTGCCTATGGTTGCGACTTTGCCCTCCACCACTGGCTCTTCCTCTGATATAGTAATAACCACTTCTTGATTTCGCTTCATTTTGAAAAACTTCTTTAACGTTAATGTTTTACGGATAGGTTCATGGATATTAGTAATTTGAAACATATTTTGCTGACTGATATATTCTGCTAGAATTCTAGTCTCTTCTTCTGAAACCGGACTTGTCGGTGAGGAAAATGACGGAGCACTACCTGTTCCTTTTTGATTTACCAGGGGGCTATTAACCTTTTCGTTCATTTTTTTCACCCCTTATTGTTGAAGTATACAGAGTACGCAAGCTATTAATTTTCTTTTATCAGTAGATAAATATTTTCTGCAAGCTGTTCTATGTTGACAGCCTTTTGCCCCGTATTCATAGTATGGTATGCACGGATTTGATTGGCAGTGTCTGCTAAATACATAGTCGTGCTATGGGCGATTGTACCTTCTTCATCTTTTTTGTAGGCAAAATTAAAGTCGTTGATGGTTTTTCGGGTATTTTCTAAAGTTCCCCTTATAAAAATCCAATTAGCAGGAATTGGCTCAAAATGGGATGCGTACTGTTTAATCCTTCTAGAAGTATCCACTTCAGGATCCATCGTAATTAAAACTACATCATATTCAGTTTCTTTCACATTTTTTTTCTTTAATACACCCTGAAGCTCTTTTAAATCTAGCATGGTCATCGGGCAAACATCCGGGCAATTTGTGTAATAAAAAGTGATTAATTTCGGTTTACTATTGGAAAAGGAGAACTCTTTTCCATCAATGGTTTGTAGCTCAGGGTTTTCTATCTTGTGCAATTTTGGCAACTCAGCTGCTTTCGGCCAAAAGATGTACACTAATATGGCCCCGAATAAAAGCCCGCACATGATGATGACTCGTTTTTTCAAACCTTCCTCCCCCTCATACTCTTAACGAATATAAAATAAGCATGAAAACGAATAGTAGTAGAAGCGATGAAAATCCACACATTTGATATATCATAACGAATTGTTGCTGAGCAGAAGCAAGAGGAATACTGCATAATTGGGGGTTTTTCAACACTTCGCCTATCATCACTCCCATAATGCTACCTAACACGCCTTGGTAAAAACCAAGCAAAATGGAGTGGAATTTAACAAGCGCTCCAAATAAAATACCCACTACCCCACCATACATAATGCTGCATAGCACGATAAAAGAAGGGTGAATTGTGAAGGCGCTAGATATATGGATGCCTACTACCAATGCTGAGACTGAAACAGCTGCTTTTGTGATAGATGCTGCATACCGATCCCCGAATAATGCTCTTTTCCTTCGTAGGATAAAGTAACAAATAAATGTTGTCAGCATATTAAAAATGCCAAGAATTATAACTATAAACATGGCGTACCTCCTATGAACGCCTAAGTGATATAACCAATAGGGCAATCATCAAACAAATCAACCCCTCCATCATGACAATAAACAGAAACGGATTAATCAAGATTGCTCCTAACATCGGTGCCATAATACCTACCATTAAACCATTGCTCAATCCTGTCAGCATTGTCTGATAATCAAATAGCGCACCGAAAATACCTCCTGCCACCATTCCAAGAATCGTTGACAAGCAGGTAATCGCAATAAAATGAAAAGTATACTGCACCATCAGTAAAACACCTACCGAAAGGCTAAGCATACCGCCGGTAACCATGGCTATATTCATGCCTAAGTGAAAACCAACTACTTTTCGGTAACGGGACATAAACACATACAGCATGATAAAAACCAACATATTCACATATGTCAATAACTGCAAAGAAATCTCCTCCATGTCACCACCTCTTCACAAGGTATGTATATTTAACTTATAGGGTGACATCACAAGTGTTACGCTACCTTAATGGTTGATGAGAGGCCCCATCCGTAAATGTATTTCTCATCCCTACTATAATTTTCTCGATTTTTCATTTTCCCAAAGACTTTACATGGTATCTTATAGTTCCACGCCCTACCACAAGACAGTAAAAATACATATTGTGTGGACCTTTTGAAACTTGATAGGAAATGTAAAAATGTTATTAAGGGGATGAATTCATTGTTTAACGATTTTAAGCTAACGGAAGGCCGTCCTATATATATTCAACTGAAGGATTATCTTAAAAGGATGATTACCAACGGGCATTTACTTGAGCACCAAAAGCTTCCATCTACCCGCGAATTCAGCTCATTATTATCCATCAGTCGAAACACCGTTCTAACGGCTTATACAGATTTGGAGCAAGAAGGACTTATCTATGCAGTGAAAGGAAAAGGACACTTTGTAAGCCATGTTGAAACATTCAAATCCCAATCCATCCAGTTGAATTGGACAGAAAAGATCAATGAGCAAACCTTTCTAGCAGAAAAGATGGACCTTATGAAGCATGGAGTAGGCTGGAAAAAAGGAATGATCTCATTTACTAGCATTGCCCCTGATGAAAAGCTTTTTGATGTAGAAAATTTCAAAAGAGCTTTTTTAAATCGGATGTCCTTAGAGGGAGATATTGTTCTGAACTACGGTTATGCAAAGGGCTATAAACCACTTATCGAATACCTGCTTCATTACATGGAGATTAAAGGGGTCGATACGAGTAACAAAGATATTTTAATTACAAATGGATTTACGGAAGGCCTTGATTTACTTTTATCCTCTTTAAATAAAAAGAATGGCCGTCTTATTTGCGAAAATCCAACCCATCATTCTGCCCTTAAGATTTTTCAATTACACGGCTTTGAAATCGATGGAATTGAAATGGAAAACGACGGTGTTAATGTTAAGAAGTTAGAAAAATCCCTATCCGAAAAGGAATATGATTTTGCTTACTTGATTCCGTCTTACCATAATCCAACGGGCATCGTAACATCCTCAGAAAAAAGGAAGAAAATGATGGATCTGTTTTCAGCCTATCAATTGCCTATCATTGAAGATGGATTTAATGAAGAATTACGTTACTCAGGATCACATCTAGCACCGTTAGCTGCTTTTGGCGGACTTGGCAATAACGTCATATATATTAGTAGTTTCTCTAAGATTCTTTTTCCTGGCTTACGGGTTGGGTGGATTTTAGCAGACAAAGAGTTGATTTATTACTTGGAAAGTATGAAAAGAGCTCGTACCATTCATACGTCAACGTTAGATCAAGCTGTGTTATATCAATATTTAAATGATGGCTATTTTGAAAAGTATATAAAAAAAGCAAAAGCTGTCTATAAGAAAAAATATGAGCTTGCTGTCCATTATTGTAAGCAATATATCCCCTGTAAACGGATAACTGGTGACGGTGGACTACACCTTTTTATAGAACTAAATAACAATATAGATGCACAAGAGCTACTGGAAGCATGTTACCAGAAAGGCGTTATTTTTTCGTTAGGTCATGTTTTTTACACAGATAGTAACGGAAAACATACGCTGCGTTTAGGATTTTCTAGGCTACAAGAAAGCGAGATTATTCAGGGAATTAAAATTATAGGAGACATCTTAAAAACTAAATTTGGAGGTTAAACAAATGAGAGTTGGCGTCATTATGGGAGGGTTTTCTTCCGAGAAGCAAGTTTCAATCATGACAGGTGAAGAAATGATGGTCCATTTAGATAAAGATAAATATGAGGTCGTACCGATTCGTATTGAGAAAAAAGAAGACCTAATAGAAAAAGCACGGAATCTTGACGTTGCACTATTGGCGTTACATGGTAAATATGGTGAGGATGGGACAATTCAAGGTACTCTAGATACGTTAGGCGTTCCCTATACAGGAAGCAATATCTTGTCCAGCAGTTTATGTATGGATAAGAATGTTTCGAAAAAAGTCATCCGATATGAAGGCGTGCAAACACCAGATTGGATTCACCTTTCAAACACTGATGAACTTAACCTGGACGAATTAGATCAATTGGGTTTCCCTGTAGTGGTGAAACCTAATTCAGGCGGTTCGAGTGTAGGCGTAAAAGTAGTTTATGACAAGGAAACAGTGAAATCAGCGATAGCAGACGTATTCAAATGGGATTCAGAAGTGATTATTGAAAAGGTTATATCTGGTGAGGAAATCACTTGTCCCATATTGAATGGAAAGCTTTTACCGACGATTTCAATCCGGCATCAGGGTGAATTCTTTGATTACACCTCGAAATATGATGATGCAGCCACCATTGAAGAAGTGGTTCAACTCCCTATTGAAACACATAATCGTGTTGCTGATGCAGCCATCTCTTGCTATAAGGCATTGAAATGTAGCGTCTATGCCCGAGTAGACATGATGATTTACAACGGTGTTCCCTATGTGTTAGAAGTTAATACACTACCTGGATTAACAAAAAATAGTCTAATGCCGAAAAGTGCAGAAGCAGCAGGTATACCTTACTCTCAATTGCTTGATTCTATTATTGATAGTTCACTTCAAGCTAGGAGAAACGAAGCTTAATTGTGGGGATTGTGATCCTTAAAAAAAGAGGAACCTATAGTTGGTTCCTCTTTTTGTGGAATTAATGATTTTTTCCTTACAAAAGACTTTTTAAAATCAAAAAGGAATTCTCTCAACGGGAAGAAAACTTAGGAGTTAGTCTATTCCCTAATGACTATGGAGATTTGAAGACTACAATCAAAAAGTTTGGTATAAACATATATTAAAACAACTCGAATGGTAAAAACATTCCAAAGAGTTAGCGGATATAAAAACTAATTCCACAGAGGAGTAGTTTTTGTGCTTGCTGTATGTGTAATAATTCTTCACCATTTTGTTATTCCGAAAAAATAGGTATTTGACAATCTTGATTTTTCTGAAAACATCTGGTAGTCTATTTTTAATTCCTAGTAAATTAATCTGAAAAGAGGGGATGAGTATGGGAAGAGAATTTAACGACTTGTTTGATCAATGGGCCCAGACATATGATGGAACGATTTCGGGCCATGATCTTGAATATACAGAAGTGTTTACAAGGTATGATGAGATTTTAGAGGAAGTGGCAGACCGAGCATCCGGTTTTGTTATTGAATTTGGTGTCGGAACCGGCAATCTGACGAGCAAGCTTGTCAGCAAAGGAAGAGAGGTCTATGCTGTTGAACCATCCTCAGGGATGAGAGAAAAAGCAAAGGAGAAGCTCCCTGATCTCACACTGATTGACGGTGATTTTCTTCAGTTTCCCGATCCTCTCGTAAAAGCCGATGCAATTGTCAGCACCTATGCCTTTCATCATTTGACAGATGAAGAGAAAGATAGAGCGATTGGCCGTTTTCATGAAGTGCTCAATGAGAATGGGAGAATCGTTTTTGCTGACACTGTTTTCTTGGACGATAATGCCTATAAAGAAAAAATCAAAGAGTCCGAGGAAAAGGGATTCTTCCGGCTTGCCGAAGATTTAAAGAGTGAGTACTACACAACCATTCCGGTTCTGACCAAATTATTCGAGAAGAATGGTTTTTTAGTAAAATTTGAGCAGCAAAATGAGTTTGTCTGGCTAATAGACTCAATAAAAAAGGAGAGATAACTATGGCAGCACAGCAAAAGATGAATGTAGAAAGCTTTAATCTCGACCATACAAAAGTAGCAGCACCCTATGTCCGACTTGCAGGTGTCAAAGAAGGGATCAACGGAGATGTCATCCGCAAATATGATATTCGCTTTTGCCAGCCGAACAAAGAGCATTTGGAAATGCCTGCTTTGCACTCGCTTGAGCATATGATGGCAGAATTCAGCCGGAACCATTCCGATAAAATTGTCGACATTGGACCAATGGGCTGCCAAACAGGCTATTATATGGCGTTAATCAACCATGATGATTATGAAGAAGTACTCGTTATTCTTGAAAAAACGCTGAATGATGTGCTAGTAGCGACCGAAGTACCTGCCTGCAATGAGGTACAATGCGGCTGGGCAGCGAGCCACAGCCTGGAAGGTGCAAAAGAAGCAGCAAGAAAAATGCTGGCAAAAAGAGACGAATGGTCAGAAGTATTTGCCTAAAAATGAGGGAGCAACATGAAGTACGCAAAAAACATTCAACAATTGATCGGTCATACTCCGTTGCTTGAATTGACTGCCTTTCCTTTGCCTGAAGGAGTCAGACTGTTTGCCAAATTAGAATTTTTCAATCCTGGTGGCAGTGTAAAAGACCGGCTCGGCCAGTATTTGCTTGAACAGGCTTTTCGTTCAGGAGAACTTCAGAAAGGTGGCACGGTGATTGAACCAACCGCTGGTAATACTGGCATCGGTTTGGCGCTTGCAGCCATCCATTACGGGGTGAAAGCTGTGTTCGTCACACCAGAGAAATTTAGCCAAGAAAAGCAAATTTTAATGAAGGCACTTGGAGCAAAAGTGGTGAATACGCCGACAGAGCTCGGGATGGAAGGTGCCATAAAGAAAGCAGAAGAGCTTCTTCAAACAATCCCTAATTCCTATTATCCAGGACAATTTCGGAATGAATGGAACCCTGCCACTTATTATGAAACACTCGGTCCTGAACTTGTGGAAGCAATGGACGGACAGATTGATATATTCGTAGCGGGAGCTGGATCAGGCGGGACATTTACCGGAACCGCCCGCTATTTGAAGTATCACGTTCCCGATGTCCGCTGTGTCGTGGTAGAACCTGAAGGCTCCATATTGAACGGCGGAAAACCAGGAAGCCATGAGACAGAAGGAATTGGCATGGAATTCCTTCCCCCATTTATTGATACTACATTGTTCGATGGAATTCATACGATTTCTGATCAGGATGCATTCCATTATCTAAGGGAAGCCGCAAGATTAGAAGGCCTTTTGGTCGGGAGCTCTTCCGGTGCTGCCCTGGCTGCGGCGTTGAAGGAAGCAGAACAGGCGGCTCCAGGAAGCCATATTGTCACTATTTTCCCTGATAGCAGCGAACGATATATAAGTAACAGAATATATGACGAGGTGAAATAAAGATGAAAAAGAAAACACAATTAATACATGGTGGAATCAGCAGTGACCCATATACTGGTGCAGTTTCAATACCGATCTACCAGTCGAGTACATTCAAGCAGGACGGCGTCGGCAATTTCACATACGAATATGCAAGAACAGGCAACCCGACGAGAGAAGCGTTGGAAAAGCTGATTGCTGATATTGAAGGCGGTGCTCGGGGATTTGCATTCGGATCTGGTATGGCCGCCATTTCAGCAGTTGTCCATCTGTTCTCATCTGGCGACCATCTGATCTTAACTGATGACGTGTACGGTGGTTCCTTCCGTGTCATGACGAAGGTATTCAACCGTTTTGGCATTGAAGTTTCGTTTGTAGATACAACAGATCTAGATGCAGTTAAGGCGGAGATTCGTCCTGAGACAAAGGCCATCTTTGTGGAGACGCCTACGAATCCTCTATTGAAAGTGACGGATATTAAGGCGGTCAGCGCAATTGCCAAAGAGCATCATTTACTGTTCATCGTTGACAACACATTTAGCACGCCTTACTGGCAGAACCCGATTGCACTAGGTGCGGATATTGTCCTGCATAGTGCGACGAAATATCTTGGGGGTCATAGTGATGTCGTGGCAGGCCTCGCCGTTACGGCAACAGAAAAGCTCGGAGAAGATCTTCATTTTATCCAAAACTCTACCGGTGGAATATTGGGACCGCAGGACAGCTGGATCTTGATGAGAGGCATAAAAACGCTCGGTATCCGTATGGAGGAAATCGAATCGAATACAAAAGCGATTATAGAGATGCTTCAAGAAGAGGAAGCAGTAGGCAAAATCTTCTATCCGGGTCTTGCAGATCATCCGGGACATGAAGTCCACCAATCCCAAGCTGGCGGATTTGGAGGCATGGTCTCCTTTACCGTGGAAAACGAAGAGAAAGCGCGAGAAGTTGTGAAAAATGTTCGCTACTTCACATTGGCAGAAAGCCTCGGTGCTGTCGAAAGTCTAATCTCCGTTCCACCTCTCATGACACATGCTTCTATTCCACGAGAACGGAGACTAGAACTGGGTATTGAAGATGGACTTGTACGGATTTCGGTCGGACTGGAAGATGCCGAAGACCTTGTGGATGATTTGCGCTCTGCTTTGCGTAAATAAGGATTACTAAAAAGCTGCGGAATTTTATTCTGCAGCTTTTTTGTGTCTATAGTTTTGTTATTCTGAGGGCGAAAATTCAGGATTAGCCTATACAACAGCTAAATCAATTCTCAATACCTAGGGTTCTCTTATTCATAATTTGTAGTAGCAATAAAATCAAAATCGCCATTTGATCTAATTTCATTATTATATATTAAGATTACTGTATTATATGATTTCTTTAGATTTGTATTTTTCTTGATTTTTGGAATGATAATTTCTTCATAAGAACACCCATCTAATAATACTGAAAAATCACTACTACTATTCTTATAGACAGCTTTTTCTATAGTAACCTCATCTGTTTCATCCATATCAATCCTAAAATCAATAAAGAATTGGGAAGGGACAGACTCGCCATCCTCATCATATGTTATATCAACATGCTCTTCTATTGAGTTCTCATCGTTAATATTCCCTAACCAAATTGAAACCCAGCCTTGTTTTTCCATTATTGTTTCCTCCTATTTTAATCTTAGACCTTGAGGTAAAGACGAAACCCCACCCGCTAATCTATAATTAGCCCAATTATTCAGCCTTCTAACAAAGGAATGATAGTCGCTAGAAGTATCTATTATTGCTAATAATTCATTATGTACTTTAGTTGAGCCCAATCCTCCATGAATACCATTTCGATTTACAAATTTCACCTTTGATAGTGGAACCTACTAGAGCTATGAGTTATATTAAATCAAAGATGATTTTATTTTCTAAACACAAAAAACACTTGCTGCCTACTAGTGCCATCAAGTGTTTTAAAGTTTTTTTAGTTTATCTTATTACAATTAATATCCTAAATGCTAAAAATGTATATTTAATTCTTCACGGATTGCTTTTTCTAAATATTCCTCAAAATTCTCTGCTATAATTTCTTTCCCACCGAAATTAAAATCAAATGTAATAATTTCTGTATTCGGAGAATTAAAGCCTACTGGATTTCCCGCACCATCGATACCAATAGCAGTAAAATCCTCATACCCTTTAGGGAGTGCTTTTCTAAATTGTAGAGATTTCTCAACAAATGATGGCGTCGCAACAAACTCTGCCTCTTTCAATCCCAAAACAATAGCCTCACCAACTGCTCCAGAACCATATCTCAAAAGAAATTCTTTAAAATCCTCTGGCAATTTTACTTTTAGTTCATTCTCTGCTTGGTTTACCTCCTCAATATTTAGAGGGCCTCCAAAGGCTTCAGGGCACATTTCAAACTCTTCATCGATAGTATTTATTATTTCTAGCTTCATTCAATAATCCCCCTTTTAATCATTTCATTGGCATATCTCGCCTTCCAATATTCTTTACGCCACTTATTAAATTCTATTCTAGCTTCTCCACTGCCAACTCCACCTGAATTTCCAAATGGATGTTGTCTTTTATTACCTAAATCATGGTATCTATTAGGCATCTCAATTATTGTTCCCTCAACTTTTTGTTCATGTTGATGGAGTATAATTGTATCATTTGCTCCATCCTTTGGTGAATAACCTTTTTTAAATGAGTATATCAATTGTTTATCAGACATATGTGTTAATGAACGCTGTGCTTTCACTTCAAAACCTCTAAATTTTGCTGTAAATTTATAAGTTTGCTCATAGCCTTCTAGCGCTTGGTGTACATCCTTAGGTGATAATTTATAAATATCTTTTGTTGAATTTATTTTACCAGCACCCTTACCAGCCAAAACCCCATCCTTCTCCGCCTGCTTGATCGCTAAATACTCATCTGCTTTCGCAGGGAGTTTTCCAGATGGAAGACCTCGTTCTATACCGGTGACTACATTTCCAGCGTTTGTTTGAACCGCACGGACTTCGATTGGACGGAGAGCATTGTCAATAAATTTGGCGGATTCACGGACTGTTTGTTGGCCTGTCTTTGATGTGACTGCAGCGAGAACGGGATGCTTCAGGGTAAATTTCAGCTGATCGCCATGGGCTTTTCCTGATTCCTCGCATGTTCCAGTGTCGACTTTAAGGCAGATCCCCCTGCATTCTCAACAGTTTTATAGGCTGATTTCATTACATTCGCAAGAGCTGGCATATTTTTTAATAAGGCTTTTCCCGCAGCTGCACCAGCACCTGGCACAATCGCAAAAGCGCCTCTTACAAGGCGTTCGTTATCAGAGAGTTTTCTGCCGGATATGAGATCTTCCCCCGTGATGGCACCACCGACATCAATGGCCGTATAGGCAGCACCGGCTACAAGTCCAGCGGGTGGACAGACAATCGTTAAGCCTACCACAACCCCTGTAGCAATTAAATTAAACCAAAATTCCTTCTTCTCTTGACCCGCACGGATTCCTTCATATTCAAAGGCCCCACTATTTAAAGAGGCTGTTTCATAATCCTCCTGGGAAGCTTTGACATCTGGATTTTCCAGCTTCCACGCCTCATATTCAGCTTTCAGGTTATCAGAATACTCCGTGTCGGCTTCATATAAATCCGTTAGCTTGATTTCCTTTTTATCATGTCTATAAAAAAAGGGACCTGTCTGAACGTTAATCGTATTCGCTGTTGTGTACGCAGAAACATTCATATCCGCCATCTTTTGCATGTATTCATCGATGCTTTTATAGAACGGTTCGTCTACTTTTTCATCTATAATTTTACCAATTCTCTTGGCATAATCATATAACTTTTTGTACTTCTCGCGTATGGGTTTCGCTTCTGGTTGGTATGTCTGGGGGTTAAAAGAAATGGCTCTATCGATATCTTTGTCTGCTATTTCGCTCTTCGAGTCCTTAAATAGGTCATCTGAATGCTCGTACTTATTGTCATACTTGTGCGCTTCATTCACTTTTTCCAGTGCCGAAGCTATACTCTTCCACTTTGCCTCTTCATAGAGAATCTCCACCTACTGCAACACCTCTTAAAACAATTGGGAAGCAATCATTACATCTCCTCAATTGTAAAAAATTTATAATTATATTTTAAAAAAGAGAAATATAGGCGTCAATGAGCATTATAGTTTAGCAGTTATACCAGCAAAGCATAATATTCTAAAATCAATCATATTAAGTTGTTAAAAATGCAGGAAATAGATAGATGACTTAATGTTATGCATGCAAAGATATCTATTTTGCAATCAGTTGATAAGTATTTTGGTATATATTTAAATTCTTAATTAACCATAATTAGACTTTCTCAAAAAAGTAATTAATATTTTATAATAACTACATTATAAAGTAGGTAAAATTACCTTTTTATGTATTAAACATTCAAACATTTAAACATTTAAACATTTAAACATTTAAACATTTAAACATTTAGATTTTAGCACCTTTTAAAAATTCAAAAGTAAATAAATAAAGACCCTAGGATAATCCCTAGAGTCCTTTTAAATTAATCTAAGCGACTATGCTAAGATTAACGAAGTAATTGAAGTACACCTTGTGGCTGTTGGTTAGCTTGTGCCAACATAGCTTGAGCTGCTTGAGAAAGAATAGAGTTTTTAGTTTGCTCCATCATTTCTTTAGCCATATCTACATCACGAACACGAGATTCTGCAGCAGTTAGGTTTTCAGAAGCATTGTTCAAGTTATTGATAGTGTGCTCTAAACGGTTTTGGTTTGCACCAAGTTTAGAACGAGCAGCAGAAACTGTTTTAATTGCAGTATCAACTAACGCAATATCAGTATCAAATTGACCAGTAGTTCCATCAGGAGCTAAAGCACTTACCCCTAAATCAGCTGCACTGAATCCTTTACCTGTTCCAGCATCAATAGTTAATTGAAGTGTTTGCGTTGCATTAGCACCAATTTGGAAATCCTCTTCAAAGCTACCATCTAATAATTTTTTACCATTAAATTCTGTACGAGTAGAGATACCTGTTAACTCTTTATTCAATTCTCCAATTTCATCTTTGATTGCTGTAAGGTCTTCTGTAGCTAATGTTCCACCATTACCAGCTTGAACGATTAGTTCACGTTGACGTTGTAGGATAGAATGAGTTTCACCCAAAGCACCTTCAGCAGTTTGGATTAAAGAAATAGCGTCTTGAGAGTTACGAGATGCTTGGTCTAATCCACGAATTTGGCCACGCATTTTTTCTGAAATTGATAGTCCAGCAGCATCATCACCTGCACGGTTGATACGAAGACCAGAAGATAATTTCTCCATTGATTTTGATTGTGCATTTGTTGCACTATTCAATTGGCGGTGTGTGTTAAGAGCTGCAATATTGTGATTGATAATCATTATAATTTCCTCCTTGGAATATACAATCCACATCCTTGTGGATCTCAGTGTTTTGACAGGGAATTAAGCCGGCCGGTCTCTTTTCCCTGTTACATACTTACTATCGGAGCATTACGTAATTGTTTAATAGTTTTAGTTAAATTTTTTACTTTTTCTTTTTAAATATATCTAAATTTTGGAGCACCGCTTCCGTATTAGATTGTGACACTTCTGTTCGGAGTTCTCCCCGTACTATTCCAATGTTTTTAGGAGCTTTGATACCAAGTTTAATTTGGTCCCCTTTAATTTCAGTGATGACAATTTCCACGTCGTCCCCTACCCAAATAGTTTCGCCGACTTTACGTGATAGTACTAGCATCTCTTCACCCCTCTACGCTTTCTGTTGAGATAAGGTGTCGTATTGCATAATCTTCATTATTTAATATAACTTGTTTTGCCTTGTTATTCGTTGTATTCCAAACGATTGGCGCTTTTAAATTAATTGTAGATTGCTTAATTGATTCTTTTAATGAAACAATTGATAGCACTGCAACTTCCCTAGGATCATTTATTTGCAGGGAGTGCGCGATGACTTCGTCGATTTCAAAGCTATAGTTAGTTGTAATGTCAAATGGATTAGTCACAATAAAGGCAAGTTCTGCTGTTTTAATCGATTGCAGGACATGGAATGTCGTATTATCTTCAATCGGGAGTAGCACAAACCCTTTTTCATCCTCAAAACCTGGTATGCCATGTTCGAAATGAAGAATTTGGGATGATTCAATCTCTACTTCCCCTAAATAGGCTGTTAGAATATTCATGTTTAATCTCCCCTTACACTTGCCAATCTATTTTTAATGAAGGGTATTGAAGCATTTCTGTTGTCACTTTACCCGGTGTGTATTCATGGATTGGCTTATTGATTTTCGTGTTGTTAATTACTTTTTGCGGTTGGGCTTCTATATTTACCTTTCCCGGCTGGAATGAAATTTTAACGCTGCCTGGTGAAGGGATAAACTTAATACCTAAGCTAGAATAAGGCTGTCTGCCAGACTGTTTGGCATGAGCAGCAATTGGATTACCCCCATTCTCAATATGCATCAAGTCGTCACCTTCACCCGCTCTTCTTGAAATCCCCTCTAAGAGCTGCCCTCTGCTATAACTAGCAACTTCGGCAGTACGCCGTATGCTACTCATCAAATCTAAATCTGCACGTGCTTCTAGTGTATCGATGGAAAGCTCCGGCTTTATCGTACTAATTTCAAGGATCGCGGCTGGTTGCTCTAACTCTAGCTCAGCCTGAGGCTGTTGAATTTCTTGAATTGGCTGCTGAATGTTTAAACCAAGTTTGCCTTGCGTTGATTCAATGTGCAATTTTGGCATGTCCATAAAGTATCACCTCTCAAAAGAAGCGTTTGGAAAAATTCCAAACGCTTCTTCATCTTATCGTAAAAAATCTGTCAATGACGGTTGAATAATACGAGCTCCTACTGATAATGCAGCTCGGTGGATAGATTCTTGTGTGATCATATTAGTGATCGCCTTTTCGTAATCTACATCTTCATTATCTGACATTTGCTTAGTTGCAGAGATTTCTTGCGATGCCAGGCGATCTTCCATCAATTCTACACGATTTTGACGAGCCCCAATATCTGACCGAATCGTCAATAATTCATTACTATTTTTATTAAGCTCGGTTAAGGAGTTACTAAAATCCTCAGTTGTTGTAGCACTATCTAACCTTGCAAACATATCATCAATACTTTGGAATGTGTTAAGTGGTGTAATATTTGATTGCAAAGAAATGCCGTCAAAAATCTCTATATTTATTGTCTTTTCAAAAGCAGGATCGGTTGAATAAGTCCCTGTAGTTTTATCAAAAGGAGGTACATTTGTTTTAGTACCACTAAAAATATATTTTTCTCCGATTTTTGTATTGGACATATCTTGCACATGTTGTCGTAATTGTTTTAGTTCGGCCTTTATTTTATCACGGTCCTCTTCAGTGGTAGTTCCATTTGCCGCTTGAACTAATAGATCATTCGTGCGCTGCAATGCAGCATTTACTTTATCCAATGTATTATCAGATGTATCAAGCCAATTATTGACTTCACCAATATTGCGCTCATACTGCTCTATTTTGCCAAGTGCTGTACGGTAGTTAATCCCTTTCATAACAACAACAGGATCATCTGAAGGGCGGTTTACTTTTTTCCCTGTTTCCACTTGGCGCTGTAGATCCCCCATTTTACCGTAGCTACTTGATAGATTGCGTAGCATATTGTTTGAGAGCATTGATTGTGTTACACGCATCTCACTTTACCTCCTACTTACAGACCTACTCGGCCCATACCGTTAATGATCTTATCTAATATTTCATCGATTGCCGTAATCATACGAGCTGATGCGCTGTATGCTTTTTGGAATGTAATCATATTTGTCATTTCTTCATCCAAGGATACAGAACTTACGGATGCTCTGCGTTCTGTGACAGATTGCAGCAATGTTTCTGAATTATATTGCAAGCGGTTTGCTTGTTGGCCGTCGACTCCTAGCTGACCTATTAGTCCTTCAAAGTAGGATTGCGTGCTAACGCCACCTAAATCTGTCAGTGCTGAAAATTTCATATTTGCTAGTTTTTGAGCAAGTTTTCCATTACCAGGTTCTGCATCTATAGAATCAGATGCAGCAATTAGCTTTGGATCTTTAACAATCGCCTCATTCACGACAATATTACTAGCAGACATGCCACTTGATGCGTCTTTTACTACAAAGAAATCCTGTCCCTGAACACCATTCAAATCTGTACCAGTTTTGTGAATCTTATTAAACTCTTCTGCAAAAGCCTTAGCCATTTTATCTAAGTTAGCTAGCATTTCTGGCAATTTCCCCGTAACTGTTCCAGTTGATGTACCGTCTACACGATAGCCGTAGGAATTAATTAATGATTTTAACTTGCCTGTTTCCGTAAACTTGTTTGCTAAATGAACCTCTTCCCCTTCTGCTGACCAATCGTTGTTAACTGGTTTATCAATTGCCTTTTTATCGGCATCCAGTTCTTTTTTCACAAGGTAAAAGCCTGTAACAGGTTCTGTCGGTGTTACGCCGTCTGTTGAACCTTTTGTCCGCAATTCAGCGTGATCTGCCCCATCTACCAATTTCAACTTCGTACCATCAGCAAGTTTAATAGAAACAGTAAGAGAACCCTCCGAAATAGCTAATGCGTTCCCCCCAGACTTTTGATATTCCAAATCAATCGGGAAATAGCTGGAAAGCTCATCAACCAGATTATCTCTAGCATCATACAAATCATTTGGTAAGTAACCGTTTGGTTCCACATCTTTGATTTGTCTATTGATATTGGCAATTTGTTCAGCAAGTGAATTAATATCCTTTAATGAGATACCAATTTCTTTTCCCGTGTTATCTTGCACTTGTTTAAGCGATGTTGCCATATAGTTAAATGAATCTGCTACCGCCACGCCACGTTGAACAACAACGGCACGTGCTCCTCCGTCTTCCGGATGTACGCTTAAGTCCTGCAATGAATTCCATAATTCATTCATTGTTTGGGCAAGTCCATAATTGGATGGTTCGTTTAAGATATCTTCTATTTGTGTAATGACTTGCGATGTGGATTGCCAATAACCAAGTTTATTGGTCTCTTGTCTATATTGGTTGTCGACAAATTTGTCGCGGATTCTTTCTATTGAGCCTGCTTCAACGCCCGTACCTAAAAACCCAGGCATTTGTGGCGAATTCGTTCCTGTACCTGGGAACCCTTGTGTCGGCTGCATGTTGACGCGTTGACGTGAATAGCCGATCGTATTGGCATTGGAGATATTATGGCCAACTGTGTAAAGTGCTTGTTGTTGCGTTGTAAGGCCGCGTCTGCTTGTTTCTAAACCCATAAAAGTGGAGCCCATTCTTTTTCCTCCTATAGCAATTCGTGCATTTATGCTTGCGAATCAAAATTAGTTTTCGGCAAATGGCTGCCTCTGGCTTCGTTTTTCGAATAATTCACTTGATTTTGCTCTGGGCGCATCAAGTCAAGCGTCATATTGACATATTGTAGTGATTGGTAAATCATTTTTTGATTTAAATCGTTTTGCTGCTTCAATGAATCTATAAGACTAACTAAGCGATCGCTAACCTCTTTCAATGCATCTTTTTCATCTTGTGTGCTAGCTGCTTCTATAACCTGCGCAACAGTATTACTGCCAGAGGAAGCAAATCCCTTTGCTTTGAAGTAATCCGTTACTGCCTTCTGGCGCTGTTGTTCAAGCTGCGATATGGCTAGTACATGTGCTTGCTCGTCTTTTAGCGTTTGGTCGAGAGCTTCCATATCGCCACCTTTAATCAGGTCTGTTTTGTGATAAGCTAGTTTGAGCAGGCTTTTATGCATTTTTTCAAGTTTATCCATGCTGGTTAACAGCGGCTCTATGAACATGTTCTCTCTCCTTTATTTGCGGTAATAACGCAATAAGTCTGATGCTAATTTATTTGCGTCGACTTTGTAATTGCCTGATTCCACTTGTTCTTTAATTTGACCAATGCGTTCTGCACGGTCAGTGCTGTAGCTTTTGATTCCTTGAAGGTCTTTCGCTGCAGATGAGATTTCAATTTGGTCCGCCATATTGACCGTACTCTTCTTTAGTTTCTCTGTTTTTAATGATTGATTTTGGTATGGATTTACTTTGTTTACACCGTAATTTTGAATTTTCAACGTAATGACCTCCTCTTTTTATAATGTCTACTTTTTATTTCGGTACAATTTGGTGAATGTTAAGCCAATACGCAATAAAACGAAAGAGTTCCTATTGTTTGTTATTTAGTATAGTACTTTTTTCTAATTAAAAACCTCCATTCGCCAAAAGGAATGAAGGTTTGTGCTTTATTTATTATTTCTATCAGATAAATAAGTTGCCTTATCTTGATTTTCTCTTGCTTGCCTGAATTCACGGGCTGCATTAAATTTATTTAAATCTTTTTTTAATCCATCTGCACATTCGTTACAAAGCTTTCCTGAAGTTGTTAAGCGTCCGCATTGATCGCACGGATAGCCTAAATTCGGGAATAAGGCCGGTTGCAGCCTATTTTTTCGAACCCATTTATATAAAAGCTCTTCTTCCACGCCTGTGACTTCAACAATCCGTTCAACTGTCGCTGCGCGGTTTTCTCGTTTACGCAAAAAACGGTAGACAACTTCATACATATTTTCTTCATCCTGAGTGCACTTCGGGCAAACTTCCCTTACACCGGTATAGTTAAAGAAGCCGCCGCACTTCGGACAATTTCGCAATTCTCCCATTGTCATTCCTCCAACTTGTTAGCCACTAAGTCTTTTGGCATTCTATGGACATCATAGCAAAACAAATAGCATATGCCTATAGAAAATTAAGTGAAAAGTCAATAAGGGATTATTTTATTGTCAGTAAAATTATCCTTGAATCAGTGCAAATGACGTTACTTTCCTCGCACCTGCGTCCATTAGTAACGTAGTTGCATGTTTCAGGGTTGTTCCTGTTGTCACAATATCATCGACCAACAGATAATCGATATGTTCTATCTGACAGTCTTCCTTTAAACTGAAAAATTGCTCTGATTGCTCCCTCTCCAATTTTGATTTAGTCGCTTGGTTTTGCGTAGTCATTTTCTCTAAACAATGTGTATAAGTGATGCTAGCAACCCTCAACAGTTCATCCACCTGCGCAAATGTCCGTTCTTTTTTCTTTAAAGGATGCATAGGAATTGGAACAATGGTGGCAGAACTGTTTTTCAAATAAGTAGCAATGTCTGACCGAAAAACTTTTGCCAAAACAACATCCTGTCCAAATTTGAATTGATGAAGATAATCATGCATCGCTTCATTATAGTGATATAGCGCAATGACATCTTCATATTTTTGCTCGCTGTCTTGTATCCGCTCAAATTTCCTCAAGCACTTCTCACAGACAACAGGCTCGGGCATTGAAGTAAACAGCAGCTTCCAAGTAAGTTGGTGACGCAATGGTGCTGAGCATAAATAGCAGTGCATCATTGAATCACTTCCAATTCGTTCAGCTTTACGATTTCCCTTCTTGCCTCATCCATTTCCAACGTAATGCCATGATGGAAGAATACTAAATCTCCTGAAGGATGGTCCGCTGAGCGGCCGACACGTCCACCAATTTGTATGAGCGCACTTTTGTTGAAAATGGCGCTTTCCGAACCAACCACCGCTACTTGCACTCGTGGAATGGTGATGCCACGTTCTAAAATAGTTGTAGTCAAAAGCCCTGGTATATTACTCTGCCTTAACAATAGCACCTTTTCTTTTCGGTCTGAGTCCTCTGCGTGAACAGCTTGTATAGCTGGATGCAATTGCTGAAATAAGCCAACCGACTTTTCCATTAGCTCAATTGTAGGAAAAAAGACTAAAAAAGGTTCTTCTTTCTCCAGCCGATCACAGACCCATTGCTTTAGCTTTTGAGGGATTTTGCCTTTTGTAAGTTTCTTTTGATAACTGAACAATGAATCAAAGCGCGGCACAGGTAAAGGATGTGTATGATATCTTCTAGGAATAAAAGAAGATCCGCCCTTCCTTTTTTTGATCCTATTTTTCAATTCATCAGATGGTGTTGCGGTGACATAAAGAATGGGTGCTTCCAGTTTCTTTGCTTTCTGCACAGCTTCTTGTAATGTTTGATCAAATGTATATGGAAAGGCATCCGCTTCATCAACTATGACTACATCAAATGCCTCTTCAAAACGGTAAAGCTGATGTGTCGTTGCAATAATGAGTTGGGAATAGCGTTTATCTACCTCCGCTCCCCCATAAAGTGCTTGTACAAATGTTTGTGGAAACACTTTTTGAATCCGCGGAGCAAGCTCGAGCACCACATCTGTTCGAGGCGTCGCCACACATACTCGTTTATGGCTCTTTAGGCATTCAGCAATTGCTGGGAATAATATCTCAGTTTTCCCCGCGCCACATACTGCATGAGTAAGATGATCTTTACTTAGGCGTACACTTTCTATCAGTTCGACAGAAGCTTTTTCTTGCTGAGGTGTAAAGGTACCTTCCCATATAAACGTATTTCCCTTGGTCACTATTTTCTTTGGAGGACCGATCCATTTTATTAATTGTGTACAGGAACTGACTCTGCCCATGTTAATGCAATGCCTGCAATACACACATGTTTGTTCACACTTTGCACAATGAAAACGTGCGAAAAAGTGTTGGTTTATATTGCGGCAACGATTACATTGCCATTTTTCTTTGGAAAATAAATGATTGGTTGTTGAGATTAATTGAATACCAGGGATGACTTCTACATAGCCAAGCTTAATTTGCTGATCGATTGTTTCACTTCTTAAAAATGATTGATTGCGTAGCCATAGCCTGCCAGTTAAAAAGTCTCGAAGCTGATGATGCAAAAGATGTAAAGGAGAAGATTGGGTAAGATTAAGCTGTGTTTTGTTTAACTGAAATCGCAATGATTCCCTCCAATTCTGGGGTTGGATTGAATTAAGTTTAGCGATATTCTAGAGTCCTAACAAGGGTTATTTCATAAAAGAAAAAATCCCGATAGACAAACTTGCATCAACGGGATTTTAACAATTATTTTCGATACCATCCAAGCCCAAGTGAACCTTCGCCAAGGTGCGTACCAATGACAGGACCGAAATAGCTTAATGTGAATTCAACGGATGGATATTTTTCTTGAAGGACACGCATCCATTCTTTCCCTTCTTCTTCACAATTACCATGGATGACGGAAGCTTTGATATTTGGATGGACTGCTACATCTTCGCCAAGTAAATCTTCTATACGCTTAAGCGCTTTTTTACGTGTACGGATTTTTTCAAATGGGACAATCACTTTATCTTGGAAATGCAAGATAGGTTTAACTTGCAGCAATCCACCTATTAAGGCTGATGCCGCTGATAGACGGCCACCACGTTGCAAGTGCGCCAAATCGTCCACCATAAAGTAAGCACGTACTGTTTTTTTCATTTCTTCAAGTTTCGCTATGATTTCTTTTGCAGAAGCACCTTGTTTGGCCATTTTACCTGCCTCAATGACATAGAAGCCTTGGACATAACAGGCAATTTCACTATCAAAACCATGTACATCTAAATTTTTGACCATCTCACCAGCTTGTACTGCGCCTTGATATGTTCCACTAATACCACTTGATAAATGGATAGTTACGACTTCATCATAGTCTTTCGCTAGTTTTTCAAACAAGGAGACAAATTTGCCGATTGGCGGCTGCGATGTTTTAGGAAGCTCTTTTTCTTCCCGAACTTTTTTATAGAACGTCCCTACGTCTAGATCGACGCCTTCCTCATAAGACTCTCCCTCAAAAATAACGCTTAGTGGGACTACATGTATATTTAAATCTTTTATTTCATCCTCTGACAGATAGGCTGTGCTATCTGTAACGATGGCGGTTGTCATTAATTGTTCACTCCCCTACCTACATAAATACAATTCTATAATAGATCACTTGTTATGTTCAATGGGAAATAGCTAAACCCGGCAAAACAAAAATGAACGCAAAGATTTTCTCCGCGTTCATTAGTAGTACTTCTATTTTTTTGTGCCCATGACATAAACGGCAGAAACGCCCCATTTGCCATTGTCCTTCGTCATTACTGTCACTTGGTTGAGTGGTTGTGTGAAGGAGTTGCTGTCCTGTTTCACAACAGTTTTGATATTCGCAAAGATTTCTGCGTAATTGTCCTTGTATTTCTTCAAGGTAATATTTTTAGCGGTGCGCTTTACATCATAGTCTTTAAACGCTTGTTTAGTGTAGTCAATTTCTTCTTTATAATCGAAGCCTTGTGGTTTATCCGCAATGGTATTGGCATATCGATCAATATCTTTATCATTAAATGCAGCAATATATTCATCGAAGACGGCTAATATAGCTTTTTTCTCTTCAGCTGGCGCTGTTTGATCTTCATCAACTTTACCGTCTGAATTTAGCTCAAAACCTACACCTTCATCATCTGAAGAAACAGATGATTTCGCGGCCTGTTCATTCGCTTCTGTATTTTGTTTCGTATCGGAAATACCGTGATTAATCGCGTTATTTTGAGATGTATAATCACTATCTTTGGTCGACCCTGTATTGCTACTCGCTTTTTCATCATTGTTGCCACATGCAGCTAGCATCAACGCACATACACCGACTAGCGCTATCTTTCGTAAAAACATGGATGAGGCCCTCCTACTTTGTATTCAGCAAACATATTGACGTCAAAAGAATTAATATGTTTCATTTCAAACAATATCAGTATAATCCAGTTAAGATAGCGTGTCATCTTCTTTTAACTTCCTTAACTTCCTCGGTATCCATCTTAACACGGTATAAATAGTAAAAAGCTAGAGTAGCGGGTCGAACTCCGCTATACTCTAGCTTTTTAAATTTCTTATCTTACTTCGACCCAGCCGTTTTTAATTGCTGTAACCACTGCTTGCGTACGGTCGTTTACATTCATTTTTTGAAGAATGCTTGATACATGGTTTTTAACTGTTTTCTCTGAGATGAATAATGTTTCACCAATTGCTCTATTGCTTTGACCATCTGTTAAAAGTTGTAGCACTTCACATTCACGCTTTGTAAGCAAGTGGAATGGACGACGAATTTCTGTTTGATGGAATGAACCTTTGTTTTCGCGTTCGCTTAAACGACGGTATTCCGCTACTAAGTTTCTTGTTACTTTTGGATGCAAGTAGGAGCCGCCAGCAGCTACGATTTTAATCGCATCAACAATTTCATCCGCATCCATTTCTTTAAGCATATAACCTAATGCACCTGATTTTAATGCATGCGATACATATGACTCGTCGTCATGGATGGACAAAATCATCACTTTAGCATTAGGGTGTCCTTCAATAAGCTCAGCTGTCGCTTCGACGCCATTTTTTTGTGGCATATTAATATCCATCAAGACAACATCTGGTTGATACTCTTCATATAGTTGGATAAGATCCGTACCATCGTCGCCTTCTGCAACGACTTCAAATGAATCTTCAAAGTCCAATATACGTTTAACCCCTTCGCGGAATAATTGATGATCATCAATAATAATAATTTTTGTCATGAAAACTTCCTCCTAAATTGCACCTAAATTCTCTATTTTGTTTTAATTGGTATTTTAAACATGATGCGCGTTCCTTGTTTTTCTACAGAATCTAAATTCATTTCGCCACCTAGCAAATCGACACGTTCCTTCATTCCAATCAAGCCAAAAGAATTCTGTTTTGTAGTTTGTGGATTAAATCCAATGCCATCATCTTTAATGGAGATATTGATAAAGTCTTTACAACTCTCTAGTTTAACCCACACCTGATGTGATTTTCCATGTTGGATTGCATTATTTACACACTCTTGCACCAAACGGAAAATGGCTACTTCGTATTTTGAATCAAGCCGGGTCTGTTCTCCAATGCTTTGGAAATAAACCTTCGTTCCTTGATGATACTCTTCTACAGAACTTAGGTATTTTTTCAAGGTCGGTACGATTCCTAAGTCATCTAGAGCCATAGGCCGTAAATCATAAATAATACGTCTTACCTCATGCAAGGCATCCCGCACCATACCCTTTAGTTCTACTATTTCCAGCAAAGCTTTTTCAATACCTCGTTCTTGATATGTACGATTGATTATATCAGTGCGTAGCAATACATTAGCAAGCATTTGTGCGGGACCATCATGAATTTCTCTTGAAATCCGTTTTCTTTCTTCTTCAGTGGCTTCAATAATTTTCATGGTGTAGTCTTCACGCATCTTCGCATTTTCTAATGCCGGACGAATGCTCTTCAAATCAACGGTCAAATAATTCAGCACCACGTTAACTTGGCTAACCAAATGATCCGCCCGTTCAATTGTATCGAGTAGAGAGCGCATTCTTCTTTCTAAGTCATCTCTCTTATCGCGCAATAACCTTTCTTCTGCTTGAAGAATCGAATAACGAATCTGAATCTTATTTGCTTGGTCATAGGCTTTTTGAATCTCTGCTTCACTATAAATGTTGAAATTCTTAGAAACTTCCGCTAAACGAGTTCTCGACAATCGTGACTTTTTCTCTAGCACATCATTTTCCAGAATTACTTCCTTTATTTTAGAACGAACTTGTTCCAGCTCGAGTTTCATTTCATCAAATGTTTTGCGACTCTGTTCACTGATAGTGAAGATGTCATTCTTTGATTCGTCGATGGTTTTAATCATTCGGTTGAAGATTAAATCCAACGATTCTAAGTCGAATTTATCGTTTAACATTCACATCATCCTTATTTTTTGTGCTACATTTAAATCAATACTTCGCCTGTTTGCTGGCTTATATATCTTTCCTACTGTATTCACATCATTATTATATCACGTGTCAGACTTAAGACTATTAAATTCTGATGACAAACAGATGTCTAAGGCTTCACGAAATAGGACCTATATAAAGAGGAGTGTAACATGAGAAAAAATTATTTAACAATAAAAAGCGCTGGTTCGAATGAAATTGTAATATCAAAATCAAGATTTATCTCTAATTGTAAACGGGTGGAAAATGAGGAAGAAGCATTAGACTTTATTCAATCAATTAAAAAAGAGCATCATTCTGCAAATCACAACTGCTCTGCATATATAATCGGTGAGAACAACCAATACCAAAAAGCAAATGATGATGGAGAACCTAGTGGAACTGCCGGTGTACCTATATTAGAAGTTATCAAAAAACAAAACCTGCAAGATACAGTCATTGTCATCACTCGCTACTTCGGTGGCATAAAATTAGGTGCAGGAGGTTTAGTACGAGCGTATGGTAAGGCAGCGTCTGCTGGTATTGAGGCTAGCGGTGTCGTAGAACGAAAGTTACATAAAGTTATGAAGGCAGCAATTGACTATACCTGGCTTGGAAAACTAGAAAATGAAATTCGAAATTCTTCTTATTTAATTAAAGAAATTACTTACGCAGATAATGTAGAATTTTACGTATATGTTCCTGAAGAACAAGAAGCAGAGTTTAGCGAATGGTTAACAAACATGACAAATGGGCAAGTAATGATTACATGTGTTGACAAAGTATTTCGTGAATTCGACAAAATATAATGAAATTTTAATTTTACCTTTACATTTTCACATAGTATAATGAAGTTCGCTATATGTACTAAAAGAAACTTCTTTCTTTTGAATAGCGTCAAATAATTATCTACACTTAGTATTCCTAAATTTAGAGGAGATTATATATGACAAATTCTAGAATACAGGCAAAAAAAGAGAAAAGAGTGAAAAAGACGCCTAAGAAGAAAAAGTCGCGTCTCGCTTTAAAAGTCTTTTTAATTGTCATTGCATTAATGCTCGTTTCTGGCGGTGCCTATGCATACTATTTATACAAACAAGGCGAGAAGGCTGCGAACAAAGCATATGATAATGAAAACCAACGTGAAAAATCTGATTTGCGTACTGAAAAAGTAGAACCGTTGAAAGACAATATCTCAATCCTATTTGTTGGGATTGATGACAGCGAAAAACGAGAACAAGGCACTGATCATTCCCGCTCAGATGCATTAATGCTTGCCACTTTAAATAACAAAGATAAATCAGTAAAATTATTAAGCATTCCGCGTGACTCTTATGTATATATTCCATATGTAGGCTACCAAGATAAAATCACGCACGCCCATGCATACGGCGGTACACAAGCAACAATCGATACTGTTGAAAACTTGTTGAATGTACCAGTGGATTACTATTATCGATTGAACTTTGATGCGTTTATTCAGATTGTAGATGCATTAGGCGGTATCGAAGTGAAAGTACCGTATGCCCTACATGAGTTAGACGAAAATGACAAACGGACGGTTAACTTAAAACCTGGAAAGCAAATCCTAGATGGTAGTGAAGCATTAGCTCTTGCACGTACACGTCATCAGGACAGCGACATACAGCGCGGCGAACGCCAACAAATGATTTTAAAAGCCATAATTAAAAAAGCTTCTTCCGTTTCATCATTCACAAAATATGATAACATCCTTGCAGCAATCGGTAACAATATGAAAACCAATATGACATTCGGCGAAATGAAGTCCCTTGCAGCCTATGTGAAAAACGGGATGCCAAAAGTTAAGTCGCTTTCATTAAAAGGTACCGATGATATGTCCACAGGTGTTTACTACTATAAACTTGACGAAAATGGTTTAGCTGAAACACGCCAAGTTTTGCAAAAACAATTAGGAATTAGTGACAGTGATTTAAGCAAATCAAATCAACAAACTGACAACAACACTAATCAACAAAATACTAATAATCAGCAGAACAATACTAATCAACAAAATACGAATAACCAACAGCAAAACACAAACCAACAAAATAATAATGCCGGAAACAACAATGCTGGCTACCAATCTGGATCCACTAACAACTATAGTGGCAGTTACAATTCCGGCGGTAATCAATAAAGTCGCTTCATTGGCTAATAAATAAAAAACACCCCAAACGTTAGAATCAAATCTAGCTTTGGGGTGTTTTTTGGTCTTTCACAATAATTTTTTTAATCTATATTAGTATGGTGCAATAATAGTTTCGTTTCAAAAAGCACTTTCTGCGCGCTTGGTTCCATCTCTTCTCACTACGTTCATGCAGGACTTTCAGCTCAAGCATATCTTAGGAGATATCGTATCTACAACCCTAGTTATAAAAGTCCATCTATTTACTGAGTTTAATGATAGTGAATAACTGAACTATCCTTCTCTCTCTTTACTAAAACTTCAACTGGTTATTCATCTCCTTTATCTATTTATTAACTAAAAAAAACGTGAAAGATATATATCTTTCACGTCTTTTAATTAGAATTTTAAACAATCACTATTTATTTACGTCTTACTAGATTTAAAAGTGGTCGGTAATTTTGTCCAGCTAGTCCAATCGCTTCAACAAATAATTCAATGGCTATCAAAATCACCGTGATTAACAAAATAGCTCCCCATACTGTAGCCATCGAGAATGTAACTGCTGCTACTCCGAACATCGCTGCAATACCGTAAATTAACAGTACTGTTTGGCGATGAGTAAATCCAAGACTCATCAAACGATGATGCAAATGGGATTTGTCAGGACTAAATGGCGGTTGTTTATTTAATAAACGGCGCACAATAGCAAAGAATGTATCTGAAATTGGCACGCCCAACATTACGATTGGAATAACCAAAGAGATAAAGGTAACATTTTTAAAACCAAGTAATGATAAGACGGCAATCATAAAGCCAAGGAACAGCGCGCCTGTATCACCCATAAAAATTTTAGCTGGATGGAAATTATAAAATAAGAAACCACAAGTACTTGCAGCAAGAATTAAAGCAATCACAAGTACAAAACCATTACTCATAATAAACGCCATACCAGCAAGTGTAACTAAAGCAATCGTAGAAACACCAGCAGCAAGGCCATCCAATCCATCTATTAAGTTAATTGCATTTGTAATAGCTAATATCCAAAGTATCGTTAATGGAATACTAAAGTATCCAAAGTCTAATTTTCCGTTAAAAGGCAAGTTGATAAAATCAATTTGAACGCCGCCAAAGAAGATGACGATTAATGCTGCAGCCAATTGGCCAAGCAGTTTTGCTTTTGGCGTAATTTCAAGCATATCATCAAGAGCCCCAGTTATAACAATCACAAAGCCGCCAAGCAAAATAGCAACTATCGATACAGACTTATCCATAGGATGTGCCACAGCAATCCCTATTAGAAAGGCTATAAAAATGGCTAAACCGCCAAGTCGCGGCATTACACTGCTGTGTACTTTGCGATGGTTTGGTTTATCAACAGCGCCAATGCGGTATGCGAGTTTCTTAACGAACGGAGTCAAGAGTATTGAAGCAACAAAAGCTACAATTAGTGCTAGGTAAGTCATATTACCCGTCCTCCTTACGAACTCTACATCATTTTATTTGAAATATGCGTCCCAATAACGCAGTGATATACTATTTCTCATTAAGTACAAAGACTATTATAGCACGAAATTAGCAAAATAGCAGTCTCTTTCAAGGAATTCATTGGGCAACTCACATTCACAAATGTACTTCTTCCCCAATTCTATTCTTTATACACATAGACAAAATGCAGTCGCTCTACTTATTTCTAATCTTCACTATATATTAATTGGGATACTCTAAAATTACAAGACGTATTTAAGAACAAATTGTTCCAATTATTGTTCTTCATTTTACCAGACTATTGATCTCTTTAAAATAGAACTGTTAATAGTAAATAAATACATTTAAAAAGCCTTAAGATTTTAATGTATTCGACAAATTATAAAAATATTCATCTTTTTATCACAAAATAGTGTTTTTTTCGATATTTTTTTATGGTACTCTAATCAATAGCTTTTGAAATTTTAATTAGAATTTTCAGATATTAAATAAATTCACTTACTATTCTAATTAAAAAATGATATACGGCAAAACACAGGCCAATGAAAAACACTAAAACACTTCTTAGATTTTTCAGTGCCTAAGTAAAAAGGAGTTTTTCTATGGAAATTCAAAAACTGTCACTTGGAGAAAAAATTTCGGTAGGATTTATGCTATTTGCCCTTTTCCTTGGTGCAGGCAACATTATTTTCCCGCCATTGCTAGGACAACAATCAGGCGAACATTTTGTATTAGCCATTATAGGATTTTTAATCACAGGTGTGGGTTTGCCTTTACTAGGCGTTATTACAGTTGCTAAATCAGGTGGCGAATTACAGGATATGGCTTCTAAAGTAAGCCCATTATTTGGAATCATCTTCACAGCAATTGTTTATCTAGCTATCGGTCCTTTCTTCGCCATGCCGCGTACCGGAACCGTTTCATACGAATTAGGGGTAAAACCTTATTTATCAGAACATACCGCTTCTATGAGCTGGCCACTAATTATTTTTACAATACTCTTCTTCTTAATTACAATGTTTTTTGCATTGAATCCAAGCAAGCTTATTGACCGAGTAGGAAAAATTCTAACACCAGCACTTCTGGTTGTAATCGCGGCTCTTGCTATAAAATCAATTGTTACACCAATGGACGGAGCTGGAAAAGCGATTGGTAAATATGTCTCAAATCCTTTCGGCGAAGGTTTTGTACAGGGCTATTTGACAATGGACTTTCTTGCAGCATTAATTTTCGGTATTGTAATTATCGAGGCTTTAAAAGGGAAAAACATCACGCATAAACCAACGGTCGTTAAAACAACCATTTTTGCAGCCTTTATTGCAGCAGCAGGACTTGCACTCGTCTATTTAGCTCTTGGGTATATCGGTTCGTCCAGCTATCAGACTATTGGGCAATTCAATAGTGGAGCAGATATTATCACAAAGTCTGCCAACATACTTTATGGGCAATTTGGTAACATTTTATTAACTGCGGTAATTTTGTTGGCCTGTCTGACAACTTCAATCGGTTTAATGACAGCCTCATCTGAGTTTTTCTATAAATTATTCCCATCAATTTCATATAAAGCTTGGGTATGGATTTTCGCTATCTTCTCTACTATTGTTGCTAATATTGGCTTAGATCAGCTAATCGCAGTTTCTTTACCAGTTCTTTTAGCTATCTATCCATTAGCCATTGTACTGATGGTATTAACGCTAGTATCAAAATGGTTCCTCGATGCTCGTTCCGTCTACATTACAGCGCTTATTTTTACAGCATTTATCAGTATTTACGATGGCCTGAAGAGTGCAAAAATTGAATGGCCAGCCTATGAAGAGTTTTTGAAACAGATTCCACTTTATTCAACAGGAATAGGATGGCTCATTCCCGCTTTAATAGGTGCAGTGATTGGCTGGATCATTTCTCTTTTCCTAAAAAGAAAATAATATATTATTATTTAAGCGATTAGAGCGAATCTCTAATCGCTTTTTATTGTGCTTTCATTTAATAGGATAAAACAATATTTAAATCTTCCCTTTAACCAGTCATAGTCAATCGTTTACCTTCTATATAATCATTAATTTTGATTAAATTTACAACTATAAAAAAACGCTTTCAAAAATTTTATAAAAGACTCAACTTTTTAAGAACAAAAGCTTGAATTCATCTCATAGTGTGATATATTTAATACGCTATTGAGATATATTCATAAATTAGACACAAAGGATTGAGGGTGTAACAAAAATGGAGTGGTATGAATTAGTCGCTTCGATTATTTTAATTTTATTGGCAATCTTTGTCGTTGTTCTAGGGATCGCATTATTATTCCTACAAATAATGGACAAAAAACAAAAACAACATGCCATCTTGCGAAATTTCCCGGTTCTTGGCAGGGTCCGCTATATTACAGAAAAAGTCGGTCCTGAGCTTCGACAATATCTATTCGACGGAGACAATGAAGGGAAACCATTTAGTCGAGAAGACTTCTTACATGTCGTATTACCGGGGAAATACTTGAGTAATGTCATCGGATTTGGTTCAAAAAGAAATTTTGAAGAACCAGGATATTATATTCGTAATGCCACATTTACTAAACAAGTAGAAGAAATGCGCGTAGACCAAACACAAACAGTTGAAACACAAAAATATGTAATTGATTCAGATAGCCTAATTAGCCGTAAAGAGCATACTGAAAAAATTGTCGCTAAACCATGGTTATTGCCTGATGAAGACGCCGTAGTTATCGGACCTAATTGCCGTGAGCCTTTCCATGTGAAGAGCTTGGTTGGCCAATCAGCGATGAGTTATGGTGCTTTAGGGAAAAATGCAATTAGCGCTTTATCAAAAGGGATCGGCTTAGCCAAAGGTTCTTGGATGAACACTGGTGAAGGGGGCGTTTCCGATCACCATTTAGCGGGTGGTTCTGACCTAATCGCACAAATTGGTTCTGGTTTATTTGGCTTCCGTACACTTGAAGGCGACTTCAGTTTTGAATTATTAAAAGAAAAAGCAGCTATACCACAAGTAAAAGCATTTGAACTAAAATTGGCTCAAGGTGCAAAAACACGAGGCGGCCACGTCGAAGGCGATAAAGTAACCGAAGAGATTGCCCGTATCCGTAACGTAGTACCTGGTAAAACAATCAACAGTCCAAACCGTTTCCGCCAATTCGATGATTTCCCATCATTATTCGACTTTATCGAACAAATTCGTGAGGTAGGCGGACTTCCAGTCGGCATTAAAGTGGTTATCGGCAGTCCAGATGATGCAGACAACCTTGCTTCATATATGAAAGAGTCTGGCAAAGGCCCTGACTTCATTACAATCGATGGTGCTGAAGGCGGTACTGGTGCTACTTATCAAGATTTAGCTGATAGTGTTGGACTTCCATTGCATAGCGGTCTTGTCCTTTTACATGACGCACTTGTAAAACATGGTGTTCGAGACCGTGTCAAAATCATAGCTTCCGGTAAAATTATCACTTCAGATCGTGCAGCAGTCATCCTTGGCCTTGGCGCAGATTTAATCAATGTAGCACGTGGATTTATGATTTCAGTAGGCTGCATTATGGCCCAACGTTGTCACACAAATGAATGCCCTGCAGGAGTAGCTACAACAGATCCAAAACTTCAAAATGGTTTAATCGTTGATGAGAAAAAGTTCCGCGTTACTAACTATATTTTAACAATGCGGGAAGGCCTTTACCGAGTAGCAGCTGCTGCCGGCCTGGATTCTCCTACTAAATTTAATAGCGAACATATTGTCTATAAAGATGAACATGGCCGTGTATATAAAGTAGAAAACCTTAATCCTAAATTTTAATTTAAATAGAAAGAACTCCCCTGCTCTTTTAGCGGGATGGTGAATACATGCGAGTATAAGAGCGATTCCGTCGTTCTTATGCTCGTTTTTTTTCGTATAAATTCATTCGATTGTTTCAACTGATACAAATCTACCTCACTACCATCTACTAGAGCTTACATGCTAGCATTACCATCTTAATATAAGACCATTTATATATATTTATACCTGACAAACCTAAAATTAAAGTAAAAAGGCAACTTCAGTTGAAAACCCAACAAAAGTTGCCTTTTTTATTTAGAAAGCAGGCAGGATATTCTGGTACCCAACCTATTTTAATCTAACTCTTTTAATGCAATTCGTTCCACTGCTTTTGCAACAGAGCTGTGGACATTCGGATCTAGTGGGTGTGGCACTAAATCGCCATTATGTGTAGCATCCACGATTGCATTTGCTGCAGCCAGCAACATCGGATAAGTAATGCTTTTTGCATTGGCATTTAAAGCACCGCGGAAGATACCTGGGAACCCAAGAACATTGTTTACAAGTCGTCCATCAGCCGCATAGGCTGCTCCTGCTTGTAATGCTTCCTCTGGTGTGATTTCAGGGTATGGATTGGACAACGCCAATATGATTTGCCCTTTTCTCACCATGCTTGGTTTAATAAGACCTTTGACACCAGTTGTCGCAATCACAATATCACATTTTTGCATTAGCTCTTCTAAAGAATTCATGACTGTACCACCGAAACTGCGTAAGCGGTCACAAGAACTTTCTTGTAAATCACTACCGCATACTTCTTTCACGCCATACTCAATCAACATACGAGAAATGGCAAGTCCTGCAGCTCCAAGACCTACTTGTCCAACAACTGCTTGCTTCAAGTCAACGCCTGCATAACGGCTAGCAGACAAAACTGCAGCTAATGTTACAACCGCAGTACCATGTTGGTCGTCATGCATAACAGGTATATTTAAATCTTTCTTTAAGCGTTCTTCAATTTCAAAGCAATGAGGTGAACCAATATCCTCTAGAAGAATCCCGCCAAACCCTTGTGAAATATGTTTTACTGTTTCAACGACTTCATCCGGATCACTCGTATCAAGTAGAATTGGTATACCGCTAATTCCTGCAAATTGGTCAAACAGCACAGATTTGCCTTCCATGACAGGCATCCCAGCTACAGATCCTATATTACCAAGCCCTAAAATAGCAGTACCATCTGTGACAATCGCTACTGTATTACCAATGCTAGTAAAATAATTTGCTTTCTCAGGTGAACGCTCAATTTCTTGGCAGACACTTGCCACGCCAGGTGTATAAATACGTCGAAGATCACTAAGTGAACGAACATCAATCTTTCTGGACATATGTATTTTTCCACCTTCATGAGCCTTCATTACATCGTCGGAAACAGCGCGGACAGTAATATCTTCTAAACCATTTAACGCACCCACAATTGCATCCAATTGTTCTACACTGTCGCATGTACAAGAAACATCACGAATTGTAGACAACGTGCCAATCTTTAGCGTCTTAATATCGCCGATATCGCCACCTTGGTCGCCAATTGCTTTTGCAACTTTAGCGAAATTCCCTGGTTTTGATGGTGTTTCTACTATTAGACTACGTATAATATTTTGTATTGCCATATATTTCCCTCCACCTTACACTATTATGACTATTTTGTGACGATTAGAAATACATTCTACCCCTTTCGTCTTTAAAGGTAAATATACTCCCTATAAACTTACAAGATTTCTGTTCAAAATAAACGGAATAGAGGTTCTTTCATTTTGCTAAAAGAAAATTAATTCAATTAGAAATTAATTGTATAGAAGTTGTAGTACTTAGTTATACTGGAAATATAATCATCCAACTCCCATAGCATATTTCGATTTGAAATATAAATTCATGTGAAAAACCTTCCCCCAAGAGAACCGCTTCCCCCTTAGCGGTTCTTTTACTATTTAATCCGACTTATTTCCCGAGGAATAACCTTTATTTTTATTTATTCCCCCTGTATTGATTACTAAATATTCTCTTTTACACAGTAATTCTATTTTATTTTAAAGTAATCATCTTATTTTTGCACTAAAATAAGAAAAATTTGTCGAAAATGCAAACAAGCCTATTTTCAGATGGAGCAGTTACATTTATACTAGTAAAAGTATAAGGGAATTCAGTCAAAAGTTACAAAATCCATTGTGAAAATATGAGGTGTGGTAATGAGCATTAAAAAGATGATTCGTCTGACAATCATAATTACAGCTATTTTAGTTATTCTAAACGGATTAAGTTTAGGCTATCTGGCAAAAAGTATATCCAATCAAAACAAAATTGAAAGAATTAACCGAGAAGATAGTTCAATTGCTCTTTCATTGATGAAGAATACTGAAACAAAGTCTTCTAATATTCGTACATACGCAGAATCTGGCTCTAGCCGTTTCTTACAAGCTTATGAGCGTGAGGTCCAATCCTCACTAAACGCTGATGAGACTTTAAAAAAATTAAAGAGCAATCAACTTCCAGAAGATATTATTGCTCTTGCCGAATATGCGATTACACAATCAGAACAACTTAAACCACTAGAAAAAAAAGCAATCTCATTAGCAAAATCCGAGGAATTCGTCCAGGCTAAAGATATACTTTATGGAACTGAATATAGTTTATTAAAAGATAATATCAGCAGCTCTATTGATTCTTTTGACAAATCATTAAAAAAATTAACAGCAAAACAAGTAACAAAAGCTAAAACGCAGGTAAAAGTGAGCATTATCACAATGGCTGGCCTTCTAGCGCTATTTATGATTTATATTGCAGTAGTTCTATCTTATTTTTCTCATAAAATGAAACCTATATACTCACTAAAGAATTTTGTTTTAGAAGTAGCGAATGGCAATTTAACAATTGAACCAATTCACCATGGACAAGAAGATGAAATTGATGAACTTTCGGAAGCATTTAATGGCATGTACCAAAATTTAAGAGACATGATCCATACATTAACTCAAACGAGTGAACATCTAGCAGCTTCTTCCGAAGAATTGTACGCCAGTACTGAGCAAACCAATAATACAACTAAAATTGTAAGCCAAAAAATTGATCAGCTTGCACTTGATTCTGCGATGCAAACTGACTATTTAACAAATGGAACGAATTCAGTGAATGTTGTTGCTAGCCAAATTAGCGCTGTAGCCGAATCAGCTGCTTCCGCTGCTAAATCAGCTGCAAACTCATCAGACAAAACGGTATTTGGCGGAAAGCATCTAAAGAATACGGTCAAACAAATAAAAGAGATCAAAGCAGAAGTGGCCGAAACCCAAACTTCTTTATTAGAGCTAGCAAATAGTTCAAAGAGAATTAACAGCATGCTTTCTACGATTACTGAAATTTCGGAGCAGACAAATCTGTTAGCACTTAACGCAGCAATAGAAGCGGCTCGTGCTGGGGAGCATGGTAAAGGTTTTGCGGTAGTGGCCGGGGAAGTTCGAAAGCTTGCAGAGGAATCGGCACGTTCAGCGAATGAAATACGTGAAACAACCGAAAATATCGAAAAGTATATGCATAAAACAGTACAGCAAATGAAACAAGTCAATTTAAAAGCTGATGATGGTTTCAACAGTATTCAAACAACAGGTAAAGCATTCAAGGAGATTTATACAATGTCTATAAATCTTTCTAATGAAATACAAGAAGTATCGACTATTACCGAAGAAATGGCAGCAGCCTCTCAGGAAACGGCAGCTTCCCTTGAAAATGTAAATACTATTTCACAAGAAACAAATTCAAAAACTCAAGAGATTGCTAACCTAAGTGAGGAGCAATATGCAATTGTTGAAGAAATTACAGCCTCAGCAGAAGAATTGAGCCAGTTAGCAGAAACATTAAACAAACAAATACAAGTGTTTCAAGTGTAAAGAAAAAGCGCAAATTGCGCTTTTTTTATTTTTGCCTACTTATTTAATGGTCCTTTAGTAGCTACCACTCCTACATATATTTTAAAAATATTTCAATCCATCTATCAAAACTCCCTTTTTTCGTCAGTTGATTGTATTAAATCCCATTTTTCTCTACAATACAGTTAATAAAATATACTCATAAGATCCAACCCAAAAGGAGTGACCTATATGAAAAAAGCAATCGTTTCTGCTCTAGCTGTATGTGCTACCACTTTTGTAATACATGACCAAGATGCGAAAGCAAGTACTAATACATACAAGGTAAAAAGTGGTGATTCACTATATGTCATAGCAAAAAAGAAAAATACGACAATCACCAAACTTAAAAAACTGAACCATCTGACTTCAGATCTTATTTATGTAGGACAAACCTTAAAAACCTCAGGCACAACGAGCAACAGTGCGAGCAAGAAAACCTCTGCTCCGAAAAAAAGTACAACAAGTAAAAGTACAACTGTTTCCAAAAAGTCTGATACGTACAAAGTAAAACCAGGCGATTATATTGCAAAAATTGCAGCCAATCATGGTATTACATTATCAGCCTTAATGAAAGCAAATGGTCTAAAAAATGATCTTATTTTTGCTGGCCAAACATTGAAGATACCTGGCTCAAGCACTACAGTCACTCATGTTTCTTCTAACAAGAATAATTCTCCAAAGCCAACGACAAGCAAAAAAGCAACGACCTATACTGTCAAATCAGGTGATTATGTAGGAAAGATTGCTGCAGCTTTTAACGTATCCATTGCGACAATCGAAAAAAATAATAACATAAAAAACCATGTTATTTATGTTGGTCAAAAGTTAAAAATTAATGGGTCTTCAACAAAACCAGCAAGCAATAACACGAAACCAGCGACACCGAGTAAGACTCCAACAGCGCCTTCGAACGCAAAAAAATATACAGTGGTGTCAGGTGATACGCTTTCGGTAATAGCCCACAAATTTGGTATAACAATCACACAGCTAAAATCTTGGAATGGATTAACTTCAGATATGATCCGCGTTGGGCAAGTCCTTGCTGTAAAAAATAGCGGGACAACAGTCCAACAAGATAAAGAGAATACAACAGGTGTGTCTAATCCAACACCTGGACAAGCGTCATCTACAGTATTAAAAAATGCTATTAATATTGGGCTTTCTATGAAAGGAACACCTTATGTATGGGGAGGTTCTTCGCCAAGCGGCTTTGATTGCAGCGGTTTTATTTACTATGTATTTAAACAAGCTGGTTATAATAACATCAGCCGCACAAGCGCTGCTAGCTACGAAGCGCGTTCTTACTATGTTTCCAGTCCGAAACCTGGCGATCTAGTATTCTTTAAAAATACGTACAAGACTGGTATCTCGCATTTAGGTATTTATATTGGTAATGGCCAATTCGTCCATGCCGGCGGTGATTATGTACAGGTATCTTCGGTAAATGAATCTTATTGGAAGAGCCACTTTGATAGCTATAAACGATTTTACGATTTATAAGTTATAAATTTTCCCTATAATACTGATTTTTAAACCTTATCCAATATTTTTGGATAGGGTTTTTTTACATTGAGAAAGCTTGATATATCAACGTTTTTGTCGAACTGTAATCATTATGCTCTACTTTTGTTACAAGACTGTAATATAACTGTAAACGAAATAGCATTGTTAATTTATCAGATTTTTTATAAAGTTATACTTGTAAAAAACGAAATAAAACATAACATTTGAACTATAACGATTGAACTTAAATAACTACGAAATATAAAAAAACTTACTAGAATAGTTGGAGGACCTTTCATGAAAAAGAGAACTTTCTTAACGGCTATCGCATCAGGCGCATTAGCATTAACAATTGGATTTGGCCAAGCAAAAGCAGCAGAACAACATGATACAGCAACTACTACAGAACATACATCTATTACAATGGTTTCAAGCTCACAAGCTGTTAAAATCAGCGGCAAATACCATGTTACTGCAAATTCCTTAACATTACGTAAGGCACCTTCTCTATCTGCAGGAAAGTTAGGTTACTTCAAAAAAAATAAAACCGTAAATGCAAGCTACAAAAAAGTTGTGTCAGGTAGAACATGGTTTAAAGTTAGTGCACAAGGCAAAACAGGCTGGATGTCTGCAGCTTACTTAAAAGCTGGTGCTGGCGTTAAGACAACTTCTTCTAGTACAAATCAAAGTGATATTGTAAATACAGCTAAAAACTACTTGGGTGTTCCTTATGTTTATGGTGGAACCACTCCATCTGGTTTTGACTGCAGTGGTTTTACACGCTACGTTTTAGGCAAACATGGTATTACTTTACCACGTACAAGTCGTCAGCAACGTACTGCCCTACCATATACAAGCAATCCACAACCAGGAGATTTAGTATTCTTTAATGTAGGTGGCGGTGCTATAACACATGTGGCAATTTATGCAGGCAATGGCATGATTGTTCATGCAGCAGGCAGCCATGTACAATACCAAACAATGAGCACTTATTGGAAAAATTACATTCATAGCTACGGTAGCATTCGCTAACTGAATGTTATAAGTAGTGCCCGTTAGAATAATATATCGTACGTTAAAAAAGCTCAGCTAACGTAGCTGAGCTTTTTCATTAGGATGCAGTTTGATAAGTTTCTTCTTCACTTGCAGGTTCAGTTGACTTTGGTTCTACAACTGATTTGTTTTCCTTAACGCTTTTCGTTTGTACGGCTGGTGTTTCTTCATCATCAGTATCTTGCTCTGATGTCTCCAACTCTTCTGCAGATGCTCCATCGTCTTGAGTACTGTTGATCGTAATTTCTTTAAATTGATAATCCGCATAGTCGTCGATAACAATTTTATAGATTATTTTTTCTTTTAATTGATGCTCTTGCTTATTTTTATCTACATAAGTGAATGTAGAGTCAACTTCGGCAGTCGCATAATCGTCTGTGATTTGAATATTGCCGATTGAATGTTTTAAATCTTTATACTTTCTGCCATCAGCTGTGTATGTTTCTAACATCTTAGATGCAGCATTTTGCGCTGTGCTTCCTGGAAGAATATAGGACTCATATGAAGGTCTTTTAACAGGGTCTTTAATAGCAAGTGGTACAAGATCATAGAAGCTATCGATATAATCTTTTATCAAGTCTTTCCCTAGATATGCTTCATCTCTGTGATCATTATCAAAATCTTGATCGTTATCAATATCGATCTCTACATCTTTGTTTGACCACCCTGTAATTAAATTCATTATTTGTTTAATTGGTATAGCGTAACCTATTTCAGGTTGGTCTGTTAAAATAATCGAATTAATACCAATTACGTTACCTGTTTCTGCATTAATCAGCGGGCCACCGCTAGAACCAGGATGCAAACGAGCCGTCATTTCGTATAGTCCGCTATATGTGTATTCATCAGTAAACTCTGCGCCAATGTTTGTGATTTTTCCTTCAGTTGAAGTGCCGCCCTTATTATTCGGGCTACCAATTGCAATAACAGGCGTGTTAAGTCTTGCTGGTGCTGTATCTAAAACGAGCGGGTCTTTCCCTTCCAGTTCTGGTACACGTATAAGTGCAACGTCTGTCTTTTTAGAAATTCCAATTACCTGACCTTGAAACTCTTGGCCATGCTCATTTGAAACTAAAACATAAGAAGCATCTTTCGCCACATGGGCATTCGTGATAATGTCTCCTTTTTTGTTAAATAGGAACCCAGAACCTTGCTGCAAATCTGTCACGATCGTATAGACTTGCGTTTTAGCGTTTGCAATAATTGCAGAGGTATCATTTTTAGGCATAACAACATTTGTTTCTTCTTTGGTCGTCGTTGGCTGGCCAGTTGCAGGAATATCATTGGTCACACTTCCCTCTTGACGGCTAGCTGTCACCTTATCCTCTTGATCCTTTTTCGGTTCTTCTTTCTTTTTTGTCTCTTCCTTTTTAGGCTTATTGATTTTTTCTACTTTAATATGTTCATTTTCATTTGCTGACTTTTCATTTTTGGTTAGGAGCATAAACGCACCCAAGATAATGGCTGCTATTAATACAATGGATACAGCTATTCTTTTGATGGATGCTTTCTTTGGCTGATACCGTCGATTTTTAGTCATCACACATCCACTTCCTATCATTATTTAATTGTCAATACTATAGACGAATGAGCCTATATGAAAGTTTCAAAATTTTATCAATTCGGCTTTCTAGATTCAATTTCACAAAGATTATCATAGCATAAATTCCAGAGAATAGAATGAGAAAATAGATTTTTTTCGAAGGTATTTCTACTTATTTGTTTTACCCTATTTTCAGCACTATATGCACATCTTACTTTCTTTTCCATAGGTCTCCTTTATAATGTCTACTCGGTTTATTTAAAGATTCCTTTCCGTGGTATATAATGAGGGAAAACGTGTTATGGAAGGTAAGTTGAATGAAAAAGATAAATATATTGGGCATTCCTTTTGTAGATACTACCAAAAAAGAGTTTGTTAGCCATGTCTTGACCTTGGCAACCAGCAATAAGGAACCCATTTCAATCGTAACAGCGAATCCAGAAATTGTTATGCTAACAAAAGAAAATGCACAATATGAACAATACGTACAGCGATCCACCTATGTAGTCGCAGACGGTATAGGCGTTGTCATCGGTTCTAAAATATTAGGTACGCCTTTGCGGGAACGGATACCAGGCTATGAATTAGTACATGCATTTATGAAAAATGCTGATGTTAATAAAAATCGATTCTTCTTTTATGGTGGCAAGCCTGGTATAGCAGAAGCAGCGGCTAAAAAGGCAATCGCCCTCTACCCCCATATTAATATTGTGGGGACTGCTGATGGCTATGGTGACAGAGACGCAGTAGCTACTCAGGCAGCGTCCTTAAAGCCTGATTTTATCTTTATTGCTACGGGAGCTCCCAAACAAGAAGAGTGGATAGCTAATCACCGCCATCAATTTGAGCACTGTGTCATGATGGGCGTAGGCGGCAGTTTGGACGTCTTATCAGGCAATGTTCGCCGTGCGCCACAACTCTTTATCAAGCTTAATCTTGAATGGTTCTATCGCCTAATCACACAACCCACCCGTATAAAACGTATAATGAAGATACCTCTTTTTCTTTTGAAGGTATTCAAGTCCAAATAATTGCGTTACTATAAAACCGATTCTTTCTCAGGAATCGGTTTATTTTGATTTATTTCTTTGAATAATCAAAACATAGATTGAATGTTATCATGCAGTGATCTAAAATTATAATGATACTATTAAATTAATGCTGCTAACTTGGATAAGTTAGCATTTATTTTACATATTACAAGAGTTAAAAGTGAATCTAGAGGTGATTATCTTGAAAATTCGATTAGGGCTAATTGGTGCAGCTGACTCTCTTACGTTTGTACAGACGATTATTGACACCTATCCTGAATTCATTTGTACACCTATAGAATGCATAACGGTGGATGATTTAGAACAGAAAGTAGTACCAGTCCTAGATCAAATGGATATGTGGTTATGTATGGGCCCCATTACTTATAACATAGTGTTGGAATGGAATAAAATTGATGCTCCTATTTTTTATATTGCATACAAGGGCTCTACCCTTTATAAAACAATTCTACGTGTCCTATATGAGCAGCAAATTAACGTGGATGAAATTAGTTTCGATTCTATTGACGTTGCAACATGGGAGCAAGCACTAGTAGAAGCAGGCATTACAACCAAAATTAAATATGTTGAATCTGAAATGATTTCACTTGGGGGGCTTACTCAATACCATTACGAGTTATGGAAAAGCGGAAAAACAAAGGCAGCGATCACAGGCCATCCAATCCATCAGGAACTAAGACGTCTCGGTGTTCCTGCATATCGAAATTTACCCTCGTCAATGGCAGTAGAAACTGTATTAGTAAGTATTCTTCGTACGTACGAAATGCTACAGTATAAATCATCCCAAATAGCTGTTCAGATTATCGAAATAGATTCTTTTCAAGGATTAAAAAGAGACTCTTTTTCAACTGATGAGCTTGTTCGAATGGAGCTTAAGTACACGGAGACACTTCTTTCCTATACGAAAAAGATTCTAGGTTCCGTTAAGCCCTCAGGTTTTGGACGCTATGTTATATTCACTACCCGCGGTCTGCTTCAGGACATGACAGAGGATTTCACCAGCGTTCCTCATATGGAGGATTTATCACCACTTTCCAATGAAGCTGTTACATGCGGAATAGGAATTGGACAAACTGTATATGATGCCGAGATTAATGCCGGTAATGCCCTCATCCATGCGAAAGAATATGGTAAAGGTATATGGATGGTCTGTTTTGATGACAAAAAAATCTCTGGCCCATTAGGTACACCCGAGCAGCTGATGTATTCCTACGCATCAGATCACCTACAATCTATTAGCCAAAAAACCGGCTTTAGTGTATCGACCTTAAATAAGCTAAATGCAACCTTAAAAAAATTACCTAGTAATGAAGCTAATGCACAAGAGCTTGCTAAGTACATGAAAATCCCTGAAAGAAGCGCGAGAAGAATACTAACAACGCTTGAAGAAGAGGGGTATGCCAAGGTAGTTGCTACCGAAAAACCTCATACACGCGGAAGGCCACGAAAAATTTATACCATTTCTCTAACTTAAAGTAGAGTGCACATCTCGTAGGATGTGCACTCTTTTTAATTGCGTACTTTATATTCTTTTATATCTGCTGGCAATGGAGAAATGTATTCTTCTCCACCTTTTCGTTGAATAAGCTCTTGTTTGGCTTTATCAATAATTTCGGGACTTTGAAGCACTTCTAAGGCGGTTCTTGCCATTATTTTTGCTGCATGCAACATCCCTTTATGTGCTAAAGATGACGTTCCTGTCGCAACCATTTGCCAAGTATGGAAAGGTGTACCTAACGGCTCGCACGCAGTCATGCATTGAGCAGTCGGCACGACCCAACTAACATCCCCAACATCAGATGAAATCGGCATAAAAACAGCAGGCGTAAAGGGTTCAATCACATCTGACAATTCTTTCCCTTCCAACTCCTTATTTTTTTGGATTTCAAACAACTTGTCTGCTTCAGAAAGTGTTGAACGAATACTCTTTGCAAAATTGATTTCCTCTTCACTATATTGAGGTACCCCAATTGACTCCAAGGTATCATACATGACCTTTTCTAATGTAGTATTTGGCACAATATCCGATAATGCAGAAGCTAAGTCAATCATAACCTCTGTTTCGGTCATTAATGCTGCTCCTTTTGCTATATTGCAAACACGTTCGTATATATCCCTTGTTTGGGATACGCGAGGAGCACGTATAAAGTAGAGCACTTCTCCCTCTGCCTGTACAACATTCGGTGAATATCCACCACTGTTTGTAATAGCATAATGAACGCGAGCTTCAGGAATAATATGCTCTCGTAAGTAATTAACACCTACATTCATTAACTCTATTGCATCTAACGCACTTCTACCCAAATGAGGACTGCCCGCAGCATGCGCACTTTTTCCCTTAAACTTAAAATATACTTCATAACATGCTAGAGTTTCTGCAGACATAATATTGTTCGTTGTGCCCGGATGCCATGTAAACGCAACATCCACATCATCAAATATCCCTTCTCTAACCATGAATGTTTTGCCTCCACCGATCTCCTCTCCTGGACAGCCGTAATAACGGATTGTTCCTTCTATATTGTTTTCCTCGATGTAAGAACGAAGCGCTATGGCAGAAGCTAACGATCCTGTCCCCAGCAAATTATGCCCACAGCCGTGTCCATTTCCTCCTTTTTCAATAGCCTGTTGTTCCGCAAGGCCGCCGGATTGACTAAGGCCTGTTAATGCATCAAACTCTCCTAAAAAGGCGATGATCGGCTTACCGCTACCATAACTACCGATGAATGCTGTTTCAATGTTAGCCACCCCTTTTTCTACCGAGAAGCCTTCTTCCTCCAATGTTTCACAAAGTAATTCTGCTGATTTATACTCTTCAAAGCCAGTTTCAGCAAACTGCCAAATTTGATCACTTACTTGTATAAAATCATTTCTTTTTTCTTCTATTAGTGCTGCCAATCGTTCTTGTGCATTCATTACTTTACACTCTCCTTTAAAGTTTAAGCGCTCACCTTTTGGGAAGCGTTTTCATAAATACTTGTGTTTTGTCGTGGAATCTTATAAACCAAGCCACAAATTAATACGATGATTAAAGCTCCAATCAAGAAGAAAAAGGCTGCTTCAAATGATCCTGAAAATAAGTCGATTAATGCACCCATAACCGTTGGTGCGATAAACCCTGCCATCCCACCTGCAAAATACATCATTCCCATAAATGATCCTATAATATGTTGTGAAACATATTTAAGAGGGATAGTGATAACAGCCATTGCGATTGCTGAATCTCCTATAGAGAACAAGCTTTGATATGTAATAGCCATTTCTATATTCTCGGCATTAAACATCAAGTACAAACAAATGCCTGATAAAATGGAGCCAACCAAAATGACTATCTTTTCTTTACCAGCAAGCGTTTTATCAATTAGGTAGCCCGTGATAAGTGCAGCTAGTAAGCCAAATGCCTGTGGAATCATAGAAAGCGAGCCGACATCTCTTAAATTTAAATGCCTGGTTTGTTCTAAATAGGAAGGCAACCAAGATGCAAACCCCCAGTGCACAATACTTGAACAAAAATACATAATGACAATTGTCCAAAGTAATTTGCTTTTGTATAACTCCTTAATAGGCAACTTATTTTTAACCGTGCTGTCTTGTACTAGCACTTCAACCTTTGGTGGATTGTAAAATTTGAATAATAAAAGAGTAACTACTAATCCTACTCCACCAACTATATAAAACATCACGCGCCATCCCCACGTTTCTGCTATCATCCCTGTGAGATATAGAGCTAGTACACCTCCGATTAACTGAGCTGCCAATAATAATGACTTGGCTCTTGCACGGACTTCCCTTTTATAAATTTCAGTTATTGCTACTCCACTTCCTGTAGGCAAACCGCCATCACCCAGTCCTAAAATAAATCTAATGCCCAATATCGCTAAAAAAGAACCAGCCATCCCAGTCATTAATGAAAATAGTGAAACAACAAATACAGCGATGACTATTACCTTCCTAGACCCAAATTTATCAGACACCCACCCGGCAATTAAAGTCATCATGGCACTACTTAGCCAAAAACTACTAATCACTAATCCTGATTGCGTCTGCGTTAAATGTAGTTCCTTTCCAATTGGGATGATAGCAACATTCATCCCAAAAAGAGTTAGTGAATCTACTAGCCACCCTAAAAACAATAAAGAAAATATAAAGTGTTTACGACTCTTACTCATTCAATCCCTCCTCAACCCATTGTCCGTTTATTTTCGGTCATAAACGGTCTTGACCTTAATTATAATATTAAACCATTTACAGTTCAATATAAGACTCTAAATATTCAGACAAAATGAGGGGAGATTAGCCTGCAATTGCTAAGAAAGATGCTTCCCGACGTGGATGGAAAGTTTAGCTTCAGTTTTTTATTGATTTATCGTATACGTTTGTATACAATAAACCTATACTAAAAGTGTATACGTTTGTATACAATAAAGAGGTGTATTATGAGGCCAAATGAAGAAAAAGGCGGTCGAGGTCGACATCGCCATCATGACCACAAAGCAAGAGGAGCTAAAACATTTCGCCGCGGTAGAGCTATAGCCTTTTTAGAAATGATTCAGCTAAAGCGGACAACCATTAAGCAACAGCTGGAAGCACCTGAATTTGAAAGCATAAAGCCTATCTTAATCGGTGAATTAAAGGCACTCGATATGGTCATTAACGAATTTACTCAACTGTTTGACTTAGAGGAGTATGAGGGATCTGAAGAATCTCCCGCCACTTTGAAAGAGGATGAGAATAAAGGAGATGGATCAGATGAAACAAATCAATGAATATATTGATTCCCTTTTCGCCTCTGAAGATGTGATTTTAGATGACGTTTTAGTCTCGATTGAAGAAAACGGAATGCGTTCTATCTCCGTATCCCCCGGCTCTGGTAAGCTCCTTACAATGCTGGTGTCTTTATCTCAAGCTAAAGAGGTACTAGAGATTGGTGCACTTGGCGGCTATAGTGGCATATGCTTGGCCAGAGGATTTGGCAGTGACGGTTCTTTAACATCACTTGAATTAGAGGAAAATTATGCTGCCCTCGCTCATCAAAATTTAACCAAAGCAGGCTTTGGTAATCAAGTTACCTACTTGACTGGTCCAGCACTAGAAAGTCTCCAAATTCTAAAAGAAAATAATAAACAATATGACTTTTTCTTTATAGATGCAGACAAACTAAATTACATTAACTATTTAAACGTTTGTATCGAGCTTGCCAATAATGGTGCTATTATTGTCACAGACAATGTCTTAGCTGGCGGGAGTGTTGCAGATTCAAACTCACAGCCTAAACGCTATAGTGAGTTCATGAAAGAGTTCAATAAAACAGTCGCAGAACACTCTCAGTTGCAATCTGTATTAATACCAATCGGCGACGGAATGACGGTTTCACGCGTTATAAAGTAGTTATACAACATGCTGACTGCTAGCAAATGCTATATGCTTTGTGAGCAGTTTTTTCAATTTCTAATCCTGCTTATCCGACTACCCCACCCCTCAACCTAGAAATATTTTCCCTTGCATGATACTGTATTCAATGAATAATAACGAGGAGGAATTCTTTCACTTTGATTTCATTTATCCTAACACTAAAACGACTGCTAGAAGCTTTGTATAAATCATCAAAACATCCTTTATTTTTATCGCTTATTACTACCCTATTTTTCATCATTCTGTCAGGCGTGTTATTTTATACACAAAAAGAAGGCTGGGCCGTTCTAGACGCCATCTATTTCTGCGTTGTGAGCATTATTCCAACCGGCATCGATACCAACCTTTCCCCTGAAACAGCGATAGGAAAAGTATTCACTATGTTCTATCTTATCGTTGGAACAGGCACAATGCTCCTAACACTCATACTTTTGGCCAAATCGACCATCAATAATGATGATGATTTTAAGAAAACCTTTAAAAGTGGAAAGTGGAAACGCGAAGGACAAGAGGAAGAAAAATAATTCATTTCTTCCCAGTTGCATTGGAGAAGAATAAGTCAAGATAATGCTAGGGCATTTTTGAATTTCACTTAAATCATGAAATCTGAATTAAGAAAATAAAAGTGCTATACTATTGTTGTAAATAACTGTTGCCGACTTAGTTTAATGGCAAAACGGTGGTCTCGTAATCCACTGATAAGAGTTCGATTCTCTTAGTCGGCATATTAAAAAACCGACAACTAATATAAATCTTAATTTGAATTTGTACTATCCTTCAATTGATAATCTAATAAGGCTCTTAGCCCCTTATTACGTCTTTTCCATTTCCATAAAAAATAAAAGCCATCCAATATTATTGGATGGCTTTATTTCTTATTCTATAACGGCAATCATGCCCTCTTCATCATCAATTTCTAATCGGATGCTTGCTGCATAAGGATCTACGTTCGTTTCTTCCTGTAAGTAGGCGCGGATAGCGGACAACATGTTGGCTACACGATACGTATCTTGTCGATTATTATAATATGCATCGGCAGAGTAGCCTTCATCGTCATCAAAGCAAAGCTCGATCTCTACATTTTCGGGCATTACATTGATTTGGCGTGCATGGTATACGCATAATGCGTTAATTAATTGGTCCTCTGATAAGACTATTGTTTCCATACATTTCGGTCCTCGTCACGTTTTTTGTTGCCGCGGAACATTTGGAAAACTTTCATGATTAACATAATAAGTACCAAGATGGCAATAACATTGATTAATAAACCAAATAAGTTGCCCATTGCACCCATATTGCTAAGCATTCCGCCAAATAAAAGTCCTGCCAGTCCTCCGAGCATCATGCCACGCATAAATCCGCCCTTTCTTGGAGTTGAATTAGCAGTTTTTGATTTGTTAGTTTTGTTGTTAAAGCTTGAGTTTTTGTTATCTTGTGTATTTCGATTTGTATTGGATTTATTGTTATTGAAAATAGAATTATTGGAATTACCGTTTGAATTAAAACCTCTTTTGCCTGATTTGTATCCTCTTGCATCAGCTGTGATGCTAAAATGGTCTGAAACAACAGGCCCTACAGTTGAGAAAGCAAGAGTAGCTGCAAATAAAGCTGCCGCAAGTTTTTTAAATTTCAATTAAATACCCTCCATTAGTGTGTAATTAATATTACTTACTCTTATCTTATCATTTTCCTTACCTTATATGAAATGAAACGCTAAGGCAAAAAAATCCTCCTGCTTTTATAGCAAGAGGATTTTTATTAGTTTGTTAGTCCACTTTTACATTACGAACTTCTGTTGGCTCATCAATAGTTTGTTTACCTTTTAAGTAGTTGATGAATGCATCAGTATCTACTTCGATTGTTTTATCATTTGTTGCTGTTGTGAATGCTTTGAAGTTATCGCCACCTGTTGCGATAAAGTCGTTAATTACAACAGAATATGTTTTTGCAGGATCGATTTTTTCATCTGTATCTCCTACAAATACATCTACAACTCCTTTTGAATTATACGTATAGTGCAAGCCAGATACTTCTAAGCCATAACCACCTGTGAATTGTTGGTTGATTGCTTCTTTAATATTAGCACCAGTCATGTCTACCACTTTCAAGTAGTTGCCGAATGGTTGGACTGCTTGCGCTTTACCCCATGTAATAACATTTTTGTCTCCGTCTTTAACTGTAGTAAGGTCAGCACGGATACCACCAGAGTTTGTCATAGCAAAGTCAGCATTGTAGCCTAGAGCTTTTGCTTGGCTTAATTGTCCATCAGTTACTAAGTTACCGACTGGAGAACCGCCTAGTGGATGAGCGACACGGTCTCTTGTAATGGATTCAAATGATGCTGTTGCGATTGGCGCATCAATTTTCTCTTTTACTAAAGATTTCGCTTCATTCACAATGCCATTTACCTTCTTAGATACTTTGTTGCTGTTGATTTGTTCTTCAGTTGGCAAGTAGTTATATTTTACAATACCAGATGGTGTTTTAATAAAGTCTTTTGTCTTTTTGCTAATTTTACCTGTTACAACTGAATAAGCTTTACCAAATGATTTTGCCTCAATAATGCGTGTATTTTTGTAAACGCCATTAGCAAAGTTGTGATCATGGCCGCCGATTACTACGTCTACAGAGTGTTTCGGATCGATTTTTTCAAGCTCTTTCAGCATATCCACTGTTTGGCCTAAAATTTTCTCTTTTCCTTGTGTTTCAATTGATGTGTCTGCATCTGTGTTATAGGCACCTGAGTGTGCAACTACGACGATTGCATTTACACCTTGTTTACGCAAAACTTTTGAATATTTTGCGATTGCTTTTGCCGGATTTACCACTTCGATATTCTCAACGTGTTTAGATAGTACTACTGTTTTAATGTCTGGTGTAACGACACCGATAAATCCAACTTTAACTCCACCATATTTTTTCACTGTATAAGGTTTGAAGCCACTAAGGATTTTCTTAGACTTTTTATCTACAATGTTGGAAGTTAGGATCTCCATATTGCTTTTAGTCAATTTATAATCTTTTACTAATTCATAGTTTTGTGTTGCTTCAGTCGGTGCAAGGCCGTTTAAAATTCGTTTGAATTCATCGATTCCCTCATCAAATTCATGGTTACCTAGTGCTCCAACAGTAAATTTAATTGCATTGGCTGCATTCATTGTTGGCTCGTCTTGAAGTAAGCTTGAATAAGATGGACTTCCGCCTACTAAGTCGCCTGCACTAATTCTGTAAGTATTTGCAGCAGCTGTTTTTAATTTGTACTTCTTAGCAAACGCTGCTTTTTCTTGCTCAAAGTGATACGCAAGAGCTGGTGCTCCTCCGATTGGTGTGCCATCAGTAGCTTTATAACTCTCTCCGATATTACCATGCATATCATTGATAGATAGAAACTGTACTGGCACAGTTGTTGGTGCTTTCGGTTTTGCTGGCGTTGTTTTGGCAAAAGCTGACATAGGCGTCATTAATAATGCAGCAGCCCCTAATGTTGCGACGATTTTTGTTTTAAACACTCTCTACACTCTCCCATTTTATATGTAAGTTTGTTTCTTCTTCATTGTATAGTCTGCTATATAACAATACAATACTCAAAATTAAAAATAATATAATAATAGCATGTAAGACTATTCAGATAATACTATATCATCATTTCAAATAAATGAAAGCGCTTTTTTATTAAAAATTTTGAAGAATTTTGCCTAAATATGATATAATTACGTAGAACTTATAGTTAGATGTGCCTGTTAAAATTTGGGGAGGAATTTATTTTGACAACAATGAAATCTGTTCAACAACGTTTTGAAGAAAGTCCTTTTTGGCAAACACTTGGACTTGAATATATACATGCTGAAGATGGAATTGCCGAAATTGCCTTTGACTATAAAAAAGAACTAAACAATGTGGTGGGTACAATGCACGGCGGTGTCTTCATGTCAGCTCTTGATACTGTGATGGGCATTGCAACACATACGCTTGGTTTTAAAGATGTAATTACTATTCAACTAGAAACGCGTTTTTTAAAGCCGGTTACACACGGTCGTGTGAAAGGGCTAGCGCGTATCATTTCGCAAACCCGTTCAACAACCATTGTAGAAGGCCGTCTCTATGACGAAGAAGATGAACTCGTTGGATTTGCAACAGGTACATTTAAAGGTAGTAATTAAGGATAGAGATGCCCACTCTTTTAAGAGGTTGGGCATCTTTTTATATGTCTCTATTGTAGGTAAAGAGGATCCGATATACTTTACTATTCTGGCTTTTGAGCTTGTCTATCTCCCTATTCTGCAAGTTATACTGTACAGTTCATTATGTGTTAAGGTACTAAGTTCGCTTCGCCTTCATCGTCACCTTTAACCTTTTGTTTTGGTTTTCTATTAATTTGATAGTTGATACTATTCTCTTCTTTAATAATCTCGTATTTTGCATAGTTTCTCTTTTCTTTTGGAGGGATTCGCATATAAAACGTATAGTATTCTATTTGCGCTTTTAATGCGCATGCACGATTCATTCTCCGTTCAAATGTACTTACTGTAATATCCATTATTAATTCGGTTCCACTAGTAAAAGTAATAATCGTACCTAAGCTACCGTATGCACTGTACCTTTTTATATGGTTAAGTGCTAACCATATGCAGCCATCTTTCTTTGGCGAGAAAACGGGAAACCAGACTCTTTCGTTAATAGTGACCGGATGCATCTTAACTTTACCAAGAATATGCTTTGTCCCTTGTCCAGCCCCTGTTAAGCTAGAGCCTGAGAATTTTAAATTGGCGTCCATAATTTCGATTGGATTTAAATCGCTTAGTGTAACTCCCCCTAATTCCATAATTTTAGTTTTTACCTTCCCCGTCGCATTCTCGTAAAATGGGATAAGTGCAAGCGTTTCAATAGATAAAGCGTAAACATGTTTAATCAATTCATTTCCCTCCTCATTAATAAAATAAAAGCGATAAAACAAAATTTCCCGCCATCAAATCAAACATAATTTGTAAATTCGACATAATTCAGGATAATTTTATATTATATTATTACTATTAAAATCCGATGTCAAATAAACATATTTTCCTATTAAATTCACTATAAAATCCCTTTTTTCTCTCAAAAACCTGTTAATTAGCGGTTTTGTTATTTTACACTGTTAAAAGCTGATTAACTTTTTTCATTACTTTCTTAACTTAAACGGCCTAAATCACCTTAATTTTAACCAACCAAAAGGCTAAAATTATTTAAATAGAAAGTGCCAATACACTCACAATCCAACTAATATGCATAAGAAAAACAATACTATAGATAACAAGCGCTGCTCTTAAAAGTAGATTTATCAATAAAGTAGCCCTCATCTTACTTAGAATAACAATGAGAGCTACAGGCAAAGCTAATTTCATTAAATAAAAGGCTATTTTACTCGAGCTGTATATCCAACTCATTAAAGGATTGGCTTCGCCAATAATATGATTGCGTAAGCCTATGTCTGTTAAAATTGTATCTAACAAGCATAATATGAATAATATATAAACATTAATAAATTGCCGTTTACTATCGGGCTGTGTTATAGATTGTTCCACTAAAACTCCTCCTAAATTGCCAATGTTGAATAAGTCTAAGGCAAATAGAAAGGTTTTTATTCACATACGAAAAAGGACTGGCCAGAAAAATTCTGTGCCAGCCCTTTTACTTTATATTAACTTACATCCATGGATGGCCTGGGTTCCATTGTTGCCATTGTTGGTGATGGCCATCATGATGCATTGGGTATGTTTGCCAATGCTGTTGTGTTGGACGCCAATGGCGTTGACCGGATTGCCAAGGATAGGATTGATGGTATCCATGATGCATTGGATATCCATGGCCCCCATGACCTCCATGACCTCCATGGCTTCCATGATGTCCCATATTCCAGTTGCCGTGTTGTTGATGTTGCATATGTCCATAGTTTTGATTCCAATCATGCCCCTGTCCCCATTGATCGCCAGAGTGCCACCCACCATACTGTTGACTCATTTGTGACATCCATGGGTTATACTCCATATTTTCCCTCATGTAATTAACGCCTTGCCCATCAAAAGGTTGAACCATTCTCTAAACACTCCCTTTTCATTATTCCTTGTATCATATGGTCAAATGACTAAGGCATTTGGGCCTTTATACCAATAGATTAACAATGGGTAAAGCATATCGGAAAAGAACATTTCTTTGACCAATAAAAAAACCAGCATTCGCTGGTTTTTCATCTATAGTTGTGTTGCTGCCTCGTATGTTTCCACGAGATTATTGGCCGTTTTTTTCTGGTCATCTGCTAGCATACTTAGTGTAGCATTGAGCTCTTCTAATGAAGCAGTGCTTCCCTCAATAATTGTCGCAAATTCATTTGTATTCGCTTCAATAGTGCCTGTCTTGTCCTCAACACTTTTAATTTCACTTGCTACTACTATCATTTGCTGATTCAGGTTTTGCATAGCAGTATATAAATGATTAAACGCATTTACTGACTTTTCTACAGTTTCCACTTGTTGCTCGACACGTTTTGCCCCTACTTGTAATTGGCTTAAAGTACTTTCATTGTATGTGTTAACATTACTTAGATTTTCATCAATTTTCACTAATGTATCTGCAGTAGTCGAGGCCAATTTACGGATTTCTTCGGCTACAACAGCGAAGCCCTTCCCATATTCACCGGCACGCGCGGCTTCAATAGAAGCATTGAGGGCCAACAGATTAGTTTGTTCTGTAATCCCTTTAATCGCAACTGTGAATGTATTGGTTTCTTGTATTTTAGAAGTCAGCGTTTCAACGGATTGAGAAAGTTGTTGGAAAAATCCAGAGAAATTATCGATTTCATCCTTCATTTCTTTCATATTTTTCGCACCCTGTGTTGCTTGTTGACCAGCTTCCTCTGTTTCATTTTTAGCGCCTTCTACCGAGCGTCCAATATCGAGTACCGTTTTGTGCATATATTGGATATCTTGTGCAATATCATTGATCCGATAATTCTGCTGTTCTGCTCCAGCACTTACCTCACTCACTGCCCCTAGCCTCTCTTGATATGAAGTAGTGGTGTTTTCGAAAGTATTTTTAATATCGTTTAAATTAGAAGTTATTGTACCGACTGTTGTATTCAGCTTATTCGAAGTATCTTTTTCCTTTTCTGCCTGCTCATGTACTGTGCGTAAGTAGCCCAACGCTTGGTCGAGCACTCTACCATTTTGCAAAATTTGTAGATACAATCCAATAATCATTAATAAATAAACTAATACGACATTGGCCAATTGACTATGTATATCTTCATCTTGAAAATTGATATAGTTCATATAAATTGTCATAAGGCCGAGGATTACTCCGGTAAAGTAAATCTTTCGATTAGAATGAATACTTGCCACTATAATTAAGAAAAAGCTTAAAGCAATAGTACCTAGTGTTGATTCACCTTGGCCAAAAATCAAAGTCATACTAATTAGAAATATCATGGCAACAACAAAGTATGGGAAAGCAATTTTTAGCGCATTAATTTTTTTCTGTGCAAAATAAGCGGTTATAAAAAGTAAAAAAGATATTCCCAAACTAATCCTTACCAAATTTGTTGATGACAATATAAGCTGCGCAATTGTGCCTAACCCAGAGCAAATAAAGACCATTAAAAATAGGTAAAAGTTTTTCTTTTGAAGGTCTTCCCATTTCAGTTCATCCATCGTCAAATTTCTCACTTCCTCAGCGATTAAGTAAAAATTCCTGTTATCTTAAAAGATAATTAGGCCTTTTTTCATCATTATTATAACAGCGTGAGATTCAACTTTTCAATGTAAAATGAAAAAAATTACAGACCTTACCCTTAATTATGTCAAAAAAACCATTTAGCTTTTCAACTAAATGGTTTTGGTTTATATCAAATTATAAATGTCTGTAACCAGCAAAGTGTTTTTTCCAGTAAGATTCATTCACAGAGCTAACTTGAACCTTTGTACCGCTTGCACTAACAAACTTGCTGTTGCCCATATAAATACCGATATGTGAAATTCCTGATTTATATGTATTTTTAAAGAAAACTAAATCGCCAATACGAGGTGATTTGGTTGCAGATGAACGTGCATAAAAACCTTGGGCATTTGTGCGCGATACAGAGTATCCTGCTTTTTTATATGCATAGTAAATAAGTCCGCTACAATCAAAACCGCTTTTTGACGAGCCGCCAAAAACGTATTTTATCCCCTGTTGCTTAAGAGCAATTGCTAGAGCCTTGGAAGCTTTAGACGAGGATGAAACGCCTGCAACACTTTTGCTGACTTTTTTCGTAGCTTTCTTTTTAGCTTTTGTTTTTTTCACTTTTAATTTTTGGCCTACATATATTTTTGTAGACTTCATATGATTTAATTTCATAATTGTTTTGTATGAAATATGATATTTGCTTCCTATTTTAGAAAGAGTGTCGCCTGATTTTACTTTGTATGTAACTGTAGCTGCTGATGCGGTTGTTTCTTCTCCCACGGTTGTAAATAGCAGTGCCGAACTTAGTGCGATTGCTGTTAGTAATGGTTTTCTCATTTAATATTCTCCCTTAGTTGAATCAATCTCATAAGTCTTTTTAATAGCATATAGACGAACAGTAATCTGTTCTCCAGACAGAACTTTCAGCGATATTAGCTTACTCTCTATATTGCTTCATTTCGCTAGGCTTCCAGCTCGATCGCATCCCTTAGAAGATGCCGTATCCGTAATACTATCAATACTCTTTTTAGTGAAATTTTATTATGAAATTAACTCAGTTATTATCTTTATTAGTTATATTTATTTTTTGTAGTTATTTATTGAACATGTTCATTATAAGGGGTGAATATGACAAGAATATGATAAGGAGAACAAATTTATATTACAAAAAGGCTCGCATCTTATTTAAGAAGCGAGCCACTCACTATGAATAAAAATGATTTCCGTCGATCATTTCTTTCGCTTTTTTTGATTTGTCTATTCTATGATACTCTGAAATTTGGATAACTCGTACATGCCCCGTAAAGAGTTCATGATAAATACCTCTAGAATCTGTAAAGTGGATGTATTGATCTCTTTCACTTTGGATTAATGCTTCTGCTTCTGCTTGCGACTCAACAAAAATAAAACGTCGCACATAATGTTCTTGGTCAAAAAAGTAAGTCACTTTAAATTCCTTCATCAACAAACCTCCTTTTTTCTCTTATGTGTAAGCATATCCATCCTAGGCCATACTAAAACTTTAATCGCTCGGTTCCTCCTTAGAAATTTTTCCACTATTAGTCGTAATGGTTGTCTCCGCTGAATAGGATGTAAGACACCACAAAACGGAGGAAACCACAATGCACTCTTTTTTCCCTTATTTCTTTTTAGGCATATCTTTGGCCGCGCCGATTGGACCAGTTAAGGCAACACTGCTAAACCTTGGGATAAAAAATGGTTTTTTTCATGCCTGGTTTTTTAGCCTTGGCGCCATCGCAACTGACATGTTGTATATGTTATTGGTTTACTTTGGTATTGGGCATTTTATTGAATTTCAAGTCGTCAAAACCATTCTTTGGTCTTTTGGCTGCTTCGTCTTATTGTATACAGGGATTGAAAACTTATTAACCCTCCATAAAGTTAAACTTAATACCAACTTTAAAAAGGTCACAAGATTAAGACATTCATTTCTATCTGGTTTCTTCATCGCCCTTTTAAATCCTTTGACCATCCTTTTTTGGCTTGGCATTTATGGTTCTGTATTAGTAGGCGGTTCTGGGAAACTTGAGAAATGGGAAATTATTTTATATAGCTTAGTGATATTGCTTGGCATTGTATTGGTAGACCTTTTTATGTCAAGTATTTCAAGTGGCTCTCGAAAAGTCCTTTCTACGAAGTTTTTAAATGGCATCTCAATCGTTTCCTCTTTGTCTATGATTGGCTTTGGTATTCACTTTGGCTACCAAGCATATCAAGCCCTGTTTGCATAAAAAAGTACAATACGGAAAACCTACCTCTAACAAATAAAATTGAGGTGTTTTCATGGGGAATACGGAAAAAGATGATGTGAAGGTAGGTTTTTGGGCGATATTCAGCTTAGCTTCCATCCCTCTAGTCATGACGCTCGGCAATTCGATGTTAATTCCTGTATTGCCGATTTTAGAAAAGAAAGTTGATATTTCTTCCTTCCAATCAAGTATGATTATTACCAGCTACTCTATTGCAGCCATTCTGTTTATCCCAGTAGCTGGTTATTTATCGGATCGATTTGGACGAAAAATCGTTATTTTGCCATGTTTAATTTTAGCTCTGATCGGCGGATTAATATCAGCCATCGCCTCATGGAAGCTGGATAGCCCCTACATCATGATTATTATTGGACGAGTCCTTCAAGGTATAGGCGCAGCGGGGGCCATGCCTATCGTTATTCCTCTTGTTGGAGATCTTTTTAATGGCGATGAAGAAAAGGCTACATCCAGCCTTGGCATTATTGAAACATCTAATACATTCGGTAAAGTGCTAAGTCCTATATTGGGTTCCATTTTTGCTGCTTTTCTGTGGTTTTTACCCTTCTTCTCGATTTCTTTCTTCAGTTTAATTTCCATCATTTTAATATTCTTCTTCATTAAAGTCCCCAAGGAAGAGGACGAGCCTGTCGCCTTCAAAGAATTTGTATCCAACGTTAAAGAAACATTTTCAAGAGAAGGTAAGTGGCTGTCTGTTGTCTTTTTAAGCGGTATATATGTCATGCTTGTGCTATTTGGCATGTTATTTTTCCTGTCTGAGGTTCTGGAAAGCACTCATGATATCAAAGGTGTGAAAAAAGGATTTATCTTGGCCATTCCGTTATTGATGCTATGTATCGCCTCCTTTATTACGGGTAAAAAAGCAAAGGGCGAAATTAAAGCATTGAAAAAGCTGATTTTGATTTCATTAATCATCACCTCTGCGAGTATTGCTTTTATTGGTTTTTTAGAGGATCATTTAATTTTCCTTTTGATCGTTGCAAGTATTGCCAGCATTGCTCTTGGCTGCTTGCTACCTGTACTAGATGCTATAATTACTCAGAATATTAAAAAGGAAGAACGCGGTACAGTTACCTCCTTTTACAGTGCCGCTCGCTTTATTGGCGTTGCTGCTGGCCCACCCGTCATGTCGCTTGTAATGAAAAACTATTTGAATCATAGTTATATCACCGCTAGCATATTAGGTTTGATCTTAGTATGGCTTGTCGTTAAATTGATTAAAGCGGAAGAGATTGGTTCAAAAAATAAAAACTTGGAACCAAAGACAGAATAAAAAAGGACCAGATTCTCTTGAATCGGTCCTTCTTTTATCATTCATTTGGCATTCATACTGATAAGAATTAGAGTAACGCCAGCAAATAGGCAGATCATGCGCGTCATAGAAATCTTATCTGCTAGCCCAAACATGGCAACGGCCGTAGTAATAATCAGTACAGTAGGTCCCACTAACGCTAGCATTGTATTGATATAAAACGCCTTCTCTAGATTGTTGAACCTAAACATAAATAATGCGGCCATAATTTCAAGACTTCCTGAAAACAGGCGCATCACAACCATAATTAATACGGATTTATCTATAATTCATCATCCAATCTTCCATTTTGTTTCTATATTTCACTATATGTCTGATGTGGACAATTTATATTTACTTTTTAAAAAGCATATGAAAAAGCCTCCGTTAATGTTCGGAGGCTTTAACCTATCTGTTGCTGTACTTTTCATCTAACATGTCAAAAATTTCTTTATAGCTAGGACCAGAAGCGGCATTTAACCTTTTGACTTCCTCAATATCCGTTCCAGTCCATGTATACTTTTTTGGCGTTTCCGGGTCAATCATATTGCCATTCGATTGTGTATCTGTCCATTCATGATTTGCTACTATTTCTTTTATTTCATTGTAAGATGGTCCAGACATCGCATTTTGCCTTTTTACTTCCTCAATGTCTGTGCCCACTTCAGTATATTTTTTATTCATCTGTTGTCTCTCCTTTCATCTTTGTTTATTCACACATCTGTGGATTGAGGTTGATCAGGTTCTCCTTTAGCTTGATGTTGACTAACACCACCGGATGAAAATAAGGGGGGATTCTCATAATCGACTGGATGACTATAGGCAGATGTCATCGTTCCGCCATACTGTCCTACAATCGTTTTGATTGCATCACTTGTGGCTTCAACCTGCGAATTTTGATCGTATACTTTCTTAAAATCCAATGATTTTTTTGAATGATTGTCTAAACTCAAAAGATCACCTCCTATTTTTTTAGGTTTCCTCAAAAAGTGCATTTTATCCGGTTTTAGAGAGCTGTCGATTTCTATCCTGTTGATTGATTAAATTTGTATAATTTTGTCCATAATGATCCTAACGATTGTTTATAAAGGTGGAATTATGTATGTTGAAAAAACTAATCAGTATAGCACTTATTTGCGCCATATCTTTTGGAGCAGGCATTTATTATACATTGAATACATCATCAACTAAGTTTCTAGATTGGAACAAAAATAGTGTAGAATTATTTGCCGCTGCCCCAGCCACAATTTCTTCTGTATTCGATGACGTCAAACTTGTGTTATCCACATCAATGAATTTTATTGATAATCAACTAGACAATCTCTTCCATGAAGATAAGGAGAAAGAGACAAAACTGATAAAGTATATAGAAAAAAATCATGATAACCCTATAAAACCTGTGGATGACTCTCAAAAAATTGATGTCGACAACGAAGAAATCGATCCAATGCCTGCAGATGGCGGAATGGGTATATAAAAAAAGCTCCTATTGTTTGGCTACAAACAGAAGGAGCTTTTTTGTGAATAAATCAAACTTCTAACCGATAATTAAACTATAATTTATCAAAAAGGAGTTCAATTATGATGAAAAATCTGAGATTATTACTACTTTTAGTAGTTGCTCTTATAGCTATGCAAGTATCAGCTACAGCCAAATCTAATCCAGTTCATACATTACAGCTAAGTAAGCAATTAAAAGCGAAGACACTTTTTTATCCCTACAGAGACCCAGCAGGTGTAACGGGCTCAAAATCAAAGGGATTACAAGGCATCACAGTCGATGAGCATCAACAATATTATCTCACCTACTCAACAGGTGATAAAACGAGGTACGGGTATATTTATAAATATAGCTCCAAAGGGAAGCTTTTGAAAAAAAGTGAACGTCTCACGATTGGACATGGCCAAGCTATTGCCTATAAAGATGGCTACTTATATCAATTAGCAGATATAAGCGGACAAAGCCGGTATACATTGCAAAAAATCAATGTAAAAACATTTAAAGTGGAACGCAAATGGCTGGTTCCGTCGACAATCCATCCCAATGTTATTGCTATGTTGGATAAAAATACAGCAGTTGGCGTTTCCAAATCCGGCAATGGTTATGACCTCAACACGATTCATTTAGGAAAAGGAAAAGAGGCTGGTCGTGATTGGCGAGAAAAGGTACACATTAACGGACTTGTCGGAACAACCCCAGGTAAGGAAGTACAAGGCTTTGCATATGGCAAGGGGAAATATTATATCCTTTCAAATGGCGAATATATGATAGTGAATCCTGATGGAAGCCAAAGCCAGAAACTACGGTTGAACACCAATAGAGAACCTGAAGGTATGAGTATTACGAATAGCGGAAAAATTGTGATGGGCTTTAATAAATTGAATGAAATATTTATTGAGATGTAAAAAAACATCCAAGTTCTATTACGGAACTTGGATGTTTTTTATATTATGATGGCATACCGATAATCGATTTAATTTCTAAGTATTCTTCGATTCCGTATGCGCCCCATTCTCGGCCGATACCTGATTGCTTATAGCCGCCAAATGGAGCAGCAAAATCAGCTGGTACTTGGTTTATAGTGATGCGGCCTGCTCTGATAGAAGAAGCCACTTTTAATAATGTGTCTTTATCTTCACCGACAACATAACCTGCTAATCCAAAAATGGTATCGTTCGCAATCTCAATGGCTTCATCAAGAGTTTCATAGGTTAGGATAGACATTACTGGACCAAAGATCTCCTCTTGAGCTATGGTCATATCATTTTTCACATTCGCGAAAACAGTTGGCTTTACATAATAGCCTTTGTCTAATCCTTCTGGTTTGCCCGTACCACCGACAACAAGTGTGGCACCTTCAGATTGCCCTTTTTTAATATAATCCTGTACTCGATTATATTGTTTTTCAGATACGAGTGGCCCTAAGTATGTGCTGCGGTCATACGGATCTCCAACTGGGAATCCTGGAAGAACCTCTTTAACTGCCTCAATGAACTCATCTTTCATTGATTGTGGAATTAACGTACGTGTCGCAGCTGCACAGACTTGGCCTGAGTTGGATAAAATATTGCCAACTGCAATTTTTGCAGCTTTTTTCACATCATAATCATCAAGAATAATGAGAGGAGATTTCCCACCAAGTTCTAATGCCACTTTTTTTATCGTTTTTGCGCCATTTTCAGTAATTTTTTGGCCGACAGCCCCTGAACCTGTAAATGAAACAAAGTCGATATCAGGGTGAGAGCTAATGCCATTTCCGACAACTTCACCTGTACCGTTTACAAGGTTAAATACTCCTTTTGGTACATTTGCTGCTTCAAAGATTTCTGCCAATATAATTGCAGCAAAAGGTGTTAGCTCAGAAGGTTTTAAAACAACTGTACTTCCTGCCGCAAAGGCACTTGCAAGCTTTGTAGAAGTTTGGTTAGTTGGGAAATTCCAAGGTGTGATCAGCCCAGACACCCCGATCGCCTCTTTTGTAATAAGAGTGGAGCCTCTTTTTTCAGTGAACTCTAAAGCGTCAAGCTCTTTAGCTGCTTGTCTAAAGTGAGAAAGCCCCATATTGTAGTGTACTTTTTCACTCATTTTTATCGGAGCACCAAGTTCTTGTGTGATTGTTTCTATAATATCGTCTTTGCGTTTTTCATATTCATCCGCAATTCGGTTCAGTAAATCAATGCGTTCTTGCTTTGAAGTTTGTGAAAAAGAAGGGAAAGCCTCCCGTGCAGCAGCAACAGCTTTATCTAGGTCTTCCTCTGTCCCACTACTGATTTGGCCAATTACTTCCTCCGTTGCAGGATTAATGACATCAATTGTTTCGCTTCCTGTAGATGCAATCCATTCGCCATTAATAAAATGCTCTAATCGAGATTTCATATTTATCGCTCCTTTTTCAAATAATAAAGGGGAAATGAGATGTTTCACTACCTCCATTTATTCCCTTTCTTCGAATATAGCATAAATAAGATAGATCTATAAAGGATGAGGTCCTGCATAGCAAATAGTATCCATATTTGTCGTATGATCTTCTCGTTTATTTAAAAGGAAAAGTCATTATACGACAAAATAGTCACCTAGCATCAATCGACAAAAGATGCATAAACAAAAAAACTGTAGACGAGGTTTGACTCGCCTACAGTTTACTATTATTCAAAAAGACCAATAAGGATATATTTTGCCTTTTGAATAGAAGGTAACGCTTTGATATCCTTTTTATTCAAATTCTCTGATTTACTTGGTGTAATAAACGGAGATGGATCAGAAACTTTGACGTTTTGTTCATTTGTTACGATTGTATCCTTTGTTAGAATGCCTTCGATAACCTGATTTTTTTTCTTATATGATACACCTATTTGAATCGGTTGTTTTCGGACCATGCCATTTTTCGTCATTTGGTATACATAATACTTTTTATTTTCTTTTTCAATAGACTTTGATGCAATCACAGGCACTTGAAGAGCTTCAGCTAACGTTACCTGCATATCCATTTTTGTACCGAGTAACAACGGTTTTTCTTTTTCAGTTACCGTCGATGCCTCGTTATTTAGGTTTACCTTTGATTGTTTGTCTGGATTTTTCGCAGCATCCGTGTTGCCACTTGTTTCTGTGGTATTTTCTTCAGCTTCACTTGTGATTCTTGTTGGCTCATCAGTTGGTGTATCCTCTATTGCACTGTTGTCACTTTCATTTCCTAATTTAACCAAAAAAGAATACATAGGTTCTTTTTTTGCTGTTTTATAGTCAGGAATAGCGATAACTTGCGATACTTCACCTGTATAATACTGATCCAACAGCGGTGAATACAATTTAACCGCTTGTCCTTCTTGAACTTCATGCACCCGCGTTGCAGGCAAGTTACCCTTTACCGCTGAACTAGCAGAGGCAATTGTAATCATAGGATCCTGCAGTTCTGGGTTAATATTTGTTACTTGCCCATCAACTGGACTCACTACATTTAAATCTTGTAATTGCTCATCAATCCTAGATAGTTTTGCATCGTTTTCAGTTAGAGTTGCTTCTAGCTTGCTCTTTTCCGTTTGAGCGGCGGCTATTTTTTGTTGTACATTGCTATCAATAATTGGAGAGGTATCTATATTTACATCTACTTTTACTTTTTTGTTTTCTGTTTCGGTTTTTGCTGTATCCACTGGAGCTTGTTGTTTAATTTGCTGCAATTCTGTAATTTCATTTTCCACACTGCTCATCTCGCTTTGCAGCCGTTCTTTCCGGTCTTCTAATACTGCTTTTTTATCCTCCAATTTTTGCGCATCATACACAAATAACGGGGTTCCAGCAGTCACCGTTTCGCCCTCTTTTACAAGGATTTTATCTAATGAACCCTTGCGTTTATCAAAATATACATGCGTTTCAGACTCTGGCTCTGTCACACCTTTTGTATAAAATAATTTTTTCACATTATCTTTTTCTACTCTTGTCCAGTCTCGAACATTAATTGTTCTTTCAGCTTTGCTATTTTCTTTTAAAAGAAGATACACATTGCATAGAACAAACACAATGGCCAATACGGCAATAATCGACTTGCTCCACTTCTTCAATTTTTCCAATCTCCTTTAGAAAAAGAATTCTATCTTCATATAAGATATGAAACCTGCAAAGATCCAATAAATCACATATAGTATCACATTTAGTACGAATAGCGTTTGCTTACGTCCTTCAATTAACTTCGTTAGATAGAAAAATGATAAGAAGAACATCGCTACCCGGAATATAGTAAGTTCACTTAAAAAGTCTATAGCAATCACATTCGAAGTGATATATTGTGCGATGACGCCAAATGAAAAAACATTTGATGCAGACCCAATATTTAGTCCCAAAAATAATGGAATAAGGAGGATTTTCTCAATAAGGAAAATTCCCAATACATTCATTTGCATAATCATCATTTTGCGGAACTGTCCATTGGCAAAAGCCACATAATATAAGCTGCTTAAATACAAGAAGATGGTTGGAATGATAAGGGCTTGCAGCAGCTTTCCTATTAAGAAAAGTTGCTTTCTCGCTTCAAAGGCGGAATCTGTGAGCGTTGGTAGTTCCTTCGAGATGGATTCACTCCCAATACCAAGCGAGCTACCCACCATGTAGATTAAAATACTTGCCAGATATAATAAAATAATAGAAAGACGATAACGTTTATAATGCTCTGCTTCCGCTAACATTTCTCTATAAACAGCGGGCGTAAAAATCCCTCTAAACGGGTTTATCCTCAGTATCATATTTTTTTTCTCCTTTAATCGCATCCTTCTTCAAGATTCATAGAATGAAAATGAAGAAAGCCCTGTACGAGAGTCTCAAACAGAGCAAGAAAATCTGCGAATATACTGCACATTCTTTCTTTTATTTTAGATAGGAATGTAAAAGATTGCAACTTTATTTGGGGGATTTTTCAAGTAATTTGTTGAAAAGAGGCTGATTATATCGATAGATGTATTTTCTCGACCGGGTATTCCCGTTTTGTAGGAGACTTGTCCTACTAATTAATCTTGTAATCGATTTTTGTGAACAATCTTGAAGGTATTTTTTACATTCCTCGTGAGTGATAGAAGATTTGAAAAGTAAAAACCAATCGAGCAATGCATTTTCTGTTGCCTGTGGTATTGTTTGTTCACATAGATTACAAAGCCACGTCCTCTGGGTTTGGCGTATACCTTTACCGCCGCATTGACACATGACACCAGTTTGCAAATGACTAAGGGGGATATGGTATTTTTCTGAAAGAGGAAAATGGTTATACGGATGCTGCTCTTCTTTCAATTTAGATATGATGGCATATAATTGTTGGGCAGAGATGAAGTGGGGTTGTTGTTCTAAGGATTGAAGATATAAAGGGATTTCTCTTAGACCGAGCAGTTTCTCTTGCGTTGGGGGCGTCTCGAGTAACACATGCTCGTTTGGCAAAATGATTGCCTTGTGGATGGGAAGGTCCAGGTTAAAATGTTGTTTTAGCCAATAATTTAAACTATCCCCAGCTCTCTTCACTTGCATCTGTGGGCATGGGTAGCTAAAAACTTTTCCATTTAAATTTTGATGTAGCGAATAAGGATTTTCATTAAACTTTAGATGACCTTTTAAGTTCTTAACTTCCAAAATACATATAAAACTACGCGTTATGATGAGTGTATCAATCTCTATTTGCCTATTCTGCGATACTCTTAACTCTACATTCGGCAAAATATAGTGAATGTTGGAAAAGTGTGTCTCTAATATGGCCCGATCAACTCTCTTTTCACCGCTAAATCCAATCTTGATATTCTCAAAATCTCGAACAATTTCAGCTCGTTTCGAAGAATGTTGACTGAGGCGAATCAATAACCGTCGATATGCAGTAAAGAGTAATGATTTTGTTCTACCTTCTATAATGTATATCATCTCCTAACTTATTCATTATATTACCACTCCTTAAATATACTTCAAGTTATTTTAAAAGTAGTTTGATAATGGTGATATTTATGAATTGGTTACACTTGGCTTTTAGGTTGGCTTTATTAGGGGCACTCGAGGACTTATTCGGGTCACTCACCTTGATTCCGGTCACTCGTAGGGTCATTCGGGTCACTCACTCCCTTTTTAAGGACACTCGTCCACTTATTCGGGACACTCGGGAGCCTATTTGGGTCACTCGCCCTGATTGTGGTCACTCGTAGACTCATTCCGGTCACTCACTCCCTGATTGTGGTCACTCGTAGACTCATTCCGGTCACTCGGGAGCCTATTTAGGACACTCGCTCTGATTGAGGTCACTCATAGTCTCATTCGGGTCACTCACTCCCTTTTTGAGGACACTCGTCCACTTATTCGGGACACTCGCGAGCCTATTTGGGACACTCGCCCTGATAGAGGTCACTCATAGTCTCATTTGGGTCACTCACTCCCTTTTTGAGGACACTCGTCCACTTATTCCGGTCACTCGGGAGCCTATTTGGGACACTCGCCCTGATTGAGGTCACTCACTTCTTGATTCCGGACACTCGCGAGCCTATTTGGGACACTCATAGTCTCATTCCGGACACTCGCTTGCCTCTTTCATACACTCATCCTAATTCCCCCTCTCCAATAAAAAAATCACACTTCAAATGAAGTGTGATTTTCTATGCCGCTCTTATTTCTTAATTAGTTCTAAGTCAACTGGAATATTTTTCTCTACTTTTTCACCTTTTAGGGATTTAACAGCTGTTTCTACAGCAATTTCGCCAATTTCTGTTGGTTGTTGTGCGATTGTTGCTGCTAACTTGCCTGATTTTACAGCTTTTACAGCATCATCAGTAGCGTCAAAGCCGACTACTTTGATTTTTTTGCCGGAAGCTTCAATTGCTTCTAGTGCGCCTAAAGCCATTTCATCATTATGAGCGAATACACCTTTAATATCTGGGTTAGATTGAAGGATATTTTCCATAACTGTTAGACCTTCAGAGCGGTTAAAGTTAGCTGTTTGTTTTTTTACTACATCTAAGCCTTTATCTGCTACTTTATGGAAGCCTTCTCCTCTATCGCGAGCTGCTGATGAACCTGCTACACCTTCAAGCTCAGCTACTTTCGCTCCATCGCCAATCAATGATTTCAAATAGTCGCCTGCCATTTCTCCACCTTTAACGTTATCGGAAGCTATATGAGCTACAACTTTACCGCCGTCTGATGAACGGTCAACTGTGATAACTGGAATTTTTGCATCGTTTGCTGATTCGACTGCAGATGCTACTGCTTCTGAGTCAGTTGGATTGATGATGATCAGGTCTACATCTTGTTGAATTAAATCTTCTACGTCCGAAGCTTGTTTCGATGCATTATCTTGTGCATCTACTACTGTTAAATTTACATGTTCTTTCTTCGCTTCTTTTTTCGCGCCATCTGATAATGTAACGAAGAATGGGTTATTTAGAGTTGAGACAGACAAACCGATTTTCATATCGTCATTTGATTTTTTCGAGTCTTTTGAAGCTGAATCATCACCATTTGGTGACATAGAGCAAGCTCCTAGTAATAATGATGCTGATAACGCTAGAGTCCATGATAATTTTTTCATTTTTATCTCTCCTATGCTGTTTTTTTACGATCAAGTAGTACTGCGATTAGAATGACAATCCCCTTCACGACTTGTTGGAAGAAGGATGAAACGCCAATTAAGTTTAAGCCATTATTTAATACGCCGATAATTAGTGCACCGACTAATGTGCCGAAGATCCAGCCACGTCCGCCTGTTAAAGAAGTACCGCCTAATACAACTGCCGCAATGGCATCTAATTCATAAGATTGGCCTGCTGTCGGCTGTGCTGAATTTAAACGAGAAGTAAGAATTAAAGCAGACAATGCAGCAAGCATACCTGTTAGTGCATATACCGCGATGGTGATGCGGTCTACATTAATGCCAGACAAACGGGAAGCTTCCTCGTTACCGCCAATTGCGTACACTCTGCGGCCGAATGTTGTTTGTTTTAAAATAAAGTAAAGAACAATGAATGCCACGATCATAGTCACTACTGGCACAGGGATTCCAAATAAATACCCTTTCCCGAATAGTTGGAATGCCTGCGAATCGCCTAGACCTGAGACCGGTTTACCATCTGTATAAACAAGTGTTAGACCGCGGAAAATAGTCATAGTGGCAAGTGTTGCGATAAATGGTGCTACTTTACCTTTTGCGATAATAACCCCATTGATAGCTCCAAGCAATGCACCTAATAGTAAACCAATAAGCATAGCTAAAAGTGGATTCATACCACCTGCAAGTAAGCCTGCACTAATAGCTCCTGTCAGCGCTAACGTCGAGCCGACCGATAAATCGATTCCGCCTGTTAAAATGACAAACGTCATCCCAAATGCGATTAAGGCACTGATGGATACTTGGCGCAGAACATTAAAAATATTTGTAGCTGTTAAAAAACTAGGGCTCATAAATGAAATAATAATGATGATTAAAAGAAGTCCTAGCAATGGTCCGAGTTTTTGAATTAAATCTTTAGATTTGGACAACTTTGTCACCTCCAGTGGCATAATACATAATTTTTTCTTGCGTCATATTTTCCTTTGTTACTTCTCCTGTAACTTTTCCTTCATGCATAACGAGCACGCGATCTGCCATGCCAATTACTTCTGGTAGTTCAGAGGAAATCATTAAGATTGCGACACCTTGCTCAGCAAGGTTATTAATAATTTGATAGATTTCTTTTTTAGCCCCAATATCGACTCCGCGCGTCGGCTCATCCAGAATCAAGATTTTCGGTTCATCGCCTAACCATTTAGCAATGACTACTTTTTGCTGGTTTCCACCACTCAAAGACTTGGCTGTTTGCATAGGGCCTGACGTTCGAACACCAAGCTTTTTGATTAAATCGCTTACAAAACTCTTTTCTTTTGTCCGATTGATGATACCCATGTTTGAAGCTTTGTCTAGGTTGGTAAGCAACACATTGTCTTTTATTGAAAAATCAACAACTAAACCTTCCGATTTGCGGTCCTCTGTCACATATCCAATACCATGTTTTTTAGCGTGAAGCGGATTCGTGATTTTTACTTTCTTGCCGTCAATGAAGATTTCGCCTTTTGCCATTTTGCGATATCCAAAGATGGCCTGTGCTACCTCTGTACGCCCAGCTCCCATTAATCCTGCGATGGCAAGGACTTCACCCTTACGTAGCTTGAAATTAATATCCTCACAATAACCATCTCTGGTAAGACCCTTCACCTCAAGCTTGACGTCGCCTATTTCAGCATGGCGTTCTGGAAAACGTTCACCTAGCTCACGTCCAACCATCATTTTGACAATCTCATCGAAAGTAGTTTCTTTAATCACTCGAACACCGACATATTGTCCATCACGTAGGATCGTAATACGATTGCAAATCGCAAAGATTTCTTCCATACGATGTGAAATATAAACAAATGAAACGCCTTGTTCTTGTAGCTTGTGAATGGTCTTAAATAGTGTTTGAATTTCACGATCTGTTAAAGCTGCCGTCGGTTCATCCATAATAATGACCTTTGCCTTCGTTTCAATTGCTTTAGCAATTTCAATAATCTGCTGTTTCCCAACAGAAAGTAGTCCAGCTGGCGTTTTGACATCTATATCGAGCCCTAATTGGCTTAAAATACGTGAAGCTTCTTTGTTCATTTCTTTCGTTTTTAAAATGCCTGTCCTGCCAAGGGTCTGCTCATTTCCTAAGAATAGGTTTTCCGCAACCGATAAATCTGGCAAAATATTAAGCTCTTGATGGATGACGGCGATGCCTAGTGCTTCTGCTTCTTTGGGAGATTTAAAGTCGACTTCTTGTCCATTCACTTTGATTACGCCTGCATCCCGTTCATAAATGCCTGTCAAAATTTTCATTAGAGTTGATTTACCTGCTCCGTTTTCACCCATCAACGCATGGATTTCTCCGTCCTCGAGAGAAAAATTAACGCCTTTTAACACGACATTTCCGTTAAAGGCTTTATCAATGCCTGTCATTTCAATCATTTTGTAACACCGCCCTTTTAAAAAATCACACCTGATTGCAAAAGTATATTAGCGTATGGTGTTGCCTCTCCAGTGCGGATAATAACTTTGGCATTCACCGATTTTTGTTTTAATTGTTCATGGCTGACCTTTTCTATTGGACATGGAAAAGGCGTTAGCTGACTATAAAGCTCCGCATTTTCTGCGTCCATTTCTGTTGCTATCCAAGCTTTTTCTGCTTTGAAATCACCAAGCACAGTTTCGAGTATGTCTATGAAACTAGGTTTTCCCATTTTATAGGCAAGGTCAATGCATGTGACTCCGTCCGGAATGGGCAGACCGCAATCAGCAATCATGATGGTATCTGTATGACCGATCTTTGCGAAAATACCTGCCAGCTCCCGATTTAAAATTCCTTGTTTTTTCAAACTGCTCATCCTTTCAAGCGGGCTTCCACCATTTGAAGTGTTGGCATACCACCTTGCGCTCCGAATTTCTCTACAGATAAGGATGCTGCAATGTTCGCAAATCGTACTGCTTCTTTTAACGGCTGTCCTGATGTTATGGCGTATGCAAGTGCACCATTGAATGTATCGCCGGCTCCTGTTGTATCTACCGCTTTTGTTTTAAATCCTTCAATGAATACATGTTCTTTGCCGTTATAATAGCGAGCTCCAGCTGCACCCAAAGTGACGATTAATTGGTTTGGATACTTCTCAAGAGCTTCTTCTATTTCACTATGAAAGATCTCTTCGCACTCTGTTTCATTTGGAGTTAAGTAAGCAATGCTACTCATCCATTCTTCCTTAAAGTTTTTCGCAGGTGCTGGATTTAGTAGAACAGGAATGTCTGCTTCTTTACAAACACGAAGTGCATAATCAACGGTTTCTTGCGGAATCTCCAATTGCATGATGACTAGTTCACTGCGCTCGATTAATTCTCTCGCTTCGTCAATTTCAGCTTCTGTTACAAGTCCATTTGCACCGGGCACAACGATAATCCGGTTGTCATTTTCATATAAAAGGATATTGGCAATGCCCGTTGCTGTTTCTTGAGCAGTGGCCACAAAACGTGTGTAAATGCCTTCTGTTGATAAATTTCCTGTGAGTTCTTGGCCAAATCCGTCTTGTCCTACAGCGCCTACCATATGAATGTCTCCACCAAGTCTCGCTGCTGCGACCGCTTGATTTGCGCCTTTTCCGCCAGGCACTGTTTCAAAACGATTGCCCAGCACGGTTTCTCCTTGTTTAGGAAAAATCGTTGAATCTACTACTAAGTCCATATTGATACTGCCAATGACTGTAATCATTTGACCCCTCCTTATTTTGTCGAGCGCCGAATGACTAACTCTGTCGGCAATTCGATGAGATGATTATCTATAGGTTCTTCTTTAATTTTCTTTAACAATAATTCTGTCGCTACTTTACCAAGATGATAAATATCTTGAGCGACTGTGGTTAGTTCTGGTGTGACAAGCGCTCCAAGGCTAATTCCATCAAACCCTACAATTTGGATATCATCTGGAATTTTTCTACCCAGCGATTGCGCTGCTTTCATAGCCCCAATCGCAGAAGCATCACTTGCTGCGAACACTCCATCAATTGTTGGAAAAGCATTGAGTATGTTGAAAGCTTTTTGTTCAGCTTCTGTAAATTCAAATGGCGATGTGATGGTTTCAACTTGAATATCCTGCGCATTATTGACTACTTCCAGAAAACCCTTCATCCGATCTTCGGCTACTCCGATTCCTTGAGGCCCTCTTATGCAAAGAATATGTTTGCATCCTTGGTCAAGTAAATAGTTGATCGCCATTTTTGCGCCTTCTACATTGTTTGTCGTAACAGTCGGTATGGTAGGATCTAATCGCCTGTCGAGTGCAACTATCGGCAATTTGATATGGCGGTAATATTCCGCTTCCGTATAATTAGTCGTTACAATCAGCCCTGCTGCATAATTTTGCTGCAATGATTGTATATAATGCTTTTCTTTCTCCTGTTGTTCAGAAGAGTTGCAAAGGACAACCGTATAGCCATTCGAAAAAGCTGTTTCCTCTACGGCTTTCGCCAATTCCGGGAAGAAAGGATTAGTAATATCTGGAACAAGCAATCCTATAATATTTGTCTTTTTTGTACTGAGTGAACGTGCCATCTGATTTGGTTTATATCCCAATTCTTGAATCGATTTCTTGAGTACATTTTTTGTTTCCTCGCTTACATAGCCCTTGTCATTTAAATAACGCGAAACGGTCGCAACCGAAACGCCTGCATGTTTCCCCACATCCCTAATTGTTACCATTAATATCTCCTTATTTTACGTGTAACCGGTTACATGTGTAATCGTTTACACATAATATACTTAAAAACTTTAATTATGTCAACATAATAATTAATTTATGTCATACTAAATCCGAATTTCCCTCATAAATCTTGATTAGTATGTCACTTTAACAGTATTCAAAGAATGGTTGATCCTTAATTCTCCCAAAAAAACCCTTTTCTTATAGAAAAGGGTTTAAATCGTTTATTTTTCATTGTTGGTCGTATTCTTTTTCTTTCTCCGTATGGCCATGTAAAGAATAAGAGCAATAGCCGCGATGAGAATAACAAAACCTACTATATAAGGTACAGCTTGTTTCTTTGTATCGTTTTTGGAGACATTATTTGTTTCAGTAACTTTTTTAGTAGAAACAATAAAGCGACCGTCTTTTGTTTCAACTGCTGCTGATTTGTTAGCGTTTGAGTTTTTCAACTGACGATAAAAATCATCATCCTGGAGAGATTGCTCGCGGTTTCCAAGCACGAGCAACGGTTCGCTAGACTGCCAGAAATTTTGTGTGATGTAAGCAGTTAATGCGACTGCCTGCGGCAAGAAGCCTTCTTCCATCATTTTTTCTTCATCTGATAATGGGAGTTGGTCTCTTTTATCTTTTAATAAATTAAAATCGTTCGCTTCCCCTGTAAAGATTAGCGCATATTTTTGCAGTTCGGCCTGCGAAACCTCTTTTTCTGTTTTTAATTTAATAGGCGGAAGCTCACCGTTAATAAATAATGTTTTGTATAGAGCGAGCATTTGACTATCGCTCACTTGCTTTTGATTAGGCATGATGATCAGTGTTTGATGATCAAAAGCATTGGGATAATCACGCAATGAAAATACCGTATTGTTTGCTTTTTCAGCAAGATTCAACGTGCTGTCTCCATCAATATACAACTCAAAACGTTCACCTGTATGCTCACATGGATCTTCTAATTGGAATCCAGTGACCTCGAATCTCAAATCAACGAGCGAATGCTTGTTTAATAAATTCGTTTGAATGGGTACATTCGCTTCATATATACCTGATTGTGTTTTCTTTAGTTTGCTAAGATCAATGGAATGAGGAACATCATTGACATAAAGGATTAGCTCTGTTTTTCGGCCATTCGCTTCATCTTTTACAGGCATGGTTGCTGATTTTTTCAAATACAAATGAAGGTTTGCTTGATTGTCTTCTTCCATGCGAGGCAGTGATACATAATAATCTTTTGATGTGGTGTTACCGCCAGATAAGGTTTCACTCTTAAAGCCTAATTCGTTGAGTTTTATATGAGTGCCGTCCTTCTTCTTTGACTGCGGCAATTGGTCTACCGTCATCTGTTGCCCCGACAGTTGCTTTGTTAAATCTTCTTTTAATAAAAGATCAATTCTTTGTTCAATGGTACTGCTGTTGTCTGCAGTTACAAAAAGTACAGGAACCTCATTCTTGTTGCCTTGATTGTGCAATATTCCGCTTTTGAGGGAGATTCCATCTTTGTAGCTGACATTTGCCTTAGACATAATGCGTTGTATTTCCGTTGTTTTAAACTCATCTTTAGCTCCGACAAAAATCACTGGTCCTTTTACTGTGCGAAGATGAGTTTCTCGTGATACTGTAGCCTCGCTGTCCTCCTCTTCTGATAAAAATGCCGCTAGCTGATAAGCGCTATTTAAAGTAGCTGTTGATGGATTGTCTGGTAATACTATCTGGGTGTTCCCTGTTTTAAAAGTAGATGGATAATCGCTTAATGCTATTTCTTTTTTTTCTTTTGCAAACGAAGAGATGGATGAAAGTACATCAATCTTAAGCCAGTTACCTTGATCTCCCGGCGCAACACATACGCCTTCTTTTACCACTCCATAAAAACTCGCTGTTAACGTATGATCTCCTTTTGTTAAAGCTCTTTTTGGTAAATCAATCGTCACGCTATTGTTTGTTTTCTTGCCTGCAAGAGAAATTGACTTAACGGGCAGTCCATCCACTTTCACTGTAAACGATGAAGGGGATTTCAGTAATTCCGAATGCTCCAAGTGAAAAGTAGCACTATGCTTTTTATTTCTTTCACTTTCTTCTAGTGAATAATAAAAGTCAGTGGAAGATGATGGCCCCTGCAATTCGATTACTTTATTGGTAAGCGGTTTTTCTTCGTTACTTGTGCCTTCTATTGTAATAGGGTGCTTCACCGTAATGTTCGTTGCTGCCTTTCCAGGCAAAGAAAATAGAAACAGGCTGAAGAACAACGCTGCAAGATATATAAAGTTTCTCATGTTTCTCCTCCTTACTTTGGCTTCTTCGCAAAGCGCTCTGTTTTATACCATTTGACTTCTTGGCCTGTAATCAAACGCTTGATTTCTAAAGATAAAGAACGAACCACTAACACAATCCACATCTGTGAATATGTAAAATACATGGCGATCACATATATGAAATTCTTCCAATTCATCTCTGTTTTTTCAATACTTAATGTGACCATCACTTCTCCTAGGAAGAGTAAAAATGCAAGTCCCCAGAGAATTAAAGAGATATTGCCAATGCTAAGACCGATATCATAGAACAAATTGATGATAAATAAAGCATTCGACAGAATTACTCCAAAGAAAAATAGGAAATAAGTGAAAAAGAAATAAAACAAATCAAAGATAATACTCTTTCTCTTCAGTGTTAAAAATTGGCGAAGAAACTTTAGCACAACATATTGATTGCCACGCGCCCACCGTGTTCTCTGTTTCCACCATACACTCAAGGTTTCCGGTTCTTGTTCCCATGTAATAGCTTTTGGGAAAAAGCGGATATGGTAGCCAAGATTATAAACACGAATGGTCAGCTCTGTATCCTCTGCTAATGCCTTCACATCCCAACCGCCAAGCCTCTCTAAAATACTGCGGCGAATAGCAAAGTTAGTACCAGGGATGGTGGCAACACGGAACCATTTCCAACGTCCGCCTTGTGCCATCCACTGAAAACAAATCGTTTCAATATTGATAAAACGAGTCAGCCAGGTTTCTTCCGCATTGATGACACGGAATTTGCCGACAGTTGCTGCGGCTTTGGGGTCATTTTGAAGTCCCATCACCAAGTACCAAACCGCCATTCGCTCCGGCGTATTGTCTGCATCATATACGATAACAATCTCGCTGGACGAGTCAGCAAGCGCAGAATTTAATGCAGAGGATTTGCCTTTTCCCTTATTCGGTTCCACTGTTTCAAGGACGCGGATAAATGGGTATTTTTCCGCAAACCTACTTGCAATCAAGCCCGTATCATCGGACGAATTATCGTTAATAACAATGACTTCAAGCTTATCCTTGGGATAATACAACCGAGACATCGCTCGTAAAGTCTGTTCGATAACGAGTTCTTCATTATGGGCTGGTATAAAGACACTAACAGTTGGCAGCTCCTCCATATTTCTGGACCATTCAGGAATGGGCTTTTCAAAACTGCGGAAATGGAGATAGCCCCCTTCCATTAGAAACATATGATATAACAGCATTACCCATATAAGAAATAGTGCTATATAAAATAAAAGATCAGCCATGCTCATTCCTCTCCTCAAACAATCGCTTGCGCAATGTTATACGCAAACGAAGCGTATTTATGAAAAAAATCCCTACAAAAACTGTCACAACCACTAGAATGGCCCACAAAATAACTTCAAAAGGCCTTTCCTGGAAATACATTTGTAGTCGATCCTTTATAGTAAATGACTTCTTCACGTGCAGGGCTCCGCTTTTTTCTTGTTTGATATCTACTTTCTTTGTCTTGACTTGAAGCTGACTCTTCCGAAAATCAATCCATTCAATTGGCATTTGGGTATCTTCCAATGTGCTGATGATTTTTTCCATCAAGGGAGCTCCTAGATAGACTGGATAAGGCATGCCTATCGCTGAACCTGGCACATTTCTTAATCGAGCAAGCGATACCTGAAACTGATTAATGGACGTCTCCGTTGATTCTTGTATCTGGTTTACATTTATCGGATATATTATATGACCATCCTGTTTTGCCATATAAAAGTGGTGGCTATGTTCATGCAGGGCAGCCGTAAAGCCTTTAATTGGATTGCTGATGATTGTAGGATAGAGCTTATTTAAAACCATATATTCCAAACTATTATCTACTTCATTGCCAGAAGGAGATAGAATAAGCGATGCCCCTCTTTGTTGAAGAGAACGCAGGTACTTAACCAGCTTTTTGTTATCCTGAATATAATAGGATGAGCCATCTTTCTCTTTGTAAATCGGCGTAATTGCTAGATGAAGTGGAATGTGACGAGAAGAAAGCTCGTTGATTGTTTCTTTTAGCTTTGTTAAATTGGTTTTCATATTTATATTCGTTAGGACGATATAGGCTGGATGTGTATTTTGAAACTGTATGCCCAGCACTTGGCTAAAGAGATGCGGCCAGCTGTAGACAAAGTCTGTTGACGACATCAAATCGCCCATATAAGACCAGTTTGAATGAAGAGAACGCGATACGAATGGCACTTTTTGCGTTAACGTAGAGGCATGTACAAGGACTTTCCATTGTTCTTTCGGGGGTATCATAGCATGCCACCTAATTGGTTCTGTCAACGAATAGTTGCCAATTTTGCGTAGTTTTATATTTTCACGGTCTCTCCACTTTCCAAAGGGTTTTAATTGCGTAGCATTTTCGCCAATAGCAAGTGCCTGCCCTTTGAAATGTTCCATTGCTCTTTTTGCTTTAAGGGGAACTTTCTCCTTATAGGTGCTAATAAACACTAACCTGCGATATTGCTTCAAGTTGTTATCAGTTAATAATTCTACGGGGAATATATCGACAGACACTACAGATTCCAACATCTCCTGCAATGCTACGATGTCTTCATTGACTCGCCCGTCGCTTGTCATATAGACGATTGCAGTGTCCTTTTCTTTGGCAGAAGCATATGTATTTCCTGCATAAATAACACTTCCTAAAAGAACAAGAGTAAACAGCCAAAACTTCTTATAGCTCACTTGTTCTCATCTCCCTTTCCATCTCTCCTAGCAATTCATCAAGGGTACGCTCGCTATTAGGTGTATAGGTAATGTAGCTTGTTTTGTATTGGAGTGTTATCCATTTGCCATTGAGTAGTTGATGATTTTTGAGTATGTCATCCAATTTTTGATAAATAATATCAATCGAAGCGTCTGATGTTTCTGTCAACAGCAAACCGATTTCATTCTGCTGATACCGAAACTTTTTATCAATATGACGGAGCTTGCCTGTAATTCTTAAAGCTAACTGCTTCCAAAGATTATTTGCTTCTTTCATGCCATATAGTTTTTTAAATTGACTATAATTCTCAAGCTTTAAGAGAATGAAGGTAAATGTATGATGATAGCGATCAGCTCTTCGCATTTCTTCATTTAATGTCAAACGCATACGCATCTCATTGTCAAAACCCGTCTCCGGATCCACCGCTACAAAATTCTTGATATCTTGTTGAAGCCTTTTGTTATACTCCTGTTGCGTCACAAGTATTCCTTGTATCTTCCCTGCGGCGAGGACGCCAAGCAAAAGTACAATCCCGTATCCTAAAAATAACTGTAATGGCATACGAGTCGTTGATACAGCTTCACCTGAAAACTCCGTATAAATCAGGGCTGTACCTGTTATAAACAGATAAATTAAACTGCTAATTAATCCTGCTACCAACCCACGCCACAGCGTAAAGAAAAAGATAAGAAGCAATAGGATATATAATAGCAGCCGTGTATTCTCACCATTCAACAAAAAATAAGGGGGCAATTGACTCAGTATAATAAATAAAGCCCCAAAGCCAAATAATTCTCTTAGCCATTTACTTTTTAGTTGCATGCGCCATCTCCCTTTCTGCTAATAATGGGGATAGATTATCAAATGCATGAGTTTCTTTTGTTTTTGCATCATAGTAACCAGATTTTTTATTAATTTTCATTTCATTCATTTTCCCATAAAACTCTTGGGCCAGTTTGAAGTCTCCTGCTTTAAGCATATAGCGTGTAGCAAGTGCGTAAACTGCGGGTGATTCATACTGCACAGAGGGTTTTTCAGTACTTGCTGTATACCTGCCATAAAGTTTATGTTCCCTTCTATATATCTTAATAAGCCATTTTTTGAAAGTTTGGGTATTTTGACCAACAGATGCTTGGTGATATGCGACATAAAGCTGATCAACTAAATGCAAATCATCGTCATATACGTACGTTTGATTATCAATCTGATAGGCCTTTGGATAGGTATCATTTTTTGATAGAGGCGCCTTACTTAAAATCGATAGCTGCTTTTGATATTGTTCCTCTGTAAGAACATCATGTTTTTTCATTTCCTTTAAAGATTGTGGCATTATATAGCTCAGCGTTAATACATTTGCTTTTTTATATGTATCTACATCTACATAATCAACAAAAGTGCCATCCTGCATTCCGTCTTTTACTAGCGATTGGCTGATTGTCTTCCCTAACTTGGTATATGCTGCACTATGCCATTTGTCCCCTGCTTTTAGTAAAATACCTGCAATTCTTTCATCATCAATCAATGCATTGACAGTTGCCTGTTTTTCTCCATCAATTTTCCATGCAAGCAATCCGTTCTTTAAAAAATGGTCTTTAATCACTTTTACTTGTTGATGAAAACGTTCCTGGTCACCTTTTTCATATAAATAAGCTAACCATAAACCGGCAGATTCAGATAAAAAGACATTTTTTTGATCAGTTAAATTCGTGCGCAAAAGCCCATCCTCATTGATTAAATGATTAATCACAAATTTTTCGGTAGATGAAAGAGGCTTTACTTCCTGGGATTGAATACTTTTCTTCATGCAGCTCGTTAATACAAACAAACAACATATGAGCAGCAGACATATACTGATACCTCGGCGATTCAAATGGCTTCCCTCCAATAAAAAATACATATATTAATATACCTTATTAGTGTCGAATTTTGTTGAATTTATATGAAATAAGAACCTATTTCACTCACAAAAAGATTTATCTATTTTTAATATGTTTATAGGCTGATTGAATAGGGAATCAGAACATGGTGGACATTATGGGTTGTTAAATTTAGTTTCTTCTATTATAATAGTATACCTATTCATCATTAGGAAATGCGTTTATCTTTTTTCACATCTAACAACTTCATAGTTTCATCTCTTTTCACTCATTACTTTGCAACAATACAACTGAATATGGTCTCTTAAAAGGTACGGAGATTGTTTTTAAGTTTCCGCTATTTCTTTTAAACATAGGTATCTTTTTGGAGCTTCTCGAAAATAGCAAAAACTAAATAGAGGAGCTGTTTTAGAAATATGGTACAAAAAAATCTTGATATTGAGCCTTCGGATATTAATATCGTAAGCTCAAAGAAAGCAAAGAAAGCTGTATTTGCAACAGGTGTAGGTAATATGATGGAATGGTTTGATTTTGGACTTTACGCATACCTAGCTGTTGTAATCAGTGAATTATTCTTTGCAGGAGTAAGTAACCCCAGTCTTCAACTCGTCTTTACATTCGCCACTTTTGCGGTTGCTTTCTTAATTCGTCCACTCGGCGGCATATTCTTTGGCCGGATCGGGGACAAATATGGACGAAAGATCGTCTTAAGTACGACCATTATTATGATGGCAATCTCTACCCTCTTAATCGGTATTTTACCCACTTATGAACAAATCGGTGTTTGGGCACCTATTTTACTGCTTGTAGCACGCATGATTCAAGGCTTTTCAACAGGCGGCGAATACTCAGGCGCAATGGTCTATATTGCAGAATCTTCTCCTGATAAAAAACGTGGGACTCTTGGCAGCGGCCTGGAAATTGGTACGCTCGTTGGCTATATTTTTGCCTCTGGGGTTGTCACACTACTTACCTTTATGCTGTCGCATGAACAAATGCTATCATGGGGATGGCGTTTACCGTTCATTATTGCAGCGCCAATTGGTTTAGTCGGCCTATATTTGCGCCGTCATTTAGATGAATCTCCTGTATTTGAAGAAATGGAAGAAGCACGTGAAAGCGAAGAACACATTCCATTTAGAGATATCATTAAGTACTATAAAAAAGATTTACTACTAAGTATTGTGATTGTGGCTTTCTTTAACATTACAAACTATATGATACTGTCGTACATTCCTTCTTATATGACAGAGGTATTGCATATTCACAATACAGTAAGCTTAGTCATTTTGTTAGTTGTGATGATGATTATGATTCCACTTGCACTCTTCTTTGGTCGCTGGAGTGATAAGATTGGTAATAAACGTATTGTTCAAATTGGTTTACTTGGAACGCTTATTTTAGCTGTCCCTGCATTTTCAATGATGGGTTATGGCCATATCGGCTGGATTTTCGCCGGCGTCTTTTTGCTGGGCTTCTTCCTAAGCTGTTATGAAGGTACTATGCCGTCGCTATTACCAACACTTTTCTTCTCAGATGTCAGATACCGTGCACTTGCCGTATCGTTTAACATCTCTGTTTCAATTTTTGGTGGTACTACACCACTTGTAGCATCTTATCTTGTACATGCTACAAAAAATCCGTTGTCACCTGCCATCTATCTAATGGTGATTAGTATTATTGGCTTCGTAATCTTTACATGGCTATTCCGCGATACATCTGGACGTCCACTAAAAGGCTCATTCCCAGCTGTGGATTCACGTAAAGAGTTTAAAGAAGTCCTAGATCAAGACCCAGATGATGTCCTTTGGTGGCAATCTGAAACTATGGAAGCAAAAGAAGCAGAACTTCAGGCAAAAATGGCTGACTAATGTGTTTATGTTGTTAGATGTAGCAACCCCCTCGAATTTAATCGAGGGGGTTTTTATTATTATGATTAGTTTCTCTAGAAGACGTAATCTGTAAAGTTTCGGGAGTAAATTTTAGATTAGCGTTAGTAAATCATCGAAGTGCGGTAGTATTTTTCCTCGGGACAGGGGTAAATTGCTTTTAAACGGCAGTAAAAATTTATCCGTTAAGATTCATCAGGTATTGTTTGGATTGCTGCTACAAGGGAAAGATGATAGTCAGGAGGTGTATTTTCTATGGAACTATTGAAAGTTAATGGAAAGATGGATACAAAGAGCTTGGCTAAGCATGTCCTCGTCCCTATTATTGGAGGTTCCGTTACTGGGTGGCTTGCCAATCGACATGCTCAAGAGAAATATAAGAAGCTGAAAAAGCCTTCGTTTTCTCCGCCTTCCGCTATTTTCCCCATTGCCTGGACTACATTATACGGATTAATGGGACTCGCAAAATATAGAGTATCCAAACAGCAAGAAGGTAAAAGAAAAAAGGAAATTTCCATCTATGAACTACAGCTTGGTCTTAATTTCTTATGGTCATTTTTGTTCTTCCGTTGGGAGCTTCGTGGCACGGCATTAGTGGAAATGACCGTATTGCTAGGCGCGATTGCACTCACTGCCTATGACTTCTTCCAAGTTGATCGAACAGCAGGCACGTTGATGATTCCTTATATCGGATGGGTTATCTTCGCGCTCAGTCTAAATTATGCTACATGGAAATTGAACGAATAAAAAATATTTTACATTGTAATATTAAAAACAAGGTAGTGCATTAATACTACTTAAAATTAGCTAATAATATAAAAATGTACATTACTATAATCAATTTAGTAGTGTACGTTTTTTATATTGCTTACATGTCTCCTAAACGTTATTTTGCTAATAGCTGTGGTGCAATATATACTAGAGAATCAAAGAAAAGGGATGCTAATCATTTTAAGCAGTTTAAATAGTAATTCAAAAAAATAGCCTTGTTAAATTAGTTTTAACAAGGCTAGCTTAACTTTCTTCTTTAACCAACGTTCCCAAAATTGCTTTCACACGATTAACGAATTCTAGCCTTGCGATATCCATCATATACATTGATTGCAGCACCTACTATAAAGAAGAAAATGCCGCCCCCAATAATCCATGATTTCAATTGGTTAGCCGTTATCTCGAATAAATCAGTCATATACATAATAAAATTCTGTGTAATTAAATCTGGATTTATTAAAATCACAATGAAAACAATGGTGGAAATCAACTGGAATGCCGCATTAAAAATAGCCATTCCTTTAGTCCATTTACTTTTAATTAATTTATAAATAGCCAATGCGATTTCCAAACAAATTACAATTAGAACGATAAACCAATACTGGAGCAAGACCTCTTGATTAGCGACTGGAGTGATGAATTCAAATCTATTTCCCTCTCCTCTATAAATACCAACAAGATGGTCTGCATAAAAATAAATGGTTGCCCAAATGGCCGTCCACATTAAACTACCAAATACCTCAAGCTTTGTAATGGTTTTTTTCTTAGGAATATAAGCGACATTTTTCAAATCAGCAGGTGACCATTTTTTAAGGTTTGTAGTTAAGGGTTGTTCATCTTTTCCGTTATCTACCCTTTCTATAATAGCGAAAACAAGTGTTAGCCAAAAGAATACTTGAATCCCAACTTCCAGAGTTTTCAATATACCATATGCAATCACATCAAATATTACATTTAATATCGCTTCTTCTCCATCATATCCAATAAAATATTCTGCAATCATGGAGATCAGCGAAATAACAACGGCAATCGGCAATATCATTTTTAGCAGCGACACATACACATCAAAATAGCGTGGGCCTATAAGATGCATCGGTCGATCCCGATAACCAACAGCTAACGTGACAGGACTTCCTAATTTTTCAAGAACAGTCTTTACTTCTTCCTCGCTGTAATCGTTGGGCAGCATATCCTCTATGGTTGACCGTAACTCAAGTGCAATATCCCCACGACTCTTTTCAGGCAGCCTTCGAGTAACTTCCTGAATATAAACTTCAATTAAATTCATCAACTTCCCCTCCCTTTAATAAGCTATAAAGTTCCTTAGAATTTTCTATCCATTCCTTCTTTAACTGCAAAAATATCTCAAAACCATATTCACTTAAAACATAGTACTTACGGGGTCTACTCTCAGATGTATCCCAACTACTTGTCACCAACTCCTGTTTTTCTAATCGGCGCAGTAAAGGATATAAGGTACTTTGCTCAATGGAAATACCTGCTCCTTCCAATAACTGAACTAGTGAATAACCGTACTGGGGGGTTCGTAATTGGCTTAAAACGGCTAATGTTAACGTCCCTCTCCTAAGTTCTGTCGATAATGAATTCAATAAATTACCCATTCACCCACCTCATTTTGCTTTACTAGATGTGATACAGTATTTGATTTATACTATGCATCGTACACTATTGTTGATACCAAAACAATTTAAATTAAATAATTTTTCTGAAATTTAAAGATAGTGTAATAAAAAAACCACCAATTAGATTTAATCTAAAAGGTGGTTCCCAATTTAATTTGTTTCTTCTTCTAATATAACCGCAAACAACCGGTTTTATTTGGCAGGCTTATTCAATTAATCATTCTGGGGAATATAAGTTATAGCCTTCAAAACAAATAAAAGCTGCACTAATAGAAAAATTAGTTCAGCTTTAAAATGAGATATCCTTTTACTTTTGTTATTTTGTTAGGAAATGTTGCGTCCAATAGAAACGTTTGTTGCTCTTATCGTAATAAACGCCAACACCCATTTCCTTAAAGTTTTTGTTTAAAATATTTTCGCGGTGCCCTTTTGAATTCATCCATGCAATCATTACTTCTTTCGTGGATGGATAACCATAGGCAATGTTTTCGCCCATTCCCGTAATGTTTATGCCAATATGGCTAGTAATTAGGTTAGACCATGTTTTATACTTTCCGCCATCGTGGCCGAAATAATTTTTTTGTGCCATTTCTTTACTCTTGTAATAAGCTGTATAGTTCATCACTTTATTTTCTTTAAGAGGTTTTAAGCCTGCTTTTTTTCGTTCTTTATTAACAAGCGTGATAATCTTTGATTCTCTTTCACTGCTGCTCTTTCTTTTTAAATCCTTAAAGTCAGCTAGTTTTACATAGCCCTTTAAGCCTTTTTCGCTAAAGTAAGCCCAAGATTTATTTTTTGTAATCTTCAGCTTTACGCGTACTTTCTTGTCAATATATCCAACAGCCGTATTTTTTGTGCTTGCACCCTTACGTACATAGGTTTTCTTCGTACTCAGCATGTAAGTTTGCGTTGTCTTTGTAGCCGCAGATGCTGTTTTAGGACCTGCATCTAAAACGCTTGGGGTTGCTGGGACAACAGCAAGGGTAGCTGCTAACACAATCGATAAACCTGTAACTAACCATTTTTTCATTTTATTTCCTCCCTTTGAAATAAAAATGCACATTGTCTAACATATGTATACACATGCTAAGATAACACCTTATACCCTTTTTTGCACTACATAAACAAAAAAATCCAACTTTATTCGTTGGATTTTTTTAAAAATTTAGTTCGAAATATCCTTAACCATTACTTTCTCTCCTTTGGTATCTAGTTCACCGGTGAAGAAGAACCCATATTGCTGATACAAATGGATAGCATGCTTGTTGTTATCATATACGCTTAAATAGATTTTCCTACACTGATACTTCGCAATCAAATGCTGGATTAATTGCTCAAGAAAAAGACGACCATAACCCTTTCCTTGGTAATGCGAATCAATCAAAAACCGATCTAGCCACACTCGTTGCCCCTCTTTTTCATCCTGAAAGGAACCATACATGGCGAACCCTACAGGAATGTCGTCTACATACAAACCAACGGGGACAAAATTGGCATTCTCACCGGCCTCCTCTAAGCATTCTTGTGTTGTTTCAATAAACCCTTCTTGCGCTTTAGCTACATGCAGTGCTAAAATTTCATCTTTGTTGGAGATGGTAATGTTACGAATACTCGCAACCATAATTTCAAAACCCTTCTTATCAAATTTAAAACTTCATTTTAATTATATAAAATTATGTGTGATTCACCCAAATATTATGTATATATAAACTCACCAGATTGATATATATAATAAAAGCCTTTAACCTTGGTGAGATTAAAGACTTTACAGATTAAAATTTTTCCACAAAGCGCTGAGTGATTTCTTTTGGCCGTGTGATTGCTCCTCCAACTACACATGCGTGTGCACCTATCTCCATGCATCGCTGATACATTTCAGGGGTCAGAATATTGCCTTCTGCAATAACTGGTATCTTAATTTGACTGAGAACGTTCTTAAGAAATTCAAAGTCATTATCATATAATTTCTTCCCTTTTGTTTTTTCTGTATAGCCATGCAATGTAGTAGAGATACAAGTAAAACCCAATCTCTCTGCTTCGATTGCCTCTTCAAGTGTTGCAATATCTGCCATCAGCTGGCATTCAGGAGCCTTCTCTTTCACATACGCAACCAATTCACTTAAATGAATGCCACCAGGGCGTTTTCTGCTTGTCGCATCCAGCGCAATCATGTCACATTGGCTTTCTAGCAATTCATCTATTTCTTTCGTAGTGGCTGTAATATAGATATCACTATCCCTATAATCGCGCTTCACAATACCTACAATAGGCAAATCCACTTCTTCTTTAATCGCTATAATATCTTCCTTTGAGTTTGCACGTATCCCTTTTGCGCCCCCCTGCCAGGCAGCTAACGCCATTTTTGACATGATAAAAGAACTGTGTAATGGTTCATTCGGTAAAGCTTGGCATGAAACAATCAGACCGTCTTTGACTTGTTGGATCATTCTACTTTTCCTCCTTAAAAAATGGGTATACAGCGCCGAACAAGGCTGCATCATTATAAAGTTGCGCCACTTTAATTTCCGTCTTTAAAAAATGAGATGGCAAGAACTCCTCCACCTGTTCTTCAATGAGATGCATTAAAAAGTCTCCTTGTTGAGAAATGCCTCCACCAATTATTATGCAGTTCGGATCAACCAACAGGATAATTTCAGAAAGTCCTCTCGCAACTTCCTTACACCAATCTCTAATCATATCGGTGCAGCTCACATCACCTAGTTTCGCTTTGTCGAAAGCATCTTGCACTGTAAAATCAGCGCCTAATTCTTTTACAACCTTCCTTGATAAAGCAGAGGTGGAAGCCCTCATTTCATAGTTTGTTTTAGAAGCAGGGTCATATAATAAATAGCCCACCGAGTGAGCTTGCAAATGGTAGCCATCTACAATTCCCTCATCATAATAGGCCCCACCTATTCCCGTACCTAGTGTAATGCAATAGACTTGATCGTGATGTTGAGCCGCACCTTTCCATATTTCGCCCAATAATGCAGCATTCACATCATTCTCAACATGAACAGGCACATCAAACTTTTCAACTATATGTTTTTTAAAAGAAGTGCCTTTATAATTTTTAATTGTAGGTCCGGCGTATACAATTTCGCCTTTCTGCCTATCAACAATTCCGGCTGTGCTTATACCGATCCCATTTATCGAGCTTACGCTTAAAAATTTTTCTATTATCTCGTCTACTTGTTGTAAAATGGCAGACTCCATATTTCTCTTTGTAGCTACTTTTCCCTTATCAATAAGATGTAGCTGCTCATCAACCAATGCGTATTTAATATAGGTGCCGCCGATATCTATTGTTAAATATTTAGCCATGGTAGCCCCCTATGCACGTGTATTTTTCATGTGATTTGTCAAAAGCTTTTTGGCTCGTTCTGCGTCTCCCGCTAGCAAGGCTGCTACTATTTCCTGATGTTCCTTATTAATCGCCTGATATTCTTCATGTGTCAGCTGTACATGCTGCACTTGGAAAAAGTAGCTTGTAATCATGTTGGTCATTTGTATAAACAACTCATTGCCCGTTGCTTTCAAAAGCTCCTGATGGAAGGCAAGATCAGCATTTCTGAATTCTTCCGGGGTTGTAAGCTCTGCGCTATTATCCACCAATTCTTTTAGACGGTTTAATTCTTCCTTGCGATTTGCCTTCACAATTTCATCAATAGCACTTGATTCAAAAAGTGCTCTTAAGCCTACAATTTCTTTCATTTTGCCGCTATTGATTTGCCATAAGAAGAAAAAATTGTCCAATAAATTTTCAAAATTTGTTTCGTTTAAAAAAGCTCCATGTCCTTGGCGTACGGTAATGATTTCCGTATTTTCAAGAAAGCTCAATGCTTCTCTGACCACGGATCTGCTCACTCCAAATAACTCTGTGAATTTCCTTTCAGTTGGGAGCTGGTCGCCAGCTTTTAATTCATGATCAATAATATATTGTTTAATTTCTTGGATGATCATTTTCTTTAATGACTTTCTTTCAGATGATTGAATCGGCTCCATCTTCAGGTGTCTCCTTTAATTGTTGAACCAATTTAAAAATAGGTTCAAAATGCTTTTTCATTTTATTTTGCGCTTCATGTAGGTTTCCTGTTTCTATAGTTTCAATAATAGCTTTATGTTCTGCGTATGCCTGCAGCAGTTCCTCTTCTTTTTCTTTTACATCAATACAAACAAATGAAAAGTATTCGTTGATAATTTCACTAAATAAATAGTACGTACTATTATCAGTAGCTTTCATTAAAGCTTGGTGAAATAGTCGATCATACGGCTTAGGATCATCCTTTTCTAAGATCGCTTGATAGTATGATTCATTCAAGTTTGTTAATTCGGTTGTATCTGCGAGCGTATTATTTTCAATAATTAATCTTAGAGCACCCATTTCAACAATCTCTCGCGTTTCAATTAATTCTTTAAGCTTTATTCCGTACGTATCATAGTGAAATTTCAAGATATCTGTAATGGAATCAAGCTTTGGTTCTGCAATATATACTCCGCCACCTGATTTGATAGTCAATATACCAATGGTTTGGAGAGATATGAGTGCTTCTCTTACAACCGTTCTACTTACCTGAAGCTTGGCTACCAACTCTTTTTCAGATAGGAATCTATCATTCGGTTTGTATTCTTGGTCTTTGATATAATTTTTTATTCGATCAATTGCAAGGTCGACCAAAGATATCTTCTGGATAACCATCTTTCACCTTCTCCTCCTCTTTTTTTCTATCATAACGACTCTGATCTATAAGCTGCAACTATATGAAAACCCTTACAAAAAATATTGACTTTTCAATTTGAGCCTTTTATGATGGTACTAACTAAAAATTGGTCTGACAATATTATATATTTTGCGTATTGTTTTATCAATTAGTAAATAGGAGGAATGAGTAATGAAAGGTTTATTTTCTGCATTGCTTGTACCATTTGATGAAAATGGCCAAATAATTGAACAAGGTTTGCGTGATGTCGTAAGGTTTAACATTGATGTTCAACAAATTGATGGACTTTATGTAAATGGAAGTTCGGGAGAAAACTTCTTACTTTCCACAGAACAAAAGAAGCAGATTTTTCAAATCGTAAGCGATGAAAATAAAGGTAAAGTTAAATTAATTGCACAGGTTGGCTCGCTTAATCTTAATGAAGCAATTGAGCTTGGTAAATATGCAACAGAACTTGGATATGATAGCCTTTCTGCTGTCACGCCTTTCTATTACAAATTTACATTCCAAGAAATCAAAGCTTACTATGAAACAATTATTCGTGAAACTGGCAACGATATGATTATTTACGCTATTCCAGCGCTTACTGGTGTTTCAATGTCCATGGCTCAGTTTGATGAACTTTTCCAAAATGAAAAGATTATAGGTGTGAAATATACAGACGGTAACTTCTTCTTACTTGAACGTCTTAGAAAACAATATCCTAATAAACTTATTTACTCAGGGTTTGATGAAATGTTAATTTACGGAGCGATCAGCGGTGTCGACGGAGCAATCGGTAGCACCTATAACGTAAACGGAAAACAAGCAAAACAAATATGGGATTTATGCCAAAGCGGCAAAGTCGCAGAGGCCTACGAAGTACAACATAAAACCAATGATTTGATTGAAAAGATTTTAGAGCTTGGCTTGTATCAAACGTTAAAAGAAATACTGAACGTAAAAGGCATTCAAGCCGGCACCGTCAAACAGCCAATGTCTTCTCTGAATCCAGTAAAGAAAGATGCAGTAAAAGATCTTGTGGAAAAATTTGAACTCTAATTTTTAGCAATCTTTTAGTAGATTGCTACGGGCTAAATTGAAAGAATTTTGTATAAATAAAAAATGTTTTATTTATTGAAAGGGTGAGTTTGATGGAGAAAATTAGCTTTGGAACGGCCAATTGGGCGGTACTTGTTCTTTATTTGCTGGCTATGTTGGCGGTAGGGATTTATTTCACAAAGAGATCAAGCAAAAATACAGATGCTTTCTTTACAGCTAGCGGCAAAATTCCCGCATGGGCTGCCGGGTTTAGTATATATGCAACGACATTAAGTGCGATTACATATATGTCAACACCCGAACAGGCATTTTTATCTGACTGGTCCTATGCAGCCGGGAATCTCACGATTTTGGTGATTATTCCGGTCTTAATCTATTTTTATGTTCCTTTCTTCAGAAAATTAAATGTGACAACTGCCTATGAATATTTAGAAGCACGATTTGGGGTATCTCTTCGCTTTATTGGCAGCTTGTTATTCACACTGTTCCATATTGGACGCGTAGCCATCGTTATTTATTTGCCGACATTGGCTATCACACTTGTATCTGATATTAATCCGATTATTATCGCAACAGCTGTTGGAGGTTTATGTATCATCTATACATTCCTAGGTGGTATGGAAGGTGTTATTTGGAGTGATGTTATCCAAGGGATTATTCTATTGGGCGGAGCAATTTTGCTTGTCTTTTTAGGGATTCATGCGATTGACGGTGGCTTTTCTACGGTGATGCAAAACGCGATGGACCATGATAAATTAATCACGGCGAAAAACTTCCAATTCGGAGGTGCAGCTGCTGCCATTCCCATTATTTTCTTGGGCTCTATTTTTAATAATCTACATCAATATACGGCGAGCCAAGATGTGGTGCAGCGTTATCAAACCACGAGTTCCATTAAGGAAACCAATAAATCTCTATGGACAAACGGCATTTTAGCTTTGGTGACAATTCCTGTTTTCTTCGGTATGGGAACTGTGCTTTTTAGTTATTACAACAATGTCACTTCACTTCCCGAAGGCTTTAATACGTCTGCTCTTGTTCCTTACTTTATCGTTTCCAGTTTGCCGGCAGGCGTGGCAGGTCTTCTGATTGCTGCTATTTTTGCAGCTTGCCAATCAACTATTTCATCAAGCTTGAATAGTATTTCTGCTTGTGTAACAGTTGATTTTAAACAACGTTTCTTTGGAAAAGATGAGAAAAAAGATGTTTGGTTGGCTCGTATCATCGTCATCATAGCAGGCCTACTCGGTATGGCTGCAGCTCTTTATCTAATTTCAACTAATCGTGCAGAAACATGGAATCTCTTCCTAGCTATTACCGGATTGTTTGGTGTACCTATTGCCGGTATTTTCGCATTAGGTATATTTACAAAACGCGCAAATACACCAGGCGTGTTAATCGGCCTATTCCTAAGTGCAATTACAGCGTATTTTGTTCAAAAGACTAATTTAACGCCGTTTACAGTTAGTATCGTTTCATTCTGTTCTGCATATGTATATGGATATATCATTAGTCTACTATTCTCTCGATCAACAAAAGATACAACAGGTTTAACTATCTATACCAAAGATGAAGTTTATAAAAAACCCACTCAAGAAGCAGGAGTGGAGCCTTCAATCGAGAGCATCAGCTAAATATAACAAAAATAGCTTAACCTTTCGCTCCATGATTAGGTATTAAAATAATATAGTTAAATACGAAAGTTCGCTTATTTTTTAAGCGAACTTTTTTAAATAAATATAAAGAAAAAGGATTATAAGCTACATTCCATTTTTTAATTTTTTTGTAAATTCACTCATTAACCTATATACTTTTAGCATGAATGGGTAATACATTATAAATAAATTAACATTGGAGGGACTATAAATGAAGAATAATAGGAAGAAAATTGGCTTATCTACTATATTGGCTGCTTCGCTTCTATTTGCAGAGCCTTCTCTATATTCTGTTCATGCGGCAAATGAAACACCCAAGCTCCCAAAGGCAAATGAACTAAATCAGCAAAGAATCTTAAAACAGACACCAGCTATACACGAAGAAAATCAACGTGTCGATCAGTTGCTAGAGGACACACCAACCAGTGCTACAGAGGCTATTCCTAAAACCGATGATGAAAGCGACGGAGAGTTAAATAAACCAACCAATCCACAAACTCCTTCTGAAGAATCAGATGAAAGTAAAGAAGTTCCACAGACGAAACCACCGAAGGAAACACCTTTAAAGGCAAAACATTTTTACTATAAAAAGATAGATGAAAAAAAACAGAATTTCTATCTAAAAATCAAAACAGTGCAAAAGAAAAATTACCCTATCTATAAACATAATCCCTATAATGTAGACAAGAATTCCATGAAACCAAGCCACCGCAGCTTCAACTATAAGAGCAAGAAAATGTACATAAGCAGATCTGCTAAAGCTGGCGGAAAACTATGGTACAGAATTTCATATAAAGGCAAATTGTTAGGGTGGATTGAAGCAAATGGCTTAAGCGAATATTATAAAAACCTAAACGTAAAGGTCATTAATCAGCTTCCTGAGTTGCCAACTGGTTGTGAAATTACTGCCGTCACCATGATGCTCCAGTATAAAGGAGCCAAAGTGGATAAGATGAAAATGGCCAGGGAAATGCCAAGGACTAGTACATTAAACGGCAATCTAGGCTTCGTTGGTAGTCCCTATAGTAAAGCAGGTTGGTGGATCTTCCCTCCTGCATTGATGAAACTAGTCAAAAAATATGCCGGTTCCTCGGTTAACATGACAGGCAAATCGTTTACATCGATTAAAAAACAAATCAATCGTAATCACCCGGTAGTTGTATGGGTAGCGAATGTCGATGGTTTTGTAAATCACGCATTAACTGTAACAGGCTATGATAATTCAAGAGTTTATTTTAATGACCCTTGGACAGGTAAAAAAAGCAGCATGAAAATCAGTACATTTAAGAAACATTGGAAAGATGACAAATATCGGGCAATCAGCTATTAATGAAGAAATGCAAGTCTATTAATCTACTAGGAAAGTTGAGGCTCATATATGAAGCGAAAATGGATAATGGGTTTGATGGCAAGTATTCTCTTGCTCTCCCCTACGATTGGCAAGGAATCCACTGCACAGGCAAAAGAAGTATCAACGTTCTATAAGACCAATCCTGTGATTGTAAAGGTAATAGCAGGTACCTCCATGTATAAAGATGTTGAATTTAAAAAGAAAGTAAGCTTTCAAAAGAAAGGCACCTATTTGCATGTTAAGCGAATTGTCTCCTCTTCTAAAGGAACACCGCGCCTTCAATTGACGAATGGCAACTATTTTACCGCTCATAAACACTTTGTGGTAAAAACGAAGGGTTATCAAAATCCCAAGGCCTACTATCAAGTTCAATATAAACAAATCAAGCCAACAGGGAAAGTTGGCTATAATTTAAGTCGAGGCTACGAAGGCATCAAGACATGGAAAGTTATGAATAAACTTGGGATTATCGGACCCAACGGCTATGCTAAATATAACAATGCCACATATAATGCCGTGCGTAATTTCCAAGCCAAAAATCATCTGCCCGTTACAGGTAATGTGGATATAAAAACTTGGAAGAAATTAGGCTTCAGTGAAGCATCATGGTATAGCATTGACCAGTATATAGCACCGCTTAAAGCCTTTGCTTGGGATGGACGTAAAGAACATATCGAAGCGATGATTACACAAAGCTATAAATATTTAGGAAAACCCTATATCGTCGGTGCTTCCTCTTCACCAAGCTATGGACTAGATTGCAGTGGGCTTGTAACGCAAGGATTGTATGCGGGCGGGATTAACCCTGTCCCAGTATCAAGCATCCAACACGCACATCCTGGCAATGAGTGGAACAGCCGCAAACTGTTTGCTTCTTCGAAATTTAAAAAAGTAAGCTACAGCAAGCGGCAGCGCGGTGATTTAATCTTTTACTATGAGCCGGGTACACACACCATTTGGCATGTGGCAATCTATCTCGGCGACAACAAAGTAATCGAATCATGGCCACAAAAAGTCATGATTTCACCAGTTGTCAACGCACACTGTAACATAATTGCAGGTGTAAGACGTCCCTTTGTATAAGAGAAAGACCTTTGTTCATGAAGCTGAACAAAGGTCTATTTTAGTTGTCATCAATAAAAATGAACAAGTAAACATACATGCTTTTCAGCGCTTCCCTCAGAGAAACTGCAAGGTTTGATCAAACGCTAGCAGGTCATATTACCTGAAGATTAAAAATATAAAACAGACAGCGATAAGCTACCTTTACCAATGAGACGGTTTCTGTATATATATTGGCAAGCGGGTCATCTCATTTCCTTTTGCCGAATTGATTTGCATTTGAGTCAAAAATATACTAGTGGAAAGGTCAGCTCCATCCAAATTAACATCTCGTAAATCTGCACCTATGAAATTTACTTCTCTCAAATCTGTATTTCTCATATCTGAAGCAATCAAATAAGCGCCTCTAAAATCAGCAGCCCTTAAATCTTTTCCTTCCAGTTTCTTTCCGATCCAGTCGACTCTTGCATGATCCAAATCTTTTATATTTCGATTTCCAGGCAGTTTACTAATCGCTTTTTCTCTAACAAAGTTGCTTGCTATAGTTAGGAGCTCATTTAAAGAAAAACGGTACATTATCAAATCCAGGTCAAGTAAATCATCTGCAGCCAACTCGGTTAAATTCTGCAATTTCTTTAACTGTATTCTCAATTTATCTGCTATATCTTCCGGCAATTCATAAGACAGAGCTTCTGAAACATATGCAATCATTTCATGGAGCTGCTCCATAATTGGAAATACCTGAAACATCTTCTTCCCTATTTCAGGATTCCCTCGCCAACTTTGTCCCTTAAAAGTAACCTGAGAAACGACCTGACCAGCACCCAAGCAATCAAAAACTGTACATCCTTTGAAGCCTTTGTCTCTCAACTGGCTATGTATTTGGCAGCTGTAATTAGGTTGCAAATTCAGGCAGGGAGTTCCTGCCTGTTTATTAATTGAAAAATCGCTTGAAGCAACAATATTTAGAGCAGTACAACAGAGACCAAAACATTTTGTGCAATCTGCTTTCATTCCCTCTCTGATCCGACGAGCAGCTTCTTTGTCAATTATAGTAGTTTTAGACATTGTCATTTCTCACTTCCATCCCATCAATGGTCTATCACCTAAAATATAGCATATTATTGCATACATGTATTTACATTTCACGGCCTATATATCTAGATTTTAATAATAATAATAAACCTAATTTCGTTTTATTTTATTTTTTTAGGGAATCTTCTACTAACCTAAAAGATTGGAGGTTAGGTAATGGAACAAAATAAAAAAAAAGAAATGAAGAAGGAGTTTTCTGGCCTAAAGGAGCCATCTCAATGGATTGCAGGGATTGAGTGGTTTTTCTTTATTTTCGCCAATATTGTCATTATCCCATTAACAGTGGGAAAAGCATTTAAGCTTGGACAAGACAGTATTATTACCACATTGCAGTTATCCTTCTTAGTCACAGGAGCAGCTTGTTTATTGCAGGCTTTCATTGGCCATAAACGAGCCATTCTTGAAGGGCAATCAGGTTTATGGTGGGGCATGATTTTATCGATTGTCAGCATGGCCACTGCACAAGGAACTTCCCTTGGGGAACTAGGCGGCAGTTTAACAGTCGGGATTCTGATTTCTGCTGTTTTAAATATAGTCATCGGCCTTTTTGGTTGGGGGCCTGCTATTTCAAAGCTTTTCAAACCAGGTGTCATGGCTGTATTTATGCTATTGTTTGGCATTCAATTAATCCAAATCTTCCTAAAAGGCATGTTAGGCATACCGATGGGCAATGCGCCTGATGATGCGAAAATCAAATTATCCGTAGCAGTATTGACGCTTGTCATTGCAGCTATAATGATTTTTATCAATGTGAAGGCACCTGTTAAATACAGCAAGTATTCACTTCTCGGCGGGATTGTTGTCGGGTGGATTGCGTATGCACTTATTTTTGGACCAGAGCATTCTGTCAAAACTGATGCTTCCTTCAAGTTCCAACTGTTTAATTTGGGTAAACCAGCTTGGAATATCGGCATAATAGCGATGGCTGTTATTACCGGATTGATGAATTTGGCAAATACATTCGGTGCTTTAAAAGGAACAGAAAATTTATATGACGAAGAAACGAGCAAGAAGCAATACAAGCGCAGCCTTACAATTTCAGGCGTATTTTCTGGCTTGAGCGGGCTATTCGGACTAGTTCCTTATGCTCCATTTGTTTCTTCTATTGGTTTTTTAGAACAATCTGGAATCGTCAAACGCCTGCCTTTTGTGATAGGAAGTGTCCTATTTTTCATGATGGGATTGATACCGCCTGCAGCACATTTCTTTTCTAATATTCCGCTTAGCATTGGCAGTATGGTCCTCTTTGTTGCTTATTTACAGCTCTTAAATTCATCTATGGACTTCTTTAAGAAAATAGAGCTGAACAAGCAAAATGTCTATCGATCTGCTATTCCCCTTTTTTTAGCCGTCGTCATTATGATTATGCCTGACTCTTATTTTTCATCTCTTCCAAAGGTAGTACAGCCAATAGTCGGAAATGGCTTATTAATGGGCATATTGATCGCACTTATTTTAGAAAATACCGTGAAATGGAATCGTATTAAACCACCTTCTAAAAATTAATATGTTTTACCCATATGTAAAAGGGTATGCATAGTTATAGGGACGAAATTACCTATAAATTTTCTAATTTGGAGGTACTTAAATGGTTCAAAAATCCAGGGTATATGGTGAAGATATTGATCCTCGCTACGGCAACTCCTTTATATCTAACAAAAATGCAGTTGCCACTCCTAACGAACTTGCTTCAATGGCCGCAAACCAAATTCTTATCAAAGGTGGAAATGCCATTGATGCAATGGTTACAGCCAACTCAGTTCTAGGTGTTGTATTCCCTCATATGACAGGAGCGGGTGGCGATTCTTTTTGGTTAATTTATGATGCAAAAACAGGAAAACGTCACGCTTTAAATGCAACTGGGCACTCAGGAAAGAATGTCACGCGCGATCAATTCAATCGGGAAGACGGCATGGACATCCGCGGAGCTAAAGCAGTTACCACAGTACCAGGAGCTGTCAGCGGATGGATTGAAGCGCATGAGCGGTTTGGAAAGCTTCCATTAAAAGATTGTTTAGAGCCAGCGATTGATTACGCTTACAATGGATTTCCTGTTGGAGACTCTCTTGCTAAGTTCTCAGAAAGTGCTCTTACATTACTCCGCACATACCCATCGACAGCTAAGGTTTACCTCAAAGATGGTGTCGCTCCGTATATCAAAGGTGACATCCTTAAGAATCCTGATCTAGGAAAAACTCTCGAAAAAATAGCAGAACACGGTAAAGATGCCTTTTACAAAGGTGAAATAGCTGATATGGTTACAGCATTTTTACAAAAGAATGGCGGATTGCTAACAAAAGAAGACTTTGCTAATCACAAAGCAGAATGGGTAGAACCTGTTTCTGTAGAATACGGCGACCGCAAAGTCATTGCGCCGCCGCCCAATTCAGCTGGAATGGTCACACTCCAAATTCTTGGTATGATGGATCATTTAGATATCACAAGCTTAATCGGCCAAGAGGAAAAGTTTATTGACTACTTTACCCGCGCAACTGCTTTTTCATTTATGGACCGGGACCAATATTTAGATGACCCCGCATTCAATAAAGTTCCAACTGATATCTTACTAAGCAAAGAATACTTTGAAGAACGCGTTAAAAAAATGCATGATCCATCGCTTGGACCTCCGGAAAACGGATATGCCAAGAAAGGCGATACAACATTTAGTTGTGCAGTTGATGAAGAAGGCAATGCAGTTGGAGTCATCCAAAGCCTCTATTGGGAATGGGGCTCAGGTTTCGTCGCAGAAGGGACAGGCATGATGCTTCAAAACCGTGGTGCTTACTTCTCGCTTGATCCAAAAGCGCATAACACTTTAGAACCTAATAAACGCCCTGCCCATACGTTGACTTGTTCCATGGTGTTCAAAGACGACAAACCCGAGCTTGTTGTTGGAGCAATGGGCGGAGACGGCGAACCGCAGACACAAGCATTGATCATCATGCGAATATTAAACCAACATTATTCTGTACAAGAAGCAATTGATGCTCCTAGATGGCTTCTCGGCCGCACATGGGGAGAAGATATACGGGGTCTTCGTTTAGAAAGCCGTTATGATAAAAAAATCGCTGAAAAACTCGAGGAGCTAGGACATATCAATGTTTCTATGGTTGAGAATTTCAGTGACTTGATGGGACATGCACAAGCAATCCGCATATGGCCTGATCGCCTTGAATCTGGAGCAGATCCGCGAGCTGGCGGACTAGCAATTGGCAACTAACTCGTTTTTTGAAAAATCCAATCATATTGAAAGGAGAAATTCAAGAATGACTTTAAATAAACAAAATGAAAACACTAACCCACAACCAATGAGCGGTGAGCGCGGAGGAGAAATTTGGGGTGCCCAAAATCCGGAAATTGACCGTCAAAATCCAGATATATTAGTTCCTCCTACGACTGATAAAGGGACTATGCCAAACTTAAAATTCCCATATGCTTTATCACATATGCGTGTAGAATATGGCGGCTGGTCTCGTGAGGTAACAGTTCGCGAGATGCCTGCATCTACTACTATCGCTGGCGTTAATATGCATTTAGAGCCAGGAGGGGTACGTGAGCTTCATTGGCACAAAGAAGGCGAATGGTCTTACATGATTAAAGGAAAAGCAAGAATTACAGCTATCTCTCCTGATGGCCGTGAGTTTGTAGACGATGTAGAGGAAGGAGATTTGTGGTATTTCCCAAGAGGTGTTCCGCATTCTATCAAGGGTCTAAGCGAAGGAGCCGAATTCCTGCTCGCATTTGATGATGGTAGTTTCTCAGAGAATAGTACATTCTCAATCACAGATTGGTTCGCACACACACCTAAAGACGTCCTTGCTGCAAACTTTGGCGTTTCAGAAGAGGAATTCGATAATATTCCAAGCGGCGAAGTATACATGTATCAAGGAAAAGTACCAGGTCCCATTGCGCAAGATTTACCAGATGATGCAAATGAATTTGTTAAAAATCCTTATAGCTTTAAACTTCATGATGTTGAGCCAATTGTCACAAACGGCGGTAAAGTGTGGATTTCAGATTCAAATAACTTCCCAGCCTCTACTACAGTGGCAGCAGCTCTTGTTGAATTAGAACCGGGTGCTGTCCGTGAATTACATTGGCATCCAAACAATGATGAATGGCAGTACTATCTTGAAGGACAAGGCCGAATGACTGTGTTTGCCTCTGGCGGCAAAGCTCGGACATATGATTATCAAGCTGGTGATGTTGGTTATGTTCCATTTGCGATGGGACACTATGTCCAAAACACAGGAGATACTCCTCTCCGCTTCCTTGAAATCTTCAAAAGTGATCACTATGCAGATATCTCACTTAATCAATGGATGTCTCAAACACCAAAATCACTTCTAAAAGAACACTTACCTCTAAGCGATGAATTTATCAAAAATGCGTTGCATAGCGATAAACGTCCGAATGTAAAATTTAAATAATAACCATAGAGCCATGCAGATTTGTATCTGCATGGCTTTCGCTTACTTATTAATGTGATAGTGTAATACCTTCCCTCTTGATACACATAAAGAAAGCCCTAAATCATTCAAAAGATTTAGAGCTTTCTTTTCATATTTTAAAATGGGTTCACTCTCTTCAATGGTTCTTTTGCCGGTCCTGATATGACTTCTCCTTTTCCATCAAAGATAGAACCGTGGCATGGACAATCCCATGTATGGTCTCCATCATTCCATTTCACTTCACAGCCAAGATGCGTACAGGCTAAGTTCATAAAATGAACCTCGCCATTTGCATCCTTATACATCCCTGCTGGTTTTCCATCTACTTCAAACTTCTTCGCTTGCCCTTCCTTAAGTTCAGCTGCTTCATCTAAAATAGTTGGAGTTGATTTCTTCTCATGACCCTGTTGCTTTGGCAAACTACGATTTGGGTCATACAATGGCTGATATGGGTTTTCTTCTCCCATAATTAAATCGGTAATCAACTCTGCTCCCACTATACCAGTTGTCATACCCCATTCATTAAAGCCAGTCATAACGTAAATGGAATCAGTTCCTTTTTGCAACTTCCCTATGAAGGCACGTGAATCGGGTGTAAGATAACCATGTGCTGACCAATAGTCCAGCATTTCGGTTAAACCAAATTCTTTTTCTACTCTGTCTTTAATAGATTCATACCTTTCCACTGTAGATACATTATCGCCAGTTGGATGAGATTGACCACCGATAATTAAAACAGGCTCTCCCTCATAATACGCGGACCTAAAAGAAAGCTCCGGCCTATCATTACTTATATACATACCTTTCAAATTTCGATCCAGGTGAGCAAACGCGGTTAAATGTGTTGTAGAGGGTTTCATAGTTTTCGAATAAAATGACTCTGGATCTTCTGCGGGGAACAATGTAGCTAGGATCATATCATCACATATTACCTTGAATTGCGTATCAGTATTAAGAGTAAGACGATCACCGTCTCTTTCATAACCCATATATTTAGTGTGCTGATAAATATGGGCCCCCATGTCTTCCAATTCTCTTAAAATACCCTGCAGAAATTTAACCGGATGGAATTGTGCTTGATTCCTCATAACGAGTGCCCCTTTTATATCAAAAGAAATAGGAATGTCATCGACCATCTCTCCATCTATCCCTAATTTTCGGTAAGCAATTTCCTCACTTTCTAATTGCTCTAGAGAACTTTCTTTTTGTGAGAAGACGTACGCATCTGTTCTTTCAAAATCACAATCAATCCCATATTCCTTTACAAGTGACTCGGCTATATCGATAGCTTTTGAGTTAGCTTCATAATATAGTCTCGCTAACTCTTCTCCGCTTTGTTTAATTAGTTTATTGTAAACAAGCTCATGCTGAGCTGACAGCTTTGCAGTCGTACCTCCAGTTGTTCCGCTAATTAATTCTCTTGATTCCAATAGTGCTACCTTCTTGCCTTTCTTTGCTAAAAAGTAAGATGCCAAAATACCTGAAATTCCTCCACCTACAACAGCCACATCCACTTCGACCGTGTTGGCCAGCTTTGTGTAACTTAGCCCTTTGGCTGACATGCGCCAAAAGGAACGATTTTCGCCAATTAATTTATTCAATACAAAATCCTCCTATACTGGATATTTAAACCTTATATACTTCTACCTTTACTGGTAAAAAGTAAACATCCAAATAGGAGGATTGTCCCTTATTCTTTTACAAAAAACATGCTGACAATGGACAAGCAAACAAGATAGAAAGCAAACCATAAGCTATAGGTAGCGTGCCATTGCACAACTAGCGTCCCAATGCCTACCCCGAAGATAAACATCACAATAACGGTCAATTGATTGAGAAAATCGCTTTTTGCCTTCTTCTCTTTATTGAATAGAATACGATATAAGCTGTTCATTAAATTTTTCGCATTGCCTGTCATAATTCCATTGTTCACTTGTGTATCTCTAATTTTCCGGAACATTGTTAATTCATAGCCTGATAAAATTCCAAGTAATACGCCCATCACACGCGTATCTAATTGAAGCTGATATATAGCTAGCAACAATAGTAGAGCAGCCTGGAAATAGAGAAACAATCGATATTTGAGCATTCTCAGCTCCGCAAACTTCACAAGAAAAATCTCTCCTAAGAAAACACCTAGCGCGAATCCGAAGAACACAATGATATTACGGACAGCTTGCCGCCATTCTCCAGAAAACAGCTTCACGGCAAATGTCACCATATTCCCTGTCTGAGCACTCGCAAACACGTGGTTTTGTGCCATAAAAGTATATGCATCAATAAATCCCATCAAAAATGCTGCAATGATTGTCAAAAGTGTAATAACTCGATTGGATGACTTTTGTTTCTCTGACATAAGATCTTCTCCTATTAATAGGGTTTTATATTTCAAGCTTAAAAGTATGTATGATTACCCATTACCCTCAACACTATAAAAGTATTCGAAAACATTGTAAACCACTCTGCCTCGTTCAATCTACCATTCATTTCCTCGTTCCAGATAATACCTTTCGCACTGTTCTTCTATTTCGTATCATGTGACTTTCAACTTCCATTAGGAGGTGTAGTAGATTCCAGATATTGTTTAATAGTTATTTGATTTGATAGTAAATCGTGAATATTAACTTTACCTAGATTAATTATGTTATGATTAATCACGATTTAGATCTTTCGGTTATTAAAATAACTGGAGAACCCTTTTTCTCATTTTAAAACTACTCTTTATTTCGCTAGGCAACTTTTTTTGCAAACATCTTAAAATATCTCGAGAATGGTAGAAATCCTACACCTGCACTGATGATATCATTACTCATACAATACGCATCTACATATTTCAAATATTAGTGTATTAGAATAATTGAATGCAATTGGACATTGTCTACATATGAGCTATCCTGAAGAATTATCAAATACAAACCATCAATGTTTGAAACAACAGTTAACTAAAAAGCAGATAGAGGAGATTTTATAAAATGGATGAGCTATTGGATCGTGCACCATGTGGTTTTCTAAGTATGACAGAAGATGGTACCATCACATTGGTAAATCAAACTTTAGTAGAACTGCTTGATTATAAGAGAGAGAATTTGGTTGGGGAACATATCAATTTGATCCTAACTTCTCCATCATGCCTTTTTGTTCAGCTTTACCTTTTACCACTTATAGCGCTAGAAGGCCACGTTGAAGAATTGTATATAACTTTAAAGACAAAGAATGGCGGAGAAATTCCTATTCTTATCAATGCTTCTAAAAAAAACGTAATTGAAAACAATAATATTAAGTGCATATTAATTCCAATTAGACAAAGAAATAAGTATGAAAACGAACTGTTAATCGCAAAAAAAGATGCTGAAGCAGCTCTAAAAGCTAAGCATGATGCTATTGAAGAATTACGGGTAACACTAGAAACATTAGAATCTCAAACAGAGGAACTTCTAAGACTGAATGAACAAAACCAACAATTCAAAATAGAAACAAAAAGAGAGCTTGAACTGGCTCGAAAAATTCAACAAACATCGTTAACCTCTCCAATTCAAAATAAAGATATTGAAATGGAAACATTCTATAAAGCATCTAAAGACTTATCTGGTGATATATATGGGATTTATCAACTTGATTCAACCCGATTCGGGATTATCCTTCTTGACGTAATGGGACATGGTATCTCTTCAGCATTAATCACGATGTCCCTTCATGCCCTTTTCCATAGATTAATTAGGGAGGATGGCCTCACAGTCGAAAAAGTGATGAAAGGTTTAGATAACCATCTGCATGAATTGTTCCAAAATAACGAAGAGGCAAGGCATTATTGTACTGCTATTTTTCTTTTAGTAGATACAGATAAACAACAAATCGATTACATAAATGCCGGTCATCCATCTGCACTGTGGCAAGATGCGAATGGTACACAATTTGAATTACATTCGACTACTCCTCCTCTTGGATTATTTAAAAATGTGAGATTTGAATCTCAAACCCTTTTATATAAAAACAGCGGTAGATTACTCCTTTATACAGATGGTGTAGACCCTCTGGGGACAGAGTATTTGCACCCGTTCCTTATGGAGAATGCATCTTTATCTTTGCCTGCATTTAAGAAAAAAATGTTACAAACACTTTCCAACTGTCAGATTGATAACTCTAAGAGTGATGATCAGTGTTTTATTATTATTGATATAAAATGAAGAATTAAGCTGCTATAGCCTTTTCAATAAACAAACATGAATGTGTAACATTCATGTTTGTTTCAGTAATCTAACTAAAATACAATCAGTAGACAGATTGCTTATCTAGTGCTGCCACTTCTTTCGATTTGTACATTTACTTTTGCCTTTATTTCCATGTCCTTATATAATTCTTTCCATTTTCCTTCTTTCCATAGATTCGGATGATATGCTCTAATCTCTTCTCCTATCCCTATTACATCTGATTCAGCATCCTGGCATTTTTTAAACATCTTGGCCATGTCTTTTTCAATCCTTTTTTCAATAAACTTCTCTATTGGATCTCTTTTTTTCTTTTTGTTTAAATGGTCAGGTGGATATTCTGTCATGACAACAGGCATTTTTATTTCATAGGTCATCTTTATCTTACTTCCAACCTGAGCTACTTTTTTCTTCTTTTTAAAACGGATCACACTAAATGAAACCGGAATTTGTTCTCCGTCCTTATCCCATAAATATGATAGCTCAGCAAAATTTGCTTTTCCATGACCTAATAAAGTGACAAATTGAGACTCTCTTTGTGTAAGATGAACGCCGGTATATTTTTGACCATTAAATAATGCTAAACCTTTTGCTTGTGGAAGCCCTTTTCCACTAGTTTTTATATATGGTAAACCTAAGTCCACTCCTTCACTAAACATTAGATTGGCTGCAATTTCTAAATTAGTTTTAGGATATATAGAGTAATCTTCAAAGCTTTTTATAAAATCTAAATAATACTCACCAATCTCTTTTGGTATGGTTTCTTTCAAATTTAAATATCTTTTTACAGAGCCATCTGTTATAGCAATTTTCGCAGTCATCGGACTCTGAGCTGAACGGTAATAGACATCCAACATTTTATATAAGTTTTTTTTTGCTGTATCTTCATTAAATAATATTGTCGTCAACTCTGCTATATCTATAGCTTGCTCTGATTTGTTATTAGCATCCATCCTCACTTCTCTCGCTGTTTTACCTTTTCCATCAAGTACAATATATTGGGTTGGATCGTCACTAGAACTAGGATATGCATAGTAAGCTTTGATGTCCCCAATATATCCATCAACTCCTATAACAGATATGATAGCAAGATCTTTATACAACCTCTGATCCCAACAACCACTAAGAAATAGAGAACTAATCACGAAGAACATCAAAGCTCGGCGCATTTAGATTTCCTCCTTCTATTGAATAACATAATGATGAAAGGAAGAATAAAAGTAGTTGGGATATAAAAATAGTGGAAGTGGTTTCGAATGAATTCCATTACTTGAATGTTTATTATTCCTACGCTACCAATAAAAACAATCAAATGCAAAACAGCCATTGGCCATATTTTGTGCTTACGTTTCTGTTTGAAATAGACAATTCGTATATTGAACACGATTAGACCAAATGAAATAATGCTCCAGCCCAGCCATAAAAAAAAGAAGAAAATATCGAGTCTTTTTACAAATGTTACTTCGATTGATTTTAAAATATACAAGATAGGTTCTGTTACATACGGCAAAGCATCTGTAGCAAAATACATTTTAGTAACAATAACTAAGAAACCAATAAATAGTGTTATAGAAAGTTGGAAGGTTAGAATATCTTTAAAGCTTATTTTATCCTCTGGCAAAACATATTTTCTTAATACTAAATATCCCTCTAGTCCTGTAAAAGCAGCCATTGCAACCATCGTCCCTTTCATCCATTGACCTCCTGTACTCGTCCCTATTGGGAATAGATGATTAAGGCTTAACTCTGGAATAGAAAATAACAAATATATAATAAAAATAAAAATAAAAGGAATTATAAATACTGGTAAATTGATTATTGTAGACGGTCTGCTTACACTGATATAAAAAGATATTAATAACATTAATACTAATGAAATAGTATGAGGTGTGTTTTGCTGTACCCAAATATTCAAATTGTATTGCATATAAATGATTGAACCAATGAGAACAATTATCCAAATGAAAATATATATCCAAGCTGTGAACTTCCCTAATTCGAAGTACTTATATAATTTTTCGTATATCCATAATTGAAAGAAAACAATTAGTGATCCCACAAAGAATATAATCCACGCATCACGCCCACCAGCTAAAATAATTGTTTCGGGATAACCAATAAATATGATACCTGTTGATCTGAAAAAGAGCATGAGAAAAAGTTGAACTTTTGTAATTGTAAAATTCATATTTCCCTTCCTTTCGGGTCAAAACTGCTGGGTTGTGGAGATGATTTGGTGTGTTTTCCACGGAATAAAATTTGTTTCACTTTCTTTGGATCAAATGGAACTATTGGATATAGATAGGGTGATTTCAATGAGTTTAAATTACATAAATGAACAACTAAAGCAAGCGCTCCTATCAATATCCCAAAGAATCCTAGTATTGAAGCAGCAAACATAAATGGAAAACGCAAAACTCGGATAGAAGTATTTAACTCCACTGACGGTACTACATAACTAGATATAGCCGTTAAAGCTACCACAATTACAACCATATTTGAAACTAAACCTGCATTGATAATGACATCTCCGACCACTAAACCACCGACAATACCAATAGTTTGAACCAAAGCTACTGGAAGCCGTACACTGGCCTCACGAATGAGTTCAATAATAACTTCAACAATCAATGCTTCAAATATGGGTCTATAGGGAATTTCACTTATATCTAATTTTAACTTCTTACTTAATTCTATTGGCAGCACCTCATAATGAAAACTAACAACCGCTATATAAAAGGCAGGTAAAAAAATGGCTGCCAGAAAACTAAAGACTCGCACCATCCGATAAAAAGAACCCACGATTACACGACTATTAAAGTCATCAGGCGATTGGTAAAATGAAAATAATGTCACTGGTGCGATAAAAGCATTCGGGGAAAAATCAGACATTATAATAATTTTTCCCTCAGAAAGATTAGCGAAGACCCTATCTGGCCTTTCTGTATTCAAGATTTGTGGAAATGGAGATAAGGGAGAATCCTCAATAAAGTCATTTGCTTGACCAGAAGTGTACAATCCATCTATTTTATCTTTCATTAGATCAAGTTTGCGCTCTAATTCTGTGAGGTTATCTTGATTGGCAAAGCGGGCTAAATAAAAATAATATACCTCAGCTTTATTGTCCGTTCCAACAGTCACTTTTTTAACAATTAAATCTGGTACTCGCATCCTCTTTCTGATCAATCCCAAATTCACATCCATATCTTCGACAAACCCTTCATGGGAACCTCGTATAATTGATTCGTTCGTCGGTTCATCTGGGGAACGATGAGGCAAATCGGGTATAGTAAAACGAACCATTTGCTGAGAATTCAATAATAGTAGCACTGTAAATCCCTGGCAAACATACTCAACTAATTTTTCAAGATTATAACTCTCCTTTTGGGAAGATGTCGTTGCATCCCACTCTTTTTCATTTACCGTTGTTTGCATCTTCAATAAATTCACTATATCTTGTACATCTTTTTTGTTAGCCATCGAACTGTAGTAACAGAGAATAGCATACTGATCTTTCGGAAAAGAAATTTCTCTAGCTACAAAATCTACCGAATTATAAAAAGTAGCATTTAATTTTTCAACCATCGATTCTAGCTGAAGCACTTTAATACCCCCTACTCTACTCTTTTTTAATAAATTTAATTAAAAATAATCTATTTAACTTTCATACCTTCTTTTCTTCAGTATGGATTGAAAGATTACATTTCAAACAGAATCTCTTAATTTATTTATTGGAAAGAGTGAATAATTTAAAATCTCTTTTCTTAAAAGATTGATTAAAATGCGGGACATATATTATGAAGGTTGGTCCTTAGGAGAATGCTGATTTAGTTAAAGTCAAAAAGCCGAACTATATAGAATGCTGTGCTAGCATTGCTAATAGTTCGGCTTTTCTAGTTGTGGATAACTAATTGATGATCTTTTCATTAAGAATCATTCAATAAAATAATTATCCCTTGAAATCATTTTATTTTTATAATTACATTCTATCAATTCCAATATTTTTTCTTCATTCAAACCAGTTAAAGTACTTATCGTTTGAATATGACATGGAACAGATAACGTTTTGCAACGCTGTATTATCCCATCTATTTGCATATAATAGAGCTGATCTCGATCTACCATTTTCCCCATAATCTTTATCCCCTATCCTAATTATTCTCAAGCAATTGAAGAATTTTACACGATAGTTATTACCAATTGGATATTAATAAATTTCAATAAAAATAATTTTGTTTCTACTTGCCTTCCACTTTTGAAAAATAGCAAAAACAGCATCCAGAAAACAGAAATATGGTGAAATAAACAAATCTCTATCAAGATTATGTTATGGAAATTTTAAAAGAGAATCGAGGGATGAAAAAGAAGGTTTTTCGAGGATTTTTCAATAATAAATGTAGTCACAAAAACTAATTACAGTAAATACAACAGTAGTTTATTTGAATCATTTCATAAATTTTTTGTAATAGTATATAAAGGAATCTTTATCTTTGCCGATTAAGGCTTCGCTCCAACTGGATTTTAAACTCAAGCTCATCAAAAGGATTTACGTCTTCCTAAACACTATAAAATCGAGATTATTCGTCAATCTTCGTCTGTTTTTACGAAAAATACTCATTTATCAAATTGATTCTCATAAACTCCCCCCTTAGTGTATTTATTATATAAATTCTTCATTTAAATACTCTAATCCTTTATTTAAGCAAATAAATACTTAATCTATCTAAAATAGTACAGTTTTTGTTATTAAAAGATCTTTGTTGGAATCTACTACCCATACTATAGGTTTAAATTGGCATTTTCAAGCAAAATCACTTTTTGTCAAAAGTGAAGAAATACTGTTTTCCAGATATTTCGATATAAAGTTACACGCTACCTTTTGCAAATTACCTTTTGATTAAATTTTATTCAATCCCTGCTGCCTGACACACACTGAAAAGATGTATATAATTTTATTACTATGAGAGAAAGGAACACTACTCTATGAAACAAGAAAAGAATCAAAAAGGCTGGCGTCCGTTTCTTCAGCTTGTACAACAAGCGAACCCGCCAAAACTCTTAATCAGCATAGCCATCCTGCTAAGTCTAGTTACGACAGGTGTAGGCTTGCTCGTACCACTTTTCACTAAAAACCTGGTGAATGATTTTTCAATTAGCGCCATCAACGCAAAAAGTGTATCCTTCCTAGTCGTAGCGATCCTTGCTCAGGCATTGGCAAGCGGTTTCTCCATTTATTTATTGAATCGTATTGGTCAAACAGTTGTGGCGAGCATTCGAGATAGGCTTTGGAAGAAGCTACTTGTATTGCCTGTCAGTTATTTTGATGAACACCCTTCTGGCGAGACAGTTAGCCGAATGACGAATGATACATCGGTTGTGAAAGATCTCATCTCTGACCACTTAGCAAACTTTGTTGCAGGTATTATTTCCATTGTGGGTTCTATTATCGTTCTCTTTATTTTAGATTGGAAAATGACACTTGTGATGTTCATTGCAATACCGATTGCGGCTGCTATACTTGTTCCACTTGGTAAAAAAATGTACAAAATCGCTAAAGGAACACAGGATGAAACGGCAAAATTCACCGCTGTCCTTCAGCAGGTCTTATCTGAAATTCGACTTGTTAAATCTTCCAATGCTGAAGAAGTTGAATATGCGAATGGGCGTCGAGGCATTACCAACTTATTCAATTTTGGTTTAAGAGAAGCTAAAGTCCAATCGTTAATTGGCCCAATCATTAGCCTTGTCATGATGACACTTCTTGTTCTGCTACTGGGTTATGGCGGCATGCGTGTTTCATCCGGTGCGTTAACAGCGGGCTCTTTAGTAGCATTCATCATGTATTTGTTTCAGATCATTATGCCAATGGCCCAAATGGCGTCATTTTTCACTCACTTCCAAAAAGCTACAGGTGCCACAGAACGAATCATTGATATTCTTGAATTAGCCCCAGAACCGAATGCTACAGATGATGTTGAACAGGTAAATGCAGATTTAAAAGTGGAACATGTCAACTACAGCTACAATGAAAAGGATACTATCTTACATGATATAAACTTTACTATCCAGTCAGGAAAAGTAACCGCTATTGTCGGACCTAGCGGAAGCGGTAAAACAACCCTGTTCTCTCTCTTTGAACGTTACTACCAGCCCAATAGTGGACGTATTACCATTGGCGATAAATCAATCAACGATTTCACCCTTGCCTCTTGGCGAAGCCATATCGGTTATGTATCACAAGAAAGCCCGATTGTGTCTGGGACTATACGGGATAATATCTGCTATGGTTTGATGCGTGAGGTGACCGACGAGGAGATTCAGACTGTCGCTAAAATGGCTTATGCCGATCAATTTATCGCGGATCTCCCAAATGGCTATAGTACAGAAGTTGGCGAAAGAGGAATGAAACTTTCTGGCGGCCAACGTCAACGTATTGCCATTGCACGAGCGTTTTTAAGAAATCCAGAAATTTTGATGCTAGATGAAGCGACATCTAGCCTTGACAGCAAATCGGAGAAGGTTGTGCAACAAGCATTAGACGACCTAATGAATGGTCGAACCACTATTGTCATCGCACACCGTCTCTCAACAGTTATTGATTCAGATCAGATTATTTTTCTTGAAAAAGGTAAAATCACAGGAAGCGGTACACATGAGGAGCTCTATCAATCACATCCTCTTTACAAAGAATTCGCAGATCAGCAATTGCATAGAGTGGAAGAATAGTAGACCCCTTATTCACAGTGAAAAACTGGTAGTTAGCCAGAACTACTGTGGATAAGGGGTTTTAAATGAAAGATTTAAAGAACTTTTACTATTCCGAACGCAAACAATCCCCAACCTTTTAACAGGCTGGAGACTAAATCTTTGGTCTTTATAGTTTTATGGTTATTGAAATTTTCCAACCGTTGAAAAATTATGATGACAGGCCTATCTTTTCATGAAATTGATATTCCTTAAAATAAGTCATCGTTTTAATGAACGATGGATGCATAGGACAGCCGAAACTATTAGCATCTAGAAGGTGCGCTTTTTTTCCTGTCTCTTCTAAGTATTTCAAAATAGGATAGTTGGCATTGAACCATCCCCCTTTTGAGCCCCATGCTGCCACCACAATATGAGCTTTATCAATCGACTTCTTGATCGTCCAAAGATTTTGAGGAATAGAACGTATTTCTGCCCCTAGCAACTCTTCTGTTTTAGCGGTGCGTAAAGAAAATAAATTAACAATACTGATTGAGCCATAACCATTAAATTCGGCAATCTTAATGCAACGATCAATCGTGTGGTCACATTTGTCCAAATCAATAGAACTCGGATTTAACATAATATATAAACAATCCGGCAAATCTTCATCCCATGTACAAGTGAGTTTTAGACGGTGTTTCTGAGATTCGTCGAAGATTACTTCAATGTGCTCGTGCGATTTCCATGCTCTCATTTCCTCAGCACCTCATTCAGTATTTTAGTTTTTATTTCATTCTTCTCTAGAAGTCCAAAACCCTTTATTATTCGACAGATTCATTGTTTATTTTTCAATAACCTTATATAAACTTGTGTGAACCATCGCAATTCGGCATTTTTTTTGACATGCCACATATACAATCGTTCAATCCTTTACCGCTAAGAATTCTTTCGATATTCTTTGTTATCCTGGCATCTCGCGTTTTTGATTGTTTGGCAGCTGAAAAATGCATGATATAGGCTCTTTGTCGTCCAGGCGTTAATGACTCAAAAGATGCTTTTAAAGCTGGCATTTCAACAAATTTTGTTTTTAATTCTTCTGGCATCTCTACTTCTTCTTTTTTGGGAGCTACCTTCATGCCGGCCTTTTCCACTTCAATTGCTTCAAAGATATATGCTTTTACCGTGTCTTTCATAGACTCCATCTCTATGACATTAGCAAATCGAATTTGGCGACCACCTTGTGTATTCTCCCCTGGTTTGACTAAGATGCCATTGGGATCTTTTAATAAGGAGCCTTTAAAGAAGCCCAGTGCACAATATTTTTTAAATGCCTGAATCATAACGATATTGTTATCATCCATCGTGTAGCAAGGAATCCGCCACTTCCATTCTTCCGTAAGGCCACAGGATAGAATTATTTCTCTCAGCAATTTCATTTCCTCTTGCCAAAGGGTCGCACTGTTTATATATTCATCAATTTTGGGATTCATTTTGCTCAAAACCTTCCTAATTCATTTACTTTACTAATCTCTGACAGAGATAGCTCTTCTTTTTACGTCCTTCAGATATTCAGAAGCCTCCAGCATCTTTGCGCCATACCAAAACATCTCACCATCTACTAAAAGAATTTTGACCTTTGGAAGGAACTTACGAAATTCTGCTATATGCTTTTCTTGAAATGGAAAAGGTTCAGAAGCAAGCAGAAGGACATCAAGATTAGCCTCTGCAAGTTCTTCGTTTGTAACCTCAGGGTATCTTGATTCTTTCTTCGTAAAGGGATTTTCGAACCCTAATATCCTTAAGACATCATCAATATACGTTGTTCCGCCAACGGCCATATATGGCTTTCGCCAAATTATATAGGCCGCTTTAAGCGTTTGATCCCCTGTAGGTGTAGGAAAAACATTTTGACATGAGGTAAGCAGCTCATGAGCCTGCTTCTTTCGATTGGTCAATGACCCAAGTGTTTCAATCAACCGATATGCATCGTCTGTACTCTGTACCTCTGTGACGAAAACTGGGGCAATCTCTTCTAATGCAAGCACAATGTCTCTCGTATTTTCTTCTTTTTCTGCCAAAATTAAATCCGGCTGCAAATCACGGATAGTTTCAATCTTAACCTCTTTTGTGCCGCCAACGATGGGGATATTTTCTACTTTTCCTTTTGGAAATATACAATATTTTGTGCGTCCTACAATCATTTCGTCAAGCCCTAATGAAAAAAGAGTTTCCGTAATGGCTGGGCAAATAGAGAGTATTCGTTTAGGAGAGTCAGGAACAGTTATATGCCTTCCAATGTGATCCGTTATAGAATTTGCCATTTTGCAACCCCTCCATAGTTTGACCTTCAATAACTTTCGAATATTCTGTCGATTATATCGTTAGTTTATTTTACAGTATGACATTGATGATATCTAGTGTTTCTACATTAGAAAAGAGTATATTTTAAAAAGTAAATTACCCGCATATGAGAGTACAATTTAATTTAGCCGTTGTAAATAGGGCGAATATATACTTCCCTGTCACAAAAAGTTTCTATTTTAATAATAAAGCAGTAAACAATCAGACTATCTCGTTGATTTTTATTGTTATTGCACTTACAATTATCATGTTATAAAATGTTTATTTTTGTTATAAATTATCAATACTATAACAGGAGGGGATATCATGTTGCCGCTTGAACGACAAAAGCGCATAAAAGAATTAATCAGTGAAAGAAAACATTTGAAGATTACAGAGTTAAGTGAGCTATTGAATGTTTCCGAAATGACCATTCATCGTGATGTAAAGCCATTGATTCAGGAGGGCATGGTCGAAAAAACGTTTGGAGGCATTTGTCTTGCTCCATCATACCAAGCTTCCAATAGCACTAACTCGAATCTCTGTGTACTATGCCACAAAAGTATAAATGATAAGTTAGCCTATCGATTAATTTTAAGCAATAACCAGATTGAAATGGCTTGTTGTACACATTGCGGACTGCTTCGCCATCAACAGCTTGCAGAGGAAACCATGCAAGCTATTTGCCCAGACTTTCTTACCCAAACAACAATTAGTGCACCTATGGCATGGTATGTGATGGACACATCTCTGAATTTAGGATGCTGCCAACCTCAAGTACTTCCCTTTCAATGGCGTGAGCATGCAGAGAACTTTGTAAAAGGTTTTGGTGGTAAAGTGTATTCGTTTGAAGAAGCTATGCAACAAGTCTCTCAAAAAATGAATGGCAGCAATAATGATTGCTGTTCAGATTGCTAGGGGGAGTTTGCTATTTTTAAAAAATATATTGCCCAATTGGCGTTGTTCATAGTAGCTTCCATAGCCTTGTTGCTTCCCCTTTTTGGGATGCCTACTGCCGATGCACATTCTGCCCTTATCGAATCGATACCTGCTGAAAAAGCTGTAACTGAAAAATCACCAACCACATTAAAGTTGCGCTTTAATGAGCCGGTAGAATTAGACTTAGCGAATGTTACTATTTATGACCGAAACTCATTGCCTGTCTTTACACATCAACCAGAAAGTAACAGTGAGCGTTCAGCTAATCTTTCTTTTTCACTTCCTAAGTTAAAAAAAGGAACTTACACCGTTCAATGGAGTGTGGTGTCATTAGATGGTCATCCTGTCAGCGGTTCTTACTACTTTTCAGTTGGCAAAGCAACTAGTAATGGAGCAAACGCAATCGCAGATGGCAATCAAACAAGCGGTGTACTGCTGATTATTTTCCGTACGGTTGCACAAGGCGCTATTGTCTTACTAGCAGGTGTCTACATATTTAGCCTTTGGGCGGAGAGACGCAACTATCCTGCTCTTCGTCAGTTAATCACTAAATTCAACTGGATTTATCCAATCCTACTGGTAGCGAGTGCAGCCGAATTAGTGGCTTACGTAAATTCACTCCCACCTGGATTGGTACAAGCTATGTTTAAAGGAAGATGGGATCTATTGCTGCACTTCCCATTTGTGCTGATGTTATTTGCACAATTAGCTTGCATTCTACTTCTCTTGATTCCTGGTATGGTGCGAGGCTGGTATATTATCTTGTGGCTAGCATTGGCCATCACGCCAGCGTTTGGAGGACATGTATGGGGTCTGGCACATCCATATGCTGCATTGATTCCGCGTATTATTCACCAACTAGGCATAAGCCTATGGTTAGGCGCACTTTTGTACATGATTTTAATTAGACGCAAAGGAAAAGTTCATTGGGAAGAATTTAGAACCTTCTTCGTCAATCGAGTTCTTGTCTTTTCCGGGTTAGTCATCCTTTCCGGAATAGCCATGGTATTTTTCCAAACCAGTTGGAAAGCTATATTTGAAGGATGGATGAATTGGAGCACATTGCTTCTTTGCAAAATTGTGCTTACTCTTCTAATGCTTTGCTTGGCACTTGTGCAAACACTTAAATGGAAGAAAAACGGAGAATTTTCTACTTTCCGTCTAATTCGCACAGAATGGTTGATCGGTATTGTTCTTATATTACTTGGTGTTTGGTTAAGCCAATCAGCTTATCCCCTGCCAAAAACTTCGTATGATAAAGCTTTGACAGCATCGGAGTCAACAGTCCAAGTTCATATGAAAAATTTGCATGCCGGCAATAAAACAATGACGATCGAAATACCTCCGCTAAAAGGGAAAAAACCAAAAGATGTGAGCGTTACAATCTTTATGACCGATCATGATATGAAGGCCGGTCCTTATCCTGCCAAAGAAATGGATACCGGAAACTATCAGGTCTCACTTCCTTTCGTGATGTCCGGCAACTATCGTTACAGTATCACAGCCAACTACCCTGGTGGAAAAACCACGGAATGGACTGATCAAGTCTCAATCAGCAGTGCAAATAATTAATAATAGGAGAAGATAAAAATGAAAACAAAGAAAAAATGGTTAACCCCTATATTAGCTACATCAATTTTAATGGGATTTACTTATACAGCGGATGCTCATGTCTCTGTACAACCAAAGGAATCAACAACAAATGCATATGAGAAGTATACAATGCGTGTACCTGTTGAAAAGGATATCAACACAACTAAAGTAGAATTAAAGGTTCCTAAAGGGGTCAGCCTTGTCTCTGTTATGCCAATACCTGATTGGGGTTATGAACTTAAAAAAGATAAGGATGGACAAGTCAGCTCAGTTATTTGGACAGCTAAAAAAGCTGGAATTAAAGCCAACGAATTTATGGAATTCGCCTTTATTGGTGCGAATCCAAGCAAACCAGGAGAAGTGAGCTGGAATGCGTTACAAACCTATAAAGATGGTTCTGTAGTAAAATGGACAGGCGCTCCTGATTCAGATGAGCCCGCTTCTGTGACTACGATCAACAAAGGCGATGCAGAAGCAGGACATAATAAGGCTAATGCTCAAAGCGAAGCCAAAACAACGGAAGCAAAAGCTGAAACAAGCACAAACGATTCCTCCAATTGGCTTCCAATTACACTATCTGCAGTAGCTCTTTTACTAGCACTAATTAGTCTGTTTCGTAAAAAAGGCTAATATTAAAGAATAGGGATTAAAACCTCTGAAAACTTTAAAGTACTAATTTGAACTTGTGAAGAAGTGGAATTAACTACGCTTTCCGCGGGCGAGCGCCGAGCCTCCTCGCTACGCTGTGGGGTCTCGTCTGTCTCGCTATCCCGCAGGAGTCTTCGTTATTTCCACTTCCGCAAATTACAATCTATCAAATATATACTTCTACTAAAAAAGTCTTCAACCTCTTTAGAGATTGAAGACTTTTTAATTTTTATTTATTAGTTGAAATGCTTAGTTTATATGGCTTCATGCTAGCATTGCCATTTACATCATTCACCTTGATATGATATCTGCCTTTTTTCAGATTAAATGGGGTGATTTCTGCATCGCCGCTAGAATAGTAATCTGACTTAAATACTAGTTTTCCATTTTTATAAACAGAAATGACACCATCAATTTCTTGGCCAGCAGATAGCTTGATGACCCCTTTGGTATTTTTCGTTACATTATATTCATACCAGTCGCTATCTCCCTTTGTGATACCTGCATTGAAGTAGCCTGTGGCAGTTTTCACCTTTGTTCCTTTCAGCTTAAGTGGCTTAGACGGGATATTTTTCTTCACAACTGAGCCAGCATCTTCATCCTTCGTGGGTGCTGAAGCAAGTGTAAATGTGTAAGGGACAATAGACATTGGAACATTACCATTCATCATTGGTTCCATCATAATGAAATAATTTTTTCCCTTTTTAGCGTTAAATGACCCATATAAATGACCCCAAATACCCTTGTCAATGACATGTACATAATTATATTCTTCTTCATCTATTTTTCTATTATTATTTCGGTCTTCAATTATAACTGTCACACCTGCATACATGCTTAATAAATCCTTTGCATATGTTGCTTTCATGGTATCTGTAATGGTGTGCTCATCAATGGTAACACCGATTAACTCCGTTTTCTTTGCCTGATAATAAAAAATATCCCTATCATATGGCATTGCAAAATTCCCTTTAAACGATGCTCCAGGTAAATTTTTCACATTCTCAAATGAATCATTGTCTTCATATTGATCCTCTACTCCGGAGAGCCTTACCTTAGAGCTTAGCTTGTACGGTTCAAACGAAATACTATTAGAATCATTAAAGTAATTCGATTGGATATTCACTAAATATGTCTTGCCTTTTTTAAAACCTGTATAGAAATTCTTCTTGGTTGAGATTAAACTACTGCCCCAATCAATGTTATCACCAAGGTTATTTAAGTTTAATATTTTTTCACCTTTTTCATTTTTCTCCTCATCAAGCTGATATATATCCATCATTGGAATCTCATTATCTTTATTTTCTAACGTAAATTTAAAGATGGCTGTTTGTTCTGGTTTGATGATATACCAATCCTCATCCATGTTGTTTTGCAAATAAGCGGATGTCTCCCCAATCATAGAGTAAGGTCTTGCGCTATCAAGTATCCCCTGAACATATTCATTAGGATCTTCTGTTTGCGGATCTTCTGACTCTTGTTCTTCTGACTCTTGTTCTTCTGCCTCCGCAAGTGCTGCTCGTTGTTTGGCAAGCGCATCTGTTTGTAGGCTTTCAGTTCCATCTGTTTCTTCAGTAGATTCTTTATCTTCCATTTTCGGATAGTTATCCTCATCCTCTGGGAGCACTTTCGTTTCTATTTTTAATCCATAAGGAATAATCGATTGTTCAACGGATGTATTGGATTCTGAAATCTCCATACCCATAAAGAAGTCAAAAAGGCCAAAGTAATTGCTTGGTTTATTGGAGACTTTAAGGATATAGGTTCCCGGCTCAGCTGAATAAGTAAGCTTATCACCTTCACTTGTACCACCATTATTGGCATAAGCAATTGGTTCAAGCAATTCTTTATCCTCTAGTACCTTCTTAAGCAATTTTGCCTTTTCTTCTTCTGTTATTTCCTCATCAGGCGACAATATTTGTTCCAATTGATACAAGCTCATGCTTGGATTCACACCTGGCACTCCAGTTGTCGTAATCTTAACCGCTTGTTTCTCCTCAACTTTGAAAGTATAGTAATCATTATCGCCTTTCTCACCGATGAATGTATAGCCCTCTTTCGATTCGAATGGGAGTGCATCTATAGCTACCATATTTACTACAGATGAATCGTCCTTAGGGAGTTCCTTCGTTTTTTCAACGGACAATGAATAATGAGATTGTTTTTTTGATGTGCTGTCATAACTACCGTTTACATCTTTCACGCCAATAGCCACAGTTCCTGAAAATGGCGCCTTTACAAGCTTTCCTTCCGACTTGCCAGCTCCGGTGCTGTTTACGTCCATAGTTTCTTTTTTGTTATCCCCATAGAAATGGATCATCATTTTATAATCATACTGGGCAGCACCTTCTAGCACAGCTTGAATCGAGTCACCTTCTTCAACCTTAAACTGGATCCATTTTTGTTCAAAAGGCTTCGTTATCTGGCCATCTATTTTTATCTTATCGTTGCTTTCTACTTTTTGAGCATTGTTAACTATTTCCTGCTGATTCCACTTTTCCTTTACAAATGTAGGAACTTTCTTAGTGTTAAATTTCATCGCTTCTACAACATTCAGGAGACCGTTCGCATATTTCTCGTCAAAACCTGCTGGACCTAAGTCTGTCGCGCTTTGCTCTAAAATATACTCGACTTGTGACGGCGTTAATTTTGGATATTTGGACAGCAATAAAGCAGCGGCACCTGCTACCATTGGCGAAGCCATAGAAGTACCGCTCATTTTTTGGAAGCTTGATTTCTTCTCTGCCTCATAAAAAGTGCTGTAAATTTCATCTCCTGGGGCGACAAGATCAACAGAAGTTCCGTAACTCGAATAATCCGCTAATTTTTTTCGGCTATCCACAGCTCCTACGCTGATGACGCCTTCATAGCCAGCCGGATAATTCACCCAATCATCTCCAGAGTTGCCCGCAGACGCCACGACGACCACGCCTTTTTCATTCGCTTTATTGATCGCTTCTTCGATTAAAGGTGAGGGCATTGGACCACCAAGACTCATATTAATTACCTTTGCGCCCTTTTTAACTGCATGTAAAATCCCTTCAGCTATGCTATAGTCACTGGCACCCCAACGTTCAAACACATCTATCGGCAGGATTTTGACATTTGGATTTATCCCGTATCCACCAATTCCGTTATTTTTATTGGCTGCTATAATCCCGGCCACATGTGTTCCATGATTATCTGTTGCAGGCTGATGCATTGGGTCCAGGGCGTTATAGCCAGGCAAAAATAAGCCCTTTAGATCTGGATGTTTTGTGTCAATACCTGTATCAATGACCGCTACAGTCACTTTGGTTTTACCCGCTAGCTGCTGGGCTTTGGCGATATTTAACATAGAGAGATGATACTGCTCTGCAGCTTTCGGGTCGGTATTCCCCATTGTCTGATAGTTAACACTTGGGCCGATAGACTGGACCTTCTGAAGTTTTTGATATTTTTGAATCACTTTATACAGGTTTTTCTTGTCCTTCACTTTTACTACGGCATAGTGCAGGTTCGAAAACTGCTTTACGACTGTGCCACCTGCAAGTTTGTGCTCTGTTGCTGTCAGAGGCTTATCAAATTTAATAACGAGTGTATCCTTGCTCAATGGGTTTTGCTTTTCGGTATCTCCTGAGTGGATTCCCTTCGCCTCGAACTTAGAAAGATTTGTACTACTAAATGGCTTGCTTACTGCCGCTGTCCAAGTTGGCATGATAGTAGAAGCCATAAGGCCAGTACTGACACCTAGAACAGCGAGTTTCTGATAAAATGATTTCAACATTTCCCCTCCTAAAAACATAGTCATATGAATCATAGCTTTTATTCAAAATTTTGGAAATATATTCCGTAACCAAAATTCCGCTAGAATTCGACACGCATTAGATTGAGATGTATCTTGACTAAGATAGGTCAATTTGTTAGTATTTACACCATTTATTGATAGGTCAATTTGTTAGTATTTACACCATTTATTGATAGGTCAATTTGTTAGTATT
>NZ_BJVD01000002.1 GCF_007988965.1 Rummeliibacillus stabekisii
TTTGTTAGTATTTACACCATTTATTGATAGGTCAATTTGTTAGTATTTACACCATTTATTGATAGGTCAATTTGTTAGTATTTACACCATTTATAAAGTGTAAATAGAAAAGGTGTGATAGATTTTTGACAGTATTCCATCCAACAAAAAAGTCTCCATCTTTTTAGAAGATGGAGATTTTCATAGTTTCAATGTGATTATTATTTTTGTAAATCTGCTGGAATCACTGCAAAATTCAATTCGCGTTCTAGCTCTTCCTCAAGACGTGCTTTCTCTTCTTCAGACCAACCAAAGACTGTTTGCATATAATGAATAACTCTTTCTTTTGATTGTCTCACAGTATCTATTGAGAATAGAAGGAAACCTGTTCGTCTTAAGAAAAAGTCGAGCGGCGTTACAGCCATTTCGTGCTCGATTGCATATACAAGCATAGAGAATAGGCCAAGAGGCAAGCCACAATCTTTTGCTTCCTCTTTTTTCGTACGGGCAATTTCAAATAAAATTTCCGCATTTGAACCATATTTACGTACTATATCGTTCGATTCTTTTTCAGTTAATCCTGCATCGATACCATTTTTAAGCTGATTGGCCATAAAGGTTTGGAAACCTTTTGAACCGCCAACATGTCCGCCTGATAATGGAAGATGTTTTGTTTTTGTGCCTGGGAATTGACGATTTTCTTCTGTTGCAAATTTCTTAGCCACAAGATCGACTACATTTTCAGCCATTTTACGATAGCCTGTCAATTTACCGCCTGCAATGGTGATTAGGCCAGATTGAGATTCCCAAATTTCATCTTTTCGGGATATCTCAGACGCATTTTTTCCTTCTTGATAAATCAGTGGACGAACGCCAGCCCAGCTAGATTCGACATCATCATCTTTTATGCCAACAGTCGGGAACATATAGTTTATCGCTTTGATGATATAGTTTCTATCCTCTGTTGTCATGCGTGGTGTTGCCTTTTCTTTATTATAGAAAGTATCTGTTGTGCCCACATACGTTTTTCCTTCACGCGGAATCGCGAACACCATACGTCCGTCTGGCGTGTCGAAATATACAGCTTGTTTCAATGGGAATTTTGATTGGTCGAACACAAGGTGAACACCTTTCGATAATTGCAGGACTTTGCCTTTTTTTGAATGGTCTTTTTCACGAATATCATCTACCCATGGTCCTGCTGCATTGACGATTTTTTTCGCTGTGATGTTAAATGTTTCATCTGTTAGAAGGTCACGAACGATCACACCGATAATTTTTCCGTTTTCATATGAAAGCTCTTCTACACGAGCATAATTCAATGCCAATGCGCCGAACTTCACAGCTTCTTTCATCGTTTCCATTGTTAAACGTGCATCGTCTGTCCGGTATTCTACATAATAGCCACCGCCAATGAGGTCTTCTTTTTTTACAAGTGGTGCACGTTCGATCGTTTCGTCTTTTGATAGCATTTTTCTACGTTCAGATCTTTTTACGCCTGCTAAAAAGTCATAGACTTTCAAACCTAGAGAGGTACTATATCTGCCGAATGTCCCCCCTTTATGGAATGGCAACAACATCCATTCAGGGGTTGTCACATGTGGGCCATTTTCATAAACAATCGCTCTTTCTTTCCCTACTTCTGCAACTACTCCGACTTGCAGTTGTTTTAAATAGCGCAAACCGCCATGTACTAACTTAGTTGAACGGCTAGATGTGCCTGCCGCAAAATCTTGCATTTCCACTAGCGCTATTTTCATGCCACGTGTTGATGCATCTAACGCAATCCCGGCACCTGTAATTCCACCACCGATTACGAGGACATCATGTTGTACATCTGTCATTGCTTTCTTGATTTCTTGCCGATTTTTATTTGAAAATTCCACAGTAAACCCTCCTGAGAATAAAATAAAAAGAGGCCAAAGAAAACATTTATAAATAAATGTTTCTTTGGCCTCTCCAAATCTCCAACCTGTTATTAACTTGGTTCTATTATATCATTTTCTACATGTGCTGTCATTAAAAAGTGGTTACTATTTAAAAGCCATTGTTGCATGAATCGCTTTTTTCCAGCCATTGTATAGGTCATTTCTTCTTTCTTCTTCCATGGTAGGCTCGAATGCCCGGTCAATCGCCCATTGTTGGGCAATCTCATCCTCATTGTCCCAGAAACCAACAGCAAGACCTGCTAAATATGCAGCGCCTAAAGCTGTTGTCTCATTAATGTGGGGACGTTCTACAGGCACATTCAAAATATCACTTTGGAATTCCATTAAGAAATTATTCTTCACTGCTCCGCCGTCTACACGCAATGTTTTAAGCTCGATACCTGAATCTGATTCCATAGATGAAAGAACATCTTTCGTTTGATAAGCAAGTGATTCAAGTGTAGCGCGTACAAAATGCTCTTTGGATGTTCCGCGAGTTAGGCCGAACACTGCACCTCGCACATCGCTGTCCCAATATGGAGTACCAAGACCTACAAAAGCAGGTACCACATAAACGCCATCAGTAGATTCTACACTTGTAGCGTATTCTTCACTGTCAGCGGCATCTCTGAACATTCGCAGTCCATCACGTAACCATTGGATTGCAGAACCTGCAACAAAGATACTTCCCTCTAATGCATATTCCACTTTTCCATTCAATCCCCATGCGATGGTTGTTAAAAGACCATGTTTAGAAGGTACAGGTTTTTCACCTGTATTCATAAGCATAAAGCAGCCTGTGCCATATGTGTTTTTCGCCATGCCTGGTTCAAAGCATGCCTGGCCGAATAGCGCTGCCTGTTGGTCGCCTGCAGCACCAGCAATCGGAATCTCTTGCCCAAAGAAGTGGTAATCTACCGTATTCGCATATACTTCTGATGATGGACGCACTTCAGGAAGCATTTGTTTTGGCACATCCAGAATAGAAAGAAGCTCTTCATCCCAATCCAAGTCATAGATGTTAAACATCAATGTGCGAGAAGCATTCGTGTAATCTGTTACATGCGCTTTGCCGCCAGATAGTTTCCAAATCAACCAAGTATCAATGGTTCCGAATAAGAGTTTTCCAGCTTCTGCTTTTTCACGTGCGCCTTCCACATTATCAAGAATCCATTTTACTTTCGTGCCAGAGAAATAAGCATCAATCAGAAGACCCGTTTTCTCACGGAATAGGTCATTATGTCCTGCAGCCTTTAATTCCTCGCAAATGCCGCTAGTTTGACGTGATTGCCAAACAATCGCATTGTAAATCGGTTTGCCTGTCTCTTTATCCCAGACAACGGTTGTTTCACGTTGGTTGGTAATGCCGATACCCGCGATTTGCTCTGGTTTAACGTTTGCTTCGGATAAACAAGATGCGATCACCGCTAAGATAGAGCCCCAAATTTGGCTTGCGTCATGCTCAACCCAGCCTGGTTGCGGGAAGTATTGTGTAAATTCCTTTTGAGCTGTATGAACGATTTCTCCTTTATGATTAAAAAGAATAGCCCGAGAGCTAGTAGTTCCTTGATCCAAGGATAAAATGTACTTTTCCATGATATGTCCCCCTCAATGCATATTTTAAATAGGTAAAATAATTACGTAACACTTTCAGTGATTTACTGCCAATAACCGTTCCGTTTCAGACGCACTCTCCGTAGGATATCTTCTCATCACTTCGTTCTTGCGTGCCCGCGGAGTCGCCGTCTTCTGCTACACAATATAGATAAAGAACGTTCGTTTATTAAAATTGTATGATGTAATTGACTTAAGTAACTCTGATAACATTATATATTTTTATTCATTTATTTTAGCTGATTTGGGATCGTGTGCAATTTTCCCTTTCTCGCCAAAGATATAGCACAGGACAAGCAACACGATAACCACGATTAGTACAATCCAGAATAAACCAGTTAGCTCTCCTTTAAATGCTGCTTTAAAGAAAAGTGCACCGAGTGAACCACCTAGTATTGGCCCAACAACCGGAATCCAAGCATATCCCCAGTTAGATCCGCCTTTACCAGCAATCGGTAAGATGGCATGAGCAATACGAGGACCGAGATCACGGGCAGGATTGATCGCATAACCTGTAGTTCCGCCAAGCGACATCCCAATTACGACAATCAAGGAACCTACAGCTAATGGATTTAGCCCTTCTGAGAATTTGTTCGCCCCAATAAAGTCTAAGCCTAACACCAGAATAAATGTACCAATCATTTCGCTTAAAAGATTTGAAAATGTATGTGGTATTGCTGGTCCAGTAGCAAATACACCTAATTTAGCGGCAGGATCATCTGTTGCTTTCCAATGTGGAAGATAATGAAGATAGATTAACACTGATCCTAAAATAGCTCCAATCATTTGACCCAGAATATATTTTGGTACATCTGCCCAAGGAAAATCACCGTTCATCGCTAAGCCAATGGTGACAGCAGGGTTTAAATGCGCGCCGCTTATACTGCCGACTGCAAATACACCCATTGTCACCGCAAGCCCCCAGGCCAACGAAATGACAACCCATCCTCCGTTTTTTGCGAAAGATTTGTTTAGATTAGCACCGGCGCAAACCCCTGCACCAAATACAATCAAAATCATAGTACCTAACATTTCACCCCAAAATGGTGTCATACTAACCGCTCCCCTTTATTTGAATGAATTTGTGTAAAAGAAAAAGGGAGACCATAGACATAGATAGCTTCTCAAAAAGAGCTACTACTGCCTGTGATCTCCCAATCTCCTTCACGATTATTAACTTACAATACATATTAATCGTAAAAGAAAGCGCTGTCAACAAGTATTTTTACATTTCAAACTTCTAGGAAAAGCGCTTCCATATTTCTTTCTCTGATGTGGTAATCGCAGAAGCCCCTGCATTAAGCGCCTTTTCTGCGTCTTCCACTGTACGGATTAGCCCACCTGCAAAGATTGGAATGTTCAACCTGTCTTTTACCTCACGTATCATATGAGGCATGGCCCCAGGCATTACTTCTATAAAATCGGGTTCTATCTTCTCGATGAGTTTATAGCTTTTCTCCAGCGCATGGCTGTCAATTAAAAAAATTCTCTGCACGGCGATTACGCCATTTTTTTTGGCTGTGGTAATCACGGTTGATTTGGTAGAAATCAGTCCATATGGTTTATATTCCTGGCACACATATGTTGTCCCAAAATCATCATTTTTTAGTCCATGAACTAAATCCATATGATAAAACATTTTTTTATTATGTTCTTTAGCCATTTTATGGATATTCTTCAGCTGAGAGATGTGGACCTCCAGAAATACCCCTATTTCAAAGGGCGATGCTAAAAACTTCTCAAAATCCTTCATCGTCGACATGGCCGGCAATATTTTTTGCTGCAAATAGAATCACCTCCACTGCTGCACCAATGTGTTTCTTGATTATATAACTTTTCCCCTTCTTTCTAAAGATTTTTGTACGGCGGCAGGTGAGAGTGATGATTCAGTTTATTATATGGAAAACAGTAGGTGTTTAGGACTTTAATTCGTCACAGACAAAAATAAATTTTTCAGTTAATTGGCAGTGAATTCTTCCGCAAAAATAACTGAAGCCAATTAACCACTTTGTACATTACTACCCTTCAAAGCATAGCACTGAAACGCGAAACCTAGTCATCCACCAACAATAAAGAAAAAGCCTTCATCTCCATTAGAAATGATAGGCTTATTACAGTTTTTCTATTCGTATTGTTTTGTTTCTTCGCCTTGTACATATTTTGTGATATACCATGCATTAAGACCTGCCGCTATCGGAATAATGAGCGCAATGCCGATACCTCCACAGAAAATCGTCAGCATTTCCGCTCCGAAGACTTTCGAATTAATGATTTCCCCAAAGGAATATGATAGATCACGGAACCATAGTAGCAGTGCCATGTAGCCACCAATGAAAGCGAAGAAAAGTGTATTCGTATCAGAGCCCAATATATCTCTGCCAATGACCATCCCTGAGTTGAAAAGCTCCTGGCGGCTTATTTTCGGATTATGATGAAATACTTCCCTTATCGGCGAAGAAATGGCGATTGCCACATCGGTAATGGCGCCAAGCGTACTGATAATGATTAATGATACAGCTACTTTCACAAAATCTATTCCTATATGCAGTGAAAATATACTGATACCCTCCTCTTCTTCTTCGCTGAAACCTTGGATCATCGCTTTTTTGGCGAATAGATAAATAAGCAAAAGAAGAATACTTATTGTGATAAGTGTCGATACGAAGGCAATCACTGTTTTGTTGTTAATGCCATTAATATAAAAGAGATTGATTGCACTAACGCCAATACATGCAATCAAGGTCAAAACCACCGGATTATTATGCGAATTTAACATTAAGATAACAGTAAATAGAATGACGATAAAATTCAAAAATAACGCGATGAAGGATTTTGCCCCTTTTGCCCCTCCAACAAGAATCATTAAAATAAGTAAAATTGCTGCCAATACTACAATCGTATTCATATATTAGCCCTCTTTCTCTTTATGAAAAAAATTGAAATATATAAGCCAATCGGAATCGCCAGCACAATACCTATGCCGCCTGCCAAAGCCCGTGTTAATTCTAAAGAAAGATTAACGGACAACGTGTATCCTAGCGGAAGTGCATTTTTTAAATAGAGAATCAACATGGGAATAGAACCGCTAATATATGCAAAAAACAAAATGCTCGTCATGGTACCCATGATATCTCTGCCAATTTCGAGTCCAGACTTTTTCAATGCCTGAATCGTTATGTCGTGGTTCTTCTCCCACAACTCAAAAATAGAAGAAGTGATGGTAATCGCAACATCCATGACGGCGCCAAGCGCTCCAATAAATAGTCCTGCAATGAACACGGTCTTATAGGGTCGTGTCAAAAACTGCATCTCTTCATAGCGAAGGCCGTTTTCTGAAGTCAGCCGCATGACAAGCAGTGTAATGCTAATAGAAGCAAAGGTCCCTAACAACGTTGTCAAAATGGCTGCATATGTTTTTTGGTTCGGCCCATTAATAACCAAAAGCGACAGAACTGTAAAGAGAATTACCAATAAACCCGAAAGAAGTAATAGATTTTGTCCAGTTCGTACATATATTTCAAGAGCTCCTGCCAGTAAAGCAATATTGACAGCTAAGCTAAAGACAGCGAATAGCCCCTGTTTTTTCCCAATCCCGTATAAAACAAAGAGAAACGTCCAAAAACCTGCCATCATATATTTATCGCGTTTTACATCTTGGATAGTACCCTTCAAGGTCTTCCCTTTTGACTTATCAATAGTGATAAATAACTCATCACCCGTTTTATAGGCTTGATCGTAGGCCTTCGATTTCGTGTATGAATTCGTTAACTCGATTTTCTTTCCTTTTTGTTTGCCATTTTTTAATTCACCAATCAGCTTCTGCGTATACAGGCGATCTTTATTTCCATTCATATCTATCTCAGCTTCTGAATGCGTGACTTCCATATGGGCTACTTTAGCAATTGGTCGGTCATATACACCATAGTTATTCGTTACAAAAACCATGGAAACTAAACATAAAAAAAGCAACAGGCAAAAGATAAAAACCTGTTTCTTCTTCAAGTTGTTCTTCCACTTCACTAGAAATCCACCTCCTAGGCATAGGACGACATCTACTCTCACACGTTGCACTGCTCAAATGTCGAGAAGACAGGACAGAAAAAGAGGACACCTGTGTAGGGTCCCCTTTTTCAAATCGTTATACAGTATGATTAACAAAATGCTCTACAAATCTATCTGCATCTACTTCTGTACATACGCGAATTTTTGGTCCGCCATTTGACTGCTCGAAGGTTCTGCCGACTTCTTCCCCTTCTGTTACGACACCTACTTCGATGGACTCCATTTTAACAAAGCTTGGGTCAATCACAACGCCTACAGCTAGTGGGTCATGAAGCGCGCAGCCGCCAATGCCAGGATATGTAGATTCATAAAAATCAATATAAAACTCTGTAATGTCTGCCAAAAATGCAGCGCTCTCTTTTCCTGTTTCACGCCATTCTTGCAACTTGGAAATTGGCAATAATGTCTGCATGGTTACATCTAGCCCAACAAGAACCACTTCAATACCAGAAGCAAAAACAAATTCTGCTGCTTCCGGATCCGCATGAATATTCGCTTCTGCAAATGGAGTCGTATTTCCTGGTACTCTTACTGCACCACCCATGATGACCACTTCTTTCACGAGCGAAACAATTTCTGGATCTTTTTGGATAGCAAGCGCAATGTTCGTCAGCGGTCCAACAGCAATAATCGTAATCTCATGTGGGTGTTTTTTCACCTGTTCAATGATGAAATCAGGTGCATATTGGCTTCCCGCCTGGAAATTCAAAATATCATCAGATCTTTTATTACCTAATCCATCCTCACCATGGACATGCCTTGCCCAATGCGTTTTCTCACCACGTGCGAAGGTCTCTGCCGCTCCTTGATAAACCGGTATCTGCTTTCCTAACTTTTCTAGTACAGTTAGTGTATTGCGGGTTGCATCCTCCACTGGCACATTACCAAAACAAGTCGTAAAGGCAAGCACCTCTAGTTCGCTTGCTTTGACTGCATATGCCATCGCCATTGCATCATCTATACCTGTATCTACATCAAAAATTATCTTGTTCAACAATATTCTCTCCTTCTTTTAAACAATTGAATCCTTTCAAAGAAAACTATGTATCGCAACTTACCAGCGTTGCTATATAAGAAATCCATGGTTCTAAAAAGGAACTATATCATATTGAGTAAGTATTTAGCTACTTTATTATACTACTTTTTTGAATCATTGGTCTTTATCCAATTTTTGTCCCGCTATATCTACTAATAGATGGAAAGACTGCTTTTCAAATACAATTTTCAAGAGAAAAATAACAAAATGAAAAGCCAAACAATTAGAAATTAACTTCTGCTTTGTTTGGCTTTTTCACGCTAGGATGTATTGTTCCTGATTACATTAAATTTAAAGCATCCTAGAAAGATAGAGATAAATATTCATAGGTTGGAAAAATGGAGAATTCAAAATAGGTTTTGTTATTTTTAAAAGTGTTTTCAGGATTTTTTTTCGGAGCGGGATCAATAGACGTCGATTTCTTCTTTATATAAAATTTATTGTCTATAATCTGATTCTTTTTGGCATATTTTTGAAAAGTAATCTCACCATAGCCTTGATGCTTAATATCATTTAAAGAGAAGGCATTACTTGTAATGATATTTTTGCTTGCTCCACCATTTGAGGTATATGCCCCTCCTAATAGAAGACCTGCCCCGTTATTATTAAAGATATTATTATTCTTCACCGTTACTGAACTTGTTGTTTTCCCTTTTCTTTCGCTTGCAAGCTCTATCCCAAAATCATTTTTATATACGATATTATTTAATATCTTAACCGCTTTTCCTCCGTCTACATAAATACCGCCTGCAGCATAGTGCCCGGCGTAGGATGGGTTCTTTTTAGAACTGTTCAGATAGACACGATTGTTTTTAATCGTTCCATTTCTTGCTTGGTCTATGCACCCAGTACATGTCCCATAAAACCCCGCTATATCAATGCCAATATTATTATTATCATGTACTACATTATCTGATATAGTAAACTTTTCTACATTACCGTTCAGTGTTAATGCTTCACTATTACCCAGAATTAAATGGTGGATATTGTTGTCCTTGATTGTGATATCCGAAATAGGATCTGAGGCATTTCCGTAAATCAATATCCCATGTGCATTTCCTTTTTTCGAATGATTTTCAATATGATGAATATCATTTTGAACGAGACGTATGTGATGGCTCTGATTCATAACTAGGATACCGTTCGGGTAATATTCAGGACCGTTTGTGATTAAGTTCTTCATTTCAAATCCGTCAATTACAATGTAATTTGCATTTATCGTAAAGAAAGCTGAATTCCCTTTCTTTATCACCTGCTCATTCATATCCATTACTGGCGTTTCTCCTGGATATGCCTTGAACGTAATATATCCATCTTCCGCTGTGCCGGAATTTTTAATAGAGACCAACTCAGGATAAATACCTCCCCTAACATATACAAGATCTCCAGGTGCAGTATTGTTTGCGGCTTTTTGTATTGTTTTCCAAGGCTCATGTATGGTTCCGCTATTCTCGTCATTCCCATTATTATCTACATAAAAAATACGAGAAGTGGTTGTCTCTGCACTGGCATCTATACACCAGATAAAGAGACTTAGGCAAGCAATGATCAAGCAAGAAAGACATCTACCCATTGTATTGTCTCGCCATAAAAATCGGATATTATTAACTATATCGGTTTCCTCCTTTCTATAAATATTCCTACCGCTATAATACCATTAATGGTTACTAAAAAAGCTCACACCCGTAAAAAACACAGCCTCCATATAAGGCTGTGTTTGTATATAATTTATGCATTATTGTGCGTAGTCGCCTGTGTAGTTGACTAAGGAGCAAGACTGCACACCATTCATTTGGTCAATTTCTCTCAGAAAAGCTGTGTTGTCATCAACTAAATTAATCTCCACTGTTACCTCTGTAAATCCGTTACGAATGCTTTTGGATTTTAGCTTTGTATTTAGTTTTCGCAATAATACACGTAGCTCGTCAGTTGCTTCATCTGTATGCCGTATGATCAGCAAGTACACTTCATGTTTTGCTTTCTTCTTAGACAACCATGCAATGACCAGACCAAATGCAAGAGAACCAATAATAGATAATGGATACATTTTAGCCCCGGTCGCAATACCAGCTGCGATCGCCCAAAACATATATGCTATATCTAATGGATCTTTAACTGCTGTTCTAAAACGGACAATACTCAAAGCCCCTACCATCCCCAGTGACAGGATAATATTTGAGCTGATGGTCATAATGATTAAAGTGGTAATCATTGTCATTAGAACGAATGAAACATTATAGTTATAGCTATAGACAACACCGCGGAAATATTTTTTATAAATCCAGTAGATAAACATCCCGATGCCAAAAGAACAAGCTAACCCTAGTACTATATCAATATAGGATACCGTCTCGAAAGATTCGAGATGAAGGATGCTTTTCTTAAAAAAATCTTGAAAACCCATTGTATCATTCATATAATTTCCCTCAAGTTTCTATTTAAAGTTTTGAAATGTTGCTTCTCTGCATAGCACATATTTAGAAATAGCAGAACGCAGCATTCTCTCAGGTTGCAATAACTGACGAATGCTATCAGGTAAAAAATGGTCAAATTTCACTTCCATGATGACTTGTTCCGGCAATAATACTTCCTGAGAAATCATATGTTCATCGAACAAATCAATAGTATTGACTGCAGCATTTAATTTTTTATCGAATGTAATCCTTACGTTACCAGGCTCATACACATATGGCTCTCGTGTATAACTCACAATAACGACTGGCTGGAAATTTCGATACATTAAAGCGGCATAGAAGTCCTTGAGCAATACATCTTCTTTATCTGCCAAGACCTCCGGATGCCCATTTAAAATGGCCTCGTACTCTTGCATAGAAAGAGGAGCATTTTCCTTACATATAAAATCTCCATTCTTACTTTTTCTCTCTAGCGTAATCTTTTGATCGCTCCCATTATAAATACGAATGCGATATTTCTCTCGATTGAGGACGCCGTTGTTTTTGTCATACAGTGAATGCTGATGTATACCATCAAAGTATAAACTTGAGATGAGATACCCCTCTTCATCAAATGAATGGGAATCAAGCGGTAAGAAACTGGCAATCTTTTTTTGTAATGCCACATATTCCAAAGCGTTGAGATAATATTTGAATTCGTGTCTAAAAACCTTTTGTGCAATATCCATATTAATCTACCTCAAAATCTCTTATTCCGTAATAATTTGTTCCTTCTTCATCTGTATACAAATCAAAAGAGGTTTGCTGATGGTTCTTGCTATCCCTCACTGATACCTTCCAGAAATAATGACCTTTAGCCAAATCGTCTAATTCAACTCTATTAGTGCGTATATCTTTCTTAGTAGCAACTATATTTTTCATAGAAGGGTCTTTAGCAACCGTAAATGTATAAAATACATCATCGCCCTGTAAATCAAAGGAAACATCCCATGTGAAGATCAATTTTTTACCGTTTTGTTCTACATCATCCGTATAAAAAGGCTTCGGTTTTTGTATATCCGCATAATATCTTTTCTTAGCTCTATCCGGTGTATTTCTTATTAAGTCTAAGTCATTCTCATAAAGCTTATTTTCAATAGGCAAATAATTTTTATCTGGACTGCTAAAGACGAATGGCTTTACTAGATCTTTATATTGATTCATTTGAGCAGTCACTGTACGTTTATTGATTAGGTTTGATAACTCTTCAATTTTATCCGTTAATCTTTGAACATTTTTTTCTGAACGAAAATAACGATTTAACAATACATTTCCCCAATAGTTACTGATCCCTGCTTGGTAAGGTCGGATACTATTAACACTTCGCTGTAATTCCCAACCGCCATCATAATCCCACGGCAAGATAAACCATTTATCAGAATTCAATGGTGAATAAAGAAAGAAGTTATTGGCATCCGTATCCATATTGTCCATGAGAATATTCATTGCGGTCCAAGTAAGCAAATTATCCACATCAAAGTGTTTTTCAATAACATCCTCTATTGGCATATTATCGTTATTCACATCATCCAACATAGAAATCAACTTTTCGGGGTCATCTTTTCCTTTAACCTCTAAAATAGATTCAAATTTTTGTTTATCATATTTCGGGTCTGTTTTTACTCTGATTTCATAAGGATACCGATTAAATTCAAAGAAAGTTACCTTATATAAATAACCATTCGGATCTAGTAAATGTGTACGAAGAAACCTTTTATTCGGCTGCTCAATTTGTGTATAGAGACCATAATCCTCATATTTCTTTTTGTTTCCATCAGTCAAATCCTTTACATACAAATGGACAAACTGCGTACGAAGGCTTGTCATATGTGGAATTTTTTCCATCAAGTCAAAACTCAATTTATTTCGTAAACGACTTGGATCATCAATATGTTTATTTAAATTAATTGTGCGTTGTTGCTGCCAAAGACCTGCACTATCAAACAATTTGATTTTATATGATTTCTGAGCAGCCTCTCGTGAAGAGTTCCCCCGAAGGCTTATTTTGGCATTAGGTTCATCCTCATTTACACTAAATTCCCCTTTATCACCACCAGTGCCTTCGGCAAAAATAATATCCAATTTGTCTTTGTTCTGGCGATTGGTATTTCGATTGAGTTTATACCAATCTAACCCTTTAGATTTTTCTGGCAACACGGTAATATACATATTTTTAATCGAGTGATCTTGATCTTTTTCATACAAACGCTTATCATCTTCTAACTTATCGTTATTTTTCGCAGATTCGACCTCTATCTCATTCTTCACTTGTTGTTTCTTATTATCGGCCTGACTCTCTTTGGAACAGGCTGTTAGCAACATTGCCGCACTAATAGAAAGAACGAAAAGAGAAAGAGATTTTAAGGGACGCGATAAAGCCTGCTTCTTCTTGCTCATCGTAATAGCTGGCTGAGAACAGAAGGTATAGTAATCTAAGTTTTTAATAATATAAAGCAACCGATAAATGGCAATGAATAAAACAAAGAATGACGCAAAAAACATGCCTGCACCATCAAAATTTATCTTCATAGTGCCAAACGTCAAAAGAACGTTCACTAGTATAAATGAGCCACTAATAAATAAAACTCCCTTTCGATCATCAAAATACATGAGTAAATGCAAGATAACAAACAGAATGATAAAGAAGACATATCCCAAACACAATATAAGGAACAAATCCAGTTGTTCCATGGTAAATCCAATCTTAGGCAAATACAGAATACCTAAAGCGATAGATAAAACCGTAAATAGCACTTGGACTTCTACGAGGAAGGTCAGCTGTTGCATCAATACTTCCCGAAGCTTCTTCTTTGCTTTGCTCATACTCTCATATGTGCCGCCGTTCACGACGTTTTGGTAATAATTTAAAAACCTTTCATAAAATTTGGTTTCTACCATCACGACAAATAAGACGAGAGACGACAATACAGAGATATACGCGTAAAACACTGGCACATCATAAAATGGCATTAAGACAAATCGGCCGGCCACTATAAAATGACGATCAGAGAATATCCAATAAACAAAATTATGAATATAAACGCCAGAATACACGAACAGACCACTAAAGAAAATAGATGGATACTTCCGGATATATTTTAAAAAGGCAAAGTAATCTTTTGAAGGATCTCTTGGAAAAACACGTTCAAAGTGAAACATAATCATTCCCACTATTACTGCGAATCCTATATCGATACCAGCTAAAGCACTAATTGTGGGTGGTAGTGTTGTCACTTTGAACAATAAGAGACTAATTAATATTGAAATAACAACGCCGATCACGAACCCTCGTACTATTCTCTTATAGTCTTTCAGGGCAGATAAAAAAACATTTTGTAGCCAAATAATCACTAATTCTATAAAGAACAAATAAGCAACTAGTTTATAGCCTATCGATTCTTCCACACTATAAAGAAAGAGTAGAGCAATTACTCCAGCTAGCGGCACGACAACAATGAGAGTTCCATAATAAGCTGAAATAATTTTGCTGAATGACTTCTGGTACACCATGTCGGCAACATATCTAGTAGCGCTCATTGAAAATCCCGATGTTATGATGATGGAGAACACAAAACTATAAACCATCGTTGCAATAAACAGCTCGTTCTCTAAGTATATGCTGCCGTTCGCCTTCATCATCATTTGTTGGGCAAACATCAAAATTAAGCATAAGATCATTGGACCAATCGTAGTGACAGAAGAATATACATAAGCTCTTACATTTTGAACAAGCCCCTGTTCTCTATATAGTTTTCGAAGTTCAAAACCAATTCCCGCCATGTCTATTCCTCTCCTATCGATTGATATAATTGTCGATAGTTTGATATCAAAGCAGATCTGGTATAAAAATGTTTCACTCGTTCCAATCCATTCTTTCCAAATTCTCTGCGTAATGCAGGTTTATTGCATAGTTCAATCATGTAATGCGCAATTTCTTCATAATGCATAACCGGTGCAATAAATCCTGCCTGACCACAATCATCATCTAATCCGCCAAACAGCATTTCTTTGCATCCACCAACATTTGTGCATACAAAGGGTTTCCCACAGGCTAACCCTTCAAGAATAGCCAATGGTTGGCCTTCACTAACACTAGTTAATAGGAAAAAGTCTATTTGCCCTAAAAAGTCTTTGATATTGACTAAACCTGTAAAAACAATATTTTTTATTTCGAGAGCTTCTACCAATTGAAGGCACTCCTCGTAGTACTCAGAGTCCTCATCAGTAGGGCCCATGATATAGAGCTCAACATTTGGAACCTTCTTTTCTACTAATGCAAAGCTTTGAATCATTGTTTTAATATCTTTAATAGGCACGACCCTGACGATTGCTCCAATTCGAATATGTTGAGTATCTGATTTTACTTCTAGCTGTTGATAATCCTTCCACTCAACACCATTCGGAATAAGCCGAATTTTTTCATCAGGGCAGCCTAATTCTATTTCGATTTCTCTGTTACGGTTGAAGAGTGTCACGACTTGGTCTGCAGCATAATAAATAGAGCTTGATAAAGTGTAAAAGTAGTTAATCCAAATATCTTTGAAATATCCTTTAACCCAATCTGCTTTAATAATTTCTTCTTCTCTTTCACGCGAATAGATCCCATGTTCTGTCAGGACCAATGGCTTCTGGTATAGATGCTTGGCTAATGTCCCTATTACACCTGCATATCCTGTGGAGACAGCATGGTAGATATCCGCTTTAGGGACCTCATGCTGGATAATGGATATGAGAGGTAGCAACATAGAGCTGATCGTCCAATATAGTTCAGTGAAAGGTGCTTGCGTGTATTCATTCTTCCCTATAAATTCGACCAGATCATAATAATCCTTGCTTGATAAAAATTCGCCTACATTAGAAAACTTCTTGCTTCGTATCAAATCAAATAACTCGTTCCAGGGCACATTTACATCATTATTGATTAACGAGATGAGGGACTCTTTCTGTACAGTCGAAAGATTATACCTTTTCCCCCATTTCTTTTTCTCATATAAATATTCATCTAAAAATATCTCTTTTAATTCCACTACATTTGGCGGCAGCTGGTATTTATACTGTCCCTTTTGTTTTGTTTCTGCTCCTATAGCATAAATGATAAATTCATGCTCCTTCATCGTTGTCATAAGACTGTGAATCCAGCTAGAAACACCGCCCGCCACATATGGATAAGATCCTTCAGCTATCAAGCATATGCGCATATCAGGATTCCCCCAAATCAATTTTGAAATCTGCCTTTTTTGCTTCTATTAAGTACGTATGTGTATCAATCTTTATAGCTTCACAATGCTCTAATCTATTCAGCTTCTTATCTGTTCGTAGGATATAAAACTGGTTCGGCGCATAGTTGCTAATATGACCTTCCAAACGATTTTCCGTATTTCTCCATTCTACTTGCATTTGCAGCGTATTGGCTACTTCATAAGCTGCATCTGTTGATGTATTAGCACGCAGCCACGGATACGTTTCTTTAATTCTTGCCATGTATTGATCAAACTCATCATACATCTCTTTCCAGCCAAGATTATTGCTGCGATCTTCACTAATCACATCATCGGGGTGGGCAAAATGAGAAAAGTACCCTAACTCTGTAACAGTATTAGCGATTGACCACCGATCAAATCCGCTCTCAAAATAGCCTGATGTAATTCGAGGCATTTCAATAATGCCATCTTTTGCAACCTCAAACTCTTGGACATAGCCGAGCCCCGTCATATCCTCCCTATACACAGAACTTATGACAGTCAAATCTGGCCAAGCTGCCTTTAAAGCACGTCTTCCTTCTTCAGACAGTACATTGGAAGGAGGAATATAGCTTGTAATCTTGTAATTTGGGAATGCCCTGCTTACATACGCGCTGAGTTCACGAATGGAATCCGACATATCCTCTTCATCCTTCCACACCTTGTAGCCATATACTGAAGATACTTTTGGGTCTAAAACAAGCGATTGATGATTAAATCCATGAAAGCCTAATTCTCCGCCGCTTTTTAATAATTCTCTACCAAAGGCAATTAAGTAATGGCTATCTTTATCTTCTACACTATCAAAAGGAGGTGTTACTACATCTGTGTACGATTCGATAATCCCACCAGTGTATTTAAAACCATACTTCTTCGCTGTTTTCAGCATATTCGGCCACCAAATTTCATTATAGAAAGATGGGATGTCACGCTGATATTCCTTTGATATAGCAACATTCCTGCCTTTTGGAATAGGTGCGGGAAAATCATCAATATAAAACAGCTTTTCATTAAACACAGGATAAATATAATCAGGAACTAATAGACTTAAGGCACCTGTAAATAGACCACGACTTATCTTTTCTTGCATGATGGTCCCATTGAAAACCATAAAAGCCCCTTCGCCATATTTACTTTTCCAGAGTAGCGGCGTTTTATCTGCACTTTCAGCAAGCAATTCTGTTTGATCATCAAGGTCCAGACTGATCGAATCGTTTGTTATAAAATCATCGTCGACTTTATATCCTTTTTCTCCAATTAATACATTTGACAAAAGGTGAATACCTTTTGGTGATACATAATCTCCAAAACTTGAGATACCCAACTTCCGATATAAAATTTGATATGCTGAATCCTGATTAAGGACTGACATAAAAAGGACATAGCCACCATTCTGTACATATTTTTCGATAGTCTCTACAGAACCAAGATCTTTTAAATGCTCGGTAGCAAGAATTGTGGTATTACAATCCTTTAACTTTACTCGGTGTTCCTTCGTATCAAAAATTGTGGTTCGCTTTTTCATATTTTCAAGCGCTTTTTCAGCATTCGCTTTTAGCTTCCTGTTATAATCGCTTGAAGAATTATATGCTATACAATAATTATCTCCGGTTAGCTGAGGTGTCTTCCGCTGATTCTCCAACGTTGCCAAATATTGATTTCTTTGTGGATGATCTGCTTTTTGGGCTTTCAAAACGATTTGAGAACGAGAAAACAAGAGTAAAAGACCACAGGCAAATAAAAGAAATAGAATAATATATACTTTTCTTAATTCCTTACTTTTGAAGTTCATGCTTATTTCCTCCCGACCAGTATCTCACGACGGTAAGAGCACGATTGGAAAATTGGATTGTTGAATTCATCAATTCATCTAAAATCTCCTGCATCTTCATTTTAGATTTTGTTCTGTAATAGTACTCCATCAGAAACAGGTAGGGCTCCTCTTGCAAAGGGTACGCCTCCAAGTATTGAAGCCCTGTCTTCTCAGCCTCTTGGTATTCGTGCAATTCCATTTCTACGCTCATCTTCTCTTCATAAATCTCTGTTTCACCTTGCCCATGTTCAATCAATATCCCTACAGCTTGGATGTAAATATACTTATACTTCTTTAACGTTTGATCATCTAAAAATCCGCTTGCCATATACTCTTTCACAACCTGCGCATATGATCTAGCAACCGTTGTGTCCTGCTGATTCTTTTCAAACTCAACAGAAAAGCGTTGAAGTGAAAGAGATAATTTTCGTTTCACTTCCATGACAGCAGCTACAGCAAAGTGAGAAGTTTCCGAGTCCTCATTTAGCACTGCCATTTTGATCACATCAATATATTGCATGGTGTCTTTCTTTAAAACATCGAGCATCAATTTCCTTCTCGTCGTAAAATCATTGATAACCAATGCTTCTTTAATCGGAATCACATTCAATTCTTTTTCACGCTTTACACTTTCTTCTTTTGTTAATAATTCAATTTCTATATCATTCGTTTGCTCATTCATATAATCCTCTAAAAATTTACCTTCATTTGAAATAAACTTTTTTGGCCAAATGCTAGGTAACAACCAGCCAATTAACGGTAAAAAGGACACAAGCGTCATACCTAAAAGCCATTCCTTTACATTTCTTTTAGCCAACGCAAGGATAATAGCAGAGACTATTACATAAATAAGATAGAGGTACAGCATTTTTACATTTCCCCTTCTAACAAGCGCATAGAAATATGATTCGCCTCAAAACGCGATAAAATTAACTCCACATCATTCCGATTTGTATTCGAAAGAATGACACCCATCCGATTCTGGTCTAACATGCCAATGTAATCCGTTTCTCGTAATAAATTTGATAATTTATTTGCATAAACGCTTATCTCTTGCTGAACAACAAAAGCCTCAAGCACTGCATACGGCATACCGTACTTATCTTTTTGTTCCCTCTTGCTTTCTAATATGCTTTTAAATACTTCTAGATATAAGACATTCGTTTCAGGAATAAATCGGTTAGCCTCTGTCGCCTCTATATAACGCAATGCTCTATCTAATGCTGAACCAGCAAGCTCTGTTGTGATTTTAAATAAATTTTCATGGTAGAGTGACATGTGTTTAAATTCCATCCAGTCGATTGTAATCACAGCAGAAATCTTATTGTTGCGATAGATGGGTGCTGCCATAATAGGCGTATCCGGCCACAACTCTTTATTTACAAAGATAGTGCCTGTTTGCAATACATGCTGTATATATTTATATTCAGTTGCTTTAATCGAATTTTTTTGAGCTGATTGAGAGAAGTTTGTATTCGCTACTAATCTTAAAAATGCTTGGTTACGATTAAAGACATAAATTGATACATTATCAGCGTCCATCACCTGTTTTACTACTTGAACAGCTTTTGAAAATACCTTTTCCGGCTCTAATTCATCTAGTTCTTTTATTATGGAATAAATTTCACCAAAGCTATCTTCGCTATTCAATAGACGCATTTGGAGCTCATCCTTAACCTCTCGAGTTTCTGTATGAATGCCTTCTAAAAACTCATAACGTTGTTCCAGCTCAGTCATTTTTTGTCGCTGCTCTTGCAAGCGGTTTGTTTTACGTTGTACAGAGTAGCCAACTACTAATCCGATAAATAAAAATAAGGCAATCTGGAAGAAAAATGATGTATCATACAATAATGATATAAACTCTCTTCCGTCAAACAGTTTCTCCATGGTTAATAGTCCGATTGATAATCCGACAGACAAGATAGATTGTTTAATGCCATACATAGCACCAAAAATCATAATATAAAAAACTCCAATTTCTGTCGTATTAAAAATAGATATATCATTTGTCAGCTCAAACCATGCGATAATAAGGAAAACTACTATATTTTCTATATAAGCTTTAAAAGGCTTTACTACATGCGCAAAATTCTTCGGCTTATCTGTTGCTTCTACAGTAGTAGCTGCTATTTCTTTTTGCGCCCGATCTCTTGTAGCCCATTGATATGTTTTTTCTAATCCTGTCCTAATATCATAAAGTGGACTCCAATCGATGCCATCCATGATTTTCCTATTATTTAAAACAGAGTGACGGATATCGCCTTCTTTTTCAGGCTGCCTATTTACTTTTACTTTTCCATGTATATCCTGAAAGATCTGTGCTAAGTCATTAATGCTTGTTTCTGTGTTTGTGGATAGATTAAAGACTCCACTAATAGGAGCATTGGTCGACCTATATATAGCGTCCGCAATATCGCCGACATATATAAAATCTCTCGTTTGTTCGCCGTCTCCGAAAATCTTCAGTGCTTCGCTATTTAATGTGTTGTTTACAAACTTAGAAACGACCCCACCCTCGCCTTTACTATTCTGACGAGGACCATATACATTTGAAAAACGAAAACACACAGTTTCAAACCCATATATTTCGTTCCACTTTTCACAATACGTTTCACCAATCCATTTGCTGATTCCATATGGTGATATTGGTGCACATTCCTCTTCTTCTGATAAAGGCAATTGACCGTTCACACCATATACAGCTGCAGATGAAGCAAATATAAACTTCTTCACATGGTACTTTTGAGAAAGTGATAATATATTTACAAGCCCAACAACATTAGATTCTGTATCTAACAAAGGATTATTAAAGGATTTTACGACACTTATTTGAGCCGCTAGGTGAATGACAATATCAAATCGGACCGCTTTAAAAATTTCTTCACATTTTGGATCATCAACAGAAAGTACGTATCCTTTGTGTTTAAAGGTGATATTCTCTTTTTTGCCTGATGATAAATCATCAATAATAAATATTTCATGGTCTTCTTTATGAAAGCGGTCAGCTACATGCGAACCAATGAAACCATAGCCTCCTGTTATTAATACTTTCATACTGTTTCTCCTCGTATTTTCATAGTAAGCACTTCGGCTCCTTATCATGCCCTTGAAACCCTTATTATCATTAGGTTTATAGGGTTTATTAATTATATTCCTCTCAATAATTCTTAATGCCTAAAACACACTTTCTAATAAAAATTATTTTTCAGTCATAAGCATAATGTCCTATTCGAATTTCCATTTAACTTGAAATAATTCCTCTATTGTATCTTTCGAATCAATTTCAACTTTCATAGTATAGCAAAAACTACAGGAAATTCTATATAAAATTGTTAAAAAAACAACTCCATTTCATACAATAATTTTCTATCGGAAACCTTCATTAGGACACCTTGACAATCCTACCATCAAAGCACTGAACAAAAACTGAACAAAAAAACACTTACCACCTTTTAATAGTGGCAAGTGCCTAAGTAAAAAACTAATTATTTTTACCAAATGATTTTCTAACTTTTCTAAAACTATAAAGAATCATCCAAAGGCCCAGTATACTTGAGGCAATTCCTCCAACTATCATGTTTAGAGAATACCCTTCACCTGTTTGTGGCAAGGCTTTTCCTCCAAATGTTTCAAGAGTTGTATTTGTATACTTATTAGGTTTATTCGAATTTCCTGGCACATTTGGTTTATCGGATGATGTTTTTGGCTGATCTGGCTTATTTGGATCCTCGGGTTTATGAGGCTTTTCCGGATTATCTGGTTGTTCTGGGTTGTCTGGATGTTCAGGTTTTCCTGGTTTTTCAGGCTTTGTTGGTTCTTCAGGCTCACCTGGTTTTTCGGGTTTACCTGGTTCTTCTGGTTTTGTTGGCTCTTCCGGTTTACTTGGATTTTCTGGTTCACCTGGTTGTTCTGGTGTTGTAGGCTTTTCTGGTTCGCCTGGTGACCCTCCTCCATTCCAAGGTATTCTGCTATTTGTTTTTTCACGATAAACTGTTTCTTTTTGTTGATCCATAATATCAAATTCAATTGGCGTTTGATTTAATTGATAGCCAGAAGGCGCCTTGATTTCAACCAATTGATATTTTCCAATCGGCAAATCTTTTAGAAAAATTTGACCAGTTTCATCTGATGTAAGTTTTTCAACATCAATTCCTTTTACTACTTCATAAATAGGAGAGTTGTTTTGATCCACATTATTTGTTGCTTTTCTTAACTCAAAGATAGCACCTTTAAGTCTTAATGTTTTATCTTCATTATATTTTGTTAACAAAACTGAACGATTCGCTTTTTTATTTTCAATCGTTTTAGAAACAATTGCATTGTCTGTTTGATTCTCTGAATCTAGAACGATTGTTTTTTCTTTTGAATCTAATAAATAGTCAGAAGGTGCTTTGGTTTCCACAATTGTATACGTGTCATACGGTAAATCTGTGAATGTTGCAATTCCCTTATCTGTTGTGGCAGTTTTTTTAACTGTTCCCCTTTCATTTGTTAGCTCAAATTCCACATTATCTAAAAGAATAGAATGATCTGAAGCATCAACTTTCTCAATTTTTATTTGCCCTTTACCACGTTTGTTTGTAGCAAATACCTCTGTGAACTTTGTTTGATTTTTAGTAATAGTAAATGGATGTTCTTTTTTGTCTAACAAATAATATTTCGGGGCTTTTGTTTCGATCAGACGATAATCCCCTGGTTCAAGATGGCCAACTTGAATTTCACCGTCTTGATTTGTTTTAAGGCCTTTAAGTTCTATGCCCTCTTTATCTTTTACTATCTCATCTTTATCATTATAAAGTAAATCAAACTCCGCTCCTGCTAAGAAATTACCGTTTTCTTCATCCTTTTTAATTAATTTAAACGCATTGAGGATTTTTTCATTTTTAATCGGTTCTGTCTCTACAATTGGTGAATCAATTTTCACTTTTATACCAATAGCAATTTCGTTATTCATTAAATAACCTGCGGGTGCTTCTGTTTCCTTCAGTGTGTATTCACCATATTTAATAGGAGAGAATGTTGCAATACCTGATTCGTTTGTTACTGCTTTCGCAATTTCTACATTTCCGTCATAAAGCGCAAACTCCGCTCCTGCTAATGGTTTTGACGTATCAGTTGCATCAACTTTCTTTACAATCAACTCACCCTGTTTGTCATTCTTCATGGTTGCTTTTGTCGGTTCCGTTTGATCCTTTACCACTTTGAAGTCCACTGGCTTTTGATCTAACCAATAGCCAGATAGCGCTTTGGTTTCAACTAGTTGATAATCTCCTGGCTCCAACTCATCAACATTAATTTTTCCTTCTTCGGTGGTTGTTAATTTTTCGTAGCCAGTAACTACTTTGTACTCACCTGATTCGTCTTTTTGTCTAAGTTCAAATTCAACACCTGAAAGTGGAGTGCCTTCTGCATCTGTTTTAGTCAATTCAATTGCCTGACGAATTTTTTTATTTGTAACAGTTTCATATTGAATGCCGTCTTTTAAAGAAGCTATTTTCAACTCAATCTCTTTAGCCGAATTTTTTAGATATCCTGTAGGTGCTTCTATCTCTTTTAAATCATATTTCCCTTCACCTAGTTTTACAGGGAAAAGCAGCTCGCCATTATCATTCGTAGTGCCTTCTGTAAGCTTAATTTTGTCTTTGTTATAAAGAGCAAATTTTGCTCCTGGCAAAACTTCATTCGTAGCCTCATCTACTTTTTTTAGCTGTAACGGTACTTTTTTTGTAGATCCCGATCCACTAAACCAATAATTAAATTTCTTTGTTTTTACTTCTTCTTTTCCTGTCGTAATACCATCATAACGAAGAGTTGCTCCATTCTCGACAATATCATTTGGTGCTCCTAAGAAAATAGTGCTGTATTCAATATAATAGGCTTTAGTTATAGGTTCATTAAATGTAAGTGTAAATGAGCCTTCGGCATTATCTACTCTTACAATATACCCATCTTCTAGTAAAGTTTTTGTTTCAGCTGGTTTGCTATTTTTTGATTCACCCGCTAAAGTAACTTCGTATACTTTGAAGGAATCTTCTAAGATTAATTGATTTGGATTTCCATCTGCATCTTTTCCTACTGCATCTGAAATAAATATATTAGATAATTTAGATTGTCCATAATTTAACTTCAAATTCCAATTAATTTGTGATGTAGCATTTTTCCCTTTCCCATCTTTTGAAAGTGTTTCATCTGTATAATTGACAGTAACCTCATCTGTCCAACTGGCATTTTTATTTTCACCATCGAATAGTTCTGCTGTATTTTTCGCTCTATAATTACCCACGGTAACAGGGAAAATCCCATTTTCTAATTCAGATGTATATGTGATTTCATAGGAACCTGTAATCTTTCCTAGAGCAATTTCAATCTTATTACCCTTCAAATCAGGTTTACTTGTAATTGGTGTTCCACCTTCATCTGGAGAAACTGTCCCATTCGGATTCACAATTACTGGTTTTATTTCAACCTGGCTTACAACATGACCTTCTGGTAACTGATCTTTAAATATAGCATTCTCAATTGTGTTACCATTGAAATTAATTCCAACAGTCCATTTAAAGGTTTTCTCTTTATAGTTATAAATGCCTTTCTTATAACCGTTTGCTTTTTGTTCTTCTCTAATGCTGGCAGTAGCTTCAGCGTTTGATGTATAGTTTTTGCTATTGGTTTCCCAAGTGATGCCTGCTTTGTTTATATACTTCCTGTCATTAGCACCAATATCTTTAATTTCATAATCAGTCGTATAAGTTATTGTAAATGGCTTACTGATTGTTCCTTTAACTTTGAAGGTAAAACCTGTATTTCCCTGATCCTCAAATTCATACTCATCTTCATTTAAGCCTATTACTTTTAAAGAGCCTTCTTTAAACTTCATACCTACACCCTCATAGGTATCAGTGATAATAATGTTATTCATTTCATACGAATCTTTATTGACATCTATTTTCCAATCAATAGTTTTCGCATTGTAGTTTGTTCCTGTTGTGGATTTCACGATACTTGGATTGCTGTAATTAAATGATGCACTGCTCGTTTTATTATTATCTTTTCTTGTAATAATGTTGCTAACTTTTCCACCCTCCGTAAAATAATCTGTTTTCTCTGTTGTATATTTAATTTGGTAAGGTGTTTTGTCAATATCTTGGTTAAATGATAGGGTGTACCCTTTCCCATCAGAATTAAGGTCTACATGATACAAGCTAGCATCGATCAGTTCATTATCTTCACTATAGACCTTGACGTCGCTCACATTATTGATTTTATGATCCCCTGTTATAACATCCGTCAATATAGCTTTATCTTTCACAATGTTTTTTCGGTTATAGTTATACTTAATCGTCCACTCAGCTTTGGTTCCATACCCATCTGACTTTACTGACTTCTCAATAGGAGGACCCCAGTTTACTGTTTGACTATTCGACGCTTCTTGTGTTGAACCTCTATTTGTTATAGATGCTGTATTTTTATAGGTAGCTCTTCCTGAATCAGAATCTCCCTCATCTATCACACTGTCATATTGGATACGATACGCTTTTTTCCCCTTTGATAAATCAAAAGAAACTTCAGTTCTATCGTCGTTATAGATAGGTGTAACAGATACTTCAGATCCTTCTGCAACCTCTCCCTTTGCATTCACGATTAGCTCATTAACTGAAAGCTTTTCACCAAATTTATGTTTCCCAGGACTTCCTTGTAACAGTACATCTTTAAAAGTTGCACCTGAGAGTTCGTCTAATTTTGTATTGATGTCAACTGTCCATTCAATTGAACTGCTGCTTTGACCATTATTTTCGGGTTTACCCGATTTCAAAATGGCATTTCCACCCTTGGGTTTAAAATGCAATTGGATTGTTTCTTGACCAGGCAATACTAGGTCGTATTCCAACTGAGTATTAGATTCACTATATTGGGCACCAATTGCAAAGCTTGCATTATGAATTTCAATACCTTGGTTTGCATCATCCCGAATAGATCCATTAAAGGTAATTACTACTTCGCCATTTTCAACCTTGAATGAACCAATGCTTCCGACCTCTCCACTTCCTTTTATATTCGTGAATATTTCTGGTAATTTATATCTTAAGGTTGAACCTTCACCATATTTGTGGCCGGCTTCTATTAATAACTCAAAATTTAAAGTAACAGCATCCCCATTTTGAGCCTGGTAATCTGGGATATGGCTGATATCCTCTTTCCCACCTGTGGCCTTGTCTACTAGTACAGTAATTTTCGAGATATGGGATGCAGGAACTGTCTTTTCAATTTCCACTGTAGGTGTAGTCTCTTCTTCCGGAACATTCGCTCCTTCTTTTACAGCTTCTTGGCTTTTCTCATCTTTTGTCTCTTCTTTACTCACAGCTGTTCCGTCTTCTTCGCCTATATTGACTATCGGAGGTTTGCTTTCTTCAGTAACCTCTTTCACTTTATCAGTAGACTCTTCCGATGATGGGTCATCTTCATGATTAGTTGTTGATTTCTGAATGTCCGCAAGCGGAATTGTTCCCTGTGCATCTTTCTCTTGGCCAGCTGTTACGATTACAGTAATGACACCTTCTGGCGATACTGAGTAACTCCCGACAGGTAAATTCCCTTGTTGTCCTGTATCGAATGTATACTCACTCCGGAATGTATATGTCTCCTTATTCTCATTCCCAGAGCCAGCTGTTAGATTCCAATTTAGTACAGCTTTTCCTTCCTGATCTGCACTTATAGAAGCATTAAAACTCTGCTTTTGGTCGGTATTAGTAACCGCATGCACAGACAATGGGCCTATAAAGTTTTGCAAGATCAGCATACAAGCTAATACAATAAAGCTAATCCTCTTCATAATTACCTCCTATAATATTTTTTTGATTTTGGAACGTAGTTGCTCTATAACTATTTTTCTTTCAAGGTGCTAAAGATAGCATCAATGTCTTGATCGCTACCAAACTCTAGCACCTTATAGCATGTTCCAACATACGTCGGTATTGCTAAGTTAGGCATAATAGTTTACAAAATCTCTATGGATGAATTATTCGTCTCAGAAATACCTTATCCACAATACCTTTTCGCCACTGAACAAATTCTGAACAAAAAACACTTACTACCTTATTAATAGTAGTAAGTGTTATTTTTTATGCTAAATAGTTTGCTGATAGAGCTCTTTGATTTTCAATGGGACCTCAATTCCCAATTCTTCCTCTAATCGGCTTTCTATGTTTTTATAATATCTTTTCATTTCGCTCATATTTTTCGTTTGCTTGTAGAATACTAGCAATTTATACATATATTCTTCTTGGTAACAATCGATTTCTAGCATTTTCTTTAAACAACTTTCAACCAATGTGCTATCTTTATAAAAAGATATACACTTTTCCATATAACGTAATACGGACTGCCTTACCTGATGCTGAAATGATAGTGCCCATATAAAGTCTTCCTCTTCTAAAAAGTCACCTTTATAGAGTAGCAGGAGTTTTTCGGTATCAGAGGGCAATAGCTGTTGGGCTTTGGTAATTTTCTCTATCTCTTTGATATCACTACGTACCGATACATTCAAAGTATAGTGATTATTATTAAAGGAAATGGCATTTTCCACTCCTTTTTCTTTGAACTTTTTTCGCAGCTGATAAACCGTTGTGTGAAGGAGACTTGTTGTCTTTTCCTGGTTTGTGTCAGGCCATAATTTCTCCATTACGATGGCTTTATGGACAGGAATTCCCTTTCGCATCCATAAGAATAGGAAAAGCTCTTTCACCTTTTTGGTACGCCATTTCAAGGGATTCTGTTTGTCATCTACTAAATTAAAGCTCCCCAGAGATTCAGCATAGAAAGAGACCGTATCCTCCATTGTATTCGCATCCGATTTCCCGATTGAACGACGGACTTTCTCTATAGCCTTTTGCAGGCGTTTCTTATTGATGGGCTTTAATAGATAGTCAACCGCATCTACATCAAATGCCTCAAGGGCATATTGGGGATGGGCTGTTACCATTATAATTTGGACATGGCTGAATTTCTTTGTGATTAATGAGGCAAAATGGATCCCATGCACATCACCCATTTCAATATCTAAGAAAACAACATCTACTTGTGATGTTTCCATTATCTTTAGAGCCGCATAGGGATCCATAAAACTCCCGACTACATTCACATCATCAAACTCTTTCAGCATCATTTCAGTTACGTTCAATGCGATCTCTTCATCATCGATTAACATGACTCTCACCGTTTATCACCTCGGTAATTGTATAGTTACTTTTGTACCTTTACCTTCTTTACTCTCTAATTGGAAAACCGTTCCTTTTATAAGTTTTAACTTCTTCAACGGATTCGTGAAACCAAGACGATTACTTCGCCCTTCTAAAAGCTCCCTTTGTTTTTCCAATGGCATTCCCACTCCATCATCTTGTATGGTGATATGAATATATCCTGCCTCTTCCTGAATAGACAAAAGCAAGGTCCCACCATTTTTATTTTTCGATATGCCATGCTGCACTGCATTTTCCACAAGCGGCTGTATAGTCATAGAAGGAATAGTTAGTTCAATTGTTGCATCAATATCAAAGATAACGTTCAGCCTGTTGCCAAAACGCATTTTTTCAATGGCCAAATAAGACTCCACAAGTTCTATCTCATCTTCCAGTGAGACAAGAGCTTCTGGCCTCCGATAATCCAATTTCGCACGGAAATAGACTGCCAGATGCTGCAGTGCCTCGCGTGTTTTTTCTTCATCTGTATAGCTTAAACCAATAATCGTATTAAGTGAGTTATATAAGAAATGCGGTTTAATTTGAGCATAATGGAAGCTCAGTTCATCATGCAAAGCATCTTGAGCTGATTTTTTCATACGCAGGAGTGATTCAATTCGAGCCTTTAACTCCTCTTTTTGAATAGGCTTTTGAAGGTAACCATTTGCACCCACCTGAAAAGATAATACTAAATTCGATGTGTGTTTAGCGGATTGTAATAAGATGACCGGCAGTTCTATTGGTCCATATTCTTCTCGTACAGATTGGCATAATTCATAACCTGACATATCCATTAACAATGTATCCGTGATAATCAAATCAATTGATTCCCTTTTAATGATATTTAGCGCTTCCTCGCCGTTGTTTGCACTTAGGACTTTATATTGCAACGCTTGAACCATCTGTTGGATTATACTGCGTTGTTCTAATTCTCCATCTACTACTAATATAGTGGAGAGATAATTATCGTTATTCTCCGAAAGAAGGGCAGCTGCGTAAAGCTGTTCTCCTCTTGCAGGATCTAACTGCCCCGTCTGTATTTCTAGTAATGCATTAGACAATAGAGGAACTGTAAATGTAAAACAAGAACCCCTTCCTACTTCAGAGACCACCCTTATTTTGCCTCCAGCAAGTTCAATGGTATTTTTCGCAATACTTAACCCTATGCCAAGGCCTTCTTGATCATTTGTATGGTTATCTATTTGGTAAAAAGGAGTAAAAATCAGTTCTAAATGCTCGTTTGCAATCCCTATACCTGAATCAGTTACGGAAATTTCCATCTCTTCTTGAACTACTTTTGCATCAATTGTAATCGTCCCTTGATTCGTTGCATGAATGGCATTCGATAATAAAATAGTTAGCACTTGTTTCAGCTTTTGTTCATCTATAAAAATGAGGGGCAGATCATCCCTAATATGGTTTATTAGTTTTACATTCATCTTCTGTGCATACATATATTGAATTTCAGCGATTACTTCTTCTGCCACCTTTAAATCAACTGCGCGTGGATTAGTAAGAATATCTTTATTTTTTGAATTAGAAACAAATAATAAGTCCTCAACTAGGCTCGCTACTCGCTTTCCCTCATTATATATTGCAATAGCCTTTTCATGCTGCGAGCGCTTCAAAGGCCCATCAATTCCTTCCATAAGTGCCAAAGATTTGTTTAATATCGTATCGATAGGTGTACTCAATTCATTCGATGTACGAACTAAAAATTCATCTTTTAATCTATGCTGCACCAGAAGTTCTTCCGAGAGGTTTTGTATTCGTTTATATGCTGTTTGATACCGAAAACTTAAAAGCAATGACAAGCTAAAAATCATCAGTAAGCCTAAGAGTGGCAGCATGCTTTTCGCTTCAATTTCAAACAGGAAATTAAGCCCTAATACCAATCCGTAACACATGAAAGTTGTCATCGTAAGCAATAAATAATCCGATCCTTCTTTCTTTCCTAGGAAAGCTTTCAGTAATACTTGAAGAATGTAGATAAAGCAGATAGCTAATATGGCTACTAGCATTATTTGACGTACGTATAGTGAAATAGATGGAATGATGTAGCTTAATGGATTATAGGTGTTGATGATTATGAGCTGGACACACAGTAAGATACTTAAAAATAGAGATACTTTCCTCTTTGTATGCTCTATAAACAATCGGGACACGAACAGCAAGAAAAACAATACAACTAGATGGATAGCAGATAGCTGCAAGCGCGATTGTTCATGCGCTGTGAAAGAAGAGAAAACAGTGAAAAATACATAGCTATTAAGCATTGAATTATAGATGCCCAACACGATACAAAATAATGCAAAGTATAATTCATCAACATATCTTCTTCTCTGCAAAAAAGTAAAAAAGTGAATGAGACCAATCAGTATAAAACCAGTAATAATGCCTACTTCTATTAATTCATTTAATTCTTGCTTTGCTGTAACGTCCTTGCTCCTTCCAAAAGTGAGCGGATGAACTATGCCACCAGTATGGTAAGTATAATTAGCTGCCTGAACTACGATTTCAAGTTGCTTATTTCTACTTTTACCAAAGACCGTATAATTTTGATTACTATAAATAAAATTTTCTTTTTGCTCTGCTGGTTGCCCAGCTCCTCCTGCTTCCACTCCATTAATATAAATTTTGCTTGAATTTCGGATAGAATTCGCTTGTATTCCGTAACTTCCATCTGTAGGAACCTTAATAGTTAAGCGATATGTACCAAAACCATTACTTGTTTTATTTGGAAAAGCCTTCTTCCAATCACCTGGAACTGCAATTTGTTTTTGTATTCGTTGGTATCTTTTAAATACATCCCTGTCAGCCCTTGGTTCAATCAACTCGTTCGGGTAAAACTCCCAATTTCCATTAAGCATAATAATAGGATCGCTTTTCGTGTTCCAATTTATTAGTGAGAGTACTCCATTAACAACTGGAAAAGGGGTTTTATTTGATGTGTGAAATGAATGATTAATACCGACTAATGTAGTAATTAAAACAATGATAGATAGCACTATAAATATAATTCTTTTCACTATTCAACCTCCCTTTCCAATTTCTACACATTAAATGTACACTGAATGGAACATTCTTTACAATGATATTTTTAAGTGAATTATTGAAATAAAAAAACGCTGATTCTTCTCAGTTCAGCGTTTCCAATTTACAATGTTATTAGCTATATCCCTCTAGCACTGGGGTGAACTACTTTCCTTTTTCTTTATATACGAATCGTGCCATCACTTCTTTTGTCTTCTCTTTCAAATATACAAAGGCTGCATCCATTGCTTTTTCCGTTGAGACGCTCTCTTCTACAACTGAATCGATTTCAGTAAAATAGGGTGTAAGACTATATCGGCAACCCTCATCAATCGTTCCAGAAATTAAAATAGTGGGTTTGCCTGCTTTTTTGGCTGCTTGGGCGATTCCTATGGGCGCCTTTCCTGATAATGTCTGTAGGTCTGTTTTTCCTTCTCCGGTCAAAACAAGATCGGCGTATGATACATGGTGAGTAAAATCAACAGCTTCTAATACTACTTGAATACCTTGTCTCATTTGTCCATCAAAAAAAGCTAGGAATGCTCCTCCAGCACCTCCCGCGGCTCCTGCTCCTTCTTTCTCGTGTAACGCAATGCCAACCTCTCTTTCAATCACATTCGCAAAACGTTTTAAACTAGAATCCAATAAAACAACCTCTTCAGCAGAAGCACCTTTTTGTGGTCCAAAAATAACTGAAGCTCCATTTGGACCGACGAATGGATTTTTCACATCACACGCTATGATAAATTCAGAATCTGCAATGCGAGCATCCCAACCATTCATATCTATGGAGGCTACATCAGCTAATGCCCCTCCACCTTTTTTCAGGTCTGCGCCTTCATCATTTAATAAACGAATGCCAAGAGCCTGCAGCAAGCCTGCTCCCCCATCATTCGTCGCACTCCCACCTAATCCAATGATAAATTTACGATACCCTGCATTCAATGCATGCTGGATCAATTGTCCGGTCCCATATGAAGACGCCTTTATCGGATTTAATGCCTCTTTATTTAAACGAGTAAGCCCTGAAGCTTCAGCTATTTCAATTACACATGTCTCTCCATCACCAAGCACTCCATATGCTGCCTGGACGTTTTTCCCAAGCGGATCTTCTACAAGTACGCGGGTAAGTTTGCCATTCGTTGCATCAATTAAACTTTGCATCGTTCCCTCTCCACCATCTGCTACAGGCAATAGAATTGTTTCAACTTTTGAATCAACTTCCATTATTCCTTCTTTCATAGCATTCGCAGCTTCCATTGCTGTTAAACTACCTTTGAATGAATCAGGCGCCAATAGTATTTTCATTTGCTCTACCTCCTCTGCATGAAATTCATTCTGAAAAAATTTTCTTTATAAAAAAGCCTTCAACCTGAAAGAAGATTGAAGACATATATTTATTTAACATGACTGATATCATCATTCACATAAAGCGAAAAAATTCTTTCTCTTGTTGTCCTCTTTTCTCCACTTTCTTCTATTTAACATGTAAAAGCAGAAAGAGGGAGAATACAATGGCACGTTTTGATTATTTGGCACCATATGCGACATTTACAACTGTACAAGAAATGGACGAAGTAGTGGAACAACATATCCACAAGCATTACTACAATTTGACTCCATCAGACAAGGCAATTCTTTATAAAATGGTTTCGCATGCATTGGATTACCCGGGAGCCTGCCACCTAAAAGCACAAACAATTGCAGCAGCTTTAGGCATTTCTGTAAGAACTGTTTTCCGTACGCTTAAACGCCTAGAAGAATTTCAAATTATCCAACGCATCCAAACAAAAAAGATGAATGGCATCAAAGGCGCCAACATCTTTTCTATTTTACCCTACCATGACACATCGATTTTGGCACATCAAGAGGAAGCTGAAACCCCTTGTGAGAGTAAGGCGGAGGTTGTAACAACTGAACAAGAACCTTCTTTATCTTCTAATCCTAAACATCAATACGGTAAACATACGTACCCGATGCTCAATACATCCATACGTAATCGAATCTTTCATTATCTAGCTTCTACCACAGGTAATACATCAGAGACAAAGAGGTTTGCAGATGTGGTGTACAAGCAACTAAAGCCGTTGCTGGAATGGGAAATATATCAATCCCGCAAACAACAACTCGAAGATATTAGTTTTACGGCCTTCAAAGAAACCATTCAACAGACCAAAAAGCAGTTTATTCGCAATCCCTTTGGCTATATGTACAAAAAGTTAGATAGAAAATTGAATCGATTTATCGTAGATGTGATGGAATTTTATTTGGAAGCGGCAAGAAGAAGTGATGCGTAGTAGGTGCTCATTAGGTGCCACAATCCATGCCTCTGTCATTCAAGAATATATGTAATTTTTTTAGCACAACTATCAAGGCGTTATTCACTTAAAGCTTGCAATCTTTGCTACTTCAATCCCAGCTTCCCGCAGGCTACTAGAAATATAACTAGCAAAGTCCAGTGCATTCTCTCCATCGCCATGAATACAAATGGTATCTGCTTGGATAGGGACGTCTATACCTTGAAGTGACGCTACAGTCCCTTCCTTTACCATGCGGATGACGCCTTTCACAGCTGTTTCGCGGTCCGTAATGAGAGCCTGCGGTTCAGTTCTTGATGTTAGTGAGCCATCACTTTGATATGTTCTGTCGGCAAATACTTCATTTGCTGTGCGCAAGCCAATTTTTTCACCTGCTTTGACTATCTCGCTTCCTGCTAAACCAAATAAAATAATGCTTGGATCCACTTTGTAGACGGCTTCTGCAATCGCCATCGCGAGTGATGAATTTTTTGCTGCCATATTGTATAAAGCTCCGTGGGGTTTCACGTGTTGAATTTGTCCGCCTTCTGATTTAGCAAAAGCATAAATTGCTCCTATTTGATAGACAACAAGGTCATATGCTTCCTGCGGAGAAATTTGCATATTTCTTCTACCAAAGCCGACTAAATCTTGCAATCCTGGATGTACGCCTAGCCCAACATTTTTGTCTATTGCCATACGGACCGTTTTCCTAATGGTCGCAGGGTCTCCTGCATGAAAGCCGCAAGCAATATTAGCTGAAGTGATGAAATCCAGAATTTCTTCATCTCTTCCCATTTTGTAAGCGCCGAAGCTCTCTCCCATATCACAATTCAAATCAACCTTAAGCATGTTTATTCCCCCTCGTTTAATTTCAATTCTATCGCTTTTTTTAGTAATTGTATTTTTCTTTCCTTTTGTAAAAGCAATATCTGGGCCTCTTCATGAGTAATTTCTGTAAAACGGATGGTATCACCTGGCTTTGCTTGAGCCAATAATGGCAAATCAACAGCAGCAACTTGCCCAATCTTTGGATAGCCTCCTGTTGTTTGGCGGTCTGCCAGCAAAATAATCGGATTTCCATCTGAAGGTACTTGGATTGTCCCAAAGCTTACCGCTTCTGATAACATGTCAATCGGTTGCGCTAACGACAATGGAACTCCTTTTAATCGATACCCCATCCGGTCCGATTGTGCAGAAACATCAAAACACGAGGAGAAAAAAGCATTTTGGCTTGAAGTTGAAAAAAGTGAGTAGTGACGTCCCTTCATCACACGAATCACTTGGTCATTTTTAAAAGCAGGGATGAGCTCAGATGCAATGGACCATTCAGCTTCTACGAATGTTTGATTTCTCATGTCTTTTTTCAGTTGACCCATCATGTGCTGTGCTACTCCACTAATTGAATCGGTTGAAATTTTATCTCCCTGTTTTATAGCTCCTCCATTAAACCCACCAATTCCAGCCTTAAGGTATGTTGACTTGCTCTCCATGACCGAGGGTACAGCCAATCCGCCTGCAACCCCCAAGTTCACTCGGCATCCACCCTTCGCCGCACCAAATCGAAGTTCGCTTCCTTTTTTCACATAAATGGTTTTCCACATTGAAACTGGCTCTCCATTAATTGAAGGAGATAAATCACCACCGCAAATTGATAGAAGTGTATCTTCATGAAATTCTATATGAGGACCCATAAGTGTGATTTCTAATGTAGGGGCATTTTCTTCATTTCCCACTAACAAATTCGATATCCGGTGTGCAACGGTATCCATTGCTCCGCCCACAACTACCCCGTATTTTTGAAAGCCATACCGACCTAGGTCTTGAATCGTTGTGAGGAGTCCGGGTTTTTTTATAGTGATCATCCTTCTTGCCCTCCCCACTCTATGTACTCTTGATAGCTAATCGGTTTAAAACGAATTTTATCTCCAGCTCGCAACAAACTTGGTGTTTCGGCATTTGGTTGAAATAGCTCTACTGGTGTCCGGCCAATTAAATTCCAGCCACCAGGTGTTGAAATCGGATAGATACCCGTTTGTTTGCCAGCAATCCCAACTGTTCTTTCGGGTATTTTCAATCTTGGAGATGGCAATCTAGGCGCTGCAATCTCCTCAGACATCCCACCAAGATACGGGAATCCCGGCGCGAACCCAATCATATAGACAGTGTATTCTGCAGAAGAATGGATTTGAACTACCTCATCTGCCGTTAAGCCGTTCAACTTAGCAACAGATTCTAAATCCGGGCCAAATTGTTCCCCATAGCATACCGGAATCTCCACAATTCTCGTTTCTGTATGCTGGTTCACAGGTAAGTCTGATAATGCCTCATGTAATTCATTGCAAACAAACTGGTTTGGGAGCTCTCCTTTTAAATTATTCATTATTTTTAACGGATTATAAAAAATAGTTACTGTCGAAAATGCAGGTATGTATTCTACCATCCAATGGAATGAATGATTCTCTAAAAAAGATGAAATTGCTTGTACCTTTTGATGCGTGAGTAAATTTAGTTCATTTCCCAATTCGATAATGATTGCATTTTCTCCCAATGGATACAAGGAATAATCCATTAAGTCTCCCCCTCGCAAAAATCATTAATTTAATAGCTTTTCTAATATAAATATCAATATACTATTATAGTATATTTTATTTTAAAGATTTAAACAATTTAAAATAGAGTAAAGTCTTTATTTATTTATTAATATTTTTATTTATATATAATTTATAGATAATTAATACTATTTTAAAATTAAACTTCTGAAGCCCTTTTCAGCCTATTTTATATCTGTTAGTATTTTTATATTCAAAAAATTCCTAAGAGAAAGAAGAGTTTATATGGTTTTAATTGGCGTTGCATTAATTATCATCGGATTTGCATTAAGGCTAAATTCTCTTGTAGTTGTAACTGTCGCCGGTTTAGTAACTGGTTTAATTGCAGGTATGCCTATAAAAGAAATCATTACCCAATTTGGAGAAGCCTTTACGACAAATCGTTATATGTCTATTTTGATTGTTACACTTCCCGTCATCGGCCTTTTAGAAAGAAGCGGGTTACAAAATCAGGCGGGACATCTTGTTTCAAAAATAAAAGCCGCTACAGCAGGCCGTATCCTTACGATCTACTTGCTGATTCGCGAAATTGGTGCCGCTCTTGGATTAAATAGTATTGGCGGGCATCCACAAACTGTTAGACCGCTTATCGCCCCTATGGCTGAGGGTGCAGCAGAAGCAAAATATGGAGAGGTTCCCGAAAAAGAAAAAGAAGAAATTCGAGCGCATGCTGCAGCAGCAGATAATATTGGACTCTTTTTTGGAGAAGATATTTTTGTAGCTGTCGGTGCAATTTTACTGATGAAAGGCTTCTTTGATCAAAACGGGATTGAAGCAGACCCTATATCGATGGCACTTTGGGGTATCCCTACCGCTATCTTTGTTTTCATCGTCCACTCAATAAGACTTTATTTCTTTGATAAAAAGCTAGATCGGAAACTAAGAGGCAAGACAGAGAACACTCCACCGATCAGTAAAAAGGATGTGAGCTAATGGTTTTTTCAGTTGAATTTATTTATATCATCATGGGTATTATTGGGTTTTGTTGCTCCATCTATACTTTTTTAGATAAAGCAAACCCACGCCGAATTTCCTCCGGTTTATTCTATCTTCTTTATTCTCTTACACTACTATTCGGCAAAGTCATACCGCCGTTTTACATAGGAATCATGGTTATCCTTATGGTGCTAATCGTCGGCTTGGGCGGTTTAAAGAAAGGTTCATATGAAGAGGCGACTGAGGGACAACGCGAAGAGCGCCGGAAGAAACTTGGAAATATGTTATTCCTGCCTGCCTTATTAATACCGATTATCACGGTTATAGGCTCTAAGTTATTTGTTAATGTAAAAATTGGCTCACTGCAATTATTAGATCCAGCTAACCCTACACTTGTATCACTGGGCATTGCATGTTTAATCGCAATCCTCGCAGCAGTAGCTCTGACAAAAAGTACACCTAAAACCACCATTAAAGAGTCACGAAGATTATTAGAAGCAATCGGCTGGGCAGTTGTACTCCCTCAACTATTAGCTACACTTGGAACCATTTTCACTTCTGCTGGTGTGGGCAAAGTCGTTTCAGATATGGTCACAAAGGTTATACCAGAAACATCTTTATTCTGGGTAGTATTTGCATTCTGTATCGGCATGGCTGTCTTTACGATGATTATGGGAAATGCATTTGCAGCGTTCCCTGTGATGGCAGCTGGCATTGCCATTCCGTTATTGATCAAACAATTCGGCGCAAATCCGAATCAAATAGCGGCTATTTCAATGTTTGCCGGCTATTGCGGCACATTGATGACACCAATGGCTGCAAACTTCAATATTGTGCCTGCAGCTCTTCTAGATTTAAAGGATAAGAATCATGTTATTCGTGTTCAAATTCCAACAGCATTATGTGCATTAGCTTTCAATATCGTTCTTATGTATTTTCTAATTAAATAGGAGGAATGTTCAAATGGAGAAAAAAGTACTGATTACCGGGTTTGACCCGTTTGGTAGTGATACTGTGAACCCCGCTTTAGAAGCTGTGAAAAAGTTAGAAGGCCAAAAAATTGATGATGTAACCATCATTACACAAGAAGTTCCTACTGTTTTTCATGAGTCAATTAAAGTTGTAACGGAATCCATTGAAAAGCACCAGCCCGATGTGATAATTCTTGTTGGACAAGCTGGTGGACGCACTCAAATTACACCTGAACGGATTGCTATTAATATTGATGATGCGCGTATCCCTGATAACAAGAAGAATCAACCCATTGATGAACCGATTGCAGCAGACGGTCCGGCTGCCTACTGGTCCACTCTGCCAGTTAAAAGAATGGTGCATGATATGAGAGAAGCCGGGATTCCAGCAGCCGTCTCTCATACTGCCGGTACATTTGTCTGTAACCATTTATTCTATGGCGTCATGCATTATCTGGCTAATCATGCGCCACATATTCGTGGAGGGTTTATCCATATTCCTTTCATCCCTGAGCAAGCCGTCTCTAACAACCAACCAAGCTTAAGTCTAGATACCATCGTAAAAGGCATTAAACTATCGGCACTAGCGGCTGCACATGATCATGAAGATATTCGTGAAGTTGGCGGTACCATTTGCTGATAGATTTGTATTGAGGTATTGAACATGTGTAATTGTAAAGGTTTTTATTAATTCATATTAAATTGAAGTGGGACAGCTACGCATTCCTAGGGGCGAGCGGTAAGCTTCCTCGTCAGCTGCGCTTCCTGTGGGATCTTACCTGTCTCGCTAATCCCTAAGGAGTCTCCGCTATCCCACTTCATCAACATATATATTAATTTTTAGAATTTCATAATTATATAGTAGACAACTGACCATTAAATTGGCTTTTCGTATAACTGTCAATTTCAAGGTATTCTTCATTATTTCCTCTCCTGATCTTATCAGTTTTAACCTTATTCTTTTTATCCATCCGTGATCAATTAATCCCATAAAAAATTTCTGAATATTCATTGTTTTATGAATTAATTTATGTTATCCTCGTATGAAGTTGAAACTTCAAAACATACAATAAAAAGGAGAAACTTCTCTTGGAAAAAGAACGAAGTATCAAAGAATTGATTGAGATGCAATTCCATGATCTCTCAAAAGCTCAACAAAAGGTAGCAAACTTTGTCTTACGGCATCCCAAATTTGTGAGTGTTCACTCAGCTACTGAGGTTGGTGAAAAGGCGGGAACAAGTGAAACGACAGTTATTCGCTTCTGCTTTGCGCTTGGGCTTGAAGGCTATACAGAACTACAAAAGAAAATTACCTTACATGTTTTTAACAATACTGCTGTTAGTACACTTGGTTACTATGTTTCTTCGAAAATGGAGCTCTACAATGACCAATGTCTAGTAGAAAAAGGCATGAACAAAGACAGTACAAAAATCAGCGGGATTGCCAAGCAAATTAATAAAGAACATTTTAATGAGGCAACCATACGACTACATAAAGCAAAAAATCTATATATTTTGGGTGGAGGTGCATCAGAGTTTGGGGCAAGATGGCTGCACTTTACGTTAAATATCCTTCGGCCGAACGTGAAGCTGATTCAAACGGACTCGGCGGATCTCTTTCGGACAATGCAGGAAATAGATGAGGATTCGGTTGTCGTTGTCATTTCATTGCATCGGTATTTTAAGGAACCCATTCAAATTGCAGAAACTCTTCACAACCAAGGGGTAACGGTCATAGCTATTACAGATTCGAAATTAGCCCCTATCCATAAACACAGCTCATATTCCTTTATTCTCGAACAGCCTGAACTGTCGACGATTGATCTCATGCCATCTCTTATATCATTTTTAAATGTTATCGTGACAGGCATGATGACTCTTGATCCGCAATATTATCAGGATCAGCGAGTAAGATACGATGATTATAAAAATAGCTTTATTGCAGATCGGTGGTTTTAACTGATGAATCAACCATTTACCGAAAGACTACAAACGATTTTCGAACATCTACATCATTCCCCTGAGACTAGTTGGAATGAAGTAGAAACAACGTCTTATATTGCAGAATTCCTTCGTCAAGAGGGTTTGAAGCCACATCTTTTTAAAAATATGACGGGTTTATATGTTGATATTGGAGAAGGCATTCCAAAAGTCGGTTTCCGCACAGACATGGATGCACTATGGCAAGAAGTAGACGGTAAATTTAAAGCAAATCATTCTTGTGGACACGACGGACATATGACTGTGGCCTTAGGGGTAGTGCTGCTCCTGAAAGAAATGGCCCCTTCCCTGCCAGGCGCCATTCGAATTCTTTTTCAGCCGGCTGAAGAAAAAGCGCAAGGAGCAAAGGCACTCGCCGAATTAGGAATTGTAGATTCCCTGACCTATTTGTTCGGCACCCATGTAAGACCGCTATACGAGTTGCAGGACGGAACCTATTCACCAGCACTCTATCACGGAGCGGCAAAACTATTTACCGGAACCATCCAAGGACTTGAAGCACACGGAGCACGTCCTGAGAAAGGAGTGAATGCCATTGAAGTAGCAGCTGCCATGATCGATGGGTTAAAAAGGATTTGGATTAGTCCCGAACAATCAGCTTCTATTAAGATGACACAGCTTCAGGCAGGTGGTTCATCTACTAACATCATTCCTGGGAGTGCCACATTCAGCATCGATGCACGGGCTCAAAATAATGAATCGATGGATGAATTAACAAGTGGCTTTGACAAAGTAGTGGAAGCTGTCAGCACATTATTTGGCGCAGTCATCACTTACAAGATAGATGCGCATATTGCAGCAGCACAAGTGGATGATAGCGCGAAAAACATAATGAAGCAGGCCATCCTCGATGTGGTTGGTGAAGATCATTTAGCTCCTGAGATTGTAACACCAGGTGGTGAGGATTTTCACTTTTATGCCTATACATGCCCCCATTTGAAAACAACCATGCTTGGGCTTGGATGTGGGGTTACACCAGGATTACATCACCCAAATATGACTTTTAATCAGGAGCGACTCCCAACAGGTGCTGAAATTATTGCAAGAGCCTTAATACTAGCCCTACATCAAATAGAAAGAAGCGATTAGATGATGAATATTCGAGAATTGAAGACCATTGCAGAGATGGAACAGATTCAAGAGCTTGAACAAAGAGTATGGGATATGGATCCCATACCGACTCATCAAACCTTAACAGCTGTAAAAAATGGCGGCATTATAGTTGGAGCATTTGATGGAGTCGATTTAGTTGGCTTCAGCTATGGATTTCCTGGTTTTGATAATGGAAAAAGCTATTTATGCTCTCATATGCTCGGGATTGATGAGAATTACCGTTCACAAGGTATTGGCGAAAAGTTAAAACTTGCACAGCGTGAAATGGCCATTGTAAAGGGCTTCCACATCATGAAATGGACGTATGATCCACTTGAAACCCGCAATGCATCCCTAAACCTAACGAAACTAAACGGCATATGTAACACCTACTTCGAAGATTGCTACGGAAAAATGCAAAATAAATTTAATCAAGGATTACCCTCAGACCGGTTTGAAGTGCATTGGCATTTGACTAGTCCATATGTGGTTGAAAAACAACAGCCTCAAATAGAAGTCGTCAAAGCCTTGAACACCATTTCTCTGAATGAAGACCAGCTACCCGTTTTTATTGCAAGCCCTGAGCAAGACTTAAATAAACATGCCTATTCTATTGCAGTGCCGAAAGATTTTCAATCCCTCAAAGCGCAAAGTCAAATACTAGCGGTAGATTGGCGCTTGCAAACACGTAAGATATTTCAACGCCTCTTTAAAACAGGCTATGCGGCTGTGCGTTTGCAATCGTATGAAACACATAATGACTATATTTTTGTAAAAACAGAAACATTAGAACTTGGAGGAGAATAACTATGAAAATTGTAAATATCACTATCCGTCAACTAAAAATGAAATTAAAGGATCCTTTCACTACAAGTTTTGGAACATTTACAGATAGAGATTTTCTTGTGCTTGAAGCGCAGGACCAAGATGGAACCATTGGCTGGGGTGAATCAGTCGCCTTCCACTCCCCTTGGTATAACGAAGAGACCTTGCAGACCAACTGGCATATGCTAGAGGATTTTTTAATTCCATTGCTTTTAAATAAGGAAATCCACCACCCGGATGAAGTTAGTGAGTTATTTGCACCTATTCGGAAAAATAATATGGCTAAGTCCACCATTGAAGGAGCCGTATGGGATATTTATGCACAACAAACAAATCAATCTCTTGCCTCTGCACTCGGCGGTACAAGAGATAAAATTGAAGTCGGGATTAGCATTGGCATTCAACAATCGGTTGAAGAGCTAGTTGAATTAGTCGATGGCTATGTCAAAGAAGGCTACAAACGGATTAAAGTGAAAATTAAGCCGGGCTGGGATGTGGAAGTCATGGGCATATTACGAGACACTTTCCCCGATGTTGCCATGATGGCAGATGCCAATTCCGCCTACAGGTTAGTAGACGCAGAATTGCTGAAACAGCTGGATGCGTTCAACCTCACGATGATTGAACAGCCTTTAGCGTCAGATGACATTATTGACCATGCACAGCTGCAAAAATTGCTAGAAACGCCGATTTGTTTAGATGAAAGCATCCACTCGCTTGAAGATGCACGAAAAGCAGTAGAGCTTGGGAGTACAAAAATTATTAATATTAAAATCGGACGTGTCGGCGGATTAACCGAAGCCAAGAAAATCCATGATTACTGTGAAGCAAACGGCATTCCTGTGTGGTGTGGCGGCATGCTCGAATCAGGCATTGGGCGTGCACATAATGTGGCTTTAACAACATTATCGAATTTTACGTTACCTGGAGATACAGCAAGCTCAAATAGATATTGGGATAAGGATATTATCAAGCCTGAAGTCGTATCCGAAAATGGCTACATCAACGTGCCGCAGGCTGCTGGAATAGGCTATGAGATTGACCGTGAGGCTGTGGAATCCTTTACTGTTGTCAAAAAACATTACAAATAATGGAGGGAAATGTATGAGGAAAAGTTTACAGATTGGCGCCGCTTTCGTTGGATTGATTGTAGGAGCCGGATTTGCTTCCGGCCAGGAAATCATGCAGTACTTTACAAGCTTTGGTCTCTGGGGAACCGTCGGTGGAATTCTTGCAACTATCGCCTTTACATTTCTAGGCTATATGTTGGCTCAGCTTGGCTCAGATTTACAAACTTCTTCACATAAAGAAGTGATTTATCATATTGGCGGTCGGTATATCGGATTTGTTTTAGATGTCTTAATTACGTTCTTTTTATTCGGTGTAGCGGTTGTCATGTTTGCCGGCTCTGGATCAACATTCCATCAAATGTTCGGCATTCCTCCATTAATAGGCAGTTTGATTATGGTCGCTGCCACCATCCTAACATTATTGCTGAATATAAAGAATATCATCAATTTGATCGCTGTTATCACTCCCTATTTAATGGCGATTATTTTCATTATATTAATCTATTCTATTTTTACGATGGATCTCTCCTTAGCTGATGCCAACACAATCGCTAAAGAGCAAGGTTCCGCTGCCTCTAATTGGGTGCTGGGTGCACTGCTTTATGTTTCCTATAATATCGCAGCTGGAGCCGCCTTGTTGATTGTGATGGGCGGAACGATTAAAGACCGCAAAGTCGCAGGTATGGGTGGGATATATGGCGGGATTATGTTGGGTGCCTTAATTATCCTTATTAATATTGCGATGTTTGTAAAGATCGATGTGATCAAAGGTGTTGACATGCCAACACTTGAATTAGCTGCCCAAATCCACCCCATTGTTGGAGTGCTAATGGGAATTGCCCTGCTTGGCATGATGTATAACACTGCGGTCGGCATGTTCTATGCTTTCACCGTTCGTTTCGTACAACCTGAAAAAAAATACTTCAAGCCTGCTATTGTTGTGATTGGTTTACTTGGATTCGGCGCAAGCCTTGTCGGCTTTACCACCCTTGTCGGAAAAGTCTACTCTACTATGGGCTACCTAGGGCTCGCCTTAATCATAGCTATCATCCTTTCGTGGGCTCGGAAAGCAAAGAAACAAAAAACAGCGAATGCGCCAGAACCTTTGTAGAAAATGTTCCTTTATTTTTAGAGTTAGGCATTTGAATTTATCGGTTACTTTATAAAATGTAGCAAGTATAAAAATTTCACATAAAAAATGAAATCTACGTTGTTCACATGCAGGAACAATATTATTATTAAAATTAATAATTTAAAAAGCCTACCAGGAGAGTGAAGTAATGAATAAACTGTCTAAAATTTTGGGTGCTTCTGTTTTAGGAATGATTTTAATTGCATGTGAGTCAACAACAGATGTCAATTCCGTGAAAGGAAAAGATAAGAAGTTAATTCTGGCCCATCGTGGTGCATCTTCTATGGCCCCGGAACACACATTGGCTGCATACAATAAAGCTGTTGATTTGGGTACTGATTATATCGAAATTGATTTAAGAATGACAAAAGATGATCGTTTAATTGCAATTCATGATAATACAGTTAATCGAACAACTAATGGTAAAGGGGATGTAAGAAGTTTAACTTTAAAAGAGATTAAAGAACTTGATGCAGGTAGTTGGTTTGATAAGAAGTATAGTAAAGAAAGGGTACCAACTATAGAGGAAATATTCGATAAATATGGAGACAAAACGAATTATTATATCGAAACTAGATTAGTAGATCATAAAACTTTGATGGAAAGTAAACTCATTGATATTATGAAAAAGAAAAAGATAAAAAGTAAAGTAATAATTGAATCTTTTTCTGCAAGCAGTTTGAAAAAGGTACATAAACTTGATTCTAAGATTCCTTTAATTCAACTTAACACCTATAAAAGCACAGAGAATTTCACAAGTGAAAAGATAAAAAAATGGAGAGAATACTCATCAGGTGTTGGTATGAATGCTGAAATTGCTGATAAGAATTTAATTAAACTTCTCCATAAAAATAATTTACTTGTGTATACTTTTTTCTTTAACAACGAAAAAAAACTTACCAAGAAAGTCATTGGCTTAGGAGTTGATGGGATTTTCACCAATTATCTTGATTATGCAAAAATAGTTATAGCATCTACTAAAAAGTAGGTGTATTTTTTTGTGTTTATGACACCTTGAACTGTATCTGCAGGAATCAGCGCCCTCCTCTTTACACAATTACAATGATACTCATCATTAATTCCAAAGATATTCCATCCCCCTAAGAAGATGGAACGTCTGTTGATCAATTGCTAAATTATAAATGGAACTTTAAAATTACACCAATTCTTTCATTTCAAATTGTGCCAAATCACCAGCAGCTTTTACGCGTATACGTGTTGCATTTCCCGGCATATAGGCAAGTGGAACATCCTCCACATCTACGATGACCAAGCTTTCTTCAGCTGCCCCCGCATTAATCGCTTCTGTTTTAGCTTGTAGTTTTGCGTGCTCTAATGCTTTTTCTCTTCCTATTTCATCTAAAGAATAAATCTTTTCGATTTGGCCACTTACTTGTGAGATAGCTGAACCGATTGCGTTGGCAACACCTGAATGCTTCGGACGGATTACCTCTGAAGCACCTTCCAGTTGTTCCGGCAACAATACGCTACCTCCTCCTACAAGAATTACAGGTACTGGATCTGCGCTCGTCTTCATTTTATCAATGGCTTCTTCTACAAGTGACACCATCTTCGTGTACATTCTATTCAACAATTCCTTATCTAAATGTGCTACCTTAGCAGAATCACCGATCTCTACTTTGCCTAGAGCTACAGCAACATCTGTAGCCGTTAAAATATCTCCTCCAAAGACAAGGCTCTTTTCCTGTAATTTGTACCCAACGCTATCCGGTCCAATCGTGAAATCTCCATTATCTTGGGTACGAATCACTGTCCCTCCTCCAAGTCCTATCGACACAAGGTCAGGCATACGGAAGTTGGTTCTAGCACCACCAATTTCAACTGCTAGAGACGATTCTCGCGGGAAGGATTGTACTAAAACACCCACATCGGATGTTGTGCCCCCAACATCTACGACAATTGCATCAGTGAGTTCACTTAAATAAGAAGCCCCTCGTAATGAGTTGGTCGGACCGCACGCTACAGTAAATATAGGGTACTTGACTGTATATTCAATAGACATTAGTGTCCCGTCATTTTGTCCGAAAAATACTTTCGCATCTATTCCTTCGCTTTTCAGTGCGTTAATAAATCCGTCGGCTGCTGTTTTTGCCACATTCACAACGGATGCATTCAAAATTGTTGCATTTTCTCTTTCTAACAGTCCTACTGAACCAATTTCAGAGGATAGTGATAAAGGAATATGTTCGCCTAGCACTTCTCGAAGTATCTCGCTTGCTCTTTCTTCATGCGATTTGGATACAGGTGAGAACACTGATGTAATCGCAATTGAATCTACCTTCCCCTTAATCTCCTCAGCTATTTGGTATATATGGTCTTCATCTAAAGGAACAATTTCCCTGCCATCAAATTCATGACCTCCACGCACGAGATAAACATGTTTCCCTAGTACTTCCCGAAGGTCATCAGGAACACCAATCAGTGGCTTCACTGATAAAGTTGCAGGAGCTCCGATTCGGATGGCAGCTACTTTATTTAACCTTTTTCTTTCTACTATGGCATTCGTGCAATGAGTGGTGCCAAGCATTGCATATTTAATTTTCTCGCGAGGTACGTTTGCTTGCGTAATAATTTGGTGCATTGCATTATAAATGCCTGTTGCCACATCTTCAGTTGTAGGGGATTTTGTCTCTGACAATACAGTATTATTTTGGTCTAGCAAAACGGCATCTGTATGGGTTCCGCCTACATCAATTCCTATACGATAAATACTCATTATGATAGCACTCCTTTTTTCGCAAGATCTTCTACAGGTACATAGTCCACATCGTATCCAAAGTACCTTGGACCGACAGCCTTAATTCCTTCTTCCGTTCTCCATTTCGGGTGGCATGGTATACCAATGACGACACATCTTGATCCATATCGAATGCCTTCTGTTGTGATAGGTAGCCCTGTTTCTGCATCAAGCACCGCAATCAAATCCGGGGTAACACAAAGTAAGCGATTGTCTGTCTTGGCAAGAAGATGTTCATTTTGGAAATGTAGCTGCAGTGTTTCCCCTTTATATGAATGAAGTCCCTCAAATGTTGCAATCCCCTTCGCAAAACCTGATTCTGTTTTGCGATTGATATCGCTAACTTTGCCGTTGAACAATTCATAACCATCAATCTGCTTCAATAATTCCTGGATTGGGTTTACATTCTTTTCCTTAGCGAGCCTAATCGTTCTACCGATTTCCTCTTCCAGTTTTAAAATATTTTTCACGCCACTGTCGCGTAGATTCTTGCCAGTCATTGAATACATCGCAGTCATAGCGGATCCGCCCATTTGGATAGTGACAGCACGAGCAATTCTTTCTGTCCACACATTATCCACCGTAGATAACAAAGTTGTATTACCTTTTTCATCTGCGAGTATGGCAGGTGTAGCAGATATTCCATCTAGATAAAAAGTGACCATTTGTAATTCAGGGAATGCTCGACCCATTCCATCTGCGTCTATGACAGGAATGCCTAGTTTGGCAGCAAGCGCAAATGGAATCATAGAATTGACACCGCCTGCTTCTATTGGGAATGTGGCATACACCTTTTTCCCTAAATAGTTTTCAAGGTTTTTAAAAGCCAAAATAGGCTCTTCACCGCTTGGCGCTTTTTCCAGCATCACTGTTGGTGCCCCCATCATGGAGGATGGCACTACTAAAGCGTCGTCTGGTACTTCCTCTACATCTAAAAGTGTGACTTCCCCGTATTCTTCGATTGCCTGCAGTGCCATCAGCTTTCCGATATATGGGTCACCTCCACCGCCTGTTCCTAGCATTGCTGCGCCAACTGCAATATCTTCAATTTGTTGTTTGCCTATTTTCCTCATTAAAAAGCCTCCCGAATATTCCGATTTTTTATTATGCCACTTGTTTCTCATTTTCAATATGTTTATTTGCACTCGATCTCGTAGCTAATTTCCCAATGTAATAAACTACTCCACTTACCACAAGAGAATTAATAGATGGAATCCCTAGAGTGACAAAGTAACCTGCAGCAAAACCCATTGCCCACGCGATAAGTGTAATCGGACTTAGCTTTTCACCCACCACTGGTAGTGTCCCTTCTTCTCTGCTCTCATCAAGTGCCTGGCGATTGGTTTTTAATATGAAATAGTCAATCACCATAATACCGGCAACTGGCGGTATCAGAACGCCCAACAAGACAAGGAAATCCACGAATTTATCAAGAATGCCTAGAACGGAAAGCAGCGTTCCAATAATCCCAATAACCAATGTGACAATTCCTCGATTTAATTTAACCTTAAATACTGAATCAAAGATGTTTGTAAAACCAAGTGATGAAGAATATAAATTCAAATTATTAATCTTGATCGTTGATGAAACGACTACTAATGCGCCTAGCCAGCCAGATGTTTGCATCATGATGCTCGCCACGTCATTTGTTCTAGCAGCAAGTGCCATCAAAACCGCAATCATATTAATAAAAAGTTCGCCAATAACAGTTCCAATCATCGTCATCCAAAAGACGTCTTTTCCACTTTTAGCAAAACGGCTAAAGTCCGGTGTGATGACTGCTCCGATAATAAATCCTCCGGCGACCATTGTTGCTGCTACGCCCATGGTCATCTTTTCACCAGCAGGAGCCGTGCTCATTAGTTCAAAAATGGAATGATCTTTAAGGACCTGATAAATCCCAAAGGCTACAGCGATTAGAAATGCAGGCACAGCGATTGTCGCGGTCGCGCTTAATAATTTAAATCCAAAAATCACGAGAACCGTAACAGCAAGTCCCGTTAGTGTAGCCGCAACAGGGAGACTTAATTTCCCATGGCTTGCCTGTACTAGCCCTTCTGCAAAAACGGAGTTCTGTACACCGAACCAGCCAATTGTGGAAATCGCAATAACAGCACCAATAATACTTGACCCATAACGGCCAAAGCCCGTCCATCTTGACAATAGACTCGTGGAAAGACCTTCACGTGCTCCTGCATATCCTAGGAGAAGGCTAATTACTTCTAAAATGACACTGCCGAACATCGTTGCCCAAAAGGCTTGCCAAAAGGTCATGCCATATCCTAATGCTGCCCCGATCACAAATGAGGATATCGTTGCCATTGATCCAACACGTACAATCGACACATTCCATAATGATTGTCGTGCTGATTGCGGTACGCGAGATAGTGAATAATCATCCATTGCATTTTGTTTATTTTCCATTTGCCTCTTCTCCTCTACTCAGCTCTAACTCATAGGAACTAAACTCTATTACATCTTTACTCTTTGTTTTGAAGGTGGCGTCATATATGTCAAACGACTTTGTTTCACACCCATCTCTATCAAACCTTCTAGCATCTTTGTGGCAGCAAAGGCCGGATCAATCACTGGGACTTCATAACCTTTTTCCCTAAGGCGCTCTTGCAGTTCTGCTGCTACGCCCAAAAAGCCTGTACATCCAAGTACGATTGCATGTGCACCGTCTTGTTCTATTGCCTTCACCATTTCTTCGAATAGGGCCTCTTTCAACCTTTCCTTCTCATGAACTTCTAATACAGGAATATTAATATATCGAGTGGATGCTAGATTCCCGTGCACACCTAAAGTCTTGCTGATATTCTCAATCATTGGCACCACATTCGGTAGCACCGACACGACTGAAAAGGACTTGGCCAATGAACTCGCAAATAGCATTCCTGCTTCACATGGCCCAACGACAGGAATATCTAGTATCTCCCTGGCAGGCTTCACTCCGGGATCTCCGAAACAATCGCTAATAATTCCATCATAGCCTTCCTCTTCCGCCTCCTTAGCTTTTTCTAGCAAATTCGGCACGCTAAATGCTTCATCATATTCACTTTCTATTGATGCAGGACCATAATCTAGACTGCAAACCCCAAATTCTGTGTTAGCCGCACCATATAAATCAAATTCCTTTTTCGTTTCCTCTAAAAATACATCTGAAATAATAGGCATGATTACTTTAATTTTCATTGTCTGCTCTCCTTTTTCATTTATACTTAAAGTGATAAGGCTAGAATTCTTTTCATGCAATGCTAGATTAACTTTAAAACCACCCCTTTTTGCGTGAATATTCCAGTTATATTACAAATAATTAAATTAATATGAAATATTCAGATAATATAAAGTTTAATAAAATATATACTACCTAATATTAGTTAGGTAATCAAGAGGGAGAAGGAAATAGATTGTCGACAAAAATTAACATTATGAAAGCGGCTACAGAACTATTTGCCATAAAAGGATATGAAGGAACAACTTTAAAGGATATTGCAAATGCTGTTGGCATAAAGCCTCCATCTATTTATGCATTCTTTGAGGGAAAGGAAGATGTGTTGCTGCATATCTATCAAGAGATACTTGATGAGCATCATAAGCATCTGCAGGATATGCTAGAACAATTGAAGAATGGATACGCCAAAAATAAGCTGTATGGATTGTTAGTAACCGCGGCAGAATATCATTTATCTGAAGCTGGAAAAATGAAATTGTTTAGAAGGCTGATGCTCTTCCCGCCTGAAATTTTACAAAGCGAAATCACAGAAAGCTTCCAAAAACTTATTGCAATAGAACGACAAGCAATTAATGCTGTCTTTGAAGAAGCTATACGCAACAAAGAGGTTAGAGAAGGAAAAAGTGAAGACATGACAACTGCCTTCCAATGCTTAATGAATGGTTTGTTCTTAGAGTCACAGTATTATGATGAGCAGGAATTCTATCTACGACTTGATATTATTTGGGAGGAATACTGGATGGGAATTAGTAGAAAAGACTGATTCCTAGGAACACCCCTAGTCATCTCAATCACACTAAAAAACCGTGATATGTTGATAACATCACGGTTTTTCTTTGTGCGGAAAATCAATAGTAGAATCCATTTAATTATCTACGGATTCTATATTGCTTATAGTCCTCTGGAAGAGGTGAAACATAGCTTTCTCCATCAAGACGTTCAAGCAATTCTTCTTTCGCCTTCTGGATTATATCTGGTCTCTTCATCACTTCAGCGGCAGTAGCAGCAATCACTTTTCCTGCATGCAGCATTCCCTTGTGGCCGATGGAAGACCCGCCTTGTGAGACCATTTGCCAAGAGTGCAAAGAGGTACCTATTGCTGCACAGGCAGCATAGCATTGGGCTGTTGGAACAATCCAGCTGACATCGCCTACATCTGTAGAACCAGGCATGACTTCTTTGTCCTCCACATGTGGCTCCACAATATCAGCGAGTTCTTTTCCTTTTAACTCTTTCACATTTTGCAAACCAAATTCTTTTTCTGCATCTGTTAGTGTATCTCGAATTTCTTTTGCTAATTGTATTTCCTTTTCATCAAATTCGGGTACGCCAAGTTCTACATATTTTTCCTGCATAACGGCTTCTAACGTTGTATTGGGAATATAATTGAACATGGCCGAATCAAAACCAATCTCAAGCTCGGTGCCTGTCATAAGAGCAGCTCCTCTTGCAATGTCGCAGACCCGCTCATAAATCTCATGTGTTTGTTTTACTTCTGGCGCACGAACAAAGTACAATACTTCCGCTTCTGATTGAACCACGTTTGGCGACACTCCACCTGTATTGGTGATCGCATAGTGAACCCTTGCTTCTGGAATGATATGCTCTCTTAAATAATTCACTCCCACACTTGTTAACTCTACCGCGTCCAACGCACTTCTCCCTAAATAAGGACTTGCTGCAGCATGAGAACTTTTGCCTGTAAAGCGGAAATTCACTTCATAGCATGCGAGTGTGCGAGAAGACCAAATTTTATTATGAGCTTCTGGGTGCCATGTTAAGGCAAAGTCGACATCATCAAACACGCCTTCTCGAACCATGAAGATTTTACCGCCCCCGATTTCTTCTCCAGGACATCCATAATACCGTATAGTACCTGGTAAATTGTTTTCTTCCATTAATTGACGAAGAGCAATCGCTGCGGCTAGCGACCCAGTACCAAGCAAATTATGTCCACAGCCATGGCCGTTACCGTTTTTCACAACCTCTTCCTGTTTGGTCGATCCTGCTTTTTGGCTTAGACCAGTCAAGGCATCAAATTCACCTAAAATCGCCACCACAGGATTGCCGCTTCCATAGCTTCCCACAAAGGCTGTTTCAATGCCGCTAATCCCTCTCTCCACCTGAAATCCTTCATCTTCAAGCACCTTGCTAATGAGATCGGCAGACTTCCATTCTTCAAATCCAGTCTCAGCATATTCCCAAAGCTGATCGCTGACGCCAATCAGCTTGTCTCGTTTTTCTTCAATTAATTGATCTATTCTTGCTACTTCATTTTCTATTTTCGTATCATTCATTTAGAACACCTCATTTTTTTATTTGTATATCCTTAAAAAGGTCCATATTTTGTGAGATAGGCGATAATGACAAACACGATGGCTACTGCATATTGCACGAGCACCAATGGGAACAGCCATTTTAACCAGCGAATATAAGAAACGCCAACCAAGGCCGCCCCTGCTACAGCTATGCCAGGTATTATCATATTGAATATGCCATCGCCAAATGTGAATATAAGTACAGCCGTTTGGCGGGTAACACCAATAATATCAGATAGCGGAGACATAATCGGCATTGTTAGAGCAGCCATCCCACTGCCGGAAGGAACCGCTATATGGAGCAGCGAATCGAAAACCATCATGCCAATCGCCGCAAAGGAAGGAGGCAGGTCCTTAATTAAAGTAGAGGCATAATACAGAATGGTATCCATGATGTGTCCCTGATCGAGCACAATCACAATGCCTCTTGCAACACCAATAATCATGGCACCATAAATGAGTGCTTGAGAACCTTTCATGAATTCATCGACTAATGTATTGGTGTTATAGCGGGCAATGAGCCCAATTGCTATGCCAAATATAATGAACATTCCGGCAATTTCATTTATAAACCAGCCAAATTTTACAACGCCCACTCCTAGGATTATCAAATTGAGAACAAAGCAAGCGAGAATCAATTTATGTTTGCGTGTTAATGTAATATCAGACTTTAATAGCTGGTCAATTTGTTCACGTTGAATTGTTCCATATTCCCCTAAGGACGGGTCTTGTTTCACTTTCATCGCATGCCGATAAACAAAAATTACAGATACTATGTACATAACAACAAAAGCTGCAATCCGAAGGCCCATCCCCGAGAATGGCGGAAGCCCAGCTATTCCTTGTGCTACCCCTACAGTAAATGGATTCATAATCGCCGTCGTAAAACCTGCAGATACGCCGACTAACACAATGCCAAGACCTGTAAGCGCATCATATCCTAGCCCTACAATCAGCGGAGTGATAATCAGAATATAAGGAAGTGTTTCCTCATACATCCCAAGCAATGAGCCTAACAATGCAAAAAATAGCATCAAAACGGGAATGAGTAATTTCTCTTTTGAGCCGAACTTGCGAGTCATCGTTACAATGAAAGCCTCAACAGCACCCGTCGAATTCAGCACGCCGTATGCACCACCAATAATTAAGAGGAAAAACATAATTGAAGCTGCATCGACCATCCCAGCAGGGATACTACCCAAGATGCCCATAAACCCAACTGGTTCAGCCTTTATAAAATGAAACGAATCAGGCTTCACAATACTCCTGCCATCGATCATTTCCCTTTCATATTCTCCAGTTGGCATAATATACGTCAATATTACGCAGATAGCTAACAATCCTAATAAAAGAGCAAAGACATTAATCTCTTTCGGCTTCTTCCCAGCTTTTGCCTCTCGTATGTCTACAACCTTTGGCGCCGTATTATTTGTCATACCTTTCCCCCCTTATCATCTATTCTTTTTAAATGAATAGTAATAAATTTTGAATATTGCTAATAAATATACAGAAGTACATATATTCCGTCAACCGAAATATTCTAAATATTTTAAATTAGTAATATGGTAACACTTTAATTGGATGAATCATAAGTTTTACTTTAATCCCAACAAAAAAGTCTTCAACCTCTTATGAGATCGAAGACTTTAAGAATGCGAATAATAAAGATACTATTTAACAACTTTGACTACCTTTGCCTTACTTACATTGCCTGCTTTGTCTTTTGCATAGAAAGCTAGGACTGTTTTAACTTTTTGTTTCTTAATTTTTAATGTATATGTTCCTTTTTTAGTTGCTGTAGTTTTAGCAATAATTTTGTTTTTAACTTTTACATACACCTTAGATCCTGCTTCTGCTTTGCCTGTTATTTTAGTTGTTTTCGCTGTTACCTTTTTAGCAGTAGGTTTGTTAGGCGCTGTTTTGTCTAACACTTTTACTTTGGCACCTTTACTGCTATTGCCAGCTTCATCTACTGATTTAACAATTAAAGTAGTACCAGCTTTTTGTTTAGCTAATTTCACTGTAAAGCTGCCTTTAGAATCAGCTTTATTTGTCGCAATTTTTTTGCTTTGTTTATAGATAATGATGGTAGCACGTGCTTCTGTTTTGCCTGATACCACTTTGTCTTTATCGCTGAATTTTTTTACTGTTGGTACAGATGGTGCTGTTTTATCAAGAACTGTTATTGTTACTTCATCACTAGCTTGTCCGCTTTTTAAATCTCTTGCTTTCGCATATAATACTGTTCCTGCCTCTAACTTTTGGGATAACTGGTATGTAAACTCGCCGTTATCTTGTGTATTAGTCTCAAATTGTAATTGTTTTTTGTCTGTAATTTCGATTTTTGTATTTTTAGAAGCCGTTCCTTTAATAACTAAGCTTTCTGATGTGATTGGGCTGAACTCGGGTACCGGAACGGGCAGAACTGGATCTGTTGTATCTCCAGGGTTTCCAGGCTGTGTAACAACTGGAGGTGGTGTTGTCCCTGAATCTCCTCCTCCTGTAGATGGTGGTGTTGTCCCTGAGTCTCCTCCTCCTGTAGATGGTGGCTGAGTTGTCTTGGTTATCTTAACCTCATGGGTATCTGACACGCCCCCTGCAGTTAATTTAAGTTTGTAAGTTCCATCTGTTAATGATTCATTTAACGCAATGCTTGTATGAATACTACCATCTGTTTGTATTTCTCCATCTTTCCACTGATAGATTTGGATTAGATTGCTATCGGAATCTACCATTGATAAAACAGGTTTTGTACCTAAACCTGGTTCTTCATCTTTCATTACTTTTCCCGTTATTAAGATTTTTTCACCTGTTTTATAATCCGATTTATCTGTATTAAAAGATACTACAATATTTGCTGCATAAGCCGGAATGACAATACTTAAACATAAGATTAGTGAAGTCATAAAGACGACTATATTTTTCTTCATTATTGACCCTCCTTATGAATAGAAAGAGAGGAATACTCCTCCCTTTCAACTGTTCCTTATTATTTGATATCAAAGTTGATTGTGCTTGTTTGTGCCAATGGCGTTGGGTTTTCTAGGCTATCCCAAACAAATACCTCTGCAGTATAAGCACCTGTTTTAAGTGATTCGAGAGGAATATCTACTCCAACTCTTCCGCGAGAAGCTTTTTTGAATTCATCTAGGCTAAGCACTTTGAAAATGACCACTTCATCTTTGGAATCTTTCACTTGAACTAACACTTGCGCGTTTTGTTTTACCTCACCGCGGTTTGCGAAGTTGGCAACGATGTTCAAGACGCCATCTTCTGTCACAGCTTCTACTGCTTTTCCTTTTGTATTCTTGGTTTGCCCTTCAATGACAATCGGATAGTTAGCAACTGTAAACGTCACTACTTGTTTTTCGCTTCCTTCTGGACCAAATTCTAATGTGTATTCACCATTTGGTGCAAACTCATCTGGTGTGAAAGTTGAAGTGTATTCTTTTCCTTCACCAGGCTTTAAGTCAATTACTTTTCCGGTTGGGTCAGTAACTTTTGCTTCCCATTTAACTGATTCATTTGCTTCAGCAGTTAAAGTAGCTGGATTTTCAGTGCTAACTTCTTCTGTTGGACCGAAATCATAATTTGTGATAAATCCATTTTCTGGTTGACCTTTGTAGATGACAATCGTTTTCTTTGTCACATGCCCAGATAAATCAGTAGCTTCAACCACAACTTTATTCGAGCCTTCTTTTAAATCTAGCTTATAATCATACGAATGAGATAATGCTCTCATTTCATATGGTTCATCGAATTCATGATTGTAAACTTCATTGCCATCCACAACAAGACGCAGATCATCATAGTTATCTGAAGCTGTTATCTTTAGTGTTGGGTTCTCTTCATCTTTTCCTACAATATTATTATCAGGAATACCTTCCACCTTCAGTTCCGCTGGTGTTGTATCCACAATAACCTGTCTTCTAAACTCAATTTTATTTCCGACTGAGTCCTTACCAGAGAAGAAAATATCATGTACGCCATCTTCAGTAAATGTCAGTTGCGTATTAAAGTCATATCGCTTCGTTACTTTATTGTACGTTACAGGAATTTCGATACCGCCGCCTTCCAATTTATCACCGGTAACTTTTAATTCCTCAATTTTTGAAGCATCTTCAACATATCCAGTTACAGCCATTGACTTTGTATCATAGACACCAAGGGCTTCTGGTGAAGTAGTGACAATGTAAGGAATAGTATTATCATTTGTAACTGTTGTGGATGCAATATTATTTGCATTATCTACAGCTACAATTTGAATAGTTGATTTATCCTTTACATTGCTCACAGGTACTTTAAATGCTTTTGCTTTAGATCCATCTAAATAGCCTGCATTTTTACCATCTACAAGGATTTGAATATATTGCAATCCACTACCTGCCATATCTGTTGCTTCAAAATAAAGTTGACCTTTATTGCTACTGAATGAAGCATTAGTAATTTCAGGTTTTACCGTATCAACAATTACTGGAATCTTTGTAACCTGTGGCTCTTTACCTTCATAATCAACTTGTGTTTTTACTTGATAGAAGTATTTGCCGTCTTTAGCTTTTTCATTTCTGATATAGCCATCCCAGTTTGTTCTGCTTGGATTGTATACATACGGTGCTGTGGCTTTATAATTTTTGCTTTGTGCACCTCTAGTCGTTAATTTCCTTAATTCCTTACCGCTTTCATCCACAATACTATACTCAACAGATTTACTGTTACGAAGGAAAGAAAGAACTGGGGTAACAGAATCTTTTTGCTTATCACCATTAGGTGAGATAGCAATTGCATTTTTGCTTAAGTCGCCTGTCAGCGCATTTTCGCCTAGTGCATTTCCTTTTTCATCAACCATGAAGGAAGTTTCTAGATAAGATCCATCCTCATAAATCATGTTGTCTAGTATTGGAGCTTTGTTCCAATCTCCTTTGAATCCAACAAAAGGAACTGTCAGCTCAGGTGCTGCCTTTTCTTTATCAGTACCTACTAGTCTCACAAAGCCTTCTACAAAGTAGCCATTCTTCATTAATTTCTCTAATTTTTCTTTGGCATTAGTTAAATTTACTTTTACAGTAATATCTTTAGTGCCATTTCCGAATAACGTAAACTTAGGTGTATCTACAGTAATTTTCGCTTCATCAGCAATATTTTGCTCTTTTAAATCAAGCTTTCCTCCTGTCACTGAATCTGTCAGTAATGATGTTTTCACCTCATATTCAAGATCATCATTACTTGTATTAGTTGCAGTTAGAGTGAATGAGAAGGAATCATCTTTGATTTCTTTTAATTCTACTTTACCTTCATTGGTACCCTTCTTCGCTACATACACAGGTGTTGATACAGCAGAATGCAGCTGCATAATTCCTGCTCCTTGGCGACGAGGCGAGTAGTAGATTCCACCATTATCCGGATCTTCAACAGGTTTAGCTGTATTCATCAACAACAGTTTCGCCATCTTAGATTTAGCCGCATCCTTTAAATCTGGGAATAGTTCTTTTACGCGTTGAAGAACTAATGCTGATCCACCTGATACATGAGGAGCCGCCATCGATGTACCACTCATCAGTCCGTATTTATCATTATTTAATGTAGAATAAATCTGTCCTCCTGGAGCAGTGATTTCAGGCTTCATCTCAAGGCTTGGCGTTACGCCCCATGAGGTAAACGTGGACATTTTACCAGCTGCAGTATTTACAACAGATTGTTGCTTACCTGTAAATGTTACTTTTCCTTTACCACCTGCTGCTTGTAATTTTGCAGCCAAATTGTTCCCTTCACTTTGGGCAAGTGAAACAAGTGGAATAGTTGGATTATTTAATGCCATGCTGACATAATCACCGTGAGATACATGCCCTCTTACGATGACACCTACTGCTCCTGCTTTTTCAGCTTGTGCTTGGATTTCTCCATAGTTAGGATTAGTTGCTGTACGAACTGCAACCACCACTTTACCTTTTACGTCTTTGTTGTTATATTGCGCAGGACTTCCATCCCCTACATATACAACATCTACTTCCTTGTTACCAAACACTTCTAAAGGATCTGGAGACGATTGTTTTTTGTATGGTACATTGATTGTTTCATCGCCAATTTTTATATCAAATTCGTCTAGACTAATCTTATTATTTTCCATTGAGGCAACTGATAGTGAGCTTTTAGAAACAGAAGGAGCACCAACTAATCCAATATCTGGGTTTGTTGCCAATGGCGCACCGTCGAATTCACCACTGATGTTATCCGAGTTACCAGCAGAAATGGACATAACAATGCCATTGTTCACCGCATTATCAACTGCTTTTTGTTCAAGGTTAGTATCATCTACGAACCCTGCAGTAGATCCTAAGCTCATATTCAATACATCTGCTCCAAGCTTAATTCCATCGTCAATTGCTTTAATATAGATATCTCCAAACGTTGATGGCATAGCAGGGTCATTGCCGAATACTTTCAGCGCTAATAATTGCGCTTCAGGTGCTACGCCTTGTACGCCACCATTGTTTTCATCACCATTTGCTGCGACCGTACCACCGACGTGCATTCCATGCATGGATGCATCTGGTCCAAGATCTAGTACTTCATCATTTTTATCTGCATAGTTATAGCCATAAGGAACCTTATCTGTGTAGAATTTGCCTGGTAAACTATTCTTTGTGATGAGGTCATTGGTAGAATTTTCGGATAATTTTTCTCCTTCTTTTGTTGTTAGTTTCATATCTTTATGTTTAAAATCAATCCCTGTATCAATAATGCCGACAACCATACCTTTTCCGTTATAGCCGTCTTTCCATGTTTGCTGTGCCTCAACCATTTCTTTACTAGTCACCATATCAGGCTTTTCTTTTGGCCGTTCATACTCTGTTGCAATACTTACACTAAGTACGCCCGGCAGTTTTTCTAGTTTTTCAATATTTCCATATTCCATTTCACCGCTGACACCGTTCAATACGGTCGTGAATGAATTATTTAATGTAAGACCAATATTTTGCTTTTTAACGTTTGCTAAGAAATCTTTTTGTTCATCTTTAATATCAGATTCCAGCTTTAGGCGTGTTTTAGGTGCCAATTCTTTATACATCACGCCTTTGTCTTGGGCATAGGAAATGGCTGGAGCGCCCTCTAATTCAACAATGACCCGGACTTTCTGATTATCTTCAAACTCTGCATCTCGATCAACCTTTGTTTCTTTTGCCAAGTCCTTAACGAGATTGCTAACTTCCACTTTGTCAAAATCAGTGCTAGTTTCTGTCTCTGCTTTTGCGTGACCTGCCATCATCAACATATTAGATGCTAATAATGCCGATGCTAATCCAACTGTAATACCCTTTTTAAACAGCTTATTCTTGTCCAAATTATTCTCCCCTTTTCTGAATATATGAGCACCTCTTTTGTGTGAAAATTCTAAGTTAGCAAGCTAGGTAAAAGAATTATATCACCTATGTTTATAATGTTAAATAGAAATATTCTGAACATTTTATATTATTAATAAATTGTTTTTCGACATAAATTGGAGGTTTTCAACCAAGAGATATAGATTTTTAATATTTTTTTGTTCATTGAAAGATTATTATAGTTGTTTTGTAGGATTCCAATAGTTAATTATTGAGGCCTAATTGAAGTGAATAGAAATAGTATAATTGATAGGTTTGCACTCTCTATGATATTTAGATAAAGTACATATACCAGCCGACGAGTAGAAGTAAATACAAAAAAAGCCCTCAATCTTTTAAGATTGAAGACTTCGATATACTGTATCAAAAAGATAAAAACATGATAGTTATGAATTACCCCTTATCCTTTAAGCCCCATTAAAACTTCATAAGGAACTTCCTCTTTCACCTTTCCCTTGTTACCCTTGGTAGTGGTGGCTTTACAGATAGAATTCCAAATAGCTTCTTCCACAGTGTCCACCGCCATTTCAAAAAGTTGCGAGATCAGCTGACCATCCTCTCGTAAAAAGTGAAATGTGTTGCATTCCTGGTTAGGTGGCAGCTTATGAGGAATACGATGCGCTGTGGAAAAGGCAATAACGATATCTCCGCTTCCATGGGATGCATAAGACCCCGTTCTTGAAAGACCAAAGGCAGCGCGTTTCGCTAATCGCTGCAATTGCCTTTCATTTAAAGGAGCATCTGTTGCAAGGACAATCATAATAGAACCATCCGGCATTCTTTCTTTGTTCTCTTCCTCTTTCACGAATTGACCGTCACCCGGTATGCGCAAATCCTTTTTTTCGCCAAAATTGCTCACGACTATAGCTCCAACTGTATACAGATTATCCCCAAAGGAGGCCACTCTTGAGCTTGTCCCAATGCCTCCTTTATAACCTAAGCAAGACATACCTGTCCCCGCACCAACGCATCCTTCTTCCACCATGCCACTATCAGCATTCTGAATTGCTTGAATGGCATGTTCTGGTGCAACATGCATGCCGCGAATATCATTCAGATACCCATCGTTGCACTCTCCTACAATGACATTGACAGTGCCGGTTGTATCGCCAATTTGCGGATTTTGCCTGAGAAGATAACGAATGGTTCCATCTAAGACTGCCGGAACAGATAGCGTATTTGTTAGCATAATGGGGCTTTCAATTACACCCAATTCTTGCAGCTGGATGGTCCCTACCGTCTTGCCAAATCCATTAATCACATATGAGCTCCCTAAAACTTTTTCTTCGAAGAGAGAATCAGTATGAGGCAGGATAGCTGTTACCCCTGTTCGAATGGCATGTCCGTCTTCATTATTATAGGAAAGGGTAACATGTCCCACCTTCACTCCCGAAACATCTGTTATCGAATTATGTTTTCCGGTTTGAAATCTCCCTATTTTAATACCTAAATCACGTAGTCTCACTCTGCTCATTTCTTTTCACCACCAAAATCTGTCTATTATATAAATTGAAGACTATCTCTTTTCAATATAAATGACAAGCAGAAAAATGGCCTGGAGAAGTTTCCTTTAATAAAGGAACTTCGGTTTTGCAAATTTCCATACAGGCATTGCAGCGTGGGTGGAACGTACAACCAGTTGGTGGATTTGATGGGCTTGGTATATCTCCTTGTAAAACAATCCGTTCTTTTTTCACACGCGGATTAGCTATTGGCACAGCAGACATTAACGCTTTGGTGTATGGATGCTTTGGATTTTCGTACAAAGTCTCTTTCCGAGCAATCTCCACTAATTTACCAAGATACATTACACCTACCCGATCACTGATATGTTCGACAACACTTAAATCATGAGATATGAAGAGATAAGTTAACCCAAATTCCTCTTGTAAATCTTGCATGAGATTCAACACTTGCGATTGAATGGACACATCCAATGCAGACACAGGTTCATCTGCTACTATCAATTTCGGATTGACAGCAAGCGCTCGCGCAATCCCAATTCGTTGCCTTTGTCCACCACTGAATTCATGTGGATAACGATTGGCGTGATAGGATGTAAGCCCAACACATTCTAATAATTCATGTACTTTTTTTATTCTGTCTTTTTTGTTCATCATATTATGAACAATTAAGGGCTCAGCAATAGTTTCGCCTATCGTCATTCGTGGATTTAAGGAGGCATATGGATCCTGAAAGATCATTTGTAATTCTTTTCTTGCTTCTCGAATTTGTTTGTCGTTTAACTTACTAAGATCTCTTCCGTCAAACAAGATTTCTCCCTCAGTCGGTGCAAGCAGTCTTGTAATCATTCGTCCAGTCGTAGACTTGCCGCATCCACTTTCCCCAACTAACCCTAACGTCTCTCCTTTTTCGATAGTAAGCGATACTCCGTCCACTGCTCGAACAAAAGACTTTTTCTGCCCAAACAAACCTTTGTTGACTGGAAAATGTTTTTTTAGATTTTTGACTTCCAATAAGAGCTCTGTCATTTACTTTGCCTCCTTTACAAATTCATCCTCATAAAGGAAACAGCGACACTGATGTCCATTCGAAATCTGGCTCAACTCTGGATCTTCCGTTTTACAAATCTCCATTACTTCTATGCAACGCGGAGCAAATTTGCAGCCCTTTGGCATATTAGCAGGAGTCGGAACATTACCCGGAATAGACGTAAGCCGCTCTGATTTCAATCCTAATTTTGGAACAGAATTTAACAAGCCCTTTGTATAAGGATGTTTCGGATTTTCAAATAGTTCAAAGACATCCGCCTCTTCTACCACCTTGCCCGCGTACATAACGACAATACGATCACACATTTCGGCCACTACCCCTAAATCATGAGTGATCAGCATCATAGCTGTACCCTTTTCTTGTTTCACCTTTTTCATGATTTCTAATATTTGAGCCTGTATGGTTACATCTAATGCAGTTGTTGGTTCATCTGCTATTAATAATGTAGGATTACAAGACATGGCCATCGCAATCATTACTCTCTGTCTCATGCCGCCGGAAAGTTGGTGGGGAAATTCATCGATAATCTCTTCTGCTCTAGGTATACCAACAAGCTTTAACATGTTGATGACGTGTTCTCGCGTTTTTTTCTTGTCATACTTCAAGTGTAGCCTAACTGCCTCTCCAATTTGTTGACCTATTTTATAAACTGGATTAAGCGATGTCATAGGTTCTTGAAAGATCATAGCTATTTCATTGCCTCGTATTTTACGCATTTTGTCTTCTGGCAGGGTTAAAAGATCACTATCTTTAAACCTGATAGATCCATCTACGACTTTACCAGGTGTATGACCAAGCAAGCCCATAATAGAAAGCGACGTTACACTTTTTCCACATCCGGATTCACCCACAATGCCCAGTGTCTCTCCTTCATTGATAAATAGGTCAACGCCATTCACTGCAGGTATTTGTTGATTATCAACGAAAAAATAAGTTTTTAAATTAGATATCTCTAATAACCTATTACTCATATGATCGCTCCCTATCTATTAATCTTTCATCTTCGGATCGAGCGCATCTCGTAATCCATCACCTAACAAATTAAAAGCAAGAACCGTAATAAATATGGATAGACCGGGGAAAAACGTAACATGGGGAGCCGTGTTTAGAAAATCTCTCCCTGCACTGAGCATGGCACCCCATTCTGGAGATGGCGGCTGTGCACCCAATCCTAAAAAGCTCAAACTTGCAGCTGTTAAAATCGCTGTGCCAATTCGCATCGTAAAATAGACAATGATACTTGAGAGGGTGCTGGGGAAAATGTGTTTAAATATAATCCTTTTTGCTGATGCTCCAACTGACCTGGCCGATTCAACATACAACGTTTCTTTAATCGAGAGAGTACTGCTTCTGACAATTCGCGCAAAAGTCGGTATACCAAAAATAGCAACAGCAATCACGACATTCCCTAACCCTGGCCCCAAGATAGCGATAATCCCAATAGCGAGTAAAATGCCGGGAAAGGCAAATAAAACATCACAAATTCGCATAATCATATTATCGAGCCAGCCACCATAATAACCACTGACTAAGCCTAAAATTGTTCCAAGAACAGCACTGAAAAATACAGAGCTTAATCCGACAAAAAGAGAAATTCTTGTTCCTTCGATAATTCTGCTAAAGATGTCTCTTCCAAATGCATCTGTGCCAGCTAAATGCTGCATGGACGGTGAACTCAAAATATTTTCATAATCCGGCTCTACAGCTGAATATGGTGCAATAAATGGACCTAATAGCGCCACAATAAATAAGAATCCAATAAAAAAGGCAGCAATCATTGCAATACGCTGTTTCTTAAATTTTCTCCAGAACTCTAAAAACGGGGTTCGGACTTTTTCGGCTTCTTGTCGGCCATCTTTTATATGAAGATCCACAGTACCATTTTTCAACTCTCTACCCCCTCTTTATTATTTATAGCGAATTTGCGGATTCATCATCCCATATAAAACATCCACAATTAGATTAATCAAAATGAACTCTAATGCAAAAAGCAGCATTTCTGCTTGAATGACCGGATAATCGCGAAACGATACTGAATCAATTAACAAACGTCCTAATCCAGGCCAACTAAATACAGTTTCCACGACAATAGATCCTCCCAATAAAAAGCCAAACTGTAATCCAGTCATCGTTATTACTGGTATCATGGCATTCTTTAAAGCATGATTCCACACCACTACATTTTCTTTAAGCCCCTTCGCCCTTCCAGTCCGAATATAATCTTCTCTTAGGATGTCCATTAAAGAAGATCGTGTAAAACGCGCTATAACAGCAGCCACTCCTGCTCCTAAAGTAACTGAAGGAAGAATATAGCTTTTCCAAGACTCAATTCCTCCTGTTGGAAACCATCCAAGCTTTACTGAAAATAATTGAATGAGCATTAAACCCAACCAAAAGGATGGCAACGAGATTCCTGAAACAGCCCCAAACATCCCTGTGTAATCTTGCCACTTGTTTCGCTTTGTGGCTGAAATGACTCCTATCAGCAATCCAAAAACAATTGCCCACACCATACTCCAAATTGTTAACCAGAAGGTGGGCATAAATCTGTCCGCTATCTCATCAAATACAGGTCTTTTGGTTTTCATTGATGTACCTAAATCGCCCTGTAGTATTTTTCCTAGATATACAAAGTATTGTTTAACTTTTGGTTGATCTAAACCCAATTCTTGCCGTACAAGCTCTACATCTTTATAGCTCGCATCAGGTCCTGCTACTAGTCTTGCAGGATCTCCTGGAATCATATGCACAAACATAAATATAAAAATAGAGACAATGAAGAGAGTTGGAATAATCCCTAATAAGCGCTTAATCGTATAGTGAAACATAATCCTCCCCCTCGAAGATTGTTAGTAAAGGTTCTTATAATAGTGAGCGCTAATTTTGCAACTAGCGCTCTTCACTATGTGTTATCTTTTAATTTCAGCTTCACTTGCGCTGAGCGCACCATCGGGAAGTAAATAGACGCCTTCCAAGTAATTCTTTTTGCCTGCCATTGTATCTTCAACCATGAGATACGCCCATGGAGCATCCTTCCAAATAATTTCTTGCATTTCAGCATAGGCTTCTTTGCGTTTTTCTTGGTCTGCTGTTTGAAGGCCTGCATCAATTAATTCATCTACTTTTTTATTTTCATAATATGATACGTTATAAGATGTTGGAGGAGCTGAATCACCCGCTAACAGTGGGCGGATTCCCCAGTCTGCATCACCTGTAGAAGAAGACCAACCGCCATAGTAAAGCTCTACCTCAGCATCTTTTGCATTTTGTACAGACCATATTTTATCTGAAAGTGTCCCGGATTCCATTGGGACCACGTTTACTTTAATACCGACTTGGCTCAGTTGCTGTTGTATGAATTCCATTGCCTTCATAGCATCCGAGTTGTTCGCGCCCCATACTTTTGTTTCAAAACCATTCTCGTATCCTGCTTCTTTTAACAATTTTTTTGCTTTTTCAAGATCATAAGGATATGGTGTTTGCTTAGAATAGAATTGGAGACCTTCTGGAATAATGGAGTCCATTTCACTTCCATATCCGCGGTAAACCACTTTTAAAAATGCTTCCTTATTGATAGCATAGTTAATTGCCTGGCGTACTCGCACATCATTAAATGGTTTCTTCGTGGTATTCATCGACATATACCGGGCCACAATGGATGGCTTATTTTCAACTACAATTCCGTTTTTACCGTTTATTTGAGCAGCTTGTTCAGTTGGAATTGGATAAATGAAATCAGCTTCGCCTGTTTGAAGCATGGCTACACGCGCACCATTTTCCGGCACTGGTTTAAACTTTATATCATCAACTTTCGGCAATCCTGCTTGCCAGTAATCTGGATTTTTCACAACTGTTAAATGATCACTTTGATCCCACTCAGAAAATTTGAATGGACCTGTGCCAACTGGATGTGTCGCAACATCTTTTCCATACTTTTTAATGGCTTTAGGGCTCATGATTCTTGCCGCTGGATGGGCGAAGTTATTCAGCATTGCACCAAATGGTTTCTTTAATGTCACCTTGAAGGTGTAATCATCGATCGCTTCTGTTTTCTCCACAAGCTCGAACATGCTATAACGTTTTAATTTATTATCCGGATTTGCTACACGATCGATATTGACCTTTACAGCTTTTGCATTAAATGGAGCACCATCGTGAAACTTTATTCCTTTTCTCAGATTGAAGGTGATTTCTTTTGCATCTTTACTAGCTTTATAGCTTTCCGCCAATACAGGAATCATTTTCATATCCTTATCAAAGCCAACAAGTCCTTCTAACATGGTGGATTGAATGGAACCAGACAGTGTATCATTTGTGTCTTGTGGATCCATGCTCACAAGATTATCTTTAATGGCAATCGTAAGAGAGTTGCCTTCTTTCTTTGCAAGCGATTGGTTTTTAGGATTTGCATTCTTGGATGGATTAGGTTCTTTGCTTGTGGAACCAGAACACCCTGCAAGCACAAGGAGTACTGCCAATAAACTAGTTAACCATACAAATAGACATCTTTTCTTAAACATTTCCCTTCCCCCTCGACATTTTTATTTTCCCTGCTTCTAACACTTTCGCAAAATAAAAGATGGAACAAGTTGCCCTATATCCTCTTGTCGGGCATTTTTTAAAACTGGCTGATGATATTGCCTTAAATGATTCAATTGTTCTTGATCTAATAAATCCAGCTGTCTCAGTACCTCTAATGCTGTTGGATAAACGGCCCTGCTGTTCCCGTCTTCTACCTTTATAGCAATGCCGACGCCAGTTTCTTTATCGCCAATTAAGTACACAGCCTCGGCTCCTGCTTTTCCAAACATTCTTCCTGCGGCAGCTTTCATAAAATCTGTACAAAAACGGGCCGTCCCACCAACCATTTCCGGATATTTCATCATAGCGGTAGTGATTCGATTAACCGCTTCGGTCCGGCTGTCTGAAAATGTGTTTGGACGAGTCATTCTTGCAAATCCATATGCTAATCGTTCTAATGGCAATGCATGTACCGGCACTCCACAACCGTCTATCCCAATCTTTATTTTTCCAATTGGATACTCAGTCACCTCAGAAATCACCTTCATGATACGTTGTTGGACAGGATGATCAGGTAAATAATAGTCTTCCAGTGATTCACTGTTATGCTTTGCTGTCACTAGCATGCCTGTATGCTTCCCTGAACAATTATTATATAAAGGGGTCAGTTCCTTTCCGGCTGCCATGAGCTGTTTATAAGCTTCCTGCGAATGAGGAATATGGGTGCCGCATTGCAAGACTGCTTCTTCTATGCCTGTCCTTTTTAACATCGCTAAAACGCGATCGGTATGCTGTGCTTCTCCGCTATGTGATGCACAACATAAGGAGAGGTCCTGTTCACTTAGCCCATATCGATCCGCTGCTCCCGTTTCCACAATCGGCATAGCTTGCAACGGTTTCACTGCAGAACGAGCATAGGTTTCTCGATATGGGTCACCCGCTGCATATAGTAATGTACCTGCCGAATCAACAACTGCTACATGTCCAAAATGAGAGCTTTCTATCTTTTTCCCGCGATAAACATCTACAAGTTTCAATGGATTCATCTTTATGCACCTCTTCTCATCAATAAAATTCGTTCAAATGTTTGACCTATTATATTGATGAGGAAAGTCTATTAGAACCGAATTCTTTCAGAGAATATCAATAATCCTTCATAGATATCAGATAAAAGTGGTATAACCATTTAGCAGAAGAGGCATATAGCAGAAGAGGCATATAGCATGTTTTTTTATTGCTGTGATAATTCTTTGATGGACATTGGAATATAGAGTGGCCTTTATATGGGTAATTTTATTTATTCAAAATTCAGAAATGCTTGTTATAATTAGCTATACTTAAATAAAGGAGCTGGCTACCTTGCCTATGTTGTATGTATGTTTATTGTTATTGACGAGTTTTCTATGGGCGGGGAATTTTGTAGTGGGAAAATCACTTGTAGACCATGCTAGCCCCATTACCTTGACTACCTTAAGATGGTTGATTGCTGTACTTTGTCTCCTACCATTTGTATGGTGGAAAGAAAAGAAGCTGTTGCCATCAAAAAGTGCCCTTCTACCACTTATACTGATGGGTGTGACAGGCGTGGTGTTATTTAATATTTTTCAATTTTTAGCGCTCGAACATACTTCGGCGACAAATGTTGGGTTAATTTCCACACTTAATACCATTTCAATCGCTGTCTTTTCTTTTTTTCTATTAAAAGAGCGGATTGCTCCATTACAAACACTCGCAATGGCCTCCTCTTTCTTTGGCGTTTTGCTTGTACTGACAAAAGGGAAATTAGGCTTACTTCTCGCCTTTCAATTCAATGTGGGTGATTTGTGGATGATTGCGGCTGTTCTGATTTGGGGGCTTTATTCTGTTTTTAGTAAATGGGCGATGGCGAAAACCACACCGTTAATGGCTACCTTGTATTCAGGTATTTTTGGGCTAATCGCCATAATTCCTTTTAATGTAGCTGACTTCCACATCACCAATGTCAATCCATCCTTCTTGGGTGCCCTTTTTTATACCGGGCTGATCTCTACAGTCCTATGTATGGTGCTTTGGAATATTGGCGTACAAAAAATCGGCGCAACAACTGCTGGCCTTTTCTTGAATTTCAATCCTATTTTTACAGCCATCTTATCTTTTTTACTTTTAAGAGAACGAATGACGTTCATCCAAGTGATCGGCAGCATCATCGTCATTGCAGGCTGCTACTTGTTTTCTATTTTTAAAGCAAAAGAAGACGCTGAAGTTCATGAAGAAAGTTCGGCTGCATGATTTAAACAAAGCCTTACATAATCCGTACATTCATATTAAAAAAACGAGTGGAAACAATTTCCCGCTCGTTTTTTATTTATGTAGTTATATAAACAACTTTCAGTCTACTTCTTATTATTTCCAACTACACTGAATAATTGTGCCATCTCCGAAATAAAGTTATTTATAACATTCAATTCTCACTTTTATAATACATATATAAAGTTCCTGAAAGTTCGGAAACAAAAGCAGTTTTTGTAGCAATGATTTTTTTCTTATTTAGCAGATATGCATAAACAACATCATAATATTGTTGAGCTTTACCACTAGATGTTGTCTTAAATACTAGGAGAGCATTCTCAACATTACATATAGTCTTAGCTTGTGTAAGTAGTGTTTCAATCCTTTCCTTATTACGAACATTCATTATTCCAATAACATTAGATGGTGAATATTCACGTTCACAAAAAAGCTTTTCCAAAGTCTCTTCATCTTTTTTAAATAAGTTTTCACGTTCTAAATGTAATACAAAATCATTCCAATATTCACCATCCCAATTGTCCCACCATGTTAAGTCCATTGGTCTGTTTTGACCATTACAAGTGTCTTCCGTGAAAGGGAAATAACCCAACATAGAACCTAGTCTAGAAAAATGCTCGATTTCAGTCATAGTAAATGAGTGTTTACCATGGTAAATTGTTAGATTAAAAGTATGATAGTTTCTAACATACCCATCAAACAATTTCATTAAATCTAAATCCATAAGAAAAACCACCTTTCATAACTCCCGATTATCAATTTACTTCTTTCGATAATAAAGCTTAATAATCCTTCTTACTCACAGTAATTGTAAATAAAAAAACAAAACCCTTGAATGCCATATTCCGCAAACTTGGGTTTTGATTTTCTCTAAATACTATAATAAGGAAAGATAAGGATTCTTGAATTGTTTATTATAATAACTTCATACAGTAAAATGGTCAGGTGCAATATTCTTTTTAACACGCATAGCAATTATATAGACAATCGCAGAAACCAATAGCGATTGGACTGCTGGGAGCCCTACATTATATACATATTGCGTCAAATAGCCAACAAAGATACCGGCAACTAAAGCGATCGTTGCCATCCAGTTCCATCCATTCTTATCTTCCCACTCCTGTTTACGAATCATGAAGAAGTCCGCCATCATTACTCCACCGATTGCTGGATACAATAGAGCAGTTAAATACAAGAAGTCCATAAAGTGGTCAAGAATTCCCAATAGTGCAACTATTATAGCGAGTATTGTTCCTAATAATGTTAAAAGCGCACGCCCCTTACCGGAATTCACATTCAAAACATTTGCTAAGGCGAGACCCATGCTATAGTTATTTACAAGCTGTGAGGTCCATGTAGCAAACCATAGGATTAGAAATCCCCAAATCGGAAAACCCATGCCCATCATCACATTCACAATATCAGCATCACCTACGCCTACTGCCATTATTGCTCCGACAATGAAAAGAGGGAATCCAACTAATACGATGCCACTCGGAATGATAAAGTTATCCTTCCAAGTAGGTTTTGCATAGCGCGTGTAATCTGATGCGATCACCCACTGAGAAACATTCACCCCAATAACAAGGCTGATAGCTGCCCATATAGACATGGTAGGCTCAGGATGCCAGGAACTAATGGTTTCCCACCCTGTATTCTTTAAGGCATAGTATATCCCTCCTGCAATCAAAAGTAAGCCTGCTGGTACAGCGATATAATCTGTCCATTTCATTGAGCTATAGCCAATAATAGAAGGCAATGCAAAGAGTAAACCACAAATAACTGTTACAATGGCCCATCCAATCCAGTTATTCTTATAATCAATCCCAAACATCGCTGATATAGCATTCCCCGCAACTGCCGTTTGAACTGCCCACCAGCCAAGTGAAACAAGGAAAATCGTCAATCCGACTAAGACTTTTGCTTGCACAGATCCAAAGCTCGTCTTCGCTATAACGGAAGAGGCTCTTCCTGTTTTAGCGCCGATATATCCTTGAAGCGTATTTCCAATCCACTGAATACCGAATAGCGAAATAATCAGTATCACAAGAATGGTAGACAATCCAAAGCTAGCAGCAAGAGAAGCTCCTACCATCAAAACCGGAATGGTAAATTCTAAACCGCCAAAAATCATGGCTGGTGTCAGCCAATGCTGGCGCTGGGATTCTGGAATTGAATCCAACGCTTGGTCTTGTTCCATAAAACCTTCAGCACTCGTTTTGTTTGTTTTTTCCGCCACCTCTACTGTATTCGGTTGTGCCATATGTTTCCCCCTTTTCATTTTTAAAAAATGAGAGAATAGAAAACTTGTAAAAGCTTCTATTCTCTCTTTGCATTACTTAGATTTCACTAAGGCATATACTAATTCGCAATCATTTTCTCCGCCTACACACCAATGGTATTCGCCTGCTGGAATATAGGAGGCTTCACCTGCTTGAATCTTGTATGGATTTCCACCACTTTCGCCAGATAAAGAACCTTTAATAATAAAGGAGTATTCATGCTCTTCATGAACAGTCGTTCCCTCTAAAGGAAGCCGTTCACCGGCTGGTATGGTAACATAGCCAAACTTTACTTCTGCATCTTGAAACTGATTTTGGAAGAGAACCTGTACAATATCCTCTGTAATCATTGGTTGTTCGATTTTCATACTCATTCCTCCAATTATGATCTTCTAGGGAGCTCTTTATAGTCAAAGGTAATCGGATTTACTTCCACTTGGAAGTGTTCCTTCGCTTCTTCAATGGTGAAATATCCATTTTTCACGTCTTTGGCTACTTGTTCTGCCGGGCGTTTTTTCGGGCTTCCGTAGCCTCCGCCTGTTCCAGTCATTAAGCGGATCACATCATTTTTTTGTAGTTTATAACGCGGATACACACCATATGGTCCGTCTACTTCGCCACTAGCTTTATGAATATAAAATTCATTTGGCGAGCCTTCGTTACCGCCGTTCATACCCCAAGGATAAAATTTATTACGCCCAAAGGTTACTGTAGCAGCTTGTCCATCTGTTAATGCACGATATGAACGAATGACCCCTTTTCCGCCAATGTATTCCCCTGCACCGGCACCATTTCCATCCGCTCGAAGGCTGTATTCATCAATCAACACACCATAACGAGTTTCTGCCACTTCAACCGGGACATTATAGGTTTCTCCATCAGCCATACAGAATTGACCAGAAGCTCCGTCTTGGCCCTGTCCGCCTCCCCATCCACCAACGGATGGTTCTACAATTAGGAATGGCTCGTCTGTATCCTGATGATTACCTGACAGAGTTACAGCGCATACAGACAAATGATGTCCTGCAGTCAGGCGATTTGGAAGATGCGAAGCTAATGCTTTCCAGACTAAGTCCATACCTCCTAATAATGTCTCGAAGTAGTTTGACACTGGAACAGGACGCTCAGCCGACATAATCGATTTTGGATCAACAATTACTTGGAGCGGCCTAAAGACACCATCATTCACATCTTGTTCAGGATTTGTAATAGCTAAGAAAATCGTACGCACAGCTGACATTAAACCTGTGTATGAACAGTTTACTGGACCAGGAACTTGCGGGCTGCTTCCTCGGAAATCACATATAAATTCATTATCTGTAATCGTTACTTTCACTTTAATCTTGAATGGGCCATTGCCGATGCCATCCGTATCAATAAAATCTTCAGCCTCAAAAACACCCTTAGGCAGTTTTTTAATCTCTTGTCTTGAGATGGTTTCACCATGATCTAAGAGATAATTTATCGCTGCTACGATTGTTTCCTTACTGTGTTTATCACACAATTCCTTTATACGGCGGTCGCCTGTACGCAATGCAGCAACCTGAGCCCACATATCACCTAATGAAAGGTCTGGGAAACGGACATTAGAACGAATGATTTCAACGATTGCCTCATTTAGGCGGCCTTCATCATAAAGCTTAATACAATTAAATTGCAGGCCTTCTTGGAAAATATCAACAGCATCATTCGTAAACGAGCCCGGGTCTTTCCCCCCTACTTCTGTCCAGTGAGCCTTGTTAGCAGAAAAAGCAATCAGCTCTCCCTCGTAAAAGATCGGCATTACAAGCCCTACATCCGATAGATGGGAGCCCCCACCATTGTATGGATCATTGATAATAAACACATCGCCGGGCTTTATTTTTTCGCCTGGATACTTTTTGATTGTTTCTTTCACCATAAATGTAAGCATCCCGATGAAGCCTGTGACACCATTACCTTGTGTAAGAAGATTACCTTTTGCGTCTGTTAAACCACTTGCATAATCTAACACTTCATAAATGATTGGGCTCATCGATGTTCGAGCAAGAGCGATAAACATTTCATCCCCTGCCGCCAAAAGAGAATCTTTCACAATTTCCAGCGTAAACGGGTCCACTTTCACAGAAGTAATCATATTACTTTTCCTCCATTTCGATAATGATGTTTCCGTAGGTGTCTAAATGCAGTTGCTGGCCTTCATAAATAACCGTCACAGCCGCTTTTTCTTCAACTACAGCAGGTCCCTTAATGACCTTATTAGATGGGAGCTTTTCACGATCATAAACTGGTGTATTGATCCAACCTTTATTCTCAAAGTAAACTGCACGGAATTCTTTACGAGCTTCCAGGACTGTCCCTATCCGTTCAATTTTTGCAATGACCGGCTTAGGTACTTTACCGAAAGCTGTTACGTGCAAATTAACAATTTCAGTCGGAGAATCTTCTAATTTAAATGTATAGTTCTTTTCATGAAGAGTATGGAATCTCTCAATAATGTCTCTCTTATCTTCTTCCGACCATTTCCCCACAGGAACTGGTACCTTTACCGTGTGTTCTTGACCTAGGTAACGCATATCTGCGAAACGATGGAACTCTACTTTATCTTCTGTCATGCCTTCATCCTCATAATGACGAAGTGCGTGATTCTCAATTTCATCCCACTGTTCAGTTATTTCATCTAAAGATAGTTCATTCATTCGCTTGATATAGGTTTGAATATAATCATGTCTCAAGTCCGTCATCAGCATGCCCCATGCGGAGAATACCGGAGATGCGATTGGGACAACGACTTTTTTCACACCGAGTTCAAGAGCAAGAGCTGGCGCATGCATAGAGCCACCTCCGCCAAAGGCTAATAAAGTGAAATCTTGCGGGTTATACCCTTTACGGATGGAGATTAACTTTAAAGCATTTAACATATTCGAATTGGCAATACGAATAATACCTAAAGCAGCTTCTTCAGCTGTAATGCCAAATTGATTGCCGACTTTTGTTTGAATGGCTTCTCGCACTTCATCCATATCTACATCGTAATCAAAATTCTTAGGTGATAAGCGACCAGCCAATAAATTAGCGTCCGTAGTAGTCGGCTCAGTGCCGCCTAATCCATACGCCACTGGTCCTGGCAGAGCTCCAGCTGATTGAGGCCCTACTTTTAGAGAACCTGCATTATCGATCCATGCAATCGAACCGCCTCCATTGCCGATTTCCACGATATCAACTACAGGTGCCTTTATAGGGTAGCCCGCGTTACGGCTGTCTCTTTCAATATAGTAATCTGTTGAAACCTTCACTTCTCCATTTTCGATTAGTGAACATTTAGCCGTTGTACCGCCGATATCAAATGCAATAATATTCTTTTCTCCAATCAATTCACCTAACACTGCAGCCCCATAGATACCAGCAACGGGGCCCGATTCAACCATATTGATAGGTGCTTCCTTTGCATTGTTAAACTTCGTTGTCCCACCATTTGATTGCATAATGTAACGCTGATCGCTCTTTGTTTGTTTTTGCAATTCTCTATCCAGCTTATCCACATATGTGGTAGCTGCCGGTTGCACATATGCATTTAGAACTGCTGTATTCGTTCGTTCATATTCACGCCATTCTTTTGTAATATCACTTGATGCAGTGACAAACACTTCCGGCCATAGTTCTTTAATTATTTTTACTGTCTCTTCTTCATGAGCTGAATTTACATAGGAGTGCAGGTAAGAAACAGCAATAGATTCGACGCCTTCACTTTTAAAGTACTGTATACACTCTTCAATATCTTTGCGATTCAGCGGTGAAAGTACCTCTCCCTTATAATTCAGGCGTTCATCCACCTCAAGGCGTAAATGACGTTCAACAAACGGTTCAGGTTTTTCGTATCTTACGTTAAAAAGATCCGGTCTGTTGCCCCTTGCAATTTCAAGGATGTCGCGGAACCCTTTTGTAGTAATTAACCCCATTTTTGCACCCTTACGTTCTGTCAAAGCATTAATAATCACGGTAGTACCATGAATAAATGTAGATAACTCTCCACTTTGAACATCAGCCTTCTCCATTACATCTAAAACGCCTTTTTCAAAATTAGGTGGAGTCGTATTACTTTTTGCAATTCCAATAACACCGCTATCATCAACGTATACTAAATCTGTGAAGGTGCCTCCGATATCTGTTGCTACTCTCATTTGATCTACACTCCCTTTTTTAAATTAAAAAATAACAGGTGTTGAGACGCTTAAAATCTTAGTTTCTTTTGAAGTGGGATTTTCCCATGCATGCAAAAGTTCTGAAGGAAAATGGACCGTGTCCCCAGCTGTCAGGTGATAAGACTCCCCATTGATCGTAAATATCACTTCACCCTCTAACACATAGTAAAGCTCTTCGCCCAAATGGCTATAGCTGTGCTCTTCTTTCAGATGAGGGGGAAGAATTACTATTAGCGGTTCAAGTTTGCGATCGGGAAATGCACCCGATAACCGTATATACTTCTGCTCTCCTCCATTTACCTTTAACGTTTTTTGCTCCTGCTTTTTGATGAGATAATTTTGATTTACTTTATCGTCTTCAAAAAAGTAGATCATAGGAACATCCAAAGCAGTTGCTAATTTCTTTAGCGAAGTAATCGATAATGAAGAAGTTCCTCTTTCAATTTGTGAAAGAAAACTTAATGAAAGTCCCGTCTCTTCGCTTAGCTCTTTTAATGTCAAATTCTTTTGCTGCCTTAATTCTTTGATTTTCTTATAGATGTCTTCCATGTTGCTAACTCCTAAAAAATTATAGTAGTACTGTAAATCATATTCTTCTTAATCCTTTGAAATGCTTTTAAATTACAGTGTCACTGTAATTTTTATCATAGTAACACAATATTTTTTGATAATCTATAATTTTTAGAATATTTATTATATTTTACTTCCAATATATCTTTTGGAATTACAGTATAAGTGAAATTATTATTTCTCCTATTACTCACCGTACTGTATGAGTGAATTACAAGAGGATGCTGGGGACTTAATTGCTTTCTTTCGGTAGTAAATTTCCTCAAAGCGATGGTAAATGTTGTGGGAGCGGTAGTAAATTGCTCAAGAAAGGTGGAAAAGCGACGTTCACCGAGGGTAAATGACCCCATCAAAAAAGTCTTCAACCTCCGAAGAGGCCAAAGACTTTGTGTAATACAACTATTTAAGCTACTTGCTTATCAACAGAATCCTCGACGGTAGCTTGCGGTTTAGTTAGAGCACTTACGCCAAATGTCACAATAAGATTGACGATCAACGCTACTACGCCCACGTTAAGATCCTTCACAAATTGCGGCAATGATGGGAAGAGTGTTCCGATTGTAGAGCCACTGATTGTAATGTAGGCCACCATGAACACGCCGACAGCAATACCTGCGAAGGCACCCGCCTTTGTCACTGGATTCTTTTTGCCAAGGCTGAAAACAAGTGCAGGGAATAATTGAGTTACTAGGCTATAGCCCATTAACAGTAATGTAACAAGTGTATCTCCACCCTTGAACGTAAAGAACAGTGCAACAATCGCCATAACTGGCACAAGGTTTTTCGCTAATTTTGAAATTTGTTGGTCTGTAGCTGACGGTACAAATACCTTATAAACATTCTTAGCAAGCAAGGTAGATGAAGACATCATAATCATTGAACCTGGAACAATAGCAGTCAGCAATCCTGCCGCACCGATTAATCCGACAACCCATGGATCAAAGGTTTGCATGGAAAGCTTTAATAAAGCTAGGTCTCCATCTGCTCCTTCTAAGCCTTTCACTTGAAGAATTGCGGCAAACCCTACAAAGAATACAAATAATAATACTAGCTGATACAATGGCATGATAATAGCATTTTTCTTAAATACACGTGCATTTTCGGCAGAGTAGATCGTACCGAATGTATGAGGCCACATATAAAAGCCTAGTGCAGTCAATAAGACTGTTGAAATAAACCAAGAGGTACTTAAGCCTGCATCTGGAAGTGCAAGGAAGCCCGGTTTTGCTGCTTCAATTGATTCGAACATCGGCTGGAAACCGCCGTAATAATGCATCGGCAAATATATTCCTAAGAATAGGACAATACCGAGTATCATCGTATCCTTGATTACCGCTGTCCATGCAGAGCCGTGAATACCTGAAATCATGACATAGACAGTTACTGAAATTACACCAATCCAAATGGCAGCTGTAGAAGAAATAGAGCCACCAGATGCTTCAGCCACAATAATCCCCAAACCTTTAAGCTGTAAGACCAAGTATGGAATAAGCGCTGCCACACCAACAAGTGAGACAAATACGCCTAGATAAGGGCTTTTATATTTGCTGACAAAGAAGTCCGATTGGCTCATCAGCTTGTGGTCTTTTGCATATCGCCAAACGGCTGGCAATAACCAGTACGACATGATATAAGCCAAACAGCCATAGCCTAGAATGTAGTATGTTGGACCACCTTTACCATATGCCCAGCCACTACCACCAAGGAATGTAAAGGTCGTATAAATTTCCCCTGCCATCAGCAAGAAGACAAAGATAGTGCCGAATCCGCGGCCGCCGACTGTCCATTGTTCAAGGTTCATATCCTTGCCTTTTTGTGCTCGAACGCCCAAGAAGATGGATAGCAATAAAAAACCAAATATGATAACTAAAGCAATATTCATTGTACTTCCTCCTTCTTATTCTCGGGGTCTAATTTGAAGACGATAGCCATAATACCTGAACTCAGCACTACCCATAAGACCACATAAAATAGAAGGAAAGGCATGCCGAAAACATACGGTGTCACTTTATTAGCAAATGGAATGCCACCTAGCAATCCGACGAATGGGATTAGGGCAAGAAAATGATGCAGTTTCATTGAGTAACCTCCTTATTTTATAAGAACCGCCGGATACCCAGCGGCTCTAACTTTTACTATTTATTTACCTAAGAATTTAAACACCGCATGCAGGAATGTTTTCACGCCAATTTCAAGCGCATCTTCGTCTACTGTAAAGCGTGCATGGTGGTGTGGATAAGTGATTCCTTTTTCTTCATTACCTGCACCTACATAGAAGAAGCAGCCTGGCGCTTTTTCCATGTAAGCTGAAAAGTCCTCGCCACCCATATTTGGCTTCATCAGATCAAGTGCTTCCTCGCCAAATACTTCACGCACCGTTTCCTCAATCACTGTTGTTACTTCCTCATCGTTAATCACAGGACGGTAGCCAAACTCATATTTGAAGTCATATGTCGCTTCATGTGCTTCAGTAATCCCTTTAATAACGCGTTCCATCTTTTCCGGTATGGTTTTACGAAGGTCAGCATCAAAGCTGCGAACAGTACCGCAAATATCCACAGATCCAGGAATGACATTATGTGTTGTACCACCTACAAATTGCGTTACAGAAAGTACTAGATTGTCTAGTGGATCTGTATTGCGTGATACAATATGCTGTAAATTCGTTACAACCTGAGCTGCAACTGCAATAGAGTCAACCGTTTGATGCGGAAGAGCCGCATGCCCGCCTTTTCCGTTGACTGTTAACCAGAAAGTATCAGGAGCTGCCATCATCGGACCATATACAACACCGATCTTTCCAAGTTCAAGAGGTGACCATAAATGAGTACCGATGACAAGATCAACGCCATCCATTACACCTGCTTGCACCATTTCTTCTGCGCCGCCTGGGAACAGCTCTTCAGCATGCTGGAAGAAGAAACGGACTTCCCCTTTGATTTGATCTTTTAATCCAGAAAGAATTTTAGCTGCGCCTAGAAGCATAGCTGTATGGCCATCATGACCACAAGCATGCATAACGCCCGGAACCTGGGAAGCAAATTCAAAAGTGTTTTCCTCATGGATAGGAAGTGCATCCATATCCGCTCTTAGTGCCAATGTTTTGCCTGGGTTAGGGCCAATTAAACGAGCCATCACACTTGTTTTTGTTGGGCGAGAAAGCTCTAGGTTGCCAAACGATTCTAGCGTGTCATAAACAAATTGTGCTGTTTTTTCTTCTTCAAAAGAGAGTTCCGGATTTTCATGCAAATGTCTTCTCCATTTAATAACATCCTCTCTCAAATCTTGTGCTGCTTTATTTAAATCTACTGTTACGCTCTCATTCATTGTCATGTCTCCCCTTTTCTACTAATCTATCGTTTCATTTACTTTTTGGACTGCTAGCGTTAAAAGAGTTTGGCAAAGAATGTTCGCGCCGTCCGCACAATCATCCTTTGAACTCCATTCAGCAGGATCATGGCTGATGCCATCCTTCGAGCGAATAAAAACCATCCCCATTGGACATAAATCTTTAAACTGCATACCATCATGTCCGGCGCCACTTGGAAGATATGTTTTTTCAAGTCCTACTATGTCAAATGCCTCTTCCACTGCTTTCTTTACTGAATCTGCACATGGGACCGGTGTAACGCGCTGCAAATCTTCTATCGTTAGGCGCACACCTTGCTTTTCACAAATATCATAAGCTTGTTCACGGATTCGTGTTTCCACCTCGTCGCGCACTGCTTCATCCGTATCGCGCAAATCGAGTGTAAACTCAGCTCTGCCTGGGATAATATTAATGCCCCCCGGCTTCACATCCAACTGACCGACTGTACCGACTGTTGTGCCATTTCGACCGGCTTCTGTTTCAATCGCAAGCATTACTTTCGCTGCCGCTGCCAATGCATCCTGACGAATAGCCATTGGAGTTGCTCCTGCATGGCCTGCTTCCCCTTCAATGATAAATTTCTGCCAGAGAGGACCTGCAATCCCTGTTACAATACCCGCTGACAGTTTTTGTGTCTCTAGCACTTTCCCTTGTTCGATATGTAGTTCAATATAAGCTTTGACTTTCTCTGGTCTTCTAGCTGCCCGGCCGATAGATTCAGGATTCAGCCCATCAGCCTTCATCGCCTCCGCAATAGAGATTCCTTCTTTATCCCTTTGCTCTAAATCTTTCTGAGTAAGCGTGCCCGCAACACCACGGCTGCCAATCATGCCAAAGCTAAATCTTGCGCCTTCTTCATCCGTAAAAGCAATCACTTCAATCGGATGCTCTGTTTCAATTCCTTGTTCGTTCATACTCTGCAATGCATCAATCGCAGCCAAAACGCCAAGCGGTCCGTCAAAATTTCCTCCATGGAGTACGGAATCAATATGCGACCCTGTCATAACTACACTCGCGTCTGGATTCTTCCCTTCTTTTCTGCCGATGAGGTTGCCTACTTCATCCTCCCAAACTAGCAGGCCCGCTTCCTTCATATAAGAAGTGACCAATTCCTTTGCTTCCCGTAATTCCTTCGTAAAAGATAAGCGGATTACTCCCCCGCCTTCCGCCTTACCAATCTCTCCAAGACGTTCAAGCCGGCTCCATAATCTTTCCGGGTTTATCATGATTGCCCCCTTCCCGACATCGTGTGATGGCTAAAATTTTGTGTTAAGAACCATTATAAAACTTTTCTGAATATTTGTTATGTTTTTGAAAACAAAATTAACAATAAATTTTTGTGTAAATCTACAAAAAGCAGAGAAAATAGTTTGAAAATTTATTATAATTGATAAATATTATCTAGAATATGAGGTGACGCCAAATGAAAGAAACATTGAGCCATCGCCAGCTGCAATCTTTAATCGAGGTTTCGAATGTATTGAATTCAACTTTAGATATTGATACGGTAATAGATTCCATCATGGACCAAACAGTTTCTATTACAGAAGCAGCACACGGGGGTGTTTTATTTATCTATGACAAGGTGCAGAATGTTCTTTTGCCCAAATCTAATAGACGCTTTACTAAAGCTCTATCCGAAGTGCGCCTTCAACCTGGCGAATCGATGACAGGTTTAGCCTTCAATGCACGTGAGTGTTTGATTTTCAAAAATAGAGTAGAAGTAGAAAAAGCTACTGCTACTTTATCTGAGAAAAATTCAAAGCTAATGTACGCCTCTGTTCCGATGCTTCCCTACTCTTCCATATGCTCACCTATTCTTTCGAACGGTGAATGCATTGGAGTTATTACCCTTGATTCCTTTGATCCGAACCTACAGTTTGTGCCTCAGGATATTCATTTGCTTAATGCTATTGCACATCAGGCTGCAGTTGCATTAGAAAAAGCCAATCTATATCAAGAACAGGAACAGACAGTCAAAGTATTGGAGAGATTAAACAATACAATCATCGATCAAAACAAAATACTTTCCCGTTCAGTCGAAATTCATAAAAATCTTGCGACGCTCGTATTAAAAGGAGAAGGACTGCAATCTATTATCAGTTATTTGCATGAAATCACAGGCTATCAAGTTTTCCTATTCGACGAGTTAGGGGAAAACATCTCCCATGCCTATGATGTAAGCTGGAATGACGACAAACTGTTTAAGTTAAAGGAAAAAGTTCAAAAAACAATGCAAACCAATGAAATCGTGCGTTCGTCCATTGAAAGAACAATCAACCCACATTATCCATACATAAACCTACTTACTATTGGTGCAAGACCTGAAATTTTTGGTTCACTCGTTGTAGCAGCTAGTGAGAAAATAGATGCCGTCGATTTGGCAGCATTGGAACACGCATGCACTGTCATCTCACTTGAAATGGTGAAAGAACAAGCTATTTTTGAAGCAAAAGAACGGATAGATGGTGAATTTATTAATGACCTCCTTGCTGGTAAAATGGATGATGCGCTCGTTCAAAAAGCAAAGCAGTTACATTTTGATCCGAGTGGAAATTATATTGCCCTCATCTTGCGTATAGATGAAGAGGATCAGCTTCGAACCAGCATCAGCCGGCATTTCATCCAGTTGGCTAATCATATATTTTCACATCATCAAATAAAAGGAATTGCCGTCCGAAACCATGACCAAATCGTTATGCTCATGACCTTTCCGCAAAAGGTTTCTGTCTCTTATACCACAACGCAAATAAAGGAGCTTGTCTCAAAACTCCAACACGAGTATTTGGTCAAAAAATGGGGCGATGCGTTGTCAATTGGCATCGGCCGGATTCATCCAACACTGCAAAAAGCAACAAAGTCATTACAGGAAGCGGCAAAATGCTTGCAGTTCATGAGCAGTTACGGAGAGAACAACAAAGTCGTCAGCTATAAAGACTTAGGTGTTCATCAGTTGCTTCTTCAAAACACGGAGGATGAGCTAATGGAATTTATATATGAAACGCTTGGTCCACTCATCCGATATGATCAAAATAAAAAAGGTGGACTTCTTCCTTCCCTATTTGCCTATCTGGAATATAACCAAAATGCAAAAGAAGCAGCAGAAGCCATCCATGTTCATACAAATACACTTCTCTACAGGATAAAGAGAGTGGAAGAAATCTTAGAGACCAACCTATCAAACAGCCAGCAATTTCTCACCATCAACCTTGCCGTGAGCCTTTATCCGTTTCTGCAGGAGAAGATCGAGATGAGCTAGAACTTATCTATAACATAAAAGGAGAGATAAATGATGCATATTTATTGGTTAGGCGGAGGGCTCTTTCCTCTTGATTGGGAGTTTTGTTTTTTAACAGTCTCCGAATACAAGGAGAGATTAATTGAGAAACGAAAGAGCAACCCTGATTATTTTGATTTAAAAACAGGCGGGATGGACAAATTGTCTGCTCTTATAGATGAACGCGTGAATTTTGCTCTAAATAACTTTCGTGAGGAATTTAATGAACATGGTAATACATTAAGATGCCCACCCCTGATTATTCCAATTCCCCGTGGAGATATAAGTAACGGGGCAGATTTCATTATCATTTTAAAGCGAGAGGAAGATGGAGACACAGCAGTTTACTCTCCATACCCTATCTCATACTTAGAAACATGAGGGATTCTGTATCGATAGAACAAACTAAAAAGCAACTTCCAAAATTAAGGGAGTTGCTTTTTTATCAAAACTAACAAATCATTAAATGCTTCTTTATCAAGAAAGGTATAAGGTTCATCAGATTCTGCATCAATCACAAAAGTACCCTGTTTTGAGAGATATAATTGAAATGATCCACCACTGCCGCCAATAAGGACTATATAATCGTCTCCCAACCACTTTGAAGTTCTAATACGTTTTACTTCAACTTCCCTCAAAACTTGTATAAATTTTGTTGAATCAGCTTGATCAAAATCTATTATTTTGGCTTCCTTATCACTGATGTTAATTAAGCTAACATCCACTTTATCAAAATTAACATCAGTTAAGATATCATTCGCTAAGGATTTTGTTTTAAAGGTATTCATATAATGTATCCCTGTCCACACTAATAAAATAATGACTATAACTGAAAAACCAATCTTTAATTTTCCCATTCAGATTTCCCCTTATAAATACAAAACCATATGTTCTTCATCATAATATGTATTATCAACCTTTAATGCCCTTTTCTCTTTTGCGTATATCGAAAAGCCACAGGTGGTGTACAACTTTATGGCAGGGATATTAGTTGATACAACGCTTAAATATATTTGCTCAACGCCTTCTAAACTTTTCGCTTTTTCAATTGCTTCATAGATTAAAGTCTTTCCTAATCCACTTCCTCGCTTTTCAGGTTTAATGTACATCGCTACAATCGTTGCTCTGTGATTCAGCTTTATTAATGGCTCTCTAAATAAGGTGACCACTCCCACTAGCTCGTTTTCTTCAAAAGCACCAAAAGTAAATGAGTTCACGGGATCAGTAAATCGCTCTTTATATTTCGCTGCTGTTTGGTTTTTTTCCTCTTCGTAGGTTGTGGCAAAAGCATCTGGGCTTTGTTGGAGAGCTTCAAGCCTGAGAGTAAAATAGTCCTCAGCGTCATTAGTTCTTAATTGTCTTAATTCCATATGTGTCCCCTCCTTTCTATAAATATACGGTACAGCAATATCGTATTCCTCTAAGCTATAAAAAATAATTAAATGTCCCTTTTTCATCTTTCTTCTCTATGTACTAGATGAAATAATAAAAAGTTATGGAGGAATATATTATGTTACTACTATTTGATTATGGCCATGGAGGCAGAGACCCCGGAGCTACTGCAGGTAAAAGAAAGGAATCAGACGATGTATTGAAACTCGGAAAAGCCATTGCAGCCATATTGCGAGAAAAAGGTCTAACTATCGATGAAACGCGAAATCGTGATGTCATGATTTCTTTGCTCGCTCGCAGCAATCTTGAACACAAGAAAAAATATGACTACTTTATCTCGTTTCACCGCAATGCAGCAAAAAATACTAGCGCCTCGGGAGCAGAAACCTTTGTTTATCTTACAAACAACAAAAAAGCTAAAGCTCTCGCTACCTCAATACAACAAGCAATGGTGAACCTTGGATTTAAAGATAGGGGTGTGAAACAGGCTGACTTCCACGTTCTACGGGAAACCTACTCACAAGCGATTCTTATTGAAGTTGGCTTTATCACTAATAAAACAGATAATGGACTCTTTGATTCCAAATTTGATCAGCTTACTAATGAAATCGCGGCAGCTATCTATAAACATTGTGTTTTTTGCTAAGTCTTTTTATAGACCAATATCTTCCCCTCTGAATCCTGTGCCGCAAAACATTTGGGTAGCTTAAGACTTAAATTGTTATCTTTCGGGAGTAAACTTCCGCTCAGCGGTTGTAAATGGAGAGAGAACGGTAGTAAAACGCTCGAGAACGGCTGGAAATCATCTAAGAACAGCGGTAAACCTTCCTAACTTTTTTCCTCTATGCATTTAAATTTTTATCAACTCTTAGAATGAATTTGTAGACTCTTCTTATCTTATTGAATATTCAAAAATCAATAAGTATAATAGTATAAAAAAGGTTGGAGTGTATTATATTGCTAAAATTTATAATTATTTTTTCTGTCTTTTGTATTATTGTTTGGGCTTTAGATTTACTACTAAGAAAAAGCTTAAAAATCCCAAAAGATAAGGATTACCGCTTTGTCAATTCTACACACAAAAAAATTGAAATCTCCATGATTTTAATTTTCCTATTTGTTTTAGTTTTTAGTAACTATAAATTCCCACTCGCCATGATCTTATTAATTTCTTTTGTTTTAATTCGAGCTTTTATTGAATGGAAATATGATAAAAATAGAAGAGAATACATCATAACGCTTATTTCAATTTTCACCTATCCGACTTTTATAAGCATTGCTTATTATTTGTCTTTTAATTGAGTTATAGTGAAAATAAAAAGAGTGGTTCCCCTTTTTGTAGGAGGAACCACTCTTATTCTATTTTAAAGGGGGGTATTTTGTTCAGATAAATTTTCAATCAACTTCTTAATATTTTATACCAGGGATAATATCATGGTCTGGAAATTCTAGACCTACATATAGACTTAAAGCACCTGTTAAAATTAATGTGAATACTAATAATTGTTTTCTTTTCATTTTGTTTTCCTCCTAATTGTGACGAGCTTTATTTGCTAAACGATAAAGCTCGCTCGCTTTTTTGTACTTAGTATTTTGGAAGTAATAGTTTGCTAGCTTTTCTGCATATTCCACAACGTACTGGTTTAACTGTTCTTTTTCAAAGAAATCGATCGCCTCCCGAAGTGTTTCTTCATATTGCTCATTTTCCAGATTTCTAATCTCCATATATTGAAGATGAAAGTGAAAATGGTATTCTCTATAAGGAAAAGTATCTAATAAAGACAGTCCCTTATCACACCATTCCATTGCTGCTCCAAACTGTTCCAGTTTCATATATTCTTTCGATAGCAAATAAATTAAACATAATAATTCATTACCCGATAATTGTGCAGACTGGAAGGCAGACTGTAGCTGATCAATAGCTTCTAGAGAACGACCCATATCTGAATAAAGATAACCTAGATTATGTTGCGTGATAGCAATTGTATGCGTTTTTTGTAATTTCTCAGAAAGCTGCAAGGCTCTTTTTAAAAACTTTTCAGATTCATAATAATCTTGAATTCGGCGTTGATTAACACCTATTAAAATTAATGAATCAAGTAAATTTTCAATATCAAATTCTGCTTCAAAGGATTCAATAGCATTTCTAGCAACCTGAATGGATTGAAAATACAAGCGATGATGTGTGTATAACCAAGCTTGGTTAAAGTAGATTCTACCTTTTTCAATCTCTGAAATTTCAATAAGCTTCATTAAGCCTATTAGCTTTTCATTGCATTTCATGGCTTTATGAAATTCCTCTTTCCTACACAGATACAAACTTAAGTAGTAATAATAATCAAAAAATATTTGTGGCCACTGGGAAAGCAGATCAATCGATGTTTGATGGATTTTTTGATACTGAATGGTAGACTGTTTGACTTGTCCTGTAAAAACATATAATCCAAATAAGTAAATATCGTACTGTATACGAATCTCTTGCGATTGACTTTCTTGAATTAGACCATTTAACTCTGGAATGAGCTTTTCAGCTTCTGAAAAGTTTCTGTTTTTTACATTCCCTTTAAACTGAGTAAAAACCCTCAGTATTCCCCCATCAAATTCATTCACTGCTTCCTCCGAGTCAAGTCCCAGCCTTTCACATAACATGTTGATGACTTCCTCACTCGCCGTGGCTACACCATTTTCGATTTTTGAAAGATAGGAAATTGCACATATTCCATCTGCTAGATCTTTTTGCGTAATGTTTTTCAGTTTTCGAAAGTAACGGATTCGTTCACCGATCAATTTGTCTAATCCCTCCTCCCACTATTCCTTATTAATAGTTTAATTATTCCATTAAATTAGAACAATAGGTTGGAGGGCCTAAAACAAACCGGTATACTATGAATTAATTGTTAATATTCCTAGTTGACGCCAACTTTTGTCCACGCGGATGCCACTCCATTGTACTGTGTGCTTCCTGTGCCGTATAAATCAGCTGCTGATGCTAACATAGCTGCACGTGCTGCGCTAAAATTACTTTTTGGTGAAAGATAAACGGTTAGCGCGCGATAGTAGATTTTTTGAGCTGCATCATATCCAATGCTTTGGATTGTATTATAAGCTGCTTTGTTTGGAATACCACTGTTTGTGTGGACACCACCATTATCGGATGTAGTGTTCACATAGCCGCTCATATTTTCCGGCTGACCATATTGAGTTGGATTAGACAAACTTCTCAATGCATCACCTGCAATTTTAGGTGTGTACACATCTTCACCTATTAAGAAATTCTTTTTATCCATAAACATCGCAAAGGTATCTGAAATTGATTCGTTCAGTGCACCTGATTGTCCCTGATACTCTAAACCGGCGGTTCTTTCTGTCACGGCATGGGTAATCTCATGTCCTACAACATCAAGAGATCCTGATAATGATGTAAAGGTAGTTCCATCTCCATCACCGTATACCATTTGTGAACCGTTCCAGAAAGCATTATTATAATTTCTTCCATAGTGTACAGTAGAAGTTATCGTTGCGCCTTTATTATCAAAACTATTACGATTGAAAGTATTTTTATAATAATCGTAAACAACGCCTGCATAGTAGTGTGCATCTACATCGGCACGTTGATTTGTAGCATTAAAGTTGTCATCAGGATCGACAGAGTAGCTTCCTGGCAGGCTGGATAAATTTTTAGCAGTTCTAGTTTCAATCACGCCTGTCATTGCCTTAGTTGTATCATATAAATAGTAAGTGCCGCTTGAATAATAGGTATTCAATTTCTTCGTATCTCCAAGAACTCCTACGCCTGTCCCTTCTGTTACTGCATTATAGGAATCGATGACACTACCAGTTTCCGCGTCTACATAAACAACCCAGTTCGCTGGATAAGGATTAATAAATTGGAGATTAACTTTGTATGCATTATAGAAATTATCTCCTTTTTTATAAATCACCTGTTTTCCTTCCTCGTTGGTGCCACTTTGTTTTTCTCCTTTTGGTCCAACTTCAAAGTCAACTAGTGTTTCATCTTTTGTCAGATCGATAGATTTCCAAGCATTGTTGATTGCTTCTTTTTTCGTAAGGTTTGTTTTCAGTTTACCCTTACCTTTAAAGTAATCTCCCGCTTCAACGAATACGTCACCATTGACAGCAGTTACATAGCCCTTCTCATCTGTGTGAACTTTTAGTGCAGAACCATCAACCGGAATACCTTGAACAGATTGTACAAAGTCAAAGTGTTTACTTCCGATTTCATCCTTCGTTACATCCAATAATGTTAAATCTTTCTCTACATCAAATGGATAGGTTTCTTTATTATCTTTAAGGAATTGTTTAACCGCTTCTTTGTCTTTATGCGGTTTGTTTGAAAGTTTCCCATGAATGAAGGTAGGAACGGCTTGTCCTTTTTTCTTGGTTACGTTTTTCTCATTACCAGATTCCTTGATTTTTGCTGCTAACACATTTTGAGAATTTGTAGCATGGGCAGTTGACGAAAACGGTAGTACGGCACCAACAGTTAAACTAAGAGCAAGAGCGATAGATGTACCTTTTTTCATAGATTATTCCTCCTAAGATTTATTTTTGTAATTTTCTAAATCTTATCACAGCTTGCTAGTTTGGTAAATTGGGAAAACTAGTTAAAAAACCTTAAAATATCAGCGTTAATAGAGAGGTATTTTCCTCAACTTTAAAAGCTTCTGAACTCTCTTCAATAAAATAATTTTAAAATAAAAAGCCTAATTCTCTATTATATAAATAGAGATTAGGCTTACTAAAATACGGGTGATATAATTATCTATTTTTATGAATGAGCTCTATATATTGTGTATCTCCATACCCTATGGTTGGGAAACGAGTAAACAATCTATTCACTAATTCCATAGTAGGTACATCTTTATTTTTTGCTATATATTTCACTACAGCATTGTCTTCTTTAAGCATATCTAAATAAATTTCTATGGCCTGATACATTACTGGAAACACGTCATTCGTTGGTCTTTGATGTTTTACTAGCACTTCTTTATAAATAGCAGAATAAGTACCCAATTTAAGTTCAGTTACATTCACTTTAAACTCATCTTCTCTAAAACTATATAGGAATATTTCTCCCTTATAGTTGGACTGCTCCAGATAAGCAAGCATTGTAAGTAGGTTCATCTGACAAAACATATCTTCTCCAAACCATAAAACAATACATTTATACTGTTTAGTAAACAGGTTATCTAATGGCTCGATTACTTTTTTAAAATAATTTTCTTCTGAATCATTGTGTCCCTGAGCACGAGTTTTCACAAACTCTTCATCGAACACTTGGCTAGTTGCTGCATTTACGCACATGGCTTCATTAAATGGAACGTAATCAGAATCACCCATTAGTTTATTCTCTTTAAATTGTTCATACATAAATTGACCGTTTAATACATTTAGTACATCTCTATCAAATAGCTTGCTTGACTGCCTTTTTAATTTTTCAACCTCTTTTGTTGAAATAATCATTCCATCCCACTCCCCTTCTTTTTCTAGAGTAAGTTTAATAAATGATTGAACAGGCATCTCATTAAGCTGAAACTCTCTTGGATTCAGGCCAAAAACGCTTTTAAAAGCTCTGCTATATGCTTCTTGCGAAGAATAACCATAATCAACAGCGATATCAATTATTCTCCTATTATTTTTCAAATCATCGGTAGATAAATATAGCTTTCTCAGAAGAACATATCGTCTAATCGTTATACCTGTTGCCTGATGAAATTTAAAGGAACAATAATATGGAGAATAGCCCATATAGCTAGAAAGCTCTTCTAATGAAAAATCATTTTTTAACGTAGCTTCTATCCAATCAATCATATGTTGTATCTGTTCATTCATCTATCTCACTCCTCTATTCCATTATAGGAGGACTTTATTTCATCATTTTGATATTTCTTGTGATTAAATTAAAGAGCGGGATCATTTTACGCAGCTGGCTATAAACATTGATGCATCTTGGTTCATAAAAATTCGTTCTCCATGATAGAATGTCTTCATTTCTGTTGATGTAAATCCTGCTTCAGCGAGAGTGGTCTTTAATTCTTCATGAGCGAAACCGTTATGAACTTTCGGATGGTAGATTTTTTTATTTTCATCAAAATCGACAATGATTAGTTTGCCGCCAGGATTTAATATACTGAACAACTCTTGCAGTATTTTTTTCGTATCTGGCACATGAAGGAGCACTAAAGACATGAAAACAATGTCCGTTTTCAACGCTGGTGTTTCCACTGTAAAATCAGAATAAAGTACCTTGGCATTTGTAATTCTCTTTTGATTAATTTTTGCTTTAGCTACTTCTAGCATTTGCTTTGATGAATCAATCAATAAAACAGAATCAACCAAATCAGTTATCTCCAGACTGACCAGTCCCGTTCCACTTCCGTAGTCTACTAATGATTGAGATGAGCAATCTTGCAATTCCTTTCTTACTTGCTTTGAAATCACCTTAGCTAATTGCATCCTATCTTCCGTGTCGTACCTTTTCGCCATTTGTTCAAATACGTTCTCTTCCATTTTTAAATTCCCTACTTTCAATATCTCCAATATATCCACTCAATTTATAGAAGTTTATCAAAATACGCTTGAGGATCTGTTATTTGATTATCGATGAATACCTCTGCCCAATGCTTGATTTGCTCTATGTAAGAATCTTCATCGCAATCAGGAAGAATTTCTAGTATTTCATCCATACATCCTTCTTTAGCTATAATATTTAATTTGAGGTCAACTATTACAGTCATTTTCACATCTTCTTCGATAGAAATAGTAGCAGTGACTAGCTCTTTTAATAAATCCACATGTGGATATTTTATTAAAATACCTGTTCGTTTAAATATAGTGATACCTATATTCCTATTAATTTTCTTCACATCCCTTGCTTTCAAATCTACAATTATCCGCTTTATTGTACTTCATAATTTATCTAATAATTCAAATTTCTATAAACCTAAAACCATCTTTATCCAAGATGGTTTGCTAAAGCAATCTAAAATTAAAACTATGTCTCAATACTCCGCCATAGATAAAGGGAGGCATAGCTTAAATAAGGAGACCATGGCTTGCTGTATTTTTCCATCTCATCCATTGTCGGCTTCTGTGGGAGGTTGTACCATTTTTTGATAGCGTTCTGGATACCGATATCAGCTTTAGGAAAATGATTAGGACGACCAACGCCGAATAAAAGAAAGTTTTCAGCTGTCCATCTGCCGATTCCTCGGATTTTTATAAGCGTATTCATGATTTCTTCATCAGGCTGTTGAGCAAGCGCCTCTAAATCTAAATGCCCCTCTGCAATTGTTTTAGCAAGGCCAATAACATATTCTGCTTTCCTCGTACTAAATTGGAGTGCTCTCAGTTCTTCTATAGTCAGTAGCGCCACTTCTTCTGGCGTTGGATAAAACCATACGCCGTCTAGTTGCATACCAAATGTGTGTACAAACCGTTCCGTCAATGTATGGGCAAAGGCAAGATTCAGTTGCTGATGAATAATACATTTAACCAAGCAGTTAAAATAATCAAAATCAAGCACAATTGCCGTTCCCCGATGCTCTTCAAAAAGATCACGAAGGTCAGTGCCTGCAAAATGTGTAGCAATCTCGTGTAAAGATTCATTCCAACGGAAAATCCTTCTCACGTGGCGAACTGCTTCCTCTCTAAATTCTTCTTTTTCCCCTTGAATACAAAATGCCGGTTCATCTACCGTGCCAATCCCTTGAACTGTAACCACCATAGGCTCACCCTGCAACCGTAGTGGCACTTTTATTCTACGTTCCGACAGATCAACCTCATGCAGAGGATCTAATGCCAGCCTACTCAATACCAAATCAAAATTATACGGACCTTGAATGTTTACAGTTTCCGTCCACATGCCCATTCACCCTTTGTTATTTTTCTTCGATTATAGCATTTTTTGAATTGTTTGATTGCTATGGAGCTATCGTGCTATACGACTATTAAATTTTTTCTACACACAATTTGTTTATACAAAAATCGAGTTTTAACGAAAAACTGAATTATCAATATATACAGTATATTGTTTTTTTGCTATGATGGTTAAATAAAATTAACTGGTTAAAAACATTATTAATGAAAGGAGCTTCAAATGGAATCGATTAAGTTTATCCAAACATATGAGCAATTAAAGGCCATAAGCGACCCCTTGCGCACAAAATTACTAATGTTTTTAGTAGAGAAGCCTTATACATGTCACCAACTAGCTGAGGAATTGAGCTTAACACGAGCTAAGATTTTATATCATTTGCGTGAACTTGAAAAACAAGAGTTTATTCAATTGGTAAAAAAGGTTGAACAAGGAGGCAACCTTTTAAAATATTACCGTGCAACAGCTCGAGGCTTCATACCCGCAGACCATTTATTAAATTTTATGGAGACGCAAGAAGCTACTCGTCAATCATATTTAGAGGTTTTAAATCGTGCAAAGTCTAGGGTCATAACGGCTCCTAATTCATCATTTGAACATAATTCTTCAGATGTTGAAGAATGGGATAGTTTATCTTTGCAGCGTGAAGTATTAGTGAGCATGAAAAAGTTTCTTGAATTCACAAAGAAATATAGAGAATTGGTCAATGAACTAATAATAGGTGAGGATATTGAAGAAAGAAATAACTATTATGTTATGATAACTGCTTTTAAAATTGATGAGTCTATTTTTTCCGATGAATAAAATTGTAGGAGTGTGAGCATGAGGAAACCTATCTTAGAAACAAAAGAACAGGCAACTCCAAATGAGCCAATACTTCGTAACAAATCTTTTATATTTCTATGGCTTTCTAGTACGTTCTCTTTTCTAGCTCTTTCAACTTACCTCTTTGCAGAACAATGGTACATTGTTAAGATACTTAAACAGGAGGCTATATTAGGGATTGTACTAATGATAACAATGATTCCTAGAATATTATTAATGACAATAGGCGGCGTATGGGCAGACAGAATAAAGCGCTCTAAAATCATGTTAGTTTCAAGTTTAACAAGATGTGTATTAGTTCTTATAATGATAGTATTCTTACAATTCAACTGGTTACAATTGTGGCCATTAATGTGTTTCGCCCTGCTGTTCGGATGTGTTGATGCTTTCTTTTCTCCTGCCAATTCTTCTTTATTACCATTAGTGGTAGCAAAGAATTCACTTACAAGAGCCAATTCGTTTATTCAAAGTTCTAATCAGATTGCTATGTTTTCTGGACCCATGATAGGAGGACTCATTCTAACCTTTGGAGCTTCTTTCAAAGTTCTTTTTTTAGTCGTAGCTATCTTCCTATTTATCACATGTATATTTTCATCCTTAATTAAAGAAAAACAATCAGACATAAGTGATAAACAACGTGTATCTACTATATTGGAATTAAAAGAAGGCTTACACTATGTTTGGCATATGCCTTTTTTGAAAAATATGATGATGATTTTAATAATTATTAACTTTTTCTTCTTTGGGCCTTTGACAATCGGTATTCCTCTTCTAGTAAATAATGTACTGCACGGAGAAGCAATGGATCTAAGTATACTTCAGGGATCATATGAAATCGGAATGTTATTGGGCGCTTTATTCATCGGTATCTTGAACCTCACTAGAAGAAAGACTTTTATCATATTGAGCCTGATATGTCTTATTGGTGTAGCATTGGCTACTTTAGGACAAATCCATTCTGTTTGGCAAAGTATAATTCTATTATTAATCATGGGAATTTCTTCCTCAGTGATTAATGTGTTATTAATATCTTCTATTCAAGAGAAAAGTCATGAAAATAAGATAGGCCGCGTCATGAGTATTGTTAATGCCTCATCTAACGGACTTGTTCCATTATCTTACGCATTCGTCTCATTATCACTATTCATAAACTTATCTATCTCACATCTCATGTTGTTTTGTGGAATGCTCATTTGGATTATTTCTTTAGGGTATATACTTAAATTTAAATCTACTATCGCTGAATGATATAAAGTTCTACGAACAAAAAAAGCACAGAGAAAGAATTATCTTTCTCTGTACTCTAAGTCCGTCTATTCATTAAAAATCAAAGTTATCTGGATCTGGACCTACACGGTGGTTTTGGTTTAATCCATCGATTACTTCCAATTCTTCTTGTGTTAATTCAAAATCAAATAAATCTACATTTTCAACAATACGGTGTTCTTTTGTTGATTTTGGAATTGTCATTACACCATTTTGCAAGTCCCAACGTACGATGATTTGGGCAACTGATTTATTATGTTTCGCTGCAATTTCTTTTAGTACTTCATTATCTAACAGCTGACCTTGCATTAATGGTGACCATGCTTCAAGCTGAATGTTGTTGTCTTGGCAGAATGCTTTCAACTCTTTTTGAGTTAATCGTGGGTGAAGTTCTACTTGATTGATCACCGGTTTAATTTCTGCATCCTTCATTAAATCTTCTAAATGATGAACTTGGAAGTTACTTACGCCGATTGCTTTTACGCGTCCTTCTTTATAAAGAGTTTCTAACGCTCTCCATGCATCCTTATATTTACCTTCCACTGGCCAATGAATCAAATATAGGTCTAAATAGTCTAAGCCTAGTTTTTTCAAGCTTGTTTCATAAGCAGCAAGAGTTGATTCATACCCTAAATCTTCATTCCAAACCTTTGATGTGACAAATAAGTCTTCTCTTGAAATACCTGCTTCTTTTAAGCCTTCTTGAATCCCTTTGCCTACACCTTCTTCGTTTCCATAAATGGCTGCAGTATCAATACTGCGGTAGCCATGTTTGATAGCTGTTTTTACAGCATTCACTAATTCAGGGCCTTCCTCCACTTTAAAGACGCCTAGTCCTAGCCAAGGCATTTTCACACCATTATTCAAAGTAGTTGTATCTTGTAAATTTTTTGCTGTCATTTGTAAAACCTCCACAATTTTATTATATTTTACTTGCTTGATCTTTTCGTTCCAATGATTTACTAATTCCTGTTAATACTGCTGCCACGACAACCATGATTGCACCAATCCATGGTGTATGGATAAGTCCTATTGAGTCAGTCACAAGGCCTCCTACATAAGAGCCTAGTGCAATCCCGGCATTAAATGCAGCAATATTTATCGCAGAAGCGACATCTACCGCACTAGGAACAAAGCGCTCTGCCAGCATAACAACATATACTTGCAATCCCGGCACATTCATAAAGGCTAAAAGCCCCATCAAAATAATTGTGATTAATCCAGCAACTTTATATGGTGCTGTAAAATTCAAAACAAATAGGATGATGGCTTGTATAATAAACATATAGAACAGGGCGCGAATTGGATTTTTATTCGATAGCTTTCCACCAACCATGTTTCCAATCGCAATCGCAATACCGTAAACTAACAAAATAACAGCTACTGTTCCTTCTTTAAAACCAGTAATATCCTGAAGCAATGGTGATAAGAAAGTAAATACCACAAATGTTCCGCCATATCCAAGAGCTGTAATGATGAATACAAGCAATAGTCGTCCGTTTGTTACAAGTTTAAGCTGATCGCTAAAACTTGTTTTGATTCCTTTTTTCAAATTAGATGGAACCAGGATGCTATTTGCGATGAAAGCAATGACCCCTATAATGACAATGGTAATAAAGGCTGCTCTCCATCCAAGCTGCTGTCCAATAAAGGTTCCAAATGGTACACCCGTTACTGTAGCTACCGTAAGTCCGGTAAACATAATTGAAATCGCGCTAGCTCTTTTATTTTCCGGTACTAAATCGGCTGCAATAGTCGAACCGATTGACATAAATACCCCATGTGAAAATGCGGCGATAACGCGTGCTACTAGCAATAATCCAATCGTTGTAGAGCTAGCTGCAAGTGTATTCCCGATAATAAAGACAACCATAATCCAAAGCAATAAAGTCTTCTTTGACATTCCTGATGTCAAAGATGTTAATATAGGAGCACCGAATGTTGCCCCTAAGGCATATAAAGATACCGTTAAGCCTGCTGTCGTAACCGGAATACTTAAATCATTTGCAATAAGGGGCAGTAACCCGACACTAATGAATTCAGTTGTTCCAATCGCAAAAGCACTCACTGCTAATGCAAGCAAAGCTAACGTACTTTGTTTTTTGCCTAAAGCCATAATATCTCCTCCTTCATTTTTTATATAAATAGAAACTTTCTTTTCGGATAAGATTTACGAAAGAAAGTATAGTATCAATTGGCTGGCAAATGTTATTATGGTATATATCAATCACAAAGAAAAGTACGCACTTTAAAGTTCTATAGAAACATAAAAGTATCATAGGAACCTTTTAGTGCCTATAAGGAGGATAATTAATGATGCAAAAGAAGAAATATAATATATCTGTGGAAGCCACATTAGAAGTCATTGGAGGCAAGTGGAAATGTGTGATTCTTTGCCATCTGACTCACGGCAAAAAACGCACAAGCGAATTAAAGCGGCTCATGCCAAACATCACACAAAAGATGCTTACCCAACAGCTTCGTGAACTAGAAGAGGATGGTGTAATCAACCGAATCGTCTACAACCAGGTACCACCAAAGGTAGAATACGAACTCAGTGAATATGGCCAAAGCTTAGAGGGCATCCTCAATTCACTATGTTTATGGGGAGAAAGCCATTTAACAAAAGTATACGGAGATAAATTTTCTGTTTTAGAAGATAGTGTGTTGAATGATCAACTGAAGTAAAAGATCCTATTTGTTTTCAAGCTAAATTTGATTAGATATAGTTGCCCAATTGTACTGATTCTGTCTTTAAGATCTCAGTAACAGTTGGGTTTTTTTATTATCTATTCGTTAAGAAAAATAAAAAAACTGCCTTATCCAAATAGATAAGACAGCTATTTTTTATAAGGAAGCTCTAACCTAATCAGCAGCATTTAGACTGATCTGCTCCTGTAAGTTTAATTCATCCTCATTTTCAGTTTCGGTATTGGTAACATTTTCGGTTGTAGCAGTAGTTTGTTTAACACTCTCTGCAAGAGATCCTTGTACATTGGTCATTTGTTCCTTCAATTTTTCTAGTCGATTAGATTTATATTCACTATGTACACCGCGTTTTGCATCAATCTTCATTTCACTTTCTAGTGAAACCTTTTCACGAGAAAGCGTACGTCCCATTCGTGACAGTGTTTTAGTTTGCTCTAATGAGTCTGCTTTAGAAAAAATAGACTCCTCTGTAGTTTTGGGTGCTGACTCTTTGGACTCTGGGATTTTATTTTCCAGCTTCCCTTTTTGCTCTTGAGCAATCTGTGCATCAATATCAGAGATTTGCTTTTCTAAGGCTTTCATTTGTTCTTTCAAACTAGATAGATCATTTCCTTTATCAAGTGCTCGTTCAGTTAGCTTGTTTTTCTGCTCTAGAATATTTTCACGTTGTTTCATTAAGCTCTCAATAAGGGAGCTTTTTTTGTTATGGCTACCAAACAATTGACGAGCCTGTACACCAATTGAAATAGAGTCTTTTGGTTGCTCTTGCTTTTGTTGTTGCATCTCCTGATTTTTCATCACGGTTACATTCGCGTGAATAAAATTCACTTTATGTTCTACCTGTATTTTCATCTCGAAGCCCCCTAACACAATCCTTATCTCATTCGTTATATCGGCAAAATATTGAGTAAATACAGTCACTTTACATGAATTGGGTGTTTTATGCCATGAATGGTTATTTGGCTGCTAAAAAATTTAGTAGTTTGAAGGATTTGAGAGGTAAATTTAGGGTTAAAACATCTTTGATTCTTGTAAATGTATTTAATCGCAAATTACTAGGAAATGATTTTTCGCTTCCATCTTCACCAATCTAGAGACTACAGTCGTATATATGTCTATATTTTGCTCATTCTCTTTTAATTTTCTGATTGTATAACATACTTTAAAAATCCTATTCCATTTTGTCCTCTTGCTTCTTAAAACTGTAATATTAGTTAACTAAATTTAACATTCAAAGTCATTAAAAATAGTTTATAATAATTAAAAAAAATTAAGCTTGCGTTGGGGAGTAGAAACAATGGATAACGAAATGTATAAGTCATCAGATCTTAATCCAAATGAAGAACAAAAGTCTCAAAAAACTGACGAAAATGAAATTTTAATTTCTATAGAAGAAACCATAGCCCAAAACAGAAAAATATTAGCGGAAAATCGTGAAATCTTACCAAGTTATCGAGATTCTTCACTTTCTTAATTTTTTATGTTTTGTAAAACGAGAAGCGGGCTTTTATAGCAAAAAATAAAGTGCAGACTCCTTTTAAATGCGGAGCCTGCACTTTATTTGATTTAAGCTATTAGATTCCAATTGGCTCCTCATACTGTCTTTCTAACAAATCAGGCGCTAGTAATTTTTTTTTTAATAAATTCATTGCCATAGTGCGAATCACTATCGGTAAAACATGGAATGTATATGGTTTATACACTCGCTCTGTCCATTTATGGCCATCTTTTCCGTATACCCCAACGTTAATAGACGGTATATTTAATCCGCGAATCTCGTTAACTGGCACAGGGTAAATAGAATCCCATTCAGGGAAATTATTGATTAATGAGCTAAGCTCCTCATCACTTTCATGCAAGGATAGGAAACTGCCGTCTGCTAAATACGGGAAGAATTTTTTTAAGGCAAATGTTTCGCCCGTCAATTGTTCCATTTCTTCTAACGTTTCTTTTACTGATTTTAGAATCTCTGCATCCCGTTCATTGGATTGGTTCAAATAGTTGTGCGGCAAATAAGGAGGTGCAAAGAAAATGATGACTCTTGGTTTTTTATACGGATCCCAGTTCTGCAATTCCTCAACGATTTTAAAGCAAAGCTCCCTGGCCTCCATCTCTTTGTTTTCTCGCTGCACTTTTTTGGCCACTTCATAAGCAGGAATGCCTTGTGCCACTAATTCCTTCATAAAGTCAGCTAAGCTCGTCACTTCTAAGTGCCACGACAGCTTTTTACCAGGTAATCCAGTTCGTTTCAGGAATTCTTCGTATTGCTTAGATAAATGAGCCTCTACGTCTACACATGCACCTGCAGCAATCGCAATCAACTTATCCATCACTTCTTTTGCAGAAAGCTCGAATAAGAAGTAGTTAAAATATAGATAGCTGCTTGTTGCAGTCTGTACTGAATAAAACTTCTTTGTATCTCTTTGTTGTAAACATGTTGGGGGGAGTGTCATTTCCCCTTCAATATTTTCAGCCAGCTCCAGATTATTATGGATTCGGCGTGTCAGTTCTGCTGCTACAAAGTTGGGGTCCACACCTGATAGCGTATCTCCTACATGTGCCTCGCGTCCGTAAATATAAAAGCTCGGAAGAATTTTACCAGCAGCACCCGTATAAATATAGCGGTGCGGATCATTTTCATAGAGAGGCGTGATGAAATCATCATTAATAGCTGAGATAAATTCCAGCCCATGCTCTTCTTTTAAACGCTTCAACTCTGGAATAGCTGAGATGATTCCTTTATGCTGGGATTCCTCATCAGGATTGAACATAAGAAGAATGTTCCCGTCCAGTTCTTCAGCATGTTCAGAAAAATAAAGAACATTGGCTAAATGGACAGCAGCTCCACTCTTCATATCAACGGATCCTCTTCCAAACATCCAATCGCCAGAATTTGCATCCGCTTGGACATCCTTATCCATTTCATATGTTTTGAAAAACTGTTCAATTTGGTCAGGGTTAAAGGCATCCTGTTTCAAATGTCCAAAATCCTCAATGCCCACTGTATCAATATGCGAATGGAAAATAACTGTATTCGTAGGGCTTCCCTTCCCTTTTACTAAGGCAAAAATATTTTTACGGTAAGGATCGTTCGGGACTTTTTTCTCCCAAACTTGATTAGGGTTTTGAATAAAGTAAGGAAAACTTTGAAGAATCTTCTTGAGTGAATCTGCGATAGCTCCCTCTCCAGATGTTCCGTTCACGCTGTCTATCCCGACAAGCTGTCTTGTCAAAAATTCAACTTGTTCAGGCAAAGTCATTTCTTGTAATTGTTGATACATACCCATCCCTCCAATGTTTCTGCATTATGGAAAAGCTTTCTATTTTATTTATATTCATAATATATAATATTCAAATAAGTTTGTCATTATTTTTTTCACTAAAAAAATCCCTTGAATAACTCAAGGGATTCCCATCAATAAAATCTTCCTATTCGATTTGAGATTTGCTCCGCAGCCACTTTTACTTTTTCTACTAGCTGTGGGAGACTCTCCTCTGTTATTCGAAAATCAGGGCCATTAATGCTTACTGCAGCTAAAACCTTATTGCCGTATCCAAAAATGGGCGCTGCAATAGATATAGTGCCTTCCGTACGCTCCGAATTACTCATCGCATACCTATTCCGGCGTACTTCTTCTATCGTTTCCTTTAATTGAATGGTTTCTTCATCTGTCAAACCTAGCTTTTTTATAATATCTGCTCTTTCTTCTTCCTTCAAAAAGGACAAGATGGCCTTGTTAGGAGCTCCGACGTTCAATGGACAGCGAATTCCCAAAGTTTCAGCGATTCGAACCTTTAAGGGACTGTCCACTATTTCAATTGTCATCCCGAAATTCCCATCTTGAATGTTTAAGTAAATACTTTCTTTTACGTCCAGTGCCAGGTCTTCCATGATCGGACGAGCTACATTTCTATAATCAATACTTTCAAGCACTTGTAAACCAATTTCCATCCAAAGAAGGCCTATTTTATAATGCTTTGTGTTAGGATTTTGTATAACAAGACCATGATCAATTAAAGAGTTTAATAAACGATGCATTGTACTGATCGGCAACTCTGTGCGTTTTGATAGCTCAGAAATGGACCATTCATTTCGATGCGGATCTGATCTTAAAATATGAATAATTGACATGGCACGGTCAATCGATTGAATCATGGTATTCTCCTATTCTTAAAAAATAGTTATTGAATCTATTATACTATTCCCCTGAATAGGAAAACAACAATCGACAGACTTTAACGACTATTCCGCCTTTTCTAATGACTGTTCTGGCTTTGAAAGCTGGACTTCCTCCATGTAGTTTTTCTTTTTATAGATACGTGTAAAGTAATCTTTTGTAATCTCTTTCACCTCACCGCCTAAGAATAACAGGGCGATAATGTTCGGCAAAATAACAAGAGCTAAAAGAATATCGAGGAATTGCCAGACAAACTTTAATCCGCCAATTGCACCGACAAATATGGCTCCAACATATACAAAACGCATTACTTTTGAAAAGAATGTACCAAATAAATATTCCGCTTGTTTCTCTCCGTAATAGATGATAACCACCACAGTCGATAACACAAAACAAAAGAGAGCAATGCTCATGATAATGCCAGCTAACTGGTCACCGAAAACTTGTCCCCACGCCATCGTCACCATGTTTGAAGCCTGTTCAGAAGGTACTTTCTCCCATTGCCCTGTACAAAGAACAACAATAGCTGTCATTGTACAAATGATGATGGTATCAACGATTACTTCAAAAACACCCCAGAATCCTTGTTTTGCAGGGTGATCAGTTTTAGCCGTTGCATGTGCAATAGGTGCTGTTCCCATTCCGGCTTCATTTGAGTAGGTTCCCCTTGCAAGTCCCCATCGAATGGCAGCTGCAATACCAGCTCCACCAAATCCACCTGCAGCAGCTATCGGTGTGAAAGCATGTTCAAAAATTAAAGCGAATATTGAAGGTATAGCAGATACATTGGCAAAGACTACGATTAAAGATCCGATTATATAAATGCCCACCATAAAAGGAACAAACTTCTCTGTAATTTTACCGATTCTTGAAATCCCACCAAAAACAATAATACCAATTAACACCATAACTAATAAGCCCGTAATGATAGGCGAAATATGAAACGCACCAGAAATGGTTGTGGAAAGTGAATTGGATTGAACCATTGTGCTTGCTACAATTTCAAGCATTAAAGCAAAAGCAAAGAATGATGCTACCGGCTTCCATCCTAGTCCTTTTTCAATATAATACATGGGTCCCCCAACCCATTCCCCTTCTTCATTTTTCTCCCGATATTTTACCCCTAGCACGACTTCTGAATATTTAGCAGCCATCCCTATTAATGAGACAACCCACATCCAAAAGATTGCCCCTGGTCCCCCGAATGCAATCGCTACAGGCACACCAATAATATTTGCCGCACCTACAGTTGAAGCTAACGCAGATGTAGCCGCTTGAAATGGTGTTAATGTTCCCTCAGATGCATCAGATTTGCTAAGAATTTTCCCGAAGGTTTGACTGATAATATGAGGCATATAACGAAACTGAAAGAAACCTAATTTAAAAGTAAGATACAGCCCCCCACCTAATAGCAAAAGCATCATCGGAAGTCCCCATATAAAATCAGTAATACCTCCAATAAGATTCATAAACTTGTCCAAAATTATTTCCCCCTTTGTGAACGCTTACAAAACTACAAATATTTCCGTAATACGGAAATACTTTCTATAATAAAATTATATCAAAGGGAAATATCAATTGTATACACATTTCTAAAATTTCTAAAATAGATATTCTTATATTCAAAAAAGCTGTTCCATCTATATTTGATAGATGGAACAGCTCTGCTATTTATGCTTCTAATTCAGTTACAGTCCGCTCAACATAACGGGCACTATCTATTTCCGCTAAGCGTTCCCCTTTTATCTCAAACACGCCTTTTTCAATGATGGTGTTCATCACATCATACACCTCTTTGGATGATAGCCCTTCTTTTGGCGCATCAATACTCATTGAATAGCCTGTTCCCTTCGAGGTTTGGAATTGAAGCTGCAATACTTTTGACATTCATTTTCCTCCTTTTCATATTATTGTTGAATGCTTTCTTGCATTAGGATCCCTGTGCCAATCCATTCGTGTTCGAAAAGACTTGCAAGTGCTGTACCTACAGCTGCCAAGTTTTCTAATTGTGCATCTCGCGCTACATTTTGAAATGCTTTTGTTTTTTCGATCATTTGTCCTTGCGTATTCACGCCAGTAGAGAATTTAATGCGAAGTGTACCTTTTTCAAATGTTTTCGTTGCCATGTTGCTCACCTCCCTTTCATTCACTACATAGACTAAACTTCGAAAAAGAGGACAAGTATTTATAAAAAATGAAAAAAAGCACCAACCCAAAGGTTAGTGCTTTTAAAACCATTATTTAGCTCGATTTAACTTCAAAATGGATTTATAGTGTGTAAAGGTATCAAAGCTACCTTGTCCATGATAAGATCCCATACCACTCTCACCTACGCCCCCGAATGGCAGGTAAGGTGTAGCTAAATGGGAGATGGTGTCATTGATACAGCCGCCACCAAATGAGATATTTCCTAGAACAGTGTTTTCTACTTCTTCGTCTTCTGTGAATAGGTATAGTGCAAGAGGTTTTGGTCTCTCTACGATTTTGTGGATTACCTCTGTTAAATCATCGTACTCGATGACTGGAAGAATCGGTCCAAAAATTTCATCTTGCATGACCGGATCTTCCCACTTGATGTCGTCTAATACAGTAGGCGCGATAAATAGGCGGTCTTCCTCTGTATCGCCTCCTACTACTCGTGTCCCATTGTCTAGGAAAGCGGACAGGCGGTTGAAATGTCGATCATTAATAATGTGTGTGAAGTCAGGATTTTTGGATACATCTTCTCCAAACATCTCCTTAATTTGTACTTTCATCTTCTCAAGGAATTCATCTTTCACACTCTTGTGAATTAGCAAGTAGTCTGGTGCTACGCAGGTTTGACCGGCATTAGAGAATTTCCCTTTAGTAATGCGCTGAGCTGCAGTATCGAGATCTGCATCCTCATGGACAATACATGGGCTCTTTCCGCCTAATTCCAGTGTGACAGGTGTTAAATGTTTTGCAGCGGCTGACATGATAATCTTCCCAACACCCGTACTTCCGGTAAAGAAGATATAATCGAATTTTTCTTTTAATAGAGCTGTACTTGTTTCTGCTTCACCTTCTACAACCGCAATGTATTCTTCAGGGAAATTTTCTTGCACCATTTTTGCAAGCACTCCTGAAGTAGCAGGCGTAAATTCTGATGGTTTCAGCACAGCACAGTTGCCGGCGCAAACCGCACCGATTAATGGGGCAACCGCTAATTGGAATGGATAGTTCCAAGGCGCAATAATTAAAGCCAAACCATAAGGCTCTGGGTAAAGCATACTCGAAGCATTACCAAAAACCTCTGGCGTTTGTGCTTCTTTCGGCTTAGCCCACGTATGCACATTATCTAAGATATATTTGATTTCGTGTAAAACGAATCCAATTTCAGTACGATAACCCTCTTTTTCTGACTTGTTCAAGTCCTTACGCAAAGCTGCAAGTATTTCATTTTCATACTTCTTCATTGCGTCTACAAGTTTATTTAATGTCTCTACACGAAACTCGACATCCTTTGTTTTTCCTGTACGGAAAAAAGCCCGTTGTCGTTCTACAAGACCTTTATAATTTTCTGACATGATTATTCCCCTCTCAAACAAACTATACTTATTTGATGCAAAACCAGATTTCCTGCTTTTATTAATCCATAATTCTACCTAATTCTAAGCAAATATAGATATTATCATTTTTAAGTATAAAATGTATTATATACAATATACCTTCAATACACTAGTATACTGAATCGTGATTCTGCATTCTTTACTCTTCCCGAAAAAAAATATATCATTCAGCTGAACCAAATACCTTTGATTACCCGCTTCTTACTTTTTAAAACAAAACATTGTATGAAAAATGTGAAAAGCTCACCAATTTTTGTGGATATTTTATTTAAGAATGACAGACATTTAGGACTTGAATTGTAAAGTTTCGGTGGTAAACTTCCGGCGAACGGTTGTAAATAGTGTGGGAACGGTAGTAAATATTCTCTCTGCGGTGGTATAACATCACAGGAAGGTGGTAAGTTACCCCACCTCAAGCTTTTCGATCGCAGATGCGAACTTATTATCACTTGTCCAAATCGCGAACATGCGAGTATCTTAGGACTGTATAGTTTCGGCGATAAATTTTCGGCGAGCGGTTGTAAATGACGCTGCAACGGTTAAAAATATACTAACAGCGGTTGTAAATAATCACAGTGAGGTAGTAATATATTCCACCTGTAACGAAAGAAAAAATCCCTTCTCCAGTAGAAAAGGGATTTAAGCTATCTTAAAATTATTAAACTGCAGTATATCCACCATCAACCAGCAAACTTGCTCCTGAGATAAAGGATGCATCATCACTTGCTAAGAAGAGAACAGCTTTTGCTACTTCTTCCGGTCTGCCCAAACGGCCGATTGGATGGAGGTCAATCAATTCTTGTTTTGCTTCTTCTGGCATGCCAGCAAGCAATGGAGTATCGATATAACCTGGGTTTACATTATTAATGCGAATACCTTTTGCTGCATATTCAGAGGTTGCCGTTTGTGTAAGCAATTTTACGCCGCCTTTTGAAGCTGCATATGCACTGACTCCTGGCTTCCCTACAAATCCATGGATGGAATCATTATTAACAATGGCGCCGCCTTTTTCTTGTTTTAACATTTGCGCAAGGGCGTATTTATTGCAAAGGAAAACCCCATTAAGATTGACATCGATTACCTTCTTCCAATCAGCATAGTTCATTTCATGAACAAGCGTTGCTGCACCAATTCCTGCATTGGCAAAAAGGACATCTAAGCTTCCATATTTACTCACAGTCTCTTCAACTAAACGTTGTACTTCTTCCTCTTCCGTTACGTTTGTTTTCATAAACATGGTTTGGTATCCATCTTGATTTAATTGATCCGAAAGCGCTTGTCCTTTATCAGACATGTCAGAAATCACGACATTCGCTCCTTCTTTCGCGAACTCTACTACCGTAGCTTCCCCGATACCACTTGCTCCACCAGTTACAATGACTGTTTTCCCTTTAAAACGATCTGCCATTTTCGATTCCTCCCTTAGAAATGATTTAACTACTCGTCATTATTATAGCACTTTCCAAAAAAGCTAAACCGTCTGAAGTATTGCATTGGAAATAATTTCATTATTTCTAATAGCAGTTATCATTCCGTAATATCGGAAAATTCCACTTTTACGGAACGCTTCTAAAATGAAAAATCCGATAATCCGGAAATTTAAAATTAATTTTGCAAATTACACCGTAGAATTCTCAGTAATTAAGGGATTTGCTTAAACAGATGTTTTTGGCATGATTCTTGCAATTAAATTAAGCTGAAGGGGATTTTTCAAAAAAGGAGGATGTATTTTTTTGCAAACGCTTTCTTAGAAATAATAATAAGGGGGATTTTCATGGATTTAATTGTCATACTGTTGGCGCTTGGTTTATTAATGTTTGTTGCTTACCGTGGATTTTCAGTTATTTTATTCGCGCCTATTTGTGCACTTTTTGCTGTTTTATTAACAGAGCCTAGCTATGTATTACCTTTCTTCTCTGGCGTTTTCATGGAGAAAATGGTCGGTTTTATAAAATCTTATTTTCCTGTCTTCTTACTTGGAGCTATTTTCGGCAAGGTTGTGGAAATGTCTGGCCTTGCAGAATCTATTGCCAAAACGATTGTTAAATTAATCGGTGCCAAAAGAGCGATTCTTACCATCGTTTTATTAGGAGCTATTTTGACATATAGCGGCGTTAGCTTATTTGTAGTTGTTTTTGCTGTTTATCCATTTGCAGCACAGCTGTTTAGAGAAGCAAATATTCCGAAACGCCTCATTCCCGGCACCATCGCATTGGGGGCATTTTCTTTCACGATGGATGCAATACCTGGTACCCCGCAAATCCAAAACGTTATTCCGATTTCTTTCTTTAAAACGGATATTTATGCTGCACCTACGTTAGGAATTCTTGGCGGACTATTTGTATTAATTTTTGGATTGCTTTATTTAGAATCCCGCAGGAAAAAAGCAGCCAAAGCTGGAGAAGGCTATTATGGCTTCGAAACAGAAACGGCTGCTACTCTTGAAACGATGAAGGAAGAGCCTGCTATCAAATTTACGGCAAATCAATCTGTACTCCGTCAAATCTTTGCCTTTGTACCTCTAATCCTTGTCGGCGTAATGAATAAAATTTTCGTCACTTATATTCCGAAATGGTATCCAAACGGCTTCGACTTTTCAAAAATCGGGCTAGATTCATTTGGTGTAGTTGATACTTCAGCAGTTGCGGCTATCTGGGCTGTAGAGATGGCACTTGTTGTTGGGATCTTTGCCACCATTCTATATGACTGGAATCGAGTAAAAGTAAACTTTAAAGAAGGCTTAAATGCAAGTATCAGCGGGTCTTTACTCGCGACCATGAATACTGGTGCAGAATACGGATTTGGTGGAATTATAGCTGCTCTTCCAGGATTCTCAGCTATTAGCGGAGGGATTTCTCATACCTTCACGAATCCGCTCGTAAATGGTGCGGTAACAACCTCCACACTTGCTGGTATCACTGGCTCAGCATCTGGCGGTATGGGGATTGCTTTAAGTGCCATGGCAGATAAATATAATCAGATGATCGAAGCCGCCAATATTCCGCCTGAAGTGATGCACCGCGTTGTCGCTATGGCATCTGGCGGCATGGATACACTGCCTCACAATGGTGCAGTCATTACTCTCCTTGCCGTTACAGGTTTAACGCATCGCCAAGCTTACAAAGATATATTTGCTGTAACAATCATTAAAACAATTGCCGTTTTCTTCATCATTGCGCTTTATTCTTTAACAGGTATTGTATAAATCTTTTGGAAGGTTACTAGTTTCTATTATGCTAGTAACCTTCATTTGAAAGGGAGACTTCTAAAATGAGTAAAATCAATGAAAGCTTTGAATCAGCCATTCAAGAGATACAAGATGGTGCAACCATTATTGTAGGGGGCTTCGGCTTATCCGGCATTCCAGAAAAGTCAATCCTCGCGCTTCGAGATAAAGGTGTAAAAGACTTAACCATTATCAGTAATAATTGTGGCGTGGATGATTGGGGACTTGGCCTATTGTTAGCAAATAAACAAATCAAGAAAATGATTTCCTCTTATGTTGGGGAAAACAAGATCTTTGAACAGCAATTTTTAAGTGGTGAGCTAGAGGTAGAACTTGTTCCTCAGGGTACATTAGCAGAACGTATCCGAGCGGGTGGCGCTGGAATACCTGGCTTCTATACAGCAACAGGTGTTGGCACGAAAATTGCTGAAGGTAAAGAACACAAAGAATTTGACGGAAAGATGTATATCCTTGAAAGAGGCATTACAGCTGATTTTGCTCTTGTAAAAGCATGGAAAGCAGACACTCTCGGGAATTTGGTATACCGAAAAACAGCACGCAATTTCAATCCTCTGGCTGCTATGGCCGGAAAGGTAACGATAGCTGAAGTCGAAGAAATTGTAGAACCAGGTGAACTCCAACCGGATCAGATTCATACACCTAGCATTTTTGTACAAAGGCTCTTACAAGGCAACGGATATGAAAAACGGATTGAACGTAAGACAGTACAAGTGGAGAAAGGAGATTTTTCATGGACGTAAGACAAAAAATTATTCAACGTGCTGTATTAGAAATAAAAGATGGTATGAATGTAAATTTAGGCATTGGCATACCTACTCTGCTTGCTAATGAAATTCCCCCTTCCATCAACGTGTTGCTTCAATCTGAAAACGGGCTACTAGGGATCGGTCCTTACCCTACCCCCGCTGAGGTAGATCCAGATTTAATTAATGCTGGAAAGGAAACTGTAACAGCTGTGCCCGGTGCTGCCTTTTTTGATAGCGCAGAATCATTTGCCATGATTCGCGGTGGCCATATTGATTTGGCTATCCTTGGCGGTATGGAGGTTTCGGAAACTGGCGATCTCGCCAACTGGATGATTCCAGGGAAGATGGTAAAAGGAATGGGCGGCGCGATGGATCTTGTGAACGGTGCAAAAAAAGTAGTCGTGGTTATGGAGCACGTCAATAAGCATGGCGAATCAAAAGTAAAACAAATATGTACCCTTCCTTTAACAGGTAAGAATGTTGTGCATTGTTTAATTACGGATTTGGCTGTTTTTGAATTCACTTCAAGTGGAATGGTATTAATAGAACTGGTGGATGGCGCCACCTTAGAAGAAGTACAAGAAAAAACGGAAGCTTCTTTTACCGTGAGCCCACAACTGCTTATACATCAATAATAACAACTACAGAAAAACGGAGGGAACGAACATGGGAATGTTATTAGAAGGAAAAACAGCTTTGATTACGGGAGCAGCAAGCGGCATCGGCCTTGAAATTGCGAAAGTTTTTGCCAAGGAAGGTGCAAAAGTAGCGATTTCTGATTTGAAGGAAGAAGCGACAATCGCAGTAGTCAACGAGTTAAAAGAACAAGGCTTTGAGGCGATCGCCGCTCCATGTGATGTAAGTGACGAAGAGGCATTTGCAAAAAGCATTGAAAAAACCTATCAAGCCTTTGGACGGATAGATATCTTAATTAATAACGCAGGCCTGCAGCATGTATCAAATATCGAAGACTTTCCAACAGCTAAATTCAAGCAAATGATCGATGTCATGCTTACAGCGCCGTTTGTGGGGATCAAACATGTATTTCCTATTATGAAACAACAAGGCTTTGGCAGAGTCATTAATATGGCTTCCATCAACGGACTGATTGGTTTTGCCGGAAAAGCTGCCTACAATAGTGCAAAGCACGGTGTCATCGGATTAACCAAAGTAGCTGCATTAGAAGGAGCAGAGCAAGGTATTACTGTCAACGCACTTTGCCCCGGTTATGTAGATACGCCATTAGTACGTAATCAACTTTCAGACCTAGCGGCAACTCGCGGTGTCGAACTGGATAAAGTGATGGAAGACGTACTCTTCCCATTCATTCCTCAAAAAAGACTGCTCACTGTAGAAGAAATCGCGGATTACGCTGTCTTCTTAGCCAGCGATAAAGCAAAGGGTGTTACCGGGCAAGCAGTGGTTCTTGATGGTGGCTATACTGTTCAATAAGAGAGCCTATTACCGCATGAAGGTACTCCCTTTCATGCGGTTTATTACTTTATAGCACTGTATGAAGTTTTTTAAATTTTAAATATTTTAATATTCTTTTGCTATAATAGAGTTATTAGATATTAAAAAGGGAGGCAAATGATGAACGGATTTCAAAATATTCCCTTTAACTGGCTTGAAAAGATTATCAATCTAGCAGCAGAGCGAATTGTTTTAGTAAATCGCCAAGGAATCATTCTCTATATTAATACTGCTTATTGCGATTTTATTGGAACCACTGTTGATTGGGCGATTGGCAGGCATATTGAAGATGTGATCGAAAATACTCGTATGCATATCGTGGCAGAGACCGGCCGTGCAGAACTGGCTGCTGTCCAATCGATTAATGGTAGCGAAATGATCGCGAACCGTTTCCCTCTAATTATAGATGGCGAACTGGTTGGAGCCCTAGGCACGGTGATGTTCAGCAATCCAGAGGAATGGCAGAAATATCAGCGAAAGATTCAGTCACTGGTCGATGAGCTCGCCTATTATAAAACTCGGTTCGAAAAGGAATTGAAAAGCAAATACACCTTTGATGATTTAATCGGGAGTAGCACAGACTTCATAGCTGCAAAAAAACTGGCGGAAAGAGTAGCTGGAAGCCAATCGTCTGTTTTGCTGTTGGGTGAATCGGGCACAGGAAAGGAACTATTTGCGCATGCCATTCACTCGGGCAGCCCTCGTGCATCATTTCCTTTCGTCCCCATTAATTGCGCCTCTATTCCCGACCATTTATTGGAATCTGAGCTATTCGGCTATGAGGAAGGCACCTTTACCGGAGCTAAAAAAGGCGGCAAAAAAGGACAATTTCAAAACTCAAACCTAGGGACAATTTTTCTGGATGAAATCGGTGACATGCCCCTTTCTATGCAAAGCAAGCTACTAAGAGTTCTGCAAGAAAAAGAAGTACAGCCCATCGGTAGCCAGCAATCCATCCCAATCGATGTTCGTGTCATCGCCGCCACACATCGGAATTTAGAAAAAATGGTGCAAGAGGGAAAGTTTCGACAAGATTTATATTACCGATTAAATGTCATTAAGATCGACATTCCCCCTCTACACAAACGGAAAGCTGATATTCCGATTATTAGTCTGCATTTATTAGAAAAGCTAGGGAAGAAATTTTACCGGGAGGATCTATCTCTTTCACCGGAAGTAATTCAAAGGCTCCAAAGCCATATGTGGCCTGGCAATATTCGTGAACTGGAGAACGTTTTAGAACGTGCCATCAATGTACTCGACGGGAAAACCATTGAGCTATTTCACCTGCCTTTATATTTACAGGATGTAGCAGAGGATCCAAAGGACACTCCATTTGAAGGTCAGACTACTATTCCTTTAAGCCCCTTAAAAGATTCAGTCGCTCAGGCTGAAATGTCGGCGATTCGCCGCGCGTTAGCTGTAACAAAAGGAAATAAACAAGAAGCCGCCAAGTTGCTACAAATTAGCAAAACCAGCTTCTATGACAAATGCAAACTATATAATTTATAAGGAGCAACCTACTGTGATGTTAGGATTGCTCCTTTTTTCTTTAACCGCCATCATTGTGAGCAAGCCGTAAATCCTTTAAACACATAAAAAACCAGCCTATTATGACTGGTTATTAATCTAAATAATTGGTTTTTAATTCGCCTTTTGCTTCAAAGGAATCCATATCTCAGAATATAAATCCTCACTCGAAGGGTCCTCATCTGAATATACTTCTAATTCTGGGGTACCCGCGTGCTCATATGAATTTGAGGGAAACCACTCTTGAAAAATCTGCTTCCACACTCGTTGCATAGCATCTGGCATGGGTCCGTGAACCTCAAAAACTGCCCATCTAGTAGCGGGAATATCAAGTGTTTCCAAACCTTCAGGTGTTGTACCAGCATATTCTGTAGCTATCCAATAATCAAATAAATCACTTTTGCTTTCCGTTGTAGCAGCACATACACCAAGAACTCCATTAATTTTTCCATTGTTCAAGCTAAATAAAAGATCGTCCGTACCGTCTTTATTCACTTGATCCCACAGTTTAGGTATCCCTTTAAGGTTTTCATCATTTACAGTTGAAAACTCTCTTTTTATCCCTACTACCTTAAAACTTTCTCTTTCAACAATTTTATACTTCATCGGCTCTGCCCCTTTCAGACTCACCTGGATGACCAGGCGGTTATAAGAATTAAGCATCCCTTTATTAAACCGCGCTTCTCTAGGTGTTATCCCGTGCTGCCTTCGAAATGCTTTGGTAAACGATTCAGGAGTTTCATAACCATATTTAAAGGCAATATCAATAACTTTATTTTTCGTATTAGAGAGTTCCTGCGCAGCTAAGGTTAACCGTCTTCGTCTTATATACTCTCCAACGGTACTATCAGTCAAAATATTGAATGTTCGTTGAAAATGAAAAACGGATGCTTGTGCCTCTTTTGCTATATCGTCGATTGTCATTTCCTCTAACAAATGTTCTTCTATAAAGTTTATTGCCCTCTGTAAAGAATCAATCCACTCCATATCGCACCTCCTTGAATTAAGAATACTAATTTCATGGCCATAAAACTTGTCATTATCTGCTTTTATAGGACCGTTTTTTATTTATATCCAGTAGTAATTTCTTCTCCAAGTAAGAAGGGTTTTCCTTCAAATGAACAAGTTTGACTAATAAAAAACCCAGCCTATTAAAAGACTGGGTTCTTAACTTACATACGTATTAATAATTGAAAGAATAGAAAAGTAATTAACGGGAGTAGCTTTGGCTATACCTGCGCCAGTTTTGACCTGCTTAAAGACTGCGCATTATTAACTTTATAAATTTGCTCCCCCTTATTAAACGGCCTACCAACAAGCGTAAAGTATAAAAGCATACCCTCAATACTGACTAAAGAGGAATAAAGTCTTTTAGCATTTAAATCCTTCTAAGTTTTTATCTCTTTTTGAATTTCCTAAATAGCAAAATCTGAGAAAAGATGGAACCGATTATGCATTGTAAAATCGTTAAATAATATATTAATGTGGCGATTCCTGCTGATTCATAATCAGCAGGATTATCAGGCAAGCCATGTTTTAAGGTTATTCCTGTATTTAAAAAGTAAAAAAACAAACCTACAGCATTCCCTAAAATAATAAAAATTATATGCATCCACCAGAACTGAACATTTTCTTCTTCAACTTTTATTGAGTAATTAATTATAAATAAAATAAGAGGTGTTAATAAAATTAAATCAAATTCTAGACTTTTTAAGTCTGCCGAATGTGTTGCTTTAGAAAAGATAAACAAGAATAAGTGTAGAATAAATAAGGGTAATATATTAACTAAAAATAATTTTTTTATATTCATATATTTTTATCCTTTCTATTTATACTTATATTTTCTATTACCAAACATAAGTGTTATAGGACCTTCTATATCATTTGGGACAACAATAGTTTTAACTCAATACTTTAAAGTGTACGTTGACCCTTAACTTAGGAATTAGATTTTATATAACATTCTAAGTCATTTTAATGACCTTGCTTTTTTAATTAATTGTTTTGAATAACGATGATGTAGAAAAGTCTCCTTTAATAAGTTGCTAGTACGTTTTAATATTCGGTGTACGTTTAGTTTTTACTTCTTCAAAATACGCTAACCCTACGTATTCAGGAATAGTACTTGTAAATAAAAACGCAACTAAAAATCATGACATCTTTTTCCCTAAATTAATACTCATTCGCTTTTTTCCGATTAATACTTCGAAAAAAATGTCATTCTTAAAATATTATAATAGAAATGCATTAATCAAGATAGATATATTTACCTATTTAAACTAAAAGTTATTTTAATTAATTAAGAATGCTACCATTTTCAGTAAACGGATCTAATCAAAGATTATTCTAATGGACTATTTTTTAAACTTATTCAGCAGCAGCTGAAACAGTTTCAATTTTAATTACCCAAAGAGAAAGCACCTTACATTAAACATAAACCAAATGTTAGTACTGAAAAAACTAACATCATAGCTTTTCCTTTATTCATCTTTCCATCCCCTTGAGAAATACAGAAAGAAAAAAACCACTTCATATACGACAATAAAAGCGTTAGGAAACGCAGTCGTAAAAAAAGTGGAGTTTTCCCATTTATGTATAATCAGATAAAATCATGGTTAAAAATAATACCATTAACCCCTTGCCTCTACTTACATTATAACCCAACCTAAATATTATTTATAGACTGTTTTTTCGCTCTGATCCTGCCTTATACTGTAATACGAAAGTCTACAAATAAGGAGAGTTGCTATATGAATAACCAAACGAATACCTTAGATCCTGGGCCTTTCTTTCACGGTACGAAAGCAAATCTGAAAATTGGAGAACTGCTTGAACCATTATACTTATCCAATTATCAGGATAAAAAATCTAACTATATCTATTTTACTGCCACATTAAACGCAGCTAAATGGGGTGCTGAATTAGCCAGAACTAATTCAAAAGAGAGAATCTATATTGTAGAACCATTAGGTGATTTTGAGAATGATCCGAACTTAACTGACAAAAGATTCCCAGGAAACCCTACACGTTCTTATAGGTCCAAATCTCCTTTGAAAATTGTAGCTGAATTAGGTTCATGGGAAAGGCATTCTGATGAAGAAATAAATCATATGATCACGTCTTTAAAAAAATTAAGTGAAGAAGGAAAAAATGTAATATACGATTGATTAAATAGCCTTAACTAATTTTTCATAAAAAAATCGTATTCAGAGGTGAACTCTTGAATACGGTTTTTTTGTTTTGTTCTAAGCCTAGAGTACCACATACGCTTCGACAGAATGTGTTCTTCTCAACTTTAATTTTCTCTTTTTCCAAGCTTTAGAGCTCCCATAATCAAAGGGATTTGTAGTGGCAGACGAAGCCATAGGATTAAAGGATTTGCTTTTTGACCTGGCTTGAATGATATTTTCTTTATTGTCATATACACATTTGCCGGAAAAACGGCCACCATAAAGAACGCTAACAATTTACTTGTAATGGCTTGACCTTTTTTCACCCAAAGCAATACAGAAAAGATAATCTCAAACACGCCTGTCACTAATACAATAGCTCGACGGAATGGGAGGATTTCCGGAACGATTCTGCGGAAACCGGGTTCATGGACGAAATGCAGGACCCCTGCTCCAAATAAAATAACCGAATAGATGGATCTAAAAAAAGTTTTCATCTGCGTACTCCCTTCATCTTTATATTACTTCTTATTGTAACTCTTTATTACCTTACAACACCTTGTGTAAACAGAACAATTTTTATCCGTTCATAACAGTAGATAATATATCCTTTTAAGTTGTAAACTGTAAATTTTTAGTGTACAGTAAATATACAAAACAACGAACTAAGAGTACGATTCTCAGAGTTTATTATAACTGCATTTGTTTTGATTTATCTTATCGCTTCGCGCAGAAAAATAGTATGGAAAAGAGAGAATGTTAAATGCACATTAATTATTTTGATATAACTTTTACTCTGTTATTTTTCATCGCTTTATTTTTTGTTATATCCTTTATTAGACGTATGATAGCAATAAAAAAGAGCAGCTAATGCTGCTCTTTTCTTATTGTCTGAATCCATTCCCAGTTACATCCCCTATTCATGAACTGGTATATAACCCTTCTGAACATAAATTACCGGATCAAAGTATGTGTTTTGATTATATTTCTGAGATATATCAGCACTTATTTTTTTAAAGGTCATATAGCTTTGATTTGTCTTACTCATTTTTACTTTTGCTGATATATAAATACTCTTTTTATTTTTAAAAGTTAATTTAAAATAATTTTTGACGTTCTTTTCTTCAACAAAAACACTATTCGTTAAATGATTAGGCTTATTTAAAACTTGTTCAATATGTTCTAATTCTATGTTAGTAACTGATTTAGTTTGTAAATATGGTTTTAAATAATTCACTTTCCACTCTGGCTCTGTAATGGCATCTCTGGATTGTACAATATTCATTGTTAGAGTTATCAAAATCGCCATTACAATTACTATTGAAATTGAATTCCCTACAATAGCTGCACCTGTCTTTTTCGTTTTTACAAATTCAACTAATATAGCCACTAAAACAATTGCCCAAAACACACACGCCACTATTGCTATAAGATTATTATCCACGTTTATTTTGTCATACATTAATTTAACTTTTTCTATATTCATTGGAGCACTCATTTCTTCGTAAGTTTACTTTTTTATCATTCTTGGCTTTAAGGTGAAATTATGAAATATTTAAATACTGTTTTAGTAAGTATAAATGATGTTCATGGAAAAGATGCTTTTCTAAATAATTGAAATCAACCCAGCGCATTTTTTCTTTTTCAACTGGTTCAGCTATCTTTTCTAATAGTTTACAAGTGTATAATATTCCGATATTGTGCTGAGAGTCGCGAGGATATTTTGCTGAAACCCAATGTCTTTCAGCTTTACCTATCTGCTCAACGATTCGAATTTCATGACCTGTTTCCTCAATGCTCTCTCTTAATAATGCAACTTCAGGCGATTCATCTATTTCAATCCCTCCACCAACTAAAAATAAATTCCCATCCAAATCTTCGACACATAAGAATTGTTGTTGGTCATTTTGAATAACAGCATATGCTCCAGTTCTTTTCCAATAATTTAAATCGTAATTACGTTTACCAAAAGTTTTCATTTTAGCCTCCTATTTGGAATTCTAGCGATATTATAACATTAAAAAAAGTCCCAAAACGGTGTTTGGGGACTTTTCTTTATCTTCTCTAGAGTCTTTTCAAGGCCTCACGTTTACTAAGCGGTTTTAATTGATTTGTTGCTACGAACTCCTTTACTGCATCAGGGTTAGTCTTCCCATATTCTCTCAAGACCCATCCTATCGCTTTTTGAATAAAGAATTCATTGCTGTCGGCTCTTGTACGAATATAGTGTAATAAGCGATCTTCGTCTGTTTGTTCCCTATATCGAAGCTGGTACAGTAATGCTGATCTTTGTAACCATATATTGTCGTTTAAAATCCACTCATCTGCATACGAAGAAATCAACTGTGGATAGGCTGTAAACAAATACCCCATTATATGGGGCGAAAGTACATCCACCGTATCCCACCATGATTTCGTCACCAACAAAGAACATAGCCACGGCATATCATCAGGCGTAAGTTCCTTTTTTACCTTCTCTAGTATATCGAGCGCCGCCTTTTGATACTCTCTTTCGGGTAGATCCCATAATGTAAGAATAATCTCTTTTAGGTTTTCTTTTGCGGGAACACCATATTCGATCAAAAATTGTTTCGTCAGCTTTCTGCGGATAGGTGTTCGAATCCCTAAAAACAGAAATTGATTGCGCAAATAATTTTGTGACCAGTTCGCGTATTCTTCATCCTTATGTTGGTTATATAATTCAACCAGTTGTTTTATGTAACTGTTCATACCTGCCACCTGCTCTAAGTTATTTATATTTCCCTTCTTTAAAGCTTATCTCATTGTACTCCTTATTAATCACTTGATCCTTGCATCTGTTGTTATAATTAAAAATATCAAGATTTCTAAACAAGCCAATCGATTGACTGGAAAGGGATGGGAAGTTGGATAAAGATTACATAGCAGCACGCCAATTATTGCTTTTACTCGATTCGGAGGAAAGATGGTTTACTTTAACAGAGGTTAAAAAGGAGTTAGGAAGCTCTGATAAAACAATTCGAAAAATAACAGAACGTTTAAATAAGCAGATGCCATCTGATATTTCGATCCTTGTATCGAGAGGAAAAGGGATTTATCTTCAACGTGATGGCCAAAGCAACACTATCAGTGAAGTCATCTCTAGTATTTTCCGGCAAACCATCTATTACAGATTAATGAATTTATTGTTTACAAGCGGCGGCAAGCACTCTTTAGAAGAAATTGCCGAGCTTTTATTTATGAGTGCTTCATCATTAAAAAAGTTAATTGTGCAATTAAATAATAATGATTTAAAGCCGTATAAACTGCAGATTACCTATTCGGCTCCAAGGGTAAAAGGGAATGAATTAAATATCCGATATTTTTATTGGAAGTTATATGAAAATGCATATAAATTCACAGGGTGGCCTTTTCAGAATATCAGCTTTGAATATATCCAACAGCTTATAACAAGCTTAGAAAGTCAGCAAAATATAGTTTACTTTATTAATTCTAAACGGCGATTAACCTTTTTAGTGGCTATCATTTTGCAGAGAGCGGCAAAAGGTGAATTTGTGACTATTGAAGAAGATAATTATCCCTGGGAAGAAGGCTCCTTTCATATCCCGGTAAAAGAATTAGCAGAAAAAATGGAAGAAAAAATCCTAGTCGAACTCCCAAAGAACGAAGTGTATTTTATGCAATCACAGTTTAGCCTTAGTCAATATCATTACTATGAAGGCTCTGAAATGACCCCAGGAAAAGAGATAGAATTATATAGAAATAAGCCGGAATTCCATATGGGCAATGAGTTAATCTTGCTGTTGACAGACTACTATGTGCACATAGAAGAAAAAGAACAATTCCAGTTAGAAATATATAAGTTCTTTGAGAAGCTTTTAATTGATAATGCCATTCCTGGCTGGATGGCGGTGACAAAAAGCGTTTTAACAATGTATGTTCAGAAAGAGTGTCAACAGATTTATCAAGAACTGGATATTTGCATGAAGAAGTGGCAAGCTTTACATCCATCCATTTTATATAATGATTACCATTTAACAAAATTGACCTTGCTTGTCCGTTCAAGTTTACGTTATAAAAGTAAAAAGGCCTTTCTTATAATGGGAGAGGAATTTTCGATTCGGCACTATATTGCCAATTTAATAAAAAAAGAAATTGGCGACCAATTAATAATCGATACATCTATAATGAAAGAATTGACGGATGAGATGGTACAACAGCATCATATTGACTTTGTCATTAGCAACTTGCCTGTTTCTTTAGAGGCTGTACCTGTTGTAACCATATCCACCATTCCTTCTAAAAGAGACTTAGAGAATATAAGAAAAGAGTTGCTACGATAATTTGGTCAAATTTTTTCTGTATTCATAGTAAAATTCTTATCTAGTTTCGAAAAGTTAAAAGCCTTATGCTCAAAGTAGTTCCAAGTTTGTCTTGGAATCACTTTGAGCTTTTTTAATTGAAAATGGAAGCGTTTACTAGAGTTTATATAAAAAATTAGATTTATTGGAGGAATTGATATGAGTAGACATTTGGGCGCGCAAAAAGGAGAAATAGCAGAACGTGTATTGCTTCCTGGAGATCCATTACGGGCAAGGTTTGTGGCTGAGAACTTTTTGGAGAATGCCTATTGCTATAGTGAAGTAAGAGGAATGTATGGTTATACAGGCACGTATAAAGGAACTCCCATTTCAGTGCAGGGTACTGGGATGGGAAATCCATCCATGAGTATTTATGGTACTGAATTGATCAATGATTATGGTGTAAATAAATTAGTGCGCATAGGATCTTGTGGCGCTATGCAAAAGGAGATTCAGGTTCGTGACATTGTAATTGCCCAATCAGCTTCTTCAGACAGTAATTTGACAGAGAAAATTTTTTACGGAAGCAATTTTGCTCCAACCGCAGACTTTCATTTACTAATGAAGGCATATCAACATGCGCAAAGCAAAGGGGTAAATGTTTTCGTCGGAAATATTTACAACTCTGATGAGTTCTACCGTGAAACATTAGATAGACTTCATAAGTTTATGGAGTTTGGCGTTTTGGCAGTTGAAATGGAAAGCACAGCTCTTTATACATTGGCTGCTAAGTATGGTGTAAAGGCATTATCTATTTTGACTGTAGGGAGTCAATTATTAACTGGTGAGTTCTTAACACATGAAGAAAGCGAAAGTTCTTTCCACGAGATGGTTGAAGTGGCCCTTAATACTATTATCGAAGATTAGTAGATGACTAGATAGAAGCAATATTATAAGAATCGAGTGAAAATATGAAGATTATATTATCTGGATTGCAGTGGATGATCTTTATGGTTGCTGGTGCGATTGCAGCTCCAATTGCAATTGCAGATTTATATAATTTAACAGCGGCCGAAACATCAGGATTAATTCAAAATACAATCATTGCTTTAGGAATAGCAGGCCTATTGCAAGCCCTTGTTGGCCATAAGCTGCCCATCCATGAAGGGCCAGCTGGATTATGGTGGAGCATATTCACCATTTATGCAAGCTTAGTTGGCGTTTTGTACACTTCACACATTGCCGCCTTGCAGGCATTATGCGGAGGAATGGTCATCAGCGGCTTAGTATTTATTATTCTTTCAATATTTAAGCTACTGGATAAAGTTGCCCGTTTATTTACCCCAACTATTACTTTTGTTTATATGTTTTTACTTATCTTTCAATTGAGCGGCTCATTTATGAAAGGAATGTTGGGCATTTCATCTACCCATCCAGCATTGGATGGCAAAGTATTATTGTTGTGTGTCATTGTCGTTTTTCTTACATTTGTTTTCGGCAATAGCCGTTTCTCTATACTCAAACAATATTCAATTATTCTTAGTATAATGATTGGCTGGGTTCTATTTTTGGCCTTTACCAAGGTATCTATAACGATTAATAAGACCGAAATTATTAGGCTTCCTGAGCTTTTTCCGTTCGGACAGCCTACCTTTGATAGCGGAACCATTACCACAGCTTTATTATTAACACTTTTACTAATCACCAATGCTATTGCATCGTTACGTTTGATGGAGAGTGTTGTAAATTCTCCAGTTTCAAAGAGCGATAATCGTTACAATCGTGCTGGATTGGTAGCAGGTATAACACAATTAATGTGCGGCTGTTTGGGGGCAGTTGGCTCGGTACCTATTTCAGGTGCGGCGGGCTATGTTGAACAAACAGGAATGAAAGATCGGGCTGCATTCATCATTGGCTGCAGTATTGTCGTAAGCATTTCTTTATTGCCGCCCATTATGAGCCTTATAGCAAGTATACCTACACCTATAGGCTATTCCGTCACATTTGTTATTTTTGTAAAAATGTTCGGCATCTCTTTGAAGGAGTTAAAAAAGGTAATCGATGAAGAATATACAGCTTTTATTAGCGGTATTTCTCTTCTGGTTGGCATTGGTTTAATGTTCATCCCAACATCTGCACTTAGCGAACTATCGCCCATTATTATTGCTGTTTTAAATAATGGATTAATATGCGGAAGCCTTTTAGCGATTATCTTAGAACAGACTTTAAAGTGGAGACGAACTCACTAGCTAATCTTTTAAATTCGCACAGTTTAATTATATAAGGAGGGAAAAGAATGCATTATTTAATATCAATAGTAGGGCTATTTTTAGTTCTATTGCTAGGATGGGCTGCAAGTAATAATAAGAAGAAGATCAAATATCGTCCAATCATTGTCATGGTGGCTTTGCAGATCATTTTAGGATTTCTTTTACTTAAGACAAGCATTGGGGAATTTCTGATTAAAGGATTTGCAAACAGCTTTTCGAAACTGCTGGGCTATGCTGCAGAAGGAACTAATTTTGTTTTTGGAGGAATGGCAAATGAAGGTGCCCATACATTCTTCCTATTCGTTTTAATGCCAATTGTTTTTATGTCAGCGATCATCGGGATATTGCAATACTATAAGATACTCCCCTTCATCATAAAATATATCGGGCTAGTTTTAAGCAAGATCAATGGGATGGGAAAGCTCGAATCTTACAATGCTGTGGCTGCTGCCATCGTTGGACAAAATGAGGTATTCATCTCGGTCAAAAACCAAATTGGCTTTTTGCCTAAACATCGGCTCTACACACTATGTGCTTCTGCCATGTCAACGGTGTCTATGTCAATTGTCGGTTCATATATGACAATGCTAGAACCCCGCTATGTAGTTGCAGCATTGGTTTTAAACTTATTTGGTGGTTTTATTGTTGCTTCTATCATTAATCCTTATGAAGTAACACCAGAAGAAGATATCATCCATATTCAAGAAGGCGAAAAGCAGACATTTTTTGAAATGCTAGGCGAATACATCATGGACGGTTTTAAAGTTGCTATAGTTGTTGGTGTCATGCTAGTTGGATTTGTTGGGTTAATTGCCTTAATTAATGGTATTTTCAGCGGTATATTCGGCATGAGTTTTCAAGCGATTTTAGGTTATGTTTTTGCGCCTATTGCCTTTTTAATGGGTGTACCCTGGCATGAAGCAGTTAAGGCCGGAAGCATTATGGCCACAAAACTTGTAGCCAATGAATTTGTTGCAATGCTGGACTTTGTTAAAGTGAAAGACCATTTAAGCGAGCGCACAACAGCCATTGTCTCTGTATTCCTTATTTCTTTTGCGAACTTCGGTTCTATTGGCACAATTGTAGGTGCTGTAAAAGGCTTGAATGAAAAACAAGGCAATGTTGTTGCACGATTTGGCTTAAAACTATTATATGGCGCTACACTGGTAAGTGTATTATCGGCCATTATTATTGGTATTGTCTTTTAAGATAAATGTCATCCTTAATAAAGCCCGCAACCTCCACTTCAATTTGATGTGGAGGTTTATTTTTTTATATAAGTATAGAGAGTACACTACTGCTGATGCTGCATGATCTCTATACAATAAAAATGAGGCTAATCGCAGTGTAAACTCAATATTCAAAAAATATTTCTAAGAATAGGCCTTATTAACCTATTCAACATACAAAAAACTCATTATATTTATAGATAATTGTTGCTGTTTCTTCTGTTCAAGATAGACAACGACAAGGCAACACTATAGAAATATAGTTGCGCAAAGCTATAGGGGCTAAGGTGGTTCACACTAAGCCAGCCAGTTACCGAATTATCTATAAAAGGAGAATGTATATGATAAACATGAAGAAAGCATGGAGTGTAGGACTAGCAGCAACATTGCTACTGTCACAGGGAATGACTGTAGCAAATGCAAAGGGACATTCAGAAAAAAGCCATGGGAACAAAACACAGGCTCATGACAAAAATAAAAATAAGATAGCTGATAAATGGGAAAAGAAGTATAAGTTAACTGGTAAAAATATCGCTTCACAAGACAAAGATAAAGATGGTCTCCCAAATATAGTGGAATACCAACTTCACTTAAACCCTTTATCTGCAGACACTGATAAAAATCATGTAAACGATGGTTTGGAAGATGCGGATGGTGACAAATTAAGCAATAGAGCTGAAGTAGAGCTTAGGACTGATCCCAGCAATCCAGATTCTGATCACGATAAAATTAAAGACGATGCTGAAGTAGACAAGCATGGCGTAGAATACTCAAAAAAAGTTCGTGAATTCGAACTAGAAATTGAGACTGATGATGATGACTTCGAGGCTGAGTATGAATATAAAAAAGGCCATACCAAAATAAAAGCAAGTAAGAAATTCATTTCAAAAGCGACGGTTGAAGCCTTAGTAAAGAAATTTGAAGCAACCACGGAGTTAACAGAAGAAGAAATGCAATCAATTATTGAAACAGAGTTACACTTGGAAGGTTCATATGATATGGAAGCCGAAGTAGAATTTTTAAATGGCAAAGAAGTAGAATTTGAAAAACAATCATTAGATCACGATGATTCCCAAGCAGACTATGATGATAATCAAAATGATGAGGACGAAGATTAATATCCTTGAAAAGCCAACAATTTTGTTGGCTTTTTATATTATTTCCACTGAAAAACTATGGCTTCACTTTAATAGTTTGAATGGAGAAAAAAAACATAATAAAAGGACTTTTTAATATGAATTCAAACAAATCTACTCCAATAGAAACAAAGCAGTATAGTAAAATTTCGCTCTTTTCATTAAAATATTATGATTTTCCTTGTAAGATACTTATATAGCCATTAAGATTTAACGTAGTGACCTCAAGAATAATATCAAATTTAGAAGGACGAGAGAAACCTCCTAGATAGAAGCTTAGAATGTTACTGTGCTAAATATACTTTTTACCATTAACTTTCTTTCAGAAGTCCCACTCTCACAGATGGGTCTTTTATTTTTTAGGTCGCCATTTTGCCTTTTAAATTAGTTTTAGAACCAATAAGAAATAATGCGCAAACTAGCTTTATAATTTAAAAACTATCTACTATATCCATAATATATTTGATAGTTGAATTGAAAGTGAGGAATTACGTATTGATTGCTAAAGAACGAGTTTTTACTTTTGATAATTCAAAAGCTTTATTGATTTTTCTAGTAGTTCTCGGGCATTTCGTTGACTACTATACTGATATCTCTCGTAATATGCAGGTTCTATTTTTCTTTATATATATTTTTCATATGCCTCTCTTTATCTTTATAGCAGGTTTATTTAGTAAATCTACTATTAATAAATCGCCATTTCGAATTGATCGAGTACTGACTTTCTTATTGCTCTATTTTATATTGGAAATAGTACTGTATCTTATGCTTCATGTATGGTTTGGAAGTGAGAGCTATGACTTAACCATGTTTTCTGAAGATGGCGTATCATGGTTCATGTTTGCCATGGCAGCGTGGCTTTGCATAGGTTACTTCTTAAATCAATTCAAACCAAAGTATGTGCTCATTGGCACTACGGTATTAGCCTTATTAGTTGGCTACGATAAAGAAGTAGGTGATTTTTTAGTTGCTTCTCGAATTATAGTCTATCTACCTTTCTTTATGGCGGGTTACTATACAAATCCGCAAAAACTCGCGGGTTTTTTACAAAAAAAATCTGTTCGCATAACAAGTGGCATTATTCTCTTATTGACGATAGCCTTTATCTACTTCAATATTGATCTGATTTATGGCTTACGTCCTCTATTGTCAGGTCGTAATGCATATGTAGTTGCCGGCCTGCCGGTCATGGGTGGTTTTATCCGTCTAGGTTTAATGATTGTGACGACGATTGTCTCTTTAGCCGTTATGGCAATCATGCCTAACAAAAAAACATGGTATACAGTAATAGGAGTAAGATCTCTACAAGTTTATTTCTTGCATCGTTTTATCCTATTTATTTATCAACATTATCACTTGAATGACTACTTAGCTAAAATTTCACCTAACCATTGGTTAGAAATATATCTATGTTTCGCAGCCATTTTAACAGTACTCCTATCCTGGAAAGGCTTCGGATGGATACTTATTAAAATTCAATCCATTTCTTATGTACGATTTAAGAAGCAAGAAAAAGTAGTTAGGCAATAAAAACAAAGCCCTTATGAAAGAAGGACTTGCAATTGATCAATCTAACATGAAAGTTGGAATATATACAATTGCAGAGAATTGGAATTCTATCATTCCTTTTACAAGGGCTTTGATTTTTTATATATAAGAATATTTATTAACCATTATTTCTTTACTTGTTTACAATTACACACCTTTTTAAACAAAAAGCTGTTTCACCTATTAAATATAGATGAAACAGCTTTCTTACCAGTAATTCTTAGCATAATCATAAACTTTATATGTTTTACTTTTTATTTTTTTACGAAACTTATAGTAGATTGTATGAGGATCATCTAAACCGTATTCAGGTTGTTCTTCATAAATTGTTAAGTAATCCATACTATTTTTCTCATATTGGCGTATTTTTGTTTTACTTGTCCAACTGAATGTCCTTTTCCATAATAAACCTGGAACAAAGTCCGTTGGCGGGATTTCATAATAAGTCTTACCATTCTTTTTGGTCTTCACCGTATAATTGGCTTTAAAATAACCATCTATGTAACGCTTTTCAAAATAAGGATTTAATCGTTTATAAATTGTCGTCTTTGTTACTGGCTTATTTATACTCCATTGGGCATTACTTGCCTGCTTGTAGATATGGTTTGCTTTTGCAATAGTAATTTTTGGCGCTGCTTCTGCCGAATTGAAAGATAAAACAAAGACTAATACGGCACTTAAGATAGCAAACATTCCTTTTTTCATTGTTAAGATTCTCCTCTCAGATTAAATAAACACTTACTTACCTTAATAACCATCTATCATTTATTTCCACTACCTATTATTCTATAAATCCAAACAGTATTACATCATATTTTTTTGATATTATTGCAGTCTTTTTTTACAAATTCTCATTTCAACAGTTAAATACCCTTTAGAAAAAAGTACAAAAAAATTCAACAGAAGCTTCAATACAATAATTACTTTTGAATATTCAATTCATAAACCCCCTTGCCTATCCGTCTAAAATCATTATGTACAGTTACATGATGTCTCGGAGCATTTACACAACATCTCGATGCGATGTGCGTTCTAATCGTTGATTCTTTATATTTCGTATTTAACTTATTCATATACTCAATCACTTCATTGATTGTAAATTCATTTTTCCCTTTATCCTTCACTAATGAAATGACGGCTGAAAGTAACTCATCCCTACAATTTGTTTTCTGCCTTGATTCTCTTAATTTTACGATTTCACTTACAAGCTTCTTACTTTCCAAAACTATTGATCGCTTTGTTTCGCTCGAAATATTCCATACTGGATTTACCTTCGCAATTAAGGCTGATTCTATACTAAATTTGTTGTCTGTCTCCAAGAAATACAGTTTAATTTCTTGAGCTATCTGGCTCGCTTCATAAATTAGATGATTTATACGACAATTGTTAGATTCTCCTCCAATAAAACATTTTCTTGGTGAAATCATGCCGTATCCCTTATTAAATCTTCGCGAAAGACTTTCGCATACACCTATATAGACAAGTTCATTATTTAAAGCGATTGCATATAAACCCGCTTGCTGTATATCACTGGGGATAGAGAATTTGCAGAACGGCCCCTGACCATATTTATTCAAGGATAGCCCTTGAATATTATTATTTTCGACATGTACCTCAAAACTTTCGACATTCCCATTATGGTCTCTCAAAGGTTTTATATCACAAATAAATTTAAATTGATTTTTCAAATCCTGCATTTCAAACAAATCCTCCCTTATAATTCGTCTCCCAGAAAATAAAAGATATATTCGGTATATCAAAAAGTAAAAAACTATATTGAATTGATTTTATCGGCAGAAAGTTAAACTTCGTTTTAAAAAACCGTACGCACCAACATCACATTTTTAGGTATTTATTACCTTATATATTTTCATTATAAGGTAATAAGTATTAATTTACTATAAAAATAAAGTGAATAATAACCTACATTTTACACATATTATTACCAGTTAGGATTTTTTTAAGGTTATATATCCTTATATGATACTTTCACTAGGTTTTAATCGCTTGTTCAATAAAAAAAGAACAGTATTTTAGCTAAACTAATATTCTTACCTATTCGATACCCTAAAGGAAAAAATAGTGCAATTAAAAAAGCCGAACTATTATCCAAATGCTAGTACAGCATTTTTCAATAGTTCGGCTTTCATTATTTAACTAACTATAACCATCTTCGGCTTTGGTCGCACTGCCCCAGCCTCTTCTGAATTCTTACACCATGAATTTCTTATTTACCAAATAGCTTCTACCCATTCAGGATGATCAACAAATGGATTTCGGTTCCCCTGTATGTTAAATATTTTTTCGTTTCGTTGTTTTTCCCATTCACTTACTGGGTCTTGTTTATTCCATTGCTTTAAAACAGATAGTTTGCCATGATAAGGGTTTGTTCCATTGTTGACTTGATCGTTCAATTCTAAGTCAACTCTGTCACCCTTTTCATAACGAGTAGCCATGTAAAAGAGCATTCTTGCAATATCCCCTTTTACGTCATTTGGTGGCTCAAAAGAATCGCCATCCCTTTTACAAAGAGAGCAACCGTTGATTGCATTTCCACCGTTATCAAAATCTAGATTACCTCTTGCCCCGTTAACTTGAACGTCGGCTGGTCGTAAATGATGAATGTCTGTACCTGGGCCATTGCTCGTTCCAAAATTGCCATGGGATTTAGCCCACGTATGCTCTCTATTCCAATCGCCAGCATTGCCACCGGCTCTATCCTTTGAGCGAGATTCACCTGTATAAAGAAGGATAACATTATTTTTGTTTTTTGGATCTTCATCAGTGATTTTCAAAGCATCCCATACTTCACTGTATGAAAGCACTTTATTATCATCTATGATATCGTGCAATGCCGTTTTTAACGCTTGCCCTTCTTTACCGATAGCATCGCCATAATATTGGTCCGTTGCATTGGCAGTTGTCACAGTTACGCTGAAACGAGAAGTAACAGATTTTTTACCATCTGAAGCTGTAACAGCCACTAAATGTGTACCAGTAGGCAAATCTAACGTTAATTCTGAACCGTTAATCGTGCCCATCGTAGAACTGAAGGTTAGTTTATCTCCGTCTGGATCCTGAAAATAATCTGCCAAAGAAAAGTTTAGCTTTTTTCCAGCTGTCACCGTTTGATTATCAAAATCTTTTTTGGCTACTGGTGCATTGTTTTCTGCTGGTTTATTGGGCTGCTCTATTTTTTTGCCCTCTGAATCTCTAAACTGAATTGTTTCAGGATTCGCACCGTTTATATACTCGATATTTTTTAGGTTTTCTGCTCCTCTGACTTCCTTGACATTAGGACCATCAATAATAACTTTTTCTAATGCTAGTCCTGAGAAGTTGACAATCAAACCAGCCTTGTTAGGTTTGACTGTTACCGTTGCCCCTTCAAAGCCCTTACCTGCGAAACCTGGGCCTTTAAGCTCTGCATATTGTGAACTTCTAATGATGATTCCTTCTGTAATACTCCCGCTTACAAAATTCATCCCAACACTTGGAGAAGCGATTGTTAGCTTTTTCGTTTTTGTTTTTGTAAAATTGAACGATTTGTCAGCAACAATCTGTTCAGCATGATCATCCCCGCCAGAACTATCGGCTAAATCTAGCTGTACCATTACTGGATCATGGTCACTCGCACGACCAGCCATGTCAGTGAAATCTGAATTAATATGAAGAATATCGATATTCGCCGAATTAGCTAGGTTATTTGATACCAAAATATGATCTAATACCTGTGAATTCCCCTGATATACGTACGTATAACGATCGGATTTTTCCACTTTATTAATCATATTCGTCATATATTTACCTTCCAGTATTTTTAACGAATCAGTAAATTGGAAATCGTTATAATCACCAACTGAGACAATATTTGCATCTGGATTATCGGCTTTAACTTTCTCTGTAAAGTCTCTTACGATTGTTGCAATTTTATGGCGTTGAACTTCACTTACCAATTTAGGCGGCTGTGATGAGCCAAACAATGGTGTATCTCCTGATTTAGAGTTCCAGTGATTCGCAATGACAACAACACTTTCACCTTTAAAGTCAAATTGTGCAGCTAGCGGTTTTCGGCTATTATCAAATGCTGGATTTGTAGGATCAATTCGTCCAGGATTCAATGAAAGCTTTCCATCTTTATAATCTACTGCTGTTGTTGCATCACCACTTGGAATGTCTTTCGTTAATTGCACGCGGTCTGGATTATACAAGAAGCCGACACGGATATTCGCATTCGGTGCACCACCATCTGCATTATTTTCCGGGTCAATATTAGCATAGTTATATTTCACGCCACCTGCTTCTTCAATTTTAGCAATTAAACGCTTATAGCTTTGATCTGCGGAAGCATCTCCTGCAGCAGAACCATTGTTATCTTGAACCTCTGTTACACCAACAATATCAGGATTTTTCATATCTGATGCAATCGCGCGAGCCAATTTGCCAGCTTTGTCCTCAGAGGTTTCTTTTGTATTGTTAGAGAAGTTTTCTAGATTATAAGAAGCAACGGTTAATTTGTCATCCTCTTTTACAATTGTTGTGGTTTCTGGCTTCGAATCACCTTCCACAAGTTTTGCTTTCATATCCTCATAATCAGCGTAGATTTTGTAATTCGAGAAGCCATAGTTTACTACCCCAGTAATAGGCCCTTTAAATTTATCGCCTGTCGCCACTTTAAAATCTCTCGCTTGTGTATTATCGTACAGTTTAAACTGAATACGATCTGCGTTTGCATTATCCTCTGTATATAAGACACCCCCATGAATGGTATCTGTTTTTCTGTCTTCTAGAACAGTCACCAAATCACCATGATCTTGAGGCCCTACAGCTTTCACATCTCCTACCTGCACTCTCATGCCTTCAAGAGATTCCCAGAAATCAATCGCATCTTCCTGTGGATCAAATTGAGTAAATTGATCATTATCAATTACTTCAGACGGCAGATTATTACGATCAATAACTACCGGTTCTGGAAGGGTGACATTGCTCTTCAACACGCCTACCTTCCCGCCTTGGTCGTTGCGTGCATTAAGCTGTGTGACAGATAAATCCGTCTCTTTTTTAGAGTCAGCATAGCCGTCAATTTGGAATTCATCTACTTTACCATTTACACTGACAAGATCCCCCACTTTTACGCTCGCTGCTGTGTTACCCGTATAGACAATAATCCCTTCTGATGTCTTTGGATTGTTGTCTTTTTTAGCATCCGGCGTTTGCATGTGGAAGTAGTTGCCGCTTCCGATTTTATAAATATATGTGACAATACCTTCAATTCCTGAAACAGTCTTACCTTTCATTTGTGAGTCATGTGACTCTCCTTGAATATCATGAATTTGAATTCCTTCTGCTGAATCAAAAACAGTATATTCATACGAAGCAACAGGACTATCTTTCAAACCATCTTTAACAGCAAATGCTTTTACTGTCATTTTATCTTGAATCGTAAGTGGTTTACTGTATACCTCACTTGATTTCGTAGGCTCTGTTCCATCCGTTGTATAATAAATGGTTGCTCCATCTGTTGGAGTCGTTAGAGCTAATTCAGTACCTTTTGCCACTGCTCCAGCTTTCACTGATGGCGTGACAGGCTGAACAACACTCGCATCTTCAACGATATCTGATGTGGAACGCGGAATGACTTGGTATATGCTATCGAATTGCTGAACAATCCCCGTAATGGAGTCATAGGTCTTCCCAACAGCTAAATTCAATGTTTTTGTCTCATCACGCACGACAAATTCAGTAGTACCATCTGTCGCAGTATAGTTCGCCCACGTACTGCCATCTTCCACAGATAAAATTTTAATATTTTTAGCTTTTACTAGGCGTGATTCATTTTCCTCAGTTACTTCTGCCCCTGTAACAGCTTTAGGCGTTGGTGCCCCTACATCGGATTTCTTTTCAACCATTTTTGCCCCGTCTAGTTGCAATAATCCTTTGTAATCAGCTAATGTGCCTGTCAACGTGACTTCATCGCCCACTGCTGCATCTAATGTAGCTGGTCGAACGGCTAATCCACCCGTTTCATCTTGAACAGAAATTGTATTTTTAAGTTTCGCAGCTACCACAGCTTTGATTGTGACCGTTTCGCCTAAAGGTAGCGCTCTTGCTTGTTCAATTGATTTGATCTCAACTGGGGTTCCTGGTTCTACTGATGAACCATCCATTGAATGCTTGCCGAGGTTAGACACGTCGTCTATCGGAAGTTTATCCCACTCCTTAGTAGGCTCGAACGCATCATCAATAACGGTATCACCTGATGTAATAGTCTCTTTTCGGACTAATGTTAAGTCCGCCATATTATTGACTCTCGCACCTACTTGTCCAAGTGAATCAACGACAGCGTTTGCTTTTTTTAATACAACAGCATCATCCCCGTTAAAATTGATAACGCTACCATTCGCAAGATTTCCTTTACTCTTTATTGCTTCATTCGCATTATTATTGTAAATAACATAAGTATCTCCAGCTTGAATACTTCCACTAAGTTTTAATGTGGCTGTTGCGGTAGTAGCTCCATTTGCATAAAGCTCTAGGGAATACTGACTTAAATCAACTGTAGATCCAGTCCCATTATAAAGTTCAATTTCTTTATTGCTGCTACTTCCCTCAATGTACTCAGAAATAATTAATTCCGAAGCGTTACCTGTAGCAGCCGCCGATGTGGGGAGGGCTGGTGTTAAGATGCTTGCTGTTAAGAGTGTCGACAAAAACGCGTTTAATGGCTTTTTCCATTTTCTTTTATTCATTTAAACTAGTCCCCTTCTTTATCAGTATTTGCTTAAAGAATTACAGCGTAATTTCTTCTACTTCAATGCCATCAAAAGAAATATTACTGCCTTTGACACCAGAAGCATCTAAATGACCCATTACCTTAATCGATGTAAATGTAATGCCTTTAGGTTGGCCTGTTAATATCAAATTTCCATTAATAGTGGCATGCTCTAACTTTTCAACATTAGTGATGTCTACTTGAATTGTGCCATTAAAAACTTTTGGATTTTCAGAAGTTCCAGTAAACTCTGTTGGAGAAACTACCTTTACGCCATCTTCAGTGCCGCTTCCCCCTCCATTATTTGGAGTGTTATCAAATGCATGCTCAAATGTTAATTCTACTGTTACTGATTTACCATCCTTCGTGACAGTAGCCTTTACGACCGAACCTGCTGTGGCAGCTTGTACTGTTGCATGTTTAGAAGTGTTGTTAGTAAATTGAGCCTTTCCAGTTACTGCTGTGAATGTCACTTCATCTGCAGCTGTTAACGGCTCTGATTGCACCCCGTATTGATCCGTTGTTTTAAAATCAATAGCTTTTAATAAATCTGATAGACCATATGGCTTTGTTACTTTACCAGATACCTTCACTTTTGAGGTTTGTTCTTTAGTTCCATTTTTAAACGTTTCTACTTTTATTGTTTTTGCTGGTTCAATCGAGTAAGTAACCGGAACAGAAATTTTCTCGCCTGTTTCAGTAATTGAAACTATTCGATTAACTGTTTTGGAAGTTATACTACTTCCACTCTTGTCTTTAAAGAAAGCAGCATCTAATTTAGGCGCAGCTGAAACTGTGTATTCGCCTTTTTCTCTTTTTAAAGTAGTCTTCTTTGCTTTTGTTGAAGCTATGACTACAGGCTCGTCTGATGTATATTTTGAGCCCTTTGCCGATGAAGCAAGCGTGTAATCAGCTAATACATAAACTGTAGGCACTGTTTTTACAGTGTAAATTACAGCCAAACCATTCTTATAGGATTTGATTTCCCCGTTTTTATCTTTTATCGAACCATTTGCTAACGACGCATTAAAGTAGTATTTACCTTTGTATAAAGTAAGACCGACGTTAAGAGCACCATTTTTATAGAATTTTCCTTTATAAAGACCGGTTGTTACCTTTTTAATTCCTTTGGAGTAGTACGCACCTTTGTAAGTGCCAGTAGCTTTAACGCCCTTTTTGTAGTAAAACTTCTTTTTATAAATGCCTGTAAACTTTTTGCCGTCTTTATAAAGCTTGCCCTTGTACGTTTTGTAACCTTTTACTACTTTGTTCGTTTTTGCGTTGACAAGCTTACCCTTACTATTCACTTTATAAGCCGTTTTTGCTGAAACATCTACAACCGGAAGAATCATTGAAGTAGTTAATAGGGATGCACCAATAACACAGGCTGCTGCAGGTTTAACAAATTTGTAGTTTGTCACAAATAAAAATCCTCCTGAATGGGTTTTATTTTCACTTAGCTAATTACACGAAAATCAGCAATTGGTGAATATCTTAATTATTTACTATAGAAATAGATTTTTCCACTTTCTAGCTATAAAAATATTCAATATTAACAATTGTAATATTATTTAAAAATTGCTTCTTTGCTAATACAATTATTTAGCGTCAGAAGGGATATACTATCTCTCAAATAGTTACTCTCATTTCGAAGGTTTTGTAGTTCTGTCATAAATGCTGGAGAAGTTGAAAAAGTAATAAATCATAATTCTCTTTAAGCCCAAAATCTTGCCTTTAAACCAATAAATCGATTGCTGATAAGAAAATTTAAAAAGCCTTTTAAATTTAAATAAGAAAAAACAACCTTTTCTACTTTACGGTAAAGGTTGTTTTCACTTATGGGGTTTAATTTTGTTCTATATTTCAGATGGCTTATCATTTATAAAGGCTTGCCAAATACAACGCTATGCTTAATTTGCATAAAATTCCGACTGTAGAAAAGCTATGTTCTCCTACCGTCCCTTGCGCATCTAACGATAACTCTGTTTTACGGCTATGTTATATGTACATTTTATATAATAGAAATGACATTCCTATTACAGAGCTACTTCCTAAACTTTTTAGAATAAACCATTTGTTTTACATGTATTGATGACCGATTTTAAATCCATTGTTAAATTATGAAATTGAGTGCTTTTTTGTATGAATTCCTGTTGGATTGCGTTTCCTGCTGTTCCTTCAAAAGCATATTTAAGGTTACTCCTTACATTGGCCAGCTGAATCAGAAATTCCATACATTCATTTCTTTCAATGTGCTCTAATTTTTGTTTATGAGTACTAATATGTTCCTGAAATTGTTCATTTAGTTCTTGCTTCATCTGCATTTCTTGCAACTGCCCCTCTAACTTTTTCATGGTAGACTTTAGTAAATCCAATGCAGCCTCTTGTATCTCATCTAATTCATTATCAAATTCTTGAATTTTCTTATGGATGTTTGATATTTCAATTTCTAATAAGTATTTGGAATCCATTTTATTCCCCTCCTCCATACGCATAGGCTAGACTTTCATCTAATTCCATTGTGGTTTGGTTGGCATTTGATACTTCTTCAATAAAATCATTTAATTTTGATTGATAATTATAAAGGTCTTGATCCAATTGCATCATTTGATCAAAAGAAACAAAGAAATACTCGCCTTCTTCCTTTGATATACTTTTTTTATCAAAATAGTCTTTCACAGCACTTTCGCTGACTAACGAGTATTTTCCTGAACCTGCAACATTGCTCATCATATTATTATAAATCATACGTGTTTGCTGTTCCTCTTCGTTTAAATACTCCATTAAGTTTTTTCGAATAGTAGAGATAATTTCCGATGCACTTCGGAACGTTTTGACAGCTTCTAGTACATCTTCCGGCTGTACTAAAAATTCAATATCTCCACTACTAGAAAAAACGGACTCAAAAGTTTCCATCGGATGTCCAGGAAGTAGAGTATTCGTCAATGTTTTGACTTTTTTATTTGCTTTTACATAGAACTTCTTTCCAATCCAGGGGTCGCCATGACTAAAGTTACCGATAGGGTCTGTTGAATGCGAATAGTCTTTTATTTTTTGTTGTGTAAGACCTAGATCCACTTTCTTCTTTGCTTCTGGACTGAGAATAGCATAAACATTGGGTCCGGCAAATGTCGTAGCTTTCAAGCCCATTTCTGCAGCCGTATATTGGGCTAATCCCCCGCCTAAACTATGTCCAGTAGTTGTAAGACTTTTAGGTTTATATTTTGTTTGTACATTTTGAACAAACTCCAAAGCAGATTTAAACTGTGTTTGTACAATAGAGTCCATGGTTTTCTTGTTCAAATTCATGTTAACACCAAGAAGTACTTGATAACCGTCAGCTGTCACATCTCCATCAAATCCAAAAGGTTCTGTACCACGGAAAGCGATGACTATGTTATCATTATTGTAATGGATTTTATTGTCTTTTCCTTTTGTACCCGGGATTACTGCAAAGGCTTGCAGGCCGTTTTTGTCGGAGATTTCCTCTATTACTTTCCATTTTGAATCATTTGTTGGATCTGATATTATTGTATCTTTTTTAAAATAGCTATCGTTATATGCCGCATCAGAAAGGGCATAATTATCATAATCATTAATTTTCTTAACTTCTATTTTAGTTTGTTCTTTAAATTTCATTTTATTGCAACCTTTCGTTAAGGAGGATTTTATGAAAAAAAATATATTTTTAGTTATTTCAATATTATTATTAATTAGTATTGGAGGTTACTTCATGTATCATCATGAAAAACAAGAAAAAAAAGAGGAATATTTTACAAAGCAAGAGCAAAGAGTTGAAAAGTTTCTAACTTATAATATTCCAAAGTTTAAATCAGTTACTTTTACCAAAGAAGATGTATCTCCGATGGGGTTACCTTATCTAGAAGGTTATATAAATAATGATAAAAAGTTAGATTTTGTTGCACACGTTCAACCCAATGATCATAATTTTGAAGGACGAATGGGTATGCCTGAAGAATTAGATGCTTTATTTCGGGTAGATGTAAAAACTTATAGTGAAATTGTGAAAGAAGAACACAATAAATAATAAAAAGCTAATCGTCGTATTATATTCGAAAAAGTGAACATCTCATATAATCGATTAATTCTAACTAAATTTTTCTGTATTTATATTCTATCAAAAGTTTTTTATGAACAGTATATTTTATTCCATATTTTTGGAATTTAATTAACCAATAATTGTATTTAGAAATTCTTTTTTCACTTGCATCCCTTCATATTAAAAAGGAGAGATGCTTTTTATTTAATATTAAAATTAATTTATCTTTGAGGAAACCGTCAAATAATTGAGGGAGATTCGGCTATGAAAAAAATACATATCTATATCTTTATTTCAATAGTAATAATAGTCGGCGGTGGCTGGTTCTTTTTGTATTATCATGATAAACAACAGGAAAAAGAATGGTATTTTACCAAGCAGGAACAGAGAATAGAAAAATACCTTGAGTATAATGTTCCAAAATTTAAAATGGTCACTTTCACAGACAAAGGTACAGTTGCAACAGGCTTACCTTATATAAACGGTTATATTAACAATGACAAAAAATTATCTTTTACAGCACACGTGGAAACTAATGACCATAATTTTGAGAGCATCTTGGGAATGACTGATTCATTAAATGAATTAATGAATGTAGATATTAAAACCTATAGCGAAATTATAAAAGAGGAAAAAAATAATAAGAAATAAAATTTTATGTATTCTCATTAATTAGAGGCCATAGCTTCACACAAAATTTGTATGTAATAATTCCCATAGTCTTCTCACTTCCCTTTATATAATCTTATGTAATTATATTTCATTGAAAACTAATATTTTCAATACTTGCATCTTTCTTTTCTTGAAAAAGGTAAGATGCTTTTTGTTTAATAATGTAAAATGAATTTATCTTTGAGAAAACCGCCGATTAATCGAAAGAGATAAAACTTTGAAAAAGTATATAATTTTCATTATTTAAATGTGTTAGAAGTTTGTCGTGGAAAGATTTTTAGCAGAGAATTAATTAAATAGAAACTTCTAATTACTTTTTTACTTTTTATTTTTAATGTCTTACTAGCATTTTTTGCTTTATCCTTTGCTTAAACAGAAAGTGTCTCTTTGTTTTTTGATTTTCCTTGATTACTTACCTTGTTTTCGGCAACTTCTTTACCATAATACTGTCGTTTGCCTTACACCTGTCATTAGTCGTTTTCTAATATAAAAGCGCCGTTCCATTACTTTGGAACCGCGCCCGATTGTTCTTTAATTAAAGCCACTATAACTTGCTGTATAGGTATATTAAATAAGCAGTTTTACAGCATTAACAAATTGACTCTATACGGAATAAATCCCGGCAACGATTAGCTTTTGCAAGTTAATTCGTTAGTTCTTCATTAATCCCGCAACGCTTTTTTGTATATCCAAATACTACTTGCCATGACGAGTGCCAAAACAGTGTACATCCAGTCAACGGTAATAACTAAGAGCCATCCACCCAAAATTGGCCCAATAAAACCGCCAATATTTTTTAACTGAGCGGCTCCCAAATATAAGCCTTTCTGATCAGCTGGTGCAATTTCTTCAATAAGAGCATTCATCATTGGGAAGCAGAAAATCTCACCAATTGAGAAAATAATCATGCTCCCAATAAACATCCAATTATTTTCTGAAACGCCGAATAGGAGGAGTCCACATGAAAAAATAATGATGCCAATCTGTAATGACTTATAAATCGATATTTTCTCCGTTAATACGCTAAGTGGTAACTGTAATGCTAATACGGTAATTGAGTTAGCAACGATTACATAACTAAACAGCTTCACACCATCCTCCACCCTTAAATCGACAAGCTGTGGCAAGGTAGAATCAAATTGGGAATAGCCGAGAGAAATTAAGACACCACCCATAATTAATAGAAGTAATTTTTTATCTTTACCGATGGTCTTAAAGATTGCACCAAAATGACCTTTTGATTTTAATGTTTGTTGCTGGGATTGATAACGATTCAATACAAATAGCAAAAATACCCCATACATTGCATACATAAGCCCGGTTATCATAAATGGAATCGATGCATTTGCCATATTGGAAATCCAAACGCCTAGCAACGGTCCAATAACAGCAGCAATATTAATAGCTGTATAACGTACAGAAAATAGTCGACGTTTTTTATTATTCTCCGTAAAATCAACCATTAGTGCTTGTGTACCAGGCTCAAAAAATGACCGACATAAACCATTAACAGCATTCAGCACGACAAATATAGAGGTAGAGGTTGTAAAAGCAAAACCAAAAAAGGTTAAACTCCAAACAAATACTGTTATGATAATGACTGTTTTCCGTTCAAACCGATCTGTTAAATAGCCCCCAAAAAGTCCTCCAAAGGTAGAGAATAACGGACCTACTCCTAAAGTAAGTCCTATAATTAAGGGAGAGGCATGTAAGTGATTATGTAAATATAAAGCTAAAAATGGCATAGCCATAAAGCTTGCAGTCCGTGCAAATATGGTGCCGCATAATATAATCCATACTAACGGGTGAAAATAATGAATAATAGATTTCAAACATTTTACCTCCTTTCTAACAAAACATTACTTATCTATTTAAGATATACTATATCTTACTGAATAAGTACTGTTTTTTAGTTCTTATTTCTTAATTTGGTTTTAACAGAGTTTCAGGTAAAAATACAATCAATAATTCTATTTATTTCTTCCTTCACAAATTTTTGAATCATTTCCTCTGCAAAGGAACGTGGACAGTCAGTGATGAAAAATGTCTGCTTTTAAAGGTCCAAATAATATTTTTCCGTTATATTATCCTTGATGGATAATAGGCGGAGCCTGCTCCATTACAGCACCAGCTGCTGCCTTCACATTTTCCCCTAAGCTTTCCATTGATACAGCCCTTATTTTTAAAAAATATACCTCCTAATTAAATTGTTCAAATTTAATATTACTTCGTTGCTATCTGAATTCACGCAAATAATGCCCTATATAACGGTCAATTTATCTAGTTATTTTATCAGGAAAAATGTGTATTTTTAAGTATATAAATAGTAGAATATATTTACAAATGTTTTATTTTATAGGTTATATGGTTTACAAAAATCCATTAGTAAATTGATTAACACAACTAATTTGTAAATATTTGTTTAGGGAATTCACGCAAGAGACGCCCCCCCAATTTAGAAGTCCATCATATAAAGAGGCTAGCAGATGGAGAAGAAGATACAGTTGAAAATGCCATTGCGGTTTGTCCAAATTGTCATAGAGAGCTGCACTTTGGACACAGTAGATAAACACTATAGAAAAACATTATTCGAGAAAAGAGGGTCATCATGGTTTTCAGCTTTCTCTTTAATAAAAAGAAGCGTAGTAGTAAAGAAATTAATATTACCCCAAATCCAAAGTCTACCGAGAGTAATAAAAATAATCAGCAGTGGGCTAACCGAAAAGGAGAACTTGGCGAATATAAAATTACTATCCAATTAGACCAATTCCCTAAAAATTACTTGCATCATAGTGATTTACTTTTAAAAAATGATAAATCATCAACAGGTTACTCACAAATAGACCATGTTATCATTACACCATACGGAATATTTGTTATCGAAACAAAGAATTATCAAGGTACTATTTATGGGGGAAAGAATAGAAAAACGTGGTTAATTAACGGTAAATTTAAAATGATGAATCCATTATTACAAAACTATGGTCATATTCAAGCTTTAAAAAATAGCGTAAATGAAAAATACTACAACAACTTCATTTCAATAGTTTCATTTACAAAACGGTGTACATTAAAATTAGATGAAGAATTGAGAAAAATAAACTCTAACCAACTAGTAGTTTATGATATTGAACTGACCGAATTCATCAATAGAAAAATTGCCGTACTCAAATTACAAAATAAAGAGCCTTTTCTTTCAAATGAAGATGTTAATTTGATATACAACACTTTATCAAATGAAAATATTATAGATCCCTTAATTAGAAAGCAACACGTTGAGAATATTAAAATTAAAAAAGTCACAAATATCAATGACTATAAATGTTCCATCTGTCAAAAAACAGTTTCAGATAAAGTTCAGTCGTTTTGTTTATCTAATAAAAAGTTCGAGGGTAAGATTTATTGTCTTGAGCATCAAAAGGATTTTAATTAGCATAAATAATTAAAGTCATGATACAAACCAAAAATCTGATGTATTACTTCTTCTAACTTTAAACCTTTAAACCATACTTTATTCCCATTTTATAAAATCACCACTTCTGTTAGTATTTTACTTAAATTATTAAAATAGCCTTTGATCTCATACTATCATCCCTTCTAAAATGAAACTTACGACAGTTATATAATAATGTCGTGAGTTTTTTTGCATACAAAAATAGCCCATGCCTTCTGTCACATGAACTTGTCCTTTTATCATTCTGTTAATTTACTTTTGTCGTGAGATCTCGATTAGTTTTGTCGTGAGTTTACTCATTCTCTAATTGTACTTCTCCGTTTTTCACCCAAATTGTTTTGACATGGTTTTGGTTACTTTCATCGTAAACATCCATCATTAAGTATTCATTACGTTCTTTTGTCCAATAGTTAATCGCTGTTACCATGCAAACGTCTGGTAATACCTTAAACTCCTCTTCTGTAAAGAATTGTTCATCCATTTCCTCTCGGTAAAGTTCAATTGTTTCGTAACCAATGTTGTTTAATGTTACTTGTTCAGATGTCCTTAATGCCATGCCATTTAAAAATCGTTCGTAGCTGTATGTCATGTACTTATGCTCCTTTACTTGTAGGTTTCGTAGGCTATTACTTCATCATTCTTCTTCCACAGTTCAAACAAAACACCCGTTTCTTTACAGATGAAATATGCTTCCCAGTGATTACCTCTAATATCATCATATATACAAGTAAGCACTATTAATTAGCTTTAAGCTCCATTTATTTTTAATCACTTGCATGTACTGTTCAGACTGGATGCTTTAAATCAATGACCTCTAATGCTACATTAGATGCTTGTGGGTACACATAAAATATCTGTCTTAGTTGTTTAGAAATCCATTCCTTCACAAAAATCTCTTCCATTTGGATTCTCCTTTTCTATTAAAACCTTGAAATAGGCGTGTAAAGCGATTACTTAAAAGCCCTTACCTTTTTCGCTTTTTAAGTACTTGTATATTGCTATAAGAGCAATCATTCGCATTCCCTCCTAACGAAAAAAGCTCCCATATACGAATACATGAGAGCTAAAATTCAAAATTATAATATATATTTAAAAAGAGAATTAAAACGCTTTCTATGAAACAAAAAAACTCCCATCTTCCGAAGAAGATAGGAGTCTTTGTATCCGTTCGCCCAATAAGGTAAGGGGGTGGATTATCAAAAGTTATAATTAACGAGTAGTTGTAACTTTGATTTCAGCTTTTTGGTCATTACCTGCAGCATCTTCAACTTTATCAGCAGCTGCTACTGTTTCGATTGTTACAGCTTTAGTTAAATCGAAATTAACATTGTTAGTAACTGCAGCAACGATTACTGCATCTTTAGCATAATATTTGTTTGCACCGATTGCATCACCAGATTTAACTGTGTAAGCAGTTCCAGTTGCATCGTAGAATCCAGCTGTTGTAGCTGTTTTTGCATCATTAGCTTCAGGAGCAGACTCAGGTACGATTACATCACCTGCATTGAAGTAAGTGTAATCAGTGCCAATTTTATCTCCAGCTTTTACAGCATAAGCTTTACCTGTTTCATCATAGAATCCAGTTGCAGGAGCTTTTACTGCAGGAGTAGTAACAGCTTTTTGAGCTTCTACAATTATAGTTTTGCCAGTAACACTCTTAACTGTTAAGTTAGCAGTTACATCTTTTGCATCTTCTGTGAATTTGAATGCACCTTCAATGTCACTAGTAGATTTTAAGTTTTCATCATAAGTTAAAACGAATGTTTTACCATCTGCTAATAGTTGAGCAGATTGTAATTTAGGAGCAACATTATCTTTAACATCTACAGTACCTGCGTAAGATTTTAAAGTTTTCGTACCCGCAGTATTCTTAACGTTAGCTACTGTGAATACAGCTGCTTTATCGTCTTTTGCAATAGATTCTGCTGGTAATTTAATTGTAGCTACTTTTTGGTCTTTATCAAGAGTAATAGTAGTTCCAGTTGGAAGTGGTTTTCCACCTAATGTGTAGTTAGCTACATCAGTTGCTGATCCTGCTACTGCTCCACCTTTAACTGCTTCTTTGAATGTTACAGTAATAACATTATTAGTAGCAGATGGTAATTTAGTAGATTCTAATTCAAATTCAGTAGCTTGTTGACCTTGACCAAAGTCAATAGTGTAGTTAAATGCTGCTGATTTGTTACCAGCTTCTGATAGGTCAGTTACTAGGTCAGTTTTGAATGAGATAGCATATTGACCTGAAATAGCTACAGGAGTTGCTGTTTTAAATACTACTTTTTTATCTCCAGCTTTTACAGCTTGAGATTTGAAGTTTTCAAATGTAGTCTGATCAAGAACACCATTTGCATCAACGATTGAAGAAGCTGCATCATGTAATGATGAACCAGTTGTAACTGATCCTGCACTTAAACCTTCGCTAAAGTTAATTTCGATTGCTTCAACTTTACCGTCTTTATCTTTAAGTACGTTATAGCCTGTTGCTACTGGTTTAGCTGCATCTTTTGTTAAAGTTACTTTTTGTACAGAATCAGCTGTTTTGTTACCTAATTTATCTTCCATGTCTTTAGGTAAAACTACACTGAAAGTACGGCTATCTTTATTCGCAAAGATAGCATCTGATACAGCAATAGTGAATTGTGTATCGTTTGTATTAGCTACTGGAGTAATTGCTCCAATATTTACAGATGCAAGAGCTTCATCCTTAACTGTGATACCAGCTACTTTAGATACGTTCATTGGTTTATTAAATGTTACTAAAATTTCTTTATCATTTGCACCAGCTGATACTGTTGCTACTGGAGTAACTGCATCTACTGATACTGTAAATGTAGCTGTAGTTGACACAACTTTATTACCCGCTGCATCTTCTGCATTGATTACTTCAACAGTATGTGTTTTACCTGCTTCAAGGTTTAAGCCTGTTAATTCTAAAGTATCAGAAGTACCTGTGAATGCAGTTACTGCAGCATAATCTCCATCCACTTTAACTAATACAGTAGATTTTACTGGTTCTGATAATTCAACAGTCGCAGTTTTAGCTACAGTTCCGTTTGTTTTAGCTTCAACACTTACGATTGAAGGAGCTACTTTATCTTCATAAGTCATTTTACCTACGTATTTTTCAGTAGATACTTTATCGTCAGCTTTAGTTTTAATTGCATTAACTACTACAGTTGCATCTGTAACTTTAATAGCTTTAGTTGAAGTTAATGTTAATGTTTTACCATCTTCCGATAATTTTCCAGCAGAAAGTTCAACATCGCTAATTGTTACAACATTAGCTTTTTCAGCGTCAGTTTTGTCTACTGCTTTGTTAAATGTAACTTTAACAGTAGTACCGTTAATCGCTTCTACAGAGTTAACTTTAGCGCCAACTTCTACACCTTTTTCGATAGCAATTTCTTTGCCTTCGTACTCGTAAGTACCGTTAGCTAGATCAGCATCGAAGTAGAATTTATCTTCGTATTTTACTAGACCTTTATTTAAAGAAGAATCTTTAAATAGTTTGCCGCCAACTAGTGCAAGGCCTTCGTTTAAGCGACCTTCTTTATAAAGAACTGTACCTTCTTTAGCTGTTTTGTAGCCTGATTTTAATTTACCGTTGTAGAATAAAAGAGTTGCATTGTTAGCTGTTTTGTAGCCTGATTTTAGGTAACCGTTGTAGTAAAGTGATGGATCTTTATCTACATCACCGTATACTTCGTAACCTTTGTCTAAATGGCCATCTTTGTAAAGGCGCTCGCCGTTGCCAGCTGTTTTGTAGCCTTTTTTAAGTGAACCGTTAAAGAACAACAATTTATTGTTTCTTGCAGTTTTGTAACCTTCTTTTAATTTACCGTTGTAGTAAAGTTTGATTGTTTTACCTGAACCAACAGTTTTATAACCTTTTTTCAATTTACCATTGTAGTAAAGTTTAGATTTGAATACTACATAACCTTTAACAACTTTACCAGTTTTAGCGTTTACTAATTTACCGTTTGACACTTTGTACTTAGAAGCAGCTGATGCAGTAGTAGCACCAGGAACGACAGCAGCAGTTACTACTGAAGCACCAAGAGCTAGGGCAGCTGTAGTTTTTACTAGTTTAAAATTCTTCATGAATTGAAAATCCTCCCTTATTGGATATGATTAGCATTAAATCGCATTGATAGACTTATCAACTAACCATGCTTGTCCTTATTATCGACTATATCCTATCAATTTTCCACCTTTTTTTCTGTAAAAATATTGAACAAAAAAATGTTAATGTCAATTTAATATTAAAAATAACAAAAATGTGTGAAGAATATTCTAACAAATACATTTTTATATTATAAATGATGTTTTTTTACCAAAAATATATCATCATTGTAACTATAGTCTTATTTTATATACTTCTTATTAACAGTTATTTATTTTATTTTGTAGTTAATAGATAAAGTAATAATTTAATAGTAAAGTATAAAAATAACTTTTTAATTTAAAATTGGTTTATCTATAGATAAAATAGTTTAGTCTTTTATGAGTAACTTCCTTTATATATATACCATTTGTCTGGTACAAATATTATATCTCTATATCATTCCTTACTTTAGATATACCTAATCATATTTATAAACCCTCTCCCTATTAAAATATTATTCTATCGCATAGAAGTTTTTGGTGATTGACCTTTGTTTTATATACGTCATGATTTCCTGCTTCCTTACCCTATTTCAACCATTTTATAAGTTTCCTCAATCTGGCCACCCTGCTACATTATGCTCTGCAACTCAAAAAGATTCTCATTTCCACTAAACAATTCCGCTTTTATTTTAGAAAGAATAATTCATGCAATTCTTATTTTTATAAAACAATTTTACGATTATCCTTCTATTATTTTGATAAATTTTTATTATGGCAATGGAAGAATGTTTTAATTTATAAAGTAAAAAAATGATTTCTCTATTTTTCTTCTCACCAACTTAAAATAGTTCATTTTTGTCGTTTACGGCTTCCATTTGAATCGTTTGGAACCAGCAAACGACCTTTTTGGCGCGATTATTCGACAGAATAGCTTTTGTACCTCTTTCTGAAAACATTCTATTCTGAACTCACCTAGGAATAATTCGTTGTGCACAATGAGAATTGAGAAATCAAATATGTATCATTTTGAAGAAATACTGACAAGATTCGAGCCCATGATTTCAGCTGCCATCCGTAAATGTAAAATCTACAAAAATCATGAGCATTATCGTCAAACTGCTCGCATTGCTCTGTGGCAGGCGTGGCAAAAATACGACAGCAGACAAGGCGACTTTACCCCCTATGCTTATAGGTGCATTCATGGCAGTATACTAGATGAATTGAAACGAGAGATCCGCTATGAGACGCACTATCAGCCTGAAGAAGACTCCCAGCTGGAGATACACTTACCTATGGAGTTGGACAATGAAATTGCTAGTAAATTGGAAGGTTTATTGAATAATCTAGAGGAACAAGATCGGCAATTTCTCATAGATTACTATATAAGAGGGTTCGACTATGAAGAACTTTCGGTGAAGTATAGTACTAGCGTCGTTGCCTTAAAAAGGCGTCGTGGTCGGTTAATTAAACGAGTTCGAGAAAATAATACCGTTAAGATTTAAGGCATGAAAAAAGGCACCTTTGACGAGTTTGTTAAGGGTGCCTTTTATGTTGATCTGTTTATAGGGAGTTTTTGGTGTAAGTGCAATTGGCGAATTTTCGAAAAGTTGCTTGAAGTTATACTTGTTATCATTACCCTTGTGTATTTGCGACCCATAGAACGTCCTTCATTTTATCCGCTAGCTCTTGTACTAAATCTGAAGCAGAGAGTGTACCCTCTTCATTTCCTCTTTGATAACCGTATAATAGGATTTCTTTGAACTTCATTTGCATTTCTTCTTGTGACATCTGTCTTCCTCCTTTAGATTTTGTTCATAGAGAGGAGATACCCGATGTTTTGTATAGGTAAACTTTTTTTAGAAGATTTTTGTTGGAGTTTAATCATTGGTAGCAAAATCTGTGAGTTTTGCTAACGGATAGAAAGCGGGGACTTATTTTGTCTTTTTTCTTGAGTATACTTCTTCTTAGCGGCAGTAAATTGGATGAGAGTGTTAGTAAACGCCTCGTGAGCGGTTGTATTTCTCATAGGAACGACAGTAAATTTCAGATTGTCCCTTTTTCAATTTAATAAGCGCATGAAAAAAAGCCTTTAACCCCACTAAATGAATCTCGTTCATTTAATGAAGCTAAAGACTATATAAATAGGATTCTAACCTAACTTCAAATACCATTCCTTAGCACTTTCCACTTCACCCATTGTTAATTGATGACCTCTATTTTCCCAGTGAAGCTCAACGCTAGCATTGGCTTGTTGCAGTAGCTGTTGTAATTCTTTCGTCTCTTCAGGAGAGCAGATCGGGTCGTTTGTTCCGGCACCAATAAATACAGATTTTCCTGCTAGGTCTGGTAAAGCGATGCCTCTTCTCGGCACCATTGGGTGTAACAGGATGGCTCCTTTTAATGCATGTTGGTAGTGAAATAGCAGACTGGCTGCGATATTGGCTCCGTTTGAGTAACCGATGGCAATGATGTTATCTCGATCGAAGCCGTATTTTTCTGCTGCTTCATCCAGAAACTCATTTAGCTCTCTCGTGCGGAAGATTAAATCTTCTTCATCAAATACCCCTTCAGATAATCGGCGGAAGAACCTTGGCATGCCTTGTTCTAAGACATTCCCTCTAACGCTTAATACATTGGCTTCATCATCTATGACTCCTGCTAATGGCAGCAAATCAAGTTCGTTCCCACCTGTACCATGGAGCATTAAAAATGTTGGTTTATTTGGGTTGGTTCCTTTATTAAATATGTGCTTCATGTTGTAACCTCCTCTTGTGTTCTTTTTCTCATAACCAAAATTATTTTGGTCTTTCTATTTCAAACATCTCACCAATTTTAGCATAGGATTGGCCTGCCAATCTGCTAACGGCCGCTAATCCTCTAGGATTAATTCTTCCCTTTTCATAAATAGCCTCTTCTATATGAAATTGAACGACTTTACCAATAATCAGGTCACAGCCAGGCTCATCTGTGCCACCTAACTCTAAGGCTTGCTCCAGTACACATTCCATTCGGACCTTTGATTCTTTGATGCCCGGTACAGCAATCTTTGTACTTTCCACAGGCGTTAAGTTTGCTAGCTCTACTTCACTTTGTTCGGGTGGCAGGCTAGCTGCTGTAATATTAATCTTATCTACATTGTGTTCATCCACAATATGAACAACAAACTCGTTGGAACCCAAGATATTTCGAGCTGTGTCCTTCATTTTCCCGTCTGACCGTTGAATCGACAGAGATATCATAGGCGGATTGGATGAAACGATATTAAAGTAGCTAAATGGAGCCCCGTTCAGAACTCCATCTTGCGTACGGGTTGTAACAAATGCAACCGGCCTAGGGATAATGCTTCCTGTCAAAAATTTATAATTTTCTCTTTCAGCCATTGTTTCTGGGTCAATCGATCGCATCGCCATCATTCCTTTTATATGACTTAATCTAGCTCTCTCACTTCAATCGGAATTAATCTCCGCTCCATGCCTGCTCTATAAGGCTCAAACTGTTCAGGCAACATTAATTTTTCACCCATTGTTTCTGGTGATTCATCATGTGCGAATCCTGGAGGATCTGTCGCAATTTCAAACAAGATTTCGCCATGTTCTCTAAAGTAGATGGCATTAAAATAATTCCTATCTCGAACCGGTGTTACGCCATACCCGTGTTGTGAGATATATTTTTGCCAATCTAATTGGTCCTCGTTATCAGTAGCACGCCATGCAATGTGATGAACTGTTCCGACACCCATAATTCCACGGCCATTTGTTGTTAGTTTCAGGTCAATGACATTCCCGATATCAGCGCTAGAACGGAAACGAATATAGTCCCCCTCTTGCCCTACTACTTCAAGCCCCATGATTTCTTCGACTAACTTAGCTGTCTCGCTTGGATGTGTGGAATAAAGTGTAGCTCCGGCAAATCCTTTAATCGCAAATTGTGGTGTGATTTCTCCGGTAGTCCATGTATTTGTTTCCCCTGCTTCTCTTTCAACTAGCTCTAAGTGTAAGCCATGAGAATCATCAAATGCTAGGACTTCTTCTCCAAAGCGTTCCATCACTGTATATTGTACATTAAATTTAGCCAGTCTTTGTTTCCAAAAAGCCAAAGCCCCCTGTGGAATAGCATATGCTGTTCCCCCAACTTGTCCGTCACCAATTTCGCCCTGCTGCGCATTTGCCCAAGGAAAGAACGTAATGATAGTGCCTGGTTTTCCACCGTCATTGCCAAAATAAAGATGGTAAGTAGCCGGATCATCAAAATTGACTGTTTTTTTCACTAAGCGTAATCCTAATACACCTGCATAAAAATCTACGTTTTCTTGTGGGTGGCCTACAATGGCTGTAATGTGATGAATACCCATTGTTTTTTTGCTCATTTTACTCACTCCAATTCTTTATTAAACGATGGTGACGAACTCATTCACGGGCTTGCGATAGCCTCTTGGTTGTCTGCTCGCTACTTTTTCTTTTCCTAGTGTAATCATTAATGCTACCTCGTATTGATCACTGATATTCAGGATTTCTTTTACTTTATCCTCTTCAAATCCAATCATCGGGCAAGTGTCCCACCCTTTTTCCTTAGCTGCCAGCATAAAAAGCATAGAAGATAAGGAAGCATTTCTGATGGCTTCATCTCTCTGGAATGAAGGTCCTCTTGTCTCATACAGATCAACAGTACCTTCTACTGCAAAGTCATATTCTTGTTTATTTAATATACCCAGTATTAATAATCCTTCATTAATTTCTGCTGCTTTTTTATAGGCTTCTTTATCGCCCAACACCAAGATGACAGCTGATGCACTATGGACCTTATACTGCCCATTAGCGGCCTTTCTTATTTCTTCTTTCACCTCTTGGTCTGTCACGACTATATAATGCGTGTGTTGAAGGTTGAAAGCTGAGGGTCCGAGCTTTACTAGGCCAAATATTTCATCTAACTCTTCCTGTGAAATCTCATAATTCGGAAGAAAGTTGCTTGCCGACCGTCTTTCTTTTACCAACTGCGTGAATTCTGTCATCTCTATATCCCCTTATCTATCCCTTTTTTCATAACAACTGAGCACATCCATCAACTTGTTTGATGCGATTTGCTCAATTTTCATGATGTACATATACATGCGCAAGTCGCTGCGCATGTATATGAATGAAAGAAAGATTAACGAATAGTGAACAATGCTTTTGACCAAGGAACGACTTGATCTAACATTTGATTCACTGATTCTTCTTGAACAGCTTTTGGTTTAAAGTCTGTACCGTTTTCGAAATCTGTGAACAATGATAGCGCTGGGTGTACACGAACATCCGCTACAAGCAATTCACCTAAGATGCCACGTAGATGTTCTGCTGCACGAGCACCGCCAACTGAACCGTATGATACGATACCAGCTGCTTTGTTGTTCCATTCTTCGCGAAGGTAGTCTAGCGCATTTTTAAGTGAACCAGTAATTGAATGATTGTATTCTTGAACGATAAATACAAAACCATCTTGTGCTGCAACAGCTTCTGACCATGCAGCTGCACCTGATGCATCTCCGCCCGCTTCCCCTAGTAGTGGCAATTTGTAATCTGCAATATCAATGATTGTGTAGTTCGCGTCACCGCGTTTGTCTGCGATTTCTTTTACCCAAGCGCCTACTTGTGGACTTACACGTCCTTCACGAGTTGATCCTAAAATAATACCGATATTTACTTTTGTCATTGTTTCTTCCTCCTCTTGTTTTGTACCAAATAATTTAGACATAAATCCCATGATTTCACTTCCCTATAAATATTCCTTTTCAAATGTGCGAGTACTGCGCACTGTATCAATAGGTCTTACGATTTTTTCGATTTCTTCGCGTTTTGGCTCAAAGAATGGCGGCAATGATAGGTTTTCGCCAAGCGTTTCATATGGTTCATCCCCCATGAAGCCAGGACCATCTGTTGCTAATTCAAATAAAACGGAAGGGGCAGCATTTGTATAAAGAGAACCAAAATAGTAGCGTTCTACATAGCCGGTGTTTGGCAGTTTATATAACTCTAAACGTTGTTGCCAAGCATCCAAGTCAGCCCGGTCATTCACTCGGAATGCTGTGTGATGGACTGTGCCATAGCCTTGTCGAGCTTGAGGAAGCACGGTGTTCATTTCAACGATTACTTGAGCCCCGTTTCCCCCTTCACCCATTTCGAATAGTTTGAAGGAGCCTTCTTTAGCGACTTCTTTCATGAAGAATACTTCCTCTAACAGTTGTTTGAAGTAGTCAGCGAAAGAAGTTCGGACAAAAATAGGTCCTAATCCAGTAATCGCAAATTCAAGTGGCACAGGTCCATTTTGCCAAGGAGTCCCTGCTGGCACTCCCTCATTCAATTCATCTGATATGAGCTGATAATTCTGGTCGTCAAAATCGACGAATGATAAAGTCTTTTTGCCAAACTGCTCTTGGATTCCTGTATGTCTCACTTCAAATTTATCAAAGCGTTTTACCCAATACGCCAATGCCTCATCATTAGGAACCCGGAAAGATGTTTTAGAAATCTCATTTGTGCCATGCACCCCTTTTGGAATACCTGGAAAGTCAAAGAATGTCATATCTGTTCCTGGGCTGCCGACATCATCTGTGAAGTACAAATGATAGGTTTGGATATCATCTTGGTTCACTGTTTTTTTCACTAATCGAAGACCTAATACGTAAGTGAAGAAATCATATATTTTTTCTGCACTGCTTGTTATAGCTGTAACGTGATGTAGTCCTTTAAGTGCATCCATGAAATACCCCTCCCATAATTATCTTGAATTCGAGATATCGTTTTAAAAAAAATGCTTTTGAGCTTTTGTTTGGAAGATGATGCTGAACTTATATCAACTAAATTCAGCATCATACACAAGCTTTTATTATGCAGCTGGGTTAATTTCTAATTCCACTTTGATTTTGATGTCTTTACCTACTAGTACGCCACCTGTTTCTAGTGCTGCGTTCCAAGTTAAGTCGAATTCTTCACGGTTGATTTTTGTTTCCGCTTCGAATCCGTACACTTCTACGCCCCATGGGTTTGTACCTTTACCGCCGTATTCTACGTCGAATGTTACTGGTTTTGTTACGCCTTTGATTGTTAAATCACCAGTTACTTTGTAGTCATCGCCATCTTTTACGATGTTTGTAGATGTAAAGTCGATAGTTGGGTTGTTTTCTGCATCGAAGAAATCTGCTGATTTCAAATGATTGTCGCGATCTTCGCTGTTTGTGTTAATGCTTGCTACATCAAATTTGAATGCGATTGTTGCTGTTGTTAAATCTGTTAAATCTGCTGCTTCTACATCTGCAGTATAAGAATCAAATTGTCCTCTTACTTTTGAAACCATCATGTGTTTTACTTCAAAACCTACTGTTGAATGTGATTGATCTACTGTCCATTTTGCCATTTTAAATCTCCTCCATTGTATATAATCTGAAAATACTAACTGTCTCGAAATCGAGATATATATTAAAAAAATAATAGACTTAAAACAAATATCTTTAATTCGAGATAATCTTCTCATGAAATCAAACTCTTGTCAATACTGTTTTAAAAACTTTTTTAGATTAATTAAATTCAGCATAATTTAAACCTCGCAGCAACCTTTGTATAGGAAGAAATATAGTGAGAAATTGATTTTCACGGTACTTATTCGATATTAGATTGATTTTATAAATTCCTAAGCAAGGTTGTAAATCTTCCCCCTTAGCCTTCTTTATTACATGTAATTCAAAAAATTTCAGGAGGATGAAGAGTATGAAAAAAGATTACGATCAATTTAAAAAAGAGGAAATCAATAAAGAAGTATCCGCTCAAGGAATTCCAAAAGAGACAAACAGTGTTTCAGTTAACTATGACAGTCCTTTAGCTGGTTATATGCAGAGTGCACGTATTGATATTCTAGGTGGCGTCGCAAAAGTTACCGCTACAAATACAGGAAATAATGATCTCAAAGTTTCCATACTATCGTATAAGTTTGCAATGAAGGTTGTGAAATCTTGGACAGTAAAACCGGGTGCTACATTAAATACTGGAGAATTTAGTATTACTGGTGACACTTACGCTTTAAGAGTGGGAAGGGCGAGCGATTCCTACCCAACAACCGGGAGAGGTACTCTATATGGTATAACTTACCTCTAAGAAGGCATAAAATTTTTTAAAAACCGTATGTAATCAACTGTAAAAAGTTTGATTACATGCGGCTTTTTATTTATATTATAAAGGCTTTTTGATTAGAACAATCTTCAAGTTGAATTCAAAAAAGCAGCCCTGAAGGACAGGACCGCCTTTTTCATTAATATTTGACACTCATAAAATCTTCTTGAAATTATAGGATTTATTCATAAAGGTGATACACGGAATCGAACCGTGGTGTAAAGGTTTTGCAGACCTTCGCCTTACCTCTTGGCTATATCACCATTCTTACTTACCTTATATAAAGAAACGCATATCACCTTAATCACAACCATAATTTTAAGAAACATAAAGAAATGGATCACCCATTACCATCAAACTATACATACTCTGCAATCAGCTATTCGTTATGTAGAAACCTTCTAAATAAGGCATTCGAGTTTGTGTTAATAAGGGTGTTATGGAAATTGGAGTTAGAATGTTATAATAAATGTAACTTTTAAACTTAAAGGAGTGTAAAATCAATAATGAGGATATTAAAATGGGCTATAGGCTTATGTCTTGCCCTTTTATTAACAGGTTGTTTTGGCGAAAATTACGATTTCTCTCCCCCAACTGTTTCACTAGTAGATCCCAACAACATTAGTGAAGAGACAGAATTAGCAAAAGCAAATGTTAAATGGGATTATGATAAAAAATATAATAAAAAAACGGACGATATTAATTCCTTGGCCCAGAAACAAGAACCAATAAAACTTAAGAGTGGCCAACAAGTTGACTTTTTGATTGAAGATGGCCATTTTGATCCCGACGGTATAAGTATCGTACTTTCAAAGAACCAACAAAAGATTGATTTAGATGTCAAAAATGAACAAACATTTAGTGTACCAAAAGAAAAAGGCGAATATTTGATTGAAGTTAATCTTAATTCAGATAAAGGAAAGGCTCAATATGTTGGGGAAATCATTATTCAATAAAATATCAAATACTATCCTTATACTGAAATTCATCTCCTACATTGAATATAAAACATTGTACGAATAATATACAATGCCGTAATCTCTGATTTTGTATGCTTGAGCAAATAAAAAAATGGTTCCTAACATCAAAATTGATGTATAGAACCATTTTTATTTACCGTTTCATCGACTTATTAACATTATAGATTCTTTGAATACTAGCATACAAAGCAGAATGCTGACTCAACGAGTATCTTAGCCTTGGCAAAAGGAGCAGCTTGGGCGCAATCACATAATTGTTGATCGCAATAGCAATGCGGGTAACCTACGCCATAGGTGTTGTAGCAACAATCATGTGTTTTACAGCAGTTATCCAGACCATTTACTCCACTCTTTGTACTCTTACATGCAGGGTATCCTCCACACGAATCACCACAATAAATATAGCCGCCTGCAATACAACCTTTAATTGGACTCTGAGCATCAACTTGTCCGACTAATTGACCTGGCTCATAATTTTCATCGTAGTTAAATTCTTCTTCAAATTTTTCATTTGCTTCTGCCGACATCTCTACTGCTTCTTCATCAAATTCATTTTTGATAACAGAAACAACATTGTCATCACTTGCCCTCATAACTGTTTGTAGAATTTTTTCTGGTTCTTCAATGCTGTTATGATTAAGTGTTCCTACAAAAAAATCATTCGTTGTTTCAAGATCTCCATTTAAGTATCGTGTAATATACCGAATGTTAACTTTATCACTAAATTGCAGTACCAGTGCTTTAGCAGTGATTACTTGCTTCCCTTTTGTCGTATCAAATTTTAAGGCTTGAATCACTTTCGCTTTTTCTGTATCAAAATCTAATTCACTGTATCTTTTAATTTCCCTCATTAAGTTTTGAAACTTTTGTTTCTGTTTAAAGCTGCTTATTAAAGCTGTAATCTCTTCTTGGTTTAAATGATATCCAACTTCCATTTGTTGGACCTCCTTTTATTTTTAATTTGCCAGCTGACATTATATAAAGAAAAGGAATACGTCTAATATACAACCACAGGATGAAATTTCAGTTTAATTAAAAGTAACGATAGATTTACAGAGTCTAAAACTTATCAAGCCTAATGTAAGATTGATGATAAATATATTGATTATAGTAGAAAAACTCATTGGAGTGTGTAAATTAAAATAAAATGCATGATATAATAATCGGTTAGCACCAAATGTTGCTAATTCTATTGATAGATAAAGAGCCATTAAAGATATGGTAATACTAATGTCAGATATAATCATAAAAAGAAACAAAAATATACTGCTAAACAACAATATTTGAGATAACAGTAAAGAGAAGCCTACTAATACATTGAAATCCTCATAAATAGTCTTTAATGAAAGGCAAAGTATTAATAATAAAATACTATACAGACCGAAATAAATGAAAAAAATCCTTTGTACCAAATCATCGTAAATTGTTAGAAGAAAAGAAGTATGTCTTGTCCCAAAAAGATCATAAAAAAGAAAAAGCACAAGAATACTAAAAAGGGGAACAAAAACAATTTGAATTAAAAGAAAGATAGTATTTGCACTCTTAAAAATATCAGCCATTATCGCGATGAAAAAAATCAAAAACATTATAGCGATGATACTTAATAAAGATTGGACTGATATTGACTTTATTCTGATAATTTTAGACATTATAATCCCCTTCCAATAAATTTATGTAACCACTTAAAAAGTCTGCTTCTACTTTATGAAAGCAATTATTATTTAATGGATTATTGGTAACCAATCTAACCTTTACTTGATTACTATCCAATGGTTCGACCCGAACTAACCTTCCCATCGAGTTTGCGCTATTCAATTCCGACCTATTTATAATGCCTTCGTAGGTTGTATTAGATGTTTTTGAGATTAGTTGATTAATATCCCCGTCATATATTTTTTTACCTTCTTTAATTACGAGCAAATTATCACATATCGATGCTATATCTTCTGGAATATGGGAAGATATTATAATCTCCACCTCATCTTTCAGACTCAGCAAAGACTCCCTTAGTTTAATTGCTTCAATAATATCTAAACCTGTAGTAGGTTCATCGATTATTAAATAATCTGGTTTATTTAAGAGGGCCTGAACAATACCAACTCTTTGTAAAGTTCCCCCCGATAGTTTTTTTAATTTAACATCTCGATAAAGTTCTAAATTCATTTGATCTATTAACTGTTCAATATAGACTTTATGGTAAGCTTTTTTTAAAGATGCTATTAATTCAATGACTTGGCCTACAGTCAAGTTAGGATAGATATTAAAGTTTTGAGGTAAATAGCCAATTTTCACTTTCCGATTATTATTGTTATAAGTAATTATTGATTTGCTATCCGCTTTCTGAACAGAAGCAATAATCTCCATAAGAGTTGTTTTGCCAGCACCATTCGGACCAATTATCCCTGTAATCCCGCTTAATTCTGCATTAATATTATCCAGTATTACTTTCCTTCTTATCGTTTTAGATAAATTACTTATTTTTATCATTAGGAACCTCCTATTATTTTAAGATTCTTATATACTAAACAGATGGACCATTAATTAAATTAATGGTCCATCTTGTTTTAATGTTCTACCAACTAGTGTCTAGTGATTGCACTTGAACATTCCCCATACCTAAAGGTGAAAGTGTTGAAGCTTGGGCATAATAGGTGGATGCTTCAGAAATAGAAACTGTAGAAGAAAAACTTCCTCTAGAAAACATATTCTTATTCCAAGTTGTTGGATCTGGTAGCAATGTAACAGATTTTTTAATTGTTGCACTAAAGGTTGGTTCAGAACCTGCAGTATCATTTTTTGCAGTAACCTTTGCTTTTCCATCCCAAATATTTACGTTGTCCCCAATTGCTTTACTAGCAAAGTTCAATTTAGCAGTTGAATATTTATCCATTGCCGCAAATGCATTGATTCCCATAAGCATACTCATTAAAAGTACACCTGAGACAATAATCTTTTTGACATTTAACTTTTCTAAAACCATTGTCATACCTATTCCTCCTCATCATTTTTAAATTAATGCATTAATTTGTATCAGCTGACATTATATAAAGAAAGAGATAGAGCTATTATTACAACCTTATTTTTAAAATAGCTGTATATTTTAGGACTAATATAAAAAAGAGAAAATCCTTTACGATTTTCTCTCTTTTAGTAAGCTCTCTTTGATTAAAGACCGGATTTGTTTCCAGTCATCTTCTTCATTATCGCATATAAGATATTTCCACTTTTTTAAGAAGTCATTTGAAAGTCGCTCTCTAAAATTTATTAGGACATTTAATATTTTTTGTTCATTTGGTGTCAAAGCACTATGAATGGATTCAAGGTAAAAATAAAATAATGACTCTGCTGCATGAGAGTTGTTACCGATTTTGAAGCCTACAAAACTATTAAAAATTAGCCAATTTATTCTTTGTTTTTCAGTTAAGCTATTGTATTCATTAAAAGCACTGTCTATCTGAAAAGGAATCCCCTGTTCAATAGGTATCACTCTTGTAAACTTACTAGGGTCCAAATGGATAATAAGATTAGTTCCATCCCCAATAGAGTGTGGATTTATGCCAGAAATAAACGGATCCAGAGTAGGGAGCAATATAATTCTCTGGGGTATTTTGTTTTTTGTTTTTAAAAGACGATTGTATCTTTGTAGGTCTTCTTTGTATTGAGTAACATACTGTTTAAACTCATCTTTATAAGGGAACCAAGAGCTAGGATAAACCACTTCCATATTATTATCATGTTTATGCGTCAGTTCTCCGGTAATTAGAGTTACACCTTTAGCTACACCATAGTATCTCCCTTTTCCCTCATATCGTAAATTCGTAAAATAACGTCTCTGGTTATCCCGGAGTATCAGGCTATACTCTATATTAGGCGAATTGTTAATCGCAGCAGCTGTAACTCCCTGATTAAATAAATAGTGGGTAGGCATTCTTTGATTACTAGGAATCCAAGTAAAATTATGAGGGAGATAAACGACATCCCCAATTGATGGATTTCTCAGAGAGCCATTGCCCGAATAAGTAAATTTCAATGTATTTATTTTTTTCTTGTTAATATCAGAAAGATTCACGTATATATAATCACCGGTTTGATAATATTTTACCGGTTTACCGTTATCTAAAGAAATATTCTTTATTTTAAAGCCCTTATATAAAGTAAAAGCTATGTTAGGATCTTTTACATTAGAAATTTGAAGTTTTGCCGTTACGGAAAATAAGTTTGTGTTTTGTATACTCAAATTAACTTTATCAATTCTATAATCAAAGTATTTTTGTTTGGGGGTGCTTTCTAAATTTCTATAATATTCGTATTCCTTTGCTAAAGTAGGTATATCTTGTAATTGGTTTTTTGAATAATGATATGGAATAGAACTGTAACACAACAATAAAACAAACACTAAGATAATACTGAATTGCTGAAATCTCCATTTTTTCAAAAAGATAATTTGTAAAATAACAATTAAAATTAAGGTGAGCAATAACATACCTTTTTTATACCAATCAAATTCAAAGCTAAATAATGAATTATATAACTCATCAACTTTAGATACACCTAAATTTATATTTTGTAGCCAATTGGCTACCTCTATTAATTGTGAGTTAACAAGCAAATTATTTAAAAAGTTTAGATTTGTAGGTGAGAGAAGTGCCCAAACAATAAATATGCACACGTAAACTATTTTGCTAGAGAAACTCAATCCAAAAATATAGCCTATAAGGGCACTTATAATAAAAGGCAACCACCAATAATACAAAAAGAACAGTGAACTCTCTTTTACAAAAGAGTTAGTAGGGTCTATACAGTGATAATAAATGTTAGTACTTATGATAAAAGTTAAAACAAACAGTAAGGATAAAATAAATAAAAAGGATATGTTAATACAATGCAATTTTCTCATTTCTTTATTTGCTACTTGATATAGCGAGCTTGTTAGATTCTTAGTGGCTAATTGATATCCTATCAACAGAAAAAACAACATACCCGACTGGATTAAAAAACTTGAAAATTGTAATGCATTACCTGGATCTTTCGCTTTATATAGCAATGTATATTCAATGAGTCCCCCATAAAGTAATAAACTAGCTAACCCTATTAACAATAAATACTTATGCATCTTTAAATTACTAGCTGTTAATACTTTTAAAACCTTCAATTTTCTCATCCTTTCTAACACAGCATAATAATTAATAAAGAGGAAAACGTTGATGAAATAACAACCCTTTAATATAGAAAAAAGCAGATAGAAATAAATTTTCTACCTGCTAAAATTTAAATTAAGAAATATTAAGTTCAGTTATTATCTCTTTTTTATTAAATCCTACAATCTTTGAAACAATTTTATTATTTATTTTTTTAATGATATAAGGTGTAGCTCTCCCTCCTAGTTGACTGAATTCGTCGTACACCTCAATACTTTTATGGATATTTATCTCTTTATAATTCACTTTCTTTTCTTCAAGAAAGCTTACGAGATTTTCGCAATATATACAATTTGGTTGAGTATAGACGATGATTTCCATACAAAATTTCCCTCCGTTTTATTATAGAAATTATGATTACATATAATTTAAAGCTCTTCACATAGCTCTTTTATTTTCTATTTTTCTTTTCAAATCATAAAACCCCGGCGTTTCCTCTACTTGATATCCATGAATATATTTAATAAGTGTATATTTTAATTCTTGTGCTAAATCTTCTCGATTTTCATAGCTTGTAAGCGAAAGAGATTTTTTTAATTTAGGTTCAAATAAATCAATTAATGATTGCATTGCATGTTTGCTTTCTTGTGATTCTTTTACTAACTCATATAAGAATACTGTCATCTATTAATTCCTCCTTGTTTCTTTAATAACTTGTCCTAGTTCTGTTATAGCTGCTTCTAAATTTTCTATTTTCTTTTCAAAACGAACGAATAAGTACATTGTTATGGCTATAGGAAACCCAAAGTTTCCTAAAATAACAATCCATTCAGGGATTTCTGTCATTTGCTATTTTTCCCTCCTTTTAAAGACTGTATTATATTCTGAATTGCTTTTTTTCTAGTCTTAGAAACAGATTGTTGAGATTTGTTCAGTATCTTCCCAATTTGGGTGTCTGAGAGTCCGTTTACGAATGCTAAATTGATTATTTCCTTTTGCTTTTCCGTTAACTTCTCAACCGCTGAGCATAACTGTGGATCTTCGAGATAATCCAAAATACTTTCTTTTTGTATAATATGATCAATATGAATTTGCGCTTTTTCATCAGTAATTAAATCTTTAAAGGTGCCATCTTCATCATTTCCTAAAGGTCTATCAACTGTTAAAGGGTGTCGTTGTTGAATCTTTCTATGTTTTTTATCGAAGTTGACTGCATTAAAATATATAGCTGTTGAGATAAAAGAAATAAACCGAATATGAAAATAAAACTTCCTAAAGGCATTGTCTAATTTTTTCTCATTTTCAATAGTTGGATTACATATAGCAGTAACAAATAAATCCTCATGGTCCTTATTTTTAAGAAAGGAAAGAACAATATTATTTTTTAAAAACTCCTCATTATCCAACTTGAACTTTTGAAGGGCATCCGTACAATATCCTTCTGTCATGTTAAATTCCATAATAATTACCTCCACACCTACACAAAAAGAGAATGTATGTTCTATTTTTGGTTGTAAAAAAATGACTAGCAATGTATAGTCATAAATAGATTTATTCTACTTTTTGTCTGAATATTTACTTTTTAATTATACCATTTTTTACAATAAAATCTAATGCTTTTCGTAAAATTCTTTTATTTTTTTAGAGGTTGAGGCTGTTTTTTCTACAAGCTCTATTAAGTATTCTCTCTCCTCTTCTGGGCATTTATCCAAGCACTGTGTTAAGTATGCTTGTGTTTTCCTATATTCACAATAGCATTTAACAAACAATTCTTTAATTGTTAAGGAATCATTCATCTGATTTCCTCCTTTCTTTTAAAAGGTTTTTTAGATAAAGATAAAATATTTATATTATGATTATTTAATTCTCTATTCTCTGTATGTAGCATTAGAATGTCATAAATTTCTTGTTCACTTAACCTTTTATTTTGTTTATATTCATGCTCTTCAATCAGTAAACCTAACGCTCCTGCTACATGTGGTACAGCCATTGAAGTACCTGATAAAATCGCATATTGTTGATTTAGAAATGTTGAATACACATTAACTCCAGGAGCATAGAGATCAACATACTCATTTGTATTTGAGAAATGTGCTATTTTTTGGTTCTGGTCGATTGCCCCAACCTCAATCACTTCTTCATAAGCTCCTGGATATCGATATTCATTCGTACTAAATTCTCCATCACCATCATTTCCTGAAGCTACTACAACTGATATTCCATTATTTATCGCTCTCTTTACAGCGTTGTGGAGCTCCGTCGAAGCTTGCTTTGTACCAAGTGATAGAGATATGATTCTAACTCTTTCATTATTTGGTCCACGCCATTTTGAAGCATAGTCAAGAGACTTAATTAGATTATCAATAGATCCACCGCCAACAGAATTTAGTACTTTTAAAATTAATAATTTGGATTTGAATGATATACCTATAACTCCCTTATTATTTTGCGCAGCTGCTATCACACCTGCTGCATGGGTACCGTGACCGTTCGTATCATTATAATTTTCAGGATTTCCATTATGTTCTGTCGTAAAATTATAGCCATCAATTATCGCTTCAGATAAATCTGGGTGACTACTATCACAACCCGTATCTATAACAGCAATGACTACCTCTTGCCCAGAAAACCCCTTTTTCCATTTTGTTTGAACACCTATTTCTAGAATGTTTGTTGGGATAACTTCTTCCATATTACTCATAGAAACTAATGCTTCATTCGGTATTAATTTAACTTCTGTATCTTTCATAGAAAGACTCCTTTTATTAGCTTTTGTAGAATAAAGAAATATGAGTAAAGTATTCTACAACCTTTCTATCCAATAATTTTAATAATTAGAGCATTTATAGATTACTTAAACACAAAAAAACCACAAGAACTGAATTAATCAGCGCTTCTGGTTTCTTATTTTATTCATATTTGCCCTGCTTCTGCTATGGATATAAATTAATCCAATAATTCTTTTGCTAATAGCGTGTAGCTTTGTTTTCGACTTTCGATGCTGAATTGGTTACAATTGAACATCGCTTCGTCAAAGCCGTATTGCTCTTGATCTCGACGAATAATATCGCCTACTTCCTTCGGTGTGCCGACTAGATGCAATTTGCGGTTTTCTTCAATCATCATTTTGTCCATTTCAGTTAATGGATAGTCTTTCGCTTCTTCTGGTGACAAGGTTTGGATTAAGTTGCCTTGCATCAGCTGCAGTCTAGAAATATCAATCGGCATTGCTAAGAATTCTGCTTCTTCTTTTGTTTCCGCTACAGTTGTCGCATATGTCACCAAAATTTCTGGCGATTCCATAAAGTATGAAGGCTCGAAATTAGCGCGGTATGTGTCGAAGATTTCTCTCGTCATTCCACCATTGAAGAATTGAGCAAAGGAGTAACCCATTCCCATGCGACCTGCTCGTACGGCACTATTACCAGTCGAGCCTAATAACCATGCTTCAGGAAGTTCTACGCGCGCTGGTGTCGCCACGACTGAATCATAGACAGAGATGCCTGGTTTTTGATCGTTCATCAACTTAAGTGTTGTTTCAATTTCTTTATATTGATCCGTCATCTCAGGTCGTTTACCTTTTGCCATCGCATAAATAGCATAAGTATCTCCGCCTGGTGCGCGTCCAACGCCAAAGTCGATGCGGCCAGGTGACAGTGCGCTTAATGTTTTGAACACTTCCGCTACTTTTAATGGTGAGTAATGCATCATCATAATGCCGCCTGTGCCGATACGAATACGGTTTGTTTTAGCAGCCAAGTGAGCTGCAGTTACTTCAGGCGCAGAGCTTGCAAGCGATTGCCCGTTATGATGTTCCGCCATCCACATACGGTGATAACCAAGCTCTTCGCCGAGAATCGCTAATGTTTCGCTGTTTTTTAAAGCCTGTGCCGGTTTAGCACCTTTTGGAATCGGCGCTTGATCTAGAATAGAGAGTCTCATATTACTCATCCTTCCCTTTTTTCATCTATCTGTGTAAATCTGATATTTATACGTCATAATGCTAGCGGAAGTTTAATGGGATGTAAAATGATTGGATTGGTGAGGAAGTTAAGATGGTAAATTGTTCATAATTAAAATAGGTGTTGCTAAATAGTAATAATTATCATAATATATATAATAATTTAATTCTTGATGAAGAAGCGCTGATAAGGACATGAATTGCTTTTACGGTTTACAGAGAGGGAAGTTTTGCTGAAATCTTCCTAACGCAGGAGAGTAATTTACCACCTTTGAGCTGTATCGGGGAATCTAGTATCCGATACCGTCTATGCTACGTTACAGCACCAAAGCCATAAGTTGTTTCTAACTTATGGGAAGTTGGGTGGAACCACGGGTTAAAACGTACTCGTCCCTTTATTAGGGATGCGTGCGTTTTTTTGTATTTAACAGGATTCGATTGATTGAGATAAAAATTAAAAGCGATGATGAGGACATGAATTATTTTTACGGTTTACAGAGAGGGAAGTTTTGCTGAAATCTTCCTAGCTTAGGAAAATAATTTACCACCTTTAAGCTGTATTGGGGAATGTAGTATCCAATACCGTCTATGCTACGTTACAGCACCAGAGCCATAGGCTATTCTTTAGCGTATGGAAAGTTGGGTGGAACCACGGGTTAACAACACACTCGTCCCTTGTTTAGGGATGCGTGTGTTTTTTTTATTATAAAAAAGGAGTGTTTAACATGATGAATGATCAATTTATACAAATTCAATTTCCAGATGGCAAACAACAGCAATACGAGCGAGGCGTAACACTAACTGATATTGCCCACTCCATTAGCCCAAGTCTTTCTAAAAAGACAATTGTCGGTTATGTAAATGGGATACCTACAGATGTAGGATGCCAGATTACAGAAGATGCGCAGATTTCCTTATATGATGCAGCTTCAAAAGAAGGAATAGCAGTGGTTCGCCATTCAACAGCCCACTTATTGGCACACGCATTAAAACGTATATATCCTTCTATTCATTTTGGAGTTGGCCCTGTCATTGAAGATGGTTTTTATTATGATGTGGAGCTGGATTCCCCTATCACTCCAAGTGATTTACCTCAAATAGAAAAGGTTATGAAACAAATCATTAATGAAAACGTGGAGATAAAACGAAAGGAAGTTTCACGCGAGAAAGCAAAACAGTTATTTGCGCATGATCCATTAAAACTTGAGTTGTTAGAAGACATTCCACAGGATGAAACAGTTACTGTTTATGAACAGGATGACTTTTATGATTTATGTCGGGGTCCTCATATACCTTCTACAGGTAAGATCCAGCATTTTAAATTAACAAAAGTGTCTGGGGCATATTGGCGAGGCGATAGTAATAATAAAATGCTTCAACGCATCTATGGTGTCGCTTTTGCAACAAAGGATGAGCTACGTGACTATTTCGTCTTTCTAGAGGAAGCGGAAAAGCGAAATCACCGTAAACTTGGAAAAGAACTTGAGTTATTCATGTTCTCAGAGGAAGCACCTGGCATGCCTTTCTATCTGGCAAATGGCCAGATTATACGGAATGAGCTCGAGTCCTTTTTACGAAATTTACAGACTAAGTATGATTATAAAGAGGTGCGGACTCCACTCATGATGAATCAGAGATTGTGGGAGCAATCCGGTCACTGGGATCACTACAAAGAAAACATGTACTTTACACAGGTTGATGAACAAAGCTTTGCCTTAAAACCGATGAACTGTCCTGGACATATGCTCATTTTCAAAAATGAACGACATTCCTATCGTGATTTGCCTATTCGCATGGCGGAATTCGGGCAAGTTCATCGACATGAATTTAGCGGTGCCTTAAATGGTTTATTACGTGTTAGATCATTTTGCCAGGATGATGCTCATATTTTCGTTACACCAGAACAGATTGAAGATGAAATTACTCTTGCGTTAAAAATCATCGACCATGTGTATAAAGTATTCGGATTTGAATATGAAATTGAATTATCGACACGCCCAGAGGATTCAATGGGCAGCGAGGAACTTTGGAATCGGGCTGAAACAGCTTTAGAAAACGTACTAAATAACTTGGGGTATCCTTACAAAATCAATGAGGGCGATGGTGCCTTTTATGGCCCCAAAATTGATATTCACATAAAAGATGCCATTCAACGCAGCCATCAATGTGCTACAGTGCAGCTCGACTTCCAGCTACCAGATAAGTTTGATTTAACATATATAGACAAACAAAATGAAAAAGCTCGTCCGGTGGTCATTCATCGCGCAGTATTCGGTTCCATCGATCGTTTCTTAGGCATTTTAATTGAACATTTTGCAGGAGCCTTCCCTGTTTGGCTCGCTCCGACACAGGTACAAGTTGTCCCCGTCTCTCAGGTTCACCTAGATTATTGCTTAAAAATCCAATCTCAGCTGAGACAATTAGGGGTACGAGTTAAAATTGACGATGACGAAGGAAAATTAGGCTATAAAATAAGAAGAGCACAGATGCAAAAGATTCCTTATATTATTGTGCTTGGTGATGAAGAGTTAAAAGAAAACGCAGTAAATGTTCGAAAGCACGGAGAAAAACAATCAATCAGTATACCATTTAAGGATTTTAAAGAGAATATTGTAAAGCAAATAAATGACCGCAGCATTTAAAACAAACAAGGGAGAACCTAATATTGGTCCTCCCCTTATTAATTTACTTATTTATATTTTTGATAACAGCCATTTCTTTTCCAAAGCGATCTCCATAATTGCTGAACGGGCGAGTATCTTCGGGACTTAAATTGTGCTTTTGGGGAGTAAACTTCTAGAGGGCGGTTGTTAAATGAGTATGAACGGTAGTAAATGTGTCCTCAGTGATGGTAAATCAACAGAGAACGATGGTAAGCATTGAAGCTAGGCATTGTGGCTATTAGTCGATATTTGCATAATAAATTTTCAACTGCAATAGTTGGCCATAATTTAGCATTCACTATATTTTACAAGTATGCTTTTCTTTTGTGTATATTTATTTGATGTTTGTAATATTGTCAGCCATTTTACACAGGTTTCTTCATATTATATACTCGTTTAAACAATTGAGTTTGGGAGTGATTTTTATGTTGATTAAACCTTTTGCACCCACCCATTATTTAGATTCCTTGCGAAAACTGAGTGATCGGTTATCAGCGACTCATCCTTTGAAACAGGAATTGGAGAGGCAATGGAGAAATATAGAAGCTGGCGATTTAGGAGAGAAAATTATAGTTGATACTCTTGGTCAGTTGCATCCACCTGAAAAGTATTATGTATTTCATAACTTATCTCTTGTATTGGAATCTAAAATACAAATGGATATTTTGCTGTTAACTACAAATTTTGCAGTTGTGTTTGAGGTAAAGAATATCAAAGGAACGATAGAATTAAGACAAAATCCTCGACAATTGGTGCGCCATTTATCAACAGGTGAAACACATGCATTTCCTAGTCCAGAACCCCAACTGGAAGAATACACCCACCAACTTCAAGTATTCTTTTTACACAACTATATCAATCTCCCCATTTACGGCGCGATAGTTTTTCCTTTTTCCTCAAGCTTCATTGAACTAACTTCATCAGCTAATACTATTCTTTTGAAAAATGATATTAAACCCTATATTCGAAATATACCGGTACAAAAAGAGCCATTGTCACCCCAGCAGATAGAAAAACTCGTCCAATCCTTATTGAAACAGCATACTGATTATAATCCTTATCCATTATTACAGAGGTATAACCTTTCGAGAAAGGACGTTTTGAACGGCGTAGCTTGTCCAAACTGCCGTAAATTGCATATGCGAAGAATAAATATGCATTGGTACTGTCCCTATTGCCATCACACAAGTCGCGATGCTCATGTACAGGCTATCTATGACTATTTTTCATTGATTGATCCCTCTATTTCAAGTTTGGAATGCTATCAATATCTTGGCTTAGCGAATCCTCGGCAAGCCTACCGCCTATTAAGTCAGATGAAGCTTCAGAAGATTGGTAAGTATAAGAATGCGCGCTATATACCTACTTATCAATGATCTTCTTGCGCGTTGCTAATTTGATTTTGCTCGAAATACTACCTCTATTTAGGAGCAGCTTAGGACTTAAATTGCTCAATGTCGTGAGTTAACTAATGAAGAGCGGTGGTAAATCGGATGGGAGCGTCTGTAAAAGCTTTAGAAGCGGTTGTAAAATTGCAGGCAACAGCAGTAAACTTTAAATATGCTAATTTTCTGAATTTATATATGATACTAATCAAGAGAATGAAGCCAAATTATTCGGAGGGTCAAATGGAAACTGATTTGAATAAAGCATTAGGTTTAAGAAAAAATGGAGAGTATAAAGCATCTAATGCACTTCTTTTAAAACTCGTAATGACATATCCTGACGATGCTATCTTAAGCTATCAATGCGCTTGGAGTTTTGACCTTTTAGGTGACGAAGTGAATGCTATTCCTTACTATGAAAAAGCTATTCAGTTGGGGTTACCTTCAAAGGATTTAGAAGAAGCATACATAGGCTTAGGCAGCTCCTATAGAACCTTAGGAAAATATGAAAAATCCAAAGATGTCTTTCTACAGGGAATCGAAGCTTTCCCAACTAGTCAGGTACTCAAAACTTTCTATTCTATGACGCTATATAATTTAAATGAACATAGCCAGGCAATGGAGATATTATTAAAGTGTTTAATACAGACGACTAATGATAAAGAAATTCTTAGTTACAAAAAAGCTATTGAACTATATGCTGGCCAATTAGATCGGATTTGGAAGTAAACAATTGCCATCCTTTTATCATTTTAAAACATAAAAAAACTCCGCCTGTTTATAGGCGGAGTTTTCTTTAAAACTTCGTGATAATAGTAGAGCTAATCCAAGCTTTCGTAGTGGTGCCTGGAATATATAGCTGATACCATGTTGTGTTGCTTTCGTCTTTTTCTGTGACAGGTTTGTTTTTGCTGTCTAATACGAGTTTGAAGTAGGTTTCATCATTTAGTTTAGTTAAGATTTTAGAGTCTTTTGTTGAAGCTTTGTCGCGGACGTTACAGCCGTCTCCGTTCGTAACAGCTAGGTTTTGGATATCGAGGCTTTCGCTGCTTACCCATGCATGGTCTGTAGCTTGTCCGTTAGCATCTGTATATTGAATACGGAACCAGCGCGCTTTGAATTTGCCGCTACTGTCTTTAATGTCCTTCACATCTGAATTATGGCCAAGCAGTGTAATGCTCTTGCCACTTGCTAATGTGCCAAGTTGACGTGCTGGCTGTGCATATGGCATTGAATAAACTTTCGTCGATGCATTCGTTGTTGCCTTAATGCCTTTATCAAATGTTTTAAAGATACTTGGCTGTGGCATATTGGCAGGAATAATATGATCGTATGTTTTATTTACTGGCGCCGGTACTATTGTGCTGATTGGCTGTGCAGCATAATAGCTAGAGTTGTATGGCTTCATTTCTTCCATAATGCGTGTAATGGTGCGTCCCCAGTTTTTATCTGTCGCGTAGCGAACATTCATGCCCGCCACATTAACACCATTATTATAGACGCCGCCAACTCTCAAATAATTTTGGTAAATTTTTTCTGCATAATAAGCAAGACCTTCTTTTCCTGAAGGGAAGTATAGCGCACATGTAAATGGCGCAGAATCATATGCTTGATAGCCAAAGAAGTTGTTTTTGTATTGAGAGATCTGCGAGCTTCCCCACCCTGTCTCAACGATAGCATGCGCAAACATAAATTGTGCGTTAATGCCATACTCTTTTTGAATTTCCAAGAAAGCCGGAATCATTTTGTAAAGAGTAGCGGAAGTGATCGCAGCACCTTTTTTCTTAATTAAGTAATTTTGCATTTCACTCTGTGTGATGTTGGATGTTTTGCGCAGGTTTTCTGCTATAAAGTTATTGCCTGCTTGTTCAAGATTGATCCAAACTGTCTTACCGCCGATCGATCCTTGGTAGTACGTTTTGCCGTTTACCACTTCTACCTTTTTAGCAGTGAATGCTTTCGCACGGTAGGCATCAAGTTTCTCATAGACAACGTTATTTGTATCTCCATCAGAGATATTATATGCTGAGCCGAAGCCAGTCAGGTATAACTTTAGGTTTGTTGTGCTTGATGAGGTGATGTTTTTCAGATTCAGTTGGCCTTCTTCTACCCAGCCGATTGGTTTTGAATCGCGGCTAATTTGGTAGTAGGTTTTACTTTTGATAGTTGTCTTCTTATATACATAGAAGTTTTCCTTGCTATAGCTGCTTCCTAGTTCGGCATCTACTAACTTAGTTGGATCTTGATAGATTTTAGCCGTACTTTTTAAAGAGCCGATTTTTTCAACAGCAGTTGTTTCAAAAGAAGGATCTTCCTTTGGCGGCTCGACTGGTTTAGTTGGTTCAGTTGGTTTGGTTGGTTCTTCTGTTTTAGGTGGTTCGGTTGGCTTTGGTGTTTCAGGTTTTGGTTCACTTGTTGATGGTTTTGTTGTAGTAACCTGATTGTATTTAAGCCAGACCGTTTGGCCATTTAATTTGCCACTGTACCATACGTCATTGCCAACTTTTTCGGTTGTTTTTGGTTGGAACAGTGTATTTTTGTCTTTGGTGAGAGTTGTAAACATAACATTACGCTCGTCTCCCCAAGGTCTTGTATACGCTTTGCCATTCCCTTTCACATAACGTTTAGTTGTGCTATTTTTAGCAATAGTATGAGTTCTTGTAGTAATATCTTTCGATTTAACCCACCCAACAGTTGGTTTGCTCGGATCTTTGTAATTACTTATTAAAAAGTACGCTGTATCTTTGTAGATGGCTTTCTTATTTATATAAAATGTCAGGTGCAGCTGCTTAGCGCTTGTTGTCCCCTTTGTAGCTGTTGGTGATGGATAGATAATGGCTTTCGCTGTTTTAATTCTGCCAAGTCGGCTTGTTTTGCCTTGTTTTACTTTTGCTTTGACAGTCGTTTTAGCATCTGCTTGAATAGTAGGAATGGCCGTTGTAACAGTCGTTGCAAGGATAGCTGCAGAAATCATCGAAGCAGCTAATGTTTTGGGAATCGGCATATAAAACTTCCTTTCTAGTAAAATCATGGATTTTTACTAACTATATCATGATTTTTGTGAATTTAATAGATAGTAGATTGTGTCAAAATAAAAACGAGGTTCCAGAGAAGGAACCTCGTTACTTTTTAGTTGAACATTTGCAGGTTAGAGCTTTTAATCCATAGTTTTTTTGTAGAGCCTGGTTTGTAGATTTGATACCATTTCACTTTTTTCTTGTCTGTTTTTGTAACATATTTATTATCTTTTTTGACCAGCTTGATCAATGCGTTCTTATTAACTGATGCCACTTGTGTGTACTTGTCGTTTTGAAGTGCAGTACGATTGTTGGTAAAGCCTAAATTCGCAACCGCAATTTGATCGCTTCTGAGCCAGCCTTGTTTGCCACTGTAGTCAATGCGATACCAGCGCACCATTTTACCTTTGGTATTTGTAAAATCACGGACATCTGTGTGGTAGGCCTTTAAAGTGATAGCCTTGCCTTTTTTATAGGTGCCGTATTGTGCGGAGTAAACATAAGGCAGGCTGTAGATTTGGGCACCTTCCGCTACATCCACTTTCGCTTTAATCGCATCCGGCATTGTTAGGAATTGATCCGGCTGTGGTTTCCCTACCGGAATGACGTTGTTGTACTCTTTTGGCTCTTTAAAAACAACATTGCTTGCTGTTTTTTTACTATAATAGCTACTGCTATACGATTTCATTTGAGCCATTAAGTTTGCAATCTTGTCGCTCCATTCTGGGTCTGTCGCATACCGGACATTCATGCCAATTAGTGTCGGACCGTTGTAATATGCACCAGAGCTTGTTAGATAGTCTCGATAAATTTTATAGGCATATGCGCTAAGTCCAGCTTTGCCTGAGGGAAAGTATTTGGCACAGGTTAATGCACAGGTATCGTAGGCTTGATAACCAAAATAATTGTTTTTGTATTGGGAAATGGTTGAACTTCCCCAGCCTGTTTCAAGAATGGCATGCGCCAGCATAAATTGCGCATTAATGCCCGCTTCTTTTTGTAACGTAATGAAAGTTGGTGCTAGCTTGTACAATACATTATTTGGTAATTTCCCTTTACTGATTAAGAAGTTTTGCATTTCTTTCGCAGTAACGTTTGATGGTTTTCTAAGATTGAGTGCTGTATATGGATTTGTTTTAAGGGCACTCTGTGAAATCCACACCGTTTTATTGTTCAATGTACCCTTGTACCAAAGAGTACTGCCAATCTTTTCAATGCGTATAGCTTTGAATTCTTTTGCACGAGAGCTACTTAGTGATGATACTTTGTTCTTCGTTGTGCCCCATGGCATGTTATAGGAGTTGTGTGTCCCTGCTATGTATGCTGTTGTTTTCTTGGTGCTTTGCAGGATGCGTTTATGGCGTGTGATATCTTTTGTCGCTAACCAACCAACTTTAGTTTTGCCTTGTGAAAGCTGATAGTACGTTGTTTTGCCAATCTTTGTTTTGCTGTTGGCTTCATAAGTTTTACTCATACGTGTCTTTGCAGCTAGCTTGAAGCTTTTGAGCTTCGTTGGATTGCTATAAATTTTGGCTGACGTCGTTTTAATACGAGCAACTTCCTGAGTTTTCGTTGTCTTGTATGCAGTTTTTGCACCTACGGGTACTTGCATAGTGATAGTGATGCCGAGGATAAAAGTTAGGACTAAAAAAAATCCTTTTGCTGTTTGATTCATGAGTACTCCCTTCGGTGGATGTTTTAGATATGGCTATTGTAACCGAAAATGGAAGCTATTTAAACAGCAAGTAGTGACTTTTGTTGTTTGAAGAGGGAAAAAAGACTTAAATTATTCAATTTCGGTAGTAAATTTCCGGGGAACGGTTGTTAATCTGATGGCAACGGTTAAAAAATTCCTAGGAGCGGTTATAAAGCCCACGAGACTAGCAATAAATGATGGCACCTACTAATACAAAAAACCATCGCCCTAAAGCAATGGTTTCTGTTTATCTTCTTCGATAGTGCTCTGAATTAGTTGCTTCCAGTTTTCATAGAAGCTTTGAGGTGTATATTGTTCTTTCACTAATTGCTGTGCATTGTTACCCATTCGTTGTCTGTCTTCTGGGCTATCAAGCAATTTTTTGATACGATCTGCTAATGCCTCAATTTCTCCATCTTGTACAAGATAGCCGGTTTCCTCGTTTTGGATGAGTTGAGCTGGTCCATAGTTGGTGTCATAAGCCACAACAGGTGTACCGTTGGCAAATGATTCAAGAATACTTTGGACGAAACCTTTCGCTTCTGCTGTAACGATTGAGACAGCTGATTTCGAGTAGACCGCATCTGTATCTTGAACAGGTTCTTTAAGTTTTACACCGTGCGCGACTTTAAGCTTTTTAATTAATTTCTTCAGCTTGTCTTCTTCTTCGCCCGATCCGTAAATTTCAAGCTTCGCACCTGGTATGTCGCGTGCGACCTCCATGAATGCTTCGATTGCTTGGCCAATGCGGTTTTCTGCCGTAAAATCTGCAATCATCGAAACAAGCAACGAATTTTTTTCATTCTTAGCACGTGGCATTTCAACACTTGGTGAAATAACATGAATATTGCCTCTGTTGCCAATCTCTTTGTGCAAGTCCAACTGTTGCTGTGATGTCGGCACAACGATTGGAAAACCTTTAGAAACGATATCAAGTATTGGCTTAGTTGCTTTATTATAGTCACTGCCCAATGTGTAAGGCGCTTCAAAGTGATTTTGGTGTATGTTATAAATTTTATACGCTAAATCATCATCAAGCTGAATGACACGATTGACAGTTAACACGCCGTCTACAATGATGACCGGTTTCACGACTTCAGTTCGGCACAATTCTTCTAGCCAGTAAATTTGAAAGTCTTTTCGATTCGAAAAGTCCTCCGCTTTTTTATGAGCAGGGTCAAATAGGAAAAGCGCTTGCTGCTTATCTGTTTGGTAATTGAACCAATTGGTGCAGTAACAAAAGCCATCGGGCGTAAAGAAGCGCTCTTGGTTCTTTTTATTATTGGCTGGGTGATACAAAGTCTCTCGAATTTTGTAGCCCTTCGGATTGTATTCTTCTTTTCGGATACGTACACGATTTTCATCGAAGTAGTCGATGAACTTCAGCACGCCATCCTCATCCCATTGCTTATACTTGATATAACTGCCGTTTTGGAAATAACGTGCAATTGTATCACCATCTTGTACCCAGTAGTCGCCCTCATATTTTTTGATATTTTGTTCATATTGGGCTTTTTGAGCAGCGGACACTTCTTTAGAAGAGAACTTTTGGCGGTAATAATCAAAAACGTTTATTACTTCAACCTCTTTTTTTAACCAGCCTGTAGCATAAAGCCCTTTAATAATCTCATCATAATTAATTTTGAAATCCATTGTCAGAATAACCGGACAATACTCGTCATTTGCAAATAGGGATGCTCGCTGTAATAACTCTTTTGTTGTGTCATCCAACGTATCACTAATGCCCCAAGTTGTCATAAATACTGTTCTTTTCATTGAGTTCACATCCTTTTAAGGTGAAACACGGACCGAGTTTTAGCCTCGATCCGTGAAAAACTACTTGTTGTTCTGTTTGCGGCGATTGGCCAATTTATCGCGGAAAGCCTTTTGATCTTCAGGCGAAAGTTTATGATATTTCTTAATGAATTCGGAATAGTTCTTCATGACAATATTAGTCGGCCCAAATTCTCTTAAGTGGCCGCCTTCAATCCAAGCAATCTTCGTACAGAAGCTTCGAACCTGCGACAAATTATGGCTGACAAAGAAGATGGTCTTGCCACGCTTTTTATATTCATTCATCTTTGCAAGCGATTTGTCAGCAAAGGTTTGGTCACCCACCGATAGCGCTTCGTCAATGATCAGGATATCAGGATCTGCGGTCACACTAATTGCAAAGCCGAGTTTTGATTTCATCCCGCTAGAGTATTTTTTTACAGGCTGATAGATAAAGTCCCCAAGCTCTGAAAACTCGATAATTTCAGGCATGACTTTTGCAATTCTTTCTTTGCTATAGCCCATCAACAAGCATTTGAATTCGATATTCTCGATGCCTGTCAATTGACTGTTCAGGCCTGCATTGATAGCAATCACATTGACTTCTCCATCGACGATCACCTCGCCAGATGTTGGCGGCACAATACCACCGATGATATTGGATAGAGTCGATTTGCCGGAGCCGTTGATGCCTACAAGGCCTACAACATCCCCTTTTTCGACTGCGAAGGAGATATCTTCTATTGCATTAAAATCAGACCCAGATTTTCCAGGCAACACAAGATCTTTCAGCTGCTCGCCCTTTGTTTTATACATACGATATGTTTTAGTTACATTTTTGATAATCACGGATTCCGCCATGGTAATTCTCCTTTTAATACATTTTTAGATAAAGTCAGAGAAGCGGTTTCTGAATTTAAAGTGCGCTGTTGAACCGATTAACAGAAGGAATAGAATTAATCCCCAGTTGTATAGAGTCAGCTGCCAGTGTTCTACAATGTACCAGTCATTATATAAAAGCGAGGCTCTGTAGCCATTAGCTAGATAATAGAATGGGTTAAGCTGTAAAATACTTTGAATCCAGTGCGGCATCGATGTAGAACGATCCCATAAGATAGGTGATAAGAAGAACATCGCTTGTAATAGTGACTGAATAAGCATTTGAATATCCCGTACAACAACAGTGAGCGTTGATGTCACGAGTGTAATCGCAAATGCGAGAATATAGCTCATCAGTAAGAAATAAATTAGCTGTATATAATAGATGCTTGGGTAATAACCCTTAATCCAGAAAACAACCATAATGAGGCCTACAAGCGCTAAATGGCCGTAATATTTCCCCATGATGATATAGCTAGGCAATACGGATAATGGGAAATTCATCTTGGCGACCATCGTATATTTTTGATAAATGGCCTTTGACCCGTTTAGAATCGCCTTATTGATGAAGAACCACATTGATATCCCTGCGAGCATCCAATAGATGTACGGTATTTCTGAATGGCCGTTCGTGATATTCTCTTTACCGCGAACTCCAAAGCCGAAGACGAACCAGTACATCGCCATTTGTATCGCTGGATTAAGTATTTCCCATGCAAAACCTAGATAGTTGTTTTGATTGTCGATGCGCAATTGAAATTTAGCCAAGCGCATTATTAAATAAAAAGAATGGTATTGTTCTTTTATAATTTTTATAAGTGCTCTCATTTCGTTAATTCCTCAATTTCGTGGTTTTGATTTCCTAAATGAATACTGCTTCTGCCCCTTATCGCATGCTTTGTCGCTTACGCTACAATGCTAACGCTAGCGGCAATCGAAGGTTCCACAATACACCTATTCATTTATATTTATTAAGAAAAATACTTCAACATAGTATAACATATTAATGGAAAATATTCCGTTAGCGCAATAACATCTTTTTGAGAAATTTGTCACGCGGTATTTTTTAGAAAAAGTCGGCAAAACTATGCTATAATCAGTAACTATAAAGATAAACTTCAATCATTTTGATTTTTTTATTGACTGATTGTTGCGTGTTATTAAGCTGCATTTATTAATATGTGGCATAGTACTACCATTGCAGGATAGATAGTTTTTGTAGATTGGGTGAATGAATGAGAAAAGAATGGTTAATTGAACTATTTTTATTTATAAATAAATGTATTTTTGAATTGTTTAATCTAATGCCTTTAAAGAAAAAAATTGTATTATTATGTGATTTTGGAGACAACGCGTGCTTTGTGGCGAATGAGCTGGCAAGGCGGGGGGAAAAAGGTTTCATCGTGCTGCGTACCTCTAAATGTAAAGAAACATTTAAAGGGACCGGAGCTAAGGCGATTTTGTCGTTTAGTCCAACTAATATAATGGATTATGTGAGAGGTCTTTATCATTTGGCAACAGCTCGGACCATTTTAATTGATAATTATTTCCCTATTCTGAGTGTGACGAATTTCCGTCCAGATGTAGAGTGTATCCAGCTATGGCATGCAGCAGGTGCTGTGAAGAAGTTCGGTATGCAGGATGCGAGCGTGCTGTTTCGCTCTCCCGCTGCAGTACGCCGTTTTAGACGTGTGTACAATCGTATGAATCGTGTCGTAGTAGGCTCAGACGAGATGGTCCCAATTTTCAAATCCGCATTTGAGATGAAGGATGGTCAGTTTTTACGTTTAGGCATTCCACGTACAGACTTTTTCTATGACCTGGATGCTATGGAAGCGGCGAAAATTGCATTGTTCAAAGAATATCCCGACATGATCGGTAAACGCATTATTCTTTATGCGCCTACTTTCCGCGATCAGCAGCTCAATGCGCAAAGCATTCCGATAGACTTTAAGGATATCATAAACGAACTTGGCGAAAATTATTTATTAATCATTAAATTGCATCCTGCTGTGGCGCAAAATGTGGCAGCGATGGATCATCCACAAATTATCTCTGTAAAAAATAATGTACCAATTAATGATTTGCTGTGTGTAGCTGATTGCGTCATCTCAGATTATTCTTCGATTCCATTTGAATACGCTCTCCTTGGGAAGCCACAAATCTTTTATCCATATGATTTGGAAAAATATGAGATGGAACGTGGTTTTTGGACCAACTATGAGGATCTTGTGCCTGGGCCAGTCGTATCAACGGACGATGAACTTGTATACGTTCTACAAAATAATGTATTTGACCTTGAGCGCATTCAACGATTTTCTGCTTCGTGGAATCAATTCTCGGATGGTCACGCAAGCAGCAAGCTAGTTGATTATTTGCTTGCGCGAAATTAGTTGCGCATTGAATGGAGGCATTACTGTGAAACGAATCATTACATATGGCACATTTGATCTTCTCCATGTCGGCCATATCAATATTTTGCGTCGGGCAAAAGCGCTTGGTGACTATCTTGTCGTTGCCGTATCAACCGACGAATTCAATGCCATCAAAGGTAAACAAGCATACTACAGCTATGAGGACCGAAAAACCATCCTCGAAGCAGTCCGGTATGTGGATGAAGTCATCCCTGAAAACAGATGGGAGCAAAAAATTGACGATGTTAAAACACATCGGATTGACACATTTGTCATGGGCCACGACTGGGAAGGCAAATTTGATTTTCTAAAAGATTATTGCGAAGTGATCTACCTTCCTCGAACAGAAGGTATTTCTACAACGAAAATAAAAGATGATTTAATGACAAAGTAACTGCAGAGCTGTCTCTGCAGTTTTTTATTTGGTTGCAGGTTCTCTAGGACGCTTCTACTCATTTTATTAAAGTGAAAATAACTATCAGTACAGCTCTTAACTAGTATAAACTTTCTTTGTCTGTTATTTACTTATAAATTGTTTTTATGAACTCCCTTAACCTATCAATATTATTCAGACATATAGTAAAAAACAAAAATGCGAATGAATAAGATATTGAGTGTTATTCATTATTCCACTCCTGAATATTCTCTTTATAATCCTTAAAAAATTTACCTAATGTTAATAAATATAATATCCAAATAACGTATCCTGTGGAATCCACCCCATGCTGAGAACGTCCACCCAACAAATAAAAAATAACAATTAAAACCATCATACATGTAGCAATTAAAGCCTCTACTAACGCTTCCTGTTTCTTACCTATTGTCCATCTAAACTTTTCATTTTTAGAAAAATAATAATTCAATATTAGAACTACTACTAACAAAATAAGCAAAAATGCAAATATAAAATTACTGCCTCGCACAAAAAAATCGAAAAATAATATAAATGCTAAAATTATATTAAATATAAAAAAAGTGATTTTTTCCAAAAACACACTTCCTTTTCTCACAGGTCACCTCTGTTAGTTAATAATACCAATATTGAAAAGATGAGTAAATTAAATATTCACTTCTCCAACACTTCCTACTATGATCTATATCTTAATCTATGCATTTAATAATATCTTTTCCTACCTTAAAAATTATAACTACGATTTTCTTTTTAATATTTCGTCGTAAATGATAAATCATTGACGATCAAATAATATAAAAAAACTGCCCACACATAACGAATGGGCAGTCTTTATTTTATTTCTTCGCAAACATGTTTGCAATTTTCAATGCTGTGCGAACGGATTTACGGTTTAATGTACCTTGCAGGTGTTTGATTTGTTTTTCTTTTTCTTCTAGTCTGCGTTTTTCAGCAGAGCCGCTTGAAGGTGCTTTTGCTTTTGGTGCATTTTTGTTTTCAAGCTCTGAAAGTGTTTCAAAACGTTTTACCGCTTCTGGAATTGTGCAGCTTGTAATAGGTTCTAGAGGTGGCTGTAAATCAACACCAGCTAGCTTTTCATCAAGCGGAATGCGTGTTGGCTCGTTGCCATTTTTATAGATATGATCGATTTTGCTTAAATTTAGGAAATCGATATAACGATCAAAATTCTCACCTTGATATTTTGATGCTTCATGGAAATCTACTTTTTCAATTAAGTCCCAAATGTTTGTGTTGTCGTCAATATCCTTTGCCCATACATGTGTTAAATGATGGTACTCAGTTAATTCGCGCATACGGCCATCTTTTGGAATCATCAAGCTTGGCGTTCCGGCAATTGTTGACGTAATGTTGCCGTGTAAACGTGCGCCGAATGCAAAGTCTGCTTGTTGCAAGAATTCTAACCATGTAGGAACGTTTAGGAAATAGCGAACGCGGTTATTAGCATAAACAGGATCTGTAATTTTTCCTGGATAGTTGCCATGTTCGATTTTCGGAATTTCTGGATAGCCAATATACGTCAATCTCAATTCTTTCAGCCATTGCGGGATGAAGTAATGATTTGGGAATTCATCCATGCTACGTGTAATGAAATCTAACACATTTTTCGGTGAAAGACGTGACGAATTGACAGCAACCATAGATTCCGGCGTAATATTCGTCTCACGGATTTTTAGCTCTCGGCCAAACGTGTACATAGATGGACACCCGATTGCCATATGATCAACACCGTCTTTAAAGCCAAGGCGAGACAGATAATCCGCCGTAATTTGGCCGCGCACCCCGATCATTGGAGATCTTTTTAATACAGCTTTTACAAATGCTTTTACGTCTTCGTCAAATTCAAATTCATCATCCGGTTTAGGATCGAATGTTGTACGTAAGCCAACGCCTATTACGTAAACAGGAATTTTTAATTTGTTGATTAACTGTGTATATCTGCGAAGTGTTGGCACAAAATCTTTACGGAATGCATCCGCAAGCGGAATTAGATAAGCATCATACGTTTCATTGATATAGTCTGCATCTTTTGGGTTGATTTTATAATAATCGGGCACGAATTCTACGTTCTCATCCGTCATTAATGTACGGTACACACTGTATGCATAAATAAGGTTGCCTACATTTCCGCCAATTGAATTGTTCACAATCATCTCAGCGGGGCTAAACGTTTGAAATGGCGTAATCCCTGAGCGTATTAAATATTTCTTCATGTGTTGATAACACTCCTTCTTCTTTCATAGGGGGTTAAGACTTGGAAGCCATGCAAGCGTCAATTAAATCCGCTACACGTTCAGTAGATTTGCCATCCAAATCCTCAAAGAATTTGTCTGTAAATGTTTTATAATCTACAGCTTTCACATCTTTTAATTGAATTGCTTCATCAATCATGGCATCACAGGTACGGACAATCGGACCTGGCGTAAAGTCTTGGTACGGAATATAGAAATCACGCGTTTCGATATATTCTTCAAGGTCAAAGCAATAAAAAATCATGGGTTTATTTAATAATGCGTATTCAAAGCAAACAGATGAGTAGTCTGTGATTAACACGTCTGTAATAAACAATAAATCATTTACGCTTGGATATTTCGTGAAATCTTGAATCTTATCCTTGTATTCAGCAGGGATATGAACTTTCTTCTTCACAAATGGATGCATTTTGATTAGGAAGATGGTATTGTCATCCAACTTTTCGTAAATACGATCGAAATCAAGCATCTCCATCGGAAAGTGTGCACTGCTTTGGCCATTTCCTCTAAAAGTTGGCGCATAGAGTACGATTTTCTTCCCTCTAAATTCCGGATACTTAGTATACAACATTTCTTCTTTATCTTTCTTGTATGTTTCATCGAAGAAAACATCAGTACGTGGAATCCCAGTAGGAATAACCTTGTCCAAAGAAACACCAAAGCCTTCCGCATAGAAGGGCGCAACAGTCGAAGAGCTGACCGTTACCTTTGTATAGTTTTTGTGGTTTTTGGAATTCGGATCTGGACCACCAACTTTGCCGACACGGCTATAGCCGAATGTTTTAAATGCGCCCACTGCATGCCAAAGCTGAATTAAATCAGCATTTTTACGGATTTTCAGCGGGTACACCATTGGATAAAAATCATCGACCATGATGACTTTTGATGTAGCCATATTATAGGCTAGTTGGATAATTTCTAAATATCTTTTGCGTTTTTTAACACTTTCTTTTAGCAAGAAATAATATTCATAATTATGCCTTCTCTTCAACTCATCATAAACAAATTGAAAATTGTCGCTCAATGTTTTGCGGCTATCTGAAAGAATCGAGATTTTGTTGTTATTGATTGGCAATAGAGAAAACATTTTATAAAGTGCTTGGAATATTTCTCTTTTGAATTTTCTATCTAGTTTCTTCCGAAATTTCTTTTTCACTTTTTTTAGCTTCTTCAATGCATGTACCTCTTTTACCGTTTAATGAAAATATTATGGCGTCATTGTGTTGTTTCTGTAATCGCTTCATTCGCCACACCTTTTTGCCGTATAACTTTCTACATTATAAAGTTTTTTCTTCATTCGTTCCAGTGGATTCCACTAAATCACGACAAATTGTGCTATTCTTCTCATCCTTCTGTTTTGTTACCGCTTTGTGATTTCTTTTCTGATTTTAACTTTTTGATTTCTTTTTTCAACTCTTTATTTTCTTTTCTAAGCTTTTTGACATCTGTGGTTAAGGTTCTTAGCTTTTCCGCAATTGTTAGTTTATATAAATCATTTTCACGAATATAGTATAATCTTTCACTAAATGTAGCTGTTACGTATTGGTCTGCTTCCTCAGGCATGTTCTCGTTGATAAAACGTGAGAAGGCAAGAAGCCATTCTTTCTTTTGTCCCATTGTCATGTGCTTGTTCTTGAAGAAATCCTTTGATTGTCCATGTCGGAACATGCGCGTCACAAATTTGCCCGCCAGTTTATGCTTGTACTCTGTATCTCCGACAGAACCTTGATATATGGAATGAAGGATGTCAGCCATTAAACGAAAATATAAATCTGTATTTAGTTCATTTTCCGATAAATGTCCATCCTCGTGCTTCGTCACAAAGTAGCAATCATAATCAGCTACAATTGAGATTTGCTCTGTATTGCAATACATGGCAACTGTGAATGCTTGGTCCTCTGCTACAATGGCATCTGCGTCAAAAGATAGCTGCAACGCACGCACTTTCTCTAATCTGAACATTTTGAGGGCTGACAAGGCATAGAACAGGCTGTCATCTAGTATTTCTGCCTTCTCTAAATTCCCTTTGGCAAAAATAGCTTCCGGTACTTTCCTACCCTTCACGCCGACATATTTACCGATCACTATATCGGAATTGTTTGCATGGCCATATGCATACATTCTTTCTAGGGCTTCTGCACCCAAATAGTCATCACTATCGACAAAAAAGATATACTCGCCTTGCGCCATGGCGATTGCTTCATTTCTCGGTACACTGGCACCGCCCGAATTTTCTCTGCGATAAATTGTTTGGATGAGCGATGGGTAGCGCATTTTGAAATACTCAAGTATGCTCTGCGTCCGGTCAGTTGATGCATCATCCACGACAATAACCTCATACTCATCTTTATTTAAAGATTGTTCTACAATTGAATTCAAGCATGTTTCAATATATTGTTCAGCATTATACACGGGAACTGCTACGGTTACTTTTTTCATATCCAAAACCTCCACTCATAGTATATCCATTTTTTCCTTATATCCCAATTTAGTATTTTATAATCTTTTATCAATGATTTTATAGGCAACATTAGGTTTTTAAGTAGAAGAAAAACAATTAACAAATAAAAAGTCCGTATATAATTAAATTAGAGAGAATTTTTTATTTAGAAGGAGGGGTCTATATGCAGTATACGATTGAACCAATTGCCTTTGTTAACAATACAAGAAAGGATATTGCGGATGATCAATGGGGTCCAGTCATATCAACAATTGAACTTGTGGAAAATATAGATGAAGCCTTACTAAGAGGCATTCATGAATTCTCACATCTAGAAATCATTTTTTACTTTGATAAGGTTTCAGACGATAAAATTCAGTATGAAGCAAGACATCCAAGAAACAATACAAATTATCCAGAGGTCGGCATTTTTGCGCAACGGGGAAAAAACAGGCCGAATAAAATAGGTGTCACGATCGTTGAGCTGATTGAACTAAAACAGCGATCCTTCATTGTAAAGGGGTTAGATGCAATCGACGGCACACCTATTATTGATATTAAGCCTGTAATGAAGGAATTTTTGCCTAGAAATGAAGTAAGACAACCGGATTGGTCCGTTTCTTTAATGAAAAATTATTGGGGAGATTAAACCCTCATTAATGTGTAAGAAAAATACCCGTATACAAACAAGATGTATACGGGTATCGGGTATTCAACATGAATTTTGAATGCAATTGTAGCGGAAGACGGCGACCCCTGTGGGAAAAGCTTGAGCTAAAACCCTGCATGAGGAGATTGATGCCAAGCTCGCGGAAAGCGCCGTCTGGAGCGGAACAATTATTGAAAAACAATTAGATAGTACTTCTAAAATTTAACAATCGTTCTACCTACATGCTGACCATTTTTAATAGCTTCAATTGTTTGTGGTACTTCATCAAGCGAGATTTCATTTATTAAGGTCGTTTGAGAAATATTCCAGTCATTGGCTATTCTCTCCCAAACAGCAGGGCGATCTTCAATTGGTACATTTACTGAGTCAATGCCCAAAAGGCTTATTCCTCTCAGTATAAATGGCAACACAGTTGATGATATTTTTATACCCCCTGCATTTCCACACATACTCATACTACCACCATAAGAAATTTGAGGAATGAGGACAGAAGCAATGTCGCCGCCCACAGTGTCTAGGACAAAGTCAAAATTTTGCTTATTCAACGGTTTATTCAGTTCCCCTAATTCATGTGCAAAAACGATCTCTGTTGCTCCTAAAGACTTTGCGACCTCTGCCTGATAATCCTTTCGAACTAAAGCAGCGATATTTTTGTAACCTATTTTAGATAAAATCTGTAAAGCTACGCTACCTACTCCACCGGTTGAGCCAGTGACTAGGATTCTAGCATCTTTGTTTACATCCAAGCCTTTCTTTTCTAAAGCCATGATAGAGAGGGAGGCCGTAAATCCAGCTGTTCCAAAAACCATAGCATCCTTTAAGGTTAAGTTGTTTGGCAATGGAACAATCCAATCCCCTGGTATTCTCGCATATTCTGCAAACCCGCCTGTATAGCTCACTCCAGTACCAAAGCCTGTAACCAATACTTTCTGACCTTCTGTATATCGGCTATCTGTTGAACTAACAACAGTTCCACTTAAATCAATACCAGGTATCATTGGATAATTCCGTATCACTCCTGCATTTTTTTGAACGGCTAACATATCCTTATAATTTATGGAAGAGTATGCTACCTTAATTAACACTTCTCCCTCAGAAAGAGCGTCCATATGAACATCCTCTAACCCATAAATGACCTGATCTTTTTGTTCCTTTACCACTATTGCCTTGAATGTATCCATAGATATCTTCCTCCTTTTGCTACAAAATACTTCTGATACAAAACTATTTCATTACAAAAGTTACCATGATATTATAGGTAATGTCAATTTGGAGGAGATTTAATGGAATTAAAAGAGTGTATCAATTTTTTACTAAGCGTAAGTCAAAATAAAGTGTTTAAATACTTCAGCAAGCTATTAGAGGAATATGGCGTGACACCAGCTCAATATGGTGTGTTGAATTGTCTGTGGAGAGAAGGACAATTATCCCCTAAGCAAATTGGAGAAATGGTCCACTTAGAAGCCCCTACAGTCTCGGGAATATTAGATAAAATGCAAAAGGCCGGATTAATAGAACGTTCGGTAGATCCAAACAATCGTAGAAATGTTTTGGTCATAGCTACTCAAAAGTCGAATGAAATCAGAGAAGAAGTAGAGGTAGCCACAAATAAGCTAAATGATAAGGTTCTTCAAGATTTAACTGAAAGCGATACGGAAGCGTTAAAAAAAGCATTAGAAGCTATAATAAAGTCTGATTTCTAATGAACTTATTCTGTCTAAGAAAGGACAACACATTAAAGGTGTTGTCCTTTTTTCAGCTCACTAGTAGTCTCTTTGTCGCTAACACAAACTCAACTAGGAAATACCCTGCAAAGCATAATAAAATACACCCAGCAATAACCGATACCCATTTGATCATGGTTTGATTCATCACTTTCCTTGTTACAGCAACAATAGAAAGCAGACCAATATCATGAAGTAAAATTCCGCTTAATATCCCCGCTCCAACAACTAAAAATTTCGTTGGTTGAGTCATATCATAGGAATCAGAAAGTACAGCGCCAAAAACAGAAATCCAAAACATAAGATTTCCTGGTGAAAGAGCTACGAATAAGCCATTAAGATAGGAGCTAAAAAATGATACATTCGATTTATCACCAGCAAGTGCAATGTCTTGATTTGAGTTTTTAATAGAATCATACCCTAAATAAGCTAAGAAAAAAGCACCAATCAGCCACATTGGTATTTGTATATAAGATATAGAAAGTATAGATGCCAATCCCATATATAAGGCAATGATTAATAGGAAATCGACCGTCATTCCACCTAACCCTACAGCCCATCCTTGCATAAATCCTTTTTTCAGACCTTGTTTCGTCATTTCCACCGTCATAGCTCCTACAGGCATTGCAATTGCAAGACCAGCTATTAAATATGTAAAATATAAACTCAAAAAAACACTCCCTTCAGCACTTTCTCCATCCACATATTTCTATTTTTAATATAGCATATATTTTTAAATAATTATTCATTATTTTAAATTTTCATACAAAATTATACTAGTTAGGGGGTTTTTTAGTCTATATACATTAAACAAATATGGAGCAACTTCAAGAAGGGCAACACATAGTGATGTCCTTCTTAATTGTCTTATCTAGTTTTGATTATAAGCGCATATCATGAGAGTGTTTGTATGAAACGTTCAAGACGATTCATGCCTTCTTCCAATTCTTGATCTGAATAGGCATATGTGATGCGGAGGTAGCCTTCTCCATACGGAGTAAAGACAGAACCTGGGATGGTACCGACACCGGCTTCCTTCAGTAAACGTACAGCAAATTCTTCAGAAGTAAGGCCGAATTTTTTGATGGATGGGAAGATATAGAATGCACCAGTTGGCAGCTGTACATCAATGCCCATTGCCTTTAACCTTTTGTATACATAATCTCTACGTCGTATATAGCTTTCATTCATAATGGCAGGCGTATTCCTGCAATTTGTCAGTGCTTCAATGGCTGAATATTGACTGGGAACAGAGGCACAGATAGCATTGAAGGAATGCACTTTCACTACTTCTTGAATAAGTGGAGCATCGGCAAGCAGGAAACCGATACGGAAACCCGTCATAGCATGGGACTTAGATAAACCATGAATAAGAAAAAGGCGATCTTTTAGTTCGGGATAATAGCCAAATGAACGGTGTTCCCCGCTAAATGTATTTTCGCTATAAATTTCATCAGATACAATGTAGATGTCCTCTTCTTTTAGCACTTCTGCCAATGCATCCATTTGATCGGGTGTAATCGTGGCACCTGTTGGGTTCGATGGGAAATTAAAGATCACCGCTTTAGTCTTAGGGGTAATGAGCTCTTTTAGTTTGGTCGCAGATGGTTGAAAACCGGTGTCTGTCGTATCCAAATAAACCGTTTTTGCACCGGAGTACGAGATAACTGGCTCATAGCCTGCATAAATAGGAGCAGGCAAAATAACCTCATCGCCTTCCTCTAAAATCGTACGGAGCACTGAATCAATTGCCTGAGAAGCCCCATTCGTCACAAGGATTTCAGTATTTGCATCATACTGGCATTGATATTTATCAGCTAAAAATGTAGAGACTGCTTTCCGAAGTTCTACTAAACCAGCATTCACGGAATAAGTAGTTAGATTATTTTCGAGTGCATAGATACCAGCTCTTTTTACAGCCTCTGGTGGCGCAAAATCAGGTTGGCCTATGGTTAAATTAATGGCATTTGGAAAGTTTACTAGAAGGTTGGAAAACTTTCGAATTCCGGGCAAACCGATTCGATGGATTTGTGGATTCAATGATAATGGCATAGCAATTCCCTCTTTCCCTAATTCTCTATCATTCCATTATAGTGTTCAATTCGGAATAGTTGAACAATTATATTTATAAAAGACGGAAAATTCTCCTAAATCCTTAAAAAAGCAGACAAACAAGAAAATGTTTGTCTGCTGCTTATTTAAACAATTGCTCAACAATGCTCTTTGCAATATGTGAGGTTTGGGAAAAATTATATTCTACCATGCGAGAGGTATCATATGATTCGCCTGTATGCCGACTGTTAATCCAATCGATCAGTGCTGACCTGCTTCTCAAAATAGCACCGTCTGAAATGTTATGAAGGTCATTATATAACCCGCGATTTTTTGTATAGGCTTCTAAGTCTGGTACATAATGCGCTAATGGCTTGTGGAATAGCGCAAATTCAAATATGGCCGAAGAATAATCAGTGATGAAAGCATCTGCCACAAGCATCCAATCATTTGTAGAAAACTGCCCGTCAACGATGATGTTGCTCGTTTTTTGAAGCACCTCGAAATGACTATGGTCAATATACGGATGACCTACAAAGACAATTAGCTTGTCCTTGTCAAGATGTCCGGCCGTCTTGATCAACTCTTCTACGATATCGAGATCAGATTCCTTTGAGCTGCTTCCAGCGCGATATGTAGGCGCAATCAGTATTTTAACCATCCCTCGCTGTTTTTCAGACAAGGTCTTTAATATCTGATCGCGCGTCTTTTCTACAAATGCTTGATCGCTAAAGTAATCAATGCGCGGCACGCCAACTGGATAAATACGGTCTCTCTGCATATGAAATGCTTCTGCATAATACGGAATCATGTTTTCAGAAGATACGAATACATGGGTATAATGCGAATGGATTGGCACAACGTCTAAATAACTGCTACTTGGACCAAACTTTGTGTTGACCGTACTATAGCCAAATTTCTTAAAAGCGCCTGCTGCATGCCAAAGTTGCACTATATCTGTTTCTTTTCGAGGATTGATTAAATAAACCGGCAAGTAATAATCATCCAACAAGATAATTTTGGCATCTGCAATCATATTGATTTCCTTAAACAACTTTACGCTAATCTTGTTGTTCGGCTTGATAATATGAAATTGCAGCTCTGGGTGAGTCTTTTTCATTTCTTCATATACTGCCTTCAAGTTGCCTTCAAGCTCGTCTTGGCGATATAAAGGAATGACAACCTTATTTGACTTTACAGACTTCCCCATGCATGCCAGACGATAACAGCATCGATAGATCAGCCTATAAAGCGCTAATATTTTGTACTGAATGGTTCTGCCAATACCCATTTTTAGATTTTCCAGTTCATGATGGTTTTGCCCCATGAATTAGAAAGGTCTGATTCAAATGCACTAAGCGCATCTTGTACAGATGTCACGTGGAAGACTTGTCCAATTAAAGTAGCTAGATATTCAACGATTTCTGGATGTTCTTTATAAATATCCACTGTACGTTGGAAGTCGGCCACACCGCTTCGGCTGCTACCGATAAGTGTTAATCCTTTTTCCAATACCATGCGCGTATTGATTTCTACCGGATATTCACTAACGCCAAGCAATGCAATAGAGCCTTCTGGTTTGATGACATCAATGATTTGGTCAATTGCATATTGGCTTCCCTTGCCTCCAGCACATTCGAAGGCATGATCAATTTCATAGCCTTCTGGGATATCATTAATGTAAATCGCTTCATCACAGAATGAGAATTGATTTAATTTGTAATCTGTTTTCCCAAAGATCGTCACTTTACAATCAGGATATAGTGTTTTTAAGAATAAAGATGTAATAAAACCAAGATTGCCGTCTCCCCAAACGCCGAATGAACTGCGGCGTTTAATGGATTTTTCTTCGAAACGAGTGATAGCATGCACAGCAACAGAAACAAGTTCTGTATAGGCAGCAACATTCATATCAATATCTTGCGGCAATACAATTAAACGGTCGCGGCGGATAAATACATAATCCTGCATAAATCCATCATAGCCGCTTGATCTGAAGTGGCTTGTAGTCAAATAATTTTCTCTAATATAAGGATCTTCTTCTGTAGGCTTGTTCGGTACCATAACAACCTTTGTGCCTACAGGGAATTCATCTTGCGGGTCATAAGCGATTTCACCAACACCCTCATGGATAAGGGCCATCGGAAGCTTTTTCTTCATTGCTTCTTCGCCGCGCGTTCCTGTGTAATAGCGTTGGTCCGCCGCACAAATAGAAAGATGTGTAGGGCGTACAACCACTTTTTCCGCTGTTATAGAGCTGTCTTTGTAAGTGACTTCAATTTGTCTTGGTGATACGAGGCGATAAATTTGGTTAATCACTTATCCATACTTCCTTTCAATATTGCGTTGGAAACACTTAAATCGTACGGAGTTGTCACTTTGATATTAAATGTTTCACCACGCACTAATTTGACTTGAAGACCCTTGATGGCAAAAATTTTACACGCATCTGTAAGGATTTCTTTCTCTTCTTCGCTAAGCATACTATAAATTTGCTTTAATTTATTAATTTTAAAGGTTTGTGGGGTTTGCCCTTGATACATATGTGATCTGATTGGAATAGACGAGATATATTCGCCGTCTGTTGATTCTACAATTGTATCAATCGCACTGATAACAGTATCCACAGCATCATTTTTTAAGCCTTCTTCAATATTTTGCTCGATAATGCGGTGCGTCAAGAAAGGTCTTACCGCATCATGTGTAATGATGATATCTTCATCGCTGACCGGCGAAACGCTTTCAATATATGAAATGATGTTCATGATGGTATCGTTACGATCTGTGCCGCCTTCGATTACTTTAATGTTTGGCATTGTTAGACCATATTTCACTAATGTATCGGTAGTGTGACGTATCCACTCTTTTGGAGTTGCAACAATAATAGTATCGATTTTTTTATTTAGTATAAACTTCTCAATTGTGTGGATAATGATTGGTTTTTCATTTAAGTGTAAAAATTGCTTTGGCATTGGCACATTGCCCATTCGCGTGCCTTTTCCGCCTGCTAGTATTCCAGCATAAATCATTTGTATAGCACCTCTTCTTATTTGAAATTCCGGCACTAGCCGGTATGCATTATGCTACATTATTACCTTGTCGTATTGGCACTAATTGTAGCATATTTTCATTGTATGTTCTACTAGCGCCAAATAGCTCTAAATTGCTTGATCATTCTTACATGACGTATAGATTAGGATAGGGTTCGCTCTTTTCATCTTAGTTATACAAAATCTTCTTCATACTGCCTCTCAAAAGATAAAAACAATGCATTGTCTATTGAATCGAACCTTTGTTCTTTGTTATAATGAAACGTAAGTTCGGTGAGTATGAGATAACAGATAGCTCTGCTCAACGAATTATATATTTTTAAAAATTAATTGGAAAATTTTCTTATAAAAGGTTTAGTATTTGTTTATTTGGATATTTATTAAGGTGTTGGAAATTATTTTTGAACCTTTCATTTCTTTAGCAATTGAACCAAAATAGTTATAAATTAACCTAATCTTTATGATAGAACTATTATTCATAAAAAAGTTTTCGACAAATTTCGATATTTCTGTCTTCTGTGGATAAGTTTATACACAATGTCCACACTCATAGTCAAGTGGTTTCCTATTTTTCCACACAGTTTAATCACACCTTATCCACTATTTCTTGTGGATAAAGGGCATATTGTTTTGCTGGAAGCGATTTGTTAAATTAGGTGTACACCCAAGCAACCTACAATAATATTCTTTCGTTTGACCATATAGAACCAGCATTTTCAAAAAAAAGAAGGAGGGAAGTTTATGGATACATTATCAGACAAATTATTGGTTCAAGCATATAAAGATGCCAAAAGAAACAATTTGAACCCTGAATTCATCCGCATTCTTGAGGAAGAAATTCATCATCGTGTGCTTCGGAAAGTCTTATCCAACTCACAGGGCAGGGATATGTTGTTTGATGAAGAATCCCTGATGGAGATTCAGTAACTCCGTAACCGCTTACCTATACTCCGGTAGCGTTCAGTTACTGACTCCATATACCTGCCGTCTGATGATTTCCTCCATTGTCCTTCACTCAATTTTATTTTTAACTTCTTTTATTCTGTGTTTTACACCAATGCATATACACCACTATTCCATCGACCCTTTCTGTCATTAGTCACAAAAGGTCTTAACTCTTCATATCTATGAGTAAGGCAGTGTGAAGACGGAGGGATTGGGATGAGAGGGTTGTGGAAACGTTTAGGTTTCGACTTTATGGATGCCGTCATATGGGTTTATTGTTGTTTCCTCGCCATACTATTAATCTTGCTATTTATCCTTCTCTTAATTGGATAATGTTCCCCTAATTATAATAGATAATTTTTTTATATAGCAAAAGCACCCAATCTTTAGAGATTAGGTGCTTCTTAATTGTTTAACTTATTGTTCAACCTGTGCGTCCTCCATTGGTGCGATCTCTTTTGCAAGAGTATAGAATAACTCTTCATCTCGCTCTGCTAGTGCTTTGTCAATCAACTGTAAGCGATTAATGTCTTCCAGTTCTTTTATCAGCAAATCCATCTCTGAAGGGGCGCTCAGCTGTTCATCTCTTTTTAATTCAAGATCATCTAATATTAACTCCAAATGTTTATTTACATCCGATGTTAACATCAATTCATGTAAGGGCAATCGAAGAAAACGGCTGCCTTTTTGAAATACAAAGACTTCTGACAAATTCTCGATGCGCAAAGTGGATAAATTAATCACAATTTCCTTACCTTCTATAGGGATGAAATGAAATACTTCTTCGTCCTTTATTATGGAGAAATATTGATAGGCAAAAACCATTTTGAGCCTTGCGCCATCTCGCTTTGTGTAGAATGGTTCCATTCTTTTCACTTCCAACATTCTATTCCCCTCCTTATAAGGAATATTCTGATTATTAACAATATATCATGTAACCTTTAATCATGACACAAAAATCTTTGTCGCCTTTTCTGAATGTTTTTAAATTCATTTGCACAATTATGAAGGCTTTTGGCGAAACGGTTCAAAGGCATTTACGGCAGACCTTAAATAGCGATATAATGAAAGGAAAGTTTTTTTCAGGAGCGATCACTATGAATATGAATATTTCTGAAGTGGCCAACAGATATGAAGGCTTTATACGCAATCAAATGGCCGAAATAGCTTTACAACTTCATGCCAGCGATGCTGAGGATGAAGAATTAGTACGGCGTGCAGCCTTTTTGGCGCGCCATAATTATGTGAAAATCAACACGTTTAGCGAAACACAAAATACAATTCAATTTGTGGTGCAAGACGCTATGCCAACACTAGTTCAATTAAACATGAATACTGATCGCATATCATGCAACTGTCCAAGAGAAATATGGTGCCGCCATAAAGTGGCAGCCATTTTTGTTCTGTATCAATATATTGACTCTTTATCAGACTGGCTAGATAACTTCCGCAGAAGTAAATCTACACAGCTTCATCTCCTAAAAGATGAACGGTCGCCTGAATCTTGGTTAGCTCTAGTAGAAAGAGTGTATAAGGCCAACTTATTTCGTCAAACATCGCTCACTCCATACTTGCTGGAGAGTATTTTTCAAGATATGCAGCGCCAAGTTTTTCGTGAGACGCCTCTCGAACGCGAATGGCAAAGTTTGTTTAAGCTTTTCACACATATGGCACTAGTAATTCATACGTGGAAGCACTTAGAAGATGTCCATAAATCCTATGGTGGCTATATCATTCGCTTTATCGATAACGAAAAGGAAAATATTAGGGAGCATATACGGACGACTTCTTCAAAATCCCGTCTTTTTGCAACAGATCCATTTTACGATACACTTCAGGCGATGGTTCGCCGATTTACTTTGCAGGAAAAGGGCTTTTTTGGACATCGTTTAATGATTTACAAGAACTTCTGGGAATCAATGTTTAACGAAAAAGCGAGACGTGAGAATGAGCTACAAACAATCCGGCAAACTACGCAAGTAGCGGATGATGTTCGTATTGAAAGCATAGAGTCTATGTTTTATATTATGCTGAAAAATTATGAGGAACTAGGTCGTGAGCTTTCGAAGATGAACTCGGAAGACCTGCTGCTATGGCTCGACTTGGCTCAATTTGCCGCACACAATAACGATTATGAAGCACTTTCAATGATTTTGCGTACAATGCTTCCTCACTTAGATACTTTTATAAATAACCATATTTCAATTCGTTACCGCCCAAACTTTGTGGGGGCTTTCCATAGGCTATGTTCTTATATCAATCTTAATGACGAAGAAGCGGAAGTTTTATTTGCAGCAGCAGGCACGTATGGGTTGCAGCCCTATTCGCTCTTTTTAGTTGAACGCGGTCGATTCACTGAATGGTCGGCACTTCATCACCGCTTCCCTTCCTCACTCGGATATCTGGAAAATTGCGGTCTCAAAACAGTCGTAGAGCAAAAACCGGAAGTACTTTTGCCGCTATACCATTCTTTGGCGATGAATGAATTGGGCCAAAAATCCCGTCAGCATTATAAACAGGCAGTACAAGTATGGAAAAAAATGAAGACCGCTGCCAAAAAAAGCGGAAAGAACGAGTTTTGGAATCAATACATCGACCAAACGAAAAAGCAATATAAGCGCCTGCGAGCATTGCAAGAAGAAATCGAGAAAGGAAACCTCAAGCTATGACATTACAATCAAAAGTGCCAGCTTCATTTTTGAAAACCTTGCTAGTGGAAATCAAAACTGAAAATGGCCAGTCCTACACGATCCAATCGCTTGATGAGCACGGCACACCTATGAATGTTGATGAGTGGCTATCTTTCCTTTTTTATCAATACGAGGCATCCTTTTATGGCCTAACAGCAGTCCATACAGACGATACGGTTACAGTGACACCACTGGAATTCATCGAGCTGTTCTCAGCCCAGCAAAGGCATCCTTTTATTTCTATTGAAGGAGCAGATAAGGCTTCAAACGAAAGGATAGAGGCAGCTTCTACTGCGTCAAAATATTGGTATAGCGAGGATCTTTGGGATTATGTATCAGTGCAAGAAGACCAGCTTGCCCTCCAATTGCCAATTAACGAACAAGCTTCACAATTAGTGAATACAGCCTTGGCCCAAAAGCTAGTCGAATTGGGGCTTGCCATTGGAGAAATCCCTTCCCTTTTATCTTATTTCCGAAATGGCGGTTGGCCTATCCATTCCAAAACTGTTGAGGATGAGATTTATGTTGGCATGAGGCTAAGAGAGCCAGCAGAAAACGAAGATGAATGGCATCTTGAAACCGTCATTCGAGGCAAGAAAAGTATGAATTACTGGGCTCCACCAGTGCGAAAACGTACCTTGAAAATTGAAAATGCTCTTCCTGAAAAGTGGAAGAACTATGCAATCGGCATTCATCAGTTGCAACAGCAAATGATCGACCTGTTGAGAGATCAAGCATATATGCAAGACGTTGACTCTGAGAAGTTCCTTTCATCTCGGTTAAAAGATGCGGATGTTCGAGAGTTTTTACGGTCAGATTTCGCGAGGCTTCAAGCATTAGGTTTTGAAATTGTTCTGCCTGCATGGCTGAAAGAGCTGAAGGACTCTCGCTTCAAAGTGCGGGCAACCGCGAATACTGCATCAAACTATAAATCAGCTGCCGGCCTGCAAGAAATCTTAACATTTAACTGGAAGCTATCTTTAAATGGCCAAGAGATTTCAATGGAAGACTTCCAACAGATGGTGAATGATAATCGTGAATTCATCAGAGCTGGTACAGAATGGGTACGCGTAGATGCACAGTGGATGCAAGAGATTCGCAAGCTGATGGATAAAGCCGAATCGGAGAATTGGACAGTGAAAGATCTTTTGTTCCAAGAGTTGCCGGAAGAGCTAACCATCCCGCTTGACGACGAGGAAGAAGAGGAAGCAGATGATCCATTCTTCCAATTCGAAATGCAAAAGTCCCTGCGAGAGTATGTTAAGAAACTTGTGGATAAAAAAGGACTGCCACAAGTTCCCATCTCTCAAAATCTACATGCAGAATTACGTCCTTATCAACAAGAAGGATTTGAATGGCTATCCTTTATGCACGACCAACAATTCGGTGCTTGCTTAGCTGATGATATGGGTCTCGGGAAAACCGTACAGCTTATTTCTTATTTGCTGCATATCTATGATGAAAACAAAGAAGCATCACCATCTCTGATTATTTGTCCAACCTCTGTGCTTGGCAACTGGCAAAAAGAATTAGCACGATTTGCTCCTACCCTAAAGGTCTATATGCATTATGGTCCAACACGTTTGAAGGACCAAACATTTTACGATCATTTGCAGCGTGAAAAACCGCAAATTGTGTTATCAACCTACGGTACCATCACCCAGGATGTAGAAATGCTTGAAAAAATAGAATGGTCAAATGTTACGCTAGACGAAGCGCAAAACATTAAAAACATGCACACAAAACAATCGAAGGCGATTCGAAAATTGCGTGGAAAACATCATATAGCATTGACTGGTACACCCGTTGAAAACCGATTATCTGAACTATGGGCGATCTTTGATTTTATATACAAAGGTTATCTGGGCAGCTTTTCACGCTTCCAGGAAGAATATATAGCGCCGATTGAGCGAGATGATTCAGAAGTCCATAAACACCGTTTACGTAAGAAAATCCAGCCGTTCCTGCTGCGACGTACCAAGCAGGATCCTGCCCTTATGCTCAATTTGCCTGACAAAGTGGAACAACGGGAATATTGCCCACTGACAGAGGAGCAGGCCGTGCTTTATGAAAGCTTTATACAAGAAACGGTGCAAAAACTGGAGACACTCTCAGGCTTTGAAAGAAAAGGGCTTATCTTAAAGATGCTTAATAAGTTGAAGCAGCTGTGTAACCATCCTGCTCTTTATTTAAAGGAGCCTTTCGAGAACGCCAAAGAAATGATGGAACGCTCTGAGAAGCTGGATCGTATTATTACGCTGGCTGGCGATATTGCAGGCAATGGTGAGCAGTGCCTAATCTTTACACAATATATTGGAATGGGACAGCTCATACAGCATTGTCTAACAGAACTCTACGATATAGATGCGCCATTTTTAACAGGCAGCATGCCAAAAAATCAGCGTGATTATTTTGTCGAGTCTTTCCAAAAAGGCGAATTCCCCATTTTCATTTTGTCCTTAAAGGCTGGGGGCACAGGCCTGAATTTAACTGCAGCTAACCATGTTCTCCATGCAGACAGGTGGTGGAATCCAGCAGTTGAAAACCAAGCAACAGACCGTGCGTACCGGATTGGCCAAACCCAATTTGTCCATGTTCATAAGTTCATGACGACTGGGACGGTAGAGGAAAAAATTGATACATTATTAACCGAAAAGCAATCGTTGTCGGAAGAATTAATCCAATCCAGCCAATGGATTACGGAACTAAATGACAATGAGATCAAGGATTTATTGTCATTTAACTTTTAGCCAAATTAAAAAAGGTTCTGCTATTTACAGCAGAACCTTTTTATTATGTACAGATAAAGTCATACAATCGATGACTTCATCCGCTGTCTTCCCCATAGACATTTGTTTAATACGCTTTACTTTCATCACATAATTTCCCTGTACCTGTAATAGCCTTTTTTGAATTGTTCTGTGGATGATCATTTGGTTGAATTTTTTATTTAGAACAATTCATCAAACCCATTGGCGCGGTCTTGCCATAGGAGCTATCATTACAACCTTTGCCGCATTATACAATCGGCAACCCTTCTACTTCTTCTGTCGGTAATACAAAGCCCTGTGGTACGTTATTTTGAGTTGTTGCCCTCTGAGTTCCTTTTTGTGTATGTTCTTCGCGGTTCTTCAATGCGATAAAACGAACTTCATCCGCTACCACTTCTGTTAAATATACTCGCTTACCATCGTCACGGTCATAAGACCTTGATTGCAACCGGCCACCAACCCCAATTAATGAGCCTTTTCCGCAATACTTGACAACATTCGCAGCGAGCTTGCCCCATACAACACAAGATACAAAGTCAGCTTCAACCTGACCATTCGCATTTTTGAACTTGCGATTTATGGCAATGGTAAAGCTTGTTGCCATCCTACCTTCCGCTAATCGCCTCAAGTCTGGATCTTTTGTTATCCTCCCCACAAGAGCAACTTGATTCACCCCTTCACCTCCTCCCGCTTAAGTTATACCTATCATACGGAAGTGGCTACGTTTTAGCAAAATAGCGAAAACAAATTTCAACCTATATTTTGATTCGATATTCAATTTTGTTTCTGGAGAAACGGAGCGTTATGCTGTTTTCCTCATGCAGGAAAAAACGTAAAAATCTATTTTAGCTTTTTTTCATGTTATAATAATGACATCTACTATCTAGACCAAATAATAAAGCAAAAATTCTCGGAATCATCAAACATAACTAACATTTGTGTCATATACTATATTTTTTGAAAGATTGGCGGTGATTATTATAAAGACATTCAAAATGCTATCATTAGAGTTGTTAGAAGAAAATCAGTTCACGTCATACCCGCTCATAGACGGGATTATTATCAATCAAGAAAATAGCCATAAATATTGGATTCTAGAGATGTATATGGATGCTCAGTATGCCGACGATTTTGCTAAATATCTTGGGACAGATGACATCCTTGACGTCCGTGCAGTGATTTCTTATCCGGACAATGAACCTGCTTACTTCCGTGTTGTTGTCCATAACATTACGGAAATGCCCGATACTGGCCATGTATCTGTCTTGTTGAAAGGTACACTAAATTCCAACAGAAGGCAGTACGCTGAGCAGCTATTGCTTGAACTTGTAGAAGAGGGCTTAACGGGCAATGTATTGCTTGAACGATTCAAGTCTGATTTACATAATCGAAAAAAATTAAAATAAAAACACGAAAAAAAGATGATCTCTTAACAGAAATCATCTTTTTTCTATAGGGTGTTAACCCTTTCTATTTATTGTCATCGTTATCATGATGTACATTATTGCCGTTTGTAGCTTCATCATCTGTTACCATACGGTCATTAGGTGTTGGCTGGTTGCCTGGCAACACATCATTAACGCCACGTTCTACATCTTCAGTGACATCATTGACGCCTTCTTCAACGTCTGTCATGCCATTGTTCACGCCTTGCTCAATGTCAGTTGTTGTACTGCCGTTTTGAGCGCCGTTGTTTACACCGTCATTTGTAACGCCGTCATCTGTATTGCCAGTGTTAACATCACGGTTGACGTCCTCCATCGGTGTTTCCGTACGTGTATCTTCTACTGCTTTTTTGTTATTGCACCCAACCAATAGAATGGCAGTACAAATTAAAACGCCTGCTGATTTTCTCCACATACTAAAATCCTCCTTCCAGCATATAATCTTAAACCACGACACGCTGTGTGCGATTCAAGAATAGTATGAACGGAAAGAGGAAAACTATCCTTACAACTAAAAAAACTTTTTAAAAGCAGGACTTTATTCTTTTGGAGCTGCAGGTCCAATTGCAAATAGGATATCCGCTTCACTAGCAAGCTCTCCATCCACAGTTGCTTTTGCATGGCCTTTTCCCATTGTGCCGCGAATTCTTGTGAATTCTACTTCAATATGAAGCTGGTCACCAGGGACTACCTGACGTTTAAAACGTGCGTTGTCTATACCTGTTAGGAAGGCTAGACGACCTTTAAAGTCATCTGAACTCAATAAGGCAACGCCGCCTACTTGTGCCATTGCTTCAATAATAAGTACGCCAGGCATTACAGGATAGCCTGGGAAATGCCCATTAAAGAAAGGCTCATTAATTGATACATTTTTAATGCCGACAGCACGTTTGCCTTCTTCTACTTCTGTAATCCGGTCCACTAAAAGAAATGGATAGCGGTGCGGCAATATTTGTTGGATTTGTTCTGCAGTTAGCAATGCTCTTCCTCCTCTATAAATCAACTGCCTATTTGCCGTTCATAAGATCAAAGACATGTTCCCAAGTCTCTGGTTTAAAAACGCCAAATGGGTTGCCATCACCGATAACGCCATAGCCAATCATAGCTCCGGCGATGACTGCAATAGCTAGTAAAACAACAACAATTAGGATTCTGATGCCGATGGATAAAATACCTCTAGTGACCCAGTTTCCGTCTCTTTCTCCAACACCTGCTTGCTTTTGCTGTTTCGCTTCTTTGCGAGTTTTAGCGGCACGAGTTGGATTTTCAGTTTTTTGTTCTGTTGTATTATTTGCCATTACAAAATTCTCCTCTACTTATCGAATCCCATTTACTAGCCCCATCATTTGATCAGCCATTGTAATGGTACGTGCGTTAAATTGGTATGAACGCTGAGTATTAATGAGATCGGACATCTCTTTCGAAATATCTACATTAGATGCTTCAAGACCACCATTTTGCATGGCGATTTGGTTTCGGTTTCCGCCTTGCAAATTTTGGAGCACTGAAGCTTCTTGAACACCAAATTCACCGAAGTTCTCAGGCAAACCGATATAAGTGCCTGAAATATGTTCCATTAGCTCCGGCTTTTGAATTTGAGTTACACCTAACTCTATTTTAACACTTCTATTATTATACTGAACATTTAAATTCCCGTCTGCTGTTACGCTGAATTCTTTTGCGCCGTCCGGCAATTGAATTGCATTTCCTCTAGAATCAGCAATTGGATACCCATCGTTATTGACAAGCATCACATTCCCATTATCTGTTGGTGAGAGATAAAAATCTCCTTGTCTAGTGTAGACAGTTTTAGTAGCGTTGCCATCTGGCATCAAGACATTAAAATATTGTCTTTCTTTCGACAAAGAAAAATCAAGTACTCGACCAGTTTGTTGAAATGTGCCGAGTTTTGAATTAATTTGCGCTTGTGCAAGACCTGCTCCGACCCCTATGCGGATACCGGGCTGTGATTGCCGTGGTGCTTTATCTTTATCATCATTATCGAACTGTTGGTATAGCAGTTCGCCAAATTTTGTTTCCTTCGCTTTAAAGCCATGCGTGTTGCTGTTAGATATGTTGTTACTGATTGTATCCAGCTGTTGCTGTAATTGCCCCATTGTATTGGCAGCAGACGCCATTGTTCTGATCACTTAATATCCCTCCAAAGCCAATGCTTATACCTTGCCGATTTCATTGACTGCTTTATCCATGCTTCGGTCATATGCTTGAAGTATCTTTTGGTTTGCTTCAAATGCTCTATAGGCTGTCATCATATCCGTCATCGTGCGTGCTGAATCAACATTGGAGCGTTCAATATAGCCTTGTTTCGTTGAAAATTGTACACCGTTCACTGTATAAGCTGAAGGAAGATTATCACCATTATTTGTATAATAAAGCCCTGCATCACGTTTTGCTAGTGTATCCGGTTCATCAGAATAGGCAATTCCGAGTTTAGCCACTCTTCGTCCTTGCTCATAAACATCCCCATTCTCTCGAATTTGAAAGTCATCGCTTTGTAAATTAATCTTTTGGCCTTGATCTGAAAGGACAAATAAACCTTGTGAGTTTACTAGATTGCCAGCAGCATCAAGAGTAAAGCTGCCATTACGTGTATATGCCTCATTACCCGCTTCATTTTGTAAACGGTAAAATATCGCTCCCTTTGTGCCCGTTTCTTCGTTTACAGGGAGATTGCCGTCTACTAATGCTACATCCGTTGGCATATCTGTCGCGGTGATTTGGCCCTGCGTATAGTCTGGCAGCGTTTCTTGCATGTATGTGCCTGTACCGAGCGCGCCAATTTGTTTAACGGAACTGCCTTCATAGCCATTCTGGCGATTTGCAGGACCGCTTTTTGTAATGGTTGACATCAGCATATCCGGAAACGCGCGGATAGTTGATTGATCTGCTTTAAACCCAGGAGTATTAGCATTGGCAATATTATTCGATAATAGTTCAGTGCGCCGCTGCTCTGCAATCATGCCGGTAGCGACCGTGTAAAATCCACGAAACATTTCATTCATCCTTCCAGCTGGAATGTATATAGTAATCGTTCGTCAATGAGTATCGTAGTTGAATCTTTATATTATAAATTAAATTTACTTAGTATATTTTTATTGATTCTATCATTTTTTTATTTCGGCTAATTATTTCATACGTTTAGGTGTTCGGTCAATATTTTCTAATATTATTCCTGTACCTATCGCTACACAGTCCATAGGGTTTTCAGCAATGAAGACAGGTACTTTAATTTCCTCGGCCAATAAACGGTCTAAGCCGTGAAGTAGCGCTCCTCCGCCCGTTACCATTACCCCACGGTCTATAATGTCTGCTGAGAGCTCTGGAGGCGTTTTTTCGAGTACATTTTTGGCTGATTGTATGATAAGTGATACGGATTCTTGTAAAGCTTGTTCAATTTCATGCGAATGGACTTCTAAAGTTCTTGGCAGACCTGTTACCAAATCTCGGCCACGAATCTCCATGGATTCATTGCGTCCTTCCGGATAGACTGTACCGATTGTGATTTTAATATTCTCCGCTGTTCTTTCACCAATCAGGAGTTTGTATTTTTTCTTGATATATTGGAAGATATCATGGTCAAACAAATCCCCGGCCACTTTGATAGATTCTGATGTTACGATGTCGCCCATAGATAAGACTGCTACATCCGTAGTGCCTCCGCCTATATCAATAACCATATTGCCGCTTGGCTGAAAAATATCCATTCCCGCACCAATTGCTGAGACTTTTGGTTCTTCTTCTAAAAACACGTTGCGTCCACCAGATTTCTCTGCTGCTTCCCGAATCGCTTTTTGTTCAACACTTGTAATATTTGTAGGACAGCAAATAAGAATACGAGGTTTAGACATAAATCCTTTGATATTCAGTTTATTGATAAAGTAGCGAAGCATAGACTCTGTCATATCAAAATCAGCAATGACACCATCTCTTAAAGGACGGATCGCCACAATGTTTCCAGGCGTACGGCCGACCATCTTGCGTGCTTCTTCGCCAACAGCCAATACTTCGTTTGTTTTTTGATCTAGTGCTACAACGGAGGGTTCGTTCAAAACGATACCTTTCCCTTTTAAGTGAATTAGCACATTGGCCGTACCTAAATCGATTCCTATATCTCTCGAAAACATAATTTCACCTTTCCTAACTGTTCTTTCGCACGTTTATATATATATGTATCTAGAATATTTTAGCATAGCCTATACGCAATTACATCTATTATTTCTCCATATTATGGGCTTTTTGGCGGGTTTTCCACCTGCTCAAAATAAAAAAAACACCCCCGCTAATCTTGTTGCGAAGGTGTCTTATTATCGGCATGGTGCGTCAACCATTTTTGCCGAGTTGCTTCTCCACCGCGTATATGACGGATGGATTTGTGGTAAGCTAAGATCTCGCTTACTTCTTTCGCTAATTCTTCATTCACCAGCATCAATCTTTCTGTAAGATCCTTATGAATGGTACTTTTGGAGTAACCAGTCTTTTGTGCTAAGGCTCTTACGGTTTGCTTAGTTTCCTTCAGCATAAAACCGAGTTTTAAACAGCGGTTGCGAATATGTTCGTGCACATTCTCTTCCTTTCCACAATGTACGAACGTTTCTTTACCATATGTTTAAAATCGTATGCTTAGAACTTGGGTGAATTGAATTTTCTAAAAAGCAAGTAAACTTGTTGGGTTGATGTGCTTGCCTTCTTGCATTACTTCAAAGTATAAATGATTTCCTGCAGCTGGGTTGTATTGGTTATCAGTTGTTTTACCGATAACTTGTCCTTGATCCACTTTATCGCCTTTTTTAACAGCGATATCTGAGACAGAGCTATAAACAGTTGTCATGCCATTCGAATGTGAAATCGTGATTTCATTCCCGATAAATGGATCACTCTTCACTTCTTCTACTTTACCGCTTAATGCTGCTAATACATCAAAGCTTTCACCGTTGACAGCAATAGAGATGCCATCGCTTGTCGTAAATGTTTGGTTAAAGACAAGCAATGCGCCTGCTCTTGATTCTTCATTTGCTTCTACATCGTAATAGTCCTGTACAACTTTAGCGTCTTTTAAAAGTGCATCTTTAAATGGATACTGCAAAGATTCCGTTTGTGCATTTGTTTCGACAGTCGGTGACTTTGCACCATTTGTTGCTGTTAACTTGCTGCCTGTCAATGGTTTTGAAGAATTGGTTAATGCTGAGTAGCCCCAAACACCGGCAACAAGCAATACTGCAAAGCTTGCATAAATAACTGGCCAGAACCAGCGTTGTTTTGTTACATTTTTCTTTTGTGGAGTAGGTTTTTTATTTTCCTCTCTCATGTTCATCACCTCATTTGCTATTCTTGTCAATAGCTTGAGAGTTTAAACATAGAGAAGAAGATTTTTTTAATTTTTCTATTTTTACGTGTTGATAGAAATGATGCAATATTTCGCTCGAGCTCGCCCCCTTTTCTGCAAGAGCTTTTGCTCCGTATTGACTCATACCTACACCATGTCCATATCCTGTTGTTTGGACTTTGACCTTTTTCGTGTCAGTATCCCAAGCAACGGTGAAATCAGATGAAGCAAGCTGCAATTTTTCTCTCACTTCTCTGCCTGTCCACTTTTTTGTACCCGAAGCTATATACTTCACTCTGCCCGAAGAATTCCGTGCAATCTTTATATTGTAGATTTGAGATTTCGTCCACTGTTGATTGAACGCGTTATTCCATTGCATCAGCGTGAATGTATAGTTGGTGTGAAAACGCGGTGATTCTTTTTCGCTTGTTGGCACAGTTACGGACTGCAGATAGGGAACCACTTGTCCACTGTAGCTTTTGGCGCTCTCCGTTTGGCCATTACTAGTCGAGAAAAACATAGCTGTAATAAGATCCTTTTTATAAGTAAGTACTTGTCCCTTTGTTGCTTGTACAGCTTTGCGGATCTTTTTTTCGTTCTTTTGGTAATTGGCACCCCAATCTTTTTTGCGCTGTGCAGGACTTGCATAAGCCTGGGCAGAAACAGTTGGTTCAATCTTACTTTTGCCGAAGCTTGTTCGTTTTAAAGCAAATGTCCTTGACGCAATGGCCTGAGCCTTTAAAGCTTCCAAATCAAAAGAAGCGGGCATTTCTGCCGCCACAACTCCTACTATATATTCTTCTAGCGGGTACGTTTCCTTTTGGCCCACTATTTGAATAGTAATCGGACAGCTTCCATCTTTTTCTTTCACAGTATCTTGTCCACTTTTTAAAGGCCGTGCGACGTGTGTTTGTACTGGTACTTTCTCCTTGGCTTTTTGTTTAATCACAATAGTTGGCAGTAAAAACAATGCGACGATTGAAATGAGGATATATAGGTGTATTTTTTTCATAGTGAATTATATGTATGGTTTTTATTGATTATGCATAAAGAGGTGGGGCATCAGTTTGACTGTTGGAGTTGGGGTTAGGACAGGTAGAGGTGGGTTGATTATGGCTTGGGAATGATTTTAGGGACACTCAGGCTTCTTTTTGGGACACTCAGGCTGCTATTCAGGTCACTAAGTTGATTTTTCTACCCACTCGAAGCTCTTTTGCGGACACTCGGGTCTATTTGGGTCACTCAGTCCTCTTTTTGGGTCACTCAGATCGCTATTCGGGTCACTCAACCGATTATTCGGCCCACTCGAGGCGCTTTTACGGTCACTGGCTCTTTTTGGGTCACTCAGGCTCCTTTTGAGGTCACTCATGCTGCTATTCAGGACACTCAGTTGATTATTCGACCCACTCGAGGGACTTTTACGGTCACTGGCCTCTATTCGAGTCACTCAGGCTCCTTTTGAGGTCACTCAGTTGATTTTTCGACCCACTCGAGGCGCTTTTACGGTCACTGGCTCCATTCGGGTCATTCAGGCTCCTTTTTAGGACACTCAGGTCTCTATTCAAGTCACTCAACCGCTTATTCGAACCACTCGAAGATCTTTTACTGACACTGGGGTCACAGGCTCTGATTAAGGGCTTATACATTTCCCCAAAATAAAAAAACTCAGTGCATACATGCAATGAGTTTTTTTCATTTTTTATGAATTAACTTGCAATTCTTTGGCAAAGACTTCTTCTGTAGAGATACGTTCAATATCAGCACCTAGAGCCGCTAATTTTGTATGGAAATTAACATATCCTCTGTCCAGATGCTTCAGTTCTGACACGCGTGTAATGCCTTCAGCAACTAAGCCAGCTAGAATCAATGCTGCAGCTGCGCGCAAATCTGTCGCTGCTACTTCTGCACCTTGCAATTTGCATGGTCCATCAATCATAACAGAGCGGCCATCGATTTTAGCATTCGCGTTCATACGACGGAATTCTTCTACATGCATGAAACGATTTTCAAAAACAGTTTCTGTTATAACACTTGCACCTTCTGCAACAAGCATTAAAGACATAAGCTGTGATTGCATATCAGTAGGGAATCCTGGATGTGGCATTGTTTTCACATCAACTGCTTTTAATGGATGTGTTGCACGGACGCGCAAGCCTTCTCCTTCTTCCTCAATTTCGACGCCCATTTCCACCATTTTAGAAATTAAGGCTGTCATATGCTCTGGTACTGCATTTTCAATGTGTACATCTCCGCCAGTAATTGCAGCTGCAACCATGAATGTGCCTGCTTCAATTCTGTCAGGAATAATAGAATGTATTGTACCATATAATGTTTCAACACCTTCGATACGGATTGTATCCGTACCAGCGCCGACTACTTTACCGCCCATTTCATTGATGAAATTCGCTAAATCGACAATTTCCGGCTCTTTTGCAGCATTTTCGATAATTGTCGTACCATCAGCTAGCGCAGCAGCTGTCAAGATGTTCTCTGTCGCTCCAACACTTGGGAAATCCAAGTAAATTTTAGCGCCTTTTAATCGGCCTTCTGTGTGTGCTTCTACATAGCCATGGCCAGTAGAAATTTTAGCTCCCATTAGTTCAAAGCCTTTTAAATGCTGATCAATTGGGCGAGAACCGATTGCACAGCCACCAGGCATTGCTACACGCGCATAGCCATTGCGGGCAAGAAGCGGACCCATCACCAAAATAGACGCACGCATTTTGCGTACAAACTCAAATTGAGCTTCAGATGATAATTGTGCCGAAGCATCAATTTCAACAATATTTTCCTCACTTGAGAAAGATAATTGAACATTTAAGCTTTTTAGTACTTCATCTATTGTATAAACATCGGCCAAGTTCGGCACGTTTTTAATTATATTTTTTCCTTCAGATGCTAATAACGATGCTGCTAGAACTGGTAGAACAGCGTTTTTTGCTCCTTCTACTTTTACTTTCCCGCTTAACACCTTACCGCCTTTTACAACAATTTTCTCCACAATATGTCCCTCCGAACTTATTCTAAATATCCATATTTATGTTTCAGTCCATCAAATTCATCCATTTTTTAAATCATCATTGTAAATAATTAGTAACAAAGCAAATTACATAATACAGCTTTTTCTGGATAAAGACAAGCACCGTTTACACTATTTTAGCAGTCTACGAATAAATAACTATAGTATTCCTATATTACGTAAAATACTTTGGAAGTGTGTAAAGATTTTCTAAAATTCCGCACCCAACTTAGGTACCCGTCATTTTCTTGGATAAAACAACTTACGACAATTTATTTCCCAGGCAATGTTACGCTTTATGCAAAAGAAATAATGTATGATGCATCAAATTTGTATAAGTGCATACATCTATTATAATACATCATCCGGATTGAATGTTTGTATAATCAGTTTGTGCCATTATTTCTTTTGCATACAGAATAGCTTTAATTAAATAAATATGGCAATTGTTTAGACCATGCTGCAATTGCAAGAAAGAAATTTGACACAGTTGCACCAATGGCAATGCTCAATAAAATAAAAACAAGCTGTATTTGGAATACATGATTTTTTTTAAAGATGTTCTCCACCCTAAATGCTTGCAATGCATAAAAGGTAATAGCAATAAAGAAAATATGTGAACATATGCTAATTAGTGCATTTTGGCCAACCATTGTTGTAATTGTGTTCATAACATCCCTCCTTAATACTTGTAAAAAAGCGAGCAGAATATCCTGCTCGCTTAAAAAGTTAATTTTATCCGGCTTAAAGGGCAGTAAGACTTTCCATCATCAAAAAGTTCAGATGGAGATCGCTGTCTCCAAAAACCCGAATAGAATACTTACTATCAGCAAGGAATGAAGAAAACCCAGCCAATTGAAGTTTCACTTTATTACTTAGATGTTACCCTCTTTAACGTTGATACGATTCATCGCGCGTTTTAGAGATAATTCCGCACGTTTGAAATCAATGTCATCTTGCTTGCTTTGAAGTCGGCTTTCAGCACGTTTTACAGCTTCCTTCGCACGTGCTATATCAATTTGATCAGCACCTTCTGCAGAAGGTGTTAGGATTGTCACTTTATCAGGACGAATCTCAACAAAGCCGCCGCTTACTGCTACAACATCCATACTGTTGTCTTTTTTAAGTCGAACAGCACTAACTGCTAAAGGAGCTACTGTTGGAATATGTCCAGGCAGAATACCCATTTCACCAGTTACAGTCTTCACAATAACCATGCTTACTTCTGAATCGTATACTGGGCCGTCAGGAGTGACAATGTTGACTACAGTTGTCTTCATATTTTTTCCTCCAAGTCCCTAGTATTAAAGTTCTACGCCCATATCTTTTGCTTTCGCAACTACTTCTTCGATTGGACCTACAAGTCGGAATGCATCTTCTGGTAATTTATCGTACTTGCCATCTAGAATTTCTCTGAATCCGCGTACAGTATCTTTTACATGTACGTAAGATCCTTTTTGGCCAGTGAATTGTTCTGCCACGTGGAAGTTTTGTGATAAGAAGAATTGAATTCGGCGTGCGCGGCCAACAATCAATTTATCCTCATCAGACAACTCGTCCATACCAAGGATTGCGATGATATCTTGCAATTCGTTGTAGCGTTGTAATGTTGATTGTACTTGACGAGCTACATCATAGTGTTCTTTCCCTACGATTTCAGGAGAAAGCGCACGTGATGTTGACGCAAGTGGGTCAACCGCTGGGTAGATACCCATTTCAGATAATTTACGTTCAAGGTTTGTTGTTGCATCTAAGTGAGCGAATGTTGTAGCAGGAGCCGGGTCAGTATAGTCATCGGCTGGTACATATACAGCTTGGATAGATGTTACAGAACCTTTATTTGTAGATGTGATACGTTCTTGCAAACGACCCATTTCAGTCGCAAGCGTTGGTTGGTAACCTACTGCAGATGGCATACGGCCTAAAAGCGCAGATACCTCAGAACCCGCTTGAGTGAAACGGAAGATATTATCGATGAATAGTAGAACGTCTTGTCCCATTTCATCACGGAAGTATTCAGCCATTGTAAGACCAGTCAAAGCTACACGCATACGTGCACCAGGTGGCTCATTCATTTGTCCGAATACCATTGCTGTTTTCTTGATAACGCCAGAATCGCTCATTTCGTAGTAAAGGTCGTTCCCTTCACGAGTACGTTCACCTACACCAGAGAATACGGAGATACCACCGTGCCCTTGTGCGATGTTGTTGATTAATTCTTGGATTAGTACAGTTTTACCTACACCTGCACCACCGAATAGGCCGACTTTACCACCTTTGATATAAGGAGCTAATAAGTCAACTACTTTAATACCTGTTTCAAGTACTTCAACATTTGTTGAAAGTTCTTCGAATGTAGGTGCTTCGCGGTGGATTGGGTCACGGCGAACATCTGCTGTGATTGGTGCGTCTAAGTCAATTGTTTCACCTAATACGTTGAATACACGACCTAGTGTTGCTTCACCAACTGGTACTGAAATAGCAGCACCTTTGTCAGTTACGGCTGCGCCACGTTGCAAGCCATCTGTAGATGACATTGCGATTGTACGAACAGCGTTGTCACCTAAGTGAAGAGCTACTTCCAGTGTAAGCGTTACAGCTTCTTCATTTGGACGTTTGATTTCTACAGTTAGCGCATTGTTTATTTCTGGCAATGTGTTGTTGTCGAATTGGACATCGACAACTGGACCCATTACTTGAAGAACGTGTCCTGTGTTCATACTTGTATTCCCTCCTATCGAACTATTACAGCAGTGGGGAAGCTCGCCTATTCTAAGGCCGCAGCTCCGCCAACGATTTCTGTAATTTCTTGTGTAATCGCCGCTTGACGTGCACGGTTATACAATATTGTTAAGTCATTGATTAATTCATGAGCGTTATCTGTAGCACTCTTCATTGCTGTCATACGTGCAGCATGTTCACTCGCTTTACCGTCTAGCAACGCGCCGTAAATCAAGCTTTCTGCATATTGAGGCAGCAATACTTCTAGAATCGCTTCGCCTGATGGCTCGAATTCGTAGCTTGCCCCTGTAGCGCTTGACGGAGTTATATCCGTAATTGGCAATACTTTTTTCTCCGTAGGTTCGTTGGCAATTGCACTGATAAAGTGACTGTAATACATATAAAGTTCATCATATGTACCGTCTGTGAACATACCAACAGCTTTACGAGCAATTTGTTTAATATCCGCAAATGAAGGTTGATCGGGCAAACCGATTTCTTCTCCTACGACAGTGAAGCCTTGTTTACTAAAGAAATCACGAACAACACGGCCCACAGCAAAGATCACGACGTTTTCTTTTGTATGGCCATGACGGTTCATTGCGTCTAGTGCAGTACGAATAATATTCGAATTGTATGCACCTGCAAGCCCACGATCTGAAGCCATAATCAAGTAAGCCGTTTTCTTCACCGGACGAGAGACTAACATAGGATGTGAGCCATCTGGTGTGCCTGCTGCAATCGCTGCAACAACATCTTGTATTTTATTCATATATGGAACATATGCTTTAGCATTTGCTTCGGCACGCGCCATTTTAGAAGAAGACACAAGTTGCATGGCATTTGTGATTTTACTTGTACTCGTTGTAGATTTAATGCGTTGTTTTACTTCGCGTAATGATGCCACTGGTATTTCACCACCTTACCGTTTTATTTTATCAATCCGCATCAAAAAATCTTACTCTGCTGAAGGAGCGAAAGTTTTCTTGAATGCATTAAGAGTTGATGCCATATCTTCGTCAGATGGCAGGCCTTTTGTTGTGCGAATTTGATTTAAAACGCCGGCGCCTTTTTCGTCATTCGCATCTAACCATGCATATAGTTCTTGTTCAAAACGAACAATATCTTGCACTGGGATATCATCTAAGAACCCTTTAGTTAATGCGTAAAGAATAACTACTTGTTTTTCAACTTTGATTGGTTTATTTAGATCTTGTTTCAGTACTTCTACTGTACGTTGACCACGTTCAAGTTTAGCTTTTGTAGCCGCATCAAGGTCTGAACCGAATTGAGCGAATGATTCAAGCTCACGGTATGCCGCTAAGTCAAGACGTAGCGTACCTGCAACTTTTTTCATCGCTTTAATTTGAGCAGAACCACCAACACGAGATACAGAAAGACCTGCGTTGATCGCTGGGCGTACACCAGAGTTGAACAAGTCTGATTGTAAGAAGATTTGTCCATCAGTGATAGAGATTACGTTTGTTGGAATGTATGCACCGATATCGCCTGCTTGTGTTTCAACGAATGGAAGCGCAGTGATTGAACCACCGCCGTATGATTCGTTTAATTTCGCAGCGCGTTCAAGTAAACGACTGTGTAAGTAGAATACGTCACCAGGGTAAGCTTCACGACCTGGAGGACGGCGCAATAGTAATGAAAGTTCACGATAAGCTGCTGCTTGTTTAGACAGATCATCATAAACGATAAGTACGTCTTTGCCTTGAAGCATTAACTCTTCACCCATTGATACACCAGCATAAGGAGCTAGGTATAAAAGTGGAGCTGGAGATGATGCTGAAGCTGTGATAACGATTGTGTAATCTAAAGCTCCGTTTTTGCGCAATGTTTCAACAACGCTACGTACTGTAGATTCTTTTTGGCCGATTGCCACATAGATACAAGTCATGTTTTGGTCAGCTTGGTTTAAGATCGTATCGATCGCAACAGATGTTTTACCTGTTTGGCGGTCACCGATGATTAACTCACGTTGGCCACGACCGATTGGAACTAAAGCGTCAATCGCTTTAATACCAGTTTGTAGTGGTTCATCAACTGATTTACGTGCCATTACGCCGAAAGCAGGGCTTTCGATTGGACGAGTTTTTGTTGTATGAATTGGACCTAGTCCATCCACTGGTAAGCCTAATGCGTTTACTACACGGCCAATTAGTTCTTCACCAACTGGCACTTCCATAATACGACCTGTACGACGTACTTCATCGCCTTCTTTGATGCCTTTAGCTGGTCCTAGAATAACAATACCGACATTATTTTCTTCTAAGTTTTGTGCCATACCAAGAACACCTGTTGAGAATTCTAATAATTCTCCAGCCATGACGTTGTCTAGGCCGTGAGCACGAGCGATACCGTCACCAACAGTGATGATAGTACCCACTTCGCTAACTTGCATTTCAGATTGGTAATTTTCCATCTGTTTTTTTATAAGTCCACTGATTTCTTCAGCTTTGATGCCCACGTTTGTCACCTCTTTAATGTTTATTGGATTAACCGATCAATTTACGTTGTAAGCCTGTAAGCTTTGTTGCAACAGAATTATCGTAAATCTGGTTTCCGATTTGAACTCGAATGCCACCAATTAAGCCTGGCTCGATTTCGTTTGTAATATGGAGCGCACTTTTTCCTACCAATCCTGCGAATGTGGCAGAAATGCGTTTCTTTTCTTGTTCTGTAAGCGGACGAGTCGAGAAGACAATCGCATCTGCAATGCCTTGTGCAGCATTCGCTTGTTCGATAAATGCATCAATTACATTGACCACTTCATGAATGCGTTTTTTATCAACTAACAATTTAAGTGCATTCACAATAATTGGCTGTACAGAAGCAAAAAGTTCAGAAAGGATTGCTTTCTTCTTCTCATCGCCAATACGTGGTGAATCTAGCAATTGGAAAAGTTCGCCGTTCTCTTTGAAGGCAATCTTCACTTCACGTAAGTCTTCTGTTACTTCTTTCAGCAATTTATGTTCTACAGCTAATTGAAATAAGGCTTTTGCATAACGAGTGCTAGCAGTCGATTGGCTCATCGATTTTCCCCTGCCTTCGCAATCGTTTCTTCGATTAGTGAACGATTATCTTCTTCGGATACTTCTTTATTAAGCACTTTTGAAGCTGCAAGAACAGAAAGCGAAACCACTTCTTCGCGCAATGCGGCAATGGCTTTTTCTTTTTCTGTTTCGATATCACGTTTAGCAGATTCTTGTAAACGCACAGCTTCATTGCGAGCTGCTGAAACAATCTCTTCTTTTTGAAGATCTGCTTGTTTCTTCGCATTTTCAACAATCGCTTGTGCTTCTACACGCGCTTCTTTAAGAAGGCTGCGTTGTTCTTCCAGTAATTGTTTCGTTTCTTGGCGGCTTTTTTCAGCTGCCTCTAAATCACCCGCAACTTGCTCTTCACGTTGTTGCATAATGCCCATCAAAGGACCCCAAGCAAACTTTTTCAGAAGAAGCATTAGGACGATAAAGACTACTAATGTTGCAAGAATATCTCCCCAGTTTACACCTGGATGAGCTGCTTCACCTAGTAATAGATAGTCTAAAAACACGATTGTTTCACTCCCTTCAAGAGCCTAGAGTTCATATCATTTATGATTGAATCTTTGTATAAGATATACATTCTGAGTCATTTTCCCTTAAGACATAAAGGAATGGCGAAGGATTCAATAAATGGAATTTTCTTCGCCATTTGATAAAACAGTTAAAGACGATTAACCTTTGTTCATTACGATAAATGCGATAACTACCGCGATGATTGGAAGGGCTTCGACTAATGCTACCCCGATGAACATTGTTGTTTGAAGAACGCCACGAGCTTCTGGTTGACGAGCGATTCCTTCTACTGTTCTTGAAACGATTAAACCGTTACCGATACCTGCGCCAAGTGCACCTAAACCAACTGCGATTGCTGCTGCTAATAAACCCATTGTTAATTTTCCTCCTTGGAAATTGTTTGTATTTTTGTGGTTGTCAGCTGCCTAGCAAATGCCAGACAAATTTATACTTAATGGTCTTCGCTCACTTTGTGAGACATATAAACCATTGTTAACATAACGAAAATAAATGCTTGGATTGAACCGATAAAGACGGAGAATCCTTGCCATACTAATGTTGGGATGGCTGCTGCTGCAAAGCCCCAACCTGACCACATAGTAGCCAGTCCTGCAAGCAATCCTAGTAGAATTTCACCTGCATAGATGTTACCATAGAGCCGTAGACCCAACGTTAACGTATTCGCAAACTCTTCAATAATTTTCAAAGGGAATAAGAATAACATTGGTTTTGTGAATGTCCCGATGTAATTACTCATACCGCGCATTTTCACGCCGTAGTAGTTTGATAATACGAGAATCAATACTGCTAGAGTCATTGTAATAGTAGGATCTGCTGTTGGTGATTTCCACCATAAGTATCCATTAACTTTGACTGAGAATGGAAGACCTAACATGTTAGCAACAAAAATGAACATAATCAGCGTGATGCCCAATACATGGAACCTTCCGCCAGTTTTCCAGTCCATATTACTGTTGATAATATTTTTCACAAAATCCATAACCCATTCCATAAAGTTTTGCATGCCTGTCGGCTTTAACTTTAGGCTTCTTGTAGAAATGAAAGCGATTAGAAAAACAATTAAAGCTGTGACAAGCAAAACTAATAAGTTTGCCGGGTTAAAATCTAATCCCCATAATTCCCAATGCGGATTGTTGTGTTCCACTTTGTATTCACCTCACTTTCAACTGTGCTTATTGGTTTTTTACATGAAATACGATCCTGTCTACTAAAAGCAGAACGTACGGAATCATTAGCCCAATGACAACGCTTACTAAGTGAAAATATGTAGGCCACGTAAGTGCGACTGCTGCCGCTGCGAAACCAGAGGCAAAACGTAAGCCGGAACCTAAACCAGGAGCCCTTTTTTCTTCACTTAACGCACGGTCAAATTTTTCCATTCTTCGGACTAGAATCCAAAAGTTATAATGACCAAAAAGCACGCCTACTATGAGACCAGCGAATACTGTTTTAAAAGATGTGAAGCCCCAGCCTAGCGCACAAAATGCGAGCAAAAAAAATAACATTTTCTTTTGCCGTGCAAAAATCTGATGCATTTCAAGCATTGGTCTTTAATCTCCTGAATCTTATTTTCGAATGATGGAAGTAATAGCTGACCACCGAATAGATGTCAGTTAAGTAGTAAAATACTACTAGCGACCCAATAGACAAAATAACACTATTCACAAAAAGTAAATATGATAAATAGACCAGAGGAAACCGCTTTACTTTTGACATCGACTAGACGTACAAAAACCGCTAAAATTCTGCAGTAAACCTATTTTCACTGCACATTTAGTAGAAACTTGGTATCAAAAGATTTTCAAAGAGTTTTTTCTATGAAACCCTTATCATTCTTACCCTTTGTAAGCATACAATAGTGAATATTTCATGTCAATTGGTTATTGAGAAAATCTTCACAAGATGCCTAATTTGTCAAATAGTAGACAAATATTTAAGCATTATTATCCTTTTACTATTTTTGGTTGAATGGTAGATTTAATTCCATCCTCGAAACATAGTTATAAACACTCTTACAAGAAACGATAATAATATATTAAAAAAATGATATAAATAAGAAAAACACCTTATAAACTCTAAAAAGTTTATAAGGTGTTCTGGAAATTATCATTCATTCATGCAAAAGCAAATCAAACAACCAATTTCTGTTGGTCTTAACTAGCAATTTGCATTTTTTCCTAACAATAGAAAAGCTACTTTATTTTGTTGTTAAATATTTGTATAAAAATTCAACTATTCTTTCAGAAGCATGCCCATCTCCGTATGGATTAGCAGCATGTGCCATGCCATTATATGCCTCTTCATTTGTCAATAATTGACTTGCTAACTGATAAATGGTTTCTTCATTTGTTCCGGCTAGCTTCAATGTCCCTGCTTGAATTCCCTCTGGACGCTCTGTGGTATCACGCAGGACAAGGACTGGCTTCCCAAGCGACGGCGCTTCTTCTTGGACCCCGCCAGAATCAGTCAAAATCATATAAGATCTTTTAGCAAAGTTATGGAAATCAAATACTTCTAAAGGCTCAATCAAATGAACTCTTGATTCATCTCCAAGTATTTCATTCGCAATTTCTCGTACAGCTGGGTTCATATGAATCGGATAAACAATTTGAAGATTATTAAATTCATCAATTAATCGTTTAACAGCTTTGAATATATGACGCATCGGTTCACCAAGATTTTCTCTGCGATGGGCTGTCAGCAGAATCATGCGATCTTTCCCGATTTTTTCTAAAATAGGATGTGTGTAATTGTCTTTAATGGTTGTTTGCAGCGCATCAATCGCCGTATTACCTGTAACAACAATTGCTTGTTCGTTTTTATTTTCGCTCAACAAATTTTGCTTCGCTTGTTCAGTTGGCGCAAAATGAATGTCAGCCATAATCCCTGTCAACTGGCGATTCATTTCTTCCGGGAACGGAGAATATTTATTGCCAGTTCTAAGGCCCGCTTCGACATGTCCGATGGCAATCTGATTATAGAAGGCTGCAAGACTTGCGATAAATGTAGTTGTCGTATCCCCATGTACAAGAATAATGTCAGGAGTTACTTCCTTCAAAACTGCATCTAAACCTGCCAATCCCCTTGTTGTCACATCAACAAGGGTTTGGCGTTCTATCATAATGTTCAAATCATAATCAGGGGTGATTTGAAATGTTTCCAGCACTTGGTCGAGCATTTCTCTATGCTGCGCAGTTACGGTCACAATAGTTTCGAACTTGTCTGGATGCTTTTTCAATTCCAATACAAGGGGCGCCATTTTTATTGCTTCTGGTCTTGTCCCAAATACCGTCATTACTTTCCATTTTTTAGACAATCAAAACACTCCTTGCGAAATCATTATTTTGTGCCAAATAAACGGTCTCCAGCATCGCCAAGACCTGGAACAATATAACCGTGGTCATTTAGTTTTTCATCTAATGCCGCGATATAAATGTCGATTTCCGGATGATGCTCATGAATAGCTTCTACACCTTCTGGAGCAGCGATCAAGCACATAAATTTAATATTTTTAGCGCCACGTTTTTTTAGTGAATCAATTGCTTCAATCGCAGATCCACCTGTTGCTAGCATTGGGTCCACAATAATAAATTCACGTTCTTCAATATCCGCTGGGAATTTTGCATAGTATTCAACAGGTTTTAGTGTTTCTGGATCGCGGTAAAGACCAATATGCGCAACCTTTGCAGCTGGAATTAATTTTAACATCCCATCTACCATACCTAAGCCTGCACGAAGTATAGGTACAATTGCCATTTTCTTACCGGATAAAACTTGTGTAGTTGTTTTCGTAACTGGTGTATCGATTTCGATATCTTCTGTTGGCATATCACGTGTAATTTCAAATGCCATCAGTGTAGCCACTTCATCTACTAGTTCACGAAACTCTTTTGTACCTGTGTTCTTATCACGAATGTATGTTAGCTTATGTTGAATTAATGGATGGTCAAATACGTATACTTTTCCCAAGGTGTTCTCTCCCTACTTATATATATTTATCTTGCTTTTGCACACAACTAATCACCCTAAAATAAACTCAGAAGAGAATGCTTTTAGGAGAATACTTACTGCGTGTGAAAAGCCCGATCGCAACTGCCAATCTGCAGAAATGTAATTCTACACTGTTGGTAGTTTCAGTTTATCCTGCTTATTATAACAGAAATAGCAGGTTCTTATGTAATTCGTTTATATTTTTTATTAACTTTATATTCTCATTACCCACAAAATGGGGCTCTCTTAATGTTATGACGTTACAACATGACTTTTGGATGCATAAATTCTAAACAAATTTTAAAAAACTATTTGGATAAATAATATCGATCAAATAAAAAGCTGCTTTCACTAATAGTGAGAGCAGCTTTTGTATGAATCCCGGATTTACGGGCTGATTATTTAGAGTAGATTGGGTGTTTGTCTGTTAATTCTTTTACGCGTTTAATGGCATCTTCTTTCACAGCTTCGTCTTCTGGATTTTTCAATACCGCTGCAATAATAGAAGCAACTTCTTTCATATCCTCTTCTTTGAAACCGCGAGAAGTAATTGCTGGTGTTCCTACGCGTACGCCAGATGTAACAAATGGGCTTTCTGGATCGAATGGAATGGTATTTTTATTGGCAGTGATATGAACATCATCCAATAATTTCTCAGCTACCTTACCAGTAAGACCTAAAGAACGCACATCTAAAAGCAATAGATGGTTGTCTGTGCCACCGGAAACGATATTGATGCCTTCTGCTGTAAGAGCTTCACCGAAAACTTTTGCATTTTTTACAACTTGTTGGATGTATTCTTTGTATTCTGGTTGTTGCGCTTCACCAAATGCTACAGCTTTTGCTGCAATCACATGCATTAGAGGGCCACCTTGGATACCAGGGAAGATGGATTTATCGATTTTTTTACCCCATTCTTCTTTACAAAGAATTAAACCGCCGCGTGGTCCACGCAATGTTTTGTGCGTTGTAGAAGTAACAAAATCTGCATATGGCACTGGATTTGGATGTGCTCCAGCTGCTACAAGACCTGCAATATGAGCCATGTCCACCATGAAATAAGCGCCTACTTCATCGGCAATTTCACGGAATTTAGCAAAGTCAATTTCGCGTGGGTAAGCTGATGCACCCGCTACGATTAATTTTGGTTTATGTTCCAGTGCTTTTTGGCGAACATCCTCATAATCAATCACATGTGTATCTTCTGTCACACCATATTCTACGAAATTGTATTGGATGCCTGAGAAGTTTACTGGGCTACCATGCGTTAAATGGCCGCCGTGAGATAAATTCATCCCTAAAACTGTATCTCCTTGCTCCAAGATTGTGAAGTATACAGCCATATTTGCTTGTGCACCTGAGTGTGGTTGTACATTGGCATATTCCGCACCGAAAATTTCTTTTAAACGGTCGCGTGCAATATTTTCAACAACATCGACATATTCACAACCGCCATAATAGCGTTTACCAGGATAGCCTTCTGCATATTTATTTGTTAGAACTGAGCCTTGTGCCTCTAAGACAGCTTCTGAAACAATATTTTCAGATGCAATCAACTCGATATTTGATTGTTGACGTGCGAATTCTTTTTCCATCGCTTCAAATACTGCTTTGTCTTGTGATGCAATCATTGATTTTTCTTGTGCTGCAAGATTTCCCATAACCCTTTTCCCCCTGTTTTATGAAAATTTAATTATATATAGCACGCTCGCCGCCAATTAATTTAGGGCGAGTCGTTGCAACTGTCACTACCGCATCTCCAATATGTGTAATGGAAGTACGAAGTGGAACTGCTACTCTTTTCAAATGCATGCCAATTAATGTTTGGCCCATGTCAATACCTGCATGTGCAAGAACTTCTTCCACCACAACCGGATCTTTCAGCTGGCGATATGCATAGGCTGACATGGATCCGCCAGCCTTTTGAGCAGGAACAACTGATACAGGCTCAAGCCCGTATTTTTCTGCCGCTTCCCTTTCGATGGTGATGGCACGATTGATATGTTCGCATCCTTGGAATGCTAAATAAAGACCATGTTTTTCGGAAAATGCGCTTAATGGCTTATAAAGTGCTTCCGCAATCTCTAAGCCTCCTGCTGTACCGATTTTTTGCCCTTTAATTTCCGATGTTGAACAACCTATAACCAACAGTTGACCTTCACGAAAATGGACTTGTTGCTCAAATTCGGCTAACAGCGTTTGTAGCTGATCTTCGATTTGTTGTAAGTTCATCGCTTAAGCCTCTCATCTGTTGTTTAGTTTTTTGCTTCTACTGTAGAAATTTTTTCAATACGGCGTTCATGACGTCCACCTTCGAAATCAGTCAATAACCATGTTTTTGCGATTTCACGCGCAAGCCCAGGACCAATCACTCTTTCGCCCATAGCCAATACATTGGAATCATTATGACAACGAGTTGCTTTAGCACTGAACAAGTCATGTACAAGCGCGCAGCGAATACCTTTTACTTTATTAGCTGTAATCGACATGCCAATGCCCGTACCGCAAATGAGGATGCCTCGGTCAAATTTGCCGCTTGCAACTCCTTCTGCAACTGGTAAAGCATAGTCTGGATAATCCACCGAACCTTCAGCTGTTGGGCCAAAATCCTCGTATTCCATCCCTAATTCTTCTAATAGATTAACGATCTCTTTGCGTAAATTGTTACCGCCGTGATCTGATGATATTGCGATTTTCAAAAGAAGTCCCCTCTTTTCATTATGCTATTCATCTCGTACGTACGAGAATATATTCATTACTATGCTCGTTAAAATTAAAACGGTATATCTAATCTTCAGCCGTTACTAGCTGAAGGAAGTTTCACTTTTAGTTTACCATTTATTTTAGTATAAAGACATATTTTTCACTCAATTTAGAGGGGGGTGATACGTTTAGGATCCATGTTTATTTTAGGCATAAAAAAAGGCGGAGAAAGTTTATTTCCCCGCTTACAGATTATCGTTCGAATTGTTGGATCATTTGATATAGATCTTCTGATTGTTTTTTTAGCATATGTGACAGTTGGTCGATTTGTTCAATAGAGCGTACTTGCTCGTCCGTAGCACTTTGGACTTCAACTGCCCCTGCTGACGTTTGCTCAGCAATGGCTGCCACTTCTTGTGATTGGTGAGCCGTTTTTTCGATGTTGTTTAATTGCTTGCTAACGAATTCAGAGATTTCTACTATTGAAGCAGCCATATCACCAACCCTCGTTGACATGCCATCTACTGCAGATGTGGTTTCTGAAATTCGAGCAACTTCACCTTCTGCAATGCTCACTTGCTCGGTCATCTTACCAACGACAGTTTGTACATCCAGTTGAATGGTTTGGATAAGCTGCGTAATCCCTTTGACCGCTTCGGCACTTTCATCCGCCAACTTACGAACCTCTTCAGCTACAACAGCAAAGCCTTTGCCATGTTCTCCAGCTCTTGCTGCTTCAATAGAAGCATTCAGAGCCAACAAATTCGTTTGTTCTGCAATATCACCGACAAGCTGAATAATTTGCTCTACCTTCAAAGCATTTTGCTCTAATTGATGGATATCCTGTAACGCCATAGAATTCCCTGAAGCAATTTTTTGGATTCCTTCTACCAAATCATTGATAGCGTCAGTCGTATGCTTTAATTCTCCCATCATTTGAGTAGATTGATTGGATGATGTCAAGGCACGTTGATTTACCTCTTCAGCTAATAAACGAACATCTTCTAACGCTTCCGCTGTCTCTTGAATCGCAATGGCAGAACCGGTTGCTCCTTCAGAAATTTGTGAAATCGTTTCTGCGATTGATTCTGTCTGTCTTGTAGCACGTTCTGTTTCTTCCGATAAGTCTAAAACAGTTGCGTTGGTAGTTTGGAAGTTTTGATTTATGCTTGTTACCATTTGACGAAGGCTCACAAGCATTGTTTGGAATGCCTCTGACAGCGAACGGATCTCATCTGAACTTCTTGGCATATCAATATCTTTGCCAATTTTCCCCTCAGCTGCTTCTATTGCAACATTCTCTAGCTTTTGCAATGGTTTCACTAATAGGGAGCTAAAAATGCCCGCCAAAATACCAGACCAAATAATACCTAAAATATATGTAATGAGTTGAAACACCGATTGTTTAACATTCGGGAAAAATTGCGGTTGCACATATTCAATAAAGATAAAACTAATGCTGTAGGTGACAATTGCTAGGATGGTGACGAATAAAATGAGTTTCTTTTTTAGCCCAAAAGAATGCTGCACACTTTTTTTTGCCATGGGTTATTCCTCCAGTAGTTTCTTTTCAAGTACGTCAATTAAGTTGTTCAGTTCTTCAAATGTTGTTAAATACGTATCCAGGTCTCCACCAAATGGATCGATGACATCTTCATCTCTATCTAAAACATATTCTTTTAGAGTAAAGGTCTTATCTGCCATTTGAGGATATACTTGTAATAACGCTTCTTTATGCCCACCTGTCATAGTTAAAATCAAATGTGAACTCTGTAGTTCCTCAATATTCACCGGCTGCGAAATATGATCATGGTCTATGTGATGCTTTTGTAACGCAGCCTGAGCATTTGCTGACATTGGCTGTCCCGGCATTGCATAGATTCCCGCTGATTTAACTTCTACTCCTGGTAAGTTTCTTGATTTTAAAATAGCTGCTGCCATGGGGCTTCTACAAGTATTACCTGTACAAATAAAGTAAATTCTCATCGTGCACTCTTACCCTTCATTATATAGTATAACGCTGACGAAATGTTCAAATTTTTTATAAATTTAGTGAAAAAATACCCATCAAAAGTAATGCAGCTCCTGCAAGCATCTGTAGATATATACCTAAAGCTACTGGAATTTTCTTATTTAAGGTTAAAGCAATAAAGGAAAATAGGAAGGCAAAAATCCCCATACTGCATATAAGCAGTGTCTCCCTTAATTGAAGCATACCAAAAGATATGCTCACTGAAAAGGTATCAAGACTTGTTGTAATAGCCAGTATGACGACCGGAATCGTTGCTGGCCTTTGATCTTTTGCCGCTAGTAATAGTTGTACACCAATTAAACTTAATAATATACCAGAAATATTTTGGGCTAAGCTCGATATATAGGATGCAAGCCATTCACCTACGTGGAAACCGATTAAAGGAAACAACATGTGAAGGGCACCTGTCCATAGAGATAGCCAAAAGCGATATTTTACATTTGGCAATAGCAAATAAATTGTCAACACATCTATTGCTGTAAATATAGCTGCAAGTATTTCTGCCAAAACAGCACTCCCTTCTCTACCACAATCTTTTATATCCTATGAAACGAAGTTCTTCTTCATTCCAGATTGAGGATGGGAGAAAAAAGGGGGTACTAATTTTTAATAATAAAAAATGCTTCCTATATAATAAGAAGCATTTTTTATTTTACTGAATTTAACTCAAGGGCGCGGGTAAAACTCCCACGAAAAGTATAAGACCTCCAAAAAACCAAAAACTTAGTTATCATTAATCATTTGGTTTAGAAGTAGTGGAAACAACTACGCTTTCCACGGGTGAGCGCCGAGCCTCCTCGCTGCGCTGTGGGGTCTTGCCTGTCTTGCTATGCCGCAGGAGTCTCCGTTGTTTCCACTACAATTCAATTTTTGTACAAATGATAATAATAATTTAATACCTACTCAGTCTTTCAGTATGCTCGAAACGCCCTTTATTATATATTGTTTGGCGTATACCATTTGCCGCCTGCTGATTTTTCCAAGCGATTCATAATCGCTGCGCCTACACCTTCTGTTGAAGTAGCAGTAGCCAGCACTATCTGTGCATCTGTAGAATCACATGCGCGCAAGGCATGAAAAAGATGTGACGCCATTTCATCCTGTGTGTTACCAATTGAAAAGAACCAATCAGGTGATAACTCTTTGAGGGATGGCGGTGCAATCAATGCTACCTTATAATGCTTCGCTTGCAATTGTTGAATCGCCTCTTGGACAATCTGTTTGTTTCTTTCAATTAAGTATACGGGTGCATTCGGAGCATAATGGGTATATTTCATTCCCGGCGCTTTCGGGGCGCCTTGTTCCTGCTCTATATGTGTAGGCTGTTCAACTGGCCCTATCACTTCTTCTAGCATCTCTTTTGTAATCGCACCCGGACGTAAGATTACCGGTATTTCCTTTGTTAGATCAAGGACAGTTGATTCAACGCCAACACCTGTCGCCCCTCCATCTAATATTAAAGGAATTTTTCCGGCTAAGTCTTGTTCCACATGAATAGCTTCCGTTGGGCTTGGTTTGCCGCTTCGATTTGCGCTTGGTGCTGCTACCGGCATACCTAAAGCTTGCAATAATTTTAACGCTACAGGGTGACTCGGCATCCGAATACCGACAGTATCTAGGCCTGCTGTTACGCTTTTTGCAAAGACATTTGGCTTTGACTTGAAAATCATGGTTAATGGTCCTGGCCAAAATGCATCCATACACTTCACCGCTTTTTCAGAAATGCTATCCACATATTTACTAAGCTCTTCCTTCGTGCCGATGTGAACAATTAGCGGATTATCAGACGGCCTTCCTTTAGCACTGTATATTTTTTTGACTGCTGCTTCATTTGTAGCGACAGCTCCAAGTCCATAGACTGTCTCTGTTGGCAACGCTACAATCTCGCCTTCAGCTAACAAATTCACAGCTTGTGTATAACTTTTTTCAGATTCCACATTGTTATCCACAACAAGCCGTTGCGTTTCCATTCGATTACCTCCCGATAAACCTTATTTTTCAGAAAGTTATACACAATTTGTTGATAACATTCTCTGAAATGTGGACAAGTTTGCACAATTTTGTGATTAACTCTCATCCTAAAATATTTTTTTGAACCATTCAACGATGAAAAACTTTGGTTTTTCTTCTTCTTTGTCTTTTTTCTCTTCTTTTACTTCTTTATCTTTATAGCAAACCTTAGGAAATAAACCACACCACCAATTGTCGCCTTTCCCGGCGCCGATGGTGACAACGACTGCTTTATAGACATCTTGTGCATACATTTTGTAATCATCACGTTTTGGCGGAAATAAAGCTTTCGTTGTTTGGACATTGATTTCGCCCGACTCAATCTTTGGTGCCAGCGTTCTTTTGATCTCACTTTCAATTGTGGATAAGTTAATGGAGCCTGAGCTATTGGCCATCTCTTTTTCTATAATCGGTTTTATATTTTCTAAGATCTGCTTTTTATAAAGTTGGTCTGCTTGCGAGTTGCTATTAGCAATAAGGCGGAATCTCGGCTGTGCCAAATCCGCGCTATATTGTTGTGTAGCAACACTTTGAAAAATAAGAAGCAGTAATTGGATAAGTAATAAAGATGTTATGAATAATAAAAGTGTCGCCACTTGTGATTGTTTTTTTGGTTGTTTAATAGATTCATAAGACACGATTTCAGGTTGTTTGATTGTATAGTAATCTTCTAGCATATTGTATCCCCTCCATGAAACTATCATGGGCAAAGAGATTACTATTTATACATCAATTTCACAAAAAACCATTCGATCGTTTGAATTAATATCTTTTAATAGCTCAACCTTGGCATCAGGAAAGCTATCTTTGAATAATTGGACGACAGCTGGACCTTGTTTATAACCAATTTCCAATCCTATGAAACTAGGTTTTGCCATAATACTTGGCAATGTTTCTGCTAGTTTTCTATATAAGGCTAAACCATTTTCTTCTGCAAAGAGTGCTGTGTGCGGTTCATGATCTAAGACAACCTCAGACATCTCCTCCGCCTCTTGATGAGCAATATAGGGCGGGTTTGATAAAACAATTTGCCACTTTTGTTGAACGATTGGTTCTGTCAAATCACCTTGCAAAAAACATATATCTGCACTCAATCGTTTGGCATTGTTCTCCGCTACCTGTAATGCTTGTGGCGAAATATCAGTTGCTGTCACCTCTAGTAGGGGCATTACTTTTTTCATCGTGATAGCGATTGCCCCGCTGCCTGTCCCAATATCTGCAAGCTTTATCTCTGCTCCGTCTTCAAATATTCGCTGAGCTCGTTTTAACGCTTCTTCCACCAATTCTTCTGTCTCCGGTCTCGGTATGAGGACGGAAGGATCGACTGTAAATGTTCGTCCGTAGAATTCTTCTGAACCCATGATATATTGGATTGGCGTCCCTTTCGCATGTGACTCAACCATTTGCCAATACGCTTGGTTTTGCTCTGCTGTTAAAGGCTCCCTCATACTGATTAATAATTCAGTATGTGACTTATTTAATGCATGCTGCAGTAGAAGTCTTGCAGCAATTTCCTCTCGACCATGTTCCCGCAAAAAAGAAGAAGCCCCATTCAGGGCCTCATAAATGTATTTAAAGGGCTGCGTCATTTAGCGCATCCAACTTCTTCGCTTGTTCTTCCAAAATCAAAGCATCAATCAACTCATCTAATTTCCCATCAATAATTTGGTCGAGTTTTTGGATGGTTAAGCCAATGCGGTGATCGGTCACACGGTTTTGTGGATAATTGTACGTACGGATACGTTCAGAGCGATCACCTGTACCTACAGCTGATTTACGTTCTGCATCATACTCGCTTTGTGCATCTTGCTGCAATTTGTCGTAGACGCGTGCACGCAATACTTTCATTGCTTTCTCTCTGTTTTTCAATTGAGAACGTTCATCTTGCATTGCTACAACAATCCCTGTAGGAATATGTGTCATACGAACAGCAGATGCCGTTTTGTTGACGTGCTGTCCACCTGCACCAGATGCATGGTAGATATCCACACGAATATCTTTATCTTGCAGATCTAATTCTACTTCTTCCGCTTCTGGCATTACGACAACAGTTGAAGTGGATGTATGAACACGTCCTTGGGATTCTGTTTCCGGAACGCGTTGTACACGGTGTGCTCCGCTTTCAAATTTGAATTTTGAGTAAGCGCCTTGTCCGTTGATCATAAAGACAATCTCTTTGTAACCGCCAAGCTCAGTTGGGTTAGCGTTCATGATATCAATTTTCCAGCCTTGCGTTTCTGCATATTTGCTGTACATGCGGAAAAGTGAATTAGCAAATAATGCTGCCTCGTCTCCGCCTGCTGCTCCACGGATTTCCACAATAACGTTTTTGCTGTCATTCGGATCTTTCGGGATTAATAAGATGCGCAGGCGTTCTTCATAATCAGCAATATTACTTTCAAGCTCATTTACTTCTTCTTTTACCATTTCTTTCATTTCTGCATCTAATTTATCTTCTAGCATTTCGCGTGCTTCAGCTAGTTGCTCTTTTGCAGATTTATATTCACGGTAAACTTCTACTGTTTCCTGAATATCCGATTGTTCTTTTGAATATTTCGCTAGCTTTTTCGAATCGGATACAACATCCGGGTCACTTAGAAGTTCGTTTAATTTTTCATAGCGATCTTCTACAGCTTGTAAGCGATCAAACATATATTTCACCAATACCTTTCTGTATCTGTAGTAAGTTTATTGTCCTTACGGATCAATGGTTAGTCCGTTTCAGCGAACTGTCCACAAAGCGTCCGTTTTAGTGTTACGTACCAATCAGCGGAGATTGAACAAAATCCCATGATTGGCCATCACTTTATGAAGGAAAGCAGGGTCCTGTCGACGCTGCTAAAAAGGATTCTGTTTTATGTGCTCCATTTATTAGTATAAAGAAAAACAGCAAGGCATGCTACTTTTTTGAAAATTTCATGATTTATTTTAATCCCATATAGGCTTAATACTGAGTGGCATTAAATTTCACAACACTAAAGACTGAAGTGCTGTATTTCTGCAGAATAATCCCTATAGTGCAAATGAAAAAAGAGCAGCCAGCAGCCACTCTTCGTAACCCGTTGACGGGCATTTTCTGTCATCTCTTTATCGATTGAACGGATCAAGTTTTAACAGCGTTTCACTTTACTTGTGTTTGACTTGCCGGTACAACATGGTGGTGTCTACAGCGAGGCTCATATGCCTCCGCAGCGCCCACTAAGATAACAGGATCATCCGCCTTAGCAGGTTGTCCGTTAATTAGCCGCTGTGTGCGGCTTGCAGGTGATCCACATACACTGCATACTGCTTGAAGCTTTGTTACCTGCTCCGCAATCGCCATCAGTTGTGGCATTGGCCCAAAAGGAACTCCTTTAAAGTCTTGGTCAAGTCCCGCTAAAATAACTCGATATCCATGATTCGCTAGTTGTTGAACAGTAGCAATAATATCCTCTCCAAAAAACTGAGCTTCATCAATTGCTACCACATCTACATCATCTGAGAGATAGTCCCACATGTCTGTAGATTGTGAAATAGGATAAGCGATAACCGTTGTGCCATTATGGCTTACAACAGCTTCTTCGCTATAGCGATTATCTATTTTAGGTTTAAACACAACAATCTTTTGTTTTGCAAATTGCGCTCTTCGTACACGGCGAATCAGCTCTTCTGATTTCCCAGAGAACATACTACCGCAGATTACTTCAATCCAGCCATTTTGAGTCATTACATACATGAAGTAGACCCCTTTCAAAACATATATCCATCATCATATCGAAAAAGAGGACATTTTTCTGCTCTTTTTTTTCGCTCTATTTTGTGATATGTATGATTATTTTTTCTCGTTTTAACAGATAAAAACTCTCTTTAGTGAAAGAAAAGCCTACCAAAATCAGAGAGGAATTAAAAAAGCCCTCACCAAATTGTAGTGTGACTTTCCTTAAACAACGTGCTTAATACTACACGAAAATAGCCTATGCCGCAAGAAAAATACCTGCCGCGCAATAGGCGCAAGGCAGGTATTAGAAGTTTTCAGTGATTTATTTAAGACCGTATTTTTTGTTGAAACGATCCACACGTCCATCAGCAGACGCGAATTTTTGACGGCCAGTATAGAATGGGTGACATTCGCTGCAAAACTCAACGTTGATGTTTTCTTTTACTGAACCTGTTTTGAAAGAATTACCGCAAGAGCATGTTACAGTAGCTTCTTTGTATTCTGGATGAATTCCTTGTTTCATGTGTAATATCTCCTCTCGCCCTGAACCATCTGGAACAGAGTATTATCGAACTGTTGCCTTACACGACCCAGTTTTTGTTTGCCGTATATGCAACACGTATGAAATGCAATAACCATAGTATAGCAAGTCCCGACAGAAGATGCAACAAATTAATTCGAGGAATTTAAATTAGTCCTTTGCCATTACGTGCAGCTTTCATATCGGTATTTAGCGTATCAAAAAACTCTTCATTTGTCTTTGTATTACGCAATTTTTTCAAGAAACGCTCCGCAAAATCTGGAGAGTCCGAGAAGGTTTTTCGAATTGCCCACAGCTTATCCAACTGTTCTTTTGGAATAAGAAGTTCTTCTTTCCGCGTGCCGGAGCGGCGGATATCAATAGCTGGGAAGATACGTCGTTCAGCAAGGCTGCGATCTAGATGTAGCTCTAAATTCCCTGTACCTTTAAATTCTTCGTAAATGACTTCATCCATACGCGAGCCTGTATCGATTAAAGCTGTAGCCAAAATAGTCAAACTACCGCCTTCTTCAATGTTCCGAGCTGCACCGAAGAACCGTTTTGGTCGGTGGAAAGCCGCAGGGTCAATACCGCCTGATAACGTACGACCACTTGGTGGGATAACAAGGTTATAGGCGCGAGCAAGCCTTGTGATAGAATCCATTAAAATAATCACATCACGTTTATGTTCAACAAGACGCATAGCACGTTCAAGAACAAGTTCTGCGACTTTCACATGATTTTCTGGCAGTTCATCGAATGTAGAACTTACTACATCCGCATTTACTGAACGTTCAATATCTGTTACTTCTTCTGGTCGTTCATCTATCAATAGCACAATTAATTCTGACTCAGGGTATTTCTCCGTAATGGCATTTGCGATTTCTTTCATCAGCAATGTCTTACCCGCTTTTGGTGGAGCGACGATTAATCCCCGTTGTCCAAAACCGACTGGAGCCACTAAATCCATAATACGAGTAGATAGTTTTGACGGTGTTGTTTCTAATTTGATGTGTCTATCAGGATACAACGGCGTAAGCGCAGGGAAAAATACACGTTCTTTGGCCACTTCTGGATCCTCGCCATTGACAGCTTCAACATGTAAAAGTCCGTAGTAGCGTTCATTTTCTTTCGGCGGACGAACTTTCCCCGTTACCTTATCGCCATTTCTCAAGCTAAAACGTCGAATTTGGGATGCAGATATATAGATATCCTCAGAGCTTGGTGAATAGTTGATAGGGCGCAAGAAACCAAATCCTTCTTGTTGGATGATTTCAAGCACACCTTCCATAAAGAAATAACCTTCACTTTCGGCACGAGATTTTAAAATTGCAAAAATCAGCTCTTTTTTTGTCAACTTGCCATAATACGAAATTTTATATTCTCTAGCAAGCGCATAGAGATCTTTTAATTTCATATCTTCAAGTTGAGAAATTGTCATTGTCGTCATAGGCAATACACCACTCTTGTTTAATATTGTAAAAATCACGAAATGAGGATGAGAGTTATCCCGCACGAACGGGCAGCCCCACCTTCACTTTGGTGTAAATGAGAATTTAGGTGGGCCATAACTGCCAGTAATAGACCGATTGGGGCAGCGAAACTTTGCCAATCCGTCATAGGCTTAATTGAACCAATCGAGTTCACAGGTTCTGCATCAAGACATTTCGAGTTGATGCAGAAACAGTGGAACCGAACTAACACTCATTGTAAAGAAAGCACCTGAGTGAAGCTTCACTACTTTGTCATTGGGAATGGAATTTTAGCGAGAAGAGACCCGGCAAATGCCGGGCCAAGTAAAATAGAAGTTTAATCTTGCATAAATAGTTTTGGTTTTTTTGTTAAACTATGTCTACCTTCAACAAAACGAACAGTTCCTGATTTTGCACGCATTACAACCGACTCTGTCGTACAGTGCCCACCTTTGAATTGGACGCCTTTCAAAAGTTCGCCATCTGTTACGCCAGTTGCTGCGAAAATAGCATCATCGCCTTTAACCAAATCTTCCATCTTTAACACAGTGTTAACGGCGATACCCATTTTACGGCAGCGTTCTACTTCTTCTTCGTTAGATGGAATAAGCTTTCCTTGAAGCTCTCCGCCTAGGCATTTTAGTGCAACTGCTGCAATAACGCCTTCTGGAGCTCCACCTGTGCCGAACAGAATGTCTACGCCTGTTTCGTCAAACGCTGTGTTGATTGCTGCTGCTACATCGCCATCCGTGATGAATTTGATACGAGCACCTGCAGCACGGATTTGGTCAACGATTGGTTGGTGACGATCACGATTTAATAGTGTTGCCACTACGTCCTCGATGTTCTTATTTTTCGCTTTTGCTACCGCTTTAAGATTATCGATTACAGGTGCATCGATATCAATCTTACCTGCGGCTTCTGGTCCAACTGCGATTTTATCCATATACATATCCGGCGCATGAAGCAAGTTGCCTCGGTCGGCAATCGCAAGAACTGTGAGTGCATTCCCACTTCCTTGTGCAACAATATTTGTGCCTTCTAGCGGATCGACTGCAATATCCACTTGAGGACCAGCTGGATCTGAACCGAGTTTCTCTCCGATGTATAGCATAGGCGCTTCGTCCATCTCGCCTTCGCCAATCACTACTACCGCGTCCATTGGAATGGAATCAAATACTTGGCGCATAGCTGTTGTTGCCGCATCATCTGCTTCCATCTTTAAGCCACGGCCCATCCATCTTGCTGATGCGATTGCTGCTGCTTCTGTCACACGAACTACTTCCATAGATAAACTGCGTTTCATTTTTAACTGTTCCTCCCATTTCCATCTTGATGACTGATTCGTTTTCACACTAAATCTATTATAGCACACAGTTTTTGTTGTGCCTGATTATTTTTAGTTAAAACGCTTTGCCGCTTGGTTTGCAGATTCTGTTTCGATTGACTCTCGATGGATATCTGCTCCTAAATCCTGTAGCTTAGCAATAATATCGCTGTAACCGCGCTCAATATGGAAAATATCATGGACTTCGGTATTTCCTTTTGCTAACAAGCCCGCGATAATAAGTGCTGCTCCCGCTCTCAAATCTGTTGCAGTAACTGTAGCAGCTTCTAGCTTTGTAGGACCTGTTAAAATGGCCGAACGCCCTTCTACTTTGGCAACTGCACCCATTCTGCTAATTTCGTCTATATGCTTAAAGCGAGCGGAATAAATGGTATCTGTAACGATAGAGGAACCGTTTGCTTGCGTTAATAGCACAGTGAATGGTTGTTGCAAGTCAGTCGGAAACCCTGGATATACAAGCGTTTTAATATCCACAGGTTTTAAGCTTTTAGGCTTAGGAATAAAAATTCGTTCTTCTTCTTCCATGACTTCTACGCCCATTTCACGTAGTTTTGCCGTGACTGCTTCTAAATGGAGTGGAATAACATTATCGATAGTCACGCCATCTCCAATAGCAGCCGCCATAATCATATAGGTACCCGCTTCAATGCGGTCAGGAATAATAGTATGGTTCGTGCCATGCAATTCTTCGACGCCTTCAATCCGAATTACGTTAGTTCCAGCTCCTTTGATTTTGGCGCCCATATTTGTGAGCAATGTGGCAACATCAATAATTTCTGGCTCTTTTGCTGCATTTTCAATAATCGTTTTGCCTGTTGCAAGCACTGCTGCCAGCATAATATTAATCGTTGCACCGACACTGCTAACATCTAAGTAAATTTTTGCTCCACGCAATTCTTCTGCACGCAAATAGATAGCTCCATGTTCATTAGTCACCTGCGCACCTAAGGCTTCAAAACCTTTAATATGCTGGTCAATAGGACGAGGGCCAAGATGACATCCGCCAGGCAAGCCGATAACTGCTTTTTTGAAGCGGCCTAGCATAGCTCCCATTAGGTAATACGATGCGCGCAATTTTTTGACATTGCCATTAGGCATCGGCATATCCACCATAGAACGTGGATCTATAACCATACGACCATCATCAAATTCTACATTTCCGCCAATTTCCTCAAGCAAAGTCTTTAGTGTCCAAACATCTAAAATTTCTGGCAATCCTTCGATTGTTACAGGAGAATTGGCCAAAATGGAAGCAGGGATTAAGGCTACTGCACTATTTTTTGCGCCGCTGACTTTAATCGTGCCCTTTAGAGGTTTTTCACCCGCAATTTTATACACGTCCATCTCATTCTCCTTAATTATTTATCTTTGTTTGCCCAGTCTTTCATGAAGCCTTCGATCCCTTTATCTGTCAAAGGATGATGGAATAATTGTTTCAACACTTTATATGGTGTAGTGGCGATGTGTGCGCCTGCTAGAGCAGCTTCTGTAATGTGTCGTGGGTGACGAATAGAAGCAGCGATAATTTGTGTTGGTATCTCGTGAATAGCAAAAATCTCTGCAATTTCTCTTACTAGTTCTGTACCATCTTGACCAATATCATCTAAGCGGCCTAAGAACGGAGAAACATACGTAGCACCAGCACGTGCAGCCATTAAAGCTTGGTTTGCATTAAAGATTAACGTCACATTCGTTTTGATTCCTTCTGCCGTTAGCGCAGCACAAGCAGTCAAACCTGCGGGTGTGAATGGCAATTTAACCGTAATATTCGGCGCGATTTGAGCTAATTCATGACCTTCTTTGATCATGCCCTCTGCATCTAAAGCAATAACTTCCCCACTAATAGATCCATCTACTAAATCTGCAATCTCTTTCAAACGATCATGGAATGAGATGTTTTTCTCTTTCGCTACTAGTGAAGGGTTTGTTGTTACACCTGAAAGAATCCCCCATGAGTGTGCTTCCTTAATTTCATCAAAATTGGCTGTATCAATAAAAAATTTCACTTCTATTTCCTCCTAATGATGGAAAAATGGAGAAGTCCCGGATTCAAACCGGTTCCTTCTCCCATTCCTCTCTATTTAAACTATATGCTTATGCTTTTTGACAGCTACCGAACTCGCGCATTTTTCCGATAACAGTGGCTTTAATTGCCTCGCGAGCAGGACCTAAGAATTTACGTGGATCGTATTGTTCTTTATCCTTGTCCAAAAATTCGCGAATCGCTTTTGTAGCAGCAATTTGGTTTTCAGTATTCACGTTAATTTTTGCAGTACCCAATGAGATAGAACGTTGAATGTCTTTTGTAGGGATACCTGTTCCTCCGTGAAGTACAAGTGGAAGATCTGCCAGTTTTGAGATTTCTTCCATTTCTTTAAAGCCCAAGTTTGGTTCGCCTTTGTATGGACCGTGAACAGAGCCCAATGCAGGTGCTAAACAGTCTATTGCTGTCGCTTCTACCATCTTGCGGCATTCCTCTGGGTCAGCATACTTAATGCCGCCGATTACGCCATCTTCGTCGCCGCCTACTGTACCAAGTTCTGCTTCTACAGAAACACCGTGTGCATGCGCATACTCAACTACTTTTGAAGTGATTTCAATGTTTTCTTCAAATGGATGGTGAGATGCATCAATCATGACAGATGTAAAGCCTGCATCAATCGCCTCTTTACATTTTTCAAAACTTGAACCATGATCTAAATGAATTGCCACTGGCACAGTTGTGTTATAGCTTTCCATTAGGCCTTTAACCATTTGAACAACGGCAATAAATCCACCCATATATTTCCCCGCACCTTCAGATACGCCTAAAATAACTGGTGATTTTTCTTCTTCTGCCGCTTGTAGAATTGCTTGTGTCCATTCAAGATTATTAATATTGAATTGACCTACAGCATAGCTATTTTCTTTTGCTGTAATTAACATTTCTTTCATTGAAACCAAAGCCATTAGTAAATCCTCCTTTAGGATGTAATGTAACATGGTGTTATGTTATATTGAGTATTTCCCTTCTTATCATAACAAAAAGAATAAGCATTGACTACCGACAATACTTATTACACAACTATTTTTATCACAGTATCTCTTACTTCTAAAATATTAAATGGTTTTGCGAAAAAGTAATCTGCTCCGCAATTTTCAGCTTCATTCATCACTTCTTTGTCGCTGTCTCCTGTCATCATAATCACAGGCAAATCTGCATAAGTTTCTTTTATTTTTTTTAATATTTCCAGACCGTGCATACCTGGAATTTTCATATCTAATAACACGCAGTCTAGCATGTTATTTTCAAATATTTGTACCGCTTCTGCTCCATTAGATGCAAGAAGTGTTTCAAACCCCTCATTTTTAAAAACCTCGCTGAGAAGCATTCTGATGCCTTGCTGGTCGTCGACAATTAATATTTTTTTCATATACCTTTCTGCTACAAAAATACAGGCAAATATATTTATCTATGCTAGACATACCCTGCTTCATAAACTCTTAACCGCCAGTATATTTATCCTGTAAGCACTTTCAGAATCACCTTTTCATTATTTTCCAAACGAAGGCCAATCCCAATCTATACAGAAATAAAACCTACTATAGCGAATAAGTCCCATACCATTAACAATTAACTACAGCTTAATATATGTGTGTTTTCATGCTAGTCTAGCGTGCAGTTTTTATATCCTATCTGTTGTTTTTGCCTGTCCTTATAGCAGAATTCACCTCTCCTTCGATGGTTGATATATTGATGATTTTGATTAATTACAATTAAAATCTTTTAACTATTTCTGTTTCTTTTACTTTTTTGCACTTTATTGGAAATTCAAAATCATTCAAGACATTTGCATTCAGCAGCGTACCGAATACAAATCTCGTCAGTTTCATTCCTCCTACACCAAAAATAGCAAACTCTATAAGAATACTAGGAGTTCGCTAAACAAGGAGCTAAATGAAATGTAGAACTCATATATTAGTAACTATTGATAAAATATCTTTCCATTTTTTAGCACTTGTATATATTGCAATTTTAAACTTTATTGTCCCCTTATTATACTCTATTCGCCCATTATTTTTATTTTCCTGCATTATTAGATAAGTTTTTATTTTAACAAACTCTCTTTCACACAAAAAAATTAAATAATATCACAATATGAGAACCATTTCAGGGCTCTATTTTGCAATTGGATTATACCCATTTATAATGAAGGTGAGGTGAATGGAATGTTAAAAATGTTATCTACCCAAATCGGCGGCTTGTTAAAGCGAGTGGCTACAGACCAAGAAGAAGCAATCGAGGAAACTGCCCGTCTGCTTGCACAAGCTGGAATTGGAGAAGGGTTTGTCTATTTTGCATGCTTTGATGAGCTAAAGGCTGTAGAAGTCAATGCTATGCAAGCTGCAAAACCTTTCCAACAATTGCGCCCTTTTACCCCGGAAGCGAATATTACGGATATTGACCGTGTATGTATCTTCGCACGAACCGCACATGATCCAAATGCATTAAAGTTAGCTCAAACTTTATACGATGCATTTATCCCCTTTGCAGTTGTGGCAAGTGAGAAAGTTGAAAATGCCGGAAAAATGGCCGACCTAGCTTATACGTATATTTCTATGGATATTAAAAAAGGATTGTTACCGAATGATTTGGGCGAGCGTATTGTCTTACCACATACGCTAACAGCTCTGTTTATCTATGAGGCGATCAAGATGTCTTATGATGAAATGGTGGATGGGCTATAATTCTAAGCCATCCCTTAGGAGATATTTAAATTATTTTAACTAAACAACAAAGAAAAAACCAGGCTAATGTATCAGCCTGGTTTTACTTTTGTTTCATTTATTTCACAGAAGCGCCGACAAACTCGCGGAATAACGGTTGTGGACGGTTAGGACGTGAAATGAATTCTGGATGGAATTGACATGCAACAAAGAATTTTTTCTCCGGCAATTCAATAATTTCTACTAAACGATCGTCAGGAGAAGTTCCTGAGAAGACTAGTCCTTCTGCTTCCATCGCTTCACGGAACTCATTGTTGAATTCATAACGATGGCGATGACGTTCATATACTAGTTCATCATTATAGATTTCACCTGCACGAGATCCTTCTTTTAATTTACATGGATATAGGCCAAGGCGAAGTGTGCCACCTAAATCTTCTACATCGATTTGGTCAGGTAGTAATGCAATGACTGGATATTTTGTTTCTGCATCCAATTCAGCTGAATGTGCACCTTTAAGCCCAAGTACATTGCGTGCAAATTCAACTGATGCAAGCTGCATGCCTAAACAAATACCCAAGAATGGTACATCGTTTTCACGTGCATATTGGATTGCTAAAATTTTACCTTCTACTCCACGATCACCAAATCCACCTGGTACTAAAATACCGTCAGCGTCATGTAATAATTCTTTTACATTTTCTTCTGTTACGTCTTCTGCATTGATAGCATTCACTTCTATATCTGTATCATGTGCGTATCCAGCATGTTTCAATGCTTCTACTACAGAGATATAAGCATCTTGCAACTCAACGTATTTTCCGACAAGTGCAATTTTCGTTGTCTTTTTAAGGCTTTTTACTTTATCGACTAAAGCTTTCCAATCAGCCATATCTGCTTGTGGTGCTTCAATGCCAAAGTGTTCTAAAACAATGTCATCAATGTGTTGCGCTTGCAGATTTAACGGGATATCATAAAGGCTTTCTGCATCCACGCATTCAATAACTTCATGCGGTTTTACATCGCAGAATAGCGCTAGTTTTTCTTTCATTTCTGTTGGCACTGGGCGATCTGAACGTACCACCAAAATGTTTGGTTGAATACCTAATGAACGTAACTCTTTCACTGAGTGCTGAGTCGGTTTCGTTTTTAGCTCGCCTGCTGCACCAATATAAGGGATAAGTGTACAGTGTAAATAAAGGACATTTTCATTTCCAAGATTGCTTTTCATTTGGCGAATTGCTTCAAGGAATGGCAATGACTCGATATCGCCTACTGTTCCGCCGACTTCTGTGATGACGATGTCTGCACTTGTTTCGCGGCCCGCACGTTGGATGCGGTCTTTAATTTCATTTGTGATATGCGGAATCACTTGTACAGTACCACCGTTGTAATCTCCGCGGCGTTCTTTTTTCAATACTGTTGAGTAAACTTTACCAGATGTCACTGTTGAATGTTTACCTAAGTTAATATCAATAAAACGCTCGTAATGGCCTAAGTCTAAATCAGTTTCTGCGCCATCATCTGTAACGAACACTTCACCATGTTGGTATGGGCTCATAGTTCCTGGATCGATATTGATGTATGGATCAAATTTTTGAATTGTTACATTCATTCCACGGTTTTTTAACAAACGTCCAAGTGATGCTGCTGTGATCCCTTTACCTAATGATGAAACTACGCCACCAGTTACAAAAATATATTTGGTCAATGAAAATTCCTCCTAGTTAGTGCTGAAGATAGGTTTTTTAAAAAACAAAAAACGCTCCTCCCGCAAATAATTTGCAGGGGGAGCGTGAAGTTTCACGGTCAATCTCCTTTTTTAAGGAGCCCAAGTAAAAGGTTAAATGATAACTCAAAAGAAGTCAAGAAGTTAGTCTCTTTCTTTTTCTTCCAATTCATCTTCTTCATCGTCATCTTCATCTTCATCTAGTTCAAACTCTTCGTCATCCATATCGATATCTTCTTCTAACTCTTCTTCATCGATATCTTCGAGATCACCAGCATCAAATGTTTCTTCCTCTACCGCTTCTTCTTCAGCTTCATCTTCATCTAGGAATTCATCAAAGTCTTCTTCAAATTCAATTTCTTCTGCGTCGTCATCTAAATCATCTTCTTCAACGACTTTTGCTTTTTTCTTGCGCACTCTTACAGTTGGAGCTGTTTCTTCTTCTACTTGATCAATAGCATACCATTCACGAACACCCCAGCGATTTTCGCCCAAAGCAATAAAACGGCCATCGATATTCATATCTGTATAAAATTGAGCAGAAGCAGCTTTCATTTCTGCCTCTGAGCGTGCACCTAGGTCTACAATCGCTTGCATTATTTCAGTAAATGAAAGTGGTTGGTGCTTTTCCTCCAAAATTGCATATGCTAAATTAATTAATGATTCTTCTGTTAATTGTTCTTCATTTAATTCACGAAGGTTCAAATCATGCACGTCCTTTCTTGTCCTAAACATCATATCCATTTTGAACTTCTTATTACTGCTGTCACGCCTAAGGAACCAAATTTGGATCGTTCAAGAGTTCAACAGTATTGTACTATGCCAGATACTTAATCCACAACCAATACCTGACTGATTTGTATGGGCAGCCATAACTATCAATAACTTTGAGTCAACTTGTGCTTCTTTCACGGCACAACGAATCCTTATATTATCTTATATTCATTGTTGCACGAATCAATTCTTCTTCTTTTCTAAGCGTAAGCGGTAATAGCCATATGCAAAAAGGTAGATCGCTAAGAGCAGGAATGAGACTGCGCCAAGTTGCTTATCATAGGTAAAATAAGTCAAAATCAAGCACAATAGTATTACTATGAAATGAATCGCGATTTTCACTGCATTCTCACTCCTTCAACAATAGTCCCATCCAATATAAGTCAAAAAGAAGAAGGCCTAATCGTAGGATTAGACACTTCCTCATATGAACAAATAAACGTTGTTTGAATAAAGCATACTCCTGATTTTATGATTCGTAAAGCCTAAAGAGCAAGAATTCAAGTGAGAATAATGAAAGGAATGTTTCAGCTACATATTTCTTCTATATTGGCCGCCAACTTCATATAGAGCATTTGTAATTTGGCCAAGACTCGCAACCTTAACTGTTTCCATTAATTCACCAAAAATATTGCCGCCATTTTTTGCTGTTTCTTTCAGCTTGCTAAGTGCAGCATCCACTTCATCCTTGTGGAGTTCCTTAAAGACTCGCAAATTCTCAATTTGTGTCTCTTTTTCCTCTTTAGAAGCTCGTGCGATTTCCATCGAGTTAATGGACTCCTGTGAAGGAGGATTTGGATTTAAATACGTATTAACACCAATAATCGGCAGTTGCCCTGAGTGTTTCAGCGATTCATAATGCATAGACTCTTCTTGGATCTTACCACGTTGGTATTGAGTCTCCATTGCTCCTAACACACCACCGCGGTCATTCATTCTGTCGAATTCCTCAAGCACTGCCTCTTCCACTAGCTGTGTCAATTCTTCGATAATAAATGCTCCTTGCAGAGGATTTTCATTCTTAGTGAGACCATGTTCTTTTGTGATGATCATTTGAATGGCCATTGCGCGTCTCACCGACTCTTCAGTTGGCGTTGTGATGGCTTCATCATATGCATTTGTATGCAATGAATTGCAATTGTCATGCAGTGCCATCAACGCTTGCAAGGTAGTCCGGATATCGTTAAAGTCTATTTCTTGTGCATGAAGACTTCTTCCCGATGTTTGGATATGGTATTTTAATTTTTGACTACGTTCATTAGCACCATATAAATCGCGCATCGTAACAGCCCAAATTCTTCTCGCTACCCGACCTATTACACTATACTCAGGATCAAGGCCATTTGAGAAGAAGAAGGAAAGGTTTGGCGCAAAGTCATCGATGTTCATGCCACGGCTTAAATAATATTCAACATAGGTAAAGCCATTTGCTAATGTGAATGCAAGCTGTGAAATTGGATTAGCGCCCGCTTCTGCAATGTGGTATCCAGAAATCGAAACAGAGTAATAATTCCGCACTTTTTCATTAATGAAATACTGCTGGATATCCCCCATCATCCGAAGTGCAAATTCTGTTGAGAAGATGCACGTATTTTGACCTTGGTCTTCTTTTAAAATGTCAGCCTGTACAGTACCGCGAACGACATTCAACGTATTGGCTCTTGTTTCCGCAAACTCTTCCACAGTCAGTGTCCGGCCAAGCTCGCTCTCTCTCAAACGTACTTGTTGGTCAATCGCAGTATTCATAAACATGGCTAATATAATAGGCGCAGGACCGTTGATTGTCATTGACACAGAGGTTGAAGGCGCACATAAATTGAACCCGTCATATAGCTTTTTCATATCATCTAGCGTACAAATGCTGACACCTGATTCCCCTACTTTACCGTAGATATCCGGCCGTTCATCTGGATCTTCTCCGTACAATGTCACGGAATCAAATGCGGTAGATAAGCGTTTTGCATCGTCATCTTTCGATAGATAATGGAAGCGGCGATTTGTTCGTTCTGGTGTTCCCTCACCAGCAAACTGGCGTTTTGGATCTTCTCCTTCGCGTTTAAACGGAAAAACACCCGCAGTATACGGGAATGCACCCGGCACATTTTCAGCATAAACAAAGCGCAAAATCTCGCCATAATCTTCGAACTTCGGCAATGCAACTTTAGGAATCTTGAGACCTGACAAACTCGTAGTCGTCAGCAATGTACGGATTTCTTTGTCGCGCACTTTCGTTACTAATTCATCGCCGCTATAGCTTTCTTTCAGCGTATGCCAATTTTTCAGTATTTGCTTAGATTCTGCAGTAAGCTGATCTTTGACACCTTCCATTAGTTGATTCAGAGACTCAACAAGTGCTTCTTCGCCATGCTTTTCTTGGACAAGCTTTAGCGTGCCTTCTAATTGATATAGTTTTCTCGCTAGATCTGCTTGCTGTGCTGCCTTTTTATGATAGCTTCTCACCGTATCGGAGATTTCACGCAAATAGTAGCGGCGGTCATTTGGAATGATGACATTTTGTTTTTGCGTTTTAACAAATTGCTCATAAGATGTTTGCCAATCATAGCCACATTTTTCGTTAATGGTTCGAATTAATGCTGCAAATAATGAGTTGGTTCCCTTGTCATTAAATTGGCTCGCAATCGTTCCATAGACAGGCATATGATCAAGATTTTCATCCCACAATTCATGGCTGCGCTGATATTGCTTTTGAACTTGGCGAAGCGCATCTTCAGACCCTTTTCTTTCAAATTTATTGATGACGATTAAATCGGCGAAATCAATCATATCGATTTTTTCTAGCTGTGTAGGAGCACCGAACTCACTTGTCATCACATACATAGATAAGTCGGACACTTCTGTAATCGCTGCATCCCCTTGTCCAATACCACTTGTTTCTACAATGATGAGGTCGAAGCCAGCGACTTTGACAATATCCAGTACATCTCCTAAAGCTGAAGATAACTCTGTATGGGAATCTCGTGTTGCTAGGCTTCGCATGTAAACACGATTATTAAAAATAGCATTCATGCGAATACGGTCTCCAAGCAAAGCACCACCTGTTTTTTGCTTCGTTGGGTCAATTGAAACGATAGCGATCTTTTTATCAGGAAATTCATGTAAGAACCTGCGGATCAACTCATCCGTCAATGAACTTTTCCCTGCACCACCTGTACCTGTTATCCCAAGAACCGGCGTATGTTTAGATAGCTTTCTTGCACGTTCCAAAAGCGTAGCTGTTTCTTCATTATCCCCTTCTTCTGCTGCTGTAATCAGCTGTGCCAGCAACTCAGGCTTCTCAGTTGAAAGTACGTCTAATTGATCAAGAAGACCTTCTTTGACTGTAGAAAAATCACTTCTTTCAATCATTTGATTAATCATGCCTTGCAGACCCAAATTCATACCGTCTTCGGGTGAAAATAGACCTTTCACGCCATATTCATGCAGTTCTTTGATTTCTTTCGGTAGGATAACGCCACCCCCACCGCCAAAAATGCCGATATGCGGGGCTTTCTTTTCATTCAACAGATCATACATATATTTAAAGTATTCCATATGGCCGCCTTGATAAGAGGAAATAGCGATCCCTTGTGCATCCTCTTGAATAGCTGCGTTTACTACCTCTTCAACAGAGCGATTATGCCCAAGATGAATGACTTCCACACCGCTAGATTGCAAAATGCGTCTCATAATATTGATAGATGCATCATGCCCGTCAAAAAGGCTAGAGGCTGTGACGAATCGTACATGATTCTTCGGTCTATAGATTTCAGCTTTTACCATTTTTATAAATCCCCCTTATTGAACAAAACTTCTCTCAATCCCTTATTAAAAAGAAAAGACAAGGCTAGTGATCCACCCACATTGCTGTTTGTGTATTCCATCCTTGCGCCGTTCCACTTAGCTCAACATACCGTTTAATAATATGTTTGTTTGCATTTTGATATAATCTTCTATTTTATAATCTTTGCGCCATACCCATCTTCTAAATGCCCATGCCTGGCCTTGGATAACAATTTGATGTGCCAATAGTTTAATTTCCTTTAGCGAAAATTTCATTTGATCGAGTTCTACGCATCCTGACAGTAAATTTTCAAAAATGCCAGCCATTTCGATTTCTTTCGCTAATACATAATCAAGCGCATCTTTTGGCAAGGACTTTGACTCTTGGTACATTACGAGCATTTCATCTTGCATTGAATCCACAAGCATGTAATACTGCGTAATCGCTTCAATCAATCCCTCAATGCTCGCTTCTCGCTGCTGGAAAGGTCCCAATTGATGCTGAACCTCAAGATAAATACGGTCGCAAACAAGGTAAAGAATATCTTCTTTTGTGCGGATATATTCATAAAGCGTTCCGATACTAAAGCCGGCTGATTTGGCGATTTCCCTCGTAGTAGTCCGATGGAAGCCTTTTTCTTTAAAGAGGCGAACAGCGCCCTGAATCATCTCTGTGCGCCTCTTTTCAATTAAGACTTCATCCTTAATCGAGGTATGAATCCGTTTTTTTTGTTCATTTTCCATACACTATTTCAAAAGCATACGAGAGATTACAAGGCGTTGGATTTCTTGAGTTCCCTCATAGATTTGAGTGATTTTTGCATCACGCATAAAACGCTCTACAGGATAATCCTTCGTATAGCCATATCCGCCGAATACCTGCACCGCTTCTGTGGTTACTTTCATCGCTGTATCGCCAGCCATTAATTTTGCCATCGCCGATTGTTTGCCATATGGCAGGTTATTAGATTCAAGCCACGCCGCTTGGTACGTTAACAGGCGAGAAGCTTCTGTTGCAGTCGCCATATCTGCTAATTTAAATGATACCCCTTGGTTTGCAGAGATTGGCTTACCGAATTGTACACGTTCTTTGGCATACAGTGTTGCTGCATCAAGCGCACCTTGTGCAATACCTACTGCTTGCGCTGCAATGCCGTTTCGTCCGCCATCTAAAGTTTTCATTGCAATTTTGAAACCGTCACCTTCTGCACCAAGCATATTCTCCTTTGGTACACGGCAGTTATCAAAGATGATTTCAGTTGTCGGTGATGAACGAATGCCCATTTTCTTTTCTTTCTTCCCAACAGAGAAACCTTCATAATCAGCTTCTACGATAAATGCTGACGTGCCATTTTTTGCTTCTGGATCTGTCACTGCGAATACTACGTAAATATCAGCGATGCCTCCATTAGTAATAAAGATCTTTGAGCCATTTAATATGTAGTGGTCACCATCCAACTTTGCAGTTGTTTTCATGCCGCCTGCATCAGATCCCGAACCAGGTTCTGTAAGGCCATAAGCACCGATTTTCTTCCCTTCAGCCATTGGGCGAAGATATTTTTGCTTTTGTTCTTCTGTCCCAAATTTATAAACAGGCCACCCAGCAAGTGATGTGTGTGCAGATAATGTTACACCTGTTGATGCACATACTCTTGAAAGCTCTTCTACAGCAATAACATAGGCTAAATAATCAGAGCCAATACCACCGTATTCTTCTGGCCAAGGTATACCTGTCAAACCAAGTTCCGCCATTTGATCAAAAATTGCACGGTCAAATGTTTCCTTTTCATCGCGTTCAGCAGCACTTGGCGCTACTTCATTTTCTGCAAAATCTCTCACCATTTTGCGTATCATTTCATGTTCTTCTGATAGTGTAAAGTTCATTGTCAAATCCCCTTTGTTTGATATTTACTTTCTATCTTTTCACCGTGAAACCTAACGACCTATTCCAAACTCCGTGAGATAACCATTCGTTGAATTTCACTAGTGCCTTCATAAATCTCAGTCACTTTCGCATCGCGGAAATATCGTTCAACAGGATAATCTTCCGTATAGCCATAACCACCAAAAACTTGGATGGCTTCTGTTGTCACTTCGACAGCTGTTTTTGATGCAAATAATTTAGCCATTGATGCTTCTGTTCTACAAGGCTTCCCTAGCGAACGTAAATGGGCTGCTCGATATACTAACAATCTCGCTGCTTCTACAGCGGTGCCCATATCCGCCAATTTAAACGAAACGCCTTGATTGGCTGCAATCGGCTTGCCAAATTGTACACGCTCATTTGCATAGCGAACAGATTCATCCAGTGCCGCTTCAGCAATCCCTAAGCTCTGTGCCGCGATACCAATTCTTCCGACATCTAAGTTAGCCATAGCGATTTTGAACCCTTCGCCTTCTTCACCCAGCAAATTTTCTGCTGGAACTTGCATTTGCTCAAATGTTAGCTGAACTGTCTTAGAACCATGAAGGCCCATTTTCTTTTCATTTTTCCCTATAACAAGGCCTGGCGTGTCTTTATCGACGATAAACGCTGATATACCCTTTGTTCCCTGTGTTGGATCTGTCGAGGCGAACACGATATACACATCCGCTTCACCGCCATTTGTAATAAAGACCTTTGAGCCGTTCAATTCGTAGTAATCTCCATGCTTTACTGCTTTTGTTTTAAGAGATCCTGCGTCTGAACCAGCTGATGGCTCTGTTAAGCAAAATGCACCCAGATACTCCCCGCTAGCCAATTTTGGCACATAGCGTTTCTTTTGTTCTTCTGTGCCAAAGTAGAGTATCGGATTTGTTCCGACCGATGTATGCACAGACAAAATCACCCCGATGACTGCACTTACTTTAGATAGTTCATGAATGGCAATGATATAGGATGTAAAATCCATTTCTGACCCGCCATATGCTGCAGGCGCGGTAATGCCCATAAGCCCTAGCTCTCCCATTTGCGCTAGGATATCGCGTGGAAATTCCCCTTTTTCCAGTTGATCGACTTGAGGTGCAATTACTTCTCTTGCAAAATCACGAACCATCTTTTGCATCATCATTTGTTCTTCCGTGAATTGTAGATTCATGATGTCTCTCCCTTTTACATCATTTATTTAAAATGCATTCAAAAACAGATATCTATTTTTCTACTACTACTCTGATTTGAATCAAAGTGGAATTAACTCCGCTTTCCTGGCGGCGAGCGATAAGTCTACTGACTCGCATCACTTACTGCGGAGTCTTATCTGTCCTGCTAATCCCCAAGGAGTCTCCGATAATTCCACTTCCATATAGTTTCACAAATCAAAATAGTTGAGATGAGGGCGAAGTGCGGGCAGATGCGCGTTCCTGGGGCGAGTGGTAAGCCTACTCGTCAGCTCCGCTTCCTGTGGGGTCTTACCTGACTCGCTAACCCCTAAGGAGTCTCCGCTACCCCCACTTCTACAAAGTTTTAACATCAAATATTTGCTATCAATTCTCTGCAACTATACTTTTAGTGCTCTCATGATTACTAACAAGATTCTGCTCTTGAATTCCCTTTGTATTCTTTTAAACTTTCATGTAATTGCAATTTACTACTAACTATATTCGTAGAACCCTCTTCCAGATTTCTTGCCAAGCCAGCCTGCTTTGACGTATTTTCTAAGCAGTGGGCATGGACGGTATTTGCTGTCGCCGAATCCTTCGTATAGTGTTTCCATGATATATAGGCATGTATCTAGCCCGATAAAATCAGCTAGTGTGAGTGGTCCCATTGGATGGTTCATACCAAGCTTCATCACTTCATCGATTGCTTCTTTTGTTGCAACCCCTTCATAAAGTGTGAAGATCGCTTCATTGATCATTGGCATAAGAACGCGATTTGCCACGAATCCTGGGAAATCATTCACTTCTACAGGTACTTTTTGAAGTTTTTTCGTTAACTCTTCAATCGAATTGTATACTTCATCAGAAGTAGCAAGCCCACGAATAATTTCGACTAGCTTCATGACAGGCACCGGATTCATAAAGTGCATGCCGATTACTTGTGCTGGTCTATTTGTCACTGCTGCTATTTCAGTAATAGGCAATGAAGATGTGTTAGAAGCAAGAATGGCATGTTCAGGTGCTATTACATCTAGTTGTTTAAAAATAGATTGCTTGATATCCATGTTTTCAACAGCTGCTTCAATCACCAAATCAACATCTTTTGCATCCTGAAGTGACAATGATTTAGTAAACCGTTGCAAGACAGCCGCTTTTTCATCTTCTGCCATACGTCCTTTTTCTACATTGCGTGACAGGTTTCGCGTAATTGTGCCAATACCTCTTTCATACGACTCTTCGCTAATGTCATTTAGCAGTACTTCTAAACCTGCTTGAGCACACACTTGGGCAATGCCTGATCCCATTTGGCCTGCGCCAATGACCATTACTTTTTTTATCGCCATCTTAGTATCCCTCCGTTGTCGGTACTTCGATCATAATCGCGTCTCCTTGGCCACCGCCCGAGCAGATAGCTGCGATACCAATACCACCCCCGCGGCGACGTAATTCATATGCAAGAGTTAAAATAACGCGCGTTCCTGATGCACCGATTGGGTGGCCTAATGCTACAGCGCCGCCGTTAACATTTACTTTTTCTTCATCCAAATTAGCAATTTTATTGCTGGCAAGCGCAACTGCTGCAAATGCTTCATTGATTTCAAAAAGGTCAATTTCTTCTAATGATTTACCTGTCTTTTCAAGTAGCTTGTTAATAACTAATCCTGGTGTTTGCGGGAAATCGTTTGGTTCTACTCCAACCTCTGCGTGCCCTAGAATAGTTGCTAATGGTTTTAAGCCATTTTCCTCTGCATACTGCTCACTCGTTACCACTACTGCACATGCACCGTCGTTAATGCCAGGGGCATTACCTGCAGTAACCGTTCCACCATCTTTAGTGAAAGCAGGTCTCAATTTGCCAAGCACCTCGATGGATGTATCTTTTCTTGGCGCTTCATCTTGATCTACTACGACCGGCTCACCTTTTCGTTGTGGAATACTAACAGCAACAATTTCTTCGCCTAGTTTACCGCCTTCAATCGCCGCAATAGCATTTTGGTGGCTACGCAGTGACCAATTATCTTGTGCTTCTCTTGTAAGTCCAAATTTTTCCGCTGTCTCGTCGCCATACGTACCCATATGTACATGATTTGGTGAGAATGCACATGAAAGGCCGTCATAGACCATGCCGTCCACAATAGCTCCGTCTCCCATACGGTAGCCGAATCGTGCTTTTGGCAAATAATACGGCGCTTGAGACATCGACTCCATTCCACCTGCTACGATCACATTTTCTTCTCCAAGCCGTATTAATTGATCTGCAAGCGTTACACTGCGCATACCAGATGCGCATACTTTATTGATTGTTTCAGTTTTTACAGTGTAAGGTATACCTGCTTTAGTAGCAGCTTGGCGCGAAGGTATTTGGCCTTGCCCTGCTTGCAACACTGTTCCCATAATGACTTCATCTACTTGTTCTGCATCTACATTTGAACGTTTTAATGCTTCTTTAATAGCAGCTCCCCCTAGATCGCTTGCTGCCAAAGAACTTAAACTTCCCCCGAATTTCCCAAACGCTGTACGTGCTCCGTCAATAATCACTGTTTTTTGCAAGTTTGACACCCCTTTTTGTCATTGGTTACGCTTACATAAAAATTGAAATGATGAGTATTTACATTTTGATTGAACGCTCGCTCAATTAACTTTTAGAAAAAAAGAGAGGGCTCTAGCTCTCTCTTTTTTACTTGAGTTAAGTTTATAAAACTTTCAAAATTTATGCAATACTTTAATTTTTTCTCGTTTTAAACGGTTTCTTCTAAAGGCTCCGGCACAGTTTGTATTTCGCCGCACACTGATTTTTCAAGTAGCTCAGCAATATCATATGTGCCAACCGTTTCTTCTACTTCTTTCGCTTTTGTTCCATCTGATAGCATCGTTAAGCAATATGGACAACCAGACGAGATGATAGTTGGATTAACTGCTAGCGCTTGTTCAGTACGCGCCACATTGATTCGGTTACCAACATGCTCTTCCATCCACATAAGTCCGCCACCAGCTCCACAGCACATGGCTGTATCGCGGTTTCGCTCCATTTCCACTAGCTTCACACCAGGGATTGCTTTTAAAATTTCACGCGGCGCATCATACACATCATTGTATCTGCCAAGGTAGCAGGAATCATGGAATGTAATGGTTTCATTCACTGCGTGTTGCGGTTTAATTTTTCCACTCATCACCAGCTCATATAACATTTCTGTATGGTGGAGAACTTCACCATTCCAACCAAAATCACTATATTCATTCTTAAAAATATTGTATGCATGCGGATCGATTGTGACGATTTTTGTGATGCCCGCTTTTTCAAATTCTTTGATATTTGCTTCAGCCAGCTCTTGGAATAAAAATTCATTTCCTAAGCGGCGCGGCGTATCGCCTGAATTCTTTTCTTTGTTGCCCAAGATAGCGAATTTCACACCTGCTTCGTTCATCAAATGCGCGAAGGACAACGCAATTTTTTGTGAGCGGTTATCGAATGACCCCATTGAGCCTACCCAGAATAAAAATTCGAATTCTTCTCCAGCTTTTGTTGCTTCTTTTACTGTAGGAATGTGAAGATCTGGACGAGCATCTCTCCAATTTTCCTTCTCTTTACGGTTGATACCCCACGGATTGCCTTGGCGTTCGATGTTCGTCATCGCGCGTTGTGCATCCGGGTTTACGCGACCTTCTGTCATAGTTAAATAACGTCGCAAGTCAATAATCTTTTCAACATGCTCATTCATAACAGGACATTGGTCTTCACAGTTTCGGCAGGTAGTACATGCCCAAATTTCCTCTTCCGTAATGACATCACCAATCAACGACGGGCTGTATACATCTTCTATTACAGCGCCTTCTGCTCCTGCAGCCATTGCTAGTTGATTACCTTTTGTATGGCCAAAGAACATCTTTGGTACCCAAGGTTGTTGATGTGTTTGTACAGCGCCTGTAAATGTAAGATGGTCACGTAACTTTGTCATCAAATCCATCGGTGATAGCATCTTGCCTGTCCCTGTTGCTGGACACATATTTGTACAGCGCCCGCACTCAACACATGCGTATAAATCAATTAATTGGAGCTGTGTAAAATCTTCTATTTTCCCTACGCCAAATGAAGGCATCTCATCTTCTGATTCACCCTCTTCATCTTCAAGCGCATTAAAATCAATCGGAGTTAATTTCCCTGGCGGTGTCAAAGGATTGAAATATACATTGGCTGGTCCCGCGATTAAGTGCGCGTGTTTGGATTGCGGCACATAGACTAAGAAAGTCAGCAAGAATAATAGGTGGACCCACCACATAACGAAGAACACAGCAATAGCTGCCGTTGTTGGCAAGAATGCAAATGCTGTAGCAATCAACGATGCGACTGGCTCAGACCATGTTGCAGATTCTCCGTGCCAAATCATGCCCATACCATTTCCCACAAGAACGGATACCATTAAGCCACCGATAAATAGCAATACAAGGCCTGACTTAAATCCTCGTTTCAAACGTACTAGCTTTTCCACATAACGACGGTAGAACGCCCAGACAACAGCCACCAAAATCACTAAGGTGACGATTTCTTGGAAAAATGTAAAGTATGGGTATAGCGGCCCAAATGGTAGATGGGAACCCGGCTTTAACCCTTTCCATATAAAATCAATAGCGCCAAACTGAACTAGTAGGAAGCCATAGAAGAACATGACATGAATGGCACCGCTCTTCTTGTCTTTCATTAGTTTCTTTTGGCCAAAAACATACACCCAAATTTTTTCTAACCGTGCTTTAACATTGTTATCAAATTCGGTTTTCTTCCCCATTTTAATGAACTGATAACGCGTTTTTACTAAATACGTAAACAAACCTAAAGCATAAGCGACTACCCCTAAAAACAAGATCCAATTGACAATCAACAATGGATTCATGTTATTCCCCCCTTATGTTGTTACTCCCCTTTGTTTTATCTCAAGAGAATTCTGAAAATACTCTGTTTTGTCTATTGTAAAATATGAATGAGCATTCAGTCAATCACATTTCTAGGATTCTCTTAGAATTTCTGTGAAAATGATTTTCTCCTTCCGTAAACTTTTTTCTAGAAAGCGAAAGTTATATTTCAACTTGTCTAAGTATTCTATCATATTTATTTTCTCTCGCCCAATCAATTTTTCTCTAAAAAAACGCCGAGAAATCTAAAGAATGATTTCTCGGCGTATTCTTATAGGCTGTCTCGCCACCTAATCGGCAAGAGCATTTTACCAAACAGCGATTGGGCAGCACTTACTTTTTCATCCTCTAATCCAATTAGAACAACAGTTGATGGACCTGCTGAAGCGTGAGGTTCCCATGCGCAAGTAAAAGGTTTGGAACCAAAAATGCGTTTGATTTCTCCTGCTATTCCTTTCGAGCCCACCGGCCATACAGATGCAATTATTTTCCCTTGCCTAGCTTTGTAAATAGATTTCAACGAAGCAACCTTTTCTTTTTCAGCCAGTAGGTTTTCTCCTACAAGCGGTTTGCCGTATGTAAACCATTTGAGCGTTTCTGGAGCTTTTGATTGATAGATTTGTTCTCCTAACATGGTAATCGCTATGCCTGATTGTAGCGTTTCAATGTTAGACTCAGTACTTCCGCTTATGGGTGGAGAAGAACATTCTATCTCATCGAATACTTGATGAATCCCTTTTAGATAGCGCATCCATACTTCGTCGCCGCTAAAGTTATGCATAAGAATGGAATGTGGTTCAGCTCCGGCAGCCCATTGCTCTAAAAGAGTCACGCGAGCCGAAAAATAACTGACCATTTCATCTGGCACATGTACTGTATCTTTTTCTTTTTGCCCAATCGCTCCTGCATTATCCGTTGTAACAATGAGTCCATTTGGTAGTTGTATAGCATTTCTCATCGACACGTGTCTCCCACTTTTCCGGTTACTTTTGTTATAGCCGGTAAGCATAATCCCGCAATAACGGCATTTATAACGGTAGCTATGAATATGCCGGGTGTAATAGTATAGTATGTTTGCGGTGAAATGAGAAAGTAAAACGGCAACGGCGCTAAAATACCGTTTGCGATGACAGCGAACAGCCATTTTAGCAGATGATGATTTCGTTGATGAAGCATAGCAAAACCATAGACTACTGTAAACATTTCGATGGCGATCAGCGCGTGGAATGGAAGCGTCATAGGAAATCCACTCAGCTCTGCAGAGACCATATGTCCTATCGCCGCAGCCACGCCTGCAATCGGAGCAGGCAATAATGCAGCACCCAAAAATGCAGGGGCTGAATCAAGCGCTGCCGAACCGATGCCAACAGGTATTTTAATCATTGCGCCAATTGCACTTAAAGCAGCAATCATCGCTGTAAATGTAAGTCTACGAAATTTCATGCGGATTAATCCTTCTCTTTACGGCCGCCATTTTTAAATACTTTCGCCCCACGGATATATTCAATATCAGCAACATTTATTCTACAATTGGCTACGCGGGCAGCAGCAAATAAATAATCGGATAAACGATTGAGGTATCGTCCAACAACTAACGGCACATCGTTTTCCTCGGAATTTTTGAAAAGTGTGACAGTCAAACGCTCTGCCCGTCTTGCAATAGTGCGGGCAATATGCAAAGTAGCTGCACCAGGTGAGCCTCCTGGTAGGATAAAGCGTTCAAGTAATGGCGGCTCATCCATTAGTACATCAATTCGTTTTTCCATAACTTCGATCGGCTCATCTGTCATTTTATAATGGCGCTCTTTCATTACATTCGCCAAATCACCGCCACAATCGAACAATTCATTTTGTATATTTTGCAAATCTTCGAGGATATCTTGGAATTTCTCTTGATCTAGCTCAGTCATTGCCTTGCCGATAAATGAATTCAATTCATCAATTGTGCCATATGCTTCTACTCGCAAATCATCCTTATCCACTCTTCGGCCAATGATGCTTGTTTTCCCCTTGTCACCTGTACGTGTGTATAAATTCATTGAAATCCCCTTCTTTCTTACTTAATAGTTTCACTCAAGCCATACCAGATGCGTGTGACATGTTCACTACTCTTAAATAGCTCCTGATAAAGCCTTCCGCACGCATCCCTTAATGTTCGATCATGCCGGCTAAGAGGAACAATTCCTCGCCCCATTTCGGTTGCAATGACAATCACCTGATGTTCTTTCTCCCATAATTGTAACTGTTTTGCTATCTTTTTCGCGAGTATTAATTCATCTTTTTCCTCATCTGATTGGAGAATTTTTTCTAAATGAGAAATGACAATAGTTTTGTTCGTGGGCTCTTTTGGCAGGACACCTTCATACCACGCTACATCATTTTCATGCTGCTCAATGAGCCAATTTCTCACATACTCATGTTTGCCGTTATAGGCACCACCGATAAAAACGTGCATCTTTCTCCCTCCTCAAAAGCCCTTCTCGACTCCCACTCCAATGTATACATATCATTATGCGTGACTACCCAATCCCAAAACTGGCTTTCGTGCGGTGCATATTCCGTCAGCAAAACGCGAATCGTACCACCGTGCACTACGAGCGGGTACACTGATAAGCCTTGTGGCAACTTTTTAAAAGCTTTCTGGCAGCGATTAGTCATGATTTCTAATGTTTCGCCATCCGGCGGTGCTACTTGAGTTGAATCAGCCAACCACTTTTGATAGCGCTGGTCTCCCTTTAATTCTTCATAGGTTTTACCTTCAAACTGACCAAAGTTCAATTCCCTAAGCCCCTCGTCTTCTACATAAACCGCACCCGGAAAATAAGCTTCAGCCGTTTGCTTGCAGCGCACTAAATCGCTTCCGAAAACAACGGGATATTCCCTATTTACTACTGGCAGCTCTTCTCTTTTCAAAATGGGCTCATCTTTCCAGCCTATATACCGCTTTTCGTCGTTGCTTTTTGTTTTGGCATGGCGTATCAGATGCACAACAACAGGACAATCCATAAAACCGCCTCCATCCCTTCGATGAGAGCTCCAAGCAAATCTCCTGAACTCCCGCTAAATTGCTGAAGTGACCACCATCTATAGATCAAAGCAGCCAACACAATCATGAATAGCAGAAGAAGTATAGTCCATGTTCCACTAAGCCATATAAATAAGGCTCCTCCTGCAATCATCGAGCATGCTGTTCCAATTAACCAATATTTCATATGTAAGTGTTGTTTAAAAAAGTGAGCCAATCCCTTCTCTTTAGATGTACGTGTACAAATAAAATAAATTGACATACACAATCGTGACAAGAAAGGAACAGCAATTAGCCATATCCAATAAAAAGATGGCTTTTCGAGCAATTCTGCCAAAAAGAATATTTTAGCTAAGATTAGAAATACCAATGATATAGCGCCAAATGCACCTGTCCGAGGATCATCCAAAATTTCTAATCGTTTTTTCTTATCTCTGTAAGAAAAATAGGCATCGCTTGTATCTACATATCCATCCAAATGGAGTCCGCCTGAACAAATGACATAACCGCTAATCAAAATAAAACTTAAAAGTAATGGACTAATGTCTGTGTATGTATGCAACAAATAATAGACAATGGACAACACAAAGCCTATCAATGCGCCCAGCCAAGGAAAAACGACAAACATGGCCGTGACGGTCTTTTTCGTCATTGGAATTTCTTTATGAATAGGCAAAATTGAAAAAAATTGAAGTGCAAGCAGCAGACCATTTGTCATTCTAATTCGCCCCCTACTTCCATTTATGTATAAAGCCGTAATCAATTTCTATTGCTTCTGAAGCATTCTTGACAAACCACTGGTGGAGCCTGCCAATTGTCTGCTGGTATAGATGTACCTCAGGATTTGTGGAAAGAGGTTCATCTAACATTTCGTTGGAAACGATGGCGAGAGGTATTCCAATAGAGCGAATTTGTAAAATAGTGCTTTTCATCTCATCCATCCGCTGTTTGAGTCTTCCTTCTTGCTTCCAAGCAAAAACGCCTGATTCACTCTGTTCATAGAATTCATTCGATAGCCAAGTTGTGACGCAATCCCAAAGAATAGCATCTCCTTGCTTCACCTGAACCAATACCTTTTTGAAATTCGTGGGCTGTTCAATGGTTACCCATTGATGCTCTTGCATTATCCGATCATGTTTATGCCGCTCTATCCGGTTTGTCATTTCTTCATCGAAGGCTACACCCGTTGCTAAGTAGACCAAGCGATTTGCTCGCACTTCCTTTGCTAACGCCACTAATCGCTGCTCCGCATACGCACTTTTGCCGCTTCGAACACCGCCTGTTATAAATGAGAGTTTTGCTTGATCCATGCCTCCATCTCCTCTTGAAGAACTGCCATCGCGTGTTCATTCTTTATTCCTACTCGAAACCATTTACCATCCAAGCCTTTAAAGTTTTCCGTATGCCGCAGGACAATGCCCCTGTTCAGCATGTCGTGAAAAAATCTTTGAGACAAATCTGGATGAGGAAGCTTAAAACAAACATAATTAGTCATGCTCTTTGTTGTTTTGCATCCTAATTCTTGCAGGAAATGTACAAATCTCACTTTCGACTTTTTAGCGTATTCTATGGATTTATCTCTGTATTGCGTTTCGTCAATACATTTTGCTCCTATATGGGCAGCGATGCCATTAATATGCCAATGTGGTGCTTTTTCGCGCAATGCTTCAATCATTGCAGGCGAGCTTACCATATAGCCTAGCCGGATTCCTGGAATTGCGTACATTTTGGTCATCGAGCGCACAATGATTAGATTTGGAAAATCCTCTATGTACGAAATCATGGATGCTTCCTCCCCAATCCAATCGATGAAGGCTTCATCCAATATTACTGTGCAGTCCATTTTTTGCCCTTCCTCTAAAAGGTGCACCAGTTCATTCCTTGGTGGCAGTACACCGGTAGGATTATTTGGTGTGCAAAGGTACAACAGATCAGCACGCTTCATATTTTCTATAATATGGCCTATTGGCAGCTTCCAATTTTCGATCTCTTCTACTGAGAGATGGATGATTTCTGTCCCGTTTGCTCTTAAAGTCGCCTCGTATTCCGAAAAGGTCGGATGAACAATCATTGCACATTTTCTTTGAAAGTATCCAGCAAGCAATGAAAAAATCTCGGCCGCACCATTCCCAAGCAATACGCGGCTCTTCGGAATGCTATGATATGCTGCAATAGCAGATAAAAATGGTTCGCCGTGCGGTTCTGGATAGCTAGAAAGTAAGTGCATATAGCCTTGCCAGTTTTCTACTACTGAGAGAGGCGGCCCTAATGGATTTACATTTTCACTGTAATCTATGATTTGTTCTGGAAGCGGAATTGCTAATTCACCGTATAACAATTGTGGATTTGCTCCATGGTTAGGCAATGACAATCATAACTCCTCCTATCATAATACCGAGTAGCCAAAAATAAGCTGTGACAGTATACATTTGATTTACGGCTAGCTGAATATGTCTCGGAGCTAACTCTACTTCCTTCTTCCCCATTGTGGCTCTTTTGGAGACAACACCTTTATAATAATTGGTTCCACCCAGTTGTACACCAAGCTGATAAGCAGTCGCTGCTTCTAAATAACCACTATTAGGGCTTGGATGCTTCTTGGCATCAGTCAACCATCCCCTCATTCGTTCAGAAAGTGAATGCTTCGACTCATTTTGCGTCGTTAAAAGGATCAGTAATCCTGTCAAACGGCTCGGGATATAGTTGAAGACATCGTCTGTATGAGCTGCTACAAAACCAAACTCTTTGAATTCCTTATTTTTGTACGCAACCATTGAATCAAGCGTATTTACAGCTTTGTACATCCAGATACCAGCTGCACCGAATAGAAAAGCCCAAAATAATGGAGCCGTCACGCCGTCGCTCGTATTTTCAGAAACTGTCTCTACCACACCTCGTGTGACTTCGCTTTCCGAAAGTTTCTCTGTATCTCTCCCGACAATCCATGAAAGCTTCATACGTGCTTGTACTAAATTGCCAGCAGTAAGAGGCTCATATACTTCCATCGCTGCTTGCTTCAAGCTTTTTTGGGCAAGTCCAAATGAAATGAGTAAACCTTCTACCAAGATGCCAAAAATGATGCCCACTTGATAGGCAATCACAACCACGGCATAAGCTGTCACAGTAGTTGCCACTACGACCAAAATAACAAGCAACGTGCCCTTCGTTTTGCGGAATCCGCCTTTATTTAATCGTTTCGTTAGCCATCCAATTAAACCGCCAATCCATTTTACTGGGTGTGGCATTCTTTTAGGATCTCCAATAAGACGGTCAAGAACGATCCCTAGCGTACAAGCAATTAAATGTGCCAGCATTTAGTCCTGCTCCTTCGCTTTTTTATAGTCTTGTAGTGCAGTACAAAGGGTTTCATAAACACCGCGACCGATGAGCTTGCCTACTGCGGTTGCACTTCCAGCATATTCATAAAAAGGACCATTTTGCGTTGCGGCGATTAGCACACTATCCGTTGATGTCCCTGTTGCAATGGTGCCAGAAACAACATCTTTAATTTGTTCTGTATACATAGCCTTTGTTTTCGCTTCCGTTATAGCAATCATCCCCTGCATGAACGATTCATCAGTCAATGAGCCATTGATAAACACCCATATATTAATAGTCCCTACATGAAATACATCTTCTCTTTTGTAAGCGCTCGCAATATCGATTGCATTGCCCACCCCAGCAGTAACTGCCACAACGATATCGGTCTCGTCGGAAGTGAATTGCCGTACCACCGCATTTTTAGCTGGCACTGCAGTCATCATGGCGACTGTATTTGTAGGAGAAAATCCTTTCTCCATTAAGTATTCTTTTAATTCATCATGCGCATCATCGCACATATATTCTGCATCAACCGTCCGGTTAACGAAATACTGATACCAGCCGACGCCTGCATTATGGACGGCAGAGGAGAAAGCCTTCAGGGGTGAAGTTGTATGTAACTCGACATACTCATCACGTATTTTTATATCTTCTGCTTTTATAGGAACACTTTCCTTCCTCTCCCCTTTTATTTCAGGCATTAATGTCATTTGGGGTTTGGGCAAAAGAGGATGTGGATAGGTCGATATAGTCGTGTGATAGACGTCTTTTATAAAGTGTTCTTTTAGCACCTCATGCGGCTCACCCATCGCATAAATTTCTCCTTTATTTAGCAAGAGAAGACGATCACAATAGAGCGCTGCCAGATTGATATCATGGAAGATGGACAGAACTGTTAATCCATTTTGGACCACTTCAAGGCGAATCATATCAAGCAGTTTTCGCTGGTGTTCGATATCCAAATGGTTAGTTGGCTCATCCAGCAACAATAAATCAGCACTCTGTGCCAGTGCTTGTGCCACATATGTACGCTGTTGCTCACCACCTGAAAGATTTTCAAGCAACTGTTTTTCGTATGAAAGAATGCCAGTGGACTCCATCGCCTTTTTAATCGCTGATTCATCCTCATCCGTCCATGTGGAAAGCCACCTATGCTGATAAGGGTAACGACCAATCGAAACTGTCTCTCGAACAGAATGCGAAAAAGCCTGTGTATGTAGTTGCGGCAGCACAGCCATTTTGCGGGCAAGCTCTTTTGCCGTATATTCCTCTCGACTCTTCCCTTCAATCTGAACATTTCCCTGATTGAACGGGAGCGTACCGCTAATAGCTTTAAGTAGCGTAGATTTGCCACTGCCATTTGGGCCAAGCACCCCTAAGAATTGGCCTTTTTCCACACTAAAATTTATACCTTTTACAATTGGATGTTTCTCATCATATCCTCCTGTAAGATCTTTTACGTTTAGCATTCTGTACCCCCTATCCTTTTCGTTGCCTAAAGAAGATATAGGCGAATACCGGCGCACCAAGCAATGCCGTAATCACACCGATAGGCAGTTCTGTCGGCGCAATAATTGTTCTTGCAACTAAATCACAAAGTATGAGCAGTGAGGCCCCGTTCATCAGTGAAAGTGGCAAAAGATGCTGATGATTCGCACCAAAAAGCAAGCGTGTCATATGCGGTACTACTAGCCCCACAAATCCGATGGTGCCTGATACAGAAACAGCTGCTCCCGTTAACATCGATCCACCAATCAGTAGCGTTAATTTACTTCTTCTAACATTGACACCTAAATATTTCGCCCGTTCTTCGCCAAATAGCATGGCATTCAACTCTCGTCGGTTCAGCCATAATAGAATCGTGCCCACTATGACGAACGGTAAAATCATCTTAACATATGGCCAGCCGCGCATCGATACACTGCCCATTAGCCAACTAATAATTTGTCGAAGCTCCTCGCCAGTGAGCGCGATCATCAGAGAGATAATAGAGCTTAAAAATGAACTAATGATTATGCCTGTTAATATCAGCGTTTCCATTTTCATCGCTTTGTCTACAAGCTTAGCAAATCCTAAAACCAAAAACATAGTCAATAATGCACCCATCATGCTGAATGCGGGCAACGTAAACATACCCAATACAGGTGCTGAAAGACTGAAAAAGAGCGTCATCACGGCGCCTACTGAGGCACCTGATGACACTCCTAACGTATAGGGATCAGCAAGCGGATTCTTAAGCAACCCTTGGAAAGCGGCACCTGAAATAGCTAATGATGCACCAACGAGTCCTGCTAAAATCACACGAGGCATTCGAATAGACCATAATATATTCGATGCTACCTCATCCGCATTCTTGTCCCATAACGTACTGATTGGCACTTTAACAGCGCCGGCTGATATCCCCAAAGCCATGCTCAAAAGAAGAATAGCAAGAGTTACGAGATATCCAACTACTATTTTTTTCACTTATTTAAATGCCTCTGGATAAACAGCTTTCGCCACTTCCTCAAGCCCTTCAGCAAGGCGAGGTCCTGGACGACTAGTCTTGTCCGGATCAACTTGTACTACTCTGTCGTTTTTAATAGCCTTTAAATCTTTAAATCCTTGGCGTTTTTTTACTTTCTCTACGATATTCGGTACATAATTATATGTGATTAAGTATACATCTGGGTCACGCTTAATAATTTCCTCAGGGTCAATTTTAAACCAACCTGATTGATCATCTGCCACATTTTTAACATTCGCTAGGTTTAAGATTTCTTGCATGAATGTATCTTTACCAGCTGTATAAATCTCAGGCTCATCAGAGTTTTCAACGAATACATTGCGTTTTTTTACATCTGCTACTTTAGCCTGTACATCTTTTACTTTCGCTTTCATATCTTCTACGATTTGATCTGCTTTTGCACTTCTATTTGTAATTTTGCCGATTGTTTTAATCGACTCATATGTTTCCTCGAAGTTGCTGGCATTTTTAACGACAAATACAGGAATACCTGCATCTCGAAGTTGCTGTATACCGCTCTTTGCAGATTCGGCAATCATGCCATGCGCAAAAACAGCATCCGGTTTTAAGCTGATAATTTTTTCAATATTAAGCTCCATGCCGCCTACTTTATCTTTTTTAGTAGCAGCTTCTGGATACGTATCATTATCTGTCACGCCGATTACGTGATCATCTAATCCTAAAGCAAAAAGAATCTCAGTATTGCTCGGCATTAAAGACACCATCTTGGTCGGTTCTTGCTTAAATTCGACTTTATTGCCTGTATCATCTGTTACTGTCATCGGATATGTAGCACTTTTGTTTGCTGATTGCGTAGTTTTGTTGTTTTCTGCTTCCGGCTTTTTAGAATCGGATTGGCCGCAGCCTACAAGCAATGTAAATGCCATCACAAGCATAAAACCAAGCTGCCATAGTTTCTTCATTTTTTACTCCCCCTGGTGTGTAAGATTACTGTTGGTTGGAGAAAAGGGTCTTAAGCCTTTTCTCCAAAATAAAAAACTCTCGTTCACAACGAGAGGTTTGGTGATTGCAGCATTATAAAAAAGATCATAATGGCACCTATCAATCCTCGTCGATATAAACGGTGTTCTATAATCGGCAGGTATCCTGGCTCGTGATCATCGCGCATCGCACCTTCCCAAAGTTTCCCTCAGTGGCATTCTCGAATTGCTCACACTTACAGTGGCGGGACCGCATCGGCTTTTACCGATTTCCCTTTTAACCCAAATAGCTCTCTATTCGGGACCGATTAAACTATGTATTTTATTTCTTTTTATTATATCTAATATTTTGTAAATTAGGAAGAGATATTTAATAGATTATTCTAGTTAGGCAATTTCCAACTAGGTGAAGTCGTTTATCAACAAAAAAGCAGAGCAACAATATGGTGTTGTTGGCTCCGCTTTTTAAGAGTTATATTTATTACATTTTTTCCGGTGCAGAAACGCCAATCAATTTTAGCGCGTTCGCAATCGTTGTGCGTACTGCTGTGATAAGTGCAAGGCGTGCTTCTGAACGGTCTTTATTTTCTTCATCTAATACTTTTTCAGCATTGTAGAAGCGGTGGAAAGTTGCGGCAAGTTCTTGAATATAGTTGGCGATACGGTGCGGTGCACGTACACGAGCAGCGTCAGCTACGATTTGCGGGAAATCGCCTACTTTTTTCAACAACTCAATATCTTTTTCTGTAGACAAAGCGTCAAGGTTTTCGATTGATGGTACAAACCCTTTTTCTGCACTCTGGCGCAAGATTGAGCTAATACGCGCATGAGCATATTGTGCGTAATATACAGGGTTTTCATTTGATTGTTTAACAGCCAAATCCAAGTCAAAGTCTAAATGAGAGTCACCTGCACGCATGGCAAAGTTATAACGTACTGCATCTAGGCCTACTTCTTCTACCAACTCACGAAGTGTAACTGCATTCCCCGTACGTTTAGACATTTTCACTTTCTCGCCGTTACGCATTAGGTTAACCATTTGAATGACTTCCACTTCTAATCGATCACGGTCATAGCCAAGTGCTTCAATCGCAGCTTTCATACGTGGAATATAACCATGATGGTCTGCACCCCAGATATTGATCAATTGGTCAAAGCCACGACGTAATTTATCTTCGTGATAAGAAATATCTGGTGTTAGATAAGTGTAAGAACCGTCTGATTTTACTAATACACGATCTTTATCATCGCCAAATGTAGTAGAGCGGAACCAAATGGCACCGTCTTGTTCGAATACATGTCCGTTATCTCTTAATTTTTGAAGAGCTGTTTCCACTTTTCCGTCTTTGTAAAGTGATGTTTCAGAGAACCAAACATCGAAATCCACACGGAAATCGTGCAAATCTTTTTGTAGCTTGCCGAATTCATGCTTTAATCCATGCTCACGGAAAAACTCAAATCGTTCTTCATCTGACTTATCAAGGATTTCAGGGCCATATTCTGCTGAAAGCTCTTTAGCGATTTCAATGATGTCTTTCCCATGATATCCGTCTTCAGGCATATCGAATGGCAAACCAAGCGCTTCGCGGTATCTTGCCTCAAGAGAGTTCGCCAATTTATTGATTTGGTTACCAGCATCATTAATGTAGTATTCACGAGAAACATCATAGCCTGCAAAGTCTAACACATTGCACAAAGAATCGCCGACTGAAGCGCCACGCGCATGTCCTAAGTGAAGATCACCAGTTGGGTTTGCAGAAACAAATTCAACTTGGACCTTTTCCCCTTTGCCTGTGTTTGTACGGCCATAATTAACGCCTTGATCTAAGACCATCTTCACAACATCTGCTAAGTAATCTTTGCGCAATGTGATGTTCATAAAACCTGGGCCAGCAATATCGATGTTTTCAATATTTGTTTGTTCTGTTTCAAGGTTTTCAAGAATCGCTTCTGCTATCGCACGAGGTGGCTTTTTAGCCAGCTTAGTTAGCTGCATCGCCACATTCGTAGCATAGTCACCATTCTCTTTGCTTTTCGGTGTTTCAAGGTGAATATTCAAAGAACTCGCATCTTCAATGATGCCTGCTTTTTGAATAGCTGCTTTTAGCGCATCTTTAATGGCTTGTTGCACTTGTTCTACTGCGTTCATTTATTTCCCTCCGTGTACTGTAGTTCTAATATAAAGTTTCCCGCATGTTCGGAACCGATAATTAATTCGTACTGTAGATAAAACCGGCCGCTGTGCGTAGTTTCCGATGGATGGTATTTCATTTCCTTCACCTGAGTAAATAACGGTAGTTGTCCAAATTGGCTTTGATAATGGCCCCTTTGTGATTCTCCCACGACAAATGGCATGCGCATCTTAACATCACCATTGCGAATAATCATTGCATCCTTATCGCCAAACCGCAATGTTGTCCGTATATGTGAGTCCTCTTGCACTTCGGTGTATTGCAAATAGATTTGTCCGCGTTTTTCCATAAGGGTACCCTCAGACCAAAACTCAATCTGCTCGGGCTTTTCACCTTGTTGTGTGATTGTTGAAGTTATTTTTAATTGTACCGGTATTGAAAGAGCATCTGGCATAAGTGATGCCTCCATTTTCTACTTAATATAACCTTTTTATTATAGGATAGGAGAGGAGTTCATTTCAAGGTACAACTTGCGATTGAACCCCTTTCTGTCAGTTTAACCAACCTGCCCTCAATGTGTCCAAAGCAAATCTATTTCAGAATAAAAATACATTTTAGCATTTCTTTATGCAGATTGAAAAAATTTTTCTTCTCGCTATCTAGGTAAATGGTATAATAGATAGAAGACTTTAGGCGGTGATATTACGTGTTTCTTGAATACGCAGTTTATTTTTCGCTATTATTTACTTTTGTCATTTCCTTTTACCTTGCCTATCAGTTACTTGAGCAATCTACTGGCATCTATAAGGAATTCCATCCATGGATTGTTGGTTTTGCTGCTTCTATTACAGGTTTGCTTTTAATGAAAGCATCCACCCATTTTAAGAGCGAATATCTAATAAACGGCGATTTGCGGAATGTGCTTTTGTTGTTATCCGGATGGCTTGGCGGCCCTATTTCTATGGGTATTGCGGCAACATTAATTGGCATAACGCGCATATATATTTCCGGTCTCTCGGAAATTTCCATCCATTCTGGAATTTTGACCATCATAGTAGGACTTATTCTCGCCTTACTAGCTTGGTGGAAACCGATTAAATTTCGGAATTTGCATTATTATTTGTTGCTTTCCATTCTTTTTTACGCTTCTAGCATTGTACTTCATGCAGAAAATTGGTTGATAAGTGCTGTACAATTATTCATTATTTCGGTTCCAGCACTATATATAACTGCTTTTGTAATACGTCTCTTAAATAATCAGTTTAATAAAATTCATACGATCGAAAAAATGGTGGAAACTGATTTTTTAACAGGCTTGCCAAATATCCGAAAATGTAAGTGCATTATAGATCGTTACATTCAAAGCGAAATTCCGTTCGCTCTGCTATTGATTGACATTGACCAATTCAGCAAGATTAACATGAAATACGGTGTCATGGTGGGCGACCAATTTTTAAGAAAGATTGGCGAATTGCTAAAAGAATTTAATAGAGAACATCCTGGTTCTACCTCTATCCGGATTAGTGGAGAAGAATTTTACTTGATATGCAAAGACTTGCCCCCTGCAACTAGCTTGCAGTATGCGTATGAAATCAGTAAATCCATCTCTAAGATTTCAGTTGATTTAGAAGACGGACGGAGTACTTCTATCTCTGTCAGTATTGGTATTGCCAACTATCCTGAGAACGGCAAATCGATTTACGAAATCGCTCAATCCACACATGATGCCTTTCGACTTGCAGCAACAAAAGGAAACAATCAAATCGTACACTATAATCAAATCCACAAAACTCCTGTGCCAATGGACGAATAGCCATTGGCACTTTTTTTGTATTCAGATTTTTAAGATCTGTCCTGCTATTTATTCGTTTTTCATCAAATTTCGCGCTATTCTTTCCGTTTAGTTTGTGCAATCTCTTCACATACTAGTTTCAACGATAGGAAAGGAAGCGATAGGATGAACCGAGCTGAATATCATAAGCAACGAAAAAAGAAGCTGCGACTACGGCAGTTAGTCATATTGATGGTCGTGTGTGCCTCAAGCGTCATTACTGCTCTGGTCTCACTCCGTGTTTACGCTCAAATTACAGGGGCTCCATCTTTAACTGTTCCTAAGGCAACCGTTTTTTTAGATACTAGCGGGGAACAAATTGGAGATAAATTTGCCGGACAACGTCGTTACTGGGTAGGGTTAGATGATATTTCGCCTTTTGTAACAAAAGCATTGATTGCTACTGAAGACCAAAATTTTTATAAGCACAATGGTTTTGACTATACACGGATTGCAGGCGCCATCGTACAAGATGTGAAAGCAATGAAAAAAGTGCAAGGTGCTAGTACGATTACTCAACAGTATGCCCGCAATTTATATCTTTCACACGATAAAACGTGGCTTCGTAAAATGAATGAAGCCCTCTATACGTATCGATTAGAAACTTTCTATGATAAAGATCAGATTCTAGAAGGATATTTGAATACAGTTTATTTTGGTCATGGTATGTATGGAATTGAAGCTGCCAGCCGCTATTATTTCGCCAAGCCAGCAAAAGAACTTACACTTCCTGAGGCTGCATCGCTGGTAGCAATACCGAAAGGGCCGAGCATCTACTCGCCTCTGGCAAGTGAAGAAAATAATCATAACAGACAGCAGCTAATCTTGTCGTTGATGAGAAATAAAGAGATGATTACAGAAGAAGCAAAAGAACGCGCACAAAATGAAAACTTAACATTTAAATATGACGAGTGGGATAGCGATAAAATGAATGCTCCTTACTTTGTCGATACAGTTTGGGCGGAGGCTAAAAAGATTTTGGAGAAAAATGGTCGGAACATTGCAGAAGGCGGTTGGACCATCCAAACGACTTTAAATCCGCTCCACCAAAAAGCTGCAGAGGAAGCTGTAGAGAAAAACATGCCAAACTCTGGTCTTCAAGTTGGATTTGTCAGCATGGATCCTAAAACAGGATATGTGACTTCATTAGTAGGAGGCACCCATTATACAGAGAGTTCCTATAATCGTGTCACCCAAGCGAAAAGACAACCAGGTTCTGCCATTAAACCATTCTTATATGCGACGGCATTGGAAAATGATTTTTCACCGATTACGTTTATGGATGCAGAAAAAACGATCTTCACCTATGACGGTGGACGTTCAGAGTATGAACCTAAAAATGTAAATGGCAAATTTGCCAATCACCCTATTTCGCTTGCACAAGCACTGGCCATCTCTGACAATATTTTTGCCGTAAAAACCTATGAGGAAGTAGGACATCGTAAATTCAAGCAAATGCTCAATCGCTTTGGCATTGGTGAAACCCTACAAAATACACCTTCTGTGGCACTTGGTACAACAGAAGTGACGCTGAAGGATATTACATCTGCATACAACACACTTGCTGCAGGCGGAGTTAAGAGATCACCAATTACCGTGCTTTCTATCAAGGATGGCGAAGGCAAATTAATTTATGAAGTCGAAGAAAAACGTGAAGAAAAAAGAGTGCTGAAAAAAGATGAGAATTTCATTTTAACTCAGTTGATGACAGGCATGTTTGACCCTGTGTTTAATGACTATACCCCTGCTACAGGTGTAAGTCTGCGCAACAGACAAACAAGACCTTATGCTGCAAAATCGGGTACAACCCTGACAGACCAAATGATGATCGGCTTTACGCCATCATTAACAGCGGGTGTATGGAACGGATACGACCAGGGCAAACAGCTCTCAAGTGAAGAAGATGCACGAGCTACAAAGCATATCTGGATTGACTTTATGGAAGGGGCACTGAAAGATACTCCAAGCGAACCTTTTATCGCACCAAAAGGAGTTCAATCCGCTATCATAGATGTTGAAACTGGGGGCATTGCTACAAAAGCATGTGGCAGACAGCGATTAGTATATCTCAAAAAAAAAGATATGCCCAAGAAAAAATGCACAGATCCCTCTATCGTTAATGAATTGACAAAAGAAACAGATGAAACATGGAGTCTGTTCCCATTCTCTTTATTTGAATAACAAACTAAAAAAACTTCCATTCCAAAGGTGTCCGTTAACCTTTGGGGTGGAAGTTTTCTGCTTCAAGATAACTGCATATATCCTTTCGCCCTTGGGATGGCTAATGAGAACCATACAACTTCTCGCACAGCATATGTCCTAGCTTACATTTGCAAGCTTTAATTCTAGTGTACTTCCTTTCCAGAACACTTTCAACCACGTAATTAGAAAGTGCCAGAAAAAAGCGCATGTTCGACAAAAATTGGATCATTCAAAGCCTAAATCAGCATGTAATGAAGGGCTGCTATTTTTCCACATCTCTTCATTAAAGTTTTTCAAAAACTCACCAAGGACCTGTTTTGAAGTCGTATCCATTTCATCAATCATAATATTTCTTTTCATGGATTTATCCATTTTGTTGACATGCTCTGCCAGTATTTTGTAGCCTCTGCGTTTTTCGCGATTGACCACCATTTCACATGCAGTCACACCAGCATAATATGGCCCGTTCTCTTTTTGTTCAATCGTTACCCATACAAGCCAGTACGGTTTGCCACCTTCAGAATCTTTACGGTCTGTTGTAAATTTGATACCCTTTTCGACTGCACTTCTTGCATGCATTGCACCAATATCTACTTCCGCTGTTTTTTCATTCACATCGATGATGACCGGAGAGACATTCTCAAGTGTGATGGAACCAATTCCAAACCCTTTGTGGCCATCGGTAGGATTGTTTTTAATTATGGTAAATTCCATTTTTTTCGGTTGCTGTTCATTTGCCATTTCATAATTCCTCCGTATACGTTATGATTACCACTATACACTACATTTTACACAAGGAGACTTCTTATGCCTATCGTAACGATTAAAATGCTTGAAGGACGTACAGACGAACAAAAACACCAGCTTGTCAAATCAGTCACAGACGCAGTATCCGAAAGTGTGAATGCGCCAAAAGAAAATATCTCTATCATTATTGAAGAGATGAAAAAAGAACACTACGCTGTAGGCGGCGTCCGTAAAAGCGAAGTCTAATAAGCATTTAAAACAGACATTGAATGAGATTTTATTGAATGTGCTAATTGAAGTGGGTGTATCGAATCTGCGAGTCGAATACCCACTTTATTAAAATATTGCATCAAAAAAATTTATAACATTTGTGCAGTGGAAGCCGGTGACTCCTGCGGCATAAGCTTAAGCGAAAAGCCCCGGTTGGAGCGGAACCATGCTACTTGTACTTTTTCTAAGACTAAACGTTTCCCCTTGTCTGTTTTCTTTGCTATAAAAAAACGTGAACAAGATTCCTTGTCCACATTCCATAATTAATTTGCATTTAATTTGATTTCCTCTAATGCCTCAATAAGTGAAAATGCTTCATTCATTTCTGTCTCTGTAAATTTCAATTTTCCTTTTACCACATGTACTTTTTGAATCCGTTCTTCTTTCGGAAGTTCATCAAAAAACAATAGCGTAGAAACAAGCTCCAGAAAGCGGGCACTTTTACTGTTTAGTACCTCTACGACTTCATTTAAATGCTGCTGTTCCTCGCACATATGATTCGAAAAGTTTGTTCCTTTATCAGTCACTTGATATGTGTACTGCACATAGGACCCCTTATCTTCCATTTCTTCCGTTAAAAAGCCCATTGTGCATAGCTCTTCTACACGCAATGTAAGCTCCTCCGAATAGGGGCCATAAATATGAAATTGGTATTTCTCATTGAAAGGAAACTTCATTTTTTTTGCGATATAAACCATCTTCTGCAGCTTTTTTCGCCCCGTAACACTTCCAGCTAAAGATACAAATTGTACGACTTTTGCATGTTCTTCTAGCACGTTTTTCTCCTTTCGAGAAGCTTAACCTCTCAGTACTTTTAATATTTGTTTTTTTAGCGTTTTTTGAGTACCATCCTGCAACAATACTTCTTCCGGAAAATATAACTTATGATCAGATCTTCGTTTCCCTGAAATAGCTTCAACAATTTCAGAGCATCTTGATAGTTCACGCGTTTTACCATTAGGCATTAACAACTGGATGGGTACGCGCTCTTCTTCTTCTCCTGGCCGGTAAAAATCGTATGGTAAATCTGAGATAGAATCGTGAACTAAATAATATTTAGGGTCAATGCCCGCTTGATAAAATAACTCTTTTAGATCACTTAATTTTTCATATTCATTTGCAGGATCAAATTCTATATATTTAAATAACTTTCTATTAATAAAACGGCGGCTTAAATCGCTTAATATCGGATCACTTTCTTGCATCCACATTTGAAAATAAGTAAGCAAAATATTTTCATCAAGTGCAATATAATCTTCTAGTTCGATATTGTTTTGGAAAAACGCCATAAAATGTGTAGGTTCTTGCTTGAATTGATAGTTTCCCTGGCTCAAGTCTTTTGCACGATGAAGAATCTTCGTTAAGATTACTTCTGCACTGCGGGAAACTGGGTGGAAATAAACCTGCCAATACATTTGATAGCGACTCATAATATAGTCTTCTACCGCATGCATCCCACTTGACTTGATGACGACCTGCTCTTCTTTTGGTCTCATGACACGCAGGATTCGTTCCATATCAAAGTGACCATAGCTGACACCTGTAAAGTAAGCATCTCGCTGTAGATAATCCATGCGATCCGCATCAATTTGGCTGGAAATCATACTGACAACTTGTTTATTCTCATATGTTTTGGCAATAACGTCTGAAACTTTTTGCGGAAATTCAGGTGAAACGCGTGTCAATACATGGTTTACCTCTGTATCTCCTAAAATAATAGCTCGTGTGAATTCCTCATGGTCTAAATCAAAAACATGTTCAAAGGAATGTGAAAAAGGGCCGTGGCCAAGATCATGCAATAATGCAGCACAAAGAACCACGAGACGTTCGCTTTCATCCCACTCTGGCATGTCTATGAAGATATCGTCTACCATTCGGCGGACAATTTCGTATACCCCCAAAGAATGGCTAAAACGACTATGTTCTGCACCATGAAACACTAAATACGTCGTACCGAGCTGTTTAATCCGTCGTAAACGCTGAAATTCCCTCGTGCCGATCAAATCCCAAATCACTTGATCTCGCACATGGATATAGCGATGTACCGGATCTTTAAACACCTTTTCTTCCGCTAATTTTTTTGTCGCATAATCCAATTCGGAACCTCCCTTTTTCTCCAAAGTGTCCTATTATGCACTATATTTCACCATTATATACGAAAAAACCACCTTATTGAAAGGTGGAATAGTAATTGTACATATTTATTCTTGATAACTTTCTGGCAGCTTCTTTTGAGACTTTAATTTAGCTACTACTTTGGGAATCAATTCTTCTTCTGTATGTGCTGCACATGGACGATTATTTACGATTGTGAATGTTTTTCGAAGACCCGGCCCACAATAAGATTGACATTTGATATCAATCACTGCATCTGGATCTACCGTCTTTAACTTAGGTATTAATGTTTTTAAATTAACGGCTTGACACTCATCGCAAACACGAAATTCGTTTGCCATTTTGTCTCCAACCCTTTCTATATCTCAATTTCAAGTTAGTATCATTCTAAAAATGAACTAATTTTCATACTTACTATACTGCATTTCCGCTGCAGGCGGACTCTCCCGCTTTCAAGTCATAACGCTCTTTTAGTTCATATTAATTATAGTGTATCGTATTTTCTATCTCTCATTCAAGACATTTTCTTTTAAACCTATTAGAAGTTATTGAATAAAAAATAGTAAAACTGTCTACGCTAATCCTATGAAACAAATAGGAGGTTTTAAACAATGAAAACGAGACAAGATGCTTGGTTACCAGAAAACGACGAACTATTGGCAGAAGCCGTTTTACGCCACGTAAAAGAAGGGAGCACACAGCTGACGGCCTTTGAAGAAGCTGGTGATGCACTTAACCGTACGGCTGCAGCTTGTGGCTTCCGCTGGAATGCAGTAGTACGCAAAAACTATGAGAAAGAACTATCTTCAGCAAAGAAAGAACGCAAGGAAAGAATGCGAGTCTACGGTACTACTGTACGAAGAAGAACAGCTGGTCTCTACTTATTGCCTAACGATAAACATAGTGAAACAACAAGGTCCATCCCTCTATCTGCCATGTCAATTGATTTAGTCATTGCGTATCTAATGCGTTTGCAACAGAGCGATTTTCATGATGAAGAGGTGACAAGATGGCGCCACCTAGCAAATATTGCAAATGATAAAGCGTCACAATTAGAAAAAGAAGTCTTACGCTTAGAAAAAGAACACCGCAACATGAAAAAAGACTATGAGCAATTCATGCAAGTAATGAATCGTGCAAGACGCCTTATGACACTTGGGACAGAGGATGAACATATCGCACCTGTCTTTACAATGGAACGCAACGGTAATCTTGTGAAAAAAGAAGATGTACCAACCGTTGGAATTGAAGAATAATACCAAGAAATAGTTTAGCTAAAGAAAAAACCGAACTATAATGTGACTTTCACTGTCGCATTTGTTCGGTTATTCTTTTTGCTCTGTTTCAGACGGCGCATGTTGTAAGAGGCGCGCCGTCCTCCACTTCACACTACACTTTATTAAATTTGTTCTGACCAAGCCTCTTTATGATATCTAGTTTTTAACCTATTTCCCGGGAAATCGACAGTATTCTACTCATCTATCGGTAGCATTGATTGATTTCGTTCGAAAACTCTCTTTAAATAAAATGAATATAATTCAATTTCCTCTTCCTGAAATTGACCGATGGCTAATTGGTCACTTAGTAATGCTAATAGATTTTGCAATTCAATGACCGTTTGCTGTACTGTAATCTCTTCGCCTAATAATTCACTGAGTGAAGCCATGACCTTTGGCTTGATGTCAGGGTAATGGAATTTTGTTTGTTCCCCCCGCAAGCTGACTTGATAAAAATCTTTGATCAATGCAGCTCTCTCTACACCGCTTCCTTCTACGCACAGATAGATTTGCACCGCGATTCCTTGGCGCATTCTTCGCTGCGAGATGCCTGCAAATTTCTTTCCATTGATGCTTAAATCATAAGAACCTGGACAATAAGAGCCGACAATTTCATACGCTTCTATTTGGTCAGCTACTTGTGGAAAGAGCATTTTGATGAGTTCTACCATAATTTCATAGCCTGTATTAATATCAATCCGTTCTTCCTGCTCTGATAGAATTAACGAAATGTTTAGGACACCAGGATCTAACACAACAGCCAGGCCACCTGAATTCCGTACGATTGGCACGTAGCCTCGACTGCTTAATAAGTCCATGCCCTCTTTTATATGAGGTAGACGATGGTCTTGAATCCCCAGCACTACCGAATCGTTATGCACCCATGTTCGCACACTAGCAGGAGATTGTCCCTGCCCTACTAACTGGCATAATGTATCATCAGCAGCAAAAGATTCTAATGGAGAACGGTCAATACCACTCATAGATTGATCAATAAAACGCCAAACTTTTTGATGTAAATAATCTTTCATGTTCTCTTCTCCTGCATGGTTAGTATTATTATTTCATTATCTCACGAATAATACATGAATCAAAGATGTGAAAGAAACTCTCCTCTCACTCTGCGCTAACGAATACTGACTCTTGCCTCAAAACGTTCATAAAAGAGTATATCAGTAGCTTGAAGAGCTTTCACTAAGTGAAGTTTCGCTTTATTTCTGTTAAAATGAGGGAGTATTGATTTTAGAGTTTAAAGGAGTGTTTCTTACAATGATTGAAGCAGCACAAACACTTGACGGCTGGTACGTATTGCATGATTTTCGTGCAATGGACTGGACATCATGGAAATTAGTTTCGAAAGAAGAACGCAAAGCAGCTGTTGATGAATTTATTCAATATCTTGATAAGCTGAACGAAGCGGACGAAAACAAAACAGGCAGCCATGCATTCTACTCGATCGTAGGACAAAAAGCTGATTTCGTAATTATGACATTACGTGAAACAATGGAAGAATTGCAAGAACTTGAAAATGAATTTAATAAACTTGCGATTGCTGATTTCACAATCCCTACTTATTCCTATGTTTCAGTAGTGGAGCTTTCCAACTATTTAGCAGGCAAGCCTAAAGATGATGGTCCTGCTGAAGATCCATATCAAAACCCGCATGTGCGTGCACGCCTATATCCTGAATTGCCTCGTTGGGAACATATCTGTTTCTACCCAATGGACAAACGCCGCCAAAAAGGCGCTAACTGGTATATGTTAGAAATGGATGAACGTCGTAAATTAATGCACTCCCACGGACTAATCGGCCGCAGCTATGCAGGAAAAGTAAAGCAAATCATTTCTGGTTCTATTGGTTTCGATGACCACGAATGGGGCGTTACATTATTTGCACATGATGTATTGGAATTCAAAAAATTGATTTATGAAATGCGTTTTGATGAAGTGTCAGCACGCTATGCTGATTTCGGTGAATTCTTCGTCGGCAATATTATGGACAACGAAAAATTAGAGAAATTTTTAGCGATTAAAGATTAATACGAAAAGACCAGCTCTCATATTATGAGATGGCTGGTCTTTTTTAATAGGCAAATCGCTGATCCAATTCTTCAAGCTTTTCTACAATTTGCTCCTCAATTGGCTGATTCTTTGATATGCATTCATCCGCATATAACGCTAACAGCGGATGATCGCCTACCATGACACTGTGCTTCGCATGCTCAAAAACTGGAATATCATATTCATCATCACCAAAGGTAATGTATGCCCCTTTCTCAATGCCCAGCTTTTTTAATGCTTTCCACTTTTGAATGCCACATGGTGTGATATCAAGCATACCTAGTTGGTAATGTGTATGGATAATCACGTTTAATTCATCTAGTTTTTTACGCAGAATCGCCATATTAAATGACGTGACAATCGTAATCTTTACAACATGTTCAAGCTTATCTAAGGGTTTATTAACCCCAAGGCCATTAGGATCGATCGTTTCAGCAATCGGGTGGTCAGCTGGACCAGTATATGAATAATCCCACTCGCCTTCTATGAAATAAGTTACTTTATATTCTTTCATCAATAACCGAATACTCTCTAATGTTTCTTCATCAAATACAACATTCGGCTTTACGTTTCCATTATGGCAGAGAATGGCCCCATTTCGCCCTATCATTTTGTTGCCGTGAAATCTTTTGGCCAACAATGGTAACATATCGCGAATAGGACGGCTCGAAGAAAAAATAACCTCATGTCCTTTTTGGACCAAGCATTCTAAACTGTACGTAATTGAATCTGGCACAGGCTGATCTTCAAAACAGATTGTTCCCTCTAAATCAAAGACAAATTGCATGGCTCAACACTTCTTTCTATATAACATTCTCTGGAGGATTTTACCTATCAGTAGCAGGTAAGCCGTTTCTCAACAGGCTTGGAAATTAACAGAGAGGCGCAGGATAATAAAGAATAAAGAATAAAGAAAAAAAGACTAAAGCAGGTTCCACACACCTAATCTCCCGTTTTACATTATTTCCCCTCTTCTATTCAAATTATACGTTTATGGTGGTTCTTATTTTATCTTCTACGCATATATAAAGAAGAGGAGGTTATGTTATGCCTGTCATCAAAAGTACATCAAAAGAACTTGACCTTTTAGCACGACTTATGCGGGCAGAAGCTGAAGGCGAAGGAGAACTAGGAATGTTAATGGTCGGAAACGTGGGCGTCAATCGAGTCCTTGCAGATTGTTTAGATTTCCGTGATGTGAGAAATCTTCAACAAATGGTTTTTCAGAGTCCGGGTGGCTTTGAAGCTACAACGAAGAGCTACTTTTATCAACGTGCAAGAGAGCAAGATCGTCGTTTAGCCCAAAGAACCATTAACGGAGAACGTTTTCACCCAGCAACCCGAGGACTATGGTTCTTTAAGCCAACTGGCGACTGCCCTGCGCAATGGTATGGACAATGGAACACCGGGCGATATAAATCGCATTGTTTCTATGCGCCTACAGAAGCTGACTGCCCGCAAGTATAAATAGAAGAAGGGAAGATGAAATGGTTCAATATTATTGGACACCGAACTATCAACAACAGACTTACCCAGCAGGCGGTGTGACTATTCCAACAGGCACCGTACAGACAACTCCTAGCCAGGGACCAGCAACTGGGGGTCTGCACTTGGGCAGAGAGCAGTCATACATCGAAAATATTATGCGTTTAAACAGAAGTAAGCCGGGAACTTTCCACTTTTCATTTGAGCATGCAACAGCTCAAGGACAAAATGTGGTCATTATCAGAGGGGTAATTGAAGCTGCCGGACGAGATCATGTTATTTTACGCGATATCAAAACAAATCATCGTTTTCTCATGCCGATGATTTACTTTGATTATGCGGAATTCGATGAACCGTTACAGTATTTTGACCAAACTCCTTAAAAAATGAACTGATTGAACACACCAAAAAATGCCAAGTATTAAACAAACTTGGCATTTTTATTATTGACTAATACTATTTACCGAACTTTACTGCAGCAATCATAACCAATACCCAAGCAATTAAAAATAAGACGCCTCCGATTGGTGTAATTGCGCCAAGCACTTTAATTTGAGTAACTGCCAGTACATACAGGCTACCAGAGAATACAATCGTACCGATCAGCATAATCATGCCTGCACGTGATAGCAAGGGAATGGGACCAAATAAACTTTTACTCATTAAAATCCCTATCAAAATAAGACCTACTGCATGAAACATTTGGTATTGAACGGCTGTTTCATACACTGTCGCATAGTGGTCTGTCAAAACGTCTTTTAACGCATGAGCGCCAAATGCTCCGAATGCTACTGCTAAGAATGCGAGTATAGCACCAATTAAAATATAAAAACTCATTTTATATGACAATCCCTTCTAAAAATCAAATAGTGAATCACCGTTCGCATCTTCTTCTTCCAGCTTATTGACTGTGAGCGATTTAGGAATCGAAGAAACGGATGAATGGGACAAGTCTGATGCAGTCTCCCCTATCATCTTTGGCATAACGGTATGAGGTGTCGGTGATTTGTCACTTTGCAGCGCTAGGTCACATAAAGCTCGAATAGCGGACAATTCTTCGCGCATCATAGCTTCACTACTTCTTTGGCCCGCTTGATGAATATGTTTTTCTAGTTCGCGGATGACCGCATCATAAGAAATCATTGTATACCCCTCTCCTATCCACTACTACTTCTTTTACTATTACTTTACCATGTTTCGAAGTGGAGATGAAGGGTGTCTCTACTCACTATCTGTCAAATTGAAGTCAATCGGCTCTTCGCCCCACGAGAGAAGCTGGTTATTGATTTTAGAATACGGGCGGCTACCAAAAAATCCACGGTGTGCACTTAATGGACTTGGATGGGGTGATTTAATAATCGCATGGCGAGAAGTATCAATTAATCTTTCCTTTTGCTGTGCCGGTTTTCCCCAAAGGACAAACACAATCGGCTCTTGCCGTTCTGACAGTTTTTCTATGACAGTGTCAGTAAACTGTTCCCATCCTTGATTTTTGTGCGAATGTGCTTCATGCGCTCGAACAGTCAGTACAGTGTTCAATAAGAGTACGCCTTGCTTTGCCCATTTAATCAGTGACCCATCCTTTGGTATGTCAAATCCAAGATCCTCGTGTAATTCTTTCAGCATATTTTGCAGGCTTGGCGGCTTTCGCACACCATCTTTTACTGAAAAGCTTAAACCTTGTGCTTGATTCGGACCGTGATAAGGATCCTGCCCCAGCATAACTACCTTCACTTTATGATAGGGTGTATAACGGAACGCATTCCATATATCCTCCATTGGTGGGTATACGGTATGTGTGGCATATTCTTCTTTTAAGAAATCGCGCAGCTTTTGATAGTAAGGCTTATCAAACTCTGCGCCGACGATTTCTTGCCAATCGTTTTCAAAGATTCTTTTTGGCATCGTATCACTCCTTAAATTTTACGGTCACATCATAGCCAACTAAAGCAAACATATCTGCAACAGAGTTTTTGGCATTATTTTTTGCTCTACTCAACAACCCCTGTGTTTTGGCTTCTTTGATCATTTCCCTTTTCGCTTCAGCCGTTAAACCAAAGGCTTCTTTCATATCTGGTTTGTTACGAAAAAGACCTTCGCTGGAGAATACTTGCACATTATCAAAATCTACTTCTGGTTCACCAAGAATCTTTGGGGCAGGCAAGGTAATCGTTGCTTCCTTGTTCTTTTGGTCAAGCTTTACATTTTTTTCTGAAACATCTTCGAAATCCACACCGGCTTTAACCCCACCTGGAACAACTACTAATAACTCTCTCTTTGTACCTGGCAAATCGATACCGATTTCTTTCCCGAATAACTCATTGTTCTCTTTTTCAATAATAACTTTTGTAAATGCCTCTGCTGTCGTTAATTCATTCAAATTTTGGATGCGCTCGACTAAAGAGCCCTTCTGCTCTTGGTAAGTACTTCCTTGTATCATTTTCCAAGCAGCAAAAGGTACAAGCAAAATAACTAATAAAATTAAAAGGCTGGCCCACATATATTTATTTTTTAATAGAGCCAGTACTACTATATTTCTAAAGCTGCGTCGTCGCATTGAGGTTCCCTCCACCACAGTCGCAGCCTGTTCATTATCTCGATAATACTTATTAAACAATTGAGTTAACTTTTTGTTGTTTCTTGGCATAAACTTCCTCCCTTTATACTCTTTTTCTACCATCTAGCATACTACTATTGTTATTTTAGCGGTTAGTAGACGTTTTGTCGAAATTTAAGAGTTCCTGAAAATCATTTTTAAATGAATCCTTTTAGCAGCTTTTCTGACCCTTTCATTTCTCTACATTCTGGCTATTTTTACTGGCCAGTTTAACAGCTATAATAGATGGGAAAAGAAATTATTTATGAGGCATTTATTATTGGACAACCTACACTATGTCCTATCTTGTTATGAAGGAGTGTTTAACATGTCACTAAAGAAAACATTAACGATTGCCGGATCTGATGCTTCTGGCGGAGCTGGTTTGGAAGCTGACTTGAAGACTTTCCAAGAATATGGCACTTACGGTATGGCTGCTGTAACAGTCATTGCTACTATGGATCCTGATGCAAATTGGTCACATGGTGTTTATACATTACCTATTGATGTTCTAAAAGCTCAGCTAAAAACTGCCTTTTCTACTGGAATAGATGCAGTTAAAACCGGCATGTTATCAACAGAAGAAGTCATTCTTACTGCCGGCGATGCGATTAAAGAGGCTCATCTTAAAAATGTGGTTATTGATCCTGTAATGGTATGTAAAGGGGAAGATGAAGTATTAAATCCAGGAAATGTAGATGCGATGATTTCACATTTGCTGCCGATTGCTTTAGTTACCACACCTAATCTATTCGAAGCTGGTCAATTAGCTGGCATGAAAACACCTAAAAACATTGATGAAATGAAATCAGCTGCTGAGAAAATCCATGCGATTGGCGCTAAGCATGTCGTCATTAAAGGCGGCCGCTCTATTGATCCAAACAAGGCATTTGATTTGTATTATAACGGCGAAAAACACTTTTTATTAGAAACGCCTAAAATTGAGACAACATACAATCATGGTGCTGGATGCACTTTCGCTGCTGCCATTACTGCTAATCTAGCAAATGGTCTTGATGTCAAAGAAGCGGTTATTAAGTCAAAAGAATTCGTTGCTGCAGCAATTACACATGGCTGGAAATTAAATCAATATGTCGGTCCTGTAATGCATGGTGCGAAGAATGTATATGGCGCACCTGAAATTACTGTGACAGAACTGTAGTATTCTTCAATAAATAAGCTTCCACTCCAAAATGGGTGGAAGCTTTTTAATTTACTCTATGTTGGGACAAAATGTCTTTATGCTTAATATTTCAGCCAAAACTGCAATCTTTTTCTTATATAGTTGTAGAAAGTACTTAATAATAAAAAGAAAGTCATTAAAATTCCGCCAACAGCTGTTATCAGACAAATCCATTCATAAATATTGTAATGGAATATTTCCGACCACTTATAATTTCCGTCCCATTCTTCAATAATCAGGTTCATCCCGTATATACCCGAGACAACCGTAAACATCGTCAATACAAATAACAAGTAGTTTTGCCTTTTGTCTGCCGCTTTTTGCTGGTTCACATAAAGGGCATCAAGCGTTTTAGAGACCTCACTGAAAAGCTCATCGATTTTAAAAATCTCTCTCAAGCGCTTCGACATTTCACGACTTGATGAACGGCTGCTGACCTCTTGGAAGTAATATTTAGAAGAAAACATGGTAATCAACTGCATTAATTTCTCTACATAAATTTCATCCTTTTTCCAAGCGAGCTCACAATACCGGAAGGAGAGTTCGAGTAGTGTTAATTTGTAAAAGTAATGAAGTAAGATGGTGTAATAGTGAACGCCCATAAATCGAACTCTTGCTTTTTCTCTAAAAGCCTCTGTTGTATCACGATAGACAATCGTTGTTTGGACATGCTCTGTTGTTATGTCACATAACTTAGGCATATAGCGTGTGTTCACACGCGTTTTTAGGTACTCCTCCATATGCTCTGTATTAGCTGCAGAGATAAAGGGAACAGATTCTTCCGTGTACCCATCCAATTGGCTGGCTCTATAGAGTTGTTCAATTGGCAATTGATCTTCATCCAACTCAATATAATTTGTGACAAGCATTCGCTCATCTTCAAAGTAAGGAAGACTACCAAAGTAACCGTCCCGACGGTCATCATGAACCGTATATTTTTGAATTTCAGGGCAAAGATGCTTCATAATAAAATCGTGTATACAAGTAAATGGTTCTCCATCATATTGGACTTCCATCCCTAATTGGTTATTTGTTTTAGGCTCTAGAATGCGAAAGTGATGCATGAAATCAAGTGCATCGGAAAATAAATTAACATCCTCTAATTTCACACGAATCGATACAAAGCCAATTCCAAATGGACATAGGGTAATATCAATGCTAAGTATAGTAAAAAGATAGTGTCTGTCGTGAATTTGGAGGCTACCTGTCTTCGAAATTTCCTTAGAGAAACGCTGAAAACCATCATCTCGTATATTTTTCGGAAACAGCCTCCGCTCTATGTAGGATAAAAAATTTTGCTTAAGGGCAATACTTGATAATTCGATGTCACCATAAAATTCAGATTGCTGCTTCTTATCATTGAGATTAAAAAAGCTGTAGCCGTTGCCGAGCAATTCCTCAGATAGCGCTATCTCCTTTTTGGTCATAAAAGAAAATGGCAGCATAGCTGTCATCCAAGCATTTGTTATTTTTGTTTCTTCCTCTAAAACTGGTGTTGTAAAGTGCATAAACTCACCCCCCTACCCCTTAGTATTCCCATAGTTTGTCCTTTTATAAACATTTACTAAATGAGCAAACAGTGCGTGTGAATCGCATTTCATCCTTTTTTTCTCTATACTATAGTAGTACTTAAATCAGTGGCAGTTTATCGCTATATGTAGCGATGAGGCCTCTTTTTGAGAGGAGCATATAATTAGATGGAAACAGTCAATCTACAAAAACTTCAGGACCTTCTGAATTCCTTTGCGAATAAAGATGTCTATATACACTTAGAAACAACGAATGGGGCTTATGCCTCTCACTTCGATGAAAAAGTATTCAATGCGGGCACATTTATCCGCAATGTACTAATTCGTTATGAACTTGGTAAAGTGACGCCTGATGTACCCCATCGTGTGGGTTTAAAACTATCGAATGGCGGCTGGGTGTATGCCCAAGGAATTACGCATTTTGAGCTCGATGATCAAAATCGTTTGCTTATGGCCGGCCATGGCTATGATGGTAAATTAGCTATTGCGCTTGAAATCAGCGAAACACCATTCGCATATTAATTTCCAAACTAAAAGGAGTTTTGAATATGTTACAACCTGAACGTCAAATACTTGTTGTGTTCCCACACCCTGATGACGAAGCATTCGGAGTTTCCGGCACATTGGCGCAATATGCGAAAGCTGGCACACCTATCACATATGCTTGCCTAACTCTTGGAGAAATGGGACGCAACCTCGGCAATCCTCCATTTACAACACGCGAAGAATTGCCATTAATCCGTAAAAAGGAACTTCAAGCATCGTGTGAAGCCATTGGCATCAAAGACTTACGTATGATGGGCCTTCGTGATAAAACAGTTGAATTTGAAGATGATGAAGAAATGGTTGCCATGATGACTAATTTAATTGAGGAACTCAACCCTTCATTAATCATCACTTTCTATCCAAATTATGCGGTTCACCCTGATCATGAAGCGACTGCTAGAGCTGTCATCCGCGCTGTACGCCGCATGCCTGAGAGCGATCGCCCAAGACTATACTGCGTGGCATTCGCCAACAACACAGTAGCAGAACTGGGTAACCCGGATATTATTAATGATATTCACGATGTGCGCGAGGAAAAAATGAACTCTATGAGAGCCCATATTTCACAAACAGGCTGGATGCTTCAAGAAGAAGAAAAACGCAAAGAAGAAGGCGCAACTGCAGAAAATAATTGGTTTACAAACGAGCATTTCTACAGCTATCGCTTTGATGAAGATTTTGAAGATAGTTTTTAACTTTTAATACGTTTTGAAAAGCCCAGTTTACAAGAAAACTGGGCTTTTTTAAATCAAAGAATCCCCTATTGAGAAATATACCATTCCTATGTTACATTTAACTGGAATAATATTCAAAAAGGGGTAATCTATGAAAAAAATAATAATGGCATTCTTATTGATTCTTGTGATCGCCGGAGGTTTTTACGTTAATAGCCTACTTAATAGTAAGCCACCCCTCCCCATTATTCGTGCTGGGCATGAAAATGTTGCGAAAGTCAGAGGCTCTTATTGTTGGGAAGGACTTATTAGCAGTGAATGTATTGATACTATACCTCCTCCTGAACTCATTAAAAGCGAAAATCTCACACCTGTGATTGCTTCTCCCTCATCCAAATTGAAAATAGTATTTAAAAACGAACCTAAAAAGAATACGATATCCGTAAGCAAATGGCTTCCAAATAACCAAGTTGAAGATGTGGAGTTAAATAAAAATACAATTGTCTTGCCACAAGAAAAAGGAATGTATGTGTATGATGTGTCTGCAAGTTGGGAGAAAGGCAGCGCAAGTTATGCTTTTGCAATTGACGTCCGTTAAAGCTTAGCTTCTTTTTTTGCTTCTATCACTTCTGATTAAATAAAAAGAAACCATAATAAAACAGTAAAGCCTAAAAAGATCAGCCCAAATATAAAGGAGAGCATTTTAAAGATCACAATATGATATTTTGTTGTGGTCAATTTCTCAGAAATGATTAAGAGAACACTAAACAACGAATCAATCCAATCTAAAGTATTAAGAATAAAATCGTCGTCCTCTTTAAATCTTTTAAAAGTTACATAAAAAGCATTGCCTGCAATAAATAATAAAAATATGGAGCTTATAATCAACATATATATATTCATTCAATATTTCTCTCCTGATCGGTAATAGCCTACAGTTGAAATGTAGGGGGATTTTTACTGTCTGGTTGCTTTATGCTTTGATACCAAGCAATTGCCTTTTGTTCAATCTCCAAGACTAGCTGCTCTTTTCCTTTAATATATGACTCAATGTCGTAAGGAAAACGTTTGGAGAGGCTCACTTTCACATCTCCATATTTTTTAGCGACATCTGGATGTGACCTCAGGTAATCACGAAAAGCCAGATGACGTTTAATATTGGGGTTATCTAATTGGTAAAAATGAAGGTGATGGGTTCGAAGCTCTCCGCCTTTTTGAAAGTATCGTCTTTGATCAATCCCATTTTCTCCTTTTGGCACATAACCAATAGTCATCATAGAAATATTAAATTCATCAACTCTATTTACATCTTTAACCACAGGCATTATATCAATGATTGGCTTTGCTTTTAGTCCTTTTACAGATGTACTGCCAATATGGTAAATATCAATGATTTCGGAACCGAATATCTTATACAATAAATTTACTTCTACCTCAAACATTGAATTCCAGCACTCGTTATATGGTTTCACTTCAACTTTTCTCATTAAGAGGCACCTCTTTGTATAAAAGACCTTCACGCTATTATTGTAGTTTATGAATCAGCTAAAACACTTATAGTTCTGGGCTTGAGTGGCCCGAATCCACGCCTGAGTGACCTCAATCTATAGTAACCCTAATAATATAATTACTCCCTTTTTCCATATTCGAAAAGCCTGAAATACAGAAGTTCCTTTTCTATATAAGCTTTTAAAATGGAAACACAAAAGGTATGCCAATCATTTTATTGGTCAAGCCTTTTATAATTAACTATTTAAAGAAGAAGCACTTTTTTAAAAGTATTCCTTCCGCTTTTCACCTGTTACAGCTTTCCATGCTAATAACCCTACAGTGAGAAAGGCAAAGGAGCCTATTAACCCTACAGGCCGGATTGAAGTTAATTCAGCTGCAAAGCCTATTAAAACAGTTACAACAACAATAAAACCTGCTTCCATCACACTAAAAAGGCTTTCAAATCTACCCATCATCCCGACAGGAACATGATTTTGGTAGAAAGTCATATACCCTGTATTAGCAAACGTCACAGCAATTCCTATTAAAAATACACCAGGCGTTGCACTAAAAAAGCCATCCGAACTGTAAAATATTATATAACCAATTGAAGTGGAAATTGTGCCCATACCTATTAAAAGATTAACTGCAAGTTTTTTTGAATAGAGGGAATTAATAATTGAACCTATTATTATTCCGCCTCCAAAGACACTTAATAAAAACCCATAATTGGTGTCTGACATTGAAAGTACGCCTTTAGCAAAAGCTGCTTCGAGCGAATCTATTGCGGTCATGATTATAGTAGTACCACTAAATAATAAATATATTTTTACGACATAGGTATTACTTCTACTGAAATGAAAAACAACTCGAAAATCTTTTTTTATCAATTGCCATGTAATTCTTTGCCTCTCTGTTTCTTTAAGCCTCGAGTCCACATTAGGTAGCATCTTTATAATTAGAGCTGAAAACAGTAATGCTACTGCATTTATATGAATAGCCGTATAAGGAGTGCCCATCCAAAATAACATCCCAGCAATGGCAGGGCCTATTAGTGAGCCACATGAGTTGATAAAACTACGAAGTGCGTTAAACCGTTGCCGATCAGCTTCAGGTATTAGTTTAGTCATATAAACCATAGAGGTAGGTTGAAAAATAGCACTTCCCATATTAATGATAAACGCTAGTATATAAACATAAATCAGTGACGGTAAAAATGGAATGAACGCAATACATATTGCTCGGAAAATATCTAATCCCATCATCAGTCGCCTTGTATTTACCCGATCAATTAGACTACCTGCCCAAGCATTTGAACATATAGTTGCAATGGGATGTAGTATATATAATAAAGCAATGGCAAGTGGGGAACCTGTTTTATTCAATATAATTAAGTTTAATGCAATGAGATAAACCCAAGCGCCCACATTTGAAATACCTATTCCTCCTAATAGTATGAAAGGATACTTCCATCTGAACATGTCACCACTCCTATTTTATTTTTTTAAAACAAAATAAAAAAACTCACCCCCAAGATATTTATCTTGGGGGCGAGTCATATCGCGGTGCCACCCCAGTTCATCTCTACATTGCTGCAGAGGCCTTGTCGAGTACGGCTTTGTGAATAACTCACCTGCGATACTCTATCTCTGTAACGTGAGAATACGTTGCATTATCATTATTCCAGCGAACAAATCCAATGCACAGCTCCAAGCCTTGTTTCAACGACTTTCCTATCCCTCTTTTTCAGCTACCAGAGGTCTCTGTAGATAGTACATGCGTTTACTCTTCTTTTCATAGCCTTTATATGTAATTCTGTAAATCATATACTATTTAAAACAAGAATTCAATCCAAACAAAAATCATCTTCATAAGGGTTTGCATATAAATCTATATCAAATTCAGCACCAATACTTGATGCAAAATTAATCACGTCCGTATCTAAGTAAAGCCTAGGGGTATCTCCTTCTTCCATCATGATGACAATAAAGAATTTACATACAACAGAATAAGTTTGTTTAATCTCCTGAATTATGGATACCTTATTTCGAAGCGGCATTATAATTTGTTGTAATTGTTCTTTTACATCAAAAGATTCTTGGTAGCCCGTATCTAAATCCCACGAAGTTTCTTTTCTCAACAGTTTGCTTGAGCGATTGGGAATTCTATCTCCTTTTCTATATGTATTAGAAGGTTCAATCCCTAATTTTTCAGTAATATCTGCTAAGGGAAATGAATCGCCAAATATACTTAAATAAACCCTCACCTGTGTTTTTGTCTTCTCCAACAGTTATTCCTCCAAAAAAATTATAGTTTGTTCGATGTTTTTGTTAGCTTAAGTTAACACTTCCTTTTTCTCAAATCTTCATTAAATCTTCATGAAATTCTTTTAGCTTTTCAATGTAAAACCAATCGATTGAATGGGCAGTTGTGGGCACCTTTTTCTTGCGGCGAATTCTAATCTTTTTATGATTAGTATAGTAGGGATGAATCTTGTTTTCTCCTAACCAATGGTCATCCACTATATAGAAAAACCCTAAAATGTAGTATATATATTTTAGGGTTTAAGAATTCCTCTTACAAAGATTTTTTTCAATTTTATTCGTTGTATAACTTTTTCTGCTTTATTTTTGCCCACTCAAATGGGCCATCATGCAATGTTAATTGCTGATTTTCTAGCCAAGCTGTTTTGGTGAACAGCTTTTGTAAAAAGTATCGATCATGACTAATCGCTACTATTGTACCGTCAAATTTTTCAATCGCCTCTTCAAGTGCTTCACGCGATTCAATGTCAAGGTGATTTGTAGGTTCATCCAACACAAGCACATTACATTGTTGAACCATCAACTGAGCTAATCTCAGTCGCATCTTTTCTCCACCACTCAATTGTTCTACCTTTTTAAACACATCATGACCATAAAATAAAAATTGTGCGAGCATATGGCGTGCCTCGTATTCCGTCATTGAAACATCACGACGAAAGGCTTCAATTAATCGCTCTTCTTTATTAAATTGTCCGAACTGCTGGGCCAGATAGCCAATTTTCAAATTGCTTCCTTGCTTCACTTCCCCATCTATTGGTATTAATTCTCCAAGTAATATTTTGAGTAACGTTGATTTGCCGGTCCCATTGTTGCCAACAATCGCTAAACGATCCCGATAAAAGATTGGTAAATGTACATTCATAAATAAGAAATCTTCTTCAAAGCCATGTGAAACGTGATTGAGTAAAAAAACTTCTTTTCCTGAACGCTCATCAGCTTTTAACTGTAAGTTCATCTGCAGCTCAACTCTCGGCTTCTTCACCAGATCCATACGTTCGAGCATTTTTTCCATAACTTTTGCTTTTCTATATAAATCTGGATTTGGTGGGGATGCCTCATTTGCCCATTGACGCAATCGGCGTATTGCTTCTTTGATTTTTTGAATCTTTTTTTGTTGCTCCTGATATTCAGCGAACTGCTGAGCAATTTTTGCTTCTTTATTTCTCACATATTGATCGTAGTTCCCTTTACTAACCCAAATTTCTCCATCCTCAATTTCTAATATTTTATTAACGACATTATTTAAAAAAGCCCGATCGTGAGATACGATCAATACTGTTCCTTTAAAATAGTTTAAATAATCTTCTAGCCATTCAATAGCTGCTAAATCAAGATGGTTTGTTGGCTCATCTAAAAGTAATATATTTGGTTGCTTCAGCAAAATTTGCGCGAGCATTACCTTCGTTTTCTCACCACCACTCAATGCTTCAAAAGGTTGCTCCAAAAGCTGCGTGATCTTCAGCCCATTTGAGATGGAAGCAATCTTTGCTTCAATTTCATAACCACCAGCTAATTGATATTGCTCTAATAAATCCCCATATTGAGTTAAAACCTTTTCGCTCATGTTTATAGCCATCATTTGCTCCAGTTCCGTTAAACGAGCCTTCATTTCATGTAGCTGCTCGAATGCTTGGGACAATACGTTGAACACAGTAATATCCTTAAACATCGGAATTTGATGCAAGTAACCAATTGTTTGACCTTTCGTCTTTACTATACGCCCTTCATCTGGTTGCTCGATTCCCGCTATCACTTTAAATAAAGTCGTTTTACCGCACCCATTACGTCCAACAATAGCCACTCGTTCACCTAAATTTACTTCAACTGATAAATTGGTAAAAATGGTGTTTCCACCTAATATTTTTGTTATATTTTCTACTTTTAATTGCATACTCTAAAGCTCCCCTTTGGCAATAAAAAAAGACTGCTATAACTAAGCAGTCTTCCCTTAAAAATTGTGAAAAGAATGTTGTTAGTTAGCTAAAACACTATTAATTTTTCTAAAAAAGGGCACACTTGTCCCGTTAGTAGCAAAATCAAAAGCAATAACAGATGCAAAATACATAGCTGTATTTACTTTTACACCTGTTTCCATAGCTAACTTTTCCATTCTTCTCACCTCCGTTCACTAAAGTTATTTTAATATTAACACATTTCAATAAAAAAAGCGCCAAATGGAATAAAATAGATAAAAATTTCGAATTTAGATTTTCGACTCTCCATACTATGCATTTTGATAAAAGAGGAATAGAAGGGTATACGCCAGTTGAATAGCCCCCTTCCTTATATAATTTATTTTTATAAGTCCCGTTATTTAATATAATCTAACATAATATTTACTACTTTAAATTTCTTTCACCATATATACTTGCTGAGCTGTTGTTTGGAAACCTATCCTTCTTAAGGCATTATAGGTTTTTTTACTTTTATTCATTGGTAAATTAGGAACTGTTCGATTGATATTATCTGTAAATTCCCCAAAAACACAGCCGAGTAATTGATAGATAATCACTTCAGCGTCTACTCGTTCTGGTTTTGCCTCACACTGATACATGGTGGTACCTGTATGGACACCTTGATTATTATAATTCTTTTTGTAGTAAGCGTAGCCGAGTACATCACCATTTTCTTCTTTTACGAGGAGACCCTCACCACTTTTCGCGCTTTGCCATCGGGTCTGCCATGGATTTGTCGATTTATAAAATGGTAGTTGACCAATTTGTTGTAGCGCTACTCGTTCAACCGTAAATTTTCTTTTTACCTCACCAATTAGATTTTGTTTTTGCTTCCCATTAAGATTTAAGAATTCTACAGTATCTTCCACAAGATAACCCTTCTTCTTATAGACGGAAATGGCGACCGTATTTTCACTTATCGCCTCAAGTGTTGCTATATTAACATTCTCCTTTTGTAGAATGGCGAGCGTTGATTCTATTAGTAATTTCCCGATCCCTTTACCTCTATAATCCTTACTAACTCCGGTGCCGCCATTCCAAGCAACCTTTTTTCCTTGATCCATTCTTACACCGTTCATCACAATCCCTATTGGTCGATTGTTTTCAAAGGCGATGATAGATAAAGCAGGTGAAAGATCTTCCATAACCATTCTTGTTAAAAACTTTTCCGGAGTAGTGGTTGCATCCACAAAGTATCCTTCAAACCCATCGTTCCAGGCTGTTACCGCATCTGCAATTGTACAATCTACTAACCTCTTAATCGTTATCATTTTATTTCCCCCTTAAAAGCGATACGTCCTTACTAGGTATGCTCACCTCTCTGGAAGAATTCCATTATCATGGGAATCATTCGGAGAAGTTTCTACCATATGCATCAAGCTTAGCACCTTTTGGAGTGTATATAAAAAGCATTCAATTAGAAGGGGATTCACCTTTTAACTTCGCCAAGTAATAGCATCCCGCCGTAGAAGATATATCTTCTGTTATAAACTGAACGTTTTGGATTCGCTGGCGAAGAATTTCAGTGAATTTTTCTTGTACAAAAGGAATATTAACGAGAATACTACCCTTTATAGCAATAGTCACTTTTCCCTCTTCTTTGTATTGTAATTTTTTATATGCATTCCATGTCATCTCGGCAAGCTCTTCTCCTGCCTCACTTAAAATTTGCAGCGCTTTTTCACCGCCTATTTCAGCTTCTTTTACAATAACGGGTACGAGGCGTGCAATTTCTGCCTTAGGAGAGGAATAAACAAAATCTTTTATGTCCTGAACAGAGGTTTGCCCCAATTCTTTTAATACTGTCCTTGTTAAAGATGAATAGGCTACTCCCCGATCTTCCTCTTTAATCATGGCTTTCAATGCTTGAATGACGATCCAATAGCCGCTCCCCTCATCTCCAAGCAAATGGCCAAAGCCTCCTGTCATCTTTTGAATACCGTCGTGCACACCAAAACAAACAGACCCCGTCCCAGCAATCGTCAGGATACCATCTTGTCCTTTAAGAGAAGCTGCATGGGCGATGATGCTGTCTTGTACTATATCTACCTTTGTTTTGTAATAGTTCTTGAAGTGTTGGTGAATGAGCTCTTGATTTAATGAGCTTTCATATCCCGCAATGCCCATATATAAATGCACACACTCTGTTTTTGAAAGCGCAGATTGGCAGGCATCGACTGCCTCCATTATATGATGAAGTGCTCTTTCTTCATGTATGAGCACATTGCCAAACCCCGAAATACTTGTATGCAATAGATTCCCGTCTAAATCAAAAGCAGCTGCTTCCGTCTTTGTGCCCCCTGCGTCGACTCCTATTATGATTTTCATTTGCTAAACTCCTTTCGTGTTCCTAAAATAAAACCTCCATATAGGTAGCTTATACCCTATGGAGGTTTTCAAATTGCTTAAAAGCTTTCATCATTTCTTGGTGCATAATGTTTGGCTTTTGGACTGCAATCCACAATATATCAAATGACTCTACTGCCGATTTTCTTTTTTCTAAACGTTGTTGAATCTCATCTCGGTATTCTGGCTTAGTCACAATCGTTGTTACCTTACCAATCCCCGGATATTTCTTCAAAACGATGGACTCGATTTCATGCCAATACAATTCATGATTGCTGAAATCTATTGAAACTCTTCTTTTAGTCCAGGCGATTCCTCTTTTTTTAATACGAGTAATTAAAAAGTAAAAACCCGTAAAGGCAAAAGTGAAATAGACTACAATACCGACAACAACCATCACAATTTCTCGCCAGCTCCAGCTTCCTGCCTGCGTTTCATGTGATACTTGGGTAAGCACGCCGAGCACTGTTACAAATCCGCCAAGAAGCAAAAAAAGAATGCAAACGTTTTTCGGTAAATATTTCTCCATAAAATGCTCCTTTTAAAGCAAAGGCACTGCTGTTTTTGTTCTTCTATTATAACGAATCTTATGCAAAAGAGCTTCTTTGAGTGTTTGCAAAAGCGTTTTGACAACCCGACAAAACAGGAGTAAAATAATGATTTGCTCTAAACACGTGGTTCGAGACCATCCCACGTAAAAAAACTAGGGGGAATACAATAATGAAAACAAAGTCTCTCGCAATCAGTGGTATTATTGCGGCTCTTTATGTTGCCGTTACATTGCTGATCGCGCCTTTTGGATTTACTGCGATACAATTCCGTATCTCGGAAATGTTCAACCATCTTGTTGTTTTTAACAAGAAATATATGATTGGAATTGTAGTAGGTGTAATAATTGCTAATTTCTTTTCACCACTTGGCGTATATGATTTAGCTTTTGGTGTTGGGCAATCTGTGTTAGCACTTACGATTACGATTATTTCCATCCGTTTTATTAAAGGACAGTTAGCGAAGATGATATTTAATACAATCGTCTTTACAGTAACAATGTTCTTAATCGCCATTGAACTACATCTTCTTTATGATCTTCCTTTCCTTTACACATGGTTTACATGTGCTGTAGGTGAACTTGCCGTAATGGCTGTTGGGATTCCTGTAATGATGGGGCTTAATAAACGCATTAACTTTAATAAATTGATAGAAGATTAATTAGAAAAAGGACATGTGGAATACTAACGTGTTCGGTTTTAAAGTACAAAATTCGAATTAGCCTTCAAAAAAGCTCAGAGAATAGCTCTGAGCTTTTTTATATAGTAGTTTGTTATACATTAGCACTCTTTAGTACAATAGATTAACATTTGCAAACCATTAAAATATTCCCATCAAGGTCCTTGAAATTAAACCAGTGGTTATGCTCAATTTCTGTGGTTAATTCAACATTCTTCCCCTTCATATACTCATAAGCTTGTTCTATATTGTTCGTATTCAAATGAAAAAGAGGAGTTTTGAAAATATTGTCTTCTGAATAAATCTTACTATCTAATACAATTCCTGTACCGTTCATAGGTAATACATACAAATGACCAAATAATATTTCACCATCTATTGGCAAGCCTAATATATCACAATACCAATTACGAGCTTCTTCAATGTTGCTCACGGGAATAAACACAGTACCAATTTGATTTAAAATAGGGTTCATAAATAACCTCCAAATTTTCGTTTTATAGATTTAATTCGTGGTCACATAATTATTTCCTTCTTGTTGTACCATTTTTCCCCACAGTTTAATAAGTCTTCCTTCAATTTAATATAAATAACCAGTAACTTCTTCCCATTTTTAACAAGTAACAATTCGCATATTAATTTGCAAACAAACTATCACATTGACCATAAATTCTATCATTCCGCTAAAAAAGTACGATCCTAACTGCTCTGTATAGGTAACCTCAATATACCAACAAAAATGCAATCCAATTCAATGCTAATTGGATTGCTAATTTGTATATAAAATAAAGTTTTTGTACCTGTTATTTTCTCAACTCATGGATATCATCCCTAAGCTTAGCCTTTAAAAACTTCCCAACGGAAGTTTTCGGAATTTCATTGAGAAACACTACATCATCCGGCACCCACCACTTTGCGAATTGGCCTTCCAAGTAACTTAGCAACTCTTCTTTTGTCGCGGTGCTCGCTTCTTTTAAGACGACACATGCAAGCGGTCTTTCCTGCCATTTTTCATCAGGCATTGCAATCACTGCCGCCTCGAATACTTGCGGATGTGTCATTAAGGCATTTTCAAGATCCACAGACGATATCCACTCGCCGCCACTTTTGATTAAATCTTTCACACGGTCGGTGATTTTAATATAGCCCTCCGGCGTCATCACAGCGATATCACCTGTATACAGCCAACCGTCCTTGAATGCTTCTTTTGTTCTTTCATCTTTATAATATTCATCCGCAATCCACGGCCCTCTAACTGTTAATTCCCCCATCGTCTTGCCGTCCCATGGTACTTCCCCTTGTTCATTTACGACGCGCGTTTCAAGTAGTGAAACCGTTAGACCTTGCGTGGCACGAATATTGAGCTTGTCTTCTTTAGACCAATGCTGCATATCAGACGTATAGGTGGATAAACTAACGATTGGCGTTGTTTCTGTCATGCCGTAACCGACAATGAACGGGACATTATATTTTTCTTCAAAAGTCTGGATTAGCCCTTTTGGAGAAGCAGCTCCACCGCAGACAATCACGCGCAAGGATGAAATATCTCTCTTATTTTGTTCCAATTCTTTTAAAACACCGAGCCAAATAGTGGGAACACCTGCTGTGATGGTAACTTTCTCTTTTTCAATTAAATCAAGCAGCAGAGATGGCGTGAACATTGGACCTGGCAGCACCTGAGTTGTCCCAAAGTTGACCGCAGCAAACGGCATACCCCATGCATTGACATGGAACATTGGCACCACTGGCATCGAAACATCGTTTTCACGCAATCCCAGTGAATCTGCCAAGCCGAGCGCTAAACTATGGAGCACCAAGCTGCGATGTGTGTAAACTACACCCTTTGGGAAACCTGTCGTCGCACTTGTATAGCACATCCCAGCCGGCATATTTTCATCCAGGTCCTCAGGAAACTCATACGTATCGCTCGCATCTTCAAGCAATTGTTCATACGAATAGACATTTTCCAAATCTGTTGGCAATAGCTCATGGTTGTCTTGCATTACGACAATATGCTTTACAGATGTTAATAATGGTATTGCCTTCTCTATTAATGGAAATAAATCGCCATCAACTAATAGGATTTCGTCCTCCGCATGATTGATAATGTAGACAATATGCTCAGGTGACAAACGAATATTGATCATATGCAATACGGCGCCTGCACAAGGTACTGCAAAATAAGCTTCTAAATGCCGATGATGATTCCATGCAAAAGAACCTACCTTCATTCCTTTTTTCATACCTAGCTTCGTGAGCGCCTCCGCCAATCTCCTTGTCCGTCTCCCGAACTCTCGATAGTTGATTCTGTGAATCATATTTTCAGCTGTTCGTGAAATAATTAGTTTCTCTGGAAAATAGCGCTCTGCTCTTTTTACAAAATCAGTTAATACTAATGGCGTTCCCATCATTGTTCTACCAGCTCCCTTTTGTCTACCTTCTTTCAAATCTATTAACTCTTTCTATATTTATGCTGGTTAAGAGCTTTTAATGAATGCTGGTTGACTAGATTAGTAAATTTAAAGTGGGCAGGTTTAATCTTTCTTTTTCAGGGAATACCATAAATATAATCAACAGAGGAGGAATTTTAAATGGTTACAAAAATTACAGTAGAAAACGCAGTACAAGCGAAAGAAGAAATCGAAAAATTAGAAGCTCAAGGCTACAGCCGTGATGATGTCTATGTATTCGCACACTATCAAGAACGCGAAGATGATATCGCTGATGCATTAGATACAGCTGAGGTGGGTATGAAAGAACAAGGTTTCTTCAAATCCATGAAAAACTTAGTGGCTAAACGCGGTGATGAATTACGCACCGAAATGCAAGCTGTAGGTCTAAGCGAAGCAGAAGCAGATGCCGGCGAAAAAGAATTAGACCAAGGCAAACTTGTATTAGTAGTTAACAAAAAATAATTCCCTTCCCTTCATGAATTGAGCATCCTAAAAAAAAACACGGCTAGGTTAATCAACCAAGCCAAAAAAGTTCCAGTCATCCTTTCGATGATTGGAACTTTTTTATGGTAACCTTTTATTTCTCTAAACTAGGAAAATTATTTTGAATAAATTCTCTTTCAAGTTCATCACTCAGTACATCATAAGCTTCACCAATATCTCCGCCTAATTTATCCCAAAGATAATTATGTTCTTTAACAATATGTGAAAAATTACCGTCTTTCCAATGCTCAGCAATTTTTAGAAGTGGAGTAATACTTTGTTTTATCCCCCCATCAGTTTTATTATTTTTTAGAATGACATAAATTTCATTAATATTTTCTTGTGTCATTGGGATGGCTCCCCATTTCTCTTCCGACCTTACTTTTTGATGAGTCATTTGGTGCATAGCTTCAACAACTTCTTCTACTAAGGGTTTTTTAACCAAATTCAAGTGATAAGAAGAATCTTTAACTTTCGCTACTTGATCTTCATCTATTTCTCTTATAATATCTTTCTCATTATTATCTTTAATGTTACTATGCTCATCTTCCTTTATGGATATGTTATCCACACTAACCATTTGCGATTTTTTAACAGTATGGGATGATGTATTATTTGATAGAATAGCAACAAAAATTCCAAATGCTAAAACAATTACAACAAAAATACTAACGAATAGCTTTTTCATTTTTTAAAATACCTCCTGAATTAAGAGTATTTTTAAATATACTAAAATCGTGTCCGATTGTTGAATACTAAGATAGTGATTACTGCACCCTCAGTTAAAGTCTGAATAAAGATATGTTAAGACAGAGAAAAATACCTTCGAATAATTATTGAAATTTAGGTGAAAATTAAAAGGATTAGTTTCGAAGGATGTGACATTGTGGACTTTTTTTATGGACAAGAATCTCTCTCTACAATTCAATGGGCACTAAGGGCAATTGTCGCCTTTTTCTTCTTATTTCTTATAGTCAAAATAATGGGGTTACGTTCTATTTCCCAACTACGACTACTTGATTTTGCAATGGCCATATTAATAGGGAATGTCATTGCTCACCCATTATCAGATGAAGGGTTAGGATTAAAAGGTTCATTAGTTTCAATGTCTATTCTAGTCAGCCTTTATTTAATTTGTTTATATTTAATGAGTAAGTTTATCCCATTTAGAGAATTTGTTGCACCTCCGCCAGTCTCTCTTGTTAAGAATGGTGAAATTAATTTGAAGAATTTAAAAAAAGCAAGAATTTCAGTTGATGATGTTTTATCTGAAATGAGAAAACAAAGTATTGTAGATTTAAAAATGGTTGCCTTAGCTTTATGGGAACCAGATGGAGAGATTTCATTTTTTTTATCTCCAGAGCATCAACCTGTAACGAAATCAGATATCAGTATTACACCTCAACCATTTTCATATCCACATGCAATTATTAAAGAGGGGAAGATTAATTATAAGATGTTAAATCATTCACCCTACAATGAAGAAACCCTTAAAAACAATATAAAGACAACTTATAACGTTGAAATTAATGAAGTTTTACTCGCAACACTCGACCAAAATAATAAATTGCAAATTTTCCTTAAATAGAGAATCCTTAGTTGGATTCTTTTTTATGTAACCAGCCTATTATATGGCCCGTTAATGAAAACGAGAGCTGATCCTTATTACAGAATCGCGCCCGATGGCTAAGTGGGTTTGTACCACCAGGTTATTAGTAATAGAACAAGAATAGTAATCAGAAAAAAAGAGCTACCTTCCTTGTGGAAAGTCGCCCTTTATTTAAAACACGACAATTGGCGTATTTTATCAAGAACCTACAGTTGTTTTCAATATTTCAAATTTCCCTTGTTCATCCACGGTAAACATGACACTATTATTACGACTATCCGTTCTTCCTAAGCTTTTTTTATGAGGGCTAGAATATATGATTTCAACAGCTATCTTATAAATGCCCTCCTTTAGCACGTGGCTCTTCTCGAAATCATCCACAATACTTTGAGCATTGGGAACAGTTTTACTATTTTTGTACGTATTGTAATAGTATCTAAAATTAATGACTCCTGTATAATTAGCATGTTCTCTAGGTTTACTATCTTTTAACATTTTCATTATGTTGTCAGTGTTTATTTTTTGTTCGCGTTTGAAATTTTCAATTAATTCCTTTTCTTGTTGTTCATCTATATCTACACTCAAATAGTAATAGAATTTTGGAGTCTTTTTATTAAAGGAGAATTCACTTAATAAGTTATACTTTTTTGTTATCTTATCGGATTGTTTCAAAACATCACGATGTTGTTCTACATAAGCTCCTTTGAATATTTCTAGAAAAACATCACGACTTGTTTTTCCATCAATTTCAAGTGAGTTTTCGTTTACAGTTAAACTAGTAAAAGTTTGGTATGGTTTTCTTATTTCTACTTTGGTCTGTATATCAGAAATTCCAAACCCTTGACTAGTAGAAAGAATTTTAAAATCCTCATTCTTTATCCCGTAGTTTTCGGATAAATAATCTCCTATAGGTTTTTCTACTAGTTTTGAATTTTTAACGCAACCACTTAATAGGACGAGTGGTATGCTCAGTAATAAGGTAAAAACAGTTACTTTTAGTTTCCTCATTCACATTTCCCCTTTCCTATTATATACTTCATACAATCATCGTTGGGTTTTTGCCCATCCCCAAAAAACTTATGTTATCTTAATTAATTCTTTAATGGAAGGAAAGTTCCTTCTTCAACTAAACTGTCTCGTTAGTTTAAGTGTAACACTTCACATTGTATCGCCAAACCTTCTTGATGTTTTACTAAAGCTACACGTTAGTTGTATAAAGCTATTCTTGCGTAAAATAAACCTCCATGTTCTAATTTGAAACCATAAAAAATGACTAAACCCTTTATACTCAAGGTTTAGTCATTTTTTGGATAAAAATCGATAATGGCCTGTATTTATCTATCCTCTTTGAAACTTATTTTGTCTTCAATTCTTAGATGATTATTCCCCTACCATACCATCATTATCTCGGTCATCCATATATGGGTATAACCAATGATTCCTTGTTATGGGCATACTATAACCTGCTGCTTTTGCTTCTTTAATCGTCACCTGTCCATCACCGTTTGTATCAACACTAGAAATATCGTTCTTTTTGTTTGAACGAGTTGTAGTTGAATTGGGCGTCTTATTGCCAGTTAGACCGAGCGATTTGTTTACTTTATCAGGGTTTACATTGTTAAATTTATCAACGATTTTCTCACCCTTTATCGTATAGGTATACTGATAACTTGAGGGGATTTGTGTTTTCGTATTAGGATAGGTGATAATTGCTTCAAAGTTAGTAGCCCCGCCAGCTTTACGAATGGCATCTTCCATATATGCTTGATCACCATGTCGGTTGAGTGTACTTTCTTGTGGAGTAATATTGTAAGCATTTGATACCCCTCCGAGAGAATCCGCAATGATATGTCCTTCATCTAAATCTGCTCTTTCAACACCTGGAACTTTTGCTTCATCAGGGTAGTATCTACCAGACGATGTTACTGGTTCGGTACGGTCATCTTGTAGAACAATTTTGTCGGCAATAACACGAACCAGTTGCCCATGCTCATTCGTAAATCCCCAATATTCACGATTTCCAAAACCAATGTCAACGACGACGTTTGATTTTCGATACCCAGAAAGATCACCACCATCAACTTTAATAAGTTTATATCCTGAGAACAGTTTTTTATTTGGTTTAGTTGGTGTTTTCTTTGCTACTGTTTCACCAATAACCGAAGTGATAGTTTCATCTTTTTCACTATTTTTATTTGTATCAACTGTGTTTACTTCTTGTGAATTTGTTTCTTTATCTTTAATGGATGCACCTTCAGTACAACCAACTATAAAGACGGTCGTTAAAAGTAATATTATGTAATTCATTTTCCTTTTCATGTTAGGACTCTCCTGTAATAGCTTTATAGTATTTGTTTCAAGATATACTTTATCATAAATATATCCATTTACCTTATTGGTTTTAATTTATTAATAAATATATTTCTTTAAGAATTAAAATCTGAATAAGTAAAAAGAGGCCTGAAAAGTGATTTGCCACTTTTTCGAGCCTCTTTTTCATATAGGATTAGCATTTTAAAATGCTGCTCCTTGCCTAGTCTATTTTAGTTTTTCTTTTAATACATTTAACATATCGATTGTCATTGCGTCTAAATCAAATTTTGCTTTAAAGCCCCATTCTTCTTTTGCCGCTGTTGGATCAATCGAATTCGGCCAGCTGTCTGCAATTGCTTGGCGTACAGGATCCACTTTATAATCCATTGTAAATTCTGGCATTACTTTGCGGATGGAAGCTGCAATTTCTTCTGGTTCAAAGCTCATCGCTGTTACATTGAATGCATTACGGTGAATGAGTTTTTCTGGATTTGCTTCCATTAAGTCAACGATTGCTTGCAATGCATCAGGCATATACATCATGTCCATATATGAACCTTGTGCGATATAAGAAGTATATTTTCCTTCTTGTACAGCTTTATAATAAATATCCACCGCATAGTCTGTTGTACCGCCGCCTGGAGGAGTCACATTGGAGATCAATCCAGGGAAACGAACGCCGCGCGTATCTAAGCCGAAACGTGTGAAATAATAATCGCAAAGAAGTTCACCCGCTACTTTATTTACGCCGTACATAGTAGTCGGACGTTGTAATGTGTCTTGAGGCGTATTATTTTTCGGTGTTGATGGGCCAAACGCGCCGATAGAACTTGGTGTAAAGAATTGCATATTTAATTCGCGTGCTACTTCAAGAGCATTCACAAGGCCGCCCATGTTTAAATTCCAAGCGAACAATGGTCTTTCTTCAGCTGTTGCTGACAACAACGCTGCCATATGCATGATTGTATCTGCTTCAAAATTCTTCGCTAATTCATGCATGCGCTTTGCATCAGTTACGTCTAATTTTTCAAATGGTCCTGCTTGGTTGGCACTCTCTTTTATATCTGTAGCTAGTACATTTTCGGTACCATATTCTTTTCTTAGCTTCGCCACTAATTCTGAACCGATTTGGCCAGACGCGCCTGTTATCATTATTTTTTTCATTGTATAATCCTCCCTCTATTACATACAATTGTTTTTTCTGACAGTACATTTTCTCTTCCTGAAAACATTTGTACTCTCACAGTGTACAAACTAATCCCTTAATACCTATTATTTAAAGTGTTTTTTCGGATTTATTATATACTGTATTTCTAGAAAGCACAACTAGTGCTCATCTACTGATTTTGTCTGAGACTTTTTCTGAATTTTCATTTATACTAAACGAAAAAAGGAGTGAACGAATGGAATTAGTAAAATTAACGCTCATTTATTTATTTGCTATCCTAGCATGCTCTTTTCTACTTTTAATGGATATCCCTACATGGCTAATCGTTATTTTGCTTATCTTATATGTATTTATGTTTACACTTTATCCCCACTTCAATGCACTATGGTGGACAAACAATCTTAAAAAAATCGACCGCTTCCTTAAAAGAAACAAGCAAAAAGCATTGTTTGCCTATCCATACGCCATCGCCCATGAATCCTTAGCAGAACAAAAAGACGCGCTTCAACGAATAATTTCCACCCATCAACAGCCTTATATCAAACATAATTACGCATGCTTGCTTGCCCTACTAGAAGAACATTACGATCAAGCGCTGACTGAAGCAAAACAAATTCAGAAAGAGCCTTATCAAAGCTATATGATTGCCCACAGCGAGGCCCTGCTTGGAAATATCGAGAACGCACGTGAAATGATGCCGCAGTTAACTGAAAAGTGGATGGTGCCGTCGATTGAAAGTTTGATTTCTTATAAAGAAGCTAATCAGGAGGAATTTGGCCAGCATTCTTCGCTAGCTATAAAAAAAGCAAGAGGCGTGCAAAAGTATTTGCTGTATTACAGCTTTTCACACATGGAAAAAAAGAATAATTGATTTGGGTCACTCACGGCTAGTTTCGGGTCACTCGACTGGTTATTTAAGTCACTCAGAGATCCATTCGGGTCACTCATTCCATTTTAGGTCGCTCACTCTTGAATTCAGCTCACTCGACCGATTATTTAGGACACTCATGCCCGGATTCGGACCACTCGACTGGTTATTTGAGTCACTTAGTACTACATTTGGGTCACTCGGGTTCGATTCGGGGCACTCACGCCAATATCTCCAAATGAATAATACAGTCCACATCCACCCAATGATTTTTAGAGAATGCATGTTGATCTTGTATTAACAGTTTTTTCTTTTCACTGTTAAGGTCGGCAATGATGCCTGTAAAGCTACGGCTCGTTTTATCATGCCATACTTCTACGATTACTTCTTTTTTGCTGTAGTATGCTTGTAGTACTTCCTCTTCTAACGCCTGCAGTGTCCATTCGTCATATGCAGGTTTTTTGATTTGCTTTAATTCACTTTGCCAGTTTTTCAAACGTTGGACGTGTTCTGGCAGCATCATAGCCGTCCACTTGATATTCCCTCGGTCGCGTAGCACTAACACACATCTCCTTTTTATCCCGTCTCGCATTAATAAGCTGTAAAATCCTCTCAGACTTTAGCGCTTGTGCCCTCCAAGCAATCCGTCGCGTCCAATCGCAGTACCTGCCTCTGTATACGAAACGGCGCGAAGTATAGCTGTCGAACCGTAATGTGCACGAAGGTGATCCATCGCGGCGCCGAGCTTGCGGCGTTTCCAGCGTTTTGTATCAAAGAGGCTAAGCTGCAGTGACTGTTCTGATTCTAATTTTGATATGCTAATGCTGATTTGTCGCACAGGACGTTCGTTGTAATGCTCTTCAAAAAGCTGCAGGCATACACGATAAATCGCCATTGTATCATTGGTCGCTTCATCAATCGTTTTTGCGCGTTGGAAGCCTCCGCCAAAAGCATCGCGGCTATACGATATGCCCAATGTAATGGTGCGGCCCACTTTATAAGCTTCCCTTGCCCGCCTGGCTACATCCTCGCACATCTCAAGCAACACGATGAAGATTTCCTTTTTCGTATGGTAATCGCGTTTTAATATCTGGCTTTTGCCGAAACTGATTTGGCCTTCGACAATTGGTGCTTCTCCTACGGTAGATAAATCAATCCCCCATGCATGGTGGTAAAGCTGGTTGCCCATAATGCCGAACTTCTCTTCGAGTGCAGATAAATCGGCATTTGCTAAATCGCCCACTGAAAAAATACCCATGTGGTTTAGCGTTCGTTCGGTGCGGCGTCCAATTCCCCACATTTCAGACAGCGGCATAACAGGCCATAGCTTTTTCTCAACGTCCTCAAAGTCCCACTTTGCAAAACCTGTTTTTTTCGCTTCTAAATCGAGTGCAAGCTTTGCTAGAAGCATGTTAGGTCCCATACCGACAGTACTTGGAATCTCAAATTGCTTGTAAAGCTCATCCTGAATGGCACGCGCTGTTTGTTCTGGATCCCCCCATAGCTTCTCCGTGCCTGTTAAATCAATAAAGCTTTCATCAATACTGTAAACATGAATCGCTTCGCTCGGTACATAGCTCGTAAATAACTTAGTGATTTCAACAGACATACGCACAAAGTACTCCATCTTTGCTTCAAATACATGGATATCGGGGTGCTTCGGAATTTCAAATAACCGAGTGCCCGTTTTTATTTGGAAACGTTTTTTCGCAATGGGAGATGCAGAAAGCACGATGCTGCTTTGCTGCTCCAAATTACCAACAACGGCAACCGCTTCATTCAGCACATTCAAACCAGCGAGTGTCGCCATGCAGCTCGCATAAAAACATCGCATATCTATACACATAATCGATTTATTTGGCATATTTTCATACAGCACAGCGAACTCCCTCCATTCAATAAAGAACATTTGTTCTAATTCTAAAATGAGACAAGTGAGATGACAAGTCATAAAGAGCATTTACCAAAATGTAACGTTTTATTTTCTAGATAAAAATAACGAGAGAGGAATGTAGAAAGGGTTTGTGGATATATTATATTCACTGAAAGGATGGATATACGTTTATATCCAAAGAGGCAGGTTTTAACAATAAGTAAAAAAGCGAGAGAAATAGCTTCTCTCGCTTTAATCACAATAGAATATCCTTGTATAAATCAGGCCGCCGGTCATCATAGACAGGAATTTGATCTCGCACTTTATCGACATTAGAGAAGTCCACGTCAATAACAGCAAGCTCTTCATCCTCGTTCCCCGTCCACAATACTTCACCCCAAGGCCCAATAATCATGGACTGTCCATTGAAGTTTTCTTTCTTATTGCTAATACGGTTAACAGCTATAACAAAGCATTGATTTTCAATGGCTCTTGCTTGGAGTAACAATTTCCAATGATCAATTCTTGGTGTCGGCCATTGTGCTACAACGAACAACGCCTTTGATCCATTTAATGTATGAAGGCGCAGCCATTCTGGAAAACGGATATCATAGCAAATAACGCCCGCCGCCTGCAAGTCGCCTAAAGCAAAGTTGTTCTTTTCGCTTCCCGCGGATAAATGCAAATGTTCATCCATGAGGCTGAAAAGATGGACTTTATCATATTCTCCTACTAGTTTGCCCTCTTTATCGACAACATACATCGTATTGTAGAAATGATTATCTCTCTTTGTTGCTACAGAGCCACCGACAATATCGATGCGAAGTTCTGCAGCTAAGTCCTGCAAGAATTTCTTAGTTCTTTCCCCATGATCATCCGCTAATTCATTTAACTTTTTCAGCGCATAACCTGTATTCCACATTTCAGGCAAGACAACAAGCTTGGCTCCTTTACTAGCACTTTCGCGAATGAACTGTTCAGCTCTTTTAAAGTTCTTTTCCACATCACCAAATGCTACATTTAACTGAATGCATCCTATCTTCATGTTTGCGTACCTCCGTTTGAACTTTTCGCCCCCATAGTAAACTTTCAATTCTGAAAAATATACATATTATTCTATCTTTTCTGAATCAAAAAGTATATAAAAACGAGATACTAGACAGTCCTTTAACATAAAAAAATCCCGCCATAATGGCGAGATTTTAGGATATTAAGAAATAACACCAAGCTCTTTACCGACTTTTTCGTAAATCGCTAGCGCTTTATCAAGCATTTCTTTTGTATGGGCAGCTGTTGGCATATTGCGTACACGGCCAGTGCCTTTTGGAACGGTTGGGAACACAATCGATTTCGCATAGACGCCTTCTTCAAGAAGACGTGCTGAGAATGTTTGTGTTAATTTTTCATCGCCGATAATGCATGGCGTAATTGGTGTTTCTGAATGGCCGATATTAAAGCCTAATTTTTTCAGGCCGGCTTTTAAGTAATCGCCATTTTCCCAAAGCTTGTCATGAAGCTCTGTAGAGTCCATCAGCATTTGAACTGCACGTGTGATAGCAGCTACGTCACCTGGTGGTAATGCTGTAGAGAATAAGAAGGGACGTGAACGGACTTTTAACCAGTCGATTAGGTTCTTCTTACCAGCTACATAACCGCCGACAACACCGATTGCTTTAGATAATGTACCGATTTGGAAATCAATCTCATTTTGAAGTCCAAAATGTTTAACTGTCCCTTTCCCTTTGCCCATTACACCTGAGCCATGTGCATCATCCACATATGTAATCAGATCAAATTCTTTTGCAATTTCTACGATTTCAGGCAATTTTGCCACATCGCCGTCCATTGAGAAGACGCCATCTGTGATGACCATAATTTTGTTATATAGGCCTGATTCTTTCGCTTCTTTCGCTTTTTGGCGAAGATCTTCCATATCAGAATGGTTGAATGCGATAATTTTCGCTTTTGATAGGCGGCAGCCATCAATAATAGACGCATGGTTTAGTTGGTCTGAAAGAATGGCATCATTTTTGTCCATAACAGCTGAAATAGCAGCCATATTACAATTAAAGCCTGATTGATAGGAAATAGCCGCTTCTGTTCCTTTAAACTCAGCCAATTTTTCTTCTAACTTCACATGCAAATCAAGCGTACCGTTAATTGTACGCACAGCGCCTGCACCTACGCCATATTTATCAATTGCCTTTTTGGCAACTTCTTTTAATTCAGGATTTGTCGCTAATCCAAGATAGTTATTGGAAGACAAGTTAACTAATTCTTTTCCTTTAACTTGGATTACTGGACCATTCGCGCCTTCAACGGCATCGATTTCGTTGTATAATCCTTGGTCGCGAAGCTGTTGTAAATTTTCGTTTAAGAATGTATTAAGTACGTGTGACAAAGTCCTCATCCCTTTCCTGCATATCTATAACGTATTGTAGCATATCTATTTTTAGTTTTGCATTTCTATGCCAGTCACTACTGCTCTATGATTTCTTTTTCTACTTGCTTATTTTTACCGTCATCTATTTTCATACATTTTTTCAAAGCCTTCTCGCTATACCGAAGTGCTACCTGGATGATGGGCCCTAGTGCGAAGACCATTACAACGGTACCAATGCCAACAGGTCCACCAAGGAAGTAGCCGACGACCGCTACAGTGAATTCCATGAAGGTACGTGCCGAAGTAATGCTCCAGTCGAGTTTTTCAACAAGCAACAGCATCACGGTATCTCGTGGCCCTGCCCCAAAATGGGCCGGTATATACAGGCCACAACCGATAGCGATGAGAATGGTACCGAGAATAAAATCCATTAATTGAAAAGCGAAGTGATGCGGATCTGGCAAAAGCCAGTTGAAGAAATCAAGGAAGAGTCCGACCACAATCATATTAAGGAATGTGCCTATATGCGGCCATCGCCTAATACCAATCGAGGATAGTGTCACAATGAGAATGCCGATTATTTCCGACCATGTACCAATTGATAAACCAAACTGTTGATACAGGCCAATATGCAGCACATCCCATGAACCGACGCCAAAACGCTGGCCTTTTACTGTCAGTGCAATCCCCAGCCCAATAACCATCAAGCCAGCGAAAAAGAACAGCAAACGCCACGTATTTACTTTCTTCACTTCATCCCTTCTTTCACCATTAGAAAAAGAAAGCCATGCATGAACATGCCTTTCTTCATTCATTACTTCTATTTTAAACTAGAGATGTGAATTTTGCATGTGCCGCTTTTGCTAGACTTTCCGGCGACAAGCAAATTTGCATACCAATCTTTCCAGCTGAAACAAATATTTCATCTAGTTTTTCTGCTGCATCATCAATCCATGTAGGATACTGCTTTTTCATACCAATCGGCGAACAGCCCCCTCTGATATAGCCTGTATTCGGCAAAAGCTCTTTCACAGGTAGCATTTCTATTTTCTTTTCGCCAACCGCTTTTGCTGCCTTCTTTAGATTCAGCTCAGAAGCTACAGGGATGACAAAAACATAGAGATTGCCTTTGCCGCTTGTTGCGACAAGCGTTTTATATACACTCTCTTCTGCCTGCCCAATCTTATGCGCTACTGCTACGCCGTCAATCTTCCCGTCTTCCACTTCATATTCCGTCAACGTATAAGGGATTTTTTGACCATCCAACAAACGGACGGCATTTGTTTTTTGTATCTTATGTTTTGCCATAGCAATCTCCCCTCCTAAATGAACATGTAGATGGTTGGTTCAGCAAATTGAAAGCCTTGTCTGGCCATGCTGGTTTGAAAAGTATAACGCGAAATTGCTCTTTCCCTTATGTGCTGCTTTGATGGTACTTGCTCAAATGTAGACTCCTTGAGAGATGTATTCGTTATTTGAGTAACAGGATCATTATGTATGCGCCAGATGCTATTCTTTCCTATGTCTTTGCCCTTTTGGTTGCGGGCAGAAGCAGTATACTCTTCATTGTGCTCCTGATCTGTCTTTCCCGTCAAAATTCAGCAACGTTTCAATAGATGATCTCGGCTTATGATATTGAGCGTTTCTCCGGTAAGTCTCATCCGCTGTTTTATGACGAAGCGCCCTCTTGCGGTTTTCTATATCCGTATACTGTTTTTCCATAAGTGACGAAACATGCATGGCAACACCCTCCCCCTTTTTATCATGCCTATATAGTCGAATACACTTACAAATAAGAGCTTTTTTATCTTCATCTATTAATATATCAGAAAAGTGGAAATAGCCGAATGGGATCCAGAATATTTTCCACTATTTAAAATTAAACTTGCAACCTCGATAGAAAACCGATAGTCTCAGTAATTGAAACTAGATTCTGGAGGAATAAAGTGTAACAACTAAAACCACAACAGCAACAAAGTTTTTGTATGTTCACCTAAAACGACCAATGTGTAACAATATTATTGGTCTCGTGCCATCCTAAGTAGTCTCCTACCCACGGACAAAATCACAAGGCTGGTTATCCATAATATCAACATAGAACCCAAGCCAACCAATGTCCACCATGTGTTAATCTGATGCGGTCCAAGACTGGACTTCAAAGGCACAAAGAGTAGTGTCACAATCGCGAGCAGACAAAGAAGCGTTCCTGTAACATAATAAGCCTTGACTTGGAAAAGGTAAGCAAGAGGAAAGAAGTGCACCCCAACAATTATAGCCATAATCGGAAAAAACCAATCGAAATGTCCAACAGTATTGCAAATGATAGCAGCAATAATAATCAACAAAAATTCTGTAGCAAAAACAATATTAAACCACTTGTTGACATTGACATTCTTAGAACCATGGGTATTTGTACTATCCAATTTTCGGGAACTCCTAATCAATGCAATCCCCGAGAAAAATAAAGTAGCACCGATAAATATTGCAAGAATTAGTAACCAAATAGAACCCAAGCCCTGCAAACCTCCAATACCAACGTCCGCCCAGACTGTCCCGAAAAAGGCCATAAACATAACCCCGGAAGCAGTCCCACGAATGTCCGCTCTAGAAATAACGCTTTCCGACACACGAATCTCCCTCTCCATTAAATTTCCACCTCCACAACATGTTTCTTTAAATTGCCCTTAAATGAATTAAGTGCTTATCCTTATTCAAGGATTGTGCCCCACAAGGGAAAATCTTATTGAAGATAAGCACAAGTTAGATTAAAGCTTTAGCTCCGCTCACAGTACTTTTCTAAATAAAGAAAAAACAAACTCTTCTCACATTATATTTTATAGCCAATTATATAATTCTACATCTCCATCTATTTCACCTGTATACTTCCGTCAACATAAAGAAGCCCTTAATCTCGGAGATTAAGGGCAAACTATATACTGATTAATATTTTTTGGATTTGTAATATTTCTTGTACTTCCATCTTTGGACTAAAAGGAATCCTATTAAAACTCCTATTGGCCCTGAGTAAGTCGCTGGCCCTCCAATAAAGATAACTGAGCTTACATAACCAGTAAGAATAAACAAAGATAAAAATAATGATATCCCATTTTTCGTGTAGTAAATATTCTTTCATTATGCTCCATTCCTTCTTGAAAACCATAAAAGTGTCTAAATTATCTTTTGTTCTAGATTCATTTTTCTCTTCATGAAGTAGACGTATCACTTTATGACATCTTCCAGATTTTTCGCGTCTGCTATTAAAAATCGTATTTTTATCCTTATCATTCATTATGGTGGCAGAGCCATTCACATTGAACCACAAGTAGTATCTGTCTTGATCAGTATCCATTCTATATTGTGGGTCTGTTATATCGACAATTCCCTTTTGTTTTTTTGCTTGGCGGATAGCATTCACAATAACTTTCACTTTCGGAGAATCAGAAATTACTTTTAAGGTGTTTTGTTTTTCCTTTGAAAAGCTAACCATTTCTTGTACTTTGACTTCCTTTGTTTCCTTTACTTCATTTGAAGAACAAGCAAATAATGTGAGCAAAAGCATAACACTCGTTAGCTACAGGAAAAAGTTCTTTTTCATCATTCTCCTCCCCTATGAATAATATCCACTCATGACCTTCTCATTTAAAACTTTGGTGGTACGCGCCTCTTCGTCTGTTGTTCGTAGGAATAGGCTAATTCGATTAGCTTTGGTTCACTAAATGCCAAGCCTGAGAACGTCAAACCTACAGGAAGCCCGGTTTTTGTGTAACCCGCAGGAACTGTGATAGAAGGATAACCCGCTTTGGCAGGCAATTCATCGCCAGAGTCACTTAAAAATAACAGAGCATCTAAACCATTCTCTTCCATTACCTTATCAATGCCAAGTTCTCCTGATAATTTCACATCATCTGAGCGTTGCTTCAGATAAACCGGATTTTCTAGACTCTCGCTTCTTCCCTCTGACTCAATCAATAAATCTTGGCCATACTTCATTCTGTTATCAGGGTCTTCTTCATTAAAGGCAATAATGTCTTTTAGCGTTTTCACTGATACAGAATCTGAGGTTGTCTTTAAATACTGATTCACTTGATGCTTGAATTCGTAGGATAGGACATCGGAACTGAGATCATGTTCAGGGACCTCCACTTCCTTTATAACAGCGCCCAGGTTTTGCAATTCACCCATCGCTATATTCAACATTTCTTTTAGCTCTGTCGTTTCTTCATCGTGCCTATCCAAAAAGCGAGGATCAACACCAATTGTAGCTCCTTTTAAACCGTCCATCTTGAGATGCTTTGTATAATCCTGAAGTGCCTTACCTTCACTTGTTGCTGTGATAGGATCAGCTGGATCAACACCCGTTAACACACCTAATGTAATAGCTGCATCTCTTACCGTCCTTGCCATAGGACCAGCCGTATCTTGGCTAAGGGCGAGTGGAATAATCCCCCCTCGGCTAATTAGTCCGACTGTTGGTTTGATACCCACAATGGAATTCAAACTCGATGGATTCAGAATGGAACCACATGTCTCCGTTCCAATACTAACCACCGCAAAATTAGAGGCGATACTTGCACCAGAGCCAGAGCTTGAGCCGCCTACAGATCCAGCCTCGAAATTCTCCGGCCCATAAGGATTTTTAACCTGTCCACCCACTCCACTGTAACCGCTAGGTGCCTTAGTAGACATAAAATATGCCCACTCGCTCATATTGGTTTTCCCTAATATGATTGCACCTGCTTCTCGAAGTTTTTTCGCTACCCATGAGTCCTTCTTCGCATAGTTATCCTTTAATGCAATTGCACCTGCTGTAGTGGGCATCGGATCCTTTGTTTCAATATTGTCTTTCAGAAGAATAGGAACTCCAAAAAGAGGACCTTGTCCCCCCGATCCCATCGCCTTATCCATATCAGCAGCTATGTTTAATGCATCCGGATTTATGTTGAGGACTGAATTAATTGCAGGGCCGCTGCTATCAAACTGTTTAATCCGTTCTATATACCGTTCCACTAACTCTACAACCGTCAATTCCCCATTTTGCAAAGCTTCTTGAATTTGTTTGATCGACCATTCTTCCATTTTATATTGTTCTCTTTTTGTTAATGTGCTCATCTCGTCCCTCCCGGCAACTTTTCTACCAATCATTATAGCAATACTCTTTATTTTCTGATATGTTTAGAGCTATCAATATTAAAGAAGGTGGGAAGTAATGCGCAAATACATAGGAGAACTCGCTCTGACGATTACAGCGATTATCTGGGGAAGCGGCTTTGTGGCGAGTGCCATTGCCTTGGAGCATTTTACGCCGTATCAGATATTGGCGATTCGCTTTTTCATAGGAGCAGTCATATTAGGCATTGTTTTTTATAAAAAGTTAAAAGGAATAAACAAAGAAACAATTTTCAAAGGAGCAATATTGGGGACTTTCTTATACTTGGCTTTCGCGCTTCAGACAGTCGGGCTACAATTTACCACCCCCTCCAAAAATGCTTTCTTAACAGCAGTCAATGTCGTCATCGTACCGTTTATCGGCTTACTTTTGTATAAAAGAAAGATGGATTACTTCGAACTCATTGGGGCATTCCTTGCCATTATTGGTATCGGCGTCCTCTCGCTGAAATTGTCCTCTTCTATCAATATCGGGGATTTATTAACACTAGCCTGTGCAGTTGGTTTTGCCTTCCATATTTTTTATACAGCCAAATTTGTGAAGGATGCTGATCCAATCCTTTTGACATTAGTCCAAATGACGACTGCTGCCCTTATTGGTTTTGCTGTTGTCTTTTTCAAAGGGGAAAGTTTCCACACGGTTGAAATGGGCGGAACACTCTCTATTTTATATTTGGGGATTTTTTCTACAAGCGCTGCCTTTTTGCTTCAAACAGTTGCCCAGAAGTTCACCACAGATACAAAAGCCGCCATCATACTTTCAACAGAATCTTTTTGGGGCATGGTCTTTTCCGTACTCATTTTGCATGAAGTCTTGACCATTAAAATGGCGTTTGGCGCGATTCTTATTTTAGGGGCGATTATTATATCTGAAACGAAGGTGCCGTTTTTAACGAAAATAAGAATAAAGGATTTAAAGTTTGGCCGACGTGGACAACGAGACTCTTGATATCATGGCCAAAATAAACATGATGTAGAAAGTGGGTAGATTCATGATTCCGTTAGTATATGACCAACTTAGTGGCTGTGGGAAAGACAATGAATTCTTCTTGGCCCTGTTGAAAAAATTAAACGTGAAATACATAGCAGATCTGGGTTGTGGAACGGGCAGATTAACAACCCATTTTTCAGAGTCAGGCTATCATATTACAGCGATTGATCCGAATGAAGAAGCAATCGAATATGCAAAAGCGAAAGAGTATCCAGAGGAAGTGACCTGGATTGTTGGGGATAGCTCCAATTTACAAACAAATGCTATTGATGCTGTCATCATGACGGCCAATGTGGCGCAAGTATTTCTTACAGATGAAAGTTGGCAGAATGTCATTTCTGATGCATATCGAGCATTAAAACCTGGCGGACATTTTATTTTTGATACACGAAATCCCTTAGCCAAAGAATGGGAACAGTGGCAGGAAGATATGACACCTGATCTTGCAACGAATCCGTTGAACAACGAACCACTAGAAATTTGGACGGAATACGATGGATTTGTAGGTGATATATTTACTTTTTATGAGACCGTCAAAGTTGCAAGTACAAATGAAGTAGTCATTAAGAAAAAAATGCAATTAATATTCCGAACTCAAGAAGAAATACAAGAATCATTACAACAAGTTGGATTTTCACAAATCCATGTTTATGGAGATTGGACATTTACCGAAGCCACATCAGACACCAAATCTTTTATCTTTCATGCTGTAAAAGGATAGCATATAGCTAACGAGCCAAATTGTTGATTTATTTGTGAAGGGGAGTTGTAGGTTGGATTTAAAAATAATGAGAACCCATGAAAATGAAGTACCAAAACTTTTAGAGATTCAAAAAGAGTCCTTTGCGGAAGATTTAAAGCGATACAAAGACCAGGATAGTAACCCTGTTAACGAGCCAATGGAACGATTACTTAGGAAGACACAAGTCTTTTTACATTATACAATTTGGCTCAATGGCGAAATTATCGGCGGTATTGATATCAGAGATTTAAATAACAACAGATATCGGCTCAATCGAATTTTTTTATCCAACAATCAACAAAATAAAGGCTATGGCACTCGCATTATGGAACTTATTGAATCCGAATTTCCTTTAGCTAAAGAATGGAGTTTAGATACACCTCATCTGAACACAAGAAATCATCACTTTTATGAAAAGTTAGGCTATAAAAAGATTAATGAACATCAAGTTACGGATACGTTAACTTTGTTTGATTATGTAAAGAAATTAGAATAGGAAAAAATATAGTTAAGAGCCTTGATACAATCAATACGTAGCAAGGCTCTTTAGTTCACTATTAGAATTCACAAGATTACCCTTTTATCTTATACCTGTCATCCAACTTTTCCTGATGCACTTTAAAAATATCTTCTAGCTTAATATCATATTTATTCGCGATATCAGTGATATTTCCCAATACATCACCTAATTCACTTACAAGCTCCTGCTTCTTTTCAATATATGTATTTTCAGTTTCATCTGGTCGATCGCGTCCAATTTCAAGAGCTCTGATTGCTCGGGCAACCTCTCCCGTTTCCTCCGCTAAGAATCCAATACGAATGAATATATCTAATTGTGACCATCCTCGCTCTTCATAATAATCGTTAATCCATTGCTGAAATTCATTCACATCCATACTCTAATCCCCCTTGGTTCAATCTCAAATATTCCCTATAATAACAATTGTATAATAAAAACTTGTAGAATTGAGGGAACTTATGAAAAGTGTAGCAGTATTTTGCGGTTCTAGTATGGGGGCTTTACCTACTTACAAAGAAGGAGCCATCGCTTTAGGAAAAGAATTAGCTGATCAAAATATTACACTCGTATACGGCGGTGCTAGTGTAGGTATTATGGGTACAGTGGCAGATACGGTATTAGAAGCAGGCGGCCAAGTAATTGGTGTTATTCCCAAAATGCTAGAAGAAAGAGAGATTTCTCATAAACATTTAACAGAATTGATTATTGTTGATTCTATGCATGAAAGAAAAACAAAAATGTCAGATTTGGCTGATGGGTTCATTGCATTACCTGGAGGTCCAGGAACGATGGAAGAGTTTTTTGAGGTATTTACATGGGGACAGTTAGGTCTACACCAAAAACCTTGCGGGATATTAAATATAGATCATTATTATGATCAATTAATTAATTTCTTTAACCACATGAATGAACAACAATTTCTTCAAGAAAAATACTTATCAATGCTTTTGAATGAAACATCTCCAGCAAAACTAATTGAAAAGTTTCATTCATATACCCCTCCAGCAATAAAAACCTATATTAAAGAGAATCAAGCTTAAAAAGATTATTTTCAAACTGAAACAGGCTCGGTAACTATGAAGTATATTGGTCAGATACGAAAGAATAATAGCGAAAGAGGTAACAACCATGAGCATAGTAAACATCGGTGACGTTGTATCTACGTTGATTATTATTCTGCTAATAATCCTATTTTTTGTATCAATTACACTCTTCTTTAGAAAAATGTCTGTTACTCAAAGAAAAAGAGCAGAAAACAATATAAAAGTGGAGCAAAAACTAGATAGAATAATTGAACTATTAGAGCAAGATAAAAGGAATAAATAAGACTGTTAGCTTTCCGGAGCGGGGTCGATTCCTCCGCGTATACATAAGGATCGGAAAAATACCATTGTAAACAAGTGGATATTCGAATGAGGAGGATGGATATAATGAAACAAATCGCAATTTGGGAAAATAAAAAATCTGCTGGTTCTGAATTCTTAGAGGTAAAATCATCAGAAGATACTTCCATAGCAAAAAGTTCAATTATATCAATTGAAAATAATACTCCCTTAAAAATAGAATATAAAATTGAATTAACTAATTGGTTTACAAAAAATGTGAAGATCAATTTATTAAACCTTGGTAAATCTCTTTATCTTGAAAGTAATCAGAATCATCAATGGTTTGACGAACATGGGAACGAAATCCCTGAACTCTCTGGAGCAATTGATATTGATATATCTTGTACACCGTTTACTAATTCATTACCAATAAATAGAGTAGATTGGCGTTTAAATAAACCTCAGAGTTTCCTAATGGTTTATATCAAGGTTCCTGAATTGGCTCTTAAAAAAGTTGAACAAGTATATACTCTAATCAAGGAAGAAAAAGACTATCAAATGTTTGATTATAGAAGCTCTTCATTTCAATCTACTATTCAGGTTGATAAAGATGGGTTGGTAATTGAATATCCAAAACTATTCAAAAGAAAATACTGAAGACTAGCAAAAAAATATCAAAAAGCATGCATTCGAAATCTCAATGCATGCTTCCTAAATTATTCTACACCACTTTCCAAAATGGTGAAGGTTCCTTTATCGCAATTTATCTCTGCCAATGCACCATATGGCAAAATAAACTTCGGTTCCGTATGGCCAAAATTTAAATTATAGAGAATCGGCAAATCTTCTATGTTAAATTCCTTCATAGCTAATTGAATAACCTCTTTATATTCATCGTAATATTTTTCATCTTGAGGTTTCCCAAAGATAATGCCTTTACTCTTTTGTAAAATGCCTTGGGCAGCATAGTTGCGCAACCAATATTTAATAAGATCCGGCGCTGTCTTTTCTTCAGAGGTTTCAAAGAAAAGGATGCTATTCTCCCAATACTTTTCTTCTGGCCAGAGTTCTGTCCCTTTTACAAATTCAAGTACCTCAATGCATCCTCCTATCAAACGTCCTTGCACTATTCCAGAACCTTGAAGAACTTCAACCCCTGCATTTTTCTGCATGGCTCGCCGGCGTGTTTTATTTCCTTCTGCCCACTCTACATATTCACTCGTCCATTCATTCGCCGGAAGTATTTCACCAATCACTTCATTTGAAAAGAGCGTTCGATTCACCGATTCAATTGTATATGGATCCATCTCCACATTTTCTGCAAAATCAGTTAGAATGGCTGGACCATAAAAAGAGGAAACCCCAGCCTTATGGCAAAATAAATGTGAAATGGTTACATCGGAGTAACCCATAAATATTTTCGGATTCTGACGAATAACGTCGAAATCGATATAGGGTAACAAGCGGATACTATCATCACCGCCAATATTTGCAATGATCCCTTTGATATCCTTATCCTTGAATGCCGTCATCAAGTCTTCCGCACGAGCTTGCGGATTATTATAAAGATAGTCTTCGCCTTTTAAACTATTAGGCATTGGCACAACTTCCAAACCAAAGATGTCTTCTAATCTTTTTACACCTTGTTCATATCGCCATCTAAGGTCTGGTTCACCCGCACCTCCCCAAGAAGGGCTTACTGTTGCTATTCGATCTCCCGGTTGCAGTTTCTTTGGTTTAATTAACATAATTTCGCCACCCTTTCACATGATTTTATTATTTTAATGGACTGTCTTCTTTTCAAACAAACCTATAAAAAATACGATAAGACCAGCTAGAAACATAATAGGAAAAATATAAAGCATTACTAATGCTGACCATCCACTTTTAGTGATTACTGCAAAACTTAAGCCCAATGCAAAAGAGATGGATGGTGAAATGAGTAGCATTAGAATAATTCCCCAAACTATATATTTTCTCTTTTTAGACTTACCTGTACTAAGCAAAAAAGCTACATAAGCACCTACGATTGCAATTAATATCCCTACAAAGATTGCCATTAGCTCTCTCCCTTCACTAAAGAAAATTACAATTTTATATTCTCTTACCTTCAATGGAAGTTTCTCAAAATTTCAGCATTACTTTTTAAGGTTATTAACTTGTTTTTATAAGGGCTAAGCAAAGCAAGTATTTCTGGCTTACTTTTATATTCAAAGACAGTATTGTAGTTATATAAATCCTTCAAAATTTTTAAAGACGGTTTATAATTTGCTTTTTCAACGCCTATTTTTTGTTTAAAGTACCTTTTGATTATTCTATATCTTCTTATTGGGAGGCTAATGTCTAGAAATAAAATTAGATCAGCATTTTGAAAGCAGGAAGATACCCATTTATGATGGGCCCCTTCAATAATCCAATTGTCAGTAGCAATTATTTTACTTAAATATTCGTCTCTCTCTTGTTTGCTTCGTTTAATATCTCCAGTGTCAAACCTTTTCCAAACAACATTATCCAATTCAAAATAGGGAATGCTTAATTGATCAGATAGCTTCTTGGCCAAGGTAGTTTTGCCACTTCCGATGGAACCAATGATATGTATTCGTTTAGGTATTGGCACAGGATTTTGTTTGTCCATAGAACCACTCTTTTAATTTGCTAACAATTATTTCGGGTGCATCTCGATATATCTCGTGACTCGTATTAGGAATAGCCTGAACTTCTGCATGGGGAATTACATTCAACAAATATTCAATTGCCTCATGTCGTTCTTCTTCTATTTCCTTGGGCATCGTACTATGCAGTAATAGTACTGGTGACTGGACCTTTGGAAAAATAGCTGCTGTTGGTTCTAAATGCATTCCTTTCATCACTGCTTTGGCTGTAAACGGAGATATGGATAGCCTAATTTCACCGTCAACTTCAGCAGCTTGTGCAAGACACCCCTCCTCAATCTCCTTCGACCAACGTGAAGAGTTAGCCCTTTCAGAGTCAAGAAATTCATTCCAGGAAGCGAAGCAAACACTATCAATAAAAGCACCTACATCTGTAAGCTGCTGATTAAGAGAAACGCCAGCCGGGCCCTGTTGGAAGTAACCGCCATCCAATAACACCAGTCCTTTGATTTTCTCCGAATACAATCCAGCCATATAAAGTGCAAGGTGGGCTCCCCATGAGTGGCCAACAAGATAGACATCGGTTAACCACAATGAATCGATAAAATTACTTAGACGTTCAGCCATCCTTGCTGGAAAATACTCTTTCTCATTATCCAAGGAAACTTCTCCACCATGTCCTGGTAAATCAAAAGCGATAACGTAAAAATCATTCTGTAAAAGTTTCGCTAGCTCCCCAAAACTTAGACCAGAAGAGCCCATTCCATGCAAGAAAACAAGTGCAGGATTGTCTTGATTACCCCATTCGTAATAACCTAATGCCATAGCTTAGCCTCCGTTCTTATTTAAAAATTCAGTCAAATAAAATTAATAATTTAACAGTTCAAAGCTTCAAATTGAAAGTATGAATAAAACTAACTAAAAACTCTTATCAACAAGCTAATTGCAAATAGAATATATGCAATCTGTATCAATATGTATAGGGTCCTTTCAAAGGTTGTAAGTCCTCTTTGCTTTCGAACCTTTTCGAGATATCGTAAATAAAAAGCTGCACTTAAAAAGATTAATAGTGTTGCTATTACCATTAAAATATCTGCAAATATAAGCATCATTCTCCCCCTATCTTATTTAAATCACAGTAAGCGGAGGAAATCCCGCTCGGCTCCATAACCATAAAGGCGTATGTACATCAATAGGGGCTAATCCACTTCCAGCAAGGGCTTTAACCCAAACATTCGCCACAGCTATTCGGTCATCTCCACTTCCATTCAACACTTCTTCCGTACATAATCCTAATTTCACAGTGGCTTTTAGAATATGAGTATCTGGTGCAATAGAGATGAGTTCCCGTGATTTCCAGGATACATTTGCATAACATTCTAAAACATATAACCAATAATTAAATATTTTCGGTCCAGAAAGGTATGGGAATTCTGATTTCCTGGAGCCTTGCACGATCTCTTTTAATAATGAAATGTCGAATTCTACTGACTCAATCAGCCCTTGGACGTTTCCTTGTTCCGATGAATGAACTATACCTTTTGCAACACGTTGCCAAATATCAGGATGGCGGTTTGGCTGTAAGCCCACACGATGTAGGAGCAACGCTTCACGAAGCTCATGAATATCTTTGTTAGCGACAACAATCGGATTAAATATCCAGCTCGTTTTAGGATCTTGATACGCTTTAACAACAGATTCCCATAACGAGTAAGAGTTTCTCTGATAATTTAAGGCCATTGCCAGAGTTAAAACATCTAGTAATTCATCTTCTTTCACTACATTAATCAACACATCCTCAGGCATCACTTCCCCGCCTAAAAGTCCATCTTCATGCATTTGTTTTAAGATATGTATATTTTCTAAAATGTTGTTCTCCAAAAATAAGATCCTTCTTTCAAATTAGCCAAGTTATCCGAAACTAGTGTATAGGATCCTTGGCATTTAATTTTTCATAATCTAACCTTGTCATACCTAATAGATCCAAATCCTCAAAGTCTTCACCTTTTTTAATATCATGTCTTAATGTTCCTTCGAATTGAAGTCCCACCTTTTCCATCACCTTCCGAGAAGCAGAATTTCTAGACATACAGTGTCCATATATTCTCTCTAAGCCCAGTACTTCAAAACCATAACTGAGCATAAAAGAAGCAACTTCTGTCGCATAACCTTTACCCCACTCATTTTTATCAATAAAGTAGGCAATTTCCGCTTTTTGATGACTACAGGAAATACTGACCAACCCGCAATTCCCTATGTATTTCTCTGGGTCTTCTTTTAAAAAAACTGCAAATTCAAAAGCTGTTCCTTGTTTTGCACTATGTTGTAAGTAGTCAATCCACTTATTTACAAGTGCTTTTGGGTACGGATGTGGAATGGTAATCATTGTGTCCGCAATTTCCGCCTGTGACACTACTGAATAGATAGCATCTGCAAATTCATGTTCATATGGTTTTAAGAGTAATCGCTTTGTTTCTAATATCATTTGCCTACCTCCGTTTTAGCTAATTGAACATTAATTTATTTAAAAAACGGCTTCCCCTGCTCTATAACTATTTCTACATTAGTTATTAGACTCCTTCTTGCTATCACCCTTTAGTTATCAATTTGCCTATACTTCTCCGACTATCCACTATAGTTTGATTCTAGGATAATACGTGGATATCACGGTGCATAAGATAATTTGAATAACTTCAAGAAACCATTTAGATGTATGGTAAAATTAATTAAAAATTGAAAATAATACGGAGGAGGCGTTTGAAGATGGAGCATGATGAAATTTATTTACGGGCTAAAAAGCGGGTTGAAAACTTAAAATCGTTTTACATTCATTTAACGGTCTATATTCTAGTTAATCTTATGCTTTTCTTTATAAACATCATCACTGATTCAAGTCATTTATGGTTTTTATATCCGTTAGGAGGTTGGGGTATTGGGGTTGCTATACACGGCATAACAACTTTTTCATCAGGAAGGTTTGGTGCGGAGTGGGAAGAACGTAAAATTAAAGATTATATGGAGAAAGATAAGTAAAATTAATTTATAATAATTGCATCACCTTAAGTCCATAGGTACTTAACATAAGCTATAATTTGAAAAAGCCCTCAAAGAAGAGGGCCTTTTCTATTTAACACCATATAATTAAGCTCTACTTTTTAATTTTTTCACCCTCTGGATGAAAACTAACGATACCACTATCAATTGTCTTAAAGATTCTGGAATAGACATTCTTGATTTCCATTTCTTTATTTGCTCCTTCTGTCATAGCATATCTCCAGGTTTCATCTGAATATTCTTTAGGAGATCCTGTAAATAAATAACCTGTAGCATAGTCATTTGGCCCACCTATTGTACTTGTAGGAGCGCTATCATAAGTGACATCTTTGTTTACAAACGGCACATGGGCTTTTGTAGACTGGATGAAAAAAGTTGGAATCGTTAAACGTTTATAGGATTCTACGTATTGATCATTTGCAGCATCTGATAAAAATTTAGGCATGATAAAAATGGCATCAAATTTTTTTGATAAAGAGTTTGTTCGGTTTTTTAAAGCTTTAAGTGAAATCGTTTCAAACTCTATATTTTTTTCAAAAACTTCTGGTATATCACCGATTACACCTATATGTAACTCTTTCCCACTATACATGTCAGTTTTACTGTTTTCTATGTTACACCCTCCAAGTAAAACAACCATTAAAGAATAAAATAATATCTTATACATGCATTCATCCCCCTTCCTTTTAAGAACAATTTAAGGAACTCCAGTTACCAATAGTCCTCATCCATATTTCAAATCCTGGAACTATGTTATAGTAACCATACACAAGTTTAAAGGAGAAGAATAGTATGGCAAAAAGCTTAGTATTAGCAGAAAAGCCTTCTGTCGCAAGAGATATTGCGAATGTATTGAAGTGCAATAAAAAAGGAAATGGCTTTTTGGAAGGCGACCGATATATTGTCACATGGGCATTAGGGCATCTTGTGACATTAGCCGATCCAGAAACTTACGATAAAAAATATAAAACGTGGAATTTAGAAGATTTACCAATGCTGCCCGACCGACTAAAATTGACTGTCATCAAACAATCCGGTAAGCAATTCAACACGGTCAAAACACAATTAAACCGCAATGATGTTAATGAAATTATCATCGCAACAGATGCTGGACGCGAAGGCGAATTGGTCGCACGTTGGATTATTGAAAAAGCACATGTGCGTAAGCCGATCAAACGATTATGGATTTCTTCTGTTACAGATAAAGCAATCAAAGATGGCTTCCAAAATTTAAAACCGGGTAAAGCCTACGAACATTTATATCATGCGGCAGTTGCCCGATCTGAGGCCGATTGGTATATTGGCCTGAACGCAAGCCGTGCCTTGACGACCCGATTTAATGCGCAACTTAATTGCGGTCGTGTACAAACACCAGTAGTCGCCATGGTTGCAGCTCGTGAAGATGAAATCAAAAACTTCAAGCCGCAAACGTACTTCGGTATTGAAGCACGCACAGCCAATAACTTAAAGCTGACTTGGCAAGACGAAAAAGGCAATTCACGCAGCTTTAATAAAGAAAAAGTAGATGCCATTGTGAATAAACTGGGCAGCCAAAGTGCAACGGTTGTAGAGGTAGAGAAAAAAGCGAAAAAGACATTCTCCCCTGGGTTATACGATTTAACAGAGCTTCAACGTGATGCCAATAAAATGTTTGGCTATTCCGCAAAAGAAACATTAAATATCATGCAAAAACTATACGAACAGCACAAAGTGTTAACATATCCTCGTACAGATTCACGCTATATTTCAACAGACATTGTTGCTACTTTGCCTGAACGTCTAAAGGCTTGTGGCAATGGTGAGTATCGTACAATTGCCAATAGGATTTTAACCAAACCAATTAAGGCAACGAAAGCATTTGTTGATAATCAAAAAGTGTCGGACCACCATGCAATCATTCCGACTGAAGCTTACGTTAATCGTTCTGCGATGAATGACAAAGAACGCAAAATCTATGATTTGGTCATCAAACGATTCCTAGCAGTTCTATCTCCAGCCCATGAATATGAACAGCTAACATTGCGCGCGAAAATTAAGGACGAAAACTTTATTGCCAAAGGGAAAACTATACTTTCAAGTGGTTGGAAAGAAGTATACGAAAACCGTTTTGATGAAGATGAGACTCATGAGGATATTAAAGAGCAACTCCTGCCACGCATTGAAAAAGGCGAAACGCTGCAAGTGAAATTGATCTCACAAACGTCTGGCCAAACAAAACCACCCGCACGTTTTACTGAGGCGACATTACTTTCGGCTATGGAAAATCCAACGAAATATCTAAACACACATGACAAAAAGCTCGCAGATACGCTTAAAACAACTGGCGGACTTGGTACAGTAGCTACACGTGCAGATATTATCGATAAATTATTCAATTCTTTCTTAATCGAAAAACGCGGAAAAGATATCCACATCACAGGTAAAGGCCGCCAGCTTCTTGATTTAGTACCCGAAGAATTGAAATCACCTGAAACAACTGCGGAATGGGAGCAAAAACTAGAGCTCATCGCAAAAGGCAAACTGAAAAAAGATGTATTTATCAATGAAATGAAGCAACATACAAAAGAAATCGTTTCAGAAATTAAAAGCAGCAACAAAAAATTCAAGCATGATAATATATCCACAAAGTCTTGTCCAGACTGTGGAAAGCCAATGCTTGAAGTGAACGGTAAAAAAGGTAAAATGCTCGTATGCCAAGACCGCGAATGTGGACATCGTAAAAATGTAGCGCGCGTAACTAACGCACGTTGTCCACAATGTCATAAGAAGTTAGAATTACGTGGTGAAGGTGAAGGGCAGATATTCACATGTAAATGTGGATATCGTGAGAAACTATCCACTTTTAAACAAAGACGTGAAAAAGAATCAAAAGGAAAAGTGGATAAACGGACAGTCCAAAAGTATTTGAAAAACCAAAAAGAGGATGAACCTGTGAATAATGCATTAGCAGAAGCATTAAAAGGGTTAAAACTCGATTAAAATAAAAATCCTTGGCCCTAGTGGCCAAGGATTTTTTTATTAATGCTGGTCAATTGTTTCTTTCGGTAAATCTTTGCTTAGCTCGCAGTATTTGACGAAAACACGCGCCATTTCGCGAAGACGTTCGTGTACATTCTCATCGATAATTTTGTTATCTGAGTCAAAATGATCTCCGTGTGTATAAACGTAATTCGGTGTCACTAACGCACGGAAATAATCAAGAATAGGCTTTAGTTGGTTTTCCACAACTAAGTGATGTTGATAAGTCCCACCGTTTGCCACGATAGAAACTGGTTTATAGCGCAATGCTTTTGGATGTAAGAAATCAAATGTATTCTTTAAAACACCTGGGATAGACCCTTGGAAAATAGGCGTAGCCAGAATATAGCCATCTGCTTCCTCAATGGTTTTTACGAGTTTTTTCATATCATCATTATATTGATCAAATGGACGTCCATCCACAAATTGATGTTCAAAGTCTGCCAGATGTAGCTGAGATACTTCTAGCCCTTCATCCAATTCTTTGATATATTGTTCCACTTGCTCTAAAATGGCACCTGTTTTGCGGCCAAGAAGCGTGCCGTCGACAAGCAAAATCTTCATTTGTTGTTACCTCCAATTCGAAATTCCTATAGGTATTGTAACAAATACGACAGCCTAGTATAAGGTAGTATGCCTATAAAGCGAACAATTCAGTCTTTTGGCTGAATAAGTCGCTCTTTGGCATTTTTTATTTAGAAGTGGATATGATCAACATTTAAACAAATAAATTCGTAAGCTAGCACTCTTCAAAAAGTTCATCAATTACTAGAAATCTATACATATTACCTCTCCCTGTCCCATAAGTTGAATAGAGCGCTGAAAGGATGGGGATATAATGAACTACCAAAATAATGAAGAATCAATGAAAAAGACTGTTTTTGTTGGAGCTGTAACTTCGTGTATGAACCTATACCCAATTGAACGAATTGCAACGCTTGCTGCAATGTTTGATAAATCAAATACCAACTTGCTGATCAAACACGATCAACAAGCAATCGAATACTTAATCAATAAAGGCTTTAAACCCATTAGCTATCAAACTGAGAAAGAGTTAGTAGCAGAGCTGAAAAAACTCTCTCCTCAATTAGTGATATATGATGGTGGAAATTCAGAGGTTCCATTTGTAGAAGAATTGAAAGAATTCATACCAACTATCATTCATTTCGATGATTTTGGAGAGGGTGGTACTGCCGCGGATTGCGTCTTCCAAACACTTTACCAGGAAAAGCGTGAAAAGCTTCTCCCCCATTATTTAGTTGGACCTTCTTCTTATGTAGTGCCGAAGTCGTTGCAGGCCGTTCAGAAAAAAGCAAAAGAACCAGCGGACAAGCCGCATATAGTTGTCTCTATTGAAGGAAAAGATCCAGACAATACAAGCTATCGTGTGCTTCGGCATTTGCTCCAACTACAAATCCCGATTAGAATATCGGTCGTTGTCCAATCCAACTACAGCCATGCTGTGGATGAATTAAAACTAATGGCCTTAAGTCGTAAAAACATAAAAGTTATCCACAAGGATCATGCACTATACGAATTATTAGGTGAGGCGGACATTGTGATTTGTGGAGCAAAGTACACGCCATATAAAGTAGCGACAGTGGGCATCCCCTGCATTGTGGTATGCTATGACGAGCTAGAGATGCAGCATATTTTCCCGACAGAAGCCAATGGATTTATTAACTTGGGGCTTGGAAAGAAAATTAAGCAATCCCTCCTGCAAAATGCAGTAATGGAGTTTCTTTTACATGAAGGCAGACGTGAACATGCTATCCGCAAACAATTGAGCCATGATGTAGGTCGCAACAACCAATATATCCAATCCTTTATTAAAAGTTTTGGAAACGATCCATCAAATTCCCCTGGCTTTTTATCAGAAGAACAAGCCAAAAAAACAAGCGATATGATACAATAAAAAGAAGAACTACTTTATGCAAAAGGGGCTTTCATATGGCGACAAAAGAAGAACTATTATATACAATAGCCGAACTAAAAAGCGACTATATCCGCCAACAAGGTGACATTGAAAAGCTTGAAGCTACAGGATATCCACAAATGGTTGAAAAAGCTGAACAACGTCTCGCAGATATGGAGCAGCAGCTTGCAGAACTAAACAAAAAATTGGAATCTTATGAAGCATAAAGCGCCTGCATTGGGCGTTTTTTGCTGTGCTGATTCCACATTTCAATAGATATACAACATAAACGGAGGAAATTATAAACCATGATCTTAACAGTAGATAAACTAGGACATACATTTGGCGACCGCACCCTTTTCAAGGATGTTTCTTTCCGCCTTGTAGAAGGTGAACACGTAGGCCTTGTTGGTGCGAATGGTGTCGGCAAATCCACATTAATGAGCATACTAACAGGTGAGCTTATTCACGATACAGGACGTGTCGAATGGCTGCCAAACACACATTACGGATATTTAGACCAACACGCAGTATTAACACCAGGCAAAACAATGCGTGACACATTGCGCGATGCATTCCTTCCACTTTACAAAAAGGAAGAAGAAATGAATGAGATTGCCGCTAAAATGGCTGAAGCAACACCAGAAGAGCTAGAAGAACTTTTAGAACAAATGGCCACTATTCAAGATGCATTGGATGCAGGCGATTTTTATACATTAGATATGAAGATTGAAGAAGTAGCTCGTGGTCTTGGTCTTGATGCAATTGGCTTAGAACGTGACGTTACTGCCCTTTCAGGTGGTCAACGTACTAAATTATTGCTTGCAAAGCTGTTGCTTGAAAAACCAAAGGTATTGCTTCTAGATGAGCCTACCAACTATTTGGATGAAGAACATATTACGTGGCTAAGCAATTACTTGAAAAACTATCCAAATGCATTCTTATTAATTTCGCATGATACAGAATTTATGAACGGCATTGTGGATGTCATCTTCCATTTGGAGTTCTCTAAACTGACACGCTATACTGCCACTTATGAAAAATTCCTAGAGCTTGCGGAAATCAATAAACGCCAACATATTGATGCATATGAAAAACAACAGGAATTCATAAAAAAACAAGAAACATTTATCGCAAAAAACAAAGCGCGTTTTTCTACAACTGGCCGTGCGAAATCACGTCAAAAACAATTGGATCGCATGGAGAGAATCGATCGTCCTGAAACTGCGTCAAAACCTGAGTTCTTCTTTAAAGAATCACGTAGCTCTAGCCGCTATGTAGTAGAGGCTGAAAACTTATTGATCGGTTATGATAAGGACAAGCCCCTACTTCCACCTCTTACTTTCCAGGTAGAGCGTGGCGAAAAAATTGCGTTAGTAGGTATGAATGGTATCGGTAAATCTACATTATTAAAAACCATGCTAGGCAAAATACCAGCACTGGGCGGTAAAGTAGAACGTGGGGATTTCATCTTCCCTTCTTATTTCGAACAAGAAGTAAAAGCTGGGTCTCTTACACCGATTGATGATGTTTGGAATGCTTTCCCTTCATTAGAACAAGCAACAGTACGTGCATTGCTTGCGAAAACAGGACTTAAAAGCGAGCACATCTCTCGTCCGCTCAACCAACTAAGCGGTGGAGAACAAGCGAAAGTCCGTTTATGTAAACTCATGATGGAAGAAAGTAACTGGATGCTGTTTGACGAACCAACAAACCACTTAGACGTAGTTGCAAAAGAAGAATTGAAACGTGCTATGAAAGAATACAAAGGTACTATCGTTCTTGTCAGCCATGAACCTGAATTCTATGAGGGCTTAGTAACAAAAGTGTGGAACGTAGCCGAGTGGTTTGCGCAAGGACATCAATAATAGTTGGGCATTTTAAATTGGATAAATAAGAAAAAGACCACCTCTTAATATAGGGGGGTCTTTTTGTTTTAGTTCGCTTAGTTTCCATCCTCATTGGTTGTTCTTAATTATATAACTGTGCGGTAATATATATGTGTTATATTATTTTTAATCTTAAATATCATTAATGTTATACTAATATCTGTTTAATATTAATAATGTTATACTATTTTAGAACGAAAAATTTGCAAACGGGGATGATCATATGGAAAGAAGTGAAGCATGGAATAAGGTAGATGAATACTTTGGCAATAAATTATTGCCATTAGATTCAACTCTTGAACAAGTGTTATTAAAAAATAAAGAAGCAGATATTCCAGAAATTGATGTGTCACCTGCACAGGGGAAATTTCTATATTTATTAACTAAAATAAAAGCTGTTAAAAATGTATTAGAGATTGGTACTCTCGGTGGTTATAGCAGTATCTGTTTCGCACGCGCGCTTCCTGACCACGGTAAAGTGTATACCCTTGAAATTAGTCCTGACTTTGCAAAAGTAGCAAAAGAAAATATTCGCAATGCACAATGTGAACAAAAAGTAGAAGTGTTGGTAGGAGAAGCTCTCGATACATTACCAAAATTAAAAGCAGATGGCCTTTCGTTTGATTTATTTTTTATTGATGCCGATAAACAAAACAATCCACAATATTTGAAGTGGGCTTTGGAATTAGCAAATCCAGGGGCGCTTATTATTGCAGATAATGTCGTACGCGATGGCTTAGTTGTTGATGGAGAAAGCTGTGATGAACGGGTTCAAGGAGTACGAGAATTCGTTGATTTGTTGGAAAATAATCCTCGCTTAGAGTCTACTGCTATACAAACGGTTGGTAGTAAAGGTTATGACGGTTTTATTATGAGTGTTGTCAAATAAGTCACTTACAAAATAATATAAGGCTTCAATTATACATAACCCCGTTCATTTAGAACGGGGTTTATTTACCTCTCATCAAATTGTAATTTATATAAATGTTACTATCCACATTTACCTAAAATGTATATAATTACCTTATACGATAAGAGAGGAGCAATATTTATGAAAAATAATTCAGCAACAGGTTTGGGTTTATTATCATTACTAGTCTTTTTAATTTCCGCTTTATTATACCTTGTACCAACATTTATAGTAGGTGACTTATTTTCTAGACCTATAATAATAACAAGCGCAATAGTACTGCCGATTATAGGGCTTGTTTTTGGATTTAAAGGAAGTAATGGAGCATATAAAAGGTTAGGCATTGTAGGAAATCTTTTAGTATTACTTATTGCCGGAATTATCCCTGCTATTTCTACAATTTTTTAGATATCCTAAAATTTACCCCTAAAAGTTTAATTTACATTCTAACTTTTAGGGGATTCCCTACTAATAAAGTTATCAGAGAGCTATCCTATTTCCTTCTCTTCATTTCACCCTTACATCAACTTCAATATCTTTCTAAAAACCCTTTTCGAGCCTGTGTGTTGATTTTACCTTCACATTCGTCGCACCAAAATTTTTTATCACGATCTTTCTTACGTTCTTTATATTTCTTTGTACCTTCGATTAACTCAAAATCCTGTTTGCAAATAATACATGTGGTTGTATATGAAATCATGATTTTTTGTCTCCTCCAAAGAAATTTGTTAGAATTATCATACATTATTTGTTTCGAAAATAATATACAAATATATCCTATTTTGTTTCTGAAAGACCCATTAGTTATATTGAATAAATCAGAAACCCTCCAGTACTCATCTTGCTTATCCTTCTCTAACTCCCCTTTCATTGGTTACCTATACAATTTATGAACACTTTATGAATTTGCTCATTTTTTCGCAATTTTTCCTATTCTTTTGCCAAATCTCATTGACTTATATATATCTTACTGATAAGATATATATATAATAAAAAATGAGAAAGCGGGAAATGCTATGACTGTGACAATTTATACGCAAACTAGCTGTACATCATCGAAAAAGGCACTCAAATGGTTGAAGGAAAATGAAATTCCTTATACTGAAAAACGTATCACATCTGAGACACTAACACTTCCTGAGTTCAAACGGATTTTAAGTATGACAGAAGATGGAACTGATGAAATCATCTCAAAAAATTCAAAGGATTTTAAAAATCTGCGATGCGATGTAGAACAATTGTCGATTCAAGAGCTATATGATATTGTAAAAGACCATCCCAAAATGTTGCGCAGCCCTATACTGATAGATGAAAAAAGGCTTCAAGTCGGCTATAACGAAATGGACATCCGTCGCTTTATCCCACGTAAAGTGCGTGCATACGAGCTATATGAAATGCAACGCTTATCATATGAAATTTAATGCTATATGTCGGAGATGAAAATAATGAATGAAAAAAGAAGAGAGAGCATTACTTCCCTTTTTGAAATTGTATCTTCTTTAGAAAGAAAATGGGCAAATGAATGGAATAGCCAAAATTCAATAGGCTTGTCTAAGAGCCATATTTTTATATTAGACTTGCTGGACGCAGAGGGTCCTCTGCGTCCATCTACCCTTGCTGAGAAACTTCACGTTACTTCAGGCGGTGTGACTGTTCTCACTACAAAGCTGATCAAAGCAGGCTATATTATTAAAACGCAAAATACTACGGATCGCCGTGCGTCTCAGCTTGAGATTACTGAAACAGGACACCAGCTGTTAGAAACAGCCCATAATCATATTACTGCGATTGTTGATCGCATGTTTGGTATGCTCACAGAAGAAGAAATTCATTCTTTACGCAAAATCTTCGCCAAATGCTTATTAGGATAATAAAACACCCGATCAACTTTTGTTTGATCGGGTGTTTTTTAAGCTTTATGCTGGCAAGATGGCTTCAGCTGATGATTCATCTGACATTAAGATTTCTTTTAGACGTTGTTTAGCACGGAAAAGACGTGATTTCACTGTACCAATAGATACTTTCATTAATCCTGCGATTTCAACCAATGAGTACTGGTTAACATAGAAATATAAAAGTGTGTTGCGGTAAATCGTATCCAATTGATCAATCTTTTCTTGGACAATTTGAGAGATAACACCTTGCTCCACAACTTTTTCAGTAGAAGGCTCATTATTGGGAACCAAATCTAAAACAGGTACGTCTAATGTTTCAGGTTGACTCATCATATATTTGCTACGACGTACATTCTTGCGATAACGGTCGCGGAATGTATTCATGGCGATGGTTGTAAGCCAAGCTTTTACATGTTCCACTTCAGCCATATATGATTCATAACGTACTACTTTCACCCATACTTCTTGCATTAAGTCTTCTGCTTCTGCTTTATTGCGAGTTAGTTTTAAACATAAGTGATATATATAACGATTATATTCTTCATAGACATTTTCTAAAGTGTTCATTTTTATTTCCTCCGTTGGTGTTGCTTTGTTATTTATATTTTCGCAAATACAAAGCTTTCACTCTATCGGATTAACTTTCACTTACATTACAAACGTGTAAGGTTTGGGCAAATTTTTTGTAATACAGGATCTAGTGTGCAATTGAGACTCCTTTTTACTATTCCTCCTGCTTTTTCGTAATCGTGAGTTTTGTAATCCGATTATCCTCCACTTCATTGACCACAATATGCAGGTCCTGATAGTTAAACGCTTCGCCTGGTCCTGGAATATGCAAGCTTAATTCCAAAACAAACCCACCTACTGTCTCATGGTCCTGCGGGATATCCACATCAAAAAGGAGATTAGCTTCTTCAATTTCCAACCGACCATTACATATGAGAACATCTTCGGTCATTTTATAAACGAGAGATTCTTCTTCCTGGTCAGATTCATCCTCTATTTCTAATCCAATCATTTCTTCTATTAAATCCTCATTCGTAATAATTCCTAATGTGCCTCCATATTCATCCAATACAATTGCCATATGTTTCTTTTTAGTAAGCATGAGCGTAAAAACCTTCTCAATACTTACGGTTGACACTACATATAATGGATCGGAGTCGATAAAATCCATGAGTTTTCGCTTAGGGTCTAAAGACCACTCCACAAATTTCTGAGCATAAAACAACCCGACAATCTGATCCATGCTATCTTCATAAACGGGATAGCGCGTAAAGGAATACTCTAATAAGATGTCCCTTACTTCTTCAAACTTCGCTTCAACTGGCAAGCCGATAACATCAGTCCGGTGTGTACCTAATACATCTGATACCGCTTTATCTGGAAAATCCAGTACTTCTTTTAAACGCACTGATTCAATCTCGTCAAATGCGCCTTCAGTAGAGGCAAAATCGACCATTCCACGGAATTCTTCCTTCGTCAATGTAGCCTCTGTTACAGCACCATTAGAGAGAATACGTATGAACATATTGGTAAAGCCTTGCACAATCCAAGTGATCGGTCTAAGGATTTTCACACACAGCGCAATAAAAGGCGCTACCACATATGCTAGGCGATCCGCAAAAGTGACTGCAATCGTTTTCGGCAAGACCTCGCCGAAAATGATAATGATGATAGTTAGGACAGTCGTCGCAACAGATATTTGCCATCCATGCCTTAGAGCAATGATTGTTAGCAAAGTCGGCATTAAAATATTTACTGTATTATTAATAATTAAAATGGTCGTAATCATTCGATCAGGTTGTGAAATTAAAAGGTTTAATTTTTGTGACATGCGATCCCCTTGATTCGCACGCAACTGGACTTTTATTTTATTGATCGCTGTTAAAGCCGTTTCACTTCCTGAAAAGAAAAAGGAAATAAGCAAACAAATAATTAAGCCTAAAAAATCCAATACAATTCCTCCCATTATATATCCTCGTACATTTATATTACCCAATATACCATTATTTAGTTGCAATCATTTTCTGATTCATTAGCGAAAAGCAGTTATATGCTATAATTGCCATGGTATTGAATATTCAGAAAAGGGTGATCCATGTGAAAAAAGAAAATGTGCTAGATAGTTATTTTGCAGAGCATCGTGAACAACACCTTGAGGAGTTAAAGCAATTTTTGTCAATCCCTAGCATTAGTTCTCTATCAGAACACAAAAATGATATGAAAGATTGTGCTAGTTATCTAGGAAACTTAATGAAAGAAGCTGGGCTAGAGCATATTACTATTAATGAAACAGCCGGCCACCCTGTTGTAACTGGTGATTGGCTACATGCGGAAGGAAAACCAACGATTCTTGTTTATGGCCATTATGATGTACAGCCAGTTGATCCTTTAGAATTATGGGAAAGCGATCCATTCAAAGCTGAAGTCCGCGAGAATAAACTATATGCCCGTGGTTCAAGCGATGACAAAGGCCAAGTATTCATGCATGTAAAAGTGATCGAAGCCTTTATAAAGGAACAAGGCGAGCTTCCTGTAAATGTGAAATTCCTGATAGAAGGAGAAGAAGAAATCGGAAGCGTTCATCTCCCAGACTTTGTAGATTCGAATAAAGAGAAGCTGGCCGCTGATTTAGTCTTAATTTCAGATACTGCCCTTTATGCGCCTGGCCGTCCAGCGGTTTGTTATGCACTTCGTGGATTGACAGGTGTCCAAATTGATGTGCGCTCAGCAAGTGGTGACCTGCATTCCGGCATCTACGGTGGTGGCATACAAAATTCCATTCATGCATTGGTGGAACTTCTTGCATCATTCCATGACAAACATGGGACTATTCAAGTCGATGGATTTTATGATAAGGTGCGTCCGATTACAGATGATGAAAAAGCCGCTTACGCTGTGTTAGACTTTGATGCAGAAGGCGCGAAGAAGGAAGCTGGCGTGAAAGAATTGTTTGGTGAAACGGACTTCACTTACCTAGAACGGACATGGGCACGCCCAACATTAGAAATAAACGGTGTATATGGTGGATTCTCTGGCGAAGGTATTAAAACAGTCATCCCTGCAACAGCAGGTGCGAAGATTACATGTCGTTTAGTACCAGACCAAGATCCATATGAAATAGTTAAACAGCTACGTGCACATATTGAAAAACACAAGCCTGCTGGTGTTGACATCACTATTACAGAATTTGATAAAGGTAAACCATTTATTACACCGCTCGAACATCCATATATTCAAGCAGCTGGTCGTTCATATGAAACACAGTATGATGCCAAAACTGCGTATATACGTGCAGGTGGTTCGATTCCGATTGTTGCCGCATTCGACGAAATATTAAATACACCCGTCATTATGATGGGATTCGGCTTGTCTACGGAAAACTTCCATGCACCAAATGAACATTTCCATTTGGATAACTTTGATAAAGGACTTCGTGTAGTAAGTGACTATTTTGAAGAGATAGCAAATATAGAAAAGTAATTCAAAATAAAAACCAACATCTCTCTAAGGAGACGTTGGTTTTTTCTATTTAAAAAATGTGACAATTTCTTCAGCCGATTTGCGCGGCTTTTCTTTTGGAATATCATCAAAATAACCAAATTGGAGCATGCTGATAATCCGTTCTTCCGGTTTAACACCTAATGCTTCTCGGAATTTTGGATTGTCTAACCAATTAGGCGTCTTCCAACAAGCGCCGATACCTAAATCCCAAGCAAGCAATTGCATATTTTGAATAAAGCCGCTTGCTGCTGCAAAATCTTCATAGCGTTCTTTCTGGCGTACATCTTGTGGAACAATCACAAAAGCATATGCACCTGGAGTTGTAAACTTAAGCATCTTTTTATTGATTTCTTCCTCCGTCAGTTCCTTCCAATTCGGCACTGCAAAGTCACGAATCACGCTCATCAAGGAATCCATAGCTGTACCAATTGAAACTACCAAACGCCATGGTTGGCGATTGCCGTGGTTAGGCGCCCAAACGGCTGTATCAATAATATTCATTAAATCTTCTTGATCTACCGGCTGGCCATTGAATAGTTTTATGGAACGACGATTGCGGATTGCTTCCTTAACCGATAAAGACTGTTCTGTCATCATAATCACTCCTCTATTGCAATTAAGTATATTGTTCTAATTTAATATACTTGTATGTATATTATTCCTTTTTAACTTACCACAAACTAGCATATATTGAAACGGCTCAACTACTAGATTATTCGACTGAAATTTGATAAAAATAATATTTAATGTTTGGTGTATATGCACTGGAATCCTCATAAGTCCAGAGACGATGATAGCTGTCCGAAGAATGAGCATTTACATAAGGCACGCCATTAACAATACTTGTTACAATCAATGAGTGGTTAATAACACCATCGCCCTCAAAATCGATGAAAATGAGATCCCCTAGCTTCAAATCACTGGCACTATCTACCCTCTTGCCTCGAAGCCCCTTTTTTGAGGAAGCCACATACGAACGAAGCGCATTGGCTGTACTCCAGCTATAGCTCCAATTGCCTTTCTTTACCCACCAGCCCTTTGCTCGATTAGGAGCACCTGTCATAGGAGCACCTCCTGCAAACAAACATTGAGAAATAAAATTGGAACAATCATCATTAAATTGTGGGAATGCAGGATTCCGACGATTCCACCAAGTATTTGCATAATCAACAGCTGCTTGCCTGTTATACATTTAATATACCTCCTATTTAACTTTATGAATCAAAACTCTCTATGATTTCTTGAGAGGCGACGATACTCACACTTTTTTGGTATACTGGAAACAACTTGTTTTTATTGTCCTTTACTACTTGAGAACTCTCGTAAGCTTTCTATTACTCTTGATTTTACGTTTGAAAGGATGTTTGAATTGACTCAGCATGCAGAAAAAGAAATTGTGGATGCAACACTCCTATGCGATCAAAAAGGCAACCTCAACCCTGCGGCGATTGGTTATGCCAAAAAACCTATTATTCTAGGCAATCTGAAGGGTCATTTTATGCGTAAGAAGAAGTGGAATAATTGGTACATATTTGGTGATGACATCTTATTCGCTACCTCCATTATTCACTTAGATTACGCTGTGATTTGTTCTGTTCGTTTTTTAGAATATGAAACACAGCGTTTTTGCGAAAAGATTGTGACCATTCCGCTTGGAAAAAAACTGAAAATGCCTGAGCGCGTGCTAGAAACAGTACATTTGAATAATGAAGAATTAAAACTTCAATTATTGTTTTCGAATGGCGAAACGCATATGACGGTAACGATTCCCAATTTTGAAGGTGACCTTTTGCATGCAGATTTAGTAATAAAACATCAGGTAGAGGATGAATCATTAAACGTCGTAGTGCCATGGAATCGCCAAACATTCCATCTAACAGCTAAACACCTCTCACTTCCTGTCAATGGCTATGTAAAGTTAGACAGCAAGAGTTATACGTTTAATGAAGAAGATTGTTTCGCTGTCTTAGATTTCGGGCGTGGTGTATGGCCTCGAAATACAGCATGGAACCGTGCAATGGCCTCCCAAAAATGCAGAGGACATCGTATCGGATTAAATCTCGGCGGCTTGTGGACAGATGGCACAGGTATGACGGAAAACGCATTTTTCCTTGATGGCAAATTGCATAAAATACATGAGGATGTCATCTTCCATTACAATAAATCGGATTACATGGAGCCATGGCAAATTCATACGCGTTTTACTGATGATGTACAGCTTTCATTTACACCTTTTTTTGAAAGAGAAGATAGCAAGGACTTGAAGTTAGTGACATCTTCACTCCACCACATGGTCGGTTATTATAACGGTCAAATTCGGCTTGAAAATGGTCGTTGCATGAAGATCCAGCAGATGCTTGGAACAGTAGAAGAACATATTGCCAAATGGTAATCGGAAAGAGTGGGCTCTTACTCGTAAGAACTCTCTTTTTTCGTTTGGTATTTTTTTTCGTAGGCATGGCGATACATTTTCTCAGGCTCATCAGTAAAAATAGCATCAACACCTAGATCCTCTAATAAATCATAATCAGCTGTTCGGTTGACTGTATAAACTCTAACGCGATTGCCTAGTTCAATCGCCTTTTTCACTGCATTGCGTTTGGCTGCTATCAAAGAAACATGTAGAGTACTACTCCCTGCCATCTGTCCATATTCACTTAAGTTGATTAAAACCTTTGAAAATAGAAGGCCTACCTCATTAGGTATTGCTTTTTCAAGCAATCTTTCAAGAATTTCATGATCAAATGATGAATAAATGATTCTCTCCGCCATGTCGTGTTCTAACACGGTTTGAAGGACATCTTCTTCTAAACCGGGGTAGCTATAAACATCTGTTTTCAACTCAATATTTATCATATGATGAGTTACACGAAAAATGTCTAATACTTCATGGAGAGTGGGTATTTGTTGGCCTGCGAACTGTTCCCCTTTCCATGAACCAAAGTCATAGCTACGAAGCTCTGCAAAATCCATTTCATGAATAAATCCCTTCCCATTGGAAGTTCGATTAATCTTTTCATCGTGATGTACGACTAGCACGCCATCTTTTGTCCGATGAACATCTAATTCAACACCATATATTGGGATCTTCGCTGCTTCTTTAAAAGCTAGAAGGGTATTTTCCGGGAAATAGCGCGAAGCGCCACGATGCGCAAAAATATCCAATTGTTTTACCTCCGTATATCATTATTTTTCTCACAAAGTTATTTTCTTATATAATAATCAGTACCTATTTAAGCAAAAAGGGGGTCCTTATTTTGGCAAAACATCCGGATTTCAACGAAGAAGAACAACATCTTTCTTATACGAAATATTATATGCAGAAGCTACTAAATGAATCAGAAAGTGAGCTTGAAGCTGCCCAAGCAAATCTTCGCTCTGCAATGTCCGATTTGGAATATCTCGATTCCAGTCTTAGCTACCAAAATATATTAACCAACACGAGGTTCTTTGATATGGCAAAGAACCAAAAAGAAGGACTCGAAGCGATAAAACAAAAACCCTATTTTGCGCGAATTCATTTTCAAAAGGAAAATGAGCCTGCAGAGAAGCTATATATAGGTAAGACCTCTCTCTTTGACCGAGATTCACAAGAACCGATTATTGTAGATTGGAGATCACCTGTTGCCAATGTTTATTATGATGGACGTTTAGGTGACCTTACCTATATGGTAAATGATGAAGAATTGAAGGGCCATCTCTTTTCAAAGCGCCAGTACAAAATTGAAAATGGCAAGCTGCTGGATGTCCGCGATATTGATCTGACAACAAACGATGAACTGTTACAGGATGCGCTTGCTGGAAAAGCAGATGTACGCTTAACAGAAATCGTGTCGACCATCCAAGCGGAGCAGAATGAAATCATTCGGGCACATTTAAAGCAGCCTATTCTTGTCCAAGGCGCAGCGGGTAGTGGAAAAACTACGATAGCCCTTCACCGTATTTCTTATTTCTTATATACAATGGGCGAACATTTTAAACCACAGAATTTAATGATTTTGGCGCCAAACCGTCTATTTATAGACTATATAGCGGATGTACTGCCAGAGCTTGGTGTAGGACAAATTTGTCAAACGACCTTTGCAGAGTATGTACAAAAGGCCACAAACATCAAGGTTAAAATTCAAAACGCTAATGAACAGTTGGAGAATGCCATCCATAGTGTAGAGGAATACAGCTGGATTACAAGAATGAAAGGCACGATGCAATATCTTGAAATAATGGATTGTTATATTAAGAAACTTGAATGGCAAATAGCAGACCAATTTGAGGATATTTATATTGAAAAATTCCGCATGATGAAAGCATCAAACCTACGCAGACTTTTTTTAGAAGACTATCAATATATGCCCATAGAAAAAAGGCTCGCGAAAATTCGTTCTGTTTTACAAAACCATATTCGCCAAAAGAAAAAGCAGCTGATTTACACATTAAAAAAACGCTACGATGATATATTAGATCGCTCCATCTTTGGCATCCGGGATGATGCGAAACGAAAAGAAGTTGTCACCAAATGGATCGATGAGCGTGATGAGCGACTACCGCAAGTCGAGAAAGAAGCAAAGACTGTTGTTTCCCGTTATATGAAACGCTTTGATAAATACAAGATTAAAGTGCTTTACCGTACATTTTTAACAGACCCAGTACTTCTGCAGGAATTAGCTCCAAGCTTTACGAAGGAAATGCAGGAGCAGTTCTTAAAAGCGCACGAGAAGGAAACTTGGACATTGGAAGACCTTGCTGCGCTGTACTATTTACACGCCCGTATTAAAGGCGTTAAAGATGAATGGAAAATGAAAGTTGTCTTCATTGACGAAGTACAGGATTATAGCTTGTTCCAGCTAGCTGCTTTAAAAGAAGGCTTAGAGACTGACATGTTTACAATGGTCGGTGATCTTGCACAAGGAATTCACAGTTACCGATCTCTCACTGAATGGGACCCTGTACGTGAACTTTTTCCCCGCGCAAGCTATAAGACATTGCAAAAGAGTTATCGAACAACTATTGAAATTATGAATGTTGCCAACGAAGTGCTTCAGCAAATGGACGAGGACCTTCCCCTCGTTGAACCTGTTGTGCGGCATGGAGAAGAGCCCGCTTTCCATCCAATGGAGAAATGGGAGCCTAAACAACTAGCGGAATTGTATGAAGAAATCAGAGGTAATGGTCATCGCTCCATTGCATTGATTTGCAAAACGGCGGAGGATGCCAAGAAAGCAGCGAAGGTACTTTCAAAAGAAGGCCTACATATTCAGACACTAGAGGAGTCATCAGCCATCGATCCAGATGCGCTACTTATTGTCCCAAGTTATTTATCAAAGGGACTAGAGTTCGATGCCGTTATCATTGCTGCGATTGACGAAGCCTTTTATGATACAGCACTTGATCGTAAGCTTTTATATGTGGCACTTACACGCGCCATGCATGAGTTACATTTGGTTGCTCCTAAAAAGAAAGATCTACTATTAGAAGACTAATCTATAGATTACTTTTAATAAGTTGCCTAATTTAGTTAAATGAGCGTTCCTTAAGTTAAAAATAAGGCTACATCTGAGTATACAGATGTAGCCTTAATTCATTCACAAGCTTTCTTTTTGCAGGTTTACTTTCGATTAGGAATAGGATAATAGCTCTTTTTTAAGCGAGTTTTAACTGGTCTAAAATGCAATACTTTGCCAAGTACATGGCTTAATAAATTTTTGTGTCCGCCTTCCGCTTTACGCAATGCAGGTAGCCTCATACCAAAAACCCCCTAAAAGCATGTGATAGTCCATCTTATGAAGACTCTTACCCAAAGTATATCCCATTTAACCCTTTTTAGTGTTAATTTTAACCTAAAATTTACAGAACATTTATAATATATTTTATATTACTTATTGTTTTTCACAAAATAATCAATCTGCTGGATGATAGTAAAATCATTGTTCTGATAAATGCGTAGTGCGTTTTGATTTTCTACTTCTACATCTAAAAGGACAGATTCCATCCCTTTTTCAGAAGCTTTATGTCTTACCCATTGCAAGACTTCAGAGCCTATCCCTCTTTTTTGATGTTCTTCTCCCACTACAAATGCAGTAATCCAAAGACTTTCTCTTTCTTCTGCCAGCGTCACAGTCGCAACGCTCTCATCCAACTCATCTACCATGTATAGCATTCGGCCTTCTGTATTTGTATTATAGTAGATCAGCTCTTCCGTCTCTTCAGGTAAATCTGAAAAGCCCTCTTGCATAAGTGCTATGACCTTATTCTTGTCATCTTCTTTATATGGTCGGATGGTTCTATTCCAATTTTCTGGATGATGTTGGGGCAATGCCTGTAGCGTTGCTTCTGCCGAACTAAAGTCATAACCCAGTTTTTCTAAAAATAAAGCACTCGCTTCTTCATGATAAGCAACTGCCATATCGCCCATCGCACCTCTTTCAAGAAGGGCATTAGCGAATGCTTGGAAAATGGCTGTTCCAATTCCGATTCGCCGGAATTGCGGATGAACTGCTATTGACCATTCATATGTGTTGAAGCCAAACATATCGCTTGCGCATAAGACGCCGAGCAATTGGTCCTGTTCATTATATGCCAGTATCATAAACCCTTTGCATTCAGCATTCTTCCAAAGATCCTCTTTCATTAATAGCGACAGATCTTTATTTAATTCCTGAGATGCTTCTAGTAAATCTTTGACCTCTTGAATTGTCTCATCATCTACGGGATAAGTTGCCCTCATTACGTATATATCCATAAGTTTCCTTGTCCCCTATTCATTATTGTTTTGCAGCATCTGATAAAATATGCCTTTTTTCTGAATTAATTCTTGCCTGCTGCCTGACTCTACTAATTGTCCTTGCTCCATTACAAATATAACATCGGCTTTCTTCACCGTATTTAATCGATGGGCAATGACGAAACTTGTGCGTCCTTCCATCAACCGTTCAAGCGCTTCTTGTATTTCTAATTCTGTAACCGTATCAATGCTGCTTGTTGCCTCATCTAGCAATAGTATAGACGGTCCTGCTACAAGGGCTCTAGCAATTGAAAGCAATTGTTTTTGACCTTGGCTGATTTCACCGCCATCCATTGCTAATTCCGTGTTATATCCATCTGGTAAAGACATGATAAAATGATGGGCATTTGCTCTTTTGGCCGCTTCTATTACCTCTTCATCTGTTGCATCCAAATTTCCATACCGAATGTTTTCCATAATGGTTGCTTGGAATAAGAATGGCTCCTGCAGGACAAATGCCATCTGGCTTCGTATCGTTTCTCTTGCATAGGAAGAGATAGGGGCTCCATCTATCAGAATGCTGCCTTCTTGAGCTTCATAAAAGCGGGCAAGAAGCTGCATAATCGTTGTCTTCCCTGCCCCGGTAGCACCAACAAGCGCCGCTGTCTGACCCTCTTTCACATGAAAATTGATATGCGATAATGTGTACGCTGCTTCTTCTGCATTATATTTAAAAGAGACATCTTTAAAACGAACATCTCCCTGAATCTTTTTATACGGCTGATGTTTTGCTTCATCTTGCTCATCTTCTTCATCCAAAATGACGAAAACTCGCTCTGCTCCGGCAATCGCAGATAAAATATTGTTAAATTGGTTAGCTAAATCATTTAAAGGCCTTGTAAATTGGCGTGCATATTCCGCAAAAACGACAATGGTACCAATCGAAACATATCCATTATAAGCAAGAATACCACCAGCGCCAGCCACGATCGCAAAGCTTGCGTTATTCAGGAAATTCATCACTTTTGGAATCGCTCCAGAATACACATTTGCCCAGTAGCCAATACGCCGCAATTCACTGGATCTTTCTGTAAAGTCTTCAATCACACGCTCCTCCTGAGAGAAGGCTTTTACGATACGTTGACCTGAAATCGTTTCTTCAATCATTCCATTCAGCATACCGAGCGCCTCTTGCTGCCTTTTAAAGAGTCTTCCCGTCCGCCGTGTAATGAAGCGGGTGGAAACAAACATGATGGGAATAATCACCATCGTAAGGAGCGTTAGGAGGGGGCTCATCGAAACCATGACAACCACAGTACCTATCAATATCAATGTACTCGAGAATACTTGAATAAAGGTGCTGTTAAGCGTTGAACTAATATTATCTATGTCATTGGTCATCCGGCTCATTAAATCTCCATGCTGCCGTTGGTCGAAAAACGAAATGGGCAGTCTTTGGAGTTTTGAAAAAAGACCTGTACGCATGCGATACACTGTTTGTTGAGCGATGCCAATCATCCAATAATTTTGTAAAAACAGAGACAGAGACAAGCCAACGTATACAGCGACAAGAATGCCAATGATAGATTTGAGTCCGCCGTATCTCTTTTCTACAAGATAATCATCTATGATTTTTCCAATCAAGTAGGGGCCGAGCAAGGATAGAATCGAGCTAACGATGACCATGAGTAGCACGAAGATCAGCAACCCGCGCTGTTCATCCACTAGCTTCCAAATGCCGCCTAGTGTCCTACGCCAATTGGCCGCTTTTGAACCTTTTTTCTTTTTGGAGGATTGAATTTCTTCTTTTGTTAAAACAGGCTCATACATATAGGACCGAAACCAATTTTTAATCATTATATTTCTCCCCCTCTGCTTGAGACCTGACGATTTTGCTATAGAGCGTTGAGCTGCCCAGCAATTCTTGATGTGTACCGAAGGCAGCTACCGCCCCATTGTCTAGCAGTAGAATACGATTCGCACCTCTCGCTGTTTGGATTTTTTGAGTAATGACAAGCATCGTAGCAGATATGGTGTCGAGTTCTTCCCATAATGCTGCTTCCGTCTTTACATCGAGAGCACTTGTACTATCATCGAATAAAAGAATAGGAGACTTCCGTAAAATGGCTCTAGCGATGGATAAACGCTGTTTCTGTCCACCCGAAAGATTGACGCCTTTTTGTCCCACTCTTGTTTGATATTTGTTTGGGAAACGTGTGACGGACGTATGGATTTGGGCTTGAACAGCAGCTTTCTCTATATCTTCCTGCGTAGCCGTTGTTGCGCCCCACCTCATATTTTCAGCAATTGTTCCTGTGAACAACAAAGATTGCTGTGGTACGTATCCTAGGTATTGACGTAGCTCTTCTGCCTTCCAATCAGTAATATTACGACCATTCACAAAGATTTCACCTTCTGAACAATCATAGAATTTTAGAAGCAATTGAAAAATAGTTGATTTTCCAGAACCTGTTGCACCCATGATGGCAATTTTTTCGCCCTTTCTGCATGTGAAAGAAATATTTTGTAAGGCATATGTTGTTGTGCCTGGGTAATGGAAAGATACATTTTTGAATTCAATAACGTCGTCCTTATCTTCTTTTAATACATCGTTATATGGTATTTTTTCTTTTGGCATGTCTTCAGCCAAGAGGATTTCTTCCATGCGATCAGCAGATGCCTTTGCTCTTGAAAAGAGCATAATAATGAACGAAAACATCGAAAAGGAACCTGTTAGGCGCATGGTATAATTGACAATTGCCGCCAAGTCACCAATCTTTGCATGTCCAGTACTCACTTTCCCTGCTCCAAACCATAAAACCGCCAGTAATGCGATATTCATAACGATTAATAAAATGGGTTGGATATACTCCATCAAACGCAAAGCCTTTGATGTATCATGTTTTAAAAGGAATGCTGCTTTTTCAAAACGTGACCCTTCATATTTCCCTCTAAAATAGGCTTTAATTAAACGAATCGCCTGAAGGTTTTCTTGAATCATTGTATTAATCCTGTCTACACGCTTTTGTACCGCTGAGAATTGCTTGATGCTTTTTTTCACCATAAGATACATGAATATCAGCAAAAAAGGTACACCTACAACAAGATACAGAGCAAGCGATGGATTGATATAAAAAGCCATAATTAAACTACCAATAACGACCAAAGGAGTCCGCAACATAACACGTAAGCTCATAAAAAATACTTGCTGTACTTGTGTGACATCATTCGTCATCCGAGTGATAAGGCTAGCAGTCGGAAAGCGCAAAAACGTTGTCATGCTAAAGGATTGTACTTTACGAAACAAAGCTGTACGCAAATCAAATGCAAGATTCTGTGCAGCATACCCTGAGAAAAAGGAATTAATAATCCCAGCAAAAAAGGCAAGTAACGCAAGCAATAGCATAATGGTGCCCCAAAACCAAATGGTATGTATATCGCTCTCAACAATTCCTTCATCAATAATTTTCCGAATAAGCAGTGGCTGTGCCAACTCAACCATTAATTCAATGAGCATCAATAAAAGCGCGATGCTAGCCGGCACTTTATAAGCTTTAATGAAGCCAATAATAGTTTTCACTATTAATCTCCTCCCTTCTTTTCTAGAGTTTTATTTATTATCACATAACTGTTCGATTTACGAAATAAAATTGATTTTACATTTTAAAGCGACACAATAAGCAATTTATTAATAACATATGTATAATGAGTAAGTTAAATATACCTATTCATAACTCTTCTTTATACCCCCTTATAACCAACCACTTACCTTTAAGTAAAACCAAATGTCTTACATTTCGGGATATATATTTTAATTCTCCTATGCGAAGGCACAAAAAAAATACTTTTCTCTAAATACCCTGTTACTAATGACTTATACCTTTCAATTTACTATAATAGAAAATATAGAAATTCCAAGGAGAAATATAATTTATGAGAGAAACCCAGCATGTAAACCCTACTGTACATCCACTTACTCGTCAGACGCCCTGCCCTATGATGATCTTAAATTCAAAAGGAAATATCGTCTCTTGGAATCGTGGAGCTGAGATAGCATTTGGCTATACAGAAATAGAGCTGGAAGGCAATCCACCTCCATTTATAGTAAAAGATTATACCAATACATTTAAAGACCGATGGCTAAATATCCTTCAGTCAGAAGTCCCTATACAACTAAATAACATATTATTGCAAAAGAAAAAGGGAGACCCTATTCAAATCTCTCTTATTCTTAATACATTATCGATTAACGACGAAAGCTTTGTGCATTGCCAATTCTTATTAGTCGAAGAAGAAGCTGTTGATTTTGTGCTCAATGAAATATCTAACATACATGAGTATTTAGATTCGACCTTTATGTTGGCTGCACTTGATCAAGAAGGGTTGATTACTTATGCGAACCCTTTATTTTTAAAGCAAAGCAAATGGACACCAAAAAGGATTCTCGGTAAATCATTTTGGCAGCTTTTCCCTTCTGATTCAAAAACAACAGAATTCGCCAATAATATTTGGAAGACACTAGAAACGGGAAATCAGTGGCATGGAGAGGCAGAAAAAATTACAAAGGATGGACAGCATTATTGGGTCGACTTAACCGCAATCCCACTAAAAAATGCAAAAGGCCCATCACATTATATTTTGTTAGAAAATAATATTTCAGACAAAAAACAATTACAGGAACGTCTAGAGAAATTTGCTTATATTGATCAAGAGACTGGATTAATGAACCGCAATCGTCTTGAGCAAGTAGTTGAGTCGATGATAGAAGAAAGAAATCATTTTAGTCTCGTTTATTTTAGCATCGACAAATTCTACTCTTTGAAAGAAATTTATAATGACCAAGCAGACCGTATTGCCCTGCAGGAATTTACTCAACGTTTAAAAAAATATTTTCAAGACAGTGTCATTGCACGTGTCAGTATGGATGAGTTTGTCGTCCTAACACCGCTTGGTGAATGGTTCATTCAAGGGTTCCTGTCTTATTTAGAACAGCATCCGATTTATATCAATCATGGCGCATTCCCTATTTCAATTAGCGGCGGTATTTCAAAGTATCCAAATGACCAAATTTCATTTTCTCATTTGATGAAAGCATCCTATACTGCATTAAAGAAAATACAAGCGGAAGGGGGCGCACAGATTGGCAGCCTTTCAACAGCAGATCATAAGGCTTTATATACGAAGTCCATTATCGAGAAAAGGCTGCTCGTTGCGCTTAACCAACAAGATTTAAAAGTTTCTTATCAACCGCAACTCGATTTAAATACAGGAGAAATCATAGCCGTGGAAGCTTTTGTGCGCTGGGATGATAAAGAAATAGGCACAGTAGCGCCAGATGTTCTAATCCCTATCGCGGAAGAGACAGGGTTGATTAATAATATTGGCACCTTTATGTTGGAGCAAGTGTGTATGCAAGCTGCACAATGGAAAGAATCTGGTCTAAACATTAAGGCCAGCATTAATTTATCTGTGCGCGAATTTCGAGATAAAAATATGGCCAAACAGATCAGTAGCATATTAGAACGCACAAATTGCCCTGCAGAATTGTTGCAAATAGAGATTACCGAAAAGTTTGCATTGGAAGCGGAAGCAGAAAAATCAATTATTAAACAAATGAAGCAGTTGCATAATGATGGTGTCCGTTTTGTTCTTGATGACTTTGGCACAGGTTATGCCTCGTTCCGCTACATGCAGATGTTGCCGCTCTCTCAATTCAAGATAGACCAAACCTTTATATCATCCATGCCTTATCAGCCAAAAACGCAAAAGCTTGTTAACGGCATGATACAATTCGGCAAATCCATTCATATGGGTGTCTTAGCCGAAGGTGTTGAGACAGAAGAACAAAAAGAGCTTCTTGCAGAATATGGTTGTGATGCGATTCAAGGCTACTTGGTCGGTTATCCAATGGATGCAGATGACATTGAAAAGTTGTTTTAAAAAAAATAACAGCAATTGGACCATTTCAAATGGGCTCAATTGCTGTTTTATTATATGTGAAATATGAGTGATAGCTAAAGAACAAACAGATATGCGGAATTAACCTGCTTTGATCATCCTAGCCTTCCTTTTCCGAATGGCTCTGAAAACTAGCTGCATTAATACTTCTGCGAATACGAGCCCCATAACAATAGCGCCAGCAATAATAAACACTTTCGCTCCATATTGCGTGCTCTCGACGTAATCATTTTCAACAATCGAGCGCATTGCATTATAAGCAAGACCCCCTGGCACAAGAGGAATAATACCCGCAACACTAAATACAATCATAGGTGTTTTAAATCGACGTGACAACAAATGGGCAGCAATCGCGATTAAGAAAGCACCCGCAAAAGAAGCAAACACAGCATCGACACCCTTTTGCATAAATGCAAAATAAATTAACCACCCGCACATGCCGACAAGCCCACAGTGAAACAGCGTTTTCTTAGGCGCATTAAAAATAACGCCAAAGCTAGCTGTCCCTATAAAACTTAGCACTCCTTGATATACCCAATCCATTCAAAACATCTCCTAAAATGACAATGTGAGCGCTATGCCGGCTCCGATTGCAAAGGCGGTCAAAAGAGCTTCCATCCCTTTTGCTACACCAGAAACAAAATGACCTGCCATTAGATCACGCACCGCATTGGTAATTGCTAACCCTGGAACTAGCGGCATGACCGAGCCGATAATAATCTTATCAAGCTGTGCTCCTAACCCTGCTTTTAACACAAGCATGGCTGCTACGCCGATAAACAAGGATGCTGTAAACTCTGCAAAGAACTTCACTCTTGTTAAAGAATGCATAGCCAAATAAATTAAATAGCCAAATGCACCGATTGCCATAGCTGATGGCACATCAACCCACTTACCATTGAATAAAATTAAAAAACATCCGCTAGATGTTGCTGCTGCTATCAGCTGCACCCAAACAGGGAAGAATAAATTCGTCCTCTCTAAACGTAAAAGTTCTTCATACGCGTCCCCAACAGTAATGGCACCGGAGGTCAATCTCCTTGAGATGGCATTGACTACTGCAATTTTCTCTAAGTCCGTTGTACGGCTTGCAATCTGTGCAATTCGAGTGGGTCTTTTGTGACCCGCTGAAAAAATGATACCCGTTGGTGTGACAAAGCTTTGAGCGTCTGTGAATCCTTGGGAACTGGCCATTCTTAGCATCGTATCTTCTGCTCGATACGTTTCAGCCCCGCTTTGGATTAACAAACGTCCAGCTAGCAAAAAACAATCAATAGCTAATTCTTCCTGTGCTATTTCGATCAATACCTTTCACCTCATACTTCAATTATCTTTTTTAAACAAAAATGTTAGATTTAACATTTTTCTGCTCACTTTTCCTGTCGAATAGGGTAGAATAAAACTATCACACCTAAGGAGGAAGTACGGGAGTGACTACTAATGATCACCCAAAAAAGTATTACCTTTCTATACTTATTTTGATGGGTATTGCAATCTTGGCACTTATATTTTTTGTATCTAAAACACTGATTAACCAGAAGCATGGAGCTCCTGCTAGCAATCCTAAAGATAAACTAAACATAGTATCCAACACAACGCAAAAACAAACAAAACATGAAGGCATTTATTTGGTGACTGAAAAAGCAAAAGCAGCCGATAAAGATGTTGCCTACACGATTCAGTTTCCTAAAACGCCTAATAAAGCATTTAATCAAAATGTTACCGACTCTGTTGATAAAATGCGAGACGATTATTTAATAAACCAGATGACAACAGATACTAAAGGGAAAAAGAGCAAATTAACGATATCTACTAAAATGATTATCTATAAAAAGAACTATTATTCATTTGTTTTAACACAAACTCTCAACAAGAAGAGGAAGTGTGTAAAAACATTTATGTATGATTATAAAAACAAAAAAGTCATCTTATTGCAAGATATTATTCAAACAAAGCAAAATCTTGGCGTTTTATCTAGGACTGTTAAAGGCGAAATCATGTCCGATTGCCTGATAAAACCGCATCGCGATGCTGCTTCTGTAACAAATATCACACGGCCAATATGGGGTAATTATCAAGAATTTGCTCTAACAAAAAACGCATTTATTATTTATTATAATCCAGGCGAGCTCTCTAAGAATATAACGGGCATAAAAAAATATGTTATCCCTTTAACATCTACCACCAACGCTATTCTCGCTCCACCTTTTAAGAAGAAACAACCAGCAAAGAAAATTGCTTTGACATTTGATGACGGGCCTAGCAATACGGTAACACCTAAAGTATTGCGCATATTAAGAAAGCATCACGCTAAGGCCACATTCTTTATGCTAGGACAACAAGTCCATAAGTATCCGAATGTAGCCAAAAAAGTGTACGCAGATGGCCACGAAATTGGCAGCCATTCTTATTCTCATCCTGATCTTAGAACATTGCCGATTAAAAAAGTTAAACGACAAATCAATCAAACGAATGCAGAGATAAAAAAAGCTACTGGTTGTATGCCTTTTGCTTTAAGACCGCCTTATGGAGCTTATAATAAACGAATTCAAGCCCAATCATCCCAACCTATTGTTTTATGGACAGTAGACACGCTGGATTGGAAATACCTTAATTCAAAGAAACTTTTATCTCAAGTGAAAAAGGATGTCTACCCTGGTGCCATCGTGTTGATGCACGATATACATCTATCCACTGCACAGGGACTAGATGCTGTCTTAACGTACCTTGAGAAAAGAGGCTATACATTTGTGACGGTACCCGAATTGCATTCTTAGAATGGTAGATAACTAGTTAAATAAGCAGAGCGTAGAAGCTAATAAAAAAACCGAACACTATGTGAAATTTACACTTTACTTTCACATTTGTTCGGTCTTCATTATTTTACCAATCCGTTCATCCGTTTCAGGCTTTTCTTAGGGTTAGACCCAATCGTACTAGCCCTTTACAATATTTGTTGAGCGATGTTTGATTTCAGTAATCTTTACCCCTCGATGCTCCATTTCTTTAATATACGCTTCACCTGGTACCACTTTTTCTGGCGGGTAGACTCCTCTTTTATCAATTGTGCCATCGCCAACTAGTTGGGCAACTACCGCAATAGTATTCGCAGTTGCTTGAGCCATAGCCGTTTCGTTATTCACCTGGTCTCTGTATGTTACCATTTCATATTCATAGGAAACAGCTTCTTCATTGCTTTCACCGCTAACAATTACACGCAATAGTACAGCATCTTGCTTATCGCCAAGACCAATCTTACTTTCCAGTACCTCGCGTAAAACATCCCTTGCCTTGACCTTCTGCCCATTCACTGTTACTTCTGTTTCTTTGTTTGTAAGGCCTAGATCAACGAGTAACTTGAATTTTTCGGCATGGCCTGTATAACGCACCGTCTTATATTCTAATGTTTGGATATCTGGATATGACTCCGGCAATGTTGATAAGCCGCCAGAAGTATGGAATGCCTCTAAGCCATTGAATCCTTTAAAATAGAAAGGCTCCACTTCGGATAGAGATGGAATCTCTTGTAAAACGCCATTACGCACAACATGAGATGGATCTGTATAGTGATCAAACACGCCTTCTAGTGAAAATACCACATTATACTCTAATGGTGGTTCCTTCTCTACAGGTATGCCGCCAACATAGATTTTTATAGATTTCACGTGATCTAGTTTAGAGGCACCAAAACCGGACAGGATATTAATCATGCCAGGTGCTACACCCAAATCGGGAATTAGCGTAACACCCTTCGCTTGGGCTTCACTGTTTAATTTTAAAATTTGGTCTGTCGCTCCGCCAATATGGCCGCCAAGATCTACACAATGGACCCCTACTTCAATGGCAGTCTTTGCAACACGCTCATTAAACGTGTAGAAAAGTGCATTAATGACTACATTCGCTTTTGACATAACCAACTTCAATTGCTCATCATTCGTTGCATCAAGCTGTAATACTTCTACTTTCTCTGACTGCAATGTATCAGCAAATTGCTTCGCTTGTTCTTTGTTTAAATCCGCTAAAAAGACTTTTTCTATATTTGGATTTCTCACTAAATCACGAGCTACTTCTTTCCCCATTAAACCAGCACCCAAAACGGCAATTTTCATCCTGTTTCCTCCTATCTATTCTGTATCAATTTGTGCACGTTGCAGCTTACCACTGTAATCAATGTAGACACTCTTCCATTCGGTATACACATCTAATGCAGCTACACCAGAATCTCTATGGCCATTGCCCGTTCCCTTCGTGCCACCGAAAGGCAGATGGATTTCAGCCCCTGTCGTCCCTGCATTGACATAGACAATACCAGTATCCAAGTCGCGCTGAGCTTTGAATGCACTGTTGATGTCTTGTGTGAAGATCGAGCTAGACAATCCATACTGAACACTATTATTTACTTGGATTGCTTCTTCTAAATCAGTTACGGCAATTAGCGAAACAACAGGACCAAAAATTTCTTCCTGTGCAATGCGGGCATCCGGTGCAACATCAGTGAAAAGAGTCGGCGCATAATAATGTCCTTGGCTATAAGGTTGTTCTGTTAAAATATGTCCTCCGGCAAGCAACCTCGCTCCTTCTTTCTGTCCTTCTTCCACATAATAATGAATTTTTTCCAGAGCTTTTTGATTGATGACAGGGCCAACTTTGACCGATTCATCTAATCCATCCCCGATTGACAGCTGTTTCATCGCCTCAAGCAAACGCTGCTCTAATTCTTCCTTTACATCTTTATGCACAATAACACGGCTACATGCGGTGCAACGTTGCCCTGCTGTTCCAAATGCACTCCACAAAATCCCATCTACCGCTAGATCTAAATCAGCATCAGCCATGACAATGACCGCATTTTTCCCACCCATTTCAAGGGATACCTTTTTTAGATGCTGTCCGCCAAGACTAGCGACTTTCCTGCCTGTTTCTGTGGACCCTGTGAACGAGATGACTTTGACATCTGGATGTTCAATCAGCGCCGTTCCTACTTCGCCGCCAGAACCGAAAACAATATTGGCGACACCTTTTGGTAGGCCTACCTCATCAAAGATTTTGGCCATTTCATAGGCCATCATTGGTGTTTCAGTTGCTGGCTTCCATACAAATGTATTGCCTGCCACGATTGCAGGGAAGCTCTTCCACGTCGCAATGGCTACAGGGAAATTCCAAGGTGTGATTAAGCCGACAACACCAATTGGTGCTCGAACGCTCATGGCGAATTTATTCGAAAGTTCAGATGGGGTAGTTTCACCGAATAATCTTCTGCCTTCTCCAGCCATATAGAAAGCCATATCAATGCCTTCTTGTACTTCGCCTCGTCCCTCTTCAATCACTTTTCCCATTTCTTTGGTGAGGACAGTCGCGAGGTGTTCTTTCTTTTCCTGCATTTTCATGCCGATTGCATATAAATATTGCGCTCGTTTCGGTGCAGGCACTAAAGCCCATTCTTGCTGCGCCTGCTTTGCTTGCGCCACTGCTTCATTGACGATTGCTTCTGTGGCGAGTGGTACCTCAGCCAATACTTCTCCATTAGCTGGGTTTAACACACTTGTCCATTTTTCTTCCTCTGTTGCTAGAAATCTTCCTCCGATATAATGCTCTAATTGAATACTCATCATTATTCCCCCTTGTTGTATGATCGATCTGCAACCCTCTTGCTCTACTATTCTACATAAGAAGAGGAAATCCTTTGTATAATGTTTTTATTATTCAAAATATTATATTGCGGAACTTTTTTATTCTCTCATACGTAACTTGTTATAGATTATACGATTCGGAGGGTTTGATTATGAATAACCATGAAATTGATTACAAATTATATGGCGATGATATGCAATTTGTTGAAGTGGAATTAGATCCAAATGAAACAGTGGTGGCTGAAGCAGGCGCACTTATGATGATGGAAGACGGCATTCGGATGGAAACTGTTTTTGGTGATGGTTCAAGTAGAGGTGGCGGCGGCTTAATGGGCAAATTGATGGGTGCCGGCAAACGCTTGATTACTGGAGAAAGCTTATTTATCACGACCTTCACAAATGAAGATATGGGAAAACGCCATGTTTCATTTGCTGCTCCTTATCCCGGCAAAATTATACCAATGGATTTAAGCATTTACGATGGCAAAATCATCTGCCAAAAAGATGCATTCTTAGCTGCTGCAAAAGGTGTGTCCATTGGTGTAGAATTTCAACGCAAACTAGGCACAGGCTTCTTTGGGGGCGAGGGTTTTATCATGCAAAAGCTAGAAGGCGATGGGATGGCATTTGTCCATGCCGGCGGAACGATTATCCGCAAAGATCTTCAAGCTGGTGAAAGACTACGAGTAGATACAGGATGCTTGGTTGCGATGACAAGCAACGTTGATTATAGCATTGAAGCTGTAGGCGGCGTTAAAACAGCTCTGTTTGGCGGAGAAGGTTTATTCTTTGCAACACTGCAAGGACCTGGCACTGTTTGGATTCAATCATTACCATTTAGCCGCTTAGCAAGTCGTGTATTTGCTGCTGCTCCTCAAACAGTCGGGGGTTCACAGGTTGGTGAACGCGGCATCGGCGGCGTATTTAACTTGTTTAGTGATGACTAGCTCTCTGTTTTACGCCGGTTAAGTTATAAACGAACCATAACTCTTTTTATTCCATCTTTTTTAGAGGGAATAAAAAGAGTTTTTTCTTGTCCTCCCGCTCGATATTTTCTCAACTCTATGAATGCATTAATGCCTAAATGGGCACTCTGACAATAGAGAAAATCGGCCAGAGAGGAAGATCGCAATGAATGATAAAAAAGAGTCAGAAACAAGCCTTATTGGAACTTTCTTTTTTGTATTAGCCGTTGGATCTTTTATTGTGGCAGGATGGACTTTTTGCCTGAACTTTTACTTAGATCAATTTTGATGTTTCCTATATATAAAAAGGATAGATGAACAGCATGGTTATAGCTGATTCATCTATCCTTTTTGTTGCCTTAAAAGTTGGACAACTGTAGTTATGTAGTTATTTTATTTAATCACTCTCTACCACATAACGTTTCCCATTCTTTCCAGGGCATAATCTCTAATTCCGGTTTTGGCTGGTCATCTAGCATAGCAATAAATTCAATTGAGTGACCATCTGGGTCTTCAAAGTAGATAGATACAGCTGGCATAAAAGGAAATACTAATAAATTATCAGCACTCTCTCCAAAAAAGTTTGTTGTCTCAATGTTCAAAGAGGACAAATAATCTTTCGCTGAAGAAATATCATTTAAATCTACTCTGAAAGCAAAATGCTGTCTTTGAACTAAGGAACTCGGATAGTTCTCTCGTATACCTAGCATAGCCTCTCCAGGTTGTCCCACCCAATAAAACTTTAGTTTTCGTTCCGCATCTTCATATAATGGAATAATATTTAGCAGCTTCTCGTAAAACTCTGCAGATTTTTTATAATCACTGACATTTATATGTGTTTCAAAAATACCTTTTATCATGAATATGCTCCCCTTATTCCCTTGTGTGAAATTTTTGATAATTAATTTTAATGTTAATTTTAGTTTTCACTTTTATACTAATCAACTAATCTGTCCTATTTAGCTTTAATTCCCCCATCACTTTTTTCTTACTAGGCTTTCAGCTCATGCAATCCAGCAAGGGTTTACTAAAAAGCAAAGGATATTTATCAATTTTCAGTAAAAACTGCAAACAAAAAGTACATCACTTTTGTAAGTGATGTACTCGTTTGGTATTTATAAAGTTATTTATTAAAGTTCATCAAAGCCATTGTCTTGGACATTAACTTTTGTATATTGACGTGAACGTTGTTCAAAGAAATCTGTCTTGCCAAGATCTACATCCTCATAAGCTTTAATCCATTTCATTGGGTTTTTGCGGTAACCTTCAAATGGACGTTCATAGCCTAATTGGTTGCAGCGGACATTAGTATAGAAGTACACGTAATCTTCCACATCTTCTACCTCTAGCCCTTCGATCTTGTCACCGATAATTTCGTGTGCCCATTCAATTTCTAACTGCGCTGCTTCTTTAAAGATCGCTTGCACATGTTTTTCACGCTCTGGTGTGTTGTACTCAGGGTATTCTTCCAACAATTCTTTATAAATCTTTACAAAGAGATCGACATGAAGCTGTTCATCACGATTAATATAATTGATCATTGTACTTGTTGCTACCATTTTTTGGTTTCGCGCAAGATGATAGAAGAACGAGAATCCTGAATAGAAGAACAGGCCTTCTAAAATCACATCATAAACAACGGAATCAAGCATATTTTCGATAGTTGGCTCCTCAGAAAATTGGCGATAGCCTTTAATCACGAAGTCATTACGTTTCTCTAAGATTGGCTCAGTGCGCCAAAAGTCGAAAATGCGATCTTGTTCATCTTTTGATACAAGGCTAGAAAGAATATAAGAGTATGAATGATTATGGATGACTTCTTGCTGTGCCAGAATAATCATCAAGGCGTTAAGGCTTGAATCTGTTAAATAATCAGCTACTTTGCCGGCATAATCTGTTTGGATACTATCCAGTAATGCTAGCAAACCGATAATTTTTTTGAATGATTCTTGTTCATCTGCTGTTAGTTGAGAAAATTGTTTGATGTCATTGCTCATATTAATTTCAAATGGCGTCCAGAAATTACCGAGCATTTTTTTGTATTTAGGATAAGCCCAGCTAAAGCGTACATCATCCCAATTCAAAATGTTAGATGAACGGCCGTTGACAATTTTCGTCGAACGATTGGGTGCTTCTTTGTCCATAAGTACTCGTTTATTGACTGTTGTCATATTAAATCCCTCTCCTTTTTAGCTTTCACAAGACTCACATTCTAATAATTCAACTGAAGTAGAACGTACATAATAAGTTGTTTTAATGCCGCTATTCCATGCATTTAAATGAAGAGCCAGCAATTCTTTCGCTTTGACGGTATTTTGTACATATAAATTTAAGGATATACCTTGGTCAATATGACGAGAGCGCGCTGCATTTTGTTTAATCGTCCAGTTTTGATCGATAAAGTAAGCAGATTTATAGTACCAAGTTGTTTTTTCATTCAAATCTGGTACTGTAACTGGGATTTTATAATCTTTTTTCTCTTCAGAATAGCTCTTCTGGAACACTGGGTCGATACTTGCTGTACTGCCGGCAATAATAGAAGTCGTTGAGTTAGGAGCGACCGCCATTACATAGCCGTTGCGCATTCCTTGTTCTGCAACTTGTTGACGCAATAGTTCCCATTTTTCTTTGCCGTCATAGCCATGGTTTGTGAAGTATTCACCTGTTTGCCAATCTGAGCCTTCAAATAGTGGGTAGGATCCTTTTTCTTTCGCTAGCTCAGAAGATGCTTTAATAGTTAAGTAAGCGATTTGATCATATAGCTCGTCCGCGTAAGTAACTGCTTCATCTGATTCCCATGTGATGCCTTTTAATGCAAGCAAGTGGTGCCATCCGAATGTACCAAGACCAATACCGCGATAGCGTGAATTTGTGATTTCAGCTTGTTTAACAGGGATATTATTCAACTCAATTACATTATCAAGCATACGCACTTGAATACCGATTAAACGTTCTAGCACATTCGCCGGTACTGCTCTACCAAGATTGATAGATGATAAATTACACACAACAAAATCACCAGGTTTACGGCGAGTGACAATTAAGTCATCTTCCACTGTAATAGTTTCAAACTCAGTTGCACTCATGTTTTGTGCAATTTCAGTACATAGATTACTTGAATAGATCATACCTGTATGTTTGTTTGCATTCATGCGGTTTACTTCATCTCTGTAGAACATGAATGGGACGCCAGTTTCAAGCTGTGAACGCATAATCCGTTTCATGATATCAATAGCAGGTACGACTTCAGAAGATAATTCAGGGTTTTCTACGCAAGCTAAATATTTATCTCTGAATGAGCCTTGTCCTCTTGTTTCATCATAGTAGTCCTCTAAGTTGAAGCCCATAACTGTACGTACTTCATGCGGATCAAATAAATGCCATTCTTCACGATTTTCTACTGCTTCCATGAAAATATCTGGGAGACAAACACCTGTAAAGATATCATGTGCGCGCATACGCTCATCACCATTGTTCAATTTCAAATCAAGGAATGGGAAAATATCTTTATGCCAAACATCTAAGTAAACTGCAATTGCCCCTTGGCGTTGACCCAACTGATCAACTGATACAGCTGTGTTGTTTAGTTGTTTAATCCATGGAATCACACCGCTTGATGCGCCTTTAAACCCACGAATAGATGAACCACGGCTACGCACTTTACCCATATAAACGCCGATGCCACCACCAAACTTAGATAATGTCGCAACATCTGTGTTGGAATCGTAAATGCCCTGTAAACTGTCATCTACTGTGTCAATAAAGCAGCTAGAAAGCTGACCATGCGTTTTCCCAGCATTCGCAAGGGTCGGAGTAGCTGTTGTCATATAAAGATTGCTCATTGCCCAATAAGCTTCTTTTACTTTATCTAGTCGATTATCACTTTCGTTTTGCATCAATGTCATTGCAATGACCATCCAACGCTCTTGTGGTAATTCGATTGGCGTATTGTCGTGTTCACGAGTCACATAGCGGTCCATCAATGTTTTGAGGCCGATATATGTAAATAACTTATCGCGCTCCGGTTCCATCGCTGCCGCTAGCTGTTGTAATTCTTCAGGTGTATATGCTTCAGCTAGTGCCGGATCATATAACCCTTTTTCTACTAATTCTTGGACCTGTTTTGGAAAAGCTTGATAGACCTCTGTAGGTTGAACATGGCGAAGTGCTGCATATTCTTCGTAAATTTCTGCTAGCAACAACCGTGCTGCGACAAATGTCCAATAAGGTTCTAATTCATCTAACAGGCTTAATGCTTCAAGCGCTAAAGCACGTGTCCACTCAACAAGCGTATATTCCGGATGCTTATCTTCTAAACGTTCATGCTTCCGTCTAAGCAGCTCTAAATCCTCTTTACCAAACTCTTCTTCTAGTTGCTGCATTACTTTTTCTTTTTCATCCAAACGAATTAGCATATTTTTGTCTCCTTTTTACAAAATCTATCCCAAAAGATAATCGTTTTGGCTCTTTCGTTAAAAAAGCGATTGTTTTAACCCAATGGCTGAACAATCGCAAGGCTTATAAGGGAATAAATTTATTGATTCCGAAGCCTACGAAATGAGACACAAAACGACATAATCTAGGTTGTATAATTAGTGCTGAAAAGCTACATCTTGTGTCTACAGAAAGAAAATTCACCTGTTGTTTATGTGCAATTTCCCCATTGCGGCTAGCTTTAACCGTCTAACTGCAGAAAAGATAAAAATGTGGCTTTCATACTATATATTGTGTTATATCACCAACACAATAAAGATATATTGTGTTTTTACTGTTTTTTATTATAGCACAAGACAAGTTTATTTGGCACTCTTTCACTTAAATAATATATTTCACACAATTAAAAAAAGATGTCGAAAACCGACATCTCTTTTTCTACATATATACGATAATTGCAAGTATAATCGCTAGAATAATACGATAGATGGCAAACGGCACTAATTTCACTTTCGAAATAAGCTTCAAGAAAAACTTAATAGAAATAAGAGCGAACACAAATGCGCTGATAAATCCAACGATATAGAAATTCATGTCGCCGAAATTAATTTCATCCCAATGTTTCAGCAGGGATACAAGACTGGCACCCGCCATAATAGGAACCGCCATAATAAACGTAAAGTCGGATGCCGTACGATGGTCTAGCCCTAGCATAACACCGCCAGAAATCGTTGCGCCTGACCGAGAAAAACCTGGCCATAGGGATAAACATTGAATAAGCCCCACTTTAAATGCTTGCCCATATGATAAATCATCAAGCGAGTGCACTTTTGGTCTTTTTGGTCCCCATTTATCCGCGGCAATCATAAATAACGCTCCGAAAAACAGACTGAAAATAACAGTTTTAATCCCAAATAAGTGCTTGTCAATAAAGTCTTCGAACAGAACACCTAATATACCAGCAGGGATAATACCCACGATGACATGCAACAAATTGAAATGATGATGAGGTCTTTGTCCCTTGATATGATATAAACCAACAAGACTTAACATCCGCTTCCACATCACCACAACGACTGCTAGGATAGAACCCAGCTGAATCACAATTTTGAATGTATTGGCCGATGACTCGCCAAGAAACTCTTGCGTTTTCAACCACATATCATCGACGATAATCATATGGCCAGTAGAAGATACAGGGGCGAATTCAGTCATGCCTTCCACAAAACCTAAAATGATGGATTTTATTAATTCAATTATTTCCATAATAACTCCTTATCTTTTATTTGATGCTTCATTTGGCTATTGCCAGCAAAATTAATCATAACACATCGGGAATGGTAGCTATTTTATAATTCCATTACATTAATCCGTCAACTTCACGTCTACAATCCACATTTCACTCCGGCTATTAGTTCGAATCGGTGGCCCCCAAAATCCAAAACCAGATGATACGAGATAGTGCGTTGTATTTTTTAATAAATAACCATAGTCCAACTCAAATGTTTTTTTCGTTATCCACTGATTGGGCCACATCTGCCCGAGATGAGTATGGCCTGAGAGATGGATATCGACACCAAGTTCTGTAGGTGTGCGCAAATCTGATGGCGTATGGTCCATGACTATCCACGGATATTGCTGATCAACATGCTCAGCTAATTCTTTTAAAGACTTGCGAGTAGTATTCGTCTTATCTTCCCTTCCTGTTAAATAAAACGCATCGGCTATACATATTGTTTCATCTTGTAAGATGGTTACAGAAGATTTTTTCATTTCTTCTACAAATATAGGAATTTGGCGACCGTAATATTCGTGATTACCTAAAACTCCATATACACCATATGTAGAAGTTAACTTTTTCATGACCTCATCCATGTGATATGCCTTAAACCAATACGGGTGATCGTCTACAATATCCCCCACTAATAATACGACGTCAGGCTTGGTCTCATTCGACATATTCACAAATTTTTGTAAAAGCTTTTTGTTAGACAAGATGCCTAGATGAAAATCTGACGCAATGACCATACGAAAATCTTTACCTTTAGGATGATTTTTTTTAACAGCTATCTCTTTTCTCCTAATGACCGGTGAATACGCCATATATGAGCCAATTCCTATGATCAATGCGAATATGCCAATAACAGCTACTCCTACCCATAAGACTGTTAGTGAGGGAATGAGCCATAGGGCTAAATCAGCGAGCGGGAACAAGAGAAGCCCATATTCGACCAACACCATCCAGTAGGCGCTCACCACTTTAGTTAGACGAAACTTTTCATTGAAATTGCTGATGACAATACTATATGCGATATAAAGCCAAACAATGGCAAATATAAGGCTAAAATGAGAGTGAAAAACGGTTGATAAAAAGTGGTACACATTCCATCCAAGGTAATAGACAATCAAATTATAAATGACAAGCAATAAAAGACCTTTGACTATTTTGCTGACTCCCATAGAACGCTCCTTTCCTCACCTTTTTAAACTGTATGTAAATATATTTCCATCAAATAACGAAGTAGAACAAGCCCAATTTCTTACTTTACTAAGGAAATCAGGCTTTTACTTATTTTAATATGGCGCAATCCAAATAAAGTAATGCATAAAAATAATGCAAGAATATACAGTTAGTACAGTAGTTAACAAAGTGCTTCTTTTTAAGATTATTTTATAGAGAACAGGCGCGTATCTCCTAACAACAACCATTAAAATACTAGTCAACAGGATCCCTATAAATAATTCCGGTAAAGCTAAATAAACAGTAATATCTCCTATCGCTAGCAATGCATCCAGCAAGACCGCATAGCCTAGTAATCTAAACTTACCCGCGTGTAATTGCAAGTTGAACAGAAGCCGGCTAATCATAAATTTTATATTATCCAAACTTTCCTCCCCCTTACCAGTAATTATATATATTTTTGGTTAATTACGGCAAATTAGAGGCGATTATCCATAGTATCTTTATAAGCAATTGGGTTACTTAACAGAAGGAGTTAAAATTGTGTTGGTTCTTAAATCCATTCAGCAAACCAAGCTACATAATATGCCGCAGGGACAAACAGTAGCTGAGCTAAAAGCGTGCCAAAAAATTTTGAACTAATCATGGTTAATGAATAACTTTTCAAATATACATAATCTACTTGTTTTTTTATCACTCGATCGGCTAATACAGACACTTTTGGATCGATGAATAGTGTTAATAGCAATGTCGCAATTCCATTGATAATTCCAGAAGACATCAATGCTGTCTGCGCATAATCGCTCGGTACTAGCATCGAGGCATAAATAGATGAGAGTACCCCTGTTGTAAATACAGCTGTGATAAGGATATTAATCATAAATAGACGCTTAGGGATGGTCTTGAATGTGATATCGTGCAAATAATGCCATTTTGGCAGTCTAAAACAACGCAAAATATTTTTCATACCCTTTAGATTGAACTGCTTCTTAAATAAGGTAAATAAAGAACCCTTTTCATTTGATAAGCCAATAATAGCTCTTGAAAAAATGTTAATAAAAGCAGGAAAAAGAAATATTCCGAGCAAAACCCCTAATGATGTCACAGCAATTAATATTCGATACTGATCCTCTATATAACTTAATTTGTCCATCTTTGGGGCTTCCACAATAAGCTTAGCTGTTAATGGCTGTTGAATCATTGTAGAGAATCTAGAAACAATCACAAGCGTACTAAACAAAGAAATTGCCGTAGCGATTAATTTCACTCTAACCCCCGATATTCTCGTAGAATAAGCCAATGTATCAATCATTGTGACAATCACTAGAAATAGCGAGATGATGATAAGTTTGGACGTAATAATCTGTATAACCTCCCATGATAGATATCTCTATCATAAATATTCTCTAATCATTATGTAAATTTCATAAAGCATTTTGCTATTTCATCATGAGCAGCCTTCCACCGGACTTGCAAGCATCCGAGACATGAACCATTACAGTATAAGCAAGCAATTTAGTTAGAAACAGTCTTATAAAGGGTAAAGAATAGTTATCTAACTAGCAAGACGCTATTTTTTAAGCAAGGTTCAAAAATAAGCAGCATTTGTTGGATACATTCTAAAGAATGACCAGGGGTGGGTGAGTATAATGCAGATTAAAGATTCAAAAGGCACTATCTTCAAAAAGAAAATTTTAAACAGCAAATTTGTTATCTATACACTTATTGTCTTCATCTTGAGTATAACTCTTCTAGCGCTATCTAAAATTGGATTTGTTTTAATCCCTTTCGCTATCTTTATTAGAACTATCTTTTTGCCGATCATACTGGCAGGAATTTGCTTCTATTTATTCAATCCGTTGATTGATTTCTCCGAGCGAGCTGGGGTAAAGCGGACTATATCCATTTTATTATTATACGTATTGATTATCGGCATACTTACGGTCATTATTTCCTCTGTTCTGCCAATTTTAAAAGAACAGATTCAAAGTCTCATCATGAATATTCCAACTCTCACAAAAGAGGTGCAACATACGGTTTTACAATTGGCACATAATGATTTTGTTGAAAAATGGATGCAACCTCTAAATGCTGATATTGATCGAATATCGCAAAGTGTGTCAGGCTATCTCAGCAATAATGCAGCAGATTTTTCACATGGTATATTTTCGGTTGTAGGAACCATTACAGAAGTGATTATGGCTGTGGCAGTGCTTCCTTTTATTCTTTTCTATTTATTGAAGGATGGTGATAATCTGCCAACATATATTCTACAGTTTTTGCCAGATCAATCACGTTCAGAAACCAAACGAATCTTAAGCGAAATGAACCATGCGTTAAGTTCATATATACGTGGTCAAATCTTCGTATCCTTATGTATTGGCACATTACTTTTAATTGGCTACCTTATTATCGGCTTAGATTACGCCTTAACGCTAGCAATCATTGCGATGGTAACGAATGTGGTGCCGTATCTAGGGCCTATTATTGCTATCACGCCAGCCATTATTCTTGCGCTGATTCATTCTCCATCTATGCTGTTGAAATTAGCCATCGTTTGGGTCATCGTTCAATTGCTTGAAGGAAAACTAATTTCTCCACAAATCATGGGCAAATCTCTGCGAGTCCATCCGATAACGGTTATTTTCGTTATTTTGACTGCTGGAAATCTATTTGGTTTGCCTGGGATTATTTTGGCGGTACCAGGCTATGCAGTACTAAAAGTAATCGTCACACATATTTATCAATTTATTCGATTGCAGTCTAACATGTTTGCGGATAAAAAGATTATTACAGAAGAAGAAGACGTTCCTACCGAGACCTCACCAATTATTGTAGGCCCAGAATCTCAAGATAAATAGTTGAATGTATAAAAGAGCTAGAGTTCAGTGTGTTCTGTACTCTAGCTCTTTCATTTTTTCGTTTAAGATGAGTGCTTCTTGCGAAGATCATTCATATGTTTCTCTTTCACTTGTACTTCTACATTTGTATAAGGCAACAATTTATTGTAGATAAGATTAACTGGTATTGCATCAGGCCTATGAAGAGCGTTAATCTTCTTCACCACATGCAACCTATTACGATTGATAACTTCTATACACTCTGATTCAATATCAATTGATTTCAGAGTGCAACGGTTGCTAAAAACAATCAGAGAATAAAAAAACTTCTCATCTACACTTGAAAGTAAACGCTGCAAATGTTGTATATGTGATCGATTTTGCTTGATAGGATTGTAAAATTTATACTTCTTTTTATTTTGAAAAACCTGAGTCCATTTATAATCGCGTTCTCTACCATAAATCCATCCGCTATAATTTTTAGATTCAATCACATAAATCATACTTTCATGTATGAATATAACGTCGATTTCCGTTGTATCTCCATTTGGCTTAGGAATATAAAGATTGACTAGCGTTTTATGCTTGCCCGGCAACTTTTGCAACTCTTTTACAATTAAATATTCCCCATATAGCCCCTTGTTAAAAAAGGTTTTCCCGAATGATGTGCCTGTCAGTTGTTTATATTCACTTTTTTCATAACCAATATATCGAACATATTGGATAGAAAGCAAAAAACAAATAAAGATGATTCCTATTATAATCAATGTATATCACCCACTTCTACCTTTTTATATTTTTACCATTAAATAGATTATTATTAATATCATTTTCCTATATTATATTGTTTTTAGCTACTAGTTTATTGATGGAATTAAAAAAAGCCCAGAATTCAATATAGAATTCTGGAACCTATTTATATTTTTTCAATATAAACGCTCTAATGGCACAGAAACAACCACTTTAAATAAATCGCCATCAATTGTGATTTCCATGCTGCCTTGGTGGAGATCGACGATAGATTGAGCAATAGCAAGGCCAAGGCCTGACCCTTCTGTATGGCGAGCGGTATCAGCTCTTTTAAAACGTTCATAGAGCTCCTCAACATTTTGGTCGCCAAACTCATATTTCGTAATATTTTTGATAACAAACTGCGCTTTATCATTCACTCTCTCTAATGTGATATAGACACGTGTTCCTTCCATTGTATACTTTAATGCATTGATCAACAGGTTATCTAACACGCGCCACCACTTTTGCCCATCTACATATGCAAATAATGGCTCCTCTGACAATTGCACACGGAACGAAATATTTGCTTTTTCAATTTCTTCCTCATGTTCGCCCACTGCTTGCTTGACTAGTTGATTTAAATCAACTCGCTGTTTGTGCAGTTCGATATTACCGGTCGCCATCTTGGACACCTCGAATAGATCCTCAATCAATGTTTTTAAGCGTTGTGATTTTTTATCTAATATCGCTATATAGCTATTACGCTCATCCTCTGTCAATGCAGGATTTTTCAATAAATCGGTGTACGTAATAATAGATGTTAATGGTGTTCTTAAATCATGGCTGACATTGGTAATTAGTTCCGTTTTTAACCTCTCACTTTTCGCTTGTTCGGTAATAGAAGAACGGACACCTTCACGTAAGGCGTTCAAATTTGCTGCATGCTGGGCAAAAGGAGATTTGCCTCGAACGGGAATATCACCGCTTAATCGCCCCTTTGCCATATCCTCTGTCTGTTTCATCATTCGATTTAAATAACCCATGCGACGCAGAAATACTAATGCTGCTGGAGTTGCTACAAACATAAATAAAAACATGTAAAGTAAAAATGCCCCTCCACTACCATCCGATACAATGACTATGCCTACGCCTGCTAAAAAAACAGTAATTAGCAATGCGATAGATTGTAGACCAATGCTTCTAGATAAAAATAAATGTTGAATATCCTTTATTACATGAAGAAGGATAGATCCTTTAATAGCTTTCGCACGCTTCTCCCCTGTATCCAAGTCTTTCATCAACATCATCGATTGCCTGATGATTAAATGTACTAAAACAAACAATAGAGCAAACTCGAATATAAAAGTGAAAACAAACATCGCTTTATTAAAGAAAGTTCCATATATACGAGTGAATACAAAGTGTTCTGATAATAAAATAACGGCAAAGAGAGTCGCAAATAAATTTAAGGCAATAAATATCCCTCTTATATCAATAGGCCATTTGCGTATCCACTGGTAAAGTGCGCGGCCCTTCTGTATCTCTAATTGAAACGGACGTAATAAAAATAAGGCAATTATAGAAAATATACTAACTAACCAAATAAAATAAAGAAGTCGTTTGTGGAATTGAAAATTTTTATATTCCTCATAGTAGCTTGATTGTGTAAATAATTTTTCTGAAATAGATATACTTCCTGTATATCGATGAGTCTTCTGCTCCAATAAATTTGACACATCATAAGAGATTCCATCACTTCCTTCATAGACAATATCATCAGAAGATAATGATAAATCTAGGGTATCATCGGTACGGTTATACCGCTTTGTATAGGCTGTATCTCCCTGCACATTGCCCTTCACAAATGATTGGCCTGTCTCTAGATCAGTGAGGTTATATGAGTAATAAGAGAAATATTTGAAAAAGTCCTCTTTGTTATTCTCTCTGTCGCTTATATACTGATCAATATCTTTTTCTTTAATTTTTATAATCTTGTCGCGTACATATTGATCGTCTTCAAAGTTCTTTGTGATATCTTTTATTTTTTTCTCTCGCTCTTTGATTAGTGCCTCTTCGACGGTAGTAGCCTTGGCATCTTTTGCTTCTTGGATCCTATCTCTATACTGGTCTTTAATATTGGCTATTTGCTCTCCTAAGCTTCCATAATAATTTCGATAATCCTCTATTTCACTAGAAGAAACCTTGATTTTTTTCTTCGCTTCATCTCCATCGGCTGGATTTAATACAAGCGAGCCTAATTGGTGTGTAAAATCGTCATAATCTGATTGGAAAGTATCAGATTCAAAAAAGTTTTTCAGAAAGTATTGGTGGCCATATTCTAAAAATGAATATAGCCCAACCAATACAATAGAAATTAGAGACAACTGGGCAATATATTTATTTCGTTTCATGCGTTTCCTCCAATTGTACGTGTTAGCTGAGCTAGGGCTTTGGCAAAACTAAAATCAATAAAGTGCAAAATAAATGATAAGCAATATAAAAGACTAGCGAATGCAAGCAACAAAGCGATAATTGACCAAATCATTGCGCTATGCTCTTTCCATTTTGTAGCCAATTCCCCACACCACCTTTAAGTACTTTGGATTTTTTGGATCTACTTCTATTTTTTCACGTATTTTTCTTATATGAACTGCAACAATATTATCCGCATTGTAAGCCGCTTCTTTCCAAACACGCTCGTAAATTTCTTCTATTGAAAATACACGACCTGCATTGGTGATTAAGAGTTCTACGATGTTATATTCAATCTTTGTCAGTTTTATAGGCTCGCCGTCCAGCGACAATTCCTTTGCTTCTGCATCTAATGCTAACCCGCCTAATACTACTTTCCCTTGCTGTTCTTGATAGGTCCCTAGTTTCACGTAGCGACGCAATTGCGATTTAACGCGAGCCATTAGTTCTAATGGGTGGAAGGGCTTTGTCACATAATCATCGGCACCAACTGATAATCCGTGAATCTTATCTCCATCCTCCGCTTTTGCGCTCAGCATAATAATCGGGATATTTTGTTCTTCTCGAATTTTAAAAGTTGCTTGTATGCCGTCCATTTCTGGCATCATAATATCCAATATGATTAAATGGACTTCATTTTCCATTAATTTCTCTAATGCCTCTAACCCATTCGCTGCTTTTAATACATGGTAACCTTCGTTTTTTAAGTAGATTTCAATGCCATCACGAATATCTTGGTCATCATCTGTGACTAATATTGTATAGGATGCCACTTCATGCACCTCATTTCACTGTTTTCTATATAGTTCATTTTACAGGTTAAATCTTAAAAAGAAGTGAGCCTAAAAATGAAGAAATTCTTAAGATTTAATCCTATTTTACAGGATTTCACAACCCTATCGAAGAGAACTTTCTAACACCAACAATAATAAACAACAAAAAACAAACTAAGATCACTTCATTCCTAAGTGATAATAGTTTGTTTTTGTAACTTGCCCACTCTACTTGATTCTAAAATGGAGTATGATACAGCTCTGGAAATAGAGTTACTACTTTAAAGGAATGTCAAAGTTCTTTCCTGATCTTATCAATTCGTGCGTAACGCCATTACGTACATTGTCTGTAGAGAACTGAATGTCACCCATTTGTTTAGGACGATTTTTCAGCAATAGGCCTATTCTTCCCTCTCTTTTTTCACCTTTACGATAGTCGACTCTTGAAGCGCTACTTTCGCCAACAAAGGTATCATCACTAAAGATAAAATTTCTTCTTGGAACGAAAAAACTTTCTCCATCAAATTGAACATCTAGGAAGCTAAAGAACTGTACTTCCTCAGGATATTGATTAGTCACTTTATAGATAATTTCTATGTAATATGCATGGTCTTTAATCTTCCATCCGGATTTTTGAACAGCCTCATTTAATTCATTCCAATCTGCATCTTTGTATTTGTTTTTTTCTTTAAGTAAATCCTCTATCGACTTATTATTATAATTATTTAAATACTGTTTCTCTTCATCAACTATATCTGTCATTTTTATCAGTTTAACTTCCTTAACAAAGATATGCATCTCGCCAACATTATACTCTTTCCTTATATTGTAATGTTGAATTAACTCAAGTGTCGCTCTATCTTTTTCCCTCACTTTTTGCCCTTGCGTCTGTAAGAAATCGCCTCCACCACTTTCTACTATTTTCAAAGTCTTTGGTTTTTCATTTCTTAGGGTCGTTTCTTTCGTCTCTTTTTTAGGAGCTAATTCATAAAATGCAATTAATAAAACACCAATCATCGCTAATATCACTAAAGCTGCCCATAGAGGCCTTTTATTATTCTTCAAAAAATAAACCTCATTCTATAAAAGTTACTTTTAACTTTGCCAGAATTTCACTTAGCAAAGTTTAGCGAGAAACCATTAGCCTCTCGGTCTTATATTGTAGCTAACAAACCAGCAGTTGAGCAACCCTACATCTACTAGTATAATGAAGCAAAAAGGGGGTTCTTTTGATGTACAAAAGTGTGGCAGATACAGCACAGGATCTCTCTATGCCCGAACATCAAGTGATGCGCTATGTCTTAGAAGGAAGGATACGCGCTGTACATGATGGCCAGCAATTCCTCGTTAATAGCGACCAATTTGAACGTTATTTTGAACAATTGGAGAGAATAAAAGAAGAAATTGAAATATGGAAAAACACACCTATTCCAGAGGATATTGATATTAAGGATGAGGATTAATGACAAAGAGGACTACTTTATAAAATTAATGATAATAATATAAGTACACCACTTAAAAATTAGTGGTGTACTTTTTTGTTTATCGCTCCTCCTAAATTCCCAAATGCTAAAATAGGATTATTACTGACAGGAGCTGAATCAATTGACCAATTTATTTTTTGTTAGACATGCACATTCCAGTTATACACCTGATGAATTAAATAGACCTTTATCAGAAAAGGGATTTTCTGATGCCACTCTGGTTACAAGATTATTAAAAACAGAGGGAATTGATGTTGTTCTTTCAAGTCCTTATAAAAGAGCGGTTCAAACAGTAGAGGGCATAGCAGAATACATACATACAGATATAGGAATTATAGAAGGTTTTAAAGAACGGACTTTAACTGCAGTCCCTTCAAATGATTTTGCTTTTGCAATAGCAAAAGTATGGGAAGACTACAACTTTTCATGGGAAGGTGGAGAGTCTAACGTTGTGGCTCAAAAAAGGGGTATTGAGGCTACATATAAGATATTAGACAACTATAAAGATAAAAATGTAGTGATAGGAACACATGGAAATATCATGGTGCTAATCATGAATTTCTTTGACAGACAGTATAATTTTTCTTTTTGGCAGAATCTTGATATGCCAGATATATTTAAATTGTCTTTTGACGGAAAAGTATTAAGAAACGTAGAAAGAATTTGGGATAGAGATTAATTCTTTTTTATTTAATTGGCGTGATTGTTATTAACACAATTGCTCCTGAACTCTATATCAATTTATTCTGGAATTTTTTTTATTGACTTAAGCAGGATATAACGATTGATTTACCATAACCTAAAAAGGCAAATTATTTTAGGATGGTGGTAATTTTGAAGTTCATAAAAATAGTTACTTGTTTGTTAGTTTTTTTAGTTATTGTCAATTTGAAAGATCGTGAAGTAATTGCTTCAGATCTTGAAATTACATTAAAAGAAGCGATTAACATTGGATATCAGAGCGAAAGAATGGAATGTAAATGCAACACTTACAACAGCAAACAGTGTGGATGAAACGATGGGAGGTTCGAGAGGAGATACAGGAAAACGCTTTAATTGGTTTACGACCTTTGTGGTACCCGGTACAGAAGATTATGTAATAATTGGTATATCAGAAAAGAAAATTACCTTGTTTAGAGCGAGTAAACAAACCCAAGGACCAACAATTCCCTTTGATGATATTAAGTTAGATAGCTTTGAAGCTCTACAGCAGGCTAAGGATAAATACGGATTAAAACAAGGGAAAGATTGGGCAACAGGATATCATTTTACACTTGATAGTATCGAGGGTGAACCTATTTTAACAGTGATTGGAAATGATCGAGATAACCGTTTTACTCGAATTTCATTCAATGCCAAAACCGGAGATATAGTCAGTGCAATTCATAAACTACCTATCGGCGGTGGATTGCTATCCAAACATACTGAGAATGAAGTTCTATCAAAAAAAGGAATGGCTATTATGGGTGTTGTTGCAGGAAACAAACAATTGGTGATATGGGGTGACAAAAAGCCAACGCAGTTTAGCACAACCAAGCAACCCTTTATTGAATTGAGCCATAACAACGGTGAAACATGGAGAGAACTGCAAGTTAATGGTTATGTAGCACATGCTTGGTTCGATATGAAAGATCGATTATACGTAGCCACAGAAAAAGAAATATGGGCAGGTATTACATCGAAAAGAGGTACTAAAATCCTTTCATTAGAGTCCCCTATAGAGAAAATTGATTTTTCTTCCAACAACCAGATAGCTGTGACTTCAAAAGACAAGGTTTACTATACAATCAATCAAGGAAAGACTTGGGAACAAACTATAGTACCTAAACCATTTAATGTGCTACAAATCTCAGGTAACGGTGATTTGGTAGTGTTAACAGATGAAGGAAGTATTTTGCAACACACAAAAGATCAATGGAAATTAATAACCATACCAAATCGTAATGATGAACCTATGGATATGAAAGTAATTAATAATAGGCTATTTGTTACAACACAAGGCGGAATTTGGACTCGAAATCTCCGACAGAAAGGAAAGGAAAATTGGAGAAATATCCAAGTTGATGAAGTGCTAGTTAGATTTATCAAAAAAGGAGAGGAGTTATTCGGTAGCACACATAGGGATGAAGCTATTTATTCCATCAATACAAGAGATGAACAAAAGTCTAAAAAGGTCTTTGATGCGAGAGATTTCATCGTTTGGAATGTGGATATCATGAAAGATACGTTATGGATTGCGACAATACCAGATTATTCATGGGAAGATATGCCGATTAAGTAGACGATAAAAGTATGAAGTGTAAAGCCATGAAAAACTACTCTTCAACCTAAAAGACTAAGAAGAAAAGTTATATAATGCAAAAGGATAGATGTATACAGGCCCACACTCCTGTTCATCTATCCTTTCTTTTTAAACCAATATTATGATAAATATCTTTTAATTGAGTTAAATTGAAATAACAGTTTTAGTTTTTGTCAGCAAATCGCCATAATCTTCCACCATCGCGCTCGCAGTCGGAAGCATTCCCGCTCCTGGGCCTACAAGTGTTACGGTGCCTAGCAGATCCGCCTCAATGGCAACAGCGTTGTTTACTTCCTCAATTGAATAGAGAGGGTGACTCTGATCTATGAGCTCAGGTCTAACTGTCGCATGCACCTCGCCTGTTTTATAATTTTTTTGGACTAGTGCAATATGTCGGTAGCGCATGCCTTTTTCAGTTGCTTCTTTTACTTGTTGGGATGTGATTTCATTAATACCTTGTACTTTTACATCCTTCCAATCTGGCTGCTCTTTAAATGCTAGTTCACTGAGGATCATTAGTTTTCGAAAAGCATCTTGGCCTGATATATCGTTATAAGGATCTGCTTCAGCGTAGCCTAATTTCTGTGCATCTTCTAAAGCTTCCTCAAATGCCATTCCTCTTGCACGCATTTGGGTCAATATGTAATTGGATGTTCCATTTAATATACCTTGAATGCGCTGTACCTCATTGACACGAAGCAGATTTTGCATCGTTTTTATAACAGGAACGCCGCCTGCAACTGTTGCCTCAAAACCTACCTGCACTCCATGTTTCGCTGCTTTTTCCTGAAGTGATTTGCCATGCTTAGAAAACATCACTTTATTAGCGGTGATAACGTTGCATCCCTTTTCAATAAGGCGGTCAAGGTATTGATATGCAGGTTCCTCTCCTACAATTGCTTCGAAAACAACATCAAGATTCGAAATATCCAGGATTTCCTCTATCTGATTTGTCAGCATCTCTTTAGCAGCATGAGGACGTGGCTTATTCGGATTGCTGACGAGGACTTTTGCTACTTCTAGGTCGACATCTAGCATCTGTTTCAATTGACTGCGCTTTTCTGTTAATATGCGATAGACCCCCTGGCCAACTGTACCAAAACCTAATATAGCAACCTTTACCTTTTTCAAAAAACCGCCTCCATTGTCTTATACTGAATTAATCTACATACTGATGATTTTAGCTTACACAGAGTATGTTTACAAGATAATTCCTCCTACGAAAGACATGTGTGTACATGGAGTGTTCATTTAAATCAAAATGAAAAGAGTGAAAAGACAATCCATCACTCTTTTCTTTATTTATTTAAAAAATTTTTCAGGAAATGCTGCTACTTCCCTGAGGCGAAGCGAAACTCATTAACAAATTATTTTGCTGCAACTTTTGGGCTTACCTTTGTGAATGCTTCTTCTAGTGCAGAGATGATATCATCGATTGCTTCTAACCCAATAGATAAGCGAATTAATTCCTCTGGCACGCCTGATTTTTTCAACTCTTCACTGTTTAATTGTTGATGAGTTGTTGAGGCCGGATGAATAATCAATGAGCGGGCATCTCCTACATTTGCCACGTGACAGAACAATTCGACATTGTCGATAAATTCGCGTCCAGCATCTCTGCCTCCTTTAATTCCAAATGTAAGAACAGAGCCATAGCCATTCTTTAGATACTTTTTAGCAAGAGGAGCGAATTCACTATCAGAGAAGCCATTGTATCCTACCCATTCCACCTGAGGATGCTGCCGTAAGTATTCAGCTACCTTTCTAGCATTTTCATTATGATAAGGCACACGAAGATGCAGTGTTTCAAGACCTTGCAATAGTTGGAAGGCAGCATCTGGGCTAAGCGTTGGCCCAAAGTCGCGCAGCAATTGTACGCGCAGGCGTGTAGCGAAAGCTGCATTACTCACATCAATGCCATAGCGGATGCCATGATAGGATTCATCTCTTTCTGTATAGTCAGGGAATTTGCCTCGTGTCCAATCAAACTTGCCTGCATCCACCACCACGCCAGCGATTGTTGTACCGTGCCCGCCAATCCACTTAGTCGCAGAGTGAATCACAATATCAGCGCCATATTCAATAGGATTACATCCAATCGGTGAGGCAAATGTATTGTCGATGATTAGAGGGATTTCGTGTCGATGGGCAATATCCGCAATACTTTCGATATCTGCTACTGAAAGACTAGGATTACCAATCGTTTCAACATAAATCGCTTTTGTATTTTTTTGGATTGCCCCTTCAAAATCTTCAAGCTTCCGTTCATCTACAAATGTAGTATTGATTCCGTATCGCGGCAAAGTATTAGCAAATAAATTGTACGTTCCTCCATACACACTCGCAGCTGAAACTATATGATCACCAGCACGCGCTATATTTAAAATAGAAAATGAAATGGCCGCCATGCCTGATGATAAAGCAACCGCTGCTGTTCCACCTTCAAGCAAGGCTACTCGTTTTTCAAAGACATCAACAGTTGGATTCATGATTCGAGAATAAATATTGCCTGGCTCTTCCAAGGCGAATAATTTCCGTGCATGCTCTGTATCATTAAATCTATAGGCTGTTGTTCGGTATATTGGCACCCCAATTGCACCAGTTGTAGGATCAGGCGTTTGGCCACCACGTACTGCTAAAGTCTCTTTACGAAATTCTGTCATTCTAATTCCCCCTAATATAGTTTGAGATGGAAAGCTGAGGTGTGGCAAGGATTTTTCCAAAAGAAAAACCCTTCTTCACATAAGAAGAGGGTCATTAGCATTTTCCTCCCCTTATCTGTCAGATTCGCAATAAAGAATCTGTAGGAATTAGCACCATGTAAGATAACTTACTGGTTGCCGGGCATCGCAGGGCCTTTCCCTCCGCCACTCTTGATAAAGGTAATTTATTCTGTTCCATCTTGTTGTTGTAAGTATAGGTATTGCATTTTAAAAAGTCAATACTATTTTTTGATATTTCTAAATATTACATACAAGCGGATTCGTTTCGCTAGTCATTTCCTACAATTTCTCCTATAGTTAATTAGAGAAATCCACAAAATAGGAGTTGTTCTACAGATGGTTAAAGATTTATTGCGTAGCCATTCATCAGTTCGAAAATATACAGGTGAAGAGATACCAAAAGAGGTTGTACGAGATTTAATTGAAACAGCACAAATGGCTGCTACCTCACATTTCATCCAAGCATACAGTGTCATCTGGGTAACTGATGCCGACAAAAAGAAAAAATTAGGCGAGCTCTCTAACAATGAGTTCCAATTCAAAACAGCAGGTGCTTCTTTCTTATTCTGCGTTGACTTCAAGCGTTTGGAGGCTGCCGGCAAAAAGCAAGGTGTAGAAATTGTGGCTGATTCTGCTGAAAATCTTCTTGCAGGCGTAGCCGACGTAGCGCTATTTGCGCAAAACTTTGTTATTGCTGCTGAATCAGAAGGATACGGCATTTGTTATATTGGCGGTGCACGCAATAACCCAGCTGATATCAGTGAATTATTCAATCTGCCTGAACACGTTTTTCCTATGTTCGCCATGACGATCGGAAAACCGACGAAAAGAAATGAAACAAAACCAAGACTTCCACTGGATGCCGTGCTACATGAAAATAGTTATGATGAAGAAAAATACGATACATTACTTGATGAATATGATGCGACATTAGAAGAATACTACCAACATCGTTCATCGAATCAAAAAATGTCGAATTGGACAAAACAAATGGCTGATTTCTTAGTGGAACAGCGTCGTCCATTTATCAAAGACTTCCTTGCATCCAAAGGATTTACTTGGAAATAGAAAAACGCTCTATAAGGTTTTTGGCTTTTGCCTGCCTTATAGAGCTTTTTTAATTATTTTTCTTCGATTCCCTCTATAACCATTTCTTTTACTGGTAAAAAGACTTCGCTTGAATTCACATATTTCAGCTTCACCGTGTCGCCTTCTTTCAGATAGACTGCGAGAGGAGCCACTTCTGAACTCACAATATAATTTTCTTTATTATCTAGCAAGAAGGAAATAGTTGTGAAATCCCCATTCTTTTCTTTATAAACGCGGACTACTTTTCCTTGAGTTTCTTTTTCTTCTGCTGCAGATGTTCCTTTTAATGAACTGTTGCCAATTCGGGAGATAATGGTTTTATATTGCCGTAGTGCTTCATTGGGTGTTGCTGCAGATACTGAAAGTTCAGGCCTTGCTGCAGACACAATCGAGTAATTTTGTAGGAAGCCATTGGAATCTAACACTGGTACAAGCCAGCTGGCTTCACCGTAAAAATTGTAGATAATTGGCATAGAAGCACGCCATTTTTTCTCGATAAATTTTTTCTCAATGATTTGAATTGCACCCTGCGAATCCATATAGGATTCTTCTTTATTGCCTGTATAGTACGTTGCATGACCTGTACGCGCGTCTGTTAAAGAGTAGCCAAGCATAGAATCTACACCTTTTTTCGGACTTCTAAAATCAGTGAAGTAAAACATTGTGCCATTCTCATCAAAGACAGGGCTGACATTCGCTTCTGTCCCTTCATCTGATGGCAATTTTACATCTTTCTTGCCGACTAGACTATTCCAAAAACCATGCACATATTTGCCGAAATATTCATTTTGTCGGCTTACTGCTTCGGGAGAGATCGCTCCGTCAATAAAGGCAGGTATTTTATCTAATGTATACGTTTTAGAAGCGCCTGTTTTTACATCTACCATAACGATGCCCTTTGGATCAAAGCCATTACGCGCAGAAATGAATTTTCCATACGTTCTGATGTAATACGGCTTGCCGTCATCGTCTACTTCCAATTGTGGATCGCCATAAAAAATTTCTTTTGGATTAGCAAGTCTCATATGGCGTTCGACATTATTGTTAAAATAGCCAGAAGCTGTGTAAACCATTTCTGATTTAACGAACTTTGGATTGTTAGATGAATCGGTTGCACTCATGATGAGATACCCTGGCGAAACTTTCCCCTTCATCCATTTGAAAAAGTCAGAAAACTCAACGGGTGCAATATAAACATATTCGCCCGCTACTTTTTGGATCTGCAATTCTCCTAATTCATAATAGCTAGGATTTGGCACTTGGCTGAAGGCCTTCTTCATCTTATTTCGTGCAAATTTTGGTGGAACACTTGCAGGCGTTTTCGTGTCATCAAACGCTTTCATTTCCACTTTGTGATCCATATCCGCCGACTCAAATTTTTGATTGGCGTTAAAAACGGGAGCAGCTAAAAGATAACCAAAATAAATTAAACTAGCAAAAGCGATTAAACCTTTTATTTTACGTTCCATTCCTGTAGATAATAAAAGACCAATGATAGCAAGAACTAAAATAACAGGCCATATTATAGACCAATTTTGATCTATTTTAGTTACATAGAAGACAATGCTCGAAATTAATGTTCCTACAATAAAAATAAATAAGCCAAATTTTAATTTAAACGATGTTTTACGATCGCCCTCTGCTGTCTTACTTGCAAGCGGCGTTACCAAAACCATTGCGATCAAACCGATCAACGCTGACATCGTAAGAGTTAGTGTCATGTATTACTCATCCTTTCTTATCCTATAAATACGGTTGGAGTGAATGAAAGTTTCAAAGAATTTATATGCTTGAGGATATGGAGTTCCAACATCATTAAATAGTTCAACTAGATTGGTATAATTATCCTCCAATTCGGGAATTCTTTTAAAAAAGGTAATTGGAGGATAAATAATGCCAGAAAAATATGGAAAGCTTCCAGAAAACACTCAATCTTATTGGATAGACTCTGTAAAGTTGCCCACATTTCCGCGTTTAGAAGAAGACATTAATGTTGATGTCGTTATAGTAGGTGGTGGTATCGCCGGGCTTACTTCTGCTTTTCTATTAGTTAACGAAGGTTTAAAGGTTGCTATAATCGAGGCAGACCATGTGCTCAATGGAACCACAGGGAATACAACTGCAAAAATCTCAGCTCAGCATGGTTTAATTTATGATGAATTTATCAGGAATATCGGTGAGAGTAAGGCAAAGCTTTATTATGAAGCAAATGCAGAAGCACTGCATTTCATCGAAAATACAATTAGTGAGCATCGCATTGATTGTGATTTCTCTAAACAGGATGCCTACGTTTATGCGATCACGGAAGAATATGCAATGAAAGTAAAGAAAGAAGCTGAGGCTTATGAAAAGCTTGGCATCAATGGCGAATTGGTGAATAGCATTCCTTTTAATATCGATATACAGAACGGGATTGTAATGAAAGACCAGGCACAATTTCATCCATTAAAGTACTTGGCACATCTTCTACAACACATTACAGAAAAAGGCGGCCAAATCTTTGAAAATACAACAGCTGTCAACATAGAGACAAAGGAACAGCCAAAGGTTTTAACCCGCGAGAATCATAGCATTACAGCTAAACATGTGCTTATTTGCACCCACTTCCCTTTTTATGAGGGCATGGGACTCTACTCAGCAAGAATGCATGCAAGTAGCTCGTATGTACTTGCTACAAAAGTAAAGAACAAATATCCGGGCGGTATGTATATTAGCGCTGAGATGCCATCACGTTCTCTGCGCTCAGCAACCATTAACGACGAGGAATACGTGCTTGTTCTTGGTGAGGACCATAAAACCGGTCAAGGCGGGGACATACTAGAACGCTACAAAGCATTAGAAGACTTTACGGAACATGCTCTTGGGCTTGAAAGTATCGCCTACCGATGGACTGCTCAGGACTTAATAACACTAGATAAGTTGCCTTATATCGGTAATCTCACAAGCAATGATCCTAATATATTAATTGCCACAGGTTTTAGAAAGTGGGGAATGACGAACGGAACAGCTGCTGCCCTTCTATTCCATGATGTCATTGTAAATAAAGGAAGTAAGTATCAGGACTTATATTCACCATCACGGTTTTATGCAAATCCAAGCTTAAAAAATCTCTTAGCTCAAAATGTGAATGTTGCTAGGCAGTTTATGAAAGGGAAATTTGGCATAACTACTAAATCGTTAGAAGATATAAAGAAAGATGAAGGCGGCGTTATCACGATCAACGGCCAAAGAAAAGGCGCTTATAGGGATACAGAAGGAGAATTGCATATTGTTGATACAACCTGTACTCACTTAGGATGCGAGGTTGAATGGAACAATGGCCAACGATCTTGGGATTGCCCTTGCCATGGTTCCAGATTCACTTATACCGGCGAAGTAATTGAAGGGCCAGCTGAAAAACCATTGTCACGTGATGACCATACCTTTTTTGATAACTTCACCTCGAAGAATTCAGGTTACTAAAAGAAAAAATCGCAAACTACGAGTTTTATCTTCACACGAAATTTGTGAATTAAAAATGCAAGGGATAGCTGTTTGCTATCCCTTTTCTGTTTCATTATCGATATCCCTCAACACATTCTTTTGCCATGTATAAAATGAAATTGAAAAGGTGCTAACAAACAAAATCAAAAAAGTAATTCCTAAAGCTGTGGGAACAAAATTAAAAGCTTTGATAGCATTATTAGAAATTGACCATTCCATCACACCAGATGGCCTAGAAAAAAACTCGGCAACCCTTCTCCATTAGCCCCTATTATGAGAAATAAAAAACCTAATAATAAAAATCCAACTGGTATACCATATAATGCAATATGTTCATGAATCTATTTGTTAATTATTGTAACCTTCTATTAAGCTTATATAAAGTTAGTATAGCTAACTATTTCAATTATTTTCTCTCTCCTCTTTTCTGAAAATATTTCGCACAACTAAAGAAAGTGTTAGAATTATAGCAATGCTTAAAATTTAAGGAGGATTCACACAATGAAAGAAACAGTTATTGAGCGATTGATTCGCTATGCCAAAATTGATACACAATCAAACGAAGAAAGCCCAACTACACCATCTACTGAAAAACAGTGGGATTTACTTCGTGTATTAGAAAGCGAATTAAAGGAAATCGGTATGGAAGAAGTATCAGTGGATGAGTTTGGCTACTTGTTTGCTACATTACCTGCCAACACAGAAAAAGACATTCCCACAATCGGATTTTTAGCACATGTGGACACAGCGACAGATTATACAGGTACGAATGTGAATCCGCAACGTCATGACAACTATGATGGCGGCGATATTCAATTAAATGAAAAGGTTGTCCTTTCACCAAAAAATTCACCTGAGCTATCAAACTATGTTGGCCAAACATTAATTACAACAGATGGCACTACATTACTTGGTGCTGATGACAAAGCTGGTATTGTCGAAATCATGACAGCTATGGAATATCTCATTCAACATCCGGAAATCAAACATGGCAAGATCCGTGTCGGCTTTACACCTGACGAGGAAATTGGCCGTGGCCCGCATAAGTTTGACGTAGAACGCTTCAATGCGACTTACGCTTATACAATGGACGGCGGCCCATTAGGCGAGCTTCAATATGAAAGCTTCAATGCAGCAGGCGTTAAAGTTAAAACACGCGGTACAAGTGTACACCCAGGTTCAGCTAAAGATAAAATGGTCAACGCGATTACTATGGCGATTAAATTCCAAGAATTGATGCCAAAAGAGGCTGTTCCTGAAAAAACAGAGGATCGTGAAGGCTTTATTCATTTAATGCGTTTTGATGGAGATGTAGAAAATACTACTCTTTCATATATTATTCGAGACCATGACCGCGAAGCATTTGAAACGAAGAAAGCTTCTATGAAAGACGCGGAGAAGAAAATCCAAGCAGAATACGGCGAAGAAGCTATTACCGTAGAAATGAATGATCAATACTACAATATGGCAGAAAAAATCTTGCCTGTAAAAGAGATTGTAGATATCGCAGAGAAAGCAATGAAAAACTTGGACATCAAGCCATTAATCTCCCCTGTCCGTGGTGGTACTGATGGTTCTCAGTTATCATACATGGGACTCCCAACACCTAATATCTTTGCAGGTGGAGAAAATATGCACGGTAAATTTGAATATGTATCTGCAGAAACTATGGTCAAAGCAACAAATGTCATTATCGAGATTGTCCAATTATTTGAACAAAAAGCATAATTGAAAAGAGGTGGAGAGATGAAAGAAATAGCACTTGGTATTTTGGCTTCTTTATTTTTTGCCGTGACCTTTATATTAAATCATTCGATGGAATTAGAAGGCGGGAGTTTTCTGTGGAGTTCGTCTTTGCGCTATTTCTTCATGCTCCCTTTTCTCTTGATCATCGTGTCTGCACGTAAAGGGATGCCCGTTCTTACGAAAGAAATGAAAGCAAAGCCCTTGCCATGGTTATGCTGGAGCTTTGTCGGCTTTGTCCTTTTTTATGCTCCGCTTACATTCGCTGCGGCATATGGGCCAGGGTGGCTTGTGTCCGGTACATGGCAGTTTACAATCATAGCAGGGGTGCTGCTTGCGCCATTCTTTGTGAATTATATTGACGGGCGTCCCATACGTCAAAAGGTCCCCGTCACTTCACTTCTTATCTCAAGCATTATCGTGATAGGCATTATTTTAATTCAAATACCTAGTAGTCAAAATGTCTCTACATCACAGTTATTGTTGAGCATACTCCCGGTTATCGTTGCGGCATTTGCCTATCCACTTGGCAACCGTAAGATGATGGATCTTTGCCAGGGAAGACTAGATACGTTCCAACGTGTGCTGGGAATGACGATCGCTTCTATGCCCGCTTGGATTGTGATGGCCGTCTATGCACTATTTACAGTTGGCCTTCCATCTATGAGCCAGTTGATTCAGTCATTGATTGTCGGCATCAGCTCAGGGGTCATTGCGACTGTGCTATTTTTTATTGCGACTGACCGCGTTCATCATGACCAAGGCAAGCTAGCGGCTGTCGAAGCTACTCAATCAACAGAGATTATATTCGTCATCATTGGAGAAATTTTGCTCTTAGGTATTCCGCTCCCCACCCCGCTTGCGCTGTTTGGGATAATTGCCATTATCATTGGTATGTCACTGCATAGCTACTATACGATGCTATTAAAGAAAAAAGAGACTATTCTAGTACAGGCGGCAAATGCTAAACATAAGCAAAAACCAAAATTAAGAGCTTAATAGACTCAAGCCCAAAGGAAACATGATTCCTTTGGGCTTTTTTATTGGTAACATGACAATGTTTATAATAATCAACAAGTGGCAATTGAATATTGTTTAGTGACCATTCAAAAAAATTCTATGAATCCAGGTAAATGCCTACACACATTAAATGGAATATTTCTAAAATAGAAAAGAATCCAGGCTTTACTTTTCATTAAATGTAGGGTACACTTTACACTATAAAATTTGCCTTAGGGAAACTTTATTTCTACAACAACAATTTTAAGTGAAGGGGAAAAATATGAGAAATAGAAAAACAAAAATGGCTTTCCCGACCGCCGATGATGTATTAAATGGCAAATCCCATGGCATCAAAAATATTTTGCCTTTTCTAGGGCCTGCTTTTATAGCGGCTGTCGCCTATATTGACCCAGGCAACTTCGCTACGAATATTACCGCAGGATCTGAATATGGCTATCTTCTTTTATGGGTCATTGCTTTTTCAAATCTAATGGCTGTCTTAATTCAATCTCTCTCAGCTAAATTAGGAATTGCTACAGGGAAAAACTTGCCGGAAATTGCACGGGAAAAATTTAAAAAATCTACTTCTATACTGTTATGGATTCAAGCTGAGCTTGTTATTATGGCTACTGACTTAGCAGAATTTATCGGGGCTGCGCTTGGCTTATATTTATTATTTGATATACCTATGTTGCCAGCTGCACTTATTACAGCAGTAGGTTCATTCGCCATCCTTGAATTACAACGACGCGGCGTAAGAGCTTTTGAAGCAGGTGTTTCAGCGATGGTCATGATGGTTGTATTGGCATTTGCCTTTCAAACATTCCTTGCCCATCCAAGTGGAGGAGCGTTAGCAGCAGGATTCATTCCTAAGTTTGATGGAGTTAATTCGATTCTTCTGGCTACTGGCATACTAGGCGCTACTGTTATGCCACATGCTATTTATTTACATTCGTCTCTAACACAGCATCGCGTGGTTGGAAAAGATGATGAACAAAAACGAAAGATCTTTAAATTTGAATTCATTGATATTGTGATCGCTATGATTATTGCCGGGGCAATTAATATGAGTATGCTTATCATTGCAGCAGCCGTATTCCATACTAAAGGAATGAATGTTGAAGACTTGGATGTAGCCTTCAACTCGCTCCATGACATGCTTGGGCCAACAGCTGCCATTTCATTCGGCTTAGGTTTATTAATCGCAGGGCTCGCTAGCTCCTCCGTCGGTACACTCTCTGGAGACGTGGTAATGCAAGGCTTTATTAAGAAGCATATACCAATTTATCTAAGACGCTTTATTACGATGTTGCCGCCATTATTAATTATTGGGTTCGGCGCAAACGCCACCAAGGCTTTAGTATGGAGCCAGGTTATCTTGTCCTTTGGTATTGCTTTCGCACTTATACCACTCATTAAGTTCACAAGTGATAAAAAAATAATGGGTGGCCTTGTAAATCATAAAATCACTACTTTTATCGGTTGGATCGTTGCAGCCATTGTCGTATTATTAAATCTTTATCTACTCTATGAAACATTCATGGGTGCATAATAATATGCAACGCACACACACTAACCTACAAAAGGTAGGTGTGAGCAATGAAAAAGGATTCGTTACCTGAAAACAAAAAAATATTTGTTGATCTTCCCTATAAAGATCGGCCAGACATGCTGGATTCTGAGAACATTAGTATCTATGATTTGCATGAAGATATGCAGACAGTTGATCCTATTCCAGCAGAATCACAAGCACTTGAGTTAAAAGAAGAAGAGCTTGATGACAAATACAATGAATCCTGGACATCCTGAGAATAGAAGAGCAAGCAGAGAATAGTTCTCCGCTTGCTTTTTTTACTTTCTATAGACAACAATCCACTGACCGTCTCTTTGAAGCATATGTGTTCCAATAAATCCTGCCTTAATTAACCGCTGTTGTCCTAAAGTATCTGTCATCGCCGTTTCCTGTTCTTGAGTAAAGCTCGGAACATTTTCTTTTAGGTTTTTTAAAAAAATGTAGCGCAGTTTGCCACCGTACTTTTCCTTCAATCCAGCCACATGGAATCCCTGCGAGAATTTATCTTTTAAGCTAGGGATATTGAGAGGTTTGACTGTTGCACATACATAATCGTAAAGGCTTAAATCAATTTGATCCATAATAATAGACGCCATTTTCTTTTGTAGACCTAATCCACGATAGCGAGGTGAGACATTAGAAATTTCCTGATAAAGCACACGTGAAAGCTGTTCTTGTGGGATACCACAGTCTAGTCCTAAATGTTCCTCATCAACCTCCGGCAAAAGCACAGCACGAAAAGCGATTAATTCATCAGCAATAAAAATACCGATCATGAGGCCATTTCCGTTAAAAATGTGGATAATCTCTTCTTCGCTTAGTGGTTGCAGAGAATCACGATCTGTTAAGGCTCCAATTACTTCTTCTTGCAAAGCCATGATTGCCGGCAAATGGTCAGCAGTTAAAATGCTTGCATGATACACATTCCCGCCAATCGTTCCTTTTGCAATATCATTCATTGCCCTCTTCCTTTCCATCGACACTACATGAAAATTGGCAGAGCTCTTTGATGATGCTTTCATCTACATCTACACCTAAACCGCTTTTTTCATTTAAGGAAATGAATGGCACGTCATAGTGCAGGTTACCGATATCCTTTGAAAACTTAAGCGGACCTGTCAATTCCACGCTTTTAAAGACTTTCTTCGAAAAAGCAACATGGAAGCCAGCCGCAGAACCGACCGAAGATTCAACCATGGAGCCAATTTGGCACTCAATCCCCGCCATTTCTGCCATATGGGCAAGCTTCATAGCTGGATAGATGCCTCCACATTTCATCAACTTGATATTCACTTTGTCTGCTGCGCGTTTAGCTATAATTTCACGCATTTCTTTCATTCCATGCAAACCTTCATCAATCATCAAGGGAACATCGCTTTTTGCTTTTACCTCGACCATGGCATCTATATCATCTGCATCGACCGGTTGTTCAAGCCAATCTAAATTCATCTTGCGAAGCGCTCGTAATCCTTTAAGTGTTGTGGCCGCATTATGCCAGCCTTGGTTGACATCGACACGAATATCAATAGCATCGCCTACTCGCTCGCGAACCGCTTTAATGCGCTCTACATCCTTCATCACTTCCGTACCGACCTTCATTTTGAAGGAATGATAGCCCATTTCTACGCGTTCTGCTGCTTCTTGTGCCATTTTCTCAGGCGAGCCGATACTTAAAACGTGAGTGATAGGAAACTTCTCATGATAGCGTCCACCAATAAGTTGATAAACAGGCACTTGCAGTTTTTTTCCTGCAATATCAAAGCAAGCAATATCAATGGCAGCTTTAGCAGCAGGTGCAAGATATACCGTCTTGTCCATAAGATCATGGATCTTTTCAAAGCAAAGCGGATCTTGGCCTATGACAGCTGGTGCTAATTGATGTTTCAACATCATATAGGCACCTTCCCATGTTTCACCTGTTACATGCTCATCTGGCACTGCTTCTCCGTAACCGACAATCCCTTCATCAGTTGTGATTTTAGTGATAATGGATGGCATTGTATCGTATGTATCATAGCTGATAACAAATGGCTCGATTAACGGTAAATGTATAGCATAAATATCTATTTTCGTGATTTTCATTTTTTTCTCCCTTTCCCTTTACATTTATTTGACTCCTTGATATATTGTCGTTAAACTGTCGCTAAATAGGCAAAAAGAAAGGAACCGGTACAATGCCCATTAAAATTGCTGTGATTTGTTCCTCTGCCTTTCGTGAAAGGTTAGAATCGATTGCTCAAGAAATATCTAATATCCAATTAGAATTTTACATCTATCAGGCGCCAAATGAAACACCTAATCTAATGAAACAAGTTAAACCTTGTGATGCCTTATTGTTATCAGGCACTCTTCCTTACTTATATGCTAAACCATTGCTGCATGACTGGCCTATTCCCTGGACGTATTTAAAACAGGATGAAGCAGCTATTTCAACATCTCTTCTCTCTGTTCTGTCTAACTATAGAGTACCCATTTCTGAAATTTCTATTGATGTCATGAATGCAAAAGATGTCCGCCATGTGTTAAATGATATTCATTATTCTGGCGAACCGCCTTTTATACAGGAAATTGAGCTGGAATCATCATTTGAACAAATCAAAGAAGCACATCAACAATTATGGCATAAAGGAAAAGCAAAATTCATTATTACAAGTATACATCAAATATATGATGATCTAGTTTCAGCAGGTATACCAGCCATCCGTATGCAGGATCCGAACAGTACAATCATCCAACATTTGAAACAAACCAAGTCACTTTCCAAAATGCTGAAATCTGAATCAGCAAAAGCTGTAGTGGGCATTATAGCATTCAAAGAGCAAGAAAAGGAAAATCAATTGCTCTTACAGCAAATCACATCTACTATTCATGCTACATACCAAAAGATTGATGACTATCATTTCGAAGTATTTACAACGTATGGACATCTTTACAATGCTCTTCAGTACAGCTTGCTTGAACAGGCACTCCATTCAAGCTCAACTACAGCAAAGCTTACCTTTGGCTATGGAACATCTATTCGAGAAGCAAAGCAAAATGCTAGGCAAGCACTACAATTTGCAGAGCATAATACCATACTAATCATGAATGAGGAAAAGGAACTTATTCAATATCCTCATCCTGAAATGATAAAGCTATCACTCAAGACAAAGGATCCTTATGTGCTCCAAATGGCGAAAGAAACAAAGCTAAGTCCGCAAAACATTTCAAAAATCATGGCCTTCAGTACATCTAGGAAGTCCCTTCAGTTCACAGCACAGGATTTGACGGATTACCTGCAGGTCACACGAAGAACAACGGAAAGGATTTTAAAAAAGCTAGTGGACCATGGCTATGCTGTCGTGGTAGGTGAAGAAATGCTATATCAGCAAGGGAGACCGCGTGCTGTTTATGAACTTAATTTTTCTACGTATTCCTAATAAGATTAGACCGGTTTGGCATAATGTCAAACCGGTCTTTTTTATAAGTTAATGCTCTGAGTTTTTTTCTCTAATACAGTTGCGAGCACCTTCGCCCCGTCGAATAGAGCTTTATGATTAAACGACATGTGTGGATGGTGTAAACCTGGTGCAAGGTCAGCACCAATACCAATCATGGTTGCCTTTAATTCTGGTTTTTTAATCGTATAAAAGTGGAAATCATCACTGCCAGGTGTAATGACATGTGGTGCCAAATGTTCTGTACCCAATGCTTCGACAATTGCTGCTTCCGCCATATCTGCAGCTTCGTTAGACACTTCTGCGCCTGGCGTGAAGTCAATCCATTTCCAATTCAACGAAATGTTGAATTGCTTAGCTAAGCTAGCCAATCCATGCTCTACTTTTTCTTGGATTTCTTCCAGCACCGTATTCTTTTGTGCTCGAATATCCATTGAAAAACTTGCTGAACCAGGAATGATATTTATACTTCCGCCATCTGCTATCATTTTCGTCAGCTTTACAGAATGAGGTTCAAATGGCGATATGTAAATATTTTTTGCCATTTGATGAATCGCCATAATTACATCAATTGCATTATTTCCTTGATGTGGGCGAGCACCATGTGCATCAACCCCTCTTATTTCGCCTTCTAAAAAGATTGCAGAGCCATGGTGAATTGCAGGTGATGCCATACCTAATGCTAATTCTTCGATTGGGCGCAAATGTACGCCGAAGAGATGTGACACATCATCTACTGCGCCATGTTCATAAGCAGCAACCGCTCCGTTTCCCTGTTCTTCAGCAGGCTGGAAGATAAAACGTACTTTGTGCTGTAACGGGGCATCTTTTAAATGCAACAATGCACCGAGCACCATTGAGATATTGGCATCATGGCCGCAAGAGTGGTTTGCTCTCCATTCACCATCTACCTCTTGCCACAGTGCATCAATATCTGCACGTACTGCCACTACTTCGTCTCCTTCGCCTATCTCAGCTACAAGCCCAGGAATATCCTTAAATTCCCGGTAAGGGATATGTAATTCATCTAAAATACTACTAATTTTTCGGGTAGTTCCATGTTCCTTCCAACTCACCTCTGGATGTTCATGAAAGTAATGAAACCATTCTAAAATTTGTTCATCAATTGCCATTTATCCATCACCTCGTTTTTTCATCATACTGCATTAGCCAATGTTTTCAAAGCCATTATCCTTTTCGGATTAGATTACAAATAAAAAAACAGCCATAGATTTGGCTGCGTAGGCATGTTGTATTGATTATAATTCGCTGAAAAAACCTGCAGGAAACTGTGTTAGTTCTTCAAGAGGAATCATTTCTTCGTTTGTAGTACTTTCCATTGTCTCTTCCTTTTCTTCGTCTAATAAATACGTTTCAAATCTAGATGGGTTCATCTGTACACTCCTTATTTTAGTTGAATTTTCTGATTTTTTATATCTTACAATAGATACAATTTATAATCAAGTATTTAAAATAAGAAAATAAGAAAAAAGAGAACATAGCGCAAAATGCTATGTTCTCTTTCTTGATTGCTTCACTTCGGTTACTTGCATTCTCATATTTGAAAAATTATTATCACCTATCAACATCATGATTTGCAGAATAGTAAAAGGCAATGATGTCTTTTTGCGATAGGCAACATATTTAGTTTCCCACTCGTTAATATATGTCTCTTTAATACGCTGGATGGCAGGAGAACTATAATAGCCCTCACCTTCAACAACAATGCGCGTTGCGATTTTTTCGCTTATACCGGCAAATCGTGAAATTCCTACATGTGAAAGAGGTGTCATCCCCACATTTATACGCTTAAATTCTTGTTGTTCACTTGCCAGAAAGATATTTAAAAATAAGTAGTCTAAAATATGCTCAGGCAAAAAGTCTTTTTTAAAACGTATTAAGTCGATTGTAACTGTCTGCTCTTGGTCATAAAGCGGAATTAAATTTGCGAAGGCTACAATTTCATGTTGATTTCTTTTTACAACAGCAACCGGCGTATATTGGAGATACGATTCATTGAAATAGCCTAGCGAAAAGCCTTTTTCTTTACGATTATTTAACCATTCATCTGATATTTGGCGAAGCTGCTTCAGTTCATCCTCTGAATGAGGTGGAGGCCATATTTCAAAATGGCACCCCTTCTTCTTAAATGTGTCTTCTATCTTCCGCAACCCATTTGAGTCGGGTAATGGCGTTTTTAAATCAATATACCCTTCATCCCCGAACTTAAAGAAAAGATAGCCAAAACCATGCAAGTAAGGGACGAATGAATCACTTACTTCATAGAAAATGGGCGTATAACCATACCGGTCAGCAAACGTGATAAATTCTTCAATGGCTTCTCTGAAATCTGCTTTCTCTCCAACTAAATCGCCCAGCACAACTAGTTTATTTGCGACTACCTGATAAGGAAAGAGGACCGTCTTTTTCGAATTCCAATAGACATACTTATCATGCAAGAAAATGAGATGCGATAACTCTTTTCCTCCATATTTATTCAGGTGGATAAAGATTTCTTCTTCATATTCGCGCGAAGATATTTTTTTAAACTGCGTTAATTTGCGCAGTGACACTTCGCAGACTACTACAATAAGTACAACAATCAAACCCATAAAAGCACTTTTCCATAAATCGCTAGAATCTGTGATAAAAAATGGTTGTAGCTTTTGCGGCATTGAATATTTTATCGTTGGATATGCGAATAATCCAATAACAATATAAAGCAGTAAAATAGCCAAAATAATGAAAGTATTTAATATGCTTCTACCCCACGTTACAATGTAGCTCTCTCGATAGAAGCGGCCCCGTGACAAAAACAAAAGCCCAGCTACAAACAACATAAATAAGGCCTGCTTATACTGGATACCTTTCACAATAAAAAGTGCTGAAGCGAATAACAATACAAACACTGTCATGCGATATGAATTTTTGTCTTTATACGATATGCCGTTTGATAATGCCAGCAGCACAAAGCCTGTCGCCACCGCCAATTGGTGAGAAATATTGACTATTGGAAAAGACATTAGCTCCTTTGCATAGCGAATGCTTTCTATAGCTCTCGGCGCTACAGAAGATACCAGCAAAATAAGTCCAGCTAGGAATACAAACGCTGTGGCAAGTATATGGCTGGTTTTTTCAAGGAAAAACCTTGGAATGGCATTAAAGCTCACATTGAACTTTCCCCACAACTCTCGTACAAAGAGTAACAGCCCTGCCAAAAAAGGAATAACATAATAGCCTACTCGATAAAAGAGCAATAGGATTAGAATCGATTCTTCCGGTATTTGAAGAGCTTGGGCTCCCCATATAAAAACCAAATCAAATGAACCTAGCCCACCAGGAATCATACTGACAATGCCGGCACATGACGCAACAACAAAGATAGGAATAACAGATTCTATACTGATTGGTATTTTTAAAAGATGGATAAGCACGACAATAAAAGTAAAAGCACCGAGCCACTCTAAGGTTGAAACGCAAACCAGTAATACATCAGATAGTACGTGCTTTTTGGTTGTCTTCTTTGAAAGTAACTGTATGATAGCTTTAATAATGAGAAAAGGTAAATATAAACCAATTAAACCTGCTGCAAAAACAACGATTTTATGCTCTTTGAAAAGAGGAAAATCCCAGTAGAATAAAGGCAATATCCAAGTAAACAGGGAAAGGCCCGCCAAATAAAAGAGCGTGACCGAGGCAATCGTTTTAAAGAAAGAGGTGTTGTCAACTTCTTTCTTCTTGAAATAGTGCGTACGCAGCAAAACGCCGACTAACCCACCAAATCCTATTAAATTCGAGAATGAATTAATAATTAGTGACTCTTTCATTAATTTTCGTAATGGTCTATTCAATTTTAGCTTTTTAACGATAAAGTAATCATAAAAGAACATAGGAAAAACGAGCACTAGAGATAACAAGGCAGTAAAAGCAACTGTTCGAATATCTAAATTTTCTATTTGAACAGCTATTTCATGGCGATCTACATTCCCTATAATTTTAGCGATCTCATGAATGGCAAAAACCATTAATAATATTGGCAAAACCACTTTAACCCATTGGAGAAGTTTAGTCTTATTAATTTTGATCTACACCCATCCGTTTTTTGATACCCCTATTGTAAACCATCTAAAAAAAAAACGCTCATAATGCGGGTTGCATTACGAACGTTTTCTTTGATTACCTATTGTTGAATTTGAATACTAATTCAATACTTTTATTGTTACTGTACGTACGCCCCAGCTATTCGCTTGGCTATTGTTTGGCATTAATAGGTCAATTTTGTGTCCCTTAATTGCGCCACCTGTATCGGCTGCAATAGCTGTACCATATCCTTCAACCCACACTTTTGAACCAAGCGGAATGACACTTGGGTCAACTGCGATTAGTTTCATATGTGGATTTGCTTTTACATTAACGCCTGTGGCAGTTACACCAGAACAACCAGCACAATTAGGTGTATATGCTGTTGCTGTCACAGTCATTGTTTTACCTGATGATGGTTGTGTAGCTGGTTGTTGTTGGGCAGCAGGTTTTGCTGGAGCTGCTGCAACAGGGTTAGCTGCTTTTGGTTCTACTTGTTGTGTAGAGGCAGCTTCTACTTTTGCTTTTTCTCCAGTTAATGCAAGAGTTTGTCCCACATAAATAGTATCTCCGGCAAGTCCATTAATTGCTTTTAAATCTCCAACAGAAACACCTTTTTCAGTTGCGATTTTATATAATGTGTCGCCTTTTTTTATTTTATATGACTTTTCTTCATTCTTACCAGTATTTAATTTTTGTTTTGGAACAATAATATCAGAAGATAGATTGTTCAACTTTTTTAGATCCTTTACGGATACGTCTTCATCTTGTGAGATGCTCCAAAGTGTATCTCCTTTTTCCACTTTGTAACTAGCAGCTGACGCTTGAGTAGTTAAAGCTGCAGTTCCTAATGCGAATACACCTGCTAGTGCAATTAAATATTTTTTCATCGTTCAAAAACGACCTCCTTTGTACTAACACGAATAACTTTACCACGCCCATATGTCATAACTATTGCTAAAAGATGTTGGCGCTGTAACAATCGTGTTACATTCTTTCCCAATTATCTGACTATTTATACATGAACAATTTAATTTTTTTAAAATTATACGTCGAATAGTTGGCATGTATAGGATGAAAGATCATGGAAAAAAGAGGGTTAAAATACTGTTAATTCAACTTATAAAAATGAAGGAACAGATAAAAACATAGAAAAAATATAAAATATTATTTGAAATTGGGTTAAAATGAGGCAAAATTGATGAAAAACGAAGCATTTTACGCTGAAATATTACAAAGAAAGTTGAAGAATACATCCTTTTATATTTAAGGTGAAGTATTAATTTCTATAAATATCCAATAAACTACCCTTTTTCTTTTAAAATACAAAAGAAAAAGGAGTGGTAACTGCCACCCCTTCTTTACTCCCGCTCTTTTAAAATACTCGTCAGCTATCTTTCTATAGAGCTATTAATGATGAAATGTCTAATGCTTCACACTCTATCACGATAGCCGTTAATCCTGTTTCGGTTTTGGTTTCGTGCCATTCTCCCTTATTCCAAAAGACAGCATCTCCACTATTAACCCTTATCTCTTCCTCTGAATTCCCCCGAACAACACCTTCACCGTTTACAACTAAAAATAACTGAGGTACAACAGCTTGATGATATCCAATCTTACCATTCTCCTCAAGATACATACACACAATTTGAGATAAGCTCTGGGTTTGTGCAACACGTGACAGAATAAAATCTGAGTCGAATTTTGTGTTTTTTTTACCAACATCTTTTCTGAACTGGTATATTTCCATTCAAGCCCTCCAGAAATAGTTATATAAGAAGAAAGTTCTTTAATAGAAGATTCACAGGGATATAACTTAAACACAGCATTTTTAGAGTAAGATCAAGTTATAGTGTTACTTCTTTTTGCATAGCCTTTAACTCAGCTAGTGTATAGAGTTCCCACAGATCTTTTTTATCTAGCTCATGCAGCAATATATTCAAATCATTTAAAATGACGTTCCTCTTTTTAGGAAATGGCTTATCTGCTTTAGGTGCATGTTCCTCAAGCATATTTAACAACAATTCATCTGCTGATACTTGCAATATATTGCTCAGCTTCACAATCCAGCTTGCGGAAGGTACACTTTCGCCCATCTCCCAGCTTTTAATACGGCTTGCAGATGTGCCGATTGCTTTTCCTAACGACAGCATGGAGTACCCATTATGAATACGCAATTCTTTTAATTTTTCTCCGAAGTCTTGTGGATTAAACATTTTTCTCTTCCCCTCTATTATGAAGTTTTCTTTTTATATTAATCTTTATCTTTTATAAAAGTATCTGGCATTACGACTGCTACTACTTCTCCGTTCGCCACATGTTGGTCGCCTGCGTGAATTTGGGTTTTCACCCTGAATTTTTTCGGATGGATTTCTTCCACTTCTGAAGTTGCCTTTAAGGTAATACCTTGAGGTGTGGGTTTTAAATAATCAACATGCAAAGAAGCTGTGACAAAACGAGGCGCTTCGACACCGTCGCCCGGTTGATGGCCTTTTTTTCGATGCAACGCTAATGATGCCGAACCAGTGCCATGGCAGTCCACAAATGAAGCTAAAAAACCCCCGTACACAAAGCCTGGTAAAGCTGTATACTTTTTATCCGGAAGAACAGAAGAAACCGTTTGGTCACCCTCCCAATATGTCTTTACATGAATTCCTTCATTATTATTACGTCCGCATCCATAGCACCAAGCAAAGTCATCTGGGTAATCATCTTGTATCGCTCTTTGATTTTCTTGATTCATTTCCACCCAACCCCTTTATATTTTTTAATTTTCTTACTATTTACAATTCGACATTAAAACAATATATCCTTTTCTTTTTCATGAATTTTATCTTTAAAAAGAAAATTTTTAATGTTTTTGACTAGTTGAATAAATAAAACTCACATTTCAGTCATATGTATGTTAAATAGCTCAAGTATCTCATGTGATACTTGAGCTATTCTGTTGGCGGCCTAACAATAGGCACAGTGATTTTTATAAATGTACCATCATTATCTTTGACCTCTAGCTCGCCATTCACAAACTCCACACGTTCCTTTAAACCGTTTAACCCATTACCTGTATTTCTCTTTACACCTTTTTTAATGCCAATTCCATTATCTTTTACAACCAACTCAATCATATCTGAAGTTTGACTAATAGCGACTGAGCATTCTGTTGCTTGACTATGTCGTACAATATTATTTACTGCTTCCTTCAGACACATGCTTAACGAATTGCTTAACATCGTTGGTATAGCATCAAACTGAGGATTACCTTCCACTTTTAGTCTAATATCCGCAGCTTTTAAGATTTGCTGGACGTGTTGCATTTCCTCCTGCAGTTTTACATTTTTCATGTTGGAGACCATTTCACGAACCTCTTTCAATGCAATAGAGGATGTTTGACGTATATCATTCAATTCCTGAATCGCCGCATTGGGATCCTTTTGCACTAAACGTACAGCCAAATCGCTTTTCAAACCAATCATAGATAGTTTTTGTCCTAATGTATCATGCAGGTCTCTTGCAATCCGCTGCCTCTCTTCATATATACTCAACTCAGAAATCCTAGCATTAGCCGTCTGTAGCGCACCTTGGAGCCTCTTGCTTTTACTTTCGCTATATAAATAGAAGGGACCCATTATTGCACTAAACAAGATAACGACAATAAGAGGAAGTTCTTGAATGAATACATCTGTTTCTATAAAGAAGCCGCCAATAACAGAGCCTACCGTCAACGCAATATGCAAACCATACATGATATAAAATCCTACCGTATGATGAATTTTGCCGATTGAAAATGCCGTGAAGAATGCAAAATAGATATATCCAAATAAAACGGTCATTACCGCATTAATGGCCATGCCAAAAGCTATCCACAAATAAAGAAGTCCATTCGTCGCAGTATAGGCAAACCGAAAACAGATAAGATATAAAAGTAGAATAGCAATTGCAATAGAGCTTTCTAGCTTTTGTGATGTATCAAAAATCATATAGAATGGAATAAAACAAAGGCAGAGCCACGCCAATCCGCTAAGAATTGGATTTTTAGGGAAAACACTATACCACTTTGTCACAGGAACACTCCTTGTCTTAAACTCCTTCTATTATAACATTTACTCATATGGATTATTTCTTGGGCAATTATTTATCTTACAATGCATCTACTAAGCATTTACTTTTTCTGAATACGTTCAAGCAATTTTTGTGTATTAGACGATTGCTCGAATACTTTTTGCTGTTCTGCCCAATAAATAATATATTCTTCATCATTCGCATGGAATACAAAAGAATTCATTTCTTTGCTAACTTTATTATTATCTAAAAGATGAAGGATCTCCACCTTGTATAGTTCTTTGCCTTTTGCTTTATAAATAATAGTATAATCCGGTTTTTCAGCAAATTGATTTCGATCTTCTTTTTTGAGGTTTTCAATATGGCTTAAAGGGTATTGCTCTTTGAATTGGTTTGCTTCAGACTTTGTGGTCCAAATGATTTTACCTTTGTTAGGATCTTTTACTTCTATTTCATTAACATATTGCTGTTTATTAATAATTTCATTGATGCGCTCCTTCTGTCCTTTTTCTTTATATGCTGTCCATCCGAAGAAGATCAGAATAACAGCAAGCAGGATCAGAGCGATTCTCATTAATCTCATATTTTCCACCTATTTTCATTAATCTCACATTATAGAAGTAGGATTATTAGTAATTCTTCTATTGATTCATCGAGCCATCGATGAATCACCATAAAACAGGTTTTGTCACCATGAACCATAACATTAAGGTTAATAGAATTACGTAGATCCATGTAGCTCTTTTTAGCTTACCAACAAATTGTTGTTGGTCATATTCTGGAGTATTAAACGTGCGCATTGTCGGTTTGAATGCTTTCGCTAGAAAAAAGAGCGATACAACCAAAAGTCCAATTGTAGCGGCTATAAATGGCGTTGCAATCGAATAACCACTACGCCAGAGCAAGTATATTCCTGATATGATTAAAACATGGCCCGCATGCTTCACGACACGAATGGCTATCTGGAACGTTGCTACATAGGCAACCATTTCTTCATGTATTAGAGCAGTCTTCATTTTCTTAAGCATAGGTAAAAGGACAAAGAATGGGCCGATTGATAATATTGCACTTAATACATGGATAAAAACGCCAGTTGAATACAGCATATCTTCTGCTTCCTTTTCTATCTATTTATTACTTTTACCTTAATAGAAATTGACTAGACATGCAATCAACAAAAAGGTGAAACTTCTTTATTGTAATAGTTTTCAAATAGATAAATATGAGTTCATTCATAATGAAATATACGAATAACAGCGAATATGTAAATACAAAATAAAGATCTGTTTACGTTTCCGTAAATAACCGGATAACTTTTATTTTTCCGACTATAATAAGGGTGAAGCTACAAAATTTTTCTCTGATGTGCTTTATTGCACTGATTGTAGTAAACCCTAATACGCATTTTTATGTTCACATTTTTTTAGCAAGGCATATACTATTTTCAAGGAAGTGATTAATATAGGCATTCATAGATTTTTTACAAGTTTAACGGATTTAGAAAGAATTATTCGTTGTCCAGGACGTTTTAAGTTTGAAGAGCATAACGTGGCAGCACATTCCTGGAAAGTATCCCAATACGCCATGTTTTTCGGTACCCTAGAGGAAATGGAGGGGGCTACAGTTGATTGGAAGTCACTTTATGAAAAAACGATTAACCATGACTTTGCGGAAGTCTTCATTGGTGATATTAAGACCCCTGTCAAACACGCATCACCAGAATTAAAACAGATGATTTCACATGTAGAAGAAAAAATGATGGAAAAATTCATCCTTCACGAAATCCCTGAGGAATTCCAAGAAATATTCTTTGATCGCATGAAAGAAGGAAAAGATTCAACGCTTGAAGGACTATTGCTAGAATTTGCGGATAAGCTCGATCTCTTCTATGAAGCTTTCTCTGAGTTGAAAAGAGGAAACACCGATAAGGAATTTGTAAGCATGTATGAGGAAGCATTAACAAAGTTATTGAAAATTCCTCTTCCTACATGTGTAAAGTACTTTAAAAATGTCATCTTGGCAGACGTAGTTTCTGAGAAGACGCCAATCGATATTACTACGCTTACCCAACACGTTCTTTCTGAAGCTTAGGCCTGAATCATAGGCATATGCTTTTTTATTTTCTTCTATACAATGAAGAAAAAGTAAGATTTATTTTCCCAATAATTTCATAGGTGTTCTCTCTTGCGGATTGCCTTCAAGGGGAGTATTATATGAATACAAGCTGCGTTGTACGTAATAATATGAAGTTTTAACCTTTAAGCTGTAATAGGGAGTTTTAATTGAGTACGGACTGGTATGCCGCATCCACCTTGATGCGGACGAACATGAAATGCTCTGCGAACACCCACTTTGAGGAGTGGTGGTTTAAAACTTTCGATATTTAAAATTACGGCAAAGGCGGCTTACCTATTGAATTTCCAGCATCCCTTTTATAAGGGATGCTTTTTTATTGGTTCTTTAATTATTATTACCTTTTTCTACAAAGAAATATATATCAAAGGAATTAGTCTAATGGTATAATTACACTTAATTCTTTTTAAAATAGGAAAAAGGAAATACATATAATGAGAGGAAAAAGAACATTAAAACTAACCTTATAACAGGCAGCTCTCAAATATTAAATGAGCAATTTGTATTGTTGGCGCTTGAAAAAAATTTAGCAATGGTGGAATTTAACCTGAATCGGGAAGTCATCTGGGCAAATGAAAACTTTGCAAACACACTGAATTATACAGCTAATGAAATGTTAAACATGAAACACGAACAATTCTGTACACATGAATTTTCAAGCAGCAAAGAATACATTGCATTATGGGAAAATTTAAAGCAAGGTGTTCGATTTCAAGAAAAAATTGAACGTATTAATAAATATGGAAAAACTGTATGGCTTGAAGCTACCTATATTCCTGTCCTAAACAAGGCAGGTGAAATAGAAGGTATCTTAAAGATTGCAACTGATATTACAGAACGGGAAAATAAAACTATCTCTACCACCCGCCAATTAAAAGAGATTCCAACTAACTTAGTAAAAGCTGTTACGGAAAACACTGAATCCAAGATGGATGCTTTGCAATCACTAACTAAACAGACTCAATTAATAAGTGAAGTATCTCAATTAATGAGAAGCATAGCCACGAAAACAAACATATTAGCATTAAATGCAGCCATTGAAGCTGCACGTGCAGGAGACCAAGGAAAGGGTTTTAGTATTGTGGCAGAAGAGGTACGCAAGCTAGCGAATAATGTAGCAGAATTTATAAATCAAGTTAATATGAATGTGGATCATATTAGAATTGAAACAAAACAGGTAAACAATATCACAAAAGATTTGCAACATATCATTCTAGATGCAGAGCTTCAATTTAAAAAAGTTTTAATAGAATTGGAAGCACTAAACAAGTAAATGAGCACTTCACTATAGAACTACGATAACACGTATATAAAGTCCGCCTAGGATTAAGGAATACCTTATGCTTAAAAAGTGCAAAATAAAAACTCTTGGAAATTTTCCAAGAGTTTTTTTATTATGACCCCTACGGGATTCGAACCCGTGTTACCGCCGTGAAAGGGCGGTGTCTTAACCGCTTGACCAAGGGGCCTTCTA
>NZ_BJVD01000003.1 GCF_007988965.1 Rummeliibacillus stabekisii
AATTGAGCTATGGGCGCTTGTTAGAAATAGAATTTCAAGCTAAAAGCCGAAAATTATGTATGTCCTACTAGTAATCCAGACCATTCTACTATTAAGCGGAAGACGGGGTTCGAACCCGCGACCCCCACCTTGGCAAGGTGATGTTCTACCACTGAACTACTTCCGCGTTAAAGACAAGATTAATTATATACCGACATTTTTATAAATGCAATACTTTTCTTAAAAAAATTATAAACAATCTTGTTTATACCATTTCTTTCAGAAGCACTACCTTAATAAGTCTACAAGCTAAGCTTCAAAAAATCAATATAAATATAAATGGGTTGGATAGCGTAAGACAGTCTATTTTCACACACCGATAACACTAATTTTTTTTTTCAAAATTCGGCCAAGGAAAATCTCCACGATAATATTGTATTTTTAACTTTTCCAAATCGCTGTTCCATTTACAAAGTGCATTGGAATACTTTTTTTGGTCTTCTTCTCTGGATTTAAGTTTAATTCTCTTTGATAACTCTGCTACAGTTACCTCTAAACCGTATTCTTCTACAAAATCATTTAAAGCTTGCCAACGTTGTTCATCTGTCCGACCAGATATTTGATAACCATATTTTCTTAATTCACTAAAGTTTATACCGAATTGTTTAGTTTTCTTCTCCGCAGTTTGAATATTGTACTTCTTAAACATTCTATAATTTTCTACTTCCTTTGCAGTAAAAACTTTCTCAAGGAAATATTGTATAATTTCTCCTTTTAACAAGTCTATATTTTTTTGTTCTTCACTAATGATAGAAATAAATTTGTTTAGCTCTCGTAAAGTTTTGCTTAGCGAATAGTCATGATAACTTTTATATAGCTTCGCAGAAAGTGGTTTATTCTGATCATGATAATAAAGTTTAAACGTTTTATTTTGTTCAAGTTTGCTTAATTTCTTATAATAAATTATGTATAAAAGTAGATTTAGACCTTCTATATCAGAAAAGCGCTTTAAGCTATTAGATTGCACAGTTCTTTCTAAGAAATTTTCTAGCAGCTCACTCCAATTTTTCACTTTGTACATGTGTAAGATTTTTAATTGAGCTTGAGGAGTTGTATTTGAAAAAAGCTCATGATAAAAATCAATATTTTTCTTTAATAGACTTTTTATTCTTTTGCTTTGATTCACATCTAATAAACTTAAACAATTGGAAAGAACGTCAATAAATTCTTCTATATATAACTTTGAATTTTCATCGTCAATGCCTATTCTAAATAGATGTTCAATTACTTTTTGCTTTTCCTCTAGGGTACATTTTTTATTAAGTAGAACGATCATGCCATCCGTGAAGTCCATGATTTTATTTTTCGCATCTATTTCCTTTCGTAATTTCTTCCTTTCTTCTAAAAGATTGTTATTTACCTTCTTGATGATGCCTATTTCTTTTAACAATAGTTCTTTTTCACTTTTCAGCTGCTGAATATACATATTTCGTCCTTGAATTTCATTTTTTAATGCTTCTGTTTCTAATTGGGTCATATTTTCTAACTCATCAAAGAACTCATTAAAATTTTCAGTAATCATCTCTAATGCATGATCTCTAGTAATTATACTAATCCCCCCGCTTCCAACACTCTTAACGAGAACATTCGACATAAAAAAAGAAATCCCTTGTAATTTGAAATAAAAAACATCCGCATTCCTAAAATGCGGATGTTTATATTAAACTTTCTCTATATCAAAGTGTTGAATCCAATCGCTGTAGCTTCCAGTATATAACTGTATGTCTTCATATTCCATTTCCTTTAGCATAGCGAATAACGGGGCAGCAGTAACGCCACTTCCACAATAAACCGTAATCGGTTCTTTCTTAGATACTAATTCCAACAATGATTCATTAGGACAAAGTTTACCATCTTGTAATAATTGCTCCCAATCATAATTTATTGCTCCTGGGATGTGGCCGGCAATTTGATCTATCGGCTCTATCTCTCCTTTATAGCGGGCGTTCGATCGGGCATCAAGCAATGTTCTATCCACATGACCATCTACGATTTCCTTTACTGCTATGCGGTCTGCATATAGGTGTTCCTGCCATTTTAAGTTTAAGCTTGTCTGTTGGACAACAGGCAATTCGGTCGACGTTTTAAAGCCTTCATTAACTAAAGCATTATAACCTTCTTGGACAATCTGTACTTTCTGAAACCCGCCATACTTTAGTAACCACCACGCTCTTGCTGCAAATGGTGTTCCGCCTTGATCATAGACTAGTATAGAATCGTCCATTTGCAATCCACTTTGTTCAAATAGAGCCTGTAGTTTATCTTTCGTTGGCATTGGGTGGCGTCCTGCATGTTGCTCCATGTCTGATAAGTCCTTCTCCAAATCCCAGTAAACAGCTTCTGCAATGTGCTGTTTTTGATAAACAGTCGATCCTTCGGCAGAATTCTGGAGATTAAAACGAGCATCAATCCATTTATATTTTTCTTGAGAGTCAAGAGGAATATCCTTTACTGAAAGAAAAACTTCACCCATCACTTCTCCACCCCATTCATTAGTGTGTTGTAAATGTGTTTCCATTCTTCAAGCTTCGTACCTTCATGAAGCAACGTTTTTTCGATATCAATTTGGTTAATAGCTTGTCTAGAGATGTGTAGACGCAATTCTTCAGCAAGTTTTCCAATAATGTCTTCAAGCCATTTTTTCATGCGTGCTGATTGTTCATCTAAATACTTTTTGGCATCTGGTTTAGTTAGCTCTTCAAGTGCTTCACGCAACTTCAAATTATCGCCTTTTTCAAAAAAGGACTTATTATTTTTAAAATATTTATTAACGGATTCATATGGTTTGCTATCAGAAAAAGGACCAACGAATTCTAAAATATTAGGTTCTTCTGCCTCAAATGGCATAAATGAAAAACTAGCATTAATGTCTTTGAGCTGTTTCATATCATCTTGGTCTCGTTCGTGAATTTTTTTCATGATAAATTTCGCAATTCTAAAGTTAGTAACACGCATTTCTTGTTCAAAATCAAACCCTAAACTTGCTAGGACTTCTTTCAAAGCAATGGCTAATGCAACTGAAGATGATTTTGATGCGAAGGTTGTAGGGTTATAGCCTTCTTTAAAGAAATCCGGGTATCGATAGTAAACTCGCTGTAATACAAAGTAGAGCAGTTCATCCAGTTCCTGTTTTGTATCTTTTGTTATCGTTTGAGATGCAGAGTGCATATATCTTGTGTGGATATACTGTTCTAACTTAGCTAGTTCAGCAAGACGTTCATCTTTTCGCTTCATATTGTCTTCAGTTTGCTGGATCAATATCCGAAGTCTTTCTTGAGCTTTTTCCGTTTCTTCAGCTAGTGCTTGAACTGCTAGTGCTGTCAATTCTTCTGATAAGAAATGATGGAAATTCTCTTCAAACACTGGCAAACCAGAGTGTAAATCCTGACTTTCTAATTTTTCTTGCAATGCTAATAAACTCGAAACACCAAATAGTCTTGGATGGCGAATGCCGAAACGTTGGAGTTCTTGTTTCACATAATCTTTTACGTCTTCTGCTTCCTCTGCATCCTTTGCAAGATCAATTGCATTAACGATAAAGAACATCTTATCTAGTTCAAATGCATCCTTCACGCGCCCAAGTTGAATTAAAAATTCTCGATCGGCTTTTGCAAATGCGTGATTGTAATACGTGATAAATAATATAGCATCCGCATTACGAATATACTCAAACGCAACCCCCGTATGCCGTGCATTTATAGAGTCTGCTCCTGGTGTATCTACTAATGTCACACCTAAACGGGTTAATTCACAATCGTAATAGAAATCAATACTATCGACAAAGCAGCTTCTGCTTTCTTCGGCTACGAACTTTTCAAACTCTTCGCGGTTTGTCCTGATAGTATTGCCCAATTTTTCTTTAAATGTAGGGTAGCCTTCTTTGAAGGCACGCACAAAGGATTTATGAACATGCAGTCTTTCATCGTCGAGTGGTTTAGCTAAAGCCTCTTCTGCCCGATCATATGCTTCATTTAGCGAACGAATCGTAATACCAATTGCTTCATAACTTGCAATAATGTCATTTTCTAATTGTCCAATAGTCTTTAAGTGGACATCTGCCGTTTCATGCGGATGGCCTTCTGAAATAGGACGAATTTTATTAATAGCAGCTGTCGTAGGATTTGGTGACACTGGAAGCACTTTTTGCCCCATCAATGCGTTTGAAAAAGAAGATTTCCCTGCACTAAATGCTCCAAAAAGTGCAATTGTAAAGTCTTTTTGCTTTAAGCGGTTCACTTTATTTTTTAAATAATTTGCAACCTCTGAAAATCCTTGAATTGGTTCAATAGCGCTTGCTGTCCTTACAGCGTTTTGAAGAGCAGTTGTCGAGTGTATAGATGGAGATGAAATTTTATCCTCCAATTCCTCTTCTTGATCCTGCTCCTCTTTTTTTACGAGCATAGATGGATCAAACGGCCGGATATTGCCCATTGCCTTTTCATGTTCTTGCTCCCACTCAGATACACATTGTTCTGCTTCAGGATTCATTGTCTGAATCGAGACCGTTTTTTGGATAGCAAAATATTTTTCCTGTTCTTCAATTGCTTTTGCGCCATCAATTACTTCTACTTTGTTTTTCAAGACTGCACATTTTTTCTTTAAGGGCTCAACTGTCGTAAAGGACAACTCTTCAATATAAGCGCTTTTTTCAAACTTCCATTGATCCGTGTCTTGCTTATACCACCTCTTTGTGGCACTTGCTACACGATTGGCGAAGTTTAAAAGCGCATCCCCTGTAATACCAGAATCAAGTTTCACTTGTTCTTCAATTACGGAAAATGGTGGCTGCAAATCAAAATCATCGATTTCATGAGAAAAATCATCGGTTAAAGCATTAACTAATTTCAATGAGCTCTTCATTAAAGAGCGCATATGACCAGAAATTTGGGAGAACGCTATTTCTTTATAAAGTGAATACAGAGATTCCTTGCGCTGATCCTTTTCTGCTTGCGTTTTTTTACCAGAAAAAAGCATACCAACTTTGAAATCTGGCTGTACACTTTCCAAATAACATTTCAATTTTTCTCGTAATTCGAAAGGCATTATTGCAGCATTTTCTAATAATTCATCACGGCTGTGATCAAAATTCTTTTGCCAATTTGATGCTGAATACAATTTCAACTGTTGAAGTACAACTTCAAAGTCTGCTGTAATCTCTTCGTTATTTTCCCACTCTTCTTGCGATAAAATGGCTTCATTATTTTCTAATAGCTGTTTTTTATTAGTTTCTAAATATTGTGCATGTTCTATTTGAAGCTGCTCAAGGGCTGTCTTACCTCCAGCAATTAAATGATCTTGCCAACCTTCCATACTATTCATGACTATTTCTTTTACTTTATTATAATCATTGTAAGGAAGATTAAAGTCTCTTAATGAGGTAAAGTAAATCCCTTTGGGTTCTACGCCCCAATTTGAGAACGATTGATACACCGAATCGGAAAATTCCTGAAAGGTTAGTTCACTCTCCTTATGTTTATCAATTTGGTTCACAATAAGATAAACATTAGGATTATGCTTCATTAAATTCTTTGTAAATTGGAAGTTTAATTCTGATTGGACATGATTATAGTCCATTACATAAAAAACAATATCAGCCAAATGCAGTGTTGTTTCCGTAGATAAACGATGCGCATCATCAGTCGAATCCACACCTGGTGTATCCATTACTGTTATGCCTTTTGGCAAAACAGAATCTTTATGGCCAATTTCAATTTGAGAAACCAAGGCACCGTTCTTAGCGAATTCTTTTACTGTTTTAATATCATATCCGTCATCAAATTTGATAGGATCTTGATCTACTAGGTATGCAATGGCATAGTTCTCATCCGATTTATGTACTTTTACAACGTTTGCGCTTGTTGGTATAGGAGAAGAAGGAAGGAGATCATCCCCTGTCAGCGCATTAATCATAGTAGATTTACCTGCAGAGAAATGACCTGCAAAGGCAATCATATATTCTTTATTAATTAGCTTTTCAGCAAATAATTTCGTTTTTTGAAGCCTTTCCTGGTCTTCGTTATGTTGATAGATTAAATATTGCATTGCAGTCTGTTTTAGCAGCAGATGTAGTTGTTCTTCAAAATGACTCATGAAAATCATTTCCTCCTTTTTTGCCTTAACGCTATTTTACCATGCCTATAATAAAAAAATCCTTCTATTATTAGAAGGATTAAAAAAATTATTTTAAATGCGTAGAGGTTTGATTAAAAATATATTTGCCTATTGCCCCATAAATAATAAGAGTTGCACCAATGAATGCATAAACCATCTGAAACGCTCCTTTTAAAGAAAATAATCAGTGAATATGAAAATCATTCTCATTTGTTAATTTCATCATAATAAAAAAACTATGTGACGTCAACAACTATTCAATTCTTTTGCTGCGTGATACTATATTAAAAAGGTCATAACATAAGGAGTTCTCAATGAGCACATCGATACAAGTACAAACTATACTCAATAGCATGATTCAATCACTTAAAACTGTATTACCGAACGACGTCCATGTCTCAGCTCCATCCATTTCTAAAGAACCTTACGAACAATCCGAAATCGGAGTTTTAATCGGCATGGTGGGAGATTTAAAGGGAAGAATTATTATAGATTCCTCTCCAGAAACTTTCAGTACTATTAGTGAAGCCATGTTCGGAATGAAGCTTGAAGGTGAAATGCTGGAATCTTTTACAGGAGAGTTTGGCAATATGATTGCTGGCAATCTTTGTACATATGTTGCTGCACAACAATTAGTATTAGATATTACACCACCAACTGTTATGGTGGGCCATACAAAACTGCTTGGCTATAATCAAGCAATCATACTTCCTGTTGAAATAGATGCCATCGGAAAGTTAACCATATTGCTAGCGATGGATCCGAGTTAGAAAAAAGAAGCTTTTTTCAAAGCTTCTTTTTTTATATCCAGATTACTCATAATTTGTTAAAGACAAATCTGGGAGTTTTTAATCACTCTCCAAAGGTGCTCCCATTCACACCCCCTCCTCATATCACTATTCTTCCTAGATTTTTATCATCTCAGCTAGTTAACCTTCTAAAACACACATTCCTATTCACACTTCTTTCACACTTTTTGTAAGAAGGTGTGATTTTTATCACATCTAAACCTATATTTTTTTTATATCATTTACTCAAACAATAAAACAAAACTTTATTCAGAGAAGCCTTCTTTCTTCGGTTAGTCACAGCCCACTCTTAGGGATGAAGTGAAAACTTAATTCATCTCGTTCTAGATTATTTATTGAAGAAGCTCCTCTCTTGCAAACTTTTGCAGAATAAATGTTTTGATTTAATTGAAAGGAGCGATTTCGATGGCACCCAAGAAACATGAAGAAGAAGAAAACCTAAAAGGAACACTCTATTTAGTATTTGCGTTAGGCGCTTTTATAGTAATTACGTGGGCTGCATGCTTTGGCCTATTTTTAGAACGTTTTTAAATAAAGGAAAGAAGGGAAAAAAATGCATCTGCATAAATATGAAAAGTATTGGCTTTTATTTGGTGGCGGATCTTTAATCGTATTTTTATTAATTACAGGAATCATGGCATTTCATAACGGCAGTCATCCACCGAGTGCCAAAAACACAATAAATCATGAAAAGGTAGATCAAATTGCACCATTTAACAAACCTGGTGTTCACAAAGTTTCCGGTAAAGATTGGGATTATGAAATAGTAGTACTCGCTTCTGCCTTTTACTATAACCCACCAGAACTAGAAGTACCTGTAGGATCTAAGGTTAAGTTTATAGCTACTTCTAAAGATGTTGTACATGGCTTTGAAATATCCGGTACGAATGTCAACATGATGTTAGAACCAGGCTATGTTTCTGAATATGTGACAACAGTTGATAAAGCTGGCGAGTATTTAATTGTATGTAACGAATATTGCGGAGTTGGCCATGCGCAAATGCATTCTATGCTTAAGGTGGTGGATAAAAAATGAGTCAAACAGTCATCGATCAATCAAAAGTCAAAAATGATAGTCTAAGCGTTGCAAGTAAGGTTAATAGAAAAACAGCTGAGCTTCTTAAAGTAAATCCTAAAGATGCTAAACTTTCTATGGCTCATATTTATGTTGCATTCATAGCTCTATTCTTGGGTGGAACTGCAGGTCTATTGCAAGTTTTAGTTCGTTCAGGGCATTTTGAATTACCCTTTGGCATTGGCTATTATCAAGTTTTAACTGTACATGGTGTTTTGCTAGGTTTAATACTTACTACATTCTTTATCTATGGTTTTCAAATTGCAGCTGTTAGCCGTACATCTGGTACCCTATCAAATAAACAAAGATTACTAGGTTGGATTGGATTTTGGGTCATGACAGCAGGTACTGCAATGGCAGCTGCGATGGTTCTTTTAAATGAAGCATCTGTTCTCTATACTTTCTATGCCCCATTACAAGCACACTGGATTTACTATTTAGGCCTAACACTTGTTATTGTTGGTTCTTGGATCGGAGGACTTGCACAAGCAATGCGTTGGATACAATGGCGCAAAGAAAATCCAAAACAAACTTCACCTTTACTTTCATTCATGGTCGTTTGCAATAACTTAATGTGGTTTGTTGCAACTCTCGGGGTAGCTGCTGAAGTATTATTCCAATTGTTACCTTGGTCACTTGGCCTAGTAGAACGAGTTGATATTCTTTTATCACGTACTTTATTCTGGTATTTCGGGCATGCACTTGTGTATTTCTGGTTATTACCAGCTTACATGGTATGGTATACCATCATTCCAAAAATTATTGGCGGGAAAATTTTCTCAGATTCTCTTGCTCGCCTTGCATTTATCTTATTCGTATTATTCTCTATCCCAGTCGGAGTTCATCACCAATTGACTGAACCTGGTATTGACCCATCATGGAAATATGTTCAAGTAGTTCTAACTATGATGGTATCTATTCCTTCTTTATTGACAGCATTTTCAATGTTTGCAACGTTTGAATTAGCCGGACGTTCAAAAGGTGCTAAAGGACTGTTTGGTTGGCTAAAAAAATTACCTTGGGGAGATGCAAGATTCTTCGCTCCGTTTATGGGTATGTTAATCTTTATCCCAGCAGGCGCTGGTGGTATTGTCAATGCATCTAACCAAATGAACCAACTTATCCATAATACCATTTGGGTAACAGGACATTTCCACTTAACAGTGGCAACTACCGTTATTCTAACATTTTTCGGTGCGGCTTATTGGCTGGTTCCTCACTTAAGAGGGAGAGTGTTTACAAAAGAGTTAAATCGCCTTGGTATTATCCAAACAATCGTTTGGGTTGTTGGTATGGCCATTATGTCTAGCTCCATGCATATTGAAGGTTTACTGGGTGCACCTCGCCGTTCTGCTTTCTCTGATTATGGCGGTGCAGAAATTGCTAAGACATGGGCATCTTACCAAGTTGCTCAAGCTGTTGGTGGCACATTATTGTTCATTGGTATTATCATCTTCTTGTATATCTTTGTAAAACTTTGCTGGTTTGCACCTAAAGGTGAAGAAGAATTCCCAATCGCTGAAATTTCTCCACAAGCAGAGAAAACACCTGCTATTTTGGAAAATTTCAAAGTATGGCTTGTAATTCTAGCAGCATTAATATTGATTGCTTACACATTCCCTATCTATGATATTATACAAAATGCTCCACTAGGTTCTAAAGGCTTTAAGCTTTGGTAATCTAGCAAATAAAAAACGTTCTATTTCTTAATTGAAATAGAACGTTTTTTTCCTGTATATGTATCTACGATATATTTCCCGCTTGAATCATAATTACACACATATCATCAGGTTGATCAATTTGCAGTTCTTTAGGTAATACATACTCAATAGGTTCCTGCATTTGAATATTATCAAACTTCTGGTTAATCACTAATTTCTTCAATTCTTCTAGCCCATCATGATTGATATCATCTAATGCTTCCATTACCCCATCCGTATAAATAAGAACTTGAATTTTTTCTTTAAATTCAATGGTTGTTTTTTTCACTTTCATTTCTCTAAACAATCCTACAGGGCAACAATTGGTCGATAAGGTAATAATTCTTTGATCTTCGACTAATAAAAACCCTGGTGGATGGCCAGCATTCACATATTCAATAGTATTATTCTTCGTATCAATAACTAAATATATGGCAGTAAAATAATAATGGAACGTATTTTTTTCTTGATTCAGTATATTCATCCATCTATTTAGTTCTTCAATTAGTGCCACAGGGTCGGGGTTTTTGCGAATAGCATCTCGTAATGCAGAAGATATATACATACACACTAAAGATGATGTAATGCCGTGGCCCATTACATCCAATAAGATTACACCATATCGATCTTCATCTATCTTTTGCCAATAGTACATATCTCCGGCTAATTGATTTGCAGGCAAATAGGATGCATTGACATTAAATCTTTCTTCTATTAAAGGTTTGCTAAGAAGCCCTCTTTGCACTTGCATGGATAATTCAAGTTCATCTTGTATTTTCTTTTCATGTTTTTTATGCCAATCTTTTTCGTATTTTAATCGAAGGCCTACACGAATTCTGGCTAGCAAATCTGTTTTGTTAATTGGTTTTGTAATATAGTCAATGCCGCCGACATCTAACGCTTCGGCAACTTTTTTTGAATCTTCAATAGCTGTCACAAAAATAATTGGTATATCTTTAAACTTAGGGTTATCTTGTAGTATCTTACATGCTTCAATTCCGTCCATTTCAGGCATCATAATATCCAGAAGAATCAAATCAACAGATGTGTTTGTTGATTCTTTTACTTCTGTTTCTAAATAATCGAACATGGCTTTGGCAGATGTAAGAGAGGAATAGTCTGTATAACCTGCACGTTTAAGTATATTCTCTATTAAAAAGAGATTGATTTGATTATCATCTACTATTAATATTGTCATTCTTCTCCCCCTTACTGATAATGTAATTCCCTAATAGTAGAAAATTAAACATCATTAAATAAAAAAATGTAAAGCATCACTCTAAATAAAACAAGGAAAGGAAATGCATAAGCATCTCCTTCTGTTAGATCTTACTGTATATATTCTCTTTAGCTGAAATAACAGCATATTTATCTGAAAACTGAGTTGACCGCAGAGACTCCTTGCTACCAATTCCCATAAAGCCCCCTTTACAGAGGCTTTCATAGAATAATTGGTTCACACTTAGTTGAAGATCACTTGTAAAATAAATCATTACATTTCTGCAAATTATGATATGAAATTCGTTAAATGACCCATCTGTTACTAAATTATGTTGAAAGAAAACAATGTTTTTTCTTAGATTTTCGTCTAAATAAGCATAATCATAATCTGTAGTATAGTATTTAGAAAACTCATGTTTCCCACCAGCATTTAAATAATTCCGAGTATAGGTTTGCATGCGGTTCAACGGAAGAATGCCTTTTTTTGCAGTAGATAAAACTTTCTCACTTATATCCGTCGCATAGATCTTTGCTCGATCGTAAAGGCCTTCTTCTTCTAATAAGATAGCCATGGAAAAGGCTTCTTCGCCTGTTGAACAGCCTGCATGCCAAATCCTGATTTCAGGAAGGTTTCTCAAATGCGGAATTACCTGTAAACGAAACGCTTCAAAAAACTCAGGATCTCGAAACATTTCTGTTACATTGATGGAGAAATCATCAATTAATTTTTCTACAAACCCTTTTTCATATAAAACCTTTTCGATTAAATAACTAATCGTCCTTACATTTTCTATGCGAGCTCGATTCTCTATTCTTCGCTTAATAGATGAGCGCATATAATCACGGTAATCAAAACCCGAAACATCAAAAATCGCCTGCAACAATAACTTTATTTCAATTTCTTCTCTTTCTTCTTGTGTAATAGAATCTTTCATAGTTTTCACCGCTATCTGGTTACCACCGTTGATGTGAGCCATACACGAAGCACAGACAATAATTGATCTACTTTTAATGGTTTGCTTACATAGTCAGATGCACCGGCTTTTAGACATTTAGCACGGTCACCCTTCATTGCTTTTGCTGTCAAGGCTATAATTGGCAATTCTTGATACTGTTCTTGCTGGCGAATCAGCTGCATTGTTTCGTAACCATCCATGCCTGGCATCATGATATCCATTAGGACGGCATCAATTGTATTTTCTTCATGAAGGATGTCTAAGCATTCATAGCCATTTTGCGCAGTGATTATATTCATGCCTTCTGCTTCTAATACTTTACGTAAGGCAAAGATGTTTCGGTTGTCATCATCAACGATTAGTATCTTTTTATCTGTTAATTTATTTGAGTTTGCTTGTTCTTTCTGCTGTTCTTCGCTGAAGCTTACTAAAGTGTCCAATGTTTTATCTTGTTCTTGGCATCGTTCTGCTTCTACTGTAGCTGCAATAAGATCCGTAACATCGCTTTCTTCCATTACATTTACGCCTTCAGGTAAATTTGGAAGGAATAATGTAAAGGTACTTCCTTGCCCTTCAACACTTTCACAAATTATATTCCCGCCAAGCAATTTTGCAAACTCTCTACTGATAGATAAACCTAATCCAGTGCCCCCATATCTGCGAATAGTTGCACCATCCGCTTGTTGGAATGCCTCAAAAATTAATTCTTGTTTATCTTTCGGGATACCAATACCTGTATCTGATATATTGATCTCAATCCAATCAATAGTTGGATTTGCACCTTGAACATGTTTGTAAACCCGTTCCATATCTGCTTTTTTGAAATGAACATCTACAGAACCATCATCCGTAAATTTAAAGGCATTTGAAAGTAAATTCTTCATAATTTGTTGGAATCGTTGATGGTCAGTATAGAATAGCGCTGGAATATTGTCCTCCATTTTCACTTCAAAGGATATACCTTTATTTTTCGCAATATGCTTAAAGTTTTGGTAAAGAAGATCAGGAATCTCACTAACATTCATTTCTTCAAATTCCACTACTAATTTTCCGACTTCAACTTTTGACAAGTCTAATATATCGTTGATCAAGGTTAATAAGTCTTGACCGGATGAACCAATAATTTGGGCGAATTCACGTTTTTCTTCGGCTGTACTGCTGTCTTTAGGATCTTGAAGCATCTCAGACAAAATAATAATGCTGTTAAGAGGCGTTCTAAGCTCATGAGACATATTCGCCATAAATTCGGATTTATATTGCGAACTGCGCTGTAGCTCTAAAGCTTGCTCTTCTAACTCTTTCTTCGTCTCTTCTAGCTGATGCGATTTTTCTTCAGCTTCATATGTTCTTTCTGATAGCTGTTCATTAATCATTCGCAATTCTTCAGCTTGTGTTTGCAATTCTTCTGATTGAGCTTGCAATTCTTCTGATTGGGCTTGAAGCTCTTCCGTTTGTGCTTGTGACTCTTTCAAGAGACGTTCAATTTCCATACGTCCTTCAACGCTATTAATCGTAATGCCTAATGTTTCAAGCACTTTTTGGATGAATTTTTCTTGAACTGGTGTAAATGTTTCTAAGCTTGCCATTTCAATGACTGCTACTACTTGTTCTTCAAAGATAACTGGTGCAATTAAAATACTTTTTGGGCTAACTTGACCAAGCCCTGTGGTTACTAATTGATAGTTATCGGGTATATGTGTAATAACTTGTGATTTTTGTTCAGACACACATTGGCCAATAATACCTTCTCCGACCCGGAAAGCTTCCCGGCCAATATTTTCTCCGTCTCCCGCGATATCAGCAAGCTTGATAAATCGAGTATCTTTTCCATCACCTTTTCGAAGGTAAAAGACTCCGAATGAAGCATTTATCATTGGCGCTAATTTTGTTAAAAGTCGATTTGCTAAAACTTGAATATCTTCAATGCGTTGATACATTGTACCGATTTCTGCTAAACCGGTTTGAATCCAGTTTTGGTCATTCATTTCTTGTGTATATTTTTTCTCATTCAAATTATATTGCTCTAATGATTCTGCCATTGCATTAAATGAATGAGCAATATCACCAATCTCATCTTTTGTGTTGATATTGATCCGTGGGATACTAGATAAATTATGATAATCAATATCTTTAATGACACCAGCAATAGATGACAAATCTTGAGAAAGTTTGCGGAGCATCCATAGCAGGATTGCTGAAACGAAGATAATTCCAATCACTGATCCTATAATGCTTAAGAATAAAGTACTCTCATAACTTTTTTGAGATTCATCTACTTTTGTATCCATTAACTTTTCTTGATACGTTTTAAAATCATTGAGCGTCTTCGTTACTTCACTACGTTTAGCCATTTGGTCATTCATCAAAGACTCGAGATTTGCATTGTTGTCTTTATTAGTCACCGCTTGAATAATCTTAGTTTCAGTTGCAGTATAAGATTGATACTGATCATTTAGTTGCTGTGACAATCTTTTTCCATCTGCAGTATTAACTACCGAGCTTAACTGAGATATATCCTTCATAATAGCTGTTTGGTTTTTCTCTAATATTTCAACGCTTTTTTCAGCTTTATTCTTACCTTCATTTAGCGCAGCATACAAGATTTCTCGGTCTGATTGGGAAAAGAGCTGTCTCATGTCTAAGACAACTTTCACCTTTTCATAGCGATCATCGACAATCTCGGTCATATTCTTTCTTAATGAATTTAAGTTGGAAATCATCGTTGATAACAGAATCAATAGGAAAACGATAATTAATCCAAAGCCAATCCATTGCCTTTTCTTATAATCCATATAATCTCCCGCCTTTCTTAATATTGATTTATATAAAAATTTGTAAATAATTCTAGTAGTAAAGAATAGTATACTTAATATATTCTATCACTATTCGATAGTTTATGCTAAAAAATGTTCCGGATTACGAAAAAAACGAAAAAAGCCCCAAAAGTATGCTAAGAGCATACTTTAAGGGTCATGGTTATTTGTATTCTGCTGGTTTAGCCGGCAAGATTGGAATCAATTCTTCTTGATATTTTACTTCTTCTTCATTAAATAACAAATGGATTTCACCGTAATCTTCTGATGTTCTAATCAAGCGTCCCATCCCCTGCTGTAAACGAAGTAACATAAAAGGTAAATCTACTTCTTGGAAAGGATCTTTTGCAAAAGCCCGTTTAGCATCAAATAATGGATCGTGCGGCGGGAATGGCAAATCAAAAATAATTACTCGCGTTAATGCTTGTTTCGGCAAGTCTAACCCTTCCCAAAGATGATAAGAACATAAAACATTGAGCTTGCCTTCTTGGAAGTCCCGAACAATGGACGATAATTCACGATCTCCTTCAAAGCCAATTGTTGACTTGAACTCATCCGGCAGTTTTTCTTTAAATTCGAGCATAGCTTTTTGAGATTTAAATAGTATAAGTGTTTGCTGTTTGTCCATTAATAGTTCTTCTACTTTTTGAGCTTTTTCCTGCTGTGGACTCTGGTGCAAGAAAATTTTCATCACTTCTTCATAATCAAATGGAGAAGGTACAGAGAAAGAGTGATAATTTTTAATACCTAAGCTTCCTGCTATATAACTAAAATCCTTGTTAACTGACAGAGTGGCAGAAGAGAAGACATAAGGAACTTTTTTGGTGAATAATTTCTCTTCTAAAACTTCAGTAATCAATCTCGGCATAATGACTAGTGTTTCTTTGCCATCCGTTTCTTCTAGCCAATTGACTGCATCATTGCTAGTTGCAAAAATCTTCATTGCTGATTGATATTGTTCTAAAAATTCTTCAGCCATTCTTAATTCATATTCCGGAATAACATATAGTTCTGATTCAAATACAAATTCTTCTAAAAGCACCTCAATAATATTGATTACTTTTTTTCCTAACGCTAATAGTTGAGGAGATTTATTAATTCTTTTACGTTCATCGGCTGATTCAATAACATCATCTCGCAATTGATCAAAAAACAATTCATGCCCCTCTTGCAATTGTTCCATTGTGTATAACGTTTTTTCGCGTAGACCGTCAACCATTAAACGGTCAATTAATTGAACAATGGTATAATCTTGCACTTTATATGTCAGCGCTTTTTGTGCAGCATACTCAAGCAAATGTCCTTCATCAAGTACAATCATCGATACTTCAGGTAACAGCGACAATTGTCCTTCTCGTTCACGGGATTCTTTTGTGGCAATATGCTCCATTAAAAAGTCTTGCGAACAAATGATTAGGTCTGTAGATTCTCGGTAATGTGCCCGATGCAGTGTCTGGCCACATCTATTGCGCAATTCGCAAACAGAACATTGTTGAATAGAATTGTAATTCACAAGATTCCATTCTTCATCGCTTATATTTGGGTAATCGCTGTGTTGGCCATAGAGATTTAATTTTCCTTGGCCGAAAACACCTTCAGGCATTGTTTCTGCAATGTCGTCCAGATAAGGGCCATCAGCATACTTTTCAGCCTCTTCAAAGCGTTTGATGCATAGATATTGATCTCTTGACTTTGCCAGGCGAACATCTATATTCATATCAAGTGTATCCTGTAATTTATATAAATCGCCACCAGCTTTAACCAGTTGATCGATTAACGTTTCATCAGCACATGCAATTAAAGCAGGCTTTCCCGTATAGCGTGCATAGGCAATCGCAGGCAATAAATAAGCGATTGTCTTACCGGTACCCACTCCTGCTTCAGCAAAGAGCACCGCTTTCTCACGAAGCACTTTTTCAATTTGGTAAGCCATAAAAATTTGTTCATCACGACATTCGAATCCTTTTTCAGGAAGCTCGTCATACAAAATATCGCCTATCCAGTCTCCTAATGAATCAAAGAAAGACTTATCTTTGGATAAGGCAAATGGTATTGACTGTCTCATTCTTATTCCCCTCTCGACTAGACAACGAAACGGATAGGTTTCCCCATCCGCTACATACGCACTCAAATCTTTAATAATCCTATTATAGACAACTTTATCTAAATTTAAAATATGTTATAGCTCTACTATTTAGTCACTGTTTTCAAGATTTTTTACCCCAAAACTGATAGTAATCCGTCTTAATGAAACCATTGAAAAGCTTACGTTTCTTTGTAGCTCTCTTACCATATAATTCTTCAAAATTCTCCATGGAAGAGAGCATATAAACAGACCAAGTTGGATATTTATTCATCATCTTACCCATTTCCTGAACCATTTTTTCAATAGTCTCTTTTTCACCGATACGTTCACCATACGGCGGGTTTCCTATCATTACACCATCCGATAAGATTGTTGTAAAATCCGTTACTTGCATTTGCTTAAATGATACCAAGTCAGCAAACCCAGCTTCTCGTGCATTTGATTGTGCAATCTCAACCATTCTATGATCAATATCAGAACCAAAGATTTGAAGTGGTTGATCGTAGTTGGCTACATCCTCAACTTCCATACGCACATCGTTCCATATACTAGATTTTATCCACGGCCATTCTTCACTAATAAAGTCACGGTTGTAACCAGGAGCCATGTTTTGTCCAATCATAGCAGCCTCAAGAGCAATCGTTCCTGAACCGCAAAATGGGTCTGCAAATGGTCGATTCGGATTCCACTTTGATATATATACTAAAGCAGCAGCAAGCGTTTCTTTCAAAGGGGCTTCACCTTGATCAAGACGATAGCCTCTTTTATGTAACCCTGCTCCGCTAGTATCTATTGTCAATGTTGCAATGTCTTTTAGGATAGAAACCTCAATTTTAAACTTAGCGCCGGTTTCTTCCAAAAAGCCTAAACGCATATAGTGGCCCTTCAACCGTTCCACAATGGCTTTTTTTGTAATCGCTTGGCAGTCAGGAACGCTGAATAATTTAGACTTTACAGATTTTCCTGTAACCGGAAATTCGGCATCAACAGGCAAATACTTTTCCCATTCAATCGCTTTTACTCCCTCAAACAATTGCTCAAAAGTTTTAGCTGGGAAGGTTCCAGCTACAATTTTTACGCGGTCCGCTACGCGCAACCATAAATTGGTTTTAGCGATATCTCTCTCATCGCCTTCGAAATAAACTTTCCCGTTATCTGTTCTTGTATGATAGCCCAAGGCTTTTAGTTCATCGGCCACAATCGACTCAAGCCCCATGGCTGCTGTCGCTACTAGTTGATATTTAGTCATACTTACTTCCCTTCTATTTCTAGTTCCCAAAATTCAAGGAACTCCATTATCTCATCTAATGGAACCGGTTTTGAATAATAATATCCTTGAATCATATCACAATCCATTTCACCGAGCAATTTAACTTGATCACGCTGCTCAACACCTTCTGCAATGACGCTCATTTGTAATCTGTGCGCCATCTGGATTATCGCATGCACAATCGCTTGCTTATCACTAACACTGCAAATTTGTTTGATAAAGCTTTGGTCAATCTTTAAGCAATCAAGCGGAAATTCGACTAGATAGCTAAGAGAAGAATAACCTGTACCAAAATCATCAAGAGATAATTTAAAACCCATATGTTTTAGCAGAATTAATTTACGCGTTGTTTCTTTTTCATTATTCATGATTGTTCTTTCAGTCAATTCTAATTCAAAATGATTTGCTGGCAAATTATTTCTTTCTAATATTTGCTGTATCGAAGTAATAAAATTCGGTTGATGAAAATGGATACTCGATATATTAATGGCAATTGGCATTTTGTAGCCATACCCTATTAGCTCATGAGCATCCAGGCATACTTTTTCTAAAATAATTTCGCTAAGAGGAATAATCAGTCCTGTCTCCTCTGCGTAAGGGATAAATTCACCTGGAGACACATTTCCTAATATCTCATTATGCCAACGGACCAATGCTTCCATTCCAATAATCTGCTGTTTTTGATAATTGACTTTAGGCTGGTAATATATCTCAAACTCATTTTTATTGCTAATCGCTTTTCTCAGTTCACTATCCAGCGTAAACGTTCTCTTTGCGTCTGTTTTCAAATCATCAAAGTAAAATGAAAATTGATTTTTCCCATGATCTTTTGCATAGTACATGGCAATGTCTGCTTTGTTGAGCAATGTTTCTGTATCATCTCCATCATGGGGATAAACACTTATACCGATGCTAGCTGTGATAAATAATTCGTGGGTATGGATATAAAATGGACTTTCGAGCAATTGAATGATCTTCTCGCCCAAATGTAACGCTTCTCTTGGATGGTGAATGTCTGTAAATGTTAAAACAAACTCATCACCGCCATATCGTGCAAATATATCTTTATTTTTAAGTAATGTCTTTATACGTCTTGTAACCTCAACCAGTAATTGATCTCCAATTGCATGGCCTAGTGTATCATTAACTTGTTTAAAACGATCTAAATCTAAAAATAATACAGCGTGCTGATAATTATGCGTTTTAGATGTACTTAGCAATACATTCATACGTTCAGTAAAAGCGAAGCGGTTTGAGACGCCTGTCAGCATATCAGTTGTAGCACGTTTTTTCAGCTCGCTCTCCACATTTTTCTCATCTGATAAATCTGAGAAAATGCCGCAATACCCAATGATAGTATCTTCATCGTTGGTTATTTTAGTGATTTTCAACCATTCTGGATATACGTCTCCTGTTTTGCGACGATTCCATATTTCTCCCTGCCATTCGCCTTCACTGGCGATACTAGCCCACATCTTTTGATAGAAGTCTTTTTTATGGTTTCCTGATTGAAGTACATCAGGTTTTTTACCTATAACTTCTTCTTTTTTATAACCCGTTACAAACTCAAAAGCAGGGTTTACATCAATTATTTGAGATTTTAAATTTGTAATCATGATTCCTTCTGATATAGAATCCAGAATTTTAGGTGTTATGTATTGACAAAGTTTGGCGAGATGTTCTGTATGAATAGTATTTTTTGCAATATGCTGATCCATTTTATACACCATCTCCTAAAAGAAAGGCTCTCCAATAACTGGAGAGCCAAATATTCATATAAAATATAAAGCATCATTAAAAGAACGTAAGCCATGTTTTGTGCCCGAGTACTATAACGGCGCTATGCCTTGTACTAATGGGTAGTAATCATCTATCTACGGAAATAAATTTCCGTCTCTCCATCCATTCATTTCTTTTTGGAGAATGCCCCTACCATAATTTGGGTTGCTCGCTCGCGGGGTTTACCTCGTTCCACCTGCAACGTTTCCGATGCAGCTTCGTCACTGTGGCACTTTCAAGGAGTTTCAACCATATCCATAAAGGACTTAGGTTTTCCTCCTGCCGTCAGCCTATAGACTGCCTTAGCTTATTGATTCGCTAAGCGCGAACACTACGTTCATCTCAGAGCCGTGCGAGCATGGACTTTCCTCAACAATGTTTAACATTGCAGCGATTACTTGTTCTTTTATGATGACGTCAACTATTATACAGGTATTGTTATAATTTTTCAAGACCTATTTAGTTGAATAAGATTAATCATATAATTTATCGCCAAAAACGTGTTTTTCTAAATTGGCAATTCTTTTTAAAATATCAAAATTAGTGTTTGTTGCATACGAAGATGAAGAAGTTTGTCTTCTTCCATCAGTAGAAGCTTGTGACTGCGCATTTTTTAACTCATCCTTTAACGCATCCACCTCTTCTTGTTTTTTTGCCAAAGCTTTTTCAAATTTTTCATAATCTTGAATGATAATATCTAAAAATTGATCTACTTCGTCTTGGCTATATCCTCTGATTCCCGTTTTAAAGTCTTTATCTAAAATAGCTTTCGCAGATAGTTTCATATCCATATTCATCTTCCTTCCATATAAACGTCTGTCTCAACATTATAGCATAATTCATTCGACGTTCCTTTTATTTCCCGTGCAATGATTGCTTCTTTTTTAGCCGCAGTTGCCTATGGCTAATTTCATTAAACTTTTTCAATTTTTTATCTCTATCCAGACTTTGCATATTATTTAGGGTCCGCTCTGCTTTATAGGCGTAATAGAGAGCTGATTGGTAATCTTTACGCCTATGCTCATCTATTTTTGCGAGCTCTATATATGCAATAAGCTGTTCACTTTCATTGAGAAAAGGAACTGCATTCATAAAAGATTGGTACGCCTCTTCATAGAGATGTTGTTTTTTTCTCTGAAACGCCAAATGATAATGGGCATAGCCTGCTTCATTACTATTAAATTGGTTTGTTACCTTTTCTAATACTCTGCTACCTTTTTCATAGTCAGAAAGATCACCATACCACTTACCGATATTTGTAATAGTAGTAGATGATTCATCCTCTTCACTTTCACACAATAAATTTGTTGCATGGATGTATAGGGTAACCAATGATAATAAATCATATTTATTATGATCTAACACCTTCAGCAAGGCATCAGGATTACCGCTTTTAATTGCATCTAAATAAATGATTGGTGCCAGATACCCAGGGATATCTCCAACCCGTTTGAAGCCTAATTTTTCCTCTTCTATTTGCGTTAATTTCATACGCGAAAGATCATTTTTCCAAATTCTTTTGGAACCATGTAAAAGATCAATATGCCTTTGTTCAGGCAAGTTCGGCAAATCTTTTTTATGCAACGTAAAACGCGTTTGGAGTTGAGGCCAATCAAAGCTCTTGCCATTGTAAGTGACAAGCGTTTTATTGGGTTCCCAAAGCTTAGATTCATATAAAAATGCTGTTTCATGGCTTGGTTCAGCTAAAACATATTGCTTTAGTATAAATCCGGCTTGTGATACTTCTAATATTCCGTTGAGGAAGATCTGTGTTCCAACGCCACGCAATCCTGTTGTTTCAGTATCATAAAAAATAAGTTGATCGTCTTTTGTAAGTTCTATTGGATGTGAATTATCAGGCATGCTCCATAATCGGAATGCATTATATAGATCTCCCAGGAGGAAATCTCCATGTTTCGTCTCAAGTGGATAATGGGTTTCAAGCAAAAAAACCATTCCAAATTGATTTTCTATTCTTTTCAGTCCTGCCATTTCCCAGTCTTTTGTATATGCAGGGTCACTTGGTTTTGCGAATGGCGTTTTTTTCTCTTCCGCTTTTGAAGAGGATTTTTTAATCATTTTTTTCATCTGGAGTATTTTATTTTCGTATGACAAGATTAATCATCCATTTCTGCATGTGTGATCATTTGTAAAAATGAGAGTACTTGTTTCTTGCCTTCGCCTTCTAAGTCTTGGGCTCCAATACACGAAGGACAACCATTTTTGCAAGGACAGCTTGCGACATGACTGTAAACATGTTCAATCAACTCTTCCCATAAATCAAAAACCCGTTCACTAAGCCCTATTCCGCCTGGATATCTATCATAGACGAAGAATGCTGGTTTGCCAATATGCGTCGCTTTTACTTGCGGAACAACATGTACATCGCTAATATCGCTTTGCAAAAATAAAGGAATAAAACTATTCATTGCGTAGGCAACACCAGTCATAGCATTTGTTAAGTCATCTTCCTTCCAGCTTTCTGGTTGGTCAAACGACAGCCATGTACTGCTTGTATGCAATTCTTCAGGAGGCAAATGAATGGGACCGCTACCGATATTATCATGTGTACCAAAACGAATTTTTTTAAAGATGGTTGCAGTGGCAAGTGTCATTATATCCCCGAAACCGACTTGTAGATGGCCTATTGTTCGTTCTTTATCTTCACTTATTACCTTTAATTCTACCGCTAAATTTGCATCTGTAAAATAATCTACATCCACTTCTGTAACGTAAGCCTTCTTTTCTTCCCAATCCAATTTTTCAACTTGATATTGAATGCCTTGGTGAAGGTATATCGCCTCTTCATGCAGTAATGTCATTGCACTGTATCTATCCATCTCTCCAATCACTTTTGTATGGGCAGGAATAGTTTGGTCAATAATGACTACATTTTCCTGAGAGGCAGAGCGCAAACTAATATCATGTGCGGGAAAACTGTCGCTCATCCAATGCCATTTATCCGAAGATTTCACTAGAATGCCTTCTTCGCAAAGGTAGTCTAGAAAATCATCTATTTCGAACTCAGCGTATTTTTCACCTTCTTGAAAAGGTAACTCGAATGCTGCACATTTTAGATGGTCCATTAATATAAGTATATTCTCTGGATAGATGCGCGCTTCCTCTGGCGAGCTTTCAAATAAATAAGATGGATTTTTGATAATGTATTGGTCTAAGGCAGTTGATTGCGCTACATATATGATTAACGCATCATCCTGTCGTCTGCCAGCACGGCCTGCTTGTTGCCAAGCACTGGCGATATTGCCTGGATACCCAGTCATGATACATGCCTGCAACTGACCAATATCTACACCTAGCTCTAAAGCATTCGTCGATACAACACATTGGATGGTACCATCTCTAAGCCCTTTCTCTATTGCCCTACGTTCAGATGGCAAATAGCCCCCTCTATATCCCCTAATACTTTCATCGTGAATTTTTTTTACGGTTAAGGATTTCATATAGGTGACTAGCATCTCAACACGCACTCTGCTCTTAGCAAAGATGATTGTTTGTATTCTTGCATTATATAATTCCCTTGCCAAGTCTCGCACTTCAAGTATTGCGCTTCTTCTCACACCAAATGTCGGATGGATAATGGGCGGGTTATAAAACAAAAAAGTTTTTTTGCCTGCAGGCGCACCATTTTTTGCAATCAGTTTATGTTCTGTATTGGTTAGGTTTTCAGCAAGTTCTCGCGGATTTTTGATAGTAGCCGAAGTGCAAATAAAAGTCGGATGGCTACCATAGAAATGGCAAATACGTAAAAGGCGCCTTAGCACATGAGCGACATGTGAACCAAAGACCCCTTTATACGTATGCAATTCGTCTACAACGATATACTGCAAATTCTCAAATAATGAAACCCATTTTGTATGATGCGGCAGTATCCCTGAATGCAACATATCTGGATTCGTCATCACAATATGGCCTGCTTTTCGGACTTTTTGCCGGATACCAGGCGCTGTATCTCCATCGTATGTATAACTTAATATTTCTTCTTCACTGTCTTCTATTAACTTGTTTAAATCGCTTTTTTGGTCTTGTGCCAAAGCTTTGGTAGGGAATAAATAGAGGGCTCTTGCTGTTCGATCTTCCATGATTGATTGCAGCACGGGTAAATGGTAGCATAATGATTTTCCTGAAGCTGTAGGCGTTACGGCAGTAAAGGATTCGTTCTTCATCGCATAATCAAATGCTTGCCGTTGATGAGCATACAATTGGTCTATTCCTCTTTTTTCTAACGCTTTTTTCAATGATGGATGCAAATTGCTTGGCAGTTTGACTAAATCTGCTTGCTTTGCTGGAATTGTGTGTACATATTCAATTCGGTCTTGCATTTCTTTAGTTCGTTGCCATTCTTCAAGCAATTCTTGAATGTTTTTTTTCTTATTAAGCATCTGTATCATCCTTTTTTAACGCTCGCTGCAATGTTTCCAATGTATAGGTAACAGATTGAATAGATTGATAGAGCCTTTTCCTGCTGGTTTGCTGATAAAAAGATTGGACAATAAATTGGTCCATCGCATCGACTGCATTTTTTATTTGAATTTTATGGACATGTTTTGGTTTATGGAGATCAATCCATTTCTCTACTTCTGCTTGCCAAATGGCTAATTTTGCATGGTATGCGTCAGCATATGGCTTAACTTCCTTAAAAAAGTCCGGAGATGTGTTTGTTTCTCGCATATTTAAAAACCGTTGCCAGCTTTCTTTACATTCATTTAGTAATTCTTCTGTCATCTTTTCAATCATCATTCACATCTCCGTTTAATTTATATGAACTAATTAATTTATTAATTTTCTTCAACCTGTTTAACAAGGTTTTCTTTTCTAGCTGTTTTTATTTTAACAAATATATTTGTCTTTTACTACTTAACAGCGAACAAATATTCTTTCTGTTCTTCTATCATATCAAGGCGGTTTGCTACAAGTGCTATATTTTTTTCATGCGTTTTGGTATACATCTCTTCTTCGTGGTTCACCCTATTCCGTAAAAGTTCATCTACCATTTCAATTAGATTCAATAAGTGATCAATTTTCCGCATATTATCGCCCCCTTGCTATTACATTACCATGTTGATTACTAAATTCGGGGAAGTGGACAAAACAAGTGTTCATTCGACGATTAAAGTTTAATTTTTTAAATTCCGACAATGTATTTGTCAAATGTTTATGTTCGTGTTTGTGGTATGATAGATGGCAGACGAGGTGGTATTATGGCAATTCGATATCCGAATGGAAAAAAATACACGGCTCCTACGCCAGACGAAAGCAAAAAAACGAGGGAAGAGAAAAACATCTCTTATAGTAACCGGGGTAAATCATTGGAAGATTATATTGATGAAACCAACGTGTATTATCTGCAGAGAAACATTGCGGTAATTCATAAGAAACCTGTTCCTGTCCAAATCGTCAAAGTAGAGTATCCATCCAGAAGCGCTGCTGTTATACGCGAAGCCTATTTTCGCACACCATCTACAACGGATTATAATGGTGTTTTTAATGGGGCCTATATTGACTTTGATGCAAAAGAGACAGAAAATAAGACTTCTTTCCCTTTAAAAAACGTCCATGCTCATCAGGTCAAACATATGGAGGGCATAGCGAATCAACAAGGAATCAGTTTCTTAATTGTACGCTTTACTTCCTTAGATCGTTATTTTATAGTACCATGTGACATGCTGTTAGCAGCATGGAAACGAATGTTGGATGGCGGAAGAAAATCCATTCCGTTATCTGATTTTGAGGAGCAAGCTACCGAAATACACCTTGGGCTTACTCCTCGATTAGATTATTTAAAGGCAATCACAACATTGCTACCATAGCTTGAATTTAAGTTATGAGAAAGTGAGGAAATACTGTGGATCAACAAGTTAATTCACGGAAACAGCGAAAGCAACTAGAAGAACAAAAAAGAAGGGGCAACAAACAAAAAAGCAACGGTAAAAAACCAAATCGTTCTTTGTTCAAAAAGATTATAATCGCTGTTTTAGCGTTAGGTATAGCATTATTTGTAATTGGCGCATCTATTTTTGCCATTTATGCGGCGCAAGCGCCTAAATTAGATGAAGAGTTGCTAAAAGACCCTGTTTCAACTAAATTCTTTGATTCAAATGGTAAGGTCTTCTATACAATGGGGAATCAAGAACGCGAACATGTCGATTATGACAATATTCCAAAAGATATGCGCGATGCCATTTTAGCAACAGAGGATTCTCGATTCTTCAAACACCACGGAATCGACTTTGTTCGTCTTGGAGGGGCCGTGCTTGCCAACTTTAGGTTTGGTTTTGGCGCACAAGGCGGCAGTACTTTAACTCAACAAGTGATCAAAAACTCTTTCTTAAATAACGGCAAAACACTTAAACGTAAAGCCCAAGAAGCTTACCTTGCAATCCAATTGGAACGCGAGTATTCAAAAGAAGAGATTTTTGAAATGTACTTCAATAAGGTGTTGATGTCCGGGCAAACATTTGGCTTTGGGACAGCAGCCAAGAAATTTTATGGAAAAAATTTAAAAGATCTAACATTAGATGAGAAGGCCTTGCTTGCCGGCATGCCACAAGCACCAAACGCCTACAATCCGTTTAAAAATCCGGATCGAGCAGAAAAACGTCGTAATATTGTTTTAGGCTTAATGTATCAACATAAAGTCATTACTAAAGAACAGATGGAAAAAGCACGAAAAGTAGACATCAAAAAAGGTCTTCTCCCTGAAAGCAAGAGACAGACTACTGCGTCTAAATACGATGCCTTCATTGATGTTGTACTAAAAGAACTAAGTGAAAATAAAGATGAAAAAGCGTTAGAGGAAGGTGTTAGCGTCTATACGACACTTGATACAAACGCACAAAAAGTAGTTGAAAGCACAATGAATAATAGCGCTAACTTCCCTACTAAAGATATTCAAGCTGGCCTATCTGTTATTGATACTAAAACAGGTGCAATTGTCGCTGTTGGTGGCGGTCGCAACTACGGTCCTGAACGTGGCTTCAACTATGCAGAGGCATTGAACAAACGTCAACCAGGTTCTACGATGAAGCCGTTAGTAGATTATGGTCCTGCTATTGAGAATTTAAAATGGTCAACTGGCAAAACAATTGTGGATGAACCAATGAATTATACGGGCTCAAGCCAACCAATTAACAACTTCGACCATCAATATAAAGGATCTGTTACCATTCGACAAGCACTATATAACTCTCGAAATATACCTGCAGTAAAAACTTTCAAAGAAGTTGGTGCAGATAAAGCCAAAGCATTTGTTAAAAACCTTGGCATTAACACGAACGAATTATATGAAGCAGATGCAATTGGCGGTGGGAAGATTAGCTTAACTCCTATTGAAATGGCAAGTGCCTACGCTGCATTTGGTAATAATGGTATTTACACAGCACCGCATGCAATTAAGAAAATTGTATACAGAGACGGCAAAACATCCAAATCGTATACACCTGACCCTGTACCTGCTATGAGCGACTATACAGCATTCATGGTAACTGACATGCTCCGTGATGTGGTAAGTTCTAAATACGGTGCGAGTGGTTCAGCAGCTGGAATTCCGGGCCTTGATGTAGCAGGGAAAACGGGTACAACCAACTATAGTACTGCTCAATTCAGTGAATATGGACTTCCTGCTTCCGCCGTGCCAGATTCATGGTTTGCAGGTTATACAACCAATTATTCAATCGCTGTTTGGGGCGGTTATACCGACTATAAATCACCAATTACGACAAACGAGGAGAAATTGCTTCCTCAAAAACTATTTAAAACGATTATGTCTCAGATATCAGCCAATAAAGAAACGCCTAATTTCAAGCAGCCTAATTCTGTCGTAAGAGTAGGCAATGAGCTTTATGTAAAAGGTCAACAACCGGTTGCTGAGAATAAAGACCCAGAAGAAGAGAAAAAAGAAGACGAAGAGCTTCATGCACCTTCTGGTTTAAAAGCAACTTATGATGAAAATGCAAAGGCAGTTAATTTATCTTGGTCACATGATCATCCAGAAGATCAATCAGTAAGGTATAAGGTATCTGTTTCGGTAGATGGCGGAGGCAGCCAGTCTTTAACAGAAACATCGAATACATCTTACACATATGGTGGTCCAGAAGATGGCAAAACCTATGTATTTTCTGTAGTCGCAGTAATGGATGGCAAAACAAGTGATGCTGCTACAACATCGATTCAAATAAAAGCTCCTGAAAAAGAGCCGGAAGAACCTAAGACAGATGAAAATGAGTCACCAGAGCAACCGGGTGAGGTTGAACAGCCTACCCCACCAACTGAAGAAGAACAGCCAGGAGATGGGAATGAAAACGAGCCTCCAGCTCAGGAACAGGAACCTGGTGACAACAATGGGCAAGATGATGGTAACGCAAATGACGAACAGGTAAATGCTCATACAAATAGTGTGGGAAATGGCCATGGTAACGGTAATAGGAATGAAAATAGCAACAATGGTCAGGAGAATAATCCAAACAATAACAGAGGTAACAGGGGTAACTCTCAAAATGATCAAGATCATTAAATGTATAAAAAAAGCGTGAGAGATCAAATCTCTCACGCTTTTTTAATTGTTCATAAATATAAAATAGTGGATTATAATACACTTTTCACTTAGCATATTTAAGCCTTAACCTAGCACACCTTTTCTTCGTTTCACCAAACAATTCAGCCAGTTGACGATAGCAAGCATATTGACCTGGCCTATTTTTAATAAAGGCCAATCTTTCTAACCCATTAATCGGCAATACTTCATATGTTTCATTGATCAATTGTTGCTCCGATGTTTTAGAAGCTTGAATGATGAATCCTTCATACAAAAGAATTGCTTCTAACATATAAGCTTTTGCGTCTTCCCGTTTTGAATGTGTTGCATGGATTTTTTTTTCTAATGTCAGCCATTGCTGAAACCATTCGTCTACACGATCTTTCTCTATTGCTTCTTTCTTACATTCAATCATTTTTGACAAGACCTTTCTTTAATCGCTTTTGTCCTTCGCGGCAAAGCTCAAGTAATGGACAAATGTGGCATTGTGGTCTTTGCGCTTTACAATGATAACGACCAAAGAATATAAGTTGATGATGTGCTTTAGACCACCTTTCCGGTGGGGTCTTCTTCATGACCGTCTCTTCCACTTGTAGCACACTATCTTTCCATTTGCACAATCCTAGACGTTTCGTCACTCTTTCTACATGTGTATCAACTGCAAATGCCGGTTGCATAAAAGCAACTGACAATACAACATTTGCTGTCTTTCTCCCTACCCCAGGTAACGTCACTAATTCCTCGCGTGTATCTGGGATCTCTCCCTGATAGACCTCTAAAAGTCTTTGACATAGCTTTTGGATATTTTTAGCTTTACTGCGAAATAAACCTATAGAACGGATATCCTGTTCAAGCTCTTCTACTGGGACCGCTAAATAATCCTCTGGTCTTTTATACTTTTGAAATAGAGATGGTGTGACTTTATTGACAAGAGCATCTGTACATTGAGCAGAAAGCAACGTAGCGATAGTAAGCTCGAAAGGATTACTATGAATTAGTTCACAATGTGCTTCTGGAAACATCTTATCCATTTCTTCTAAACAGTATGTCCATTGTTTTTTTGATAACATTCTAACCCTCCCCTTTTACTTTTGTTGATCAAGCCAATTGTAAAAAGGTATATTATTATTTGGTTTCTTTATGTCTGATTCTTTAGGGGCTTGATAATCCTTGGTTGTTTTTACAGTATTTTTACGAAAGTTCTTCGAATGTTTCTCTGCATCTTCAATCGTTTTAACATGATTTTTCTTCCATTCAAATAAAATGCGATCGATATAGCGTAGACTTAGCTTTTGAGAAAGTACTGCTTCCATTAAAGCTTTTCGGATAACCTCTGGTGTATGACGATCTTGATCTAGCCACATAGAAATCATTTCTGTTTCCATTGGCGATAAAAAACGTCCAAACTCCTGCTCAAAAAGTTGAAATAATTGTCCCTCTTTTAACTTTTCATTTGTAGTTTCATCTTTTTGATTTTGAGTGGTCATATAATCAAGTATTCTCTTCCAAAGTGGCATCAGACTTATTACTTCATATAAAACACCTTGCTCGTCCAACTTTTGATGTATTTCCATATACCCTTTTTGCATAAGCCGTTGCATATTTGTAGCGACCATATCTTCACTCATAGTCATACGTTCCGCAATATTAGCTGGTGTTGGAAATGAATTGCCGCTTTCTTGAAATGCATTTAAATGCATGATCAGCATGGCTTCTTCATCCGAAATCTGAAGCAATTTGTAGAATTGAAAAAAAAGCTGAGAAATGGTTACATTTCCCTGCTCAATCCATACTTGGAGCCGTTCCGTTTCTTTCATTTCAAGAACTCCTCCCTTTTAGTCACTAAATAGAACAAGAAGAAGCGCAAATGCGATTCTTCTTGCCATGCCTTGAAAATTAAAATTTATTAAGGATAAATACGGTTAAGTAGACGTGGGAACGGAATTGTCTCACGAACATGCTCAACGCCAGTAATCCAAGCAACTGTGCGCTCTAAGCCTAATCCAAAGCCCGAGTGAGGAACAGCACCGTACTTACTTAAATCTAAATACCATGCATAAGCTTCTTCATCCAAACCATGTTCCGCTATACGTTGTTTCATTAGTTCATAATCATAGATACGTTCTGAACCGCCAATGATCTCTCCATAACCCTCTGGGGCAATTAAGTCAGCACATAATACAACATCATTGCGTTCTGGGTGAGGTTGCATATAGAACGGCTTAATTCCTACTGGGTAACATGTGATAAATACAGGTTTATCATAGTGTTCAGCAATTGCTGTTTCATGCGGAGCACCAAAATCTTCACCCCATTGAATATCGTCAAATCCTTTTTCATGCAATAATTCAATTGCTTCATCGTATGAGATACGTGGGAATGGAGCTTGTATATTCTCTAACTTGGTTGTATCGCGTCCAAGTAATTCTAATTCTAGTTTGCAATTTTTAAGAACAGATTGCACGATATATGCAACATATTGTTCCTGTACTTCTAGCGATTCATCATGCTCATAGAATGCCATTTCGCCTTCAATCATCCAGAACTCAATTAAATGGCGACGTGTTTTTGATTTTTCAGCTCGGAAAGTTGGGCCGAATGAGAATACTTTCCCTAACGCCATAGCTGCAGCTTCTAAGTATAGTTGCCCAGATTGTGAAAGGAATGCATCTTGATCAAAATATTTTGTATGGAATAATTCTGAAGTTCCTTCAGGAGCAGAACCTGTTAGGATAGGCGGATCCACTTTTTTAAATCCTTCTCCATTAAAGAACTCGTACGTTGCACGAATGATTTCATTTCGCACTACCATAATGGCATGTTGTTTTTTTGAACGCAACCAAATATGACGGTGGTCCATTAAAAATTCAACACCATGTTCTTTAGGTGTAATAGGATAATCATGAGCTTCTGAAACTACTTGAATTTCTTGTATTTGTAGCTCATAACCGAAAGAAGAACGAGTATCTTCAGTTACTTCACCAATCACATATAAAGAGCTTTCTTGTGAAATAGATTTTGCCGCAGCAAAAGTTTCTTCACTCACATTCGCTTTTACAACAACTCCTTGCACAAAGCCAGAGCCATCACGCAATTGCAAGAAAGCGATTTTTCCGCTTGATCTTTTATTTGCTAGCCAAGCGCCGATTTTTACTGTTTCGCCGACATGTTTTGGCATGTCTTGAATAGAAATTTTTTTCATATTGTCCTCCAGCATGCTAAATATCTATTATGATAATTTTAAAAATCATAATAAGCAACTTCATTGAACTTCTCATCACATAAGCGACGAAATTCTTACACTCACAATTCTAATTGAAGTAAAGGCTGAGCCGCAATTCATTAAGCCGAAACGATTGGTGATATGAATCAGCCGTTACCTAAGTTAGTAATCACAATGGACTAATTCATTACCTACGGTTTCTGTCACCTTGAATTCTCAAAGGAAATGTGAAGCGTCAATACTATAACACCATTATATACAAATTCTCAGCAAATTTCGTGTAAAAAGGATAAATTCTTTAAGAACTCCTGTTTTTTACCCAATCAAAGGTCCAATTATATTAATCATCTATATTTTTTCTATAGATTCGTTAAACGTTTCCACCAACGACCATCTTCAAAGAGGATATACACATAATTCAATTGACCCTTCTTATTTTTGTAGGTAATTTCCCAAACAACTCCAGGCTTTTCGATACCTAGTTTGGCGTGAAGAATTTCTTTCACATCTCCTTTTTTAGATGCTTCAGCTATTGCGTCTTTTTTGGAAATCCCATCTTTCAAATAAATTCCTGTTGGTTTTTCCTTCTTATTCTCTTGTGACACAATCAGTGCTTTTCTTTTTCCTGAGCTATCTTTACCAATTACCGTCACATAAGATTCTTTTCCATGGTATACATACGACTCCGTGACGGATGACAGTTCTTGTTTATGCAAAACTGCCGCTTTCGCAGTTTTCTCTGTTTGATAAAAAGGCGAAAATGCTTTCCATCCAACAATCACCAGAATTGTGAGAGCTAATAGCGGTAAAAATATAGCGAAGAATTTTATCCAATTTTTCATACAATCACCTTATATTTCTTTGTTTATTTTATTTTGGATATCGAGCTTGCTTCTTGGAGATGAATCATAGCCTTCAGCTCCAAGAAACCCACTTCAAACTAGCTATTATACCAATTTTCCAACTCTAAAACCATAGCATCGAGCGTTACTTTTTTCACAGGCACATTTGGCAATGCATTTGTAAATTCTTTACCGTAGGATTTGGTTTCTATACGCCTGTCGAGCACTATTAAAACACCTTTATCCTCAGATGATCGGATTAATCTTCCAAAACCCTGTTTGAAGCGTAATATTGCTTCTGGGAGTGATAATTTATAGAACGAATTATCACCTTTTTGGGTAATTCTTGCGGCACGCGCTTTAAAGTAAGGATCTTCAGGTGAAGAAAAAGGCAACCGCACAACGATGACAGCAGAAAGTGCGTCACCAGGGACATCTACACCTTCCCAGAAGCTATTAGTTCCAAACAGCACTGAATGCTCGAAACGCTGGAACATCTTTAGAAGTCGCATCCTGCTGCCCGAAGACATACCTTGTGCAAACAACATATAGTCATCCAGAGTACCAGTTTCTTGTATAAGGTCAACTGTTTTTCGAAGCATGTCTTGTGATGTAAATAATACAAAACATCTGCCATTTGTTGCTAGCACCGTCTGGACTATCGCTTCTGCTACAGATTCAATATAAACAGTTTGAGATACATTCTGTATGTCTGGCATATCCTCTACAACATAGACACTTGCACCGCTATAATAAGACGATGGAGCTTGGAATTGGTGTAGCGGAACCGTCTTTTCAAGACCCAATTGCTCTGCAATAAAACGTGGATTTTTAGGTACCGTTAACGTCCCTGATGCCCATATGATGCCAGCAGTCTGGCGGAAGGATTGGAAAATTCCCGCTACTGACTCTTCCACTTCTGCTGGTCTTTTATAGACATGTACACTGCCGGGAAGGTTTCTTAGGTCTAGCTCCATCCAAGCAGCATCATTTTCAATCTGTTGCAAGAAAATTGAGTCCCATTCAGCTAGATAGACTTGCAGTTCATTCAATTGGTATTGCCAATCAGCAAGATGTACCTTTTGCTTTGTCGATAATTCATCAGGATAACGCAAATAAGCATTGGTCATGTAGTTGGCAAGTGAAAGCCATTGATTCAACCGATAGCTATACTCTTTAAATACAGTCGTCTGTAAATTAAGCTGTGATAGTAAGTAGCTTTGTTTATGATGGCTTTTTTTTGTTTTTTCTGAAGGTAGCCCTCTTAACATGGCCATAATCGACTTATCAAACAACGAAGTTAAATCTTTAAATTGCTCATCCAATGCTGTTAGCTGTCTTGTTGATATTGTATGACTACTCACTAAATTAAGATAGAATGGATGTTCAATACCGCTTGATTCGGATGAACCTAACTGGCCAAATAAATGCTTCCATTTAGAGTATGAAAAGACTTTTTCCGCACGATTTGTCGCCGCTTGGATAAATTGATGGCCTTCATCCAAAATCCATCCATTCACATTTTTAAAAACTGGGTCAGGCCGATTTAAATCAGCAAGCACCATAGCATGATTTGTAATGATTAAATCTGCTTTTTTGCACGCATGGAGTGTTTGCAAATAAAAATCAAAAGACGGTTTTCTTCTCCTGTTTTCCGCTGTTGTTTCCATCCGCCTTATTTTATCGACGAAATATTTTCCGCCACCTGTTAGTGTTACTTCTCCTAAATCTCCTGTTTCTGTGTCTTGGAGCCAGACAATCAATTGTAATTTGGTGAAATTCTCATCGTAAGAAACATCCTTTACCTCAAGCAAATCGCAAAAACGATCTAAATCAATATAATTATCCATCCCTTTTACGATAACAGCTGACACCTTATTCTGTAATATTGACTCGGCCTTCGGCAATTCTTCTTGCAATAATTGATCAAGTAAATGAGATGTGTATGTACTAATTGCCATCGTACAATGATATTTTTTTGCATAAATAATGGAAGGTATCAAATATGCGAGTGTTTTGCCAATTCCTGTAGAGGCTTCTGTCATAATTTCCTCTTTATTCAGGAGGGCTTCCCACACCTCATCCATCATTTTGAACTGATCTTCTCTCACTTCAAAGTGTTGAAATGCTTTTTCAAAAAGCTGCTTCTTTTCTTGAAAGGTTACTGGATATTCAATGATTTCCTGTCTATCTTCTCCATCATTAGGCGGCTGCTTTAACGCTAAACGCCGATAATAAAAATGATGATCCGAAGTAGCACTCTGTTGAGTTCTTTTTATATGAATAGCATCTAACAACAATCTTGAAATATTAGATTTAAGTTGAAAAGAACGCTCATGAAGCTGTTCAAGAGTCAATAAAGGCAGTGCTAAAAGCCTGTGCCAACATGCCTTTAATAAATATGCTGTCGCGGCTGCATCATCATCCGCTCTATGTGCATTAGCTAATCTTATCCCGAGCTCTAGTGCTAAATCTTGAAGTTTAAAGCTATAGGCTGTTGGGAATAAAATTTTAGCCAGCTCTACTGTATCTAAATGCTTTCCAACCCAATTTGGCAATCCTGCTCTTTTAAACTCAGCTTGTAAAAAAGGCAAATCAAAATCGGTGTTATGAGCAACAAACACTGTATCCTGTAGTATTTCATATATTTCTTCTGCTTTTTCTTCGAAAGTAGGGGCATTTTTCACTTCTTTTTCAGATATATGTGTCAAATCCTGAATAAAATAAGGAATTCTTTGCTCAGGATTGATGAAGGTCGTATAGGTTGATAGTATTTCCCAGTCTTTCATCAAGACTATGGCAATTTGAATGATTCGGTCCCCTTGTTGTGAGGAATGACCTGTTGTTTCTAAATCTACAATTGCATACGTTTGGCTTTCCAATCTTCTTCACAACTTTCCGTAATGGTATATACAAGATTTTATCATATTTAAGCCAGTTTAGCTGACTCTGGTGTTAGGTTTTATTCGTTGATTTTTAGCAAAAAAGTAGTTGCTAGGATTGTAGTATTTTAGTAAATGAAAAAATGAATGAAGAACTTGCTTACAACATTTAGTTTTTTATGCTTCAGACGATGTTTTCCGTGGGAATCACTGTCCAGGAAGAAACACCATTTTATGAAGTTAATCGATTCGATGAGGTTCAATTAGGGGCTAATATTGTTCTATCTCAACATCATTTTCACTTTAAATAAGTATTTTACACCTCCTCTACCTACCATTATCCGAAGAGAGAAAAAAACCCGAGGATTTTAAATCATCGGGTTTTTGAATCAATAATTATAGTTGTTGGTCCACTGTTGGTCAGCTTCACATCCATCATAGCACCGAAGATGCCAGTTTCGACATGTAGGCCAAGAGCAAATAGAGTGCTGTTGAAATACTCCCATAAAAGATGAGCTTCTTCAGGCCGGGCAGCATCTGTAAAGCTTGGACGATTTCCTTTCTTTGTATCCGCATATAAAGTAAATTGCGAAATGGAAAGAATTGCTCCACCATACTCTTTTATCGAAAGATTCATTTTGCCGTTTTCATCTTCAAAAATGCGCATTTTAGCGATTTTTTTAGCAATAAAGTCTGCATCCTCTTTCGTATCTCCATGTGTAATGCCGACTAACAAAACAAAGCCCTGTTCGATGCTTCCTGTTACTTTTCCGTCCACTGTAACAGAGGCTTCTTTGCTTCGTTGAACTACTACTCTCATGTAATCGTCACTCCAATTTTAATGTATGACACGTTGCACTAGATAAATATCTGGAATTTGTTTAATGCGTTCTACCACTTTATACAGGTTATGGATATGGCGAATTTTCAACGTCATATTGATTGTTGCAATCTTATTCCGATCAGTACGTGCGCTAATAGCAATAATTGGCGTTTTGGTTTCAGTAACTACTTGAATCACTGTATTCAGTAAACCTTCACGATCAAAACCTGATATTTCAATATCTACATCAAATAGTTTTTGTTCTGATTCTAGGTTTTTGCTCCATTCAACATCAATCAACCGTTCTTGATCCTCAGCTTTAATATTAGGACAATCTGCACGATGCACAGAAACACCTCGCCCTTTAGTAATAAAACCGACAATATCATCACCCGGCACCGGATTGCAGCATCGAGACAAACGGATCAATAAATTTTCCAAACCTTTTACCATAACACCTGTTTCGGTTACTTTTTCTTTTTGAGGCACTTTCATTTCTTTTGTGATTTTTTCCAGCGTTTCTTCTTGACTACGTTGCTTTCTCAATGGTTCAGATAAGCGGTTGACTACTTGTACAGCCGTCATTCCATTGAATCCAACTGCCGCAAATATCTCTTCTGCACTGGCATAATTTAATCTTTCACATACGCGTTTAAAGTTTTCAGGTGTTAATATTTCTTTTGGATCATAGTCTTGCTCAGCAATCTCTTTTTCAATCATTTCGCGCCCTTTAGTCACATTGTCCTCGCGTAATTGCTTTTTGAAGAACTGCTTAATTTTATGTTTCGCTTGAGATGATTGGGCTATGTTCAACCAGTCACGGCTTGGACCAAACGATTGTTTTGAAGTCATAATCTCAACAATATCGCCTGTATTCAACTTCGTATCTAGGGGCACCATCTTACCATTCACTTTTGAACCAATGGTTTTATTACCGATCTCTGAATGGACACGGTAAGCAAAGTCGATAGGAACAGAACCTGCAGGCAATTCGATTACATCACCCTTAGGCGAGAATACATAAACCATGTCAGAAAACAAATCAAATTTTAGCGATTCCATAAATTCTTCAGCGTTCGATGATTCATTTTGGAATTCAAGAATTTCTCTGAACCATGTTAATTTATTGTCAATATTCGATTTGCTTTGATCAACATTTTTACCTTCTTTGTAAGCCCAGTGTGCAGCTACCCCAAATTCTGCGATCTTATGCATTTCTTTCGTGCGAATTTGGACTTCAAGAGGATCGCCATATGGACCAATCACAGTGGTATGCAACGACTGATAAAGATTTTGTTTTGGCATAGCTATATAATCTTTAAATCTTCCTGGCATAGGTTTCCAGAGAGTATGGACTGTACCAAGGACAGCGTAACAATCTTTAATACTATCTACAATTACCCTCACGGCTAAAAGATCGTATATTTCATTGAATTGTTTATTTTGCATAGACATTTTCCGGTAAATACTGTAAATATGCTTTGGTCTGCCCGAAAGTTCTGCATGGATATGGATTTCACCTAACTGATCGTTGATTTCATCCATGACTGATTGTAAATAGTTCTCACGTTCTACGCGTTTTCTTTTCATCAAGTTGACAATTCGATAATATTGCTGAGGATTCAAGTAGCGCAAAGCTGTATCCTCTAACTCCCATTTAATCGCACTAATCCCTAAGCGATGTGCTAGTGGAGCGAATATTTCGAGTGTTTCTTTTGAAATACGGCGCTGTTTCTCTACAGGTAAGTGTTTTAACGTTCTCATATTATGTAGTCTGTCCGCTAATTTAATCAAAATTACTCGGATATCTTGGGCCATAGCGACAAACATTTTGCGATGGTTTTCAGCTTGCTGTTCTGCTTTAGATTTATATTTGATTTTCCCTAATTTCGTCACGCCATCTACAAGCATGGCGACTTCTTCATTGAATTCTTCCACAAGGTTTTCGCGCGTAACAGATGTATCTTCTACGACATCGTGTAAAAAGCCCGCTGCAACCGTCTCTGGATCCATTTGGAGATCAGCTAAAATGCCCGCAACTTGCACAGGGTGCAGGATATATGGCTCACCAGAGCTTCTAAATTGCTCTTTATGCGCTTCTTTTGCCACTTCGTATGCTTTTTTTACAAATGCTACATGTTCATCATTCATATATGATGAGAGTATTGCGAAAACTTCTTCGACTGTCATCACTTGATCTTTCGCCATGATTGCCCACCTTATTTCATAAATTTGCCGATTGAGTATAAAGTTAATTGTATAAAAAAAATAGCCTGTTTGTAAAGGCTATTAGTCCCGAAATATTGATATTTCGACAAATTTCGCGAGTCTATAATCTACTTGACCACAGACTCGCTATAATAAAAAATTAATATTGCATTAAAGTGAAGACGTCATACCCTTCAATTTTATCGCGACCATGAAGTTCTTCTAGTTCAATAAGGAATGCGCAGCCTACCACAACGCCGCCTAATTCTTCTACTAAGCGAATTGCAGCTTCCACTGTTCCGCCAGTCGCTAATAAATCATCGACAATCAGCACTTTTTGGCCTGGTTTTACAGCATCGCTATGCATAGTTAAAGTATCCTTGCCATACTCTAAGCCATAATCAGCTGAAATGACTTCACGTGGCAATTTGCCCGGTTTACGAACTGGAGCAAAACCAATCTCAAGTGCATAAGCAACAGGGCATCCTGTAATAAAGCCACGAGCTTCTGGACCTACGATTAATTCAGCGCCCACTTTTTTAGCATAGTCGACAATTTGGTCAGTTGCATATTTATATGCTTTACCATTATCCATAATTGTAGTGATATCTTTAAAAGAGATGCCTTCTTTTGGCCAATTCTCTACGATTGTCACATATTGTTTTAAATCCATTTGCTATGTTCCTCCTCAGAAACTGTTTGACTCTTCATCCGCGAGTCAAACCACTCTCTTAAATCCTTATAAGGCGCATACAATAAAGTTTGTTCCAATTCCATTTGCTGCTGCCGTTCTTGATAAATGTTCGCGCTTGTTAAATCCTTTTTCGGTGGATTGTCCACAATTTGAGCGAGACCATTTTCTATTGTAACAAATCCTAGTTCAAAAAACACCTGTGTCATAAAAATTAACGAATCACGGCTCCAGCCTTTATGTTTTGCCAATTCCATTAAATGCTCTCTCAGATGGAATGTACGCCTTTTCTTTAAGAAGGAATAGTACCAAACAAATTGTTCTCTTGTTGGCATAGCATCAAAGTAATGTGACTCTGGAATATAAAAATGGGCATAAACACGTCTTGGATTTGCTTCTTCTAATAATTTTTCGAGCAGTGAAGCGTTTGTTGGTAAATCGAGCAGCACAACATAGCTTTCTATTTGCTGCGGAGTCATTTTTTCTTCATAAATCATTATTTCAGCAGGTATGAAGGAATCAAAATACTGCAGGGTTCTGTTTTGAAAAGCGATAAATGTAACTTTTTCTAAAGGAATACTTTGAAGCCATCTCGAAACTTGGCGGATGCCCCGTAGATCAAATAATTGCCATTCATCTGTTTGGACATCTGCAAGCATAAGCTGGGGTTTTTTCCGGCCATTCCACTCGTTGATCTGCAAATCGCCTGCAAAATTTATTTTAATGCCATACGTCAATTCATCAGCCAAATATCCTTTATGAAAACCAACTGCATCTAAATCGCCATTCCTGGATGCGATTTGGAGTTTGATATGATTCTCGTCTGCTCCAATTTTGCGCATTGACTGGATTGTCGCATTTTCAATCGCATAGACAGGCTTTGCAAAACTAGTACCAAATGGAGACAAACGACGTACATCTTCAATAGAAGTAACGTCAATTTCCTCTACAGCAAGCGGAATATCAATATTTAGGACTGGAGTAAAGTCTTCATCTGTTAAACCTGCCCTCGCTTGTTCATCAAGGCGGATGCGGAGCTCGTCAATTTCTTCTACAGCAAGTGTCATTCCTGCTGCCATTGGATGACCGCCAAATGCTAGCAATATTTCGCTATTTTTCGCAAGCTCCTTATACATATGGAAGCCTTCAATACTGCGGGCAGAACCTTTAGCAGTCCCTTTTTCGAGATCTATTGAGAGTATGATTGCCGGTTTATAGTATCTTTCTACAAGCATTGATGCGACTATACCAACAACACCTGGGTTCCATCCTTCATCAGCTAGGACTAGTACTTTTGCATCGCCAATCTCAGGATCATTCTCCACCATTTCAATTGCCTGCTCGGTAATGTTCGCCACGATTGCTTGTCGTTCTTTATTTTGTTCATTTAAATAGTTCGCCATAGACTGCGCTTCTTCTTTATCCTGCGTCATTAAGAAGTCGACCCCCGGTGCAGCATCTCCGAGTCTGCCTAATGCATTTAGCCGTGGTGCAAAACCAAAACCAATTGTCTCTTCATCAATATCTTGTGCTTTAACACCAGCAATTTGGCAAAGTGCTTGAATAGCAGGTTGTTTAGATTGTTGAAGCGCTTCTATTCCCGCTTTTACTAAATAACGATTTTCATCCAATAATGGCACCAAATCGGCAACTGTACCAATCGCGACAAAGGGGAGGAGATGTTGCGGCAACTCACCGTAGAGAGCATGTGCTACTTTAAATGCTACCCCAACACCAGCAAGCTCTCCAAAAGGATAATGGCCATCCGGATGTCTCGGATGGATAATCACATCTGCATTAGGCAACTCTTCACCAGGCTCATGGTGATCTGTCACTATGATATCCATCCCCAACTCTTTAGCGACTTGCACTTCATGATTGCCAGCGATTCCATTATCGACAGTAATAATCAGCTGAAATCCATCTTCATATGCTTGTCGAAACAATCGCTCACTTGGTCCATATCCATCAATAAAACGATTAGGAATAATGTGATGGACATCAGCTCCCAAATCTACTAAAGCCGTTTTTAGAACAGTAGTGCTTGTAATGCCATCGGCGTCATAGTCTCCATATATTAAAACTTTTTCTTTATTTTGTATCGCTTGTTTTATACGATCTACTGCATCGTGCATACCATACAAATCGTAAGGATCGTGTACTGAATGTTCATCGACCATTAAAAAAGCACGCGCAGATTCAACAGTGTCAAAACCGCGTGCGACTAATATTTTAGCTGAGATAGGTGATAAACGAAGCTCTTTTTCTAGCATTTCCACAAGTCGTTCATCAGGGCGATTGATACGCCATCTCTTCTCTGTTGCTGTCATTTCGTCACTCCCTATCATTCTATTATACAGAAGTAAGCTTATAGATTGAAAGCAGAATGGCCAAAATAAGACCTCTACATGCTAGAGTTACCGCTCTTATACCAATACCAAAATTACTTGTTAGGATTGCGTACGGAATGTCTTTTCAACTCCAGGCGACAGCCTTCCATCTTTCCCTCTTGTCTTGATTTCCACTTTATACGTCGTTTTTTTCTTCAAATTAGTGAATTTATAGCGATCTGTATTGATAGTTTTTACATAGCTTCCGTTTAAGTAAATACGGTAGTTTCCACTTTGGCTATTCAGACTTTTAGTTGCTTTAATTACAGCTACTGCAGAAGAGCTGGTAATATTGCTTATCTGTATATCCTGTACGTCATTCGGCAGAGGATGACTGAAATCAATCAATCCATAGCCATATAAAGGATCCTTCCCCTTTACACCCAAATCAATCGTATAGTCCCGTAGAGCTTTCCTTAATTGACTACTGGTCGCGCGGGGATATTGTTGCTTCAGTAATGCGAGAAAACCAGTCACATGTGGCGTGGCAAATGATGTGCCTGAACCTAATCTTCTATTTCCTTGAAGATCAGTAGAATAAACACTGTTACCAGGTGCTGCAAACTCTATCTGCGTACCCGTGTTCGAAAAAGATGAAATACGGCTTTGCTTGTCTATGGATGAGACGGCAATAACTTGGCTATAACGTGCGGGATATTCAACATTTTCCCCATTGCCATCATTCCCCGCTGCTGCCACTAAGATGATACCTGCTTTTGATGTTTTTGCAATAGCATTCCTTAAAATAGCATCATCCATTTTCATACCAAGTGATAGATTTACAATATCTATTTTATGTGCAATTGACCAATCAAGCGCTTTTAATATTGCCTGAATGGGCGCTCCATCAGGTTTAAAAACCTTTAAACTGTATAGTGACATATCCGGCGCAACACCTAATAAGTTATTTCTTGCATTACCTAATAGAATGCCTGCGATGAAGGTACCATGGCCATCGTTATCATAAGGAGAACTTTCGTCTATTAAAGTTGAACGTACATCCTGAACGAATGAATAGCGGTAAACATTTGGCCAATTGACTTTGGAAGTCACTCCTGTATCTATGAGTGCAACCTTTACACTTTTGCCACTAAGCCCATTCGTCCATGCATTGCTTGCATGGATTAAAGACATATTCCAATTAAGTGCTGATGGTATCTCACTGCCTTGTTTTTTCTCAGGCATTGAAAAGAGATGTGTATCTTTTTTTATTGTTTCAACTTTTACAATTGAGGAGCTCTTTTTGAGTCTCCTAATATCTGCTTTATTAAAAGTGCCAGCAATTGTCTGTAAGTGATGATAATTTTGTTCTACATGTTTTGCTGCAGTTAAAACCTGTTTTTCTCCAACTGAGTTGCGATAAATAATCATAGCTTGTTGAGTTGTAGGATTGCTTGCCTTTGCTAAATAAGGAAAGCATAGAATTAAAAGCGCGAATGTAGTCAATAAACTGATGAGCAATCTATTATTCTTCATTATGTAGTCTCCTGTTTTAGGTATAGCGTCAAGCTCGATTATAAATCAACTCCAGTAAAAACGTTATAAAAATTTTTTAGAAATATAAAAAAATCCATCCACACGATCATCATCAAGTGGATGGATTAAAATTTTACACAACAGGCTCGTCTGTGCCCCATTGTTTTTTCTTTTTGCCTACATCTACATTACCTTTTTTCTTCATCTCACGCACTTTCAATACATACCAAACTTGTGCAGCGATGTAGATGGAAGAGTAAATACCTGTAATTAAACCGATCAATAAAGCGATCGAGAACGTAGTGATAGAGCTTGCGCCGAAAATCATTAACGCAACTACAACGATAATCACAGTTAATACTGTATTTACAGAACGTCCTAATGTTTGGCGAAGTGATTTGTTTACAATATGCGCCAACTCATCTGGACTCTTAATTTTATTCACACGGTGTAAGTTTTCACGAATCCGGTCAAATGTAACGATGGTGTCATTAATCGAATAACCGACAATAGTCAGTACAGCTGCGATAAATGTAATATCTACTTCTATACGGAATAAACTAAAGATCGCCACCATAAAGAATACATCATGCAATAGCGAGACAATCGCACCAACACCCATTCGCCATTCAAATCGGAATGCAACGTAGATTATTATGCCAATCGCTGCATAAATTAATGCTTTGATCGCATTTTTAATCAGTTCTTGTCCGATTGTAGGGGACACGGTACTGATTGCTGGCTCATGACCAAATTCTTTCTTGAAGTCCGCTTTCATCTGTTTCACTTCATCTTTTGTGAAGTCATCTTTATAACGGATGACAGCCCGATCTTTGTTACCGGAAATTACGACATCATCTGATTTAAAACCAGCCTTTTTAAGATAAGACTCCACACCATCCGTTGTGAGAGAATGTTCTGATTGAACTTCTACACGGGAACCACTAGAGAAGTCAATACCTAGATTCAAACGGAAAATGCCTAACACAATCATCCCTGCGATGATTAAAACTGCTGACAAAGCAAAGAATTTATTGCGGTTGTGCACAAAATCGAGACGATCAAAACGTGTTGTTAAATCAAGTGTATCCACGCCTTCTTCAATTTTATGGACGCGTTTTGGATTGACGCCGAACCATCGAACTTTTCCATCTAAGTAGCCACTATTCACCAGTAGTCCTAAGAGGACACGTGTCCCCCATACTGCAGTCAAGAAGCTGACTAGAATAGAAATGATTAATGTTGTCGCAAAACCTTTTACAGAGCTTACACCTAAGACGAATAATACGCCGGCCGCAAGCAATGTCGTAATATTGGCATCGAAAATAGCTGTAAATGAAGATTTAGAGCCTGATTTAAATGCGGCTTTGACTGTTTTGCCGACACGCAGTTCTTCTTTAATCCGCTCATACATAAGGATATTAGCATCAACTGCCATACCTATCCCGAGCACTAACGCTGCGATACCCGGCAATGTCAATACAGCATTGATCCAATCAAAAATAACTAATGTGATAAATGTAAAGATCAGTAGCGTTATGTCTGCTACTAAACCTGGTAAACGGTAAACTAATAGCATAAAGATAAAGATAACTGCTACACCAATGATACTAGCCATTACCGTGCTTTTTAGCGCTTCATCACCGAACTGTGCTCCCACAGAAGTGGAGTACATTTCTTTCAGCTTCGCTGGAAGAGCACCGGCATTCAAAATACCTGCTAAGTCTTTCGTTTCTTGTACAGTAAAGCTCCCTGTAATTTGGACATCTTTAGAGTTGATTTCCTTTGTTACTTGTGGAGCAGAAACGAATTGAGGATCTGCTTTGACAGCTTCTTTCTTATAAGAAGATTTGCCTTCTTCAAAGTCTAGCCAAATGACTAATAAGTTATTTGGTGTGCCCATTGCTGCAATTTTGCTTGTCACTTGTCCGAATTTATCCGGATCTTTCAGTTTTAGGGTAACCATTGGACGGCCCTGTTCATCAAAAGATGGCTTAGCTCCGCCTTGTTGAAGGTCATTCCCATCAAGCAATACTTTATCATTCACGTCACGGAAAGTAAGGTTTGCCTGATTTGACAAAACATCTCTCGCTGACTCTTGGTCCTTGACGCCCGCTAATTGAACGCGGATTCGGTCGCCGCTTTCTATTTGGATGCTCGGTTCACTTACGCCGAGGACATTGACACGTCTGCTGATCGCATCAGCAGTTGCTTTTACATCACTTTCAGTGATTTTTTGTCCTTTTTTCAGCGGCTCAACTTGATAAAGCACCTCGAATCCACCTTGCAAGTCTAGGCCTAAGTTAATGTTACTTAGTACGCCTTTTACGGTCGTTCCCATAAGAGAGCCGATTACAACGACAATCAGTAGAAACGCGACGATTCGGCTTTTCAATTTCATTAAAACTTCCTCCTAATAAAGTGAAACTTTAATCAGCAAAGGTTTAATCTCTACTGATTGATTAGTTGAACCAATCGGGCATGAGTGGGCCACTTTCTTTGACAAAACTCTTATATTTACTGTTTTGAGAAAGGCACAAAGTACCCAGTCATGCGGAAACACTTGCAGTAAAATTACTGACCAAAGTAAACGAATCATAAGTTATGTATGGTTGTGTAAATTGTTCATTACTACTTTGTATAAAAGTTTGTCCTAGTTCAAAACAAATGCACAATTACGCGATTGATTCGCCACTTAAGCAGCATTCTCTGTAATTTTCCTTCTATTGTTTCGTTTTCTCAATTTGAATGTATAACACGTTTATTATGAAACACGATTGCCTACCTGTCAAATCAATCTTCGATACTTTCTGTCATTTTAGAAGGAGTTTTATCAATATCCATGTTATTTTGACATACAGATAAAGGAAAAATATCATCAATAAAATTTTTTGTTTCTACATTATAAATGAAACATAAAAACCATAAAACCCCATTTATCTATCTTCCAATTAATAGTTTTAATTCATCCTCATTAATTGGGGCAAACCAATTTGAGGTTTTTAGTTCTTCCACTTGGCTAAAGGTCATATACTGAGCAGCAGTTAAAGAAAAAATATCTGCAATTACCTTATGCAAAGCTAAATCTGCTTCGCTATATTTTTTCCACTTTTTCAATACTAAATAACGCCATATATCTTGCTCTGTAATACTTTTTAAACCTTCCATACGAAAATCAGCTTTCCTCATAGCTAACACAGGCATTACTTTATTAAATAGTTTTTCATATTGAACTACCAAACTACTCACGCCCTTTCAAGTTTTAAACGTACAAGTTTAAATTTACTATTTTGCAGAATGTATTGATAGAAAGAAGGGAACTTATGACATCATTTTTTCATGGCACCTTTTTATTGATGGGCGCCGTACTACTATCTAAACTATTAGGTTTTTTGTATCGTATGCAATTTATGCGCGTTGCAGGCGAAGAAGCTGTCGGCGTTTATATGACCGCCTATCCCGCATTTATCTTTTTCTTATCCCTAGTACAGCTCGGCATCCCCATTGCCATCGCTAAAATTGTCGCTGAATTAGAAGCAAAGGGAAAGCGTTTGGAAATCAGCAAGTTGATGCGTACTTCTAGGCTGTTAAGTTATTTATCTATTTTGCTTTTCTTCCCCATCATCATGTTTGCAGTACCTTATATCGCTAAAGATTTATTGCATGACCCAAAAGTGGCCATGCTATTATATGTCTCTTTATTTACCGTGCCGCTATCTATGGCGTCTGCACTTTTAAAAGGTTTATTCCAAGGACTTGCTCGCATAGGTGAAACTGCATGGAGCCAAACACTTGAGCAAATTATCCGCATCGCCATGATCACATGGCTTTTGCCTTACGGGGTAAACCAAGAATCTCCTGCGCTCACAGCCACTTACGCAATGGTCATTACTGGACTTGCTGAGGCGGTAGCATTACTTTACTTATACTGGAAATACCTCCATGCGAAGAGAAAAGGAATTATTGTTGGATCGAAAGGCTACTCTTCTCCAAAACCAATACTTGGCATTGCATTGCCTTCTACAGGCAGTCGCCTTTTTGGTTCATTTACTTGGTTTTTAGAACCAATTGTCTTTTTAAAGGCCCTTACAATAGCTGGTTTAACAGCTGCTGCTGCCACGAAGCAATATGGCATTATTTCAGGTGTTCATATACCATTACTATTATTCCCTGCCTTTATTCCTGCAGCCTTAGCTGTTGTGCTGATTCCAGCTGTCAGCGATGCTGTAGCAAGAGGAAAGAATTCTCTATTGAGAGAACGAGTCCATATCGCGCTTAGGTTGTCGACCATCGTCGGTTGTTTTAGCGCTGTTTTCTTTTATCTTTATGGAGATGCTTTAGCCGTGAAACTTTTTAATTTATCTGAAGACAGAGGCTATATGAAAATTTTAGCACCTATTTTTTTCTTTTACTATATACAAAGCCCACTGAATTCTATCTTGCAGGCTTTAGATGAAGCTAAAGCAGCGATGATGAACTCTGTGTATGGCGGTATCGGAAAGCTGGTTGTCATGCTCGCGCTTGCTTCCCAGCCGCAAATAGCCGAAACCGGCGCCATTATTGCCATTGGGTTTGGTGTACTCATTACTTCATTTTTGCATATTGCAACAATTCGAAAAAAGAAATTTGTGGATACAGGTTTTAAGCTAGTCATTATCCCTTATTGGGCATCTGTGTTGATAGTTATTTTCCGAGAATACATCCTGCCGACAGACCAATTGAATCTTTGGATGAATTGTTCTATTACGCTTGGTTTAGTTTTTGTTGTCTTAATGCTCGCTGACCAAATCCGCGTCAACGATTTCCGCTACTTAACGAAAACAATACGCAGAAGACTATGATTTTAATTGAACATGAAGGGAATCATCTTCAAAACAGCAATAGAATATATCCTTTGGATTTTTGTATCCAGCTTCCTCTAATTTTTTTATAAGCCATAATTTATCTTTCTGTATAAGGATGAGGTGCTTTGTCTGTATTTCGCCATCAACGATGAGCGGCAATATAGGATGCATCTCACCTTTTTTAAATACAGCTAAATTTCCTGATGACTCTAAAAAGGCATAGGCCACACTCTGGATCGATCCTATTTGCTGTTCTCGCAATTGCTGAAATAAATCATCTAAATTATACCGCTGCTTTTTCATTTCCTTTTCCTGAAGCACCCCATCTCGAATAATGAGAGTGGGATCTCCATCAATGATATCTCGAACATTTTTAAACTTCAGAGAGATAAAGGAAATGACCACCTGCAGCACAAGCAAAACGATCATAGGCAGCAACGACTCGAAAAAGTTTCTCTTCTTATCCTCCACTGCAAATGCAGCTACTTCTGTTAATAATATAAATACGACTAAATCAATCATACTTAATTCGCCAACTTCACGTTTTCCCATTAGCTTAATTATAATGATAAGAATAAAGTAAAGAAGGAACATACGAAAAGAAACAACCATTAAATCGTTCAATCTTATGACCCCTTTTATTCTTTATACTTTGCATTCCCCGTAAAATTATTCATTCAAAAATATATAGAAGGCTATCACTATGAGAGCGGCTATCAAGATAATAAAAATAATATATCCTAAAGAGCGAACCCACTTTGGCTTAGTCGGCATTTTCGGCTTTCTATTGCCAAATCTATTTTGGGCCATTCGTTGCTTAGCTGCTAATCTTTCGTGAATTGTATCATCATAGCCCATTTGCTGTGCTTTCTTTTTAGTATTCCATTGTTTTTTAGGCAAATAATCGCTTCCTTTAAAAAAGATGAATATGTTTATTATTCGACGTATAAAATAAAAAAGCCTTTATTTCTAAAGAAATAAAGGCTTTTTTTTTACATTATTAGCATTCCAATAGCTACGCGTTTTATACACGAGACTACTTTACAGCAGCTGCATCATCTAAAACTTTGCCGATGGCCGCACGTTCAAAACGCATTTTTGTGCCATCTTCTACTTTTAGAACGACTGAAGCATCATCGATGGCTTCAACGATACCATGAAGCCCACCAATTGTTACAACTTTGTTTCCTTTTGCCAAGTTGCTTTGCATGTTTTGAGTGTTTTTACGCTGCTTTTGAGCAGGACGAATCAACATTAAATACATAAGCACGAAGATAATAATCATTGGTAGAAAAGCTTGTAATTGCATGTCCAAAAATCCCCCTTTTGTCTCTCTGTTTCATTATACTAGGTTTAGAAGTTTTTCGCATTTGGTTTATTAAAACCATATTGTTCGAAGAATTCTTCACGGAAATCGCCTAAGCGATCTTCACGGATTGCTTGGCGCACTTGGCGCATTAAATCTTGCAAGAAATACAGATTGTGGTAACTTGTCAAACGAATGCCGAATGTCTCATCCGCTTTAATTAGATGCCGTATATATGCACGTGAGTAGTTTTTGCAAGTATAGCAATCACAGTTAGGATCAAGCGGTCCAAAATCACGAGCAAATTTAGCATTTTTTATGACCAGTCTTCCTTGGCTTGTCATGCATGTACCATTACGGGCAATACGTGTTGGCAGTACACAGTCAAACATATCAATCCCACGAATAGCTCCATCTATCAATGAGTCAGGAGAACCCACGCCCATTAGGTAGCGCGGCTTGTTTGTTGGTAAGAGCGGAGTTGTATATTCCAACATGCGGTTCATAATATCCTTTGGCTCCCCAACGGATAATCCACCAATTGCATAGCCAGGGAAATCAAGCGACACAAGATCCTTTGCAGACTGCTTACGAAGTTCTTCAAATTCCCCACCTTGAACAATACCGAATAAACCCTGATCTTGTGGTCTTGCATGCGCTTCTAAACATCTTTCAGCCCAACGTGATGTACGTTCAACAGATTTCTTCATATACTCAAAAGTTGCAGGATACGGAGGACATTCATCAAATGCCATCATAATATCAGAACCTAGAGCATTTTGGATTTCCATTGCTTTTTCTGGACTTAGGAACAGCTTATCACCATTTAAGTGATTACGGAAATGAACGCCTTCTTCTTCAATGCGGCGGATATCGCTTAAGCTAAATACTTGGAAGCCGCCAGAATCTGTTAATATAGCGCGATCCCAATTCATAAATTTGTGCAAGCCACCAGCCTCACGAATGATTTCATGGCCAGGACGCAGCCATAAATGATACGTGTTGCTCAAAATAATACCGGCACCCATTTCTTTTACTTCTTCTGGCGCCATCGTTTTGACAGACGCTTGTGTACCTACTGGCATAAATGCTGGTGTTTCAAAAGAACCATGCGGTGTATGCACGATGCCGAGACGTGCTCCTGTTTGCTTATCTGTTTTAATAAGCTCATATCGAATTGCTTGAGACATAATTTAATTTCCTTTCTTTCTTTCTTTTAGGTCGGATGAACATGGCATCGCCAAAGCTGAAGAAACGATATTTGTTTTCTACAGCAGTTTTATAAGCGTTCAGAACATTTTCTCTCCCTGCAAGGGCACTTATCATCATTACCAATGTAGACTTTGGCAAATGAAAATTCGTCACCATACCATCAACAGCTAGATATTCAAACCCTGGATAAATGAATATGGTAGTCCAACCAGACTCAGCGACTATATTTCCATTATTGCGATGCGCGATTGTTTCAAGTGTTCTAGTAGAAGTAGTACCGACAGCGATTACACGACCACCATTAGCCTGTGTTTCCTTAATAATGCTGGCTGTTTCTTCAGTTAAGTGATAGAATTCAGCGTGCATATCGTGTTCCTCAATATTCTCGACGCTTACTGGACGGAATGTTCCTATGCCGACATGCAATGTCAAAAATGCAACTTTCACGCCTTTTTGTCGGATTTCCTCCAATAGTTCCTCTGTAAAGTGAAGTCCTGCTGTTGGTGCTGCTGCTGATCCAAGCTCTTTTGAATAAACCGTTTGGTAGCGCTCTTGGTCTTCTAATTTTTCATGGATATACGGCGGCAGTGGCATTGTTCCTAGTTTTTCTAAGATTTCAATAAAAATGCCTTCATATTCAAATTTAAACATTCGACCACCATGCGCCAACTCACCAGTACAAGTAGCTTTTAACAGACCCTCGCCAAAAGTAAGAACAGTTCCTACTTTTACGCGTTTTGCAGGTTTGACTAATGTTTCCCACTCATCATCGCTCGTTTGTTTTAACAATAATACCTCAATATGGGCACCTGTTTCTTCTTTCACACCAATCAAACGGGCAGGAAGCACGCGTGTATCATTTAAGATTAAGCAGTCTCCTTCTTGGAGTTCATTGACAATATCTCTGAAATGATGATGTGATACCTCGCCTGTTTCACGATCTAATACCATCAACCGGCTAGAAGTACGGTCTTCAAGTGGTACTTGGGCAATTAATTCTTCTGGTAATTCATAATCAAAGTCTTCTAATTTCATTTGTCTTTCCTTCTTTATATTAAGATTCTTGTGTTTTTTCGTAACCGAAATGACTATAGGCTAGAGCTGTAACGATTCGTCCTCTTGGTGTACGCTGAATAAAACCAATCTGCATTAAATAAGGTTCATAAACGTCTTCAATGGTCGTTGATTCCTCACCTATACTTGCCGCAATCGTATCTAATCCGACCGGCCCGCCACGGAATCTTTCGATCATAGTTACAATCAATTTATGATCTATATGGTCTAGTCCCAGTGGATCAACTTGCAGACGTTCTAATGCATCTTGTGATAGGAAGTGAGAGATTACCCCGTCTCCGATCACTTGGGCATAATCGCGTACCCTTTTTAACAAGCGATTGGCAATTCGCGGGGTACCCCTTGAGCGCCTTGCTAATTCGCCTGCAGCATTTTGGTCAATCACGACATCGAAGAGCTCTGCACTTCTGCACACTATTTCTGCTAAAGAATACTCATCATAGTAGTCTAATCGTAATAATACACCAAAACGGTCTCTAAGTGGAGCAGATAGCGCTCCTGCCCTAGTGGTAGCGCCAACTAATGTAAAAGGAGGCAAATCCAACCTAATAGATCTTGCTTCTGGCCCTTTACCGACCACAATATCCAAACAAAAATCTTCCATTGCTGGATATAGAACTTCTTCTATTGCTCGAGGCAAACGATGAATCTCATCAATAAATAGCACATCTCCAGGTTCTAAGGAGCTCAAAATCGCTGCTAAGTCGCCAGGACGTTCAATAGCTGGACCGCTCGTCATTTTGATATTTGTACCCATTTCATTCGCAATGACAGCGGCTAAGGTTGTTTTCCCAAGCCCCGGAGGTCCATAAAGCAAGACATGGTCTAAGCTTTCTTCTCGCATTTTTGCCGCTTCGATAAAGATTTTTAGGTTGTCTTTGACCTTTTGCTGACCAATATATTGCGCAAGATTTTGCGGGCGCAATGACAACTCCAAACCTTCATCAAACGCAGTAGCTTCGCTTGATACGACTCGTTCTTCCATTTTATTTACCTCCTATCCGTTATTGTTGTTTTAACAGTAACTTCAAAGCTTGTTTCATATAATCTTCTGTTGTATTTAAGCCCTCATTATTTTCAAGCGGTATGCGAATTTTGGCTAATTCTTTTTCAGAATAACCTAATGCTGCAAGTGCTAGCAAAGCATCCTCTAACTCATCCTTATTATGATGAACACCAAATAGCGGCAGTTCATCTTGGGCACTTGCTAATTCTATATTATCAAGCAGGCTGCCAAGCTTTCCTTTTAGATCAAGTATCATTTGGCGAGCAGTTTTCTTCCCAACGCCAGGGAATTTAACAAGGAACTTCTCATCCTCTTGTTCTATCGCCTGGATAACTTGTTGTGGATTGCCACTAGCTAATATGGCAAGCGCTCCTTTTGGTCCAATACCGGACACTTGAATCAGCTTTCGAAATAACTCTCGCTCTTCTAGTGATTGAAAGGCAAATAATAGCTGCGCATCTTCCCGAACATGCAAATGTGTATAGAACTTTACATCGGCCTTGTCCATTTGAAAAGCAAACGGGTTCGGCGTAAATAACTGCCAGCCAATCCCTTGCTGTTCAACGACAATATATTCGGGGGTAATACGTGTAGCCGTGCCAATTATGTAGTCGTACATAACATTCTCCTTTTTGCGTAACGATATTCATTATAGCACTTTTAAACGGCGGATGCATGTTCGCCTTCGCCTTAAAAAAGATAGGCCCTGAAAGACCTATCTTAAAATATAAAAATATCATTATTTTACCTACCACAATCATACCATAATTTTGGCCAAGAAGAGAGCGCCACTTCCGTAAAGCGTAATAAATCCTCCACAAACGTTTGTTGCTTTTCATTTTCGACTGTTTTTACATACAACCATTCACGCAACAACTCATTCGGATAACGCAATGCTTGCAAATAGCTTTTAGGAAAGTCTGATAATAACGGCTGCTCTTTTAGGAGCGATTTTAAATTGTATTGGACATGCGGCAAAACTCGATGCATCCACATGATGAGCTCTTCTTCTGGGTGGCCGTACGCACAAAGGTCAAAATCGATCATGTAGTCTTTCCCTTTGGCATCTTTTAAAAAGTTATGGTGAACGACGTCCCCATGCAAAATTGTTTTTTTGCTTGTCAAAGGCTCTACATTTTGCAGTTCTTTGAGCGCTTTTCTTGCATAAAGAACAAGTTGGTCACATTTTTCGTTGCCTAAGTATATTGAGATTTGTGGAATATGCATAATGAATTTCTGAAGGCGTTCTTGCCATTTCAATTGCAAATCATAAGCGGGCAAATAATAATCAGCCTTAGACCAATTATTATTCTTCCCCGTTTTGTGCAATTGGTGAATGAGCTCAAGAGATTTTTTGCGATCTATTTTTGATTTATAGTTAAATCGCCGTGCGTTTTTCACCCATGGTTGAGTCAGAATATTATTTTCTAACTTTGTATTAGGTAACGTATGTGGAAATTCCATGTCAGCAAGCGTATCATGAACCGCTTTCACTTTTTTCGCAACCAGTATATGCTCATATTTTTTGACCATTACTTCTTTATTGCCCGCTTGACATTGCCAAACATTTTTTTTGATTCTTTTTTTTATCTGAAAATTGTTCAACTAATAGGTCTCATAACCCGCTTGCGGGAATTGTGGCGCATAGTATGGATGGTAGGAGTATCCTTGAGCCGATAAGCAAGCTGGACAGTTGCAAGCTCCATGCCATTGGTGAGGTGGCATTGGATAATACGGCATGGCTTGAGGCATAGCATAAGGATCGAACTGCCACTGCTGGTCATATTGAGGAGCCATATTTGGCGGCATGCCACTTTGCTCCATTTGCTGCGGGAATTGACCATAATAATCATGCCCATGGAAGTCATGGTGTTTTGGTGTATCTAATGAAGATGATTCACATTCTTGAGTTTTTTCAGGCATTTGCCACTGTGGCATTGGTTGTGCCATTGGCGGTCCCCACTGCGGTGCAGGCATTGGCCATGGCATCACTTGTTGTCCTCCGCCACAGCTGCTACAGCCATTTATGTTCTGTGGTGGCATTGGCACTGCATGCTGATCAAACGTTGTTGATTCACACTCTCTTGTAGATTCCGGCATTTGCCACTGTGGCTGCATTGGGCCCATCCAATGGGGTGCAGGGGCATGCCAAATCGGCTGTATCGGCATTGGCATCATTGGATGGCTACCTCCGCAACCACAACTGCTGCAGAAATGTGGGAACGGTTTTGGCATTGGCATTGGCATTATAGGGTGGCAAGGTTGATATACCTCTTCCTTACATCCTTCATATTTTGGAGGCAGTGGGGGTTGAGGTAAGTATGGCATTACAGGCGGTACTGGAGGTAAGCTTGGTTTGTACTCCACTACCTCTCTTTTCGGTTGAATGATGAATTGTTCTTCATGTTGCTCAATGATCTCCACTCTAGCTCTTACAGGTCGACTTTCTTCAAACGGGTGTGGATGAGGCCTTGGCACTGGCTCCGGTGGAGGTACTGGTACCGGAACTGGAATAGGAACCGGAACTTCTTTTTCTTTAACAGGCATCGGCGGCTTTGGCGGCATTACTTTCGGTTGTTCTTTTGGCTTTGGAACATGATGCTCTTTTGGTTGTTCCTTTGGTCTTGGTACATGGTGCTCTTTTGGCGGCAACACCGTTTGTTCCTTCGGGGGGACAACCGGCAGCTCTTTTGGTTGGTGTGGCACCTCTTTTACTCTCGGCATTTCTTTCACCGGCGGTGTGTGGTGCTCTTTTGGCACCTCTTTTTTTGGTTCAGGCAGGAATAGCTCCATACCAGGAACAATATAGTCAGGATTCGCTAGATGGGCGTTTAATCGTTTTAATTCTTCAAAGGAAATGCCGTATTGCCTCGCAATTTTCCACAATGTATCGCCCTTTTTGACAGTATGAACGCGCACGTTTTTCCTCCTTCCGTCTCCTTACCATATGAAAAGCATCGGGAATTGGACACTTAATTCGTCATTTGATTGGCCTTTCATGTTACACTATGCAACAAATCGACAAACTAGAAGAAATTTCTTAAAAAAGGGAGTTTAGTTATTTAGCTGAACAACAAAAAAACCTGTTCCCACATTCAGGAACAGGTTTATAATCTCATAGCTGAAGATTATTTTATTTTTTTTGTGCTTCCAGAAAAACTTTTTGTGCTGCAGATATACCTGCAGCCGGTTCGAAAGAATAATTAAAATCTTGCAAACCTGCTTCTATTAAAGAAATAGCTTGCAAAATATCACTTGGGAAGCAGTATCCCATATGACCAAAACGGAAGATTTTCCCTTGTAGTTCGCCTAGTCCCCCAGCAAAATCAAGATGATATTGTTTCTTTAAATGTCCAAGGAATTGAGAAAGATTTATTCCTTCAGGTGCCATAATAGCTGTGATTGTAGGTGAAGCATATTCATCAGAAGTTAACACCCCAATAGATAAAGCTTTCATAGCTGCACGTACCATATCCTTCATAAGTTCGTGGCGAGCAACTGTTTGATCAAAGCCTTCTGCTTCAATCAAATCGCATGCTGCAGAAAGACCATAAATCAATGTAATTGCTGGTGTATTCGGCGTCATTCCTTTTTGTGCCCATTCTCGGTAGCTTAATAAATTCAAGTAATAAGCAGAGGTTTTATTCTCTTCAATTACTTTCCATGCTCTGTCACTGACACTAACAAAGGCAAGACCTGGCGGCAGCATCATTGCTTTTTGTGATCCTGTTACTAAAATATCAATGCCCCATTGATCCATTTTGACAGGAACCCCGCCAATACAGCTTACTCCGTCTACGATAAACAATGCATCTGATTTCTCACGTACAACTTTCGCCAGTTCTTTAACCGGATTTAAAATACCTGTCGAAGTTTCATTATAAGTGACAAATACAGCTTTAATATTTGATAAAGGTTCTAAAAATGTAGCAAGATCTTCAGCGGTACATGCTTCGCCCCAAGGTTTTCTTAATACATGCGCATGGAACCCATGTTTTTCGCAAATAGAAACGAAATAATCACCAAAGGCACCGATACTAACTACGACAACTTCCTCACCAGGGGAAACAGTGTTAACAACAGCTGCTTCTAATGCGGCAGTACCACCAGATGGGAGCAGTAAGATTTCTTGTTTTGTTCCAAAGATAGGTTTTACGCGATTAGTAGTCTCACGAAATAGCTTAACGAATTCTTCGCTTCGATGGCTAATAATATCTTGGCTCATTGCAAGCTGCACTTTCTTCGGTATAGGTGTTGGACCTGGATGTCTTAGAATATTTGAATACATACATTTTTCTCCTTTAACAGTTTAATAAAGGTATTTTATCTTTTCCTAAATTTATTATACCAAAGATTATGATAGTAGGTGTCTAGGAGAGCTTAGCACAGCAAGACGACATAAGTTTTGCTACATACAAGTGCCAATTAAACAGATACGACAATTGATTTCATGGTACACTAAAGACACTTAAGCTATTTTGAGGTGTTATGTATGAAAAAATTATTAGGAGAAGAACGCAGGGCTTATTTATTAGATTTACTGAAAACAACTGGACAAGCCATTACTGGAACAGAATTTGCCAAGAAAACAAATGTATCTCGGCAAGTAATAGTAAATGACATTGCTTTATTAAAAGCCCGCAATGAGCCTATCATCGCTACGAGCCAAGGCTATCTTTATATGAGCATAGAGTCTAAGCAGCAAGTATTTGAACGCCAAATCGCAGTTCACCATACAGCTGACCAAACAGAAGATGAGTTGAACACGCTAGTGGATGCAGGCATTACTGTGAAAGATGTGACAGTAGAACATCCATTATATGGTGAAATCACCGCGGCTATAATGGTTAAAAATCGTTTTGAGGTGCAACAATTCCTTCAAAAATCACGTGAGACCAATGCTACACCCTTATCGGCATTAACAGGCGGTTCACATCTGCATACAATATCTGCTCCTACAGAAGAGCAATTAGACCTGGCCGAAAGCCTTTTACAACAAAAAAATTATCTTCTAAGTAATAATTAGAGATACAAAAAAGTGTCCATCATGTCTGGACACTTTTTTTGTTACTTTTTATATGTAAAGTAGCTGCCTAAAGTTTTCACAGTGCAATCTAGCGCAGCCAGTTCCTCCATTGCACCTCTCATCATTGGCGCATTTTCGTCTTCCAATACATCTAAAGTAAAGAAGTAATCACCTAAGCCTGTTTTTAATGGACGTGATTCGATTTTGCTCAAATTAATTTGGCGCCACGCGAAGACAGATAATATTTGATGTAAAGCTCCTGAACGGTCGCTAGGCAGTTCAATCATTAACGTGGTCTTTATCTGTTCCTCATGGCCCTGTTGCAACAAGCGTTGATTTTCATTCGCTAATATGAAAAATCGTGTATGGTTAAAGTGAAAATCATGAATATAACGTTCTACAATTTTCAACTTATACGTTTCAGCAGCCGCTTTGTTGCCAATCGCTCCGATGCACTCATTCGGATGCTCAGCAATATACTTGGCTGCAGCAGCAGTAGAAGCTGTCTCATGCAACGGAACTCCATGAAAATGGTTGTACAAATATTTATGGCACTGAGCTAGTGCATGCGGGTGCGAATAAATATCCGTTAATGTTTCCCAATTCTTAGCTTGCTGCGGATGCACTAAAAGATGCTGTTCAATCGGCGTCAATACTTCCCCTACGACATATAATTCCGCTTCATGAAACAAGTAATCTATTGTTAGAGGTACAGTACCCTCTAGCGCATTTTCAAGCGGCACGATTGCATAACTCACGCGCTTACTCGCAACTGCTTCGATACAAGCAGGAATACTTTGAAATGAAGAAAGCTGATCATCTAAAAAGAGTTGCTGTGCTGCTAAATGTGTAAAAGTTCCTTCTGGTCCTAAATAAGCTACACGTTGATCCTGTGACAATAAACTCCCTCCTATAAAGCGCCTGAGCTAATTACCTCCGCCGATTCGACAAAGTCTAATTTTTTGAGACGTTGGATTAACTCATCCAATTCCCCTTCCATTACCGTTACATCAAGTGAAAGTGTCACATTTGCACGGCCTTGGATAGGGATTGTTTGATGGATTGTTAAGATATTACAATGCGCGTCGGTTACAGTGTTTAAAAGCCTTGCTAACGTTCCTTTACGGTCTTCAAGCTGCAAAAAAACAGTTAAAATGCGTTCTTGTACAATGGAGTGAAAAGGGAAAACAGCATCTCGATACTTATAAAACGCACTTCTTGATAAATCGACTTGTTTCACAGCATCCCATATGGAAGAAACAACACCTGTTTGCAATAAATGCTTGGCTTCCAATGTTTTTTGCATGGCATCTGTTAACACATCTTCGCGTACTAAATAATAGCGTTGATCTGCTATATTTTTCATCCTTTTCCCCCCTGAATCCTACTCAACAAAATCAAATTCAAATTTCAACAAACGAACCGTATCGCCGTTTTGCGCGCCACGTTCACGTAGAGCATCATCCACACCCATACCTCGCATTTGGCGTGAGAAGCGGCGAACAGATTCTTCGCGGCTAAAGTCTGTCATCTTGAATAGGCGTTCAATTGAATCCCCAGATAACACAAATGCTCCGTCATCATCACGTGTAATAACAAAGTCCTTGCCTTTTGCCTCATGTTTGTAAAGAACCGTTGCTTCTGTTTCTTCCTCTTCGATTTCATTCAATGAGAATTCTGGCGTTTCATCCAATAGATCTGCTACAGCAAATAGCATTTCTTTCAAGCCTTGGCGTGAAACAGCAGAAATCGGGAATATTCTAGCATCGCTTCCTACTTTAGTACGGAATTCTTCTAGGTTTTCTTCCGCTTCCGGCATGTCCATTTTATTGGCAACAATAATTTGCGGTCGTTCAGTCAATCGCATATTGTATTGTTCTAACTCTTTGTTGATTGTCAAATAATCTTCATATGGATCTCGACCTTCCATACCAGACATATCAATTACATGGACGATTACACGAGTACGCTCAATGTGACGTAAAAATTGGTGTCCAAGTCCAACTCCTTCTGATGCGCCTTCAATTAAACCTGGCAAATCTGCCATAGCGAAGCTTCGTCCATCCTCTACACGTACCATTCCTAAGTTAGGCACTATTGTAGTAAAATGATAAGCGCCGATTTTAGGCTTAGCAGAGGTCACGACAGATAATAAGGTTGACTTGCCCACACTTGGGAATCCAACTAATCCAACATCGGCTAATACTTTTAGTTCTAAAACTACATTTAGCTCTTGGCCAGGCTCACCTTTTTCTGAAAGTTCCGGAGCCGGATTTGCAGGTGTAGCAAAACGAGAGTTTCCGCGACCACCGCGGCCACCTTTAGCAATGACTGCTTTTTGTCCATGTTCTACTAAATCTGCAATAACGCGACCTGTCTCTTCGTCCGTCACAACAGTTCCTGGAGGAACAGATACATACATAGCTCCAGCCCTTTTGCCATGCATATTTTTGCTCATACCATGTTCGCCGCGGTCTGCTTTAAAATGACGTTTAAAACGGAAATCCATTAATGTACGTAGACCTTCATCTACGATAAATACAACATCTCCGCCATTCCCTCCGTCACCGCCTGCCGGGCCACCGTTTGGAATAAATTTTTCACGGCGGAAGGCTACCATTCCATCGCCGCCATCTCCACCTTTAACATAAACTTTTACGTGATCGACAAACATTAAATTCCCTCCTTTTTCGTAATAATCATATGCCATTCATTTTGTGTAAAAGAAATTTCTTCATTCATGATGAATGGGTGCTTTAGAATATGATAATGCTCTTTTTGGCTCCAATGGCCAATTAAATGAAATTCTATTTCAAATTGTTGGTTACTAGCATATATTTGCAACGATAGCTGTTGGTCTACGAATGGATCAAGCACTTCATAGATATGTGAAAGCGCCTTCTAAATAATCGCATACCACATTGTCTGCTTCTTGGTTAATCTTTTCATCAATGTTAGTTTCTACGTTCACATGAATACTTGGATAGCGCCATTCTAGTGTATGAATCCAGTCGATTGTCTTTGGCAAACCCATTTTATTGATTGAAAAGAAGGTTTTGCATTGCTCTGCTGTTTGTTCAACAGCTTTTTTCGCTTCTTCTAGGCGACCCAAATCAAGGTTCATTTTGATTAATTGAAGTTGATTCATAAAATCATGGTTCGCAAAGCGCAGCACTTCATTTACGTTGAGTGATTGATGCTTCGACAAGACTACACGCTCCTTTGCTTGAACAATTGCAATATTAGTATACCAATTCCAGAAATATTTTTCTTCTATTTGAAAAAACGACTTTCGCAAAATAGAGCGAAAGCCGATTTTGATAAGGTATGATTATTATAAAGAAAGAGGCTGTCTCAAGGTGCAGATACACTCTTGAGACAGCCGTCTAGTCTTCATACCCTGCTATTAAGCTTCTTGAGCAACTGGGTATACGCTGACTTTACGTTTATCGCGACCTAGGCGTTCGAATTTTACAACACCATCGATTTTAGCGAATAAAGTATCGTCACCACCGCGACCTACGTTTTCACCTGGGTAAATTTTAGTACCGCGTTGACGGTATAAAATAGAACCAGCAGTAGCAAATTGACCATCAGCACGTTTAGCGCCTAAACGTTTAGACTCAGAGTCACGACCGTTCTTAGTAGAACCTACACCTTTTTTAGAAGCGAAGAATTGCAAATCTAAAGATACTAGTAACATATGTTCCACCTCCTAGATCATCTTATATTTTAATTCGATAAAATCTCCGTAACTGGCAACCATCGTATAGAATTGCGTTACCATTGTTTGGAGAATAATTTGCAGTTTTGCATCAAGCTCAGCATCAAGAGTCGTTTGGTCGATAACACAGGATAAATATCCCCCGTTTTCGCCTTGCTCAATCCCCGGTTGTAATTGAAGTATTTGTCCAATCGCATTGACACTGCCAAAAGCAATGGCAGATACGCCGGCGCATACTAAATCATGACCAGGATCGCCTGAATAGGCATGACCTGAGACTTCAAAGCCATATGACTTTCGATTTTCATCGCTATGAACTGTAATAGTGATCACAATATCACCCCATCATTAAGCGTTGATTGTTTCAACAACTAATTTTGTGTATGGTTGACGGTGACCTTGTTTACGACGGTAGTTCTTTTTAGCTTTCAATTTGAAAACAACGATTTTTTTCGCACGGCCTTGTTTTTCAACTTTAGCTGTAACTGTTGCTCCTTCAACGAATGGAGCACCAACTTTAACGTCATCGCCACCAACAAAAAGAACTTTGTCAAAAGTAACTGTTTCACCAGCTTGTGCGTTGATTTTTTCAACGTAGATTGCTTGGCCAGCTTCTACTTTAACTTGTTTACCACCAGTTTCAATAATTGCGTACATAACTGCACCTCCTTAGATAACTCAGACTCGCCTTCAATAGGTGATCATAATTGATGCTTAAACCTTTTCAGCGCGGTTGTAGCACGGGTGCTACATAACATTAGAAATTTTATCATACCAAAACTATGGCGTCAACCTATTTAATACGATGTTTTCGAAAGCTTGTTCATATCGACGGTATCGAAATGCCTGTATATTTTGAATGAATAAGAGAATAAGTATCAAAATAAAAAAGAAAGATTCCGGTATATATAATAATGCCATTAGCATGCACAGGAAACAACAGGACATAGAAAAAGCTAAAAAAGACGTTTTTGTTTGGATAATTGATTTTTTTTCACTCCACAGGATTTCAACGATCCGTCCTCCATCTAACGGCCAAATCGGCAATAAATTCAATAAGAGTAATAAAAGCTGAATTGTTTGCAAGGGCACGCTCAAATTTTGTGGCAAAAAAAAGAGTGCTAGGAGGAATAAGAGAAGAGTGGCAAACGGACCTGCCATGGTAATGAGCAACTGTTGTTGTTTGGTCATTTGCCAGCTCTTGCTGAATTGTATTTCGCCTCCATAAGGCATGATCACACAGGATTTTATATTGGCCCCCACAAGATATGCAACTATCAGGTGCCCTAACTCATGAATGCACAATGATAAAAATAACAGTGCATAGTTTGCAAACTGTCCTGTCAGAACTAGCCAAACGATGATAGGCAAAAGTGTTGGGTGAAGCTTCACTTTCAGCATTATTGTAGCCATTCTTTTAATGAACCAGGATCTAAAACGGCACCCTTGCGTTCCACCTGCAAGTAAAACGTGCCCGGCTCCATTGATGATAGGGCTTCGCCTTCTCTAAGCGAGGTATACGGCAAATAATCTAATGTCTTCAATAAGCCATACGTGACCCTCTCTCCCGTATCATATGTAACAGTCATCGTTTTGCCTAGAGACTTTGTGTTGCCTGTAAATGTGACAAAGCCGTCATGCTTCGCGTAAATAGTCATTGGTTTATCATAAGAGAGCAAAACGCCCTTTGAAAAAGTTTGCATTGTATCATAGTTACTGATATACGCATCTGTCACCGGAGCCATAACAGGCACCTTTTCCTCCTCATGGAATACGCTCTTTGTCCACTTTGTTAATATAAATAGGTCATCATTTGAAAGAACGTAATCTGTTACATCGCTCTTTATTATTTGCTTTTTCTCCAAAAAAAGAACGGTAAATAACATAATCGCAATCCATACAGCAATCTTCCATTTCTTCAAAACTCCACACCCCCAAAAGACTTTTTCTAATAGTTTATGAGGCAGTGTGGATAAACAGTACAGAATTATAATCAATCCAAACCTATTACTAATTTTCTTGTACTAGGCTAGGAAACAAGACAATAAAATAAAAAGCCTTTCGGAAATTCTTTTCCAAAAGACTTTTACATTATGTAGCTATAGACAATTATCTTGAGAACAAGGCTTTGATTTTGGCAAAGACACCTTTATGTTCATTTTCTAATGTCATAAGCGGCACAGATTCACCTAAAATACGGCGAACAATATTTCGGTAAGCAATAGCTGCTTGTGTAGATGGTTCCATAACGATTGGTTCACCTTTGTTAGAAGAACGAATAACATGTTCATCATCTGGGATGATACCGAGTAAATCAATGGAAAGATGTGTTGTGATTTCATTTACATCTAGTGCATCTCCACTTTTCATCAGTTGCGGCCGAATTCGGTTGATAATCAATTTCGGCGGTTCAATCTCTTCTTTTTCAAGCAATCCAATAATGCGGTCAGCATCACGAACAGCAGAAATTTCAGGAGTTGTCACAACAATTGCACGATCAGCTCCTGCTATTGCGTTTTTATAGCCTTGCTCAATCCCTGCTGGACAGTCTATTAAAACATAGTCGAACTCAAGCTTTAATTCGTCTATCAGAGTTTTCATCTGTTGTGGTGTCACAGCGTTTTTATCAGACGTTTGAGCTGCAGGCAAAAGATAAAGCAATTCATCAAAGCGCTTATCTTTCACTAATGCTTGATGGACCTTACAACGTCCTTCAATCGTATCTACTAAGTCGTAAATAATCCGATTTTCTAACCCTAGAATAACATCTAGATTTCGTAAACCGATGTCTGTATCGACCAAGCAAACTTTTTTATTTTGAAGTGCCAATGCAGTACCTAAATTAGCTGTAGTAGTTGTTTTACCTACTCCACCTTTACCCGAAGTAATTACAATAGCTTCACCCACATTAGCTTCCTCCCTTAAATGTCGATAAATTTGGTCTCAGATTTCGTAAATCCTGCAACCGATCAATCGCAATGCGGCCGTTTGTATGAATATACGCACATTCCATTTCAGGTTTGTTTGCGAGAATGGTAATTTCATTGGTCATTAATTCCATTAAATCGGCAATCATTAGGTGTGTCGCTTCAAGCCATGAGGCTGCGATTACACTATCGCGATTGCCGTTAAACCCCGCATGCGCCATTCCCTTTAATCGGCCCATTACATAAATACTGCCGCCAGCAACCACTTTGCCATTCGGATTTACATCCCCAATGACAACAAGGTCACCGTCAGCCTTTATTTCTTGTCCAGATCGTACAATACCTATGTAAGTAGATGATTGGTTTCTCAAAAGCTTTTCATTGCATTCTTCCATCGTAATTACGTCGCTCTTAATCTTTGTCACTTTTAATGACTTTGATTCTTGAACAATATGGAGAATTTCTTTCAGCTGCTCTTGGTTGCAATATCGATTTCCTACATGGATAGTAACTTCTGCTTGTCCTTCGAGCCCTTCCTCTGTGACTTTGCGCTTTAATTCATCTAATAAATCAGAGTAAGCGCACTGATCATCTAGCTGAAGCACGAGCCCTTCTTTCGTTCCTTTAATTAAGACTAGCTGCTTAGTTGTCAAATGCTTCACCTCACGCTTCTCTGCTATAACGTTGATTGATTTGCCTTTAATAACACACGAGCTTCGATTAAATACTTAAACGTCCATCCGAGCATGATGAGATAAATAGAATTGGCAATCATGGTTGGAATCAACCGTTGATTTAAAAATTCTGTAAAGGGTACAGACGTAAAAGAAATGAGTAAGAAAAATTGGTTCAAGACAATTTCCAAAAGCGCTACAAGCACTAAGGAAAGAATGGTAGTAATAGCAAGATGTTGATGTATATATTTCACTGTAGAACCCGCCACAAAACAAATGAACGGATACAAGAATGTATATAATCCAATAATATCAATATAGAAAATATCATACAATACCCCAAATATTAATCCATACATCATTGCCCGCTTACGATCATAATAAATTGACAAAAAGATTAAATACAGAATTAAAAACCGCGGCACTAAATAATAGAGATGGCCATGCCATTCGATGGGTGAATACAATGAAAAACCAGGTTCCAAAAAGAAGAGCACAACAGCAACAAACGGAATTAGAAATCGCGCCATTACTTTTGATCTCCTCCGTCTGTTTTAGTTGATTTGTCTGTATTAGCTCCATCTGAACCGTCAATAGCAATTGACTGGCGTTTGGCAATTACCACATGATCAAGCATAGAAAAATCAGCTGCCGGTTTAACATAAGCAAGTTTTGTCAACCCATAGTCATCTGTAGAAACCTTTGTAACCTCTCCAATTAAGATACCTTTAGGAAATATACCGCCAAGGCCGGATGTCGTTACTTTATCACCTTTTTTAACAGCAAGGCTTGAATCAATCCGTTTTAAGACTAATTCGCTGCGCTTTGGATCAAACCCTTCTATTAAACCAAATGCCTCTGTTTTTTTATTCGCAATCACAGCAGATACACGATAATTTGTATTATTTGTCGATAGAAGTTCTACTTGGGATGTATAAGGTGTAGTTTGTACTATCTTACCAATCAATCCCTTAGATGTAAGCACTGCCATATTTACTTTTACGCCGTTCATTGAACCTTCATTTAAAATCAGCTTTTCTTCCCATTGGTCAGGGTTTCGTGCAATTACATTAGCCTGAATCGGATTGAAGTTGCGCAAATCATCTTTTTTATCAACTAAATCTTTTAACTTGTCATTTTCTACTTTTAATTCATTGACTTTAGCTTGTAATGTGCCGAATTCCTCCAAGCGCGATTTTAAACGTTTATTCTCTTCATACGTATTCATTAAATCGTCTACATTATTGACTAATCCTGTAATATAGCTTGCAGGCTTAGCAACAATCGATTGTCCAAAACCAACCGTATCTTTAATAATCTGCTCGGGAAGCGAGGCTTGTCGATCACGTAAGGTAAAGCTAATCAATGCCACTAAGAGGATTACGCCGACAAGCAGCAATATTAATCGCTTATTCGAAAAAAACTGTGGCATTGCCTATTTCCCCCTTATTTTGATTGGTGGCGACGCATTAAATCGATATTGTCAAGTGCCATACCAGTTCCGATCGCTACACAGTCTAATGGGTTTTCTGCAATAAATACAGGCATATTTGTTTCGTCGCTGATCACTTTGTCCAAGTTTTTAAGCAGCGCGCCACCGCCAGTAAGTACAATTCCTCGTTCCATTACATCAGCAGATAATTCTGGTGGCGTTTGTTCTAGTGTTTTCTTTACGCCGTCAATAATAGCCGCAATCGACTCTTTTAAAGCATCTACAATTTCAATAGATGTGATTTCAATAGTTTTAGGAAGTCCTGTCACAAGATCGCGACCACGAATTTCCATTGTCTCTACTTCACCTTCTGGGCTAGCAGAACCGATTTCCATTTTGATAGTTTCAGCTGTACGTTCACCGATTGTCAGGTTGTATGTTTTACGGATATAAGCTGTAATAGCAGCATCCATCGCATCACCGCCAACACGGACAGATTCACTTGTTACAATACCACCTAATGAAATTACCGCTACTTCTGATGTACCGCCACCGATATCAACTACCATACTACCTGTAGGTTCCCAGACTGGTAGATTTGCGCCAATCGCAGCTGCAAACGGTTCTTCAATTGTGTATGCTTCTTTTGCGCCAGCTTGGCGAGAGGCATCAATAACGGCACGCTGTTCTACTGAAGTAATACCATATGGTACACAAATCATCACATTTGGTTTTTTCCAGTTGCCGCCTGAAGCTTTCATTGCTTCTTTCATATAATACTCAATCATTGTTGTAGTAATGTCGAAATCTGCAATAACTCCGTCTTTCATCGGACGAATAGCTACAATAGATCCTGGTGTACGACCGATCATATTTTTCGCATCATTACCAACTGCTACAATTTCACCTGTTTTTGTATTCTTCGCTACTACTGATGGTTCACGAAGCACAATGCCTTTTCCTTTTAAAAATACCAATGTATTTGCTGTGCCGAGGTCAATCCCGACATCTTTTCCACCTAATCCAAACACGTTTTGTTCTTCCTTTCTATTTTTAGCCATAAACTTTAAGAAGTCTTGAAAATCATACGTTTCATTATAACGGATAAGTAGGAAAAATTACAGTACTACATATAACCTTTCTCTTTTAAACTTATAAATTGATGATCTCCTATAATTACGTGGTCAAGAAGCTCAATCCCCATAATTAAACCAGCTTCTTGCAAACGCTTCGTCACGTCTATATCTTCCGGACTTGGAGCAGGGTTACCACTTGGGTGGTTGTGTGCGCAAATGATAGAAGCAGCCGAACGTTTTACCGCTTCACGAAATACTTCCCGTGGGTGCACAATGCTTGCATTTAAACTACCGATAAAAATCGTTTGCTGATGAATAATTTGATTTTTGACATTTAAAAAGAGCGTCACAAAGTTTTCTTGCAAAAGCGATGTCATATCCGGCATTAAATAATTCGCTGCGTCCTTTGGAGAACGAATCGTATAGCGTTCGTCTGTCCTCTGCTTATGTAGTCTTTTGCCAAGTTCTATGGAAGCTAAAAGTTGAATCGCCTTTGCCTCACCAATCCCCTTAATTGCGGTGATTTCTTCAATTGTTGCATTTTTCAGCTCATGCAGCTTTTCAAAGTGCGTCAATATACGATTAGAAAGATGAAGCACCGATTCTTTTTTTGTGCCTGTCCGCAGCAATATAGCGATGAGTTCTTGATTCGATAAACTTTCGGCTCCTTGCCTTTTAAGACGTTCTCTTGGTCTATCATCAACATGCACATCGCGGATCATCATGGGAAGGTCCATATTAGTGGCCATGCACTTCCGCCTCCTCTGATGCCGACATAATCCCTTTTTCGCTCAAAAAGTCTTTTAATATTTTGGTAGGAAGCCCTGCAACATTATATTTGCAGCCATCTATCCTACTGACTAAGTTCTGTCCGACTCCCATAATATTATAACCAATATCTTGTTCGAAAGGTTCCCCTGTTTCAATGTATTGTTGGATTATTTTCTCTGACAAGCATTTCATCGTCACATCTGATGCAACAACAAAAGACGAGAGCTGTTGATCATATCGGATCCCTACAGCTGTCGTCACGCGGTGTTGCCTATTAGATAAGCGTTTTAGAAAGTTTCTTGCTTCATTTTTGGATTGGGGCAATGGCAAAAGAGTGCCCTCTATGCTAATAACGCGCTTCACATGCAAATAACAAAGCGACTCATGAGGTGCTTTCATACGAAGCAATTTGATGACAACGGTTGTATTAGCATATTCGAAAGGATTTTCCGGCAAATGATCACCCACCGGGATGTGTTGATGTGTGGTTGAAAAAGGCAGTTGAAGCTCTTCAAAAAGTTCTTCACAATTTCCCTCAGGATTCAATAGAATGATATTTTTCTTTAAAACGATAGACATGTGCTCTCCCCCTTTTTGCTATCATAATCGACCAGTACAAATAAGGGAAATTACGGAAAATAGGTGAAATTTATTTTTTGTATGCTTTAACAGTTTAAAATTTAATATTAAGGCAGTCGTTTTGGGCTGCATAATGAGCCAATAACTGCAATTTTACACTTTCTAATTCTTTGGATCCTTTAGTAACTGCCTTCACATTCGTATTCCAATTCATTGGTAATACTGTTGATTTTTTAGAATTATTAAAATTTAATTTCGACAAGTTGTCGGCTCTAAGCATCTGTGGTAACATTTTTAATCCTTGTTCATCACAACTAGCTCCTGACAATGCGAAAGGTTTGATGAAGGAATCTTTATTGACAATTTTTTTGATATTCTTTTCTCTATGGTCAATCCCGCCCCATAAGTAATATTGTTTTCCTGCTGGCACAATTGCGACGTTCACTAATTCAGGATGACCTGCTAGAAAATCATTTGCAGCTTGTTCAGATGAATACACGCCGTATTGCATGGCATAGAACTTTGATTCGCTACTCGTATTTTTTACTTTTTGCAATGCGCTGCTTTTCGGTAATTCCTTTTCCTCAGCGATTGTCCGTTTTTCAGCAGCATTTAGGATGAAAAAGAAGAGCAATACCCCTGCTACTCCAATCAAAATGCCATGTACTACTGCAGCCATCATAAAATGTGTCTTTTCTCGTTTCTTGCCACGATTAAATTTCATGTCATCACTCCTCCCTATTACCCTATCAGAAATGGCATAAAAAAAGACAAGACTGCTGTCGCCTTGTCCTAAAAACTTTTCTCTTTAAAAAAACAAATTACTGTACCATTCGAGCAAGTTCTCGCCGTAAAAATAGACGATTAAACTTGCTAACGCAATCCAAGGACCAAAAGGGATTGGCTGTTTGCGTCCTTTTTTCTGCCATAGTATACCGATAAGGCCTGCTACAAGCCCAATGAGTGCTGATAGAAAGAGTGCCAGCATTGTATGCTGGATACCAAGTACAAGGCCAATGACAAAGAATAACTTAATATCTCCGCCACCCATTCCTCCTTTTGAAACAAGTGCAATCAAAAATAAAATACTAAAGCCGATCACCGCTCCAGCAAATGCGTCCCACCAGGGTTCAAGCGGCGATACCACTCGTAAAATGATCAATATAAGCCCAAAAGGCAATAAAACTTTATCAGGGATTAACATATAGACGATATCAGAAACGGTGATAATTACCAATAATGATATAAAGAGAAGAGCGACAATTAGCTCTCGAGAAGGCCCGAAATGCAAATAAGCAAGCCCGAAAAAAAGGCCTGTCAACAATTCCATAAAAGGATGGAAAAAACCAATTTTCGCATCACAAGTTCGGCATTTCCCTCTTAGGAATAGATAGGACAAGACAGGCACTAAATCCAACGCTGACAAACGCCGCCCGCATCCTTCACAATGAGAAGGTGGTGACACGATAGACTCATGCCGTGGCACCCTTAATCCCACAACATTATAAAAAGAACCAAAAACAAAGCCAAAAATCATACATACCATCGCATACACAATATCCAAATTAGTCACTTCCTATTTCACGTTTTGATCATCCACTTGACCGACATAATAGAAAGTTGTAAGTTGAATGGTCGCTTGCAATAACTCGTCCTTTGTATTTTCTTCTGAATCTGTTGATGCTTCAACGTCTTTATTCGGGGATTCATACGTCACTGCATCTATACGCATAATTCGCGGCAATATCTCAATTTCCTTTAAAAACTCTTTAATTTCTTTTTCACCTTTCGCTGCGACCGTCACATTCATCGTAACCAGCTTTAATGAATCTGGTAGACTATCAAGCGAAATCGGAGAAACAGGCAATGTCTCATCATTATTTTGTTCGTTTGTTACCACTTCGTTTGCATTTTCAGTATTTGTATTATTAATCGTTTTAGCATCAGTTGTCGTCTGAGCATTTGTATTTTCATCTGTATTTATATCGCCTGTTGCTTGGGCTTGGCCATTTGATGCATTGTTAGCATTAGTTGATTGGCCGTTATCCAAATTATTATCTTCAATAGTAGTTTGTAGAGTTTCCTTTACTGACGCATCATAGTTGTTAAACGCCATATCCACTATCTGCGTATCACTGGCCAATTCGACTTGTTCTATCGATTTAATTAAATCACTCAATTCAATTGATGTCGGTACCTTAGCCATCAACTCTGTCGGACTTTTTTTCGTTGCTTGCTGATTTTCTTTCATTGTTTTAATTTGATTATTTAGAGTAACTTCTTCTACTCGTGCATCTTTTATCTGCGCATTCAGTGCATCTCTCTCTTCCATTTTCGGCATAAGAAGATAGTAGTATATCGCAAATGCTATTAAGAAGACGAGCGCAATAACTAGAATGGTTGTCACTTTTTTATTTTGTCCGAGTGAGTTCATTGAGTATCACCTTCTGCCAGTAATTTTGCTCTGTTAATAGAAAGCACCATCGTCGCCTTGTAACGTGGGATTAAATGATCGCTTTCTACAGCTTCATCATACTCTTTTTTTGCTGGGTCGAAGGACTCGACACTAGTTACTTGTACATCGCTAACTAATGGGTCTGTTATAACATTTTGGACATATGTAGAGATGCCATGGAGCGTTTCAAAATCAATAATGACGGTCACACCTGTTTCACCGTATGTAAGTGAAGTCAGCTTCTCATAAGAGGCCAAATAGCCTTTCACGCTGTCAATAATAGGCGTTACCGGATAGGATACCGATTCGACATACTGTACAGATTGGTCAAATGAGCCTTGTCCCGCTGTCTGCAGAGTGGCCATTTCTTTTTGCGAAGCTTCTATCTGGCTTGCTAGGTTTTGATGCTGCTGAGTGAGTGAATTAACATCACTTTGCAATGAGTAATAATAAAATACTACGCCAAGGAAGATCAAAAACAAAATCGTGCCCGAGAGCCATAATAACGATCTATTGGACGTCCTACGTTCAACTTTTGGAAGGAGGTTAATATTTGGAATCATGCTGTTGGAGCCTCCTTCATTGCAAGGCTAACTAAACCTGCTTGCTGAGCATGAAAGTCAGGCGCGACCTTTGCCATTAATTCATCATCAAACACATCAACAGGTAAATTTAATTGGCTTTCAAGCATGTCGGCTATATATGCTATTTCAGGGTTATCTCCTGTCAATAACAGTCGATCCACACCCTTTTCCCCTTTATTTAACGAGTATCTATAAAAATTAATAATCCGTTCGATTTCAGCTAAAGGCTCCATAAGCGCAGCATGGTAGTTCATGACATCATCTTCATAAACATAATCAAAGCCTTCTTCCGTCATGCGTGTTCTCCATTTCGCACGCTCTGTCTCGACTGTTTGGAAACGCAAAAATTCCACTTCTCCTCCAGAATAAATAGCGAGTGACAGTTCATTGATGCTCCAATCTATAAGAAGTGTCGTCGATTCAATCAAACCATCAATCCCTTCATTTACAAGGCGAAGCAGTGAAATCACCTTAATATCAGCAACAGACGGATGAAGGCCTGCATCATCCAAGAGTCCTGTAATTTTCCTTACTTCATCCGCATTCGTGGCGAAAATAGTAGCCTTACCATCATTTTCATCTGCATCATATAAATCAATCAATGGGTTTTCAAAGGGCAAATGAATGGAGCGCCCTATTTCCATTTCAACAAATGCTCTAATTTCGATTTTGTCCTTCAAGTCAGAAGGATGGTCAATGCTCTTCATCATGACCGTGCTCTCAGGTACATAAAAACGGGCATCATATCCTTTAATGCCCCAACTCTTCACCTGTACTTTTAACAACTCAAAAAAGGCAAATTCATCCTCAATGATGCCTTCTACGACCATTCCTTCCTCAAGTGCAACGGAAAAGTATCTAGCTTGAGACAAATCATCACTGTTTGATGCCAGTGCCTTTAACATAAAATCATTATATACGAGCGCCACATGGCGTCTTTTCTTTTTAAACAACATGTCAGTACCCCCTAGGAGAAAAGAAAAAGCTTTATAGCTTTAATGCTTCGGTGGAGAAAGCAATGGTTGGCGGTTTGCTTACCTTGCTTTCTTCAGCGAAAGATTAAATAGTGGAGAACAGCAGCAGGGGCTGCTGTTCTAAGATAGTTTATTTCGCTAGATCTGCTGCCAAATTAGATGCTGTAACATCCGTAGTTGCAGTTTTTCCTGCAGTATTTGTATATTTTGTCGTATTCTTTACATTAGCAAAACCGCTGAATTGAATAGAGTACGCACCAGTAGAAGCATCTTTCTTCACTAAATAAGAATCATAGCTTTTATCTAATTCTACATATTTAGTAAGGTTATCCTTATTGCATGCAGTAGCCGCCGTCGTACCTCCATCACATGCTCCATCAGTTATTGCAATTTTTGCCCCTGATATAATTTGAGAAGCATCTGATAAAATAGCTCTGTCTTTTGAATTTTGTATAATATTCCCAATAGCAGGCACTGCAATTAAAGCCACAATCGCAATAATTACTAACACTGCTAATAACTCAATCAAAGTCATACCTTTTTGATTTTTCATTACTTTTTTCATTTTCAATTTCATTTTATTAAACATAATAATTCCTCCTTTTTTGTATGTAGGTTCGTCACCTAGGAAATCTGCTTTCTTTTCGTTCATCAATTTCCTTTCACCTCCTCTCAATATAGAATATTTAACCGACTTGTTCGTACAAGCTATACATCGGCAACAGTACGGCTGCCATGATAAAACCAACGATACTTGCTAAGAGGATAATCATAATTGGTTCGATTAACGCTTTTAATGAATCGACAGTACGGTCCACATCGTCTTCGTAAAACTCAGCTATTTTTTCAAGCATGTAGTCGAGGGAGCCAGTCTGTTCACCGATAGAGACCATCTGCGTAACGAGGGGTGGGAAGACCCAGCTTTCCTTTAATGGTTCTGCTAACGAGCTTCCTTTTTCAAGTGAGGTACGTGATTTATGAACAACCTCTTCAATCACTGGATCGCCGATAATTTTCTCGACAATACTTAATGCATTTAAAATTGGCACTGAGCTGCTGAAAAGTGAAGCGAGCGTCCGCGTCATCCGAGCTATGGCTGACTTTTGCAGCACTTTCCCGAAAATCGGCATTTTCAACAAAATATAATGAACATAAAAGTTAAACTTTGGATTCTTTTGAAAGAGGTATAGAAAGGCTCCAATAATAGCGCTCCCTACGAGAAAGAAAATCCACCAATAGGCCTTTAACGCATTACTAAACCCTAGAACCATTAATGTAATAGCGGGTAATTCTGCTCCAAAGCTCGCGAAATTTGCTGTAAATTGTGGCACAAGCCACAAAAGCATAAACGCAGATACCAGAATAATCAAAATAACAAGTACAATCGGATAACTCATTGCTGATTGGATTTTCTTCTTCAATTTAAATGACTTCTCATAACTAAACGCCATACGGTCCAGCGTTTCATCAAGATTACCCGTTGCTTCCCCTGCTTTCATCATATTTACGAAAAGAACTGGGAAGATTTTTGGATACTTGGCAGCAGCGGCTGAGAAGGCAATCCCTGAACGTATGTCTTCTTCAACACCCTTCAACGCTTTCTTCAAGCCCTTACTTGACGTTTGGTCCGCTAAAATATGGGTTGCCTCTACAATGGAAATTCCGGCACGAATTAATGTTGCGAATTGGCGGCAATAAATTACGAAATCTTCATTTTTCATCGCTTTACCAAGTGATAAATCCCTATGCAGAATACTTTTCGATTCATCTATTTGCCGAGGGTTAATGCCACGGTCACGTAATTTTTTTATCGCTATCTGCTTTGAATCAGCTTCTATAGTGCCTTTTTCCATGACACCTTGTATATTCCGTCCTGTAAAGCGGTAGACCGTCATGCAAAATCACCCGCATTCATATATACCTTCGCTGTTTCGAAGTCGATTAAGCGCTTTGCGAGCAACTGTTGGATCGAACTATCAATTGTATGCATACCTAGCGCTCGGTTTGTCTGCATAATGTTAGTCAGCTGATGCACTTTGTCATTGCGAATTAGATTGGCGACAGAAGGTGTTTGAATTAAGATTTCGGTAGCAGCAACGCGCCCTGGTTTGTCAATCCGTTTAAACAGGCGTTGAGAAATAATGCCTTGCAACACATTGGCAAGCTGTATACGAATTTGGCCTTGTTGATGCGGCGGGAAGACGTCAATAATACGGTCAATTGTTGTCGGCGCACTGCTTGTATGCAATGTCGCCATAACGAGATGCCCTGTCTCAGCAGCTGTAATAGCTGTTGAAATCGTCTCTAAATCTCTCATTTCGCCTACTAGAATAATATCTGGATCTTGGCGAAGAGCTGCTCGCAGTCCATTGGCAAAGCTTCTAGTATCAGATCCTACTTCTCGCTGATTAACAATCGATTGTCCATGCTTATGCAAATATTCAATAGGGTCCTCTAATGTAATGATGTGTTTCGCTTGATGCTTGTTAATATAATCAATCATTGCTGCTAGTGTCGTTGATTTACCTGATCCTGTTGGCCCTGTCACAAGAATGAGTCCCTGAGGTTTTTGACACAATTCTTTTAGTACAGCAGGCATGCCTAAATCATCGATTGTAGGAATTTCTGCTGTGATTTTCCTAGCTGCCAATGTGGAGCTATTCCGCTGATGATAGGCATTCATTCGAAAACGGCATCGCCCTGGAAGTGAATAGTTAAAGTCTACTTCACCTTTTGTCTCGAATTCTTCCATTCGATGAGGTGGCAAAACTTCTAAAATCATCTTATTTAAATCATCCGGCGTTAGTATTTCTTCTCCATATGGCTGTAATGCTCCATTGATTCTGTAATATGGGGGCACACCGACCGTGGCATGCAGGTCGGATGCGTTGGCTTCATCTGCATATGTTAGTAATTCAACGATTGATTTTGTCATTTCATCACACCTTATTCATCAGTTGCTACTCGAAGAATCTCTTCGGTTGTCGTTAGGCCATCCGCCACTTTTAAAAGCCCGTCTTCAAGCAATGTACAATAACCATGTGTTGCCATATGTTTTTTGATTTCCGCTAGACTGGCTCTGTTCAAAATTAATTCTTTCACTTTTTCGTCTACGATTAATAATTCATGGATTGCAAAGCGCCCTCTATACCCTGTGTTATTGCAAGATGGACAGCCGCTTCCACGTTTAACATGTGAAATGTTTATGCCATGAATTGAAAAAATATCTTTTTCTTCAGTTGAAACGTCTTCGTACTTTCCGCAATCTCTGCATACTCGGCGTACAAGACGCTGCGCCACAACCCCAACTATAGAAGATGATAGTAAGAATGGTTCAATCCCCATATCGAATAAGCGAGAAATTGATTCAGCTGCACTATTGGTATGTAACGTACTTAGCACTAGATGGCCAGTTAAAGACGCTCGTGTAGCAATTTGAGCCGTTTCTGTATCTCTAATTTCTCCTATCATGATGATATCGGGGTCTTGTCTAAGAATGGAACGTAAACCTGCAGCAAAGGTCAAGCCAATTTCTTCACGAACTTGTATCTGGTTTACCCCCTCAATCTGGTATTCAACCGGGTCTTCAACTGTAATAATGTTCACTTCTTCGCTATTTAAATAATTAAGAGTAGTAGATAGTGTAGAAGATTTCCCTGAACCAGTAGGACCTGTAATTAAGACAATACCATTTGGCTTACTAATTACTTCTTTGAAATGCATCAAATTCATTGGTGAAAAACCGAGCTTTTGCAAATCTCCATGAGAATTGGTCAAGTCTAACACCCGCATAACTACTTTTTCGCCATATACTGTCGGCAAGGTAGAAAGTCGAATATCGACAGGATGAAGATTAATATTTGCTTTAATACGTCCGTCTTGAGGTAAACGGTTTTCTGTAATATTCAAATTGCCCATAATCTTAATCCGCGCGATAATCATATTTTGCATGTTACGCGGCAAAGAACGCTCTGTTCTCAAAACTCCGTCAATTCGGTAGCGGATTCGCAGCTCAGTTTCTTGTGGGTCAAAATGTATATCACTTGCTCTTTGTACTACTGCATTAGAGATGATTTGATTGACTAATTTGACTATCGGTGAATCATCGTCAAACATTTCCGGCTCTTCAAATGTTTCAGTTGGAACTAAATCATTAAGAGCTGCATCCATAGTCTCCTGCAAATCATAGTACTTACTAATGGCTTTATTTAACTCATCTTTTGATGCGATTGCTGTCTCAATTTGACAGCCTGTTGCCATACGGACTTCTTCAATCGAGAAATAATCCATTGGATCGGCCATTGCAATCAACAGCTTATTTTTTTCACGAGTTAAAGGCATAATGAGCGAACGTTTTGCAATTTCTTTAGGCAACAAGTGCACAAGCTCAGGATCAATCACAAATTGACTAATACTAATCTGAGGTATACCTAGTTGAATCTCCAGCACCTCAATCAGCTGTTGCTCTGTAAGCAAATTTTCCCGAATCAAAAAGTCGCCCAGTTTCTCATCTTTCGATTTATTTTGAAGGGCGTAGTCAAGTTGCTGTGAGGTTATGGCGCCTGCTTCAACTAATAAATCACCAAGCCTTTTTCTTTTTGAAAGTACCATGAGAATCCCCCTTATTTGGAATCATTCGGAGTAACAATATCACCTGTTTTATTGTAATGGCTTCCTTTTGGAACACTACCTCCATTTTTACTTGTGGTTGCTTGAGGCTCTTTTGAAGAATTCAACTCTGAATCATCTTTTGAATTCTTGTCCTTACTAGGCATAGGTTGTTGGCTTGTTGACTCCTCTTGCTGTGGTTCACCTAATCCCTGATCCGTCCCCTGCTGATTCTCCACATATCCATCTGTAGTGGGCTCAGAATTATTATCTATTGGAGCGGTTTGTTTTGCAGATGTTTCAATGATTTGATTTATTGGAGGATAATAATTTTGACTCATTAATTGATTTTCTGTTTTACCATTCTCGTCTGTTATCGTTCGATAAATGTAAACTTGTAAACCTGGTTTCGCTTTCTCTACAGTCTTACTATCCCCTTCCGCTAAATTGGACATATAGCGGTATATAGTACGTGCTTCAATAGATCTTCTTTCTTTCTCGTAAACTAAGACTTCAGGGCTTCCAGACAGTGAATAAAGTGATACCTTTAATTCATTTCCGCTGACCGTGGCAGCTATCTTGGCAGGAACTGTTCCATGAGAAATAAATTTCAAATCCTTGTCTAAAAATGGGTTTACTATCGCTTCATAACCTGGCTTGACGTGTGTCGGTATTTCTTCATCTTGATGTCGTTCTGTAATTTCAAATGAACTTTGTAAAACAGTACTGTATAAAGCAGATGCCATGAGGCTTAATGAGTCATCGTTATTAATTTCTACTTGCTCTACGAATGTATTGAAAGAAAAAGGTTTATTAGCTTCAATAATAAAACCATCTAATTGCTTCGCTAATACAACGATGTTACTTAAATCAGCATCCTTGACTGGAACAGCTTGGAAAGAAATTCGTTCACCATCTTCGATTGAAAAATTAGCATCCTTTATCTTAAGAGGGAATTTCTTTAAATAAGAAGCCGCTTCAAGTACTTGTGATACAATCTCATCGCTATTTTGTTTTGTATGTTCACTTATTTTTCCCACTAAGGAATCAGTAGCACTAACCTGTAATGGTTCATGAACAATCGGCTTCTTTTCCCAAAAAGCATACCAAGGTTTTGCAGTGCGTTTTTTATATGTACTGATAGATTCATCAATATCAAATTGGAAATCTTCTGCTTTCAATAGGACTTTTTCTTCACCCACTAGGACTGAGAGCTCTGTATTCTTCCATTTATTTATTACACGGTTTAATTGCTTTTTAACTTCGCCATCTGATAAGTCCTCTACAGCGACAGATCCGATTGTCGAACCACTAGAAGCAGCAAAAACATGCAAATTCACATAACTCGCAGATGCTAGTATTATAGAGAGTAAGAACAAACCTGTAATAATTTTATATATTGGAGTGACTTTCATCTCATCACCTATCTCGTTGCTTAATTTATATTTCTAGGATACTGTTATTATAAATGGTAATCCGAATAAAAGATATGACTTTTTACACTTAATCATTATATTTTATTGAAATTCGCATTAGTTATTATGATAAAACTCATAGCAATCCTTTCAAATAAACTGTAAAATATACTAAAGAGTTAGAATTAATCATAAATTAATTCCTTGATTTTACAAATAAAATACATATTTGTTTAAGGGGTTTTTCCATTTTTATCAACCGCTTCTATTAAATTCTTTTTATTTAAATTATTCAAAAACCTACCTATATATTGTTACATTCCTTTAAGACAATAAAAATAAACAATTAGCTAAACTGGTATACAGTGGCTAAATAGATACTCCCTCTCAAGACTATTAGGGGTCAGTAGAAAGGAAAGAAAATATGGCTTATCAAATTAAAAAAATAATAGTGAATGAAAAAGGGGTCACACTTACAGAAGTGATTGCATCTTTCGTAATCTTAGTTATTGTTCTTTTTTCTTTCTTTACACTGTTCGTGAATACAGCTAAGACTACTAAGAGTTCGGAGAGGATTGTTGATGCTACCTATGTTGCACAAACGGAGATGGAGAAAGTCTATAATGCAAGTACAAATGGGGTTCTAAATGTAGCAACTTTAACTAAACCTACTGATCCCACTAATCCTGAAGATTCCGGTTTAGGTTATACAGCTGAGCCAAATTCGACAACTATTTTCACTAAAACTGCTAAGAGCAATTTCAAAGTGACTTTGACACTTAAAAACCGTGACGTCTCATTGAAAAGTGTTGTTATCCAAGTTAACTCAAATTCGGATAATAAACAAAAAGCTTTAATGGAAAAATTAATCGTTTGGAAGGGAAATTAGGCTATGAAAAGACGATTAACAAATCAGAAGGGAATTACACTAGTGGAAATACTTGCAGCAATAGTAATCATTGGTTTTTTAGCAATTCTTATTTTAAATATACAATCGAAAAGTACAGAGCAGTATAATAAGCAATTCACAACAAATCAACAGCTAAAAGAAATATCATATGTTCTAAAATCAATTACTAAAGATATAAGAAAGACAAATAGCGTTACTCTAACTAACCAAACAAACTTAAAAAATGAACAAAAGGAAGTACTATACACAGGAGTAAATGTTAATAATAAAAAATACGAATTCGATGAACAATCAAAATCAATAAAACTGAACGGTTCTATCTATGCAAATAATATAATGGAATTCTTTATAAGCAACACGGGAAAACGATATACAATATATATTAATAATATAAAGGGTAACCAAGTTACAACTACTGTGTATATTAGGAGTGCTGACCAATGAGAAAAATATCCAAGTACCTAAAACCCCTAAAAAACAACAAAGGCTATACTCTAATCTTATCAGTCTTTGTAATCGCTGTTATCTCTATTTTAGCATTAAGCTTAATGAGTACCACTGCTACTACTATGAAACAAGCAGATCATGAAAGAATTGACCAAGCAGCTTATTATATTGCTGAGTCAGGTATAACTCAGACGAAAGAGGACTTAGATAAGAAAGTTTATGCTGCCTATAATTCAATAAAAAATATATATGAAAAACTTTCTCCAGAGAATAAAGCAAAATATAATTTCGAAGGTGAATTTTATAAATTAGTATTGAATAATATTTCGCAAACAAGTAATACAATCGGTGCGTTTGAAAAGAACTTCGGCACAACACCAGAAGCGAAGGTTACTGTAACAAATACAAATAATAGTGGACCATTGGTATATAAACTATCTTCTGATGGTATTATTGGAAGCGAAAAGCGAACCGTCTCGCAAAACTATAAAATTATATTTAATGCAGATAATGCAGAAACAGGTGATGTATCCCAAAATTTAAGTAGTAAATATGCCGTTCATGTTTTAAATAAATTTTCCCTAGAAAATGATGGTATAAAAATCAATGGTGGAGAAGTAGCGTTAGAAAAAAACAAAAGCGAGAGTATTGTTTCACTACCAACTCATGCGGGGTATAAACCCCCAGTAATTAAATATTCAATACCAATTAACATTCATCTACCAGAATTCCCTTCCGAAAAATTTACTGAATTAGAGAAATTGCCATATCCACCTGATCAAGAAATACAAAAAGACCAATGGAATACTACAAAAGTAATTAACAATCATGATTTATTAATAACTAATAATATTTCAAATAAATATAAACTAACAATGTCAACTAACATGAAATTTAATGATATTAAATTAAATGAAAATAACGTGCTTTTCATTGACACTGGTAATAGCGATAAAAGCATTCTTGTCAACAATTTAGACTTAACCAATGGGCATATTAAAATATTAGGGACTGGAAAATTAACCTTATATGTGAAAAATAAAATTATTACCGGAAGCGGAAGTACTTTGAACGAAACAAACAATGTTAAAGACATTTCAAATTTAAAAATTTTTTATAAAGGGTCTGAACCCATTACTACAAGTGGAGATCAAAAAATTTATGGATCATTGTATGCAGAAAAAGCTGATATAAATATTGCTGCAGGATCAGGGTTTCAAGGGAATATTTATACTGGAGGCACTAAAGTTTCAATAAGTGGGGGCACTAGGGTTAACACCCAAATGTTTTTAGCACCTAATGCTGACTTTAGCATTTATGAAGGAGGACAATTTAAAGGGGCTATTATTGCAAAGACTTTCAAGGCTAGTGGTGGCCCAACAATAATTTTTGACCCTAATAATTCAATTGAAAGTGAATCCAATTCTTATAAGAATTATGAAGAAAATCCAAATAAATTAACTTCGCTTGACGGCACTTTAAAAGAAAAATAATAAAAACAGCTACCAACAAAAAGGTAGCTGTTTTTCTATCTATTTTTTTAAAACCCCGCCACCTTATTCCGCCCCTGCTCCTTCGCTCCCTTATACATCGCATGGTCAGCGTTGCGGAGAAGGTTTGTAGCATTGTCGGTATCTTCATAAGCTGAAGATACGCCGATGCTTGCGGTGATGTGGACAATAAGGTGCTTGACGTTTTCAAGTAGATCCGGCACGATTTCAAACGGTTGCATTTCAATTCGCTCACGTAGCTTTTCAGCTAGTAGCAATGCTTGTTGTTTTGTATAGTTTGGCAAGAGGATGACGAATTCCTCGCCGCCATAGCGTGCAAGTGTACCCTTTTCCCCGACTTCTCGTTTCAAGACTGCGGCTAAACCACGAAGTATTTCGTTACCGCTCTCATGACCATATCGATCGTTTATACCTTTGAAATAGTCGATATCGAGCATAATAAGAGACAGATTTGAAATGGTGTGTTCCTTTAATTCATTCATCTTGGAATTTAGATAATCTTCAAAATAACGATAATTATATAACCCTGTCAAACCACATCTTTCACTGCTATGTTTTGCTTTTTCTACATACCGAGCCTTTTCTAATGAAACAATAAAGTAGGAGCTAATTAATTCAAGCATTTTCACCTGATAGTCTTGGAAATTATTCTTCTTACGTGATGTTAGCAGTAGTACACCTTCCAATTGATGATTTCGACAAAACGGCAAAACAAGAGCGCTTTGCGTATTCGGAAGTAAAAAGGAACCACTATATGGCAACCATTCTTCACGTTTACAAAATACAGTTTTATCTGCACTTTCTATCGTTTCAGATAACAAACTATGGCTTAATTCTTTATGTGTTGCATTCTTTAAGATTTGTTTTCCATTTTCATAAGCTCGTAGTACAGATAATGTACCCGTCTGCTGTCGGCGATCAATCAAATAAAGTCCATCTATAGAAACCATTTTCGGTACGCGTTCAATAAATAAGTCTAGCGTTTCTTCCGAATCCAGTTGATCTGCTAATTGGTGGCCAAAATGGGCCGCTTCTGAAAGTTCTTTATTAACTTTACTCGTAGTGGTATAAAGCTGCAATAGTCGCGTGGCCATATAAAATGGAATACCAAGAAGGATTATTGAAAGTACACCTACATACTGACCAAGCAGATAAAGACTAAGACCCATCGGAAGTGCAAACGCACAAATAAGATAATCCCAAGTATCATCAATTGTAAAGAATCTTATCCGTTGACCTAATAAAATCCCACTGATTTTGATAAGAGCATGATTTGCTGTAATGTTTACAACAATATAGAGCAAACCATATCCTACAATGTCCACTGTGTTCATGGAATGTATATCTCCACCAAGCCACAAAAAGGCTAATCCGCTGAGAAGTGATACAAGGAAAAACATAAAAGAATTCCATGGAATCCGATATAACATATTGCGATTTAATTTCAAATTATATAGTAAAGGAACTAATGAAATCTGAAAAACTACTATTTCAATAAATAATCCAAAACGCAAAAACAAAGCGAGACTTACCCATTGTGTTAAGAAAAAGGGAGTTCCATTAATGAATGCTGGAAACGCCGAGGTTAAAAGGCTTAATGCCGTAAAACCTGCTAACAATGGCCAATTAGTAGCTTCATTCGGCGGATAATATAGATATACCATATAGATGCTGAGAGGTATGCAAACGATCCATATCATGAAGACCACAAGTTGAAATGCAAACGACTTTTTCACTCCTGCTTTCCTCCCATTCAGCAAATAGATAATGTAAATTATACCACAAGTTAAAATAGTTTCAATTATCAAAAATAGACATTTTTACCCATTTAATAGTTCCTCTCGCCAACTTGCAAGCAAATATAAAGAGCCGGTTATAATGACTATTTCATCATTTTTTTCCTCTATTATATGACGAATATTTTTCTTTGAGACCTCTTTAACATGACTACTAGATAAGTTATATAAATTTTCAGCAGGCATCGCACGCTCATTATCTACATCAACAAATGTAAAACCAGTCCCTACTTCTTCTAAAATACGCAAAACACCTTTTACATCCTTGTCTCTCAACATACCTACAATAAAGTGTATCTTTTGACCTCTGAACTGTTCTTTAACGGTATCTACTAGTGTTCTTGCACTTGCGGGATTATGAGCTCCATCAATATATAATTTGCTGAAAATTTTCTCAAAGCGGCCTGCAAGTTGCGCATAGCTAATCCCATTTTGAATAGCCTCTGGGTGAACTTGTATATGTAGATGCTGTGCAAATTGGAGAAATGCTGTGATTGCTAGCGCCATATTGCTACGCTGGTGCATTCCCGGCATGCTACGGTCTAGATTATTAATTCGAAAATTTGGTGCGATATAGGTTTCTGATTTCTCTTCTCCCTCAACAGAGAAATCTTTTCCATATACAAAAAGCGGTGCTTCACATTGCTTGGCTTCTTCTATAAAAACTGCCATTGCATCTTCTGGCAGATCGCCTGTAATTATCGGTCTACCTTGTTTTATAATGCCTGCCTTATGGCCCGCGATACTGGCTAGTGTATCACCTAAAAAGTTTGTATGCTCTAACGCAATGCTAGGCACAACTGAAACGATGGGCATCACAACATTTGTGCTGTCATAACGTCCACCCATTCCGCATTCAATTAACACAATATCCGCTTGAAAACGCTGGAATGCTAGAAAGGCTGCAACTGTTAGTAATTCAAAATCAGTACATTTTCCGTTTAAATCTGCATCTCTCATAATACTAAAAATGGCAGCTAATTCATCAGGCGCAATTGGCTCCCCGTTTAATTTGATTTGGTCATGTACGTCCTTCATACATGGTGACATGAAAGAGGCTGTTTTTAATTCATGGCTTTGAGCTATTCGCTCAATCATTGTAAGCGTAGACCCCTTGCCGTTAGTGCCTGCTAAATGGATAACCGGCAAGTTTTTTTCCGGGTGCCCTACTAACTCTAGTGCTTCTTGAATTGCCGTTAATCCCGGTTTGATTGCTGAATCGCTCGATATATGGAAACGTTCCTTATAATAATCTAATCTAGGTATCAAAGTAAAAACTCCATTCTATGTATTCTACATTTTTCATGCTACACTTTAAAATATATTATAGCACTTGTGTGAGAGGGTTTTGATGATGAAAACATGCTGGATTATATATAATGGTAGCTTAATAAATGATAAGTTTTTAGATCAAGCAAGGTTGATGGCAGAAGCGGCGGAAGCTCTTGATGTGAGACCCATGATTTTTAAAAACTATGAGATTATGATGAAGCTTGGCGAGGAACTAGAGAAAAAGCCTGACTTTGTGATTTTCTTAGATAAAGATATTTTATTAGCCACTTACCTAAAAAATAAAGGAATACCTATTTTCAATGACCCAGAAGTAATTGAAACATGCGATAACAAAGCAAAACAATACATACAGCTTGCTAGTAAAGGAATACCAATGCCAACAACTATCATTGCACCAAAGGTATATCCTAAATTCACCATAAGAGATAGCGGTTATTTTGAAAATGTACTTAAAACGTTGGGCTTACCTATGATTATAAAAGAAGGACACGGCTCATTCGGCATGAAAGTGTATCTTATTTCAACCGAAAAGGACTTCTATAAAAAAGTAGACGAATTGAGAGGCGTTGATTTTGTCTTTCAAGAGTTTATTTCCTCTAGCCGTGGCAGAGATATTCGCGTAAATATAATCGGTGATGAGGTAGCAGCTGCTATGTATCGCCATTCGGAAACAGATTTCAGGGCGAATATCACAAACGGTGGCGTTGCAGAAAAAATTGCATTAACAGAGGAGCAAAAAGATATTGCGCTCCGTGCAGCAAAAGCAGTTGGTGCCGAATTTGCAGGTGTAGATCTTCTATTCGGACCTAACGAAGAACCACTCGTATGTGAAGTGAACGCAGCAGCGCATATTCGCAACTTATATGAAGTGACTGGCATCAATGTCGGTGTGCCATTTATTCAATATATTTTGAAGAAAATTGGGTGATCATATGAAAGCATATATCTTATATGAGGAGCAGGATGCCTTCAATAATAGATTTTTTATTGAAGAAATGATAGAAGCTGCTAAGAGGAAAGATGTGGAATTGGAGTTAGTCTTTGTGGATGATTTAGATATCGACAGTTTTCTAGCTCGCTTGGATAATCCTCTATTTGTATGGAACCGCACACGCTCAGCCTCTATTGCATCAAAAATACAATCAGCAGGAATTAGAATAGTAAATAAACCATTTGTGAATGACCTGGCAAATAATAAAAGAAAAACAATAGAGTTTGCTAATTCCCTCGGTATTCCGACTGTTCCAATATTAGACGAAGCGCGTGACTTCCCTGTTGTCATCAAAACAGTAGATGGGCATGGCGGCGATGAAGTCGCACTATGCCAGAACGCTGAACAACTTTCGCATTATGAAAAGAAATGGCATGATAGAGTAACACTATTACAACCTTATATCGAAACATATGCCACAGACCTTCGAGCATGGGTTGTTGGTGACCAAATCATTGGCTGCGTCAAGCGCGTTGGCAATGATGATTTTCGTTCGAATTATACACGTGGCGGATCAATTGAAAAATACACGCTATCAGAGACTCAAACGCAACAAATTTTACATTTGCAAAAAGTTCTGCAAAGTGACTATATCGGCATCGACTTCTTACTTCTTCCGAATTGTGATTGGATGTTAAATGAAATTGAGGATCCTGTCGGTGCAAGATCTTTTTATGAATTGTTTAACGATGATTTGGCAGAGATTTTGATGAATCATTTGGTTGACAGTATATAAAAATCTTTGTGGCTACAATACATTCTCTTCATACTAAAAACCGCCCCTATCCAAAAGGGCGGCTTTTTCTTTACATATTCTTTAATTCAGCAATACGTTTTTCTACTGTAGTAAATTTCTCTAGGTAGTCTGCTTCTTTTTCACGCTCTGCAGCAACTACATCTTCAGGGGCTTTGGATACAAAGCGTTCATTGTTTAGTTTACCTTGAACACGTTTGACTTCTTGTTCCCATTTTTTCAACTCGTTTGTAAGTCGTTCGATTTCTGCTTTCACATCGATTAGACCTTCAAGCGGTAAGAAAATTTCAGCGCCTGACACGACAGCTGACATGGTTTTCATGTCGACTTGTAGATTTTCACCTAGTGAAAGTGTTTCTGGATTACAGAACTTTTCAATATATGCTTTGTTTTCTTCTAGGACAGCCAGTGTTTGGGCATCTTTTGCAGAAATATACATCGGTACTTTTTTGCTAATTGGTGTATTAACTTCTGCTCTGATGTTACGAACAGCACGAATAATGTCCATCAACAATTTCATATCCTGAGATTGTTTAGCAAAGTGAAGATCATCCTTTACTGTAGGCCAAGAAGCAACAGTAATAGACTCGCCTTCATGCGGTAGATTTTGCCAAATTTCTTCAGTGATGAAAGGCATGAAAGGATGAAGCAAACGCATTGTATTGTCGAGAACATAAGCTAGAACTGAACGTGTCATTTTCTTCGCGGCTTCATCTTCACCATAAAGCGGTAATTTAGCCATTTCAATATACCAGTCACAGAAATCATCCCAGATAAAGCTGTGTAAATGGCGGCCAACTTCACCGAATTCGTATTTATCAGCAAGTCTTGTTACTTCTTCGATGGTTTCATTTAATCGTGTCAAAATCCATTTATCCGCAACTGATTTTTCACCAGTCAGGTCGATCTCTTCATATGTCATGCCATCCATGTTCATCAAAGCAAAACGTGAGGCATTCCAAATTTTATTGGAGAAGTTCCAAACAGCTTCAACTTTTTCAGTTGTATAACGAAGATCTTGGCCAGGTGATGATCCTGTTGCTAGGAAATAACGAAGTGAGTCAGCACCATATTGACTGATTACATCCATTGGATCAACCCCGTTACCAAGTGATTTGGACATTTTACGTCCTTCCCCATCGCGTACTAAACCATGGATTAAAACGTCTTTGAATGGACGCTCACCAGTAAACTCAAGCCCTTGGAAGATCATGCGTGATACCCAGAAGAAGATGATGTCATAGCCTGTAACTAATGCGCTTGTTGGATAATAGCGTTTAAAATCTTCACTATTTACATCTGGCCAGCCCATTGTGGAGAAAGGCCATAAAGCAGATGAGAACCATGTATCAAGGACATCCTCATCACGCGTCCAATTTTCTTCATCCGCAGGAGCAGTTTTACCTACGTACACTTCGCCTGTTTCTTTGTGGTACCAAGCCGGAATTTGATGGCCCCACCATAGTTGGCGTGAAATACACCAATCGTGGACATTTTCCATCCAGCGTGTGTAGGTGTTTTCAAAACGATTTGGTACAAAGTTTACTTTTTCGTTTTCTTTTTCTTGTAATTCTAGCGCTTCTTTTGCAAGTGGTGCCATTTTTACAAACCATTGTTTTGAAAGATAAGGCTCTACTACTACTCCTGTACGTTCAGAATGGCCAACAGAATGCATATGGTCAACAATCTTAATAAGGACGCCTTGCTCTTGTAAGTCTTTCACGAGCTGCTTGCGGCATTGGAAGCGGTCCATACCTTGGTATTTGCCAGCCAATTCATTCATCGTACCATCTTCATTCATTACTTTAATGCGTTCTAAATTGTGACGGTTGCCGACTTCGAAATCATTCGGATCATGTGCTGGCGTCATTTTAACAACGCCTGTACCGAATTCCATATCAACATAATCATCTGCTACAATTGGAAGTTCACGGCCGACAATCGGAAGAATAGCTGTTTTGCCAACTAAGTGTGCATAACGTTCATCGTTCGGGTTAACAGCAATACCAGAGTCACCTAGCATAGTTTCAGGACGTGTTGTCGCAATCTCAAGTTTACCTGAGCCATCTGCTAGTGGGTATTCCATATGATAGAAAGCACCTTGAACATCCTTATAAATTACTTCGATATCTGACAATGCTGTTTTTGCTTGTGGATCCCAGTTTATGATTCGTTCACCACGGTAGATTAAATCTTTTTCATATAATTTAACGAATACTTCTTTTACTGCATCTGAAAGACCTTCATCCAATGTAAAACGTTCGCGTGAATAGTCTAGAGATAAACCTAGTTTTGACCATTGTTCACGAATGGTGCCAGCATATTCTTCTTTCCATTCCCATGTTTTTTCAAGGAATTTTTCACGTCCTAAATCATAGCGAGAGATATTTTGTTCTCTTAGCTTCGCTTCCACCTTTGCTTGTGTAGCGATACCTGCATGGTCCATTCCAGGTAGCCAAAGCGCATCATGCCCTTGCATACGTTTCATACGAATTAAAATATCTTGCAATGTTGTATCCCATGCATGGCCTAGATGCAATTTCCCTGTTACGTTTGGGGGCGGAATAACAATTGAGTAAGGTTTTTTCTCGCTGTCAGGTTGCGCTTTAAAATAATCGCCTTTCAACCACCATTCATAGCGGCCTTTTTCAATCGTCTGTGGTTCATATTTAGTCGACATGGATGTGTTTTGTTCTTCCATTAGATCTCCTCCTTAAATGCTCGTTATACAAAAAAATCCTTCACCCTATAAAAGGGCGAAGGAATATTCGCGGTACCACCTTAATTTCAGCATAAAAAAACTGACTCTTCATTGTATAACGGCTCTTCACCGGTTTTTGCTACTTCAATGTTCACAAAAACTGCTCCAGGGCTACATTCAAACGTCTACTTGAGGAACTTTCACCAACCGTTCCCTCTCTAACAAGTAGGAGCGTTCTACTCCTCCCCTTCAAAGCATATATATATAGCTGTATACATTGTAGCGAATAGTCCCTAATTTTTCAAGTTTTTTCGCAAAGCTACTTTTCTCTAAATGACCTACAAAAACCCATCCCTAGCTACATAAAATACTAGGAATGGGTTTTTCATTAAAATAGAAAGGAGCTTCTTCATGAGAAGACGATATAATCCATACTTGCTGCCGCCTTGGTTGCGGAAAACACGTTTCTATTGTAAAGGGATTATTATCCCATTCACATGCTTTCAATTCGTACGAATCATTATTTTTCCGACAACCTGGGATATTATCATCCTACTGCTCTTTATAGGTCTTTGGTACTTACTACATTCTGACATTATTTAATGGTATTTCCTCAACCGAATAATGTTCCTCTAAATCCCACAGTATTTGACTTAAGATAGATTCATCTTGATCTACTACAATTGGCTTTTCTAGAAGGTCCATTGGCGATTCATTCGTTGTAAGTTGTACAACTTTTTCCGTCTCCGCTAATTGGACCTCTTCATTTTGAACTACTTCTGACTGTGCTTCCACTCTTGGGGTTTCAACCACTTCTTTTTCTTCAACATTTTTATATTCGCAATCTACCTGACAACTAATCACGCAAATTCCATTATCGGACACTTTTGTTTGAAGATTTTTTGTGTTTAGGACAACGGTTGATTGGTCAATCTTATCATTTGGCAAGCTTACATTTAGAGGAATAGCATACTCAAAATAGCCTTCATTACCTTCAACATCCACTTCATCTACAAGCGTACTCTCGTTTTCTAATTGCTGTATTACCTCTTGAGTGTCATCGAATTCCACATTAGCGGCAATGTGATAAATACCAGTAAGTGATACGGATAATTCATCCTCTTGCTGTTCCCAACGGGGTGTAATTTTCACTTTGTTTAAGCTAGTTGGTTTACCATATATTTCAGGAAAAACGAATGATTCATTTATTTCCCAGGTAATCTTTTTCATATTTACATTCCCTCCTCTATCTTTATCTATATGTATACTTTTGAGTTTATAGAACCAGCTAGTTATCTAATTAATATATTAAAATAGAATTAAGAAATAAAAAAACAGCAGAGCATATACGCTCTGCTGAATGTCTTAACGTGCTAATTGTTTAAATACTTTTTGGAAGGCTTTCACTGTTTGTGCAATATGTTCTTCCGTATGCGCCGTTGAAAGGAAAACACCCTCAAATTGGGATGGCGGTAAGAAAATCCCTTCTTCTGTCATTAGCGTATAGTACTCTGCAAATAATTGCAGATCAGATGTTTTAGCAGTTTCAAAATCAATAACATTTTCATTTGTTAGGAAGTAACCAATCATAGATCCTGCACGATTTACTGTGTGCGGGATATTGTATGTTTCAGCTGCCTCACGGAAGCCTGCTTCTAATTGGTCACCCAACTTTTTGAAGTAGTCATACGACTCTGGCGTTAAATGATTCAACGTTTCAAGGCCAGCTGTCATAGCAAGCGGATTGCCTGATAATGTTCCTGCTTGATAAATTGGTCCTGCTGGTGCAATGTGTTCCATGATTTCACGAGAACCACCGAAAGCTCCAACCGGCAGACCACCACCAATTACTTTCCCAAGACAAGTCAAATCTGGTGTAACCCCAAGATATCCTTGAGCACTGTTGAATCCAACACGGAAACCTGTCATAACTTCATCAAAAATTAATAGTGAACCTGCTTTTGTAGAGATATCTCGCAATCCTTCTAAAAAGCCTGGAAGCGGTGGCACACAGCCCATATTTCCCGCTACAGGTTCAACAATAATCGCTGCGATATCTTCTCCATACATCTCAAAGACCTGTTTTACAGACTCTAAATCATTGTAAGGAACTGTTATCGTATTTTGAGCAATACTTAACGGCACCCCAGGGCTATCCGGCAAACCAAGTGTTGCCACACCTGAGCCTGCTTTAATAAGTAATGAGTCGCCATGGCCATGATAAGAGCCTTCAAATTTCAAGATCTTGTCGCGACCTGTATAACCACGCGCTACACGTATAGCACTCATTGTCGCCTCTGTACCCGAAGAAACCATACGAATCATTTCAATAGATGGTACACGTTTGATTACTTCTTTAGCCAATTCATTTTCAATCACAGTAGAAGCGCCAAAGCTTGTACCTGATTCAGCCACACGTTGAATCGCAGCTACCACATCAGGATGTGTATGACCTAAGATAAGAGGACCCCATGACAATACGTAGTCGATATAATCATTGCCATCTACGTCTGTAATGATTGCACCTTTCCCTTTTTCCATTACGATCGGATCCATATTTACCGCATTAAATGCACGAACAGGGCTATTGACGCCACCCGGCATTAAGTGAATTGCTTCCTGAAAAGCTGCTTTTGATTTTTCATGTGAACGTGTCATTATTTCTCCTCCATCCAACGAACTGCATCTTTTGCATGATAAGTAATGATTAAATCAGCGCCTGCACGTTTCATGCCAAGTAATGTTTCTAATACGACTTGTTTTTCATCGATCCAGCCATTAATTGCTGCTGCTTTGACCATCGCATATTCACCACTTACATTGTAGGCAACAACAGGTAAATCAAAGTTATTGCGAACATCTCGCATAATATCCAAATAAGACAACGCTGGTTTTACAATTAAGAAGTCCGCTCCCTCTTCTACATCAGATTCAGCTTCACGCATTGCTTCCATACGGTTTGATGGATCCATTTGATACGTTTTGCGGTCGCCGAATTGTGGTGCACCATCTGCTGCGTCACGGAATGGACCGTAATAAGCAGATGCATATTTTACTGCGTAAGACATAATCGGAACATCTTCATAACCCGCTTCATCTAATCCTTTACGAATAGCAGCTACAAACCCGTCCATCATATTAGAAGGTGCGATAATATCTGCTCCTGCTTCTGCTTGTGAAACCGCTGTTTTAGCCAATAAATCTAATGATGGATCATTTAAGATTTTTTCATCTTCTGATACAACGCCACAATGGCCGTGAGAAGTAAATTCACATAGACAAGTATCAGCAACTACCACAACTTCAGGGTAATTTTTCTTAATAAAACGAGTAGCTTCTTGGACGATGCCATGATCATGATAAGCTTGTGACCCTACTTCATCTTTTTCTGCTGGAAGTCCAAAAAGAATAACAGATGGAATACCAAGAGAAACAACTTCATCCATTTCTTCTCCTAAACGATCAAGTGAGAATTGAAATACACCTGGCATTGATGACACTTCATTTTTAATATTTTCGCCATCGATAACAAAGATTGGATAAATAAAGTCTTCTTTGTGTAAGTAAGTTTCTTTTACCATCGCACGCATCGCACTAGATTGGCGTAAACGTCTATGTCTTTTGAAATGTAAATCTGTCATGATGATCGTCCTTTCTTTTTAGCCAATTCTTCTATAATGGCCAACATCGTATATTTTTCTGGTTTAACATCTACCATTGCTCCGGCATTTAAGAGAGCCTGCTCAGTAACATGTCCAATAGCTGCGATTTGATAACCTCTCCAGCTTGTTTGCGGTACGACATATTTATTAAATACATCCACAGCAGAAGGACTCGCAAATATAATTGTTGCGTCCTTTGATTTTTGGATTAATGTCGTTAATTCACTGATATGCTCTGTACTTTGAATGGTTTCATAAACCGTCCATTCATCGACTGGAAACGGCAGCCCTTCCTTTATAGTAGCCTTTGCTAAACTACCTTTCAAGAATAGACAACTTTCAACCTTCCCAGCCACTTTAGGAAATTCGACAACAAATTTATCCGCACTGTATGTAGACGGCATAAAATCAATCTGAAAACCTATTTTTCCTAATGCACTTGCAGTTTTCTCACCCACTGCAGCAATCTTGGCTCTGCTTTTTTCTATGCTTAATGAAGCGCGGGCAAGCTTTTGTGAAAATGCTTCTACAGCATTTTGACTAGTAAAGATTAGCCATTCGCTGTTTAAGGCTTTCGCTAATTTTTCACCATCATTTGAAGAAGTGGCTTCTTGTACAGCAATGAGCGGCAAATGATATACATTGCCGCCCCTTTCTAAAATATGTGAAGATACTGAATGCGTCATCTTCGTGCCAGTCAGGACAATATTTTGTCCACTCAATGGCAGATTAGTTGGCATTTTGCTCAGCCTTTACTTTTTGAATTAACTCATATGCGCCTTGGCTTGTTAGTTTTTCTGCCACTTCTTCTCCTGCAGCTTTTGCATCTTTTGAAGCAACTGATTCTTTATAAAAAACAGAGGCATCAGGAGCAGCTACTAGGCCTTTGAAATTCACGCCATCATTTTCAAAACGTGCAAAGCCAGCAATTGGCACTTGGCAGCCGCCATCCATTGCAGCAAGGAACGCGCGCTCTGCATGAGCTTCTTCCCACGTTGCTTTGTCTGTTAATTTCGCCAGCTCAGATAGTAGCTCTTCGTCATCAGCTCGACACTCAATTCCAAGCGAACCTTGCCCTACTGCTGGCAGACATACTTCAGTTGATAGGTATTCTGTAACAACCTCATCACTCCAGCCTAAACGTTTCAACCCTGCAGCTGCTAGGATAATCGCATCGTACTCATCGTTTTCTAGTTTTGCTAAACGAGTATCTACATTACCGCGAATCCATTTGATCTCCAAATCTGGACGTGCAAGCAACAATTGTGCGCTTCTGCGCAAACTGCTCGTACCTACAACTGCTCCTTTTGGTAAATCTGCAAATTTCACATGATTTTTGCTAATGAAGGCATCGCGTGGATCCTCACGTTTCGGAATGCAGCCAATAACTAGCCCCTCTGGAAGTACTGCAGGCATATCTTTCATGCTGTGGACAGCAAAGTCGATTTCTTTGTCAAATAAAGCTTGCTCAATTTCTTTTACAAATAAGCCTTTGCCGCCTACTTTAGACAATTGAACATCAACAATTTTATCGCCTTTTGTCACAATTTCTTTCACTTCAAATTCAAACGGCGCCCCAGCTTTCTTCAATTGGTCAATAAACCAATTTGTTTGAGTTAATGCTAGTTTGCTTCGTCTTGATCCAACAGTAATTTTACGCACGTACATCCAACCTTTCTATTAATACCAAAAATGAAAACTTGACAAACGGCTTCCCAAAAAGAAATTTACAATGATAACAAGGAAGGCATACACATTTGTCCAAGCATACATCGTCGTATGAAGCTTTCCTTTTCGATAGCCATATAATATAAAACAATAGATTAATAGAGAGAGAAAAGACCCTATAATCTTTGTATCTAAAACAGTGAAATGCTCTAACGATGAATAACCCCATTGAAGTCCAAGTATTAAACTAATCAACAAAATAGGAATACCCACCAATATAGCCCATGTCATGCCTTTTTGTGCTTGATCTAATGATGGTAAACGCGTCCATTGTTTTGTCCACTTTTTCTTCTTCAATACATTGTAAAGAATGAGATACAATGTTGAAAATACAAAGGACAGCGAAAAGGCTACATAGGACAAGATGGCAAATGTGACATGGAAAAAGAGCAATTCAGAAATAAGTGACTTGCCGACTGGCGAAAGTGCCAACTGATTTGGTGCAAATGTGTGGATAGTCATAAATATAAAACCAATCACATTTAAAAAGAAGACAGGCAAATCTACTCGGTATAAACAATGTAAAAAAATCGAAATAGTAATTAAAAGCCACGCGTAAAAGTAAATTCCTTCAAATAGCGAAAGTATTGGGAATCGATGCGTCTGTATAATATAAAGTCCTAAAAATGCTGATTGAAGTACCCATACTACAGAAATTAACCAAAACGCAATGCGATGGGCTTTCGGGTCTTTATTTAAATAATCGATAAAATAAAAGACAAGACTGATCGCATATAAGACGACCATTGCTTCATGCAGCCTTGTCATCGTCAAATCAGCCATAATATGCTCCTTTGCGACATAAATCTTAAAAAAAGCGTTTCCGCACCTATAGTTTACCACATAGACACGAAAACGCTCTTCTTAAAGTTTCTTAATATGACCATTTTGCATCAGATGCTTGTGCTTCTAATACTGTTTTATTCATTCGCTCTTTTTGTTGAAGCTGTTGTTTTTTCACTTCATCTTGTACATCCTCTTCAATACCAAAAATACGTTGGAACAGCGCTAACTGTTCTTTTGATTTTTGTGAACCGGCCATTTCTTTCGCTTGTAGAATCGGATCTTTGAGCAATTGATTAATAATAGATTTTGTATGTTTATTTAATACTTTTTTCTCACGGTCTGTTAAATCTGGCATTTTATTTTCGATGCTTTGCATTGTTTCAGATTGAATGCGAGCAGCTTTTTGACGAAGGGCTGCAATAACAGGCACAACGCCTAGAGTTGTCATCCAATCTTTAAAATCATTCACTTCTGTATCAATCATGGAAACAATTTGGCTTGCTGCGCGTTCTCTTTCTGCGAGGTTTGCCTCAACAATGCCATGCAAATCATCAATATCATACAAGAATACATTTGGAATATCACCAATGCGCGGATCTAAATCACGAGGCACAGCAATATCAACCATGAATAAAGGTTTGCCTTTTCGAAGTTTTTCAACAAATTGCATTAATTCATGATCAATAACATATTCTGTTGCACCAGTCGAGCTAATTAGAATATCTGCCTCTAGCAATACACATTGTAGTTCTTGCATGGATTTAGCTGTACCATGGAATTTTTCTGCAAGAGTTTCTGCTTTAGAGAACGTACGATTTATAACAGTTACTTTCCCTACGCCGCTACCATAAAGGTTTTCGACTGCAAGCTCACCCATTTTGCCGGCACCAAGTATAGCTACATGTTTATTTTCAAGAGAACCAAATATTTTTTTCGCCAGTTCTACTGCAGCATACGATACAGACACAGCATTTTCACCGATGGCTGTTTCGCCATGCGCACGTTTCGCAAATGTAACCGCTTGTTTAAATAATTTATTATAAACAGTGCCTGTTACACCAAGTTCTTGCGCTTGTAAAAAGCTTGTCTTTACCTGTCCAAGTATTTGTGTCTCACCTAAAACCATTGAGTCTATACCTGAAGTAACTTTGAATAAGTGCATCATTGCTTCATCTTCTTCACGTATATATAAATGACTTTCGAACGACTCAACAGGAACTTTAAACCATGTTGAAAGAAATTGTTTGACGTAATAACGGCCAGTATGCAGCTGGTCTACTACTGCATAAATCTCTGTACGGTTACATGTAGAAACAATCACGTTTTCTAATATGCTTTTTTGGCTTTGTAATGCTCTCATCGCTTCTGGTATTTCATTTTCAGTAAAAGAAAATTTTTCCCGAATTTCGACGGGCGCTGTTTTATAATTCAAGCCTACTACGATGGTATGCATGAATCTCTACACCTCACACGTTCATTTTCACGATGTCTATTATATCATAAATCGTCATCATTCTTGTTTATAAATTGTGAACACCCTATGACGTATTGACATCTTGTTGTTTAGAATTATTATAATTTATATTTTAGCAAATTATACTTCGAAGTACAATTAACCTGTTTTATAACGTAATTTTCAGTTTTTTAATACCTTTGCACTGTGTAAAACCTGCTATTACTTATAATCCCCATAATTCATTAATTCAAACAAACAGAACTAAACAAAAAATTTGCTCCTGTAGATTCTACAAGAGCAAATTTCGATTACATAGACAACACTGTCATATTGCAGCGTATTATGTATCATTACATTCTTTTTTCAATTTCAGCCCAGGCTTGTTCCATACCCATTCCTTTTTCTGATGAGAATAAAATAAGCGGGTCGTTTGGATCCATGTCTAGGACTTCTTTTATAATTTTTTTATGTTTTTCATAGTTTCCCTTTTTAATCTTATCTGCTTTCGTAGCAATAACAATGGTTGGAATGTTGTAGTGTTTTAAAAAGTCGTACATCATACAATCATCATCAGTTGGTTCATGGCGGATATCGATAATTTGGACAACTGCTTTCAGAATGCTTCGTCCAGTTAAATATTGCTCGATCATTTTGCCCCATGCTTCGCGTTCTGTTTTAGAAACTTTGGCATAGCCATAGCCAGGAACATCGACAAAGAATAATTGTTCTTCAATTTTATAAAAGTTGAGTGTTTGTGTTTTACCTGGTTTAGATGATATGCGCGCCATACTTTTGCGCCCAATCATTCTGTTGATAAATGAAGATTTACCAACATTTGAACGACCTGCCAGAGCAAACTCTGGCAGACCATCCTCTGGATATTGTTTTGGCCCTACAGCACTAATGACCATTTCTACATTATTGACTTTCATGAAATCCCTCCGTCGAGCGCGATGTTTAATACTTCATCCGCGTTTGACACGAGCTTAAACGTAAGCCCTTTTCGCACACTTTCTGGTATATCATCTATATCACGTTCATTATCTTTCGGTAAAATGATGGTTGTTAAACCTGCTCTGTGGGCGCCAAGAGATTTTTCTTTTAAGCCCCCAATTGGCAATACTCTTCCTCGTAGAGTGACTTCCCCAGTCATTCCTACTTCTTTTCGAATCGGCTTTTTGGTGATAGCAGATGTAATTGCAGTCACCATTGTTACTCCAGCTGAAGGACCATCCTTAGGAACAGCTCCTTCTGGCACATGAATATGAAGGTCATGTGTATCGAAGAAATCTTGGTCTATGCCGAGTTGATCAGCTTTTGATCGCACGTAAGACAATGCAGTCTGTGCTGATTCCTTCATTACATCACCAAGTTTACCAGTAAGCTGAATTTTGCCTTTACCTGGAGTAAGCGAAACCTCAATTTGAAGCGTATCGCCGCCTACTACTGTATATGCTAACCCAGTTGCAACGCCGACTTGGTTCTCTTGTTCCGCTTGACCATGATGGAAGCGGTGTTTGCCAAGCATATCCTCTAAATTTTTCGCTGTAATCACAACTCGTTTCTTTTCTGTTGAAACGATTTGTTTCGCAGCTTTCCTACATAAAGAAGCAATTTCCCGTTCAAGACTTCGAACACCTGCTTCTCGTGTATAATACCGTATCAGGTCAAGAATGGCATCATCACGGATTTGTAGCTGTGATTTAGAGAGGCCGTTTTCTTTCATTTGCTTTGGTATTAAGTGGTTAATAGCAATTTGCTCTTTCTCAAACTCTGTATACCCTGCAATTGAGATTATTTCCATACGATCCCGAAGCGGGCCAGGTATTGAACTTAAGTCATTAGCTGTCGCAATGAACATGACATTCGATAAATCGTACGGTTCTTCTAAATAGTGGTCACTAAATGTGTTGTTTTGATTTGGGTCAAGTACTTCTAACAATGCAGCTGATGGATCCCCACGGAAATCATTAGACATTTTATCGATCTCATCTAATAAAAATACGGGATTGATTGTTTCTGCTTTTTTCATACCTTGAATTATACGTCCAGGCATAGCACCGACATAGGTTCTTCTATGACCGCGGATTTCTGATTCATCCCTTACTCCACCAAGCGAAATTCGTACAAATTTTCGATTTAACGACTCTGCAATTGATTTTGCCAAGGACGTTTTACCGACTCCCGGAGGACCTGCTAAACATAAGATCGGTCCGCGCAATGAATTTGTAAGCTGTTGAACTGAAAGATACTCAAGTATTCTTTCCTTAACATCTTCTAGACCTTCATGGTCACGATTAAGGATTTTTTCAGCGACATGAATATCCCTTCTATCTTTTGTAGCCTTACTCCAAGGAAGGGCCACAAGCCAATCTAAATAGTTGCGAATTACACCACTCTCAGCAGATGCTACAGGGATCTTATCGTAACGGCTTAATTCTTTAAGAGCTACCAATTTTATTTCTTCAGGCATTTTCGCTGCATCAATTTTTGTACGCAACTCCGCTACCTCTGCTTGTTTCCCTTCACGGTCGCCAAGTTCCTCTTGAATTGCTTTCATTTGCTCACGCAAGTAGAATTCTTTTTGAGTTTTTTCCATGGCACGCTTAACTTTTGAGTTAATCTTATGCTCTAAATTTAATACTTCTTGTTCATCATGCAAACGATTAATCAAAATACTTAAACGTTCCTTGACATCAATTGTATCGAGGATTTCTTGTTTGCCGTGCATTTTGAGCGGCAAATAAGATGCCACAGTATCAGCAAATCGACCTGGTTCTTCAATATCTGCAACTGTAGCAAACGACTCATGGGAAATCTTGCTTGATGCTTTCGTATACTTTTCAAAATAAGAAAGTAGCGTACGCATTAGTGCTTGAGTTTCCAAATCTGCTTCCTTTGAATCAATAAAGTTTTCAATATTCGCTGTCATATATTTTTTATGGTCAGTTATTGTTTCAATCTTTGCTCGATGAAGACCTTCAACCAACACACGTAAAGTTCCATTAGGAAGTTTAAGCATTTGCTTTACATATGCTACAGTACCTGTTTTATATAAATCTTCTTCTTCTGGTGTTTCGATATCCATTGCTTTTTGGGTAGCAAGGAAGATCAAATGATCATCCGCCATTGCTTTTTCCAATGCTTCAATTGAGCGTACGCGACCTACGTCAATATGTAACAATATTGTTGGATACACGAGCAACCCTCTAAGCGGTAAAAGTGGTAAGTCTTTTGTTCTAGTTACTTCTGCCATACGAGCGATCACCTCCGACTTTAAATTCTAACTATAAAAGCACGTTATAAGTATGGTTCATTCAAAGTATTTCATTCATATCGTTACAAGTTAGTCAATTCGCCTAAAACTCAAAAAACTGGCCGGTCAAGTGCTGATTGGCACTTGATCGAACCAGCTATTGGATCAGTTCTTACGCAGACGTTTTTTTGTTATTTGGGTCTAACTCTGTACCGTCTTTTAATACAAGTCTCGGTCTTGCTTTTTCTGTAATTGTTTCTTTCGTTACAATACATTTCGCTATATCATCACGTGATGGCAGTTCAAACATAACATCTAGCATGATGTTTTCAATAATGGAACGCAAACCACGTGCACCTGTTTTACGTTCGATTGCTTCTTTAGCGATTTCGTACAATGCATCTTTTTCAAACTCAAGTTCTACGTCATCTAACTCCATCATTTTTTGATATTGTTTTGTTAACGCGTTCTTTGGCTCAGTTAAAATTTGAACAAGTGCATCTTCATCTAAAAGTTCCAGGCTCGCAAGTACAGGCAAACGGCCAATAAATTCTGGGATCAAGCCAAATTTCAATAAATCCTCTGGAATTAAATGTTTCATTAGATTTTTGTCGTCTGCATCTTTTTTAAGATTAGAGCCAAAACCGATAACCTTTTCACCCATACGGCGTTTAATAATGGATTCAATTCCATCAAATGCTCCGCCTACGATGAATAAGATATTAGTTGTATCGATTTGGATAAACTCTTGGTGCGGATGTTTACGGCCGCCTTGTGGTGGTACGCTAGCTGTAGTTCCTTCTAAGATTTTCAACAATGCTTGTTGAACACCTTCACCAGATACGTCTCGAGTGATTGATGGGTTTTCCGACTTGCGGGCTACCTTATCAATCTCATCTATATAAATAATTCCTTTTTCAGCGCGTTCTACATCATAATCTGCAGCTTGGATTAATTTAAGAAGAATATTCTCTACATCTTCCCCAACATATCCTGCTTCAGTTAATGAAGTCGCATCAGCAATAGCGAAAGGTACATTAATAATACGTGCTAACGTTTGGGCAAGCAATGTTTTACCGCTACCAGTTGGTCCGATTAAAACGATATTTGATTTAGATAATTCAACATCGTCTACTTTGCTTTGAGTATTTATACGTTTGTAATGATTATATACAGCTACAGATAATGCTTTTTTCGCACGTTCTTGTCCGATGACATAATCATCCAATGTTTCAAGAATTTCTTTTGGTTTTGGAATATCTTTAAGCTCTACTTCTTCTTCAGTGCCTAGTTCCTCTACAACGATTTCAGAACATAAGTCAATACATTCATCACAAATATAGACGCCTGGCCCTGCCACAAGTTTACGAACTTGTTCTTGTGGTTTACCACAGAATGAGCATTTTAAATTGCCTTTTTCATCATTAAATTTGAACAATTATTTCACCCCTATTCAAGCAACAATGTTACAAGATTCCATTTATATTATCAAATATAATGAATTCTTGCTACAAAAATTACTTATAGTATGTATCGTTATGATTTATAAAATTTATTCCGCTTTGATGGGTTGTAAAAACCCTACTTTTGAAATGAAAAAGCGAGAAGTTTATGTGGGGGTATTTACCCCTAAAAGCCCAGTTGGAACATGACCAATCAGTGTGGGGTACCGTTCTGGTTGAAGTTACATTTCATATATGTGAAGAAACAAGGTACGGATACAGAACCCGTACCTTGTTCAAGTTTACTTAGAAACTGTATTATTCAGTTACTTTTGCGTTATCAACTAAGAATTCTACAGTTTTGCGGATTTTCACATCATGTTCTAGTACGGAAGTGCCGCCTAGGATTGATTTGATTTGATCCGCATCCATTTTGAATTGCTCAGTCATTTTTTCTAATTCTGCATTGATGTCTTCTTCTGTTGCTTCGATTTTTTCTGCTTCGCCAATCGCTTCAAGAACTAATGCTACGCGTACGCGAGATTCTGCATCTTCTTTCATTTGAGCGCGCAATGCAGCTTCATCTTGACCAGAGAATTGGTAGAAAAGATCAAGGTTTAAACCTTGCATTTGCAAGTTTTGATCATATTCTTGCATCATACGATCGATTTCAGTTTCGATCATAGCATTTGGAATATCGATTTTTGCGTTATTAGCAGCTTTTTCTACTAGTTCATCACGTAGTGCTGTATCAGCTGCTGCAGCTTTTTCAGTAGCTGTTTTTTCTTTTAATTTTGTGCGTAGTTCATCTAGTGTTTTCACTTCTGAATCTACTTCTTGTGCAAAGTCATCATCCAATTCAGGAAGTTCTTTACCTTTTACTTCTTTAACATTTACTTTGAAAGTAGCTTCTTTACCAGCTAATTCTGCTGCGTGGTACTCTTCTGGGAAAGTTACAACTACTTCTTTTTCTTCGCCAGCTTTTGCGCCAATTAATTGTTCTTCGAATCCTGGAATGAAAGATCCTGAACCGATTTCAAGTGAGTAGTTGTCGCCTTTGCCGCCTTCGAAAGCTTCGCCATCTTGGAAACCTTCAAAGTCGATTACAGCTGTATCGCCATTTTCGATAGCGCTATCTTCTTTAACAACAAGTTCTGCAAGACGAGTTTGTTGATCTTTCAATTGTTGTTCAATTTCTTCGTCTGTAACAGTTGTTTCTTGTTTTTTCACTTCTAAGCCTTTGTAATCACCTAGTTCAACTTCTGGTTTTACAATAACTGTTGCAGTAAATTTGAAGTCTTTGTTTTTGCCTAGGTCTTCCATTTCGAAATCGATTTCTGGTTGATCCACTGGAGAAATACCAGTTTCATCGATTGCTAATGGATAGTTTTCGTTCACTAAAAGTTCTAGTGCATCTTGGTATAATGATTCTACACCGAATCTTTTTTCGAACATTTGACGAGGCATTTTACCTTTACGGAAGCCTGGTACGTTAATTTGTTTCACAACTTTTTTGAATGCTTTATCTAAAGCTGCATTTACTTTTTCAGCAGGCAATTCTACTGTTAATACTCCAGTGTTGCCTTCTTGTTTTTCCCATTTTGCTGACATGTATAATACCTCCAAAATTAAATTCACATGTTGGACAATTTATTCGTTAATACGACTTTCTCAACTTTTTTAGTATATCATAGATAGCTATACTTTCAACTGATTTCATGTATCGAACAATTCAGATTGCTCTTCAAGGGTATTTAATAACTCCATCAAGTCATAATCTGTCTCTTTGACAACGCCGAACATTCCATGTACGAAGTCAATATACCCTTCTGCAATCTCTTCTGCTCCATAATTAAACCATTCAAAAGGATAGGCTGCAAAGATATGCCTGGCCAATAGATATTGGACCATCTGTAAAGTAGAAGGTTCTTGGTCGAGCGCATCGCTTACCAATTCAAACACTTTCTTTGCTACTGGTAATTCATCCGGTAACAGCAATTCCTCTGTGTTCACTACTTTTGAATGCCCCAATTTTTTTACCTCTACTATCGCAGGAATTTCTTGTGCGACAAGAAGGTAGAGAATAAAGCTTTGGATCAAAGGATGAGACCTTTCATCCTCAATAATCGCCACCAATAAATCTTTAATTGGACGTATATTCATTTCTTTAGCTGCTTGCAGCTTTTGCATCTGCTCAATTGTTGTTTTAGAAAAGAATGTATCTACTTCAAACTCATCGCTGGCATGCTCTATCTCTACATCATCTAGACTGTCTTCTATTTTTGCTTTTGCAATTGCAGCATTGAGGTTTTTAATACGGATAAACTGGTCTTGCGATTCGGGCGGAATGACATCTTCTTCAAGTAAAGACTCAATAAGGGTTTCTACTTGTTTGTATTCTTTCAACTCCATTAGCACAGTTAAATAAAGTTCCATCGTTTCTATGTATAATTGCGGCCCAATCGCGAGGAGTTTTTCACAAACGGCTTTCGCTTCTTTAAAGTTCCTTATTTCATACAAAGAGAATGCATAAACACTGAGTAATGCCTCATCTCCCTCGGTGTATTGCAATGCTTCTTTTAAGCATTCAACAGCCTGGTCATATTGGTACTTTTCAGCGAACTGTTGGCCCTCAGCTACGAGTCTCTCCACCGTTCCTGGGAACACAATAACATTTTCATGCTTCTGAAGTTTTCCTTTTTTTCTGCGCAATTGTGTTCACTCCCCTTAAAATTCATCATAGCATAAAAACATTTTGACCCAAAATAATTTCCTTCGACAATTTGGTCTATATTTCGCTCATGTAGATTTCTATAGCTATATGTTATTTTGATATAAAATAAACAAATTTGAGTTATAAAAGATAAATCCCACTCTAAATAGTAGAGAGGAAGATTTAAAAAATAAAAAAACTGTAGACCCCCATTCATATGAGTTAGTCTACAGTCTAATTTGTTTAGAAAATTACTCTTTAACACGCTTTTTATTCATTCCTAATAAGAAGAATAATGCTGTCATTATACATAAGAAGATAATACCGACAATGAGGGAGATTTGTGTATCCTTATTGAACCACATACCTACCAATACAGTAAGTAAGAATAAAATTGTTACGTAGTTAGAAACTGGTGCAAACGGCATTTTGAATGGGTGCGATGGCATTTGATCGCTATGCACTTTTCTAAATCTAATTTGAGCAATCAATAAGGCAAACCACGGCATCATCCCAGGTAGAACACTAGCACTGTATACATAAACGAATATTTTTGATTGTGATACAAAGTTGAGCACAACCCCTACTGTTAAGCCGATTAATACTGCGATTGTACTCCAGTATGGCACACCATTTTTAGAAACCTTAGCAAATATTTTTGGTGCTTGACCATTTTCTGCAAGTGTATAGATCATTCGGCCAGAACTGAAAATCCCGCTATTACAGCCTGACATAGCTGCTGTAATCACCACAAAGTTAATGAAACCAGCCGCCATTGTAATACCAACTTTTGCAAAGGTAACAACGAATGGGCTACCCACTTCTTTTAATTGATCCCATGGATAAACTGTTACAATCACAAAGATAGCACCAATATAGAAAATTAGAATTCGCCATATTATAGAGTTGATCGCTTTAGTCAGTGATTTCTTTGGATTTTCTGCTTCCCCAGCTGTAATTCCGATTAATTCCACACCTTGGTATGAACCAACCACAAGTGATAAGGCAAAGAAGAAACCTTTCCATCCACCTGTAAAGAACCCGCCATTTGACCATAGATTTGAGAACCCAACTGCATGTCCACCATTGCCAAGACCGAAGAAGATTAATCCAAATCCAGCTATTATCATTAATATGATCGTTACTATTTTAATTAGAGCAAACCAAAATTCAAATTCGCCAAATGACTTTACTGAAACTAAATTTGCCAAACCTAAAATAACAATGACAATTAAGCCAGGTATCCACGGCGGCAAGTTAGGAAACCAATACTGCATATATGAGCCGACCGCAATTACTTCTGACATCCCTACAATCACCCATTGAAACCAGTTGCTCCATGCAGTCAGATAGCCTGCAAGCGGATGTATGTATTGATGAGCGAAAGTCGCAAAGGAACCTGTAATTGGCTCTAGATATAGCATTTCACCCATAGCTCTCATAATAAAAAATACGAATATACCAGCAATCGCATAGGCAAGCATAACAGAAGGACCTGTCCAACCGATGGTGCTTGATGAACCCATAAACAGCCCCACACCAATAGTTCCACCAAGTGCAATCATTTGTATGTGCCGAGATTTAAGTCCCCTTTTCAATTCTTCATTCGCCATAATTTTACCCCCTCTGTTCATCTAGATGTCTAGTTATCTCTGCATTTCAGCATAGAAAACAAACTTTCTTAAAATAATTTTCACCCTCTAAGTGTACTCAATTTCACTTATAAATACAATTGTATTTCCCAAAAAAACAAGGACGGTCATCAAGTAACTTTGCGGAAAAGAGAATTTTTCCGTAAAACTCTTTTGTTTTTTATCTTTTCCGTTATGATCTCTTTTGAGTTTAAATTTCAAGAGATAATTTGCGAAATGATTCAGTGTACATTGAGCCTTTATTGCTTTAAGCTAAAAGTATAACGTGCAAATGAGCCTGTTGCTCATTTGAAGGAGGACTATATAATGCATCAATTAGACGCAATTAATGAAGCTAGAGACTATATTTTAAATAAAATTAACAGCACACCAACAGTCGGCTTGATTCTAGGCTCAGGCTTAGGAAATCTTGCTGATGAAATAGAAAATCCAGTTCATATCCCATACAGTGAAATTCCACATTTTGCGAAGTCAGAAGCCATTGGCCATGCTAATGAGCTAGTTGTCGGAGAGCTAAGCGGCAAAATAGTAGCAGCAATGAAAGGACGATTCCATTATTATGAGGGATTTACATTAGACGAAGTCACTTTCCCTGTACGCGTAATGAAGTCGCTTGGAATTGAAAGCATCATTGTGACAAATGCTTGTGGCGCTGTTAACACGAGCTTCACACCTGGTGATTTGATGCTAATAACAGATCATATTAATTTGACAGGTACTAACCCGTTAATCGGCCCAAACAACGATACGCTAGGCACGCGCTTCCCCGATCTATCCGAGGCGTATGATAAAGATTTACGTAAACTTGCAATCATCGTGTCTAAGAAACAAGATGTTAAAATTAAACAAGGTGTCTATGCTTGGTGGAGCGGTCCAACTTATGAAACACCTGCTGAAATCCGCATGATTCGAACTCTTGGCGCTGATGCAGTCGGCATGTCTACTGTTCCAGAAGCGATTGTTGCAAAACACGCTGGCATGAAAGTACTTGGGATCTCTTGTCTAACAAATATGGCATGTGGCATTCTTGACCAACCATTAAACCACGAGGAAGTAATTGAAGTAGCTAGCCAAGTCAACACAAAATTCGTTGGCTTGATTAAAGGTTTACTTGAAGAAATTGAATAATCACTCCCGTTAACGTGGGAATAAAAAACACACGCCAACTTCTCTAAAGATGGCGTGTGTTTTCTCTGTTAATGAGTATTTTCTTTATTTTAGAGTATCATAACCAATTTCAGAAACCTCTATTTTTCCCCAGATGGATTTCCAGTCTTTCTTGGTAACCCTGTTTGCATAAATGCTACTTCTCGTATCTTTCTCTAAATAATAAGGAGTAGGTTTTACCTTCAAATTGATTACATCCTTAACTCCCCATGGAGCCGCTAAAAGTACATTATCTTTTTCATCTAATTTAACCCCTAATGCAGTTGCCGTTTCAGGGAATTTGGATATCCCATCAATAGATGACGTATAAGGAGCCATATTATTTAAAAGATGCATTCGTGCCTGATTTTTTACTGACCAAGGGATATTGGGCATAAGGGATTTAAGTCTTCTTTCCAGATTCTTTTCTTCTAATTCTTTTATATTTGATGAATCAAAGTAAATAACATCTATATCAGGTAAAGGGGTTCTTGCATTAAAATCATGTAGGACATCCCATACTTTTGATCTCACAAAACCTGCACATATCCACCAATCAGGCAAATCTAATATTTTTGCAGTCTTTAATACATCCATCATCCAGCTATCCTTTTTAATAACTTCTATAATATCTTTTTCCTCTGCTAGTACCATTATTCCACCTGCCTAAAAATAATGTTTTATTATTAAGTGTTGAATAGCTTTCCTTCCAGTGCTACAATATATCTTTTTGCTGATAGTTGAACTCGATTTTGTGCATCGTCCAAAATAACTCGACGGAATGCATCATACAACTTATTAAATTGAATAGAATTCAAACGGTTTGCCATACGGTCAACAGTGTTTGCTGGTAACGGAATAAAATTTGGATAGCTATACATGAAAGTAACCCATTGACGATCTGCCACTACACGGACAATATCTCCGACAAATAAAACGCCTTCTTTTTTATTTTGCCATTCAAGAATGGTAGCTCCTTTAAAATGGCCACCTAAACGATGTAACACAATACCTTCATGCAGCTTTAATTGATCACCTGTCCAAAAGACTATTTGTTTACTTGGTCTCGTTATCCATTCTTTATCATCTTCATGAATATAAATGGGCGCATTAAAAGCTTCTGCCCATTCTACTTGACTAGAATAATAATGGGGATGTGATAAGGCTATTGCTTGGATTCCACCTAGTTCATTAATTTTCATAATTGTTTCCTTATCAATATAAGTAATGCAATCCCAAAGTACATTAAATTTCCCATGTTGAATCAGGTATGTATTTTGGCCAATTCCAAAAGAAGGTACTGTCTTAATGCTATGTAATCTTTCTTCTTCAGGAGTAAATTCATTTATATATCGATTAGATTGGACAAGTTGTTCTAAAGTAGTCCAAGATTGTCCATTCACACTTACATATTGTCTAGCTTCAGTACAAATCTTGCATTCGTTCGGTTCCTGTGTAGATTGATCATGCTGAACGCCACATGTATTACAAATATAATAACTCACATTAAACACCCTCCATTTTGGATACATTTTAGAAACCAAGGTAATAGACAATTATTGTATGATTTAAAGCTTCTAATGACCACCGTTCTTATGACTGAAAGATAATTGTCGTTAGTAATTTTTTGATTTATGTTTTCTTCGAACAATATCTAAAAATAATCAGGTACATTTGTCCAAGCACAATTTTTCTTTTTGTATATATTGAAATGAACATATCAATCTATACCTTGATTTTTATTGGTATAGACTTATCTTTTAATATAGCTATTTCACCTTGACAGAATAAGATTCCAACTATAAGCAAAGGCATTTGAGAAACTTCAAACAAGGAGGTAAATATCTATGGGTTGCGGCTGTGGCGGCGGAAAACGAAATAGTACTCAGAAAAACAAATCCCACTTGACTAAAAAACATCAACTAAAAGCGAAACAACACGATCATCAGAATAAACTCAAGACTGGTAGCAGAGAGAACAAAAGTGACTAATAATAATGCATGACCACTCAAAAACGTATTATTTTAACAAAATAATACGTTTTTAATTTCTTTATAGGCCACTACTTCACAGGGATTTTTAAACCGATCAAATGAGAGACCTCCTTCATTTTTAGGGAAGCGATTAAATCTTTCTAAACCTTAATATGAGAACGGGGGAAACTCATTCCAATCAAATTTGTTTTCATCTCTTTGTGTTTGGAAACTAGGTTCTTCTAAACCATCTAATACAAAACTGGCTTCAAAAAATAAATTCATATAATATGATAATGGTCTATGGAACATGAAGTGTGGGATGGCTTGCCCCTTAATCCCAATAGCTTTATATGATTCAGGGCTTAGATATTTGGATACTATTTTTAATCATTATCTTCCCTTCAATATCTTCTGTTTCATTGATCTTTCTTAGACCAGGTGTTTGAAAGCATGGATGCGTAATAGAGAAAACAAAAGTTCCATTTGTCTTTAACAACTTATGTAGAGAATTTACTAATGGGGTTATATCAGCTATGTCCATTAAGGCCATATTTGCTACTGCACTATCATACTTTTTATTACCAAGCGAAATAATTCATCATAATTAGTAGCATCAACCACCCTATAGTCTATTTGATTCAAATAGTTTTCAGACCTGTTTTTCGCACTTTCTACCATTTGCTCACTATAATCAAAAGCAACCACATGAGCTCCTAATTCGGCGAGTCTCCTTGAAAAATTTCCATTTCCACAACCAATATCTAATATAGTTTGTTTGTCTTTCACTTTTAATAATTTTTCAGTATAGGGTTAATAAGTTCTTGGTGAAATCTGTTGCTTTCATTTCCCATGTACTCATCTCAGTGTTTTGCGTTCTGTTCCCATATGGTCTTTGAGTCCTCATTAAGCTCTCTCCATTCACTCAATATGCATTCTCCTCTCAAAACAATAGTTTCCTCTATTAGATAAATTCTCGTTTTATATAAAGTAGTCCTCTATTTGGGGCAAGAAAAAAAGATACCCTACAAACAATTTTTCAATCATTTGTTGGGTATCCATTCTAATATATTTCTAAATGCCAATACCGAAAGAGAATAAGATTACGGCTAATATAACTCCTAATATCGGTAATATAACAGTTAGTGCGCCAAATGCGGGATAAGCATCTTTGTGAGTTTCTCCACAGATTGAACGAATGGTCGTTACAACATAACCACCTTGCGGAAGCGAATCAAGTGAACCCGAAGAAATGGCTACTGTTCGATGTAACGCCTCTGGATTGACTCCTAAATCTAAATAATGTGGTGCTAATAACGGTAGTGCAATAGCTTGTCCACCCGATGAAGAACCCGTTAAGCCTGCAATAACAGCTACTGCTAGAGCACCACCTACTAGTGGGCTTCCAGGTATATCTGTCATAACCTTTACGGCTGATTCGAAAGCAGGAGTTGCTTTTACGACACCACCGAAACCGACAACTGCAGCTGTATTTGCAATAGCAATAATAGCTCCCATTGCCCCTTCTCCTACTGCCCCACCAAAATTCCGGAAAAACTTTCTATTGATAAGATAACTTGCTAATATACCGCCAGTTAATGCGATAATCAAAGCTGACGTTCCTAATGATTTATGGAAAGCAAAAGAAATAATCAATACAACAAGTAGTGGGACAATACTTAAAATAGGATTTGGTAAATCTGTCCGAGTTTCTGTAAGTATATCTGTCTCTCTACTAACGAACCGTTCACCATTCGCCAAAGCCTTGTTGATCATCTTTTTAAGCCACCAATAACCGAATACCATCATAAACACAGCCACGATAAAACTGACTTCCCATCCTGCATATGGGGTGGTTCCTAAAAATTGAATTGGAATCCAATTTTGAATCTCTGGTGAACCTGCAGATGTCATAGTAAATGTTGTGGAACCAAAACCTAGAGCCGCTGGAATAAAACGCCTTGGCAAATCTGCCTGTTTAAATAGGCTAAGTGCCATAGGGTAAACGGAAAAGGCTACAACAAACAAGCTCACGCCACCGTAGGTTAAAACCGCACAAGCAACGACAATGGCCAATGCTGCTTGTTTCATACCTATTTTATTGACAATCCACTGCGAAACACTATCCGCTGCTCCACTATCTTCCATGACTTTACCAAATATAGCACCGGTTAAGAACATTAAATACCAAGATGCAATAAAGCCTGTAAAACCTGACATATAATTTGTTAAAAAGTTTGCCCCCTCATTCTCTGTAAGCTGTGGGAATAGCGGAAGCCCATTTAATAGTCCTACAATCAATGCAGTTATAGGTGCAACAATGAGTAAATTCATACCCTTCATTGTTAAAAATATTAATAGTGCCAATCCGCCAAATAATCCAATCATCCCTAACATATTTTCCCCTCAATTCCCCTTTGTGCTTTTTTGTTTTCACTCACTTTCCGTTAGGCTTAGTGTTAATCATTCTTTTTTCCGTATCTTCTCACACGTAGAAGAGCTTGCTCAGCATGTCCTGCAAAGTTCTCTAACTGACAAAGACGCGCTGCATACTCTCCAATATAAGCACTTGCCTCTTGTGTTACTCTTTGATACGTAACAGTCTTAATGAATTTCCCTACCCATAAACCACCTGTATAACGAGCAGCACCCTTAGTCGGTAAAGTATGATTTGTTCCGATTACTTTGTCACCATAAGCAACGTTTGTCTCTGGTCCTAAGAACAAGCAACCATAGTTCGTCATATTTTCAAGGAAGTAATTTGGATCTTCAGTTAATATCTCTACATGCTCAAAAGCAAGACGATCTGCTTCAATTCTAGCTTCCTCAATAGAATCTACTAGAAGAATTTGACCGTAATCTTCCCAAGATACACGCGCAACATCAGCAGTAGGCAATGTTTTCAACTGACGTTCAATTTCTTTAACAGTTTCTTCAGCTAATACTTCAGAAGTTGTAATAAGCGCTCCAGGAGAAGTAGGCCCATGCTCACCTTGTCCTAAAAGGTCCGTTGCTATCATTTCTGCATCAGCAGTATGGTCAGCAACCACTAATGTTTCAGTTGGACCCGCAAATAAGTCAATCCCTACACGACCATACAACTGTCTTTTTGCTTCAGCAACGAAAGCATTCCCCGGTCCAACAATCATGTCTACTGATTGGATCGTTTCTGTACCAATTGCCATTGCTGCCATTGCTTGAATACCTCCTAGAAGGTAGATTTCATCAGCACCTGCTAAAGACATCGCTGCAATTGTAGCATACGGAATTTCCCCGTTAATAGGTGGCGTACATGCAATTACACGTTTTACACCTGCTACTTTAGCTGTTAAAACACTCATATGGGCTGATGCAACCATTGGGTAGCGACCACCAGGTATGTAACATCCAACGCTGTTAACTGGAATATTTTTGTGACCCAAAATTACACCCGGGATATTTTCTACTTCCACATCATGTAAAGAAGCTAATTGTGCTTCTGCAAATTCACGGATATTTTTTTGAGCAAATTTAATATCCTCAATTACATCACTAGGAACTTTGGAAACGATTTCATTTATTTGTTCATCAGTTAAACGAAACGATTCAGGAGTCCACTTATCGAATTTTTCCGATAGTTCAAAAACTGCTTGATCTCCTCGTTTTTCTATATCTTGAATAGCTTCCGATACAATTTGAGATACCTTCGTGTCATTTATACTTACTTCTTCTTTTGATTTTCCTTTTTTCAGTACTTTAACCATTTTTATATCCCCTTTTGTTTAAAATTCATTTCTGCATACGTATGCAGAAAATATATAAGTAAGATTATTCTAAAAACAAATGGTTGTCAACAAGTATTTATTTTTACTAGTTTAGCTTCACACTTTAAGCAATTATAAAAGCATCCTTCTATTCTAATAAGATCCTCATACAAAACGTGGTATGAAGCCTTTCAAATAGCAAGATGCTTAAGTAAAAAATCCTTTTTACAATTTTCTAGTGTTAAGTTGTTTTTCGCAAAATAAGAGATCCGTCAATTTCGAGATTTTTAGCTTCACCTGAATATTCTTCTAGTTCATTAAGCAAGTATTTTACAGTCTCTTCTACCATTTCTGTAATTGGTTGCTCCCATGTCGTTAGATTGTATGTAGGCCAAGCTGCCATCTCAATATTATCAAAGCCAATCACTTTCGTTTCATTTGGAATAGCAATTTGATGATCCTTTAATGCATCTACTACTCCTAATGCCATAATGTCATTAGCCACAAAAAACGCATCTGGTAATTGCTTTTCTTCAATAATTTCACAGGCTATGTTATACCCGCCTTCATACGTATAATCAGAACTGTACTTCTGATAGTGTACTTTACTTCCCTGTAACATAGCACTAAATCCTCTTTCACGTTCTCTACTTGTAGATGTATTTTCATTCCCTGAAATATAAATCATTTTTGTACAACCTATACTTAAAAGATATTCAGCAATCCTTTTACTTGCCTCATAGTTGTTGCAGCATACTGAATAAAATTTATTATTATCTATTTTTCGATTAAATAGTACTAAAGGTATTTGATACTTGATGAAATCTTCTGTAACCGACAAAGAAAGAGAGGCATCGGTAATAACTACACCCGCCACGTTATAATTAAATAATATTTCAATATCTTCTTTTTGAATTTCATCATTATTGGTATAAACAAATAGTACACTGTAGCCATGTTTTTTTAGGGAAGTTGTAAATAATTTCAACACTTGCGGATAGAAAGGATTTTGAACGCCTTTCATCACTAATCCAATTATTTTGGATTGGTTTGTAATCAAACTTCGTGCAAATTCATTTGGTCTATAGCCAAGTTCTTCTGCTGCTGCTAAAACCTTTTCTTTAGTTTTTGCAGATACTGACGCACCTTCAAAATAAACTCTTGATACTGAAGATTGTGAAACACCAGCCAACTTTGCTACATCCTTGGCAGTAACTCCTTGTTTCATGATGTACATAACCTCTTTCAATCCAAATTTCATCTCATCAAATTAGCGTAAGCTGAATATATCTATTGCACTGACCCATAGATAAATTATTCTCATAAACAAACTACCTTAGAAGTTGGGTGGAAAGCAAGACCTAAATAATCTATTTACATACAGTTTTTAGGGAAGCAGTATTTTCCCTCATATGTCGGACAGGTTTTAATAGTGTTGGGTAGCTCTGGCACTATCATATCTTACTAGCTATCCTTCTCAGCAGATAAAAGCTTAAAAAACAAATCATTCTAGCAGCAGGATGGGTTATCGGTGGTAAGGGATATTGATATATTTGTATGTTTTCTAATTGATTCTTCAAAAATAAAAATGCTTAAATCTTTTATAAGAAAAGATTTGAAGCATTTTATGTTTCATAAATTTATTACGTCTCTGGAGTATTCATTAAATACTACTAGGATATTGATTCTACAATTGTTTTTGGGTTCACCGTGTATAAAATTAGCTATCAATTGACATTAACTTCGTTAAATTGTATAAATCCCTTACTTCAAGAGCAAAAAAGCTCGGCTTTTCTTTTAGCAATTGTTCCTTAGAATGACTTCCCCAATTCACTGCTACTGTTTCACAACCTGCAGCTTTTCCCATTTGTATATCAAAAATTGCATCACCAACCATTACACATTCTGTAACTTTTAACGAATATCGTTCTACAATCTTTAAGATACCATCTGGATGTGGTTTATAATGCTCTACTTGATCGGACCCAATCCAATCTGTAAAAAAACGATCCATCTCTAGCTTTTGTAAGTTTCGATGTAACACATCTGTCTTTTTACTTGATACAACAAATAATAATAAGCCTTTCTTATGGAATGTGCTCAATACCTCATTTAAATGTGGAAAGGCTGAAATAGTTTGTTCCTCTAAGGTTTTATAAGATAGGCGAAAAAGTTGTAATAGCTTTGCAAATTGCTCATCGTTTAATGTATGATTGGTCATTTCATGAAACGACTGTTCAATGGGAATACCCATATAATAATCGATTTCTTTTTTGGTCGGAATGGGCAAATCACATTCTTTAAACGCCTTCTGTGTAGCTAGCAATCCACATTCACCCGAATCCGCTAATGTACCATCAAAATCAAAAATAATTGCTTTCATATTATTCAGCTCCTACTACAGTTCATATATTTCTTTGTCATTTTAATAATTGCTTAGATTTTATAATTTCAATTATGTATTCCTTAAGTTATAATTGCCACTTAGCTACGTAACCATTCAATTACACCAAACCCAACTAGAAAAATAAGAAGTAAGCCCATACTAATAATAACTATCTTATAAAACCAATAATCCACGTATTTTTCTATACATGTTGGAAGTAAACCAATTTTGCCCTTATCCAATTCTTTGAAACCTTTATAAATCCAATCAAAGCGAAATAAACCAATCCATATAAGTAAAAAGCCAACAATTAAAAGAAAAGTACCAGCTAAAACATCAGTCACTTATACTGCCCCCACCATTTATTCATTCTTTTAATTGATTATAGCAAAATTAAGTATGTCATCAAAAAAGGCGGATAACTGCCAAGGTATTGACTACAATTGTCTTTATAACTATGGATTTAATCTCTCTCGAATAACCTCGATGTCTATTAATCTTGCACCCGTCTTACTTTCCAATTCAATCTTTTCCACTAGCGAGGATTCGGCTGTTTCTGTTTATCTGCAAAAATACCGTTTAAACCAACAGACTCATGCCATTTCGCTTTTTAGACAATAAAAAAACTTCTGTCGATTAAGACGAGAAGTCGAGTATTTACGGTTATTTGACCGTCACTTTGACCGATTACTTAATCGCCAAGAGGCTTTGTTATAACATGTGTCTTTTCCAATTTAATTTCTCCCTTGAATTTTCTAATGTAGGCGTACATTTCTCTCCCGCTGCTTGGGCTTCAATTGATATCACCACTTCGACTTTAAAGGAACTTCGTGAGGGTGATTCTTCAAAATTCATCTCAATCTTTGAGGAACTACTCGATGAATAAATCAGTGTAAAAGTAGCTCCTTTCCCTTTCGGATTCTTTCCATTTTTTTAAAAACTAAAATTGCTTCAAACCTTATTATATCAAGGCTTGAAGCATATCAATATTAGTTCAAACTTTTGCTATTTATTTAAAAGCTGAAATAGTGAACTCCCAAGGTATATTCTCATTTTCCCAACCTCTATGTTCATCAAACTTCCTTAACTTAAAACCTGTTTTAATGACAGAATTTATTATTTCACTCAGTGTAAATAATCTAATTGAAACATTAGGAAACTCATTTTGTTCATTCTCATCAAAATGATTTTTATAAGCTATATCTCCATTATGCAATTCCTTATTAAAGTAATTCAGTTGAATTTGATATTCACTATCATTTAAAGGGTTTTTAACTATGCACCTTCTTAATGGGTGGAAGTCACTTAATAATATTTCTCCACCCTGCTTTAGCAAAGTAAAGAGAATAGACATAAACTTATCAATATCATTAAAGTAATGCAAAATTCCTCCCTCTAAATAAAGCATGTCAAAAGAATTTTCATACTTAACTAAATCAATGTCATAAATATCCGTAACAATATATTCAATATAGGTATTTGCATTTTCTGCTAGTTCAAGAGCATATCTTTTATTTTCTTCTGATATATCAAACACAGTGACTACAGCACCTATTATCGCTAACGGAACTGCTTTCCTGCCATTTGATCCACACAAATTGGCTATCTTTTTTCCTTTGATGTTTCGAAAGAACTCTATATGTTTTTTAAGTTGTAATTCAGGATTTTCTAAAATTATCTTTGCTTTAGTTTCAGGTGTTCCATCTCTTTTATTCCAAAATTCATATGCTCTGTACTCCCAAGCTTTTTTATTTTGGGAACTCTGCTCATTCATTTTATTACCTCCACAAAAATGTTTTGATAACCTTTAATTGTTCTTTATTTTTTCGAATATTCCTGCTACAACAAAAATATAAAGTATTATTTGTCTTAAAAAGTTTATCAAATGCATAGCCTATAACTTTTTATATAACATTAAAATCGCAATTCTTCACACTTTCTCTTTCAATGTAAGAAAAAACTACCCTATTTATTTTAAAAATGTATCGCACATCCATTTATAAAATTTTCCCTTCTCTTCATATTGTGGATAATGCGCTGATTGCTCAAAAGTAATAAATTCTTTCTTGTTGGCTTCAATCATATTAAAATATTTTTTCGCCTCATTTGTTGTAGTCATATAATCATATTTGCCCATAATAAAATAAACCGGCAATTCAAGTTTCGTTACGTTAGTAGGTAATGAATTTTTTAATATGTCCTCTAACAAAGACTTCTGAGAATAGGCCAACCCACGATTATAACGGATTAGGTCTAATAAGTTATACTCACTACTGAGTAATATACCTAAGTTATCTCCATCGGGGTTTTCAATGAGTCTGACACTTCCGCCATATTTAATAACATAATTCCGCGGGGTAAACATCTCGCCATTTTTAATTTTTTCAGTTAACCCTTGTAAATATATTACATCATCCGTATTACCAGCTGTTTCAGCCTGCTTGATAACGTAGTTTAAGCTTTCAATCTCGCTTTCTACTTGATTACTCATTTGTCCAATACCAACATATGCTTCATACTTCTCAGGTGCTTTATGAGCAGCCTGCGTGCCAATATATGTACCATAAGAATGACCAATTAGTATTACTTTTTCTTTGTCGAGCCGTTCTGATATATAATCCGTCAAAGCCATTAAGTCATCCACTAGTATGTCTGACGAAAGATTAGAATAGTCCTCAAAAAAATGATAGGATTTTCCACTTGCTCGCTGATCATAATTAACAACCGTAAATTTAGTTTCCAGTAAGTCTTGGTAGTTTTCTGCATATGGTATTTCCGAGCATCCAGGTCCTCCATGTACAAAAATAATAACAGGATTATCCTTATCAGTGCCACGTATCATTATTTCATGATTACTTCCATTTATCTCTACTTGTTCTAATGCACTTATACTGTTATCACCTTTTATATGCGAAGTCCAAGTAGGGCAAAAAAGTGCTATGATTAGCCCTATTAAAATAATGACTCCAATATATTTTATTAGCTTCTTTATGATTTTCATCTGTTCTTCCCTTTCTTACATTTTTCGTAAGTTGAATTATCGAATCTTTATTTACGTCTGCTCTAACTTCATCAAAAATACATACTGTATTAAATACATACTGTATTGATTTGAGCATGTTTTTTGACCTCTATTATTAATTTCATTTCCAGACGTGTTGATTAACTGATTTTTACCATTTCCAAAAAAGTAGGAAGATGATTCCCCTTATAAACATGCTTGTTTCATTTCATATTTCTACTCTACAGATACAAGGTCATATACTGTAGTGTCAATAAGTCATTAATAAGTCATCACTATTTTGAAAAAACGACCAATTACGACGATTGGCTATAATCTATTAGGCGATCCATGTAAATGGTGGACCTCCTTATGAATTTCCCATGAAGTTCAAGTTAGTTGCAATAAAAAAAGAGTGAAGACAAAGTTAATTTCACTTTGTCCACACTCTCTTACTTCAATGTTTATAATCTTCTATAAGACTCTCTTCCATTGCTTTCATAATAGCTGAAGATCTGTTTTTAACATTTAATTTCGAATAAATGTTAGAGATATAATTTTTCACAGTTCCTACTGTAAGAAACATCTTTTCAGAAATTTCTTTATTAGATAATCTTTGAGTTAAACATTTTAATACTTTTAATTCTTGATTATTTAAATCATATGGGTTTTTCATAGAATTATGGTCGAGTTGTTCCGAGTGTTCGTTTTTAGTTAATTGTATCTGGCCAAACACTTCTTTTGCTAATTGTTGAGGAATGAGAGAACCTCCATCATACACCATTTTAATTCCCTGAACTAAAAATTCAGGATCAACAGCCTTTAATATGTAGCCCTCTGCACCAGCATGTAAGGCATTCAAAACGTGTGAAACATCTTGAAATGTAGTAAGTATAATAATTTTTATATTGGGCCATCGTTTTTTAATTTCTTCTGTCGCTTTTACACCATCCATCACCGGCATTTGTATATCCATTAGAAGAATATCAATATTTTCCATTTCACATAAAGCAATGGCCTTCTCTCCATTTTCCGCAGTTCCAATAATCTCAATGTCAGAAATGCTTTCTATCACAATTTTTAAGCTCTTTCTTAAAATCTCTTGATCTTCGACGATTACCGCTTTTATCATGATAATGCCACTTCCTTTGCCGTAGGTATATGACACGTTATCCTCATACCAGCATTCAATTTCGAATAAAATTCCACTGTACCTGCCAATGCCGATATTCGATCTTTCATTGAACGTAAGCCAAACCCTAAATGTAATTCACTAAAACCTATTCCATTATCTTCAATGAGAACAATCAATTCTTCTTGATTAAAAGAAATAGTTACATTAATAATGGTAGCCTGCCCATGTTTTTTTGCATTTGTAAGACCTTCTTGTATACAACGAATAATGGCAAACTTTACCCTTTCGCCGACTTTGGTCGCTTCTCCTTCGACTATCAGTTTTATATCCGTTGATGTATGTTTCATAAAATCAACAATCAATTCTTGCACAGATTCAATAAGTGTTTGATGAGACACGGGCGACATCTGGTGAATTGTCTTTCTCACATCTTGCAATCCACCTCGTACTAAATCCGAAATCTCTTTTATACTTTTTTCTGCTTCTAATTTATCTGCCCGATATAGAAAAGGAAGAGCATCTAAACACGTTATGACTGAGGTGAAAATATGGCCTACTGTATCGTGCAAATCTTGTGAAACTCGATTTCGTTCTTCCTTAATCGTCAGTTCCTCAATCTTTTTTGAGTAATATACCAACTCCTCGTTTTTTACCTCAATGGAAGCAATTAACGTTTTATTTGCGTTATTGACAAGTGTCATCCTTCCTAAACATAACCCGATACCATAAAAAATAGTTGTATCAATGACGCGAGCAAAGAAACCCTCATCAGCGAAGAGATCACCAGCCAATGTGCCAGCAAAAAAAAGAGAAGTATATAAGAGAGGCCCTAACCAAATTAACGGCTTCACTTGACAAGCATAAGCTACAGTAAGCATAGGCCAGAATAGAAAACTGTAAGTCTCTGATATTTCATATTGGATCGATAGGTAAATAAAAGCTGAACCCGTTAGCAATACCTCAGCAAATACATACTTAGGAAATTTTATAAACCCAGGCCTATAAAAGAGGTGGGGTATTATGTATAAACTAATAGCCCAAAAAAGTAAAATCCACTTGTTCAAGCCTGTCGTACCTATGACTATCAAGTAGCCAATATTCGTAATCCATATTGTACGAATAAGAAATAGAACATAGTCCAACCAACACCATTTTCTCTGCTCCTTAATTGCATTCATACTTTTATATCCCCCAACTTCCGCATCTATACCATTATGCCTAAAATCCCTTGCCATTTCATTCATATAATTGTACTTCAGTTTACAATTTTACCTAAATTTTAACACAAATTCATTAATTTATTATAAGGCTTTATTCAAACCCAATTGTTGAATAAAAATTTCATATTGGTTACCTTACTATCTAATTGTGTTTAGTTTGTAATATCTTTCGAATTAGGAGAATTACGATTAATAACTTGGAAGTAAATTATTGCTGAACATCCTATACACAAAAAACCACTCACTAATAAAACAAACAAAAGAATTTTTCCACCTATGGTTGGAGAATTACAAATTAAATAACTAAGGAAAAATAATCCTCCACTTAAAATGAATAAATAAGATGAAAACCATTTATGCCTTTCTTTTAAGAAATAATATCCAATTAGAATTAGCAAATATAAACTGCTTATTGTCATAATAACTGGATAAGTGGGTTGGTATTTTATCGCATAAATAAAATAGTCTAATTGTGATATATCGCTACCTCTATGTACTTCTCCATGTAATAATTGAGAGAATGGGGTTGAATACTTCCATTCCCATGGATTTTCAATAATTGCGCTACCCTCATACCATGCAACAATAGTAGACAAAAATAATAAGATAATGGTCATACCAAACTGAATGAAAAATCTTAGCAAATAAAATCACCCTTCAATATCCTTTTTATATAGTTTTCGTCACATTTGATTTTCTTTACTTCATCCTCTAACTATTTCGTTAGAGAAAAAAAGAATTGAACTTAAGTTATATTAACTTTTAATCTAGCACTTACTATTAATAAGGTATGATGACACCTACACTCACATGATTTACCGAATCTTTTTTAATTAACGGCAACAAATCTTGGACCTTTCCTGTTACAATGACGCCACTAACCAATACAGCGCCTTTTTGTCGGATTGATTTTAAAAGTGGTTTTACATGAGTATCTTTTTCATCTTCTTTAGACAGATTTGATAATCTCACCCTGAAGTTTTCTACGTCTTTTTCTATCCCTTCTATCCCTTTTTTAGGAGCTGTAATTGTAAAACCATATGCGTAGTCACCTATTACATACCTAGGCATTATTGATATATCTGCATCCGGGTTTTGAACCCACGCCCATTGGGCAGTTGGAAATTGATTTAGCATTTGATGGGTACTCATTTCTTCCTTAAATGAAATAGCTAATTCCACAATGTTGAATAATGGTAAAGACCTTAGAAATTCCCTGTCATCCTCTATCTTTTTTCCACCGGGGACATAAAAATTAACCACTCTTTGTCCATTTCGATAATATTGTTGCTCATTATTTGAAGAAGCTGTTATCTCATTATTATAAATAGTTGTTGGAGAATCGTAGATTTTAAACCAAGTTTGTTCGTTATACCATGTGTACGGAATTCCCGCAACATCTTTTACATATTGATCTTGATTAATAGAAGATTCTAAATTATAACTAGTTGTAGATTTATCATAACGTATATTCGCACCATAAACTTCGCTTTGGTCCCTTTTCACTGAAAGATATTCCGACATCGAACGCTGCATTTGATAATGCGCAATAATAAAAATAAACCCTATAACTAATAAGACACCTATCGTAACTATTGTGGATATAATAATTGTCTTCTTTAATGATTTCCTTTTAGCTTTTTTTATAAGTGGTTGGAACCCATCATTCTTATTGAAAATAGAATCTTTATCCAAAACGTTGAACCTCCTCAATCACTTTTCTAACTTTCTTTTTTGCTCTGACTAACATTGTTTTAATTGATTTATCTGTAGTACCATAAATAATAGCTATATCCTTTAAGGTCAATTCTCCACAATATTTGAGGAGCAAAAGTTCCGCATCTTTTTGTGGTATTTTACCTAGACACTCTGACAGCATTGTATGTAATTCATTTTTTATCATTATGTCCTCTGGTGTTGTCCAATCTAATAAATCTTCTATCTTAACGGAATTCACATATTTATCTTTATACTTACGCTTCCTTAAGCTATCGTAATATTTATTGATTGCAACTCTGAAAAGCCACGCATCAATATAATCTTCCTGGATTGTATCTAAATATTGGACAAACTGAATAGCAGTTTCCTGAATGATATCTTCCGCATCCTCTTTGATAGCCCCCATTTTTATTAAAAGAAAATATACAGCTTTCAATTTTTTATTTATGTACATTCCTAATTGTTCATCCATAACCACCCTCCTAAATAATTAACGAATGAGTTTCTAAAAAGTAAACAATACATAAAACAATTCATAAAAAAGATAGCCTTCTTTTAAGACTATCCGATAACTTGCCATATTAAAAACTCTATATCATTCATCTAATAACCCCTAGTCAGCAAATAGCATAAAGAAAGATGAATCTGATTCAATACTTAAGTAGAAAGTATATATGACCGATTATCTGTATTGGAGGGTGTAGTCAATAATCCAGGTAGGAAAACTAAACGGTTAATAAAAGACCTCAAGCTGGGATCAAATAATTATTTTAGTTCAGATGTTTTTTCGCCAGAGAGAATTTCGAAGAGTTCTGCTGACTCATTCTTGTCTAAGTGAGCGTATTTACTTTCAGCGTCAATGACAAGTTCTACCTTATCTTTATTTGGCCTTATCCAAAGTTCATACAATACAGCTTTTGCTTCTATGTTAGGATTTTTATATTGAAAGGCAAATTTATAATCAGCAGGTTGAGCAGGTTGCATATCTACTTTTACATTTTCCCAATCAATGTTATTTAATATCTCTCTCACTTTTGTTACTTGCTCACTGTTGCTGATTTTTTTAAATTCTTCATAATTATTTTCATCACCAATACGCTTTTGAACCACGAGATTTTGTTCTTCATTTTTTATTGGATTTGTACAACCCGATATGAAAATTAAAAGGATTCCTATAAAAACAATTAAAAACTTAAAATTTTTCAAGGCAATATCCCCTTTTATATAATTAGAAGTTTATTTTTTGGAAAAGCCCCAATTTTTCCCTTATGATTATAGCATATCTATCGAAAGCAACAATCTTTTAGAATACAGCCTAAATTAAAAAGCCCCGAATTATTAGGACTCCTCTTCAATATTCGCTTCTTGCATTGCTTCTAGCTCACGTTTAGCGTGACTGTACGGTATTCTATCCTCTAGCCGACCCGATATTCGAGACTTATTGGCAAGCTGGTCGAGTTTATTTACCTCATGGTTTCCTTAATCGGATTTTGCGTGTAATGTTGCTTGAGTTTTTGGAAAAGTACGCGCATATCATGAGAACCTAACCCCTTTGTTAATTCACGTGCCAATTCCATATCTTCTGCTGTAATTTCTCGGGCGAGGTCTAACTTTTGGCGTATCTGCTACTGTTGATAACGTGCGTTAGTTATTGTCATAGTGTTATTTGTCTCCGTTAATGTCTTTTACGGATTTTAAGTCTAAGATCTGTAACAAACCATTATCAAAGCAACGCTCTAGGAACGCCCTCAAACACTTTAAGCGAATTAATTTTGTCTGTGGCTTTATATTCAGTGACACAAGTCAATCGTATATAGAGTCAGCATTTATATCCTTCATGTAACTATGTCGGTCTTTTTTTAAAGCCATTCACATACATTTCATAATCGCTAATAGTGCGTGGTCTTAATCCGGCGACTTGCATTTGGTTGACGACTTAAGCGCTTTTCAATCGTAAAATCTTCGCGATGATTCGGCTGTTTCTGTCCATCAGCGAAAATACCGTTTAAATCGGTAGCTACTCGTAAGCCAGTCCGCTTTTTAGACAACAAAAAAACCTCCTGTCGATTAAGACCGGAAGTCGAGTGTTTACGGTTATTTGACCGTCACTTTGACCGATTGCTTAATCGCCAAGAGGCGTTGATATAACGCGGTTTATCACCGTTTAAATTACGTCCCAGGAGAGATTCGAACTCCCGACCGTACGCTTAGAAGGCGTATGCTCTATCCAGCTGAGCTACTGGGACAAGTTGTCTTCATGAAGTATTATCATGAGGACAATATTTATTATAGCAGGTTTAGAGAATAAGTCAACGCTAATTTGCTAAATTACTAAATTTTTTTCTGCAATAATTTGTTTTTCTTCTGTATAAAAGGAAACAGACCAACTATTGCCAGTCTTTTCGATTATCGCATAGCTTTTTTCTTTACGGCCTCTTGGCAGTAAAAGGCTTCCTGGATTGACATAAAGGATCTCATCAACCAGTTCTACACCTAGGAAATGGGAATGACCGAACAGCACTACATCTGCTCCAACTTCTCTCGCTCGGAATGATAAGGCGTTTAAATTCGATTTGACGCCAAACAAATGGCCATGTGTTATAAAAATGGTCTCACCGTTTATTTCCTTGATGACTTCAGTAGGAAAGTTCATATCATAATCACAGTTGCCTCTGACTTTATACACATCTTCCAGCTCTGGCGCATCAAACGGAAGCTCACTGTCACCGCAATGAAAGATGGCATCAACATCTAAGTTTTGTTTCTTCACTTCTTGTATTATAGCTGCATCGCCATGTGTATCGCTCATAACCAATATTTTCATAGGTGCTTCCCTCCCCTATTGGAGCCAAGTAGGCAAATCACTTGCAAGCTTGCGGATTGCATTGCCGCGATGTGATAAACTACCTTTTTCTGCTGGCGTCATTTCTGCCATTGTCTTTTCTTTTTCTGGCACATAAAAAATAGGGTCATATCCAAAGCCTTGGTCGCCTCGTCTTTCAGTCAAAATCACGCCTTCACACGTACCTTTCACTGTTTCTGTCGGCACATCTGGACCTGCGATAGCTAGGCAGCATGTAAAACGGGCTGTGCGATCTTCTGTAGAAACGCCTTCTAAATTCCGAAGGGCCTTATCCATATTTGCTTCGTCATCATGGTCTCCTGCATAACGCGCTGAATATACGCCTGGTTCACCGTGTAGAGCGTCTATTTCAAGGCCGCTATCATCTGCTATAACATAGGTATGTAATCGATTAGCGACTGTCTCAGCTTTTAATACGGCGTTTTCTTCGAATGTACTTCCTGTTTCTTCGATTTCCATATCAGGTGCCACATCGAATAATGTTAGTACTTCAAATCCTAATGGCTCAAAAATAGCTTCAAAGTCTTTTGCTTTTCCTTTGTTTTTTGTTGCAATAATAATTTGTTTCATTATGTACGCCCCTTTCTTCTCTAGGTTATTTTAGCATGTTTCCAATTGAAAAGCCCGAAACATGATGTCTCGGGCTTCGCACTATAGTTGTATTCGTTTGACTTGCAAATCTTTTAAGGGTAACCAACTGCTTGCGATGGACTGAAAAATAGGTACCGAACCTGTTGTATAGAAAAGATGCTTAGGTGGGTGTTCATCCATTCTTTCAATATGCAGAAACTCAAGTGTTTCTTTCACATGCTTTGCAGTTTCTTCTGCAGAAGATACCACATGCACTTCTTCTCCAACTACATCTTCAATCAATTCTTGAATAATTGGATAATGTGTACAGCCTAAAATCATTGTATCAAACCTACTATTTTTCAATGGAGCTAGTGTTTCTTCTACTAGATTCCGTGCAAACTCACCCTGATATTGGCCGCTTTCCACAAGCGGCACAAGCCTTGGACAAGCAAGCGCTGTGATAGAGCTAGAAGAATTCAACGAATATATTGCATTTTCGTATGCTCCACTTTTTACTGTGCCAGGTGTAGCAATAACCGCGATACTGCGTGTCTTTGTCGCTTTAATCGCCGCCTTAGCTCCTGCATTGATGACACCAATGACAGGGAAGGGACAACGCTTTTGTAAGCCTTCTAAAGCAACAGCTGTAATCGTATTACAAGCAATGACAAGCATTTTGATATCCATTTTCGAAAGCTTCTCGACAATTTGGTTTGTAAATTCGATGACTTGCTCTTTAGATCTTGTTCCATAAGGACAGCGCGCAGTGTCGCCTAAATAAATAATCGACTCATTTGGCAAATAGCGCAGCATTTCTTTGACAACGGTTAGCCCACCTACTCCTGAATCAATAACTCCGATGGGAGCATTCACTTTAACCGCCTCTATCCTGGTTCATTTCTTCGTATAATTTACTTAACAATATTGATAGAGATTGAACCTGGTCACTAGAAAAGTCTTTTACTAGGTCTGCCAAATAATTTTGGCGTTGTTCAATTACTTCTTCAATAATGCGCTCTCCTTCTTCAAGCAAATGGATACAAACGACACGACGATCTTGAGTATCTCGAATACGCTGCACAAGCGCATTTTTTTCCATACGATCTACTAAATCGGTCGTTGTACTGAACGCTAAATACATTTTATTCGAAAGATCTCCGATTGTCATGTCACCTAACTCATGAAGCCATTGTAGAGCGATAAACTGTGGTGGGGTAATTGTATAATTACTTAATATTTCTCTGCCTCTTTGCTTAATTAGAGCAGCAATGTGGCGCAGATTCTTTTCTAATAATGCAATCTGTTCGTTTGTTTGAAATTGTTGTGGCTCTTGGTTCGACATGTAGTTTATCCACTCCTCAAAAGGATTACTTATTCCTATTGTGAAGTTTTTTTAGGAAAATGGCAAGTATCCTTTTTAGTCTAGCGAAAACTCTCCTAATCTTATGAGTTCAAGCATTGCTTGAGCACGACTAGATACACCCAATTTTTGGATTGTATTGGAAATATGGTTTCGTACTGTTTTCTCGCTGATGCCCAGCTCTTTGGCAATTTCCTTTGTAGCATAGTCCTTCATTAATAGAAGAAAAATTTCGTGTTCTCTTTTCGTTAATATTGAATGATTAAAACGACTCATTCCGGGCGCCCCTCCAATCCCCTCACATTGTAACTTATGTAGGGACATGGTTAGCTGTGACGGCATTTCAGGGGCTATTTGACTTTATCGTGTTAGCTTTGCCAATTGTTCTTCCTGCCAACGGACAGATTTACCTGTTTTAGCACTTATTTGTACCATTGCCCCGCGGCCCCCAAAACAAATCTCGTCTTTTTCATTTACCGCTAAATAGTGGATATCCATTGAAGACGCGCCCATGTCTGCAATTTTGGCATAGACTTTCAACTGTTCTCCGAAATAAACTTGCTTTACAAAATCGCATTGCAAATCTGCTACCACAGGTATCGTTTCACCATTATTTAACCATTCTTGCATTAATCCTAACGATTTTAGGTAATCAATCCTCGCTTGCTCGAAATAAACGAACGGGACAGTGTTATTCATATGGCCATATAAATCTGTCTCTGAAAAACGTACCTCAATCGGTACATAAAAAGTAAAATCTTCTTTCCAATTTTCGATATTGTTTATGTAGCTTTTTAACATGGCAATTCCCCCTCTGTAAAGAAAAAATGAATAGCTATTCATTAATTATACAGAACATGTAACTCAAAATCTATTACTATCCATAGTTGTAAACTTTTTAGTAAATAGCGTAGCATTATGAATCTCAAAATAAAGATAAAAAACTCCGCACAATGAATATTGTACGGAGCTTCTATCATTCTTAAAAACTAGTCCACCATGTGGTCAGAACCAAAGAAGTTTCTGAACATTTGAACTGTAGTGTCACGGTTAAGTGCTGCAATTGATGTAGTCAAAGGAATACCTTTTGGACATGCAACTACACAGTTTTGAGCATTACCACAGCTAGCAAGTCCACCATCGCCCATGATTGCGTTTAGGCGTTCGTCTTTATTCATCGCACCAGTTGGGTGTGAGTTGAATAAACGAACTTGAGATAGTGGTGCAGGGCCGATAAAGTCTGAATGGCTATTTACATTCGGACAAGACTCTAAGCAGACACCGCAAGTCATACATTTAGACAATTCATATGCCCATTCACGTTTACGTTCTGGCATACGAGGACCTTCGCCTAAATCATAAGAACCATCAATTGGAACCCATGCTTTGACTTTTTTCAATGAATCAAACATGCGGCTACGGTCAATTTGCAAGTCGCGGATGATAGGGAAAGTACTCATTGGTTGTAATTTAATTGGTTGTGTCAATTGATCAACCAATGATGAACATGATTGACGTGGACGTCCATTAATTACCATTGAACAAGCGCCACATACTTCTTCAAGACAGTTCATGTCCCAAGAAACAGGTGTTGTTTGTTTGCCGTCAGTCGTTACAGGATTTTCCCGAATTGCCATCAATACAGAGATTACATTCATGTTTGGACGATAAGGAACACGGAATTTTTCCCAGTAAGGGTTAGAGTCCGCATTGTCTTGTCGTTGAACTTCAACTTCAACAAATTTTTGCGCTTCGTTACCCATTATTAGTGACTTCCTTTCGCATAGTTACGTTCGCGAGGTTTGATTAGTGAAACATCAACTTCTTCGTAGCTAATTTTTGGATCAAATGAAGGCGTGAATTCAGCAATTGTTGTTTTAAGGAAGTTTGCATCATCACGAGTAGGGAAATCAGGTTTATAGTGAGCCCCACGTGATTCGTCACGAAGCAAAGCACCTTTTGTAATAACATTTGCAAGTGCAAGCATGTTTTTCAATTGGCGAGTGAATTGAACACCTTGGTTTGACCATTTAGATGTATCGTTAATATTAATGTTGTTATAACGTTCTTTTAGTTCTTGCAATTTCACAAGAGTTTTTTCAAGCTTGTCGTTGTAACGAACAACTGTTACGTTTTCTGTCATTACTTCTCCAAGTTCTTTGTGAAGTAAGTAAGCATTTTCAGTACCATCTAGACGAAGTACTTCATCCCATTTCTCTTGTTCTTCTTTTACTGCGCTATCAAATAGAGAAGATGGTAGGTCTTCAACATGTTTGTCAAGTCCACGGATGTACTCAACTGCATTTGGACCAGCTACGCTACCGCCATAAATAGCAGATAATAGTGAGTTCGCGCCAAGACGGTTTGCACCGTGTTGAGAGTAATCACATTCACCAGCTGCAAATACGCCAGGAATAGTTGTATGTTGATCGTAATCTACCCATAATCCGCCCATTGAATAGTGAACAGCAGGGAAAATTTTCATCGGTACTTTATGTGGGTCATCACCAACGAATTTTTGATAAATTTCGATGATGCCGCCAAGTTTAACATCTAATTCATGAGGGTCTTTGTGAGAAAGGTCAAGGTATACAACATTTTCTCCGTTAACACCTAATTTTTGATTAATACATACGTCAAAGATTTCACGTGTTGCAATATCACGTGGTACTAAGTTTCCGTATGCAGGATATTTTTCTTCTAAGAAGTACCAAGGTTTACCGTCTTTATAAGTCCAGATACGACCGCCTTCACCACGAGCAGATTCAGACATTAGACGTAATTTGTCATCGCCTGGGATTGCTGTTGGGTGAATTTGAATCATTTCACCGTTAGCGTATTTTGCGCCTTGTTGGTAAACGATAGATGCAGCAGAACCTGTGTTGATCATTGAGTTTGTTGATTTACCGAAGATGATACCAGGACCACCACTAGCCATGATTACAGCGTCAGAACGGAATGCTCTGATTTCGTGTGTAGTAAGGTCTTGTGCTTTAATACCTTTACAAACGCCTTCATCATCAAGAACTAAGCCAAGGAATTCCCAGCCTTCATACTTAGTCACTAGTCCTTCTACTTCCCAACGACGAACTTGTTCATCAAGTGCGTAAAGAAGTTGTTGACCAGTAGTCGCACCAGCAAATGCTGTACGGTGATGTTGTGTACCGCCGAAACGTCGGAAATCTAGTAAACCTTCTGGGGTACGGTTAAACATAACGCCCATACGGTCAAATAAGTGGATAATGCCAGGTGCAGCGTCACACATTGCTTTTACAGGTGGTTGGTTTGCTAAGAAGTCCCCACCATACACTGTATCATCAAAGTGAATCCAAGGTGAGTCACCTTCACCTTTTGTATTAACGGCACCATTAATTCCGCCTTGCGCACAAACAGAGTGTGAGCGTTTTACCGGAACTAACGAGAATAATTCAACTTCAGTGCCCATTTCGGCAGCTTTCATAGTAGCCATTAAGCCGGCCAAACCGCCACCAACGACGATCAATTTGCTTTTAGCCATGTTTTTCTCACTCCTCGTTCAAATAGTAATCAAGCGCTTTCACGTCTATCAGTCTATCATCTTATGCAAATGCAAATAGAGCTGAAATGCCGATTACAGATAACACTACAAAGAAAATCATTGTGATATAAGTTGCAATTCGTTGAGATCTTGGAGATTGTGTAATTCCCCAGCTTACTAAGAATGACCAAATACCATTCGCTAAGTGGAATGTAGCTGAAATAATACCTAATGCATAGAATGCTACCATGAATGGGTTAGATAGTACTTTTACCATCATATCATAGTCTACTTCTGTGCCAAGCGCCTTTTGAATACGTGTTTGGAAGATATGCCATGCAATAAAGATTACTAGGATAACCCCTGTAATACGTTGTAACATGAACATCCAGTTACGGAATGTGCCAAAACGTTGGTTATTTGGTTTAGCAGTGAACGCAATGTACACACCATAAAATGCATGGAACATTAATGGAATGTAAATTATGAACCACTCTAGGAACCATAAGAATGGAAGATTCCCCATGAAATCACTAGCTTTGTTGAATGATTCTTCACCGTTTGTAGCTTGGAAGTTTACTAACAAGTGTTGCGTCACAAAAATCCCTACTGGAATGATTCCAAGAAGAGAATGCAGACGACGCCAATAAAACTCTCGATCTTTCGACAAGACTGTTACCCCCCTCAGTACTGGAAACGAAGACTGTCAATTTTTCGCCACTAGATTGTAACGGACATTCTATTGACTGCTTGTTTCATAATGGTACAATATTATGACAAGTTTATTGTACTCTCATCCCTCATAAGCGTCAAGGTAACAAAGCTATTTTCAAATGTTGCGATAAGACATATTATTCTAGAAAAGATACATAATTTCTCTTCTATAACCAAGGCTTCTTTTTAATCAAAAAACCGTTAAAAAATATAAGAAAGAAGGAATTGCCATGCCTACCGAAACAAATAAAGAAGAAGTCACTCAGTTTGGCTATGAACTCATCCGTGACCATGTACTTTCCTCTATTTTGGGAAAAAATGAAGAAGATATCCTTTACTGGTGCGGAAAAGAGTTGGCCCGTAAGTTCCCAGCGACCGATTTAGACCAAGTCCCGGTCTTTTTTAAAGAAGCAGGCTGGGGTGACTTGACAATCGACAAGCTGTCAAAAGATGAAGCATTTTGTACATTGGCAGGAACAGATGAACACTTAAAGTTCAACCAACGTTGTTTCCGCCTTGAAGCGGGATTCTTAGCCCAAAGCCAACAACAAGCATGTGGCTTTCTTACAGAATGTGCGGAAGAAATAAAACCCAAACAAAGCCATGTTAAATTTCATATTAAATGGGATTTGAAGGATCCTATTGAGGGATGATTACAGTCCTCTAACATTTATAAGTACTATTAAAAAGTAGATAAGCTCGCTTATCTACTTTTTGTTATTTAAGGATTTCTCTTTCTCAGCAAAAAAGTCTACGATCACCTGTGCTAGTTTCTCAGGTACCTTTGCTTCCCGAAAAGCTTCAATATCAGCTTCTTTAATCTTTTTAATCGAGCCAAAGTGTTTCAATAATTGTTGTTTCCTTTTGGGCCCGACACCAGGAATTTCATCTAAGATAGAAGTAATGGCATTTTTCTCATGCAATGACCGATGGAAGGTAATAGCGAATCGGTGTACTTCATCTTGGATACGCTGCAATAGATAGAAAGCCTCGCTTGTACGCTTTAGCGGAATGATTTCAGGCGGATTGCCGTAAAGCAATTGGGAAGTTTGGTGTTTATCATCCTTTGCAAGACCTGCAATTGGAATATCTAAACCTAGCTCATCCTCTAATATGCTTCTGGCTATCTCCATTTGCCCTTTGCCTCCGTCTGTAACAAGCAAATCCGGCAGCGGCAAACCCTCTTTCAAAACACGTGAGTATCGTCTACGGATTACTTCTTTCATTGCACCATAATCATCATGGGCGTTTGCACTTTGAATCTTGAATTTGCGGTATTCTTTTTTATTCGGCTTACCATCAATAAACACAACCATGGCGGATACAGTATCGGCTCCAAAAATATGAGAGTTATCAAATGCTTCAATGCGTAATGGGGTTGTGATATTCATTGCATTGCCAAGTTCCTCACATGCACCAATTGTCCGTTGTTCCTGCCTTTCAATCAGCTGGAATTTTTCACTGATAGCAATTTGCGCATTCTTAGATGCCAAATCAACCAACTCTTTTTTCTTTCCTTTTTGAGGAATCAGTACTTTTGCCTCTAGCACTTCTTGAAGTATATCACCATCCACACCCTTTGGTAGTAAGACTTCTTTCGGTTGAATATGCTCATTCTTTTCATAGAATTGACCTACAAATGTTAAGAATTCTTCCTCAGGCTCCCCATATGTCGGAAAAAGAGAAACATCTCTTTCTATCAGCTTGCCCTGTCTTACAAAGAAGACTTGAACACAGATCCAGCCTTTATCAACAGCAAAGCCAAAAACATCACGGTTTGTAAAATCATTAGTTGTGATTTTTTGTTTTTCCATTACCGCTTCAATATGGGCGATTTGATCTCGATATTCTTTCGCACGCTCAAAATCCAATTTCTCAGAAGCAGCAATCATTTTTTGCTTTAGGTCTTTTTTTACTGCATTATGCCCACCGTTCAAAAAATTAGTGATTTCAGCAGTCATCTGCCGATATGTCTCTTTTTCGATATCCTTTACACAAGGTGCTAGGCATTGTCCTAAGTGATAGTACAGACAAACACGGTTAGGCATATTTTGGCACTTTCGATAGGGATAAAGACGATCCAGCAGCTTCTTTGTCTCAGTAGCTGCATAAGCATTAGGATAGGGGCCAAAATACTTACCCTTGTCCTTTTTGACCTTTCTTACGATTAGCAAGCGCGGATTTTTTTCATTGGTTATTTTAATATATGGATAGGTTTTATCGTCCTTTAACATAATGTTATATTTAGGATCGTGCAATTTAATTAGATTTAACTCTAAAATAAAAGCTTCTTTATTGGAGGAAGTAACAATATACTCAAAGTCATCAATCTCACTTACAAGTCGTTGCGTTTTACCATTATGAGAACCTGTAAAGTACGAACGAACTCGATTTTTCAATACTTTCGCCTTACCTACATAGATTATGGTCCCTTGCCTGTCCTTCATTAAATAACAGCCTGGCTGGTCAGGTAAAATAGCTAGTTTTTGTTTAATTAAATCATTCATTGTATCACCTCTAAAAAAAACCGGGTGCCTAAGAGTAGGACCCGGGTTTGTTTATAGAACAGAAGAATTAAGCGTGTTTGTTGATTAATTCTGCTAATGCTTCTTTTGGTTGGAACCCAACAGTTTTATCAACCGGTTGACCGTCTTTAAATAAAACAAGTGTTGGGATTGACATAATACCAAATTGGCTAGCAGTTTCTTGGTTTTGGTCAACATCCACTTTTACAATTGTTGCTTTGTCATTTAATTCTTGGTCCAATTCTTCTAAAACAGGAGCGATCATTTTACAAGGTCCGCACCATGTTGCCCAGAAGTCTACTAAAACTAAACCTTTTGAAATATCATTTGAGAATGTTGCGTCTGTTGAATGTACAATTGCCATGTTACATTTCCTCCTTAAATGGTATGTATCGGTAGTGTAGCATAAAGAAACTAGACAAAGCGAAAATTCTGCTCATTTATTTCACTTGGTCTTTATTTAATTTCTGTTACACTTCCATTTTAAAAGAAAAGCTCTGCTTCGTGGCAGAGCTTTCAACTTATTATGCATTCACTAAAATCGTTTTAAATTCTTCAATTAGCATTGGCACCACTTCGAACAAGTCGCCTATAATACCGTAATCTGCTACTTTGAAGATATTTGCTTCTGGATCTTTATTGATTGCTACGATAATTTTAGAGTTTGACATCCCTGCAAGATGTTGAATTGCACCTGAGATACCGCATGCAATATATAAATCCGGTGTTACAACCTTACCTGTTTGGCCTATTTGCAATGAATAATCACAGTAATCAGCATCACAAGCACCACGTGAAGCACCAACTGCTCCGCCTAATAGTGTAGCAAGATCCTGCAATGGCTTAAAGCCTTCTTCACTCTTTACACCGCGTCCGCCTGCAATAATGACTTTCGCTTCCGATAAGTCTACGCCCTCAGATGCTTTGCGTACCACTTCTTTGATTACTGTACGCAAATTTGTGATATCTACTGCTTGGCTTGAAACTTCCCCAGTGCGAGATTCATCTTTTTCTAATGGAGCAATATTGTTTGGACGAATTGTTATAAATAGGACGCCTTCTTTAACTTTTACTTTCTCAAATGCTTTACCAGAGTAGATCGGGCGGATAAATACAGCGTCTTCGCCTTCTCCTTCGATTTTAGTTACATCAGAGATTAAGCCGCTTTGTAATTTACTTGCAATTTTTGGCGATAAATCCTTACCTAGTGCCGTATGACCAAAAACAATCGCTTCCGGTTGTTCAGCATCTACACAAGCCATAAATGCTTGGCTGAAACCATCTGAAGTATATTGTTTTAGATGAGGGTGTTCCACAGTAATAACACGATCAGCGCCATACTGAATCATTTCAGAACTCACGTTTTCTACTGAGTCGCCGATTAAAACGCCTACAACTTCTCCACCATCCGCAATTGTTTTCCCTGCTGCAATCGCTTCAAATGAAACATTTCTTAAAGATCCTTCACGTACTTCGCCTAATACTAATACTTTTTTTGACATATGTTTTCCTCCTCCGCAATAAATCGTAGCTTAGATTACTTTTGCTTCTGTATGAAGTAGTTGAACTAGTTCTTTTACTTGGTCTTTTAATTCACCTTGCAAGACACGACCCGCTTCTTTTTCAGCAGGTAAGAAGATTTCGACTGTTTCTGTTTTTGCTTCTACATCATCTTCATCAATATCTAAATCATCTAATTCTAATTCTTCTAGAGGTTTTTTCTTTGCCTTCATAATTCCAGGCAAAGAAGGATAGCGTGGTTCGTTCAAACCTTGTTGCGCTGTAACTAATAATGGCAATGATGTTTCGATGACTTCTGAATCTCCTTCAACATCACGTACTATTTTGACTGTGTCGCTATCAATCTCAAGGTTTGTAATAGTAGTTACATAGTTAATGCCAAGGAGTTCAGCTAGACGTGGCCCTACTTGTCCTGATCCACCATCAATTGCTACATTACCACCTAAAATAAGGTCAGCGTCTTTGTCTTTTAAGTATTCAGATAAAATATGTGCGACAGAATATTGATCTAAATCTTCTACGTCATCCTCTGTATTAATTAACACAGCTTTATCTGCTCCCATTGCAAGAGCGGTACGAAGTTGTTTTTCAGCATCTTCTCCACCAATTGTTACGACTGTAACTTCTCCGCCTTGTGCATCGCGTACTTGGATTGCTTCTTCAATTGCATATTCATCATACGGATTGATGATGAATTCTGCCCCATCTTCTTGAATTGCTCCACCATTTAAAACAATCTTTTCCTCTGTGTCAAAAGTTCTTTTTACTAATACATAAATATTCATAGTACTTACCCCCTAATACTTTTATTGTCCCTTAAAAACAGGTTCCCTTTTTTCAATGAATGCAGCGATTCCCTCTTTAGCGTCTTGTGTGGTGAAGATATGCGCAAACCCTTCCGCCTCTTTTTGGACGCCTTCATAAAATTGAGTGGTTTTAGAAAATTGCAACATTTCAATGGCCACTTTTAAAGCAATTGGGCTCTTCTTCGCTATTTTCTTTGCAGTTTTAAGCGACTCTTCTAGTAATTGCTCTTCTGAAAATGCCAGATTCGCTAAGCCCCATTTCACTGCTTCTTCTCCAGTAATTGGATTGCTAGTGAACATCATTTCAGCTGCTTTTGCTGCCCCTACATATCTAGGCAAGCGTTGCGTACCACCAAAACCAGGAATTAACCCAAGTTGTAGCTCTGGCAATCCTAGCTTAGCCGTATCGCTCACATAGCGGAAATGACAGCTCATCGCAAGCTCTAAACCACCGCCTAGTGCTGCACCATGTATTGCTGCAATCACAGGCTTCGAGAAATTTTCAAGTCTTTCAAAGACTTCTTGCCCTCTCGCTGACATCGTTTGAAATTCTTCGCCGGAAGATACTTCTGTAAATTCCTTAATATCAGCTCCAGCCGAAAAGAATCTACCTTCTCCATGCAGCAAGATGACACGTACACTTGCATCATTTTCAACTGCATTGAGAAGCTCGTCTACCTCTTCAATTAACCCCCGGGAGAGCGCGTTTGCTGGCGGTCGATTAATTGCGGTAACCGCAACGCCTTCTTCCACCTTATAACTTAGATATTGCATTCTCCAAATCCTCCTTTGTTTTCCCTATGTATGTGGCAAAATAGTGTATTTTGCCTCTGTTTATTGCGTCTGAATGCCCTTTAACAGTATTTCATGCACCCGTGGCGCCATTTCAACAAGGTCATATTTTTGATCTTTCATGACCCATGTTGTGGACACCTCATCAACTGTACCGAAAATTACTTGCCTAACTAACCGCAAATCCATATCTTCTATAAATTCACCTGCTTGGATACCCCTTTGCAATATATCATCCAGCAAGTCTAGATACTCTTTTAATATGTGGTTAATTTTGAGGCGTAAGTCTTTGTTCGATTGGCGTAGCTCTAATTGCGTAACTACTGCTAAATGATGATCTTCCGATAAAACCTTAAAATGCCCTTCTATCATCCTTGCCAACATTTCCTGGGCTGTTATGCTTTCTTGAATAATTACTTTTAAATTTTCCACAAAGACAGACATCTTTTCACTGAAAACAGAAATGAGGATATCTTCTTTGTTCTTAAAGTATAAATAAATTGTTCCATCTGCAACGCCTGCCTGCTTAGCAATCTTGGAAACTTGCGCTTGGTGATAACCGTTTTCCGCAATCACTATGACAGCAGCATCAATAATTTGTCTGTATTTTGGTTTGTCTTTCTTCAAATCAATCACCACCGCGTAATTATGAAAATATGAATGACTATTCATTCATATTTTCATATTATATTCAATCGCGTGGATTGTCAAGAAAGAGTCATTGCGTAACTTGTGTTTTTTCTTCATCCAAAAGTGTTCTTCTTAAAATTTTCCCTACAGCTGTTTTAGGCAATTCTGAACGGAATTCATATATTCTTGGAACCTTAAATGAAGCTAACTTCGCTCGACAATACTTATTAAGCTCTTCTTCTGTTGCTTTGTAGCCATCCTTTAATACAATAAAAGCCTTTACCGTCTCTCCACGATAAGGATCCGGTACTCCAAGAACCACACATTCTTGCACAGCTTCATGCTCATATAGTACTTCCTCAACTTCCCGAGGATAGATATTAAAGCCGCCAGCAATAATGATGTCTTTCTTGCGGTCTACTACATAGAAATAGCCTTCTTCATCCATATAGCCTATATCTCCCGTAAGAAGCCATCCATCAATGAGCGTCATATCAGTATCTTCCGGCCGATTCCAATAGCCCTTCATTACTTGAGGACCTTTAACTGCAATTTCACCCACTTCTCTTATTTCTGCAGCTTCTGTCGTTCCCATTTTAAAGATCATGGCATCTGTATCTGGCCAAGGTACACCGATCGATCCTTTTACACGTTTGCCACCCCAAATAAAATTAGCATGAGTAACTGGTGAGGATTCGGTTAAACCATAGCCTTCCACTAATTTGCCGCCTGTTATATGTTCAAACTTTTCTTGAACTTCTACAGGCAGCGGTGCAGAGCCGCTAATACAAGCTTTAATGGATGATAAATCAAATTTGGTTAGCTCAGGATGATTGAGCAAACCAATATAGAGAGTAGGCGCACCTGGGAAGAGCGTTGGTTTTTGTTTTTGTATTGTTTTCAATGTATCTTTCGCATTAAACTTTGGCATTAAGACCATTCGATCGCCATTCATGACTGTTAAAAGCAAGACAGTTGTCATACCGTAAACATGGAAGAATGGCAAAACACCCATAATGATTTCTTCTCCCGGAACAGTTTTCGTCATCCATGCCCTACACATTTGGACATTTGATGCAAGATTCTGATGCGTTAACATCACGCCTTTCGGAAATCCTGTAGTCCCCCCAGTATATTGCAATAATGCTACATCTTCTGTAAAGTCAAAATCCAACTTAACGGGATTCAATTCACCGATTTTTATGATTTCAGCGAAAAGATGGTTGGAGCCGCTATGCTGTACTGACACGGTAAAGCCAGTATCCCTTTTTTGAATAAATGGATAGATCATGTTTTTAGGAAACGGCAAATAGTCTTTTACAGCGGTAATAATCATATTTTCTAAATCCGTTTCTTTCCACACTTTCATAATGCGTGGATAAAGGATATCCAGTGAAACAATAGCCTTGGCACCTGAATCTTTTAATTGATATTCTATTTCTCTTTCTGTATAGAGCGGATTCGTCTGTACCACAATACCCCCTGCATACAAAATACCAAAATAAGAAATGACGTTTTGCGGGCAATTTGGGAGCATTACTGCTACCCTATCCCCTTTTTCAATGCCAATCTTTCGTAAATAATTCGCAAATTTTAAGGATGATTCGTACAGTTCTTGATACGTTAATTCTTTTCCTAAGAAATGTATGGCAATCTTCGTTGGCGATTTCTCAGCTGCTCTTGTTAAATATTCTTGTAAAGGAATTTCTTCATACGCTAATCTTGCAGGTATGTCAGGAGGATAATTCTTTAGCCAAATCTTTTCCGTCACACGAAATGCCCCCTATTCTTATTAATTAGAATATTTCTAACTTTAATTATAATTTAATGCGAGAGCGCTTTCAATTATTATTCATTTTTTCTTTAGAGAATAGAAGATTATTATATAAATCGAACATAGTTTATAAAAAAGAACCAAGCTCTGTATGCTTGGTTCTACTTCGTTTAATGCAAGAAAAGATAAATAATCCCTGTAAGAATAAATAATAGGCAGACTACCATTAAGACTTTTGCTAATTTTTCCATTCCAGACTCCTAAACTACTATGAAATGCTTGCGCCTATAACGAATGATAAACCTACTGAGATGGTAAAGGATATAAAGCCAACTGAGCGATTGTCCTGTTCGATCTCATGGTCGATTTTAAACGTAGGCGTAAGAAATTCATAAAGAATATATGCGAAAATCAATAAAACAAAACCAAACATTCCCCAGCCAATCATGGCAAGGAGCGATGTGTGCCGCTCGATGGAATAGCGGAAAATATTGCAAACTCCCAATATTTTCCCTCCTGTAGCTAATGCCACCGCCATATTGCCGTTTTTGATTTCTTGCCAATTCTTATATTTTGTCACAAGTTCAAAAATGGCCATTGCGATGACAAGGCACAGTACAACAAGACTAAAGTAACCCGCAGTTTGGACCATTGGGTGGTGCCAAAAACTATTCAGTAGCATGAATTCCCCTCATTTGCTATTTTAATTCGACAACCGTGACGCCATAACCACCCTCGCCAGCTTCACCAAAACGGTAGCTTTTGACGCCTCTATGACGTTTTAAAAGAGCTTGGATCCCTTGACGTAAAGCCCCAGTTCCCTTGCCATGAATGATAGATACCCTAGGATAGTTTGACAACATGGCATCATCTAAATATTTTTCAGTGCGCATCATTGCGTCTTCATAGCGCTCACCACGCAAGTCAAGTTCTAATTTGACATTGGAATCTCGATTACGGACTGCAGATACGTTTACGGATTCCTTCGTTTTTTCAGGTTTTACATATTCTAAATCGGATGTGTCAATCTTCATCTTCAGAATACCCAATTGGACAATCCATTGATGGTCTGACACCTGTTCAATTAATGTCCCTTTTTGGCCATAGCTAATTACTTTTACTTCATCACCTTTTTGCAAATTAACTGCGCGCGCATTTACTTGACGCTGTTTCTTTAAGACACGGTTTTCCTTAGGAGCTGCTTCTTCAAGGCGTTTTCTGGCATCAATGATTTCATGCTCTTTAATCGCTTTATTCGCGTTAATTTGCATTTTGTGAAGCTCACCGATGACTTCTTCAGCTTCCCTTTTAGCCTCTTCTACTAATTTGCGTGCTTTTTCTTTCGCCTTTTTAACTAGCTCTTCTTTTGTTTCTTCATACTCTCTTAGCTTTTCGTCGAGATCTTTTTGCAATGCTTCCGCTTCTACCATCAAGTGGTGAGAGCGTTCAGCGTCAGCCTCTGCTTTGCGACGGCTTTCTTCCAACGAGGCAATCATGGCATCCACTTCATGGCGGTCTGTGCCTGTATATGCTTTTGCGTTCTCTATAATGTTTTCAGGCAAACCAAGCCTAGTAGAAATTTCGAAGGCATTACTACGACCAGGCACACCAATCAACAATTTATATGTTGGGCTAAGCGTTTCTACATTAAATTCGACGCTAGCATTCACAACCCCAGGACGATTGTAACCATACGCCTTTAATTCAGGATAGTGAGTGGTGGCCATAACGCGAGCACCTCTTCCATGAACTTCATCTAAAATGGAAATAGCCAGGGCAGCTCCTTCTTGAGGATCTGTTCCTGCTCCTAATTCGTCAAATAGTACAAGCGACTGATCGTCAAACTCTTTTAAGATTTCAACTATATTGACCATATGACTCGAAAAAGTAGATAAACTTTGTTCAATTGATTGCTCATCGCCAATGTCTGCAAATAATTGTGTAAACACAGCGAGCTCTGAACCATCAAGAGCAGGGACCGGAATACCCGCTTGAGCCATTAATGTGCATAAGCCCACAGTTTTTAATGTAACCGTTTTACCACCTGTATTTGGACCTGTTATAACAATAGCTGTTATATCACTGCCAAATTCGATATCATTGGCAACAGCACTTTCGATTGGCAATAGAGGATGCCGAGCTTTTGTTAATTTGATATAACCATCATTATTCATCACTGGCATGGTACATTTGTTCGCTTGTCCATACTTTGCCTTAGCTAAGATAGCATCAATCTCGCCGAGAAGGCGAACCAATCCGAAAAGTTCATGTGCTACCTCTTGTACAAGAGCAGAAAGATGGATTAAGATTTTTTGAATTTCCACTTTTTCTTTTGCTTTTAAGCGATGGATCTCATTATTGGCTTGAACAACTGCTTCTGGCTCGATATATAATGTTTGCCCTGATGCAGATTGGTCATGGACAATGCCGCCATAATGTGAGCGATATTCTTGCTTAACAGGAAGAACGAATCTATCGTTTCGAATTGTCACGATCGAGTCAGACAGCATTTTTGATGCATTGCTCCCGCGCGTCAAGCTTGCCAATTTTTCTCTAACTCTGCCTTCTTGGGCACGAAGCTGTTGACGAATGCTGCGAAGCTCAGAACTTGCAGAATCCATGACTGCCGCATTGTCATCAATACATGAATTGATTTCATGTTGAAGTCCAGTCAAAATTGGAATTTCACTTTTCTTTTGGCTAAAATGGGGGATTTGAATATCCCCCTCTTCCTCTATATCTTCAATAAATTCTCGGAAAATGCGGCTCGCACGAATAGTACTTGAGATTTCCATTAATTCTTGAGGGCTCAGCATGCCGCCTATTTGAGCGCGTTTAGCATGAGGTCGGATATCAAAAATGCCGCCAAGCGGTACGTTCGCTTTGATACGCAAAATGGAAAGTCCCTCATCCATTTCATCTAAAAGTGCTTTAACACGATCAAACTCTGTTTCTGGAGCCAGCTCGCTAATAGCATGATTTCCAAGAGATGACGTGCAGTAAGTCGCAACTTGAGCCCGCACTTTATCAAACTCTAGTGTTTTTAGTGCTCGTGTTCCTATCACTAAAAGTACACCTCCTATTTTTTCTGTAAATAAGTCATAAAGTCTTTCAGTGACCATGTATTAACAATGTTTTCTTTTTTCAGCCAAGCTTTTTGGGCGTATTTTGTGCCAACTTCCATAAAGCGTAATTGGTCAATTGCATGAGCATCTGTATTAATGGCAATCGGTACACCAGCACGAGCTGCCATTTCTAAATGCTCCATGCATAAATCCAAGCGATACGGATTAGCATTTAACTCTAAAATTTTACCATATTCTTTCGCCCACGCAATCAATTGGGGTACATCTGGGTTATAACCGTCTCTTTTGCCGATGATTCGCCCTGTAGGATGAGCAATCATATCGACGTGCGGATTTTTTAACGCTTCATGAAGACGCTCCATAATTTTTTCCTGTGGTTGGCTGAAGCTTGAGTGGATGGAAGCTATCACAAAATCAAGATCTGACATTACTTCGTCATCAAAATCAAGTGACCCGTCAGGCAAAATGTCCATCTCCGTCCCAGCTAATAGGGTAAATTCAGGGTGTTCTCTATTGAATTGTTGAATTTCTTTACGTTGCAATTTTAGTCGTTCTGGCGTCAGGCCATTCGCCACTTTTAAATATTGAGAATGGTCTGTTATCACACCATATTGGTAGCCTTTATCAATCAACGCTTGTCCCATTTCATGAACTGCATAAGCGCCGTCTGACCAAGTTGTATGCATATGCAAATCTGCTTGTATATCACTAAGCTTTATTAAATCAGGTATTTGATCTAATCGGTCAAATTCCTTGCCGCCCATACGCACTGTTGGCGGAATAAAAGGAAGATTATAATGAGCGAAAAACGCCGTTTCGGAATCAAATGTCAAGACTCTCCCGTCTTGCTGTTCAATTCCGTATTCACTGATTTTCTCCCCATGCTCTTTGGCGATTTGGCGCATGCGAACATTATGGTCTTTGGATCCTGTAAAATGATGAAGAGCTGTTGCATATTCTTCATTGGAAACAAGGCGGAAATCCACTTGTATTCCTTCAGTTTGTAGCTCTACCGAGATTTTTGTGTCTCCAGAAGCTATGATTTCTTGATAGCTTAACTTTGAAAGCAACGCTTCTTTCACAGCGACCGGATTCTCAGTAGCGATAATGAAATCAATATCTTTACTTTGTTCCTTCACACGACGAAAACTGCCTGCCACAGAAAATTCATCAATTTCTTGTATTTCCTCCAGCAATACATTGAGTTGTGTAACTAGCTCATCCAAAAGCCAAATAGGATGCGTTTCTGCTTTTTCGCCAAAACTTTCTAGTTCTTTCATTATTTTATCTTGCGTTTTTTTACCAAAGCCAGAAAGAGCAGCTACTTTTCCTTCTTCACATGCTACCCGCAAACTTTCCGCAGAATCAACACCAAGCTCTTTGTATAACTTCGCTATCTTTTTCCCACCAAGCCCAGGTAGCTTTAATAATGGTGGCAACCCTTTAGGAATTTCATTTTGCAATTCTAGCAGTACTTCGGAACGTCCATTTTCAAGCAAATCTGTAATGACAGCCGCAGTTCCTTTGCCGATTCCCTTGATAGCAGTTATGTCATCGATCTCACTCATACTTCTTGTATCGGTCTCTAATGCTTGTGCAGCTTTACGAAATGCTGCAATTTTAAATGGATTTTCACCTTTTAATTCAAGATAAAGCGCAATTTGTTCTAATGTATGGATAATATTTTTTTTATTCATATAATCCCTCCTGATATATACAAAAGACCTCTCCCTTGCTGCAGAGAGAAGCCTTATTTGATTTATCCCGATGGATACACTCAGATTCAGTTGGATAAAGAGCGCTCCCCATGGAAAGTTCCTACCCTTTATTTCATATAAACGAACCACATATGCTGAAATGCCTTCGATATGATCGGTGTGTACTCAAGGATTAACTTTGTTAAGATAGATTTTTCGATGTAGTTCTGTATACGGTCGAGTGGCAGCAATGCAAATACATATAGCACGATAAAGATTAGCAAATACGCTTCTATAAAGCCTAATACACCACCTAATAACCGATTCAATCCGCCAAGTACTGGTATGTATCGCAAGAAATCAAACAGTGATGCAATGATTTGTATAGCAAATTTCACCACGAAGAAAATCAAGGCGAATGCTAACAACTGATAGAAAGTTTGGCTTATGTTTAATTGCTCTACCGCAAACTTTAATGTACTATTTTCACTAACGGAAGGATATGGAATCCATAGCACCAATTTCTCCGCAAGCGGTTTATAATAAAAGTATGCAACGAGTACAGCAACCAAAAAGCCGGCCATTTGGATTAGCTGAAGCACAAAGCCTTTTCTAGCTCCATTTATTAATCCAGCAAGCAATAATATAATTATGATTAAATCAACCATTCACGTCATCCTTTAATTTTTTCAATTCTGTTTCAAGCAATTCCACTTGATTTTTTAATTTTAAATAATCATTGACTGCATTGCAAGCAGTGAGGACGGCTAATTTGGCACTGTCGAGGCTGATGTTTGCCTGCTTTATTTCGCGCATTTTTTGGTCAACAGTATCCGCTACAGAGCGCATATGTTCTTTTGTTTCTGTTCCAGCCATGTGATAGATATGGCCATATATTTCAACTGAAACTCGATTTTTACTTTGCTCTGACAAAGCCGAAACCTCCTTTTTAGTCCTATTTCTTATAATACCATGAAGTGTCTATGTTGTGAATTCATAGAGAAGAAGGGAATTTGATAAAATGTCTACTATTGTATTAAACCTCAACGCTACAGTACAGAAAGAAGTCATGAGCACTTACTCTCGCCATATGGTCGAACGAAAGGCCCCTGGCGTTATTTTCGCAGCCAAGATGCCAGATTGTGCGATTACTGTCTATCGCTCAGGTAAAGTGATGTTTCAGGGCAACGGCGGAGATCGTGAAGCAGAAAAATGGAGCCAGGGTGGCATAACTCCAGCCTCATCTGTAAAGAAGACGACATCAAAAGGTGATTTGTTGCCTCCAAATTTTGCCGATTTATCTGTAGTAGGATCAGATGAAACAGGTACAGGGGACTATTTTGGACCTATAACTGTGGCTGCTGTGTATGTACCAAAAGAACGCATCCAACTTGTCAAAGAACTTGGTGTAAAAGACTCCAAAATGCTGACGGATGACTACATGCGAAAAATCGCGCCGGATTTAAAAGCAAGCCTGCACCATCATGTCCTAATTCTTCGAAATCCAAAATACAATGCCATGCAAGCTTCAGGCATGTCACAAGGAAAGATGAAGGCTAAACTTCATAATCAGGCATTAATGAAACTACTTCAAAAAATAGCACCTGATAAACCAGATCATATTTTAATAGACCAATTCGCTGAGAGAAATACTTACTATAATTACTTAAAAGGCGATAAAGAAGTTGTTAGAGACCAGGTTTTATTTGCCACAAAAGCGGAACAGCTACACGTAGCAGTAGCAGCCGCCTCTATCCTCGCTAGATGTGCCTTTTTAAATGAAATGGACAAATTGAGCAAACTTGTAGGCACCACTTTACCAAAAGGTGCTGGACCTAAGGTTGATGAAGTAGCCGCACAAATTTTGCTCGCGCAAGGTGAGGAAGCACTTAATAATATAACAAAATGGCATTTTGCTAATACTGGAAAGGCTTCTCGAATTGCATCGAAATCGCGTCCTCTTTAAATTAAGGTCAAAAGTCAAATAAAAACCATACATAAATCTCCGCGAATGATTAAGTCGACCAAACATAATCATTCGTTGGGTTTATCTTTGGTCCACTTTCTTTTCTTACCTTTCTTCATCTCATTCTTCTTAAACACCTTTCGTATAGATATGGAACGTTTCACCAACAAATAGAACAATATTGAATTCAACATTTTGAAATGATATCTGAAGAACCATTTATAAAAGGCTATAGTAAGGAAATGCTCTCAAAACAGGAGTTACAACCTACTTTGCGAGTATTGAAAATTTAAAGGATGAACCATATAAAATGTAAATAAATCTCTGTCTTAAACAAAAGAATGACCAGTCATTAAATGACTGGTCATTCTTTTGTATTATTGATTTTTAATTGGTTCGTCAGCAGTTAACTCTACTTGCTCTAGAGTAATTTTTGATAAGTAATCTATAGACCAGTTTTTCACCCGTTTGTTCACAGGAATAAGTTCAGTACGGAAGTATGTTGGCACTGTTACAGCGTCTTCATACATTGTTTCTTGCCATTTGCGGAATGCCTCTGCACGATAATCATTATCCAATGCTTCTTTTGAATCGATTGCTTCTAATTGTTTTTCTAGCTCAGGTGTAGTCCAGCGAGCATAGTTAAATGAAGCTTTTTTAGAGTAAAGACCGATTGGTGAAGGGTCTGTACCTGTGCCCCATGCAGCCATATACATATCGATATCTTTATCATCCGCTTTAACTTTATCGTAGAATGCGTTAAATTCGATTAGACGACCAGTTGTTAATTCTACTTTCAGGCCGACTTCTTTCCAGTTCTGGATATAGTACTGAACGATTTTGTTATCTTTATCAGAACCAGCCATACCTGCTAAATTGATTGTTAATGGTTTACCGTCTTTATCTTCACGGTAGCCATCATTGTCTTTATCTTTGTAGCCTGCATCGTCTAATAATTTTTTCGCTTTTTCAGGATCGTATTTATATCCTTCTAATGTATCATCATAGTATGCTGAGAATACTGGAGGAATTAAAGAGTTGCCTCGAGAGCGCAAGCCTTCATAGTATTGTTCTGCTACTGTCTCAACATCCATGCCATAAGCTATTGCTTTACGCAAGTTTGGATCAGACAGTTTAGCGTTTTCATCTACAACGACTTCGCCTTTCTTAGAATCCCATTTACCTTGTTTGAACCCGATATAAGAGTACGCAAGCTCAGGACGACCTAACACAGTAATATTGTTTAAATCTTTAATAGCACTGTAGTCATTTGCAGGGTAGTTTGGCGCTAACACGTCAAATTTACCTGTTTTCATAGCTTCAGCAGCTGTTGCTGAAGAAACTGTGGAAATTACCACTTTGTCAATTTTCGGTTGACCTTTCCAATAGTTCTTATTTGCAACCATTTCAACAGATTCGCCTTTGACGATTTTGTTGATAACAAATGCACCTAAAGTAACTGGATTTTTACGAACAGCATCAGATTTTTGCAAATCTTTAATAGCAATATCTTTTAATTGGTGCTTAGGTGCTGCATAACCCCAAAGTCCGTCCCCACCAGAGTAAATGGCTGGAGAAATTTTATGGAATGAAATCTCAACAGTGTGATCATCAACTTTTTTGATACCAGAGATATCTTTTGCTTTGCCAGCATGGTATTCTTTTGCACCTACTATATTTTGGAAGTTAGCATCGTATCGAACGCCTGTATAATCTTTGTTTCCGATGATTAGATATGGATAGATAACATCATCCGCAGTAAATGGCTTACCGTCAGACCATTTCACATCTTTTTGGATTGTAATTGTCGCTTTTTTTGCACCTTCATCTACTGATAATTTACCTAGACCGGTATCATCAAGCAAGAAATCTTCTTTTGTCGGGAATAATGAATTTGAAGTGTATGCTAGTATTTCTGCATCATATGCATCTTCATATAATTCGTATAAGAACATACCTTTGAATGGACCATCAGATTGTAACCCAACTTTCAATGTACCACCCTTTATTGCTTCATCATTATTTTCTTGAGTAAGTGGGAACTTGCTTGTATCCACTTTTTCTGGGGCTTTCCCACCTGAATCTTTTCCTGTGTCCTTGCTCGTGTCACCGTTGCCGCTACATGCTGCTAAAACAAGCATTAATGCTGCAAGAACAGTGAGTAACAATCTACTTCTCTTCTTCATCTAATTTCCTCCCTTAACCTAATCTTTGTTTTGAATCTGCTGCACGGCGGAATGCCTGTCCAACATAATTTATTGCCAGCATCAGTATTAAAATTAATAATGATGCGGGTAACCATACCCACCATCTATTGGAAATGACATCAGGATTACTTGCATACCCCACTAGCGTACCTAAACTCGGCACATTTGGAGGCAAACCAAAGCCTAAATAAGATAAACCTGTTTCAATCCCTACATTTCCAGCTAAGTTTAAGACTAGTTCAACGATTAAAAGGGAGCTTATATTAGGCAGTATCCCTTTGAGCATGATTGAAAAATCTCTCGTACCCATTGTTTTTGATGCGTTGACATAGTCTCTTCGTGCTTCAGAAAGCACCTTACTACGAATTAACCTTGCAGTACCTACCCAATAGAAGGCACTCAGTATAAGTACAAATGTAAATTGATTGTATTTTGGCACAATTGTAACGAAAACAATAATCAACATTAGCATTGGCAATGTGATAACGAAGTCTGTAACACGCATGATAATATTATCGATTAAACCACCATAATATCCTGCTATCAGTCCTAGTAATACACCGATTACCATTGTAATAGCTGTAATGGAAAACGCGATAAATAATGAGTTTCGAGTCCCAATTACCAATTGTCCCAGAACATCACTTCCACCTTGGTCGGTACCAAGAAAGAAGCCTCCCTCGCCCGGTTCCATAAAGATCGTTCTTAAATTAATTTGCATTAATGCTTCTTTATCAACAAATGGTGCCCAAAAAAATGCACCGAAAATAATAATAAGTAAAAATACTAAAGACATCGTAGCTAGTTTATCTTTTAAAAACTCACGAAATACGACTTGAAAACCTGTTGCAGGCATACTTTCTTTAGCCTCAGTTATTGTGTGGTCTTGTACATTTACCATATCTTTTCACCTATCTTCCAACAATTTTTTACTCAATACGAATTCGAGGATCAACAATACTCATAATAATGTCCGATAAAAGACTCCCTAACAATGAAAGGAAACCAAATAACATAACCAATGCTGTAATTACAGAGTAATCACGTTGTCCCAACGATTCTATAAAGAGCTGTCCCATACCTGGATAACCAAAAATTGTTTCAATAAAGATAGAGCCACCCAATAAACCAGTTATTGTAAAGCCAAGAAATGCTGCAATCGGTAAAAGTGAGTTTCGGAAAATATGTTTTGAATAAATTTTCTTCATTGGCACACCTTTACTACGGGCTGTTTTTACATAATCTTGTGTTTTCGCATCAATGACCTCTGAACGGAGATATTGAATAACACTTGTCGTTCCTAAAATAGCTCCGGTAAAGCCCGGTAAGATGAGATGATACAGCTTGCTCATGAAATAACCCCATGTGCCAGCGTCATATTTCACATCAACTGATCCACTTGTTGGGAACCAATCCAGTTTGTACCCGAAGAAGAAAAGAATGAGCAATCCAAGCACAAATGTTGGAATCGCATACGTTACAAAGCTGTATAAGACTGTTCCTTTATCAAAAAGCGAATTTTGAAAGCGTCCTGCATAAATACCAAGTGGAATTGCAATCAAATACACCAAGAGAACAGTAAATAATGAAAGCCAAAATGTATTTAGTGCACGTTCGCCAATTAAGCTTGATACACTATCTTTGAATGCGTAACTATCACCAAAATCACCGTGGAAAGCATTGACAATCCAATGATAATATTGAACATACCAGGGATCGTTCAACCCCGCCTTTTCTCTTAATTCTTCTATAACATTAGGGTCGGTTTGCGGAGTAATCATACCAGTGAACGGATCACCCGGCATTAATTTTGCTAATCCAAAAATAAGTAGACTTAATACAAATAGTTGAGGAATCATGACAAGTACGCGACGTACAATTGTTTTCCACATACTACATTCCTCCTCTCTCTGCACCCATCATGGCAACCTTATGCGTTTGCGAGAGGTCTTTTAATGGATACACTTTACCTTTTTCATCAAAATATTTATGGGAGTCAGCTTTATAAGCAGCTTCGACTGCCCGACGTTTAATTTTTCGTTCATCTCTTGTTTCTGGTTCTATATTTGGAATGGCAGATAGTAGACGATTTGTATAGACATGTTGAGGGTTAGCGTAAATTTCCTCTCGCGTGCCACTTTCTACAAATCTACCTTTATACATAATTGAGATATGGTCACACATGTGACGAACAACCCCTAAATCATGCGAGATAAATAAATAGCTAAGCCCGAATTCATTTTGAATGTCTTTCATAAAGTTGAGTACTTGGGCTTGTACAGATAAGTCCAGTGCTGATACCGGTTCATCAGCAATTATCATTTTGGGATTGCAAGCGACAGCTCGTGCAATGCCTAGACGTTGTTTTTGACCACCTGAGAATTCATGTGGGTATTTAAGCAAGGCCTCTTCAGACATGCCGACAATTTCAAGCAATTCAATAATTCTGCGTTTTTCTTCTTGCGGAGATACTTTCATAAAATTCCGGATCGGCTCTGCTAAAATCTCTTGAATTCTTTTTCTAGGGTTCATAGCAGAAGTAGAATCTTGGAAAATCATTTGGATATCGCGATTATACGCGCTGTTCCTTTTGCGACGTTGATTGGTCACATTTTGGCCCTCGTAAATAATTTGACCAGATGTAATTTTTTCAAGACCAATGATTGCCTTTCCTGTTGTCGATTTCCCAGAACCAGATTCGCCAACAAGGCCGTATGTTTTACCCTTTTCAAATTCCATTGATACACCGTCCACCGCGTATACATGGTCAACCACTGTATTGAAAAAACCTCCGCGAATTGGATAATGTACATTTAAATCTTTAATTTGCATGAAGCTCATGTTGCAGTCCTCCTTCTTGATGTTCAAAATGGAAGTCCTTCCAGCAAGTGCACCTTACAAAGTGATCCTTAGAAATTTCGTGCAATGCTGGGTTCTCTTCATGCTTGGTTTCATCAATCCATGGCACACGGGGTGCAAATCGGCAACCCTTACGCGGCATTTTCGTTAATGTTGGCACCATACCTTGGATTACTTCTAATCGCTCGTTGTTGCTGTCAGCTTGTGGTATCGAGTTTAATAATGACCTTGTATAAGGATGCAGTGGGTTTCTAAATAACTCGGTTACTGTTGCTAATTCAACAATCTGGCCAGCATACATAACAGCTACTCGATCTGCCACCTCTGCGACTACCCCTAAGTCATGAGTGATTAGGACAATCCCTGCATCTGTCTCTTCCTGTAAATCATTCAGCAAATCTAGAATCTGAGCTTGAATCGTTACATCTAACGCAGTTGTCGGTTCATCCGCAACCATAATCTTCGGTTTACAAGCAATTGCAATGGCAATTACCACACGCTGTCTCATACCTCCTGAAAGCTGATGAGGAAATTGATTCGCTACACGTGCTGGATTGACAATACCAACCTGATCTAACAATTCTAATACACGCTCTTTGCGTTTATTTTCATCAAGCTTCGTATGATATTTTAATGTTTCAGCAATTTGTTCACCAATTTTCATTAAAGGGTTTAAAGCTGCTAAAGGATCTTGGAAGATAAAACCGATATCATTTCCTCGAATTTTATTAAGCTCATCTTCCTTAAACTCTACTAAGTTTTTTCCTTTATAGAGAATCTCACCAGTCACTTTGGTATTGCCTGGCGGGTGAAGACCAACGATTGAAGTAGCGAGTGTACTTTTTCCGCAACCTGATTCTCCTACAATGGCTAACACTTCATTCTCCTTTAGTGTAAGCGATATATCTTCTACCGCATGATAATAATGATCTTTGATTCTAAAACTAGTATGTAAATTTTTTATATTTAAAATATCATTCTTCGATTTCATAATATATACTCCTTTCTAAATAGTAAGTAAGGAATGAAAATTCTAATAATTTAATTTAAAAAAACGTTAGGTTTCTACTCAGATATTTCGACACTCTAAATTTCTTATTTTTACTAATATATCATATATTTCTAATTTGTCTATATATTTTTACAATTCGTTTACACTTTTTAAATTTAAGTTAAATTTATCCCGTATTACATTCATATGCTAACAACTTCTTTTCAATTCAGTTCGTCCAAACATCACTCCGATTTATATAACTATATTATTTAATACAACTAACTAAAATCAGAAATTCAAATTGTATTCAAGAATCATATATTCTTTATAATTGAATAGTCCAAAATTTTTATTTAGTCAGATAACTTTTTTAATATTATAGCATAGGGATTTTATTTTAAAAACTACTTTTTAAAAATTCTTCCATACTCTCTTCTACTTTAAAGTGATAAATTTTCTTTTTTAAAAAAACACAAGCAAAGAAATACTTTGCTTGTGTTTAGATAATTAGCGGATTTCTGCACCCGCTTCAGTTAGCTCTTTCAATACTTGGTCATGTGCGCCTACCACTTCTTCGTCTGTTAATGTACGCTCAGGCGTTTGGTACGTCAATGTAAAGGCAAGTGATTTTTTACCCGCCTCCATTTTATCTCCTTCGTACAAGTCAAACACATGGATATCTTTTAACAGATCTCCTCCTGCACGTCGAATAATCTCTTCCAAATCTCCCGCTTTTACAGCTGAATTAACAACTAGTGCAATGTCGCGTGAAACGGATGGGAAACGTGGAACTGGTACATATTTTAACGGCTCAATGATTGTATTAAGAAGAGCCTCTATATTCAATTCAGCTACATAAGTTTCTTTAATGCCTTGTGCTTTTTGCTCAGATGGATGAATTTGACCAAGGAAACCGATAGACTTGTTATCTAAAAGAACTTTTGCTGTACGTCCAGGATGCATTCCATCGATAACAGCAGTTTCTAAAGAAATTCTTCCTTCAATATCCAATTTCGCAAACATCGCTTCTAAAATTCCTTTTAGTACAAAGAAATCTACTTTTTTGTTTTCGCCTTGCCATTTATGGTTAAGCCAATCGCCTGTTAAAGCAATGGCGATATGTTCCTCTTCATGTGGCAGGCCTTCTTCCGTTTGCCCTAAAAAGACGGAACCAATTTCATACAATGCCACGGTATCTTGTTGACGCGACACATTATACGTCACAGCCTCAATAAGATGTGGTAAGATACTTTGTCGCAGCGTGCTTCTTTCCTCACTCATTGGCATTAATAAACGTGTAGTTTGCGCCGTTTCTATTGCATATTTTTGTGAAAGATCATCAGATGTTAACGAATAAGTTAATGCTTGCTCAAGGCCAATACCTTGCATTAGATGGTGGACAATTCGTCTTTTCGCTTGATAATGCGTTAATCCGCCAGATTTTCCTTCATCAACTGGAAGAGTAGCTGGAATTTCATCGTACCCATATAACCGAGCGATTTCTTCCACAACATCTTCTTCAATTTTAACGTCTTGACGGCGTGTCGGCACATCAATAAATAGAAGTCCATTTGCTGTTTCAACAGTGAATTTTAAACGTTTTAAAATAGAAACCATTTCGTTTAGTGAAATTTTCATTCCTAAGCGTGCATTCACAAAGTCAGGAGACACCACGACACGTGTTGGTTCTTTTTCTAATTCATCTACCATTACAGTCCCTTCCAATACCTCGCCACCTGCTAGCTCTGCTAACAATTGTGCCGCACGTTCAGCTGCTGGGATGACACGATTTGGATCAATGCCTTTTTCATATCGAGCACTTGCTTCACTTCTTAATCCAAGTGATTTTGCTGTTTGACGGATTGATTGACCTTCAAAATATGCAGATTCAATAACAACAGTTGTTGTAGTATCGGTTACTTCAGAATCTAAACCGCCCATAACACCTGCAACTGTTACAGCTTCTTTACCATTTGTAATGACTAAGTTCTCTTTTGTTAATTCGCGTTCTTGGCCATCAAGTGTTGTAATTTTTTCACCATCGTTTGCTAAGCGAACAAGTATTTCACCTGTACCAAGTGCGTCATAGTCGAATGCGTGAAGTGGTTGGCCATATTCCATTAACACATAATTTGTAATATCCACTACATTATTTAACGGACGTACGCCTGCTGCCATTAAACGTTCTTGAAGCCATAATGGCGATTCACCAACTTTGACGTTCTTCACTACTTTTGCAGTATACATAGGATTTTGTTCTTTCGCTTCAACGCTTACCTTTAAAACATCAGAAGCTTTTTCATTAGAAGCTGTGTATGTCGGCTCCGGCAGATTGATTTCTTCTGATAGGATAGCAGCCACTTCATAAGCAACCCCAAGCATGCTCATGGCATCAGAACGGTTTGGTGTAAGACCTAATTCTAGTACGACATCATCCAGGCTTAACGCTTCGATTGCATCCATTCCAACTGGCGTGTCTTCAGGCAATACAAATATTCCATCTGCGTATTTTTTCGGTACTACTTTGCTGTCCATCCCTAACTCTTGCAATGAGCAAATCATGCCGTTGGACACTTCACCACGAAGCTTACCTTTTTTGATTTTCTTGCCGCCGACATAGCCATTTGGACGAACTGCTACAATTTTTTGTCCTTCTTCTACATTAGGTGCCCCGCAGACAATCTGTGATAATTCAATCTCACCGAAGTCTACTTGGCAAATATTCAAATGGTCAGAATCTGGGTGTTTTACTTTCTCTTTAATTTCTCCCACCATCAGTTTCTTTAAGCCCTCTGATAAATGGTGGACACCTTCTACTTCAATCCCTGAACGGGTAATTTTCTCTGCTATTTCTTCTGGACTTAACTCTTGAAGATTCACATATTGTGATAGCCATTTTAGTGATACATACATCTCTCTCGTCTTCCTCCTTACTCTTCCACGCGATGGAATTGTGATAAAAAGCGTACATCATTTGTATAGAAATGGCGTATATCATCTACACCGTATTTCAGCATAGCAATACGCTCCGGTCCCATCCCAAATGCAAATCCTGATACTTTTTTCGGATCATACCCTGCCATGGATAATACATTTGGATGTACCATACCAGCTCCAAGGATTTCAATCCAACCTGTATGTTTGCAGACATTACAGCCTTCTCCTCCGCATTTGAAGCAAGAGATATCCATCTCAACTGACGGCTCTGTGAACGGGAAGAAACTTGGACGCAAACGAATCTCACGGTCGTCACCAAACATTTTCTTCGCGAAAAGATCTAATGTACCTTTTAAATCGCTCATCCGGATATTTTCGCCAACCACTAGGCCTTCGATCTGAGTAAACTGGTGTGAATGTGTTGCATCATCATTATCGCGTCGGAAAACCTTCCCTGGGCAAATGATTTTAATTGATTCACCTTTTTTCGCTTCCATTGTACGAGCTTGCACAGGTGATGTATGTGTACGAAGAAGGATTTCTTCAGATATATAGAAAGTATCTTGCATATCTCTTGCTGGATGTCCTTTTGGCAAGTTTAGCGCTTCAAAGTTATAGTAGTCTTTCTCTACTTCTGGCCCTTCTGCCACTTCATATCCCATAGAGATAAATAAATCTTCAATTTCTTCAATCACACGTGTTAAAGGATGAGCTCCACCAACTTTAACTGGGCGTCCTGGCAATGTAATATCAATTGCTTCCTTCGCTAACTGCTCATTGATCGCCACTTCTTCTAGTTCCACTTTACGAGCATCTAGCGCTTGCTGCACTTCTGCACGCACCTCATTGACTAAAGCGCCCATTTTTGGACGTTCATCTGCAGGTAGTTTCCCCATCCCTTTTGATAACTCTGTGATGGGACCTTTTTTCCCTAGAAATGCTACACGCACTTCATTTAATTGTTTCATGTCCTCAGCAGCCGAAACCTTGCTTAATGCTTCTTCTTTTAGCTGAGTTAATTGTTCTAGCATTGCCAAATTAATTCCTCCTTCCAAAAATAAAAAAACCCCGCCCCTAAAAAGGGACGAGGAATACTTCGCGATACCACCCTAGTTATTGCAGATGTGCCAGTTGGGACACCATACAACCACTTCATTGATTTAACGGTTATTCACCGGCTCACCTTTACAGCATATTGCTGGTCCTGGCGGCTGCTAACGGGGTGAACTTCCATTTAACTTGCATTGCACATGCTTCCAGTCACAGGCATGCACTCCCTAAAATGCTTGTAAAATGTACTCTTCCCGATCTTTGCATTTTTTATAATCCTTATACAAATTCATTATAATCAATCATCTACATGACATCAAGAAATTCTTTTTATGCGAACAATCACACACATATTTATGGATTTTCCATTCGTTTAGGTAGCGAAATAATACAGGACGATACCCGTCGCAACAGCTACATTTAAAGATTCAGCTTGACCCAGTATAGGGATTATGACATTTTTATCTGTTTTAGCCAACAAATCTTCATGTATGCCTGCACCTTCATTGCCCATAATTAAAGCAAATTTGCCTTCTTTTTTTACCTCATGATATAAAACAGCATTTTGTAATGCAGTTCCATAAACCGGAATTCCTTTCTCCTTCGAGGTATCAATCCATTCTGTTAAATCACCAGTGATAACAGGGATATGAAAAATGGAGCCTTGTGTAGAGCGGACAGTCTTTGGATTATAAGGATCTGCTGTACCCTTGCCTAAAATTACAGCATCAATGCCAGCAGCGTCCGCAGTACGGATCATAGTGCCCACATTGCCTGGATCTTGCACGGCATCAATTAGCAACAATTTGGTCCAGCTAGCTTTTTCTGAATCTTGCGTACTCGGTTTTTTCACATGAGCGAAGATACCTTGGGAATGTTCCGTTTCCGAAAATTCTGCTGCTACCTGCGGAGTTACTTCCACAATAAAAAGCTGATCCAGATTCCAATGGGAAGGAATTTCAACATCTTCTCGGATGATTAGGTTTAATATATCTACATTACTTTTCAAAGCTTCTTCAATCAAATGGAAACCTTCTATTATAAATTCACCTGAACGATCACGCTCTTTACGTGTTGTCGTTAGCTTCTTCCAATACTTCACAAGTGAATTTTGGGGAGATTCTATTCTTTTCATCATTCTTTCCGCCTTTACCTCTGTTAATACTTCGTAATCATTACTCTCTTTCAGTTTAACAAAAGTATGTATAACAATCGAGTAAATGGCAAAAATATTGTCAGGAGGGATGCCGAATGAATTTTCAAATACGCGATGCCATTAAGCATAATGTGACAGGAAACAGCCCAGACGAATTAAAAAATATTGTGGAAGATGCGATTAAACGCGGTGAAGAACATTTACTTCCAGGTCTTGGCGTATTCTTTGAAACATGGTGGCAGCAAGCTGATAAAAAAGAACAAGATTCTTTCATGAACGAACTTTCAAGAGCTTTCGCTTAAACCAAAAAGTAGCACTTCTTCCATAAGAAGCTGCTACTTTTTCTATCATACGAGAAAGATTTTCTATTATTGCTTAATCGGCTAATATAGAGACAAGCAGTGCTTTTTGAGCATGAAGACGATTTTCTGCTTGCTGGTAGATAACAGAATGGCTGCTATCAATAATAGACGAAGTCACTTCTTCTTCGCGATGTGCAGGCAAACAATGCATAAATATATAATCGGATTTAGCATGTGCGACAAGTGCATCATTTATTTGGAATTCCTTAAAATCTTGCAGGCGTTTTTCGCATTCATCTTCTTGCCCCATCGAAGTCCAAACATCGGTATAGATGATATCAGCATTTGATGCCGCTTCAACCGGATCAAACGTATGCAGAATGGTACTATCATTTGCTGATGCAATGTTTTTGGCCTCGTTCATGATATCTTGGTTAGGTTCATATCCTTTTGGTGTAGCAATAGCTAAATCCATCCCAACATGTGCGCAGGCATTCATTAATGAGTGGACAACATTATTGCCATCGCCTATGTAGGCAAGTTTAAGTCCTTTGAATGTCCCTTTCACTTCATAAATTGTCTCCAAATCAGCTAATGCTTGGCAAGGATGAGCTAGGTCTGTAAGTCCATTAATAACAGGAATGGATGCATGTTTTGCAAGTTCAACTACTTTCTCATGAGAATTTGCCCGAATCATGATACCTTCTAAATATCCTGAGAGAACATGACCAGTATCTAAAATCGACTCACCACGACCTAGTTGAAGATCGTTTGCATTCATATACATACTTTTTCCGCCAAGCTGATTCATTGCTACTTCAAAGGAAATACGGGTACGCGTGGAGCTTTTTTCGAAAATCATCCCTAGTGTTTTGCCTTCTAATAACGGCGGACAAACTTCTTCTTTTGTTATCTTTTTCAGCTTAATGGCCAGATCTATAAGCTGGCTTACTTCTAAACTTGTGCATTCCCTTAACTCCAATAAATCTTTACCTTTCAACGATGTGACTATTCTCAATTGCATCTTATCCAACAATTTCATCTGTACATCCCCTTCCGACTAATTGGTTATTGTCTATTGTATATATGTATAATTATAAATTCAAGTGTATTTTTATAATACTTTAAACATACAAAAAAAGGGAAGCCAATAAGTTTTGACTTCCCTTTTCAGAATTACTATTCAAAAATAATGTTATTCACAGTCTCACGATCTAGTTTTTTAATAACTTCAATCATTAATTTAACTGTGTTGTCAAAATCATCACGGTGTAAGATTCCTGCATGCGAGTGGATATAGCGTGTAGCAATTCCAATAGATAAAGCAGGCACACCATTTGCTGTTAAATGTATAGAACCTGCATCTGTACCTCCACCAGGAATTGCTTCATATTGATAAGGAATATTATTTTCTTCCGCTGTATCTACAACCAAGTCTCTTAAACCTCTATGAGCAACCATAGATGCATCATAAATAATGATTTGTGGTCCGTCACCCATTTTGCTGTTTGATTCTTTTGGCGTTACTCCTGGTGTATCTCCTGCAATGCCAACATCAACTGCAAAACCGATATCCGGGTTAATTTTATGTGTAGCTGTTTTTGCACCACGTAGTCCTACTTCTTCTTGCACTACCCCACAGCTGTAGACTATGTTTGGATGTTGTTCGTCTTTTAATCCTTTTAATACCTCAATGGCAATCGCACAGCCAATGCGGTTATCCCACGCTTTGGCAAGTAAGTGCTTTTCATTTTTCATGACAGTAAATTCAAAGTATGGCGTTACCATATCACCTGGACGTACTCCCCATGATTCCGCTTCATCCTTAGAAGTTGCTCCAATATCAATAAACATATCTTTAATTTCATAAGGTTGCTTACGTGCTGATGCCGGCAAGATATGCGGAGGTTTTGAACCGATAACACCCACAATTGTTTCACCTTTACGCGTTACGATTTGGACACGCTGAGCAAGCATTACTTGCGACCACCAGCCACCAACCGTTTGGAATTTCAAAAATCCCTTGTCATCAATTTGCGTGATCATAAAGCCGATTTCATCTAAATGCCCTGCAAGCATAATTTTCGGTCCATCTGGATTCCCGACTTTTTCTGCAATCACGCTGCCAAGATTGTCATTCTCCACTTTATCTGCATATGGCTTCAAGTACTTTGTCATAACATCTCGTGCTTCTTTTTCGTTACCCGCAATACCGCGTGCATCTGTTAATTCTTTAAACATCGTTAAAGTTTCATCTAATATAACCACTATTTCGCCCCCCTAAGTATCAATACTTATTCATTATAATGCTAACAATGGTAATTTTCAAAATAAAATTAAAACTTGCCTGAAGAACCAAACCCTTTTTGAGAACGGTCTGACTGAGAAACTTCGTTTACCTCTTCAAGATTCACGGCTAATACTGGTGCAATTACCATTTGAGCGATTCGCATATGTTTTTCTACCAAGAAATCTTCTTGTCCATGATTAATTAATATAATTTTGATTTCCCCTCTATATCCTTCATCGATTGTACCAGGGCTATTTAGCACCGTTACGGAATGCTTTAATGCTAAGCCGCTTCTAGGGCGGATTTGTGCTTCTGTCCCCATAGGCAATTCAATGATAATACCAGTTGGGATTAACGCAGATTCACCCGCTTTGATCACGGTATCTTCCACAGCAAATAAATCTAAACCTGCGTCCCCCGGATTAGCGCGATATGGTATTTTGGCATCTTTATGTATGCGTTGTATTTTTAATGTTAATGAATAATCCATCTTTTTTAACCTGCCTTTTATAAATATTTCTTCTCCATCGTATCGAAAAAGAAATCAATTGAAAAGAAATAACATTATACTAATATCGATAATTGCTAACACTGTAAAACCGATAACAAAATGAATTCTTCTAGATTTGTGATGAAACACCATCATGCCTAGCCATGTTCCAACAGCACCACCTATCAAGGCAATAAACCATAACCTTTTTTCAGGGATACGCCATCGTTTATAAATTGCCTTTCTTTTATCCACCCCCATTGTGACAAAACCAATGAATGAGATAATAATAAAATAGATTATATAATAGGTAGATTTCAAAATAGAGTTCTCCTTATGTGATATTTATAAAAATAAAAACGCCATTCAATCTTTTGCTGAATGGCGTGTTTTGGAATCAATTATTTTGTTTCCTGTACATACGATTTATTGGCTGTTAAGTATTGGCCTGAAGTAGTTTTCAATCGTGGTGTACCATTTTTATCAAATGCGATTATTGCAATATCAAGGACCGTGCCTTTTTTGATAGTTTTAACAGTTGTAGCTGATGAGAAAACTGTACTGTTGTATAAAGTTGCAGAGGCTTTTGTTACAATCACTTTCTCAGGTGCTTTAGTTAAATAATTGTCAACTGTTGAGATTGTTTTTATCACATATACTTTATTTGCAGTGATATATGTGCCTTTGCTAGTTTTTAATCTAGGTGTGCCGCCTGCTGTATATTCAACATCTGTAATGTTTACAACATCACCTTTATCATAGCTACCTGTTTTTGTGTCACTGTTAAATGTCGTGCTATTATAGTTTGTTACATTATCTTTTTGGATAACTACTTTTTCTGGTGCTTCTGTATAGTAATTGTCAATTGAAGATATAACCTTTTTAACATACTGTTTGTTCGCTGTAATATACGTATCATTAGCTGTTCTTAATCTTGGTGTGCCGCCTGCTGTATATTCAACACCTGTAATATCAAGCAATGTATTTTTAGGTAATGTTCTCAACTTGTTTAAAGAAGTAAAGTTTGTGGTACTATAAGTACTAGCGCCACTAGCTTTAGAAACAACAATTTTTGCCGGTGGAGTTGTATAAAAATCACTAATATTTGAAACTACTTTTGACACATATTTTCGATTTGCAGTAATATACTTGCCATCTGTTGTTTGAAGGCGAGGTGTTCCACCCTTCGTATATTTTACAGCTTTAGTAGATAATATTGTGTTTGCTTTTACTGTTTTAACTTTTGTAGATGAAGAAAAGTTCACACTGTTATAAAGGGTTGCAGAGCTTTTTTTCACTACAATTTTTTTAGGGTTTGTACGATAATAGCTTGAAGTTCCTGCTAAAGTGATATCAGGTTTGAAGAAAGTTTCTAGCGTCTTACCATCTTTTAGCTTATTCAAATCTACATTTCCAGCAATACCTAAAACATTCCCTTGGCTAGTATACTGCCAAAGATCATAATCTTCCACTGTTGGCTTTTCCCAATTCTCAGCTACATCATCATTGTTACCGTAGCGTGCAATCCATAGGAAATCTCTGTTTTTTACGTTTTGCAATCCATATTGTTTATAGTAAGCGTCACCTGTATAAAGACCTACAGGTTTATTGCTAATAGCTTTTAGTTTGTTTATGAAAGCTGTTGTATTTGCGACAATATCGCTTCTTGTGAAACCACTATCAGTAGCTTCTACATCAACTACATAGAATTTTGTTTGCTTGCTAGCTCTTGTATAAAAATTAACGGCTTCTTCTTCAGCTTGCGCTTTATTTGTGTAACGCGCATAACCATATACGCCGAATGGAATTCCGTGTTCTTGTGCTGATTTTTCATAGCTCTTATGATATGAATCTTCTAAACTACCGTCTTGAGTACGGATAATGACAAAATCCAAATCCTTACTTGCTTGACTCCAATTAATATTTCCTTGCCATTTCGATATATCTGCGATGACAGGTTCTTTAGCTAATGCGACATTTGTACCTACTAAACAAAATATAGCTACTGCCATTAGCATAACTATATTTTTAAGAATCCTCATTCCTATTCCTCCTAGTATTAGTAATATTACTAAATATTGACCTTACTAAGGATAGCAAAATTTTAGTAGAATTAACAGGTAATATTTTTATCAATATTGTTACAAAACTTACAATTACGTCTCATTTAAATATAAAAATTATGCTTATCTTGTAAAATAAGAATACAATTTGAACTAGTAATAGTATTTTTTTTAGATAAATTTAACCTGGATGTTTGTTTACAATATTTTTTTACAATAGTACTTTGCAATTATAGGACATCTCATCTAGTAGTTGTTGTGTTACATATGTATGATGCTATCGTTCGATATTTCGTTCATTTTAAATTAGGAATGATTTCTTAATATAAAAAAGCGAGATATCGTAGAACGAAATCTTGCCTTTTACATGGCGTTATTAAGATAGCTATAGTTTATTTTTCGCCAAAGCTCCCTGAAAATTGTTTTACCGCAGCTTTAACTTCTTCTAGTTTTTCAGGTTTTAATAGAGCAATCATTTTCGGAATGAATTCTTGAATATCTTCTTGTGAAAACGTTCCCTCATCTTGCTTTTTGAAATTTTCTAAAAGAATTTCTCTTGCTTCCTCTTCTTTACCCTCTTGAACTCGTTGTAAAATAAAGCGCAAAAACATTTCTTGACCTTGTTTATCCATCTTAACTCTCCTTAATAAAGCTAATTTTCAGACCTTAAATGATCTTCTTCCATTATATCATCAAACCCAACAGGGGAATACTTGTTTGTTTAACAGTTAGTAGCTTTACTGTTCAATCTAAAAAATCAAGGACCGAAGCATCAGCCCTTGATTGAATAGCATTTAATTATGCGTTAACAGCAACGTTCAATTGTTGTGCAGGTCCGAAGAATTCAAAGTGAATTTGTGATTCCTTGAAGCCTAATGCATACAACTGGTTGATAATAGCTTCCATAAATACAGCTGGACCACACACATATACATCATTTTCAAGACTCACATTTTCTTGTAAGAATTCTTTTGTGATATAGCCTACTTCATCTGTATTTAATGCGATATAACTTGCATTTGACATTTTCGCAATATTTTCTTGGATCTCGTTATCAAATACATGCAACTTAGAAGTACGAGCGCTATGAATCAATGTTGTTGTTCTGTTTGCGTCAAGTGCTGCTAATGTGTCGAACATTGCCATTAGCGGTGTAATACCCACGCCGCCTGCGATAAATGTTACTGGCGCTTTAGAAGCTAAATCTAATTGGAAGTCGCCAGCTGGTGCGCTTACTTGAATGCGGTCTCCTACTTTAGCTTGGTTGTGCAAGTATAGAGACACTTTACCTTCTGGGTCATTAATGTCTTCACGTTTTACTGAGATACGGAATGCTTCGTTATTTGCAGCTCTAGATAAGCTATATTGACGATTGTGAGTAAATTCATCACCAGGAATTGTTACTTGGACTGTGATATATTGACCTGGTTGATATTCTGGCAATACTTTACCATCTACTGGTTTTAGGTAGAATGATGTAATTTCTTCATTCTCTACTACTTTATCAGCGATTTCGAATTCTTTAAAGAATCTCCAACCACCTTGTTGTTTTTCAGCTTCTTGGTACATTTCTTCTTCTACAGAGATAAATGCATCTGCGATAACGCCGTATGCCTCTGCCCACGCATTAATGATATCATCTGTTGCTGCATCACCTAACACTTCTTTAATTGCACCTAGTAAATGTTCGCCAACAATTGGATAATGTTCTGGTTTAATACCTAAACTTCTGTGTTTATGTGCAATTTGTTTAACAACCGGCATAATAGCACCAAGATTTTCAATGTGTACAGCAGCTGCATACACTGTGTTTGCTAGCGCTGCTTGTTGACGTCCTTTTGCTTGGTTTGCATGGTTGAAAATATTTAATAATTCAGGATGTGCTGCGAACATATTTTTATAGAAGGTTTTTGTAATATTATTTCCGTGTACTTCTAATACTGGTGCAGTTGATTTTACAATATCCATAGTTTGTTGTGATAACATATCAAACACTCCTTTTCTTTTAACAACTCAAAGATACACCTATCTAATTCTTAAAGCAATATTATAAATACATCTTTAACAAAAAAGACATATTTCAAATATATCTTTTAAAAAAGATGAATTCAGTCTAACATGGTATAATGGATATATAGAAATGGTGGTGATCCTCATGCGATTAACTTTGTATACTGATTACTCTTTACGTGTCCTCCTCTACCTCGGTGCGATGGATGCAGAAAAATTAGCCACAATTAAAGAAATATCAGAAGCCTATGGCATATCAAAAAATCACTTAATGAAAGTGACACATGAGCTGGGCAAACTTGGTTATATAGAAACAATAAGAGGCCGCGGTGGCGGTATTCATCTTGCATTAAAACCAGAAGAAATTGTACTAGGCAAAGTGATTCGGGAAACAGAAGAAGATCTCTATTTAGTCGATTGCTTCAACCCGGAATCCGTTGGGTGTATCATTTCACCTGTATGCAGCTTAAAGGGCGCGCTAAATAAAGCCCTCCATGCATATATGTCGGTCTTGGATGAATATACATTAGCCGATTTTCTTCATTCAAAAGAGGAAATTGCTGCTATATTGTTTAATGATTAGCTCAATATATAGTAAAAAAACCTTTCGTCTAATAAGAAACGAAAGGTTTTTTATTTTACCAAATTTTTAATAAATAGCGTGTGGCATTTCAATTTGCTCTTTCTATCTAAATAGAAGGAGCAAATTTTTCATTATATATTCATTGTTCTTTTTTGCAACATTACTTGCTTAACTTTGCTAAAGCTTCTCCGTATTTTTCTTTATCGAATTCTTTAGTGATTAGGCCTTTTACTAAACCTTTTTTAACTTTTAATGTTTGCAATTCATAGAATTCAGACGAATTATTATACGGGCGTAACGTAAGTTTACCCGTAAAACGTTTGGCATCCGCTACAACATAACCCTTTTTCAAAGCATATTTCACACTAGAATCTTTTTTTGCAAAAATACGTTTCTTGTTCTTTGTGTTAAGCTTCCCATTTTTAACTACAAGATTCGTCGTATACTTTCCTTTCCCTAAACTATTTGTAATCAAAATAACGGGTTTTTTCATGCTTGTTGACGTGCGGATTAATTGATCTGCATCTTTCATAAATGCATAATATTCTGCTTCCCGCATCCATTCGATATAACCATCTTTTACTTTTAGTTGGATTTGTCGATATGAATCGTTTTCATATAATTGGCGTGCGCGTTCTGTATCTAATATCACCCTCCCAGTATAAGGGCTCGTTACACCAGCTGCCCGGCGGATAATGCGTCCTTCTTTCACCGTAAAAATACCATTAGTAATTTCATCGAGCTTTCCGTTAAATTTTACTACCTCGCCAAAATTATTCTCTTGTTCAAAAATACGTCTATCCTCATAAAGAAGGCCGTCTTCTAGAAAGACTAAGTCGGTTTTTACTTGCGGCTCCTTTACATAATCTGTTCTTATATCATGAATGGTATGGCCAAAATCTTGAGAACCACTAGAATACGGCTTGGTATAATTCCCACGGCGAACGCGTTCCACAGTATATTTTCCTTCTAACTGTTGTTTAGCTGTTTCGAAGTCCACTTTTTCAATACTTGCAGATGCTTGTTGCGTACCAATTCCACTAAATATCACACTAGCTGTCAGCGTTGCTATCGCCCATTTCTTCATATAACACCCTCCATATAATAGTACTTTTCTCTATTTTACCATATATATATTTCATTCCCTTTACATTAAGGTAAGGTTTATTATCATATGTATTATTATAAAATGGCACAAAAAAGCCTATGAATTTAATCATAGGCTCTTTAATCAATTATTTCGCAACAGCTTTTTTAGCAGCGTCTGCTAATTGAGCGAATGCAGCTGCATCGTTTACAGCTAGATCAGCTAACATTTTGCGGTTAACTTCAATTTCAGCTACTTTTAAACCGTGCATTAAACGGCTGTAAGAAAGACCGTTGATGCGAGCAGCAGCATTGATACGTGTGATCCATAGTTTACGGAAATCACGTTTCTTTTGACGACGGTCACGATAAGCATATTGACCAGATTTCATTACTGCTTGGTTAGCAACTTTATATAATGTATGTTTAGAGCCAAAGTAACCTTTAGCTAATTTTAAAACTTTTTTACGACGAGCGCGTGTTACAGTACCGCCTTTTACGCGTGGCATACAAATTACCTCCTGCTATTCATTACTGAATATATTATATTATTATTTAATGTTTGTAAGTAAAGATTTAATGCGTTTGTAGTCACCAGGTGACACGATGTTAGCTTTACGTAGGTGACGTTTAGCTTTTGTAGATTTGTTTGCGAATAAGTGGCTGCCGTAAGCACGGTCATATTTTAATTTACCAGTACCCGTTTTTTTGAAACGTTTAGCTGCGCCACGGTGAGTTTTCATTTTTGGCATTTCGAATTCCTCCTAAACTGTTCGACTAAAACTTATTTTTTCTCGTTCTTAGGTTGAAGCACTAAGAACATACTTCTGCCTTCCATTTTCGGTTTTTGTTCAACCGTTGCAACGTCGGCACAAGCTTCTGCAAAGCGATCTAATACTTTTTGGCCAATTTCTTTGTGCGTAATTGCACGGCCTTTAAAGCGGATAGAAGCTTTTACTTTGTCCCCTTTTTCAAGGAACTTAATTCCGTTACGCAATTTTGTTTGGAAATCGTGTTCATCGATTGTAGGACTTAATCTTACTTCTTTCATCACGATGACTTTTTGGTTTTTGCGTACTTCGCGATCTTTCTTTTGTTGCTCGAATTTGAATTTACCATAATCCATGATACGAGCTACTGGTGGCTTGGCTTGAGGAGCCACAAGGACAAGATCCAAATTTGCACGTTCTGCAATTGTCAAGGCTTCATTGCGTGTTTTTACTCCAAGCTGATCACCATTATGGTCGATTACACGAAGTTCACGTGCGCGAATGCCTTCGTTTACATACATGTCTTTGCTAATAACAATCCACCTCCAAGTAGTGTCGCGAATACATGGTTTGGGCTAGTTGCCCGATGATCGGTACGGTACTTTCGATGTCCACAAAAAAAGGCGGACATTAGTCGAAATGTCCGCCCGCGAGATATATGTACACGCGAAAATGCGTGATCCGTTCTATCATAGTACCTGTCAACATCAAAAATCGAACAGGTGAGAAGCGGGCAGCCTCTACTTCAACCACAAACTTGTATTCATAACCTTAACTATAATAACATGCTCGCAAAACACTGTCAATGAATAATACAAATCTTCTTTTACTCGACACAAACTCTCGCTATCTTACTTCGCAATGTTTCAATTCCAGTCTAAAAGGCTATAGAACAACATATGCTAGGTTTTCAGAAATTTTATTAATTACTTTAGTGGGGGAGAGAAAAATGTTGAAACAAAAAATATTATTTATTTCAGAACATGGTGATCCGCTTGTTCCACTTGGTAGTAAACAAGCAGGCGGGCAAAACAACTATGTAAAACAACTGGCGCTGGCTTTAGAAGAAAAAGATTATGAAGTAGATGTGATTACACATTGGTCAAATGCACAGTCGCCTCAAATAGAACACTTCGGAAAGAATAATCGCGTAATACGCATTGCTGCAGGTCATATAGGAGTCATTGAAAAAGAAAAGATCTTTGACTTACTGCCTGCTTTTTATAAAGAGATGCTACAGCTTATTAATATAGAAGAATACTCACTCGTACACACGCATTACTGGATGTCAGGTATTTTAGGCAGCATGCTCAAGAACGAATTTAGCATTCCATGGGTGCACACTAATCATTCACTCGGCATAGCCAAGAAAAATGGTATTGGCGAAGCAAGTCAAATTCGTCTTCAAATGGAGAACAAGGTGCTTACAGAAGCTGATGAAATTATTGCTACCACTCAAAATGAAAAAGAGTTGATTGAGAGCACAGTTCCATCCCCTGCTCCTATCAAAGTGGTTTCCATTGGCGTATCTGCAAGGTATATTGAGACCCCGCTTAATCTACATCAGGATCCATACTACTTATATGTTGGCCGTTTGGAAAAACCAAAGGGCATTTATGTCTTACTTGAAGCCTTCAAATTATTATTACAGAACCATCAAGTGCCAGATGACATTAAATTATTTGTCATAGGTGGCAGTAAAAATGCCATCGATCACATGACAAACGATCCTAAAAACAAAGATTTACGCGAGGCAATTAAAGGATTTGAAAATCGTATCCTATTCTTAGGGCCAAAAACAGAAAAAGAACTTGCCGATTATTATCGCAATGCTATCGCAACTATTGTTCCATCCTTCTACGAATCATTCGGCATGGTGGCAGCTGAAGCACAAGCATGCGGTTGCCCAGTTATTGCTTCTAAAGTTGGCGGATTGCAAGATGTCGTTCTCCCTAGACGCACTGGTCTTCATGTAGCGAGAGGCGATGCTGAAAAATTCGCTGAGGCGATGAATATCCTCTTAAACAATGAAGCATTAAATAAAGTGCTTGGGTATAATGCTAAAACAAATGCTGAAAAGCAATTTGACTGGTGCGAAATTGCTGGCCAAATCAGCACTATCTATAAGGAGTTACAACATGAATGCATTCAAAAATAACATTATTGCAACTGATTTAGATAACACATTAGTTGGTGACGAAGAAGCTCTTCGTACACTGCTTCGTACAATAGAAGGATCATTCTCTACTATTTTTATTACAGGTAGGCACAAACAATCTACACTACAATTGTTAGAAGCACATGGGATTCCCCTGCCGGATATTTTGGTTTGCGATGCTGGGGCTACCATCTACACAGGGCCTGATTTCCAACAAGATATTGGCTGGAAACAGAAAACACAGGCACACTGGCAGCCGGAACATATCAAATTCATCATGACCTTCCTTCCTTCAATTGCAAAACATCCTGTACCTAATGAAAATCGCCTATCCTACACCATTCAAGATGAAAATATAGTAGAAGCAGCTAAACTGCAATTAAAAAATGCAGAGACCCCTTGCCATTGCATATATAGTTCAGGGAAAGACTTTGATATATTGCCAGAAGGAGCTAATAAAGGCTCTGCTCTGCAATATGTAATAGAACAATATGCATCCGGAACAGCAAGAGTACTTGCAGCAGGTGATTCAGGAAATGACGAAGATATGCTAACTCAAGGATTTCCAGCTGTCGTCGTTGCTAACCATCAGCCTGAACTCGAAAAACTACGCGGTTATCCAAACATTCACTTTGCAGAACATGAATTTGCTGCAGGTATATTAGAAGGTTGGGAACATTTTTATTCACTTGTGAAGAAATAAGAAAGCGGCTTTCGTTCGAATACACGAAAGCCGTTTTATATTGTCTTCTAATGATACCGAGTTAATTTAGAATTAGTTTATCTAGGTACTGGTTCATCACATTTTTTTATAATTCGTTTAAATTTTTTATCATAGGATACACGATTAATAAAATTATAGTACCATTTTTGATAAAGTCCATTTTCTCCATAATCATGGATAACTTTAAGGATATATATAAAGGTTGGATGGTATTCTAAAACTTCATTTTCTACCATTGATAATCCTTTATGAAAGTATTTAACTGCCTCTTTATACTTCTTAATTTTTGTTAACTCCATTCCTATATTAATCATAACGCTTGATCTCTCTCTTTTATCAGTCAATGTATCCAAACCGTTTTTCAGAGTTGAAATGGCTTTACTATGACATTTTATTTCTGAAAAGAAAAATGCAAGATAAACAGTTTTTTTATACCCCATACTTAACCTCTTTTATATTTGTAATTAGAATAAATGAATTTCATTTATTTCCTTATTGGATTTTAGTTCATTCAATACAGCATCATTCCCATGAATAACAATATGGAAAGAGCTAGGAAAAGTAGGAAACGAATCATAATTCCTTCCTTCTCTCCACTCTTTAACCGATGAACCTAATAAACCCATAAAAATTCTTTTTTGTATTTTATCATTTTTACTTAATAATAAGTGGAAATCTTGGAAAAACAACACGTATTGTTTGCTATTTAGCCATTTTAAATCATTAAGACATTCATCAAGAGAATCCCAATTATTGTTGAAGTAAGGGGGGAATTCAAGTTTTTTCGCAAATTCTTTATAAAAGCGCCTCAAACTTTTACATTTCTCTCCCTCTATTAAAGCAGTAAAATTCCCACTGTTTTTGTAAGATTCTATTGTATGTTCATATAAATTTTTAAATAATTTCTTTTCATATGTCATATGAAAAAGTACTTCCATATTTTCAAAATCAATTGTATTCATGTTTTTCTCCTAATAATTTGTATCACTCTAGTTTTTTATTGCCTTGACAATAAATAAGAAATAATTAGTTCCATGTTAATGGAAGATAAGATGAAGTACTCCAGTGTCTTATTGTATTAACTAATCCAAAATATTATTTTGCTGTTTTTTAGTTTTAAAGCCTTCTAGAACTGTAACAATTGCTATCATCCAAATAAGAGGGTTTTTTATAGAAATCCCTGATAAAGAATGGCCTCCTAGTGCAGTTAATAAAGCTGTAAGCGCTAGTAAATAAACAGTAATGAATACCTTAAATTTCACAGAGGTCTTCTCTTTATTTTTGTTGGTATAATTTATAATAGCGAATAAAACTATAGCAATTAACATCAAGGCAATTAAAAGTGATCTTGGTATATAGAAGATGTTTTGCAAACTAGGAAAGAAATCGTATACTAGCAAAATACTAAGAAACAAAGGAATTATAATATTTTCCAAAATTTTCATACGTCACCTCTTTAATATATTTTTAAATACTACAAATTGGCGTTTTCGATATATCTAAATCTTTTTTACTCTTATTTACATACATACACATTATTATTAATAATACTATAAAAGACCTTAAACTCTATAAGAGTTTAAGGTCTACTTTTGTCGTTTACATTCTTAACATAAATGTAAGATATACACGTTTAATATTTTATAAGTGTTGCCACGAGTTCAAACCCTGCACCAATTGTCCAGAAGATCACATAATCATTTCGCTTTATTTGGCCAGACTTTACTCCTTCGTGTAAAGCTATAAAGGGACTACTTGTACCTGTATAGCCAAACTCATCCCCTATGTATACCACTTGTTCATCAGTTAAGCTAAAATGCTCTTTAATTTTCTTAATGTTACTTAATGCAAATTGTGAAAAACAGTATTTAACTTCACTAGGATTTACGTTATTTCTTTTAAATAGAGTCTCAAGCATGCCATAGGTCGCATCTAAAACTATGCCACCATCAAAAGGAATAGTTCTAGCATACTTTAAGTCACCTGTTTCCCGAATCCCCTTTGTTAATCCTTCTGCTGGATACATCATTTTCTCAGCAAAAACTGTATTTACATGATATGTAGAATCAATAAAACCAACATCCTCTGTTGTTCTTTCTATAATCATTGCCGCAGCACCATCGGCAAAGCATGTATAACATAGTGGATCTTCAGGGTCACTAATTAAGGACCAATAATCCGCTCCGACAATTAATGCATACTGTAACGACGTATTAGACTTCATATAATGACTGACTTGTTCTAGTGCTACCGTCATACCTGCACAATTCGCATTCAAATCGTATACAATTGTTTCTGCTTTCGGTTTAATAGCATCAAATAATCGAATAGCATTTGAAGGTAAAGTAGTTTCTGGCGTTTGTGAGGTAAAAATAATCATATCCAAATCTTTTGCAGTAAGCTTTGTTTTTTCTAAAACAGCATTCACCGCTTTAATTCCCATTGTTAAGGACGTTTCATTTGGATCATCGTTTATATATCGACGTTCTCTTCCCATTGCTTTTAAAAGACCCCGAACATCTTTTCCTTGTTTATCAAAATGCTCAGTATAATAATCATTATCTACACTGTTTTGAGGATGAAAAATAGCCACATCTTTAATTTTAATATTATTCATGCTGCAAAATTCTCCTTTGATGTTCAAAAAGGCTATAGTAAATTACTATAACCTTTTCAGTTTTTATTTATTTGTTGATAACATCAGCATTTGTTAATCCCGCTTTACGGGCAATACGTGATAATTGCATTTTTAATATTGTGTTATTTTGCACTACAAAGATAACTTTTTTGAATCCTGCTTGAAGATAGAGTCCCATAGCGCCTTCTAATGATTCAGCCATTTCTTGATTCAGTACTTTCATGCCTGTGCAATCTACATCCAGCTCAAAATTACTTGCATCAACAGAAGCAACTGTTTGTTGGAATTCTGTAGCAAACCGTTGTGCTTCTGGGATTGACATTTGTTCTCCCACCGTTACTTCTACTTTTTTAGCTGAAATATTTTTTGTGATTTTATAAGTGGATACTGACATAGACTTACTTTTCCCCTTTTAATATAAATATTTAAGAAAATATGGTGTTTTTACCTTTTCCCTAGAACATTTTAACAAACTAATAATAAAGTTGCAAAATCATTTTTGATAAAAGAGGATATAAAGACGTGTTTTTCACATATTTTTCACATAAAATTGTCTCTGTATATTTTTAAATTAATTATACTTTATACCTACAAAGATATCTAACATAATAATTTTCTACTAGCATTTAACCGGAGCGTTGACTTACATGTAGTTGGAATTAAGGGCTTTAACTCAACTTTACATACTATATATCTTACTTTGCTTCTTTTCTTCTGTTTATTATTATAGCTTTCCATAGTTATGTTTCATCTGAATAAGTAATTATATAACTTTAGGACCACAAAGAATTCAATACTTAATTAAAATTACTTCTTCTACATCAAACTGAAAAATAACTATTTCATTATTTGATAACTGAGTTACTTTTACTCTTTCCTGACTATTTATTGGTAAGTCAAAATTTAAACTGTCTAATGATTTAATCATAAAAAAACAAAATCCATTCACATATTCATATTCTCTAAGAATGCTTAGGCTTTTATTAAAGTTATTTTTTCTTGAGATACTTATTAAAGAAAATGAGTTGTTCTTTTTAAGAAGTAGATATTCTAGGCCTAATTTTGCTAACATGAAATTAGAAACTAAAATTACAAAACTATATTGTTTCTCCCAATAATCTTTAAAAACACTTTCTGGTTTTGCTTCTAACATATGATTTAGTTCTCTTGGTTCTTCATTTGTTAGGACAGAAAGTACAAATTCATTTTCATACCGGTCCTCTAACAATTCCAAATCTCTTCTCTGATAAATCATTCCTTATCTCTCCTTTTTGCTAAAAGTTTAATAACCCCTATAGATAAACTTGAATTCAACCAGTATTATATTTAATATTAAAAGTAAAATTTATTCCTAATCAATGGAGTGTTCTATGGATATAAATCTCTTGATAGAAAAGTGTATTAAATCTGCTATTGATTATGGAAATTCTGCATTTGAAATTGTTGAAAAACCTAGAAAACAAATAGATTATATGATATATGTTTCAAAAACTTTAAAGAACTAAAAAGAATAGACACTAATGAGTTAGAGAAGTTACTTGATCATCCAAATGATTATGTAAAGTTCAAGTCTGCTATTCACTTTCTATCAGTAAATGAGGAAAAAGCAAAAGAGGTATTAAAACCTTTAGCGAGGAAACCTGAGCTGTTTGGTTTTAGTACGGAAATATTACTTAGCGAATGGGATGAAGGAAATTTAAAAGATTATCTTAAATAAAAAATTCAAAGGATTTTTGTTAGTAGTCCTTTGAATTTTACGTTTTTTATATATTATTTAATAAGATGATCCATCTTTAAAATCCCATTTGTAATAAAGTGACTAATGATTACGAAGATAGGTAATACGAAAATTTTTGTTGTTTCCATTAATCTAGATGCCATTACTATCGAGTAATAAATACATACGATTGATAAAATGATCGTACTAATACTTAAATCCTTTTGCATATCCCAAATAGCTTGCAAATAAAAAGCAGAAAATATAAATATAAAAATAAAGATAAAAAGTTTAAAGTAATTCAATATATAAGTCCCCTTTTTTACCTTTGTTGTCCCCTAAATTCCTAAATTTATTTGTCTCATAATGAATAATTTAAAATTCACATATAAATCTTAGAGTTTAATAATAAAACAAAAGAATAATTCCAAATAGAAAACAAGCGATCACAAATGTAACATAAAAACCAGGAACCCCTAAAGTAACCTCAAGTATTATCGAAATAATGGTTTTAGGTAAACTCGATTTACTCTCTTTATAATCTTTTATTAACAAATTGATTAGCCAAATTAAACTTACTGCTACTATCAATTCTAATAAAATACCAATTAATATGTGCACTTTATATCCCTCCTTTTGCCATCAACTATAAATATTCTCCATACTTTATAGATGACATAAGAAGAGCAGCAAGATACCTTCTTGAGATTGAATTCTAAAAGTAAAATTTTAATAAAATAGCCTAAAAAAATAGTAACTTACTTTTAAATAAAAATAAACTACTTAAGAATAATTATCTAAATTTATTTAAAATCAAAAAGCGGCTTTTCGTCTAATAAACGAAAAGCCGCTATTGATACATCTAGCCCAAATGTTGTACGTCTTCTAAAATTTTGTTTAGGAATTCATCAAATGGAACAGTTTCAGAATCCTTAGAGCCATACTTGCGGACATTGACGCTGCCATCAGCCATTTCTTTGTCGCCTAGTACAAGCATGTACGGAATCTTTTTCATTTGTGATTCACGGATTTTGTAACCCAGTTTTTCGTCTCGGTAATCCATTTCCACACGCAAGCCTTTTGCTTGAAGTTTTTCTTGTACGCTCTTCGCATAATCGAAGTGAACATCGTTGGAAACAGGGATCACTTGAACTTGCACTGGTGCTAACCAAGTTGGGAATGCACCTTTATATTCTTCGATCAAGAATGCAACAAAGCGTTCCATTGTTGATACGACACCGCGGTGAATAACAACAGGACGATGTTGTTTGCCGTCTTCTCCTACATAGTTCAGGTCGAAGCGTTCTGGCAATAAGAAGTCAAGCTGTACAGTGGACAATGTTTCTTGTTTGCCGATAGCAGTTTTTACTTGAACATCTAGTTTGGGGCCATAGAATGCCGCTTCCCCTTCAGCTTCATAGTAATCCAATCCTAATTCATCCATTGCTTCTTTCAACATGCTTTGCGCTTTATTCCACATTTCATCATCATCAAAGTACTTTTCAGTATCTTGTGGGTCTCTATAAGACAGACGGAATTCGTAGTCATCCAAGTTGAAATCTTTATATACAGCTAAGATTAGTTCCACTACTTTTTTGAATTCTTCTTTGATTTGATCTGGACGAACGAATAAGTGTGCATCGTTTAGAGTCATGCCGCGGACACGTTGAAGGCCAGATACAGCGCCACTCATTTCGTAACGGTGCATAGTACCAAGCTCTGCAATACGTAGCGGAAGGTCTCGGTATGAATGCATAGATGATTTGTACACCATCATATGGTGCGGACAGTTCATTGGACGTAGCACTAGTGTTTCGTTATCCATCTCCATTGGCGGGAACATATCTTCTTGGTAATGATCCCAGTGGCCTGAAGTTACATACAAGTCTTTTGAGCCAAGAACTGGTGTGTAAACATGTTTGTAGCCAAGAGAGACTTCTTTATCAACGATATAGCGTTCGATTGTACGACGGATTGTCGCACCATTTGGCAACCATAATGGAAGGCCCATGCCTACTAATTTGTTGTTAGTGAATAATTCAAGCTCTTTCCCAATTCTACGGTGGTCACGTTCCTTTGCTTCTTCTAACATTTGTAGGTGTGCTTTTAAATCTTCCTTGTTAAAGAAAGCAGTACCGTAAATACGTTGAAGCATTTTGTTGTCGGAGTTTCCTCTCCAATAAGCACCAGCGATAGAAAGCAGCTTGAATTCTTTAATTTTTCCTGTTGAAGGTACATGGACACCACGGCAAAGGTCGAAGAATTCGCCTTGTTCGTAGATTGATACTTGTTCATTTTCAGGAATAGCTTCAAGAAGTTCCACTTTGTATTCATCATCTGCAAAGCGTTTTTGCGCTTCTGCACGAGATACGTCGTGACGAACGATTTCAAGATTCTCTGAGATGATTTTTTTCATTTCTTTTTCAATACGCGGGAAATCATCAGAAGTAATTGGTTCCGGTGAATCGATATCATAGTAGAAGCCGCCTTCAATGACCGGCCCTACGCCAAGCTTCACGCCATCGAATAAACGTTTTACAGCTTGTGCAAGTAAATGTGCAGTTGAATGACGCATAACTTCTAATGATTCTTCATCATTAGGTGTTAATATAGCAATAGTACCATCACTTTCAAGTGGTGTTTTTGTGTCTACTAAAGCACCATTGAATTTGCCGGCAATTGCTTTTTTACGTAGTCCTGGACTGATAGATAAAGCGACTTCATCTGTAGTAATGCCTTTTTCAAACTCTTTTACTGAGCCATCTGGGAATGTTAATTTAATCATTTTTATCTCTCCTTTTTATTTTTTCAAGAGCTCTAGGCCACAAGCTAGGAGATTTTTTGTCTATTTGTTTTTAAATACACAAAAAAACCTCATCCGCAAAGGGACGAGGTTTGTGCTCGTGGTTCCACCCTTCTTCCTTCTAAACAAGAAAATCCTTGTATAGACGAAGCTCAAGATCGGTTAACGGACCGCTTCCGGCGACAATTACTGTTCTCTTTCACTGACGCTGCTCCAAGGGGGTAAATTGAATGCCGTTACTAAGAAGCTCTCACCAGTTGCTTCTCTCTCTTTAAGCCGTACAGACAATTGTTGTCCTTTTCTAAGCATTTAATATTTAGATTATGTTTGAAATTATAAACTGAATCTTTTTGAAAATCAAGTGAAATCATTTAATCTTGATAAAGCCTTCTGTTTTCACCAATCATCTCGAAGTCTGTAGTAAGTGCCTTGACGCGCTCCATGATACGAGCTGCTTTCATGACATCTACTTCCCCTTTTTGTGTTGTCGCGAAATGTTTCTCCAATTGATCATAGTCATAATTGGAGGTAATGAAAACTGGCAAACCTTCATTCATCCGATATTGAAGAATGGTACCAATGATTTCATCTCTCGTCCAAGCAGACAAGTTCTCTGCCCCTATATCATCCAGCATTAAGACGGGTGCTTTTTTGACGAAATCCACTTTTTCTGACAGCGTTTGATCACCAATAGCACTCTTTAATTCACTTAGAAAATCTGGGACATATACCATAACTGTTTTAATTTCCATGGTTGCCAGTTCATTGGCAATGGCGCCAAGTACATATGATTTACCAACACCAAAGTTGCCATAAATATAATAGCCAGTCTTCGGTAATTCACCTGTTTTGCGTACTTTTTGAATAAACAGTTCTGCTACATCACTGATTGTCTCCTTAGAAGGATTGCTTTTATCCAAGTCATCAATACGAGCTTTCAATACATCCTTAGGCATATGCATACTAGAAATCATCGAAGCTGCCCTACGACGGTTATCTTCCATCCTCTTAGTTTGGCATGGAATGTATTCAAGATCGATTTGCCCTCTAATGACTGTGAGCTTTGGAATGAAGCCATTGATCGCATTTTTACAGAGAGCGACAGATTCGCAAGCACTGCAGTCATGATGCTGATTGACATATTCATAAAGCTTGCCTAAACCTCTTTCGACCATTTCCCTATTGGCAACTTGATCATTTTCAGCGAGAAACTTTTGAACATTTTGATTTTCTAAGATTTCTTTTTGCATTTCGTTATAGCGTGATTGAAATTGTGAATCCATCATTTTTTTCAGTTCTCTGTTAATCGGCTGCATGTTATGAATCCACCTCTCCTTCTTTCAATCCTAATTTTTTCATTACTTCTTGCCGTTTCTTATCATAATCGGTATGAGTTGTTTCTTTGTTTTCCTCTTTTTTCTGCTGTTGTTTCATTTTATTTTCATAGTACCAGTCAGGTACATTTTGCTTTTGGTTGTATGTTTGATTTTTCGGGGTATATTGCTTCCGATTCTTTTGGAGCTGATAATCCTCCGCAAATTTGAACGCCCCTTCAGCACTTTGAACATTATTCTTTCGCCAATTTGTTGCGATAGACTGAATAAAAGAACTGTTTAGATTAGCGTTGCTTACATAGTAAGCATAATGAATTAATGTATTCATAACTGATTTATTAATGTCGTCATATTTCGCAGTAAAATCTTCAACCACCTTAACATCCTTTTCAAACGGCGTTTTCCCTTTTACAAGCATGCTTAGCAATTCCTTCGGTGAGGCTTGCTCCAGTATTGTAATAGCCTCTTTTTTTAAAGCAGCAGGATTTTGAAAATCCTTGTCTACAAAATGAGCTAAATGATAAAATGCACCTGCGCTTGCTTTGAGAACTTTATATTCTTTTGTATAATCTTTCTTTTCGCTAGGAAGCTGTTGTTTTGGGTCATTGCTTTTTTGTTCTTCAAATTCCCTCGCTAATTTCATTGCTTCCCGCGCTGTTTTTACACCTGTATGTCGCCAATGAGAGGCAATGGTCTCAATGTATTTGCGGTTCAACTTTCCGTGGTTACGCAGAAAAACATAATGTATGAGTACATTAACAACAGGCGTTGACATCTCATATTGCATTACCAAGTCTTCCACTAATTGAATATCATTTGGGAACGGTTCTCTACCGCCCGCTACATCTTTTAGGACATCGATGGGTGAAGAAGATTCAAACCATCGGATTAATTCCATTTCCATCGGATTTAAGTCTTCTTCTATAATTGGCGTATGCTCAAATACTTCTTGTTTTTGGGCAATCGGCTGCATGGACGGTGGCTCTTTTGAAACGGTGAGTTTATAATAATCAGCTGCTTCTTTCTTCAATCGTAGATCACTTAAATTCATCCCGTCATCTAATGCTAGAAGAATCACTTTTTGCATATCAAATGGAGTCAAATGATATAAAAAGGCCAACTTTGCAATCGTAGCTTTAATTTCTGCAGTCAGAATAGAAGAAGGGACAAGCTGTTCAGACAGACTCGTCCGCAGCAATTGAAAATCGAATTCTTCATAGTGGAACGGAAGCTCTTTCGGCTTTTCCTGTAATCCTGTCAATTGGATACCATCTGATGGGATATTATGCGAAACGGGACGATACACATCCGTGAATGAACGTGACACCTCTTGATATCCAAAGTTCGATAACCCTTTTGTCACAAAACGCTGGCGCAAATTACGGTAAGCCGTTTCGCCAATCTTGCTAAACAAAAACATGGAAAGAAGCGGGTCATCAAAGAAAGCAGCGGCATCAAGCGGCGGCATGACATCATATATAAAAGAACGTGTTTCTTGCTCGTCTTTACGCCATGTGCGTAAAAGACCAATTGCTTCTAGTGCAATCCTTGATTCAAAGATACGCGCAATAGGCAAATCTAATGAATTCATTAAATGATAATGGGACATGGAGTAATCCTCTATATTCTCTCCTTCTGCCCATAATAAAAAATAAAGGCTGATCGGCTCTGCACCGATCAACGGTTGATATAGTAATGTAATTAATTTTCGATCATAGCTGGACAAGGGAAAAGGCACACGAATAGTTAAGCGATCAACTGGTTGCAGTTCTTTAAATAAGTTCATTAGCCAACATCTCCACCTTGATTAGTGTCCACTTTCGGTTTCCTTTGACTGTCTTTCAATCAGCTCTCTTAATTCATCAATAAACACATTAATATCTTTAAATTGGCGGTAAACAGATGCAAAGCGGACATACGAAACTTCATCTATTTTAGAGAGACGCTCCATGACCATCTCGCCAATATCCTCAGAACGAACTTCTGCATTGCCGATCCTACGGAGACATTGTTCAATATTAAAAACCAGTTCCTCCAACACATTTAAAGCGACTGGTCGTTTTTCACATGCACGGATGAGCCCCCGCAATACTTTCTCACGGCTAAATTCTTCGCGTGAGCCGTCTTTTTTGATGACAATCAGCGGCATTTCTTCTACTTTTTCAAATGTAGTAAAGCGATAACTGCAAGATTCACATTCTCTTCGGCGGCGTATCGCTTTATTATCATCAACAGGCCGGCTATCGATCACTTTTGTTCCATTATATTGACAAGCTGGACATTTCATAATTTTTCTCTCCTGATTACGCAACATATTAGTTTATCTATTATATCAAAAAATGTGCGAAATAGCCGAAAAAAGTGTACCAAAAACGGAACAAGTGGATAAATAGAATGCATGTGCCTCTTTTTGAGTACTTATAGGTCATAGCTAAATAAAAAACCTTCTAACCTAGTAGTAGATTAGAAGGCTATCTGAAATTAAATTCTATACATTTACAGTTTCTTTTAAACCTGCGACTACTTTTTTCGTTAAGTCTACTACTCTCGCAGAATAACCCCATTCATTATCATACCAAGCAAGCACCTTAACTTTATTGTCACCAATTGTCATCGTAGACAGACCGTCAATAATTGCAGAAGATGGATTGCTGTTGAAGTCGCTTGATACAAGAGGCTCCATTGTAAATTCAAGGATTCCTTTTAGCGAACCTTCAGTTGCTTGTTGGAATGCTTCATTCACTTCCTCAGCTGTAACATCACGTTTCAAATCTACAACAAGGTCAACAAGTGATACGTTTGGTGTTGGAACACGTAATGCCATACCGTGCAATTTCCCTTGTAATTCCGGCAATACAAGTGTTAGCGCTTTCGCGGCACCTGTAGAGGTAGGAATAATAGATTCAGCACATGCTCTTGCACGACGCAAATCTTTATGTGGATTGTCTATATTTTTTTGGTCATTCGTATAAGAATGGACAGTCGTCATTAATCCGTTCTCAATTCCGAATGTGTCGTTTAGTACTTTCGCGACAGGCGCTAGACAGTTTGTTGTACAGCTAGCATTAGAAATGACATCATGTTTTGCAAGATCAAGTTTATCATCGTTTACACCCATTACTACTGTAATGTCTTCATTTTTACCCGGCGCTGTTAAAATAACTTTTTTTGCGCCTGCTTCAAGGTGCAAAGCTGCTTTGCTACGCTCATTGAATTTACCTGTTGCTTCAATGACAAGATCAACACCCAACTCTTTCCAAGGTAAATTTGCTGGATTACGGTCGCTTACAAGTTGTACGTGTTTGCCGTTAACAATCAAAGCATTCTCAGTGGCTTCGATTTCACCTTCAAATTTACCGTGTGTTGTATCATATTTCACCAAATGAGCCAATGTCTCAGCAGGATAGCTAGCATTAATTGCCACAATATTAAGATCATCTTGCAAAATCGCTTGGCGGAAAACCATACGGCCGATACGACCAAAACCATTAATAGCGATAGAAACTGTCATGAAAAAAATCCTCCCTGTTTAGCGCGTTATACTTAATTACTTATCTCACAAATAGTATAACACATTAAACAGAAAGGAAAACCTATTATAGTGCTTATAGCTTAAAGTTTATATTTTCAGTATATTTTCAGACAATTGTATACTTTGATTAAATAATGTCCCACTCTTTTAGAATAGCTAACAATTGTGTACGTGTATTCTCTAAGTCACGATTGTTATAAATGACTGCATCTGCACCTTTTTCTTTTTCAGAGAGAGGCAGCTGCGTAGCAATTCGTGCTAACGCTTCTTCCTTTGACAAATGATTTCTCTCCATCAGGCGAGTTAATTGGTTCTCTTCTGTCACAGAGACAACAAGGATTTTTTCAACAAAATGCTGCAGATGGCTTTCAAACAACAAAGGAATATCCATTACGATATGTGGCTCCCCTGCTTCAGTTAGTTCATCGCGTTGTCTCAGCATTTCTTGCCGTATAGCTGGATGCATAATCGAATTTAACTCTACCCGTTTAGCGGGATTATGGAAGATGATTTCCCCCAATTTTTCACGGTTTAACTCACCGTTTTCTAGTAATACTTCTTTGCCAAACACTTCGCTTATTTTCTCCAATGTGGGGGTACCTGGTTCCACAACGATGCGCGCTACAAGATCTGCATCTACAATCGGCAGTCCTACTTCCTCCAGCATTTTCGCTACTGTACTTTTTCCGCTGGCAATGCTCCCAGTCAAGCCGATAATCAAATTACTCACTCACCTTTAATGTTGGCAATGCGGACAATAGACCGAATTCCTGCCCGCGATTACCATTTGTTTTGTATTAGTATGACATATTGGACACGCTTTCCTACCGTACATTTGAAGACGATTTTGCATGCTCCCTGCTTCTCCATTTATATTCCGATAGTCTGATATACTAGAACCACCTGCTTCTATACTTTCTTGTAAGATAGCGACAATGTGTGCGAATAAGTCTTTTTTCCGCTTTTCACTAATGCGCGCAATTTTCCTGTTCGGATGAATTTTCATGCGAAAAAGCGCTTCTGTTGCATAAATATTGCCACATCCAGCAACGACATGACTGTCCATGATTACTTCCTTCACAGGTTTATTCGCATATTTAGGCAAGACAGATTTCATTAGGAAATATTCCAGTGCCCCCGGTGAAAATGGTTCAGGAGCAATCTCAAGCAAAGGTGGATGATCCGCAATCGAATCAAGGAGCCTTAACTCTCCAAACCGCCTAATATCCGCATAAACAAGAAATTCATCTTCTTCAAAAGCCAATATGACATGGATATGCTTACGAAACTTTTCTTCTTTAATTTCGTTGAGCGAATGGACATGAAACCATGCGCCTGTCATGCCTAAATGGTTCACGAGAATCGCTTCATCTGCCCCATTCTCCAAATAGAAATATATATATTTGGATCTTCGTTCAACATCTATTATCTTTGACCCTTTCAACCTATTAGAAAAGGTCTCAGGGTCCATTCCTTTTATAATACACGCCTTCCCTTTGTTGATCGATGTACAGATCGTATTTGAAACCTCGACGTGACGGATAGTTTTTCCCGCCACGACAGGTTGAAGCGAACGTACAACACCTTCTACTTCTGGTAATTCAGGCATGTTATCACTTCCTTACTTTGTTTCATACCACGTATCGCCTGAAGCGAATTCTGCTTTTAGTGGCACCTGGAGTTTAATGGCATTCGCCATCACTTCAGGTACTAATTTTTCTAGTATGGCGATTTCTTCATTCGGTGCTTCAAAAATCAATTCATCGTGCACCTGTAACAACATTTTTGCTTTTAGGTTATGCTCTTTTAAAGCTTTTGCCATATCTATCATCGCTTTTTTGATAATATCTGCCGCACTGCCTTGGATTGGTGTATTCATTGCTGTCCGTTCTGCAAAGCTTCGTAGATTAAAATTAGAACTATGCAGATCAGGTAGATAGCGGCGACGATTTAAGATGGTTGCTGCAAATCCTTTTTCTTTAGCTTCTTGAATACTTTCTGCCATATATTTTTTAACGCCTGGGAAACTGGATAGATAGCGTTCGATAAAGTCTGCAGCTTCTTTTCGCGTAATATTTAAGTTTTGAGATAACCCATAATCACTAATACCATAAACAATCCCAAAGTTTACTGCTTTTGCGGCACGTCTCATATCGGAAGTCACTTCATCTGCCTCAACATGGAATACCGTCATAGCCGTTTTTGTATGAATGTCTTGATCATGCACAAAAGCGCTTTTCAGATTTTCATCATTCGCCATATGTGCGAGAACTCTCAATTCAATTTGCGAATAATCGGCAGCAAATAGCTTCCATTCGGGATGAGAAGGCACAAATGCTTGGCGGATTTTTCGTCCCTCTTCCAAACGCACTGGGATATTTTGCAGATTAGGATCAATAGAGCTTAATCGTCCAGTAGAGGTTAATGCTTGCTGATAGCGTGTATGGATTTTCCCATCTTCTAGAATCACTTTTAACAAGCCCTCAATATAAGTGGATTGCAGCTTTCCTAGTTGACGGTATTCTAAAATATGCTGGATAATCTCATGCTCCGGTGCCAATTTTTCGAGCACATCAGCAGCTGTAGAATAGCCGGTTTTGGTCTTTTTAATTATCGGCAGGCCTAATTTTTCAAATAGAATAACACCCAACTGTTTAGGTGAATTGATATTGAATTTTTCGCCAGCTGCTTGGTATATTTCTTCTTCAATACTCTTTAATTTTTCAGCAAGCTCTCGGCCCATCTCAACAAGTCGTTCCCGATCTACTGTAATTCCTTCACTTTCCATTTCACTAAGAATCGAAGCGAGCGGCAATTCCAAATTTCGGTATAAATCAAATTGTTCATTCTCTTTTAATTGTTCTTCAAGCTTTGTCTGCAAGTGGAAAACAGCATTCGCTTTTCTGCTGGCATGTTCTGCAATGACTTCTTGGCTCGGGATCGCTTTCTTCGCACCTTTACCATAAATAATGTCATTGGTTTGGACATCGCGATAACCAAATTCTTTTGCTACAGCTGCCAAATCATCTGTAGACATTGCTGGATTCACGATATAAGCCGCCAGTATTAAATCGAATTCTACTCCTTTTAAATGGATATCGCTTCGATAAAGAGCTGATTGTATCGCTTTGGAATCAAAAACATATTTTTTCTGATTTTCATCCTGAAGCCAATCAATTAACTCGAGTGAATTTTGCAATTGTTCAAATGGGATATAATACGTCTTGTTTCCGTTTGATAAGGCCAGACCAAAACGTTTGCATGTATGATAGCTCTCATTTTCAAGTTCCAAATGAATCGCCATTGGACTTGCCAATTGATCTTTTGTTATTGTTTCGACGATATCCAGTTCGATGGCTTCAATTTCCTTTTCCTCGGTTTCAAATTCGCTCTTTTGAATCAGAGACTTAAAGGATAGATCTTGCCATAAAGAGAACAGCGTATCGACATCAGGTCCTTCATAATTTAACTCTTCAATCTTAATATCTATCGGTGCTTGGCGATTGATGGTTGCAAGCTCCTTACTCATTTTTGCTTGTTCTTCATTTGCTGCCAGTTTTTCCTTCAGCTTGGCACCACTAACTTCATCGATATGCTGATAGAGTTCTTCAATGGTCGGGTATTGTTTAAGCAATTTGATGGCTGTTTTTTCCCCGACACCTGGCACTCCTGGAATATTATCGGATGAATCGCCCATTAAGCCTTTCATATCAATAATTTGATGAGGTGTTAGCCCATACTTTTCTTCAATATGGCTTGGTGTGTAATGTTCGATATCTGTAATTCCTTTGCGTGTAATATACACGGTTGTGTTATCAGATGCGAGCTGCGTTAAATCCTTGTCACCTGATACAATAATCACTTCGAGTTTTTGCTCATCTGCTTCTTTACTTAGTGTCCCGATGATATCATCTGCTTCATAGAGATCTAATTCATATTGTTTAATACGATACGCATCTAGTAATTTCCTTAAATAAGGGAATTGCTCCGATAGTTCCGGCGGCGTTTTTTGTCTCCCGCCTTTATACTCTGAATAGGTGCTGTGGCGGAATGTGGTTTTCCCTGCATCAAATGCTACTAGCATCTTTGTTGGCTTTTCTTCTTCTAAAATCTTTTGTAGCATGGTGGTAAAGCCATACACCGCATTGGTATGGATACCTTGGTCGTTCGTTAACAACGGCAGCGCAAAAAATGCTCGGTATGCCAGACTATTTCCATCCAATAACAGCAATTTTTCCTTTGTCATTTTGGCACTCTCCTAGATATGTTTTTCTTCTTATAGTTATCATTCAACAAATTATATATTGAGGCTTTTCTTCATTCTGTCGATAGCCCACTTTGATAGATACACTTTGCTCTTCTTCATATTTTACCATGCATGCTTCTGGAAAGAAAAAAAGACGCAGACCCTATTTATAACTCAGTGGAAATTACTTAATCTAATCGAGAGTAAGCGGCACACACGCATTTATAGGTAGTAATCTTTACCCTTATATTTCATTTAAAAAGAGCAAAATGCATTTTAACCAAATAAAAAAACGAGGAAACTAATTCCTCGTTTTACGCTAGATTGAAAAACAGTCGCATGGTTGTTCCTTTTCCCTCAACACTGTCAACTTGTATTTTGCCATGGTGTGCTTCTACTAAATGCTTGACGATTGCTAGGCCTAAACCGGTACCACCTGATTTACGGCTACGGTCACGGTCCACACGATAAAAACGTTCGAATACCCGAGGAATCTCCTCTTCTTGGATACCTACCCCTTCATCTTCAATTTCAATAATTCCCTCATGTCCTTTTTTATAAAGCCTTAATGTAATTTTTGAATTTTCTTCTGAATAATTGATGGCATTGTCCATAAGGTTCAAGAGTATTTGGACCAACCGATGGGGGTCTCCATTAATGATGACATCTTGGTCTATTTCTGCTTCAAACTCCATCTCTTTCGCTTCTAACTTTGAGTGAATCATATCAACTGTTTGAACAATAATATCACGCAAGCTTGTTTTTTCCATATTGACCGTAAATCCTAGTCGCTCAATCTTCGATAAGTCTAGAAGATCATTGACAAGAATTTGCAGCCGATTGCTCTCCTTGTTGATAATATCTAAGAAATACAGTAAAGTACTTTGATCATTGTAAGCACCATCCAAGAGTGTTTCTGAAAAACCTTTAATCGACGTAACAGGGGTCCTTAGTTCATGCGAAACATTCACTACAAAATCTTTGCGTATCTGTTCAAGCATGACCACTTCCGTAATATCGTGAATAACGATTACAACGCCAAGCCAAAGGCCATGTTCACCAACTACCGGCGCTCCATATACTTCTATATCGCGGAATTCTTGCTGTATTTTTAAATGCAGCTGCTTTCTATATGGCACTTCTGTCATGAATACATGGTCTACAAAATCGACCAACTCTTCCGGCAAACCCAAATGGCGGAATTGCTGTTGCTGTATTTCTGCGTACTCCTGATGGAATAATTCCGTAAAAATACGGTTGGTGATGGTAATTTCACCTTTTCTACCAATCATCACTAGTGCGCTTCCCATATTTTCAATTAAGGTTTTTAACCGTTCTTGTTCAATCTCTCTTGTGGTCATGATTTCCTGCAAACTTCTTGCTAGGACATTCATCGCCTTGCTTAATCGGAGCGTAGGTGAGCCTGTTATTTCGTATGTTCTTGCACGGTAATTACCCTCAGCTAATTGAAGGGCTGTCTTTCTTGCATGATCAATAGGCCTTGCTAGATTTTTAATTAAACGGTCGGTCACAAATAACAACAAAATAAATGCCACTACAAAAATAATGCCTATTAACAACCAAAGCTGTAAGCGGATATCTGTTAAGTCTTGCGCTTTTGTATTGTGGGCAATTGAATCTATAACCTGATTTTTTTCTGTTTGAGTAATAGGATAAGGCAGCTTTTCAATGGCTTGTGACACATTTTCTTTAGACTCCAATGTATTGGTGGCCATCGAATCTTTTACTAAAAGCGGAAAAAGCTGCCCTAGTGTAAAGCCCAGACCAGCCAATGTAACAAGAAATAATGTACCAAATATAGACAGTAAACGGAATCGCAATGAGTGCATTAAACTTTAGGCTCCTCAAATTTATAGCCTAAACCACGAATTGTTTTTATGTACTTAGGTTTTCGGCTATTTTCTTCAATCTGTTCACGCAAATGGCTGATATGGACATCTACAATCCGCGTATCGCCAGCAAAATCATAATGCCAAACAGAGCTTAATAATTGATCGCGGGTAAGCACTCTATTCTTATTTTGTAATAGATAGATTAATAGTTCAAATTCCTTTGGTGTAAATTCAAGTGGTTTTCCGTCTAAATAGGCTTCAAAGCGTGTTGGAAGCACCTTAAGATGTCCCATATGATAAACTAGCTCACTTGTTTCTTCTTTCGCTTGCCGTTCGCCTACTTTTGATCGTCTTAAAACTGCCTTAACGCGGGCAATGACCTCACGGGGACTAAAAGGCTTTGTCATATAATCGTCTGCGCCTAATTCGAGCCCTAGCACTTTGTCAAATTCATCGTCTTTTGCTGTCAGCATAATAATGGGTGTGTTGATCTTCTGTACACGAAGTTCTTTACAAACTTCCATACCGTCTAATTTTGGTAACATCAGATCTAGCAAAATCAAATCTGGTTGTTCTTCTATAGCACGCTTTAAGCCTTCTTGGCCATCTAAAGCTGTGATTACATCATATTCTGCTTGTTTTAAATTGTATTCTAATAATGTTGATATCGAAATTTCATCTTCAATAATTAAAACCTTTGGGTTCATGTTTTTGCCTCCGCAGTAGTAGAAAACTTTATAATGGATGTGTAGGCGGAACTGCGACAATAGTTCCTTTTAATACAATCTCTTCTTTACTGTCTTTTCCTTCGACTGAAATAATAACTTCAGATTGCTCACGTTTGATTTCTTTCAATATTAACTCAATACTTATCGTATCGTAATGATACAAGGGTTTTGGGTATTGGAAGTGTTGCTCTCTTATATAAGCGCCTGGTCCTGGCAGATGCTTAGAAACGGCAGAACTAACAACACCTGCAAGCATGATTGCAGGCACTACGGGTTTTTCAAAAGATGTTTCCGCAGCATAGTCATGTTGAATGTATAATGGGTTATTGTCATTGGTAAGACCTAAATACAACAAGAGATCTTTATCTTCAATTTTCTCAGTCAGCAAGATTGAATCGCCTACGGCTAGTTCTTCTAAACTTTTTCCGAGTTTTCTTTTTTTATCGAGTAACACAAGAACCCCCCTTTAGAGCTTTCTATATTTCCATAGTATCAGCAATTGACTGAAAAATCGAGTTATTATCCAAAATTAAAAGGGATAGGCAACTATTGCCTATCCCCCTGCTTTAGATGCTAGGAAAGTACATTCATCACATTTTTTACAGCTTCAGCCGAATTGTCCAAAGAGGCTTTTTCATCTGTGGTTAAGTCCAACTCAATAATCTTCTCGATGCCGTCGCCTCCGAGAATTGTTGGTACTCCAAGATATATCCCATTGTAGCCGTATTCACCTTCCAAGTAGGCAATGGAAGGTAAAATCCGATGTTGGTCACGTAAGATGGCCTCAGCCATTTCTACAAGAGCAGCAGCCGGCGCATAGTATGCAGAGCCAGTACCAAGCAAGTTGACGATTTCTCCTCCGCCTGTCCGTGTGCGAGCCACAATTTCATCTAGGCGTTCCTTTGGAATTAATGTTTCAAGCGGTATTCCCCCAGCATACGAATAGCGGGTAAGTGGCACCATTGAATCGCCATGACCACCAAGCACGAAGCCAGTAATATCTTTAATAGAAAGATTTAATTCCTCAGCGACAAACGTGCGGAAGCGTGCAGTGTCTAGAACTCCTGATTGGCCAATAACGCGATTTTTCGGGAAGCCTGACTCTTCATATACGGTGTATGTCATCGCATCGACTGGATTGGTCAACACGATAATAGTAGAATTAGGCGCATGCTTTACAATCTCTGCAGTAACAGATTTCATGACAGATTGATTGATTTGCACCAAATCATCTCGGCTCATACCGGGCTTTCTAGCAACACCTGCGGTAATAATGACGATATCCGAATCTTTGGTATCTTCGTAGTTTGCTGTGCCGATGACTTTCGCGTCAAATCCTAGTACAGGTGCAGCTTCTGCCATATCTAAAGCCTTACCCTTCGTAGAATTTTCTGCTTGAGGAATATCAACTAAAACAACATCACCCAATTCTTTTTGCGCTAATAAAAATGCAGCTGTTGCACCAGTAAAACCTGCTCCAATAACGGAAATTTTTTTTCGATTAGTTGCCATTCTTACCTGCTCCTTTTCGTATAGTGTAAAAAAAGGAAAAGGGAGCAAAACTGTTCCCTTTTCCTTTTTGTTAAATTACATATTTTTGATTAGTTCATCTGCGAATTCAGATGTTTTTACTTCTTTCGCACCGTCCATTAGACGCGCAAAGTCATAAGTTACAACTTTAGAAGCAATTGTATTTTCCACAGAAGCAGTGATTAAATCAGCAGCTTCTTTCCAGCCTAAGTGTTCAAGCATTAATACGCCTGAAAGTAGTACTGATGATGGGTTTACTTTATCTAAACCAGCATATTTAGGAGCTGTACCATGTGTAGCTTCGAAAATAGCGTGTCCAGATACATAGTTGATATTTGCTCCTGGAGCAATACCGATACCACCAACTTGTGCAGCCAATGCATCAGAAATATAGTCGCCGTTTAAGTTCATTGTTGCAACAACATCAAATTCTTTTGGACGAGTCAAGATTTGTTGTAAGAAGATATCAGCGATAGAATCTTTAATTAGGATTTTACCAGCAGATAATGCTTCTTCTTGAGCTTTATCAGCAGCTTCTTGGCCTTTTTCTTCTTTAATAGCATCATATTGGTTCCAAGTGAAAGTCTTGTCTGCAAATTCATTTTCAGCTACTGCATAGCCCCATGTTTTGAAAGCACCTTCAGTGAATTTCATGATGTTACCTTTATGAACTAAAGTAACCGATTTGCGGCCTTCTTTGATTGCATAGTTGATTGCAGCACGTACTAAGCGTTCTGTACCTTCTTTTGAAACAGGTTTAATACCGATACCAGAAGTTTCTGGGAAGCGGATTTTGTTTACGCCCATTTCTGTTTTAAGGAAGTTGATGACTTTTTTCACTTCATCTGAACCTTCTTTGTATTCAATACCAGCATAGATATCTTCAGTGTTTTCACGGAAGATTACCATGTCAACATCTTCTGGACGTTTAACTGGAGAAGGAACACCTTCAAAATGACGTACAGGACGCAAGCAAACATAAAGGTCAAGTTGTTGGCGAAGCGCCACGTTTAGAGAGCGGATACCTCCACCGATTGGTGTTGTAAGAGGACCTTTAATAGCGATTAAATATTCATTGATTTTGTCTAAAGTTTCTTGTGGCAGCCATTCACCTGTTTTGTCGAATGCTTTTTGGCCAGCTAAAACTTCAAGCCATTCAATTTTCTTTTCACCATTGTACGCTTTTTCTACTGCAGCATCGATAACGCGTGAAGCAGCTGCCCAGATATCAGGACCGATACCGTCACCTTCGATAAATGGAATTACAGGATTGTTTGGTACGTTTAGTACACCATTTTCTACTACGATTTTGTCATTAGCCATTTGTTCCTTGCCTCCTATATTCATACACATAGGGCAAGCGCTATAGAAGCGTCGCCCTATTTATTTTACCCTACATTTACATGCACGACACCTTCTTGGCAGCCGCTGCCTGTAATGCTGGGTTCAACGCTCAAACATTAGGAATATTCCAATGTTTGCCGTTTACTTACCAAATCTTGCAAACTATCTTTCTTCTACTGGCACATAAGTTTGCATGCCTGGTCCAACGTATTCTGCACGTGGACGGATTAGACGGTTGTTCGCATATTGTTCAAGAATATGAGCTACCCAACCAGATACGCGTGAAACCGCAAATACTGGTGTAAATAGATCGTGTTCAATACCTAACGCGTCATAAACAGATGCAGAGAAGAAATCAACATTTGCTGGAAGGTGTTTTTGCTCTACGATCATATCGTGAATTTTCACTGACATTTCGTAAAGTTCAGGATTGCCGTTAAGTTTTGTTAATTTTTCAGACATATCACGTAAGTGCTTCGCGCGAGGATCGCCTTGGCGGTATACGCGGTGTCCGAAGCCCATGATTTTTTCTTTGTTGTCTAATTTATTTTGGATATAAGATTCAACATTATCAATAGAACCAATTTCTGATAACATTTTCATCACTTGTTCATTGGCACCACCATGAAGAGGGCCCTTAAGAGCGCCAATCGCTGCAGTAACACCTGAATACATATCAGATAATGTAGCTACACATACACGAGCAGTGAATGTAGAAGCATTTAGTTCATGGTCTGCATGAAGCACTAAAGCTTTATTGAATGCTTCTTCTTCGATTGGTTCTGGAATATTACCAGAAAGCATGTACAAGAAGTTCGCCGCATAAGATAAATCTTTTTTCGGTGCAATCGGTTCTTTGCCTGCACGAATACGAGCAAATGCTGTTACAACTGTTGCCATGCGAGCTTGCAATTTGATTGCTTTGCGATAGTTCGCTTCGTCTGACATAACTTCAGCATCTTCATCATATAAAGCTAGTAAAGAAACTACTGTACGCAAGGCAGCCATAGGATGTACTGCTTTGATGTCGTAAGTTTTGAAGTGGTCTAGCACTGCTTGTGGCACTTCCATTTGCTCAGCTAGCTGTTGTTTCATTTCTGCTAGTTCGTCCGCTTTAGGCAAGCGTGTGTGCCATAGTAAGTACACTACCTCTTCAAAAGATGCGTTTTCAGCTAAATCATCAATGTTATAGCCTACATATGTAAGAGTATCATCAATGATTGAGCTAATTTTTGTTTCAGCTGCTACAACGCCTTCTAAACCTTTAGTTGTTGCCATTTTATCTCGCTCCTTTTTGTACCAAATTATGTTGATAATATCAACATTGAACGTGATCCATATGAACCTATAAGTAAATCGCTTACAATGATATTATAATAAACTTTGTCGTATTTGTGAATGAAAAACACTCATTCATTAAAAAATTGGATTTTTGGAGATTATCTATGCATTTATTAAGCAATTAATAGAATTTTCGATTAAATGTAACTTAAAGGAATTAGTGGAAGTTGGAGGAATAATTATAAAAATTTCTGATAAAAAATTGCAATCAAAGCTCAAATTTTGGGGCTTTGTACTGCTTTTAGCTCTATTTTCTTGGGCCATATTGCCAATTACGCTCGCCATTGTGTTCGCATACTTTCTATCGCCTATTCTTCATTTTTTACATAAACGTTTGAAAGTCCCCTCTTTTTTAGCAGCATTACTGGCTGAAATCTTCATTATTGCGAGCATTGCTGCTGTCTTTTTATTTATAGCAACTGTTCTAATCGATACGTTGCCTGTGCTTAAAAGCCGCTTATCCGAAATGTCTGCATTGATTCATATTCCTTCAGGAATTATCGCTCAAATTCAAGATCAATTACTTTCTCTAATCGATGTTATGTTATCGAAGATTTTTCAATCCATCCAAGATATTATGCAAAATCTAGTGGAAGTAACGATATTTATCATTGCTTTCTACTTTGCTCTATATGAAACAAGCAGGAATAGACAATGGTTTTTTGTCTATATTCCTGCTCGTTTTAGAGAATCTATTCAAAGGATATTTGAAGAAGCTGCTTTATTATTCAGCTATTTCATTGGTGTCGAAATTCGGCTTGCTATATTAACATTTGCATTACTGTCGATATCATTTTATGCATTGGGTTTCGAACAACCTGTCGGTAAAGCTTTCTTAGTTTCTGTTTGTGACTTTCTACCTTTTTTAGGAATAGGTTTATTTCTAATTCCTTTAGGCGCCGTATTTATCATTATAGGAAAAGTTGCTCTAGGTATCCAACTTCTCGTAATTTATGTGGCTATCCAACTAATCAGGCAATTTGCAGAATCCATGATGTGGGCTTCTACCATGCAAATCCGTTCAGTCCATGCATTTATCATCAGTGCCATTTGCTTACTACTTTTTGGAGTAGCAGGCATTATCATCAGTCCATTTGTTCTTTTAATAGCCGTTAAATTCAAGCAACATCCTATCTTTGCATCAAGATAGTTTGCTTACTCTTCATTTTTTTACGTAGCCAGTAATAAATTCCGGGTTTCGCCATTTTCCTTACGAATGGAAGCATAAGCAATAAACCTAAAATATCCGAAACAAAGCCAGGCAAGACTAATAAAATAGCACCTATCAACGTTAATACTCCATCAATAATGGCATCACCAGGAGCTTGTCCGTTTTTGATCGACTTCTGTAGCTGTTCAAAGGCTTTTAATCCTTTTGTTTTCGCCATATATACACCTAATATCCCTGTGAAAAGGATCAACAATAGTGTGGGTAAAACCCCAATCATCTTTCCACAAAGCATCACAAAAATCAGTTCAATGAACGGAATTGCGATTAATAGTAGGAGAAACTTTTTCATGTCCTTCACCTCTTTTTGTTGGAGAAGCACCATTACTGAATATAGTCATGGCTAATTAGCAACTGTCAAACTACAGTATACGCGAAGAACCGTAATAGATTACCCCAGAAACGGCATCCATTGATACTTCTTGCCCTTCTGAAATAATTTTTGTGGCGTCTTTAACTCCTACGATAACTGGTATGCCTAAGTTCAGGCCAACTACTGCGGCATGGCTTGTTAAACCGCCTTCTTCTGTAATCAAACCAGCACATTTACTTAAGGCAGGCATCATATCCCGATCAGAACCAATTGTTACTATAATGCGATCTGTCGGATCTTGTGCTAATGCTTCCTCAGCATTGCGTGCTACTACTGCTTTACCGATTGCTGTAGTCTTGCCGATGCCCTGCCCTTTTGTAATCATATCTCCAATTACATGCAGTTTCATTAAGTTGGTTGTACCAGCTTCACCTACTGGTACACCTGCTGTAATGACAACTAGGTCCCCATGTTTTACGTAACCTTTTTCTAGACTAGAATGGACTGCTTGTTCCAATACTTCATCTGTTGATGTAACTTTTGGTCCTACTACTGGTACGACGCCCCATACTAAAGCCAGGTTGCGGCAAACTTCTTGTGAAGACGTCATAGCGATAATTGGAACACCTGGACGGTATTTCGCAATCATTTTAGCTGTGTTTCCACTTACAGTCGGTGCTAAGATGGCCGCAACTTGCAAGTTCAATGAAGTATCTGCTACTGCTTGGCTAATCGACTCTGTCAGATTTGTTCCTTTTTCTTTGCTGCGCTCATTAACGAAACGTTGGTGGTCTAATGTTTCCTCAATTCGGTGGGCAATTTTGTCCATCGTTTTAACAGCTTCTACAGGATATAGGCCTGCTGCTGTTTCTCCTGAAAGCATGATAGCATCTGTACCATCAAGTATAGCGTTGGCTACGTCACTTGCTTCTGCACGTGTTGGACGTGGGTTGCGTTGCATAGAATCCAACATTTGAGTAGCTGTGATAACCGGTTTGCCAGCACAATTACATTTAGAAATCAAACTTTTTTGGACAACAGGTACTTCTTCTGCTGGTATTTCTACACCTAAGTCACCGCGTGCCACCATTAAACCGTCAGAGACTTGGATAATCTCATCAATGTTATCAACGCCTTCTTGGTTTTCGATTTTAGGGATGATATGGATATGGCTGCCTTCGTTTTCCTCTAGCAAATGACGAATTTCCATTACATCTGATGGTCGACGTACAAAAGAAGCTGCGATAAAGTCTACATTTTGCTGAATACCAAATAAGATATCTTCTGCATCTTTTTCAGTAATTCCTGGCAATTGAACAGAAACGCCTGGAACATTCACGCCTTTTTTATTTTTAAGTACTCCTGCGTTCACGACAAGCATATGGATAATGCCTGCCTCATTATCTATGCCTGTCACTTGAAGTTCAATTAATCCATCATCAAGTAGAATGACAGAACCTTCTCTCACATCTTCAATTAATTTTTCGTACGTAATTGAGAACATTTTTTCATTGCCAAGCACTTCAGACATAGAGATATCAATCGTTTGGCCTGCAGTAAGCTCAATAGCGCCATTCTCCATATTATGTGTACGTATTTCAGGTCCTTTAGTATCAAGCAAGATTGCTACTACTTTTCCCGTTGCTTGAGCTGCTTCACGAATCGTTTTAATTCGCGCTCCATGTTCTTCATGACTTCCGTGTGAAAAGTTTAATCGAGCCACATTCATTCCAGCTTCAATTAAGGCAATCAGTGTTTCTTTAGATTCACTAGCTGGTCCAATCGTACAAACAATTTTAGTTTTTCTCATTATAGTACCACTCCAATTTTAGATCGATAGTTCTTGCGAAAGGGTATACATAGATAATTCCGCTTTATGTGCTTTATTAAACGCTTCACTCAATTCATAGTCTACCACCTGATGGTTACGAATGCCAATTGCCACTCCGCCTCGGTCTTCCATTAAAACTTCCACTGCCTTTGCACCTAGCTGACTGGCTAATACACGATCACGACCCGTCGGCGACCCGCCGCGTTGAATATGCCCTAATACTGATACTCTTGTTTCTATATCCGCTTTTTCTTTTAATAGTGTAGCTAACTCGCCTGCAGACATGACACCTTCTGCGACGATAATAATACTATGTTTTTTGCCACGTTCATATCCTTGCTCTAAGCGTCTGACAAGTCCATCAATATCTGATGGAACTTCTGGAATAAGGATAGTTTCAGCACCGCCAGCAAGGCCAGCCCATAATGCTAAGTCACCTGCATCGCGTCCCATTACTTCTATAATGAACGAGCGCTCATGGGAAGTTGCTGTATCCCTGATTTTGTCTATGCTTTCAATAATGGTATTTAAAGCTGTATCAAAACCGATGGTGTAATCAGTGCCAGGAATATCATTATCAATCGTTCCTGGTACACCTACGCTAGGGAAACCTAATTTGCTCAAAGCTAAGGCTCCTCGATAAGAACCATCTCCGCCGATAACGACTAAGCCCTCGATGCCATGCTCTTTAAGCTGGCTGATTGCTTTTCTTTGCCCTTCTTCTGTTTTAAATTCTAGACATCTGGCGGAATGTAGCATCGTGCCACCCCGCTGGATGATATCACCTACATCACCTACGTCTAGATTTTCAATATTACCATTGATTAATCCTTGATAGCCGTGATAAATGCCCGCGACTTCCATGCCGTGAAAAATTGCTTTTCTGACAACTGCCCGAACAGCTGCATTCATACCAGGCGCATCTCCACCGCTTGTTAACACACCAATTTTTTTCATTTGTATAAATCCTCCTGCTGATAGGATTGATCCTATAGAATGAAAGAAATAGGCTGATTCAAACGACTTTTCTTCGTTTAAAACAGCCTTTTACTTTATAATATACCATTAATTGCACTTGTCAGACGTCTTTTTGTACTATTCTTCGGAAAAAACACCAATTTTCCTAAATTTGTTGTAGCGTTGGTCGATTAATTGTTCTTCATCTAGTGTTTTCAACTCACTCAATGATTTAGAAAGAACTTCTTTCAAATAAGATGCTTGTGTATCTATATCCTTATGTGCGCCTCCTAAAACTTCTGGAACAATTTCTTCAATTATTTCTTCTTCTTTTAAATTTGGAGCCGTAATACGCATCGCTTCTGCCGCTTTTTGAGCTAGCGTTGCATCTTTCCACAGTATAGAAGCGGCACCTTCAGGCGAAATAACAGAGTAAGTGGAGTTTTCCAGCATATGCACATGGTTTGCAACACCTAAAGCAAGTGCACCGCCGCTTCCTCCTTCACCGATAACAACACTAATAATCGGCACCTTCAATCCTGCCATTTCTAATAAATTCCGAGCAATCGCTTCACTTTGCCCGCGTTCTTCTGCTGCTTTTCCGGGATAAGCTCCTTTTGTATCAATGAAGCAAATGATAGGTCGTTTAAATTTCTCAGCTTGCTTCATTAAGCGCAACGCTTTTCGGTAACCTTCTGGATGAGGCATACCAAAATTGCGACGAATGTTTTCTTTTGTATCTTTCCCGCGTTGATGGCCAATAATCGTGATTGGTGTTTCTTCAAATGAGGCGACTCCCCCTACGATTGCTTCGTCATCACCGAAATTACGGTCACCGTGAAGTTCGATAAAATCGTCAAATAAAACCTTCACATAATCAAGTGTTGTCGGACGTTCAGGATGACGCGCGATTTGCACACGATCCCACGGTTTTAAATTATGATATATATCTTTTTCAAGATTGGTGAATCGTTCTTCTAATTGTGTAATTTCTTTTGTTAAATCTACTTCTGCGTCAGAAGTATATTCCTTCAACTCAGTAATTTTTGTTTTCAATTGAACAAGTGGTTCTTCAAAAGGTAATGTTTTTACCATTAGACTGCCTCCTTCACGTGCAATTTCACTAAAGTGCCAACCGTTTTACGCATATCAGAGCGAGGGACAACAGCATCTAGTTGACCATGTGCCAGTAAGAATTCCGCTGTTTGGAAATCATTCGGCAATTTTTCCCTTACAGTTTGTTCGATTACTCGGCGCCCTGCAAAACCAATTAGCGCTTGTGGTTCCGCCAAGTTAATATCACCAAGGGATGCAAAGCTAGCAGATACTCCCCCTGTTGTAGGGTGAGTCATGATGGAAATAAACAAATTTCCTTTTGCTCCGTGACGTTCTAATGCAACGCTAGTTTTAGCCATTTGCATGAGCGATATTACACCTTCTTGCATTCTCGCACCGCCGCTAGCAGTGAAGATAATAAATGGTACACCAAGCTCTGTCGCTTTTTCAATCGCTCTTGTGATTTTTTCACCGACTACAGATCCCATAGAACCCATGCGGAAGAAAGAGTCCATCACAGCGACAACCACTTTATTTCCTTCTAACATGCCTGTGCCCGTTAAAACAGCTTCATTTAAGCCTGTCTTTTTCATATCAGATTTCACTTTTTCAACATACCCGGGGAAATTTAACGGATTGACTGTTTGCAAATGATCATCAAATGATTCGAAAGTGCCTTCGTCCAAGAAATCCTCTATACGTTCTTGGGAAGTTAATTTGTGATGATATTGGCAATTCGGACATACTTTTTGATTTTTTTGCAAATCTTTTGTCAGCATAACATGATTGCATTCAGGACATTTTGTCACAATTCCTTCAGGTACATCATGCTGTCCCTTGCTTGTCATCGTTTTTCGATTAGGTTTATTTTTCTTAAATATATCGCGAATACTCATGTCATTCTCTCCCTTTATGTAGTAGCGCTGCCCATTCTTCAAAAGCCACAATCGCTTTTTGTGTATGGCCTAGCATCAGTTCACTCAAAAACATTTTAATTATCGGCTGTTCTTCGGCCGTTGATTGATTTTTATAGGGTTCATTACTGTATTGTTTTAAGAGAATCCAAATTTTTAAGACAAGCCTATTCTGTGATGCAATCATAATTTCTCTCATGACGTCTTCACGCTCTATCTTTCCATTCATAATCACATTCGTTAACAGACTTTCCCAAACCGGCAGACTTCTGAGCGCCTCATCCTCAGCCACTATTCGAATGGCATCACGCTCAATAATCATCCGTGCCGCTTGCACGTTTCTAATATCTTTTTCTTCTTGCAGAATAAACATAGCCAATACTTCGACTAATTGATGGTTATTAAAATCAGCTACAAAGGTACCTCCACCTCTGCGCGTCTCAATTAAACCCAGCAATTCTAGACTACGGAGCGCTTCTCTTATGGATGAACGCCCAACATTTAATCGTTCAGCCAGCACTCGTTCTGATGGGATTTTGCCCCCGGGTGGAATTTCTTCATCTTGAATAATCCCCCGCAATTCCCGCACAATTTGGATAAACATTTTTGTAGCAGGCTTTTCAGCGCTCATGCTATATCTCCCTACTATAAATAAATTGTCGAAAAATGTGGTCAGACCACTTTTGTTTATAATGATAGCAAAAAATATATATTTTAGTAAAGTGCTATAGAAAAAAACTGTGCGATAGTCACACAGTTTAGACAAATTCTTTATGATTTCATAGTGATTTTTGGTTTTACAGCAAAGTTTGTAAAAGAGTTAAAAAGATAGGCAGACATACTATAGCGCCTCAATCATTTCAACTCTATTTCCGAATGGATCTCTAAACTCAAAACGGTTGAAACCAGGGATTGGCACGCCCTCAATAATCTGAATTCCATTCTTCTCTAATTTTTCTTTCCAGTTTGATAGATTCTTCACTTGATAGGCCAAATGTGCTTTTGTTGTTAATCGGTCAAAGCCTTCTTCTGTTCCAACATGAACTTCTCGATCTCCGACTTCCAACCAAAAACCACCTCTTCCCTTTAGTGATTCAGGCTTTTCCCTTTCTGACAATCCGAGAATGCCACAATAAAATTCTCTCCCTTGATCTTCAGTTCCTTTAGGTATCGTAATTTGAGCGTGATGCAATCCGAGTATCATAAAAATCCCTCCAGCAAATTTTTTCCTTCTCTAGGGGGTATTCTTTTTAATCAACTCAATATCCTTTTTTTACGATGAAAGGACAGCCCCTTTTTTATAGATTACCTGAACTTGCCCTTTTCTTTGCTCCAAGTTGCCCTCTGCCATTATAATCTGTTCTTCCTTTAGCCATTCGATTGCGTGAAGATATTCTTTAGGGAATACGGTAAGCGAAAGGATACCCGTTTCGTCTTCTAGTTGTACAAAAGCCATCAATTCGCCTTTTTTCGTCCGAATTTGCTTTATCTCTGTTACTAAACCAACCACTTTCACAAAATGTCTTCTTCTTAGTCCTTTTAGGTTATCAAAAGCTGGTGTTACCAAATGTTGAGCCTGCTTCACCTTTTGAATCGGGTGCATCGATATATATGTACCGAGCACTTCTTTCTCGTACTGGAGCTTTAATTTTTCTGGGATTGGGCTTGCATTAGCGTGCTTTGGCTTTCCAAAGAAGAAGGAGTCATCATCTAATAATGTTGTTTCTTGATCTGGTCGATACAATTCCGCATGCTTGACAGCCGCATCAATCGTAGCCAACAGTACAGCACGATCCTTGCCGAATTCATCTAGCGCTCCAGCTTTAATAAGTGGCTCTATGGTTTTACGATTAAAATGGACAGCTGTTAAGTCTAAAGCTAAATCAAAAATATCCTGCCAATTTCCATGACCATTCCTTCTCAGCTCTATTAGCTTGTTTAAAAATGGATGTGGCACGCCTTTAATAGCTGAGAGAGCATAGCGAATGGATCCATTCTGTACGTAAAATGAACGTCCACTACGATTGATGGATGGCGATAGAATAGCGATGCCTTTTTGCTTCGCCTCTTGCAGAATTTTATTGAATCTTTCTTGATTACCCATAGCAGATGTGAGCATGGCTGCATAAAAATAGGCCGGAAAATGAGCTTTCAAATAAGCCATTTGATATGAAATCATACTATACGCCACTGCATGGCTCTTTGGAAATCCATAATTAGCAAATTTGACAATGAGCTGATAAACTTCCTCTGCTACTTTTCTGTCAAACCCTTGTTCAATACTACTTGTGACAAAGTGTTCTTGTTCTGAATCGAGCAATTCCTTCTTTTTTTTACTTACAGCTCGGCGTAAGAGATCAGCTTCTCCCATCGAGAATCCGGCCATACGGGAGGCAATTTGCAATATTTGCTCTTGATAGACGATGACACCATACGTTTCACCTAAGATAGGCTCTAGCACAGGGTGCAGCATTTCGACTTTTTCTAGCCCATGCTTCCTTTTACTATAGACAGGAATAAATTCCATAGGGCCTGGTCGGTATAAAGCATTCACGGCAACGATATCATTGAAGGAAGTTGGCTTAATCTCTTTAAGGGCTTGCTTCATGCCTTCTGATTCTAATTGAAAAATGCCATTGGTATCGCCATTTTTCAGTAATTCAAAGGTTTTCGAATCATGTAATGGAATTTTCTCAAACTGTAAAAAGCGTTCTTCATTATATAAAATCATAGAGCGTATTCTCTCTAAGATTGTTAAATTGCGAAGTCCTAAAAAATCCATCTTTAATAATCCGACAGATTCTACATCTCCCATCGGCCATTGAGTTAAATAGAGCCCTTCATTGCCTTTTTCTATTGGGACAATGTTGACAAGCGGCTCTGGCGATAACACAACGCCCGCCGCATGTGTTGATGCATTTCGCGGTAAACCTTCCAATTGAAGAGCTATTTGAAACCATTTCTTATGCAGATCGCTAGAATTGACATGGTTTCTGAGGACATCTGATTGCTGCCAAGCTTCTTGCAATGACAGCCCAGGCCTATTTGGCAAGAGTGAGGATATATAAGATAGTTCTTCAGTATTAAAGCCGAATACTCTCGCTACATCCCTTGCGACTGCCTTAGCAGATAATGTTCCAAATGTAATAATTTGCGATGTATAGTTTGCCCCATACTTCTCTGCTACATACTGAATGACTTCTTCTCTACGATAATCGGCGAAGTCGACATCTATATCAGGAAGTGTAATACGTTCCGGGTTTAGAAATCGTTCAAAAAGCAAGCCATATTGCAATGGATCGACATCTGTAATACGCATTGTATACGCCACTAATGAACTGGCTGAAGATCCCCGGCCGGGTCCTGTCAATATATTTTTGCTCCTTGCGTATTCAATATAATCGGCTACTATCAAAAAGTAATCTGCAAATCCCATTTTGGTGATAATACTTAATTCATATTGTAGGCGGCTATGATAATTTTCGTTTGCATTCGGAACTCTTTGGCGTAATCCAGTTAGACATTTATCCTTCAAAAGATCGGTTGCATCTACTCCATCGGGTGTAGGAAATTTGGGCATATGGCTTTTCTTGTAATCTAGTTCTACCTGACAAGAAAGAAGCAAAGTTTCTGCTGCCTTTAACCACTCTTCTTTGTCATGGAACCACTCTTTCCAATTAACTGAAGTAGGTATATATTGCTGTCTTTCTCGTAATGTCAGTTTTTGCTGATCTGCCATTTTGGTTCCTAATGCGATCGCCCTGGCCACTTGAAATGCATCAGCATGATCTTCTTGTAGAAAAGTGCTCAAATGAGTGGCGCAAATCGTAATAGCACGTTCTGTACAATAGTGAACTATTTGGTCTTCCCTAGGCGATTTAATTCCACCTGGTCGGTCTATGCCAATAGCAAAGTGCTCTGCATCAAAGATTTCCGCAATTTGCTCGATATCCTCAAATACCTTTTCCTGTTGCCAATTCTCATCATTAATAGGAAGCAAAGCAATGCAACCTGTCCGATACCCATGCAGCCATCGCAGCGGCAATGCTTCGTTTTCTCGCAATGATGTCGACGAACTGATTTTCAATAGGTGATGATATCCTTCGTAATTTTGGGCATACAGTACAAGCGGCCTGCATATACCAGCGGAGAACTCAACTTGTACCGTTAAGCCAATGACAGGGTGTATTGAACTTTGCTTGAATGCTCGCCAAAAAGGCAATAGACCATATAATTTAGAATCAGTAATCGCTGCTGCCTTGGCCCCTTCCCTTTTTAAAAATGAAAGGAGTTCATCAATGCGTATGGTACTTTTGAGCATATCAGCCGCTGTAACGATTTGTGAATAGACAGGCTGCATTATCATCTCTACCTTTCTTTTTAATCCTTAATGGCAAAGTGCTTTTAATTGTTGAATCACTTCGTCAGCCTCTGACCACTGATAGATTGTTGCACCAGATGCCATAGGATGACCTCCACCCCGGTATTTTTTAGCCAATTCATTGATGATAGGACCCTTTGAACGTAATCGAACACGAATCTGGCTATCTTCCTCTACAAACATGGCCCATGCTTTAATTCCTTTAATATCGCCAAGCGTGCTTACTAATGCTGAAGTGTCGCTTGCGCTCACGCCATATTCTTCTAGTAGTTGTTTTGACAATTTTATATATGCCGCGCCTGTTTCATCCATTGCAAAATTTTGATAAATATATCCTTGCAGTTGTAACAGATTAGGATCCAATTCATACATACTATTAAAAAGCTCAGTCCGATCAAAACCATAGGAGATGAGGTCACCCACTACTTTGAAGGTAGTTTCTGTTGTACTTGGATAAATAAAACGTCCGGTGTCCCCCACGATACCTGCAAATAATAATCTGGCACCATTTTGATTCATCTTCCAACCGGCTGTTTCGCTACCTTCCTTATACAATTCATAAATCATTTCACTCGCTGAACTAGCAGCAGTGTTCACCCATAGTAGGTCGCCATATTGATCATCATTGGGATGGTGGTCAATCTTTATTAAAAAGTCACCGGTATGATAACGTTGATCATCAACTCGTTCCGTGTTGGCTGTATCTGTGCAAATGACTAAAGCTTTGTTATAGGCCTCATCCGATACTTCATCCGGCAAACCTAAGTAGCTAAAAACATGGTCGTGCTCTCCTACCGCGTAGATAGTTTTCTCTGGATAAGTTGCTTGTAAAATAGCTTTTAACCCTAACTGTGAGCCGTATGCATCTGCATCTGGACGAACATGTCGGTGAATTATAATCGTGTCGTACTCAGCAATTGTATCGATAATCTCTTTTTTCATATTTTTTTGTCTCCTTTAAACGATAAATGAAGCTCCAATAGTTGAATTGTGCTTTCTTCTCTAATCAATTAATTATCTGTCTGTACATTTAATTACAAACTCTCGTCTCCTACTTTCTACTATCTTTTTCTACACAATATCAGTAGAATAAAGATAGCTTTGCATTTAGGAGGAACACGATGAGTAATATAGTAAATATTATTTTAGCATTATTAGTCGTGATAACGGTTGTATTTTACCTATATTTCAAAACAAAACAATTCCGAACAAACTTACCGATTCGCAAAAAGTGGTATGCAGGCCGTGCAGGTGTATCGCTTGGAGTATTGTTAGTCTTGTTTGGCATAAACCAAATCATCCTTTATCATACAGTACTTACATATGTGATTTGCGCTATTTTGATTGTATTTGGCTTCTTTGTTTTCATAAGCTTCAGTAAACGAGTACGTCATTATGGTCAATATATCGCTGAAGAAGAAAAATTGAACAAAAAGTGATGCACAGCTGTGCATCACTTTTTTCACTTCTTTTAACCGATTACGTCTATACGTTTCGCTATATTTTCATCCACAAGGGGATTCCCCCTTATCGCTCAAGCAATTGGAAAGTAGCTAAAGCCTTGCCGACAAGCAAGTCTTCACTATAAACCTCAAAGTCCATCTTAGCGAATTTGCGGCTCATGTCTAAAATTCGTGGTTTTACTGTAATTGTTGACTCGATTTGGATCGGTTTAATAAAGTAAATCGAGATATTCTCCATTACACTTTCCCCACGTTTAACTTTTTTGAGTGCGAAGGAACCCGATTCGACGATTAATGTAGTAAAAGCTCCGTATGAAATCGCGCCAAATTGATTGGTCATTTGAGGGGTCACGTTAAATTTGATCAACATCTCGTCGTTTGACACGTCCATCTCCATTTCCTTCTTCACCAAATCATCAATCGTCTCTCCGTGCTGTGGTTGCCTTTGTGCCATTTGCAGTGCTTTCAAGACATCCTGTCTGCTTACAACTCCCTGCAAAATGCCATGTTCATCTGCTACAGGAAGCAAATCAATTCCTTCCCAAATCATCTGATGGCCAGCTGTTGCCACACTCGTTTTTAATGATACTGTAATTGGATTTCTGGTCATTAATCGATCGATATGATCACTTTCGTGTTTACCAATCAAATCACGTGATGTTACAATACCTACAATTTTGCCATGCTTATCAATTACAGGGAATCCGCCATGAGTAGTTTCAGCATTCAATAAGTTATATTCTCTTACTGTATCTGTTGTCTTCAAGTAGGATGTTCTTTTTAACGGAATCACGATATCTTCAATTAATAAAATTTCTTTCTTGATTAACTGGTCATAAATGGCTCGGTTAATCATCGCTGCAACTGTAAATGTGTCATAGCTTGTTGAAATGAGTGGAAGCTCAAGCTGGTCTGCCAGTTTTTTCACTTCTTCAGTGGTATCAAAACCACCTGTAATGAGGACAGCAGCTCCTTCTTTAAGAGCCATCTCATGCGTACGCGCCCGGTTGCCGACGATAAGCAAGCTCCCTGCTTCTGTATAGCGCATCATATCTTCCAGTTTCATGGCGCCAATCACAAACTTCGTAAGGGTTTTATGCAAACCGTTAATGCCGCCTAATACTTGTCCATCCACAATATTGACAATCTCGGCAAATGTAAGCCGCTCAATATTTTCTTTTTTCTTTTTCTCAATCCTGATGGTGCCCACACGTTCAATCGTACTGACAAGACGCCTTGACTCAGCTTCCTTAATCGCGCGATAGGCAGTACCCTCGCTAACAGACATTTCTTTTGCGATTTGGCGGACTGAAATTTTATCGCCCACTGGCAATGATTCAATATATTGGAGTATTTTTTCATGTTTTGTAGCCAAAAAATCACCTATTTCTTAACGGTCTCTTGGCTTAAGTGTACCATATTTACTTCAAACTGTTATAGTTACAATTCAAATTGGTCGCCGGCATTCATAATTCGCACAGTACCATTGCCTACCATGTTAGAAAAAGCCTGTGGATCCTGTTCAATTACAGGGAAAGTATTGTAATGAATAGGTACAACTTCTTTTGGATTTAAAAATTCAACAGCTTTTGCAGCATCTTCAGGCCCCATTGTGAAATTATCTCCAATCGGTAAAAATGCTATATCAATCGGATGCATATCTCCGATTAATTTCATATCACTGAATAAAGCTGTATCACCTGCATGGTAAATTGTCTTTCCTTCGATAAATAAAAGGAGCCCCGCAGGCATACCTGTATAAATAATTTGTTTGTCCTCTGTTACATAAGATGAGCCATGGAATGCTTGAGTAAGCTTGACCTTACCAAAATCAAATTGACGTGCTCCCCCAATATGCATTGGATGTGTTTCTAATCCTTGCCATGAAAGATAATCTGCCAATTCATTCGGAGCTACCACAAGTGCATTGGATTTTTTGGCAATTTCAACTGTATCTCCTACATGGTCATTATGTCCGTGAGTCAGTAAAATGACGTCCGGTTTTTGATCATCTACATTTAAATCGGTTTGGCTATTTCCAGTGATAAAAGGATCAATTAAAATAGTATGGTTGTTGGTTTGAATTTTAACAATCGAATGCCCATGGAATGAAATTTTCATAAAGTAATCTTCCTTTCAAAAGTTTCTCATAGTTGTATTCTCGCTTGGTACTTCATTTCCCTCTTTTTATGATAGACTGTATAGGGAGAGTATTTATACTCAATAAATAACACTCAAAGTCTCTAGTCTCTAAAGGGAGGATTTTTTTATGAATAAAGTGCAGCTAATCCAACAATACTTACAAGAAAAAAATATTGACGCGGCATTCATTACTACGCCAGACAATGTCTTTTACCTATCAGGTTTCCGTAGTGACCCACATGAACGTTTGTTGGGTATTATGATTTTTAAAGAAGCAGAACCATTTATGATTTGCCCTAAGATGGAAGTGCCGGATGCAAAAGCTGCTGGGTGGGCGTTTGAAGCTGTAGGCCATGAGGATACAGAAAACGCATGGGAAATCTTCCACCATACTACTAATACCCGAAATGTCCCATTACACACACTTGCAATTGAAAAATCACACTTAACAGTAGAACGCTTAGAAGCTCTTCAACATTTCTTTAACGACACAAAATATGTTGGTCTAGATGAGCAACTAAACCAAATGCGCCTCATTAAATCTGAGGATGAATTGGAAAAATTGCGTGAAGCAGCAAAATTAGCGGATTATGCGATTGAAGTTGGTTGCAATGAAATAGCCGAAGGCAAAACTGAAATCGAAATACTATCTGCCATTGAAGCAGCAATGAAGGCAAAAGGCGTTTATATGTCATTTGACACAATGGTTCTGGCAGGATTAAACGCAGCTTCTCCGCACGGAACACCAGGAACGCAAAAAATCCAAAAAGGCGATCTTGTACTTTTTGATTTAGGCGTTGTTTACGAAGGCTATTGTTCAGATATTACGAGAACGGTTGCATTCGGCGAAATCTCAGATGCTCAAAAAGAAGTTTATGAAACAGTGAAAAAAGCAAATGAGGCAGCTATCGAACTGGTTAAACCAGGTGTACTAGCAAAAGAACTTGACCATGCATCACGTAAAGTAATTGAAGATGCTGGGTTCGGCGAGTATTTTACACACCGTCTAGGACATGGTCTTGGCATTTCAGTGCATGAATTCCCTTCTGTGCATGGCGCGAATGAAATGGCGATGCAAGAAGGTATGGTCTTTACCATTGAACCAGGAATTTATAAAAATGACACGGCTGGCGTACGCATTGAAGATGATGTATATGTAACAGAGAACGGCGTAGAAGTGCTTACAAGCTTCCCGAAAGAATTGCAAATCATTCAACCAAAATAATGTTTACTATGAAAGAAGGATGAACACAACTCATCCTTCTTTTTTTAGTGCAAATCTCATGAAACTCAAAAAAAGGCAAACCGAAGTTGGTTTGCCTTTAATCTATTTACTTATAATAATGAATCAACAGATACATATGGATAGTTTAATGCTTCTGCAACTGCCTCAAATGTTACATTTCCATCAAGAGTATTAACCCCTTTTTTCAACGCTTCATTAGTTAGGCATGCGCGGCTATAGCCTTTGTTTGCAATTTCAAGTGCAAATGGCACTGTGTTGTTTGTTAGGGCCATAGTTGAAGTACGTGGAACTGCACCAGGCATATTCGCTACTGCGTAGTGTACAACGCCATGCTTGATGTAAGTTGGCTCATCATGTGTTGTGATACGGTCAGAAGTTTCAAAAATACCGCCTTGGTCAATTGCAATATCCACAACAACAGAACCAGGAGACATTGATTTTATCATCTCTTCTGTTACCAATTTAGGAGCTTTTGCACCAGGAATTAGCACAGCACCAATAACTAAATCAGAATTTTTTACAGACTCTGCAATGTTGTATGGATTTGACATTAATGTTTGTATATCTGTGCCAAATTGATCATCTAACTGGCGAAGTCGTTCAGGGCTAAGATCAATAACTGTTACTTCTGCGCCCATGCCGATAGCGATTTTCGCTGCATTTGCTCCAGCCATACCGCCACCAATAATTGTCACTTTACCGCGAGTAACCCCTGGTACACCGCCAAGTAAAATGCCTTTTCCGCCTTCTTGTTTTTCTAAATATTGCGCCCCAATTTGTGTTGCCATACGTCCAGCTACTTCGCTCATCGGCGATAATAGCGGTAAACTGCGATTTGGTAATTGAACTGTTTCATAAGCAATCGCAACCACTTTATTATCTAGTAATGCTTGAGTCAATTCTGGCTCAGGAGCTAAATGTAGGTAAGTAAAGAGAATTTGTCCTTCATAGAAATAACCGAATTCAGAAGAGATCGGTTCTTTTACTTTCATCACCATTTCTTGTTTCCATGCTTCAGCAGCAGTCTCTACAATGTGAGCACCTGCAGCTTTGTAGTCTTCGTCTGTAAAGCCAGAGCCTAGACCTGCATTCGTCTCAATAAAAACTTCGTGACCATGCATTGTTAAATTCACAACACCTGCTGGCGTCATTGCTACACGGTTTTCGTTGTTTTTAATTTCCTTTGGAACACCGATTTTCATATCCCATCCTCCTAAATATAAAAAAGTGATCATTGTTTGTTATGTATTTGAATGTTCACATAATAACATGTCTATTGTAACAAATATTCTTCTATTTTTGTCAATAATTTTGAATATTAATAATAGCGGCTCGTTCACTACTTTTTACAATCTTCTTAAATATGTAAAAAAGTGAACGTAAATTGATGGGAAATGGTGGTATACTAGATTTATAAAAAGGAGGAATCGAATATGGCATTAGATTATAAAAACATTATTGTGGCAGTAGATGGTTCAAAAGAAGCGGAGTATGCATTCAAAAAGGCCGTTGCAGTAGCTAATCGTAATGAGTCTTCACTTTATTTAGTCAATATTATTGATACACGTTCATTTGCAGCCATCGAAGCGTATGACCGTTCCATTCAAGAACGCGCGCAAGGATTCGCGGATGAGCTATTAGCTGGCTACAAGAAAGAAGCAGAAGCTGCTGGTATAAAAAATGTCAATATCTTAATCGAATACGGTTCACCTAAAACAATTATTACTAGAGATGTATCTAAAAAAGTAAATGCAGATTTAATTATTTGCGGTGCTACAGGGCTCAATACAGTTGAACGATTTTTAATCGGTAGTGTATCTGAAAGCATTGTACGATCTGCAAAATGTGATGTGCTTGTGGTACGCACAGATTCAGTAGAAGAAAGCAAATAATAAAAAGCCTGCAGAGCATTTAGTTGCTCTGCAGGCTTTTATCTTTTTGTTTATGCTTTGTTTTCTTTTTTCCATTTGCGCACTTTAGCGAAGAACAGCTCTAATGCTTGCATGTTTTTCATATTTGGCACTTTTGCAAGCAACACTTCTTTGACGGCTTTTCCGCCATCCACTTTCTTTTGCAAAACAAATAAACTTTTTGCATGTGCTTTACTTGAGAACAAAGTATCCGGCAGTTGGACAACTGCCTGTATCCAAGCAGTTTTAGCAATCATCTTATTTAAAAGCTGTGCTTGCTCTGATTCGAATAGATGATCTGGCACTAAGAAGAATAAATATCCGCCATCTTTTGTATATCTCAACGATTGCTCAATGAACAAATGATGGGCATATGTCATACCCTCTTCTGCTTTTACTTCATATTGCTTAGCTATTTCTTCGTTTGGATAATAGCCTACTGGCAAATCACAAATAACAGCATCTACTGGATCAATCATCAAGTTTTCAAGAGCATCTTGTAGATATAACGACAATGGCTGTCCCTCTAACTCTGCAGATGATGCCGCAATTTGAATTAAAAGCTCATCAATTTCAATACCGAATCCCTCAATCTTGTCGCCTAAGAGATTCATAACCGTCATCAGCAAATTCGCTGTGCCGATCGCTGGATCAAGCATTGTAATTTGTTGATCTTCTTTGATTTCTTTCTCGAAAAACTGTTCCACAAAGTAACCTACCAAAAGGCCAAGCGAATCAGGCGTCATCTGATGATTCGGTTGAGAGCTTTGTCTCATTCCTTTAAGAATCGCCAACTGGATAGCTTTACGAATTTCTTCTTTTGTTGGTTCAACTTCAGGCTTTATTTCAGAATCTAGCCATCTGTTTAACGTTATTAATAAACCGTCTAGATAGGTTGATTGATCTGATTCTGCATGTTTTTCTGTTTCTTTATCTATAAATGAAAAAAGGACTTCAATAGTTTCCATAATGCTCTCCTTCAAAACGGAAACCCACTCGACGATAGAGTGGGTCCCCAGCTAGAAATTTACTTATTTGCTAAGTGATTTGATAGCATCAATTGCATGGTCGTAATCAGGATGGTCTGTTCCTTCAGGCACATATTCTACATATGCCACCTTTCCATCTTGGTCAACAACGAAAATAGAACGTGCTAGCAAACGCAACTCTTGCATATGTACGCCATATGCATCACCAAATGACAAATCGCGATGATCTGATAAAGTATAAATATTTTCTATACCGTTTGCACCACACCAACGTTTTTGTGCAAAAGGAAGGTCACAAGAAATTGTTAGAACCACAACATCTTCACCTAAGCCTGTTGCCTCTTCATTGAAACGTCTAGTTTGAGCATCGCAAACACCTGTATCTAATGATGGAACTACACTGATTAAAACTTTCTTGCCTGCGAAGTCTGATAAATGTTTTTCTTGCATGTCAGTAGATAATGCAGTGAACTCAGGTGCCTTGTCACCAACTTTAATTTCTGGACCTACTAATGTTACGGGATTATTTTTAAATGTTACTTGTACCATTTCAACGCCTCCTTGACTTAATATTACTTGAATCTTTTAGCTTGTTGCAACTAGGAAGACTCTTATCATGAAACTTGACTCAGTATGTTTTCTGTAACACCCACTGAGATTAAGAGCTCTTACGAATTTACATACTATATTATCCCCAAACCAAAAATTCTTTGCTTCTCAATTTTTGAGCATGGGGAATCAATCCTGTTAACGCAATTCAGTCACGATAATTAAACTGTATGCGCACTCTGCTCTATTGCAATCGTTTTTTCTATCTTTTCATAGCTTTTCTCATGAACGACAGCAGTATCTGCAATATAATCATGGACAGCTTTATGCTTCGGCGTAAATGCGGCCACAATATATAAAATTAAAATCTTTACAGATATAAAGCGCCCTATCCATTCTCTAAATAGTATAGTACCCCATGTTAATGGGATTCCTTTGTCACTTATTACCTTAATACCGAAAACCATCTTTCCGAGTGTTTGAGCTCGCCACTTCGTCATTAAAACAAAATAACCATAAAACAGAATGGCTGCAACAAATTTATAGGGAGATAGATAAAGAATTCGTGCATCATCCCAGCCCATCAAATCAAAAAGTGGGCCGATAGTTAAGGCTGTAATCGAACTAATCACGACCAAATCAATTAAATAAGCCCAAAAACGAGTCCAAAAACCTGCTGCCTTTAAATGATACTCTGGTACTTTCTTTATTTCGAGCGGGCTTAAACTTGTTGCAGATTCATTTAGTGTCTCTGACATTTCAACGCCCCCTTTATTCTTCACCGTATAAGTACATCATTCTTGGTGCGCTGCTAGTAGACAGCATTTTGCTAATTGCTTCTTTTTCAGCAGAAGGCATAAGTTTACTGCTTAACTTTGCAGAGAAAATGGAACCCCATCCTTCGTCAGTGCTATATTCAAATACCTCTGCTCCTTGAAGTTTGTTATCTTTCATCAGCGCTTTTAATGCATCCTCACTATAACCTAAACGATCCACTAAGCCTGCTTTCACCGCTTGAGAACCATTCATAATGCGTCCATCAGCAATAGATCTAACTTCTTTTTCAGACATGCCGCGACCATCTGCAACTACTTTAACAAAACGTCCATAAGAATCATTCACCATGTTTTGAAGCAATTTCTTTTCTGCAGGTGTCATTTCACGCGAACCGTTCATAATATCTTTATACGGACCTGTCTTAATTGTGTTAAATTCAATCCCTAATTTTTTCGCTAATTTACTATAATCCATCCCTTGCATAATGACACCAATGGAACCAGTTAATGTCTCTTCATCAGCATAAATGACATCTGCTGGTGCAGAGATGTAGTAACCGCCTGAAGCGGCCATGGAACCCATTGAAACATAAATAGGTATGTTTCTTTCTTTTTTTATTTCCTTTATTTTGTCATAAATTTGTTTAGATTCATTCGTACCTCCACCAGGCGAATTTACTTTAAGCAACACACCTTTAACGCTCTTATTCTTTCTGATATCTTCTAGCTGATCCATAAAATACTGGTGATTATATGTTTCACTACTAAAAATAGACGTGCTCTCACCAGTGTCTTGTATCGTTCCATTCACAGTAAGGACTGCAATTTGCTTCGATGGATTTCCATTTTTTAACACATTATAATCATATGTACTATCTAGATCAGCAATAGATTCTAACCCTTTTTTGAAGTCCATTTTAGCAAATGATAAAGCAATACTTACAAAGGCAGACATGGCAAATAGTACGATTGCTATGCCAAGCGCCACCCATCTTTTTACTGTCATTTATGACCCTCCCTTTCACCCTGCATTATAAACATACGAGCCAAACCGTTAAATGTTTCATCATTTTCATGACTTGTGCGAAAGTCTGTATGTTTTCCTCATTTCCAAGATGGTCGAAATCGAGAAGATAATTAAGGCTAACCAAATAAATGAGAATGAAATTAATTCTGTGTGGCCAAATGACTCATGATAAAGAAATACGCCTAGAATTAACGTCATGGTTGGAGCGATATATTGTATAAAGCCCACTAAATATAAAGGGATATTTTGTGCCCCTACCGCGAATAAAACAAGCGGTAGAGCTGTTACAATACCTGTTCCTATTAAAAAAACATTTGTTTTCATATCGACATGAAGAAACGACATATTTCCCTGGAAATAAAGATAGCAATAATAGATAATCGCTACTGGGAAGATAAACATTGTTTCAATAACAAGCCCTCTTGTTGCATCCAAAGCGATTTGCTTTTTCAACAATCCATAAAATCCAAAACTTAAAGCTAAACCAATGGATATCCATGGAATCTGCCCATAAGATGCAATTAAAATAATAACGCCAATAGCCGCCATCAATAGCGCTAGCACCTGTGCTTTAGTCATTCGTTCTTTCAAGAAAATAATGCCAAGCAAAATAGAAAAGATCGGATTCATATAATAACCTAAGCTTGTCTGGATAATATGATCATGATTTACTGCCCATATGTAAATAAACCAGTTTGCCGATACTAAATAAGCTGCCAAACACAAACTCCAAAATGCTTTTTGATTTTGCCATAATTCACGAAAATCTTTAACTAATACTTTACCTTGCTTAATCAGCAGGACAAAAATAAGTGTAAGAATAAATGACCAAATTACGCGGCTAGCCAATATTTCACCACTTGTAACATGCTGAATCACTTTCCAATAAAGAGGAAATAGCCCCCACAATATATACGCAAAGACTGATGCAACTATCCCCTTTTTTTCATTTTCCATCCTACTCGCCTCCTTTTGGCTTCTAGCCATAATTAAAAGACTACCAATAATAAGTAGTCTTTTCAATAACTTAAGAATGCAGTTTTCTATTCTCGTGTTCTCGTAACTCTATTCGTCTTATTTTTCCGGATGTCGTTTTAGGAAGTTCCTCAACAAATTGTATCTCACGCGGATATTTATAAGGCGCTGTCAGTTCCTTTGTATGATTTTGAAGCTCTTTCACTAATTCGCCTGAAGCCATTGAGTGATCCTTCAATACAACAAATGCCTTTACTATGCTGCCGCGTACCTCGTCAGGACTCGCAACTACTGCGCATTCCTGAACTAACGGATGCTTTACGAGAGCATCTTCCACTTCAAATGGACCAATGGTATACCCTGAACTAATAATGATGTCATCGTTTCTACCTTCAAAGAAAAAGTATCCGTCTTCATCTTTTCTAGCACGGTCTCCTGTAACATAGTAATCTCCTCTGAACTGTCTTGTCGTTCTTTCTGGATCATTCAAATATTCTTTAAAAAGTGCTGGAGTTGATCGATGGACAGCTATATCGCCCACTATACCAGCTGGGCATGGAATACCTTCATCATCAATCACTTCTACAAGATTGCCCGGTGTAGGTTTGCCCATAGAACCTGGTTTAAATGGTTCACCCTTCAAATTGCCAATCAATAATGTATTTTCAGTTTGTCCGTAGCCATCCCTTACATCTAAATCAAAGTGTTTTTTAAAGAGATTAATCACTTCTTGATTTAGTGGTTCGCCGGCGGAAACTGCGCTTCGCAATGTCGTTAAATCATATACATCAAGATTGTCTACCTTTGCCATCAGCCTGTATTCAGTAGGTGTACAGCACAATACTTGAACCTTGTATTTTTCAAGAAGTGATAAATATTTTTCCGGCTGGAAGCGGCCATTATAAACAAAACCAGTTGCTCCACTTCCTAATACTGATAGGAAGGGACTCCAAATCCACTTTTGCCAGCCAGGGCTTGCTGTTGCCCAAACTAAATCACCTTCTTGAATACCGAGCCAATGTGCAGCTGCTGTTTTTAAATGGGCATACGCCCATCCATGCGTGTGCACAACACCCTTTGGATTACCAGTTGTGCCACTGGTGTAAGAAAGAAATGCCATGTCGCTGCTTTTCGTATCAGCCATTTCATACACATCTGACGCTTGCTCTGTTTCTTGAATCAGTTCAATCCATGGAGCAGGGGCTTGGCCAATCACATACTGTTGGACGTCCTGAAGATTCTCTACCTGTTCAAATTGTTCTATAAATGGTTCATAGGCAATAACAGCTTTAGCTCCGCTATGTGCTAGACGATAGTCAATCTCCTTAGCCCTTAACATTTCAGAACTTGGTATCACAACAAGCCCTGCTTTTAATGCTGCGATATATGTAATATAAGCGTCAATTAAACGCGGTACCATAATAAGAACAACATCACCTTTTTGCAAGCCATGGCTCGCAAATACGTTTGCCATTTGATTTGCTTTCTGGATTAATGCCTTATACGTGATGGTATCTGTACTTCCATGCTCGTTTTCAAAGCGTAAAGCCGTTTTCGTAGGTTCCGCTGCATATTTCTCTATTTCTCTGACCAGATTATATACTTCAGGTGCAATTAATTCCTCTCGTTTCATTGAAAATCACTCCCCTTTGTTGAAGTATTATATAGAATTTTCAGAATACTGTCCAACTTTTTACTCCATTAAAAAAGCCAAGGAAGAATTATTTCTTCCTCAGCTTTTTTCTATATTCAATTATTTGTTTTGGGAATAACCGTTCATTTGTTGTTCAGCCATCGCAACTAAACGCTTAGTAATTTCTCCGCCAACGGATCCGTTAGCACGCGCTGATGCTTCTGCCCCAAGATTTACACCGAATTCTTGTGCGATTTCGTATTTCATTTGGTCGATCGCTTGGCGAGCACCGCGTACTTCTAATTGATTTGAACCTGAATTGTTGTTTGACATGTTGTTACCCTCCCTTTTTTGAAGTGAATAAACTTTAATAAAGCTTATTTCAAATCCTATCCTTTGTGAAAATTGGGTATGCTAAGGTATGACCCAACTTATTTTTGTAAACCGTTCATTTGTTGTTCAGCCATTGCTACTAAGCGTTTAGTAATCTCTCCGCCTACTGAACCGTTTGCACGAGAAGATGCTTCTGCACCAAGGTTTACACCGAACTCTTGAGCGATTTCATATTTCATTTGGTCAATCGCTTGACGAGCGCCGCGTACTTCTAATTGTCTTGAACCTGAGTTGTTGTTTGACATGTTGTTCACCTCCTTGTGCATATAGAATGTCTCAGAAGCGAAAAAACATACAAGTTATTTAAAAAAAAATTAAAACCTCTTACAACAACTCAGAGAAATCATCACTTTTTGTTTTAGGGAATGAGTGAATTTCACGGTTTTTCACAGCACGTTGAATCATTTCTTCGAAATCAGTAAAGCTTTCGTAGTAGTTCATTTTTTCAACTCTCGGCTTTGTTTTTGGATTAGCTGGCGTAAATACTGTACAGCAATCTTCATAAGGTCGAATTGAAATATCGTACGTACCGATTTTCTGTGCTACATCGATGATTTCTAACTTATCAAATGTGATTAATGGACGCAAAATAGGTGTTGTCGTTACATCATTAATGGCAGCTAAACTTTCTAGCGTTTGGCTAGCAACTTGTCCTAAATTTTCGCCTGTAACAAGCGCTTTTGCATCTATTTCTTTTCGTACCTCGTCCGAAATTTTCATCATCATTCGGCGTGTAGAAGTCATTGTGACGTTTTCAGGTACACTATTTTGAATAGTTTGTTGGGTTTCAGTAAAAGGTATAATATGCAGGCGAATATTACCACCAAAACGGCTAATCTTATCGCATAGTTCTTTCACTTTAGTTAATGATTGATCACTTGTAAATGGCGGACTGAAAAAATGGATGGCTTCAATTCGAACGCCACGTTTCATCATATAATAAGCTGCAACAGGGCTGTCAATTCCACCAGAAAGAAGTAGTAGCGCCTTTCCGTTCGAGCCAATAGGCAAACCACCTGCACCTGCAATAACATCTACCATCATGTAAACAGCTTTTTCACGTACCTCTACTCGCAGTTCAATATCTGGTTTTTTCATTTGAACGGTCATGCCTGGCAATGTGCCTAATACATGACTACCTATTGTTTGTTGCAATTCATACGTATCTAGAGGAAAGTTTTTGAATGAACGTTTTGCATTTACCTTGAATGTTTTTCCTTCGTAGTCCAACCCTTGTACGATTTCAACAGCTAATTCCTTCATAGCTTCAACTGTTGGTTCACATTCTGCTACAGGGCTAAAGGAGTGAATCCCAAAGATATAAGGCAGACGGTTCAGAATTTCCTCCATCTCAGTGTCTACCTCACTGCTCAAATACATACGATCTCTTTCAGAACGGATACGCATGTTTGGGATATCTGCAAAGGTATACCGCAAATTTTCTTTAAGACGATTAATAAATAATTTTCTGTTCTTGCCTTTTGTTGTGATTTCTCCGTATCTTATTAATATTTCATGCCATTTCATCTATTTAAAACTCCTTTACTTGCATCATTACTTTTTTAAACGCAGTTTTGAATGCTTGTATATCTTTTTCAGTAATACCTTCACCAAGGCTTATCCGAATTACTCCTTTTTCATAGGAAGGATCAATTTCTATAGCTTTGACTACATGGCTGATGCTATGATCCTTAGAAGAACATGCACTTGATGTAGAAATAATAAACCCTTCATGCTGCATAGCATTGACTAATATTTCGCCTCGAAGCCCTTGTACAGCACAGCTTACTATATGTGGTGCACCCTTGTTAGAGGATAGAGTGCGAACATACGGAAACTGTTGTAAAAAGGCATGCAAATCATCACGCCATTGGCTAAATTGTTCTTCATGTGCAGGTTGTGTTTCATGCGCCATTCTTACAGCTTTTGCTAAAGCGACAGCCTGTGGTACCGCCACCGTACCGCTTCTCAATCCCATTTCTTGCCCGCCGCCATGAATTATTGTTTCGATATTTACTTGTTTGCGAAGAGCTAGGAAACCAGTGCCCTTTAAACCATTAATTTTGTGGCCAGAAACAGTAAGAGCATCTGGTCCTTCTTCTCCGGCAAAATGAACAGGAATTTTCCCGAAACTCTGCACAGCATCCATATGGAAAAAGGCACGGCTGTTTTCATGCACAATACGAGCAATTTCTGAAATAGGTTGAAGCGCTCCTATTTCATTATTTACATGCATGATACTGACTATAACCGTATCTTTTGTTAATTTCTTTTTTAAGTCTTCTATTGAAATAACACCGTATTCATTTACTTGAACTTTTTCTACTGTATAACCTTCTTTTTCTAGCGCTTTGGCACTTTCTTCAACAGACGCGTGTTCGATAGCAGAAATTAGTATCTTTGTTCCACGGTGTTTATTAGCTCTTGCTAATCCTTTGATGGCAAAATTGTTCGATTCAGTTCCACCTGAGGTAAAAATAATTTGTTCAGGTTCTGTTTTTATAATAGCCGCTATTTGTTCTCTTGCTCTCGACAAAAGCGTGTTTGTTTCAACACCCATTTGGTGTAGAGAAGCTGGATTTGCATAATAACGTTCGTTCGCTTGGACAAATGTTTCTAAAACGGATTTATTCGGTTTTGTTGTTGCACTATGGTCTAAATAAATCATTGTTGGTACCTTCCTTCCAAAAGAAAACCACCTGCACAAAAACCTGTGCGGTGGCTTAATGCATTTCTATTATGAACGCCAAACCTAATCCTTGGCAAGTACTTGAATTTTTTTCATAGCCCCTGGCTCAGCCGCTTCTACGGCAGTTGCAGCCGTCTCCAGAGCTTTGGCATACCTCATATCACGAAATGCTGCTTCAGCTTCTAATAATTGTTGATGCATGGCTGGATTTGTCTTGCGGTAACGGTTTCCATACTGAATAATTGATTCAATTAATTGAACATTCTCAAGCATTTCAACTGCTGTTTGCCGAACTTCTTCTATACATTTTTCTGCAATTTCCAAGTTCTTATAAACCGTTTCCATATTAAGAGGGATCTCTTGCAGATTGTTGACCACAATAAAGATTCTTTCAGTAGCTTCTTCTAATCTGGCATCCATTTCCTCCGGAATACCTGGAAGATTTGCTTTATGTATCATTCGTTCAGTATCAGACAGCATTTTTCTTAAGTTGTTCAATGTAGCTCTTGCTTTATTTTCATCTATGCGAAGGTTGTTCATGCGTTCAGCAAATTGTTTTTGTTCTTGGAATAGATTTTCTATTGAGTCCTTCAGCTCTTTTAGAACCTCTTCCATGCTTGAATAAGCAGATTGTTCTTCTCGTACCTCTACAGCTAAAAAGTCATAGCGTTGTTGAAGAGCCAGCAGCTGTTGTTTACAGTTTTTAGGAATTTCTGCTTCCCGTGAAGGCAATCGATAGCTTTTTTGGACTGCTTCCGCTTCTATAGCCATTTCTTCTGTCGCTTTTAAAGTTGATTCCAGTTGCTCGCCGATAGAGACAAAATGAAGATCAACATATTTCTTCCCAATGACTTCTTTTTCTAATGCATCGTAAAAGGATTCAATTTCATCTTTTATTACTTCCACTTGCTGTTGAACATTATCAATATCCAAATCAGCTACTTTTTGTTTGAATTCAGCTAAACTTTTTTCCATTTCCTCTAGCTTGTCTAAAATCTCCAAATGTACAAGGAAGTAGGATTGGTCTTCCATCTCTCGATGCCCATTTCTAATTTCATGAATATCTGATGGAATTTTGTGTTGAATTTCTGTAAGGAGCGTTGGGATTTCATTAATCAATTTAAAGGTTTTTTGTCCTTCATTACTTAAATTCACAACTAATTCCCTTGCCTTCAGGTAATTTCCTGAGCTCGTTAATTCCTCGTATTCTTCGAATTGTGGAGTAAATGTTTCTAGTCTTTTCTCAAGCGGAACAGCAGCAGGACCATATGAATATTGATGGGCAAGGAGAGTCTTACGAGCCGAACGATATTGTTCCTTCAACTGTTCAATCTCAACTCTATTTTTCTCTTCGCTTCCAACTAATTCATCCAACTCTTTCAAAATGATGGCCATTTCATTGTCATACTCAGTTATGCGCGAATCGATATCTTTTTCTATTTCTGTCGCCTTGCCAAAACGAAACTTATCTACTTGCTCTTCTGCATCAAAGAGCAGTTCGTCAATTTTCGGCATCTCAACATCCATGAGCTCTGTCCATTTATTTCGCCAACGTTCAAACATTTCTTCTGTTTGACCATTCATGTTGAGTGCCTTTACTTTCATCAACTCTTCTAGCACTGGCTTATTTTGAATTTGTTGCTTATTTTGTTCTAGTCTTTGAATTTCAGTTCGATGTTTTCGACGAAATATAAAGACAATTGCTATAATTATACATAATACGATGATTGCGGCAATGAAAAAACTCATCGTAAGCCCCCTGTCCCTAATCAGTTTTTCAGCATCTAATTAAGCTTAATATTACCATGTTTTTTGTTTTTTTGTTTATCTATATGAATGATTTCTTATTAATTTATCTATAATTCGATTAATTTTTTAAAAATGAAGGGATTTTATGAAACGTGACGCCCATATTCATACCCCTTTTTGTCCTAATGGCACTACAATTCCTTGTGAAGATTATATCAAAAAAGCAATTAAATTAGGCTATGAGGATATAACCTTTACAGAACATGCCCCATTGCCTTCAAATTTTGTCGACTTTTGCCCGAAAGACGGCCGAACAATGAGCCCTGGACGTTTACTTGTTTACATGGATGAAATGCAAAGACTTAAAGAAAAATATAAAGAACTCATTCATATTCGCATTGGCTTTGAGGTAGATTATCTTGAAGACTATGAAAGAGAAACGACAAGTTTTCTAAACCTTATAGGCCCACATATCGATGATGCAATGTTAACTGTCCGATTCCTCAAGTGTGGTCAATCTTATACATGTGTCGACCATCCTTTTGATCAATTGACAAGTCTCGCAAGAAAAAAGGATACGCTACAATACGTTTACAACCTATATTATAAAACCATAACAAAATCTATCCAATCAAACTTAGGGAATTATAAGCCAAAGAGAATCAGCAATCCTTTGCTTTTCCCTACTGATGAGCTACAAGAAAATCTACTATCTAAACAACAATTAATAGATATTTTAAAACTCATAGCAAAACACAACTATGAATTGGGTGTAAATTATGCTACTCTATCAAAACTTTATTGCAATGGATCACATCCAACCGTATCATATATATCATACGCAAAATCATTAGGAATTCCTATTATTCATGGTTCAGATGCCCATCACCCAGATGATTTGCATCCTTATGAGGAAGGTCTTTTTCCATTTGATCGCTAAACAACGGGAGGTATAGGAATGTTTCAAAAAGTAAATTACAGCGGCGATATTACAGCTCAATATCAATTACTAGCTAAGCAATTGGATGCATTATTAGATGGAGAAATGGATTCCATCTCGAATTTAAGCAATGCTTCAGCTTTACTTAACCAATTTTTAGATAATATTAATTGGTGCGGATTTTATCTTATGAAAAATAATGAATTGCTGCTAGGACCTTTCCAAGGACTCCCTGCATGTGTGCATATCCCGCTTGGGAAAGGCGTTTGTGGTACATCAGCCTCGTCGCGAGAGACGTTAGTTGTAGAGGATGTCAATGCTTTCCCTGGTCATATTGCTTGTGACAGTGCTTCACAATCAGAGATTGTTGTCCCTCTAATCGTTAATGGAGAGCTCTATGGGGTGTTAGATATTGATAGCCCTATAAAAAATAGATTCAGTAACGACGATCAAGCTGGTCTTGAACAGTTCGTTAATGTATTAGTCCGTCATATTCACCTATAATAAAAAGCTGATGCTTAAGCATCAGCTTTTTCATTTATAGGCGGTCCTTGAAAGATGCAATATTTATTTTTCCCTGTATTTTTAGCTTCATAAAGAGCCACATCAGCATTTTTAAAAACACGTTGGTACGTAAACCGTGCATCGCTTCTCCATAATGCGATACCTGATGAAATAGTAACTGGAGGGCTAGTCACTTGTGGTATGCTATTAATAATCTTGCCAACTAAAGCCATTGTTTCATCAAGTCCTTTGTTTGGCAAATAAATGGCCATTTCTTCTCCTCCCCAACGTGCACAAATACCTTGGTTCTCTACCAAACCCTGTAGATGTTTTGCTATCATAAGCAAAGTAACATCACCTGTCTGGTGACCGTACGTATCATTTATCTTCTTAAAATCGTCAATATCACATAAAATAAATGCGCCGAAATCATCTACTTCCATAGAACGTTCGATATATCTTTCTAAATATTTACGAGCATACAGTGTTGTTAAGTGGTCTCTATCAATCATTTCCTGGAGTTGCTCTCTAAGTAGAATATTAGAAATTGCTAATGAGGAATGTCGAATTAAAGACTGCATTAGTTTATAACTATCAAATGAGAAATAGTAAGAGTCCACATGGAATATTGCACAATATCCTTGTACCTTCTCATTTATAATAATAGGGACAACGATCATTGAATTATACTTTGTCTTTTCTGCCACCACTTGGCTAAACTCAGCTATAAAGAGAGGCTCCATACTTTTCTCAAAGTGTGTTGCTATAAATTCTTTGTACACAGAAGCGTTTTCCTCGCAAAAGAAAGCAGCCGTATCTCCCATATATTGATAACCATCATGAGATTTAAAGACAAAGCAAATTTCTGATGGCAAAAAAGATTTCTTTAGTTGCATTGTCAAAAAAGTAATGATTTCTTCCTTATTAAGCTTCATATTTAACCTTTGCGATGTTTCATTGATTAGCTGCAGATCTGCTACTAGGCGATGCGACTGGTGATAAAGCTTTGCATTTTCTAGAGCATTGCCAGATGTCTGTGCTAAATGAGACAAGAATTTCTTTTCTTTTGAGCTAAAATGATAATTAGGTGAAGCAAAAATCTGAAGCACACCATATATGCCTTGCTTTCCAATAATAGGCACATTCAGCAAGTAATTGTTGATATCCTTGGCTTCCTCCGATGTAATCTCTCCTGATACATAAGCTTCAATCGTAGAAGGTCTTTCTAATAAATAATCAAATACCTCTACATCTTCAATTTGTAGACGGTCTTGGTCATTCGATAAGATCAATTTTGATTTAAATTGTGGAAATGTCCTTTTAATGCTTTGAATCATCGCCTCTAAAATTGTATTAATATTCATAGTGGAATGAAAAATAGCCGTCATTTCATATAATTCCCCATTTAATTTTGCTTCATAAAAGTTTTTCTCTTTACTTATAAGAGACAATATTAGACTAGATAACAACGTTTCTAATTCTTTTACGTAAGGCGTCGAGGCAAAACATTGCCACTCAGGTGTGTTTTCAACAATAATTAAGGCAAAAATATGGTCTTTTTCATCATTTAGGATGATGACGTCGCTATCTATTTTAAGTACTTTATTTATCAGCTTTGCACTTGTTTCAGATAAAGGATGTGTTTCTTCCACATAAGATGCAATCGAATTAAACGGAAGTGCTTGTAAGGTTGAATTTGGCAAAGGACATAATAAGCCGTGTTCTAGCTTTAAATATTCTACTTTTTTCATTTTAAATTCTTGTTTGGCGATCATTTGAAATTCATGCAAATATTCAGTATCTGTCAACGACTGATCTACATGAGCAATCCAAAAATCCAATAGGTAGCTTTTAATGTTTTGTATTATTTGGAGATTTCTCAATATTATATCACCTTTTTCTTTGACCATTATCTAAGTAGTTATGACTATTTCCGAATAAAATAAATAAGTATATTAAACTATTAATAATTAATAATTTATTCCGATAATCTCAATTATAAATCACTGTGTAATTTTTTGCCACTGGATTCCTCAACTATATTTAAATGATTTGCTTGACAGAAAACAGTCCAAATACTACAATATTCTTTGTGTAAAATAAACGCAGCGGTTGTATGGTTTGGTTGTTCATTTTATTCCTCTATTTAATAGACGGTGTATTGGTAACTCTTCGGCTGCATGAGCGAAGATACATGAAAATAAAATGGCAATGGAGCTAAATACAATTGGTTTTTATTTTATGCTAAATAAAAAACCAAAGGAGGAGACTATTAATGTCTCGTTATACAGGTCCATCTTGGAAACTATCACGTCGCTTAGGTATTTCTTTAAGCGGTACAGGTAAAGAAATCGAAAAGCGTCCATACGCTCCAGGTCAACACGGCCCAACTCAACGCAAAAAATTGTCTGAGTACGGCTTACAATTACAAGAAAAACAAAAACTTCGTCATATGTTCGGTATGAACGAACGTCAATTCCACAACCTATTTGTTAAAGCTGGTAAAATGAATGGTGTTCATGGTGAAAACTTCATGATCCTTCTTGAAACTCGCTTAGACAACCTTGTTTACCGTCTTGGTTTAGCTCGCACTCGTCGTGCTGCTCGCCAATTAGTAAACCATGGTCACGTATTAGTTGATGGCAAACGCGTTGATATTCCTTCATACAGCGTTAAACCAGGTCAAGTGATTTCTCTTCGTGAAAAATCTCAAAACCTAGCAATCGTTAGCGAATCAATCGAAGTAAACAACTTCGTTCCAGAATATCTTTCATTCGATGCTGACAAAAAAGAAGGTACATTTGTACGTCTTCCAGAACGCAGCGAATTATCTGCTGAAATCAATGAAGCGTTTATCGTTGAGTACTACTCAAGATAGTCTTTCGTTGTAATCAAAGCTTGTATCCCCATTGGCGGATGCAAGCTTTTTTTGTTCCCAAAATAGTATCAATGTATAAATACCATTTGTTTGCACATTCTATTTAAGTCATATTATTAAAATACGAGTGGAGTGTTAAGAATGGGTATGTTAAGCGGAAATCCGAAAGATCAGCCATTAAATTATGGAGAAGCAATCACTATTTGGACGAATTTCGCGACTAATAATGGTTTAATTGCGGCTTACCAAACATTATACAATCATACAGGTGATAAAGAATTAGGCAAACTCCTTGAGGAAGCTATTCAATGCTGCAAAGAAGAAAATGAGCAATTAGAAACTTTGTTGAAAGTAAATGGGATTGCCCTTCCACCAGCACCTCCTGAACGACCAAATGCTAATTTAGAGGATATTCCAGCCGGTGCTAAATTTAACGATCCGGAAATCTGTGCAATGCTTGCTGCAGACACAGCTACTGGATTAATGGCTTGTAGTCAAGCCCTCGGCATGTCCATCAGAGAAGACATCGCCATGATGTACGCTCAGTTCCATATGAAAAAAGGACAATTTGCAGGGAAAGTGCTCAAATTGGAAAAAGAAAAAGGATGGCTTATTATGCCGCCATTGCATTTAAACTACCCAGATGAATAAAAAGAGTTGAGGCTACCATTTGGGTAGCCTTCTTTCATTTATAGCTTCACTATTAAACCTTGTGATTTCGCCGGTACTCCTCTATAGTTTTATACATAAACTATAACAACAGGAGGATTTTCGTATTGCCTAAAGAAAAAAAATTCGTTTATAAACTAGGAATTGGACTATTAATCTTCTCTATGATTCTATGGCTAATACCTGTTATGACTCCATTTTTCCCTATCTCAACAAAGTTAAAGGCAGGAATTATAACTAGCGTTCTCATAATTGCGGAAATTATCTTTTGGATTGGTGCTTTGCTCGTTGGGAAAGAAGCAGCCGCAAAGTTCAAAAGTTATTTAAATCCTAACACGTGGAAAAAAGCAAAGAGAAATAAATGATCCATCACATACAAAAAAAATATATTGTTGTTTTTTGCAATGTAAAGTTATCCATTTAGTTTTCAGTTCGGAAAAACCCATAGCATCAATAGGCAAATGACCGCTGTGTTTATTTACAAGTGTCATATCTTATTAAGGACACACACCTTAACACACAAAGGAGGTCATTTGAATGAATAGAAGACATCCTCACCATTGCAATATGCCAATATGCTGCCCACCAAACATGTTACCAGCACAGTATGATCCGCCGCGGGTATCTCCTACACGGCAAATTGTAAGAACTAATATTATTCCTACTGTCGTACCACATATCCATCCAACACATGTAACAACAGTTAATCGGCATGTAATCAACAATCAACACTACTTCCCAGAAACACATTCTGTTGTGGAAGAATGCGTTGAAAATAACACAGTTTGCCCAATGCCAATGCCTCATCCAAGACACCAAATGCATCACAGAGGTCGCTGTTAGTCACTGAATAATGAAAAAAGCTAAGGCGTTTGCTTATAACGTCTTAGCTTTTATTATTCTATTAACCCCAAAATACATCCCACCATATTTTGGCTGCTGTTATGATTAGAAGGCCAGCAAACGTCCACTGTAATTTTTGAACAGACAATTTTTTACTAATTCGAACACCAATAGGCGCACCAATTAAACCAGCAATCGCCAGCCAAATTGCCAATCGATAATCAATGCTATGTGATAATATTTTTCCAATGATGGTGCCTATAGAAGATAAAAAGGTTATGGCAAGAGATGTCGCCATAGCTGTACGTGTTGGAATTCGGATGACTTGAATCATTAGAGGGACAAAGAGAAATGCTCCTCCTGCTCCTATCATACCTGCAACAAAGCCGACGATACTTCCTGTAGCAACAGCTAATACACCTGTCACATTTTTCGCCCATCCATTTTCCCCTGCATCCTTCTTAGGAAGAAACATCATCAATACTGCAACAATAGCTAGAATGCCATATAACATATTTAAATATGTATCAGGTACTTCCTTGGAGACTAATCCGCCCATAAAACCACTGACTAACGCAGGAAGCCCTATTAGCCATATAAGATTACCTCGCAGAGAACCATCATTTTTATGTGTCAATATACCGCTCAATGTTGAGAAAAATACTTGAAATGCCGTTAAGCCGGATACCTCTAACGAAGTAAATTTTTCGAAACCAAGCAAGGGTGGTACGAAAAATAATAAAGGGTACATCACAATGGCCCCACCGACACCTACTAACCCTGAAAAAAAGGAACCGATAATCCCAAGTATCATTAATACAACGATTAGCCCCATTCTTTCCCTCCTATTTTCATATTAACTACAAGCCAAAAAGGGCACGCGGATTGCATACCCTATTTCCATCTATATAGCTAGCTATTCAATAGGACCGTCCCAAGCCAACATTCCACCTTCCATATTGACCGCTTGGAATCCCTGTTCCTCCAAATATTGAGTTGCTTGTCCACTTCGATTGCCTGAACGGCAAACCATAATATATTCCTTATTTTTGTCTAATTCATTTAGATTTTCTGGTAATGTGCCTAGCGGAATCTCTTTTGCTGTACTAATTTTCCCAGAAGCTATTTCCTCAGGTTCACGTACATCAATAAGAGAAAGTGCTTGTCCTTCAGCTAATTTTTTTGCTACTTCGCTTGGTGTAATTGTTTTCATGACTATCTCCCCTTTATTATCTACTTTTTACTAATAATTCAACCGCTTCTTTAATCAACGCTTCTGAATCCTTGCCGTTTGAATTTTTTTCTTCTTTCATACAATGTACTAAGTTGGTGCTCACAATCAGACCAATAGTACGGTCTATAGCTGAACGAGAGGCTGAGAGTTGCGTAATGACATCCTTACAATCCTTATCTTCCTCAATCATTCGCAGAACACCTCGTAGCTGCCCTTCAATCCTTTTTAAACGGTTGCGAATTTGATCATTATATTCCATATACTCACCTCACAGGAACTTCTATTCATATGCTTTATAATATACCCAGAGAGGTATCAAATCAAGAAGAACAGATTTATTCCTCTTGCATTATAATACCCTATGTTGTATAGTTTATATACCTATTAGGGTATAATCAGGGAGGAAGATATAATGAAACTTGATATAACGATATACTCTACATCGAATTGTGGTTATTGCGAATTGATGAAAAGTTTTTTGCAGGATCAAAATTTACCCTATAAAGAAGTCCACATTGGCAACAATCCAGACGTGGCACAATTTTTAATGCAAAAAACCGGTCGACTAGGAGCACCACAGACTTCTATAAATGGTGAATGGGTGCTAGGATATGATCCGAATACAGCAAGCCGCATTATTAACAGATTTAAAAGATTTTCTTAAATAGATTTGTAAAAAATAGGTTTAAACAATGTATTGTATCAAGCTACACGCATTACTTCTAAAATTATAAAACCGCAATGTTGGGAATTACTGAACTTTTCCCCATTGCGGTTTCTTTTTGTTAATTAAATTTTACCATATGATATTTCTTTTTACCTCTACGAATGATAGCAAACGCATCTTCCATACGATCTTTTGCATCGACTACATAGTCAAGATCCTTCACTTTTTCCCCGTTAATTGAAATAGCGCCATTTGTAACATCTTCACGTGCTTGGCGTTTAGAAGAAGAAATGTTTGCTTCAACTAATAGATCGACAATATTTTTTTCTTCTTTTTGCAATTCAACTGATGGTACGCCTGAAAAAGCAACTTTCATTTCGTCTGCTGAAAGTGATTTCAAATCACCAGAGAACAATGCAGCAGTAATGCGAAGTGCTTGGTCTAACCCTGCTTCTCCATGGATAAGCTTTGTCATTTCCGCAGCCAATGTTTTTTGAGCCTCGCGAAGATGCGGCTCTGATTCCACTTTCTCAGCCAACGATTCAATATCTTCCCTGCTTAGGAACGTAAAGATTTTTAAATACTTAATCACATCAGCATCCGCAGTATTCAACCAGAATTGATAAAATTCATAAGGAGACGTTTTTTCAGGATCAAGCCATATCGCTCCCCCTGCTGTTTTACCGAATTTCGTCCCATCTGATTTGGTTACTAATGGAATTGTAAAACCGAACGCTTTTGCTTCTTCGTCATGCGTTTTACGAATTACTTCAAGGCCTGTTGTAATATTGCCCCATTGATCAGAACCACCAACTTGGATTTTAACATTGTAATGATCATACAAATGGTTAAAATCCAACCCTTGAATCAAGGTATACGTAAATTCAGTAAATGACAATCCAGATTCTAAACGAGAAGCAATAGTATCTTTGCTTAGCATGTAATTAATGTTGATTAACTTGCCGTAGTCGCGTAAGAATTCAATTGTACTTAATTTTCCAACCCAATCGTAGTTATTAACAAGTTTTGCGCCATTTTCACCCTCAGAGAAGTCAAAAATTTGTTCTAATTGTTTTTTAATCCCTGCTACGTTGTTATCAATTTGTTCAGCTGTCAAAAGACTACGTTCTGATTGTCTTCCGGATGGGTCGCCAATCATACCAGTTGCGCCACCAACTACCAATATTGGTCTATGTCCTGCTTGTTGGAAGCGACGAAGAGTTAACATAGGTACAATATGGCCGATATGCATCGAGTCAGCAGTCGGATCAACGCCTACATATAGAGAAACACTCTCTTCAGTCAATAACTTTTCCATGCCTTCCTCATCTGTTTGCTGATATAGCAATCCTCGCCATTGTAAGTCTTCTAGTAGTGCATTTGTCATCTTTTTCCCTCCTAATAAAAATAAAAACGCCCCTGCATTTAAAAATGCAGGGACGTTAATTACTAATTTAACGCGGTACCACCCAGCTTGAAGATTCTCATCTTCCGCTTAAATCGCTTTATCGCAGCGGCTGCGTTCTTGCTCCCCATGTGTAATTCACGTCCATACTATGACTAGCTTGCACCAACCGCTAGCTCTCTAAACAGGAAATATGGCCATTACTCAAGCATGCTTCATCGCAAGAATATATTAATGACTATTTTACTGCATTTTAAGTTGTTGTCAATAAGTAATCTTGTCGTTGATTCGACTTATGGTATAATAGACAATATTTTAAAAGGTTATAAAATAGCACTTTGGATTATTGCTTGTATACTAAAATATTTGTATAAATACATAAAGAAAGAGATAGACTATATAAAATGATACTTCACCAGTCTGCATTAGGCAGACGTACAAAGAATAGTATTCTTTATTATGTTCTTTTTTATACAAAAACATTAGAATCATAGCAAGTAATTGTGCCTATAACCTGGACTTCTTAGTACAACAGATGCTACCGAGGTAGCCTTTGGATGGGCACTATTATAGCAGTAGTGCGCATTTCTTTTGGAATTCATACTATAAAAGGAGGTAGGCCTCTTGCTAAAAGTGAATCATCTAACAATTGATATGACTTTTTAGCATTGGTCGCGTGTGATTGAAAAAATGAAAGAATGGATAGCCACTATAAATCAAAAGCTCGATCAATTAGCCGAGAAAACAGGGATGAAGTATTTCCGTATTACTTCTAGTGTCATTTGGAATTTATTTTTGATCTTCATTCTGTTTGTTGTGATGGGGCTGGTATTTGTCGGCTCGATTGGCGCTGGCTACTTCGCTTCGCTTGTAAAGCATGAGCCGAATATGCCAAAAAGCGAAATGCGACAAGCAATCTTTAATTATGAGGAGACGAGTACCCTCTATTTTGCTGGTAATAAATATTTAGGAAAAATGAGGACTGACCTTGAGCGTCAAAGAACAACACTAGACAAAATATCTCCTTATGTTATTGATGCAGTGCTTGCAACAGAAGATGAATACTTCTATCAGCACAATGGAATTGTACCGAAAGCAGTATTACGAGGTGTTTTTCAAGATGTCAGCAACTCGTCTACCCAAACAGGCGGTTCAACTCTAACACAGCAATTAATCAAAAACCAAATACTTACAAATGAAGTGTCCTATGAACGGAAGGCGAAAGAATTACTATTAGCTATGCGTTTAGAACACTTTATGTCAAAAGATGAAATATTACAGGCCTATTTGAATGTTATTCCTTATGGTCGGAATGCCAGTGGACGGAATATTGCCGGCATTGAAACAGCAGCACAAGGTATTTTTAATAAAAGTGCTAAAAAACTAAACCTAGCTCAATCAGCTTATATCGCAGGGATTCCACAATCACCTTACGCGTATACCCCATTCACACAAAAAGGTGTGTTAAAAGATAAAGAAAACCTACGCCTAGGTATTAATCGGATGAAAACTGTATTGTACAGAATGAACGATACAGGCTATATAACTGATAAGCAGTACAAAAAAGCATTAAAATATAATATTGTGAAAGACTTTAGGAAGCCTGAAGTACAAGCTGAAGAAAAGTATCCTTATGTTACGTATGAAATTGAATATAGAGCCAAAGAAATTATGGCACGCATTTTAGCTAAAAAAGATGGTATCGATACAAATCGACTAAAGAATGAAGACAAACTAAAAGAGAAATACACCATTTTAGCTGACCGTGAACTGAGGTCAAAAGGCTATAAAATTTATTCAACTATCGACCAAAAAATGTATGATCATATGCAAGAAGTTAAAAATAATTTCCCGTATTATGGTCCAACACTTAGCACCCAAAAAACTGACCAAGAAACAGGTAAGGTTAGCACTACCCCAGATCCTGTTCAAGTAGGTAGTATTGTGATAGAGAATAAAACAGGTAAGATTCTCAGCTTCGTTGGTGGTCGGGATCATAATATTAAAGAGGTCAACCATGCATCTCGAACTACTCGTTCAAATGGTTCGACAATGAAACCTTTGCTTGTCTATGCACCTGCCATTCAATATGGCTTGATTGGAGCTGGAAGTCCGGTTCCTGACGTGAAATTCCAAATTGGTGTTGGGGAAAATGCATATAAGCCTACAAACTATACAGAGACAGATGAACGCGGTTTGATATCTGCCCGGGAAGCATTAAAAGACTCTCAAAACTTGCCTGCTGTCCGTTTGTACGCAAAAATTATGAATCGGAAACCTATGGAGCTATTAAAGAAAAACGGGATTACAAGTATAGCACCATCTGATTATACGGCTTATGCAGCTGCACTCGGTGGTATAGCTAATGGTATATCTGTCGAGGAAGACACAAATGCATATGCTACTTTTGCTAATGGAGGAAAGTTTGTTGACGCATATATGGTCAGCAAGATAGTTAATAATGAAGGCAAAGTAGTGTATAAACACAAAGTAAAATCTAAACGAGTTTATAGTGATCAAACATCCTATATTACAACTGATATGCTTCGCGATGTATTAAAATCAGGCACCGGAACAACCGCCAATAGCAATTTGAAATTCAGAGCAGACTTTGCAGCAAAAACAGGTACTTCAACAAACTATAACGATGTTTGGTTTGTAGGTTATAATCCTGACATTTCCTTAGGTGTTTGGATGGGGTATGATCAACCACAAACATTAAATCAAGGCAATGCTGTTTATGGCATTCCAAGTACACGTGTAAACTTATTATGGGCTCGCCTAATGAATGCCTTGTATGATACAAACCCAGGTCTTGCAACTGCAGGAGGAAAAACATTTAAGCAACCTACTGGAGTAGTCAGCCGAACATTCTGTGGCTATACAGGTAATGCTCTTACATCTGCATGTGCTGGACACTCAAGAACCGATTTATTCAATGCAAATGTGATGGTACCCGGACCTGAAACTGGTTTTTCTGGTGGTCGCTTATCGGATACATTTATCCAAAATATGTTGGCTCCGTTTGGCGGGGATCCTTCAAAAATCTATGGACCTAAACCATTGAAAGAAAAGAAATCACAAACGCAAAATCGCTCAGCAAACAAGCCAAATAGCAATTCTCAATCAACACAGTCTACGACACGAAACAAACAAAATACTCAACAGAATAACAACTCCTCTACTAGCAATTCAGAGGATAAGTCTATAGGCCAAGGTAGCAGCCAATCAAATCAAACGGGTCAAACAAATCCAAATAAAGATAAAGACAAAGATAAAGACGAAAATGCGTCAAATAACAGTCAAAATAACTCAAACAATGCATCAGACGACAAAAAAGATGACGGCCACAAAACTGAGCCAGATGATGATTAAAAAGCAAAAAAAAGCATTTCAACCGCTCCCATACGGTGAAATGCTTTTTTGCTGTTCATGAATCCATAGAAAGCGGATGCAGACCAGCTCTATAAATACCCCTTTAGTTGAACTTTCTCCCTCCAACCATCTTTTATTATAGTACATTTTTACAAGAATATTAATTCTTTTTTGTAGATTGCACAAATTCCCCTTTCTGAAATCATCCATACAATATTCTTAATTCCTCCGTTTTTTTCTGCTTTAGTCATGTATAATACTTATAATAACTCACTGAAGGTGGTGAATGAATGGAACACATCCGGCGTTATCATGCGAGAGAACTAGACACAGCGCATGGCAAGATTATAATTGAAGGCCCTGTCCCGCCAGAGGAATTACAAAAACTGTTATTCCATCAAGATTTGACGGCTTTTCGGACACCTGAAAAACAATTTGCTGCTATTATAGAAATAGCGAAACGACCAGAGGGCCGAATGATGATTGCTCGGTTGGATAATACAATTATCGCATACGCCACATTCCTTCATCCAGATCCATTAGAAAGATGGTCGGAAGGCAATTTAGAAAACTTAATAGAATTAGGCGCCATAGAGGTCGCCTCAGAATATCGAGGAAATCGGATCGGCAAAAGCCTGCTTCAGGTGTCGATGCTTGATGATATGATGGAAGATTATATAGTCATTACGACGGAATATTATTGGCATTGGGATTTAAAGCGTACAGGGCTTACAATCTGGCAATACCGAGACATGATGATTAAGATGATGCAGGCAGGTGGGCTAGAGGTTGCTGCAACGGATGAGCCTGAGATTGCCTCACATCCTGCCAATTGTTTGATGGTTCGAATCGGCAAACGTGTAGACCAAACATCGATTGATAGATTTAATTCCTTACGCATAGTCAATCGCTATAACAAGTGATACCTAAAGGGGTGACCATATGTTAATTGAAGAGATTATGAATAAACAAGTACTGACATTACAGCCTACTCACACGATGGCAGATGCTGCAAAGCTTATGAAAGAAAGAAAGATTCGCCATGTGCCAGTTGTAGATGAGAATGGGAAACTCTTAGGCTTATTAACAGAAAGAGACTTAAAAAATGCATTACCTTCTTCCCTATTAAAAGATGGTGACACATCACTTTATCACCGAACATTGGATCAAATAATGATAACAAACCCTATCATTGGGCATCCTCTAGACTTTGTTGAAGAGGTAGCCCTTATTCTTTATGAGCATCGCATCGGCTGCTTGCCAATCGTCAGCAAAGGAGAACTGGTTGGCATCATTACAGGAACAGATTTACTTTACACTTATATTGAAATTACGGGTGCGACTAAGCCAAGCTCACAAATGGAGATACGAGTCCAGGACAGAATTGGCGCGCTACACGAAGTTACCAAAATTTTTGCTAATCATCATGCAAGTATATTAAGTGTTTTAATCTATCCGGATTCGAAAGACGATGAAAATAAAATATTGTCTATTCGGCTAAAAATAATGAATCCGCTTCCAATTATTGATGAGCTACGCAAGGAAGGATTTGATGTGCTATGGCCCAATATTCCAACCAAATCTCGCCAATGAAAAAAGCGGTATTCGTATACTCACCTGAACAGTTGGATTATAAATTCTCTGAAACACATCCTTTCAATCAGAAGAGGCTTGAACTTACAGTAGACCTTTTGAAAAGCTTTCATGCGTTAGATGATGAGGATATCATAACTCCTCGCGATGCAACAGATGAGGAGCTTTTGCTTGGACATGATTCGCGCTATATTGATGCCGTAAAAATGGCAGGGCATGGTCATCTAACAGCAAAGCTTGGAGAGCCTTTTGGTATCGGAACAGAAGATACGCCGATTTTTCAAAATATGCATGAAGCCAGTTCTAAAATTGTCGGCGCTACATTGACAGCCTGCGACTTTGTCATGCAAGGCAAATCACAGCACGCCCTTAATCTCGGTGGCGGACTACATCATGGTTTTAAAGCGCGGGCTTCTGGATTTTGCATTTATAATGATAGTACAGTAGCTATTAAATATATGCAGCAAAAGTATAACGCACGTGTTTTATATATAGATACCGATGCCCACCATGGAGATGGCGTGCAATGGAGCTTTTATGACGACCCCAACGTTTGTACAGTTTCTATCCATGAAACGGGGCGCTACCTGTTCCCTGGTACCGGGGCTGTTACTGAACGTGGCAATGGATCTGGATATGGGACATCCTTTAATTTTCCGATAGACGCCTTCACTGAGGATGAATCTTTCTTAGATGTTTATCAAACAGCATTAAAGGAAATTACGGCGTATTTTAAACCTGATGTCATTCTTTCTCAAAATGGAGCCGATGCTCATTATTTTGACCCATTAACACATCTATGCGGTACAATGAATATCTATAGAGAAATACCTAAGCTAGCCCATGAACTGGCACATGAATTCTGCGATGGTAAATGGATTGCAGTTGGCGGTGGAGGATATGATATCTGGCGCGTAGTACCAAGAGCTTGGTCCATGGTTTGGACAGAAATGACGGACAAGGGTACACCAATAGGCAACATCCCTCAATCTTGGCTCGACCAGTGGCAAAAAGAATCCCCTGTACGCCTTATTCCAACTTGGGATGATCCGGAAAATATGTATGATCCGATTCCACGCAAAGCTGAGATTAGTGAAAAGAACCAACAAATATTAGATAAAGCACTATATCAAATACGCACAAAACAAAACTCTCATTAATATAAAAAAGACGCATTCGTTATTTAGAGAATGACGTCTTTTTCTTTACACACTATTTAGTAGAATTTCTTTCAATCATGCGATATGGCAATATAACTTGGCCATCTTCTACATTTTCTTTGTTCATGTATTTTGTTAATAAACGCATCGATACAGCTCCGATGTCATACAAAGGAAGAACAACGCTAGTTAATTGTGGTCTTACCATACGTGCAAGCTTTGAATTCTCAAAGCTGATGACTTCATAATCCTCTGGCACACTCTTACCAAGATCCTGTGCTCCATGGATGATGCCAATGGCCAATTCATCGCTTCCAGCGAAAAAGGCAGTTGGTGGATCGGCTAGTTGGCTAAGTGTTTCAAAATCCTCCAAACCGCTATCATATGAATCCTCAGTTGCAATAACAAGATCTTCATCTAACGCAATGCCCTCTTCTTCTAAGGCCTTCTTATAACCTTCAAACTTAAATTTTTTATTAATGGTTGAAGAGAAAGGACCAGATATATAGGCGATGCGGCGGTGGCCATTGGCAATTAGATGTTTCACCGCTTCATAGGCCGCTTGCAAATAATCAATATTGACAGATGCTATTTCCTTCATCTCGTCTAATGTACCTGCAAGTACGATAGGGACAGGTGAATGGCTCATTTTATTTTGCAGCTCTTCGCTTACTTGGTCGCTCATCATCACGATCCCATCAACTTGTTTGCCATACATATTATCTAGCAGCTGCAACTCCTTCTCTTCCCTTTGGTCAGAGTTAGATAAGATAATATTATAACGATACATAGTCGCGATATCTTCTATTCCTCTCGCTAATTCAGCATAGAAAACATTTGAAATATCAGGGATAATAACTCCTACAGTTGTCGTCTTTTTGCTTGCTAATCCACGCGCTACTGCGTTTGGTCTATATTCTAAGCGTTCGATTACATCGAGGACTTTTTTTCTTGTTGTGGGTTTCACATTTGGATTGCCATTGACCACGCGTGAAACCGTAGCCATCGAAACATTTGCTTCGCGTGCTACATCATATATTGTAACGGTCAATTTTTTGCCTCCTTCTTTATATCGTGTTAACAGACAGTATAACCTTTCGTTTTGATAAAAAGTCAACTGCACATCACTGTCCGTTTGGGTCCTCCAATACACAGTGAAAGCAGAATATTCTTCCGCTATGTAATGCTACACTTTGTTATACCCTCTATAATACGATAGAATGAAAACGTTTTTCAAGAAATTAAAAACGACGACTCAACTAACGAATCGCCGTTTGTCTTTAAAAATAGGTAAGATTGTATCCAATCTAAGTAGTGGCACTGCTTGCCATTCCATTATTTATTACTTTTCGATTTGATAATTTTTCATGAACTGTTGCATTTCATTGTAGAATTCATCAAATTGCGGAATACTCATTTGCTGCTGTGAATCTGACAAAGCAACAGCTGGATCTGGATGAACTTCTGCCATAACACCGTCTGCTCCAATCGCAATGGCAGCTTTTGCACAAGGCAATAGCAAATCACGACGTCCAGTGGAATGCGTAACATCTACTAATACTGGCAAATGTGTTTCCTGTTTCAGAATAGGAACAGCTGAGATATCCAATGTGTTGCGAGTTGCTTTTTCATATGTGCGGATACCGCGTTCACAAAGAATGATTTGGTCATTCCCTTTAGAAATAATATATTCAGCTGCATTGATAAATTCATCGATCGTAGCTGCAAGACCACGTTTTAATAGCACAGGTTTCTTCGTTTCACCAGCGGCTTTTAACAATTCAAAGTTTTGCATATTACGCGCACCAATTTGAATAACATCTATATAATCAAGCGCCTCATCCAAATGTGCTGGCGTAACAATTTCAGAAACTACACCTAGACCATATTTAGTCCCTACTTCTTTTAGGATTTTTAGCCCTTCTAAGCCTAACCCCTGGAAATCATAAGGAGAAGTACGTGGTTTATATGCCCCGCCTCGCATTAATTTTAATCCTTTATGATTGATAGCCTCTGCCACAAGGGCCGTTTGTTCATATGACTCTACTGCGCAAGGGCCAAATACGAATGTTGGTGAGCCCTGGCCGACCGTTTCGCCATTAATCGTTACAATCGTATCCTCTTTCTTCTGCTTCCGTGAAACTAACAGCTCTTTCTTATGATCAGTCTCTTGAAGCTTCAATGCAGATTTGAAGATTTCCTTAAAGATATGTTCAACAGTCCCTTGGCTCAGCGGACCATCGTGATGTTCTTTTAATAGATTTAACATATGCCGTTCACGAAGGGGATCATAACGGTTGACACCTTGTTTCTCTTTAATTTTTCCAATCTCTTGAACTACTTCAGCACGTTCATTGATTAAACGTAATATCTCAAGGTTTAATTCATCAACGCGGTCACGCAGGTGATCTAAATTTTGATGACTCATGCCGTTTCTCCTCTCTCCCGTGTATCCAGACCTTTCAGAAGTCTGAAAACTATGATACATTTTATGATAATAGGATTATTATAATCGTTTTTAATATGAATGTCACGCATATTTTCTTTAACGCTTCAACGCGATAAAGTTATTCTTACTTATATTCATTTTTTGGAAAGGTTGTGTGTATGTGTTTAGTAAATTTTTTGCGTTAGATATCGGTACCCGCTCCGTTGTCGGCATTATTCTTGAACAACAGGGAGAACAGTTCCATGTTGTTGATTTAATTTCAAAGGAGCATAAGGAACGTGCCATGGTAGATGGCCAAATACATAATGTGATTCATGTCTCATCAGTTATAAAAGAAATTAAAGAAGAATTAGAGGAAATACATGGTCCTCTTCTTAAAGTAAGTGTAGCTGCAGCAGGAAGAGCCTTAAAAACAGAGCAGGCCTCAACAAAGCTTAATTTAATCAACCGTCAGCCTCTTACAGAAGATGATATTCATCGTCTTGAATTAGCAGCTGTACAATTAGCAAGCCAGCAGTTACTAGAGCATAAAGAACAAAAGAAAGGCAGTCATTATTATTGCGTAGGTTACTCTGTTTTATACTATCGGTTAGATGGCCAAGAAATTGGTAGCCTGCTAGATCAGCAAGGAGAAGAGGCAGAGGTAGAAGTCATTGCGACTTTCCTTCCTAGAGTCGTAGTCGAATCGTTAATTGCTGCTTTAAAGCGCGCAGATTTAGAAATGGAAGGCCTTACGTTAGAACCGATTGCAGCAATCAATGCGCTAATCCCCTCTACAATGCGTCGATTAAATATTGCATTGGTTGATATAGGAGCAGGCACTTCTGATATCGCTATCACAAATAAAGGGACTGTTGTAGCATATGGCATGGTACCAACTGCCGGAGATGAGATTACAGAAGCCTTAAGCGATCATTATATACTGGATTTCCCTGTTGCAGAAGAAGTAAAAAGATCCTTATCAACACAGGAAGAAGTGCTGATTGCTGATATTCTTGGTTTTGAGCAAAGCTATCCGAAAGAAGAAATCGTTGATATCTTGCGCCCTACTGTCACATCGCTTGCGGAAGCTATTGGCCAAGAGATTTTTCATTTAAATAATCATACTGCCCCAAAAGCAATAATTCTGGTAGGGGGTGGAAGCCTGACACCCGAGATCACGACCGAAATCTGCAAATTCCTTCAGATTCCTTCTAATCGTGCTGCTGTTCGTGGAATTGATGCGATTCAAAAATTGACATTTGAAGAACATGTGTCGGCTTCACCTGAGCTAGTGACACCTATTGGTATTGCGATGGCTGCAAAAAATACACCGATCAGGTACATGTCTGTCGAAGTGAATCAGCAAACAGTCCGCTTATTCGAGCTAAAAGAAATGACCGTTGCAGATGCCTTGCTATCTGCCAATATCAATATTAATCGACTATACGGAAAGCCTGGACTAGCCATGTGCGTCAATGTAAATGGGCAGGATATATTTGTACCCGGCGGTCACGGCAAACCGACTGAGATCATTGTAAATAACGAAAAAGTGAGTATCAAAAAACCAATTAAAAATGGTGATAGCATTTATTTAATCGAAGGTAAAGATGGAGAAGCCGGTACTGCTACCATTGCAGATATTATTGAGTATAACGGTCCAGCGAAAATAACTATAAATGATAGTTTGCATGAAATCGAGCCAAGCATTAGATTAAATACACAAAACGCAGATGTCGCTACAAGCCTATCAGATGGAGATGTTTTGGTATTTGACCATTCCCATACAATAGAAGAGTGTTTACGACTAACGGGACAAAGTCATCTCGTCCAGTGGCTAGAGCCATTCCCTATTTCATTGGATGGACAATCCTATACTATCCAAAATGCTGAAGGTTCAATTTTAGTCAACAATCTTCCTGCATCCATCCAGTCTAAAGTGAAAGACGGCGATGTGATTCATATTAAGAAGGGAGAGTGTCCCTCGGTACAAACTGTAATGGCGCAGATGAATCTTTTGTCTGCTAAACAGATAACTGTATCCTTTCAACAGAGAGAGGTACGATTAGAAAAAGAATGCTATCAAGCTATCGTTAATGGTGAACCCGTTCCCTTTACAACACAATTAAATAGAAACGATCATGTAGAGTTAAAAGCAATCCAACTTGACTCCTTTAAATTCCGTGATGTGTTTCGATATGCTGATTGGAAAATGCCCGAACAATTCAAGGGCACATTTACACTTCTTCGAAATAACCAACCTTCTACTGTAGAAGCAGAGATATTTGGGGGAGATCAATTATCAATTCAGTTAGTTCCTGCTGTGAATTAAAAAACCTTAAGCATAAAAAATACGCCAGAGTAATTAACTCTGGCGTATTTTTTATTTTTTCTGAGATTCTTCTATTGCTGACATTGCTTCTTCTACAGCATTGCTTACTGCCGTAGGTTCATTGTTTTCTGATTCATACTCAGCAATTGTTTTCTCCATTGTTTCCATAATATCAAGCGGCTCTTCACCTTCTGAAGAAACAGTTCCATCATCAAGCGGCGGAGTAGCAGCTGGTTTCAATGATTTCACCTTATCAACCAATTGGCCAGATTGCACTTGGACTTTTTTAGAAATCTCTGCTGTTTTTTCTTTTGCAGAGTTTGTAATGCCAGCACTTTTTTCTTTTAATTGGCCTGCTTGTACTACTACATCGTTGCGAAGCTCTTTACCTGCTTTTGGAGCTAAGAATAAAGCTGCTGCAGCCCCTACAATACCGCCGACAAAAGCACCGATGACAAAGTCTTTCATATTGACGCTGTCTTCATCTACCGCGTATAAAGCGTCCGAACGTGATTCATAGGGTTTTGGCAAATATGTTTGATCCTGATTCTCATAACCTATTTTTCTTACGTCGCCATAATTTGGTTTTTGTTCCATCAAAAGTAGCCCCCTTTTAGATATTACGATTATTACTTGTTGCTGCATCATCATAGATGGTATTCGCAGCTTTTTGCTTTTTCATTTGTGCACGAATGCCTAAAACAGCATTTCCCCATTGAATAACTTGTGCGATTTGCTCACTATTTCTTGAGACATTCGTGTTAACAGAAGAAGTGACATGTTTAACTGAATCACTTAATCCTTTCACTGAATCTCCAAATCCTTTAACTGCTGTTACAACAGAATTCAATTCTTGTGATTTCACTTGAATATCAGCAGCAAGTAGATTTGTTTTTTCTAGTAGGTTTGTAGTTTCTCGTGTAATGCCTTGCATTTGTCCTTCGATGCCAGCCATTGTACCAGCAACATGATCCATTGTTTTCTTCAAGGCGCCTAGTGTCTTAGCTAAACTAATGCACAAAATAAGAATTCCTATTCCCACTAGCAACGCAGCGATGTATAAAATGACAATCATTTTTAAACCCTCCATTTCTGTATATATTGGATTTTTCCACAAAATAAGTGTATTTAAACATCACTTACCTAATTACATTCTACAAACTTTCTTGAACTCCTGCCAGTTAAAACTCTATCTAAGCTGATAAAAGAGCCAATTGCCTTATATATAACCGCTTTTAACCATAAAAAAACCGCAGAAACAGAAAAGTCTGTACTGCAGTTTTCTTTACTATGCTTCTTGTAAAAGTTCTTCGAATGCGGTCTGGAATTTATGTATATCTCCAGCTCCCATAAATAAAAATACCGCATTTTCATGGCTTAACAATTCGTTGATGTTTTCTTTGTTTAACAAATGGCTTTCCTCAATTAAGTTCGCCAAATCCTCGATTGATAAGGCGCCTCCCTTTTCACGAGCTGAGCCAAAAATATCACACAAATAAACACAATCTGCCCCGCTTAAGCTGTCAGCAAAATTCTTTAAGAAAGCTTGCGTACGTGTAAACGTATGAGGTTGGAAAATTGCAATCAGCTCTTTATTAGGGTACTTCTGGCGGGCTGATTCTATGGTCGCACTAATCTCAGTTGGATGATGCGCATAGTCATCGATTAATATGCGGCTTCCTCGTTCTGTTTCAGTAAAGCGGCGTTTTACTCCATGATACGTATGCAGTCTCTCTTGAATAAGGGCTGCTGGAATACCTTCATAATGGCAAAGCGAAATAACAGCCAATGTATTTAAGATTGTATGATCTCCGTACATTGGAATAAAGAATTTACTATAGTATTCATTGCGAACATACACCTCAAAAGATGTACCTTCTGTTGTTTTTTCTACATTGCGTGCTTCAAAGTCATTTTGTGAGCCAAAACCATAATATACAACTGGAACATTGGCTTGAATTTTTTGTAAGTACTCATCGTCACCACAAGCGACAATCGCCTTTTTCACTTGCAATGCCATTGATTGGAACGCACTAAATACATCATCAATATCCTTATAATAATCTGGATGATCGAAATCTATATTTGTCATTACTGCATAATCTGGATGATAAGCTAGGAAATGGCGCCTATATTCACAGGCTTCCATAACAAAGTTCTTAGCATCTTTCATTCCTCCACCAGTACCGTCTCCTATAAGATAAGATGTAGGAGTAGCTCCTTCAAGTACATGAGCCATTAAACCGGTTGTAGATGTTTTACCATGAGCTCCCGTAATAGCAATGGAAGTAAATTTTTCCAAATATTCGCCCAAAAATGTGTGGTAGCGTATTACTTCCAAGTTCATTTCCTTTGCCCGTATAATTTCTGGATGGCTATCTGGAAAAGCATTTCCCGCAATAATAGTCATCCCTTCCTTAATATTATCAGGGTCAAACGGCAAAATTGTAATATTTCGTTTTCTTAGCGGTTCTTCAGTAAAGAAATGTTTTTCAATATCAGACCCTTGCACAGATTCACCTGAATCGAATAATATTTGTGCAAGTGAACTCATTCCTGAACCTTTAATACCTGTAAAATGATAAACTGTCATGTTGAAACCTCCCGGGAAAGTCTCCTTACCCTTGAATAATCAAATCTCTGTAACGGCTCGCTATAAATTTCATGTCATTCAACAATCCTTTCAAAAGCATAAAGGATGAAGAGATGGCAGATTAGTCTAAAATAAGCAACCAGCCATCTTCTATATATAACTCTTTTTATGTCGATGCCTTATTAAAACAACTACCATTATAACATGAAACTATGCGGTTCTAAACTATCCGTATATTTCAATAAAATGAAACTTTCACTTAACGGTGTAATCTTGATCCTCTAACTGAGGAAAGTATTTAAATTAAAAATTAACAGGTCGTTGTCCCCACTTCTATACCTCTTTATATCACTCTCAGTGCTATTGTGGGGCCAAGCGCCTGTTATCGCGGTATACATTATGCTTATAAAGTAAATAAAGTATGGGAATTACGCGTGATATTATACATGGGAGCCGTTGAATATGTTTTCAAGATCTTGTTCAGTCAAAAAGACATCTCTTGGTTTAGTGCCTTTGGATTCTGAAATAAAACCTTGCGCTTCCATCATATCTACTAATCTTGCTGCACGGTTATAACCTATGCGATATTTTCTTTGCAATGAGGATACAGAAACAGTTCCTTCCCTACAAATGAATCGGCAGGCTTCTTCAAATAGTTCATCTTGTTCTTCAATAGAGTCAACTTTTTTTAGTAGCTCTTCTTGTTGGAATAAGTAATCTGGTTCGCCTAACGACCTTACATAGGATGTAACCTCTTCAATCTCATCATCCGTTACAAATGTTCCCTGTACACGAACCGGAGCAGACATTCCGTTACCTAAATAAAGCATATCGCCTCTACCTAATAATCGTTCAGCGCCTTGGCTATCTAAGATCGTACGTGAATCCACATGTGATGATACAGAGAATGCAATTCGTGTAGGAATATTAGATTTAATCAACCCTGTAATAACATCAACAGACGGCCTTTGGGTCGCAAGTACAAGATGAATACCACAAGCTCTAGCTTTCTGTGCAATTCGGCAAATGGATTCTTCTACTTCTTGAGGAGACATCATCATTAAATCAGCCAATTCATCAATTACAATGACTAAATAAGGCATCTTTAGAGAAAACTTACGTTCTGCTTCTACCATTTTATTGTAGCGGGTAATATCTCTCGCTCCAGCATGTGCAAATAGCTGGTATCGTCGCTCCATCTCTTCCACAGCCCACTTTAGTGCAGCAGTTGCTGCTTTCACATCAGTGATGACAGGACTTACTAAATGCGGAATATGATTAAATGGCGCTAATTCCACCATTTTAGGGTCAATCAACATTAATTTAACATCCTGTGGGCTTGCTTTTAATAATAAGCTAACCAATAGTGAATTAATGCAAACGGATTTACCAGACCCTGTTGCCCCTGCAATCATTCCGTGCGGCATTTTCCGCAAATCAATCGTCATCGGTTCTCCTGTCAAATCCAATCCGAGTGCTGCTTCAAGAGGAGAATCTGAGTTAATGAAAGAAGAATGTTTTACAACTTCGGTAAGTCGGACAGCACGTGATGCACGATTTGGTATTTCAATACCTATTGAGCTTTTACCAGGTATTGGAGCTTGAATACGTATATCTCTTGCTGCAAGTGCCAGCTTTAAGTCATCCGCCAAATTCCGGATTTTACTTACCTTCACACCGTGGCCTACCGTTATTTCAAACTGTGTGACTGCAGGCCCTTGCACAATTTGAACAATCTCCCCATCGATTTGGAAGTAAGATAATGCTTCAATCAGTTTTTCACCTTGTGCATCCATCCAACCAAAATCCTCAGTTTGCTCTTCAGGCGGCTTTAAATAAGCGATTGCTTCGTCCAAATGCTCGTTGACTGTAGAAGGTTTGTATTCGACTTTCTCTTTTTTGTCTTCGATAGAAGCTGTTTCCGTATCTATCTGAGCTGGAAAGGATTCCTGCAAAACCTCTTGTGACTTTTCGATAATCTCTTCTTGGATTTCTTCCTCTATTTCTGATTGCTTTGGCATTGAAGCTGCTGGCACTTCTTTAGGCTGTACAGCTTCTTGTTTTGAAGGAGTACTGAAAGATGTTTTATTCCTCAATGGTGTCTCAATGTTGCTGTAAGGGTTTAGCTTTTCCTTATCTGTCTTTAACATCACCACATTAAACGGAACTCTGCTACCTGAATGCTCTATTGCATTTGGTATTTCATCTTCATCATTTTCAGGTATTTCTCCTTCAAATGCTTGCACTGTTTCTAATTCAGCTTTCTGTACTTCTAGTAATTCATGCTCTTCAACAGTTACACTATTTGCCTCTGTTGCTTCTTCCCGATTCAACGTCTCTATTTCTTGTACAGTCTCATCGTTGACAGGGTTAGTTATTTCTTCTAGAACAGGCTGGTTAATTGGCAACTTCTTTCCTGACCATGATATATCTATGTTGCTAAATGGATCTAATTTTTTCTTATCTGTTTTTAGCATGACCACATTAAATGGAATTTTGCTACCTGAATTTTTGTTTTGTACTATCTCTTCTGGTATTTCTGTTACTTCTAGTTCTTCTAGTTCTGCTGTTGCTTCCTGTTCTTCTATTGCTTCTTGTTCTTCTATTACTTCCTGTTCTTCTATTGCTTCTTGTTCTTCTATTACTTCTTGTTCTTCTATTACTTCTTGTTCTTCTATTACTTCTTGTTCTTCTAGTTCTTCTAGTTCTTGAACTTCTATTACATCAGCTGCAATCTCAACGTTGGTTTCAATTACCTGCGCTTTTTCTTCATGTACAGGTCCTTGCACAATTTCATTACATTCGTCTTCATGCTTATGATCTTCTTTCCCACTCCTATTTGTTTCTACAACCATGTGTTCACTTTCTGATTTGGCAGGCAATTTTTCTAGTGTGGGCGATTGCTGAATTTTAGTCTTTTCTTCAACTATATGTTGAGATGTATTATTTGGAACCTGTCCTACTTGTTCTTCTATTCCCTTGTCTAGATTTTTTGGCAACTCAGGCTTTATTTTGGACCCGCTAGCAGGTAAATCTGCTTTTGTTGTTTCATTTTCAATAGACTTTTGCTTGTTCATATGACTATCAATCAAAGCTTCTGTTGTTTTTGGAAGGGGCTCTTTTGCCTTTTTTTCCTTTTCATCTATTAGTTTATGAATATCTTTTGGAGGCTTTGGTCTCTTAAAACCATAGACTGGTGAAGGCACATCTGTTGGGACGAACTTCTTTTTCACTGGGTAGTCTACTTGCTTCGCATCCGCTTTTTCTTTCTCTCTATCTTTGTTTATCTCTTTTTCTTGAGAAGGATAAATTGCCTTTTTTTCATACTTGGTCTCTTGCTTGAATGCCTTCTTTTCATACTTCATCTCTTGCTTGTATGGCTCGTGAGCTGGTTTTATAGGCTTAGCGTTACTTGATCGAAAAGGGTTATAGGTTTCCCTACTTTGCTTTTCCACTACACCTTTTAATCCTCTAGGCTCTCGACTAAATGGAGAATAGTCTTTAGGCCTTACAGTAGATTGTTGTCTATCTTGCCAAGTTGAATGGATTTTCGTCTGCTGCCTTGGCTGTTCAAAGAGTCCAGACGTCTCTGCTGGAGGAATATTATAGTCCTCAGCTTCTTCCTCATTACTTTCTTTCACATATTCATCTGAAACCATTGGAAAGTTAAATGACGGATGCGGTTCCTGAGATTGTTCTGTTTCTATCATTTCATCTCTATAAGCAGTATAGTCATATTCATTTTCATTATAGTAATCTTCAGAATTGTTTTCTTCAAATTGATCATATGATTGATAAGGTTGATCTTCTTCATATTCATTGTAGGTCTGATTTTTTCCTGGCGTTTCTTCTGCTTCGTCGCCTAGAATTCGAGTTACGATTTTTTTAAACCAACTCATTATATGCACCACTCTTTTCTAAATCATTGACTACATTTTAGCAGTAACAAATAGCTTCATGCAACGCGTTTGAGACGAATCTGTCACAACTCCCTATTTTTTCACGTAGAATTTGGTGATTCGAAAAAAATCGCGGGGATATTTTACTAGGGTTACTTGTTCATTTTTAGGTCAATCCAACACCCAGAGCCTAGGACAGTAGATTTCCTTAACGATGATCTCTTTGAAAAAAACCGCCTCCAAATTGAATTGGAGACGGTTGTATATATTTTAATTCAAGCTCTATTTAAATACCCTACTTTAAACAACCAATAAGGCTATAATGGCGGGATAACTATACTTCAAATGCTGCTCCCACTTTTGCATCTTCCTCAAGTACCATAATTCCTTTAACTTGAGGAGCATTAGGGATAGCTAATTCACGTGCTGAGCAAAGCATGCCGTATGAATCTACTCCTCGTAACGCTGAAGCTTTGATAAGCATTCCTGAAGGCATAACTGCTCCTACTTTTGCTACTACAACGCGCTGCCCCTCCGCAACATTTGGTGCTCCGCATACAATTTGTAGGGGTTCATCTTCGCCAACATCTACCTTGCAAATATGTAATTTGTCTGCATTTGGATGTTCAGATACTTCTTTCACATGGCCAACAACAAATTTAGGAGACAGATCAACATCAAAGTCTAAATGAGCATCATTTTTATTGACGGCATCTTTCAATTCAGAGATCAGTTCCTCTGTAATGGATACATTCCCTGCTTCTTCAATTTTCAAATAGTTGCTTGCATTGAATAGATTAAAGCCTTTGACTTCACCTGTTGCCTTTTCTTTTAAAAATACTAGGTCGTTATGTTTTTCGATTTCTGTTTTTACAATAGGTTCACTTGAAAGCTGAACGAGTAAAACATCCCCTACAAATTCTTTGTTGTATGATACGATCATGATTCTCCTTGCTCCTTCTTCACTCTATTTTTAGCCAATATAAATATCGGTTCTAGTTTGCCATCTTCGTATATGAAGGACAATGAGGTAATAGGCACAGCCCCAACCGTAAAGAAATGCATGGTCATTTGTGCAAGCACATCATATCCAGTATTATTTCTTATATCTCCTATAATGAGAACATCTTGATGAGGGACGGACACCGTCATATCCCCTTCTACTTGGCTTTGCATTTCCTTTAAGAAAGCGTCATTTAAAATTCGGCTTGCATCATAGCCATCATTTTCATTCAAAAAGTAAAAGATATTGCCGCCTACCTCATCTTTTTTTACATGAGTAGGAAGTTTACGAACTTGAAAACGTGCAGATTCTTTTACTCTTTCAGCAGGCACACCTAATTGACTGAGCATTGACTCATCTATAAGCCTATATGTAGTGCCTAAATCAAGTGCATAGTAGATAACCGTTTCAGCTGTATGTTCTGAGGTGAGAAACGGTTGTCCTTCTTTAGACTTCTTAGGAAAAGAACCAGAACGAATGACTGGATAGACATTCGAGAGATCTTTGAATCCCTGCTCTTTTTCTGCTTTCAATGCCTCGAATGTCTGTTCAATGGTATAGACAACTTCATCAATCGCTTTATCTTTGCGCTCATCGTATTTAGTTAGCACATCACCAAGAGAAAGATCCATCCCCTTGCCAGTTGAACGTTGGTCTATTCGCAATTTGTTGTTCTTATTTTCTAGTTTCCATTCATAGTGAGTTTCCCCTAGACGGTCTTTTAAAATAGCTACTAATTCTTTCGCTTTAATCGTACTCACTCCTTTTGGAAAATTACTGTTTATCAAAAGTCCAGATAGCTCACTGTCCCTCTGCGAATTTTATTGTGCTTGCAGGAATTTTTCGATTTCCTCTTGAGTTTTGCGGTCCTTTGAAACAAAACGGCCAGTTTCTTCCCCATTAGAATAAGCGATAAAACTTGGGATGCCGTATACATTCAATTCCACACATAAATCAATAAAGTCATCACGGTTGATTGAAACAAATGTGAATTCGCTAAATTTCTTTTCAACCTCTGGCATAAATGGGTCAATAAAGCGGCAGTCCGGACACCAGCCAGCAGTAAATAAGAAGACATGCTTCCCTTGTCCTTTTAATTCATGAAATTGTTCGACAGATTGTAGTGTTTCCATTTAATCGTTACCTCACTTATTTTTTATTTGTACAGAATGGGCAATTTCCATTAGCTCAGGAATCGTATGGTCAATATTTTGTTGGCCTGATACGCCAGTAATTTTGACTCCGCCAGTACCTGCGACTACCCGATAATTGTGATTATCGTCCACTAATACACTTGCAAAGCCAAATTGACCGTCTTTCTCATAAGTCTGTTCCTTTACAATGGCATCCTTTTCCTTTTGTTGTATAGCCTTGTAAAACTGCTTGCTTTGCTTTGGCTCATGCGGGTTAATGAATAATGAAAAAGTTTCATCACCTTTTTTAAGAAGTATATTTGTTTCATCCGAAGATGATTTAATCGTAAAGTCCTTTGGCAAATAAAATTGCAGATGTTCTGTTGAGGCAGTACTTGTCTTTGGTTTTTGCTCAAAAACTTGGTCTGCACTTTCAAAGCCTTTTGAAATTTTTGTATCCACATTATTGCTACATGCTGCTACAGTGAATACAAATGCACTGCAAATCATTAGTCTTGTACATTGACGGAACATGTCCATTCCTCCATTCGTACTTTTACTAATTTCATTGTAGAATGCCCGATAGGTCAATGCAACTATCATGTTTTTTCATGCTATTTCGAGTTTTTTTGATAGAAAAAGTATTGACCAACTAGCTCTTGAAGAATATGTTCGAACATCTCTTTGCGGTCAATCAATCCATCTGTAAAAACGCCAATCGCACCGGCAGTTTGCCTAGTATCCAGCTGTTTTGTGTATTCGTCCATTATTGGGCCAAGCTCTTGTGTGCCAGTCAGTTTGCTGGCAATTTCTTGCGGTAAAGGAATTTGAGCTCCTGCAGCAGTTAACACCTTGCCATTCGGCAAAGCTAAGGCTCCCCAATTGCATAGGTACATGATATCTTCTATTATCGTAACGCCGCCTTCTAAACCGAAGGCTAGATCTGCATTTGACTCTGCCAACATTTTTTTCGCACGGTTGATAGCGCCCCTCCTTGTCTCTTCAGTTGACATAGGCTGAGGAGAAACATCAGAAGAAACCGATAAATGTTCGAACGTTAATATATCATGAAAATGCTTTGTCACCACTGAAATTACCGCTGATACTTTTGCTTTATTTGTTGTACCAATTCCTACTTTCATCATAAACACTTCCTCGCAATAAGTTAAGGGGAGATCCCCTTATTAGGAAATCTCCCCTTACTATATCAAATAGGCATGAATAGTTTCCACAATCCAAGCACTGGTATATATCTATGACTACTGCTGACGGATTGATTCTAGTGTAGAACGGTCCGCATTTTTTACTAATTGAACGAGCAATTCTTTTGCTGCATCAATATCATCTGTATGCACAATAGAAGCATGCGTATGAATGTAGCGTGAGCAAACGCCAATTACTGCACTAGGTATACCATCATTTGAAGTGTGGACTACACCTGCATCCGTGCCGCCTTGTGAAACGAAATATTGATAAGGAATGTTATTGGATTCTGCTGTATCAAGAACATACTCTCGCATGCCCTTATGCGTAACCATCGTTCTGTCCAATATGCGAAGCAATGTTCCCTTACCTAGTTGGCCAAATTGCGTTTTATCACCTGTTGCATCATTTGCAGGGCTTGCATCTAATGCAAAGAATAAATCAGGTTTAATCATATTAGCCGCGACTTTTGCACCTCGCAGGCCGACCTCTTCCATTACATTTGCGCCTGAATAAAGCATATTCGGCAATACTTCATCTTTTAATTCTTTTAATAATTCAATGGAAAGACCGCAGCCATAGCGATTGTCCCAAGCCTTGGCCATAATCTTTTTCGGATTGACCATAGGTGTGAATGGGCAGATTGGAAGAATTGGTTGACCTGGACGGACACCCGCCCTTTCAGCTTCTTCTTTGTTGTCAGCACCGATATCTATCAGCATATTGCTAATCTCCATTGGTTTCTCTCGCATTTCTGGTGTTAATAGGTGGGGCGGTACTGAAGCAATCACACCTGGGATCTTGCTGTCTTTCGTATAAAGCTCCACACGTTGTGCGAGCATAACTTGGTTCCACCAGCCGCCAAGTGTTTGGAAGCGAATCATGCCATTATCCGTAATGCCTGTCACCATGAATCCTACTTCATCCATATGTCCAGCTACAAGAATGCGTGGACCATTTTCGTCACCTTTTTTTAGTCCAAATATGCCACCTAAGTTATCTTGTACAATTTCATCCGCGTATTTAGATAATTCTGCTCGCATGTATGCACGTACAGCATGTTCATTGCCTGGAGCTCCTGGCAATTCAGTAAGTGTCTTAAACATCTCTAATGTATCTTGTTTCACAGTGAAGCCTCCCTTTATACAGTCTCTTTTATTGTAGACAAAATAGTAGGAAAATTCCACTTCTATATTTCGAATTGCGAAGTTTTATGACCACCTATCCTATTACCCTCTGAATGTTCATTTCAATCTATTTGTGATACACTGTATATATGAAAAGGGGGCATTTATAATGAAATTAGGAGACTTCTTATTAGGCGTTGCAACTGGTATTTCAGCTGCTTATGTAGTAAAACGGGTCGGCGAAAAAGTAAGTCCGTACGAAAATGCAGACCATGTTCTCAACAATATAAAAGAAGCTTTTAAAGAACAAGGTCCTATTGATGGTTCATGGATTTATATGCAACCAGAAACAGTTTACAAAGAAAACATTGAAATTCCTGTATACAAAGGCGGTATTTCTCGTGTGCAAGAAGGAGAAACCGTGAACTTTGAATTCTCAGCAGATGCAAGAACAGGTTCAGTAGTCGATTTAGTAAAAGTATAATTTATTAATCTATTCCCCCATCTTACAAATAAGATGAGGGATTTTTTGTTATGCTGTTGTATGTGTCTCTCTCGTACGCGGCAATTCTGCAATAATCTCTTTTCCAGATTGATTCCATTTGATTAATCGTTTATGGGCATCGTGATAGAAACTTACCCAATAGCCGTTCTTTAGTATTTCGTCTACCAGTTTTTCTTTTGCAAAGACAGATGTCATTGGATAATCATCATACGCGAGTACCCATAGCGGATTTTGATGCGCATGTGTCGGCATTATGTCCGCCATATGGATGATTGTTTCTCCTGCTTGTGTTAGCCGGATAATAGCATGTCCCTCACTATGACCACCTGTATGGAACATTGTAATGCCAGGCATTACTTCCAATTCTTCCTCAAATGTTTGAACTTGTCCTATAATTGGCTTCCAATTTTCTTCCCAATACGTATTGGCTGAACGAATATTCGGTTCTCTCATCTCATCCCACTCAATTTGTGAGGCCATAATTTTAGCATGAGGGAACGTAGACACCAATTCATCATTTTGCCACTTGGTCAATCCACATGCATGATCAAAGTGCAAATGAGTCATGAGCACAATATCAATATCTTCTGTTGTAAGTCCTAACTCTTTTAAACTATCATCGATTTTCGATTGCTCTTCCACACCATAATTGCGCAGCTGCTTCTCTGTAAATTTTCCATTGCCCACACCTGCATCAATCAATAAATTTTTCCCTTTATACTGAATCAAAATCGGGTCTGTTCGAAGTTCAATTTGATTTTTTTCATTGCTAGGATATTTTCTTGACCATAAAGGCTTTGGCACAACGCCAAACATCGCGCCGCCATCTAAATAGGTTACTCCCCCATTTAACCACGTTAACGTCATATCATGAAATTGAAATGTATCCATTGAAAATCCCCCTTTGTGTAATAAGACCACTGAAAAATCGGTTATGCTCATGAAGAAATCAATAATAATCTCTTATTTTTTCTTCTAGTAGTCTCAACTTAAGACAGCACCGATAGTAGCTACCGTTATAATTGTAACATAATTTAGAAAACTTAGAGTATATCTATTGCTTATGATAGGGGCCATTATTCTATTCTTTAGTAGAAAACGGTTTCCAATAAATTCTGCCTAATAAAAAGCGCATGGCTTGATCTACCATGCGCTTTTTCTATTTCATATTCGCGAAAGTTAAAATATATTAGCTATTTTTTAAGCTGATATTGAGCTTCAAGACGATAGATCGGTTGTCCCTTCGAAGAAAATTTCTCTTCATACTCAGTCATCACATTGTCTTCAGGCATTTCCACATGTAAGTCAAGTGAGACTTTATTTAGCAGCATGCCGTAATGAGACACGCTGACTAATGAATACTCAAACAACCCTCTATTATCGGTTTTAAAGTGGATTTCTCCCTCATCAACTAAGATGGATTCATATATTTTCAAGAAGCTTTCGTGCGTTAGACGGCGTTTGGCATGTCTTGATTTAGGCCATGGATCCGAAAAGTTTAGATAAAGGCGATCTACATCGTTTTTAGTAAAGTATTTCTCTAAGTCAGCGCCATTAATAAGCAATAAACGCACATTTTCTGGTGTACCCGCAGCGATCACCTTTTCAGCAGCTTTTACAATAACGCTATCAAATAATTCAATTCCCAAATAATTAATGTCTGGGTTTTGAAGTGCCATTCCGGTGATAAACTGACCTTTGCCGGATCCTACTTCAATATGAAGCGGATGGTCATTACCAAATAGTTTTTGCCAATTTCCTTTATATTCTTCTGGATTTGGTATAATGATTTCAGGGTGTGCTTTGATAAAATCTCCAGCCCACGGTTTATTACGAACTCTCATTATATTTCCTCATTTCTTTTATTCATATAATCAACATTTAATTATTCAAGAAGTTATAGGTTGAGTCAAGGGCTTTACGGCCAAAAAGATGACAAAGATCAGTATTTTTTTCTTTTAATCTCTGCAAATCCTACTAATATTGCGAAGCTGCATCTTCACCTGGGTCAATCTTATTGTACGAAGTAGTTAATACGTTTTGCAAAAGTGATTGCGCTGCTTTTAATTGCATTGCCTTCATAGGTGATGAATTTTTCTTCAAATAGCTAAACCAATCTGGATATGTTTTTTTATCGATATATTCGATACCAAAGCTCGTATTTGTATCATTAATATAACCATTTCTAGATAGCACAATTTTTTTGATAGGCATCTCAATGCCATTTTCTCGAAAAATTTGCTTTACAATACTTTCTGTTCGATTTAATCCAATTAGCGGACTTAAAATCTTTTTGTCAATCTTGCCAATTTTCTTCGTCCAAAAGCGGCTACCATCTGGAATAAAAGCTGCTTGGACCTCCTCTTCCAGGACTCCGATACAAAGACATTGTGTAGGAGTTAACAAGATAATACCCGCTTCTACAGGAGCCCGTTTGATTTGAAAAACAGGTCGATATAATAATAAATAGCTATCTGGCAAACGTTGTGTAAATGCACGCAGCAACGTATCTCGTGTGTATCTCGGGTTTAGATGTGATTCCTCTCGCAAAGTTGAGCTCGCCCATTTCATTTGAAACTGAAACAACTGATCAATATACATACGTTTTAAATCATCCATTGTTTGCGGTGCGAAATAGAAAGACGGCTGAAATGTATATGCGTTTTCTTCTTCGTGCATATCTGGAGCCAACTCTCCATTTAATTCTTTTTCATTCTTTGTAAAAAAAGCTTCTGTACCATCTTCGATGTATTCATCATCCTGTGTTTTTTTACTTTTTCTACGGAAAAAACGTGGCAAAAAGCTCTTTTTTGGTTTTTCTTCTGCTTCTTCTACCTCAAGCTCACCATGAATGTTACCTGTCTCCCAATCGCTTTTCATACGGATCCATTGTACCTTTTTAAGGCGGACAAATTGGGTTGTGTATCTCTTTAAGTCTTTTTCATATCTAGAAACATAATCTTGCAATTTTACTAGCTGTGCCAAATGAACACCTCCCATATGAAGTTTTCTTTTTATGTACCCCCCATAAAAATGGGGGTATCTCGCAAATTTATTTTACCATGTTTTTTATATACCCATTATTAGCGCCAGTTTAATAACAAGATTTTTTCTGGATTGTTGTACTCTAGATACTCATTGTTAATGCGGGCAAATACTTCTTCTGTATCTATCAAATCATTTGTCTTAAGTAATTCCTTTTCAGCATTTGAAAGCTTGTCTTTAATTTCTTTATATTGTTCCCCTGGCCCTGTATTTTGCCAAGCAATAAATTGGATGGGGCGGCCCACTTTTTCAAAAGTATTGTATTGGATTTTGGGGTGAATTGCTCCACTAGATAGAATACCACGTTTTTCTCGATCGCCTTTGGCCACATTTTTTATTACGTTTTCTGCAATGGTGGGGTTTATCCAGTTCATTATTCGTATAGCATCGTTTCTCGTCGTATCAATTGTATTTCCATAAATAACGATTTGTTTATGTGGATGTCCCTCTGAATATTTATGAGTTCCGATAGCTCGATCTAAATTCTTAAACCGATTGTTGAGAATTAGAATCCGTTTATTGGCTGTTCGATCAAAATTGCTCCATTCAGAACTCCACCCAAGAGTTGTTTTATCCGGTGTATCTAGGTTAATTGCTTCTTTCACATGTCGAGCGGATGGAATGGAATTGAAAAATTCGTTATCTCGAATGATTACATTTTCCGAGGCGTCCATTTCAATAAAGTGCCCGCCGTTCATATTTTTGAACTGTATATTTTGTATCTCTACATTTTTATTGTGCCCCATGATAATCGCAAAGCTGAATAATTTGAACTTCAGATCAAAAATCACTTTCCCCTTGCCAATAAAGCGAATATTTTTTTCACCTTTATGGCCACCTACAACACGCTCTTTCTTTGATAAAGAAGGCCGGATCAGCTGGAAGATGGAATTAGAAGGGTTGATGGTCGTACTCCCTGTATGATCACCTTTAATTATTTCGACGCCATCTTCAAACTCAAGTGTCACATTGGACGGCACATATAAAACATTAGTAATCGTATATTTTCCTTTTTTAAAAACAAGCTTTCCGCCACCTTGCTTCTCAAGCTGCTCCATGTAAGAGCGCAATGCATAGTACTGCTTTGTCTGGTCTGTATAAGAATTACGTAAGAGGTATTCCTTATTTAAGGTAACTGACTTTGGGGTGACAGTATATACAGCCTTATTAAGATCCTTTAGATTGGTAATCTCAATTTTTTCTAAAAACTGGTCGTGTTCGATGGGGATGGCATATTCTTTAAGCTGTTCACCCTTATTCGAAGCAAGTGCTTTTTTATTGCTAAGAGTGACCGTGTTTTCGCTCACTGTGCCATTAGAAGTATACTCTGCTAGCTTGACGGGAATCTTCATTTTTTTCAATTGGTTCAGACGGATGACAGGCTTGTAGGATCCCAAAACATAAACCCCATAGCCTTTTGCATCTTCTAGAGTGTTGTCTTCAACTGTTGATAGACGCCAGTTGTTCATCACAATCATATTCGAGCTTGCGTGAGCTATTTTGTTTTTTCGAATTACGATTTTGTTTTGAGGCTTACCATCTGTAGCATTTTTTGAACTAATCGCTTGGTAAATATCGTAGAAATAGTTTTGTTCAATTGTCGTATGCACATTCGGCGTTCCATCGTACATACTCCAGCTGACCTGATAGTTACCATTCTTTTCTTCTGCTGTGTCCAAACTGATGACTGGTTTGGAAGAAGAATGTTGATGAAGGAAGGTGTTGTTCTGAATGGTCGCATGTTTTGTAGCGGCTAATTGTATAAAATACCCTTCATTCGCGTTAAGGAATTGAATATTCTTAATAAGCAGGTTCTCATTATGTCCTGCGATTATTCCATTTACATTTTTTTGATGATTCAAATCAATGGTGGCCTTTCCACCACTTATTATATTGATATTAGTAGAACCGTTATAATCATATTGCATGCCTATCTTCTTTACCATGCTAGGCGCTACCAATTGGAACATGGAATACGAAGGCTTTAATGTATTCCCGCTTCCCGTATTCATACTCTTTTTCAAAATCACTCCGTTATTTAGTTGAATAGTTACGTTTGAAGGTACGAATAATGTATTGGTTATAGAGTATTTGCCTTTTTTCAATACAAGCTTGCCTCCACCCTTTTTTTCCAGCTCCTCTAAATAAGATCGAATGGTGTAGTAGTTTTTCGTTTCTTTTGTATAAGTGGAATAGCCTTGCATTTTTTTATTGAGGGGTTTCGTATTTGGTGAGATAGTGTAATCTTTTTGCTTCGCTGTGGCATCAAAAAGGTCAAATTTGCAGAAAAGCAATGACAGGATAAAGGATAGTAAAATTATGTATAAAAAACGTTTAGCAAAACACATAGAAAGATCACTCCTACTTTACACACTAATTTTCATACTTGGCTTTATTATGTACTGCTGGTATACAATTATCCTTCCTGAACTACTTTCCTTTAAACGCTGTCTTGGTTCCTCTTCACAAACCAACTATTTCATCAACAACCAAAAAACCTCCATCTAAATTAGACGGAGGTTTCCTATCACTATTTCGTTCCAAGCTCCACGATTGCATCTGCATAGATCGCAGCAGCCTTTACGAGATTTTCAATTACTACAAATTCATCTGCTTGGTGAGCGACGTCTGGTTCGCCTGGGAACAACATGCCGAACGCTACGCCTGTTGGCAATTCACGTGCATATGTGCCTCCTCCAATAGATAATAATTCCGCTTTCTCACCCGTATTTCGTTCATATACTTTAGAAAGCTTTTGAATTAATTCTTCTTCTGGTTTTACATAGTGTGGTTCTGAATTATCATCCACGACTAGATCAAATCCAAGTTTAGCAGTCGCTTGTTTACCAGCAGCGATTTTCTCTTCATAAGGATATGTTACTGAATAGCGCATACTGACATCTATTCTTCCACCTTTTCCTTCTTCAAATGTCACAATGCCTGCGTTCAACGTTGTATCGCCTGACATTTCATCAGTGAATGCAAGGTCTAGCGCATGACCTCTTGTTTCATTTGCGAAAGCTGTTACGATGAATCCTGTAAATTCTTTAGATTGAGGTGTTGTCAACACTGTGTTTAGATATTGAGCAAGTTTTACCGCAGCGTTAATCCCAGCGTTCGGCTCCATTGCATGTGCTGATTTACCTTTTACTGCTAATTTATGTCCCTCTTCTGTCTTTTCGATGGATCCTTCCAATTGTGATGAAGCTAAATAGGCATTAAAAATAACTTCAGCTTCTTCAGGCATATTGCGTACAATGGCTTCAGCAAAATCCGGCACCATATTCATTCGATGCCCCGCATGGAATGAAATTAATTGTTCGTTTTCTTTTGAAGATGCTTGTTGACGGAAAGAAATCTCAGCGATTCCTTTTTCAGCATTAATAATCGGGAAGTCTGCATCTGGCGCGAAGCCTAATGTAGGCATTTCTTCTTTTTCTACATATCTTTTAACGCAACGGAAGCCTGACTCTTCGTCTGATCCTACAATCATCCGAACTCTGCGGTTTAATGTTATACCTGCATCTTTCACCATCTTCATCGCAAGCCATGCAGCCATTGTTGGTCCTTTATCGTCGATGGCGCCTCGTCCAAATAACTTGCCATCTTCTACTACAGCACCAAATGGAGGGTGCACCCAATCACTTCCTGCTGGCACTACATCAACATGACAGAGAATACCGACTAATTCATCGCCTTCTCCCATTTCTATGTAGCCAACCATATTATCAATATTTTTTGTTTTTAATCCTTGCTTCTCACCTTGTGAAAGCATCCAATCCAACGCTTTTCTCGGCCCTTCGCCGAACGGCATCTCCTCTGTAGCCATACTCTCATCCAAGACACTTTCGATTCTCACTAATTCTTGCAACTCTGCAATTAGTTCATCTTGTCTTTCCTGTGCTTTTTGTAACCATTCCATAGTTTTTATTCCTCCTTTACATTCCAACTATATTTTACACTGTTTTGAGAGTATTCACATAGGACAAACCAAAAATCGAACCTTTTTCCATTTTCTAATATTTTCGTTCGTCTATGGCTCTATTTATGTATGTGCCAAACTTCTTAAATCAAACAAAAGGTTGGAAATCAACTAAAAGATTCGTTATAATGAAATTGTCAAATAACTTTTGACAAACCAATTTGAAAAGGGGATGTCTAAGGCAAACTAAATTAGGAGCCTGAATACCTCGCAATTATTGTCGTCCGCTAGTCTTTTAGAATTAAGATGAAGGAGTGTTCAATATTGAAACACACAACTGATCGGATGCTCAATCGAATTAAGGACGTGTACATGTATATACACAGTAAGGGAACTGTGACTACACAAGACCTTGTCGATGAATTCGGCATCACTCCTCGCACCATTCAGAGAGATTTGAATGTGTTAGCCTTTAATGATTTGGTCGAAAGCCCAAGTCGAGGCAGATGGACAACGACGCGTAAGAAAGTGAAAATGACATCTTAGAAAGATTCGACGAGTTGGATCTCACGCTTTTCGTTGAATAGACGATGAACCGAGCCAATATGCTGATGGCCATTCGTCTTATGTTATGAATGAAATTAAATTTACGTAAAAAAAAGAATGACCATGCTGCGTCGCTTGGTCATTCTTTTTGGTGCTTATTTTTTTATAAAAAACAAATTACTCACTAGTTCCAGCCATCGATCTGTTCAATCTCTTCTGGTGTTAACTCTCTATACTCTCCAGTTTCTAAACTCTCATCAAGTTCTAAGTTCCCCATCGATAGTCGTTTCAAATAGGTTACTTTTTTGCTCACCGCTTCGAACATTCTTTTGACCTGATGGAACTTTCCTTCTGATATCGTTAACTCGATTTCTGATGACGCACCTGATTTTATAATTTTTAATTCGCCTGGTTTTGTTTGGTAACCATCCTCCAATACCACACCTTGGCGAAATGCCACTACATCTTCTTCAGTTACACAGCCATCAATTGTTGCATAGTATACTTTCGGCACGTGTTTTTTTGGTGACAACAATCGATGTGCAAGAGATCCATCATTCGTTAAAAGAAGGAAGCCTTCCGTATCTTTGTCCAAACGACCTACAGGAAACGGTTCGAAATGCGCATAGAAAGGATCAATCAAATCAATAACCGTTTGATCATATAAATCCTCTGTCGCAGAGACGACGCCTGCAGGTTTATTCATCATTAGGTAAATGAACTCCTGATAGATGACACGCTCGCCAAGCACCGTTATGCTCTGTTTTTCAGGATCCACATGTAATGAAGGATCTTTTGCCTCTTCCCCGTCGATAGCGACTGCCTTTGTTTTTAGTAATTTCTTTATATCTTTCCGTGAACCATAACCCATGTTTGACAATAATTTATCTAAACGCATAACACTCTCTCCTACATTCCAAATTTACGTGCAATTTTTGCAATCTTATCACCTAACAACTTTTGTGCAAGCTTTGTGCGGAGTGATAAAAAGGCATACACGAGACCACCCACCGTAATACATACAATGAGATACAGTAGCGCAGCAATTTTAGAATGCGCTACACCAAACATCAGAACAAGTAGCTTATGTGTAACGATGACAGAGGCAGCCATAATGAGCGTCAGTAGAATAATAAGCACTGACCTTCTTACAACCACTTTTGACTTATAATGTAACGCTTTTTTCAATACAAGGATGTTAATTACGATTGACACCATATAACCAATAGCTGTGGCAAGAATCGCGCCTTGCGTTTCCATCGCCTCAATCAGAGGTATATTCAGAGATAGCTTCACAAGAATACCTGTCAATAAACTAAAGACAATCCATTTTTGATAATCGATACCTTGTAACAGCGCAGCCGTCACTTGGAAAAATGCAAACAGAATGGCAACCGGCGCATAAGCAGCTAAAATACTTGAAGCAACAGCGCTCTCTGAATAAAGCAGATGATAAATGTCTGCAGATAATATCGATATACCCACTACTGCTGGCAACGTGATAAATAAAAGAATTTGATAGGTTTTATCCATTGTATTGATCAAGGCATTATGTTGATTCTTTGTAAAGTAATTGGTGATTGCCGGCACAAGTGCCATAGAAAACCCTGTCGCAAGCATGACAGGTATAATCACAATCTTTTGTGTTGTAAAATTCAGCATTCCTAGATAATCATCCGATACCTTTGCTAGTCCGATATTAGACATCGCTGTATTAAACGTCAGCATATCCACTAGCTGGAATAAAGGATTGGCAATTCCTACAAATACATATGGAATGGAATAAGTCACAACTTCTTTATAGATACTTTTATAAGAAAGCTGACCTGTTGAAACGCTGTTCTGTAGCTTCAAATTAAACTCTGGCTTAAACTTTCGCCAGTAATACCAAAGGGCGAGCAAACCACCCAAAGCTCCTATAAAAGCAGAAAATACAGCGAATGAAATAGCTGTTTGCGCTGTACCATGAAAAACCCTCATGACTAAGAAAGATCCGATTAAGAGAACAATAATACGAACAATTTGTTCAATTAATTGTGATATGGCAGTTGGTTCCATATGGTCGTAACCTTGGAAGAAACCTCGCACTAAGCTCATGAAAGGAACCACAATCAATGCAAAACTTACCCAACGAATAACGCCGGCAATTTGAGCTACATTAAAAATTTGTTCTTCATCTTTGATGACCATATGGGCTATTGGAGTAGCCATAAAATATAGAACTAAAAAAGATAAAAAACCTGTAATGGTCATAATAAGCAAGCCCGAGCGGACAAGCTTACGCCCTGAATCATAATCACCAAGGCTATTATACTTCGCTACAAACTTTGATACTGCAATCGGTGCGCCTGAGATGGCTACAGATAGCATAATTGTATACGGAACATAGGCATACGAATATAAAGCCACGTTTTTCTGCCCAATAATCGCATAAAACGGAAAAATATAAACGAGGCCCAAGACTTTCGATAAAAACATACCAATCGTTAGAATGGCAGTTCCTTTCATTAATGAAGACATATTACCCAACAATCCTTCCAATTCGGAATCATCCAATTTAACCGGGCTTTGATTGACAATTTCTCGAGCCGCTACTTTTCGTATTGGCTTTTATTGCCCATTAAAATAATAAACCTAAATGTTAGTTTACAACTCGCCATGCAATTACTCAAATAGTTTTCTTTTATCATGTATAATAAATATAAAAAAAGAAAGTGAGTTCCATTTTATGTATGATGTAATCGTAATTGGCGGTGGCCCTTCAGGTCTCATGGCTGCCATCGCTGCAGGCACTGAGAATAAAAAAGTTCTTTTAGTAGAAAAAGGACATAAATTAGGGAGAAAGCTTGCAATATCAGGCGGTGGACGCTGTAATGTCACAAATCGACTCCCGATTGATGAAATTATTAAACATATTCCTGGCAATGGCCGTTTTTTATATAGTCCTTTCTCTGTTTATAACAATGAAAATATTATTTCTTTCTTTGAAAATCTAGGTGTTTCTTTGAAAGAGGAAGACCATGGACGCATGTTCCCTGTCTCCAATCGAGCCCAAGATGTAGTGGAGGCAATGCTTAGGGAATTAGCACGCTTACAAGTCGAAATCCGCCAAGATACTACCGTTGCGAAATTATTGATGGATGCCGAAAGAATAAGAGGCGTCCGCTTAAAAGATGGTACAGATCTGCAAGCAAAGGCGGTTGTAGTTGCAGTCGGCGGCAAAGCCGTCCCACAAACGGGTTCCACTGGTGACGGCTATCCTTGGGCTGAGCAGGCGGGACATACTGTAACAGATCTATATCCGACGGAAGTCCCTTTAATCTCCAATGAGACGTTTATTAAAAGCAAAGAGTTGCAAGGACTAGCTCTTCGCGACGCTGAAGTTTCAGTCTTAAACAAAAAAGGCAAAACTATTATAACGCACAAAATGGACATGTTGTTCACCCATTTTGGTTTAAGTGGACCAGCTATTTTGCGTTGCAGCCAATTTGTTGTAAAAGAAATGAAGAAAAATGGCGGCAAGCCTGTCCGAATTCGGATTGCTGGGCTAACTGGCTATAATGCAGAATCTGCTTTTCAGTATCTATTAAGCTTGGCGAAAAAAGAGCCTAAAAAGGCATTAAAAAATATATGGAAAGGGATTGTGCCTGAGCGCTGGCTGATCTTCTTAATGGAGAAGGCAAATATCGACGATTCGCTAACAGGAGCAGAACTTTCCTCAGAAGCAGCACGCCATCTAGCAAATGAGTTGGTTGGTTTTGAAATGTTGGTCAACGGCACTCAGCCTTTAGAAAAAGCCTTTGTTACTGGTGGGGGTGTTTCTGTGAAAGAGATAGAACCAAAAACAATGGCATCTAAAAAGAAAACAGGGCTTTACTTCTGTGGAGAAGTCTTAGATATTCACGGTTATACAGGCGGCTATAACATTACATCTGCACTTGTAACAGGCCGAATAGCTGGAATGAGTGCAGCCTCATCCATCGATTAAATGAAAGATGAGGCTTGGACACCAATGTTACAAAATACTTTTCGCAATAGAAAATAATTAAAATAAAACCGAACAAATGTAATTTTACATTTAGTTCGGATTTATTTAGTTATTGATTTTTCGATAGATAATGAATAAATTCACTTGTTTGTCAATTTTTTGACTAAATATATGAATATACATTAATTACCTCTTTATTTCTCTCATATTAAAGCCTATTCTTATAGTAAGAATGCAAAATTATTATTATTTTTAAAGGGGTGAATAATTTGCATGCAAACGACTCCAAAAGAGCCATCTTCTATTCCGTTTGAAAATGATCCTAATTTCTATAAACAATTAGCTCAGCAGAATTTCAAACGCATGTACGCTCTGGCCAAATTCTTTCTGTGGGTAAGCTTAGGTCTAGTGCTTGCTACAGTTTGGTGCCATTTCTTTTTCAAGAGTTACCCCCATTACCATAGTGTTTATATAATTCCTTATGGCTTAATGTTTCTTTCCAATTTCATGGTCTTACTATTAGCAAATCCAAAAAAGTTCAATCAAAATGGCAGCCTTGACTATTATAAACAGCTCGAAGAAATTACGGCTTACTATATTTGTTGGCTCTTGATCCTTAGTTTAAGTATCTCACTAATAGACTTTCATTATCAACATCATACAGTTGCTTATATTATGTCATTAGTGATTTGTGCTAGTTTCTTTATCATGCGTCTTCGTTATTTTATAGCACCTTTGATCGTAGCAGTAATCGCATATATATTAAACTACTTTACTTTAGACGAACCATACATTCGATATACATTCGAGATGCACCTGGCTATATTTCTTACTCCTGTTTTACTTGTTGTTGCCCATTTTAATTATCAAAACTTTATTACTTCCTTTCAACAAGAGAAATATTTATGTAGGGAGTCTACTCGCTCAAGACAATTAGCAAATGAACTTGCTGCAGCCAATACAGAATTGCAACGGTTATCTGCAACTGATGAACTGACAAAAATCGCTAACAGAAGAGGCTTTCATCAATACAAAGCTGCTCTTGAGGAACGGGTTCATCCTTATACACTTACCGTTTTAATGCTCGATATTGATTATTTTAAGGTTTACAACGATTACTATGGACATGCTTATGGGGATATGGTGCTATCTCGTGTGGCAACAGTATTAAATCATATAGCTCTCTCTACAAACTCTTTTGCTGCGCGGATGGGAGGCGAGGAATTTATCATGCTGATACCTGATCAACGACCGGAAGAAATCGTGATTATTTATAAACGAGTGCTCAGGGATATTCAACAATTCAACCTTTCTAATGCAGCATCCAAGGTATCAGACCAACTTACATTCAGCGCAGGAGCCTATAGAGGAAAGATTAAGACGAACGATGAGATTGAAGAGTTTATGCATAAAGCAGACGCCCTCCTTTATGATATTAAAAAAGCTGGCCGTAATGGCTTTAAATTAATGGAAGACGAAGAAGTTCTCTATCATCTTCAGCCGATCATCAAACATAAAAGGCCCTAGCATAATGAGTATCATGCTAAGGCCTTTTCATTTGGGTTATCCTCTAACCATCTCCCATTGAAGAGTCGGGCTGTATTCGTATGCAGGTTGTATTGTCCTGCCATTGCCAAGAAGCCATTTAAAGACTTCATGTAGTTGGCTTGTTAGCTCTAATTCTATTTCATCCTCATAACATTCTATTGAACGTGCACATGATTCCAATATTTGGCTATCATTCAAAATAGCATTTAATTGAGATTCAATAGGCATTTCTTTGGATAATTCTACGACAAGATTATGTTTCTTTAAATAATCTAAATTAATTTTTTCTTGGCCCGGAAGATGCGAATGAACGATGATTGGTAGCTTTTTACGTAAAGCCTCGCTAATCGTCACACCTCCAGGTTTAGTAATAATGGCATCCATTTTATCATATAGCTTGTCCATTTCTGTTCTTGAGCTAATATATGACAGCGGCTTAATATGTGCTTCTTTCCATCCATGAATTTCATCGTAGAGTTTTTTGTTGTTTCCGCAAAGAATATAAAATTGAAATTCAGGATGCTTTTTTAATTCAGTAGTCAGGCTTGATATCCCGCCAAGACCGCTATTACCGCCAGCTACTAATATATGGGGTCTATCATTTCTCTTATTTCTACTTGTCCCTTTTTTAATTTCCTCATGAACGGGTATGCCTGTAACAATAATATGTTTTCTAGGGATACCAAATTCACGAATTAGATGCTCTTTCACTTCCTTGCTCGGTACAAAGTGTAAATCGATGCCTTCTTTTGCCCAAATACCATTAATAAAAAAATCTGTATAGGCATTGATAACAGGGACCTCACATTTCCCTTGCATTTTCAATCGGCTGATCAGACATGATGGAAAGCCATGTGTACAAACGATAGCATCAGGTTTTTCTAGTTCAATCAGTTGCTCCATCTTCTTTAAAAAATGGTTTTCATAGAATTTTTTTGGCTGGTTTGCTGTACAGTATCTTTTACTATAAATAAAATTATAAGAGTTAGGAAATAGGCGAATCCAATTCAAATAGCTTCGAGAGAGCATTTTCTCTAATCCTGGATGCCAATAACTAATCAAATCAATCTTCTTTATCTCATATTCTTCATTGCGGCCCCTCACCATGTCCATTAAAGCATCTGCGACTTGATGATGGCCGGATTGCATCCGCAATAGCGGAAAGAATAATATTTTTTTCATATCGAAGAACCCCTTTTCAAATAGCACGATTTTTAAGATAAGGTTGAAGGGAATTTGTCCTTCTTTACTATCTGTCATTACCCGCTCTCTCTAACTAAAAAACAGTCATTGATCAGAATCATTACTTGACTTATTTTTCTTAGATCGTCCTATTATCTTTTTCACAATAAAATAAACAATAAATAGTATAAATAATATAATTCCTAAATATGGTACATAATCCGGATTAATATAAATCGTATTCGCAGTAAAATAACCCAACAAAACAAAAGGCATGGTCCAGATAATACTGCCAATGAGAGAAAAAAGAATAAATGGCTTAAGTGGCGTCTTGGTTATTCCTGCAAAGTACGGGCTGATTTGACGCATGCCCGGCAGGTAAAAGCCGAAAGTAATTGTTCTATATGCATTCTTATTATATTTGTTTTCAATCTTCGCCCACCGCTCCGAATTGAGTCCAATATATTTGCCAAAGCGATTGATGAAAGGAGCCCCTAGGTATTTGCCCAAAAGATAAGCTACTATCATACCAATGAAGGCACCTAATTCTATAAAAATGAGCGAATGAGCCATTGACAGCTTTCCATAACTTATTAGAACTCCTGTCAAAAATAACAATGATTCTTCAGGAGCGGGAATACCGACAATTCCGAAAAATAAACAAATGAAAAGAATAACATATCCATAAAGACTTAAATAATGCATTAATTGATCAATATTCATAGCAACTTATTCCCACACATCTTTCAGTGTGATGAATTCTATATTTTTTTCGTGACAATCTTCTAAAAAAAGCTCCAAATTTCGCAGCATATATGAGGGTGCCTCCTTTTCAGCGCCTTGTGTGTCGCCATTATCATGTAATACAAAGATAGAACCAGGACTTGCATATTGCTTCAGTTCTTCTAGCAAACCATTCCGTGCTTTTTCTACTTTCCAGTCGCCAAAAATATGGGACCACATGATTTTTTTATATTTTTTTCCGACGAATAATGTAAACAAATTAAAATGTCCCCATGGCGGACGGTAAAATTGTACCGGTTCCCCTGTCGCTTCTTCGATTGCCTGATTAGCCAACGTTAATTGCTTTTTCAGTTCTAATGGACCAGTTAACCAATTGGAAACATGTTGATTATGATGAATACCTATAGTATGCCCTTCATCTGCCATCCGTTTAACAATTTGAGGGTTTCTTCTAACATGGTCTCCAACTACAAAGAATGTAGCTTTTACGTGATATTTTTTTAATAAGTCCAGTAATTCCGGTGTATAAACTCCGTGTGGTCCATCGTCAAATGTTAACGCAATCTGTTTTCCAGGAATGGTCTTGTAAATCCCTAGCTTGCTTATGCGAATAAAAACGGTCGGGAGTGGGCCGTAACATAAAAACAAGATGACTAGACAAAGTATAATAATTAACAATAATTTCATATTCCACAGCCCTTTTCCGTCAATAGTAATCCCTTACCCGAAAACTAATCTACTAATCATCATCAAAAATTCGTTTCAGATGGTAGATGAGTCGCAGTAGATTGGTAAATAAATTAATGAAGTCCAAATACAAATTTAATGCCACTAGCGGTACTTCCTCATCCGATATGACACTTTTTGCAATTTGGTTCATATCATATAGCGTATAGCCGATGAAGAGTAACACTCCAATTCCACTAAGAACGATCATCATCATATCGCTAAATCCTACAAAGATATTAATCACTGAAAAAATTAATATTCCGATGAGTATGATGAATAAGAATTTCCACCAGTTAGAAAAATCTCGTTTTGTATTATAGCCGATGAGCCCTGCTACGATAAAAATAAGTGCAGTAGAGCCAAATATAAGCAAAACAAGCTTTCCGCCTAACGCTCCAATATAGAAATTCAGCAAACTATACAGCGTAATGCCAGTTAGAAACGCAAACAGCACAGATATGAATTTACTCGCCTTCCGAGCAGCACGGCTAACCATAACAATTATCAATAAGATGACTGTTACTATGCTGATTGGCAAAACCATCGGTTGTGGTACGTAAACCCCTGCAAATAATCCTATCGCTGTAAACAACCATAACAGAGTGAAGAAACGAAGGACCTTTGGAAATTGTGATTCCATTTATAGACCTCTTCTCAAATTTTTTTCGTCCTTAATTATACGTATTTAGTCACAGAAGGTTTCGTTTTTATGTTGGATTATTTTAGCAAAAAACCTTCTTCCAACTAGGAAGAAGGTTTTTATTTCGCCAATTACTTCGCGACAATATTGACTAATTTGCCTGGCACAGCAATCACTTTCTTAATATCTTTGCCTGCCAATTGTTCTTGGACTTGATCATTTTCAAGCGCCGTTTTCTCTAATTCTTCACGTCCTGCATCTTTAGAAACCATCAATTTAGCACGAACTTTGCCATTGATTTGTACAACCACTTCAATCTCATCATCTTCTAATTTAGATGAATCGAATGTTGGCCATTCTTCATATGTGATGGTTTCGCTATGACCTAATTTTGCCCATAATTCTTCCGCTATATGCGGTGCAATTGGTGCAAGCATCTTAACAAATCCTTCTGCATACTCACGAGGCACCACATCAGCTTTGTAACATTCGTTAATGAATACCATCATTTGAGAAATAGAAGTATTAAAACGAATATGCTCGTTATTGTCCGTCACTTTTTGAACTGTTTGATGATACACTTTTTCTAAAGTTGTATCATTCGATATTTTAATTTTTTCAGAAAGCTCGCCCGTTTCTTCGTTGATGAAGAGTCTCCATATACGATCTAGGAAGCGGCGTGCTCCATCTAAGCCATTCGTAGACCAAGGAATAGATGCTTCTAGTGGTCCCATGAACATTTCATAAAGTCTTAGTGTATCAGCTCCATGGCTTTCAATAATATCATCCGGATTGACAACATTACCTTTAGATTTAGACATTTTTTCATTACCTTCACCAAGAATCATCCCTTGGTTGAATAATTTTTGGAAAGGTTCTTTTGTTGGTACTACCCCTAAATCGTAAAGCACTTTATGCCAGAAACGTGCATACAACAAGTGTAGCACTGCATGTTCTTGGCCGCCGATATAAATATCGACAGGCAACCAGCGTTTCAATAACTCTGGGTCTGCCAATTGTTCGTTATTATGCGGGTCGATATAACGCAGGAAGTACCAGCTTGAACCTGCCCATTGAGGCATTGTATTCGTTTCACGTCGGCCTTTTTTACCTGTCTCAGGATCTACGACATTTACCCATTCATCAATATTGGCCAATGGCGATTCACCGGTACCTGATGGATGGATATCCTTTGTTTTCGGCAACACCAATGGTAAATCTTCTTCTTTTACTGTTGTAATGGTGCCATCTTCCCAATGAATGATTGGAATCGGCTCTCCCCAATAACGTTGGCGGGAGAATAACCAGTCGCGTAAACGGTACGAAACTTTTTTCTCGCCTACTTTATTTTCTTCAAGCCATGTAATTGCCTTTTGAATGCCTTCTTCTTTGTCTAATCCATTCAAGAAATCAGAGTTAATATGTTGGCCATCACCTGTAAAGGCTTCTTTAGAAACATCGCCACCTTCTAATACAGGAATGATTGGTAGGTTGAATTGTTTCGCAAATTCAAAGTCGCGTTCATCATGTGCTGGTACTGCCATAATCGCACCTGTACCATAGCTTGCTAGAACGTAATCTGCAATCCAAATCGGTATTTCTCGACCATTGATTGGGTTGATTGCATAGGCACCTGTAAATACGCCTGTTTTTTCTTTCGCTAAATCTGTACGTTCTAAATCAGACTTAACTTTGACTTTTTCTAGATATGCTTCTACAGCCTCGCGCTGTTCTTTAGTTGTAATTTCATCCACAAGTGCATGTTCAGGTGCAAGAACTGTATAAGTTGCACCAAATAGAGTATCAGGTCGTGTAGTAAATACACGGAACTGCTTATCTGAATTTTTAATAGAGAAGTCTACTTCAGCACCCTCAGAACGACCGATCCAGTGACGTTGCATATCTTTAATATTCTCTGGCCAATCCACATCTTCCAAATCATCAATTAAACGATCTGCATAGGCTGTGATCTTCAACATCCATTGTTTCATTGGACGTCGTTCTACAGGGTGTCCGCCGCGCTCAGACTTGCCATCAATTACTTCTTCATTCGCAAGTACTGTGCCAAGTGCTGGACACCAGTTGACTGCTACTTCATCGATATAAGCAAGACCTTTTTTATATAGCTGAATAAAGATCCATTGTGTCCATTTATAATAGTTTGGATCAGTCGTATTGATTTCGCGATCCCAGTCATAACTAAAGCCTAATTCTTGGATTTGGCGTCTAAATGTATCAATATTTTTTTGTGTGAACTCAGCTGGGTCATTTCCAGTGTCAAGAGCATATTGCTCTGCTGGAAGACCAAATGCGTCCCATCCCATTGGATGCAACACGTTATAACCCTGCAGACGCTTAAAGCGTGAAAGGATATCTGTTGCTGTGTAACCTTCTGGGTGCCCTACATGCAAGCCTGCACCTGAGGGATATGGAAACATATCCAATGCATAAAACTTCGGCTTCGATTCTTCATTTGTTGTTTTAAAAGTTTTGTGGTCAGCCCAATACTTCTGCCATTTCTTTTCAATTTCTTGATGATTAAAATTCATTCTTGACCCTCCATACTCATATTCTTGAAAATAAAAAAACTCTCGTCCCTATAAAAGGGACGAGAGCCTATATCTCCCGCGGTACCACCCAAATTAGTGTAAAACACTCAACTTGATTCCTTAACGCGGATTAACGGCAATGGCTATCAATGGTTCACCATAGCGACTCCTGGGCGAGTTCAGTTGATTGATTTGCTGGCTTTCACCTACCGCCAACTCTCTAAAAAAATCAAGTACAACCTACTATTCCCATTCGCTGTCATTACATATATTGAATCCTATTCTAATTCAATATACTGTAATTGACAAGAGATTTAACAAATTCAATGAATTATATCGTTTCTTTTTCCACTTTATGTTTATTTTTTAACGGTCGATCATAAAGCATGTATGGGATAAAAGCAATGAGCAGAATCCCGATTAATACATAAAACGTAATCTTCATGCCATATTGGTCTGCTAGAACACCGCCTAAGAATGGACCAATCATTTTGCCTATAGCACTGAAACTATTGACCATACCTTGATAAAACCCTTCTCTACCCTTAGGTGCTAACGTACTGGCAATTGTCGGTACAATCGGCCAAATAAACATTTCACCAAATGTTAAAATGATAATCGCCACTAAAAACATTTTAAATGTTCCTGCGAAGCTAACCACTACAAAGGAAATGACGAAAATAGCTAAACCAAGAAAAATTTGTTCCTTGAAGCGTTCGCCCATTTTTTTAATAATCGGATTGATTAATGGTTGGCCCAGTACAATTAGCAAACCATTCGCTGTCCAAAGCAAGCTGTATTGGTTCAGAGAAATATGCAATGTTTGTGTATAAGATGAAATTGTTGTTGTCCATTGGGTATAGACCAGCCAACTAAGTAAGAAACCAATTCCCAAAATACTCAATGCGTAGAATGATGAACGATCTTTTACTTTTGAGCCTTCACTTATTACAGATGCAGGCGCAATGGCGTATTCTGTAGAAATTCCTTTATATGTGAATGCCACAAAGAAGAAGACGATATACATAGCTAGATTGGCAATAAATAAATAGTCAAAGCTATGCTTTGCAACAATACCTGCAAGAGCTGGGCCAAATGCTACCCCTAAATTTTGAGCGAGATAAATGGCATTAAATCCTTTTCTCCCGCCTTCTGGCCATGCTGTTCCGACCATTGCAAACATACTCGGAAATACAATCCCACCACTAAAACCTATCAATGTCAAAAACCAGACATAATGCGGCCAGCCATGCCAAAACACCAGACACGTAAGGCCTATAATGGATATGATTGTTCCTATCATGATGGACTTAAAGCCGCCAAATTTGTCAAAGACATACCCGCCTAAAAGATTGCCTACTACACCAGCTGCAGCATTGGCCATCAGTACGAGCCCCGCTATTGTAAGCGACTGTCCGAGTTCATCATGCATATAAATCGTATTCATCGGCCATAAAAATGAGCTGCCGACAGTATTAATCAGCATACCGATGATTAATAACCAAACACTTCTAGGCATTCCAAGTCCCCCATTTATTTCGAATATCTAAGCAATAGTAACAAATCTTTGATCCTATTTACAACCATCTTTTCATATTTAAGCTCAAATATTAAACGACCGTTTCCATTGTCTTCTAGAAGGTCAATAAATTATAGTTGCCAAGATATTCCCAAACAACTTTTTTTCGATATTTTTCTCTACTCCATCCCCTCCCTCTAAATAGATGAAGAAAATTATTTTTTCTATTCTAATAGCATTTCACATAAAGTGAAACTTCACGCGAGATAAGGATTTTCTCATCACACCTGGTCTTTTACGAGCAGTTAACCCCTACTTAAATTTCTTTGCTATGCTTAAATTTTTGAAGTAGAAGTCTTCCTACAAGTTAAAGCAGGATAAAAGAAATTTTTCCCCTTTGACGTTGTCATGTTAAAATAGATAGTTGAGGAGTGAAATTATACTATGACTGATATTAATTATACTGATTTCCCGTTTCCCTCTGATGGGAAACGTTATTATACATGGAATCGCTATTTGCGTGATGAATTTGGCTGCAAGGTGTACAAAGTAGCGCTTGATGCTGGCTTTGATTGTCCTAACCGTGACGGCACTGTTGCATTTGGCGGATGTACTTTTTGCAGTGCAGCAGGCTCTGGTGACTTTGCTGGCGATCGTGTGGACCCTATCTCTGTTCAATTTGAAAAAATTAAAGAGAAAATGCAGCATAAGTGGAAAGACGGCAAAACTATGGCTTATTTCCAAGCTTATACGAACACACACGCACCGCTTCCTGTCCTAAAAGAAAAATTTGAAGCAGCTTTAGCATGTGAAGGTGTTATGGGATTAAGTATTGCAACACGTCCTGATTGTTTACCTGATGATGTCGTGGAATACTTGGCAGAATTGAATCAACGCACATACTTATGGGTCGAGCTTGGACTACAGACTGTGCATGATAAGACAGCCAATTTAATTAATCGTGCACATGATTATACGACATATGTGGAAGGTGTGGAGAAACTCCGCAAACATGGCATTCGTGTATGTACACACATTATCAATGGCTTACCTCTTGAAGATTATGACATGATGATGGAAACTGCCCGTGCAGTGGCGAAGCTAGATGTACAAGCAATCAAAATTCATTTACTTCACCTATTAAAGGGAACACCGCTTGTAAAGCAATACGAAAAAGGTATGCTTGAGTTGATGGACAAGGATGCCTATATCAATCTTGTCGCAGATCAATTAGAAGTCATTCCGCCAGAAATGGTCGTACAGCGAATTACTGGTGATGGACCGATTGATTTAATGATTGGTCCTATGTGGTCTGTGAACAAATGGGAAGTATTAAATGGCATTGATGCTGAACTAGAACGTAGAGGAAGTTATCAAGGAAAGCATTATCAAAAAGAAGAAGTGGGAACACGATGAAACTTCAACGTGTACTGCAATACGCACAATTTCTTTTGAAAGAGACCGTTCGTCCTGGTGACATAGTAGTGGATGCAACTGCAGGAAATGGCTATGATACGGCCTTCCTAGCACAGTTAGCCGGCAATGAGGGCCATGTCTATGCATTTGATGTCCAGCAACAAGCTATCTCTTCGACAGAAGAGCGTGTACGGGAAGCAGGCCTTGAAAATCGAGTTACAGCTATTTTAGATGGACATGAACATGTAGCTAAACATGTCTTAAAACCGGTACAGGCAGCTATTTTCAATCTCGGCTATTTGCCAGGTAGTGATCATAAAATTATTACAACGCCTTCCACAACCTTAAAAGCCATCCAAGACTTACTGCAGCTTTTAAATGTTGGCGGCATGATTATTCTAGTTGTTTATCATGGACATCACGGTGGCAAGGAAGAACGAGATGCGCTGATAGAATATGTGAGTACATTGCCGCAAAAATATATCCATGTATTGAGATATGAGTTTATTAATCAAAAAAATGATCCGCCATTTATCATTGCTTTAGAAAAAGTGAAGGAAATGGCATAAGAAAAAGAGTTGTCCGTAAATCTATGGACAACTCTTTTTTCATTTACTTTCCAAAAAAACGAGAAAGAATACCATTCTCTTGTACCCTTTGTTTTTTATCTTCCTCATTTTGTTCAATCTCCTGTGTATGCTGCCACACATTCAGTTTATTGAGCACAGCCATAATTGCACTGTTTTGCTGTTCAATACGGTCCATTTGACGGTTATCATTTTGCCTTTTTTCAGTCAATGGCGCGAGCGATTCAACGACTTGCCTAAATTCCCTTTTCATGGAATCATTTTGCTCTGCCAACAAGACATTTTGTTTTCGCTCTTCTTGAATCAATTGAATTAGCTGAGCGTTTTGGACTTCTACTCCATGGATATGCTCTGCCAATAGCTCCATCGCATGGCTCAATTCTTCATAACGCTGGATTTCCTCTTTTCGATCAATGACCACAGGATTGGCTACGGTAATACTTACCTCTTGGATGTTAAAATTCGGTGCTACTACTACCTCAGCCGCTTCTTTAAGGGTTAATCCTTTATTTTTATGCAGTGAACTATATGCTTGCAATATTGCTACGTCTTGATCTGAAAACTTCCGATAATTTCGTCCGTCACGTTCTACTTGGTAACCGTAATCTTCTAATATTGAAATGTAATGCCGAATCGTCGATTTATTAATGCCAACAATTTGGGCAAAATTTGCCATTGTATATGTATGAGCCACAAAAACCCTCCTAACCTATTGTGACACCTTCTCAATTAACATTATTGTAGCATATTGTTATGTTTCTGTTAGGAAGTGTGCATAGTTTTATAGAATTAATTTTAGGGAATACGTATTTTTCCAAATAGTAAATCGTACACTATTTTGATACGAGAAGAAAAAGGAGATCCTAAAATGGCCAAAATTCATGCAGTTAGTACACACTGCCCTCCCCATGCATTACCTCAAAATATGGCAGAGGAATTTATAAAAGAACTTTTTTCTGGGAAGATAGCCAAACTTGATCGTTATTTGAAAGTATTCAAAAATGGCGAAATACATAACCGCCAACTGGCTATGCCAATCGAATGGTATAAAGAAGAACACAGTTTTTCAGAAAGAAATGAATTATACGTAGAACTTGCTACAGAGTATACAGCGAAAGTAATCGAGGACTGTTTAGAAAGCGCATCAGTGGAAAAAGAAGCAGTCGATGCCATTATCTTCATATCAAGCACGGGCATTTCAACACCAAGCATTGAAGCACGCGTTATGAACCAGCTCTCACTTCCCATTGATATCGTCCGAATCCCTATTTGGGGACTTGGATGCGGAGGTGGCGCTGCGGGGATTAGCCGAGCAAATGATTATTGCCTTGCCCACCCCGATGCGGTAGTACTTGTCGTATGCCTGGAACTATGCAGCCTTACATTCCAGCCAGACGATTTGGATAAGAGCAATTTTATCGGGACATCTTTATTCGGTGACGGTGTAGCATGCGCTCTCGTTGCAGGTGATGAAGCATCACTTTCTCCAAAAGAAACTTTGCCTTCAATCAAAGGAAATGCTTCCCGTCTTATGCCTCATTCAGAAGATGTAATGGGTTGGCGAATCGAGGATAGCGGCTTGCATGTTATTTTCTCTAAGAGTATCCCGCCAATTGTTGAAAACTGGTTTGCCCCTTTTGTGCATGACTTTTTAAATACTCATGATTCCAAGGCACAAGATCTCACACAATTTATTTTGCACCCTGGTGGCAAAAAGGTCCTTACCGCCTATGAAAAAGCTCTCAATCTGCCAAATGACTTGTTAGCACCGAGCTCTCATATTTTAAAAAATCACGGCAATATGTCTTCTCCAACTGTTTTATATGTCTTGAAATATATTATGGAAAACAAGCCATCCAAAGGTGAAAAAGGTTTAATGGCATCACTTGGACCAGGTTTTAGCGGTGAACTTGTTTTATTGGAATGGGAGTGAATGTATGCTATTTATAATCGTATTTGCACTAATTTGCATTCAACGGCTAGTAGAACTCCGGGTTGCCAGAAATAATGAACGTTATATGAAAAGCCAAGGAGCAATTGATTTTGGGCAGGCACATTATAAGTATATCGTGATACTTCATGTCGCTTTTTTGGCTTCATTATTCATCGAGTACCTGGTAAAGGAATCTACATTGAGTCCCATATGGCCATGGCTACTTGCAGTATTTATCGTCCTTCAATTAGGCAGGATCTGGGCAATAAAATCGCTCGGCCATTTTTGGAACACGAAAATTATTGTATTGCCTAACGCCCAATTGGTAAAAAAAGGTCCCTATAAATGGATTCCACATCCAAACTATGTCATCGTTGCACTAGAAATCCTTGTCATTCCATTGATATTCCAAGCATATGTAACGGCTATTTTCTTCACCCTTTTAAACATGTTGATGATGTATATACGGATTCCTGAAGAAGAGCGTGCGCTGAATAGCATTTATAAAAATCAGGAACAATATTAAACGAGAAAAACGAGAAGCCTAAATGGCTTCTCGTTTTTTATTGTCTTTTGCATTCTTCTCTTTATTATATTCAACCCAGAAATCTGCATCTTTTATTCCTAAAGGAGTAGGATCAAACACTGGATCTTTGCCTTCTTTCTTCTGTCTTTCATAATCTTTCAATGCCCTAATGGCCGGCTTCGCAACAATCAGGATACCAATCACATTAATCCAAACCATCAATCCAAGACCGACATCTCCAAGAGCCCATGCTAGTGTTGACGCTTTGTATGAGCCATAGAAGTTGGCTGCTAAATACACAATACGTGTAATCCACATTGCGATGACTTGGGTTTTCCCTTTAAATAAGTACGCAATATTTGTCTCAGCAATATAGTAATAGGCCATGGTAGTAGTAAAAGCAAAGAAGAACAAGGCTATTGCTACAAAACCTGAGCCGAACCCAGGGAATGATTGGTCTACCGCAAATTGCGTATAGGCAGAACCTGCGGATACTTGATCAGCGATAGTGCCTGAGCCGAAGTCTCCTAAAAAGATAAATTTCTTTTTAGCTTCATCGAATACATTAAAGGTACCAGAAAATAGAACCATAAATGCTGTAGCAGAACAAACCAATAATGTATCGATATAAACAGAAGCAGCTTGAACAAGGCCTTGTTTAGCCGGATGAGAAACTTCCGCAGCAGCTGCCGCATGAGCTCCTGTACCTTGGCCAGCCTCATTAGAGAAGACGCCACGTTTTACTCCCCATGCAATCGCCGCTCCAAGCATACCACCAAAAGCAGAATCAAATCCGAAAGCGTTTTCAAAGATAAGCTTTAATACATGTGGAATTTCACCAATATGCATACCAATAATAACAACAGCCATAATCATATACAAAATAGCCATGAATGGCACTACATATTGTGCTACAGTCGCAATTGCTTTAACTCCACCGATAACAATAACTGCTAATAGAACAGTTACAATCAATCCAGTTATCCACTGGCTAACACCAAAAGCATTATGCATAGCATCTGAAATAGCGTTTGTCTGAACACCAGGCATTAGGACGGCCATCGCCATCAATGCTGCAATGGCAAAAATAATACCAGCCCATTTTTTCCCTGTTCCCTTTTCAATATAGTAAGCAGGACCGCCACGATATTGATCATCATGTTCTTCTTTATAAATTTGTGCTAGTGTTGACTCTACATATGCAGTAGCCGCTCCAATAAAAGCAATCATCCACATCCAAAATACAGCGCCAGGACCACCAAATGCAATGGCAGTAGCTGTACCTGCAATATTCCCGGTACCTACACGTCCTGATAAGGCAATAGATAATGCCTGGAAGGAAGAAATCCCCTTTTCTGATTTTTCCCCTTTAAACATTAATAACACCATGTCTTTAATAAATCTTACCTGTGGAAACTTCATAATGATTGAAAAGACTAATCCAACAACCAATATGCCGTAAATCATCCACGGCCCCCACAAAATGTCATTTATTGCTGCAACAAAATCCCCCATAAAAAAACCCCTTTATAGTTTTCTTATAATTCAATATATTTTAAATATTGATAGATTGCAAACAAAATTTTCGAAATAATCTTTTTTATTTTCTTACCATATAAATACATAACTTGTTTTGCTATTTCATTTCGACTCCTCCTCAACTCTTTAGTAGTAAGATTTACTCATGATATGCCGCCTAGAATCTGAATATGTGACGAAAAAAAGACATATGCAAAATTAAAGCATATGCCCAGATATATATTTCTTTTGCTACGGCACAAAAGAATTTTACCTCTTAAAAACACACTTCCATTTAATTTAAATTAGATAATATAACCGATATTGCGTAAAGCATTAAACATAAATGATTCCATATATTGATAGATATCTTCCCGTTCTGGTTCTTGATAAAGATCGTGATAGCAAGATTTCCACTCTTTATATTGGAATTCAGACGTTTCTTGTTGAGAAAGCCATTTTTTACTATAGGCTGGAGATACAATTTTGTCACTGCCCCCATTCATCAGCAAGACTGGGATATCCGGAATTGTTTCTCTCTTTGTCCACAGTGCTTTCATAAACTGCTGCAGTTCTTTATACCATCCCACTGTAATGCCTGAAAAATAGTAGGGATCGTCCTTTTGTTCTTTATAAAATTCGTAACTGCGTGAAAGATTTTTGATTGGTATATCATGCTGTATCTTTAAATTCCCTGTTAGTTTGCTAATACCTGAAAGAGCATTAGAAAATTTTGATGGCTGATGTGTAAGATGCAGCCAAGGAGATGTTAGTATCATGCCTGCACATTCGTATTTCCGTATTTGTATTAATTCCATTGCAAGGCTTGCGCCAAGGCCATGCCCCATTATAAAGATTGGTAAATTATAATTTATAGCAACCTCCATCATTTGTCGAATGAACTTTAGGTACTCTTTAAACCCTTCATCATGCGCTTTCTTTTTCCGGCTCACTTCGCCATGACCAGGCAAATCACCTGTGATAACATGCATGCCAGATACACGTAGCTTTTCAATAAGCCAAGGATATCTCCGATGATGTTCATATGCACTATGTATAAAAACAACAACAGCTTTCGCTTGTCCCTCTGCTTCCCATTTCCACATTCTATTCCGCTCCTCAATTCTCACTTTTCTCGTATTAACGGCTACCAAAAATTAGAATGATATACTTCTATATTTTGACCTTCAATACCTGATAGGTTTAGGTAACAATCAGAGAAGATAAAATTCACTGATTGTCGTATCACTCTATTTTAACGTATTTTACAGATTTCAGTTTCCTTCCAATCTACCATTTGTTACGATATTAATAACATCATAGCTTGAAATGAGGCGAATTTTCGATGATTTACCCTTATCACAACAAAAAACCAAATATCGATCCCTCTGTTTTCATAGGAGATCATGTCGTTATCACTGGGGATGTCACAATTGGACCAGACTCATCTGTATTTTATAATACAGTGATTAGAGGTGATGTGTCCCCTACTATTATTGGAAGTAAAGTGAACGTACAAGACTTGTGCTGTTTACACCAAAGTCCTGGCAGACCGCTTGTCCTAGAAGATGAGGTAACAATCGGTCATCAAGTGACACTACATAGCTGCCATGTAAAAAAAGGTGCGCTTATTGGTATGGCATCAATTGTTTTAGACGGCGCAGAAATTGGCGAGGGAGCATTCATCGGGGCAGGGAGCCTTGTGACACAAGGAAAAGTAATACCTCCGAATACAATGGCTTTCGGCCGACCAGCTAAAGTAGTACGGGAATTAACTGATGAAGATAAAAAAGACATGGTCCGCATTATCAACGAATATCATGAAAAGGGCCAGTTCTATAAATCTGTCCAACAAAATTCAGAAAGATAATAAAAAGATGGCTTCTCTCAAAAGGGAGGCCATCTTTTTACTTTTTATTCTTCTTGTTCCTCTCCATTGCCATTGCCTTTGAGTGACTTACCATATTGTCTGTCACGTATTTCCTTTGATAGCGCGAAAGAGGTGTATAAGACAAAAATAATCCCTAGCCAATAATATCCCTTTTCGACAAGGTCCCAGTCTGTATTCCAAACACTTATCATCCCTATTCCAAATGAAGCAATCGTTGATAAATAACAAAGGAGCAAATATTCTTTTGTTACTTTAATTCCGTCATGCCGATCGCGAATTGTCTTTACAAGTGAAAAAGCAGAAAAAGTAATCCACCCCAACAAAATAGTATAGAATCCTCGCTCAACAAGTTGCCAATCTGTATTCCAAATCGCAACTAAGACAAAACCAAAGCCGGTTAAAAAAGCAGCCCATGTGAGAAAAAAGAATTCATTTGTTTTCAACCATCTCTCCTCCTTGAACTTCTTATTAACTTATTCAAAGAGAGAAAAGGTTATGAACCGAAAATGTATCAAGCTTTTACTTTGCCTTCATTTTATTTTTAAAGAATAGTTTGTTCACAACCTATCAAGATTAATGGAGAATAAAAACCAAAAACCCTATCACAAATGTGACAGGGTTCTCATAAGAATCAGCTTATCGCTTAGGAGGAAAAACCTCCATAGCAAGAAACTCTATTTATTTAAATTTAGCTTTCAATTCTTCAGCTTTATCTGTATTTTCCCAAGGTACATTTAAATCAACACGACCGAAGTGTCCGTAAGCCGCTGTTTGTTTATAGATTGGACGGCGAAGATCAAGCATTTTGATAATGCCTGCAGGACGCAAATCAAATGTCTCACGAACGGCTTCTACTAATTTGCTTTCTGTGACCTTTCCTGTACCAAAAGTATCTACAGAAATAGAAACTGGCTGAGCTACTCCGATTGCATAAGCTAACTGAACTTCTGCGCGCTCTGCTAAGCCTGCAGCTACAATATTTTTAGCTACATAACGAGCTGCATATGCTCCAGATCGGTCTACTTTTGTTGCATCTTTCCCTGAGAATGCACCGCCGCCATGACGCGCATATCCACCGTATGTGTCAACGATGATTTTGCGGCCTGTAAGACCTGCATCCCCTTTTGGTCCACCAATTACAAAGCGGCCTGTTGGGTTAATGAAGTATTTTGTGTTTTCATCCAGTAATTCAGCTGGCACTACATTATTGATTACTGTTGATTTAAGATCTTGTTGAATTTGTTCTAATGTTACATCTTCATCATGTTGAGTTGAGATAACAATTGTATCCACACGTACTGGATGGTTGTTTTCATCATACTCAATTGTTACTTGTGTTTTTCCATCCGGACGCAAGTATGCAAGTTGACCTGTCTTGCGAACCTCTGTTAAACGGCGTGCCAATTTGTGAGCTAAGCTGATTGGAAGCGGCATTAACTCAGGTGTTTCATTGCAAGCATAGCCGAACATCAACCCTTGGTCCCCTGCACCAATTGCTTCGATATCTGCATCTGACATGTTTCCTTCACGAGCTTCCAGTGCTTGGTCTACACCTTGTGCAATATCCGGTGATTGTTCACCAATTGCTACAAGTACTGCTAGGTTTTCTGCATCGAAACCGTATTTACCGCGTGTGTAACCAATTTCAGCTACTGTATCTCTTACAATTCCTTTGATGTCAACATATGTTGAGGTCGTCACTTCTCCTGCAACAAGGACAAGGCCTGTTGTGACAGTTGTTTCACATGCAACTCGCGCATTCGGGTCTTTTGCAATAATGGCATCTAAAATGGCATCCGAAATTTGGTCACAAATTTTATCTGGATGTCCTTCTGTTACGCTTTCTGAAGTAAATAATCTTCTGTTAGTCATTTGGTTGGTTTCCTCCTAAATCAACGAGATCCTCTCGAAAGTGATACGGTACTCATTACCCATGTCCGTTTAAATGGATTAAACGCCAAGCTTTAGCTGCTTTTTAAACACGAGGATATAGAAAGTGCCCTTACATACATGCTATATATTAATATGAAACAAAATCAATTTGCCTCAATTTTTACACAAAAAAACCTTTCGCTCATTCGCACAATGAGGAAAGGATATGTTTCGTAAGCACCTTTCACTCTTATCGTTCAAGGAATATTCCTTGCATCAGATTAGCACCAGCGCATTTAACACTTGATAAAATGCAGGTTGCCGGGTTTCTTAGGGCCTGACCCTCCACCAGCTCGGGATAAGAGTATCCGTTCTATAGCATATAGTAAGCGAATTGAACAAGAAAGTCAAATTTTCGATAAAAAATAAAGAAAAAAGTTGATTTTTGATGAATTTTGTTGTGTGATGTAGTTAAGCGTTTTCGTAAAGTAAATTAATGAATTAATTTATATAGAAAACTTTTAAAAAATAACGAGTTATTAGTATAGACTAATACGCTTAATGTGTTATACTAATTCTCGAAAAGATTAATACTCACCCACTTAGCAAGGGTAATAATATAAAAAGGATGGTACGAACACAGATGAATTCAGTAGAAATTGCGAATGAACTGAATGATTTATTACAAGGGCGCAATATTTTAGAACAGCTTTCAGTTCCACAATTAGTGGAAAAAGCAACTTCACGTGGAGAGGCAATCTTAACGGTAGATGGTGCTGTTCGCGCAGTAACTGGCAAATATACAGGACGTTCTCCTAAAGATAAATTTATGGTAGAAGAAGAATCCTCTAAAGACAAAATTGATTGGGGTAAAATCAATCAACCTATTTCTTCAGAAGTTTTCGATTCATTATATACGAAAGTAGTAGACTATTTAAAAGAAAAAGAAGAAATTTTTGTTTTCAAAGGATTTGCGGGTGCTGACCCTTCATCCCGTCTTGGCATTCGTGTTGTGAACGAATTCGCATGGCATAATTTATTTGCACATCAATTATTCATCCGCCCTACAGCTGAAGAATTAGAAGAACATGAAGCAGATTTCACTATTGTTTCTGCTCCTACCTTTAAAGCTGATCCAGCAGTAGACGGAACATCTTCTGAAACATTCATTCTCGTATCTCTAGAAAAACGCATTATTTTAATCGGCGGCACAGAATATGCTGGCGAAATGAAAAAATCAATCTTCGGCATTATGAATTACCTATTACCACAACAAGGTATTCTGTCTATGCACTGCTCTGCAAATGTTGGTGAATCAGGCGATGTAGCATTATTCTTCGGCCTATCCGGTACAGGTAAAACGACTTTATCTGCTGACAGCAATCGCAAATTAATTGGTGATGATGAGCACGGCTGGTCAGACAATGGAGTATTCAATATAGAAGGAGGCTGCTACGCGAAAACAGTCAACCTTTCTGCTGAAAAAGAACCAGAAATCTATAATGCTATCAAATTTGGCACAGTGCTTGAGAATGTAACAATCGATCCAGAAACACGCATACCTGACTATGATGATACTACATTAACTCAAAATACACGTGCTGCATACCCAATCCAAAATATCGAAAATATTGCAAGTCCATCTGTTGGTGGTCACCCTAAAACAATTATTTTCTTAACAGCTGATGCGTTTGGCGTATTGCCTCCAATCAGTAAATTAACGAAAGAGCAAGCGATGTATCATTTCTTATCTGGCTTCACTTCCAAAATTCCTGGAACAGAACGCGGTGTCGTAGAACCAGAACCAGTATTCTCTACATGCTTTGGCGCTCCATTCTTCCCACTACATGCTTCTGTATACGCAGAAATGTTGGGTGAGAAAATCGATGCTCATGAAGCTAATGTATTCTTAGTTAATACAGGCTGGACTGGCGGCAGCTATGGTGAAGGCAGCCGTATGAAACTTTCTTATACTCGTACAATGGTTCGCGCTGCAATCGACGGCAAGCTAGACAATGTATTCACAGAGCAAGATCCATTCTTTGGTCTATCTATGCCTACACAAATCGAAGGCGTGCCAACAGAAGTTTTAAATCCGCGTAATGCATGGGCGGATAAAGATGCTTATGATCAAAAAGCTAAAGAACTTGCTGGCATGTTCCATGAAAACTTTAAAAAATTCGGCGTCATTTCAAAAGATATTTCTGAAAAAGGCGCGCCAATCGTTTAATTGCTACAACTTATCGCTTACAACCTATAAGTAAATCCAAATCGCAAAAAAATCCCCGACAGGCCAAAAGGCTAGCCGGGGATTTTTGGTTTTTTAATCTGTGTCATCTGGAAAAAATTCTGCTTCTGTATCGTATTTCTTAAACATCTCAAGAATAGGTTCGGCATCTTCTCTCGTTAGTTGATTAAAGAAAATCTCTTCTGCATAATTTCTTATTTCTATGCCTTCTATTCCATGATCATCATGGAACAGAATAGAAAACCATTTTAACTGTTCTTTTGAATCGGCTGAGTGGTGAATAAAATAATCTCTTATTTTATCATTTAAGGTGACACGCTGAATTTTTACTAAGCCTTCATCCTGTGAACTAAAACTGAATTGTTCCAGTTCTTGAATTGCCTTGCTTTCTTCCTTCCAATTTTGCACCTGCAGCTCATTATAGGGTCCAGAATAAGCCTCCCATAATTCCTGCCAGAAAGGATAGCGTTTTTTAAACGGCAAGGTATCACTTTTATGCCTTACATCATTTGTCGCTTTAAGATAACCCATCTTTTCACCTACTTATTTTATTGTAGTTTCATCCATTGGCATGCCCCTCGGAGGACATTGCGATTGGCTACACCAGGGAAGTAATGAGTGAATTCGGGATAATACCAGGTTTCAACTCTTTTATTTAATTCCTTTAAGCGCTCTTCAAGTAGTTCAGCATGCTTAAAACTCACATTGTCATCTTTCATCCCATGAATGATTAAGACCGAAGCATTAATTTCTTTTATTCGGTCTAAAGGCGTGCGCTCTTCATATGCAGCTGGATTGGTCATAGGAGAACCTCCGAATACGCGTTTCATCATCCGACGCATATCAACCCGTTCTTCGTATGTGTACTCAATGTTAGAGACGCCTCCCCATGTAACAATGGACGTGATGTCATTTCGAATAATACCAGTCCAAAGAGCCATAAGCCCACCTCTAGAAAATGCGAACAAATGAATTCTCTCACTGTCACAGAAACGCTTCAGCACTTCGACAGCATTTACTGCATCAAAGCGGTCTTCGCCAGCAAACATATCCTTTCCTTCACCACCGCGTACACCTCTATAATACGGCGCGAATACGACAAAGCCATTTGCCGCAAGCTGTGTAATGCGAGCAGGACGTACCATCCCTACATTTTGAATCCCACCTCGCAAATATAGGATTCCTTCACTCTTTGGATTTTGTATAGGCGTAGCAAGAAGCCCTTTCACTTTTAAACCTTCCGACCAATATGTAATCTCGGCAAGTTTGACATTTGGATTGGGCGATGGATAATCCCTCATGTAATGGATATCACCATTGATATTCACGTTCACTCACCTTCTCTAACATTTTTTTCATCCCTGCATCTTTCATATAAAAACTTAGATTGTTACAGTGATCTAATTCTTCATCATCCAACAGACATGTGCCAGCTGTTTCTTTATACTGGTGATTTTGTTCGATTGCTTGGACAGAGGCTATAAATACCGCCTTCGTAAAAGGCCTTTCTGCGTGAACTATATAAGTGGCAAACCAAACTATATCTGAGAGCACGGCCCCTGTTTCTTCATATACTTCCCTTCTTGCCGCATCTTCTAACATTTCCCCCTTCTCTACCTTACCGCCCGGAAATTCAAGACCGCGAAGAGGGTGCTCGGTCAACAACCATTTCCCTTTATATTTCGCTAATACCAACACATGTTGAGGTTTTATGGAAAAAGTATTCTTTTTAAAAGAGAGTTCACAACCAAAGCCATTTAAATCTGTATATGTAAACATACCTTCGCTCACTCCTTGTTTTTATAAGTGTAACGAAGGTAAATCAATCCATCAACTGTAATAAGGCATTCCTTCAATAAATTTCTTAGTCTCTTCATCGCCGTATTCATGAATGATGGCATAAACTTTAGCCAACCGTTTATCTACTTCATTGTTTTGTGCATCAAGATGATAAGGAACAGCTGGAAGGTGTGCACGCCACATACCACTTGCTTCCCATCCTTGCATTTGTCTAAAAAGTAAATCAAGTACCTTTAACATTTCAGCATTCGTATTTATTTGGAATTCCCAAGGTGCTAGGTCTGGAGAAAAATTATAATATTTATGCATTACTGACACATAGGCATCTACTTGTTCTGACATGATGTAATCCTCCTTTATTTGATTGGCCACATTTTTTATAGCATGGTTGTGTTTTATTTTTTTATACGAGGATTAGGCATTTAAAACGTTTCTTGTCTTTCAACTTGCATATTATATAAGGAAACGGAAAATTCAGAAAGTGGTGAGACTATGCATCTATTCACTGGTGTCTTCTTAGCTGGTCTTCTTATTGGTCTATTTCTTGATGCGCTCACACTTATATTCTCTCCTCGTTCTAAACATGCAGTGCGAATGACAGTATTATTTATCATATCGATTTTTCTTTTTATTGTAAGTTTATTTATGAGCAGCACGCTCGGAACCATGATTGGCTTTTTAAGCCTTGGTATTTATACGACAGCCCTTTTATTAGCCTTATTCGGTATATGCAGGATATGGAGAATGAGAACCTATTATGGGATAGTCATATTCGTCGTCTGCTGGTTTATTCTTTCTTTATTCAGATAAAAAGTGGTACCAAATAAAAAATATTTAAAACCCCACAACCGGCAATTGTGGGGCATTTATATGAAATCTCCAACAATTGGGGGAGATGTGTTTTGAGAGTACACTTATTGTTCAACAAGAAAATTTACAGTATCAATATCTGAACTCGTCGGCAATTCAAAGTCTTGCTGGTACATCTCAGCTCCCTTTCCAGTAATAAATACCCAATCATTTGCATCTGCTTCATCTATGGCTTTTTGTATTGCAAGGGTGCGGTCAGGAATAATCAGGCATCCATCATTCACTTGCTCTAATGCTTCTTTCATCTCTTCCTGGCTCAGATCATTTAAATCATCGAAGGTAAGAATTTGTACATCGCTATTACTTTTGGAGTTTTGGATCATGTCCTTACGTTTTGTTGTATCTCGATTTCCTCGGAAACCAAAGACATGGAATATACGGTTTGCCCCTTCTTCTTTCGCTGTCTCTAAACAATAATTGAAAGCATCTGCTGTATGTGCATAATCAACGACGATAGTGGTACCTTTTGGGTGGGTGATTTTTTCAAAGCGTCCTGGAACTCCTGAAAAGCTCTCCAGTGCTTGAATAATTTCTTGGGGAGGAATACCGATCTCACTTGCCGTTAAAAACGCTAGCGCAGCATTTAATATATTATGTTTGCCCTCAATTTTAAGGTGAAGTGTGTGAATAGAATTCTTTTGTAATGCGAAGGTTCCTTTTCGGGTTTGGATGGATGTAAGGTGAAGGTCATGATGGGGTTTATCCCCCATTGAATAGAATGTGGAATTATTCTTTAATAAACGGTTTGCTAATATCTCGCCATATCGATCTCCCCGATTAATGATTGCTCTGCCAGTAGGTTTCATTTGGTCAAATAAACGTGCTTTTACAGAAAAATAATCATCAATGGTTTTATGGAAATCTAAATGATCATGGTCTAAGTTTGTAAATAAACAATAATCAAATTCAACACCGGTAACACGATGCTGGGCAATTCCATGTGAAGAAACTTCCATCAAGATATATTCATCCCGGCTTGCATTTAATTGTTTATTCAGCTGTAGCGGGCATGGTGTGGTATTGGCAGAATTGCATACTTTGCCGTTGATTTCATTTTGTACAGTACCAAATAAAGCACATTTATTTCCTGTGCTCTCTAAGATATGCTTTAACATATAAGAGGTGGTAGTTTTACCATTTGTTCCGGTAATCCCAATCATTGTTTTCCTTTTTGATGGGTGATTATAAAAAGTACAAGCTAATTGGGCCAACGCTGAGCGTCCATTTTCTATTTGAAAATAAGGTACCGTAACATGGTCTAATTTTTTCTCCCCCACAACAGCTATGGCACCAGCTGCAATTGCATTGTCAATATATTGATGCCCATCCGTTTGGTATCCTTGTATAGCCACAAAGAGTTCATTTGGTAGAGTTTCTTTGGAATTCGTGGAAATCCCTTTAATCTCTATCTCCCCATGCTGTTCATCTATTTCGCAAGCCAGGCATGAGATTAGTTCCTTTAATTTCATTTTCTCACCTCTTAAAGCATTGCAACGAATTATGCTTATCATGGCCGTAACTCGGGCTTCTATACAAAATAAAAGCGCAAATCCAAAAGGATTTGCGCTTTTACCTGTTATTTTCTTCTCATTGCTTTCATAATTAGGCTGACAATAAAGATTAAAATGATTGCACCTAATAGAGCCGGAATAATATAGAAATCACTTACTTTTGGTCCCCATTCACCTAATAAGTTACCACCAATCCATGCACCAATAATACCAGCAATAATGTTACCGATAATACCGCCTGGAATATCTTTACCTAAGATTAGACCTGCTAACCAACCTAGGATACCTCCGATAATTAAAAACCAAATAAAACTTAACATGATATCAACTTCCTTTCTTTCTGTTTGTTTGGCTCTGCTTATATATTCCCCGATAGAATGAAATTAAACTCCTTTTTTAAAAATAGTTATATACCAAGCGCTTGCTTTTACTATTTTCTTAAAGGAAGATTACTATTTTTTTTAGAGCAGTTGCAGTAAAATAAAGTAGATTAATCAATAGATTATAAAGGAAGTTGACATATATTGAAAAAAATCCTCATACTGCCTATTCGCTTTTATCAAAAAGTGCTATCACCATTAAAGCCACCTAGCTGCCGTTTTTACCCTACTTGTTCTAACTACGGAATTGAAGCTATTGAAAAACATGGTGCATTTAAAGGTAGCTACTTGGCGATTCGACGGATATTACGTTGCCAACCATTTTGTGAAGGCGGCTATGATCCAGTGCCAGAAGAATGGCCTCCGAAAAAGAATTAATTTTCGGGGCTTTTTTTATTGTATTTTCTACAGATATCTTGTATAGTAGTTATTGTTTAAAAAACAAATCGTAATGATTACTATTTATGAGGTGCTATAATGAAAAAGTTTTATATAATTTTTTTAGTAACGGTCATAGCTTTATTTACAGCTGCTTGTGGAACGACTAAAAATGAACAAGACATGGCCAATAAAAAGACGCTTAATATTTACACAACTGTTTATCCACTTCAATATTTCGCAAAACGAATTGGTGGAAGCCATGTGAATGTTTCATCTATTTATCCACCTGGCTCAAATGAACATACATTCGAACCAACGCAGCGGGATATGATGAATTTAGCAGATGCAGATTATTTCTTTTACGTTGGTTTAGGACTTGAAGGATTCGTTGAAAAGTCAAAAAAATCTCTTCAAAATGAACAAGTCCAAATGGTTGAGACGGCCGCACAGGTATCAAAAGACAAACTTGCTGTCAGTACCGGCAAGGAAGAAGACGAACATGAAGGAAATCATGAAGACGGTCACGAGCATGGCCAGTATGACCCACATGTTTGGCTTTCGCCAGTTATCAGCCAAGATTTAGCAAAATCTATTAAGAATGCTTTAGTAAAAGCACAACCTAAGAACAAATCTGAATTTGAAACGAATTATGAATCACTTGTTAAAGATTTAAACAAGTTGAATAACGATTACAAAACAATGGCAAACAATGCAAAGCATAAAACATTCTTTGTCTCACATGCTGCTTTTGGCTATATTGCAGGCACATATGGATTGAATCAAGTAGCCATCGCTGGTCTTAACTCCCAGGATGAACCATCACAAAAAACACTGGCTCATATTGTGGACCAAGCAAAAGAGGACAATGTACGCTACATTTTATTCGAGCAAAATGTTTCTTCAAACCTTGCTAAAGTCATTCAGAACGATATCGGAGCACAACCTCTAACACTCCACAATTTAAGTGTACTGACAAAAGAGGATATTCAACATAAAGAAGATTACTTTACATTAATGCAACGTAACATAGACACATTTAAAAAAGCGCTGAATTAATAAAAGATGGCCTCATCCAAAATTGGATGGTCCATCTTTATTTTATCCTAAGAATGCATTTAACATCCATACATGCTTTTCTAAGCTTTGATAAATGGAGTTAAGTAAATCCTCTGTCATATCATCATTTTCATTAGATGCTTCTGTCATACCTGCTTTCAAACTTTCCATAACCAGATTAAAATCTTTAATCAGTGTATCCACCATTTGTTCAGCTGTTTCGCTGCCTTGAGCTTCTTGGACATTCGAAATCTCTAGATGCTCTTTCATAGTTGCTACTGGTTTACCGCCTAGAGATAGAATACGTTCAGCAATATTATCCAGATGCTCTGCTGCTTCGTTGTATAGCTCTTCAAACTTGGCATGCAATGTGAAGAATGTTGGTCCTTTTACATACCAATGATAATTGTGAAGCTTTGTATATAACACTGACCATTGAGATACCAATTGATTTAATTGTTGTTGTAAATTAGACATAACGTACACTCTCCTAATATTAATTTCTTCTCGCGTTTAGTATTCCTTCTCTTTGAACAAATTAAACATATGAATTGTTCGTCTTAACTAATTTAAATTTGATATACTAAAGTAAGTGATAACTTTTTTATTACGAATTCAACAACATAGAGGTGTAATGTAATATATGTTTCGATCTCATTTAATCCAATGGGTAAAAGGAGCATTTGCCATAAACAAGACACCATTTCCACTGTCTCGGGCGCTATGTGCCGGCATTTGCTCTGCAACTCCAACTTTAATAGGCATTTTATTTAACCATTTTTCATACGGACTAATGGCCTCGATTGGCGGCTTTGCTTACTTGTATGTATGGAATGAACCTTATCTTCAACGAGCGAAGAAAATTTTCCTTGTTGCAGCCAGCTTTTCTGTACTTATGATGTTAGGTGTATTGACGTCCTCTTCGACTATATTATTTTCTTTATTAATAGGCCTTGTAGGAGCATTAGTGACTTTCATATTTGGTGCACTTAAAATACCTGGCCCTGCATCTATATTCTTCGTGATGATATTTTCAATGTCTTCTGCAACACACCCTGATCCCCATCTTGCATGGCTATACGGTGGCCTTGTAATGTTAGGCGGCATTTTTTCTTGGATAGTCGCTATGATTGGCTGGTTCTGGCATCCATATGGCCCAGAAACCAAAGCAGTCCATGCAGTTTATACCGAAATTGCAAGATTAATCGACAAAGTGGGCACAGATCAATTCGATTTAGCTTGTGAAAAAACGGTTCAGATCTTAAATAATGCAGATACCGTTTTATTAGCCGGCTATTCTCCTTGGCACAGCTCTCTTAGTTACAAGCGACTTTATCTGCTAAACAATCAAGCCAACCTCATTTTCTCAGATATTCTGGAACTTGTTGCAGATGGCTATACAAAACTCCCTAAAGAAGTCGGGCAGTCTGTCAAAGCTCTTGCTGACTTGATTGATAATCCCTCCTCTGGTGTAAAAACAATTTTACAACCTAAAGAAACGACTCAAAAGATCAGCGCTTTATTGTCAAAAATATATGATGCTGATGCTATTTTGAATAAGACTTTAAAAAATATAAATGCTGAATTAAACATATCTAAGCCTTCTGCATTTAAATCGCTGAGCCATGCATTGGACAAGGATTCCATTGTCTTTACCAATTCGATAAAATACGGCTTTGTCTTAATCATTGCTGCATTAATTGCATTCTCATTTGACTTTCAACGTTCATATTGGATTCCTGCTTCCTGTGCAGCTGTTATGATGGGCTCTACCATTATAAGTACTTTTCACCGGGCCATCCAACGATCACTTGGTACAATCTTAGGTGTATTGATTGCATCCGTTATTCTCTACAATCAGCCAACAGGTATCTTAGTGGCATTGTGCAGTCTTGTCTTTAGCTTTTTTACAGAATTATTTATCGTGAAAAACTATGCGTTCGCGGTTATATTTTTAACGCCAAACTCCATTTTAATTGCAGAGAATACAACACAGATCAATAATCTTTCTTTCTTTGCAACTACACGCGTGACAGACATTATTATTGGAGCGATTATTGGGTTAATAGGCGTGCTCCTAATCGGCAGACGAACTGCTTCAAGCAGACTGCCAAATATTATCGCCAAAACGATTCGTAGTCAATCAGAGCTACTGTTTAATTTATTTTCAGCTCAAACACAATACTCAGCAACAGACCGTACCAATAAAATGAGCAAGATGCAAATAAATATGACAAATCTTCGGACAGTCTACACGACTGCATTAGGAGAATTACCTAGCAATAAGACTTTAGATTTCTTATGGCCAGCTATCGCTTCGTTGGAGCAGCTCAGCTTCCATTTAAGCTCACTGAACCAGACATCCCAATCGGTCGTGTTAGAGGAAGAAAACTTATCAAAATTGCTCTATCTATTTGAATCCATGGCTAAAAACATGGAGCAACAGCAAATCACAGCAAAAAACAATGTACCTTTAATTAAGGGCTACGGCAAAATAAAAAAAGAAATTTTAAACCTTCAAGATGCACTCAATCTTTATCAAACTAGAGTCACAAATCAAACATAAAAAGCCTTCCGGATTGGAAGGCTTTTTGCCATTATATAAACAATTCAAAAATACCGATAAAAATAAGTAGTACACCTGAAAGGATAGTAGCCTTTCTGCCAATGACCGTCTTCGATATGCGCAAGCCAAATTCTCCGCCAATCGAAAAAGCCACAACAGAAAAAAAGCCGATGGATAAAACTGTCCAAATTGCCGAAATTCCATTGGCCCCTATCGCAATTCCCGTAGCCAAACAATTGATAGATAGTATAAGCCCAAGCAATGCAGCCTCTTTGAATGATATTATATTATTTTGATCTTTATCTATTTTATCCAGGTTGAAATCTTTTTTGGTTTTCAACAAATCATCGACAATCATATAAATACCTATCCCTACCAATAAGAAGCTCCCAATCATATCTGCAAGATGAGGCGATAAATAATGGGCTATGGCACTCCCAATCTTGACGGAAAAATACGTAACGGCCATAGATAAGAAGGCAATGGTTACATTAGAAAGCAAGGGAATTCTCGTTTTTTTTATGCCATATGCCAGTCCTATCCCTAAATTATCTAAATTAGCCGCAATGCCAATCAATATAATCGTTATCCAGTGCATCTCATTCTCCTTCGCATAGATAGGTATTGCCTATTTTATGCGATAAGACAGAAAGGAATTGGGCTGAGAAAAAGCTATAAAACACTTCCTTATTCACATCATATAAGCTTTGGCAATTCTCTCCGCAACAGCTTGTTCGCCCCATTGCGCGGTAAGTCCTTGACAATAAATATCCGCTTCGGCACTTTATAGCCCGCTAAATGTTCTTTACAGTAGATTAACAAATCTTCTTCGTCTATATTCCCTTTGGTAACGACAAAGCCATAAGGCACTTGACCCCATTTTTCATTCTCAATTCCGCAGACCCCTGCTTCTCTAACAGCAGGATGCGAGATTAATGCATTTTCAATTTCAGCTGGATATATATTTTCCCCGCCTGAAATAATTAAATCCGCACGACGATCAACAACAAATAGGTAGCCTTCCTCATCCAAGTAGCCAATATCACCGCTATGGAGCCACCCTTCTTGTAAGGCAGATTTTTCTTTAAATCGACCAATATAACCTGGTGTGACATGAGGTCCCCGAATCAGTATTTCGCCTTCCTCGAAAGGCTCATTTGCACCGTCAATCGAAATTTGGTTAAAGAACAGCGGCTTCCCGGCTGACCCAATTTTCCGCATAGCATCTTCACTGGAAAGAGTAGTGGTTTGTGAGGCTGTTTCTGTCATCCCATACGTTTGGGCAATCTCAATTCCAAGCTCCGCTGCTCGCTCCAAATAATCAATCGGTACTGGTCCTCCGCCCGCAAGCATCGTTTGAAAGCGTTCAGAAGCCCTCTCCCCACGATTTTCTAATTCTTCGATAATCCTTGCAAGTGTTACTGAGACAACAGACATACGCGTCACAGAGCCTTCTACTAATTGATCAGCCACCTTCTTAGCATCAAATTTTGTATAAAGCACAAGTTCCACACCGTGTAATATGCATTTACAAAACATCGAAAATCCGCTGATATGGAATAGCGGTACTGTACACAGCCACGCTTCCTCTTTTAATAGCCCCGTATTATAAAGCGATGACGTAGCGCTGGAAAGATGATTTCCTACCGTCTGACGCACACCTTTTGGAAAGCCTGTTGTACCTGAGGTATACATAATAGTCATCGTATCAGACTCATTCCATTCACTAGAAGGACTAAACACCTTCCCTTCAGAAGCAAAAATATCTGTGAAAGCATAAATTCTTGTATCACTAGAAGGCAGCTTATCAACCAAACTATCCTCCGTTAATATAGCTGATACTCTTGCATCCTCTATCTGATAAGCCAGCTCCGTTTTGCTTAAGCGTAAGTTTAACATGACCATTTCACATTGTAAGTGCATGCATCCGCCTATCATGAAGATTAAATCAGCTGTGGAAGAAGCATAGAGGGCAATTCGGTCTCCACGCATGATGCCAAGGGACACTAATTGTTTTGCAATGAGGAGAGATTGTTCATTTAACTCTTGATATGTCCATGATTTGTCTTGAAAACGCAATGCTATACGATTTGGCGTCAAGCTTGCGCGTTGGATGATCCAATTTGGAACCATGATTTCATTCACCTTCTCCGTTCTATTATTTTTATTTTACCACAGAAAAAAAGAGTCAACGTTTACGTTGACTCCTTAGAAAATGAGTACTCTTCGGTTTATGGGAAACGTGGGAATTGACCAAAGTCCGGCTTGCGTTTTTCTTTGAACGCATCACGGCCTTCTTTCGCTTCATCCGTTGTGTAATAAAGCAATGTTGCATCTCCGCCGAATTGTTGTAATCCTGCTAAACCATCTGTATCAGCATTGAATGATGCTTTTAGGAAACGTAGTGCAGTTGGAGATTTTTCAAGCATCTCTTCGCACCATTGTACAGTTTCATCTTCTAAGCGTTCGTATGGTACGACTGTATTGACTAGCCCCATATCCAACGCTTCTTGTGCATTGTATTGGCGGCATAGGTACCAAATTTCGCGTGCTTTTTTATGGCCAATGATACGTGCCAAATAGCCGGCACCATAACCAGCATCGAATGAACCTACTTTTGGACCAGTTTGTCCAAAGATAGCATTGTCAGCAGCGATTGTTAGATCACATACGATATGTAGTACATGTCCACCACCGATAGCAAATCCTGCAACCATAGCAACAACCGGTTTTGGAATCTTGCGGATTAATGTTTGAAGATCAAGCACGTTTAAACGTGGAATGTTGTCATCGCCAACATAGCCACCATTGCCGCGTACTTTTTGGTCTCCACCTGAGCAGAATGCTTTTTCGCCTTCGCCAGTCAAAATAATTGCGCCGATTTTAGCGTCGTCGCGCGCACGTGTAAATGCATCAATCATTTCCGTTACTGTTTTCGGACGGAAGGCATTGCGCACTTCTGGACGATTGATTGTTATTTTTGCGATGCCATTATAAGATTCATATTTGATATCTTCGTAGACATGTTCTGTTACCCATTCACGAGTCATTAATGAGTCCTCCTATTCGTCTTCTAAATGTTCCTTTATTATTGTAGCAAAGATTTGAGGATTTTCCACATGTATTGCATGGCCAACAGCTGGCACGATATGATGCTCGCAAATTGGAAACTCTTCTTTCATCTCTATTGCTTTTTGAATAAATTTTCGATCGAGTTCTCCAGTCAGCATGACAACAGGTTTTTGAAAATGTTTAAGCTCATGCCAATAGGACGACTGCTTCCCCGTCCCCATTCCTCTCAAGCTATTGGCAAGTCCAACAGGTGATTGGTTCAGCCTTTCATCTCTTACTTGCTGTTTAATATCAGCTGGTAAATGTTTTTGTGATTCAAATAAAGGAATGGTCTCCCAATAATTCACAAATGCTTCTACGCCATCTTTTTCAATACGCTCTGCCAACTGCCGATCATTTTTTATCCGGGTTCTGCGTTCTTCTTCAGTCTTTAAACCTGGAGAGGCACTTTCTAAAACTAGCTTTTTCACTTTATCAGGATACCTGATGGCAAAAGCTAGTGCCACTCTACCTCCCATGGAGTAACCAACCAATGTACACGTATAGATTCGGCGGGCTTCGAAGAATTCACGCAGCAACTCCACTTGTTCATCCATCGAGTAGGCCTCTACGCTATAAGGAGAATCCGTTAAACCATGGCCCATTAAATCAATTGAAATCATACGATACTTTTTGGATATCCATTGTTCAGTGGATTCCCAAGTCTTTGTGCTGCCTGTAAAGCCATGGAGAAAAACTATGGTCGTTTTTGCTTCTGGATTAACCACTTGATAATGGATATTCTGGCCACGAATACTTGTCATTACACTTGCCATTTCTTGTCTAACTCCTTGCCAATTGCTTTCCAAAGATTACGATGTGCTTCTAAATTCTGCGCACGATTGGTGAACACTTCAATGATTCGTAACGCTTTAGCTTTCGGCCGTTGCACTACTTTCTTAAGTTCTTCCTTTGTATGGACAGGTTCGTACTCTGCATCATACATTTTTGCCAAATCAGCAAATTGAAGTCCTGAAGGTGTGCCAAATAGTTCCTCATAATGTTGTTCAACTGTCGATTGCGATAAATAAGAGAAGATGCCACCACCATCATTATTCATAATGACAATCGTTATATCACATGCTTGATATCGTGTAGCAATTAATCCATTGCTATCATGCAGAAACGCTAAATCGCCTATTAACAAATACGTATCCCGCTTTGTTGCCAATTGCGTACCTATTGCCGTGGATACAACCCCATCAATGCCATTTGCTCCTCGGTTAGCGTAAATATGAATATCACGCGAGGTTTTCGAAAAGAAAGTATCGACATCTCGTATCGGCATGCTGCTACTTGCAAATAAATTACTTCCATCTGGCAATGACTGAAATAAAACGGCTGCCATTGCCCCTTCATCAGTCTCTTCTAGCTTGTATGTTTCAACTTTAGCTGCTGCAGCTTCATTTGATTGTGTCCACAGATTTACATAAGCTGAATCTATATTTGCTGGATTGATGATAAGATCATTTAGCCACTGATCGATAGATGCCTGAATATGCATGGTTGAGAGGGAAAGCGAATCACGAAACATCGGGTCTTCATCTACTACCAAATAGGTACTTGGCTCACAATACGTTAAAAATTGCATCAATGGTTTAGAAACAGGCTGAGCGCCGAAGCGGATCACTGTATCTGCTGCTGCCATCTGTTTAAATGCATCATTTTTCAGCAATGCATCGTATTGATCAATAATATAAGCCTCGCAGTCTTCTGGCACATTCGCTCGCAATTGGGATAGACTATCAGCGAGAACAGGCCATTTTAGCCGGCGAACCAATTGCCACATATAGGTAATATCTGTGCGACCTGATAATTCCCCAACAATAATAAACCCTTTTTTCGCTTGTTCAATGACTGTTTCAAACAAATTCATTGCATGCTCAGTTGGCTTCAATTGAGAGGATATGCTCTCTGTAAAGGAGGCTACTGGCAAATGTTCCGGAAAATCAATCAATAATGGCTCTCTAAACGGCACATTGACATGAACTGGTCCATATGGATGCGTGCTTGCAATAGCCACCGCACGAGCGATATGGCGCTCAATAAACGGCAATGTCTGTTGTGAGTCATCTGGTATTGGAAAATCAACTGCCCATTTTACTTGATCTCCATAAAGATGAGTTTGTGCAATCGCTTGGGGTGCTCCTACTTCACGTAACTCATGAGGGCGATCTGCCGTTAATACAATTAAAGGCACACGTGCTATTTTAGCTTCTACAATCGCTGGGAAATAGTTTGCTGCTGCCGTACCCGATGTACATACAAGGACAACAGGTTTTGTACTAGCCTTGGCAAGTCCCAATGCAAGAAAAGCAGCTGACCGCTCATCCACTTGTCGATATAGCGTAAATTCTTTACTGTTGGCAAATGCATAAGCAAGTGGCGTAGAACGAGAGCCAGGGCTCACTACAACATCTTTTATGCCGGTAGCATGCAATGCACTCACAAGTTTATATACATAGTTATTTAAAATCTCTTTATTCGTCATCTAATTGACCCCCTAAAGCGCGAACCATTGGGCGGAATTTTACAAGTGTCTCTTCATACTCACTTTGTGGCGTTGAATCAGCTACAATGCCTCCGCCCGCATATAAAAAGGCTTTATTCGAATTTAATAATGCTGATCGTATTGCAACCGCAAATTCACCATTATTTCGATCATCCAGCCAACCAATTGGTGCTGCATATAAACCTCTGTTCATCGGTTCATATTGGCGTATCACTTCCATAGCGCGCATTCGCGGCACACCGCCTAAAGCAGGAGTCGGATGCAAGGTTTTCGCCAATTGCAAAATCGTAGCTCCATTCTTTAAATGTCCCTCAACAGGTGTAAATAAGTGTTGGATATCCCGGATTTTTAATAGTTCAGGTTGGCTAGGGATTGAATAAGAAGAACAATTATCCTTAAATGTCTTGCCGATCATATCCACTACGTATTGATGCTCTGAACGGTTCTTCGCATCATTGTATAATTCAAGCCCTAAACGTTCATCTTCATCGCTTGATCTCCCACGTTTAATAGAACCCGCTATACATGATGAATATGCGTAAGCATCTTGCACTTTTACTAAACGTTCAGGAGAGGCGCCAAAAAAGAAATGGTTTTTATATTCTAAGCCAAACAGATAGCTATTTTGTTGTTCATTCATTAGCTGTGCAAGTACATTTGCTGAAGCAACTGGCTCTTGAAATTTCAAAACATGTGAACGCGCAATGACTACCTTGTCCGCTTCTTTCTTTTGAATAAGATTTGTTACTTGTTCAATCGATGTAAGGTAAGCAGCTTTATTGGGCTCTGTACTTTCAACCACTATTGGTTTAGCGTATTCCACTTTCTCAAATGTGTAGCTTGCACGGAGAAGTTCATCTCTTTTTTTGCAAAGCTTCTGAAACAGTCCTGCATCTTCCCGTTCTGCTATATAGTTTGTGCTTATATAGCTGTGTCCGTTACGGATAATTAACTGGTAGGTAGCAGCTGCGAAAAATGCTTCTGGCACATCATCCCACTCGCCTGACTGTGTGTTGGCAGGATCAAATGTAAAACCTCCGAATAATACGGGTCTTACATTCTCCTCATTTGTGAGTACATGCTGCGTGAGCTTCTTCCATTGCTGGTCGACCTCTTCAAAACGTCCCTCATTTAATCCGCTTTCGATTATATGTGCATGGCCTAAGCCAACTAACGTAAAAGTTTGATCAGGATTTTGCCAGAAAAAACGTTGTCCAGTAAATTCTTCTTCACCCGCATGAAAAAAGGCTAATGCAGACAAAGAGCTAACTTCGATTGTTTCTGAGAAAAACTGCAGTGTTGTTTTTTCTGTATCCTTTTGGTCGCCGATTGTTGACGACAACTGATGATTCATGAAAATTACCTCCGTCAGTAGATCATTTATCTACTAAGTACATACTTCTATATATTCTATCATACAACTTTCATTAATTTTCGGCACTTATTTGCTTTTTTAATGACTAATCATGGAATTTGGACAAAACAAAAAGACTGCGTAAATGCAGTCTTTTATAAATCTGTATCATAAGTTCCATCAGATTCGCTTCCTTTATCAGATGGTGAATCTGATGAGCCATATTCTTCGACAACCAGAAAGCTATCTTCACCGTCAACACGGTAATCTTTCAAATTACTCGGATGTGAAGTATTCCCTGTCAGAACTCCTTCTTCAACTGAACGTTCCGTTGTATCTAGTGTATCCTCCGCATGCTCTATGCAAGTCAAAGTTCTAGGCATTGCTTCTAAGCGTTCGTAAGGAATTTCTTTACCACACACTACACAGGTACCATACGTACCAGCCTCCATGGCCCGAAGTGCTTCTTTAATTTCTTCTTTTTGAAAGTCATGGAATTTATCCATTGCTAGCTCTGTTGCTTGGTCTGTCAGATCTGTCGCCTGATCAGCAGGATGGTTATCATAGTTAGAGAGCTCTGTTGATTCAAAAACCCTGTCATTATCAGGTCTTTCTTCAATTCGTTTTAGCTCATCCAATAATTCATTCTTTAAATGTTGTAATTGTTGTTCGTTCATATACTTAGCCTCCATTCTTTCTTATTTATTCCCCAAAAACAACTTTTCAAAGCCATTTTTCGATTTTTAAGAAAAGAAAAAAGATGAGATTGAAATTCTCGAAATATTGAACGGATTAACATAAAAATAAAAAAGTCTTTAGAACATAAACTGTTCTAAAGACTTAGTATGACCCCTACGGGATTCGAACCCGTGTTACCGCCGTGAAAGGGCGGTGTCTTAACCGCTTGACCAAGGGGCCAATTCTA
>NZ_BJVD01000004.1 GCF_007988965.1 Rummeliibacillus stabekisii
TATTTTATAATGCCAAGGCGGCATAGCCAAGTGGTAAGGCAAAGGTCTGCAAAACCTTTATTCACCGGTTCAAATCCGGTTGCCGCCTCCATATAGTTAATTACACTATATAAACACATCATGCCGGTGTGGCGGAATTGGCAGACGCGCACGACTCAAAATCGTGTTCCTTTGGAGTGTCGGTTCGACCCCGACCACCGGTATCATAACATCGTTTGCCAAGCGATGACTAAAAGTTCCTTACATTTGTAAGGAACTTTTTTTTGTATACATAAAATTGTTTCCGTACCCTGTTATCAAATAAAGAGAAATAAAAAAATAGCAATGTGTGTATAATTGAATTAATTATTGAAACACTGACTATCATTGATTTACTGAATTAGCGTGAAATAAATGTTAGAGAATACAAGCAAAAAATATTCCGAATATATTTGTGATATTACATTCTAATGTGGAAAAAGCAATCAGGATAAATAAGGAGTGATATAGTGTTAGGATTACCCAAAGGAGAAGTTTTTCTAACTCCATGGACACAAGAATGGGAAAGAGAATTTTTATTAGAAAAAGAGAAAATTCAACAAGAAATTGGTGATAACATTGTGGAAATTCATCATATTGGTAGCACGGCTGTAAAAAAACTAAGTGCGAAACCAATTATTGATATTGCAGTGGAAATCAATGATTTTAACGAAGGGGAGAATTACGTTTCTTCCTTAGAAAAGATAGGTTATTCATATAAAGGGACAAACATTTTACCTGACAGACACTATTTCAGTAAAGGTGAACCAAGAACTCATCAAATCCATATGTATCAAAGTGAAAACAAATATTTACACGAACAATTGAAATTCAGAGATTATTTGAGAAACAATGACGAAGCAAGAATTGAATATGAACAACTTAAACTCAAATTATCAGAATTAAATAAAAGTAATAAACAAAAATATGCAGAGGATAAAACTCATTTTGTTAAAACAATCTTAGAAAAAATTCAGTAGACGTTTCCCAAATAATGAATAAATGTTTCTTACATATGTAAGAAACGTATTTTTACTTTTCTTCAATACAGTCCTTACATTTTTTTGATGATAAATTTTCACATCTTCGGGTTCTGGTATAATCAGGGTATTAAAGTAGTGAAGTAATAATTAAGGGAGTTTAAAGATGGAGCTATTTAACCAATTGAAGAATAACTCAAAATATTGGCTTCGTTTTGAACTAGGGCTCGTCGAACTAGAAGGCAAAGAATATTTTAAAGAAATTTATCATCGTATATTTTCTATTTTTGACTTTCTTTTTGATAGGAATGATACGATTATGTTTATTACAGCTATTAATGAATCTGTTGAACATAAAGGAAAAGATCTGCCTAATATAAAACGTTTCCTTAAAGACAAAAGATTAATATATGGATTAAGTTGCAAAACAGTACCTTATGAGTTTGATGAAGAGGATATTGAAATGAGGACAACTCTATACAGTTTAAAGGTTAAAAAGGAGTCTATCCGTAGAGATTATCTTTTTCAAGCAATTAGTAATCAGGATTTTGCGAGAAAGCCTAGCATAATGGGAAATGTTTATTTGCTGAATTTATCACAGAATACATTATTGCACATGTATGATGATCGTGGATGTGATGTTTATGGTTTAAATAAAGAAAATCTATTGCCTTTATATCATAAATTTAGAAAATGGATCTTGGACTATAATCGTATACAAATTGACCATATTTTTGAGGAAGGGTTATTTAATTACTCTGAATCATCTACTGAAATGGAAGATAGACTTATAACCAATACATTTAGAGAAAATGAAACAGAGATTAATTTATATGGAGGCAATACATGCATAATTACTCATCAACTTTAAATACCACACGAAGATGCAGAGAAATGTGTATATGAGATGAAACAAACAGGATTTAAAATAGAAATTGACAAAAATCAACTTGATTGTATTGTTCTTAAAGCCATAAAGACTGAAGCACTTGCCATGATTGATTATCAGGCTGAATTGATGTCTTTATATTCAAAGAAGTATAACGAAAAGTATGAAGGTTGGTCAGCGAAAAGAGAATATTAATAAAAGTAAATAATAAGAACACATAATGCCAGTGTTTACTGCGTATATGTGCATTATATTGTATATAAATATATAGTTTGACGTAATTAAGAATAAAGCGAATTTGGAATTTGGTAATTCCAAACTCGCTTATTTTATTTAGTATTAAAACTACTTAGCATTATTTTTTTCAGTAGCAAAATATAATAAGGAAAGTATAGAAGGAATTATTCCAATCCATAATGCAGTGCTCCATCCACCCATTGAGTAGGCCCAGCCGCCAATTGCCGATCCAATTGCACCACCAAAAAAGAACATTGCCATGAATAGACCATTCAGACGGTTACGAACTTCTGGACTCAACGAGAAAAGCGCACGTTGACTGAGTACAAGATTTGCGGATACACCGGCGTCTAACAATAAAGATGAAATTACTAGTATAGCTATACCAATAGGTGAGTTAGTATGGATAATAATTGGTAATAAAAGAGAAATGACAACCGTAAGAAGTGCTATCCCAGTTGCAAGTTTCGTCACTCCACGATCTGCAATTCGTCCTGTAATAGGCGCGGCTACTGCACCAGCAACTCCGACAAGGGCAAATAATGCAACTTCTTTCTGAGAAAAATGAAATGATTGGCTAGTTAACAGTTGAGGAACTGTTGTCCAAAATAAACTAAAAGATGCAAACACACCTGCATGATATGCAGCCCGGCGACGTAATATTGGTGTTGTTCGTAACAAATACCACATAGATTTGAGGAGGGCTATATAGTGAGTGTCCGTTGAAGGCTTTCTTCTAGGTAATACCTTTGAAAGTACAATAGCCAAAACCATAATAGCTATGGCAGATAAAATAAATATAGCATGCCAACCAAAAAAATCAGCAACTAGGCTCGACAAGGGGCGTGATAGCATGATTCCGAGTAACAGACCGCTCATGACATTGCCGACAACACGACCGCGTGACGAATCGGATGATAGATATGATGCAAAGGGAACAAGTACTTGCGCAGCAACCGAACCTAAACCTATGACAAACAAAGCAAATAAGAATAGAAATATTTGTTTCATCATTGCTGTAATTACAAGGGCTACTGCCGTGATAAGTAAAGAGGAGACTATCAGCTTTCGGTTTTCAAGAATATCTCCTAAAGGCACGATAAACAATAAACCGACAACGTATCCAATTTGGGTTAACGTAACAATTAAGCCAGAAGTGTTTGCTGGCAAACCGACTGATGAGCTAATTATCCCAACAAGAGGCTGTGCGTAATATAAATTAGCTACAATGATACCACATGCGGTAGCAATAAGAATGGTTAACCAAGTTGGTATCTTCTTTTCAATTGTTTGTTTCTTTAAATCAATCATTTAGTACAACTCCTTCTATGGAATATATATTGCTTAACAATAAACAATACCGGGGGTTAGATTCCCTCCATATTAGATTTTATTGTTTTCATTTTATAATACTAAACGTTTAGTTTATAAAATGATTAACCATACAATATACTGAACGTTTAGTTTTGTAAATAGGGATTTCAAACTTTCTGTTTTAATGTTAAATTGTTATACTGAACATACAGTTTATTAATTCCAAAGAAAGTTGGTAATTATGATGAATGGAAAAAGAGGCAGACCACGTAACTTAGAAGCACAAAAGTCAATTCTGTCAGCTTCTTATGAATTATTGTTGGAAAATGGGTTTCAAGCTCTCACAGTTGATAAAATCGCCAAATATGCTCAGGTTAGCAAAGCAACTATTTATAAATGGTGGCCAAACAAGGCTGCAGTAGTGATGGATGGTTTCCTTTATGCTGCCTCTGAAAGATTGCCTGTGCCTGATACTGGTTCGGCATACAATGATATTTTAACTCACGCTACAAATTTAACTATATTTTTGACGAGTCGTGAGGGGACGATAATTACGCAATTATTAGGTGAAGGCCAATTTGATTCCGGATTAGCAGATGCCTATCGTGCTCGATATTTCCAGCCCCGCCGACTTGAAGCAAAGAGTCTCTTGGAAAAAGGAATTCAACGTGGTGAATTGAAAAAAAGTATCGATATTGATATATGTATTGATTTAATTTACGGTCCGATTTTCTATCGATTACTTGTGACTGGCGAAAGATTAGATGAATCATATGTACGACAATTAATATTAAATGCTTTTGAAGGTATTCGTTCTTCCTAGAAGTATAGAGTTAATCCAATAAACGTATTTTTAATCTATATGAAATCAGACTAATCAAAACTACTGATCAGAGCAAATGGTAATGTTTTACTTTGAAAAGGCCAAGAGCAATCCAAACTATTTGTGCGGACATCGTACACTTTTAATTCTGTAAGAATGGAGAATCACTGGAGTAAATTAAAAGCCACGAATGTTGAAAATCAACGTTTCGTGGCTTTTCTTATGAATATGCAGTATCGACATATTTTCAAGTAATACTCAAGATCCTACTTAAATCAGTACTTCGTTGCTCTCTTTAGAAAGCTCGAAGTAACCGGATAATTTTTCTTTTGTAAGTGAAATCATGTGCTCTAATTCCTGCTGCTTAGCTTCTAGGTCCATCAGATATTTCGAAAGTATTTCTGTTCGTTTATTTAACGTCTGAGTATATTTTGTAGGGTCTTCCCCTAATTGTATTTTTTCCATCACACAACCCTCACGAGTGAATTCTGTAATCTCTTCAAGTGATAGGCCTATCTTCTTTAGATTAGTCAGACACTGTATATATGATACTTCGCTCTCGGAGTAGGCCCGGGCTCCTCCTTCTCTTCGACTCGGACCTTTCAGAACTCCGATTTTCTCGTAATAACGCAATGTATATGGGGTTAAACCTGTTCTTTCTGACACTTGGCTAATGGTGAGCATGTGATGCATCCTCCTATGTAATACTGAATTGAAGTTATCATACACCTTAGAGCTAACTCTAAGTCAAGTATTTATAGTTTTTAAAATACCTTCTTGACTTCGAGTCGACTCTAATTTGTATACTGTAGCCATAATAATTTAGGAGGAATTGTATGACTTCTGAATGTATCATTAATCAATCTTTTTTAGATAAGAGATAATCAAGAGAGGATGAAATTAACGTGGAAATTATTCCAGAAAACCTTACGTGGAAAGACAGATACAAATTATATACAGGCTCTATCTTGCCTAGACCGATTGCTTTGGTCTCTACTATTTCAAAGGGAGGTATTCCTAATCTTGCGCCGTTCAGTAATTTTTGCGGAGTATGTCCTTCGCCATTTATGGTAGCCTTTGCCCCATTGATTCGGCCCGAAGATGGTACGAAGAAAGATACGACACTTAACATTGAAGAGACGGGACAATTTGTGATTAATATGGTTACGGAGGATATTGTAACGAAAGTACATGATACATCCATAGAATTTGCGCCTGACATAGATGAGTTTCAAGAGACCGGTCTAACACCTATACCCAGCTCGAAAGTGTTGCCGTATCGAGTTAAAGAAAGTCCTATACAAATGGAATGTGTGTTAGAGAATATGCTAAAATTTGGAGAAGGTCCTGGATCATCAAACCTTGTTATTGGTCGTGTCGTTAAAATACACATTGAAGATACACTATACAAGGATGGAAAAGTAGATTTGTCTAAACTTAAGCCGGTAGGGCGCCTAGCGGGACCGTATTATGCGAAAATGTCAGAGTTATTTACTTTGAAGAGCTCCCAATGACGTTAAGGGAAATCATTTATAAATAAGCGATGAATAGGCGTTTCTTACATTTTGTAAGAAACGTTTTTTTATTTGTCTTAAAAGTATGTCTACCTGATTTTAATGAAGGAGAATTTAAAACGGTAAGGCAAACGAATTTACCATTACTAATTTGTTTAATAGTTAAAGGAAATCTGATCTTTATGTTGAATTTTACCTGTATAAAAGGAACTGAATAGAAATTGACTTGTGGAGGAGAAAATTTTGCATATAAGTAAACCTAACCTCATTAAGTTAGATGAGATTGTAAACATCGATATAGAGGTAATCGGAAAAGATAGTAGACGTCAGTCCATTAAAAAAGCTATCGATGAAGGGAGATGTATAGTAGTTAAAGATAATAATTCCATTGTTGGTTTTTTAATTTATGATACTCATTTCTTTGAATGTAGCTTTATTTCTTTAGTCATCGTTAAACCAACTGAAAGGCGAAAAAGGTATGCTACATCGCTTATTGAGTACTTTATAAGCATTGCTCCAACTAAGAAAATATTCTCTTCTACTAATCAATCATATAAAAGAATGCAAAAAGTTTTTAAAACAAATGGTTTTAAACAAAGTGGATTCATTGAAAATTTAGACGAAGGCGACCCAGAAATAATTTATTTTAGAACAGAATAATAATTGATCTATTAATAGATAGACACCATTTTAGATCTGAATGTGAAAGGAAGTTGGAAAGAGAATGTTCAGTGGAACAGTTTCGAAGGGAATTTAATCATTGATGATTTAGCGGAATTACCTTCAATTATCTCAAATCTGAGTAAGCAAATTATCGAATCCTATTAAGCTATCGGTGCATTACTCTAACAACAGGGTAATGCTTTTTTCTTTTGGAATAACTTAAGTAGAACAATAAAGGAGATTACACCAATAAGTCGTATATATAACTATTAAATGGGAGGGGGTAGCGTGTATCAATATTTTAATGGGTTAGTCATAAGAGAGGGAACTAATGGGATTCCTGCTGAAAGTGTTGAGGCCTTGTTTGAAGATGCGGGATGGGCAAGGAATACTCCAACTTGGCAAAAAGAGAAATATTCACTTATTTTCAAAAACTCTACCTGGGCATTTACTGTTTGGGATCATAATCAAATGATTGGTATGGTCAGAGTCCTTTCAGATCAAATTATGGAAGCTAACATAATGGACTTAGTCGTTTTATCAGAGTATCGGGGGAAAAGATATAGCTAAAAAACTTGTGGAGCTTTATGTTCAAAAACTTCCCCATGGTGATTGGTTTGCCCATACTTCTGCAAACAATTTTAGCTTTTATGAAAAATGTGGTTTTGAGGTAAAAGATCTAACCCAAAATGGTACATGCGCGTATTACGGCTATATAAAGGCAAGGAAAGATGGGCATAGGTAAGTTTATAGTATGTATTGTATAGAAAGGCAGTGTGGTTAATTGAGCGGTTATAAGGCAATGCTCTTTGATTTAGATGATACGTTGCTTAATCGGAATAGAGCAGTAGATAAAATGTTCTGCTTAGTTTTAGAAAAGTGTTATGAGGATGTTGAACATTCAGTACAACAGCAGATGTTAAAGAAATTTAAGGTCTATGACAAAAGAGATTATGGTTATAGCGATAAAACAAAGGTTCTAGAATCATTTTTTGATGATTTCCCACCAAAATATAGATTGCCACGCAGCAACATTCAAGAGTTTTGGAACAAGGATTTTCCGCATTGTTTTTCTATAGACCAACATACAATTGATATTGTAAATAATATTAAGAGACATATGAAAGTTGCCATTATCACGAACGGCTTGACTGTGAGACAAAAAGCTAAAATAATGAATACCAATTTGAATAGTTGCTTTGAAATAGTAGTTATTTCTGAAGAAGCAGGCTTTAGTAAACCAGACAAGCGGATATTTGAAATAGCATTAAATAAGCTGAGTGTGCAACCGGAAGAAGCATTATTTGTCGGAGATGATATCGAAAAGGATGTTGGTGGTTGTCAAAGCGCAAATATAAAAGGCATCTGGTTCAATCCTTATATGCTTGAAAATGATACCGAAATAATACCATACGTTGAAATAGATTCTTTGGATAGATTATTGAGTTACATAAAGTGATAAACGGATTTGAATGTATTCTGTCTTTAATAACCTGTTGTTTTAAATATTGAAACTCCTTTTATTTGGGTATAAATATACTATCTACAAAAAAGGAGAGGAAGAAATGTCTAAAGTAAAGTTAGCAGTGATTTTCTACACAATGGGTGGTACGAATTATCAGCTTGCCAAATGGGCAAAAGAAGGGGCAGAAGAAGCAGGGGCAGAGGTTAGGATTTTGAAGGTTGAAGAGCTTGCACCTCAATCCGTGGTTGAGAACAATGAAAAGTGGAAAAAAACCACTGAAATGATTAAGGATATTCCAGTTGCTAAGTCTGAGGATATTGAGTGGGCGGATGGTATTATCTTTAGTGTGCCGACACGTTTTGGGACAATGGCTTCTCAGCTGAAGCAATTTTTAGACACACAAGGCGGTTTATGGGCTTCAGGTAAAACTGTTAACAAGGTTGTCAGTGCTATGACATCTGCACAAAACCCCCATGGTGGCCAAGAAGCGACACTGTTATCACTTTATACATCAATGATGCATTGGGGAGCTATTATTGCAGCACCTGGCTACAGTGATCCTGTGTTATTTAAAGCAGGCGGCAATCCATATGGAACAAGTGTGACGGTCGGACAAGATGACAAAATGGTAGAAGATGTTGAAGCATCAGTTAAATATCAGGCCAAACGTACTGTGAACGTTGCACAATGGGTTAAGAATGGCCAACAATAATTAAAAGAAAAGCTAGCCTTATTAACAGGCTAGCTTTTTCTTATTGAGGCACAGGAGAAGGCTTTCCAAATAGATATCCTTGGAATAACTGGTAACCTTGTTGTTTTAGCCATTCAAAGTCTTCTCGTTCTTCTACACCTTCTGCAAGAGGAGTAGCACCTACTTCAATTGCCTTATGTAAAAAGGCCAGGGCTGTTTTTTGTTTTAATGGATCAGCCGCTACGCCTTGTACATATTTCATATCCAGCTTTATATAATGCGGTTTGAGGGCAGCTACTGAATCGATGGTGTTAAAGCCTGCACCTACATCATCCAGTGCATATTCAAAGCCTCTTTCTTTATAATAAGTAAGTATTCTTTTTAGATGGTCTAGGTCTTCTACTTGCTCAGATTCCACTACTTCAAATACAAATTGGTGTGGTTCTATGCCTAGTTTTTTTGCAAGGGCCACAGTTGTTGCTAAACAGTGTTCAGGCGAGTAAATAGAAGTTGGAATAAAATTGATGAATACTTTCTTATTTATGGCGGCAGAGTTTTTAACTGCGTTCATTCTGCATAAGCGGTCCAGTGCATAAAGCCTGCCTCTTTTTTTGGCTGCATCAAATAGTTCATTTGGAAAAATCATCTGATCATTTTCATCTAGAAATCTCGAAAGAATTTCATAGGCATATGTTTCTTCATTTCTATCAACAATTGGCTGGAAGTGGCATGATACTCTTTCACCTTTTATCACATTATCGACCCAATCACTATTTAAATATTGATCGATAGCAGAAAGAGCTTGCCATGCTTGTTGATCTACTCGAAAGGTAACCTCCTCTGGTACCATATGGTGATAGAAGAAGTCCATTAACTCTTTCACGCCACTTTCACCTACTAGCAATGCATTTTCAGAAGCATTTAATTTTATTTTTCTTCTTTTCAAATGATTGATGACTTCTTCACGCATCGCAATATTACGGGTGCCTTCAAGCTTAAATTCATATTCTAACTCATTTATAATACAGCTTTTACACGGCAAATTGCCCACCATCCTCCTATATGTAGTAATTCCTCAGCACTATCATACTCAATTATTTCGCAGATGTATGATAAGTGCAATGTATTTTCTCTATGGAGATAGTAATAATCTAAAAAGAGCCCATTGCAGGCTCTTTTGTATTACTTTTTATTCGTTTGTTGAGTTTTGTTGTGGTTGATACTATTGTTTTTATTTTTTGCTTTAGAATCAAACTCAGGACCGAACTCTTCATTAATATTGTCATCTGGATTATTGTTATTGCTGTTGCTGACATTGTGGTCTGTGCTTTGATAGACATCAAAAGGATTATGAGTTCTCGTATTGATTGTTGCTTTGTTGTTTTTGCTCATAACTAGTCACCTCCTCGTTTTAATGTGCACAAAACAGTGAGATTTATGTGTATAATTTTTCCTCTATTTGCCGAGCATAGGAAAAAGCGATGGAGGGATTCTATGCAAGGGAGTACTGATTCTAAAATTCTTTTTTGCTATAATTGCGAAACAAAAACGATTTTTCATCATCAAGACCTGCATCGACACAGCTATGTTGAAAGTCATTGTGCCAATTGCGGTTGGCTAGAATGGCAAAATAGAGCGGTAGAGCGCGAGAAAGATAAATGGATTTTATATAATAAAGAACAAGGTATTGGCATCGAAATAGTGGATATTCCTAAAACAGGAGAATGGGAGCGAAAGAGCGTGTAGGAGCAGGCGATGTCCTGCTTTTTTATTTTGTGAAGCGAGTGGTTTTGTAGCCAATTTGCCTGTTTATTGCTAAAGTAAAGAAGAAATTACTTGTTTAGGAGCTGCAATGATGAAAATACGTCCAAAACGTTTACAAAAGGGTGATACAGTTGGTATTATTGCGCCATCTAGTCCACCGAATATTGAAAGACTAACTAAAGCACTAGAATTCCTCGAAGAACTAGGCTTACGCTATGTGCTAGGTAATACAATTCAACGCAGGGAGCATTATTTGGCAGGCACAGACCGCGAACGTGCAGCTGATTTGCAAGAGATGATAGAGGATCCAACAATCAAGGCCATATTCTGTGCGAGTGGCGGTTATGGTGCAGCTAGAATTGCAGATCGAATTGATTACTTACTATTGGAAGAGAACCCTAAGATTTTTTGGGGCTTTTCAGATATTACATTTTTACATACAGCAATTGGTATGTATGCTGATCTGGTTACTTTCCATGGTCCGACACTGTCTAGCATTGGACGCGAACAAGTAGCAGAGCGTACAAAGCTCATGTTCAACCAACTGTTTGAGCCTGCTGAGATTTACTATGATGAACGTATATCGAAACTTACGACCATTTCAGGTGGACGTGCGCGAGGTGAATTGACAGGCGGTAATCTGACCTTGCTTGTAAATAGTTTGGCAACAAAATTTGAAATCAATACTGATGGTAAAATATTGTTGATTGAAGATATCGGGTTGGAGCCAGCACAAATTGACTCACTTTTAAATCAGCTGAAACAAGCGAGGAAGTTTGAAAGAGTTGCCGGTATTGTAGTTGGCGACTTTGTCGAAACAAATCAGCGGGAATATGAAGATTCACCGACTCTTCATGAGTTATTGGATAGTTATTTTGGCCATATGAATATTCCTGTTGTAAGTGGTTTTAAAATAGGTCATGATGAGCTAAATGTCGGCATACCTTTAGGAATAGATGCAATATTGGATGCGGACAATAAAGAGTTGGCTATTTTGCCAGGGGTGGAATAGGCAGAAAAAGATCGGACTTTCTATTGAAGGAAGCCCGATTTTTTTATAGATGATATTAATTTTACCCATCATCATGAGCATCCATTTTTAGGAAGGGGAAATAAAGCGAATGAAGAGACAGGTGAAGAGATTGCAGCGGGGCGATACAATTGGCATTATCGCGCCAGCAAGCCCGCCAAATGAAAAGTTCTTGAATAAATCATTAGAGTTCCTGCAAGAACTTGGTTTGGATTATAGATTTGGGGATTCACTCTTGAATGTAGACGGCTATTTGGCGGGGACAGATGACGAGCGCTTGAACGACTTGCACCAAATGTTTGCGGCACCTGATATTGCCGGTATTTTTTGTGCTTGTGGCGGTTACGGTACTGCACGGTATGCCGACCGAATTGATTTTGACTTGATAGCGCAAAATCCTAAAGTTTTTTGGGGCTATTCTGATATTACATACTTACATACTGCTATCGGAAAATATGCTGATATAATGACATTCCATGGCCCTATGCTTGCATCTGATGTAGGCAAAGGTACATTTCAAGAGAAATCTGCGGAAATGTTTCAGCAATTATTTGCTCCGAGTATACTTCACTATGATGACACATTCGGGCCTATCCAAACATTTATGCCTGGTCAATGCCAAGGCGAACTCACAGGCGGCAATCTGAGCTTGTTGGCCAGTAGTATAGGAACACCTTTTGAGGTGGAAACATTCGGCAAAATTTTATTGATTGAAGATATAGATGAGGAACCATACCGAGTAGACGGTATGCTGAACCAGCTGCGCTTGGCGGGGAAACTGCAGGGAGTAGTGGGTATTATTATTGGTGATTTCTCGCATGCTGAGCCGAAAAGAAAAGAGTCACAGACATTAGATGAGGTATTTGGACATTACTTTGATGATTTGCATGTACCCATAGTGAAAGATGTGAAAATAGGGCATTGCCAACCGCATTTTGCAGTCCCGCTTGGAGCGCATGCCTTTTTGGATGCGGATGAGAGAACATTTTCAATTCAACGAGGCGTTCGATAGGAGGAAAGCCACCTTGAAGATTCAGTCGGTCGATACGTATAAAGTTGCCATTCCATTAAAAAATCCATTCAAAACAGCCCTCCGTACAGTCAATGTAGCAGAGGCAATCTATATAAAAATCACACTGGAAAATGGTTTGTATGGTGTAGGAGAAGCACCGCCAACGCATGTTATTACGGGCGAGTCTCTTTCAAGTATCCAATTTGCTGTAGAAGAAGTATTTGTACCATTAATTATTGGCAGTGATTTGCACAGTTATGAAAGACTTTTCCATACACTGCACCGTTCTATGGTTGGCAATACGAGCGCCAAAGCAGCTGTTGATATGGCTATTTATGATTTGCTGGCACAAAGCGCTAGCTTGCCGTTATATCAGTATTTAGGTGGCGCCAAGAATTCTGTTACGACAGATTATACAGTGAGCGTTAATGCTCCTGAGATGATGGCATTGGATGCCAAAAAATATGTTCAGGATGGCTTCCATACTTTAAAAGTTAAAGTTGGAATTGGAGAAATCAAAGAGGATATAGAGAGGCTTGAAGCGATCCGGCAAGCTATTGGACCCAATCCCAAGATCCGAATTGATGCCAATCAAGGCTGGTCTGCGAAAGAAGCGGTAAAAGCAATCCTTGAGATGGAACAGAGGGGACTTGGCATTGAGTTTGTCGAACAGCCTGTGCCAGCACATGATTTGGCATCACTGAAATACGTGACGGATCACACACTCACACCTATCATGGCGGATGAAAGTGTCTTTTCGATTTATGATGCAAAAGAGATTGTCGAAATGCGTGCCGCAGATATGATGAATATTAAATTAATGAAAACAGGCGGTATCTATCAAGCTTTGAAGCTTGCTGCATTAGCACAAAGCCAAGATATGATTTGCATGGTGGGAAGCATGATTGAAACAAAGCTTGGGGTTGGAGCGGCCGCCCATTTTGCAGCAAGCCAGCCTAATGTTGAGTATTATGATTTTGATGCGCCACTGATGTTAACCAAGGATTTATTACGTGGAGGGATTCAATACAACGGGGCTCACATTACATTTTCGAATACTCCTGGTTTAGGAATCGACGGGATAGAAGGTATATGCTGAATTTTCAAAGGGGAGGAAAAGCACGAATCATTGGATTGATTCGTGCTTTTATATGTGCTTTTTTATAGTTCAATTTCTGGTTGAGTTGTTGAAAGAAGATCTATTGTATAATCTCCTCCATGTATTTGAGAAAACATATTCCCAGCAGCGCCAAGTAGCTTCATGCTTTCTTCCTCCGATAAAGAAGGGCGAAGGTAGAATAACTGGATGGCATTAGTCGTTTGTTCTGTGACTGCTGTTCGTTTAGAATCAACGAATGGACTCCCAAATGGTCCTTCGTAATCTTTTGAATAGGCTATTCCTTTTAAAGAATTATAACGTCCGTTCAAACCCTCGTACCCTGTATTTTCATCACCAAGGGCAATCTCAATGTCACCTTGAATAAGGTCTGCATCATAAATTCCTACTGGAATCTCATATTGAAGCGAAAAGAAATTGTTCAGATCTACTGCAGAGTGGAAGGGTTGCAAATAGTTTTGCTTTGCAATTCGTCGTAAAAGACTTTCCGCTGAGAGTCTATAGCGATTGGGGTCAGCACCAAGCGCCTTCCAGGTTTTACGCCATTCTGATATGCCGGGTCTTTCCGTGACAGGTGATTCCTGTAATTCTAAATAAAGGTTTTCTTGATACAATTGTGTCCGTCCTTTAATCATTTGAGGAGATTCGGAGACGATTATTTTGGTATAATGGATCATGCCGATTTTAAAATCAGGCACTATCGTAGTAATGGATGAGTCTAATCTTATTTTCGCCATATACATCACCTAACTTATCATTTTCTTTAGTTTAACATAGAGAGTGAGTGACATAACAAATAAATGAAACCATTGCAATTACAGCAAGAATTAATCGCCTATGCGAAGAGCATCGGTGTGGATAAAATAGGCTTTACATCTGCAGCGCCATTCAGCGATTTAAAAAACAAGTTACGCATACAACAAGAACTGGGCTACCAATCGGGTTTTGAAGAATCGGATATTGAAAAGCGTACAGAGCCGAAGCTTCTTTTAGAGGATGCTGCAAGCATTATTGCGATTGCTGTGGCGTATCCTTCTAAAATGAAAAACGCCCCGCAAGGAAAAAGAGGAGCAAGAAGAGGCATCTTCTGTCGAGCATCGTGGGGAACGGATTACCATACAGTACTGCGCGAAAAGCTAGCACTAATCGAAGCGTTCTTAAAAGAAAAGGCGCCAGGCTGCCGAATCCGTTCAATGGTCGATACAGGAGAGTTATCAGATCGCGCTGTTGCTGAACGTGCAGGTATAGGCTGGAGCGGAAAAAACTGCGCCATAATTACGCCTGAATTTGGCTCTTACGTCTACTTGGGAGAATTAATTACAGACTTACCATTTATGCCAGACGAACCGATAGAGGACCAATGCGGAGATTGCACTCTATGCCTCGATGTGTGTCCGACTGGCGCTCTAGTTCAAGGAGGCCAACTCAACGCACAAAAATGCGTAGCTTTCTTAACGCAAACGAAAGGTTTCTTGCCTGATGAGTACCGCGGGAAAATTGGCAATCGTATTTATGGCTGTGATACATGCCAAACGGTTTGTCCGAAAAATAAAGGGAAAATCAATTGGCTGCACGATGCATTCCAACCGGATCCGGAAATTGCTAAACCACTGCTTGAGCCGTTATTAACGATTTCGAACCGAGAGTTCAAAGAGAGATTTGGCCATATCTCCGGGTCTTGGCGCGGGAAAAAACCAATCCAGCGCAACGCGATTATTGCACTTGCTCATTTTAAAGAAGAAGCTGCTCTACCAACTTTGATTAAAGTGTTCCAGCAAGACGAACGCCCAGTGATCAGAGGAACAGCCGCTTGGGCAATCGGTAAAATTGGCGGAGACGGTGCAAAAGAAGTGCTAGAAAAAGGGGCACTCATTGAAGAAGATGAAGAGGTCCAATTTGAAATTCAAAAAGGCTTAGATTTATTACTAGCACAAAAATAAACTACTGCGGACGAGGGGACTCACCGGCTCGACCTAAGTAGTCTTTAAATAGCAAAACATAAAGGAAGTGTTCAGTGTGTCATTACACATTGTGTTATATCAACCAGAAATACCGGCAAATACCGGCAATATTGCAAGGACATGCGCAGCGACTAATACGCATTTGCATCTCATCCGACCTTTAGGTTTTTCAACAGATGATAAAATGCTGAAAAGAGCAGGCCTAGATTATTGGCATAGCGTAAACATCACATACTATGATTCGATTGATGAATTCTATGAGGCCGTACAAGATGGGACTGTTTACTATATAGAGACATTCGGCACGAAGACGTATTCAGATTTTGATTATAGTAACTCAGACGAAGAAATCTACTTTATGTTTGGGAAAGAAACAACGGGTATTCCAAGAGAGGTTATCCATAACCCAGAAGAGCAGTGCTTGCGTATTCCACAAAGTGATCATGTTCGTTCGATGAATTTATCGAATACAGCAGCTATCGTGATATTTGAAGCACTCCGCCAGCAAGGATTTAAAGGATTACAGTAAAAGTAAAAAAGGACAGCCATAATAGGCTGTCCCTTTTTATTAACATATTATTTTACAGGTTTGTCCTCATAACCAGCAGTAAAGATAGCCACTAAGAATGACAAAATCACACCAAGAATTAAGATTAATCTCATGGTTGTACCCTCCTAATTGAATGAAAAAATGAAAAGTTCTCTTACAAGTATAGCCTAATTTTTGTGAAAATGAAACGCTATTTGTTTAAGAATTGTGGCGATTAAACGATGGTTCGAATAGGTACTTGTTATACCAACTCTTATCAAACTCTAAATGTAATAACTCACCAAACTGTATTGCAAAATCTATAAAAGAGGATCCTTTAGCAGTTAACAGATTGCGATCAACTACAACTGGAGAATCTACAAATATACCTTCGTTGAAAGTTCCTAAAAAGGCACGCTGGTCTTCCGTTAATCCAGTTGTATATTTTCGCCCATTTAATAATCCACTCATAGATAAAAGATAGGGAGCGCTTGAAATGGCTCCTATGACGATATCTCTCTGCTTAAAAAGATTTAGAAATGATTTTAATTCAGTGTGATTAACTAAGTGTTCGAAATCATCGACTCCTGGAAGTACGATACTATCTAATTGATGTATATCAATATCCTTTATAGTGGTTTCAGGGATACATGGAAGACCAGCTTCTCCTTTAACTACTTCATGCTCTAAACCAATATATATGGTTTGCTTCTGTCCTTGCATAAGTACAGATAAGAGTACCGATAATTCATATTCGCTAAATCTGGGATATAAAAGGATTCCTGTGTACATATGTTTATTCTCCTATGATTTTGAGTGAGTAGATTTCAAGCAATATATTCCTAACTTTAATAATTCTGTATATGTAGTAAAATGGAAATGAAAATCAATCAGGCTATAGTGAGGGGTTCAATTGGGTACAAAAGATTACTTTAAAAACTTATTGAAAATCGTCTGTGAAGATGAAAATTTACCATTGCAAAAAGTAAAATATACTCGTACTGATAATAATGTGTATATCAGTATTAGGAATAATATAAAAGGAGACGTAGAGTTAGATGTTATAGAAATCTTAAGTAACTTACTTCACATTTTAGTTCCTTTGAAAATAGATTTTAGGCACTATTACACTTTATATCCACATAAAAAAGGGCTAGACGAATTTGTAATAGTATTTAAAAAAGAAGATTATTTAAATTTGAATTTAAAGCTCGAAACAGGAGATTTTTAAGTAAATTGAAACCCCACTTTATATACCACTGTCTTGTTCGTGTTAAAGAGGGGTTTTTATTTACCTCTCATATTATTCCTGATAACTCCTCAATTCCTCACTCAAAAGAAAATCCCCATGTGCATCTCTTAAGAAGGGAAGGACATCGACAATGGCGTCAAGGTTTAATTCACCATAGATATGTGGATATTCTCTTCCATAATTGCCGTCGTCCTCCCATTTGATTTCTGCTTCGACTTTATCGGTGTCTATGCACAACAGTAATGGATCTTTTATTTCCTTAAAGTATGGAGCTACACGCCAAAAGTCTTCGATAGAGGCGCAATGGATAAAATTACTTGAACCAAGCAATTCCTTACCATAATATTTGTCTTTCTTAACAGTTTCCCATTCTTGTTGTGTTAAGCAATGTAAAATGATCATTCTCTTTCTCCGTCCTTTGATAGTAGTTCTTGGCATACCCCTAAAAAGAGGTGAGGTTCATCTGGACTAAGATGAATTTTAGTCACCTTTTTCGTAAAGCCATACATCAATTTTACTTCCTGTGGTGTGTAGCAATCAATTTCAATAGCAGGCTTTTCTTTTATAAAATCGGGAAGAACGGCATCAAGCGTTATATCTGCTTCCGCTTTGGATATTTTTTCTGGCCCTTGATACACGTGTACACTTTTTATTTGTGATAAGGGAATGGATAGTTGTTTCATAACACCAATTTGCATATGCAGCATTTTATCTGTCATCACAATGGGACATAATCGAACTGCCTGAATCTCAGCCACGAATATTATTAGCCCATACAGATTCAAAATTAAAAGAATGATGGATACAGTAGGACTCCAATTATGAAGCAACCAATGAAATCCAATAGATTCAAAAATGAGAGCATGAATAAGCATGATATACACTGCGATAAAGCTTGTTTTTTTATGGAATGTAAAGGTTCTATATTTAGTCGATGCAATAGGAGGCTCTGCTTTCCAAGAAAATAAGCTGTAATACCAGATAGATAATTCAGTACTGAACATATCCAGGGTTCTAGAGGGTTTTAAATGATTAGCAAGACCTGAGCTTAATCGGTATTGAAATATGGGGATGCCTTCCTGTGATAGCTTGAATTGCTTCATTACGGCAGGGAGCTTAGTTAGCAGTTTATATACCACATAAAGTTCTAATGAGATAAAGATCCCTTCAGCTAAAAATAAAATGATAGGAACAAATGAATAGCTTGAATAAAGACCGCCTGGGACTATAAGGTTTGCTGTGTAAAAACCAATAATTATGACTGGAAGCACATACTTCAAGGAATACTTTTTACGAATGATAAAGAGATAGGTCAGTAAAGGAATAACCAGCATGAAGTCTAACATAGTGCCTAACACCATGTTTTTTGGAACAGGCTGCAAGGCATCAAGACGATAGGCGAGTGCATTCGAGCCAACTACAGCTGTAAGAAGAAAAAGAAACCAAAACCTTTTTGTTTTTGAAATAGAAAGCATCGTATTCCTCCCTTCTATTTTCATTTTATGAAATTCGCTATGGAATTGGTAGTATCAAATGTGAAAAAATTCCTACATTTTGAGAGGCGCATATTTTCGAAACAAAAGGGTATAGATAAAGAAGTAATGCCAATAAGAAGGGTGGTTTGTATATGGATAAGTATAAGATTGAACAAGAGAATGGTTCAATGGCCACTTCATTTGAAGAAGTACAACAGCTTGGCAAGCAAATGGAAAAACGCCGAGATGAAGAGGATTTAGAGGAAGCAGGTCGTCAGTCAGATCCAGAACAATTTGATGATGAATAAACAAAAGGCTGTCCCGTTATATGAACGGGACAGCCTTTCTTATCGTTATTGCAAGAATATCAGCTGGATAGCAAATAGGATGGCAAATAAGTAAAGAAGCGGGTGCACCTTTTTCGCCTCGCCTTTCACTATTTTTAGAATTGGGTAAGAAATAAAGCCGAATGCAATACCTGTTGAAATGCTAGATGTTAAGGGCATAATCAAAATAATCAAGAATGCCGGGAATGCTTCATCAAAGCTATGCCAGTCAATGTCTTTTACAGAAGATATCATCAATGTACCTACAATAACAAGTGCTGGTGAAGTAATAGCAGAAACGCCGGATACAGCTGTCACTAAAGGACCGAAGAAAGAGGCAATGATAAAGAATACTGCAACTGTCAATGATGTTAAACCAGTTCGGCCGCCAGCTGCTACGCCTGCGGAAGATTCTACAAAGGCAGTAGTCGGGCTTGTCCCAAACATAGAACCAACAATTGTTCCTAGTGAATCAGCTAATAATGCCTTGCGCGCACGAGGCAATTCATTGTTTTTCATCAAACCTGCTTGTTTCATGACACCCACCAGTGTACCTGTAGTATCAAACAGCGTTACAAGAATGAAAGAAAAGACCACGCCATATAGTCCATAATGGATTACGTTGGAGAATGCTTCGATTGGATTCCAAACGAGTATGCCTTTTGGTAGGTGAGGCAGAGCCACAACATGGTGGATTTTAAGCTGCCCTGTTACTATTGCGATAATACCTGTTATAACCATCCCTATAAACAAGGAACCTTGGATGTTACGGACCATTAGAATAACCGTAATTGCAAGACCAACTAATGTTAGCAGTGCATTTGCCGAGGATAAGTCGCCTAATGCTACAAGTGTACTATCGCTTTTTACGATGACATCACCTGATTTCAAACCAAGAAAAGCAATAAATAAACCGATACCGGCTGTGATGGAGCGCTTAATGTTTTCAGGAATAGCTGTGATCAGCTTTGCACGAAGTGGTGTAAGCGATAGAATAATGAACACAATCCCTGCGACGAACACCGAAGAAAATGCGGTCATATAATCCATTTTTCCGTTAGAGCCAAGAACAACCGAGTAGGTGAAAAAGGCATTTAAACCCATTCCCGGAGCGATAGCGATTGGATAATTAGCACAAAGCGCCATCCATAAGGTACCAACCACGGCGGAGATAATGGTTGCCATAAATACTTGGTCAACAGGTACACCTGCATCATGCAAGATTTTTGGGTTAACCACAATGATATATACCATAGCTAGAAATGTTGTCATTCCAGCAGTTAATTCTGTTTTTGCATTAGTATTATATTCTTTTAGACGAAACAATTGAAAACCTTCTTTCTAAATACGAACGATAAAAACAACATATTATATATTATTCGTTCTTACGTTAAATTTCAACCCTAAATCAGAAATCCGATATTCTCTAAATACTCAGGCAATAGTGTATAATAGAATGAAACTTTAACTTCAATGGCGATATTATGCCCTATTGAAGAAAGTGCCAACACACTTTTTAGGCTGTTACCCCATTCATGTGGAGTAAAAACACAATAAGGAGGAGTTAATATGTATTCAATCACTTCTACAAAAAAATTACATAATGGAATCGAAATGCCGCGTTTTGGTCTTGGTGTCTATAAAATGACAGAACCGGAAGAGGCATTCAATGCGATCAAGAAGGCGTTAGATACTGGATATATTGCAGTAGATACAGCTGCATTATATGGCAATGAAAAACAAGTAGGTGAAGCTGTACGGGCATCGGGCAAAAGAAGAGAAGAAATTTTTATCACATCGAAAGTTTGGAATACAGATCAGGGATATGATGAAACATTAAGAGCATTTGAAAAAACGTTGAAAGAATTAGATACAGATTATTTAGATTTGTATCTTACACATTGGCCGGTACCGGATAAATTCATGGATACGTATCGAGCAATCGAGCGTTTATATGAAGAAAAGCTAATCCAAGTGTCTGGGGTATCGAATCATGAAATTCATCATTTAGAAAAAATATTTGCACAAGCAAATATCCAGCCAATGGTGAATCAAGTTGAGCTGCATCCTTATCTTACCCAAGAAGAGCTTCGCCAATTCTGCCAAAAGCATGATATTGCGATTACTGCATGGTCACCACTTGGACGCGGGGAAGTATTGAAGGATGAAACCATTCGAGCGATCGGCGAAAAATATGACAAATCAATTGCTCAAACAATTATCAGATGGCATCTGCAAAGCGATCATATTGTTATTCCGAAATCAGTTACACCAAGCCGTATTGAAGAAAATGCTGAAATATTCGATTTTGAATTAAGTCAAGAGGATATGAAAGCGATTGATGGGCTGAACCGAGACCAACGTTTTGGCTCACACCCTGACCATTTTAATTATTAAAAAATAGTCCATCCTTTTTTAGGATGGACTATCTTTATTTCTTACTTATCTTTATCTTTCAAAATCGACGCTTCAAAGAATTGCTTAAACGTCTCTTTTGTTTGTTCTCCTACCACACGAAGCTGTTCCTTGCCATCTTTATAGTAAACAAGGGTTGGCGTACCTTCGATTTGATATTGATCCCATCCTTGTTCAAATTCAAGAAGGTTGTACTGATCTACGTGAACACCCATATCTTTTGCGAGAGGCATCAGGATTGGCGAAACTTTTTTACAATGTGGACAATCTGATTTGAAGAAATAGACCATTTCTTTTTTGCCACTTGCAATTTTCTTTTCCAACTCTTCAGGCAAGATGATATTTTGATAATTTTTATCATCCAGCAAATTAATAGTTGATTGTTGAAGCGAGTCTTTTTTATACGGATTGTCAGCTAGTTTATCTTTGTTTGATTGGTTATTCAAGAAGTAGAGTGCTACAAATGCAATAACTACAATTAAACCGATAACTAATAGGACTGTTAGTTTATTGTCATTCTTTTTTGTATTCGATGTGTTTTTAGCCAAATTATTTTTCCCCCTTAAGAACGTTCAGCATAAATATGCTTGTAGCAGCAATTAAGATAAAAGCTATGAGTGATAGAAACGGTATCGTGATAAAACCGAGCCAATTGATGTAATCGCCTATGCACGACACACGGCCGCATGATACAGCGGAATCTTGTAAGAAAGGAACCTTTTGGATTCCATAGTGATAGAGTGCTATACATGCACCTATACAAGAGAAGATAGCTGTAGTGACTGCGATGCGCGCATTTTTTTGGATATAGGCTACGCCAATAATAATGACGAGCGGGTACATAAAGATGCGCTGAATCCAGCATAACTTGCACGGCTCATAATGCTGCACTTCAGAAAAGAACAGTGAGCCCATCGTTGCGATTAGTGATACCACCCACATAAATAGTAAGCTATTTTCCAACTTTTTTGTCATGAGTAAACTCCTAATCTTTCAAAATTGAGATATTGATTGTTGCTATTTTAGCATACCTGCATAATGGTGAAAAGTGCAAGCAGACTTACTTGCTAACTTGCTAACTTGCTAACTTTTGGACATGCCAACATAAATGCCAATATTAGCTAACAATGATATGATGAATAGTATCAGTAAAAGGAAGAGGGAGCGGTAACCGATGCAGCCGACAGATCATTCAAATATACGCTTATTAAAAGAGATTGCAGAACTGCTAAATGAAGGAACTGAATTAAAGCCCATGCTAGAAGGGGCTCTCCGAAAATTTTTAGGGGGGACCAACTTTGAGACAGGCTGGATTTTCTTCATCAACGGTAAAGGAAAGCATGAACTTTTAGCACATGATAATTTACCGGAAGCTTTGTCCTATAATAAGTGCCAATTTTTAGAAAAGGGTGGCTGCTGGTGTTTATCGAAATATCGCAATCAAGAATTAAAGAAGGCTTCCAATATTATTGAATGTCAGCGCCTAGAAAGCGCAGCTTCTGCTAATGTAGGCGATTGTGCACGTATCACACACCATGCAACAGTACCGCTTCAATCGGGAAAGGAACGTTTTGGTTTACTAAATGTTGCTTCTCCAAATACGATTCGCTTTACTAATGATGAACTGGCACTACTTGAATCTGTAGCTTTCCAAATGGGTTCAGCTATTAAACGAATTCTGTTAACAAAACAAGAGCAGGAATTAGCATTGGTGCAAGAACGTAATCGATTAGCGAGAGATCTACATGATTCTGTGAATCAACTCTTATTTTCTGTCACATTGACTTCTCGTGGCGGAGAAGAGATGACTGATCAGGTTGAAATCAAGGAAACATTTAAGGAGATACAAAATTTGACGCAAGAGGCGTTAACAGAAATGCGGGCGCTCATCTGGCAGTTACGTCCTAAGGGCTTGGAAAGCGGACTGATGGAAGCAGTGAAAGGGTACGCTGAAATGCTCGGTTTACAGTTGAAAGTGAAAGTGACGGGGGTACTGCAATTGCCATCTCGTATTGAAGAAACGCTTTTTCGACTGACGCAAGAGGCCTTAAATAATATACGTAAACATGCAGGAGTAAAGAAGGCTGAAATTTTTGTCACCATTACAAATCGAGATGTACTGCTCGTTATTAAAGATGAAGGTCGTGGATTCCAAGTGGATTCACTTGTAAATCTACCATCGTTTGGGCTAAGGAGCATGAAAGACCGAACAACTTCTTTAGGCGGTACTATTGATTGGGTTAGTGAAATTGGAAAGGGGACGGAGATTTTAATCCGCCTGCCATACTAGGGGGGAAGAAAAAATGATAAAAGTGTTAATCGTGGATGATCATCATGTTGTAAGAAGAGGCCTTTTGTTTTTCTTGAAAACACAAAAGGATATAGAAGTTGTCGGGGAAGCGAGTAACGGTAAGGAAGCGATTGAACTGACAGCATCACTTCAACCTGATATTATCCTTATGGATTTGGTGATGCCTGAAATGGATGGAATCAAGGCAACCAAGCACATTAAAGCGAAATATCCAAATATCCAGATTATCATGCTGACAAGCTTCTCTGATCGCGATCATGTAGTTCCTGCCATAGAAGCGGGAGCAGCAGGGTATCAATTGAAAGACATTGAACCAGATGAGCTTGTGTTGGCCATCCGTAGAGTGATGGACGGAGAGAATATTATGCATCCGCAAGTAACCACTCAGCTTATCCAAAATCAAGAAATGACCAGCGAACTGCCACATATGCTGCATCCGTTGACTAATAGGGAACAAGATGTCTTGGGAGAATTGACGAAGGGGAAAAGCAATAAAGAAATTGCGTCCTCTCTTTTTGTAACAGAAAAAACAGTCAAAACCCACATCTCTAACATTTTTGCAAAGCTTGAAGTACAGGACCGTACGCAGGCTGCATTGTACGCAGTTAAACATGGACTAACATCAACTGAATAACTTATTTGGATTCGAGTAATATAGATACACAAAATAAAACCGAGCAGATATGAAAATAAAATTCATATCCGCTCGGTTACTTTTATATGAGCATTTTTAGGCTATTTTTTATGTGGATTAAATATATTTTGATCCAGAACTCGTTCTAATCCTTCTGGTTCGATGTGGACAAGTGAAACAGCAAAAGGCTTCGCTAGTTTAATTGTGTTTTCAATTTCCTCTGTAATCTGATGGCTTTGCCAAACATCTAATTGGGGATCGACCGTTACGGTCAAATCTACAAATATTAGGTTTCCATGATTGCGTCCCTTTAAATCGACTAGTTCAATCACACCATCTACATTTTTAATGAGAACGGACAAAGCCTCTAGCTCTGCTTCGTCAAAGCCATCTGTCAACGCATGGACAGCTTCAAAGAAAATATCATAGGCCGTCTTAATAATTAAAGCACCTACTAAAAATGCTGTGATGGAATCAATAATTGGAAACCCAAAGATAGCGCCCAAAATACCAATGGCAGTTCCGAAGCTGACCCAAGCATCCGAACGATTATCATAAGCTGCTGCTTTAATAGCAGAACTGTTAATTCTTTTTGCTAGGCGAATATTGAACATATATACCAGAAACATGACAATGCCACTGCCAAGGGCTACAACAGCTGTTAAGAGGGATGGAGCCGTATGATGTTCCTCAAAAAAGCTTTTCCCAGCATTTAATAGTACCTGCAAACCAACAATCGCCATGATAAATGACGCGATAAGGGAGGAGATGGTCTCTGCCCGCAAATGGCCATATTGGTGATCTTTATCTGGTGGCTTCTGTGAAATCCTAAGGCCTACTAGAACGGCCGCGGAGGCAATGATATCTGTAGTATTGTTTAGTCCATCTGCTTTTAAAGCTGTCGAATGGCCGATAAAGCCAATGATTAGCTTTACGCTGCTTAAGACTAGGTACGTCAGAATACTGAGCCAGGCTCCTTTTTCCCCTTGTCTTAAGTTTGTATATAAGTCCACAATGTTTCCTCCTCGCAAAAGTTTCAAACAAGCGAAAACGACGCACACTACAGAATAGTGTGCGTCGTTCCATGTTTTGTTAAACAAGATAATTAGTTAGGCTGTATTGGTTCTGCTACAGTAGCAGCAGTCTCTGAACTCTTTGGAAGTTTGATTACTTCTAAGTATAGTATATGGTGGCCATCTAATTCTTTAATAATAAATTCATAACCTTGCTCAGTGATTTTCTCACCTTTAACCGCTTCAAAATCTTTTGTCATAAACCATCCGCCAATTGTATCGATATCATCCTCTTCAATACGAATGCCTAAGAAGTCATTTACATTTTCAATCAGCATCTTAGCATCGAAAATAAAATGATCCTTGTCAACTTTACGAATCTCAGGCACTTCATCTTGGTCGAATTCATCGCGGATGTCACCAACGATTTCCTCAATAATATCTTCAATTGTAACAAGGCCGGATGTGCCGCCGTATTCATCCATTAAAATAGCCATATGAATACGTTCACGTTGGAATTTTAAAAGTAAATCACTAATTGGCATTGTTTCAAATACCCGTATAATCGGCTGCATATATTGTGTTACTGATGTAGCGCCTTTTGCCGGATTTTTGATATACGCTGTAAGCAAATGCTTCATATTTACAAGGCCGATAATATGGTCCTTGTCACCTTCAATAATAGGGTAGCGCGTATATTGTTCAACACCCATTACTTCAAATACTTCTTTTAGTGTCAGTTCTTTTTCAATGCCAATGATTTCTGTACGAGGGACCATGATTTCCTTGGCTGTGCGATCATCGAATTCAAAAATGCTATTCACATATTTGTATTCGGATTGGTTGATCTCTCCGCCTTTTAAACTATCGGATAAGATAATCCTTAATTCTTCTTCCGTCATGGCAACCTCAGATTCATTTGTAGGTTTAAGGCCAAACAGTCTTGCTAAACCATTTGCGGACGAATTTAAAATCTTAATGAATATAAACATCACATTGTGGAAACCAATTAAAAATCCGGAAACGCCGAGTGCGACATTTTCTGCTTTTTGAATGGCCAATGTTTTTGGTGCCAATTCTCCGACGACAACATGTACAAATGTCACAATCGAGAAGGATATGATAAATGAAAGGACCGTTGTAACACTATTATTAAGTTGCAGCAAGTTAAAGAGCGGCTCTAACAATTTGGCTACTGTTCCTTCACCTAACCAACCGAGACCGAGTGAGGTAATCGTAATACCCAGCTGGCACGCGGATAAATATTCATCTAAATTAGAAATTACTTTTTTCGCTTTAATGGCTTTTTTGTTGCCTTCAGCGATTAATTGATCAATACGAGTTGTTCTAACCTTTACGATAGCAAACTCTGTTGCTACGAAAACTGCTGAACATGCGATCAAGACAGCAAACGCTGTCAATCGTATGGCTATGTCCAAAGACTTCCTTTGTTCCAAGACCCAAATGAGGGGGAGAACAAAGTGTACACCTCCTGTGAAATGAAAAATATTTTAGTAAGATAATCATAAAATATTTAGCGAAAAAAAACAAATCATCACCTTCTATTTGTTATGATTTACTAATAAAATTGGTCTTTTGCCACCAAATAGGGGAAATAGTATATTCATTGGTAGTGTATTAACTCTATTAAAGTACCTATCAAAAGACATGAAAAATCAGAAAAAAGGGTTGATTAAATATAAAATAACTAATTTTATAAATTTTTAGAAAAATCATTGACACTAACAAAAACGCAATGCTAATATTAAGGAACACTAAATAATATATGGGAAATGGAGGTAATTAACATGAAAATGATACGCAACAATCTTATAACTCAATATCATAATGTTTCTCCTGCTCCTATTAACTTCAATTGAATTAGTAGATGTTACGGGAGGGTTCCGTACTCTTTTATGCTGGCGCATGCTCTTATAAGGGTATGCGCTTTTTTGTGTTCCTAATTCAATCATTAGTGTAAAACAAACAAAGGAGAGAGCAGTATGTACTATCAAAAAATGAAAAAGCATTTAAACAAGGATTCGATAGAAGATGGCTAGCTAAGAAAGCGAAAGAAGAGAGGAAGGAAAAGATAAATGTTCGATGTATTAGTGAAATTACAGTGGTTTTTTAAAGAAAATAGAAAAAGATATACAATCGCAGTGGCCTTGCTTATAGTGGCTAATGCTTTTGAAGTTATTCCACCATGGCTAATCGGCAAGTCGATAGACGCTATCCATAGAGAAACGCTGACGACTACTTTGCTGTTTCAATTCCTTGGAGGATTGGCAATTGTCATGACTTTAGCCTATATTGTCAACTTCGTATGGCAATTCCAACTATTTGGCGGCTCAAACGTGATTGAGCGTAGGCTGCGTAAAAACTTAATGCAGCAATTTTTACGAATGTCTCCGCCATTTTACGAACGTAACCGTACAGGTGACTTGATGGCAAGAGCGACCAATGATTTACGCGCTGTTTCTGAGACAGCGGGTTTTGGTATTATGACACTCTTAGATTCGACCTTATATCTAGGCACGATATTGCTGATGATGGCTTTTTCTGTATCTTGGAAATTAACGCTAGCAGCTATTATTCCACTACCTATTTTAGCGATTACCATGCAAATGCTAGGGAAAAAAATTCATGAAAAATATACAATCGCCCAAGATGCGTTTGGCCATATGAATGATAGTGTACTAGAGGCAGTTGAAGGTGTGCGTGTTGTTCGTGCATATGTGCATGAGAGAGAAACAGAAAACAAGTTCGGTGAAATGACAGAAGATGTATACAAAAAAAATATGGATGTAGAACGGATTGATGCATGGTTTACACCCATCACAAGAGTCTTAACAGGCCTAAGCTATATGATCGGTCTTGGATACGGAGCCTATTTGGTTTCCATCGGGGATATAACACTAGGCAAACTGATTTCGTTTAACGTGTATCTTGGTATGATCGTTTGGCCAATGTTTGCAATTGGCGAGCTGATCAATGTCATGCAGCGGGGAAATGCATCGCTTGACCGTGTGCAAGAAACGTTAAATGAAACAGAAGATGTAAAAGACCCGTCCGCACCAGTCGTAGTGGAAAGTCCAAATTCAATCGATTTCCAAGACGTCACATTCCAATATCCGCAATCACAGTCTATTAACTTAGCTCACTTGGATATTTCATTGAAGAAGGGGCAGACATTAGGGATTGTAGGGAAAACAGGGAGTGGCAAAACGACAATTGTCAAACAGCTACTAAAAGAGTATCCGACAGGTGAAGGGGCATTACAAATTTCTGAAGAAGAAATCGGTGCCCAAAGTAAAGAACAAGTACGGAAGTGGATTGGCTATGTGCCTCAGGATCATGTGCTTTTCTCTCGTACGATTAGAGAAAATATTCTATTTGGAAAACAGGATGCGACAGAGGAAGAGCTGAAAGAAGCGATCCGTGTTTCATGTTTTGATAACGATTTACAGATGCTGCCGATGGGATTAGATACCATGGTAGGAGAGAAAGGCGTTTCACTTTCTGGAGGGCAAAAGCAACGGATATCTATTGCACGTGCTTTAATCCGTGATCCTGAAATTCTTATTTTGGATGATTCTCTTTCAGCTGTGGATGCAAAAACAGAAAGCAGAATCGTGAAAAATATCCAAGAGGAAAGACAGGATAAAACAACGATTATTGTGACACACCGTTTGTCTGCTATCATGCATGCAGATTGGATTATCGTCCTTGAAAACGGAAAGATCATAGAAGAAGGAACGCATAGCGATCTCCTCAAGCAAAACGGTTGGTATAAAGAGCAACACAATCGCCAGCAGATCGAGGGGGCGAAATAATGAACACTACACAAAGACTTTGGCAATACGCGCTGCTTTATAAAAAAACATTGCTGATAGGGCTAATCCTCTTGGCTATCGCCGTAGCAGCAGATTTGGCAGGACCGTTTGTCGCCAAGAAAATTATTGATGACCATATCGCCAAATCAGTAACAAATGGTTTGGAATTCAAGCCTATTGCAGTTTTATTGGCGGTATTCTTCGGCCTAGCGGTGACAACAGCTATCTTCCGTTATGGCCAATATATCATGCTGCAAGTGGGCGCGAACCGCATTATTCAAAAAATGCGAAACGATGTCTATAAGCATATTCAAACATTGCCGATCAACTATTTTGACCGATTGCCAGCAGGTAAGGTGGTCTCACGCGTAACGAATGATACAGAGGCCATTCATGATTTGTTCGTGACAGTTGTCTCGCAATTTGCGGCTAGCTTCATGACTATCTTCGGTGTCTACATTGCGCTTTTCATCTTAGATTGGAAAATGGCCTGCTACGCATTGCTTGTTATTCCGATGCTGATTGTATGGGCCATTCTTTACCGTAAATATGCGGCGAAATACAACCATATCGTTCGTGGGAAACTGTCAGATATGAACGGTATGATCAATGAATCAATCAACGGTATGACGATTATCCAAGCGTTTGGTCAAGAAAAGCAAATTGAAGGCGAGTTCAATGAATTAAATGATGAATATTATAAATATCAAAACAAACTAGTTTTCTTGGATGCTGTGACTTCTCACAATTTAGTAAATGTCATCCGATCACTGACATTTATTATGTTCATCTGGTATTTTGGAAGCGCAGAGTTGGATGGTCAAACAGCCATTTCTGTCGGGATGCTATATGCATTTGTAGACTACATCACTAGGCTTTTCAACCCTGTTACTAATATCGTCAATCAGCTTGCACGCCTTGAAAGAGCAAATGTTGCCTCTGAACGTGTATTTGAATTGCTAGATGAAGAAGGGGAAGCAGTCGATGATACCCGTATTCCACGATATAAAGGTGATGTAGCATTCAACCATGTATGGTTTGCATACAAAGATGAGGAATATGTATTAAAAGATATTAATTTTGAAGCAAAGCAAGGGCAGACAGTCGCGCTAGTGGGTCATACGGGATCTGGCAAAAGCTCCATTATGAATTTGCTGTTTCGTTTTTACGATGTAACGAAAGGGTCGATTACCGTTGACGGCAAAGATATACGAGACTGCTCCCGCCAAACTCTTCGCGAACATATGGGGATTGTTTTACAGGATCCGTATTTATTCACAGGGACCATCGCATCGAATGTTAGCTTAGATGATCCGCATATCTCAAGAGAGACTGTGGAAGAAGCGCTAAAAGCAGTTGGCGGAGATCGCGTGTTAGAGAACTTGCCAGGTGGACTGGATGAGCCAGTGATTGAAAAAGGAAGCACTCTGTCATCTGGACAGCGCCAGCTCATTTCTTTCGCTCGTGCGCTTGCATTCAATCCAGCGATTTTGATATTAGATGAAGCAACGTCCAATATCGATACAGAAACGGAAGAAATCATCCAACATGCAATGGATGTATTGAAAAAAGGACGTACGACATTCATCATCGCCCACAGGCTATCTACTATTAAAAATGCAGACCACATTTTAGTACTAGATAGAGGCGAGATTGTGGAACAAGGAACGCATGATGAACTTCTGCTTCATGGCGGAAGGTATAATCAAATGTATAAACTGCAGTCCGGTGAAATAAAGTAAAATTCACTTAGTAGAGTTAGAAAAAATAAGATAAATTTTTTCTAAGCCTTACATGCAAAAAATCCAACGATGAAGAATCTTTCTTCGTTGGATTTTTTCTTTTTGGCAAATTTCCACACCACGCATAAGGCAAAAAACTGGTATGATAGAAATTAGTTTTTTAAAAAAGATATTGAGTTTAAAAGAAAGGAAGTTATGTTCATGGGACAAGTTATTGCTAAGCCAAGCACATTGCGTACAAACATCATATTAACGAACAAATCACGTGCAGGCATATTAGCATTCATGAAAGATGAACAAGCTTTTTTTCATCTTCAAAAGTCGTTTGTAGTCCATATTGAACACGTTCAAAACACTGCAAAAGATGAAATGGCAGCTACACTTTATTTTGGACCAGACGAGAACCAATCACTCTCCAAGGTGCTAGATGGTTGTGTTGGCGTGATGAATTGTGTCGTGAAATATGACGGGCTGCTAGCAACAAACTTTCGCGTACTTAGCAGTGGTGTTCCTGTTCACACAAATAGGCGGCTAAAGACTACCATTGAATTTGCTATCAATGCGAGCAACACAGTTGGTTTGCCGATTGAGCTGCATAATACGATCCGTCAATTGCCTATTGCAGAGGAACGATCTAAATATGTTCAAAAGCGGATCGCCAGCTGGGAAGGCTACTTAAGTATACAAGAACGCGATGCAACGATGGATGACTTCCGTGCTACATTTACAGATTATAAATGCAACGAAAATTTCACTTATATGACTATTGCCATCAATGGGATAAAGGAAAAAGAGTGGCAAAAAGTGAAGGGTTTAAGCGTTAAAATTCAAGGAGCGAAAGAAGACCTTGGAACGGTCATTAAATCAAATCCAAAAAAGAAAACAGTCGAAATCGAACTGCGGCCGTTTATTCAAAGTCAGCTTCGAAAGGACAAATGGCATCCGAAAACGAAAGAATTAGTGTTTAGCAACTTTGCGACACTTAGCCAAATCAGACGTCTTCGCAAGGGGTTCAGTGATTTGGAGAAGGGGCTTGCTGCCAATGCAAATCTAGAAAAAATCCTATTCGAAGAGAGGCCGAGAATTAATCAGCCTAAAAAGAAAGTTTCATTGGATTTCGATAATCGCCTAAATGAATTTCAGAGAGAAGCTGTTGCCGGAGCTCTTTCAGCGGAAGATTTATACGTCATTCAAGGTCCGCCTGGTACAGGGAAGACTACGGTTATATCAGAAATCTGCCAGCAAAATGCCAAGGCTGGTCTTAGAACATTAGTAGCGTCACAATCCAACTTGGCTGTCGACAATGCGCTAAGCAGGCTCCTCTCAAATAAAGATATCCGAATTCTTCGCTATGGACGTACGGAAAGCATCGAAGAAGAAGGCAAAAGGTTTATTGAAGAGAATGTAGCGCAATATTGGCGAGAGCAAACTCTGCATGATCTAGAAGAAGAACTGTCGAGACAAACCGACAATACAGCATTATTAGATGAAAAAATAGCCAAAAAAGAAACCGAACTTCAAGGGCTGAGATCTGAAATTGAAAGCCTTCAAAAGAAATTGGAGGAACAAAAGCGGGCCGAAGTAGAGGTTGAAGCAACACAACAAGAAATCAAAGAATTAAAAAAGAAATTGGGCGCTTTAAGAAAAGAATCACGTGAAGCTGAGGAACGCTTAGAAGCCATCATCAAGCAAAAGACACAAGAAGAGCAACAAATCAGGGAGTTCGAGGAGTTGCTTGGGCAATATGGTTCTCTTAGCCATTTAGAAGAGCTAGAAGTCCAAAAACAATCCGAAAAAGCAAGCCTACAAAAAGATATTTCATATTTAAACAACAAAAGTGAGCTAGAAAAAGCAGAGCACGCTTTGAAAAACGCAAGGCTTGCCTATGGAGAGTGGCATGAAAAACATCAAGCATTGCAAAAAGCTCAGCAGGATGTTGAAAGTTGCGGCAAAATTCAAGAACTGCAGGGAATCATGGAGAAAAACGGCATTCAGCCGAATGCAAAGATAGAGTGGCAACAGCAATCATTTGAACGCATTCAAGCGCAGATGTTCGGATACACCGAGTGGAAAGAAGTAAGAGAACGCTTATTTTCTGCAATCGGCTACTTAGAAGGTAAAATTGGTCCCTCAAAAAGCGAGGAAATTCAAAAACAAGTAGAAGCTCAAGCCGCAAATGGCTATTCTTCATACGCTATCAGAGAAATTGATTCAGCGATTGATCATTTCAAAAGGTTTTTAGTAGATACAAAAGAAGTCTATGTTAACCAACTGTATGTATATCTTGAACGCCTATATAACCGTCGCATCTTTGTCGACGAACAATTTGGCATGCTTGAAAACCAACGGCAGGAGATCATGCGCCTGTTCCATATGATGAAGGAAGAAGCAGCGAGTCTCGTCTCTTATCTTCTGAATGCTTCATTACAGCATAAAAGCAGCTTGATGAATGCAGGGAACAGATGGAAAAGTGAAGTAGAACAGTTACAGCAAAGATTGCCAGATTCATCTGAAGAAGATAAAGAATTGCTGCCGCTTGAAGAATTAAAAGAAATTCTCGCAGGGCAAGAGAGAGACCTACAAGAACTTCTAGCACACAAACAAAAAATCCAAATTACCACGCCAAAAATCGAAGAGATAAAAGGGCAGCTGGAACACTCTTTAATAGAAGAAAGTGAAATTTCTGCACAGCTCGCTGAAATAAAGAAAGAAAGCCAAAAAACGAATGAAGAAGGCTTGGCACAAGAGAAAAAATTAAAAGCATTGGAAGAGCTGCTCCGAGAAGATGTAACGCGCAAACTCGATTATGTCAAAGAAGCAATTCAACATGTAGAAGTCGCAATTGCAGATTTGCAGCATGAGAAGCAGCAATTGCCAATAAAGCAAGAGCTCCAAAAGCAATGGCACAAGCTTCTGCTTGAAGCTAGCGAACATGATTTAGATGAAATTAAAAAGCTATATGTAAACCATGCTAATGTGATTGGGACTACCTGTGTCGCATCGGGTAGGAAAGAATTTATGGACAACTACCCTACATTTGATGTTGTGATCATTGATGAAGTGTCGAAAGCAACACCACCTGAATTGTTGCTACCAATGCTTAAAGGCAAAAAGATTATTTTGGTAGGAGACCATCACCAGCTTCCTCCGCTTATTGGCGATGATACATTGGAAGAAACGTTAAAGGCCATGATGGAGGAAAACAAAGAGCTAGATGAAACAAACGAATTAAAGAAACTGCTGAAAGAGTCATTATTTGAACGCCTGTTTAAAAACCTTCCGAAGACAAATAAACAGATGCTGGCAATTCAGTACCGTATGCATGAAAAAATTATGGATACGATTTCTCCATTTTATGAAAATGAAGACGATCGACTTCAATGTGGGCTCGAAGATTCTGATACAGCACGAGACCATTTCTTAGAAAGCCACTTTGTAAAGCGCCATAATCATTTATTGTGGGTTGATACACCAAATGAAAAACCATATTTAGAAGAGCAGATGAAGAATGGCAAAAGCCGATATAATCCAGGCGAGCTTGATATCATTCGAGATATGCTGCGGGATTTAGATCATGCGACAGAAATGGCAATCAGCCAGGGTGGTCTAGAAGCTGGTGTGAAGAAGAGTGTTGGCGTGATTAGCTTTTACGGAGAACAAGTGAAGAAGATCGACCATTTAATTCAACAGGAACTACAATTGCCGAACCTTCATTTGCGTACAGGGACAGTTGACCGTTTCCAAGGGATGGAGATGGATGTCATCATTGTCAGTATGGTCCGCAACGCTACACATAAAGGCGGAGACATTGGATTTGCAAATGACTATCGCCGTTTGAATGTAGCACTGTCTCGAGCAAGGGAGTTACTCGTATTAGTCGGCAGTACTGAAATGTTTACAAAGCGTGCCAAACGAAAAGAATCCCGCAACATGTACAGCCATCTGCTACAAGTGGTGAAAGAGCAGAAGGGATGGCTTAATCATGAAGGAAATCCCGTTGTAAGGAAGTAGAAGAAACATGTTAAATGAATTAGAGAAAAAGCTCACAGAGCAAGTAAACAAAGACCCGCAAGTTAAAATTCTATCCGTATCCCGCTGGTGTTTTCCTGTTCAAACGGTTGAGTGTATCTTCCATCCAGTGAAGCGGGAAACCATGGATATTTTGATGAAAATGATTTTATTAAGCGTACAGAAAGCAGAAATAAAGGATCCAAAAGAACTTAGTGATTTATTGCTAGTGGAAGAGCTGTTTGTGTTGGATTTATTGCAAAAGCTTATGCGTAAAGGTTTGGTTGAAAAAGAAGTCTATTATCAGTTGACCGTTAAAGGGGAGCGTCAGCTGGAGAATGGTATCTATGAAGAGGAAATGGAAGAAGAAACACAGCAGCTTCTCTATAGTGCTACCCATCATCTATTACTTTCAGGAGATATGGATAAGGTAGACCGTATCGATGAACTACCGGAACCATTCAAGTACGCAAGCGAAGAGACGATTGATCTAGACGAAATGGAGATCATCGATGCGCTTCAAAAAACACGCGAAATGCAGGAAGAGGAAGATCAAGACGAGGAGAAAGTTCAAACATTCATTACGTCAATTGACTCCAAAAAAACGATTCAAATTCACGATGTACCATGTATTCAATACGTCCTCTATAATCGTGACAGTGATTTACTATATGTCCGCGTTTGGAATACATTAACGGATCAATGGGATGAAAACCTCGAAAATATGCTGGCAGCAAAAGATCTGCTCGATTTTAGGAGAGAGTATTTGGAGAAAGAATAATTCGCTCGTATGCTTGTATACGCTACGAGCGAATATGTATTAGTCATACACATGAAAAAGCATTAATTCATGTACCATTTTTTTTACTTTTTCTTCATCTGGCGGAATGGCACCAGTCCATTTAATACTGCCATCTTGTTCATATATGCCTTCATAGCGATTTTGCTTATAAAAAAACTGTATAGTCCAACCAGGCAATTGCTGATTGTCAAAGAATGGCTTATAACTAAAATGCTGAATCACAAATCCATCTCCCTTCTCCTACTTTAGTATAAGTTGCGACTGGATTATTTGAAAGAAATTGCTAATATTTTTATTATCATGAACGTCTCTGTTATAATATAGCTACTTCAGAGAAACGGGTGAAAAAGGTTGAATACTATACTGACAATCGTATTTATGACGGTAATTGGCGCAGTGATTGGCGGATTTACAAACCATATCGCTATCAAAATGCTTTTTAGACCGCATAATCCTATATATATCGGTTCGTGGCGCGTTCCATTCACGCCAGGTTTGATTCCGAAACGAAGAGAAGATTTAGCAAGGCAACTAGGGAAAACAGTAGTGAATTATTTGCTGACGCCTGAGATGTTTCGCAAAAAACTATTTACCGTAAAAAACAGGGAACTAGTAGAAGGCTGGTTGAATGACAAAATCCGAAAGCTCTTATTCACGGATGAAAAAACACTCAACGATTGGCTGACGCAAATAGGCGCTGCTCATATGCCTGATATAATAGAACAAAAAATGGATCAGGCTGTAGCGGAGCAGTTGGACAAGATAAAGAACGTACTATCCAACGAATCGATTGAGTCTTTGCTTCCAGAATCATGGGAAGCAAAAGCGAATAAAAAGATTCCAGAAATGTCTCGTTACATTTTAGAAAAAGCAGGCGGCTATTTTGAATCGCCTGAAGGAACACAAACAATCAAACGTTTGATTGATGACTTCTTAGAATCAAAGGGAACAGTTGGCGGCATGATTCAAATGTTTTTAGGCGATTCCAAATCGCTTGTAGGCCGTGTCCAAAAAGAAATCAACAAATTCATTCATGCGCCTGGAACGATGGTTTTATTAACTAATCTCTTGTCTAATGAATGGCAAAAAGTAAAAGTCCAATCTGTTACGAATTTATTTGGAGATTTAGATTTCACATCAACGACATACAGGATCCAAAGCTATGCGAAAAAGGAACTTGCGTTGCAAAGCCGTTTGGACAAGCCACTTGTGCATTACTGGCAAGAAGGACCAGAATGGTTTGCTAGCAATATAGTTCCGCAAATGACTGAAAAAGGTTTTGTTCTTGCTGAAAGTCAGCTTGAAGATGCCATCAAACGCTTAAATCTAGAACAAATCGTTAAGGAACAGGTAGACTCCTTCCCAGTATCTGTACTGGAGGATTTGGTGCTAGGCATCTCGAAAAAAGAATTCAAGATGATCACTGTATTAGGTTTTGTACTTGGAGGACTTATTGGGATTATTCAAGGAATTGTGGTGACTATCTTCTAATTGAAGAGCCTTTTGAATATATCTACTAGAGAGTAAATGACGAAAACAAAAAGAAAGCAGGGGATCATATGGTTAACATTTATAATGAAATCAATGCATTAGAAGGAACTTTCCGTAAAACTAATGAATATTCAGCCTTGAAAAAAGCGATTGAAACAGTAAAGGGCGATAAAGAGGCAAAGGCTATTTTTAAGAGTTTCAGAGAGGTACAAATGAAACTTCAGAAAAAACAAATGCAAGGCGAGCAAATTGGCGAAGATGAGTTACAATATGCTCAAAAAACTGCACAGCTAGCTCAGCAAAATAAAAAAATTGCCAACATGCTGCAAGCAGAAATGGCTTTAAGCGGATTGATTGAAGAAATTAATCGTACATTAGTCAAACCAATTGAAGGATTGTATAATGAATTAAATTAGTTTTGTACTGCAGGCAACGTGAAAATACGTTGTCTGCGTTTTTTTTTTAAGAGAATGCACCTATAACTAATTACGCTTTGAACGATAAAATTTGCTACAATAGGTGAGATGGTTTGAAATCAGAGGGATTGAAACACATGGTAGAAAGAAGTGACTGGAATGAAAGTATTAAAAATAAATCCCGCATATCCGCAAGACTTTATGCGTGTTTTTCATGATATTACAAACTTATTTTTTGAAGATACAAAGATAGCGAAAAAAGAGATGGTGCCTGATTTAGAGGTGCATTTTACACATTCAATCAGTGATGACCATCTAATTAAAACAGAGGCAGAACTACATGCAGAGGATGAAATTTACCGAAGCCATTATGAACAACAATATGAAAACGAAGGCACGGAAAGAGAACAGAAGATTCGTTTGAAAAGAGCTTTATCACATGTTTTGCTCGATACCTTAGAGCAAATGACAGAAATTAAGCAGCAGTGGGGAATCCTAACGGGTATTCGTCCGACAAAGCTTTACCATAAATTTCGTAAAGCAGGCTTAACAGACGAAGAGATTCATCAAAAATTGGTATCTGAATTTAGCTTGTCAGATGAAAAGATACACATGCTGAAGAAAATTGTTCAAACACAATTAAAGACGATACCTGATTTAGATCAGATTCACCAAGAAGTCAGCATCTATATAGGTATTCCTTTCTGTCCAACGAAATGTGCGTACTGTACGTTTCCTGCATATGCGATCCAAAGTAACAGAAAACAAGGACGTGTTGCGACATTCCTAGATGGCTTACATTATGAAATAGAAGAAATGGGCAAGTGGCTTAAAGAGAATAATATAAAAATCACTTCTGTTTACTTTGGAGGAGGTACGCCCACTTCAATAGAAGCAGATGAAATGGATGCGCTATACAAAACGATGTTTGATTCATTCCCATATATGGAGGAAGTCCGCGAAATTACAGTAGAAGCAGGAAGACCGGATACCATTACAGAAGAAAAGTTAGAAGTGCTGAAAAAGTGGGGAATTGATCGCATCAGCGTAAATCCTCAATCGTATACAGACGAAACGTTGAAAGCGATTGGACGACACCATAGCGTTCAAGAGACCATAGATAAATTTTGGATGGCTAGAAAGTCTGGCATGAATAATATTAATATGGACTTGATCATCGGTCTTCCAAATGAAGGGCTGGATGAATTTGAACATTCAATAGAAGAAACAGAAAAAATGATGCCGGAATCTTTGACAGTCCATACACTAAGTTTCAAACGTGCTTCCGAAATGACGCATAACAAGGAAAAATATAAAGTGGCGGATCGTAAAACAGCGGAAGCCATGATGCACCGTGCACATAGCTGGACAGAGGAGCATGGCTATACACCGTATTATTTATATAGACAAAAAAATATTTTGGGGAATTTAGAAAATGTCGGCTATTCGCTACCAGGCGAAGAAAGCATCTATAATATAGCAATCATGGAAGAAGCTCAAACCATCATTGGCTTAGGATGTGGTGCTTCTACAAAGCTTGTTAATAATGCCACAGGAAAAATTAATCAGTATCACAATCCCAAAGAACCTGCCCAATATATTTTAACGTATCAAGATGCCTTCGATAAAAAAATCGACGCACTTAACGAACTATATGATATTGTGAAGAAATAAGCACCCATGCAATTTCTATACGGATTCTGTATAGAAATTGCTTTTTTATTTCCAAATACAGACATATCTTGTAGATAATCAGGCTATACATAAATAACACATATTTAGCATAGGATAAATCATGTTAGGCAACGGACAACCTAGAGCAATAATGGTATAATAATTAGTACAATACAGAGTAAACGACATTATTCGACAGATTCATAGTCTTTAGTCGGCGGACTATTCGTATTGGAGGTTTAATTATGGACGAATATGCACTCAAAACACAACTAACGGCAATCCATCAAGGAGAAGCCGAAGAAGAACAAAATCTATCTGAAATCATAACAGCGATGATTGAACATATAGGTTCTCCAGATAGCGACCTTAGAGAAAATCTTATCTACCAAACACTCTCTCGCTATATTGAAGACAATCGTTTGTCAGATGAGATGCTGACAGATCTCTTAAAGCTAGCTTTAAGTGATGATTATTTATTTTACGAAATTGGGGATGTAGGAACAGATCATATTTTCAAAAGAGCGTCTGCTGTCTTATTAATTAAGTGGATTCTCACGAAGGATCTAGAACGCGCATTCCTTTCGTTGCCGCTCCTCGATAAAGCGAGGAACGAATTAGTCTTATATCTAGATTTAGAACAAGATTTAAGAGGCTATATCCCCGAAAAGGGATGGGCATGTACGATTGCTCATACAGCAGATGCAATTGATGTCTTAGTAAAGAATCCAAAATTGGATGTAGAGCAATTCCCTTCTATATATGAAGCTCTTGTGAATAAAGTATTTACAGCAACCATTGTATATGTAGATGACGAGGAAGAACACTTATTGGCACCGATCCTAACAATGCTTGGAATAGGATTATGTGTTGAAACGGTTAGCGGCCTATCTCAGAAAGTACCAGTCTTTTTGGAACTCCAAAAAGAAAAGATGGAAGAGGAAAAATACGTAAGACTCTATAAGAATAGCAAAAATTTTTTAAAGAGCATTTATATTGCGACCGAAGAAAAGGAAGAATGGCTTCCTATCCACTCAAAGATTAATGTATGTTTGACTAATATTAATCAGCTGCACCCTCAAAGAAACTATATTGGAAAAATTTAATACTCCAAGACCTTCTCATTCATTAAATGAAAGAGAAGGTCTTTTTTATTAGATCTTATTAGGCTAATTAAAGCAAAATGCATGAAAAAAGTGCTATTACGACAATAAATAGATTAAAAAGAGAATTTAATATTAATTTCTAAGTTACCTATCCTATAATATCCGACATGAAAAATGACGATTTTCACTTTCTATCGCAAAATACGTAAAAAAATAATATAAATGTGACAATAGACTGAATATACTGGAACTAATATTTATGCTATTTTATTTATTTTTATTAAGTTAATTAACTATTTAGATGATTATCTATAAATAAAAATACAAAATCAACTAATAAATTGGGAAAACGATGACATTTTAGAATTAGGCTAATTGTATCTCATTTAAAAATATTCTATCAACTTCTTTTTTTCTTGTTATTAGTTTGATATAGTATTAACAAGCAAGGTTGTCGAAAAGCTGTTTTTGGTGACGACAACTACTTCTAACTATTAGATTGAGGAGGATATGAGAATGGTTAAGTATATCTTAAAAAGGCTTGCCTATATATTAGTTGCATTGTTTGTAATTGTTACAGCAACGTTTTTCTTAATGAGAATTGCTCCAGGTAGTCCTTTCGCTAGTGAGAAAAGTGTACCGCCTGAAATTCAGAAGGCATTAAATGAGGAATATGGATTGAATAATCCATGGTATATCCAATATAAAGATTATTTGGTTTCCACTGCAAAATTTGATTTTGGTGAATCAATGAAATATAAAGGTCGTTCAACAAACGATATGATTTCTGAAAGTTTCCCAATTTCACTTACTTTAGGGATTGAAGCAATGCTATTAGCTGTTGGCTTCGGTATATTAATTGGTGCGGCATCCGCGCTTTATCATAATAAATGGCCCGATTATCTCGGAACCACGTTTGCCGTCTTAGGCATATCTGTCCCGTCCTTTATCTTAGCAGGTTTATTGCAGTATTTTGTCGGCTTAAAGTGGGAGTTACTGCCGATAGCCGGCTGGAATGGCTTCATGTATAGCGTTTTACCAGCTATATCTATTGCCATTATGGATATGGGCTTTATCGCAAAACTAACGCGTTCAAGTATGCTTGAACAGAATCATAGTGAATATGTAAAAATGGCCCGTGCCAAAGGGATTGGCAAGTGGACAACTCTTTTCAAGCATTCATTGCGTAATGCTTTAATGCCGGTTGTAACTTATTTAGGACCACTAGCTGCTGGTGTTATTACAGGTAGTTTCATTGTCGAACAAATCTTTGCGATTCCTGGTTTAGGTAAATACTTCGTTACAAGTATTTCGAATCGTGATTACACTGTAATCATGGGTACAACAGTATTCTATTCAATTATTCTTTTATTTGCGGTATTACTCGTAGATATTCTATATGTAATTATCGATCCACGTATTAAGTTGAAAGGAGCGAAAAAATAATGACGCAATCATTTAAAGAAATTCCGAAAATTTCAAAAGATAAGTTTAAAATTATCGGACGAAATGATAAAGATACAGAAAAATTAGCAGATAAATCCGTATCCTTCTGGAAAGAAGTAAGGCTGCGATTTTCTCATAATAAGCTAGCTGTGTTTGGTTTAGTCGTTTTAGTAATCGTTGCATTGCTTGCTATTTTCGTTCCTTTGCTTTCTCCATATAGCTATCGCGAACAACTAGGTCTCTATAATGCACCACCTTCTTCAAAACATTGGTTTGGTACAGATGACCTTGGACGAGATGTGTTTGTACGTGTTTGGGTTGGAGCTCGTATCTCCTTATTTATTGGTCTGTCAGCAGCGATAATTGACTTAATTATTGGCGTGACATGGGGTGCAGTTTCAGGTTTATTGGGCGGACGTGTAGATGATATTATGATGCGTATTGCCGACGTTCTTACAGCGGTTCCTTATCTATTAGTAGTTATCATCTTGCTAGTAGTAATGAAACCAGGTTTAATTCCTTTAATTGTTGCTTTATCTATCACAGGTTGGGTAAAGATGGCTCGTATTGTACGTGGTGAAGTATTATCTATTAAAAATCAGGAGTATGTACTTGCAGCAAGAACTCTAGGTGCTGGCACGAAGCATATTATCCTAAAACACCTTGTACCTAATGCTCTAGGTGCAATCTTAGTTACTATGACATTAACGATCCCAAGTGCTATTTTCACAGAGTCATTCCTAAGTTACTTAGGATTGGGTGTTTCTGAACCAATGGCAAGTTGGGGAACAATGGCCTCAGAAGGGAACAAAGCGCTTGATACGGCACCATGGCGCCTAATCTTCCCAGCAGTATTTATTTCATTAACAATCTTTGCGTTCAACGCAGTAGGTGACGGTCTTCGTGATGCGCTTGATCCAAAATTACGTAAATAATAATCTTTTAAAGAAGTAGGTGAGAGTATGAGTGAAACATTATTAGAAGTAAAAGATTTGAAAATAAACTTTAAAACTTATGCAGGGATTGTCCAAGCGGTACGCGGTGTAAACTTTGATTTGAAACAAGGCGAGACATTAGCCATCGTTGGGGAGTCAGGCTCCGGGAAATCCGTTACAAGCAATGCGTTGATGAAACTCATTCCACAACCACCTGGCATATATGATCAGGGACAAATTCTCTTCGAAGGAAGAGATTTGATCCCCTTGACAGAAAAAGAAATGACAAAAATCCGTGGTAATGAAATTGCGATGATCTTCCAAGATCCTATGACTGCATTAAACCCAACAATGAAGGTTGGTAAGCAGATTATGGAAGTGATTTTAAAGCATAATAAAAAAGCCACTCGCGACTCAGCTAAAAAGAGAGCGATTGAATTGTTGGATGAAGTAGGGATTCCTTTCCCTGAAAAACGGTTTAAACAATATCCACATGAATTTTCAGGTGGTATGCGTCAACGTGTAGTTATTGCGATTGCGCTTGCAGCAGAGCCAAAACTATTAATCGCCGATGAACCGACAACAGCACTTGATGTAACAATCCAAGCGCAAATTATAGAACTAATGAAGAAAATTCAAAAGAACAGTAATACATCCATCATTTTCATTACCCATGATTTAGGTGTTGTAGCGAATATCGCGGATCGTGTAGCTGTTATGTATGCTGGCCAAATAGTCGAATATGGTTCAGTAAATGAAATCTTCTATAATCCAAGACATCCTTATACATGGGGATTGCTTGGCTCTATGCCGGATTTAGAAAACAGTGAAGATGAATTATTGCGCACAATTCCAGGTTCACCGCCTGATTTAACTAATCCTCCAAAAGGGGATGCATTTGCACCAAGAAATGAGTTTGCTATGCAAATTGATTATGAAGAAGAACCGCCAATGTTCCAAGTTAGTGAAACACACTTTGCGAAAACATGGCTCTTACATCCTGATGCACCGCAAGTTCCAATACCGGAGGCTGTGCAAAAACGTATTGATGGTTACTTAGCAAAGGACGGTGTTAAACATGTCTGAGAAAATTCTAGAAGTCAAAAACTTAACGCAGCAATTTGGTTCTATTAAGGCTGTTGATGGTATTAGTTTTGATGTTTATAAAGGTGAAACATTGGGTCTTGTAGGGGAATCAGGCTGTGGTAAATCGACAACAGGCCGTTCCATTATCCGTTTGTATGATATGACAGACGGTGAAATCAGATTCAAAGGTGAAGATATTAATGGGAAAAAATCAAAAAGGGATTTAAAAGAATTTAATCGTGAAATGCAGATGATTTTCCAAGATCCCTATGCTTCATTAAATCCTCGTATGACAGCGGGTGAAATTATTGAAGAAGGCTTCGAAATACATGGCCTCTATAAAAATAGGAAAGAACGCAAAGAAAAAATAGGTTCTTTACTAGAAGTAGTAGGTCTAAATCGTGAACATGCGAACCGCTATGCGCATGAATTCTCAGGCGGACAACGCCAACGTATTGGTATTGCTAGAGCGCTAAGCTTAAATCCAAGTTTCATTATTGCGGATGAGCCGATTTCAGCACTAGACGTATCCATTCAAGCGCAAGTCGTGAACTTATTGAAAGAACTGCAAAGAAAACATGGTCTTACTTATCTGTTCATCGCTCACGATTTATCAATGGTGAAATATATTAGTGACCGTATTGCAGTAATGAGACGCGGAAAAATCTTGGAGCTTGGGACTTCAGAGGAAATCTATCAGAATCCGATACACCCTTACACGAAGTCATTGCTTTCAGCAATTCCATTGCCAGATCCTATTTCTGAAAGTACACGTGTAAGAATACCGTATGAACACGAAGACACTGATGCTGAAGCAACAATGCATGAAGTATTTCCGGGACATTTTGTATACGGTACAGATCAACAAATTGCAAAATGGTATAAATAGTTTTGTCTTTTATTTAATAATGAAAGATTTACTATATAAATCAGAGAGAAGCTATAGTTATATAACTAAAAATACAGAAAATTATAATAAAAGTATGTAAATAAGCTATATAATTAAAATATAAGAAAATTAAATTATCACTGAAAAATTAAATAATTTTCTTTTTTTATATAGTTTCCTCTGATATAGTTATAATAGTTACTCTTTGCTAGTAGCTAAAATGTACACCATAGAGGGGGATATTTATGAAGAAAAAGTTTTTATCGCTAGTGCTATTATCAGCATTAATGCTAGTGCTTGCGGCATGTAACTTTGGCGGTTCTAAAGACAAAGATGAATCATCTGGCTCAGGCTCTAAAGGCGGAGACAAAACATTGAATCTATCAATCACTTCAGAGCCACCAAGTTTAAATCCACAACTTGCTAATGACAGTACTTCTGGTGCGGTTATTCGTGCAGCATTTGAAGGTCTTACTCGTGTAGACAAAGACGGTAATGTTCAAAATGCAGCAGCAGAAGATGTAAAAGTAAGTGACGATAAATTAACGTATACATTCAAGTTGCGTGATACAAAATGGTCAAATGGCGATTCTGTAGTAGCTGGCGATTTCGCTTACGCTTGGAAATGGGCATTAGATCCAAAGAACGCTTCTGAATACGCTTCAATTTTGTACCCAATTAAAGGTGCAGAAGCATACAACAGCGGAAAAGGTTCTGCTGATGATTTAGGTATTAAAGTAGTAGATGACAAAACATTAGAAGTAACACTTGAAAATCCAACACCTTACTTCTTAGAATTAACAGCATTCTATACATACATGCCTGTTAATGAGAAAGTAGTAAAAGACAACAAAAAATGGTTCGCTGAAGCTGGCGATACTTATGTAACAAACGGTCCTTTCACATTAAGCGAATGGAAACACAACGACTCAATCACTCTTAAAAAGTATGCTGACTACTGGGATAAAGACAACGTAGCTTTATCTACTGTTAACATCAAAATGGTTGAATCTGAAACAACTGCTAACCGTATGTTCAAAAGCGGCGATATCGATTACTTAGGTTCTCCATATCAAACAGTACCACTTGATGCAATGGACGCTTACAAAAAAGACAAATCTTTAAAATCAGTTCCATATGCAGCAATCTATGAATACAAATTCAATACAAAAGGTAAATTCACTAAAAATGCTAATATCCGTAAAGCATTATCTTATGCAATCGATCGTCAAGGCTTAGCTGATAATGTACTAAAAGGCGGACAAAAACCAGCAATGAGCAATGTACCAGTTGCAATTGAAGGCTTTGAAGAAGAAAACAACAAATTCAAAGACAACGATATCGAAGCAGCGAAAAAAGCGCTTGCAGATGGTATGAAAGAATTAGGCATTAAGAAAGCAAGCGATATCAAAATCGGTATTTCTATCAACACAAGTGAAGCACACGCTGCTATCGCACAATACATTCAAGAAGGCTGGCACAAAAACCTAGGTATCGAAATTAAAATCGATAACTCTGAATGGCAAGTATATCTTGATAAAGTAACTGCTTTAGACTTCGACGTTGCTCGTATGGGCTGGATCGCTGACTATAACGATGCTTACACATTCTTAGAGCGTTATGATACAGCTAAAAATGGTAACAACGATACAGGCTGGGAAGATCCGAAGTACAAATCTTTACTAGTTTCTGCTACAAAAGAAACGGATGAAAACAAACGTCTTGATTTGTTAAAACAAGCTAACACATTACTAGCTGAACAAATGCCAATTGCACCAATCTACTTCTACGTTAACAACTACGTAGCAAAAGATTATGTGAAAAACATGGCACCTAACAAAATCGGCGAAATTGATTTAAAAGCTGTAGATATTCAAAAATAATTTTGATTATCGCAAAAGTTAAGACTGCTTCCATCGAATCAAATCGATGGAACGCAGTCTTTTTTTTATAATGAGTCTATTAGGATAGATAGTAGAAATTGTATATTAAAAATTAATTTTATTATGACAGCAAAATAAAGAGGTTTTTACATAAAAAAATCGAATTTATTCATTAAGCATAGAATGGGGGGAGAATATGAGATTTCAAAGTATAACGTTTGAAAAGAATGGGAGATTAGCGATTATAAGCTTGAATCGTCCCAATGCGATGAATGCTATGGATGATACGATGCTCCAGGAATTGGCAGAGTGCTTTGAATTGCTTAAAAATGATGGAAGTATTCAAGTGCTGATGCTAAAAGGGAGTGGCAAAGTATTCTCTGCTGGCGGCGATATTAAAACGATGCTCGGAACAGGAGACGATTCAATTGATATGCTACAAGCTATGGATACAATCTCTCGCATGATTAGAGCTTATTATACGCTTCCGATGATTACAATCGCGGCTGTCCATGGGGCTGCAGCTGGGCTTGGATTTAGTCTTGCATTAGCAAGTGATATTATTATCGCTGAAGAGAATAGCAAACTTGCCATGAATTTTATCGGCATAGGTTTGATTCCAGATGGAGGCGGCCATTTCTTTATGAAAGAAAGAGTCGGTGTACCAAAAGCGAAACAGCTGATATGGGAAGGCAAGACGTTGGATGGTCCTTCAGCAAAAAGTCTGGGGCTGATTGATCAAGTAGCGGAAAAAGGGACAGCTGTTGAACAAGCTGTACAATTGGCACAAAACTTACTACATTCACCTCTAGCAGCCATGATTGAAACAAAAAGGATTTTAAATGGCCATAAACAAAAAGAATTAGATGAAATATTAGCGTTAGAAGCAAAAGGCCAACAGCTAATGAGACAAACTAGTGACCATTTAGAAGGTATACAAGCATTTATAGAGAAGCGTGACCCACATTTTGAAGGAAAGTAAAAAGAGACATTTCGACTTGAAATGTCTCTCTTTTCATTTATTCTTTCTAAAACTTCAACTATACATGAAATAGAATTAGCTTGCCTTGAGGATCTACAAGACGATGAGTTTTTTCGCTATAGCCTAATTCTTCAATTTTTTCTGCCCCTTGTGATTTTGCTGTTGCTTGATCTGGAAAATCCCAAGCTTCATCTTTTAAAATTTCTCCCGATTTCTCGAATGCTGTAAAACGGTATGTTTGCATTCTAATCACCCCTTATATGAATATGTATTCATTATACAAAAAAATTGAAATAGCTGTACAATATATCGATACAAAATGTTAGAATAGTATGATAAAGTAAGAACAAATATTCGTATAAGGAATGAGGGATACAATGTCATCTATACGATTTTTCCACTGTGCTGATTTGCATCTGGATAGCCCTTTTAAAGGAATGTCTGATTTACCTTCCCATGCTTTCAAACGGCTTAGAAATAGCACATTCGATGCTTTTCAACAATTGATAAATGATGCCATACAAGAAAGACCAGATTTTATTTTAATAGTAGGCGACTTGTATGATGGAGAGGAAAGAAGTCTTAGAGCCCAACAAATTTTTCAAAAAGGGATGGAGCAGCTGGCGTTGTATAATATCCCTGTCATAATTAGTTACGGAAACCATGATCATCTAAGCGGCAAGTGGACACGTTTCTCGTTGCCGTCCAATGTCCAAGCTATGCCAGCAGAAACCAAAACCATCACTCTTCATATAAGAGGAATGAACGTCAATATAACGGGGTTCAGTTATCGCGAAAGACATATTCCACAAGCGATGGTACAGAGTTATCCAGTTGCAACAGATCGAGAAGCAATACATATCGGCATGCTGCATGGCAGTATTCGTGGGGATGCTACGCATGATGTCTATGCGCCTTTTACAATAGAGGATTTATTATCAAAACAATATGACTACTGGGCACTTGGCCATATCCATAAACGCCAGATTTTGCATGAGAATCCGATGATTGTATACCCTGGTAACATTCAAAGCAGGCACCGTAAGGAACTAGGAGTAAAGGGTTTTTATGATATCGAACTATCTAAGGGGCAAGCCACCTACAATTTCAGGCCTGCTTCCGCCGTAGTCTTTGAAGAAATAGAAGTGGACTGTGAAAAGATTCTACATGCAAATGATTTGCTGAAAGTCTGTGCTGAAGCAATCGAAGGATTTCGTAAAGAATACGGTGCTGGCCTCGTATGGCTCCATTTAAAAAATATCGATGAACGAGCCCGCACGTTGTTTGAAGATACACAGCTTGCAGAGTGGGTTGATATTATGCGAGAAGAACAAGAGAATGAAACGCCATTAGTTTGGATACAAGCTATTGCTGTCGACCTGTCTAGCATTTCTCACTATAAACCTACATTTGCATCAGAATCAGTTTTGCAGGCGATCAATGAATGGTCTGATGATGAGATGAGAGAAATTCTTAAAGAACTTTACCAACATCCAAAGGCTGGGCGCTATTTAGATGAACTGACCTCTGAAGATTTAAAGAATCTTAGGTTTGATGCTGAGCATCTGTTTAAATTAGGCTTTCAATAAATAGAAGGATAGGGGGCATCATATGCGTATTCGTCGACTGGCTATTTATGGTTTTGGCCAACATGAAGAAATCAATATAAAGCTTCAGGAAGGGATCAACGTGTTTTATGGGATGAATGAAGCCGGGAAAACAACAATCCAACAATTTATCCTTCAAATACTGTTTGGCTTTCCACAAAAGAATCAACAGCTCCCACGTTATGAGCCTAAAAAAGGAGGCAAATATGGTGGGCTGATTGTTCTGGAAGATGAGGAATTTGGTGTTTGTACAATAGAACGAATCCGAGGAAAGGCTGGAGGCGAAGTAACTGTCCACCTTGAAAATGGTGAATCGGGTAGTGATGAACTATTATCAAAAATTCTGCATAACTATAATAGACAGAGCTTTGAAGCTATATTTGCTTTTTCGGTGCATCCCCTCCAGCATATAGAAAAGCTCTCTGAGGAGGAACTGAGCCGTGTGCTTTTAGCATCAGGGACTACTGGTATTGACCAGCTATCAGCCCTTGAGCAAAAACACGATAAAATACAAAACGAACTTTTCAAAAAATCTGGGAAGCTTCCAATCATCAACAAACAAATAAATGAGATAGCCGCACAAGAAGCAGCCTTGAAAGAATATAAAAGAACATTAGAGGAATATGAACCTGCCATCGAAAGAATTGATATCCTTGAAAATAATTTAGCTCAATTAGAAAATGATGAAGAAAGACATCGACAAAAGATACAAGAGTTAACCAAATACAAACAGATTTATCCATTGTTAAAAAGAAGAAAAAAAGCTCAAGAAGAGCTTTCATCTATTCGCTATACTACTTTTCCAGTCAAAGGTCTTAGTCGGTTAGAACAATTGGAAGAAAGGCATTTAGCCAATGAAGCGTCATTAGGAAGTATAAGGAAAGAGCTTAATCGTTTAGAAGATGTGCTACAAAAAGAATGGGATGAAGATCATTTCTTAAAAGTGCAGAAACTGTTGAATAGAGATAGTGAATGGCGGGAATGGCAAGCACAAATTCGCCAATTGAATAGAGAGATAGAAAAACAAAGACAAAGTATGGATGAGCAATTTCAATTAGTAGGTGTCATTCAGAAAGATGAACAGCGCTCATTGTTGGAAGCGGAGGTTTCCATACAGCAGGAAAATCAATTCTATCATCACTTGAAAGAGTTGAAACACCATGAAGACCAATTGGACATGCAGCAAAATATTCTTGATCAAATTCAAAAAGAAATACACTCACTAAGCTACAAGCTTGATGAAGCCTATCAAAATGCACCGACAGAACAAGAGTACACACGTTTAAAACGTTGGCAAGAAGAACGCTCCTCTCAATCACAGCAAGAAAATAGGCAGTCGATTAAAAGAGGCAAACAGCAACCGGCAAAACTATTGGCCTTTGGATTAGCAGTAGTTTCACTTGCTGTAGTTTTTGTATTCAACAGAACTGAGCTTGGCTTTATTGGATTGGTGGCTGCTATCTTTATCTTTATAGCGTTTGATCGAAAGAAAACAACACAGAGACAGAATGGGCCACATGCCGCTAATGACGCTGAGATGAGAGAAATTGAGGGGCATATTCTTCAATACGATCAGCGAGTGCTATTCATTGAACAGCAATTAGAAGACAAAGAAAAGGATCAAAAAGCTGCTTTGCAAGAGTTTAATGATCTAACAATTAAAATGAATGAGAGTAAAAGAAAGCTCACTGAATTTCTGCACGCTTATCGAATAGGCGGCCAATTCCAGTATGAGTTGTACAATGAACTTTTCCGTCTGATTCGTCAACTACAACAAGCAAATAAGCAGCTTGAAATGAATCTTGAGCAATTACAAACACTTGAACGTCTTAGCGCTGACAGGCTCCAGGAAGGCTATGAAATCTGTGGCATCGCTTGTACAGCTGAAAACTTTGCGGCTGTATTGAACAGCACGCACCAACAATTAATGCAGCAAAAAAATACCTATGAAAATGCGATCGCTACAAAGCAACAACTTCTTTCTAAGTGGGATGAATTAACGCTTCTCCGGCAATCTTATATGGATGAAATGAAAAAGTTATATGCTGAAGCAGGGGTCGACACGAAAGAAGAATTCTATAAAGCTGGGGAACAATCTGTTTTGAATGCTAATCTAACCACTGAATTATCACAGATTAATGATCAATTGTCTTCCTACGACACAGATCTTCTGGATCTAGACTTGTCAGATGAAGAAGCAACGGCTCGTTTAAATGACGAGATGGAGCATGAAAAAAGTATACGTGAAGAGAAAAATGCCCTGTTAAAAGAAAGAGCAGAGTTGATTGCTAAAACAGAACATCTGTTAGAAGACGATCAATACAGAAATCAGCTACAGTTATTTGAGCAGCAAAAAGCAAAGTTAAACCAAGAGGCAAAAGACTGGATTGTATCAAAATTGATCTCTCATGCGATTGTCCAAACAGTCACGAGTTTAAAAGATAAAAAGCTGCCTGCTGTATTAGAGGAAGCCTCTCGATTTTTCGGTCTTTTAACGAACGGACGCTATGATTCACTTTATATCAATTCCGACGGTTATTTTGAAACAGGGGCTACAGATGGCATGCACTATTCAATGTCTGAACTATCGCAAGCAACGAAGGAACAAGCATATATTGCACTTCGCTTTGCATTAGCAAAATCCTTGAAAAATTCTGCGTCGTTTCCGCTTGTTATGGATGACCCGTTTGTCCATTTTGATACTTTGCGGATTCAGAACATGGTACAATTAATTGAGCGCATGATGAATGGCCATCAAATACTTTATTTTACTTGCCATGAAAGAATGCTAGATAAGTGGAGTAATGCGAAAATTATCCATGTAGAAGAATTAAAAAATGAAAGGGGATTGACTTCGGTATGAATGGGGTTGCAACATTACAAGCAGGAGCACCAGTCGATCAATATTTGCTCATTAAACAAGCGACAAAAGGCGTAACCACAGTGGGTAAGCCTTTTATGACACTCATTTTGCAGGACAAAAGCGGGAGTATCGAGGCCAAGCTTTGGGATACAGGAGAAGAGCAAGAGAAGTTGTATCAAGCTGGCGGCATTGTTCGCATCGGTGGCGAAATTCATGATTACCGTGGAAAACTTCAATTGAGGATAAAGGCTATACGCCCGGTAAAAGCGGATGAGAACATATCTGTTACAGATTTAGTCCAGTCTGCAGAAATACCGAAAGAAGAGCTATTCAATCAATTAATGGAATTCTTCTTTGAAATTCAAAATCCAACGATATCTCGTATTACAAGATATTTAATCATGGAAAATCAACAATCATTGATGACATATCCAGCAGCTACGAAAAATCATCACGATTATGCATCTGGATTGCTCGATCATGTTGTTTCTATGCTGAAGCTTGGAAAAGCAATAGCAGACTTATATCCAGTGCTAAACCGGGATCTTTTGTATGCGGGCATTATCTTGCATGATATTGGTAAGGTAATAGAGCTTTCTGGACCTATTTCAACAAGCTATACGGTAGAAGGTAATATGCTTGGCCATATTTCAATAATGGTAACTGAAATAGCGATTGCAGCCAAAGAATTAAATGTGGATGGGGAAGAGGTTATGCTATTGCAGCATATGGTTCTATCCCATCATGGCAAAGAAGAGTGGGGCAGTCCGAAGAAGCCTATGCTTCAAGAAGCTGAAATCCTCCATTACATCGATAATATTGATGCCAAGATGAATACATTAAAACGTGCACTTGGTAAAACGAAGCCTGGAGAATTCACAGAACGACTTTTCCCATTGGATAATCGTTCATTCTATAAACCAACAATAGAATAAAAAAAGCCCTGGATCATGGATCCAGGGCTTTTTATGCATTATTTTGTAGCTGCTGAGCTTTTAAATTGAGCTAATGCGTCTTTTAAGTCTTTGTCTTTAATTTTCACGTCTGCATCTTTTACAAGTTTAGATACTTTTGACAACAGTTGTGATTGGTCAGCTTTTTGAAGTTGAAGTTTTTTCTTGATTTCAGCTTTGTTATCTTCATAAGAGCCTTTCACTTTTGCATCGCGCTCATCTTCTAATTTAATGATGTGATAGCCATATGATGTTTTAACAGGTTCACTGATTTCACCTTTTTTAAGAGCATAGGCAGCTTTAGTAAATTCAGGGACCATTTTGTCTGGACCGAACCAACCAAGTTCGCCGCCAGCTTCTGCTGAGCCAGTATCTGTAGAGTTTTTCTTAGCAAGCTTAGCAAATTCTTCACCTTTATCTAATTTTGCTTTGATGTCTTTAGCTGTTTTTTCATCAGCTACAAGAATGTGGCTTGCTTTCAACTCTTTTGACATCTCATCATAATAAGATTTCATATCTGCTTCTGAGACTTTTACGCCATCAGCCATAGCAGCTTCTTGTAAAAGGTTCAATTTAATGCTGCGTTTGAATGATTTGTCATTTAGATTTTGAGCTGCCAACGTTTGTTCGTAGTTTTCGCCCATTTCTTTCTTTTGTTTTTCGTATTCTTTATTAACTTCTTTATCAGACACTTTATATTTATCGTTCAATACTTTTTCAATGACAATCAATTGCAATGCTGATTCACCAACGGAATCCTTCATTTCACTGTAAAGCTGATCTTTTGTCACATCGCCGACTTTTGAAGTTGCGACTTTTTCATCTCCGGCATTTCCGCATGCTGATAACGCGAGTACAGATGCTGCAAGTGTTAATGATAGTACAGTTTTTTTCATCTTTCTAATCTCTCCCAACTTGAGTTCCTACTACTTATGCACATGTAACTATACCATAGAACGATGAGAAAAGGAAAAGGTTGCAGGGGAAATCGCCTAAAGAAGTTTTAAAGTACTGAATAAGATATAAAAGAAATGAGCAAAGGAGGTGCTAAGAATGAGTGGTGGAGGACACGGCGGCTACGGCGGTAACTACGGTTCCGGTTTCGCTTTATTGGTAGTTCTTTTCATTTTGTTGATCATTGTAGGTGCAGCTTACATCTACTAATTGAAGAAGGAAAAGCCGCTTACATTGACTTGTAAGCGGCTTTCTTCTTATACACTATAGGCACGAAAAGACTCATGACCATGCATAGTCTATTTTAAACTGTAAACATCATTTCTAAGTAAAATGATACAAGTAAGATTGTGATCAGTACATTAATAGTGCGATAAATTTTAGGTTGTTTCTCCTCGGGGATTTCTTTCTGTGCGCAAAGTGTAAAAGTCATGCGGTTAATTTGGAACAGATAGAATACCGAGAATAGGACGACAATAGCGATGATCAAGTCTTTTCCTCCCCTCTATTAATACCCCTTAAGCATAACAAAAGAGAGATAAATATGACAAGCCAGTTCTCTTTTTATGCCCCACAAAAAAGTAGAAAAAAGAAACAAGCAAAAATCATGGGAGATGAGTAAAGTTTCTGCTTAGGACAGTTTCACTCTCATTGTCATAGGAAATCAAAATTTCAAAGCCTTTATCTGTCTCTTCTATAAATGCTTTTTTAGGTGAATGGATTAAATGTTTTACATACAGCAAATCGATTACGCACAAACCACAGTGATAGGCCAATAAAATGGCGAAATAATGACGGTAAGTCGAATAAATCAAGCCACCCATAATGAGTATGCTATTGAGCACGACAAAAGGAATCGTCAAAGCAATCATATAGCGTAGTTTAATAATTGGTTCTGTAATACGAATGGAAAGCAAAGGAATAACACCAAATTGCTTTTCAAGCTTAAAACGCAACCGATTGTGACAACGAGCCAATGGTAAAAAGTGCAGTAACTTATGTGCCGGATAAACCATTAAAAAACCAGCCAAAAATAATGGGAATAATCGATCTGTCACTGGACTGTCCCGATAGGCAGTCATCGTAATATAAAAGAAAGAAAAGGCCAGTAACATAAAAATAGCTGAGAAAAGAAATAGTCGATGATGGCCGTATTGTTTTTTGACATTAATGTGTTTCCAGCAGTGCACCTCTTAGCATCTCCTTTTCTATACGAATAAAAAGCTTAGATACATACAGTAAAGCTTTTTATATAGAAAATCAAGATGAATTTTTTACGTCTCAACATCGTCTACAATGCACAGGAATTTGGCATTAGAAAAAGTACATAAATCTACAAAATTCCACCATGTAATTCGAAAAAAATAAATCCAATATCATCCCAGTAAAAGGCATGATATTGGATATAAAGTCAATCTTCCATCTTCTTTAATGAAACTTCAAAAATCTCCATGAAATCATCGCCGTAGATATTACGAATGAGGGCGATTAATTCGAAAAATTGTGGAAATTCGCCATACAACTCTCTTAGAGGGATAGAACCATCGATCACAGTATGTCTCGAATGATTAAAATTTCCATACAGTTCTAAAAGTAATTCGTGGCCTTTCTCGGTTAGTTCAACATATGTATTTCGTTTGTCATTATCGCGTTTTGAAAATGACAGCAAGCCGCGCTCTTCTAAATTTTTTGAAAAATTAAAAGCTGTCGAAACATGCATAACGCCGAACTTAGCAATATCCGAGATAGAAGCGCCTTTTAGATTGTTTGCAATAAGCAATACATGATGCTCGTTAATATTTAACCGGTAGGGCTTAATCCATGCTTGCCAATCCTTTTCCACGGCTTTCCAAAGAGCCTTGGATAATTGGGCAATACGTTGTGAATAAAGCATGGCTTCTTTAGCCGCGATCATTTCTTCAGACATAGCGATCACCACTTTCGTCATTTCTTCATATTATAGCATTTTCATAAGTAGTATAGAATGAAATTCGAAAATATTAAAGAAGGAAATTTTTTTGTAATACTATATTGCCCAAGTAAATTATTTCTTTTTGCGATTTTTAAATTCTTCCACTTGTTGTTGAATTTCTTCCACAGAGCTTTGCAACGATTTGATATCGCTTTGCAATTTGTTTTGAACAGGCGTTGTTTCTTGTTTCCATTCATTAACGGAAGATTTCACATCATCCACAAAGTGTGGAATAGTTGATTTTGATTCTTCTTTAATTGTTTTAATAGAGTCTGTCATATTTTGAACCTGAGTTTTTAGGTCTTGTAGTTGTGCATTCATTGAATCTTTTGTATCTGAAAGAGATTTGCGAAAGTCCTTCCCAGATTGAGGTGTTGTGAATAGCATAGCTGCTGCTCCTCCTAATAGGCCAGTAGTCATGCCAAGTAAGAAATTAGAGATTTTCATAGTATTCAGTCTCCTTTCATTATTATATTCATTTCCTTTATATACTATATTAAAACATGTTTTTAGAAAAATAAATTGTTATTTTTTTGGACTGCTAGGTAGAGAAAAAAGAATCAGGTCTTCATAGTGTTAACCTTTTCATATGCACACTATGAAATAAAAGCGCCTATGATAAATTTTTGCCCGATTAAAAATACGCCCCAAACAGCTAAGCCTAATGATAATGCCAATGCAAGATGTAAAGAGTGTTTTAAGGAAATATATATGACAAACAGCATAATCGCAGTTGCCGGAAAACCTGCCAGAACACCGAGTGTAAATTTATTGATTGTATGCGTAGCTTCTCCTTGAATCGTTAGCCAAATAATACTTAATATACTGATCAATGGTAATGCAGCTACTATACCCCCGTATAAAGGGAATCGTCTTGCCAATTCTGTAACAACGCCAATAATGACTGCTGAACTTAAAATTTTTAGAAGTAAGTACATTTATTTGGATACCTCACTTAATAGTTGAAACGCTTCAACTATCTTATTTCTCTCATCGTTTGTTAATTTATTTAGTGCTTCTTGCAATTTTTCTTCGTCTAGCTCCGTGTTTTTTTTCAAAATAGCTTTACCTTTATCAGTTAAATGGAGATAGACTTTTCGTTGATCCTCAATGGATCTTTCTTTATGGATCCATCCATTATCTACTAACTTTTTCACATGCTCCGAAGCGGTATTATGTGAAATTGTCAGATGATCTGCAATATCACGGATTGTAACAAATTGTTTTTTCTCTACAATTTGCAAAATACGAACACTTCGGTGGGAAATAGCTTCCTCTTGGTTAGGGTGTAAATAGAAATAAATATTAGTAAAATATTTATTTATATCTTGAATCATATAAAATGCACTCCTTTTATATCGTTTATACAGATTATATCGTATTTATAGATATAATTGTAGTGTTTTAATATCCTTAATGTCAGAATTTCAATGAAAGGAATATAATTTGGAAAAAAATCCTATTAATTAGCAGGAATTACATAGATTAAATGCGAATATTATATTTAGTAGATTTTGTCGATTTTTTTATTGTTAGGGGCTTTTTAGTGCAAATTGTAATCGAATGCTAGAAATCGGGAACAGCTTTTATTCAAAGGTCAGTCGTAATTCTATATGAATCGAGGTAGAGTCATGGAAATAAGAAGGGCACAATCGAATGATGCATCAGGAATTGCAAAAGTTCACGTGGATAGCTGGCGAACAACTTATAAAGACATTATTCCAGAGGACTTTTTAAATAATTTGTCGTATGCGAAACGTACTGAGTTATGGGAGAAAAACATTGCTAGTGAAGATAAGTATGCCATTGTTGCGGTCAATAATGAGGGTCAAATTGTTGGATTTGCGGACGGATGGAAGAGAGAAGACAACCTGGTGGAAAACACATGTGATCTGACCTCCATTTATATCCTAGAGGAGTACCAAGGAAAAGGCATGGGGAAGTTGCTGATGAAGGAACTATTCAAACATTTTAACCAAATGGGTTATGAAAGAATTTTTGTAGAGGTCCTAGAAGAAAATAAGACTCGCCTATTTTATGAACATTATGGCGCTAGATTAATCAGAAAAGTCCAAATTCAAATTGGCGGGAAAATGTTGAATGAATTGATTTATGAATGGGAGAATGTCGATGAAGTGGTACAAAAACTTAGGGATTGAAGAACTAGCATGGATATAAGGTTTAAAAGTTTTTTAAAAGAAGAACTCACTATCAATGAAATTCAAGAAGCAATGAGTGAAGATAAAATAACTTCAAAAGAGCTCGTAATGTACTATTTATATCGAATAGCTAAGTATGACCAAAGCGGGCCAACCATCAATTCTATGCTTGAAATAAACCCAGAAGCCATATTTATAGCTGAAGCGTTAGATAATGAAAGAAAGCTAAAGGGTGCTAGGGGACCATTACATGGTATTCCAGTTGTCATCAAAGATAATATTGAAACAAAAGATTCCATGCATACGAGTGCAGGAACAATTGCCTTAGAAAATCATTTAGCTAGGCAGGATGCATTTCTGGTGAAGAAGCTCCGTGAAGCAGGTGCTGTTATTTTAGGTAAAACAAATATGACAGAGCTAGCCAATGCCGTGTCGAGTGATATGTGGGCAGGATACAGTTCAAGAGGGGGACAAACATTAAATCCTTATGGTGACCCCAAACTATTTGTTGGGGGATCTAGTTCAGGATCTGCAGTGGCAGTTGCCTCGAACTTTTCAATGTTATCGGTAGGAACAGAAACTGATACCTCCATCCTTAGCCCGGCTATTCAAAACTCAGTAGTTGGTATTAAACCAACTGTCGGTTTAATTAGTCGAAGTGGCATTATGCCTTTTACATACTCACAGGATACGGCGGGGCCATTCGCAAGAACTGTTACAGATGCGGCCATTTTACTTGGTACCTTAATAGGGACAGATGAAAATGATATTGCCACCTATAAAAGTGAAGGGAAATCACCACAAGATTATACAGGATGCTTAGATTCAAAAGGATTATTCGGTGCTAGAATCGGTATATTTAATAACATTTCTGAAAACTACAAAGAGTCAGAGGAATATGATGAACGATTATTTAATAATTCTATTCAGTTAATGATTGAACAAGGAGCTGAAATTATTGAGAATATAGAAATTCCCTCTTTTTATAGAGAATGGAATTGGGGTGTCTCAATGTATGAATTAAAGCATAGTTTAAACAATTATCTCGCTAAATTACCAGCTTATATTCCTGTTCACTCAATATCTGAATTAATACAATTTAATAAGAGTATCAAAGAAAAAGCATTGAAATATGGTCAGGATAAATTGGAACAAAGAGAAGAAATCTCTAACACGTTAAGGGATCCTGAATATTTATTGTCGAAAATAGAAGATATATATTTTTCTCAAGAACAAGGAATTGACCATGCGTTGAAAAAATATGAATTGGATGCTATTGTCTTCCCTTCATATATTGGATCAACCATAAGTGCTAAAGCGGGTTATCCATCCATAGCTATACCTGCGGGATATATGGAAAGTGGAAGACCCTTTGGTATAACTTTTGCAGGTACAGCCTTTAGTGAAGATGTCTTAATCAAACTAGCTTTTGCTTTTGAACAAGCTGCTAAGTGCCGAAAGCCTCCGGAATTCTATAAAGTATGAAATGTCTTCTCTTACAAATCAGACGTAAGAAGATTAATCTGAAAAGTCCAAAGGTATTTAATGGAGAACCTGTATAAAATTGTACCAATTACAATCGGACGGGGGAATCTGCATGGAAATGTGGGATGTTTACGACAAAGACAGAAAGCTGACAGGTAAACAGATGAGACGCGGTGATGCTTTTGAGCAGGGGGACTTTCATTTAGTTATACATGTGTGTCTTTTTAATCAGCAAGGTGAAATGCTGATTCAACAGCGGCAGCCGAATAAGGATCATTGGCAGAACATGTGGGATCTTACGGTGGGCGGCAGTGCATTAGCAGGAGAAACGAGCCAACAGGCTGCAGAAAGAGAAGTGGAAGAGGAGATTGGTCTTGTGCTTAATCTTCAAAAACTGCGCCCTTCTGTAACAGTTAACTTTGAGTATGGATTTGATGATTACTATGTGAGTGAGATAGATGTAGACCTCCGGAAACTGCCACTGCCAACTGAAGAAGTAAGCCAAGTAAAGTGGGCAGCTAAAGACGCCATTTTTCATTTAATTTCGGAGGGCCAATTTATTCCATATCACGAGTCATTGATTTCATTATTATTTGATACGAGACATATGATAGGAGCACATAAAAACTAGTGGATCATGACGGCTAACGAAATTTACATAGGAGGAAAGCAATGAATCCAGTAATACATGTTGCACAAAATAGTCCATTACTAGATACATCTCTAGAAATCCAAATTTCAAACCTTCCACCCCATCAGGTTGTAACAGTCCAAGCAAAAATGCGGGATAACCTTGGAACTAGCTGGCAATCGTTTGCAGAATTTAAGTCTGATTCTAAAGGAGAAATTAACTTGGCGAAAGCACAGCCGCTATCAGGTACGTATTCTGCGTCTGATACTATGGGACTTTTTTGGTCAATGATTCCGCTGACTCATGAGCCAAAGAGAAAAACGCCTCTACAGCCATTGGAAACAAAAATAACGGTCATGAAGGAACATGAAATCTTAGCCACTCATTCTGTTACGCGTCATGTAGTTTCTCCAGCAGTGGATAGAATTCCATTACGTGAACGAGGGCTGATTGGTACATTCTTTTGTCATTCAAAGAGCGGTCCACTCCCTACCATCATTGTATTAGGTGGATCAGAGGGTGGGTTGCGAGAAAGTAATGCCGCATTGTTAGCTTCCTATGGATTTAATACATTAGCTTTGGCGTATTTTGGTATGGAAGATTTACCAAAAGAGCTAATAGACATCCCTTTGGATTACATTGAGAAAGCCATTGATTGGTTGACTGATCATCCAAAGGTAGACGATACAAGAATTGGGTTAATGGGAACTTCTAGGGGTGGTGAACTAGCCCTGTTAAGTGCTTCCATTTTTCCGTCTATCAAGGCAGTTGTAGGCTTTGTGCCAAGTGGCGTTATTTATCCAGGGATCGGGCAATCAGCCATTGGCGTTCCTTCATGGCAATTTAAAGGGAAATCATTTCCCTTTGCTTATGGTGAGGTGCCAAAGGAAGTTGGCGAAGAAATTCAACAGGCAAAACAATCAGGAAAGCCTATATCATGGCGCAAAACCTACCACTTTTGGGCAGTAGGTGAGAAAGAGGCAGAAATAGAAGTAGAAAATATTAAGGGACCAGTTCTTTTGATTTCAGGTGGGGATGACCAGCTATGGCCTTCAGATGTGTTATCAGAAAAAGTGATAATCAGATTGAAAGAACACAATCATCCTTATGATTATGAGCATATCAATTATCCAGAAGCAGGACACTCTTTTGGCCCTCCTGGTTTACCAACCACTCAATTGGTTCTCCCTTATGGGAACGGAATGCAATTGTTGTTTGGCGGAAATCCAACAGATAATGCACATGCACAATTTGATGCGTGGCAAAGAGTAAAAGTGTTCTTTGATCTGCACTTAGCCAATTCCTCAATCTCTACGCTAGGTTCGTTTAACAGGATAACAGAATAGAATAATAATGGAGGTGATAAAAAATGAGTACATTAATGCTGGCGGGATGGACGCCTATTTTGGTTCTAGGGATTCTATTTCTTATGGTTGTTTACTTTATTGCCCACAAGGTATCTAGAAAAACTTTATATTCAGTGTCAATTATATTGAGTTTAATATGTATCGGTTTAGTAATTTATAGTATATATTTTGTTCGTGGGTGGGATGGATTGGGTTACTTATTTACTGCTGTAAGTATTCTTGCAGGAACATGGATCGGCACTCTAATGGGACTATTCAATACTAAGAAACAAGCGTATTAAATTATAAATAGACAGGGCTAATTTTTTAGCCCTTTCAGTCTTGATTAGACAAGAAAAAGGAGTAAGATTTCATGCTTAAACGTTATATACACCATTTGTGTATACAAACTAATACATATAAAGAAAGCTTAGAATTTTATACAAAGGCATTAGGGTTTGAAGTGGTTGAGGAAACACCAAAATTTCATGGACGAGCATTTAATACTTGGTTGAAGTTAGGTGACTTTTATATCGAATTACAAACAGGCAAGTTTGGTGAAAAGCTAGTCGAGGCAAATTCAAATAGTGAAGGACTAGTTCATTTCTGTTTATGGGTGGAAAACCTTCCACTAGAAGTCGAACGATTAAAAGAATTGAAATCCCATTTTATTTTGAAGGATGGAAAAATTATCTATCATGTCGAAAATGGATCCTTATGTAAGGTGAAAGCACCTGAAGGAACGATTGTGGAATTACGTACTAACAAAGGAATTTAAAGGTGAAGTGTTAAAACTAAAATATAAATGAGATGAGAAATATATGATTTTAGTTGTTAGTGTATCGATTACAAAAGATAAGGAATTATTAATGATTGAAGAAAAAAGAGATTCTGGAATCGTTAAATGGAATTTTCCATCGGGGAGAATAGAAAAAAATGAAGATATTATGGCCGCTGCCATTAGAGAAGTCAAAGAAGAAACGGGATTAGATGTAGAATTACTTCTTACAACTGGCGTTTATAACTTTACAAGTGATTCAAGTGATCAGGTTATTTTATTCCACTTTATAGGAGGAATTGTTAGCGGAGAAGTGAGCTTACGTGAAGAAGCGATTACTAATTATAAATGGGTCCATTCAAGGGACATTTTAGCTATGACTGATGGTTCATTAAGGAATGCGAAAGTGATCAGACAAATAACGAAGAATGTCATCAATCGAAATTTTTATTCAACTGCTTTATTTAATAGAGACTTATTGACACAGTCATAGTGAATGAAAGTTAATAAATTGATAAGTGGGTGATAGGATGGAGATCAGCCTAGTAAAGGCAAAAGATAATGATGCCCAAGCTATTTTAGATATGCAAGTAGCAGCATTTAAACCATTGCTAGAGAAATACAAAGACGATGAAATCAATCCAGCGAATGAAAGCATTGAAAAAGTATTAAAAAGAATTAATAGAAAGGATGGTAGCTTTTTTAAAATCTTAGCTGGCAATAAGCTGGTAGGGGCTATATGTATTTCGTGGAAAGAAAAAACACAATTTTGGCTTAGCCCTATGTTCATCTTACCTACATATCATGGAAAAGGAATTGCTCAGAAGGTTATTCATTTAGTTGAAGAAATGTACCCTCAGGCTGTTAGTTGGGAGTTAGCAACGATAGTAGAGGAGAAGAGGAACTGTTACTTATACGAAAAGATGGGCTATAAGCAAACGGGGTTCAGCAAAAAAATAAATAATCGTACAACTCTTATCTATTATAAGAAAGTTTGTCAAACGAGCTAACCTCTAGGGGTAAGTAGAAATGTGGGATTTAGATGAAAAAAGAATAATACGTCCATTGATAATTTGCATTTTTAGAAATGAAGATTCTATTCTTACCGCTGAATGTAATGAAAAGCTAGTTTCTCATTAAATGAAAATAAGGAGAATTTTTCATGGATGAACAAGTAGTAATCGAAGAATATAATGCCGATTGGCCAAGAATGTATGAACAGGAAAAGATAGATTTAATAAAAGTATTCAACGATAAAAACGTTGTAATCGAACATTTCGGCAGTACTTCTATCAAAGGATTAAAAGCAAAACCAATATTGGATATAATGGTTGCCGTAAGAGACTTGGAAGAGGTAGATAAGTATATACGGCCGTTAGAGAAATTAGGCTATGAATATGTTGAACATAAGGAATTTCCGAATCGTAGGTTTTTTAGAAAAGGGGCACGGAGAGCGGGGACACATCATCTACATGTCTATAAGTACAATAGCGGTGAGTGGAATAACAAAATTCTCTTTCGGGATTATTTAAGAACCCATCCGGCAGAACTTTCACAATACGCTCGATTGAAGAAAGTGCTAGCGGAAAAATATAAGTATGATAGACCTGCCTATACGAAAGCAAAAGAGCCATTTATTCAAGAAGTTATAAAGAAAGCAAATGGGGTTAGCCAAAAGTGATTGCAAAATAATAGTTTTATTAAAGGGGAATTATTTATGCAAAATAACGATATGTTAAAAAGATTATCTCAAAACTTTATCACTTTTGCAGAAACAGAATGTAAGGACTCCAGTGAATTATATGAAACACTTTCATTGGCCATTGCAAATGATGATGAACTCCTAGAATTGTGTACAGTTGCGCGTAGTGGACAGCCTGTTCCTAATTTATTATTTGGAGCTGTCCATTATCTTTTATTAAAAGGGACCGAACATAAACTAAAAGAGTTTTATCCTAGCATTGTGGTTGAAGCGAAATTACCTAATGAAGCATTCGATTACTTTAAAGAGTTTTGTGTGCAACATAAAAATGACATTATTCATCTACTGCAAACGAAACTGGTACAAACGAATGAAGTGCGAAGATGCGCTTATCTTTATCCTGTGTTTAGCTTTATTTATGCAAAGTCACAAAAACCCTTAGCGCTTATTGAAATCGGTACAAGTGCCGGTTTGCAACTTCTCTGGGATCAGTACGCCTATTCCTATAAAGAAGATGAAGTTTTTGGAAATACAGAGTCAAGGTTACATATCACCTCCACCTTAAAAGGAGAGATGGCTCCTCATGTCTCCTCAACACCTCCCCCTGTGTCATCAAGAGTAGGAATTGATTTAAATACAGTCGATTTAATGGATGAGGAAGAATATATATGGCTGAAATCGCTCATATGGCCAGAGCACAAAGATAGACTTGCGATGTTTGTGAGCGCTGCCAGTTATATTGAAGAATGTCCTGTGCAATTGGTGGAAGGGGATGGCGTTTCGCTATTGAGAGATCTTGTGAGCCAACTTCCAACAAATAGTACGGTCTGTTTATTTCATACACATGTAGCTAACCAAATGCCACAGGAGATAAAAGAACAACTATTAAGTATTGTAAAATCCATTGGTCAAGAACGGGATGTTTTTCATATCTACAACAATATTCAAGACCGCAATTTACACCTCGATTACTACTTGAACGGAGTAGAACACCAAGAGACAATTGCTGAAACAGAAGGACATGGCAAGTGGTTTAAATGGTTGCTGCAGGAAACTGAGACGACATCAAAACTATAATTCTTATAAAAAAGAGCTAACCCATTTGGGTTAGCTCTTTTTTATGCTTTCGTTATAGCTGTTATAAAATTAGATCGCTTCACTAAGTTCACGATAATTGGATAGATGATGATAAAAGCGATTATATTCATCGCTGTAGCCGGCAATACAACTGTTAGGAAAAGCAGTGTAAATGGAACCTTTGCACCTATAAGGAAAATAGCAGTGCTAAGGAACACGCTACCAGATACAATTGTGCCAACTCCCACTAGAATCGTTGATACAGGGAGCTTATGGGCTGCCTTTTTCAGTAAAGCCACTGCCGCATAAATAATAAAGGCTGTGACAATTTTATCGATAATATTCGGTACAAAACCTCCAGGGAAAGTAGAAAATAACCCCGAAATGACACCTGTTGCAATGGCAAGCAGAAATACTTCTTTTGGACGGGGGAACAATAATATTCCGATTAACATCATTGTCAGCATGAAATCTGGCTTCATGCCTCCATTAAAGCCTGGAATCACCACATACAATGCGGCACCGATCCCTACAAGCAATGCCATTAACACAAGATTTTTTGTCTTCAACTCTCATCTCTCCTATTCTATTGACTAAACTCAACTCTCGTTCTCCTTTCGTATCCTCCTGATCGAAAGCGAAAACTTATATTGATTTTACAATTGCCATCGTTAAAAGGCAAGGGGGTATCCTTGAAAGATTTATTTATTCAAGTTCGCGATTACTTCGTCTGCTAATGTTTTTAACATTTCTGGAGCAAACTCATCTTCTTTTGTAATCCAAGTTGTTTTAAATCCATCCGTTTCATCATATCTTGGTATAAAGTGCAGATGGAAATGGAAGACGCTTTGACCGGCCGCTTCTTCGCAGTTGTTCAATAAATTCATCCCTGCAGGCTGGAAACTATCTTTGATAGCATTTGCTATACGCGGTGCTACTTTAAAAAGATTGGCTGCAGTTTCTGCAGACATTTCATACACATTTTTCACATGTTCTTTTGGGATAAGCAATGTATGGCCTTTTGTTAATGGCATGATATCCATAAAGGCATAGACATATTCGTCCTCATAAATCTTTGTACTTGGAATAGAGCCGTCAATGATTTTGCAAAATAAACAATCGCTCATAATAACACACCTTTCACTAATTTGCTTTTCATTTTACCATATTTGGAACTCTTATATAGAATGAAGTAAAATTGGGTTAGAGATCTTCCAGTGGGAAGAGAAGCGGCCTATAATTAGATTTGTCGCTCCGTAGAATGCGTTATTTAGATTGAAAATAGCAGCGTATTCGTTGAAAAGCCCTTAGTTTGTTCTATATAGATAGAAGAATTTTTGCTAAACTAGAAGAAGAATAGGAGTGACGTAGAAATGACGGTATTACAATTACAGTCAGTAACGGGCGGCTATACAAGAAAGCCTGTAATTCATGATTTATCTTTTGCAATTGAACCAGGAGAGTTAGTTGGATTGATCGGTCTTAATGGTGCGGGTAAAAGTACAACAATTAAGCATATTATTGGCTTGATGACGCCGCAAAAGGGTGAAATATTGCTTAATGGCGTTTCCATTAAGGATGATATAGAAACCTATCGTTCATCATTCTCCTATATTCCAGAAACCCCCGTTCTTTATGATGAGCTAACATTGAAAGAGCATCTTGAATTAACGGCAATGGCATACGGAATTGACGCTGAAACAAGGGACAAGCGTGTAGAACCGCTATTAAAAGAATTTAGAATGGAAAAAAGACTGAACTGGTTCCCATCTCATTTTTCAAAAGGGATGCGGCAAAAGGTGATGATAATGTGCGCCTTTTTAGTAGATCCATCACTATATATTATCGATGAGCCGTTTGTTGGCTTGGATCCATTAGCAATCCAATCATTGCTTGACCAAATGGACGAAAAGAAAAAAGAGGGAGCTTCTATTTTAATGTCTACGCATGTACTGGCGACTGCTGAGAAATATTGCGATAAGATTTTGTTGTTGCATAACGGCAATCTGCGGGCTCATGGCACAATGGATGATTTGCGCCAAGCATTCAATATGCCTCATGCTACGCTCGATGATTTATACATCGCGATGACAAAGGAGCAGCATTATGAATAATTTGCTTGATGTGTGGCGCGTGCGATTTGGCCATTATATGGGCGAAATCCAAAAATACATGCGATACGTTTTCACCGGACATTTGGCGATTGTCATAATGTTCGTTCTTGGAGCGGGTGGCTACAAATACAGTGAATGGCTTAAAACAGCTTCTAGCGATTTTCCTGCCATTTGGCTGACAGGTGCTATTATTGGTCTAGTGGTCGGTTTAAGCCGTCCAGTTACCTTAATACGAAAGCCTGATGAAGTCTATTTATTGCCACTTGAAACAAAGTTGCCTTTGTATTTTAAAAAGGCGCTCAAATATACGTTCAGTTCCCAAATAATCTTGGTGCTGGCTCTTTATCTAGTAACTTGGCCGATGCTGCGACAAGTGGCAGGATTAAAGCCATCTCTCATATTTGTTGGATTAGTAGTAGCACTCTTAATAAAATACTGGAATGTACACAGCGAGTTTATGTATAGATGGGCATACAAAGGCCATTATGCCTGGGTAGACCGTCTTGTACGCATGATTATTTCTGGTGTCCTCATCAGTTCGATTCTATCAGTGCAAATCATACCGATTGTTGTGCTGGTAGTGATTCTAGTAGTGTATCCAATTAACTGGCGTAACAAAATGAAAGAATTGCCATTCCCATATGAGCATTTTGTTAAATTGGAAGAAAATCGCATGATGGGTATCTATCGATTTGCCAATTATTTCACGGATGTACCACATATTCATGGCAGTATTAAACGTAGAGCATGGTTGGATTTCCTTTACGGGGTTATTCCTTATGCTAAAAAGAATACGCAGGAATATTTAGTTTTCCGTACATTTATTCGAACAGATGACCACTTTTATCTATGGGTAAGATTAACTGCGATAGCCGCTTTAGTAGCCGCATTTGTTCATATGCCGATTGTGATTGGCGTAATTGTTGGTGCAATGGCCTTCGCTACAGCTATTCAGCTGAAACAAGCGCTCACATCGTCTAACGATTTTCGAATGGACATGCTGTTTCCTTTACCAGACAATTCACGTCAATTAGCAAGCGTAAAAATTGTCCGTTATACCATCATTGTCCAAGGTCTCATTGTTGGGCTTGCGGGAATCATGACACCTTACTTCTATATTCAAGCATTGATTGTATGGGTTGTAGGGGAGATGACCCTTCGTTTGAGCAAGTAAATAGAATAAAAGAAGATGGAATGCGTAATAGCACCTTCCATCTTCTTTTTTTATTCTTGTTCCTCTTCTTCTTCTTCTAGTTTGGTTGTGGTGTATGTTTTTACGTATGGATGGCTGACAAAGATGTTACCTGTATCCACTCCATTGATATTCTTTTTGGGATGTTCGAAGGTTTCTTTGTAGGTTTGGCTTGCTTTCCACGCTTCAAATGAATGTGGACCATTCCAGACAGTCAATGAGATATAAGCTTCATCTTGGAAAGGACGTGGTCGTAATAGTCGATATGAAATAAAGCCTGGCTCCTGTTTCAGTTTTTCAATTACTTTTAAGAAGTTATCTTCAAATACAAGATGGCTTTCTTCTTTTACAGGAATATAGTTTAACGCGTAGAATCCATTTTGTTCGAGTTGACCTACTTGATGGACAATCTCGTAGCTTTTAGGCGTAGCGAAGACGCTTTTCTTCTCAGATTCATGAAGCAGGACAGTTTTGTCGGCCCCATAAAGTAAAATCATATTTTCATTGCTATGCTTTTGTTGAATGCTTTCCATAAATTCTGGTGTGCCTGATGTTAAATATACGTACATAATTTATTCCTCCTAATGAAAGTAAAAAATAAGCGCTGGAGAAAACCTTTACTTTATTATATGTATTCCCTAATAGCTTTAAGTATAAACGTTTGCTAGGTGAGTTAATAATAGAAACAGTTACTAAAGGGTATAAGTGAGAAAGGACTGAAATGGAAGCCAAAGTTCACTAGACTATTGCTGATTGCAAGGCATTGTCAAAATAATGTCGCAAATTCCTACGTTTTTTTGACAAATTGCACGTTGAACTATACAAGTCTGAAATAAACGTCTATCATAAAATTGGATATGAATGTCGAGTCAAACTAATTTACTAATTATGAAAGGAAGATTACTTGCCATGGGAACATTTAATGATACGCTCCTGCGCGCGGCGAGAGGAGAAAGAACGGCGTACACGCCAGTTTGGTATATGAGGCAAGCGGGTCGTTCGCAGCCGGAATATCGCAAGATTAAAGAAAAGTATTCACTAGAGGAGATTACTCACCAACCGGAGCTATGCGCTTATGTAACACGTTTGCCAGTGGAAAACTATAATGTAGACGCTGCCATTTTGTATAAAGATATTGTTACACCGCTTCCTGGAATGGGAATAGACGTGAAGATTAAAGAAGGAGTCGGACCGGTTATTACCAATCCAATCAGGACTGCAAACGATGTCAGCAAGCTACAAGAGTTCCATCCTGAAGAACATGTACCATATGTGCTTGAAACGATTAAACTTTTAACAGAAGAACAGCTGGATGTTCCTTTAATTGGCTTTGCCGGTGCACCATTTACACTAGCAAGCTACATGATTGAAGGGGGCCCTTCTAAAAACTATGCGTTAACAAAGTCCTTTATGGTATCAGAACCAAAAGCGTGGTTTGTCTTGATGGATAAATTGGCTGATATGATTGTTACTTATCTAAAAGCTCAAATCAAAGCAGGCGCGAAAGCGTTCCAAATTTTCGACTCCTGGGTAGGCGCATTAAGCCAACAAGATTATTCCATCTTCATCAAGCCTGTGATGGAAAAAATCTTTAACGAAATGAAAGACGAAGGTGTGCCAATGATTATGTTTGGTGTTGGTGCAAGCCACCTAGCTATGGAGTGGCATGACCTTCCAGTAGATGTAGTCGGTTTAGATTGGCGTTTGCCAATTAAAGAGGCACGCCAAATGGGCATTACTAAACCGGTACAAGGTAATTTAGATCCTACATTGCTATTAGCTGACTGGTCAGTACTAGAAAATCGTACGAAGGAAATTATTGACCAAGGATTACAAGTACCTGGGCATATCTTCAACTTAGGCCACGGTGTATTCCCATCTGTAAATCCGGACGTCTTAAAGCGTTTAACAGCGTTTATTCATGAATACAGCGCACAAATAGTAAAAGCAAACGCAAGCACTGCAAAATAACGTCTAAGCATTTAAAGGGAAAGAAAACTGTTATATCCCTTTATATTTGAGCATAAGAAAAATATAAATGAGGTGTCTTAACTATGAAAAAACAAATCGGACTATTAGTAATGGCATATGGAACGCCAAATAGCGAAGAGGATTTAATTCCTTACTATACGCATATTCGTCACGGTCACCGTCCAAGCGATGAGCATATTGAAGACCTGCGTAGCCGTTATCAAGCAATCGGCGGCATCTCACCTTTAGCAGAAACAACAAGAAAACAAGGTAAAGCGTTAGAAGCACGCTTAAATGAGATCCAAGATGACGCAGAATTCAAATTGTATATCGGTCTAAAACATATTGCACCATTCATTGAAGATGCAGTAGAACAAATGCACAATGACGGCATTACAGAAGCTGTATCAATCGTACTTGCACCGCATTTTTCATCTTTCTCTACCAAGTCTTACAACTCAAGAGCTTTAGACAAAGCTGCTGAACTTGGCAATCTAAAAATTCATACGATTGACAGCTGGTATAAAGAAGAAAAATTCCTGCAATATTGGACAGAAAAAATTAATGCAGAGTTCGATGCAATGTCTGATGAAGAACGTGAAACAGCATGCTTAATCGTTTGTGCACACTCACTTCCAGAAAAAATTATCGCAATGGGTGACCCATATGCAGATCAATTGCATGAAACAGCTGAAATTCTGCAACAACGGACTGGCGTAAAGAATATGGAATTTGGATGGCAATCAGCAGGCCAAACAAAAGATCCTTGGCTTGGACCTGATGTTCAAGATTTAACTCGTGATTTATACAATAACAAAGGATACCGTTCATTTGTGTATACACCAGTTGGATTTGTAGCTGAACACTTAGAAGTGCTATATGACAATGACTATGAATGTAAAACAGTTTGCGAAGAATTAGGTGCTAACTATCATCGCCCTAAAATGCCAAACGACAACCCGTTATTCATTGACGCGTTAGCAGATGTTGTACAAAAAACATTGGCGAATGCCTAAACAACAACTTAACTCTATCTCTTAAGGGATAGAGTTTTTACTAAGAGAACACTCTTTCTAAAAGGAGATAAGAAATGAAAAAAGCTTTTATTAGTGTTGCGATCATTGCTGGTGTTCTAGCAGGATGCAATAATGCAGATACATCTAAGAATGATGATACCTCTAAAAATGCAAGCCAATCTGCTATAGAGGTGAAGGTGGATATCCAAACACCTGATCATGTAAAGGCGAAGAAAGATATAGAATTAGTGGCACACGTTACACAAGCGGATAAAGCTGTGGACGATGCAGACGAAGTGAAATTTGAAGTATGGGAATCAGGCCACCGTGATAAAAGTGAAATTTTAATGGGTGAACTCGAAAAAGACGGTGTGTATAAAGCAACAACTAAATTTAGCCATGATGGTGTTTACTATATGTATGCACATACTACTGCACGCGGCCTGCATGTAATGCCAAAGAAAAAAATAACTGTAGGCAAACCAGACCTCAGCAAAGTCAAAGAAGATAAAGATGATGGAAAAATGGATATGAATATGATGGATATGGACCATTCTAAAAAGGATGAAGACGACCATTAATAGCTGAAAAAAATAGTTGCACATTCTAAAAATATGATGTAGTATTATTGACCAGATGACTGAAAATGTTTTCTGGTCAATTTTATTTTTGAGGGAAGTAGGTGAGAAACAAGATGGATCGTAAGCAAGAGATTCTAGAAGCGGCCTCCAAGTCTTTTTCACTGTTTGGGTACAAAGCGACTACAATGGAACAAGTCGCTAAATTAGCGAATGTTGGGAAAGGAACTATTTATACTTTCTTCGCCAATAAAGAAATCCTGCTTCAGGAAATTGTATTAAAAATGATACTAGAAATGAAAGCCGAAGTAGAGGTTGAAATAGATCCTACATTGCCTTTTAGAGATAATGCACACCGTGTATTGATGAAAATCCTGCAATTCCGTGAGGTACATCAACTTTATGCGAAGCTGGTAGAGGAAGAAAAAGAACTTCGAACACCAGCGGTTAAAATTATGCTCGAACGGGTAGAAAGTGAGATAGTATCCTATATTGCTGAAAAATTTGATATTGCGATAGGAAAAAAGGAATTGCGTGAATGTGATTCTGAGCTTGTTGCATATTTGTTATATAAAGCATATATTGCTTTTGTAGCCGACTGGGGTCAAACACATGAAAAAGAGTTAACCGAAGACCAAATCGCTTCATTGTTTCAAAACACTATTTTTCGTGGGCTTTTGCCCTAATTCTTTTTGAATAAAATTGACCAATTGAACAATTGGGTCAGTTGGTATTAAGGAGGACTAAAAGCGTGATTAAAGCAGAATGGAGTGCAATTTTTCATTCTAAAAAGGTTTTAGTTGCTATCATCGCCATTTTATTTGTTCCTATTATTTACGCGGGTACATATTTATGGGCATATTGGGATCCATACTCACACTTGGATGAGCTCCCAGTAGCTATTGTAAATGATGATACTGGAGCAAAATTGGATGGCAAAAAACAAAACCTAGGGAATGACCTCGTCGAAAGGTTAATCGACAGTAATAAATTTAAGTTTAAGGAAGTCTCCGATTCAGCCGGAAAAGATGGTTTGAAGAATCGCGATTATTATTTAGAAATTCTTATTCCAAAAGATTTCACTAAAAATGCAGGTTCTTTATTAGAAGATGATCCCGAACAAATGAAGATCATATACCGGCCAAATGAAGGGTATAACTTCTTGGGAAGCCAAATCGGGAATTCAGCAATCGAATTGGTTCGTAAAGAAGTCAATAAACAAGTATCAGCAACTTATGCAAAAACATTATTTGCTAATATAAAGAAAATGGGCAATGGATTTGGCGATGCAGCCAATGGTGCTGGCAAACTAGCAACAGGTGCCGGCAAGCTGGATAAAGGCGCAAATCAGCTCAATGAAGGTGTTCAATCTGCAAAAGAAGGCTCCACAAAACTGAATAACGGAGCACAATCAGCCAAAAATGGCGCCTACGACTTAAAAAATGGCGTGGATTCAGCAGCGAACGGTGCGAATAAGCTAAATGACGGTGCCAGTTCAGCAGCCACTGGTGCAAAGGATTTAGAAAATGGTATTAACTCAGCAGCAGATGGCGCGAATAAATTAAATGATGGTGCTAATTCGGCAACCACTGGTGCAAAGGATTTAGAAAATGGTATTAACTCAGCAGCAGACGGTGCGAATAAGGTAAATGACGGTGCCCAATCCGCTATCAATGGCTCGAAAGAATTGCAGAATGGTATCAACTCAGCTAAGAGTGGTTCCACTCAATTGCAGACAGGTTCATCTGACTTGAAAAAAGGAACAGAGAGCCTTGTTTCAGGGTTAGAAGGCAATACAGCTAATATTCAGGCTTTAAATAAAGGTGCACAATTAGTAAATAACGGCGTGGCAACATTAAGCGGTAGCTTGTCTCAATTAGTGCCCGGAGCTGCGTATGTTTCAAACGGTGTGACAAAACTGGTGAATCTTATTGGTGAATTGCCTAATCAAGTCCAGTCATTAAAAACAGGTGTTGCAGATATAAATGGCAAAGCAACCAACCTGACAGCTAATAGCTCATCTTTATCTAACAATACGAAAAAGTTAATTGAACAAATTAATAATATGGATATTCCGGCAGAGCAAAAACAAGCATTGCTTCAGACCGCTAATGCAGTAGATAAAGATGCGACAACTGTGAATACAGAAGCTGGAGAACTAAGTAAAGTTACTTCACAAGTAAACCAAAGTGTAAGCAACATTAATGCACCAAGTACGGGAGACGACTTATCTAAACTAAAACAAGGCGCAATAGATGTATCGAGTGGTCTAGATAAAATGAATCAATCTGTCTCAAATGAACTTGCCCCAGGAACAAAAGATTTGGCAGACGGCACAAGCCAGCTTGCAGACAAATGGAACAGTTCAATTGAGGGTGCGAAAAAATTAGATGCAGGTGCTGGTCAGTTAAACACAGGTATTTCTTCGCTTGATAATGGATTAGGCCACTTGCAAACAGGTTCAGGTAAATTAACTTCAGGCCTTGGTACACTCAGCAATGGCACAAACTCACTTGCCAATGGTATGGGTAAACTACAAAATGGTTCTACTCAATTAACGACAGGATTAGGTACATTAAGCAATGGTACCAAATCATTAGTTGGCGGTATTGGTCAATTGCAAGCAGGTTCAGGTCAATTATCAACAGGATTAGGTACATTAAGTAACGGTACCAAATCATTAGTTGGCGGCATGGGTCAATTGCAAACAGGCTCAGGTCAGCTGGCAACAGGTTTAGATACATTAAGCAACGGTACCAAATCATTAGTCAGCGGATCAGCACAGCTATCTGATGGTTCTAGCCAGCTTGCATCAGGTGCAGGCGAATTGCAGGACGGTGCGGATAAACTGCAAGGTAAACTAGCAGATGCCCATGACCAAGCTTCTAAAATTAAAGCAAATCAAAAAACGTATGATATGGTCGGCGAACCGGTCGAAGTAGAGAAACAAGAAGTAAATAAAGTACCAACCTATGGTACAGGTTTTGCTCCATTTATGCTTTCTCTCGGCTTATTCGTTGGAGCCCTCATGCTGTCGATTATTTATCCATTTGTAGACGCAGCAATCAGACCGAAAAACGGCTTTTCTTGGTTCTTAAGTAAAGTATCCGTTTTAGCTGTTGTTGGATTGGTTCAATCGACACTAGTTGTCATTATCGCTTTATTTTTCCTAAAAATAGAGGTAGTCAATGTACCAGCGTTTATATTCATGACTGTTTTGGCAAGCTACACATTCTTAGCACTAATTCAAATGCTTGTTTCCATCCTAGATAATCCAGGCCGTTTTATTGCGATCATTATCTTGGTATTGCAATTAACAACAAGTGCGGGTACATTCCCATTAGAATTAGTGTCAAAACCATTACAAGTATTTAATAAATTCTTACCGATGACGTATTCAATCCAAGGGTTTAGAGCAGCCATCTCCACAGGCGATATGAGCTTCTTTGCCTTTAATGCAGTTGTATTAATTTCCTGCATGGTTGTATTCTTAATCATTACTTGCGGCTATTTCGTTTTACGTTACAAAAAACGTTTTTCAAGAGAAGCAGCAGCTGAATAATTAAAAAGAAAAGACCAGAGAATTGTATTCTCTGGTCTTTTCTATGTATCTAATAGAAAAAGGATTGTGAATGAGATTCACAATCCTTTTTCTGCGATTTTGTTGTAAGCAAATGTTGTAAGCAAATTACTTATAGGTTCATTCTCTAAGGAATGAGCACAAGAGCAAGTAATATGGATGTTATAAGGTATTGCAATGTTCACAAGTGTTTGCATAGCACTCACTTTGTTCATCGATTTTTTCGCCACATTCTACACAGTGTTTATCAGGTAAGTTTTTGAAAAATTCTACAACGTTTTCTAACATTGAATTCTCCTCCTTAACATATCTGTTATATTACTGCTTTGTTATAATGTATTGTATTATAACAGGTGGAGAAATGTCAATACAAAAACCCAAATATATTGTAAAATAAACGTAGTATTGTAACTGAGGAGTGTATTCAATGTATTTTATAGATAATAAAGGAATCACAGATCCACGTATTAATTTGGCTATTGAAGAATATGCACTGAAAACGTTAAATGTGGAAGACGAATCTTATTTGCTTTTTTATATAAATCAACCATCTATCATTATTGGAAGAAATCAAAACACAATTGAAGAAATTAATACAGATTACGTGGAAGATCAGAATATTATTGTTGTGAGACGCTTATCAGGCGGCGGCGCAGTCTATCATGATCTGGGCAATTTAAATTACAGCTTTATCACAAAAGATGATGGCGAATCGTTCCAAAACTTTAAGAAGTTTACGCAGCCTGTTGTGGATGCGATGAAAAACCTAGGTATCCAATCGGAGCTGTCTGGCCGCAATGATATTCTGGCTGAAGGACGCAAAATTTCAGGGAACGCTATGTTTTCTACAAAAGGCCGCCTATTTAGCCATGGTACCCTTTTGTTTGATACAAATATTGATGAAGTCGTAAATGCATTAAAAGTGAGAAAAGAAAAAATTGAATCAAAAGGGATCAAATCTGTCCGTTCTCGTGTAGCTAATATTGTGGACTTTATGGACAAACCAATCACAGTTGAAGAGTTCCGAATGGAAATCTTAAAATCGATATTTGGCGGAGAAGAAAATATTCAATACTATGAATTCACCGATGAAGATTGGGCAAACATTCATAAACTATCAGAGGAGCGATATCAACAGTGGGATTGGAACTATGGCCAATCACCGAAATTCAATATTCAACGCTCTAGTAAATTCCCATCCGGTTTTATTGACTTGCGCTTAGAAGTCAACAAAGGCTTGATGGAGGATGTGCATATCTTCGGCGATTTCTTTGGCGTAGGGGAAATGAAAGATATCGAAGAAGCTTTAAAAGGAAAAAGATATAGCTTGGATGCAATAGGAGAAGCTCTTGAAGGAATCGACATCCCGACTTATTTTGGCGGTGTATCGAAAGAAGAATTCCTAAAGCTTATATACTAAACGAACAAAAAAGTTGTTTCTGTACAGGCAGTCACACTAATCGGCTGTCTGTGTAGGAATCCAATAGAAACGAACACTTATTGAAAGGGGGGAGTTTAATGGCTACACATCGGATCCTTATTGTAGAAGATGACTTAAAAATAGCATCTCTGTTGGCGGAAACGCTCAGAAGGTATCATTATGATGTAAAGGCAGTAGAATCCTTTGAAAACATTTTGGAAGAGTTTCAAATGTTCAGCCCTCATATTGTCCTGTTAGATATCAATTTGCCTTCATATGACGGTTATTATTGGTGTCGCCAGTTAAGACAAGTGACGACATGCCCCATTATATTTATTTCGGCTCGCTCAGGCGAAATGGATCAAATCTTTGCATTGGAGAATGGCGGAGATGATTTTATAACAAAGCCATTTAATTACGAAATTGTTCTAGCTAAGATTAAAAGCCATTTAAGAAGAACATACGGGGAATATGCGGCAACCCAAAAAGAAAGAGTCATTAAACTTGGGCAATTTCAGCTTTATATAGAAAGAATGGAGCTCCACAGCAAGAACGAAATTATACCTCTGCAGAAAAAAGAATGTGTCATTCTGGAATTATTAATGGGCTCGACTCCAAAAGTCGTGACGCGTGAACAGCTTTTAGAAGAGCTATGGGATGATCAATCATTTGTAGATGAGAATACGCTTAATGTGAATATGGCTCGCGTACGAAAAAAACTCTCCGATTACTCCATCCAATCTTCTATCGAAACAGTTCGGGGCGCTGGTTATCGATTTGTATTATGTGAAGAGGAACAATAACAATGGATTCTATCAAATTATTTATAAAGGATCATATTGGTTTTTTAATCTTTAATCTGCTCCTAGTTTTATTTATTCTTTTGCTCTATTGGCTAGATGGCTTTAGAAATACAGATACAGCCATATATACAGTAATCATTTCAATCATTTTGACTATTACTTTCCTATTCACACGCTATGTTATGAGACAGTCCTTCTATGGGAAAATACTGCAAAAACCTTTAAAGATGGAAGAGGCTTTGCAGAAAAATGCTAAAATGCCGGAAAATATAGCCACTGAAAAGTATATACACGAGCTATACCGGTTATATGAATTAGAAGCTCAAGCCCTATACGCTCATCAAAAAAGGCAAATGCAGTTTATGAATCAATGGGTACATCAAATGAAAACGCCCATCAGCGTTTTGGAGCTGTTGCTGCAAGATGAAACTGAACTGGACCGAGAAAGTGTGCGAGAAGAAGTTGAGCGATTAAGGCGAGGTTTAGAAACCGTTTTGATGAATGCGCGTCTAGATACTTTTGAAGAGGATATGAAAATTGAACAGGTAGCATTATTACCATTGGTCAGCTCGGTTATTAATGAAAACAAACGTTTATTTATTAAAAATCAGGTATATCCTCAAATTAAAGTGGACGAAGATTGTATAGTAGCGACAGATGCAAAATGGTTTAAGTTTATCGTTGGGCAATTCATTACCAATGCGGTGAAATATACGTTTGAAAAAGGAAAAAAAGTATATATATCATCCTCTCATGACCATGGGCACGTCATCCTTACCATTAAAGATGAAGGCATTGGAATCCCGCCTTCTGATTTAAAACGTGTAACCAAAGCCTTTTTCACAGGAGAGAATGGCCGGAAAACAGCCGAATCGACCGGTATGGGACTATATTTGGCAAAAGAAGTATGTGAGAAACTTGGCCATCATATGGAGATTGATTCAGCAGTCGGGGAAGGTACAACAGTGCGCATTTCTTTTAAGTGTCACTTCCACGAATGAATTTGACTAGACCTACAAAAATTCTGTTTCCCTAGCTTTGTCTACCCGTTTATGTGAAAGAAAGCCTTCTAGAAAATGATAAAAGCGAGGAATTCATATGGCATTATTGAATATACAAGACGTGACAAAAGTATATGAAGGAAAAGTAACGCACCGTGCAATCAATCAGTTAAGCTTTGAAGTTGAAAAAGGCGAATTCTTGGCTGTTATGGGTCCATCAGGAAGCGGAAAAACCACATTGCTTAATATGATTTCAACTATAGATACACAAACATCTGGCGACATCGTAATAAACGGGATTAAACCCACTGAGCTTAAGAAGAATGATCTGGCTTACTTTCGAAGAAGGCAGCTAGGTTTTGTTTTTCAAGACTTCAATCTTTTACAAATGCTAACGGTTGAGGAAAATATGGTGCTGCCTTTGTCACTGGATGACCAAGATCCTTCCATGATGCAGGAAAGGGTGCAGCTGGTTGCCAAACAATTGGGCATAGAAGATATTCTGCAAAAAAGGCCAAATGAGATATCAGGTGGCCAAGCTCAACGGACAGCAATCGGACGGGCCATCATTCATAAGCCATCCCTTCTGTTGGCTGATGAGCCTACAGGAAATCTGGATTCCAAGGCTTCAGGAGATGTGCTGCAATTGCTTGGCCGTATTAATAAAGAGGAAAATACAACCATCGTGATGGTAACGCATGACCCGATTGCAGCAAGCTATTGTGACCGTGTACTTTTTATAAAGGATGGCGAGTATTTTAACGAAATTTATAAAGACAACCATCGTCAAACCTTCTTCCAGGCGATTTTAAATGTGTTGAGCTTATTAGGAGGGCATGTCGGTGACTTTTCGACAATTCGCATTCCGTAACGTAATCAGAAATCGTCGAGTCTATGCAGCTTTCTTTCTCTCAAGTGTTGCCTCTGTTATGGTTTTCTTTATTTACTCAATGCTGATGTTTCATCCCAAACTCGAAAATGAATTTCTGCAGGAAATTGCTTTTCAAGGGATGGTCATAGCAGAAGTAATTCTTGTTTTATTTATGTTGTTCTTTTTGCTGTACTCGATGAGAGCCTTTTTGGAGGCACGCCTAACGGAATTTGGCTTATTGCTTCAGTTAGGGATGGAAAAGAGAAAGCTAAATAAACTGATTTTATTTGAGACAATGATTATCGGTATGGCAGCGATTATTGTGGGCATTCTTTTTGGCTATGCCTTTGCAAAATTTTTCTTTATGATTGTTCGAGAGATTTTGCAGATTGATAGCCTTCCGTTATATTTTTCTTGGAAACCATTCGCGCTGACCATTAGTATTTTTACAAGCCTATTTGTCATCATTTCTTTTATTAGCGTAATGTTTATAAAAGATGTTCATTTAGTCAGCTTGTTGAGAGGTTATTGGCGGAATGAGCAGTTATCGAAGTTTTCCGTTTGGAGAGGGCTCCTCGGTATGCTGTTGCTGTTGGCAGCCTATATAATGGCAAGCCAAATACAAAAACAGTATCTAGTCATCTTTACAATATTGACTCCGCCTTTTGCCGTGCTGGGAACGTATTGGTTTTTTACAGACTCCGTACCTTTTTTATTATCACGCTTACGGGCACATAAGAAATGGTACTGGAAGAAGTACCATATCATATCGCTTGCAAAGATATCTGCTATCATGAGGGAAAATGCAAGAATGTTTTTTATCACATGTATGGTATCGACATTAGCCTTTTTAGCTGTTGGAACGCTGAGCTCTATGTCTACATTTACGCATCAGTATCATCAGCTCAATCCGTTAGGCCTTGTCTATTCTAGTAAATATGGAAATCCCTATGAACGAGAGCATATTACAGGGTTGATTAATGAATTAGAGGAGAAGGGGCTAAGTTATCACTTAAATAAATTTGATATCAAACGTCAAACTTCCTCCTATACAAAAAGGTCTGTCAAGATTATGAAGCAGTCGGATATCAATCGATTGGCCATTGTTTTTGGCTATCCAGTCGTCAATTTAAGACCTGGTGAGGCGATGTTTTTGCCGTATTCACTCGATTCTATTAATGAGTTAAAGACGAAAAAAGTAAATACGGTCCTTGAGGAAAATAACGTTTCGCTTTCCATTGATAAGGTCTACCCGAAGGTGCTATTTTCACCGACTGAATTAGGTACGAATGTGATTATCGTTAATGACATTGACTTTCACATGATTATAGATCCTATTCAAGGAGCAGAAACAAGACAATCAACAACCCATATCTTTGTATTCTATGTGCCACAGTGGACTGAGACGAAAGATATTGGAACAGATTTAGATGTAATGGTTTCGAACGCCTATGTGGCCAATAAGCAGGATCAGCTGCCTTTCTACTTTGAAAATCCGGGTTTAGACTATTCATTTTTCCGTTCTACTTTTGCGTTATTGTTATTTATCGGCCTGTTGGCATCAACTGTCTTCTTCCTTGCTTCTGGCAGCTTTATATACTTCAAGTTATATACAGGTCTTGAAGAAGACAAAAAACAATTCGATACACTCCGTCGAATGGGCGTGACACATAAAGAACTAAGAAAAATTGTCGATAGCCAATTAATTACGCAATTCTTCTTACCATGGGGATTGGCAATGCTCCATAGCACATTTGCCTTTATGGCGTTGCAAGTATTCTGGAAAGGCATAGCAGATCTCTCTATCATAAAAGAAACGATCATCGTGTTGGCAGGAATTACGGCTATCCAAATTTGTTACTTTTATTTGATTCGCTGGCGTTACCTTGCACATATAAGAGCTTAATCAAAAACAATAGACACTAGAAATAGCTGTCTATTGTTTTATTATTCTGATTTCTATATAATAGAGGAGAGTAAAAATGAATGACTATTCATTTTATTCTAACAAAAAGGGGTGGGAATATGAATTTAGTGTCAGAGATTTATAACACATCTTTAAAGCAAGCCGACAAGATTGCGTATCATTTTGGGGGAAAAGATACGACATATGGGGAGTTTGAAGAGTCCGTTTCGAAGCTTGCTACTGCATTAAAGGATTTAGGGGTAGAAAAAGGGGATCATGTGGTTTTCTTATTAGGAAATACACCGCATTTTATTATCTCTTTATATGCCACAATGCGTATTGGAGCTACAGCCATTCCAGTGAATCCACTGTATACGCCGGATGAGATTACATATATTGTTCGAAATGGAGATGCGAAAGCGATCATCGCGTTAGATGCTTTGCTTCCGCTCGTAGAGGCTGGCTTAAAGGCTTTCCCAGAAGTAGAAACATATATTGTCTGTGAAACAAATGAAAATACAATCGAAAAACTGAAAGCATTACCGCCAAATATAAAAGAAAGAGTCCATTCATTTGGACAAATTATGAAAGAATCTTCACCTTCTGTAAAGCCGATGGAGATTGATAGTGATGACACGGCTGTTATTTTATACACGTCGGGTACAACAGGGCGCCCAAAAGGTGCGATGTTGACGCATGGTAATCTTTATTCAAATGCTCGGGACATTGCAGACTATTTAACATTCACTGCGGAAGACCGCGTGATCACTACATTACCTGTATTTCATGTTTTCGCGCTTTCCGTTGTAGTAAATGCACCATTATTAACATCAGCCGAGTTGATCATAACACCTACTTTCAGTCCAAAAGAAATCTTCCGTATTGGAAGAGAATTCAAGCCAACTATTTTTGCTGGTGTTCCAACTATGTACAACTTCCTTTATCAATATCCAGAAGGAAACCCAGAGGATTTAAAATCCCTGCGACTCGCAATCTCCGGGGGTTCTTCTATGCCGGTCGCGTTGCTTCATAACTTCGAAGAGAAATTCAATGTTCGCGTTTCTGAAGGCTACGGATTATCGGAAGCTTCACCAGTTACTTGTTTTAACCCACTAGATCGGGAACGCAAGGCAGGTTCTATTGGTACGAATATCGTAAATGTTGAAAATAAAGTGTTCAATGAGTTAGGAGAAGAAGTGCCGGTCGGAGAAGTCGGAGAGCTTGTTGTAAAAGGACCGAATGTAATGAAAGGATATTATAAAATGCCAGAAGAAACAGCTGTGGCCATTCGTGATGGTTGGCTGTATACCGGAGATTTGGCGCGAATGGATGAAGAAGGATACTTCTATATTGTCGATCGTAAAAAAGATATGATTATTGTCGGTGGCTATAACGTCTATCCGAGGGAAGTAGAAGAAGTATTCTATGGCCATCCTGGAGTTCTGGAAGCAGCAGTAGTGGGCATTCCAGACCCTAACTTAGGAGAAGAAGTATTAGCATATGTTGTATTGAAGGACCCTTCAATTACGGAAGATGAATTGCATACCTATTGTAAAGAGCATCTAGCAAAATACAAATGTCCAAAAGAAATTATACTATTAGAAGAGCTACCAAAAAATACAACAGGTAAAATACTGCGTAGAAATTTAAAAAGCCAAGCATTGTCTCGTGCATAAGGAATACAAAAAGATGGTTTGGGGTTGTCTCCCAAAACCATCTTTTTTATGCCTCTTATGCTTTTTTGTATTTTACGAGATATAAAACGACTAAGAAAACGATCCAAATCGGACCGACTATAAGTGCGACGCGTGTATCTGGGAACACAGCCATTAAGCATACGACTAACACTAAAAAAGCAATAGCAAGGTATGAGCTGAATGGATATAAAAACGCTTTATAGCTCAATTTAGAAACTTGAGTTTCGGATAAGGATTTACGGAATTTCATTTGACTAATCAATATGACAATCCATGTCCATACAGCGCCAAACGTAGAGATGCTTGTCACCCAAACGAAAACTTTTTCTGCTACCACATAGTTTAGAAGTACACCAATCAGCAAAACGAATGCTGAAGCGATGATTGCAACTGACGGAACACCGCCTTTGCTTACCTTCTTAAATAGGGCAGGTGCCTGGTTTTGTTCAGCTAGATTGAACAACATACGGCCTGTACTAAAAATACCACTATTGCAACTAGATAGAGCAGCTGTCAAAACCACAAAATTGATAATCCCTGCTGCATAGCGTAATCCTATTTGATCGAACATCAATACAAATGGGCTATTATTGGTATCTATCTCGTTCCATGGATAAATCGACATGATAACAGTCAACGCACCAATATAGAAGAGCAAAATTCGCCATAAAACAGTGTCAATCGCTTTAGGAATCACTTTTTTCGGATTTTTAGCTTCACCTGCTGTAACGCCAATCATTTCCACGCCTAGGAATGCAAACATGACGATTGGGAGCGAATAGAATATTCCTTTTACACCGTGAGGCATAAAACCGCCGTGACTCCAGAGATTGCTAATGCCGACTGCAATTCCGCCATTGCCAATTCCAAATAGGATAACACCTAGGCCCAATACAATCATTGCGACAATAGCAAATATTTTAATGAAGGCAAACCAAAATTCAAATTCGCCAAATGCACTAACGGCAATTAAATTAATGATTGTCATGAGAATTAAAGCTGCTAGCGCCCAGACCCATTTCGGAGAATCAGGGAACCACAATTGCATATAAATGCCGACTGCTGTGATTTCCGCCATACAAGTGGCAATCCATAAAAACCAATAGTTCCAGCCAGTAATAAATCCTGCCATTGGTCCAAGATAATCCTGGGCATAACGACTAAAGGAACCGGCGACTGGATTTTCGACAGCCATTTCACCAAGTGCTCGCATGATGATGAAAATGACAATCCCTCCGAGAGCATAGGCGATTAAAATAGAGGGACCAGCTAACTGAATAGCGCCTGCTGAACCTAGAAATAATCCAACTCCAATAGCAGCGCCAAGCGACATCAAGGTGATATGTCGGGACTCCAACCCACGTTGAAGATGTGGTTTTTTGCTCATAAGTAAAACTCCTTCAATCCTTAAAATAATATTTACTCTAGCATCATACCATATTAAGGACTAGATAAAAAAGAATAATCTGAATTCTGTTACTATATAAGTAAAAAAGCAATAAAAACATTTCCTTAGTATTACGAAATAAGTTATAGTATAAATAATCTGAAAATAAGGAGTGTTAAATATGAAAAAAACGATTCAAACGCATGACTTGTTTCAATTGACTTCAGTAGGGGCACCTGTTTTATCACCTAGTGGGAAAGAGGCTGTGGCGATACAAACAAAGATGGATAAAGAAAAGAATAAGTATTTTTCGTATTTAATCCATATCGATTTGGATACGAACGATGTAGTGCCATGGACATTTGGAGAAGAGCGTATTTCTTCTGTTAAATGGTCAAATGATGGACGTTCCATTGCTTTCTTGTCGACAAGAAAAGAAAAAAACCAGTTATTTGTGTTATCTGTTGGTGGTGGAGAAGCAAAACAATTGACTGAGTTCGACAAGGGTGTCGACTCATTTCTATGGGCCCCGTCTAATGAAGAAATTTGGTTTTCTGCACGCGTAGAAGACGGAAAAGAATTTACTGATAAAAAGGAAGAGAAAAAAGAAGAGTTACCCGAAGCTTATGTAGTAGACGGAATGAAATATAAGCTCAACGGCGTAGGATTACTTCCGCAAAAAACACATAGCCAAATTGGGCAAATTAATATTCATAGTAAGACAATCAACCGATTATTTACTGATACATATGATTATAGCTTGCAAGATATTTCTCATGATGGGTCGAGCTTAATTGTTTCAGTGAATCGCGTAGAGAACACAGATAATGATTGGCGTTCACCTATTATTTTGATCGATCTAAAGACCAAAGAAGAGGAAATCATAGTTGAAGAGGAAGGATATTACGGATCTGCTGCCTTTTCATTTGATGATCGGTATATTGCCTATTCAGGTAGTGATTTTGCATATAAAAATGCAGCGCAAGCCAATCTCTTTATATATGATATAGAAAGCAAGCATTCTTGGAATTTAACACAAGCGCTTGATTTGCCAGTAGGTGACTTATCAGTTGGCGATGTGCAGCAAAATGCAGAGCTCAAAACAGTAGTGTGGACTGAGCATAATGACTTGTACTTTGTCTTATCCACATTTGGCGATGTAAGACTTTATTATGCAACTCTAGAAGGAGCGATTTATCCTGCAAGCCCTGAAGATGAGCATATCTATGGATTTGATGTATCAAGAGACGGAAAAACCGCTATTCTGGCTGTAAGCAACCCTGTGTTTCCTGGAGAGCTTTTCAAGTATGAGATTACACTTGGGAAAAGAGAACAAATCACACATTACAATGATGCATGGCTTGAAGAAACAACGCTTGTACAACCGGAAAAAATAAGCTATGAGGGTGATGAAGGTTGGACTGTGAATGGCTGGATTATGAAGCCTGCTACTTTTAAAGAAGGCGAGAAATATCCGCTCATTGTCGAAGTTCATGGTGGACCGCATACTATGTATGCCAATACGTTCTTCCATGAGCTGCAATTGTTAGCAGCACAAGGCTATGGAGTGTTATATGTGAATCCACGAGGTAGCCATAGTTATGGTCAACAGTTCGTTGATGGGTGTCGCAATCATTATGGTGAAGGGGATTATGAAGATATAATGGCAGGACTTGACCATGTCCTGGCTAACTATAATTGGATTGATACGAGCAGATTAGGCGTGACAGGTGGCAGTTATGGCGGCTTTATGACCAATTGGATTGTCGGTCATACAAATCGTTTTAAGGCAGCAGTCACACAACGTTCTATTTCAAACTGGGTAAGCTTCTTTGGCGTTTCAGATATCGGCTACTATTTCTCTGAATGGCAGATTGGTGCTGACATGACGGATGTAGAAAAACTTTGGCACCATTCACCATTAAAATACAGTCAAAACATCGAAACACCACTTTTGATATTGCACGGGGAAGAGGATGATCGCTGTCCGATTGAGCAAGCAGAACAGCTATACATTACTTTAAAGTCGATGGGCAAAACAACACAATTTGTCCGTTTTCCAAAAGCTGAACACAACTTATCACGCACAGGATTGCCTAATTTAAGAATTCAAAGACTAGAGCAAATCTTAGATTGGTTTAAGAAATATTTATAAGAGGGCATAATTCAAGTATTTCAATCTTTATATAAAAGATATAAGTTAAGTAGTCCGTTGATGTTAATAAAATTTTTCCGAAACCTTCTATTGAAGCAATCGTTTGTATTGTATATAAACTTCTAAACAGTGACATCATTTCGAGAAAAATGTATGATGGTTAAGATGATACTATAGAATGAGAGTGAAAGAATGATTGATCTAATAGTAGGGTTATTTAATTTTATTATGCATATTGACGAACATTTAAAAAGTATAGTCAGCCAATATCCAAAGTGGGTATATGGAATACTATTTTTAATCGTATTCGTGGAGACTGGTGTTGTTATTATGCCATTCTTGCCGGGCGATTCATTACTATTTGCGGCTGGAGCCATGGCTGCCATTGGTGGTTTAAACCTATGGACTGTTCTTGGCATATTCTTTGTAGCAGCCGTATTGGGCGATTCATTGAACTATGAAATCGGTAAGAAAGTGGGCGGAGCTATTTCAAACCACCGCTTTTTTGGTCGATTTATAAAAAAAGAAAATTTGGATCAAGCGCATGCCTTCTTTGAAAAACATGGCGGTAAAACCGTTATGATCGCTCGGTTTATGCCATTAATTCGTACGTTCATTCCATTTGTGGCAGGAGCCAGCAAAATGCGTTATCCATACTTTATTATGTACAACGTGGCAGGTGCATTGCTGTGGGTACTAATCGCAGTCTTTTGTGGTTACTTCTTTGGAAACATCAAAATTGTGAAAGATAACTTTTCTGTTTTCATTTTAGGAATTGTATTTGTTTCAATTCTGCCAGCCATTATTGGTTTGATCGCTCCGAGGTTTAAAAAAAAATAAAAGTATAAGAAAGCATCCCTTGTAAAAGATAAATATTTATAAGGGATGCTTTCTGTCGGTTAAAAAGGTTTTTATAACTTTTTACAGATATTATTGAAATAAATGTTATAATATTGAATAAAAGTGAAACTTCGCTCAAACGAAATTCTACCGAGTGTTAGTTGACTAATCGGGCGTTAAAGGCAAAGGATTCTCACCAATATTTTATCAATTTATTTACATATGGGTGGGATCAAAACCAAGTTAAAAAGAGATAAAAGTAGCGTAAAGCGGAGGGGCGTCAAAATGGAAGTCTTTATTGGTAGGCAGCCTATATTTAATGGCTTTGATCAAGTTCAGTCATATGAATTGTTATATAGAAGCGGGAGTGAGAGTAATAGATTCCCTTCCATTGATGCTGATTTAGCAACAGTAGATGTGATTGTTAATTCGCTCTTCTCTATCGGGATGGATGTCCTGTCGAATGGAAAGCCTTGTTTTATCAATTTTACAGAAAATTTATTGATGAGCGATATTTTTGACCACTTAAATCCTGTGCAGTTTGTTATCGAAATACTGGAGGATATCCCTATAACGAAGTCTTTAATCCGTCGTTTAAAAGAATTAAAAGTAAAGGGCTACCGAATAGCGCTTGATGATTTTGTTTTGCATGATTTCTCTGCGACTTACGAAGAATTATTTACATATATAGATATCATTAAGGTAGACTTCTTGAATACTAAAAAGGAGGACCGGCAAAAAATTGAAATGCTGGTCAAACGAAAGTTTCCACATATCACGCTTTTGGCAGAGAAGGTTGAAACAAGAGAAGAATATGAAAAAGCATTAAAAAAAGGATACAAACTGTTTCAAGGCTACTACTTTATGCAACCGCAAATTATTAAAGGACAGGATGTGCCTGCTAATTTATTGCATTATTATCAGGTAATTGCATTATTACGAGCGGAAGAGCCTGATATCAACCAAATTAGCGAGAATATTGAACATGACATTGCATTATCGTACAAGCTTCTACAGTTAATCAATTCCTCCGCTAAACGCACAAAATCCAAAATCAGATCGATCAAACAAGCGATACTGCTCCTAGGTCTAGAGGATCTGAAAAGATGGGTGTATATCTTAATTTATCGTGAATCACAAAAGTTTAATACAGGTGGCACATTTGATGAATTGATGAAAACCTCTTTAGTACGTGCTAAAACATGTGAGTTATTAGCGAAACATACTAGAAAAAAGAATATGTCTGAGTATTTCTTGATAGGTATGTTTTCGTTAATAGATGCCATACTACAAAGGCCTATCCATACAATCCTTCAGCATATGCCTTTAACGGACGAAGTAGCAGAGACAATCTGCGGTGGGGATACGGATATGCAGCCGTTTCTTCAGCTAGCCATCGCCATAGAGAGAATGCATTTAGAGCAAGTCAGTGTATTAGCTGACGATTTAGAGATCCCGTATGATTCCATTGTTTCTATTTCGAAAGCTTCTGCCAAGTGGGTTAATACTATTTGCTAAAAAATGAACTATTATTGTTTAAAAAGAAAAAATACGGGTATAAATAAAGGGCTATTATTTTATAGTTCTAATTGCATGAAAGCGTCACAATTAAATAATATCACCATGTTTAATTTGTGAATGTCTTTGGTATACTTACTGTGTAAGCGTACTAATCCCAATCCCTAGGAGGTATGATGATGAAAAAAGCTTTATTAGCAATGTTGTTCGGTTCAGCGCTTGTACTAGGTGCTTGTGGTGGCGGAAATGATAGCGATAAAGACAAATCCGCTACTGATACTACAACAACTGAAAACAATAAGACGGATAATACCGCAGACAACAATAAGACTGACGAGTCTACTTCTAACTCAACAGCAAAAGTTGATGCAGAAGCGGTTACACAACAAAAATGTATTTCATGCCACGGCAATGAATTACAAGGTGCAGTCGGTCCTGACCTAAGAAAAATTGGTTCACAGCTATCTGAAGATCAAATTAAAGATGTCTTGAAAAACGGTAAAGGCAACATGCCAGCTGGTCTAGTAGAAGGCGATGAACTAGATGCTGTTGCAAAATGGCTATCTGAGAAAAAATAATGATTTAAACTAGCTTTCATCTAAGGGAGCTAGTTTTTTTGTTGTTTAAATAAATACTATACATAACCAAGCAAAGTTGCATGATATGTTCTTCTATATACTTATGTTAGAATGTTGATAGCATAGAGATTTGAAAAGGTGGTCAGAAAGATGGCATTAGACCAAGTGAGTACAAAGGACATTATTGAAGCATTACATCTGACGTTAATTAGCGGTGAAGAAGGAATTGGCCGCCATATTTTAACAAGTGATATATCACGTCCAGGCCTAGAAATGGCGGGATATTTTACGCATTATCCGGCAGAACGCGTACAGCTATTAGGAAAAACGGAGCTGTCTTTCTATGAGTTGTTGTCAGAGGAAATACAAATTGACCGAATGAACAAGCTTTGTTCAAAAGAGACACCCGCAATCATTGTTTCACATGATATGGAAGTGCCAAAGGCTCTTGTAGAAGCCTCTAAAAAACATCAAGTCCCAGTGTTAACAACAAAACTGCCAACAACCCGTTTTTCGAGCCAGTTGACCAATTATTTAGAAAGTCGTTTAGCGCCTTCTACAGCTATGCATGGCGTACTGGTCGACATTTATGGCATTGGCGTACTGCTTACAGGGAAAAGTGGTGTGGGCAAAAGTGAAACAGCGCTGGAATTAATAAAAAAAGGGCATCGTCTTGTTGCGGATGACTGTGTAGAAATTCGCCAAGAAGGAGAAAGCTTAATTGGAAGTGCCCCTCCTTTAATCAATCATTTATTAGAAATTCGTGGACTAGGTATTATCGATATTATGACGTTATTTGGGGCGAGCGCTGTTCGCAAGCATAAACGTATTTCTCTCGTTGTCGATTTAGAAATTTGGGATTCTGAAAAAACCTACGATCGGCTAGGCCTTGAAACCGAAACACTGAAAATTATTGATACAGAATTACCTAAGCTAACAATCCCTGTAAGGCCGGGAAGAAATTTATCTGATATTATTGAAGTAGCTGCTATGAATCACCGCTTGAAAACGCTAGGCGTTAACGCAGCAGAAGAATTCTCTAAAAGATTAAATCGAGTGATTGAAGAGAAAGATGAATCAGGATTAAAGTAAAGCAGATGGAATGGAAGGAGCAACAAATGTGTTTGATTCAATTTTATTAGCCATAGATCCTGTGGCACTTAAGCTCGGCCCTATTTCGGTCAGATGGTATGGAGTCATTATTGCAACAGGTATTGTAATAGCCTATATCGTAGGACAACGCGAAATGCGCAAAAGAGGGTTTAATGAAGATTTTCTAACCGATTTACTAATATGGGCAGTGCCCATCTCTATAATTTGCGCGAGAATTTACTATGTCATTTTTGAATGGCCATATTATGCTTCACACCCAGATCAAATTATACAAATTTGGCATGGAGGCATAGCCATCCATGGAGCATTAATCGGTGCATTCATCACGGCGATTATTTTCACACGTAAACGAGGCGTTAGCTTCTGGAAGGTAGCTGATATCTTGGCCCCTTCACTTATTATCGGACAAATCGTTGGCCGTTGGGGAAACTTTATGAACCAAGAGGCATATGGCGGTGTTGTGAGCCGTTCATTCTTAGAGAGTTTGCATTTGCCAAATTGGTTAATTGAACAAATGAATGTAAATGGTTTCTATCATCATCCTACATTTTTATACGAATCGTTATGGAATCTAGTAGGATTGGTTCTATTATTATTGCTTCGTAAAGTGAACTTACGGCGTGGGGAAATATTCCTTACATATATAATGTGGTATTCGTTTGGTCGTTTCTTCATCGAAGGAATGCGTACAGACAGTTTGTTGATCGGTAATTTGAGAATGGCCCAAATTGTATCGCTAATTGGTTTAATCGTGGGCGCCATCCTAATTATTTACCGCAGGGTAACAATAAAAAAACCCGTGCGCTATAAGGATTAGGAGAAGTTATTGGACAGGAAAAGGGGTATGTAAAAAATGACAGATACAAAATTTAAAGGATTGCTTTTTGACTTTGATGGAACATTGCTAGACACGAATGAACTGATAATCCAAACATTTTTATATGTGTTAGATGCGGAATTTCCCGGGAAATTTACAAGAGACGACATGCTTCCTTTTATCGGGCCGACATTAATCGAGTCATTTTCATCCATAGATGCTGAAAAGGCTGAAGATTGGATATTGAAATACCGCGTTTGGAACGAAGAACATCATGATGAGCTAGCAAAGGAATTTGATGGTGTAAAAGAAACGTTGGAATTGCTTTATGAGAAAGGAATTCGACTAGCAATTGTCTCAACAAAAAGAAGAGATCCATTATTAAAGGGTCTTCGTTTGCTAGGGGTTGAACATTTGTTTGAAGTAATTGTCAGCATAGATGAAGTAACACATGCCAAGCCAGATCCCGAGCCAATCCTATTAGCCCTAAACAAAATGAACCTTAATAAAGATGAAGTAATAATGATTGGAGACAACTCCCATGATATTGAAGGTGGGAAAAACGCAGGTGTCAAAACGGCAGGTGTTGCCTGGTCTGCAAAAGGAGAAGAATTCTTGATGAATTTCAATCCGGATTATATGCTACACCACATCACTGACTTATTAGCTATAATAGAGGAGTCTGTGCATGCGTAGAACAGAGAGGTACCCTGTTACAGGGTCTACCTCTCTTTGGCAAATCTATAAAACCGTTTCTTTTTGGAAAGTCGCCAAATGCTTTATCGTGATTGAAATCGCTCGCTATACCCCTTTCCTTTCTATGAAAAATTGGTTGTATCGGACTTTCTTGAAAATGGAAGTCGGAGAAAAAACCTCTTTTGCATTGAAAGTCACACCAGACACAATGTTTCCTGAACGGATAAAGGTAGGCAGCGATACCATTATTGGCTTTAATACAACCATCCTCGCTCACGAGTATTTAGTTAATGAGTATCGCTTAGGCGATGTTATCATTGGGGATCGTGTTATGATTGGCGCCAACACGACTATTCTTCCAGGAGTTGAAATTGGCAACGATGCGATTGTCTCAGCTATGACACTTGTAAACAAAGATGTGCCAGCAGGCGCATTTGTAGGTGGCAATCCAATGAGGATTATTTATCCAAAGGAAAACAAAGCCTCTGATGGACCAGATACTACTAAATAAGTAGAGATGCGAGGGAGCTCCACTCAACGAGACAACACAATGTATCGCTGATTGGAGCTCCGATTAACTTCTCGCTAAGTAGATGAGGGAAGATTTTATACGTATGAAATGAACAATTATATGATATAATGGTGGATACTATGTTTAAGGAACGTATGAAAGCGTTCCTTATTTTATTTCGGAGGATCATTTCAAGATATGAAAAGTGAACATAATACGCGGAAAAATGTTGTTTCCTTTATTCCTAGCGGAGAATTTTACTATAAAAAAGCTGTACAAGCACTAAATCGAGATCAAGAAGGGAAAGCGCATAAATATTTAAAAAGGGCAGTGGAGCTTAGCCCAGATGATTCTCTTATTTTATTGCAATACGCTATTCTCGAATTGGAAGCGGGGCAGCTTGACCATGCCTTAGATTTATTGAAAAAAGCAAATGAGATTGATCCCAATGAGCCCGAGATTCTCCTCTTTTTAGCAGAAGCTTCTGCGCAAGCTGGCTTTACAGATGATGCCAAATATTATGCAGAAGAATATCTTCGCCTTGATGAAATGGGTGAATATGCGGAAGAAGCCATTGATATTATTGAGTTTGCTACGTCAATGGAAGAGAGCGGCTTTTCACTTCAACCAGTGGAACGTGAGGTTGCTTATTTGCAGGAAAAAGCCAGAAAGTATATGGAAACTGGCGAATTAGATGAAGCTATTACCATATTAGAAGAAATTATTGCAGATCATCCAGATGTCTGGCCTGCATACAACAATCTATCACTTGCCTACTTTTATAAAGGTGATGCAGAACAAGCAAGAGCCTTGTTGTACCAAGTGTTGAAAGGGAATTATGGCAATTTGTTTGCATTATGCAATCTAACGGTCATGGCCTATTATGAAAAAGATGATAGCGAGGTCGAAGAATTAAAGTCATTGCTTGTGAAGCTTTGCCCATATTCCTTTGAACAGCGCTATAAATTGGGTGCGACATTAGCTTTAATCGGCTGTTATAAAGAAGCATACCATTGGCTACATAGTATGAAAGTGCAAGGCTTTCAAGGAGACTCTGGCTTTTACTTTTGGCTATCACATGCCTCATATTTTACTGGCCATGAAGAAGAAGCGAGAGAAACATGGGATGAGCTGATTGCCATTGATCCAGAAAAGAAAGGGTTTGAACCTTGGCTGATCAATAATGCGCTGGAAGATGAAGAAGCTATTGAAAACAATCGGAATTTCATTATTGAAAAATTAGAAAGTGGCTATAGTAGCGAGAGGCTGCTTGGTTTATTTTTGCTTGGCAAATCGCCGTACCAGCAAGAAATCGTCGGCCATCCTAGCATTATCAATGTAGATGAATACACCACTATCGAAAAATTATTTTTGGCTTATGCACTAGATCAAGACTTTTTAGGAGACGGCGAACGTATAAAAGTGTTTTTGAAAGCTATTGAAGTAGCAGAACTTCTATATAAGGAATTCAAGCCACTGAAGCTACACGACACATTTATATTCCAAATGTGGTTTGTTCTTTTTGAACGAGCATGGGAAAAAGAGTATCTATTTAAAAATCCTAAAGCTCTTGCAGCGGCAACTGAATATATGTATAAATCGTCGCGCACGAAGGATATCACAAAAAAAGAGATTGCTAAGTACTATGGTATATCTTCACAGACTTTAACGAAATATGTGAATGAACTTATTCAGTATTTGCCTTTATTTGATCAATAGAGGCATGCTGCAAGCAGATATCTTGTCATAATGAAAGGATATCCTCTAAGATTAGAACTAATGAAATAGATCCAACTAGGAGGAGCAAACATGTCAGAAGAAAAAATTTATGATGTTGTGATTATTGGTGCAGGACCTGCCGGAATGACAGCAGCAGTCTATACATCACGCGGTAATCTTTCTACTTTGATGTTAGAAAGAGGTATTCCAGGCGGACAAATGGCGAATACGGAGGAAGTCGAAAACTATCCTGGTTTTGATTCCATTTTAGGACCTGAATTATCGACTAAAATGTTTGAACACGCCAAAAAATTTGGTGCAGAATATGCTTACGGCGACGTAACAGAAATCGTTGATGGCGAAGAGTATAAAACAATCAAAACAACTTCTAAAGAATTCAAAACACGTGCAATCATTATCTCTACAGGTGCTGAATACAAAAAAATGGGTGTACCTGGCGAGAAAGAGCTTGGTGGCCGTGGCGTCAGCTATTGCGCTGTTTGTGACGGAGCATTCTTTAAAAATAAAAACTTGATTGTAGTTGGCGGCGGAGATTCTGCAGTCGAAGAGGGAATCTATCTAACACGTTTCGCGAACAAAGTGACAATCGTGCATCGCCGTGATCAATTGCGCGCGCAAAAAATTATTCAAGACCGTGCATTTGCAAATGAAAAAATTGATTTCATTTGGAACCATACAGTAAAAGAAATCCATGAAAACGATGGAAAAGTTGGCAGCGCAACGCTTGTATCTACAGTAGATGGTACAGAACAAGAAATGCCAATTGATGGTGTATTCGTTTATATCGGAATGCTGCCTTTAACAAAACCGTTTGAAGACTTAGGCATCTTAAACAAAACTGGTTATATTGAAACAAATGACTTAATGGAAACTTCTATTAAAGGCATTTATGCAGCAGGTGACGTAAGAGAAAAATCATTGCGCCAAATCGTAACAGCGACAGGCGATGGCAGTATCGCTGCGCAAGCAGTCCAACATTATGTAGAAGAATTAAAAGAAAAATTTGAGGTTCAATAATTGTAATATAAACTCTACATTGTTGACATCTCTCTGTTAAATAAAAGGGCTATAATATTCGCATAACCCCTTATAAGATTAATATTTCTTGTGGCTGATTCTTTTCGTTTTTTTAGGCGAAAGAGTCAGCTTTTTTTTCGATATTTTTACTAGGAAGAGTTATAGACAGGCTTTGTCCGATGGGGTAAACTGAGCGGATGTTAATTCCTTTGTACTCATGGTGCAGTAGCCTGTATAATATAATTATATGGACAAAGAGAAACGAGGTGTCGTGTGTGCAAAGAATCGCCAATTTATTAGTGATGAAAGACGATCAAGTACTATTATTAAAGAAGCCACGACGCGGCTGGTATGTAGCACCGGGCGGTAAAGTAGAGGGCGGCGAGTCGATTTTTGAAGCGGCGAGCAGAGAATTTTATGAAGAGACAGGCGCTACTGCCATTCACCCCCATCTAAAAGGTGTATATACAATGGTCATTAAACGAGATGAAGAGATCGTGAATGAGTGGATGCTCTTTACCTTTGTGGCTCAAGATTTAGAAGGTGCCCCATATAAGGAAACACGTGAAGGGATACTTGAGTGGCATCCCGTTGAAGAATTAAAAACATTGCCTATGGCAGAAGGTGACCGTACAAATTTGCTTTATGCTGTTGAACAGACTGGTACTCAATATGGAACGTTTACATATACAGAAGACTTCCAATTGCTGGAGGAGCGCATTCAAATGTCCTCTGAAAGGAATGATGATCATGTCTAATCAAAACGCCGTAAACGAATTAATTATTATCACAGGAATGTCTGGTGCAGGAAAAACCTTGGCTATTCAAAGCTTTGAGGATCTGGGTTTTTATTGTATTGATAATTTGCCACCTGCTTTATTGCCAACATTCCTTAATCTAATGAAAGAATCCAAAAAGGAGATATCACGTATTGCAGCCGTAATGGATTTACGCGGCGGTGATTTTTTCTCCGCATTGAACGAAGCGCTAGAGCAGATTGAAAAAGAAGATTTAGTTGCGACAAAGATTCTGTTTTTAGATGCGGATGACGAGTCGCTTGTCAGACGCTATAAAGAAACAAGGCGTACCCATCCTTTAGCGGATAATGGACTGCCATTGATGGGGATTCAACGTGAAAGGGATCTCTTGGCAGATGTCAAAGAACGTGCGCAATATATTTATAATACAACGAGCATGAAGCCTAGAGAGCTTCGCGAACGCATCCGTGCCCAATTTTCAGAAGTGAATTCACGTCAATTTACAGTGAACGTCATGTCATTTGGCTTTAAACATGGCATGCCAATTGATGCGGATCTCGTGTTTGATATACGCTTTTTGCCAAATCCTTATTATATCGAAGGGCTTCGGCCAAAAACTGGATTAGATGAAGATGTTTCTTCATATGTATTGAAATATGACGATACAAAAGCATTGATTCAAAAGCTAACAGATTTGTTCCAATTTATGATTCCGCTTTATCAAAAAGAAGGGAAAACGCAGCTAGTTATTGCGTTTGGATGTACTGGCGGCCAACATCGCTCGGTTACATTAGCAGAGTACTTTGGCCATCTTTTGGACGAACAGGCTCCAACTGTTATTACCCACCGCGATATAGCGAAGAGAAAGGAATAATGCTATGCAAAAAGCACTTACGCGTGTTGCTATTATCGGCGGTGGCACTGGATTATCTACATTGCTTAGAGGCTTAAAAAAATGTCCCATTGATTTAACGGCAATCGTAACAGTAGCAGACGATGGCGGTAGCTCAGGGAGAATCCGAGATGATTTTCAAATCCCACCGCCCGGCGACATTCGCCAAGTAATCGCTGCGTTATCAGAGGTTGAACCGCTGGTAGAAGAAATGTTCCAATATCGCTTTCAAGGAAAAGAAGAGCTAGGGGGCCATTCTCTAGGGAATTTGATGCTTACAGCGTTAACTGCTATAACGGGTGATTTTTCGCATGCAATCGCCGAAATGAGCCGAGTATTAAATGTACATGGCAAAGTGTTGCCTGCAGCCAATCAGAGAATCACGCTTATGGCTGAGCTTGAAAATGGAACGATTGTCAAAGGGGAATCTAAAATCCCTTCGTATAATCAAAGAATTCAGCGTGTATTTTTATCGCCGGCGGATGTGTTGCCGGTGCAGGAAGCAGTGAGCGCTATTGAGAGTGCTGATATCATTATTATTGGTCCTGGTAGCCTTTATACAAGCATCTTGCCTAATTTATTGGTAAATGGTATTCGTGAAGCTGTATTGAATGCAAAAGGCCATAAAATTTATATATGCAATCTGATGACGCAAGCAGGTGAAACCTCTCATTATTCTGCCGCAGATCATGTCCAAGCGCTAATCGATCATGTGGGTGCGAACTTCCTTCATACCATCTTGATTAACAAAGAAGAGCTTCCACTGTCAATTCGAGAAGCATACAGCAAAGAATTAGCGGAGCCTGTCAGGTTTGATGTGCCAAGACTTGAAGGAATGGGGCTAGAGGTCATTAAAAAGGATATAGCATCCATTCATGATGGCGTAGTGCGGCATGATGCCAATAATGTAGCAGCATGGATTGTAGAATATGCAACAAATTATCAACAAAAAAAGCAATCTTCGGCGAATTAGCGTCTAAAATATAACAAGGAAGGAGGGATCGCTATGTCATTTGCTTCTGAGACGAAAAAAGAGCTTACACAAGTGGAAGCAAAGGATAGCAGTTTAAAAGCGGAGCTCTCTGCCCTCATTCGAATGAACGGTTCATTATCGTTTGCCAATCGACAACTGAGCCTAGATGTCCAAACAGAAAATGCTGCTATTGCTCGTAGGATGTATACAATCATCAAGAAATTTTACAACTATCGAATAGAGCTTTTGGTGCGGAAAAAAATGAGGCTGAAAAAGAATAATGTCTACATTTGCCGTGTACGCGAAGGTGCAAAGGAATTGCTAGAAGAGCTGCAGATTGTGACAGGGAATTTTCTGTTTCATCATGATATCGAAGAAAAAATCATTCCTACACCCGATGAAAAAAGAGCTTATTTGCGCGGCGCATTTTTAGCGGGGGGCTCTGTTAATAATCCGGAGACATCATCGTATCATTTAGAGGTGTATTCTCTTTATAAAGAACACGGTGATGCATTGATGGAACTGATGAATGTCTTCGAGCTGAATGCCAAGACAATCGAACGGAAAAAGGGCTTTGTCACATATTTGAAGGAAGCAGAGAAAATTTCCGATTTTCTAAGTCTAGTGGGAGCTCATCAAGCGATGTTGAAATTTGAGGATGTTCGGATTGTTAGAGACATGCGCAATAGCGTGAATCGTCTAGTGAATTGTGAAACAGCCAATTTAAATAAAACAATCGGCGCTGCTATTAGACAAGTGGAAAACATACGCTTTATTGATCAAGCAATCGGGATCGATCAATTGCCTGAAAAACTTCAGGAGATTGCTAGGCTTCGAGTAGAGTATCAAGATGTGACACTAAAAGAGCTAGGGGAAATGGTCTCGACAGGCACAGTCAGCAAATCAGGTGTCAATCATCGTTTGCGTAAGATTGATGCGATTGCAGACTCACTTAGAGGCGGCGAGACAGCGAAAGTATAAAATAAGCTTACTGGAAGGATTGGATGATTGAATGGTAGAACAACAGGCAAAAGTAAATTTGAAATCAGGTTTGCAAGCAAGGCAAGCCGCTTTATTTGTTCAAGAAGCAAACCGCCATGCAGCTGATATTTTCTTGCAAAAAGACGATAAGAAAGTAAATGCCAAAAGTATAATGGGCATTATGAGTTTGGCGCTAGCACACGGAACACCTGTTATTTTAAGCGCAAGCGGAGATGATGAGGATCAAGCTCTTTCTAATCTAATCCAACTTATTGAAGTTGAAGAGTAACACAATCAACTACTGAAAAAAGCCTCTATTCGCAAAAATTGAATAGAGGTGATTTTTTTTATACCGAATTGGGTATAAATAGTATAGTTCTCCCTTATTGCACAGATCCTCATTTCTTGGATTTGTGCGTTGTTTTTGTTTCTTCCTTTTTAGCTACAATAGACATAAGTGGAGAAATAAAAAACGCTGCCCGCCAAAGTTGGCAGCAACGCTTAAGAGGATTTCAATAACGCCCTCGGAGGGAATCGAACCCCCAGCCTAAGAACCGGAATCTTATGTTTTATCCGTTAAACTACGAGGGCATATATACTTAACGACTGTTTTATTATACAGATAAAACAAACAAATATCAATAGAGGAAAAAAACAATCGTAACATTTGACCTTTGTTGACCATAATGTGTAATATAATGGTACAGCTGAAGAAGAAGCTCAGCAAATGTCATTATGTATTCTATTTTTTAATTGAGGAGGCTATTTCTTATGAACTTAATACCTACAGTTATTGAACAAACAAACCGCGGTGAACGTGCCTACGATATTTATTCACGTTTATTGAAAGACCGTATCATCATGCTAGGCAGTGCAATCGACGACAATGTGTCAAACTCAATCGTTTCACAATTGCTATTCTTAGAAGCTGAAGACCCTGAGAAAGATATCTTCCTTTATATCAACTCTCCAGGCGGAAGCGTTACTGCAGGCATGGCAATCTATGACACAATGCAATTCATCAAACCAGATGTCCAAACAGTTGGTATGGGTATGTGTGCATCTATGGGCTCATTCTTGCTAACAGCAGGCGCTAAAGGCAAGCGCTATGCATTGCCAAACTGCGAAGTGATGATTCACCAACCTTTAGGTGGAGCACAAGGGCAAGCAACTGAAATTGAAATTGCTGCGAAACATATTCTTAAAACACGCGAAAAATTAAATGCAATCTTATCTGAACGCACTGGCCAACCAATTGAGGTTATTGCGCGCGATACAGATCGTGATAATTACATGAGCGCTGAACAAGCCAAAGATTACGGCTTGATCGACCACATTATGGAACGCAACGAGCTAAAATAATAAGAGAGACTGCAACCATAGGTAAACTATTGGTTGCAGTCTTTTTATTTTGTATAGGAAGTATGGAGTTGTTTTATCTATAGAATATCCAATTGTGCAACCAGAGCTACTAGAATTTGAAGTAGTAATTGTAGGGAAATTGCAACGTCTGTATCTGTTGTTGTTACATTTACAGAACGGGAGTTAACGATGACAAGTTTTTGGCGATTCGCTTGACGAATTTGTGCTCTTTGTAATAACTCTTGTGTCACCGTTTCTGCACGCGAACTATCTGCGATTGTAATATTAACTACAATAGCTATAGCAACTTGTAAAGCTGCCTGTAGCGAAACAGCTACCTGTGTATCAGTTGTTTCCACAGTAATATCACAAGAGTCACGGATAATAATAATCTCATTTGAGGATTGATCAATATCCGCTATTTCAGCGGCATTATTATCTATGTCTCCGTTGTTATCGCGGCAAGGATCACACGGATGGTCCATGTTTTGATCATGTGCAGTCCATTTGTTATGAGAAGCTTCATATTCATTCATTTTTCACCCCTCCTTTCATCCTTTTATAGTAGATGCTTTTATGACTGTTCTTGTATAGACAAAGAACATGGGTAAGGAATAAATTTTACTTTTCCTTATCTTCATTATCTGTTTTAGTCTTCTTGAGTTTTTCTCTAAGTGGGCTTGAGGGCTCTTCCTTAGTCTCTTTTTCAGTAATTTTTTTTGTGTTTTGTGACTGAAGGAACTCCTCGACCTGCTCTTTTAGTTGATTCACAGTACTTTTTAATTTTTCCCGCTGCTCATCTGACACCTTTTCCCTAATTTCATCCATATTGACTTTGTTCTTTGAAAAAATATCCGCTATGAATATTTCAATAAATTGATTTGAAAGGCTGTATAACTCCTCACGATTTTTCTTAAACAACTATTCCACCTCCCCTCTTATATTGCATATTCATAAAAAAAATGAAGGGCAGGGCGGATGTACAACATTTTAGAATTTCGCTTGAAAAATAGGTACATGATTTTAAATAAACGTGTACCTAATGCAAATTTAGACAATACTAAAACCAAGCAGTTCATCCAATGGTAAATGAATGAACTGCTTGGTTTCAAAATTGTTCGTCGTTCTGTTCAATTCGGACAAGCCGCCAAATATAGTTGGCGATTTCCCTTGCTTCCGCTGCATGAGTTGTTTTGGCGAAAGCTTTACGAAACGGTGTTAAAAGCGCCTCGATAATGAAGTATTTAGGATTCGATTCGCTTAATTCGCTTAACAAATAGCTTGCATATTCCAGACCCTTTTTGGAATCACATGGTCCTAATCCCTTAATGAAACCATCAAGCTGTTGTGTTACCATCTCCTGACTCATGATATGATGTTCTACATTATTCTTTATAAAATGTATAGTCTCAATACCGATAATGACTTCTTTCGTTTCAAGCATACGGGGGATAATAGCATCGATATTGCGAAGGGACATTTTGATGATAGCTTCTGGCTCTACATAGCGGTCTTCTGCAAAAATTAAAATACGGAGAGTATGCTGAATCATCGCAAATACTTGGATGGCACATTCATAGCTCATAATGCTGATTTCATCACCATATACTTCGACAAGTCTTTTGGCTAGCCATTCAAGTTCTTGGAGATGGTGGCTCATTAGGGCCATTCGTAATGATTCATCCTGTGAATTTGAAACAGATTCAAAAATTCGCATTAAATTTTGCTCACGATTAATCTGCATCAAGACGGCTATTTGTTTAGCCAGTATGTCAATATCCTTTATATCCTGGCCGAAGATTAATTCATGGCGTCGGATACTCGTTTCTTCTCGGCTTTCACGCAAGATGGCGATGAGGCAATCGTTTTTTGAAGGGAAATAGTTATAGAAGGTTCCTTTAGAAATCTGGGCTCCCTGGATAATGTCCATTATAGAAGTTTCTTTGAAGCCTTTTTCAATAAAAAGCTGCCTCGCCACATCAAGAACTTTTCTTTTTCGCGTATTCATTTAGTCACCTTTTCGTCATAAATGATTTTAAATTATACCAGTAGTCTATACCAAAAACGCTTTCATATCAATGTTTTTGAGAGGTTAATAATTTTTAGTTGAAAAAAGTGAACTAGCGGTATAAAATAATAAACATCCAATAAAAATGAGATATAAAGAAGAGTGAGGGGAAAATATGAGTAATCAACAAAAACCACCTTATGGAATGATAGCTATTCTATTTGTTGGTGCTTTTGTTTCTTTTTTAAATAATACTTTAATGAACGTTGCCTTGCCGACCATCATGACAGACTTCGATGTTACTTACTCGCAAGTTCAATGGTTGTCAACAGGATATATGCTTGTGAGCGGTGTGTTAATACCGGCATCCGCATTTTTTGTCGTTCGCTTTAAGAACCGCCATTTGTTTATTGCAGCGATGTCTATCTTTACGATTGGTACAATTATCGCCGCTGCAGCGCCAAACTTTAGTGTTTTAATCGCAGGTCGTATGGTACAGGCTGCAGGTTCTGCTGCAATGTCACCACTTCTTATGAATGTAATGCTTGTCAGCTTCCCAGCTGAAAAACGTGGTTCTGCTATGGGTATCTTCGGTTTAGTAATGATCGCAGCGCCAGCAATCGGTCCGACATTATCTGGTTATATTGTCGAGCATCATTCATGGCGTATGCTTTTTGAAATGATTATTCCATTTGCAGTACTAAGTCTTTTGTTTGGTATCTGGAAATTGAAAAACGTAATGGATACAAGAAAAGTATCACTAGATTATCTATCTCTAGTATTCTCAACAATCGGATTTGGTGGCCTTTTATACGGCTTTAGTTCTGCCGGTGATAAAGGCTGGAGCGATCCACTTGTTTACGGTACGATTACAATCGGAGCGATTGCGCTTATTATCTTTATCTTTAAGCAACTTCGCATGGAAGAACCGCTTTTAGATCTTCGTATTTACAAATATCCAATGTTTGCATTAGCATCAATCATCTCAGCAGTAGTATCTGTAGCGATGTTCTCTGGTATGATTTTAACACCAGCTTATGTACAACAAGTTCGCGGCATTTCGCCATTCCACGCTGGATTAATGATGCTTCCAGGTGCAATTGTGATGGCATTCATGTCTCCGATTACAGGTAAGCTATTTGATAAATTTGGTCCACGGATATTAGCTTTCATTGGTTTAACGATTACAACTGTGGCTACGTATTTCTTAACTAAATTAGAAGTAGATTCATCTTACACTTATATTATTACTGTTTATACCGTCCGCATGTTCGGTATGTCTATGGTAATGATGCCGATTATGACAAACGGTTTGAACAGCTTGCCAATGTTGAAAAACCCACATGGTACAGCGATCAACAATACTGTTCAACAAGTTTCTGGTGCAATCGGTACAGCGATTTTAGTAACTGTTATGAATAACCACATCAAATCAAGTGCAACAGAACTAGCAGCTGAAGCGAAAGCAAAAGCTGTAAAAGCTGCTAAAAAAGCGGCTGAAGCAGGAATTACACCTTCTTCTCCAACAGCGGAACAATTAGCAAAATTGAAAGCCCAAATTACACAAACAGCATTGTTAGATGGTATCAACTATACATTTATGGTTGCAACCATCATTTCTGCTGTAGCTCTTGTGCTATCAATATTCCTAAAACGTGTACGTGTAGATAAAATAAACAAACCAGAAATGGAACAAAAATAAGCATGAAAAAAGCGCTTTTGGTGATGATACCAAAAGCGCTTTTTGTATGCTGTTTTTATCCCGCATAATGGGAGTAACATTTGCTCAACTCACTAAAGACGGATGATTGAAGAAAATCCCTATCTCCCGTGAAGTTTCACCTTATTGCAATTGACTACTTGTAGTGTCGTAGCAATTTGTAATTGTCACCGTATCTTGTGATGATAATTGAGGTACTTGGTAGTAGCCTTTGCGGTTTTGGTAAATGGAGACTTCGTACGCCATTTCAATGCAGTTAGGGATTGAATCTGCTAACACGCGGCGTACAACAGGGTTTGTTGTTTCGAGAGAGGCAGCTAATTTAGCTGTTGCAGTAGCTTTATGTGAGCTCAATAAATAGCCTGAAATCATCTCGTCATTGAGTTCGCTAGCTTGTGTAATTGGCTTTTTCGGTTGGCCTGGTTTAATGCCATAAGTAAATTTATTGTTTTCAGTCATTTCATAATGGCCTGTTGGTTGTGATGGATCACGTCCTGTTTTGAAGCATTCCACCAGGGTATTGTATTCGTCAACACAGAATTGATATTGACGGTCCATCATGTTGCGTAGCTCAGGATCTTGAATTTGATCGCGTAGCAATACGCATTGGTCTAACCCGCCGATTACAGTTGATAATGTTTCATGCATGTCCATTACTTCATGTGCGCCATGGTTGTACTTTGCTGAATCCACATGATACATTTCGTTTGATTGGTTTTGTTGGTTTGTCAAATTAGTACCTCCTTTTTTTCGCGCTCTCACGCAGAAATAGTATGGACTGCTTCAATGCTTCCATACATTCAAAATCGCCAACCGTTTCGGTACACCTAACCAGAAGAATGTTTTATAATTTTTATTAAGGAGAAATAATATAGTAAGAAGACAGGAGGGAATGAATTGAAGAAACTTTTAGCACCTATTATTATCATTATTGCTGTAATTGCACTCATCGCTGCGATGCTAGTGCCACGATATAACAAGCTTGTCTCGATGGATGAGCAAGTGGATTCCAAATATGCACAAGTAGAGAACCAATTGCAAAGAAGGGTAGATTTGATTCCAAACTTAGTGAATACAGTAAAAGGATATGCGAAACATGAGGAAAGCATAATGAAAAGCATCGCTGATTCTCGCGCAAGATTGGCATCAGCCAAAACACCGCAAGACCAAGCGAATGCCAATGATGAATTAACCGGCAATTTGAATCGATTGCTTGTTATCAGTGAAAAGTATCCAGACCTAAAAGCGGATAAAAACTATCGCCAGTTAATGGATGAACTTGCAGGCACAGAAAATCGATTAGCTGTTGCGCGTGAAGATTATAATGAAGGCGTCAAAGAATACAATGGTCTTGTACGCAAGTTCCCAGGAAGTCTAGTCGCAGGCATGTTTAATTTCGATAAACGGGAATACTTTAAAGCAAGTGCCAATGCACAAAATGCACCAACTGTTGATTTTGGAGACGATAATCAATGAAAAAGCGCAGATTCCTTTTAGGGGCAGTCTGTGCGCTAATCGCCTTACTAAGTTTTTCAGCAACCTCTCAGGCTAAGGGACAACTGCCTGAAATGGATTATTATGATGACACACCATATGTGCAGGATTTCGAGCATAAATTGTCCGATGACACACAGCAGGAATTAAATACGTTGGCGGAAAAACTAAATAAAGCAACAGGTGCCTCTATTGTCATTCTTACAACAGATACCTTGAATGGCTACGAGGCGCCAGAGTATGGCACCAAGGTAATCCGCAAATGGGGAATCGGCAGTAAGCAGAAAAACAATGGCGTATTAATATTTGCAAGCTTTGCACAAAAAAAGGGAGAACGGGATGCATACATTTCAGTCGGCCAAGGCCTTGAAGGCGCATTACCAGACGGCAAAATTGGACGAATACTTGATGACTACATGTATCCTTATTTAGCCCAGGATAATTACGATGAAGCATTTCGTTCCGTCTTCATCAAAGTATATAACGAAATAGCCAAAGAATATGATTGGAACGGGCAGTTAGATAACCCTCAAAAACCGGAAGAAGAGGAAGGCGGTCTTTCGACGACAACGATTATTATTTTAGTTATTGTCGGCCTCATCATTTTCTCTTTCTTCTCCAAAGGAAACGGAGGAGGCGGCCCAGGTGGACCTGGTGGAAGAGGACGCTTTGATGACAGTAGCTTCCCTGGAGGCTTTGGAAACTTCGGCGGATTTGGAAATGGCTCATCCGGTGGAGGTAGCAGTGGTGGCTTCGGCGGATTTGGCGGAGGCTCATCCGCAGGCGGCGGTGCAGGCCGCAAATGGTAACACAGTTTAAAAAATGAATGTAGTGAGGATAACTATGGAAATCACGTATTACAGCAGGCCCAATTGTGGTCTTTGTGAAGAAGGGAAATTGCTGTTAAAGCTAGTATGTGAAGATTTTCCCTTCCAACTCAATGAAATTAATATTGAAGAAGATGAAGAAATTCATGAGAAATATATGCTAATGATCCCTGTCGTCATGAAAAACAATGAAATCATTCAGTATGGCCAGCTTGATTATGTAACATTGCGTGAAGGTATACAGGAATAAGCGTATCGAAATGATTTTACAATAGAATAAGTCACTCAATTGAAATGGGAATAGCGAAGACTTCTGCGGGAAAGCGAGACAGACGAGACCTCTCAGTGAGGAAAATCGTCGCTCGTCCGCGGAAGATCAGCTATTCCCACTTCTGCATATAAATATAAGAGAAGACTGCGGAGGAAAAGTGAGAAGGCTTGCCATCCGTCTGGAACAGAAATCAACAGGTACATTTTTCTTGCAAGAGCATCTTCTGGTGAAAAATCATTATATAGTTCAAAAATTTGCAAGTAACGTTCACAAAATGTATACTTATTTCAGGAAGTAAATTTTTTTGTAGTAAGTGGGACATTTTTTAAAGTGCTGGGACAAAATTAGTCCCGTTAGTATGAGAGGAGAGAGAAAGGACATTATTACAGTATCTGAAGCTCAATTAAAAATAATGCCGGAAATGTCTGAACTTCTTCATACGCGTTATCGTTTTTTACAAATGATTGATATGTTGGGTCCTGTAGGCCGAAGAGGTCTTGCAGAGAATCTTTCTGTTGGAGAAAGAGAAGCCCGCAAAGAAACGGATTTGCTGCGAGAACAAGGCTTGATTATTGCAAGCCATTCCGGCATGAGAATATCCGAATCGGGTAAAGAAGTATTAGAGATTCTAAAGCCTCTTGTCTATGAATGGTCAGGCATTTCTGTAATGGAAAAACAACTGACTCAAAAATTATGCATACAAAGAGTGCTTATTGTAGATGGTGATATCAATGAAACGCCTTCTATTAAAATCCTTCTTGGATTAGAAGCGGCCAAAGTGCTGAGCAAGGTTGCGAAAGAGAAGGAAATCATCGCTGTGACAGGTGGAAGTACATTAGCTGCAATCGCAGACAGTGTAACCCCGTCTGACCAGCCGAACAATTTGACTTTTATCGCAGCAAGAGGCGGCATGGGCGTCGATGATATGAGACTACAAGCCAACACGATTGCAGCGACATTTGCCCACAACTCAGGTAATGCCTATCGTACGTTGTACTTGCCAGAGCATTTAAGCGAGACAGCTTATAAAGCAATCATTGAAGAACCAATGGTCAAAGAGATGATTGATTTATATGATCGGACAGATGTTGTTATTCACGGCATCGGGTCGGCGATCGAAATGGCGTCAAGGCGAAATTCCACAGAAACAGAGAAAAGTAACCTTCTCGAGCATGGCGCTGTCAGTGAAGCTTTTGGTTATTACTTCGACGAATCGGGTAAAGCTGTACAAAGGATTCAAACTGTAGGGATCCAACGCGAACAAGTAAATAGGTGTAAAAGTATTATTGCGGTAGCAGGTGGGAAGAATAAAGCAGCAGCGATTCTTTCATACTTTAAACAGGGAGCAAATCAGACGATTCTCGTCACAGATTCTGCCGCAGCGAAGGAAATGCTTCACTTACTAAAATAACAATTTAACTGGAGGAAATAAAAATGACTTTAAAATTAGCGATTAATGGTTTTGGACGTATTGGCCGATTGGTATTCCGCGAAGCGTTTAAACGACAAGATATCGAAATCGTAGCAGTAAATGACTTAACAGATTCAGCTATGCTTGCACACCTTCTAAAATATGATTCTGTACACGGTATTTTAGATGCAGAAGTTTCTGCTGAAGGCGATGATCTAGTTGTAAATGGCAAAAAAGTTCGCGTTTACGCTGAAACAGATCCTGCAAAACTTCCATGGGGTGATTTGAATGTAGATATCGTTGTAGAATCTACAGGTCGTTTCACTGATTATGATTCAGCTCATAAACATGTGGAAGCAGGCGCTAAAAGAGTCATCGTTTCTGCACCTGGTAAAGACATGCCGACATACGTAATGGGCGTAAACAATGATCAATACAATGCAAAAGAAGATGTAGTTGTATCAAACGCTTCATGTACAACAAACTGCCTATCTCCAGTGGCAAAAGTGTTGGATGAACAATTTGGTATTAAACGTGGCATGATGACAACTGTCCACTCTTATACAAATGACCAACGTATCTTGGATTTACCGCACAAAGATTACCGCCGTGCACGTGCAGCAGCGCAATCTATGATTCCAACAACAACTGGTGCAGCTGTTGCAGTAGCAAAAGTATTGCCACAATTAAAAGGCAAATTAGATGGTATGGCGATTCGTGTCCCAACACCAAACGTATCTCTAGTTGACTTAGTTGTTGAGTTAGAAAAAGATGCTACACCTGAATCAATCAACAGCGCATTGAAAAATGCATCAGAAAATGAACTAAAAGGCGTAATGGCTTACTCTGAATTACCACTTGTATCAATCGATTACAACGGCAATACTTCTTCATCTACAGTAGATAGCCTATCTACAATGGTGCTTGAAGGCAACCTAGTAAAAGTACTTGCTTGGTATGATAATGAATCTGGTTATTCTACACGCGTAGTGGACTTAGCGGAATACATGGCTAAACAAGGCTTCTAAGTCAAACTAATCGTCAAATGACACTGTGCGTAATCCTGCATGAACGGGCAGCATAACCACTACAAACTTATAGATAAACAAGAAAAACTAGTGGGAGACAACTGCCCGTATATGTGCAAATTATCGAAACGAAAGACAAGGAGATAAAAAATATCCCCTTTGTGTCAAGTTTCACTTATAATGGATTATGGCAAAAAAGGAGAAGCGTATTATCTGACTTCTCCTTTTTTTGCGAATGTAGTAAGCGCTTTATTCAATCATTTGATAATTGGAGGATTGGCAAAATGAATCAAAAAAAGACAATGAATGATGTAGAAGTACAAGGGAAACGCGTATTTGTCCGAGTTGATTTCAACGTACCAATGGAAGACGGTAAAATCACAGATGAAACACGTATTAAAGCAGCATTACCAACGATTCAAGCTTTAGTAGAAAAAGGTGCAAAAGTTATTTTAGCAAGCCATTTGGGTCGCCCAAAAGGCGAAGTAAAAGACGAATTCCGTCTAACAGCTGTTGGCGAACGTCTTTCTGAATTACTAGGCAAAAACGTTCAAAAATTAGATGAGTCTATTGGCGAAACTGTTGAGAAAGCAGTAGAAGCTATGCAAGATGGCGACGTTATCTTACTTGAGAATGTTCGCTTCCATAAAGGCGAAGAAAAGAATGATCCAGCACTTGCAGAAAGCTTTGCGAAGTTAGCAGATGTTTATGTGAATGACGCATTCGGCGCTGCTCACCGCGCACACGCATCTACTGAAGGTATTGCGAAATACTTGCCAGCCGTAAGCGGATTGTTAATGGAGAAGGAATTAGAGGTATTAGGCAAAGCTTTATCTAATCCTGAACGTCCTTTCACAGCAATCATCGGTGGTGCGAAAGTAAAAGATAAAATCGGCGTAATTGAAAATCTTCTTGAAAAAGTAGATCATTTAATTATTGGCGGTGGTCTTTCATACACATTCATCAAAGCACAGGGCTATGAAATCGGCACTTCATTGTTAGAGGAAGATAAGATTGAGTTAGCTAAATCATTTATCGAAAAAGCAGCTGAAAAAGGTGTGAAATTACATATGCCTGTAGATGCTGTGGTAGCAAACGAATTTTCGAAGGATGCAGAAACAAAGGTTGTCGACATTGACCAGATCCCAAGCGATTGGATGGGACTAGATATTGGACCGAAAACAGTTGAAGAATATGCAGACGTAATCAAAAATTCGAAGCTGATTATGTGGAATGGGCCAATGGGTGTCTTTGAAATGGACAAATTTGCAAACGGCACAAAAGGCGTAGCCAAAGCTATGGCAGAGACAAACGGCTATACAATTATCGGCGGCGGTGATTCTGCTGCAGCTGTTGAAAAATTCCATGTAGCAGATCAGATGGACCATATCTCAACAGGTGGCGGTGCATCATTAGAATTTATGGAAGGCAAGGAATTGCCAGGCGTTGTAGCGCTAAATGATAAATAGTAAAAACAAATTGGAGGACGATTAGTGTGAGAAAACCAATTATTGCAGGTAACTGGAAGATGTATAAAACTTTATCGCAAGCTGTGGAGTTCGTACAAGAAGTAAAAACATCCATTCCTGAGAGTACAAAGGTAGACGCAGTAATCTGCGCACCAGCATTATTCTTGCCATCACTTGTAAAAGAGGCAGAGGGTTCAGCACTTGAGATTGGTGCTCAAACGATGCATTTTGAAAATGAAGGTGCATTTACAGGCGAAATTAGTCCAGCCCAATTAGAAGATTTGAAAGTAAACTATGTGATTTTAGGGCACTCAGAGCGCCGTGAATACAATAATGAAACAGATGAAAGCGTCAATAAAAAAGTGCATGCTGCATTTGAACATGGCATGACACCAATCATTTGCGTTGGTGAAACATTGGATGACCGGGAAAAAAGCCATACGATGGTGAAAGTGTCATCACAAGTTGGAGCTGCATTAAAAGGTCTTACAAAAGACCAAGTCGCTAAAACTGTGATTGCGTATGAACCAATCTGGGCAATCGGTACAGGTAAAACAGCTACTTCAGAAGATGCCAACACAGTATGTGAAGGAATCCGTAAAACAGTTGCAGACATCGCTGGTGAAGAAGCTGCAGAAGCAGTTCGCATTCAATATGGTGGTAGTGTAAAACCTGCAAACATCAAAGAATTGCTTTCAATGGAACATATCGACGGTGCGTTAGTCGGCGGTGCAAGTTTAGAGCCAGATTCTTATTTGCAATTATTGGAGGCGGGTGCAAATGCCTAACAGACCAGTAGCATTAATTATTCTTGATGGCTTCGGCTTCCGTGATGAAGTATTCGGGAATGCCGTGGCACAAGCGAAAAAACCAAACTTTGAGCGTTATTGGAATCAATTTCCGCATAATATGCTGACAGCTTCAGGTGAAGCAGTGGGTCTTCCTGCAGGACAAATGGGGAACTCTGAGGTCGGCCATTTAAATATTGGTGCAGGTCGAATTGTTTATCAAAGTCTTACAAGAATTGATAAGTCAATCCGAGAAGGCGACTTCTTTGAAAACAGTGCACTTTTAGATGCGATAAGTTTTGCAAAAGAAAAGCAATCTAAACTCCATCTCATGGGACTGTTATCAGATGGCGGCGTACACAGCCATTATGAACATCTATTCGCTTTGCTGAAATTAGCCAAAGACCAAGGGATCAATGAAGTATACGTCCATGGTTTCCTTGATGGCCGTGACGTGGGCCCGAAAACAGCTGTCACATACGTGATGGAAACAGAACGCCAAATGGCTGAAATCGGTGTCGGCGAGTTCGCAACGATTAGTGGTCGTTATTATGCAATGGACCGCGACAACCGCTGGGACCGTGAAGAAAAAGTCTACGAAGCATTAGTGGATGGAGAAGGCGTCGAAGCAGAATCTGCTGTTGCAGGTGTAGAAGCTTCTTATAAAAACGATGTCACAGATGAATTCGTAGTGCCATTCGTGATTAAAAAAGAAGGACAACCTGTCGCAACCATTGAAGACAATGACGCGGTGATTTTCTTTAACTTCCGTCCAGACCGTGCGATTGAGCTTTCAACAGCGCTAACAAATCCGTTGTTTGACGGCTTTGAACGAAGCAAAAATCATCCTGAAAACTTGAAATTTGTTTCTTTCACGCATTATAGCGATACAGTACTTGCTGAAGTAGCATTCCATAGCATCGATTTGAAAAATACGATTGGTGAAGTATTGTCTAACAACAACCTACGCCAACTGCGTATTGCGGAAACAGAGAAATATCCGCATGTTACATTCTTTATGAGCGGCGGTCGAGAAGAGAAATTCGGCCTGGAAGAACGGATTTTAATCAACTCACCAAAAGTAGCGACATATGATTTGAAACCTGAAATGAGCGCTTATGAGGTAACAGACGCATTGGTAGAAGCAATTGAAGCGGATCGTTTTGACGGCATCATCTTGAATTTCGCCAATCCAGATATGGTCGGTCATAGTGGTATGCTTGAGCCGACAATCAAAGCCATTGAAGCTGTGGATGAATGCTTAGGACGAGTAGTGGATGCACTTCTTGCCAAAGGTGGCGCTGCGATTATCACAGCAGATCACGGTAATTCAGATGAAGTGGTAACGCTAGAAGGCATGCCAATGACAGCCCACACAACAAATCCAGTCCCTGTGATTGTGACAAAAGAAAATATTGTTGTAAGAAGTGGCGGAATTTTGGCAGATTTGGCTCCGACCATGTTAAAATTACTAGGAGTGGACCAACCACTTGAGATGACAGGAAAACCATTATTTTAAAACCAAGGAGAGTAAAAAAATGCCAATTATTACAGACGTACAAGCTCGTGAAGTATTAGATTCACGCGGTAACCCAACAGTAGAAGTAGAAGTATTTACAGAATCAGGCGCCTTCGGACGTGCAATCGTTCCATCTGGCGCATCTACAGGGGAATATGAAGCAGTAGAATTGCGCGATGGCGACAAAAGCCGCTACCTTGGCAAAGGTGTTTTAAAAGCTGTAGACAACGTAAACAACATCATTGCACCAGAACTAATCGGTAATTATTCAGTGCTTGACCAAGTATCTGTGGATGAGCACATGATCGCTTTAGACGGTACAGAAAACAAAGGTAAATTAGGCGCGAACGCAATCCTAGGCGTGTCTCTAGCTGTAGCACACGCAGCAGCAGATTACCTTGATATGCCTCTATACCAATACATCGGCGGCGTGAATGCAAAACAATTGCCAGTACCAATGATGAACATTGTAAACGGTGGAGAACACGCGGACAATAATGTGGATATTCAAGAATTCATGGTTATGCCTGTTGGCGCTGAATCATTCCGCCACGCATTACGCATGGGTGCTGAAATCTTCCATTCCTTGAAAGCAGTCTTGAAAGAATCAAACTACAGCACATCCGTAGGTGATGAAGGCGGCTTTGCACCAAACCTTTCTTCAAATGAAGAAGCATTATCTACAATCGTGACTGCGATTGAACGCGCTGGCTACAAACCAGGCGAAGAAGTAATGCTTGCGATGGACGTTGCATCATCTGAGCTATATTCAGACGAAGACAACAAATATCACTTAGCTGGTGAAGGTGTGACAAAAACATCAGAAGAAATGGTTGCATGGTATGAAGAATTAACATCTAAATATCCAATCATCTCAATTGAAGATGGTCTTGATGAAAACGACTGGGAAGGTCACAAAATGTTGACTGAACGCATCGGCAACCGCGTTCAATTAGTAGGTGACGATCTATTCGTTACGAATACGAAAAAATTGTCTCGCGGTATTGAAGAAGGCGTAGGCAACTCAATCCTAATCAAAGTAAACCAAATCGGTACATTGACAGAAACTTTAGATGCGATTGAAATGGCGAAACGTGCTGGCTACACAGCTATCATTTCTCACCGTTCAGGCGAATCTGAAGATACAACAATCGCTGACATTGCTGTAGCAACAAATGCGGGTCAAATCAAAACAGGCGCACCATCTCGTACAGACCGTGTTGCGAAATACAACCAATTACTTCGCATCGAAGATCAATTGGCTGGTACATCTCAATACAACGGTATTAAATCATTCTATAACTTGAAAAAATAATAGAACGATTATTAAAAGCCTCCTATATTTTTATAGGAGGTTTTTTTATTTATAGTGGCGAAAGATAGCTTATTGTCTTTTTAAGAAGCAATAGGGGTTAAGCAGTATGAAACTAATTACAAAGCGAGGTTGATCTAAATGGAAAAGGTAACTCCATTCTTAATGTTCCAAGGTGGCAAAGCAGAGAAAGCAATGAATTACTACACTTCACTTATTGAGGATTCCTCCATTAAAAGTATTGTTCGGTATGGCCCAGGCGAAAATGGGGAAGAGGGAACCGTGATGCAGGCATTATTTTCATTAAAGGGACAGGAGTTCATGTGCATTGATAGTGCGCCTGTCCACAATTTTACTTTTACACCCTCATTCTCTATCTTCATTACGTGTGATTCGGAAGACGAGCTGACATATCTTTATGAAAATCTACTTGCAGATGGAGAAGCGTTAATGCCACTAGACAACTATGGTTTTAGTAAGAAGTTTGGCTGGGTGAATGATAAATTTGGTGTATCGTGGCAAATTAATCTTCCAAATGATTAATTGAAATAGAGTTTACAGAAGGCAATATACGTTTTTAAATCTCTCTAAAAGCTAAAAAATCAATCAAAGATTTTTCTTAGTACATATTTCTTTACAGCCTCCTATCATTTGTGGGAGGCTTTTATTATAGGGAGAAGGAATTTACTCTCTGTTAAGATGAGGAATAAAACATCCGAAACTAAAAATAGGAGTGATTGAATTGATCAGTAAAATGATTTTAGACGATAGAACGATACAATTAACTAATTATGAAGAAGAAAAAGTAAATGGATTATATAAAGTGGCAGTTGAGTTTGATGTGACAAGTGAAGAATATCATGATGTAGCAACACTGCTATATAAAGGAACGTTTGATGTAAAGATACCGGAGAAAGATTTAGCTTTTCGGGGGACTATCCATAACTATTCCACTTCTATTACAAACCTGTATAACAAAGGGGAAGTAGGACAGTATAAATTGACTCTGTTAGAAGTAAAGGATTGAGCTGAAATGAGGTTAAGCATACTAGACCAATCACCTATTTCTTCAAATCAAACTCCACACAACGCATTGAATGAATCAATGAATTTAGCAAAAGCAGGAGAAAAGCTAGGTTATACGCGATACTGGATTTCCGAACATCACGATCTGCCTGGGCTTGCATGCTCTTCGCCCGAAGTGATGCTAAGCTACATTGGCGCTCACACACAACATATTCGCATTGGTGCTGGAGCAATCTTATTGCCTTTCTATCGGCCTTTTAAGGTGGCAGAAACCTTTCATATGCTAGCCACATTATTTCCAAATCGCATTGACCTCGGGTTAGGACGTGCTCCAGGAGGATCAGCAGAAGCGACGAATGCATTGTCCGATAACTATTTGCAAAGTGTTTATAAATTTCCTACCGCGGTGAAGGAGTTACTTCATTTCTTAGACGACGACTTCCCAGCGGAAGCGGAATACTCCAAAATCTCTGCATCTCCTTTACCTGAACATCCGCCAGTACCTTGGCTTCTTGGTACAAGTAAAAAAAGCGCATTGCTCGCAGCAGAGAATGGCATGGCCTATACATTCGGCCATTTTATGAGTGACAATGAGGGTGCACCAATCGTCAAAGAATATAGGGAAGCCTTTATACCACGCAAAGAAGGGCAAACGCCACAAGTCATCGTCACCGTCTCTGCGATTTGCGCTGAGAGTACTGAAAAGGCAGAAGAAATGGCACTAAGCTCTCTCATCTGGTCTTTGCAAAAAGACAAAGGAGAAGGGCTGCAGGGTGTTCCTTCCATTCAAGAAGCGAAGCAATATCAGCTGACGGAAAAAGAAACGGAATCGCTAAATAGTACGAGACAAAACATGATCATTGGTAATCCGCATGAAGTGAAACAGAAATTAGATGAATTGCAAACAATGTATGGAGCAGACGAATTCATGATCAATACCATTGTATATTCTCCAGAGGAGCGAATTCAATCCTATCGACTAATTGCGAAAGAAGTATTGGGGCAGCCAAACAGTGATAGTAGTAAGCATAGCTAATATATTAATCTCTCCAAACATGCGCTATCCTAATACAAGGATAAGCGCATGTTTGTTGAAAGGTATGTACTGAATTTAGCATGGGTGAGCGAACGGCAGCATTAGGTAAGTATCACTCAATTCATGTCAATCAATCAGCCACAGCATAACCTTTTGTGAAGGGAGATAAACTATGACCAAACAACATGTCATAACGAACATCTTATTATTCCTGATTTTTTTAGCACTCCTGTTTATTGGCTTCCAAATTCACTCTGTATATAATCAGCTTGGAAACTTTAGTGAGCTTATGAGTTCTCTATTCTCGGATCAATAATTAGGGCAAACTTCTAATTTTTAAATTTTCAATCAAAAAATCTAGCAATGGCACTTCAAATTTTTACTTTTTTGTCGTAAAAGCTATAGAAGAATGTTAAAATAAAAGATAACTATAGGTTCTCACCGATGATTCATACAACATGACCGGAATAGTGTTTCGTTTTCCAGTAGGCATAGCTTTTGGTGTTGATCCTAAATTATCAAAACATAGTCTTCAAAAACTTAGTTTGCATTACATACAGCCAAAACTGTCGTGATGTTTTATCTGGAGGTGGAACTTTCTATGCATACAGTCATAATGACGCTTCTTCTAATTGTATCTTTAGGTTTGATTATTCTCGTGTTGCTACAATCAAGCAAAAGCGAAGGGCTTTCAGCACTTTCTGGTGGCGCAGAGCAGCTTTTCGGTAAACAAAAAGCACGCGGAATGGATCTAATCCTTGCACGTATAACAGTCGTGTTAGCTGTTTTATTCTTTATTTTAGCCATCGCCATTGCGAAAATTTAATGCATAAATTCGCCTAGCCGCTTTATGGTTAGGCGTTTTTACATATTTAGCTTATAATTAGTGGAATAGAGTGCGATTTGCGCTAGCAGATGAATGATTAGAAGGAGTGGACGCTTAATGAAAATCGTATTACCAGAACCATTCTTTTTCGAAGCAGGCCCACGCGCCGTATTACTATTGCATGGCTTTACAGGGAATTCAGCGGATGTACGGATGCTTGGCCGATACTTGGAAGAGAACGGCTACACATCACTTGCGCCTCAATACAAAGGACATGGCGTACCGCCGGAAGAACTAATACATACCAATCCAGATGAGTGGTGGCAAAGTGTACTGGATGCCTATCACACATTGTTGGATGCAGGCTACAAGGAAATTGCTGTGGCAGGATTGTCTCTTGGAGGCGTTTTTTCGTTAAAATTAGGTTATTCTTTTCCGGTTAAGGGAATTGTGACTATGTGTGCCCCGATGAGTATGAAGACGACCGATTTGATGTTTAAAGGTGTGCTTCAATACGCGGAACGATTCAATCGTTATTTTGAAAAAAATGATGAAGCGGCACAAAAAAGAATAGACTATCTAAAAGAACAAGGAATGCCTTCCTTAAAGGAATTGCGTGAACTCGTATATGATGTGCGCGAACACGTAGATGAAGTATATGCGCCAATTTTAGTGGTGCAAGGTAGGAAAGATAACGTGATTGATGTCCAATCTGCACCGTATATTTTTGAGACTGTAGAATCAAATGATAAAAAAATCAATTGGTACGAAGAGTCAGGGCATATCATTACATTAGATAAAGAACGTAAACAATTGCAAGAAGATATTCTAGATTTCTTAGAAACGCTTGATTGGTATGAGTAAAAAAAGTGACTTTGCAAATGCTACTTAAAGGAGGGAAGAACGATGAATACAGAATCAGTATTTGAAAAAAAATTATTAGAATTAATGAAAGACGAGGATTATAAGCCGCTGACTGTCTCAGAGCTAGAGGAACAACTCGGCTTGCAGGATGCAGTGGACTTCAAAGAACTTGTCAAAACGCTCGTTCAACTAGAACAGCAAGGAATGATTGTACGTACAAGAACCAATCGTTACGGCATGCCTGAACGCATGAACTACCTGCAAGGGAAGTTTATCGGCCATGCAAAAGGATTTGGGTTTGTCGCACCAGTTGAAGAAGGCATGGATGATGTGTTTATCCCGCCAAGCGACATCAACGGTGCTGTCAATGGAGATACCGTGCTAATACGCATTTCTTCAAATTCGTCAGGTGATCGCCGCGAGGGTTCGATTGTGAAAATTTTGGAGCGTGGTATCACGAAGGTAGTTGGTACATTCCAAGCGAATAAAGGATTTGGCTTTGTCGTACCAGATGAGAAAAAATTGCCAATGGACCTGTTTATTTCGAAGAACCATACGCTAGGTGCGATGGATGGCCATAAAGTAGTGGCTGAAATCATCGAATGGCCAGAAGATAATCGTTCTGCCACAGGGATGATTACTAAAATATTAGGCCATAAAAACGACCCAGGCGTTGATATCCTATCGATTATCCACAAGCATGACATTACAGTGGATTTCCCGCAGGAAGTATTAGATGCAGCGAAGGCTGTACCGGAGGAAATCTCAGACAAAGACCGTGAAGGCCGCCGCGATTTGCGCGATCAAATGATTGTTACGATTGATGGTGAAACAGCGAAGGACTTGGATGACGCCGTAACTGTAACGAAAAACGATGATGGCACATACCGCTTAGGCGTTCATATTGCCGACGTCAGTTATTATGTGCAGGATGGCTCAGCTTTAGACCGGGAAGCATATGACCGCGCAACAAGTGTTTATTTAACAGACCGCGTGATTCCAATGATTCCACACCGTTTGTCTAATGGGATTTGTTCACTGAACCCGCAAGTGGATCGACTAGCGCTTTCATGCGAAATGACGATCAATAAAAAAGGTGAAGTGATTGACCATGAGATCTTCCAAAGTGTCATCAAAACGAGAGAACGTATGACATACACGAATGTGTATAAGATTCTGGAAGAAAATGATGAAGAATTAAAAGAACGCTATGCAGATCTTGTCCCAATGTTTGAAGATATGAGAGACTTAGCCAAAATCCTTAATAACCGTCGTATGAATCGCGGAGCAGTGGACTTTGACTTCAAAGAATCATATGTCACAGTGGATGAAGAAGGCTGGCCAACGGATATTCTGTTACGTGAACGTACAGTCGCTGAGCGCTTGATTGAAGAGTTCATGCTTGTTGCCAATGAAACAGTAGCAGAGCATATTGACCGCATGAATTTGCCGTTCATCTACCGAATTCACGAAGACCCTAAACCAGAGAAATTACAACGCTTCTTCGAATTTATCACGAACTTTGGCTTAATCGTTCGCGGTACAGGGAATACAGTAGAGCCAAGAGCACTACAGGAAATCCTTGAGTCTGTGAAAGATATGCCGGAATATCCAGTGATTTCAACGATGATGCTTCGTTCCATGCAACAAGCCAAATACAGCCCTGAATGTCTAGGCCACTTTGGTTTATCAACGGAATACTACACGCACTTCACGTCACCAATCAGACGTTATCCTGACTTAATCGTCCACAGATTGCTGCGTACTTATCTGATCAATAATGATAGAAGCCGTGAAACAGTCAGCTACTGGGGCGGACAGATGGATGAAATAGCAGAGCATACATCTAGCCGAGAACGCCGTGCAGTTGATGCAGAACGCGATACAGAATCGCTCAAAAAAGCACAATACATGGCAGATAAGATTGGCGAGAAGTTTACAGGTATCGTCAGCTCGATTACAAACTTCGGTATGTTTATCGAACTTGAAAATACTGTCGAAGGCCTTGTGCATATCAGCAATATGACGGATGATTATTATAACTTTGATGATCGCCAAATGATCATGGTCGGCGAACGAACTGGCCGCATCTTCCATATCGGGGATGAAGTCGAAATCAGCGTTTTAGAAGTAAACGTTGAAGAATCAGCGATCGACTTTGAAATCGTCGGCATGCCAGAGGCAAAACGCCGTACGAGAAAACAAGCTCCTGTAGTGATTCGCGCGAAATCAAAAAGCGGAGAGCATGGCAGAGAAAAAGGCAGAAACAAGAAAGACAAATATCAGCCAAGCGGCGCAAAAGTGAATGGCAAAACCCGCAAGCAAGAGCGCAAAGCCTCAGGAAAATCTGGCGGCAAAAAAGCGTACTATGAAGGCATTGCCAAGAAACAACAAAAACGCCGTAGCAAGAAGAAAAAATAAGAGAAGAGCGTTTCGCTCTTCTCGCATCCATATTTTATAGAGGTGAGTTACTATGCCAAAAGGTTCTGGAAAAGTATTAGCACAAAATAAAAAAGCCGGATTCGATTACTTTATTGAAGAAACCATCGAAGCAGGCCTTGTCTTAAACGGCACAGAAATCAAGTCCATCCGCCAGGGGAAAGTGCAATTGAAGGATTCCTTTATCCTGATCCGTAACGGCGAAGCATGGATTTCCAACATGCATATCAACACATATGAACAAGGGAACATCTTCAACCATGACCCGTTGCGCGTCCGCAAATTGCTGTTGCACAAGAAACAAATCAACCAGCTGCGAGTCGATGTTAAACGTGATGGCTATACCATTGTACCGCTAAAAATGTACATAAAGGATGGATACGCCAAAATCTTGATAGGTCTAGGTAAAGGTAAGAAAAACTACGATAAACGTGCAGACTTGAAGAAAAAAGAAGCAAACCGCGAAATGGCTCGTGCCGTCAAAGCGAAAAATCAATTCTAAAATTTACCGCTTGAAGGTGAGTAGAAGCTGTACTATACTCTAATTCCGGCCTTGATGAGAAACATTTCAAGAGCCGATGCTAAAAGCGTATGACTTGAATTTCAGCACGATTTATCATATACTATCACTATAGCAATGCCAGTTCATAGTATGTCCTCATACTATTCCGAAACAGCTGTTTATTCAGCACCTTAATGGTTTTCCGCCTCTGCAAGTTCTACTTGGGAGAATAGACGGAACCTATATTAAGGGGACGTTACGGATTCGACAGGGATGACTTGGACTTGAGTTGCGCGTCGGAGGTCTCGGCTTCGTCAACAACGGAAGTTATATAATAACTGGCAAAACAAACAACAACTTAGCTTTCGCAGCGTAAGCTCGAAACTGCCTGACTGCTCTATCGCCCATGTAGCGTAGCCGGGCTCAACTTTAGTGGGATACGGTTGCTAGTGCCACTTGAGCTAGCAGCAAGAGACTTCCAAGTTAGCGCACAGGACGCCTGTTTGTCGGCATAATGCTTGCGCGAATCTGCAAATAGACAAACTACACGCGTAGTAGCTTGAGTTACAGTGTCTTTGGACGTGGGTTCGACTCCCACCGTCTCCATACTTAAAATACCGGCATTTGTGGTATATTATGTGATGTAAAGCATAAATTTTCCTTTTGGAATGTTTATGCTTTACTTTTTTGGGGGGGAAATTATATGGTTGATTTTAATGAATAGTCTTATTATCCATCTACTTTTTGTTCTTTACTCTTTTAGAACTTATCCGAAATAGTTGATGTAAAAAGTCATCAAAAGTGTCCGCAATTTTATGAAATTCCCATTCTTCTTCATCTGAAAAATAGTTCTCCACTATACATACAACAGTTGGGTGTTCCTTTTCCTTTCGATAGTCTAGAACGAGCCATTCATGAAAGTCTGTCCAAAGAACAATTAATCCTTGTGGAAGTTCTGCTTCTTCTAGAAGCTCTTTAGAAGATAATATACTTATATCATCTTTTTCAAAATGAATTGGCTCTATGCTAGGAAGTGCGTCTTTGGATTCTGTGTAATAAGGAAAGTTTAATTCACCGCCATTTTGCTCTTTCATCAGTTGAATAAAGGATGATGGGAAGTGAACATCCAAACTATTTTCAGCTCTTCTTATTATTTCGTCGTTAATCGGATAGTCGATACGATTATTTTTCGGTTTTTCACTCCAAAAATTCTCACCTCTATAAAAATCTTTATTCAACATATGAATCACCTTCCATTTAATATTTCTACTGATTATAACGCACTATAAGTTCTTAACCCATTGCAAAACAGCTATTGTATGTCTAATTCTTCAGTGCCAGGCATCAAAATAAACGTGAATGTTATAACATGCATGTTTGTATTAACAATCAGTACAATTTAAATATCTTGAATCGAAATAGATGAGAAAAGAAACATACTCAAAGGTGTATAGTAAATAACAAAAAAAGATGGATAAAATATTTTATGAATCCATCTTTTCTGATTTTTTTGAAATAGTATAGTTTGGGATCAAAAGAGTTACACCACCCATTTGATAGATCGTTCATGGTTAAAGAACCTTTCGCTAGAGGGATTCGGAGCAGGGTCACTTGAACTTCGGCAATAGGCTCCCGTGTTAGCGTCATAATGCCTTTATATCGTGTTTTTTTGCTAAATATAAAACGCTAAAGTTGTCGAAAAATACCACAATCTAGTATATATTTAGCAATATTTTTGTATTTTTCAATTACATAGAAAGGATTTTTCTTTATAATGAATGGTAATAAATGAGAGAGGGTGTAAAAAGTTGAAGTATATTAAATATGTATTAGGTTTAACCAGTCTCCTAGTAATACTTTTCATCGAAGCACAGCTACCAGCTTCCGCAACAACATTCCCTACCCAAGGATTAATTGCCGATACAGACGGCGATATGGGTGAAATATCAGGAAACTTTATTTTTAATTGGAGCAAGTCGGACTGGTATGATGAGGAAGATAATCCAGGAAACGATCCCATGCAATTTAAGCTCTTCTTAAATAATGGGTCAACAAAACCATTCAAAACGTATACTGGCTACCGCCACAATGATTACCGTTTTGTCTATACCATTCCTAAAAATACAAAGCTCCCAAAAAATGAAACATTATATTTTAGGACTTATTACGCTCGTGATAACTCAGGGAAATACTACGAAACTAGTTATGACCCTTATAAATACCCGGTTATTGACAATATCAACAATGAGAAGTTAACACGCAGCGCTTCCGTAAAATTTCCAGAGGGGTTCAATGTCAGAATTAATCCGCGAAAAACGATTTCGATGATTTCACATGATCGCTCCTTTAAAGTGTTCATATCTTATGCCGATAAAAACGGAAAAACGATTGAAAAACTAGGCGTCATGTCAGTTACATTCAAAAACAAAGTGATTCGAATGCCAAAACTTCCGGCAAAAGCCAAATCATTAAAAATCTTTGCGATTGAAGGAAACAGGATTTCGAAAGATCCAATCGTTGTACCACTTTCTAATACAGCCAAAATAATGGAGAATTATCCGAAGAACCGTTCCTTCAAAGATATCAATAAAGAAGCTGGTATCTATGCGGGAAAACTCAAATGGGATGGCATGGGCAATGAAGACAAATTCTCAAAGTACACCATTTATTCATTTGAGCCACCACGTGTAACTACTAATCTTTGGAGGGCTGCCGCTAATAACCTAGTCAAATTAGGAGAAGTGAAAGCAACGGGGAAAAAACGTTATCAGTTTACATTGCCTCTAACAAAAAAGCCTTATTTAAAACTGGTGATTCTTCCCGAGATTAAAGGACAATATATATCAGCACTAGATGTGGATATCCATGAAACGAATAAATATTATAATCAAAGAATCCGGCGCTATAAAGTAACAGATAACTACTCTTCAACAAAGGAAAATCTAACCTTAACAAAGAACATGTTGTATTACCTTGATAAGACAAATTTCCTTGGATTCCAAATACCGGAAGACCAATACTTCCCTATTACGTTAAAATTATATGACTCAAAAGAGGGTACCGAGCCATTCCAAACATTTACTCAAAAACCAAAAGATAAATATTATTTGGGGTCCACTCGATTTCCGCTAGCGATCAAATCGAAAGACCTATATGTCGAATTTACAAATAAATTGGGACATACTAGTAACCGAATTCACTACAAAGTCGATCCAAAAGAAACCCAGGTCACGCCAAAACTAACAAGTAAAGACGTTGTATTCTATAACAGAAAAAATCAAAGCGATTATATTCTTGTAAAGAATGTGACACGCGGAGATGTCGTTTACGCTGGGTATGGCAGGGCAGAGGTGAGAAGAGAGCAAATCCGCAAAGATGGCTCTTTTAAAATTACAACAAGCCTAGACGATAATGGCGGCACACTCAATATTAAGTATGGAAGGAATGGTTACTTTACCTCTGAGGAAGCAGCGATTCCTTATGGAAAAGCGAAATAATAAAGAAGGATAGCCGCTTAAGTGGCTATCCTTTTTTTGCATAGTTGGAAAACAATCGTAGCTTTTCAATAGCTATAATCCCAGGTGTCCTCGCGATATCTCGTGTGATTAAACGTTTATTTTAAGAGAACTTCTGTAACTCTTTTCGCATACCATTGGTAAAATCGTTTTGCATCTTGGATTGGTATGTCTGATAGGGATTCGTATCGCACGGGTTTTGCTCGGTTGATAAAGCCGATTGTGGCAAGACCCATCCATTGCTGCAATTTTGATCGTTTCACTGACACTTCAGCAATTTTGTCGCGCCGTGTGATGAACGTTGTTTTTTCGAACATTCCTTGGCTTAGTTGAATTTGACTGCCCGTAAGCGCATAACGTGTGTTGTGATAAACAATCAACCGCCTGGCTATTATGAAGGCTAGCAAAACGGCAGATGCGATTGCCCAACCATATGTAAAGTCCAACAATGCAGGTTTGAAATACACAAGAAGGATAGTTGCAATCAGCCAGAACCAATATGGTTTTAGGAGTCGGGTGGCCAATGATTTGCGCGGCAGCTTCTTCATGTGTTGGCACACTTCATAGTCTGGCAGCAATTCGGAAATGATCGAATATGTTCGTTGCATAGGCAAAAATGGATAGAGTGTGCTGACTTCGTTGTCATCATCCCCGAGGTCTCCTATGCTAATCAACTTCACTTCTGCTAGTCCGAGCAACCGTTTCATAAACGATTGTGTAATTTCCACAGCTTGCACACGGTCTTTCGCAATCGAAAAAGCTGTTTCATCCAATACCCCTTTTGAAATATAAATCCGTTTGTCATCAGAAGCAATTTCATACTTTCCATACTTCACGAACGTGATAAGAATGCCCACACTGATAGATAGCATAATTACGATCGCTAGGAATCCTGCAATCATCCATCCAGATGATAGAATTGACTCGACCCAACCTTCTGCCGTGTCTTCAAGATGAAAAAGTGCACCGATTTTTGCTAATAATGAAGAAGCAATGGCGAGGAAGAATAGGAAACTGAGTGAGGTAAATGATGCCTTCACAAGATCTTGGTGTGTCGGCGTAAAATGAATTACTCGCTCTGTTTCGTTCCAGCGGCCACCATCGGGTTGTGGTTCATCATTCATATTTTGGGACACCGGATGGCTAGTCCTTTTCACCAAACTTTCTAATCGATCTGCTTCTGACCGGGTCAGCACGGGAAAGGGAACATTCGCATTCACACCTGATGTGCCTGTTTCAAAAGTGATGGAAGTCATACGCAATAGTTTATGCAAAAAGGATGTATATCGTTGTACGTTCTGGATTTTTTCATAATTGATCGTGCGTTCTGTCTTTTCAAATATGCCCGATTTCAGATGAAACGCCCGTTCATCTGTGCCGTATCGATTCGTAAACAGTTTCCATATGCTTGCGACTACTGTGTAGACAAAAGAGACAAGCAAAACCCAGCCCATAATATGGAAAAAGGTAGAATCTGAGCCTTTATTTAAAAAGAGAATCACAGCAAGAATTCCAAAGTTCTTAAAAAAACCAATGATATCAAAAAGTACTGTCAGTGGGTGGTAGTGTTTCATATCCATTAATCATCCACTTCCTTGATTTTTGCCATCCGTGCAATCTGGTTTCGAACTTCAACTGCTGTATCCTTTGGCAGAGCCGGAATTTCATGGCCCGATCCCATCGTCTCAATAGCAAGTGAATACAGGCCAAATTTACGTAAAATTGGTCCCTGATTCATTGAAACAGCTTGAATCTTTGCCATCGGCACCAATTCATGGCTCTCGTAAAATGCTCCTGTTTTTAGCTGTAAAAAGTCCTCGTCGATGCCATAGCGGAAATGGCGTACTAAGAAAACAGGACGTAGCCCCACAGACCAAATCGCAGACAACAGAATCAATTCTGCTAATACAAACAGTACCCAACTCACCCAATTCCACCACGAGAAATAGGTTGCTATACCATACAAAAAGGCAACTACACCAAGCGAAATCGTATGTGAAATCGCCGATCCCCAGCGCAGGGCGGGCACGGCTTCTTTTATTAACCGCATTTCTGGTGCTTTAATTTCATTTTCCATTGTAACCCCTCCAAGCGGTCATTTCTCCTTATTACAACAAATTTCGCAGTTGTTTTCAAGGTGTGTTGGAGAATGGAAGGATTTCCAGGATTCCTTTTCCCTAACAAGTATTGCTGCACATACTGAAGCTAGCGTAGCGGGGGCACAACTTCATTTTGCGATTGTAAATAGAGGGGGAGAGTTGTAAAACTTGTGAGAACGGTTGTAAATATGTGCTGAGCGGTGGTAAATATCCCGAATTCGGCTGAAAGCATATTCTAGCATTCTGAAATAAGCTTACTTTTAGTAGTTTTCCAGAAATTTCTGTATAATTAGAATATACATTCAAAGGAGGAGAATGAAATGGAGCAAACAAAAGAATACATACAAACTTGGGATTTGGATCAGATTTTTACTGGGGGAAGTCAATCTCTGAGCTTAAAAGAGACCATATCAAAATTAACGAAAGAAATATCGAAGGTAGATGAAAGTATCGAACTGTTTAATCCTGCAAAAGCTTCGGCAAATGATTTGGTAGTAATCCTCAATCAGTTGGGACCATTACAGAAACAATTGCGCGATGTCTTTGCTTATATTGGCTGCCTTAGCGCACAAGATGTAAATGATTCAGATGCAGCAGTATTAGTAGCCAAGTCCGGGGATTTAGCTGCAAAAATGGGGACAGTAAGCTCTAAACTAAATCAAAAGCTAAAAGATATTAAAGAAGAGGCTTGGGCACAAACGATGCAGTCTCAAGAATTAAAAGAGATTGCTTTTTCACTCAGCGAAGCAAGACGTAAGGCAAAAGAAATGTTGCCGATAGATCAAGAAGTATTAATCAATGATTTGGCTGTTGATGGCTATCATGCATGGAACCAGATGTACGATACGATTGTTGGCAGTATGTTTGTCACTGTGGAGGAGAAGGGTGAAAGTAAACAGTATTCAATGGGACAAGCATCCAATATGATGTCCAATTCTGACCACCATGTACGGAAGAAGACATTTGATTTAATCCAACAGGAGTGGCAGAGAAATGCTCCATTGTTTGGGCAATCATTAAATCATCTGGCTGGATTCCGACTACAAATATATAAACATCGTGGATGGAATGATGTATTAAGAGAACCACTGGAAAATAATCGAATGCAAAAAGAAACGCTTGATGCCATGTGGACAGCGATTGAGCAGAATAAAGAACCATTTGTAGCATTTTTAAATAGAAAAGCAAAGTTACTTGGTGTGGAAAAACTGAGTATGTATGATATTGGCGCCCCTCTCGGAAAAAGTGAAACAAAAGTATCTTACACCCAAGGAGCTAATCGGATCATCGAGCAATTCCAGAAGTTTAGCCCTCAAATGGCCGATTTTGCAAAAATGGCATTTGAAAATCGCTGGATTGAAGCAGAAGACCGAGCTGGGAAACGCCCAGGAGGATTTTGTACAAGCTTTCCAAATAAAAAGCAGACACGTATCTTTATGACATATTCAGGAACAGAATCTAATATCGCGACACTGGCCCATGAACTCGGACATGGTTTCCATCAACATGTGATGAATGATTTGCCAATCCAAAATCAACGGTACGCTATGAATGTGGCAGAAACTGCCTCGACTTTTGCCGAAATGATTTTGGCAGATGCAGCAGTTCGACAAGCAACATCAAAAGAAGAAAAAGTAGCATTGTTGGAAGATAAAATACGCCGAGGCATCACATTCTTTATGAATATTCATGCTCGTTTCTTATTTGAAACAAACTTTTATGAGGAACGTAAAAATGGCATGGTCCCGGTAGAAAGGCTCAATGAATTAATGGTTACCGCACAGAAAGAAGCATATTGTGATGCGCTTGATGAATATGATCCAATGTTCTGGGCTTCCAAGTTACATTTCCATAAGACAGGAACACCATTTTATAACTTCCCGTATACATTCGGTTATTTGTTCAGCCTTGGCATCTATGCACATGCCTTGGAACAGGGCAATGATTTTGAAAATGAATATATCGCGCTTTTGCAAGACACTGGTCGTATGACGGTGGAAGATTTGGCGAAAAAGCATTTGAATGTTGATCTAACAAAGCCAGACTTCTGGGAAAAGGCAATTCATTTATGTATTGAGGATATCAATGAATTCATGCAACTTACGGAATAATGGGAGTAAATATTGTGAAACAAAAGGAGTAACTAGAAAATTCTAGTTACTTCTTTTTGATATGGTATTTAAAGATTATCAGTTTTTTCATACGCAACGGCAGAAGATCTATTCTCAAATGGTATGATTGATGGGAATAAGTTTATTGATAGAGTTCCAGACTTAGAGTGGTAAAATAATACATGTAATTAGCTTGACTAGAACTTACTTATAGAAAAGAGAAATGGGCTATTAATCAAGGAGGCAACTATGAATAATGATTGGTCTAAATTAAAACGCTCTTCAAATGGAATTCCTACGTATGATTCATTAATTCCTTATATTTTAGAAGTTATAAAAAATGGGGAAGAGGCGACCAACGTCGTTATTAAAGAGAGGGTATGTGATTATTTAAATGTACCTCAACACATTGTGGAAGAGAAATACCCTAATTACCCAGATAGCGAAAGTATATTACATAACCGATTTAGCTTTGCCTTTAGTGATCTATCTAAAGCAAATGTAGTTGACCGTGTTAGAAGAGGTGTTTATAAAATAAATGAAAATGGGGAATTTTTATTAGATAACTATGGAGATCAATTAACTAAAAAAGTCTTAGAAGAACGTCCTGAATACATGCAATATATGAATGAATTGAAATTGCGTAATGAAAGAACGGGTGGAGCCACAATTGAAAATGTGGAGGAAAATGATAAGCCGAAAATTGAAATTGGGAGCCTAGTTCAGACTATAAACAATGAAATCGCGATTGAACTTCTGGATATTGTTCGTGGGAGCGATCCTATATTTTTTGAAAAGCTAGTAGTGGATTTACTAGTAGCCATGGGGTATAGCGGAGAAAATGGCGAAGCTAAAGTAACCAGCCAATCAAATGATGGAGGGATAGACGGTATTATCAATCAAGACCCCCTAGGAACAAGCACTGTATACATACAGGTAAAGAGATATAAAGAAGATAATGTAGTTGGAAGATCAGCCATCCAAGCGTTTTATGGAGCTCTTGCAGGAGTAAATGCAGATAGAGGGGTGTTTATTACAACTTCCCGTTATACTAAAAATGCAAAAGAGTTTGCCAAGAACCAAGGTATCGTGTTAATTGATGGCATCCAGTTAACTGATTTAATGCTGAAATATCGAGTGGGGGTAGAGGTAGCTCACCAATATACAGTATTTAAGATAGATGGAGACTATTTTGAGGAATAAACTACACTGGTAAAAATCATTTCATACTAAAAATGCTATTTCTTTTTAAGCAGCTTAATCTTCTTTAAGTTAGGCTGTTTTTTGTAGAGGTTATTTTTAATATAAAATAGAAAACTGATTAGCAAACGGTTGAAAGGGAAGGAAATTATAGATGATTGATAATTTTATAGATGATTATAAAAAACATAGAAAAAAGATACACAGAAAGGGTTATAAGGTAGTAGGAATACCATCAATCATAATTTTTATTCTAACCTTTGGTTTTATGGTTTTAGGCTTCTTTTTATTGCCTCTAATTAGCAATTGGTTTATTTTTCTCGAAATAGCCTCAGTTATTATATTGTTTAAAATTGATAAAAGAGTTGATAATTTAATTAACTTAAATTGGTTGAAAGATAAAGCTAAATTAAAAGGTTATATATCTTGTTATTTAAAGGAGAATGGGTTTACTCTTTCTAGTCAATTTAAAGAGTTATCAATTATTTTAAAACAGAGAAGCGAGAAAAAATATAAAAAGTATGATTTAACTTCATATATATCAATAATTGTAGCGATTGTTATTTTTGTATTAGGTATCTTGGTTAATGATAATTTAAAACTTTTATTTGTGGTAGTAGCACTTAGTTGTATTTTTATTATTATTAATATTAGTCTGATAATAATATTTATACTAGTATATTTATTAACAGGGAAAGTGAGGTAATTTATGAACTTGCAAGTCTTGTAGACGAAGTTTATTTTGAAGTTTCTATAAAGGAAGCTCAATTGCTCAAACAGGATTTACTTGGAACCTAATTTACAATTTAACTTCAAACAAGTGGTTATAGAAGAGTTGAATAAGTAAATAAATAAATAGATGTATGTACTGAGATTCGGATGAATCAAACAGTATAAAAAAATCTTTAACTAAAAGAAACCGAACTATAACAAAACTCTTCGTTGGAGTGTTCCTTAATAGTTGGGTTTTTATTTTTCTAGAATAAGACAAATTTATTTAAGAATAACTAAAGGCCAAATCATCATTTTTTGTTTTTGGAAGTTATGTATAAATACATATAAAGAATAAGATCTATTGTTAAAAATGATAATCCTAAGATCAATGTATAGTATTTAAAGAAGTTCCCAGTAGAATATCCTCCTACATAGAATACATAGAGAAAGATAAAAACAATTCCTAATAAAGCACAGATATTTTGGATCTTTTTCATGGTTTCTTCTGTTCTCCTTTAGGTTAGTTGGAAATTATGTATTATTTAAATATATTGGTAAATCATCCCCTTTTATTATATATCACACCTACCCATAAAAAGTACCCTAAAATTCACCATAGCATGTGATAGAATGAAGCGATAAATGAAATTACATCTTAAGGAGCATACGAATGGTGCGAGAATTAATTTATCCCTGCACTGAGGATACGAATAAGGAAATTGATGAAGCTCTAGAAAGAGAAAAGGTTAATTACGAAGTAGGGATTACCCTTTTTAACACGGGAAAAGATATACTGGCGTATTGTACATTGCACGTGTCGGAAGAAGAATACAATAAAGCAGCCAGTATTATTGAACGCTATTTTTCTCTCGAACAATCAGTAATTGAATATACGCATGCTGGGAAACTGGATCGTCGTCATAATAGATTGGTTAGTTTTAAATTATACGGTAGTTTTTTCCTTTTATGGTTTGGAGTTATATTTACTATCAGCGGATTATCAGGCGATCCGAACGTATTATCATATGCAGGAGCCCTAACAATTTTGATTTGGTCTGTTCTGGTTGGATGGTGTGCGATTAAGAAACGTTCAAAATATCATCTTCTCTGGAACATTCTAATAGGAATAATTGTAGTAATTGGTCTTTCGTTTAGCTTGTTCACACTTTATGCCATGTTATTTATGTCTTAATTGTTTTTTCTCTTATTTTGGCCTATGAATGTATTCTGAGGAGGTTAGCAAAATAGAAAAACAACTATGTCCCAAGTGTAAGGGAATCAATATAAAAAAGGGATTTCTTGGTGCAGGTGTTCAAATGGTCCGCATGTTTCCCGAACAAAGAAGAGGAGCCTCATCACCTATATCAGCGGAATACTGCAATGACTGCGGATATATAGTGTCCCTTTTTGTTGATCAGCCAAAGAATGTGAGATAGAAAAAAGGACATGGCTTAATACCATGTCCTACATACATATAGTTTAGCCTCGTCCAGCTTGGAATGAAGGATATTTCGTCATACCGCCATCCACAAATAGGGTAATCCCTGTTACATAGCTTGCTTCTGAGGATGCTAAGAATGCAGCTACAGATGCTACTTCCTCTGGCTTACCGATGTAACCCATTGGAATCATGCTTTCAACGTCAGCACGTTGTACAGGATCAGCAAATTTTTCTGCGTTGATTGGCGTATTCATGGCACCTGGTCCAATGTTATTAACGCGGATTCCTTTTGGCGCGTATTCAAGAGCTAATGTTTCAGACATTAATTTAATACCGCCTTTACTTGCTGCATAGTGAACAAATAATGGCCAAGGAATCATTTCATGCACACTAGACATGTTAATAACGTTCCCTTTAATATCATTTTCAACAAAATACTTGATGGCTTCACGGCTTCCTAAGAAAGCGCCTGTTAAATTTGTATCTAATACTTTGTTCCAGTTATCTAAGGATAACTCGTGCGAAGGTGATGGATTTTCAACACCTGCGTTATTAATCATAACGTCTAAGGTGCCAAATTCTTTAATAGCCGTTTGCACAAGATTTACGACGTCTTCTTCTTTTGTGACGTCACCTTGAACAGTAATGGCTTGTCCGCCTGCTGCTTCTATTTCTTTTTTGACCTCTAATGCTTCATCTTTACTTTTGTAATAGTTAATTACAACTTTTGATTGCTCTTGTCCAAAACGAACGGCCATAGCGCGTCCTAAACCTGTTGATCCACCTGTGATGACAACTACTTTACCTTTTAAATCAGTATACAAAATAATTCCTCCTCGTGTTAATTTGATTCATATTCCATCCTTAACTTTTCGCCAATCCAAGGAAGACTCCACCTAAAACGATGAGTACAATCCCGATATAAATAGCAATCAGCTGGGTTCTTGTCTTTTTTTCTCCTAGTAAGAAAATACCGCCAAGCGTTGATATTACTATTCCCATTTGGGACAATGAAAAACTTGTGGCAACACCCACTTTAGGTTGTGAAATGAATAAGAACATATTTCCTGCCGCCCAGATTAGACCAGGGATAATATTGCGAATGGCATATTTATTAAAGGGTTTATGCTTGTATGTCAGGATTAATCCTCCAATAACCATACCGATGGCTTGTGGGAATAAGGCCGACCACCCGCTGACATCAAACAAGCGAGCAACTACTACATAAACCAGATATCCGATGGTTGAAACAATCAGTGTCAAAACACCTTTTTTAAATTGTCCTGATTGTTCTTCATTTTTTCCTGATTCTAGTGACGTTAACACGATACCAATCACAATGAAGATAAGGGCTAAAACACCTAAGATAATCGTTTTTGCCGTTGACCATTCATGAAAAACGATGACGCCAAACAAAGCTGTGGATACTAGCTGCATACCAGTCGAAATAGGCATTGTTTTGGAAACGCCGATATAGTCAATCGATTTTAGCTGATTACTTTGACCCAGTGCCCAAAATAATCCGGAAACAACTCCTACAATAAAAATAAGCGGCGTCAATTCGGGTCGTACTACTAAATAAATCACAGCTGAAAAAATCAGTGCTCCTAATGTAGTCCCTAACGTTTGCGTGTATGGACCTCCACCTAACTTAACATTGAACAAAACGATGCTTCCCCAGAAAATAGCGGGAAGTATGGCTAAAAAGATATCCATTTGATAACCTCCTTTCCCAAACGAATTATTATCTTTTCCTAGAATAGACACCGTTATGTATCTGGTTTTTAAATTCTTTAACGTGCGAGACATATTTTCAGGAATCAGCCTCTACTTTTGTATTATTTGATGCATGCAAAGAAACAATACAGATATGTTTAATGTTTCTTATTTTTCACAAAAAAAGAAGCACTCTTATTGATTGCCCATATAGTCATATCCTAAAACTTAGTCTTAGGCTTAAACAGGAAATCAATTTGAGTGCTGTAAATTCATGCATATTTTTTAGTGGGGGTGTACCCTATGTATATAATGCTTTGTGAATGACATATTTGGCTTCTTCCACATTTTTTTATTGACGAAGATGGCATACTGCGTTTGATATTTCGAGTCAATCCCGAAATTTCCAAAGCTTCCTCGACTCGATCCAAGGCCAAACCAGCCAGAGGGCAAGTCTTTTATCTTATACGTATATTTGATGCCTCCTGTTGCTAATGCACCTCTTACCTTCGCTAAATCTTCTAGAGAATATGTAGCATAAACTTCTTCTTTGAAGAACGCCATTATAAACCCTCATTCTATAAATGAATAAGAAAAGAAACTTAGCTAATGTTAAACAGTTTTCTAAATCAAAAATGGACATGCCATTTTGAGGAACGCGAGTTGTTTAATGATGTGACTGCATTACATAATAAAAGAATTACCTTAGATAATCACTAGCTACTTCAACGTTAAAAAGTCTGCTTTCCTTTAAAAACTGTAGGAGCAAGTGAAGGTGTCCCGAACCGTACAAAACAAGAATTCGTTCTTCTGGGGAGTTTATTAAGTTCACTAAATTCTTGAATATTAACATATTTCGGTAATACCAATAGTTTGCTGTCCATGCTGCGCCTACTGAATTACTCCCACTACCGATTAAAGCAAGTTTCATATATACTTCATGCCCTTTTGCGATGTTTTCCTCTTCATTATGCCAAAGTAAAAATTCTTTTAAGGAGACTTGATAATGCTGTTTTGACTGCATAATAAATTCTTGCCCTATTTTTTCAATGTCATTAAAAATATTTAATTGGTTGTTATCCTCAGCTAACTTTCTGAAATCAGGAATCCCGTCTTGGTCATCATTCCAATCTACGGCATTCACTTTTCCAAGATTGCATTTTTTAGCTAATCGAAACCCAATTTGGTGAATTTCATTTGATGATAAAGAAAAATGTCCTGTCTGATATGCAATGTAATCTTGATTTAATTCTTCTTCAGCTTCTATTAAAACTTCCAATGCTATTTTTGTAGGCTTAAATATTTCTAGACAGTCTACTATATAAGAAATCTCATTCTGCCTTTTATCTGTTAATATTCCTTCAGTCTTAGACGTAAACATATTACCGTTATCCTGATTTGAAAAATGATCTGTTCCAATAACTAAAAATGTCGGTTTCAAAGTATCTACCTCCTTCTATAAAGGGTATTCGATACGATTTTTAAAATACCTTTCATTCTTTGGGTTGATTTTCCATTTAGTTAATGAGTAAATAATTAGACTTTGCACAAAATAAAAAAGGAATTCTCCATTTTCTTAGAGAATATATAGTACTAATGTTTTCAGCAATACACTGAAACAAATTTCATCAGCTTTCGAGGAGGTTCACCATGACAAAACCAATTATCGGTATTACTAGCTCATACATAAAACAGGGGATGTATATGGAAGGTACTTATGTACATCACGATTATCAAAAGGCCATAGTGGAAGCGGGAGGCGTGCCGATCGTTTTGCCTGTTGCGCCTTCTGATGTACTGGATCGTTATGTGTATATGTGCGACGGCTTTATTTTTAGTGGCGGGGAAGACGTGGATCCACGTTTTTATAATGAAGATCCTCATCCTAAACTGGGCTTCTTTTATACAGAACGCGATGAGTCGGAGCTTTATTTGATCAAAAAGGTGTTAGAAAAGAAGAAGCCTGTATTTGCGATTTGCCGCGGAATTCAGCTCTTGAATGTAGCATTGGGCGGGACTGTCATTCAAGACATTCCATCACAAAGAAAAAGCGCCATGCAGCATTCTCAAACAATCCAACGTGATAAAACGAGCCATGTGGTTCAGATCAATAAAGACAGTAAGCTGCATCAGCTGTTAAACAGGGAAACTGTAATGGTCAATAGTCTGCACCATCAGGCGATCAATCAGCTAGCCGAAGGATTGATTACTACAGCGACTGCCCGAGATGGCATGATTGAAGCGGTAGAACTTGAGGGAAATCCATTTGTGATGGGCATTCAGTGGCATCCTGAATCCATGGTGCGTAAAGATAAGACCATGATGGTATTGTTTGAGGAATTCGTTCGAGAGGCAGGCTCGTCTACCAAATCTTAAGGGCAAAAGGAGAAGACTATGGACTGGATTGTAGGGATAGCACTCATCATCCTCATTTTCTTTTCAAGTAGTATTATTGAAAGGCATTTGAAGGATATAAAGAAACAAAATAACGAATTGATTAAACTTTTATAAGAAAAGAATAGTGAAAAGTCATAAGCCTTTCCGCTTTAGCGGAAGGCTTTTTTATTGAAAGTTGCATCGCTTATATAAAAATCAGATGTTTATCTCTGCATACAAAAAGGCTATAGAAGGAACAATAGGGATAATGTATTCTTTATGCTGCATTAACGGACAGTGAATCGAAGAGATAAACTTCCCGTAAGCCCGATTGGTTCAACTAACACTCCATAGAGGGTGAGGTTTCACTTTATACAAATTGTGAGGAGATGATTTTTTGAAGGCTGTAACGTTTCAAGGAATAGAAGATGTGAAAGTAAAAGAAGTTCAGGATCCAACTATCCACAAAAAAGATGATATTATTGTTCGCATTACTTCCACGGCAATTTGCGGCTCTGACCTACATATCTACAAAGGGTCAATGCCAGCTCAAAAAGATATGGTGATTGGACATGAGCCAATGGGGATCGTGGAAGAAGTGGGACCTGACGTGACACGCGTGAAAAAAGGCGACCGTATTATCTTGCCTTTCAACGTATCATGCGGGGAGTGCTACTATTGTAAAAATGAAATGGAGAGCCAATGCGACCATGCCAACGAAAATCCAGAAGTAGATGCGGGTGCTTACTTCGGCTATACAGAGAGGTATGGTAACTATCCGGGCGGACAAGCGGAATATTTACATGTACCATACGGGAACTTCATGCCGTTTGTCATTCCTGAATCATGTGAGCTTCCAGATGAAGCATTGCTATTTTTATCTGATGTCATTCCAACAGCTTGGTGGAGTGTTGAATCAGGTGGCGTAAAAAAAGGTGACACTGTCGTGGTATTAGGCTGCGGACCTGTGGGCTTAATGACGCAAAAGTTTGCATGGATGAAAGGTGCTAAGCGAGTAATTGCAGTCGATCATGTACCGTACCGCCTGCAGCACGCGAAAAAAATGAACAATGTAGAAATCGTCAATTTTGATGAACAAGACGAAGCTGGATTATATATTCGTGAAATTACAAAAGGTGGAGCAGATGTAGTCATCGACTGTGTCGGCATGGATGGAAAGAAAAACGCTCTTGAAGCAGTTGGTCAAAAGCTGAAAATCCAAGGTGGTACGACGAGCGCATTGAAGATTGCGAAGGAAGCTATCCGTAAATTTGGTACACTGCAAGTAACTGGCGTGTACGGCGCGAAGTACAATCAATTCCCACTCGGCAATTTATTTGAACGAAACATCATTATGAAAATGGGCCAAGCACCTGTCATTCATATGATGCCAATGCTGTTTGATATGATTACGAAAGGTGAGTTTGATCCGACTGAAATCATCACACATAAAATTGCATTGGATGAAGCAGATAAAGCATACAAGATTTTCAATGATCATGAAGATGAATGTATTAAAGTTATCCTAAAACCATAAAACGAAAAAAAAGGGATCTTATGAGGATCCCTTTTTCTTTTGGAGAAATTTATTATGCCATTTGGTGAAAATAAGGAGTGCTAAAATAGTGCCGATAAGTGCCATGGTCATATCCCATTCCGAATCCCACTTGTCACCCTGCAAGCCAAGGAAGCCTTTGGCAAATGATTTTCCTTGAACCATCTTATAGGTTAGCATTTCCGCGATTTCATATAGTGCAGAAATCATCATCAGAATACTAAAGCAATAAAAAGTGAGCCAAAACCCTTTTCGAATATGTCCAATACGGATTAAGACTTCACGAAAGATGATGGCTGATAATCCCATCATCAAGTGGCCTAAGCGGTCATAATAGTTGCGCTTTAAATCGTACTTCTCTTTTAGCCAATGAAAGAACGGCTCGTCTTGAAAGGTGTAATGTCCGCCGATGAATTCTAGGATGGAAAGAATAGCCAGAAAGGTATAGGAAAGAGAAGTAAAGGTAAATTTTTTATATGTAAAAAGAGCAACGATTACAATAAGCGCAAAAGGACCAGCATCCGCAGCCCAGCCGCCATAGGATTTTGGATTAATTAAGGACCAAACCATAAAGCCAAGAACAATAATAGCTAAAAAAAGGTGATAATAATTCCTTTTGTTTTCTTGCAAGGTGATCCCTCCTCTTTTCTTTCAGTATGCCCATATTCACATAGGGTAAGTCATTTAGTTGGAACAATGGGGAGATCACAGCGTCTTATAGAAATAGCTAAACTTCTGTCTGAATAGCCCCAAGGTACTCCTTATGGCATAATAAAGTTAACTAGTTGTAAGAGGTGGAAATGTGGAAAAAAGAAAACGATTATTACAAGGTATTTTAGTGATAGCAATTATAGAGATTTTAAGTTTTTATTTTATTGGCAGAGACTATCTGTTTATCAATGGTTTAGATAATATGATTGCCTATGTGGTGGCAGGCGGTATATTCTTTGCGGTGAGTTACTTTTTATTAGTGGAAGTGAGCAACTTCCGTAAAAAGTATATATTGATCGGGATTGCCTATGTATTATTAGTGATCGCTCCGTTTGTCTATAAAAATCATCTCCCGCACTTCAAAGTGGAGGATGCTGAGCAAATCATTCTACGTACAGAAGGTGGACGCGTAGTGAAAGACCGAGAGCTGGGACAAACCATGTTGAATTACGCAGGCGAAGAAGTATACATTATTGCATTGAAGAAAGACGGCAAATTGAAACGCTTTGCCTTTAACCCGACAACAGAAAAGTACTTTTCCATTACGGATTAGATTAGAGAGGGGAACATCTAATGGCAGAACATCTATTTAAATTAAAGGCAAACTGGCCAGGAGGACGAAACGAGGTAGGCGAGATTGAAGCGGGACAACTGAAAACCCAAATCTCAATCCCGCCAGAAATGGATGGGCCTGGCATTGGTACCAATCCAGACGAAATGCTACTGGGTGCTGCTGCTACATGTTATATCATCTCACTAGCAGCCATGATTGAACGAGCAAACCTCAAAACCATCTCGCTCACCATGGAATCAGATGGTGTGGTGGACGTCACAAATGGCGTATTCACCTATAAAAGAATCACCCACAAACCCAAAATCATCATCCCAAGCTCCTACACAGCAAAAGAAGAGCGCCATATCGTAAAACTAGCAGAAAAAGCAGAAAAAACCTGCATGATCAGCAAAGCCATCCAAGGAAACGTAGAATTGGCATTGGAAGTTACGATAGAGGTAGAACAATAACAGCAATTAAATAAAACGAAAATATAGCATGGCCATTCTTCGTGATGAGCCATGCTATTTTTGTGATTGAAAGCCGCGAATTAGCATTTATCATTTGGAAATGAATTGAAGTGGAAACAACGAAGACTCCTGCGGGATAGCGAGGAGGCTTAACGCTCGCCCGCGGAAAGCGACCGCCTGTAGCGGAAATCAACATGACATAACCAACAAACCCTTCAAAATTCTCCATTTCACCCCTTTAACACATTAAAAAAGCAGTCTGCTAGCATGCGACAAATTTTGCCTATTTCCATAGAAAAAGCAGAAAATTTGTGTAATGATAGGGTTAACAATACAAAGGGGGTACTGTTATGGGAATATCAGATGAAAAAGTAATTCGTTACAGAGGGAAAGAACTACATACAAAAGGATGGCTACAAGAAGCAGCACTTCGCATGCTCATGAACAACCTAGATCATGAAGTAGCAGAGCATCCAGACGAGCTAGTTGTCTACGGGGGCATTGGGAAAGCCGCTCGTAACTGGGAAGCATTCGACGCTATCGTCAAATCACTGAAAGAACTAGAAAACGATGAAACACTACTTGTACAATCAGGCAAGCCAGTAGCCATTTTCAAATCACACGAAAATGCACCGCGCGTTTTAATCGCCAATTCAAACATCGTGCCAGCTTATGCGAACTGGGAAACATTCCACGAGCTAGACAAAAAAGGCTTGATGATGTATGGCCAAATGACTGCGGGAAGCTGGATTTACATCGGCTCACAAGGAATTGTACAAGGCACATACGAAACATTCGCAGAGCTGGCAAAACAACACTTCAACGGCTCGCTTGCACATACGATTACAGTAACAGCAGGCCTTGGCGGAATGGGTGGAGCACAACCACTTGCAGTCACAATGAATGGCGGGGTATGTATCGCAATTGATGTCGACGAAACAAGAATTGACCGTCGTATCGAAACACGTTACACAGATGTGAAAGTCAAAACATTAGATGAAGCTATTGAAATGGCTGAAAAAGCAAAAGCAGAAGGTAAAGCGCTTTCAATTGGTTTGCTAGGAAATGCTGCTGAAATTCTGCCAGAAATGATTGCACGCGGCTTCAAACCGGACGTGTTAACAGACCAAACTTCTGCGCATGACCCATTAAATGGCTATACACCTGTAGGCTATACACAGGAAGAAGCAAGTAAATTGCGTAAAGAAAATCCAGATGAATACGTGAAGAAGTCAAAAGACTCAATGAAAAAACATGTAGAAGCTATGGTTAACATGATGGACCTTGGTTCTATCACATTTGACTATGGTAACAACATTCGTCAGGTTGCTTTTGATGAAGGATTTGAAAGAGCATTCGACTTCCCAGGCTTTGTACCGGCGTATATCCGTCCGCAGTTCTGCGAAGGAAAAGGGCCATTCCGCTGGGCTGCCTTATCAGGAGACCCAGAAGATATTTACAAATTAGATGAAGTCTTATTACGTGAATTCAGCGATAACGAGCATTTGTGCAATTGGATTCGTATGGCACGCGAAAAAATCGAATTCCAAGGCCTACCATCACGTATCTGCTGGTTAGGATACGGAGACCGCGCGAAATTTGGTCGCATTATCAATGATATGGTGGCATCAGGAGAAATCTCAGCGCCAATCGTTATTGGCCGCGATCATTTAGACTCTGGATCTGTTGCTTCACCGAACCGCGAAACAGAAGCAATGAAAGACGGCTCTGATGTGGTAGCAGACTGGCCAATTCTAAATGCACTAATCAATGCCGTTGGCGGTGCGACTTGGGTATCTGTCCATCATGGCGGCGGTGTCGGCATGGGCTATTCATTGCATGCGGGCATGGTAATCGTAGCAGATGGAACAAAAGAAGCTGAAGAACGTATCCAACGTGTATTAACAACAGACCCGGGTATGGGTGTTGTAAGACATGTGGATGCTGGCTATGAATTAGCAGAAAAAACAGCGAAAGAAAAAAATATCAAAATACCAATGATGAATAGGAAGGGTTTAAATGTCTAAAGCAGTTTGGATTCAACACGCAGCACAGCTAGTGACGATGCATTTGCCGGAGCATGTCGGACCACGGACTAAAGGGGATATGTCTGAGTTGGGCTTGATAGAAGATGGCTCCGTATGGCTTGAAGATGGAGTTATTCAAGCAGTCGGTACGACATCAGAATTGAAAGAATTCTATGAATCTAGAGCACAAGAAGCAGAGATTGTAGATGCAACAGGACACCTTATTACACCAGGACTTGTGGACCCGCATACACATGTGGCATTTGGCGGCAGCCGTGAACGTGAATTTGAAATGCGTTTAGAAGGCGCTACGTACATGGATATTATGAATGCTGGCGGCGGTATTCATGCCACAACAAGAATGACAAGAGAAGCAAGTGAAGAAGAATTGATTGAGCAAACTTCAAAACGTCTTGATTCATTCCTAGCGCACGGTGTCACAACAGTCGAAGGGAAAAGCGGCTATGGCCTGGATTTAGAAACAGAAATGAAGCAATTGCGCGTTATGAAATATTTGCAAGAGCATCATGCTATCGACTTGGTTCCTACATTCATGGGTGCACACGCAGTCCCGGCAGAATATAAGGGCAAAGAGGAAGAGTATGTCAACCTCATCATTGAAATGATGCTACCAAAAGTAGCGGAGGAAAAGTTGGCTGTATTCAACGATGTGTTCTGTGAAGTAGATGTATTTACACCAGAACAATCAAAAAGAATCTTAGAAGCTGGCAAGGAGCTTGGACTTACTCCGAAAATTCATGCAGATGAAATTAAACCATATGGTGGCGCTGAATTGGCAGCAGAAGTGGGCGCAATTTCAGCAGAACACTTGTTAAAAGCATCTGACGAAGGAATCGAAAAGATGGCTGAAGCAGGAGTCATCGCATGCTTGCTACCTGCAACAGCTCTTTATTTACGAGAAGAAGCCGCTCGTGGCAGAGTAATGGTAGACCGTGGAGTGCCTGTGGCCATTTCAACAGATTGTAATCCAGGCTCTTCTCCAACGACTTCAATGCCTTTAGTCATGAACCTAGCTTGTATATCAATGCGCATGACGCCTGCAGAAAGTCTTTGTGCTGCTACTTATAACGCAGCCTGCGCTATTGGCATGGAAGATAAAGTCGGTTCGATTGAAGTAGGCAAACAAGCGGATATCGTACTTTGGGACGTAGAAAATTATCAAAAATTACAATACCTATTTGGTGTAAACCACGTAGAACAAGTATGGAAAAAAGGCATACAGGTAGTAGGATAATTATTTCAGGAGGAGATGTAGAGCATCTCCTCTGATTCTGAATCAGACCTAGAATCACTGCTATAATCTCGCAACACTTTGCAGTTTTAAAGCAATTCTCATTGGCTGATACAAGATTCATAGATCATCAGAGGTAGACATGAAGGGAGCAAGGAGCAATGGTAGTATTAAACGGCAGCCAATTAACAATTGAACAAATGAAAGCTATTCTTTTTGAGAATGAAGGCGTTGAAATCGCTGAATCTGCTCGAGAAGCCGTAATCAAAAGTAGAACGGCTGTAGATCAAATTGTACAACAAAATAAAACGGTTTATGGCATTAACACAGGGTTTGGTAAGTTCAGCGATGTGAGTATAGCAGAAGAGGATACGAGACTTTTACAGCTTCACTTAATCCGTTCGCATGCATGTGGTGTTGGTGAACCATTCAGCGAAGTAGTATCGCGTGCTATGGTCGTGCTTCGATTGAACGCATTATTAAAAGGGTTCTCAGGTATTCGTTTAGAAGTACTAGAGCGCTTAGCTTACATGGTTAACCATCGCATCCACCCAGTCATCCCACAGCAAGGTTCTCTTGGGGCATCTGGCGATTTGGCGCCATTGTCACACCTTGCGCTTGTGCTAGTAGGAGAAGGCCTAGTATTCCAAAGCGGAAGACATGTGCCGTCTGCAGAAGTATGGCGCGATGAGCTTCTATTGCCAATAGAGCTAGAAGCAAAAGAAGGCTTGGCGTTAATCAATGGTACGCAAGCAATGACAGCTCAAGGGGTAGTCGGTTATATTGAGGCAGAAAAGCTTGCTTACGATGCAGAGTGGATTGCTGCTATGACTGTCGAAGCTTTGCGCGGTATTACTGATGCTTTCCATCCAGCGATCCATGAAGCAAGAGGCTATAAAGAGCAGATCGAAGTAGCAGAAAGAATGCTAGAGTGGTTAAAAGACAGCAAGCTAACAACCGTGCAAGGTGAAATGCGCGTACAAGATGCATATTCACTACGCTGCATCCCGCAGATCCATGGTGCAAGCTGGCAAGTACTAAACTATGTTAAAGAAAAATTAGAAATTGAAATGAATGCAGCGACAGATAACCCGCTTATCTTTGATGATGGAGAAACAGTTATCTCAGGTGGTAACTTCCATGGACAACCAGTTGCGTTTGCGATGGATTTCTTGAAAATAGGCATTGCTGAATTAGCGAATGTATCAGAAAGAAGAATCGAAAGACTTGTAAATCCGCATCTAAATGATGGTTTACCACCTTTCTTAAGCCCACAGCCAGGTATGCAATCAGGTGCGATGATTATGCAATATGCAGCAGCCAGCCTTGTTTCTGAAAATAAAACATTGGCACATCCGGCTTCAGTGGACTCTATTCCATCATCAGGCAACCAAGAAGATCATGTAAGTATGGGAACAATTGGATCAAGACACGCATACCAAATTATTCAAAACAGCCGTCGCGTACTAGCAATCGAAGCCATCTGTGCAGCGCAAGCAGTTGAATATAGAGGCGTTGAAATGATGTCACCAAAATTGGGTGGCAAATGGCAAGACGTGCGAAATGTTGTGTCTAGTTTTAATAGAGACCGTAACTTCAGCGTAGACATTGAAAGTGTTGCGAGTTATTTGGGACGTATTACTGTACAATAATATAAGGTGTTAGTTTTAGAGAAGAGACGATTTTGCATATGTGTTATGCAAGCCGTCTCTTTGTTTATGTTTATTGAAATACCCAATTGAATTGAAATATCACCTATATTGAGTGATAATCTTGACGTTATCCATCAAAAGTATGTAGGATAGAGTAAAAGTATGGTAGAAGAAACTAATTATATCCAATTGTCCTTTGGTTAAAGTGCAATAATATAGAAAATGAAAAATAATAAATTACATAGCGATGACAAATGAAGAAATATCCTGAATGAGGAGGTTTTGTAAATGTTTAAACGTACGCTATATTGCTCTATTTGCAACCGAGAAGTTCGTGATGGAGAAGAAATTTACGCGAAGATGAAAGCTCCGAAGCATTCGATTATGGTCGAAATTAAATCTTATTTAAAAAAAGAAAGTATGATTTTTTGTACAAATTGTATTAATAAAGTGAATTAATGAATTGATGTGTACAGAAAGTTTCTTAGTTTTATGGCGGTACAGCAAGGCGGTGTAGCAATGAAGAATATTAAGGATGCTTTAAGTATAGCTTTAGGGTTAATTATTATTAAGTTAGTTTTCAGACTGATTCCGCCCTGGGATGGGTTTACAATGCTCTTTGAAGATGGTATCTGGATGGGGATAGGCATTATTTTAACTTCTTACATTGTTCTATTCCTTATCGTATACATAATAATTAGTATTAGAAGACGTAAAAAAGCTGATGGAAATTAACTTATGCTTGTTTCTCAATAATAATAAAAGGTTTTAAAGGTAATAAAAGCTTACTTTTAAAGTGAGGGATAAATATGATTGTAATGATAATTGTCATCGCATTATTCATAGGGATCGGTATTATATTCATCAATGGCAAAGGTTCCTCTTTGATTGCAGGCTTCAATACAATGTCACCTGAAGAAAAAGAAAATTACGATACGGTTGCACTTTGCAAGTTTATGGGGAAAATGATGTTTGTATTATCATTCTGTATGTTGTTCTGGCTTCTCAGCGAGGTGTATGCATCAGATTGGCTATTCACCGTAGGAATCGTTTTATTCATTGGTGTTGTAGCATTTATGCTCATTTACGCTAATACGGGAAATAGGTTTAAAAAATAAAGGGTAGTAGTGTTATTAACAATTTAGATAAACCAACGAGAGCGTAAATTGTTTATAAACAATTTATGCTCTTCAAATTAATTAGGTTAAATCCTAATGATTTTTCTTTTTACTTTTAAAATAAAAAACCCACATGTTGATGTCATACATATAATAAGGCCTATCATTAAATACAAGTTTCGAATAGATACAAAATTTACCCCAATCGTAGCAATCAAAATACCTGTAGGAAGCATTGATCGCATAATTAACAAGCGAATAGAAGTTACTTTGCCCATTAAATGATTGGGGATAACTTGTTGGATAAGCGTAATATTATATATGTTAAATATAGCTATTACAATTCCCGCTATACATTCTGTAACTAAAGCTAAAGAGTACCAAGGAGTAAATGCTAAACTTACATATGTACATCCACCAATAAACAAAGCTCCGAACAGAATCGCAATTTCATTAATTATTTTTATTTTGGAAGTCAACAGTGCCCCAACTGTATATCCAATAGGAAAGCCAGCCATAAATATCCCATATGCAGAATAAGGTTGATTTAAGATTGTCGTAATATATGGAAGAGTTGTGACGATTGTTACGCCAACGCCAAATTGAACAAAGCCAAAGAAAACGCCTAACCAAACAATTAAAGAATTCGAAATGTAGGTTTGAAAGCCTTCTTTAAATTCCGCTATCCATTGTCTACGTTCGTTACCATTTATTTTGGGTTCTTTTACAAAGACAAGGGTGATTGAACTAAAAATAAATGCTATGGCAACAATCATTAATATCCAATGTATCTTAAATAAATCTACAAAAATACCTGCCAAAATAGGTCCCATAACAGCCATGATTTGACGGATACTATCTAATGAAGCATTTGCTTTTGCTAATTTATCCTTCTTTATAATTGTCGGTAAAATAGCTTGATTAGCAGGCGTAAATATAGGCATTATTAAACCAAAAATAATTTGAATAATATAAATGACAATGGTACTTAATGCATTTGAAAAGAGTAGTATGACTAATAATAGTACCAATATTGCACGAATACCTTGGCATCTTATCATTGTGTTTTTTCTGCTCCATCTGTCAATATAGGGACCAATAAATAATTGCATAAAAAACGATGGTACATAATAGATAAGCCATACTAAACCTAATGCACTCGCAGAGCCTGTCAAATTATAAATTAAAATTGAATTACAAAAAGTAAAAAAAGCTCCTCCTAATTCAGAGGTCGCACTACTTAACCAAATTGCCCTAAAACTATTAAACATAAAGCTCCCCCAAAAACTGTAATTATCAACTCTACTTTCTTTCTATCTTTATTCTACAAATATTTCCAAAATCCTTGTTATGCTGTTATTTCCTCAATAGAATAGTTGTGTTCGCTCTGATTATCGGGGGACTAAAAGACAAACGTTCAAAACGATTTTTGTTATAATCATAGTATACTTGTATTTAGAATGGAGATTTTTATTTTGGATAAGCAACCACATTTATTGCTCATTGATGGAATGGCGCTATTGTTTCGTTCGTTCTTTGCGACAGCACCCATGCATCAATTTTTTAGAAAAAGTGATGGCACGCCGACTAATGGTGTCCAAGGATTTGCTAGGCATGTGCTAAGTGCACAGTCAATTATGCGGCCAACACATATTGCTGTTTGCTGGGACATGGGGGTTCATACATTCCGTAATGAATTGTTTGATGGATATAAAGCGAATCGCCCAGCTCCTCCGGATGAACTTAAGCCGCAGTTTGATATGGCAAAGGATGTATCCGAGATGATCGGTTGGCAAAACTTCGGTATTGTCGGCATGGAAGCGGATGATACGATAGGGTCGATTATCGACCAATGGAGCGACAAAGCGAGAATCACAGTCATAAGCGGGGATAAGGATTTACTTCAATTATTGAATCCTTCTACTACTATTGCATTAACTAAAAAGGGCTATACAGAATATAACATTTATAATGAAGAACGATTTATGGAAGAGTATGCTATTGATCCACCACTTTTTGCGGATGTTAAAGCATTCATGGGAGATACGAGCGATGGGTATCCAGGTGTGAAAGGAATTGGTCCAAAAACTGCATTGAAGCTGATTCAAACATACGGTTCTGTTGATGGTGTATTAGCGTCAATTGATGACTTGAAACCAGCGCAACGCTCGAAAATTCAGGAACATGAAGAAATACTAAAACTATCGCTACAACTAGCACGAATTAATAAAAATGTACCGATTGAGGGAACACTTGATGATTGTGAACTGCCGATCTGGGATCACTCAAAATTAGAGCAGCTTACAATGGAAGGGTACTCACTCATTTCCCGTCATGCTCGCTCCCTCATGTTTTAGTGGAATTAGCTTAAAGAAACGAAGAATAGCGTGGTTCTTATGATAAGAGATCTCACGGATTTGGCTATCACGATGAGGGCTGCCATTATCATGGATGATTAAAATTAAATCATCCCTTTTCTTTTCAAAACCTATCATTGGCACATAATGATAATCAAAATCGCCCTTCGTATAAAAATGAAGGGTAAAGTAGCGATCAAATTTCAGAATTACAGGACGTCCTTCATTTATTTCATTTAAAGCATCATCAACACTACATTTGCGCACGTCATAGGATGGGCTCAGCAACTTCCGTAAGTTTCGGGTCAAGCGATGGGAGAACAAGCCAATCGGTGTGCATCCTAGCAATTGGTAGAGTTCGTTGATGCTTTTTTGTTCTTCTTGAAGTGAAAGGTAGCGAAGAATCACAAATACGGTAGTAGGTCCGTATGCGGAGTTCCGGTACTTCTCAAGGATGGATGGTGCATATTGTGATTGGCCAACTAGGGGCAACTGTATTCGCATTTTTTTACCTCCATTAAAATAATTAGAGAACGATTGAAAAAAAGGCCTACTGTTAGAAGTAGGCCTTTTTTGTGTCTTAAGCTTGTTGTGCGTCTAAGAATGCCATTACATCAGTTGGCGTTTTTGCATTTGCTGAGTGCAAGTGAGCTAATTTTTCGCCGTCTTTGAAAATCAATAGGCTTGGAATGCCCATTACTTGATATTTTTCAGCAAGCTCAGGGAAATCATCACGATTGATTTCATACCATGTATATTGGTTGTAGTCTGAGATTATTGGATCAATAAACATATTCATGCGTGTGCAATCTGGGCACCAGCCTGCAAAGAATTTCACCACAACGGGTTGAGCGGATGAAATGATTTCGTTAAATTGTTCTGCTGTTGTAATTGGTTGCATTATTTACACCTCATAGTCTTTATTATATAAACTCTTTGCCATTTGAGTAAGCCAAAAGGAAAAGTCTCATTTATATCTAGTATGTTATCACAAAATGCTCGTATACAGGTAATTACCTGTTTCGCAAAAGAATTGCGTGAGGTGCAGGGTTTTCCTTCAATAAAAAAAGCCGCCATTATCTTAAATAAAGGCGGCTAGTCTTATTCGTATAACGTATGTTCAAGTTTCCCATCAGCATAATAGACATCAAGTATACCGTCATGTTTATTTACATAAGGCTTCCCTTTAGCAAGCAAATCTTCTTTGGAGCTTTCTGTAAAAATGGCATGCGCACTGTCTGATTTTTTCAAGACCCAATCATGGTCGCTGGGCTTTGCTTCGAAGCGAGGGCGCTCATTGCTGCTTCCTTCCACATATTCATGTGCTTTTGCAGTTGCAATGGCAATCGCACGTCCTTCTTCATAACCTTCATCCAGCAGGGCATTGGCGATCTCAATCGCTTTGTTTCGGACATCTGTTTCTAAATTTTTCATGGAAGCGGGATAATCCTTTTTGGTCCATGGCATATAAAACACCTCCTGATGGCTAAATTCCCGTTATAGCAAAGTGATAAACGCTGGAGGCTTACTAAACGAATGACAGCCTATTTTTACGTTAACTTGGAAAGAAACATTGTAGCAATGCCAAAATAAATAAGCAGCGACAAGATATCGTTGATTGTCGTAATCAGAGGTCCTGATGCCACTGCGGGATCTACCTTAAATTTATTCAAGATAAGTGGAATTACTGTACCCGCTATTGTGCCGATGATTAAAGTACATAAGAGTGAGGAGCCGACAACAAGTCCAAGGATCATACTTCCTTGCCAAATAAACGCGATGACAGATATGACTACTCCGCAAATAATGCCAAGGCTCACCCCAACAATTAATTCTCGGAGAATAAGCTTTAATGCGGCCCTAAATGTTATATCCTCAGAAGCAAGTCCGCGAACTACTACGGCGAGCGACTGTGTCCCCGTATTGCCCGTCATGCCCGCGATAAGTGGCATGAAAAAAGCGAGAGCTACAACTGCTTCAAGTGTTGCTTCGAAACGAGAAATGATACTTCCTGAAACTAAACCAATGAATAATAGCAATATGAGCCATGGAAGTCGTCGGTAAGTAGCGACAAATGGTTTCGTGCGAAAGTCAATTTCTTTCCCAGAAGCAAACAGCATTTCAATATCTCGATTAGCTTCACTCACTACAATATCAAACACTTCATCTGCACGAATGATGCCTACTAATATATTGTCCTCATTTACCACTGGCAGTGAGACGAAATCATAGCGGCCGATCATTCTAGCAACCTCCGCTTGAGTTGTTGTATCAAGCACCTTGGCGATGGATGTCTCCATCACATCTGCAATACATTCGTCTGGCTGCGCTAAAAGGAGATCACGGTAGGAGATAACGCCAATGAGCTGTTTTTCATCATTAATAATATACACATAGTTCAAGTAATGGGCGAAATCCTTATAATGCTTTAAATCAACGCCAACAATTCGGCACACCAATCTCTTCCTTTAACTTAACAAAAGAAAAATTATCGACAATGGCTTCAAGATTGTATGCATCAGAATCGCTAATTTACCGTACAGTTGGTTACTTTGAAGAACGCATGAGCCACTTAAGCCCCGAAGAACAAAAAGACGGCAAAAAAGTAGCTGCAGCAATCGCAGAATATGCAATCGAATGTTCAATCAATAAAGTATTTGGTTCTGAAACATTAGATTATATCGCGGATGAAGCTGTACAATTGCATGGAGGTTATGGTTATATGCAAGAATACGAAGTAGAACGCATCTACCGTGACTCACGTATCAACCGTATCTTTGAAGGTACGAATGAGATTAACAGATTGATTGTACCAGGCACATTTGTGAAAAAAGCAATGAAAGGCGAACTACCTTTATTGCAACAAGCACAAAGCCTGCAAGCTGAATTGTTGTCAATGATGCCAGAAGAAATCGGTGATGAGCCATTAGCACAAGAAAAACACCTTGTAAAAATGGCGAAGAAGATTGCACTATTGGCTGCAGGTACAGCAGTACAACGCTTTGGTGCAAAATTAGAGCAAGAACAAGAAGTCCTTGTGAATATTGCCAATATCGCGAACCAGCTATTTGCAATGGAATCTGTTGTATTACGTTCTGAAAAAGCGCTTAACCGTGATGGGTTTGATAAAGCGGCACAAAAAGTTTTGTATACAGAAATCTTCTGCCAAGAAGCATTTGCTGAAATTGAAAAAGAAGCAAAAGAAACTATTTTGGCATCAGTGGAAGGTGATGAATCACGCATGCTATTATCTGCATTGCGCAAATTGACTCGCTATACACCTTACAACCTGATTTCTAAAAAACGCCATGCATCTGTTAAATTAATCTCAGCTGAAAAATATACAGTCTAATCGTAAGTAAATAAACCTTTGAAATCCGGTCATACTAATCATGTGGCCGGATTCCTTGCGTATAAATAAGTGTCGCTCTACAATAGTAGGAGTATTTGTAGAGGAAAGAAGGAATGTTTATGCCAATCAATTTAATACAATATCCTAACTGTACAACCTGCAAAAAAGCGAAAGCTTGGCTGCTGAATCACAATATTCCATTTACGGAGCGTCACATTGTTGAAAGTACGCCTTCTGCGGAAGAAATTAAATCGTTTTGGAAGCTTAGTGGCTTGCCGCTGAAAAAGTTCTTTAACACCTCTGGGAAGAAATATCGTGAACTTGAGCTGAAAGATCGTCTAAAGGATATGAGCGAGGAAGATCAGCTTGCATTGCTTGCGTCAGACGGTATGCTTCTAAAGAGACCTATCGTTACAGATGGTCAAAAAATCACCTTAGGTTTTAAAGAAGAAGATTTTGAAAATACATGGAAGTAGCTTATAGAATTGCTTGTTTTTAGATAAGGATTATGTCAAAATTAATATGAATATAAATACATATTTGGAGGGGTAGAAATGAGTAATATTCCAGCAAGTTTGCGTTATTCAGAAGAGCATGAATGGGTGAAAACAGAAGACGGTAAAGTACGCATCGGCATTACAGAGTTCGCACAATCTGAACTTGGCGATATCGTATTCGTAGAACTTCCAGAAGTAGGCGACGAAATCGTAGCAGACGAACCATTCGGTAGTGTTGAATCTGTTAAAACAGTTTCAGAATTATACGCGCCAATCTCAGGTAAAGTAGTTGAAATCAATGGAGAGTTAGAAGACAGCCCTGAATTCGTTAACGAATCACCATATGAAAAAGCATGGATGGTTGTTGTAGAACCTTCAGATTCATCTCAAATCGATGCGCTATTATCTGCTGAACAATACGGCGAATTAATCGAAGAATAATCTTATTCAAGCGCCTCACTATTCTGTGTTGGCGCTTTTTATATCAAATGAGAGTATCGTCTGACTATCCAATGAGGAGGTGCGGGCATTGCCTGATAAAGTGCTTATAGTAGAGGGAAGGCAGGATAAGCTTCAAATAGCACCTCTATTGACAGAAAGCATTCCAATTATATGCACCAATGGAACGATTAGCGCAAGCAAGCTAGAAGAGTTGCTAACCCCTTACGAACAATACGATTTATACACATTATTCGATGAAGATTACTCAGGCGACCGCTTGCGGGCACTGATGAAAAAAGAGTATCCAGAGGCATATCATTTGCGTACACTCTCCTTATATAGACAGGTAGAAACGACTCCAAGAAAATATTTGGCAAGGGTCTTGTTAGCAGCAGATTTCGAAATTGACCCTGCTTATTTTATAGAATAGGGATGATCCAATCGATGCAAGAATGGTCAATTGAAGAATGGGAAAACACGAAAAAAAGCGGCCAATTGTGCGCTTTTTATCTCTATACGCCCATGTGTGGTACATGCATGGTTGCCTCTAAAATGATGGAGGTCATCCAACAAACATTCCCACAAATCCCAATGGGTAAAATCAATTTGAATTATGCTGAAGAACTGGCATATGAATATCAGGTGGAAAGTGTTCCTTGCCTGTTAATCGCTGAAGATGGCGAAGTGCATGACAAAATATACGCTTTTCAGTCTGTGTCATATTTGTTTGAAAAGTTTCAAAAAAAGGATTGACGAACAAAATTCAGCATGGTAAAGTAACTAGCATAACCTAATTAAATATTGCGTTGCTCTTATTAAGAGAGGTGGAGGGAAGTGCCCTATGAAGCCCGGCAACCGTCACAGTTTGTGATATGGTGCCAATTCACGCAAAGTGTAAACTTTGGAAGATGAGAGAACGGTTTTCGTATAAATACAATACGTAAGGCCTTTCTGTTTATCTTTAACAGAAAGGCCTTATTTTTTTTGATGAAAGGGGTTTGGCTATGATTCTCTTAAAGAATGTACTAAAAAAATATAAAACAGCAAGTGGATCCCTTACAGCTGTCCAAGATGCCAATTTGACGATCAGAAAAGGTGAAATATTTGGAATTATCGGTTACAGCGGTGCTGGTAAGAGTACAATGATTCGTTTGTTAAACGGGTTGGAAAAACCGACTTCAGGCACCGTACAAGTGAGCGGGTACGATATATCCACCATTAAGGGAAAAGAGCTGAGACAGGCAAGACAGAAGATCAGCATGATATTCCAGCATTTCAACCTGCTATGGTCGCGGACTGTGGAAGAAAATATCGCCTTTCCTCTTGAAATAGCGGGCGTTGGAAAAGAGGCAAGCCAAAAGCGAGTAAGCGAATTAGTTGAAATGGTTGGCTTAAAGGGAAGAGAGAAAGCCTATCCATCCCAATTGTCAGGTGGGCAAAAACAGCGCGTAGGTATTGCAAGAGCATTAGCCAATAATCCAGAAGTGTTGCTTTGTGACGAAGCAACCTCAGCGCTCGATCCGGAAACAACAGATGCTATCCTAGATTTGCTTTTAGACATTAATGAAAAGCTGGGTATTACAGTTGTGCTTATCACACACGAAATGCATGTTATCCGCAAAATCTGTCATCGAGTGGCAGTGATGGAGGCTGGGCAAATCGTTGAGCAAGGCAATGTTCTAGAGGTGTTCCAATCACCAAAAGCAGAAATTACAAAAAAATTCGTTTCTCAGGTAACAGAATCAGCAGAACATAAAGAATCGATTTCGCAAATGCTGGATGATCCAAACAGCCAATTAATTCAGCTGACATTTGTCGGCAAGAAAGCTGAGCAGCCAGTGATTTCGCATTTGATTCGCACATTCGATGTGGATGTAAATATTGTGCACGGAAATATTTCCGCTACCAAAAGCGGCCCATACGGCACACTGATCGTTCGCATTGCGGGCAATGAAGAAAATATAAATAGAGCCATTCAATACTTAGATGGGGAAGATGTTAAATCGGAGGTGATCCAACATGCTAACTAAGTTATTTCCAAATGTGGATTGGCTAGCAATGTGGGAAGCAACACAGGAAACTATTTATATGACAGTAGTCTCAACTGTGTTCACCTTTGTCATTGGACTTTTATTAGGGATTATCCTATTTTTGAGCAGTCCCAATCAATTATGGGCAAATAAGCTAGTCAATTGGCTGACAGGATCAGTCGTGAATATTTTCCGCTCTATTCCATTTATTATCCTGGTCATCCTCCTTATCCCATTTACTAACATGCTATTGGGAACGATTCGAGGAGCGAACGCAGCATTGCCGGCATTAATTATCGGCGCTGCACCTTTCTACGCGAGACTAGTATTGATTTCTTTCCGGGAGATTGATAAAGGGGTGATCGAGGCAGTCAGATCTATGGGCGCTAAAACAAGCACATTGATTTGGAAAGTCTTAATCCCAGAATCATGGCCAGCTTTAATCTCTGGCATTACAGTGACAGCTGTAGCATTAGTCGGCTATACAGCAATGGCGGGCATCATTGGAGCAGGAGGCCTAGGCGACTTAGCCTTTTTAGATGGATTCCAGCGTAGCCGTACCGACGTCGTATTTGTTGCCACTGTGTTTATATTAGTCATCGTGTTTGTTATCCAAATAGTGGGTGACTTTATTACAGCAAGGCTTGATAAACGATAATTTGGTTGAACCGTTCAGACGTTCACATAAAACGAAAGGGAGTTATGAAAAATGAAGAAACTTGTAGCAGGAATTCTTACCGCATCGTTGGCACTTAGCCTAGCAGCATGCGGAAACAAAGACAAAGCAGGATCAGACAAAGAATTGGTAGTGGGTGCATCTAATACACCACATGCTATCATTTTGGAAAAAGCGAAGCCTATTCTTAAAAAAGAAGGCATTGATTTGAAGATTGAAAAATATCAAGACTATGTATTACCAAACAAAGATTTAGATTCCGATGAAATTGATGCCAACTACTTCCAGCACATTCCGTATCTTGAAGAACAAATGAAAGACAATAACTATGATTTTGCGATTGCCGGCAAGATTCACATCGAACCAATCGGCGTCTATTCACAAAAATATAAATCACTTGATAAGTTGCCAGATGGAGCGACTATTCTAATCTCCAACTCTGTGACTGACCAAGGTCGTACACTTCAATTGCTTCAAGCAAACAAGTTGATTACGCTTAAAAAAGGTGTAGATCCTACTAAAGCAGTCATTAAAGATATTGATGAAAATCCGAAACACTTAAAAATCGATGGCGGCACTGCACCTGAAATGTTAGTGCAAATGTACAAAAACGGGGAAGGCGATGCAGTTGTCATCAACTCTAATTTCGCCATTGATGCTGGTTTAGTCCCAACAAAAGATGCTATTGCTATTGAAAGCTCTGATTCACCATATGTAAACGTAGTAGCAGTGAAGAAGAAAAATAAAGACAACAAAGCAGTGAAAAAACTAGTAGATGCCCTTCATTCAAAAGAAATCCAAGACTTCATTACGAAAGAATGGAAAGGGTCAGTTGTACCGGTTTCTAAATAAAACAAAAAGGTGTAAGCATTTAATGCTTACACCTTTTTTATAATTTAAATTGCGACAGCCGTGAGAATAGTTGGCATACAAAGTCTAAAAAGATTTTTTCAGAAGGGGCCAGGTCACGATTGCGTGGATAGATAACCCCAACATTTCGTGTGAATGGAGGATTGGTGAGCGTCAACTTAGCTGTACGACGAGGTGTAGCATCGTAAAATGCACTTTCCGGTAGTAGGCTTACGCCGATTCCTGCGGCAACCAAGCCCTTTAAAGCATCTAAATCTTCACCCATCGTTGTGATATGTGGAGTAAACCCGACGGATTTGCAAGCTTCTACAGCAACCTGATGTAATATGTAATCTCTCGGAAACACAACAAAAGGATCTTTATGAAGGTCGGCCAATTGGATTTCTTTTTTATTTGCCAGGCGATGGTTTTCAGGGACCAAAGCAGCGATGTTTTCAGTAAAAAGTATTTTTGTATCAATCGATTCTTCATTTGCTGGAACAGGCCCTAAGAAAGCTAAGTTTAATTCACGATCCTTTACAGCCTGGATCAGATAGCGATAAGACCCTTGGCGTAATTGAAAGGAAACCGTCGGATGTTCTTTCTTGAAGGCTGATATGATGGTGGGCAGCAAAAAACTAGCCAGGCTTGTAGGGAAGCCGATTTTAATCGTTCCTTCTTCAGGGTTCAAGTATTCTTCAATCTGTTTTTGTGCAAAGTCGATGGCTTTCAATGATTCCAGTGTGTGTTCATAAAATACTTTGCCTATAGGCGTAAGCTTCACATTTCGACCAATGCGTTCAAATAGTTTAACACCTAGTTCATCCTCTAAATTGGCGATTTGCCTGCTGACTGCTGATTGTGCCACTTGCAGTCTTTCAGCAGCAATCGAAATATGCTCTCTTTCTGCTACAGCGACAAAATATCGTAATTGGCGTAATTCCAAACCGACACTCACTCCTTTCTATCTAATTTTTCGATTAATTCTAATTGAATTATATATGTTTTGGATGTTTTTTAAAATGGAAAGCCAGTTTCCCATAAAAAAAGAACACATTGCCTTAATAGTGAATCATGAATCTGGGTAGAATAGGGCGAGGTGATTCTATGAAAGCGAAAGATCTTATTTTGATTGTTTTAAAAGAAATGCGTGTCAGAATGGGAGAGGAGATGTGGATGAAACTAGAATAGTAAAGGGGTTAACACAGTTTTCATAGTGAAATCAATTCTCAATTAGAATCCTTCTATTGAAAATCATTTGATTTTCATTTAAGCTGATAGATAGTGAGCCCAAAATGTTTTGAAATAATGTATACCAACTATCTTTGATTAGGATGAGAAACATTTTCAAATGATTTGCAAAGGGCTTTTTTTTGAGATAAAATTAGAATGATATTAAATTAGAAATGACAGCAAACATTTCATTGAAAATAAATGGGGGTAATACAATGTCAACTTTAGTCATTAAAGATCTTCACGTCGAAATTGAAGGCAAAGAGATTTTAAAGGGTGTTAATTTATCACTCAATACAAACGAAGTACATGCAATCATGGGTCCAAACGGTACAGGTAAATCTACGTTAGCTTCTGCTATTATGGGCCATCCAAAATATGAAGTAACATCTGGTTCTATTACTTTAGATGGCGAAGATGTACTAGCTATGGAAGTAGACGAACGCGCAAAAGCAGGTCTATTCCTAGCAATGCAATATCCTTCAGAAATCAGCGGTGTTACTAACGCAGACTTTATGCGTTCTGCAATCAACGCAAAACGCGGCGAAGGCAACGAAATTTCACTTATGAAATTCATCCGCGAATTAGATGAAAAAATGGACTACCTAGAAATGCCTGAAGAAATGGGTCAACGTTATTTAAATGAAGGATTCTCTGGCGGGGAGAAAAAACGTAATGAAATTCTTCAGTTAATGATGTTAAAACCTAAATTCGGTATCTTAGATGAAATCGACTCTGGTTTAGATATCGATGCATTAAAAGTTGTATCTAAAGGAATCAATGCAATGCGCGGCGAAGGTTTTGGTTGCTTAATGATTACCCACTATCAACGCCTATTAAACTACATCACACCTGATCATGTACACGTAATGATGCAAGGTCGCGTAGTTAAATCTGGTGGCGAAGAGTTAGCTCAAAGACTAGAAGCTGAAGGCTATGACTGGGTTAAACAAGAATTAGGAATCGAAGACGAAGAAGAAACTACAGGACAAGAAGCATAAGAGGGAGGATGAGCCAACATGACGGTTGAAACAAAATTAACAGTAACCGCCGAAGATGTACGCTCTTTCTCTGAAGCCCAAAGCGAACCTAGCTGGTTGACTGAGCTTCGTGAACGTGCACTAGCGGATGTAGAGAACTTGCCAATGGCAAAACCAGATAAAACAAATATCGAAAAATGGAACTTCACTGAATTCCCATCACTTTTAGTGGAGAGCGCTCCATTTGCTTCTTTGGAAGATTTGCCAGCAGAAGTAAAGGCAATCGTAGACATTGAAGGTCAACAAAACATTTATATTCAACGCAATAACACGCCAGCTTTCTTGCAATTATCAGAAGATCTAGCAGCTCAAGGCGTTATTCTTACAGATATCCATACAGCAGCACGCGAACATAGCGAGCTTGTACAAAAGTACTTCATGACTGAAGGCGTAGAAGTGAATCAGCACAAACTGACATCTTTGCACGCAGCTTTAGTTAATGGTGGTGTGTTTGTCTATGTACCAAAGAATGTGGTAGTAGAAGAACCAATCCAAGCCATTTTCCTTCATGACAATGAAGATGCTTCATTATTCAACCATGTATTGGTTGTAGCAGAAGCAAACAGCTCTGTCACTTATGTGGAAAACTATCTTTCTACTATGGAAGAAGCAAAAGGACAAGCTAACATTATCTCAGAAGTAATCGTAAACGATAATGCAAAAGTTACGTATGGCGCTGTAGATGTGCTTGCAAAAGGTTTGACAACTTACGTGAACCGCCGAGGCATTTTACATCGTGACGCGACAATTGATTGGGCACTTGGCTTGATGAATGACAGCGATACGATTTCTGAAAACATCACATACCTAAAAGGTGATGGTTCACATGCAGATGCTAAATCAGTGGTTGTAGGTCGCGGCGAACAAAGCCAAAACTTTACTACAGAAGTAAGACATTGGGGCAAAGCATCTAACGGTTATATTTTGACTCATGCTGTAATGAAAGATGCGGCTCGCGCTATTTTTAACGGTATCGGCAAAATCGAGCATGGCGCAACAAAAGCGGATGCAGAACAAGAATCACGCGTTCTTATGTTAAGCAAAGATGCTCGAGGCGACGCTAATCCAATCCTATTGATTGAGGAAGATGATGTAACTGCTGGACACGCAGCTTCAGTTGGCCGCGTTGACCCAGTTCAGTTGTACTACCTAATGAGCCGAGGCATTTCAAAAACAGAAGCAGAACGTTTAGTAATTCATGGATTCTTAGCCCCTGTCGTTAACAAATTGCCAATCGAAGGCGTTAAAAAACAATTGACGGAGGTCATTGAAAGGAAAGTTCGCTAATGATTAATGAAGATATTCGAAGCTATTTTCCAGTATTAAACCAAGAAGTAAATGGTCATCCTCTAGTCTATTTAGATAGTGCTGCTACAACTCAAAAGCCTATTCAAGTGCTTGAGGCTGTGAAGCGCTACTATGAATACGAAAACTCAAACGTCCACCGTGGCGTTCATACATTGGGCAATCGTGCAACAGACTCCTATGAAGGAGCGCGCGAGAAAGTCCGCAAATTTATCAATGCTAAGTCAACGGAAGAAATCATCTTTACGCGTGGTACTACTGAAAGCTTAAATATGATTGCAGCAAGTTATGGCCGCGAAAATGTAGGTGAGGGCGATGAAATTGTCATCACCTACATGGAGCACCACTCCAACTTGATTCCTTGGCAACAGCTTGCTAAAGAAAAAAATGCAACACTTAAATACGTCGAGTTGAATCCTGATGGTACCATTTCAATGGATACAGTCAAAGAAGCAATTACAGATCGTACTAAAATCGTTGCGATGTCTTCAGCATCTAATGTACTGGGCACAATCAACCCGATCAAAGAAATCACAGCTGTTGCTCATTCACATGGCGCAGTTATGGTGGTAGATGGGGCACAAGGTGTACCTCATTTTAAAACAGATGTACAAGACTTAGATTGTGATTTTCTAGCATTCTCCGGCCATAAAATGTGCGGCCCAACTGGTATTGGTGTATTATATGGTAAAAAAGAGCACCTAGAAAACATGACGCCAATATCCTTCGGGGGCGAAATGATCAGCACAGTTGATTTGTATGAATCTACATGGGCAGACCTTCCTTGGAAATTTGAAGGCGGCACACCAAACATCGCCGGTGCGATTGGACTTGGTGCTGCGATTGATTTCCTTGAAGAAATCGGCATGGACAGAATCGTGGAACATGAACGTAGATTAACTCAATATGCATTTGAACAAATGGCAAAGATTGAGGGCATTTCAATTTATGGCCCAACAGATCCTGCAAAACGTTCAGGGCTGATAACATTCAACCTAGAAGGCGTACACCCACATGATTTAGCGACAGCGCTAGATATGGAAGGCATTGCAGTACGTGCTGGCCATCACTGTGCACAACCATTGATGAGATGGCTCTCCTGTGCAGCAACAGCCCGTGCAAGCTTCTATATTTATAATAATGAAGAGGATATTGACCGACTTGTTGAAGGGTTGCGTAATGCAAAGGAGTATTTTGCTGATGTCAATGAATAAACTTGATCAACTTTATCGTTCTGTCATTATGGATCACTATAAAAAGCCACGCAACAAAGGCGTGATCGATGACTCAAACATTTCTATCGATATGAATAACCCTACATGTGGTGACCGTATCCATTTGTCACTACAAGTTGAAGATAACATCGTAAAAGATGCGAAATTTGACGGAGAAGGCTGTTCAATTTCAATGTCTTCCGCTTCCATGATGACTCAAACTATCATCGGGAAAACAACGGAAGAAGCAGTAGAACTAGCACATGTCTTCTCTGAAATGATGCTTGGCCATGAGCATGACGAATCATTGGACCTTGGCGATGTAGAAGCACTATCCGGTGTCTCTCAATTCCCAGCTCGAATCAAATGCGCAACACTTTCTTGGAAAGCGATGGAAAAGGGTATTAAAGAATTAGAATCATAATTCCATTTGGGAAGCGGAAGATGACGACTCCAACGGAAAATGCTTGAACTGAAAGCCCCGCAGGAACGTAGTGATGAGGAGATTGAAGTCAAGCCCGTGGAAAGCGTCGTCTGAAGCGGAACATTTACACTACATCTAAAGTAACTTGCAGTGCAAGTTAGGGATAATAAGAGGAGGAGAAATAATGGCTAAACAAATGCCTGAAATTGGCGATTACGAGTACGGCTTCCATGACAAAGACGTATCCATTTTCCGTACAGAACGTGGGCTAACTCCTGAAATCGTAAAAGAGATCTCAAAAATGAAAGATGAGCCAGAGTGGATGCTTGACTTCCGCTTGAAATCATTAGACATTTTCTATTCAAAACCAATGCCTCAATGGGGCGGCGACTTATCCGGTTTAAACTTCGATGAAATTACGTACTACGTAAAACCATCTGAAGCAACTCAGAAATCATGGGATGAAGTACCTGCTGAAATCAAAGCAACATTTGATAAACTAGGTATCCCTGAAGCAGAGCAAAAATATCTTGCCGGTGTATCTGCACAATACGAATCAGAAGTGGTATACCACAACATGAAAGAAGAGCTTGAAAATTTAGGCGTTGTCTTCAAAGATACAGACTCAGCTCTTCGTGAAAACGAAGATCTTTTCAAAGAATACTTCGGTAAAGCAATCCCGCCAAATGACAACAAGTTTGCAGCATTGAATTCAGCTGTATGGTCAGGTGGTTCATTCATCTATGTACCAAAAGGCGTTGAACTTGAAACACCACTTCAAGCTTATTTCCGTATCAACTCTGAAAACATGGGTCAATTCGAGCGTACTTTAATCATCGTGGATGAAGGCGCAAGCGTGCACTATGTAGAAGGATGTACAGCACCTGTTTATACAACAAGTTCATTGCACAGTGCGGTTGTAGAAATCTTCATCAAAAAAGATGCATACTGCCGTTATACAACAATCCAAAACTGGGCAAACAACGTGTACAACTTGGTAACAAAACGTGCAACATGTGAAGAAAATGCAACAATGGAATGGATCGATGGTAATATCGGTTCTAAACTTACAATGAAATACCCAGCATGTATCCTAAAAGGCGAAGGCGCACGTGGTATGACTTTATCTATTGCGATTGCTGGACGCGGCCAAAACCAAGATACAGGCGCTAAAATGATTCACTTAGCACCAAACACATCATCAACAATTGTTTCTAAATCCATCTCAAAACACGGTGGTAACGTAACATACCGTGGACAAGTAAAATTCGGTAAACGCGCAACAAATGCTCGTGCCAATATCGAATGTGATACATTAATTATGGACAACGAATCAACTTCAGATACAATTCCTTACAATGAAGTGATGAATGATCAAATCGCTCTAGAACACGAAGCGAAAGTATCAAAAGTATCAGAAGAACAATTATTCTACTTGATGAGCCGTGGTGTTTCTGAACAAGAAGCAACAGAAATGATCGTAATGGGCTTCATCGAACCATTCACAAAAGAACTTCCGATGGAATATGCGGTTGAAATGAACCGTCTAATCAAATTCGAAATGGAAGGTTCTATCGGTTAATTTATATTAGCCAATACTAAAGGAGACGAACTATAAAAGTTCGTCTCCTTTTTTGCGATATACCACCAAACATATGAAGAACATCATTGAATCTGTATATTTTTATACGGATTCTTCTTTTATTTTAGAGAGTATTTCACCTAAAAACCGAACTTATTAATATCTATAGTAGCGTTGCCTATGCAAAACTTAAACAAGCTTCATATGCTGTAGTAGACAAGATAGAAAGGAGGGCTGAATTTGTCTACTTGCCAAAAACTAGCAGATATTATCGGTGGTGAAGTCGTACAATCAAACCCTTGTGTAGTTATGCATCTTCGAGATATTCGGGCAACGATTTTAGGTCGTCGCACTCTTTCACCATTAGCATTGCCATTTATGTTATCCTTTGAAAAAAATGGTCTTAATCTAGGTGAAAGTGTACTTCTTGAAAGAGAAGTTAATCCGATGCTTGATGCATTACGAAAAAGAGGGCTGAAAGTAACTGCATTTCATAACCATTGGCTGTTTGAAGAGCCAAGGTTAATGTATATGCATTGGGAAAACGTTGGAATGGATCCATTTGAGTTTGCTAAAAGAAGTTTTGAGGCAGCGCGTGAAGCTGGCCTGAAATTTATCTAATGATTAAATCAAGAATGTAAAACTGGAACATCGGAAGATTTGAATTTCAACAAGGAGACGAACCATGATAGTTCGTCTCCTTTTTTAATCCAAATTCGAATTTATTCCTCTGTAGGATTGCTGGGTCCATTCAGTTCTAATTGATAAAAGGCTAAATCAAGCCACTTGTTGAATTTAAAACCCGCTTTTTGTATGGTACCTGAATACACAAAGCCAAAGTTTTTATGCATCGCAATACTTTTTTCATTCGTTGCATCAATACCAGCGATGAGGGTCATATACTCCTGTTCTTTAGCAATTGCAATAATTTCCTTCAATAAAGAGGATCCAATTCCTTTTTTCCTGTACTGTGTATCTACATAAACAGAATGTTCAATAGAATATTTATAGGCGGGCCAGGCTCTAAAAGGGCCGAATGTCGCAAAACCAACTACTTTATCGTCTTCTTCACATACGACTATTGGATAACCTTCTGCTCTCTTTTGTTCAAACCAAGCTTCCCTGCTTTCAAGTGTTTGGGGGGTATAGGAGTAAACAGCTGTTGTATGGAGTATGGCGTCATTATAAATATGCAAAATGTCGACTAAATCTTTTTCAGTGGCTTCTCTGATCATTTTTCTCTTCCTTTCAAATGGTCTTTTCTTATCATTGTAGAATGTTCCATGCAAAACGTAAAATTGTACTTATGAGTCGTTTGCTATAATATAAAGTTCAACTACAGATAAGACACTTGCATTACCAACATTTAAAAGAAAAGGAGGGTTTAACATTACTAAAATTAAAGACGTTTTAGATGAACTAAAAAGTCAGTTAGACGAGAATTTTACAAGACTTGAACCTACTGGAATATTGGACATAGATGACAAAGAAATTCTGCGTGAGGTATGTACATTTAATGAGGCTGCAACAGAAGATGAGATTAATTTAGTAGAAAAGGAATTGGGTATTACAATGCCTATTGACTATCGAGATTTTTTACTACTTCATAATGGCATGACATTGTTTAGTTCTTACCTTACTAGTTATACTTTTTTTAGTTTAGATGAAATCCGCACAAATTTTTTGATTGTACAAAAGGATTTTAAAGAAGAAGATCTTGAACCTACTAAGGATTATCCTATTGGGGAGTACCCGGATGTTGGCTATATTATGATAAGTGACGCATTAGTTACGAAATATTCTTCACAAGGTGCAATCTATGTGGGCCATATCCTGCCAGAAGAAACAGAAGAATCATTTGTTTCTTTTATAGAAAATGTGATTAAAAAAACAGGCGAGTTCTTTTGGGAGGATCAAAGCCTTACAGAATATTAAACGATCAGGGACCACATCAATATGTGGCCTTTTTTATTTTCTATTACGATTGTGTAAGTGGGCCCAGCTTTTATGCTTAAGTATCGATTGTAATCTTCATTTACACAATATTTAAACATCTCTTTTTGTTACACTATATTATAAGGGGTGACAACGAATGGAGAAAGAGAAATATTGGGGGAAACTCATTAAATATCACAGGCAAATGCAAGGGCTAAAGCAAGATGATTTAGCAATTGGGATTTGTACAGCTTCTTATTTGAGCCGAATAGAAAATGAAGTTGTGATGGCTGACGAGAATGTTTATACCATGTTATTTGAGCGTCTTGGCATTAATTTTATAACAGAGCAAAAACAAGTAAAACAGGTGAATATGCAACTAGAGAATTTTTATGAACAGCTTCTTTCAAATCAAACATTAAACGACCAAGAGTTGAATGACTTAGTATCCTGGCAGTCGAATGAATTGCATCGAACGTTGCAATTACGCGCTAAACTTGTCTATATTCGTTATCTCCTTTCAATAGATTATTTAAAAGAAGCTAAGGACCAATTGCAAAAGATCGAAATATTTATTTCCTGGCAACAGGATAGGGAAACCCAAATGTATATTGGAACTTCTACATACTTTTATTTATCGACTATGAACTATACCGCGATTTTAGAACGAGAAGATAAGCTGCATTTACGTCATTTATTGCTTACCACAAACCAATTTGAATTAGCTAATTATGATTACCATTTAGCATTCGCCGCACACCGAGCTTATGCCTTTCAACAAGCTTTAACGTATATTGAAAGAGCAAATCAATCATTTACTCATTTTTACAAGCCACTCTTTCAATTAAAGCTGTATTCCATGAAAGGTGTAATCTTGAATGCACTTGGCCGATATGGCGAAGCAATGAGAGAATTTGAGGCTGGTATGAATTTGTTGAGCCATGTACAAGAAATTCAGACAGCACGACAATACAGCTCATTAATGAATAATATTGCATTTAGTTTTGAAAGTCAGGGAGATTATGAGCGTGCCCAGCAACATTACCAGAAAGCCAATGACTATCTAGAAGATTTACATACTGTTATCAATTGGATGCGAGCGAGTTATAGAGCAAATGATTTTGAGACGCTTAGCTTGCTATTCGATTGCTATCCACAAGAGCGTTTTTCAATTGGCCATCATCTCTATCAATGGGAGTTACTATCTATGGCATTGCATCCAGAAGATCATACTTTGGAACAACTGCAAGATATCGAACGACGTGCCTTCATTTATTTTGATGAACAGAATCATTTAGAGCTAATACTGTTTTATGTCCCCCTTTGGGCAACATTTTATGAGCGTCTGCAAGTATAAACCTGCAAGTGCTTGTTATCGTAGAGCTTTTAAAGCAAGTGAAAAGTCTCGAAGTTTATTGAGTCATTAAGGGGGAGAGGCAATGGTGTTAAACAGAAACTATTTACTACTCTTAACCGGATTTGGGATTTCTAATTTAGGCAACTGGATTTATTTAATTGCTTTAAACTTATCAGTATGGCATCTAACTCATTCACCAGCAGCTGTGTCAGGACTCTTTATTGTAGGTCCTGTAGCCCGTATCTTGTGTAATTTTTTCGCTGGGACATTTATTGACCGTCATAATAAAAGACGTATCATCATCTGGAGTGATATTGTGCGAGGTATCATTGTTTGTCTAATGCCTTTTGCACAATCCGTTTGGTTGATCTATCTGTTCATTGGGATTGCTAATATTGCAAGTTGTTTTTTTGCTCCTAGCAGTACAGTCCTCATTGCAAAATTAGTCAATGATCAGGATAAACAACGCTTCAATGCGATTAATAGTACTATCGGTTCTGGCTCTTTTATGCTGGGACCAGCGCTCGCAGGTTTCATCATAGGTGCGACAAATACATCAGTTGCCATGTGGGTAAATGGCTTATCATTTTTTGCTTGTGCATGGCTTATCTTTTTATTACCTATCAATGTACTAGTGACAGATGAAAAATACGAAAGAATAACAGTGCATTTGATACGGGAAGATTTTAAGCACGTAGGGGAATATTGTAAAGAAAAGTTGCCCTATCTTCTACTTTTTATATTTTATTCTCTTGCATTGATGATAGCTTTCGCTTTAGATTCGCAGGAAATGACATTTATTAAACAGTACTTGTTAGCATCTGATAGCCTGTATGGCATCACAGTAACGATGGCGGGCGTCGGAGCTATTTTAGGAGGAGTGATGGCAACAGCTGCTGCAAAATGCTTTTCTTACAGCTTGTATATTGGTTGCGGCCTGACCCTGACTCTCTTTAGTTATTTTTCTTTTTACGCATCACACTCCATCCGTTTTGCTGTGATTAGCCTTATGCTACTTGGCTTTTGTATGGCATTCAGCAATACAGGGTATGATACATTCTTTCAAAAAACTATACCGACAAATCTGATGGGGCGCTTTAGCAGCACGTTAAGCCTTGGCCAAAGTATACTTCAGATCACATTTACCTTTTGTATAGGCTTGTTTGCCGAATGGTGGTCAGTACAGGCAGTGGCTTTAATTTTTTCAAGTATAGGTATTATGTTAGCACTTAGTTTATTTTTTATTATTTTACGTAATACATCTCACTTTGCTTTTGAAAAGCAAATATAAAGGCTAGGTGGTTAATTCAAACCTAAACCTACTACTCTAAAGCCTAGGTCAAAACCTAAAACAAAATGGAATACATTCAGGCTAATAGGAGGCGATCAAATGAAAGAAGAACAAAAATACGATTTAGAAAACGCTACATTCGAAACACTTATGCAACTCCTAGAAATTGGACATGAAATTGAATTTACTTATAAAAATAAGGAATACTTTATTTCAAACTTTCAGGACGGTCGATCATTAATATTAGATTCAGAAGAATTATGTGATTACACACATGATATCAATAAATTTATTAAAATAGCACAAGTCGACGGAATGACAATTGGAGAACTATTTAAAAATCATAATGATAAAATAGAATTCGGGACTATCTATTAAAAATAAAATATAATCAAAAAGAACACCTAGTTTTTAACAGCATACAAGGTGTTCTTTTTATAATAATTTTTAGATTCCAATTCCATCCTGCAGTGACTGAAATGTTTTTCTTCCACCTCGGACTCAGTGTATATTCGCACAAGTCGAATTTTTTACTCCCGAAATCTTTAAAACACTTTTAAACAAAAATTAAGACGAAAATTTTATAATTGGAATTAATTTCTAGGGCTGCTCTACTTCATTAAAAGTTATGCTAGGTGACTCTATTTCTTTTAAATATGAAATATGTTATTTCGCTTGACGATAGTTATCTTCTTTTAATGAGAGAATATCTTCAACAGCTTGAGGGGGTGCATCGTATATTTCCTCAGAATCATAGCTGTGAATCTCTTTGTAAACAGTTTCCATTGTGTCGATAGCCCAACGCGGTGATTTTATTGTTGGAGACCAGTAGAATAGGTCCAAATCAATTACCTCTTTTGTGACTGGATGGATCCGTGTATATTCAACATCATTCATTCTTCTAAATCCAGATTTCTCGTAAAAGCGGACACGTTTCCTAGTATCGGGGGAGTCGGCTGAAACTGGTTCTACTTCGAGGATAATAGGTTTCTTTTTCTGCTTTAGGTGATTTAGTACCTTACTTCCGGTTCCCTTGCTTCTACCTCCACTGTATACCAAGATGAAATCGACAAATACGAAATCCTCTTTTTCAAAGTATACGAGAACGAAATTAGGACCTTCTTCAACTTTGTAAAACTTTCCTTTATCAGCTAAAAGCTTATCAAAGTGTTCTTTCGACTTTAATTCACTTTCAGGAAAATAATCTTTTAATGCTGTGTACCAATTGTTCATTAGATGAATCGCTCCTCTTATTTTTTTCGGACGGAAAACCTCTACTTCTTACATACCTTAAATAATAAAATGTAAACAAAATTGAAGTTATTTAATGCTGATCATTTTATCACTTTGGAGAAAAGGGTAAATTCTTAAAAACTACGAAGAGGTGAGGAGCAAGATGGAGTATGCTAGATTACTTCGAAGAGAAATTGGGGTTACTGGTTGAATTAATATAATTCGTAAACAGCCCTATGATATGATAGATAAAGAAAGTTTAGGAGGGGAAATATGATTAAAATTGGTTTAACTGGTTGGGGAGACCACCCAAGTTTGTATCGTTCTAAAGGTTCTTCCAAGGATAAATTATATGATTATAGCAGCCATTTTCCCATTGTTGAAGTAGACACTTCTTTTTATGCGATTCCTTCTAAACATAATATCGAAAAATGGATTGCGGAGACACCGGAGCATTTTCAATTTGTGGTGAAGGCATATCAAGGGATGACGGGGCATTTGCGTGACGACATACCTTTTGAAAGCAAGGAAGAGATGTTCAGTGCTTTTAAAGAGGCAGCGCAAACCTTTCAAGAGGCAGGAAAATTGGCGCTAGTTTTAGTTCAATTTCCACCATGGTTTGATTGTAAAAAGAGCAATGTTGACTATATCCGCTATGTGAAACAGCAGCTGAAGGACTTTCCCATAGCCATCGAATTTCGAAATCAGACATGGTATAGCGAAAAATGGCGGGATAATACGCTTCAATTTTTAAAACTGGAAGATCTTTGCCATACAGTGTGTGATGAGCCGCAAGCAGGCGTAGGCTCTGTTCCTCTCGTTCCTGTCGCAACAGCCGATAAGGTATTGCTGCGCATACACGGCAGGAACATTTATGGCTGGAGAAATCCTGGCAATAGTGAGCAGTGGAGAAAAGTGCGCTTTCTTTATGATTACAATCAAGAGGAATTGCTTCAATTGAAAGAAGCTGTGGAAGATTTGCAGCAGCAATGCAAAGAAGTGTATGTATTATTTAATAACAACTCAGGCCATCATGCAGCGAAAAATGCGCATACATTAAAAGAGATGCTAGGCATCGAATTTGAAGATCTATCTCCAAAACAATTGGATCTTTTTGAAGGAGAGTAACGAATGGCATATGTATTATTGGCAGTCATTGGTGTTTGTTCAGGAATCATTGGTGCGCTTGTAGGACTTGGCGGTGGTGCTATTTTGGTGCCAGCTGCCTTATTCATCAGTTCCGCAACTGGAATGCTTTCCGATTTGACACCGCAAAAAGTGGTTGGTCTTTCTGTGGTAATGATGATTGCGACTGGATTATCTTCTACTTTGTCGTATATGAAATCAAAAACGGTGGATTATAAAAGTGGGTTAATATTTTTTATAGGAAGTGCGCCCGGTACTATACTAGGAGCGTATGTCAATAAAGGAATCAATCTGCCGTCTTTTAATTTCTACTTTGGTATATTGTTAATTGTTTTAGCAGCTATTCTTCTTTTTCGAGACTATATGAAGCCTGTTCAATGGTTTGTACAACATGGCGAGAAGCGGATTTTTGTAGATGAGGTTGATGGTAAAAGCTATGAGTATGGCTATCCATTATGGTTTGCTGTTTCCTTAACGTTTCTTATTGGCTTTGCTTCTGGGCTATTTGGCATCGGAGGCGGTTCGATGATTGTTCCAGCAATGATTATTTTATTTTTGTTCCCGCCACATGTTGCGATTGCGACTTCCATGTTTATGGTATTTCTTTCATCAATCATTAACTCTGCCAGCCATATTTACCTTGGTCATGTACCTTGGCTTTACGTGCTGCCAGTCGTTCCGGGTGCCTATATAGGGGCGAAAATAGGAGCAGCATTAAATAAAAAAATTAATTCAAAAATGCTTGTTGTATTATTAAGAATTATATTATTACTTCTCGGAGTTCATTCAATTTATGAAGGAATTGTCGGGAATTAGAGAGGTGCTTGCATGTTAGAGACTATTCATATATACCATACAAATGATGTGCATAGCCATCTGGATTATTGGCCAAGAACGGAAGCATTTTTAACAAAACAAAAGAAGCTACATGAGGAAAAAGGGGAGAGCTGCTTTATCTTAGATATCGGCGATTTTATTGATCGTTCGCATATTTATACTGAAGCTACATTGGGCCAAGGGAATGTCAAACTGTTAAATAATGCTCATTATGATGCAGTAACAATTGGAAATAATGAAGGCATAACTCTCTCAAAGGATGGATTAAATAGTTTATATAAAAATGCTCAATTCGATGTTATTGTGGGCAATTTGAAACTTGATGGTCAGACACCTAGCTGGGCAAAGCCATATACCATCTATCAAACAGCACAGGGTACAAAAATAGGAGTAGTAGCTGCTACAGCTGAATTTAAAACGTATTATGAGCCGCTTGGATGGTCAATAGATGAGCCATTGAAATCCTTGCAAGATACGGTTGAGGCGATTCATTCAGAAGTGGATCTCGTTCTTTGCATGTCTCACTTAGGCATTCATATGGATGAACAGCTTGCAGTGCTATGCCCTAAAATCGATGTTATTTTTGGCTCACACACCCACCATGTTCTTCAACAAGGAAAAGTAGTGGGCAAAACATTGTTAACGGGCGGCGGAAAGTATGGAACTTATGTAGGTCATACAGTAATTACTTATAATCAAAGCCATCAAAAAGTGGAGAGAAAAGAAACTGAACTTCAGCCTACAACCGAGATGCCAGCTGTAAAAGATGAGAAATCATTTAATACAAAGCTGATAGAAGAAGGAAAGAGCTTGTTGAATTATCCTGTCTTTATAGCAGAAAAATATTTAAACAAGGAATGGTTCCATCATTCTGCGCTATCCCGTTATTTTGCAGAAGCTTTATTAGAATTCTCACAAGCAGATTGTGCTTTGTTTAACGCTGGGATTTTTCTACGTGATTTGCCTAAGGGTGAGGTAACTGCATTTGAAGTACATCAATGTTTGCCACATCCCATCAACGCTTGTGTGATTGAAATTAGCGGGAATGAATTAAAACAATCCTTAGAGCTGATAGATCAATCTATCCAATGGCCCTATAATGAGTTAAAAGGCCTAGGGTTTCGAGGAGTAGTTCTTGGCAAAATGTTAACATACGGATGTTCCCTGCAAAATGGCCAATTATATATAAATGGAGAAAAAGCCGCTGATCATAAGGTATACAAGCTGGCAACGTTGGATATGTTTACATTTGGATTTTTCTTTCCAGAGTTCAAAAAGTTGCCTAAAACATACTTGTTACCACAATTCTTACGTGATATTCTGATTTTATATGGAAAAAAAGTAGTCAAATAAGTATTATTTTAATTAGATTGACTTTGAAAGAATGGGGAAAAAGCCATGCGGTTGATAACAACTACAGTTTTAAAAGCAGGTATGATTATTGGCAGAACAATTTGGAATGAGGCGAATAGACCACTATTGCAAAAAGGAGCAAAGGTTTCTGAACCTATGATTAAGCGGCTGCAACAGTTGAATATTCACTATGTCTATATTGATGATGAGATTTCCTCCAATATTGAAATAGAAGAAGCTATTCCTATTGATATGCGTTTAAAAGCAGTCACCCAAATCTCCTCCTCATTTAATAAATTGAAAAATGTAAAAGGGAAGGAAATGACCTATTGCTTAGACCAGGAATCGAAGCACTTTGCGGGCATTATTGATGATTTGCTTGATAATATCATGAAAAGCCGCGAGGTTCTTACTGTATTAAGTGATGCTTTCCTCTATGATCATTATATTTATCAGCACTCTATGCAAGTTGCGATCTATTCAATCGCTATTGCAAAAGAGATGAATTACAGTGCAACAGAATTACGCCAAATTGGCATTGGGGCCATTTTGCATGACGTTGGAAAGATGATGATTCCACAGGCCATACTTTCAAAACCGGACAGGCTGTCAGATCAAGAATATGAAACAATGAAGCAGCATGCCCAATTTGGGTTTGACTTGCTTCGAAACTTACATACGATTTCCCTATTATCAGCGCATTGTGCATTTCAGCATCACGAGAGATTGGATGGTAGTGGCTATCCTCGTGGCTTATTAAATTTTGAAATCCATCCCTACGCAAAAATAATAGCTGTAGCAGATGTCTTTGATGCAGTGACCTCCAACCGGGTTTATCGAGAAAAGATGATGCCATCGCATGGTGTAGAGATTATTAAAAAAGGCAGTGGCACATTGTATGATGAACAGGTGGTCGAGGCTTTTCGGCGGTCGGTCTCCTATTATCCAAACGGCACAGTTCTACTTTTGTCAGACGGCAGAAGAGGCATTGTCTGCAAGCAATATAAGGACAATCCAGAACGTCCATGGCTGCGGATTTTTGAAGAAAGCGGCAGGATGGTGAAGGCAACTTATGAGCTGTTGCTCGCAGACTGTCCAGAAGTATTTGTTGAATCGATAGACGATGCATTTGTCCCTGATATTGAATAATAAATGCCTTCTAGTCATATAAGTGATTAGGAGGTATCTTTTTGCGCTTAATGAAGAAAAGAAAGAAATTATTTGTGGTAAGACGGTCTCGCTTTTTGCCCGTAGTGCTGGGAAGCATTGTAGGCTGTGTGCTTCTTTTCTTTTATATAATAAATGTTCGCCTGATGCCTATCTTTTTACAATACGCGGAAGCTGAAACCAATAGCATTGCGTCTTATGTAATTAGCCAAGCTATTTATGCCGATAAAGATGGTGAACAAAATAATTATGATATTATCGAAAAGGTCGATCCTAATAGTAATGGAGATTCAAGCATGACAGATACAAAATTAGATACTGCAGCTATCAACCGAATCATTTCCGAAAAATATAAATTAGTGCAGTCTTATTTAGAAGAAGCGGAAAGTGGAAATTTAGATCATTTGCCGAAAGCTGACAATATTGAATATGATGTGGATGCCATGCAAAAGGATGGAGGAATTATTTTTTATGTACCCCTTGGGTTAGCCACAGGCATGCCAATGCTTGGCAACTTAGGTCCAAAAATTCCGATTCGTTTTCATATAGTCGGCCATGTAAATGTAGATGTAGAAAGAAATATTAAAGAATTTGGTATAAATAATGCATACGTAGAACTCAGTGTTAAAACGAAAGTCAATGTCCAAATCATTGTACCATTTGCCAGCAAATCAGCCATCGTCGAGCAGACAAATCCGGTAGCAGCCACTTTAATTAAAGGTGGTGTTCCGAATGTCTATTCAAAAGACGGCAGCACATCCCCTTCAGTCGAAGTACCTATACCTACAGAAGGAAATAAAAATAAAGAGCAAAATGAAAATGCACACTAGGGATTAGGGTTATGATGACGAATTATAGTTGAATAAATCCAATAAATGCTATATTAACCTAGACGCGGTTGTCTGAATGCACTGGTTATGATAAATTGACAACAGGGATGATTATTTTTTTATGAAGGGATGGGATTACATCATGACCACATGTAAACCGACAAAGGAAGAGCACATTCGAAAACCGGATTGGCTAAAAATCAAGTTAAATACCAATGATGAATATAAAGGTCTTAAAAAATTAATGCGCGAGAAGAATCTTCACACAGTTTGTGAAGAAGCGAGATGCCCGAACATTCACGAATGCTGGGGAGAACGCCGTACAGCTACATTCATGATCCTAGGAGATGTTTGTACGAGAGCATGCCGTTTTTGCGCTGTTAAAACAGGTCTTCCGAATGAATTGGACTTAGCAGAGCCAGAGCGCGTAGCAGACTCTGTACAGCTGATGAACCTAAAACATGCTGTTATTACAGTGGTAGCACGTGATGATTTGAAAGATGGAGGAGCAGGTGTATTAGCGGAGACGGTAAGAGCAATTCGTCGTAAAAACCCATTCACCTCTATTGAAGTATTACCATCTGATATGGGCGGTGTGAAGGAGAACTTGCAAATTTTAATGGATGCAAAGCCAGATATTTTAAATCACAATATCGAAACAGTGCGTCGATTATCTCCAAGAGTTCGTGCCCGTGCTACATATGAACGTTCTTTAGAATTTTTGCGTCGTGCAAAAGAAATGCAACCAGAAATTCCGACAAAATCCTCACTTATGATCGGACTTGGTGAAACAGAAGAAGAAATAATTGAAGTAATGGATGATTTACGTGCCAATGATGTGGATATCATGACAATTGGCCAATATTTGCAGCCGACAAAAAAACATTTGCCTGTGAAGAAGTACTATTCACCAATAGAATTCGGCAAACTACGCAAAATTGCAATGTCTAAAGGATTCAAACATTGTGAGGCTGGCCCGCTTGTACGCAGTAGCTACCATGCAGATGAGCAAGTAAATGCAGCGACAAAGGAAAAACAAGCACTTGGCGATCAAGCGTAATCACCTTATAAGAATGGAGGGTGAGCTTACATGATTTTAGCGGACCAATGGATGTATGATTTAATTGAAAACCATAAAGAAGGATTTAAACAAGAAGATTTTGATAGCCGCTATAGCGAGATTCTAACCAAATATGATTATATTGTTGGTGATTGGGGCTATGGCCAGCTTCGCTTAAAAGGTTTTTACGAAGATAAAAATCAAAAAGCTAATTTTGATACACGCATTAGCACATTGCAGGATTATTTATATGAGTACTGCAACTTTGGCTGTGCTTACTTTGTCTTAAAGAAAATGGGCAAAGCTAAGAAAACGGAAGAAATAGTAAATGCAGAGACGAATCAAGAAGAGGTAACTATAGAAGAAGAGCAAACAAAAACAACGCAGGAGCAGTAAATTGCCCCAGCGTTGTTTTTTTAGCCGATTAATTCATATAAATATTCGCGTAGTTCTTGAGCCTCTTCAGGCGGACGGTTATAAACAGCTTCTATATAGCCGGGTTCATCCAAATCATCACTACCCAAAATAGCAAAGCGGCTATATTGCATATCAAGAACGAGCAATTTACCGTAAAAACGTCCGCTTTGCATAATTGCTAAGTCGTAACGTTGATTTTCACCCATAAAGCTGACGAATCTTGTTTGGGTTTCTTCCAAATCATCGTATAAGAAAAATCTTTCCATGTGAACGCAGCCCCTTCCAATCCTAAAAATTATGGTACTATAGAAGAGGACAAACTATCAACCTTAAACATGTGACTGGAGGCTTTACAGTGTATTTTGTTGACCGTAAAAAAATTGTGAAAAACCTAGAATATATGGAAGAGCTAATCACTACGTATGAACAAAGTAATGATTGGCTAGAGGACCGCGTACACCGTTTAGCAGTTGAACGCATTGCCAATATATTGATTGAGGCGATTATCGATGTGGGTAATAGCATGATTGATGGATTTATTATGCGAGATCCAGGCAGTTATGAGGATATTATAGATATTTTAGTGGACGAATCAGTTATTACCTCTGAGATGGACGAGCCGTTGAAAGAACTGATTGGCTTGCGTCGCGGACTTGTACGCGATATTTTAGATGTAATCGACGAAGAAGTAGTCAATGTATTGACAAAGAACTTGGCTGCTATTAAAGAATTTTCTCCAAAGGTGAAAGATTACTTAACAAATGAGTTAGGCCCTGTGACTGCTTTTATCCCGGAAGGTGAAGAGTAAAATGAAATCCTATTTAGCGTATATATTTGACCTTGATGGAACGGTGTACAGAGGAAAAGAGGTAATTGAGGATTCGAAGACCTTTATTTCGTATTTAAAAGAAAAAGGCATTGAGCCTTTTTATGCCACAAATAATGCAAATATGACTGCTGCCCAAGTACAAGAGAAACTTAAAAAAATGGGTATCGAAACAAGCATTGACCGGATTATGACCTCAGCAATTGCGACAGCAAAATACATTGCAACAGCTTATCCCCAAAAAACTGCAAAAGTTTTAGGTGGAGATGGCTTAAAACAAGCCTTACTTGATGAGGGGGTTGAAGTAGTCACTGAACAACCGGATGTAGTTGCACAAGGTATGAATACAGAACTAACCTATCATATGCTGGCAGATATCTGTTTTGATATACAAAATGGCGCATCCTTTGTCGTGACTAACCCTGATGTAAAATATCCAACTGAAAGAGGATTTGCACCAGGAAACGGTGCACTTGCCGAAATGGTGCATACAGTAACTGGCGTCGAACCCCTCTATATAGGTAAACCAGCAAGCAATATGCTTGAGCTCATACGTACTAGTTTTGACCTGCAAAAAGAAGATATGATTATGATTGGCGACAATTATGATACAGACATGATGTGTGGCATCCAGTATGGAATCGATACATTACATGTCAATACCGGCGTTTCCAGAACAGACGACGTAAAGAAAAAAGAATTGCGTCCTACATTTACAGTAGACACGTTGATTGAATGGGTCGGGAATTAACTAAATAAAAAAAGAAGGGACTTTCTGTGGATAATCAGAAAGTCCCTTCTTCGTATTGAAATAAAACTGTATTAAGAATAATGGTTAGTGACACTGGCGCTTCTCGCATTAGTTTTAGGTATTGCAATGGTAATTTGAATAATAGAAGGGGAATTAACGTAGACTCCTGCGGGATAGCGAGCAGGCTCGACGCTCGCCCGCGGAAAGCGAAGTTAATTCCACTTCGATTCATAGCACCTATTTATCCGCCTCACTAGAACATTCCTTAGAATAAAGGATTTTCTTCTATGAATTGATAAATGTTCTTTGTCAGTTCTTCCGGCGTTTCGCCTTCTACCATTTCGCCATTAACAAGCGCATAAAGCGATTCTGAACATCTTGTACAATAGCTTAAACAGCCATATTCCAACACATCTATGTTTGGATCTTTTTCTAACGCTTCAAATGTATCTTGAGAGCCGTTTGCTAAATTGCTCACGCAAAATTCAACAAGGGGATTCATTCTACCTCACCTCATTTCGAATGCTACTATTATTTTGTATATTCGTCAATGTTGAGCATGCGTTAATCTTTATTTATTCGACATTTCTCTGCCTAATCAATTTAACCTCAACGCCACATACTTGTTTAATATTTAAAGAAAAACCCTCGGATTAATGTTTCAATTTATATTTGTGAAACTTCTCACAAGTGTATTGTGAAAAACATCACAATCAGTTATAATGGGGATGAAAATGTGACGAAATTGTTAAAAGGGAGATTTCGATGAGACGTTTAGTATTATTGGGCGGAGGATACGGCAACATGCGCGTACTAAGCCGCTTATTACCCAACAACTTACCTGAAGATATTGAAATTATTTTAGTAGACCGCACCCCGTTTCATAGTCTAAAAACGGAATTTTACGCATTAGCCGCAGGTACAACACCTGAAAAGGAAATTCGCGTAAATTTCCCCCAACACGAACGCCTGTCAAAAGAGTATGGTGAAATCGTGAAAATTGATATTGAAAACAAAGTGGTTGTGCTAGATGAAAATCGTGAAATTGCATATGATGACTTAATCATTGGGCTTGGATGCGAAGATAATTACCACCATGTACCTGGAGCAGACGAACTAACATACAGCATCCAGACAATGGCGAATTCTCGTCTGACTTACAATGCGCTTGGCGGCCTTCCGTCAGGTTCTACTGTAGCTATTGTCGGCGCCGGCCTAAGCGGCATTGAGCTTGCGAGTGAGCTGCGTGAAAGTCGAGAGGATTTGACAATCAAATTATTCGACCGTGGACCGCGTATTTTAAAGGACTTCCCAGAGCGATTAAGCAACTACGTAAAAAAATGGTTTGACCGTCATAATGTAGAGGTCATAGCGCAATCAAATATTACAAAAGTAGAAGATAAGATACTTTATAATCACGAAGAGAAAATTGTAGCAGACGCCATTGTATGGACGGCAGGTATCCAGCCAGTAAAAGTTGTCCGCGATACAGGGTTAGAATTAGACAAAGGAAGAATCGCAGTTACTCAATATATGAATGTACCAAATGATGAACATGTCTATATTGTAGGGGATTGCGCGGCATCACAATTTGGTCCTAGTGCTCAGCTTGCAGAAGAACAAGCGGAGCATATCGTCAAAGTCCTTAAACTACGCTGGAGCAATCAGTCTCTTCCAGAAAAAATGCCTGAAATTAAATTAAAAGGATTTATGGGAGCTCTAGGAAAGAAACAAGGCTTTGTTTATATGGCCGATACGACTGTCACAGGCCGTATCGCTCGTTTAATGAAATCTGGACTGCTGTGGATGTATAAGCGTCACAACGGTTAATAATTAGCTAGAAACGTTGCTATAGCAGCGTTCCTAGCTTTTTTATGTTGGCTGAGTTAATGAAATATCACATATTTATCACATTCCACTTTTAGAAATGGACAATTCCATCAAATCACCAAACTTATTCACCATTTTCTCCTGAGCATCTTTTTTAATTTTTCTGAAACGTGAGTATAAATGTTATAAGCGGTTTTTGAATTTTCGTGCGAACACGATCCATAATGGTTTTTAAATCAACGCGAGCTTCAACGAGTAAAGTAAAATGTGTGTGGCGTAAAATATGCGGTATGTTAAAGCATACTCTATAGATAAATATATGGTATAATCAACCTGTGAGAATTCATTGATACGCTCAAAGCCTGTCTTCTTGTGGAGGATAGGGCTTTTTTTATTTACTTGAATCTAAATATTAGACAAACGTGTATTCATGGTATATTATTAAGGTAATAAAAGTACTTTATAGAAATAACTTGAATTTACATATTACAAAGAGTAATCGTGTTTGTTCAGTACTTTTTGTAATATGTGAATTTTTTTCTTTAAAAAGCTTATATATTAATAATTTTTTAATGGAGGTCATTTAAATGACACAAGGTACAGTAAAATGGTTTAACGCAGAAAAAGGTTTCGGATTCATCGAAGTTGAAGGCGGAGCAGACGTATTCGCTCACTTCTCAGCAATCCAAGGTGAAGGTTTCAAATCTTTAGACGAAGGTCAAAAAGTTGAATTTGAAGTTGAAGAAGGCCAACGCGGACCACAAGCTACAAATATTGTTAAACTTTAATTTTAATTAATTCGGCAGAATGTCTAAATAAAATTGCATGAAGATGAGTAGCTTTTTGTAGCAGGTAACTTAATTGTTACCTGTTTTTTTACATTTTTTATTTTTGATAAAATAGTGTATCGTCATCTCGGAGAGGATTTAAAATTCGAAAGGACGGGTTGGTTTTGTATAATCTCATTGCTGTTTATTTAGAAAAAAACGAAACAGACATGTATTATTCGGCGTATGATTTTAGGGACTCTGAGAGAATTGAAGATGGAGAAAGAGATTTTTGAATTCATGCGATAAAGGAATGATTGATTTTATCCTTTAAAATTAGATGCAGTACAGAAGAAATATATGAATGGAATAGGTGGAAGAGTTATGGTGATTAAAGCGAAGCAAAGAAGAATTATTTTAGATTTAGCAGTTACATTAGATGGTTTTATTGAAGGGAAAAATGGAGAAGTTGACTGGTGCATTATGGATCCTGATATGGAGTTTACTAGTTTCTTGAATCAAATTGATACTATTTTATATGGTAGAAAAAGCTACGATTTATGGGGACAATATATTCCTAAAGACAATGACTCAGATTCCGAAAAAGAAATTTGGGAAATGATCCATAGCAAAGAGAAATATGTGTTTTCTAGAACAAAAAGAGAAGCTAATAATGAAGTATTGTTTATAAATGAAAATATCGCTGAAGAAGTGAATAAACTGAAGAATGAGCCTGGAAAAGACATCTGGCTATATGGGGGAGCAAGTCTTATTACAACTTTTATAAATTTAGGGCTTGTTGATGAGTTTAGATTATCTATTCATCCAGTTATCTTAGGTGAAGGAAAACCCATGTTCATTGAAATAAAACAGAGATTGAATTTAAACCTGGTTGACACAAGAACATTCTCTTCTGGTGTGGTGCAACTAGTTTACCGTTATACACGATAGTAATTAACGCTTATGATGCCTCTGATTTCTAATTTCATTGGGCCAGTTGCAATTTTATAACTTAAATCCTGTTTATTATAAAATACCTTTACATCGCAGTACTTAGAAAGAAGTTTATTATCTTTTGCGTCTATTGTAGTTTCTTTTTTATTTTCTACAGACACACCACAAGCACTTAGCGATAACTATGTGCTAAGTATCGCTATTAAGATTTAGGTATAAAAAAAGAACCCCAACAGCCTAGGCTTGCTGGAATCCTAATCGTTCAAGCTCTTTATAGATTGGTTTTAATTGAATATAACCCTCGCCGATTACTTCATTATTAATTAGCACAAGTGGGTAAAAGAACTCATCATTTAAAATGCGCTCAGCCCATTCTTTGTGGCGTGCATTCTCAATTGGTTTTTCGATATCAATATAGGAGATGGTGTATAGCGGTTGTTTGTACTTGCGATCAATTGCCGCTTGAAGCCATTCATACGTATCCTTGGAAGATGGTGCATTAACACAGCTGGCACATTGGGTGCTTGCACCATACACTTCTATTGCAATAGAATGATTTTCCATTACCATTAAGCCTCGCATTTCTTTATTGGATTTTTTACCTTATAAACATTATAATAATTTTAGGGAAAGGAGTCGATAGTAAATGACAGAACATGTGCAAGAATCAGAAATGTTTAACTCAGTTCAAGAGGTTTTAGATAAATTGCGCCCATTCCTTCTTCGTGACGGCGGGGACTGCCAACTTGTTGATGTAGAAGACGGTATTGTAAAATTGCGTCTGCTTGGAGCGTGCGGTAGCTGCCCAAGTTCTACCATCACACTAAAAGCAGGCATTGAACGCGCACTTTTAGAGGAAGTACCTGGAGTTGTAGAAGTAGAACAAGTATTCTAATGTATGTATAAGGCTATCCATGAACCGGTCAATACTGGTTATGGATAGCCTGTTATTTTATTTATGAACTTTCTTTTTCCTCACGCATACGCTGCCACTGGTCTTTGGCCATTTCCAAAATCTTAGGCTCATTAAATAGACGTTGTTTCTCAATAACTTTAGAGAAGTAGCGTATTGCCTGCTCTTTATCTCTCATACGCCTTGATATCTCTGCAATAAGATAGAGTACCCGGAGCTCGTTCATAGATGTTCCCTTATAATCCTCTACAGAATAAGATTCGATATATTGCTCTCTAGCAATTTTCATAAATCTGATCTCCATTTCTGTTTGGTTGCTCATTCTATATAGCCAGGCTATTCGTAAAGCTAACCCTGCTAATGTAATATGTTTTTCTTTTTTATAATTACCGCAAACTAGACCAAGCTGATAGGCTTGAAGTGCATCGGCAATCGAACGTTCGCCCGCAAAGCTGTGCTTTTTCCAATGTGCAGAAATATGCTGGTCAAGAGTTTCTTTGACGCCAGGTGCAAAATATTTTGAAAAATCTTCCGTGAAAGAAAAACCGCAATGTTCACATACAAATACATTATAAAATAATGGATTAACGTCATTTTCATAAATGGGGCGAAAATCACTTTCATTTTCTTTTACTTTTATGAAATTAGAACGAACTTTCATCGTCTTAAATTGTTGCTTGCAGTGCAAACACTCTATTTGCTTTTCGTAATAAGGAGAAAGCTCCATAGCAATAGCCCCATTTCTAATAGTGAATATAGTAGAATTATATCATAAACGTGTAAAAGAAAATTTGATTTTTTTGTGAGCGTTAGCGTTTTACTGATACGGCAAAAATTGATATGATGAATATATAAGAAAGAGGTGGATACGGATGACACAAGTTGTGAATATTACAGAAGCAGCAGCATTTCATATTAAAGAAATGATGCGAAACAATAAGGAAGAGGGATCTTTCTTACGTGTAGCCGTAAAAGGCGGCGGTTGTAGCGGCCTTTCCTATGCAATGGGCTTTGAACGCGACCGTCAAGAGGGAGACCAGCTTCTTGAAATACAAGGACTACAAGTTATTGTTTCAAGTGAAGATGCACCAATTATTCAAGGAACAACCATTGATTTTAAACAATCGCTTATGGGTGGCGGATTTACCATCGACAATCCAAATGCCATTGCATCATGTGGCTGCGGCTCATCGTTCCGAACAGCAAAAGTTACAGGAACTCCTGAAAATTGTTAATGTCTAATATAACAAAAGGCCTATTGGTTGTGTTCGCACAGCGATAGGCCTTCTTTAAACATGGGGGGATTAAATGAGTAACAAAGATCGGGGGAAGGTTTGGCTTGGTGTTGCCGGGTTAGTTGAGAATGAAAACGGTGAATGGCTCGTTGTAATGAAACGGTACGGTGGGCTTGATGGCATGTGGTCATTGCCAGCCGGGTTTGTCCAACCAGGCGAGACACTTGACCAAGCATGCCATCGTGAATTAAAAGAAGAAACAGGAATCGAAGCTTCACTACAGGGATTGCTGGGTCTGCGGACAGGCGTTCTTAGGAATGATATTAGTGATAATATGGTAGTTTTTTATTTAACAGCAAATACTCTGGAGCAATCAATCAAAGTACAGTTGGATGAATTATATGATGTAAAGTGGATGTCACCGGAAGCATTGAAAAATGATAAGCGTACATCTCTGATGATTTTAGAATTAGTGGACTCTGCATTAGAAGCTAAACCGGCAACGCTTGAAAAGCTAGAAAGCGATAATATTTTTGGCTATACCGACTACAAATTGTACTTCTAGTAAAATCGCATCTAGTAAGAAAAAACCACCAAGTCATTGAAACAGTTCTCTCTATCAGTTACACTAATGTGAGAGAATATGGAGGAATAAACAGATGACTGGTGGATTTTCAATTATCCAATTAATACTATCGATGCTCATTTTTATAGTAATGTTTTTTGGCATCGGCTTCTTGCTAAATATGTTGCTGCGTGCTACATGGTTTATGGCATTCTTATATCCCATTGTCGTGATCTTTATTGTAGATAATGTAAGCTTTTTAGATTATTTCTTCAAAGCGGGCACAGCATTTCCAGCATTGGGCCACCGCTTGGCATCTTTGCAACTCGCTGATATTTTAATTCTTGCTAGCGGGTTAGTTGGGGCTATTATTGCAGGAATTGTCATGAAGATTCTGCGTAAAATGGGCTATCAAATGTTTTAATTATGTAATCTATATCGTTAAAATCGAAAAGAGATGTCAAACGCCAGAGGAATGGCGTTTGACATCTCTTTTTATATGGGCAATTAAAAGTAATAAATGATACAAGATAAGAGTATGCCCAATAAGCAGCCGAAAAAGACTTCAATCGGACGGTGGCCAAGCAATGTTTTCAAATCTTCCATCTTTTCCTGACCATTTTTTTCTGGTAACGTCTTTGCCTTTTCGACAAAGGTTTGCAAATCCTTACGCATTTGATTAATGACAATAGCTTGCTGTCCTGCCTGATAACGAATGCCTGTAGCATCAAACATGACAATAATGGAAAAGACAGCTGAAACAGCAAAGAGTGAGGATGTAATACCGTGTTCAAATGCAATAGCGGTTGTAAGAGATGATACAGCCGCGGAATGCGAGCTCGGCATGCCTCCTGTAGATGTGAATAGGCCAAAGTCTACTTCCCTTGTTGCTATAAAGTGAATAGGGATTTTCACAAACTGTGCGATAAAAATGGCCAGTAAAGCCGATATTAATGGTGTGCTTTGTAAAAATTCCAAATATATCATCACCTTTTAGCAGTTATATCTTTACTATACCATAAGGCTTTTTCTACTTCATTTCTAAGCAACCCTATTGCGAACATTTCGTAAATTGAAATACTTTGCTATAATGAATTGAGAAAATAATAATAGAAAAGAGTGAAAAATATGCAGATTACACAAGAAATCAAAAGCTTTGCGACTGTAGATTCGGACGTTCTGATTGTTGGTGTGTCAAAAAATCAAGAAAATGTAGAAAAATGGTCTGATTTTGTACAATTCTTTGGTAAACCCATGGAAGAATGGGTAAAAAGCGGCGATATACAAACAGATACAAAATCAATTACAAAGATTCCTGTATTTACAAAAGAAGCAAAGGTAAAACGTCTTTTGTTTATCGGGCTTGGCAATCGTAAATCCCTTTCAAAGGAAACATTACGCGCGGGATTTGGTTTAGCAGGAAAAGCTCTACATAAGATGAAAGCAAGTAAAATTTCCCTATGGGCAGACTCTTTTGCAACAGATGAAATTCTTCCTGAAGAAGTTTCTAATTTGGCTGCAGAAGGCATTGTGATGGGGAGTTATACTGTTGAAAATTATAAAACCACAAGCAATGAGCAGGATATCACAATTGAACAAATCAGCTTTATTACAGATGGAGAACCTGAAAAATTATTCGCTGGGTTTCATAAAGGAGAGGTCTATGCAACTGCTGTAAATGAGGCGCGTACACTGATCAATAAGCCTGGGAATTTACTGACATCTACAAAATTAGCAGACTATGCAGTTGAATTGGCAAAAGAATATAATTTGGAAGTAGAAATTTTAGATAAAGCCCAGCTAGAAGAATTGGGCATGGGTGCAATTCTTGCTGTCAACAAAGGATCAAAAGAAGAGCCGCGCATGATTACATTGAAATACCAAGCAACAGAACAATGGGAAGATGTCATTGGACTGGTCGGTAAAGGTGTAACATTTGATACTGGCGGTTACTCTCTTAAAACAAAAACAGGCATTGTTGGCATGAAAGGTGATATGGGCGGAGCAGCTGCCGTTCTTGGTGCTATGCGTATTGTCGGTGAAATGCGTCCAAACAAGAATGTTATTGGCGTCATTGGATCTACCGACAACATGATTTCTGGCGAGGCGTTTAAGCCGGATGATGTCATTACTACTTTCAGCGGCAAAACAGTAGAAATTTTGAATACAGATGCAGAAGGCCGTCTTGTACTTGCAGATGCAGTAGCTTATGCGAAACAACAAGGCGCTAATACGCTCATTGATTTAGCGACTCTTACAGGTGGCGTAATCACTGCACTTGGTTATGATAAAACGGGTGCTCTTACTAATGATGAAGCCTTCTATCGTTCTTTTGTAGAAGCGGCAAACAAAACAGACGAATTTGTATGGCAGCTTCCTTTAACAGAAAATGATAAAAAGCGTATTCGGAAAAGTGATGTGGCAGATTTGAATAATTCTCCTGGCGGTGATGGCCACATGATTTTTGGTGGCGGATTTATCGGTGAATTCGTTGGCGACACACCGTGGATTCACTTAGATATCGCAGGGACTTCAGATGCGATGAGTGCATATGATTTCGGTCCTAAAGGCGGCACAGGCGTTATGGTAAGAACCCTCGCAACATTTATTGATCAACTCGCTAATAGTACAGAGGAATAAATAGGCCAAATCCTAATCAAGCACTATCTCTTCTCATAAGATAATACAGAGAGGAGGGAGCATGATGTATCCATTCGGGTTTGGTTATGGAGGTTTCGGCGGGCCGTTCTTAGGTGGTTTTTTAGGTAGTTTTGTGGGCTCGGCTTTCCGTCCGTATCCAGTATATCGTAGACCATACTATCCTATTTATAGAAGACCTTACTGGTGGTAAAAATAAAAAGTTTCTATTCTATCATTGTTTGATAGGATGGAAGCTTTTTAGTTTACCAAACTTTACATATAGATGGGTTGAAAGCAACGGGTAAAATTAGCTATTATGGTATAGTGTGAAAAATCGATTGATTAAAGGAATTTATTGAAATGAGAAACCCATATGTTTACGGATATTTGCCGTTCATAACCATTATATTATTTAGTTTGACCTTCGGGCTTTTTACAGTGACTGAATCTCTAACTTTATTTAAATCAGTAGGGATTTATTCAGGAATGCGAGAGTTTTTATCAGAAATCCAACTGCGTATTTTTCTATTGATTGTCTTTGCTTTAGTTTATTTTATGGTGCTAGCTGCATTAAAATTAATAGGTGAGACAATTCATGAATTAGCCATGCTATTTTTCTCAAAGGATGCGGAAGGCAAGACGGTGCATGAAGCACGTGGGGGGTATGTTATTTTTTTCTTTGGTGGCATTGCTTCTGCGGTAGGAATTTCGTCTTTTTGGCTATTGGCACTTATTTTTATCTTGACCGTGTTTATTTATTTTGTTTATGTCATCTACAAACTGAGCAACCATATGACTCTTGGCGCGACAGTCGGTGTAATGCTTTTTGAATTAACTATTTGGCTTATCTTTTTAGCATTGATTGTCTATGTCGTATTTAAACTATACAACGGCATTGTTTCGAGTTTGCCATTTTCATAAGGTAAGGAAAGAGCACATTGAATGATGTTTGACCATTCAACGTGCTCTTTTTATGGTTGCATGATTTTTGAGAAAATGCGGTGATGGACTTTAGCAGATTCTAATGCTTGCATGTTTTGCGGTTGGTCATAGCCAATCCATACAGCAGCGGTATAACGGTCGGTCAAACCAGCGAGCCAGTAATCACGATAATCGTTTGTAGTACCTGTTTTCGCACCTACATAAGGAGCATCTACATGAATACCAACACCTGTCCCGTTCTTAACAACATCAGCCATTAAAAAGCGGATATGTTCAACAGTGCTTGGAGACCAGACAGTCCTCGTAGGACTTTTCCATTTATATAAGAGGTGGCCGTTTTGGTCTTTCACACTCCGAATTGTGTGTGGTGTCCGATAATCTCCATCTATAAAGCTCGTATAGGCACTTGCTAGATCTGCAGTGGTAAGGCCGTGTGTCAAGCCTCCAAGAGCAGATGGATATTCATAATCCTCTTTACCGATTGGTAAATGGAGTGGCTTTAAGTATTGGAAAGCTGGGGCTATCCCTACTTGTGCTAATAACCGGATAGCTACTGTATTGTAGCTATATCTAAAGGCTTGTTGGATGGTCACATTGCCAAGTACTTGACCACCATAGTTTTTGGGACAGTAATTGCCAATACAATAAGGAGCTCCGCTCACAATTGTATTAGGTGTTGCTTTCGTCTTTTCAAAATACGGTGCATAATCGATAAGCGGTTTGAATGCTGATCCTGGTTGCCGGGCCGCTTGGTAACTGCGGTTAAAGTCATACTTTCTATAATGCTTTCCGCCATAAATACTCACAATCTCACGGGTATCATTATCGATAACCACTGCAGATGATTGAAGGGTGCCATAGTGAGTTAATAGGTCATCAATTGCTGTTGTATCCATTGCTTGTTTAGTAGGAGATAAAGCTGTCTCAATAACAAGCCCTTTATTCAGCAAATGGTTGACGCGCTTTGATAGTTTTGCTTCTACTTTTTTGCGCTCGAGCGGTGTTCTAGCCAACTGGCGTTCTTTCGTATAGCCTTCCTTAGAGGCAACGAGTGAACGAAATTCGTTGATCACATAGGTGCTATAGGCAGGGTAGAGCTGCATTTTTCTTTTTAAGGCGAAAGTAATTTTTTCTCGTTTCATTTTTTGGGCTTCTTGTTGGCTCATAATCCCTTTTTCAGCCATTTTATCTAGTAAGCGCTCTTGCCTTTTTTTCGTGTTTTCAAAATGGCGAAGCGGATCATATATTGTAGGATTATTCGGTATGGCTGCTATAAAGGCCATCTGAGCTTTGGATAAATGGGTAACGGGCTTATTAAAGTAATAGGTAGCAGCACCGTTTACACCATATGCGCCATTCGCAAAATACATTTCATTTAAGTACATATTAAGTATTTCATCTTTTGATGTTTTACGTTCAAGCTCGTAGGCGTAAAAAATTTCAAGTAATTTTCGCTCATATGTTTTTTCCTGAGACAAGTAACGCATGCGGACTAACTGTTGCGTAATGGTGCTGCCGCCTTGAGAAGCACTGCCGTTTTCATTATTTTGGACAAATGCTCTGGCAATGCCTGATAGGTCAAAGCCAATATGTTCATAGAAATCCGCATCCTCGCTATTTATGAACAGCTGTTGCATAAATGTAGGTATATCCGATAATAAGAGCGGTTTTCTCCATTCTGTATATTCCTCTGAAAAAGTTTTGTGGTCCCGATCCTTTAAAACAGTAGGATTCAATATATTGGGTGCCTCCAATTTTATAGTAGAGGTGAATTCTTTTTCAAAAGCTTCGGCTGTCTGCATTTCTTCTGAAATCTTTCCGATAAGAATAAATAGCAAAGGCAGACTGCATAAAACAATAAAAAAACCTACTGCTCTTCGCACGAAATTTTCTCCTTTATTCTTTAAATATGGGTATTAAGCCATTTAAAAGAATAGCATATTTCCTTCGCGAGTAGCAGTAGATTCTAATTATTTTTGTTCCAGTATATCTTCCAAATGCTGAACAGCCTTTTTTCGAGCAAAATGAAGGGTAAACCAAGCGATAACAAATAAGGCACCAGTTACATAAAAGACAGAAGAGATGCCAAAAATACCACTGACTATTCCACCAAACACAGGACCAATGATATTTCCTAAAAAGCGGAAGCTGGTATTATAGCCCATCACTTCGCCTTGTACCACTACTGGCGCTTCTCTACGGATTAAGGCAGTTGTGGCAGGTATCAATCCACCCATTGCAATTCCGTATAAGAATCGAAGTATAACGAGTTGCCATAAAGCGGTTACCATGGCTTGCGGTACCATAAAGACTACGGCTATTAATAGAAGCATAAGCATAACTTTTTCATATCCAATATGATCTCCGAGCCGCCCCCAAATACGAGCAAACAGCAGGTTTCCTAGACCTGTTGCGCTGAACGTCAGCCCTGAAAGGAATGTCAATTGGGCAGTTGTGGTAGTTAGTTCTGATACATAAAGTGACAATAGCGGCTGAATACTAAAGTTCCCGATCTGAATAAGAGCTGTAATTAACATAACATTAAATAATAGACGGTGTTTAGTGATACCACGTAATACTTCCAATTGTGTATAATGGACAGCATTAACCTTTCTTTTCTTGCGGATTTCATGGACAAGCGTGATGACAAGTAAGGTTGCAGTAGCAATAGAAGCAGAAGTGATATAGAAGGTGTATTTAAAGCCAAATGAATCGGCTAGCAAACCGCCGACAATAGGTCCAAACAAAGAACCAGTGACACTTCCCATTTGTAATGTCCCTAAAATCTTCCCAGCTGATTCCTTGGGTGTTTGTGAGCTAATAAAGGCTAGTGATGTTGGGATAAACCCAGTTACTACCCCCATGGCCAATCGAAGGAAAAAGAACTGTTCTACATTTTGAACATGTCCCATAAAGAATATACTGACAGACAGACCTATACCGTTAATAATCAAAATCGGCTTATAGCCAAAGCGGTCAGCAATGCGCCCCCATATGGGAGACATTAAAAAAGCCGTGATAAAGGTAGAGCCAAAAATCAAGCCAGACCATTTTTGAACGTATGCTTCTGTAAAGTTGCCTAATGTGTTGATATACAACGAAAGAAAAGGCATGATCATCGTTGTTGTTCCGGAAACAAGCATATTGGAAATCCACATGATGATAAAATTGTGTTTTTGTTTTGGATTCATATACTCACTACTTTCTGTAATATTAATACAAATTAAATCCTTCCATCAGCAATGCTAATGAAAAAAAAAGTTAGTTATGATAGACTAGGATTGCTATATGATAGTTGTTTATTTACTGGAACGATATATGTATCTTTCCCCACAACTTAATTAACAAACATTTAATCTTAAGGAGATGCGAATATGTCAAATTTGTACCCACAGTTGTCAAATGAAGTAGCTGACAATGAAGTATTAGTTGAAATGAACACGAACCAAGGCAGCGTTAAAATCAAATTATTCCCTGAGTTGGCGCCTAAAACAGTTGAAAACTTCTTAACACATGCTAAAAATGGTTACTATGAAGGAATCATTTTCCACCGTGTCATTAAAGATTTCATGATTCAAGGTGGAGACCCAACTGGTACAGGTATGGGTGGAGAAAGTATTTATGGTAGCTCATTTGAAGATGAATTTAACCCTGAATTAATGAATATTCGCGGTGCGCTTTCTATGGCAAATGCTGGTCCAAATACAAACGGCAGCCAATTCTTTATCGTGCACATGTCTGAAGTGCCAGCAAATATGATTGGCCAAATGCAAGATGCTGGATTCCCAGAAGAAGTAATCCAAGCTTATAAAGAGCGCGGAGGCACTCCATGGTTAGACGGCAAGCACACTGTGTTTGGACAAGTTGTAGAAGGCATGGATATCGTCGATAAAATTGCAGATGCAAAAGTAGGCTTCCAAGACAAGCCAGTAGAAGATATTGTCATCCAATCAATTAAAGTAGTCGAAAAATAACAAGGGGCGTTCACTAAATGAATGCATGGATATTAAACGAATTCCTTTATTTTCCAGAAGATAAGTCAGAATATATACCAGCCGTTATTGAGCTAGCTATTATTCTAGTGTTATGTGTTCTTGTTTTTAACTTTTTTAGAAGAAAAGCAAGAAGAGATGCCGAGAAGACAAAAGAACTGGAAGAAAAAATTGCAAGAGACAAAAACTCCTCAAAACAGCATTAAAAGAACTCCTGTATTAGTCGTAAAAAACTAATACAGGAGTTTTTATTATGTTAAGGCATGGGTGAACCGTTTTATTCCCTCTTCTACTAGTGAACGAGGGCAGCTGACATTCATGCGCAAAAAACCTTTGCCTTGTTCGCCGTATTTAGAACCAGGCTCAAGAGCCAATCGCCCTTTTGTGAGTAGCAAATCCATGATTTCCTCCTCTGTTTTGCCTGTCTTTCGGTAATCAATCCACAGCAAGTATGTAGCATTCGGTTTATAAATATGAATGCCTTCGATTTCAGTTAAACGGCTAATGGCAAGGTCCATATTTTCAGAAATATAGGGTAGCAATTGTTCTAGCCATTCTTCTCCTTCTTTTGAATACAAAGCTTTTAGTGCCACACCGGCAAAAATATTTAAGCTCATTTGAGCATGCTTCACCATATGTTCTCGCAACCGCGCTCGCAATTCTTCATCTGAGACAATCATCATGGCTACTTGGATACCTGCGATATTGAAGGTTTTAGTCGGTGCCATACATGTGATGATTCTATTTTTAGCATCGCCTGCAACTTGAGCAAGAGGTGTATGTTTTCGACCATCCAATATAAGGTCCGCATGGATTTCATCTGAGAGAATTAGCACATTGTTTTTCTCGCAAATGCTGATGATTTCTTGAAGAGTTTCGATAGACCACTCAAAGCCGCCAGGATTATGAGGGTGGCATAGGATAAACAGTTTTACATCTTCCTGTTGTGTCATATTGTCAAACTTTTCAAAATCAAAGCTGTATACGCCGTCTACCTCATTCAATGGGCATTCTTTTACCGTACGATTTAAATTCTTTGGTACATTGAAGAATGGGGGATAGATGGGTGGCGTGATGATGACCGCTTCATTTTCCTTTGTAAATGTTTCTACAACTGCTGCAATGGCCGGTACTACCCCTTGCTGATATAAAATCCACGATGGGTCAATTGTAAAACCATGACGTTTTTTGGCCCAGTCAACAAAAGCCTGAGTACCTTCTGCATCTTCAAATGTATAGCCAAAAACAGGGTGCTCAAGGCGTTTTTTAAACGCATCAATTAAAACGGCAGGCGCAGCAAAGTCCATATCTGCAATCCACATCGGCAGTATATCATTCGGGTCTTCTAATTGATAAATTTCAGCCATTCGATCCCATTTTACTGAGTTTGTAAGAGATCTATTTTCTATCTGATCTAATATGCTCAAAACAATTCCCCTTTTCTTTTTTTACAATTATGTTATCATATCCAATAGAATAAGAAAGCAAATAAGGTGAAAAACGATGGAAAATATCGAAATGAATAGAAAAGCCATTCTTACATTAGAGGCTTGGAATCCATTTAATATGAAAGATTTTCGCTATGATACAGAGGCAGCGGATGTAGTAGCGGCCCTGCAATATATTGATGATCCTTCTGAATTGGGCAAAAAAATTCAGCATATATATGAACAGTCATTTGAGCAATGGATTCCAATCGAGAAGTGTGTTGAGATTTCGTACAAGCTATTGGCTATTAAATTTGAAGCGAAATGCATAGTATAAGTGAATCTGCTTTATATCTAAAGAAAAAAACCAATGAAAACAAGTGAATTGTTTTCATTGGTTTTTTATTATTGGCGAATGAACGAGCTTTTGACCCCACAATTCAAATAGTGGGGGTAAGTGCCCTTAATTCGCGATTAATTTCATACACTTATAGGAAATAACCTGCTAAGCGAAGTTTTTATTCTGCATCCTGTGTAAGGCCATCTACTAAATTAGATACTGGGACTTCAAGCGCATTTGATAATATTAATAACGTCTGAGTTGAAGGTACTTCTTCACCTGATTCAAAGCGCGCTAATTTTTCAACGCCTACTCGAGTTTTTAAAGATAATTGATCAAGCGTCAGATTACGTTCTTGTCTCAACTTTGCTAATTGTGTTGAAAGATGATCTTGCATAAAACAGCACCCCTTGTCGGAAATTTTTCTCTACTTTGTGGGGGAGTAAAACACCCACTCATTGGAGCTTCATGTGAAGTCTTACCAATATCTGATGAATCATAATGCAGTCCTATCATCAAAATAATAGGGAAACTTCTCATTTATTACCTAATAATAGTATAACATGTAATTCCTTTAATCAAAAATATGTTTCATGGCAACTCTCACTATTCACAATTTATACATAATTCTAGCGTAATTCAAACACACTGATAATCTACTAAAAGCTACTTAAAGAAGTTTTCGTAGATTTCTTGTATAAACACGATGAAGCAATTGGAATAGCAAAAGAACCAAGAATCCAATAAAAAATACAGAATCAAAAGGAATTTGTTGAAAAACAGCTTGCAAGACAATAAAGGACACTTAAAGAAGGCTTGTCCCATCGCCAACAAAAATGTTTTCCCAGTATGATATGACCAATCTGGGACAAACATGAATTTAATTTCTTCAAATGCACCGTCTAGTGTGATTGAACGGACAGCAAGGACAATGAAAAACATGAATAATATCGGTATCATCCATTTACTTGCTTTTTCAATACCGTTTTTCACCCCTCCTAGTACAATCCAAATTGTCAAGATCATAAATAATGACTACTTCTCACAGATTTTGGGTAAGAGTAGTGAAAAGATGGCTATAAAAGGTTTGGCTTGTGCTGGTAAGCTTGAATGATATCGTCCGCATAAGATACTCAATATCCAGCCGCCATTATTGCCAGTCATGTAGGGGAATTTCAAAATAGCGCCTAAGCCTATCGCACTTCCCGTAGCGACCAGTATAAAACTGATTTTGATGCGAATTGATCCCTATTGGACACGTTTTGTGTCCTCCTTTCAAGTAAGGATTGTTTTATTTTACAACAATAATTTATTAGAAAGTACTGAAGTTTATAAAAAAATAACAAAGCTGAATATTCATTGTTGTTGAGCCAAACAATTACAAACTGGCTGTAGCCATCCAAAAAGTAAGTGATTATATACTTCTTAGGATTCTTTTCAAAAATGAGGAATTTTTGCTCGACATAACGGTCTATGCTATAATTTTGTTGAAAAAATGTATATAGAAGTCACGGAAAGTAGGAAGGATTATGGCGAAAAAATATAAAGTAGGAGATGTGCTTACAGGAAAAGTAACTGGTATTCAGCCATATGGCGCATTTGTTGCATTAGACGAGACGACCCAAGGGCTTGTGCATATTTCAGAGATCACGTATGGTTTTGTGAAAGAAATTTCTGATTTTCTGACAATTGGACAAACAGTAGAAGTAAAAGTTTTAGAAGTAGATGATGACGCAAAAAAAATCAGCCTATCTATTCGTGCATTAAAAGAGCGTCCACCTATGAGAAAAAAAGAAGCAGTCCCACGCAAATCGCTTCAAGACCGTGTAGATGAAAGTGATTCAGTTGGATTTAACTCGTTAAAGGTTAAGCTTCGTGATTGGATTGAAGAATCAGGTATTAAGTAAAAAAGCTAATTCGCATATTATTTTGCGAATTAGCTTTTTTTTCGGATTGCAAATTGGGGAAACTTCTTCTCAAGCCTTACTAGGAAGTTGTAGGCTACAAACCACCGAAGAAGATTATTTTCTTATTTTGCGAAGACGGTATTGCAGATTCTGCCTGCTCATGCCGAGAGCGGCTGAAGCTTGGGTAATATTGTGATTATATTTTTCCATTACTTTATTTAAATAATATTCTTCTGCTTCTCTCAAGTAGTCATCAAGTGGAAGTAGTTCTTTTTCTTGCTGTACGACAAAATAGTCTGCACTTTTTGAAGAAGAACTGTATGTTTGTGTTTTCCATTTGAAATGGAGTGGTAGCAATTCATAGGTGATTTCATCTTCGTTCGTAACCATAGACATAATATCGTCGAGCAGTATTTCTAATTCCTTCAAATTTCCTGGCCAATCATATTCCATGAATAGTTGCTCTACTTCTGTACTCAAGCCACTCACCGTTCTTCTAAAGCGATTGCTATACCTTCGTAAATAGTCATTTACGAATGGCTTTATATCTTCTCTTCGTGTGTTTAATGGCGGAACTATTATCGTTAAGGCAAAAAAGTAATAGAGCTCTTTGTGCAGTTTGCCTGTTGCAATAAGATCAATTGGATCACTTCCAATGCTTGCAATAAATTGGTGTGATGATTGCTTATATTCTTCGGCTAATGTTAAATACTCTTGCTGCAAATCAAGTGGCAAGTATTCAATCCTTTCACAAAAAATAGTGCTAGGCTCAGCCTTTTGCAGTTGTTTCTTCAAGCGTTCAATCATTGCTCTATCTGCACGCTGGCAAAAGAGAGTCGTGAAATTTCCCGCTGCTCGTGTTGAGGCATGATGGATGGCTTCAGCAATTAAATCTTTTCCTGTGCCAGATTCGCCTACAAGCAATACAGGAAGGCGAGCGGCGACAGCTTTTTTAGCTGTTTTAATCACTTCCTGCATCGGTTCTGAAACCGCAGTTATTTGTGAAAAAGTAATTGATTCACCGTAGCGTCTCATGGGTTGATACACTAGTTTTTCTAGTGTGGTAATATCTCGTGCAAACTCAATTGCTCCAATGAATTCTCCATCTTGGATAATGGGAAATGTGTCATTGATTGTTGTGATCTCTTGTCCATTTTGATTCCAATAAGTTTGCTTCACATTTTGGATAGGTTCTTTATTTTGCAAAACTTTGAGCAGGGTACTATCTTCTTTATCAAAATGAAACAACTCTAATATTGATCGATCGTGAACGTCTTCTAAGTGAAGACCTTCAATTTCCATCATTTTTTCATTGTAAATCAGCGTTTTGCCATGTGCATCGACTGCGTGAATGCCTACTGATGCATGCTCTGTCGCAAATTGATAAAACGGCAAAAGATTCTGTGTTGGATTCTCCATTTTTATCACCTTAAAAATTTTTTTTAGATTTTTTTAAATTTTTACTTGAAAAACGCAATATTATTTTGCATTATTATAAGTGTAATCGATAAAGTAATGCAAATTTTTTTTGCGCTCACATAAGGAGGACTAAGAAATGATTCCGTACACAACTGAACCATTAACAGATTTTTCAAAAGAGGAAAATCGCCAAGCATATGAAGTAGCCTTGAAAAAGGTACAAAGCGAAATTGGACAAGATTATCCATTGATCGTTGGGGGAGAAAGAATTACAACTGAAGACAAAATTGTCTCTTATAATCCTGCTAAAAAATCTGAAGTAGTAGGTCGCGTTTCAAAAGCAAATAAAGAAATCGCTGAAAAAGCAATGCAAGTTGCAGATGCAACATTTAAAACATGGAGCAAAGTAAAGCCAGAAGTTCGTGCTGATATTCTATTTAAAGCAGCAGCAATTACAAAACGTCGCCGCCACGAAATGTCTGCATGGATGACACTTGAAGCAGGTAAACCATGGGTAGAAGCAGATGCAGATACAGCAGAAGCAATTGACTTCCTAGAATACTATGGTCGTCAAATGTTAGCGCTTAAAGATGGTAAACCTGTACAAAGCCGTCCTGGCGAATACAATAAATTTGGTTATATTCCATTAGGTGTTGGCGTTGTTATCTCACCATGGAACTTCCCATTCGCTATTATGGCTGGTACTACAGTAGCTGCAGTTGTAACAGGAAATACAGTGTTACTAAAACCAGCTTCTACAACACCAGTAATTGCATATAAATTTATGGAGATCCTTGAAGAAGCAGGTCTACCAGCTGGCGTAGTAAACTACATCCCAGGCCCAGGCGCTGAAGTAGGAGATTACTTAGTTGATCATCCACGTACTCGTTTCGTAAGTTTCACAGGTTCACGCGATGTAGGTCTACGCATCAACCAACGTGCAGCTGTACAAAACGAAGGACAAATTTGGATCAAACGTGTTATCGCTGAAATGGGTGGTAAAGATACGATTGTTGTAGATAAAGAGGCTGACCTTGAGCTAGCTGCACAATCTATCGTTAAATCTGCTTTCGGTTTCAGTGGTCAAAAATGTTCTGCATGTTCACGTGCTGTCATCGTCGAAGATGTATATGATCAAGTTCTTGATCGCGTAGTAGAACTTACAAAAGAATTAACTGTTGGAGATCCAACAGATCACAATAACTTTATGGCTACAGTAATTGATGAAGCAGCATTTAAGAAAGTAACAAGCTACTTCGAAGTGGCTAACAGTGAAGGACGCATCGTAGCAGGCGGTACTGCAGACGATTCAGTTGGTTACTTTGTTCAACCAACAGTTGTAGCAGACGTAGCTCCAGATGCACGTGTAATGCAAGAAGAAATCTTTGGTCCAATCGTAGCAATTTCTAAAGCAAAAGATTTCAATGAAGCACTTGATATTGCAAACAACACTGAATATGGTTTAACAGGTGCTGTCATCTCAACAAATCGTGACCATTTAGAAAAAGCACGTGAAGAATTCTTTGTTGGAAATCTATACTTCAACCGTGGATGTACTGGCGCAATTGTTGGTTACCAACCATTTGGTGGCTACAACATGTCAGGTACTTGCTCTAAAGCAGGCGGTCCAGACTTCTTAACATTGCATATGCAATCTAAATCTGTATCTGAAACTTTATAATGTAATAGATGAAGAGGCGGGCAAACTCGTTTGCCTGCTTCCTTCTAAAAGAGGATTGTAAGCGCGTTCACTCAAACAAGGGGGAAAAAGAAATGACAACTACTTCAACTACATCAAGCAAAATCATTGCTCAAACAAATGAATATGGTGCAAAAAACTATATGCCACTACCAATCGTTATTTCCGAAGCGGAAGGTGTATGGGTTAAAGATCCAGAAGGCAATAAATACATGGATATGCTTTCTGCTTATTCTGCAGTGAACCAAGGGCATCGCCACCCGAAAATCATTGAAGCACTAAAAGAACAGGCAGATCGTGTAACATTAACTTCACGTGCGTTTCACAGTGATCAATTAGGCCCATGGTATGAATTGGTAAGTGAAATGACTGGAAAAGAAATGGTATTGCCAATGAACACAGGCGCTGAAGCAGTAGAAACAGCATTCAAAGCTGCTCGCCGCTGGGCATATGATGTGAAAGGTGTAGAAGATGGCAAAGCAGAAGTAATTGCTTGCAACGGCAATTTCCATGGACGTACGATGCTAGCTGTATCTTTAACATCAGATCCTGAATACCGTCGTGGTTTTGGTCCATTGCTACCTGGTATCAAATTAGTTGATTACGGTGACCTAGAAGCACTAAAAGCAGCTATTACACCAAACACAGCTGCATTCATTATTGAACCTATCCAAGGGGAAGCGGGTATTATCATTCCTCCAGCTGGTTACCTAAAAGCTGCTCGTGAACTTTGCCGTGAAAATAACGTTCTATTTATTGCGGATGAAATTCAAGCAGGTCTTGCACGTACAGGTAAAATGTTTGCCTGTGAATGGGAAGATGTAAATCCTGATATGTATATTTTAGGAAAAGCTTTAGGTGGCGGTGTATTCCCAATTTCTTGCGTAGTAGCAAATAAAGAAGTATTAGGCGTCTTCAACCCAGGGTCACATGGTTCAACATTCGGCGGTAATCCAATGGCATGTGCAGTATCAATCGCATCACTAAATGTATTGCTTGACGAAAAACTTGCAGAACGTTCATTAGAATACGGCGAATACTTCATGGATGAATTGAAGAAAATTGATCATGAGGACATCAAAGAAGTGCGCGGACGTGGTTTATTCATCGGTATGGAATTAACTACAGAAGCTCGTCCTTACTGCGAAAAGCTAATGGAATTAGGGCTGTTGTGCAAAGAAACACACGACACTGTAATCCGTTTTGCGCCACCACTTGTTATTACAAAAGAAGAACTTGACTTTGCTCTTGAAAAAATTCGTGAAGTCTTCAAAAAATAAGAAAATAATAGTAAACTTTGAAGTAGAACTATGTTACAATGTTTGCACCTAGAACTACACTAACCATTATTATGAATAAAAGAGGCGAAAAAAACAAAATGGCTGAAAATCTTAACCTGTTTACATCTACACAAGCAGTGATCCAAGAAGCACTTCAAAAATTAGGATACGACGAATCAATGTACGAACTTTTAAAAGAACCGCTTCGTATGCTTGAAGTACGTATCCCCGTAAAAATGGATGATGGTTCTGTTAAAGTATTTACTGGCTATCGTGCGCAACATAACGATGCCGTGGGACCAACAAAAGGCGGTGTTCGCTTCCATCCTCAAGTTTCAGAGGAAGAAGTCAAAGCTTTATCTATGTGGATGACTTTAAAAGCAGGTATTGTTGATCTACCTTATGGTGGTGGTAAAGGCGGAGTTATCTGTGATCCACGCCAAATGTCTATGGGAGAAGTAGAACGTTTAAGCCGTGGCTATGTTCGTGCGACGAGCCAAATCGTTGGACCGACAAAAGATATTCCGGCTCCGGATGTATTTACCAACTCACAAATCATGGCATGGATGATGGATGAATATAGCCGTATGGATGAATTTAATTCACCTGGCTTTATCACAGGAAAACCAATTGTTCTTGGCGGTTCGCAAGGCCGTGACCGTGCAACAGCTCAAGGCGTAACAATTGTTATCGAAGAAGCTGCAAAACGCAAAAACATCGATATTAAAGGCGCCCGTGTTGTAATTCAAGGTTTCGGTAACGCAGGTAGCTTCTTAGCTAAATTTATGAGTGACTTAGGTGCAAAGGTAATTGCTATTTCAGATGCATACGGTGCTTTACATGATCCAGAAGGTTTAGATATTGATTATCTATTGGATCGCCGTGATAGCTTTGGTACAGTTACAACTTTATTTGAAAATACAATAACAAACCAAGAATTGCTTGAATTAGATTGTGATATCCTTGTGCCTGCAGCTATTGAGAACCAAATCACTGCTGACAATGCGCATAATATCCAAGCTAAAATTGTTGTAGAAGCAGCAAATGGTCCTACAACAACAGAAGCAACAAAAATTCTTTATGACCGCGGCATCTTATTAGTTCCAGATGTATTGGCTAGTGCTGGTGGCGTAACAGTATCTTACTTTGAATGGGTACAAAACAATCAAGGTTACTACTGGTCAGAAGAAGAAGTAAATGAAAAATTGCTTAAGAAAATGGTTGAAGCATTTGATAATGTCTATAGTGTTGCAGAAACACGCAATATTGACATGCGTTTGGCTGCATATATGGTAGGTGTGCGAAAAACTGCAGAGGCTTCACGTTTCAGAGGCTGGGTATAAATATAACAAAAGGAGAACATTCATTATATGTTCTCCTTTTTATATTGCAAATTTACATGTTTCTGATTGGGCGTACATTGTCTTTTTTTACAACACGATAGTTTCGTCTTTCTGAAACAAAGAACATACTTAAACTAATAAGCCCAGCAATCGCCACAAGAGTATAAATTGCTCGTGCACCAAAGCTTTGTTGTCCTGCGCCAAATAGTGTTGCTACTACATCAAATTGGAAAATACCGATTAGGCCCCAATTAAGAGCACCAATAACTGTCACTAGAAGTGCAAATTTTTGTAATCCGCTCATTCTGTTCACCTCCACTACTAGTTTGTTGCATTAAGCATGAAATAATTCACATTTAAAACAAAAAAATACGAGAAGAAAGGTTCTTCTCGCATTCTTAGCTTAGAGCATCAGGCCGTTCACCAATATGCTTCCAGTCTTTCACTTCATTATCTTCGTCAAATGAGACAGTTACTTTAGAGACATTTTTTTGCGATAACAGTATATCAACTAAATGATCTCGTATATCATCCACATATGCAAAGCTTAAAGTAGGATCAACCTCAGCGATCAATTCAACATGAAGTGATTCTCCTTCTTTTACTACTTCTAACTGTTTAATATCTCTTATATTTGGATCATCTAATACAAGATAAGCGATATGGTTTAACATTTCCTCATCTGTTTCACCGATGACTCCACGCGCATTTTCAAGGAATACAACACCCACTACATAGAACATCATCAAGCCGATGAGGATGGAAGCGATACCTTCCGCTTGCATAAACCCTGTAGTATGGGATATTACAACAGATAAAAGAGCGAGAACTCCGCCAGATGTAGCGACTAAATCCTCCATAAACACTAACTTTGTTGCTGGTCTTGCACTTGAAAGGTGTGTAAAAGCTTTTGGGATAGCTGTCATAGCATTTACTTTTGTACCTGAATCATGGGCAATTTCCTTAGATGCTTTTAAAAGAACTGATCCTTCCAACACGATACCAATCAATAACACAATCACACTAATCCAAACTTTTGAGGATTCGACGGGATGGGTGATTTGGTGCCAGCCTTCTATTACTGTCTCATATGACAATATGCCGACGATAAGGACAGCACCTAAACATACAAGATTGACCAATCGTCCAAAGCCTTTTGGGAATTGCTTAGTTGGCGATTTTTTAGATAGGGCAGAGCCGATAAAAACAAAGAATTGGTTAGCTGCATCGCCCAAGGAATGCATCGTTTCTGCAAACATAGCTACGTTTCCTGTGAACACATAAGCAATTAATTTGATGATGCCTAAGAACAAATTCACAAATGCTGCGAGTAGGGAAGGTTTATTCCCGTGCTTTAAAAGTTTCCATAAATCTTTCATCAAAGAACTCCTTTAAGACAGTATTTCAATTTCTACTTCTTCTGTATAAGGAAGTTTTTTTATGTCGCTGTATAACGAAAGGGTATCAAGTTTTTTAGATATGCTAGAACAGCGTAATGTTACTTGATGCTGTAATTCATTATTGGACAATCGTACATCCTTTATACAAAGATGATCTATCTCCATCTCACCGTCTTTTAAATATTGTAAAACATCTTTTATATTTTGTGCATCTCTTAAGTATAGCGTGATAAAAATATCTTTAGCACGAAGTCGTTTTGGTCCTATTTTAAAGAAGAGGGGAGCAATACCCTCCACGCCAATTAAAACAATTACGACTGCAATAATAGCTTGCAAATAGAAACCAGCCCCAACGGCGATACCAATCCCAGCTGCACCCCATATCATGGCTGCGGTTGTAAGCCCGCTTATATTGTCGTTGCCTTTACGTAAAATAACGCCTGCCCCTAAAAAACCAATACCGCTCACGATTTGTGCTGCAAGCCGTAATGGATCCATATTAATATTGACGCCTGGTACTGGCCTTGTATTAAAAACGGCCTCAATGGAAACGACAGTCAGCAAACAACTAAACGTTGATATCACTAAGCTGGTTTTTAATCCAACAGGTTTTTTTTTCAATTCCCTTTCAATGCCTATTCCTAAACTTAATGTAGCGGCAATAATTAATTTAATAATCGTCTCATAGGAGAGAGATTGCTCAACGAGTGAATAAGAATACATGATAGTCTCCGCCTTTCCAAAAATACCTTGTGAATATAGTAGATTAATGTAAGAATAATAGATATTGTATAATTACAAAGAGAGTAATACTTCTTAGTATAACAGCTTGGGGATGAGTCATTTGAACAAAGAAACAGTACGTCCATTAATCGCAATAATGATTGGAGTTATTTCCGTAGCTACTTCTGCGATCATGGTAAAATTAATTGAAGCAGATTCAGGGATTATTGCTTTTTATAGAATGCTTTTCTCTGTCTTGTTAATGGCTCCTGCTTTTTTAATACGCAATTTACACGAACTTAAAACTATTCAAAAACGAGATTGGCTTTTTTCGATCATCGCTGGTGTGTTTTTAGCCTTCCATTTTATCCTATGGTTTGATTCGTTACGCTATACATCGGTAGCTAGTTCCACGGTGCTTGTTACTTTACAGCCATTGTTTGCTATAGCTGGCACTTTTATTTTCTTTAAGGAACCTATTTATCTTAAAACAGTGATTGCTGGACTTATTGCCATCATAGGCAGCGTCCTTATTAGCTGGGGAGACTTTAAAGTAGGTGGACTGGCCTTTTATGGTGACCTATTGGCACTTATTGCTTGTGCTTTGGTTACAGGATACATGTTATTTGGCCAAGAAGTACGCAAAAGAGTTTCGCTGACTACTTATACTATACTTGTTTATACAACAAGTGCTGTAACGCTGTTATTTTATAATTTAATAAGAGGAGAGTCATTTGGTCATTATTCAGCTATGACATGGTTTTGGTTCTTAATGCTAGCAATTGTCCCGAACTTACTAGGGCATAATCTGTTTAACTGGGCACTGAAATGGGTTTCTGCAAATGCTATTTCAATTGCAATCTTATTTGAGCCAGTTGGTGCATCTATCCTTGCCTACTTTGTTTTCAAAGAAAGCTTGACAGCTACACAGGTTTTAGGAGGAATCATTGTTATTCTCGGTATTACATTGTTTGTAATTGATATTTCAAAGGTGAAGAAAATTATTTCAAAAAAACTATTGATTACTGAAAAGAAATAAGTTATAGTAAGTAATGTCGTTAAGACGTTCGCCACTTTTGAAAAATAAGTATTTTAAAAAAGTAGTTGACTCGATCTTGCGATAATGATAAGATATTAAAGTCGCTAAGTTGATAGCGAGA
>NZ_BJVD01000005.1 GCF_007988965.1 Rummeliibacillus stabekisii
GACTGGTGTCTGTAGTAAGCTTGTAAGTGGAATGTATTTCAAAAAAGGAAATAGAGAATTTTATTCCTTAAACGGTTGGAGTATTGATTATGTTAATTACAGTGGAGAACCATTTTATTTTGGCTTTTCTTCGGGAGATGCAATAGGAAAAGCCTTTTTGACAAATACGAAAGAAAACATTAAAGGGAAAACAATGCATGCAGCAAAAAAATTGAGTGTTTATAAATCAGCTAGCACTAAAGCAAAAAAAATTGTGACTATTAACCGATATAAGACATTAAAAGTTATCAGTGCAAATAGTAATTGGGCTAAAGTCAAAGTGAATGGAAAGACAGGTTGGGTAACAAGAAAATATCTTGTAAATGAAGTAACAATTAGCGAAGTTAAAAAGGTAGTTACAAAATATAAAACATATACAAGAGTAGATCCTACTTATGAAACTGGAAGGAAAGAACTAATAAACAAAGGTGAGGATGGATTGAAATATATCTATTACAAAACTAAATATAAAAATGGAAAGCAAGTTTCTAAGAAGCAGAAAATATGGACAGACGTAGTAAAGTATACACAAGATGAATATTACTTTATTGGTGAATAACTAGTTTTTGAAAGAGAAAAAGATGGATATAAGTGTATAAAACCACCCCTAATTCTTTAAGCGACGTGCTTTTATTTTTTATTCCTCAGTTTCAAAGTAAGCTATAATTCGGTAGTTGAATAATTTAATAGAGCGATTTTGTTCAATTGTAGAATATACTATATACTTTTGTTATATAAGGTAAAGGTGGATTCTATATTGAAAAACTCAAAGAAGACTAATTTTAAGAAGATTTTTGCACCAACTGTTATGGCAGGAGCTGTATTTTTATCAACTATAGGCTTAATGAACACAAATGTAAGTGCAGAGATTAATAAAGATAATTATCTAGCAGATAATGAATGTACTATTGTGATTGATAAAGCTGACAACATCGTCAAAACAAATAAACCACAAAAAGCTACTGGCGTCTGTAATAAGCTTGTAAGCGGAATGTATTTCAAAAAAGGAAAGAGAGAATTTTATTCCTTAAATGGTTGGAGAATTGATTATGTTAATTACAGTGGAGAACCATTCTATTTTGGCTTTTCTTCGGGAGATGCAATAGCAAAAGTCTTTCTTACAGATTCTAAGCAAAATGTCAAAGGAAAAACTATGCATGTAGCACCAACGAAATTGAGTGTTTATAAATCTCCAATAAAGAGTGCTAAAAAACTTACTACTGTAAAGCGATATAAAACTGTAGTTGTTAAAGATGTAAAAGGTACTTGGGCTAAAGTTGTAGCAAATGGTAAGACAGGATGGGTTTTAAGAAATTCCCTTGTGAATGAAGTGACAGTTACAGAAGTGAAAAAGATTATTATTAAGTATAAGACTTACACGAGGTTAGACCCTACTTTAGAAACAGGAAAAAAGGTTTTGGCTAACAAAGGCCATGATGGTATAAAGTATACTTATTATAAAACAAAGTATAGAAATGGTAAGCAAGTTTCAAAGAAAAAGAAAATTTGGACTGATATAGCAGAACGTAAACAAGATGAATATTATCGTTTAGGAGAATAATTGACGTAGAGAAAAGAAATTTTAAAATTAATATATTTCACTTAAAGGCACCCAACAAATTTTTGATGGTGTGCTTTTTTAATTAATCTTCCTCGGTTACTAATAAAAGCTAAAATTTTAATAATTTAATGCAAAGTTTGGTGAGGTAAGCATAAATGATTATAAGCCATTTAGGATGTATTACTTAGCTTTATAAGCGGGCTAGTCATTTAAAAATGTATAGAGATTAGTATTAAGCACCAAAGAAGTTGAACTTCGGAACAAAATATTTTATGTTGTAAAATTATGGTATGTAATATACACTATAGTTATATAATTAAAAGGTGGAATCTACTATGGATAACTCAAAAAAGATAAAACTTAAAAAGACTTTAGTACCATCCGTTATGACGGGCGCTGTATTTTTATCAACTTTAGGATTAATGAATACTAATGCTAGTGCAGAAATTAATAAATGGGGATATACTGCCCCAGAAGAATGCACTTTAGTGATTGATAAAGCTAAAAATTCAGCGAATAGCAAGCAATTCCAAAAATCAACAGGTGTATGTAAAAAATATATAGATGGTTATTACTATAAAAAAGGAAAAACCGAATTCTATTCTTTGTATCATTGGAGAACTGATGAAATTAAATACAGTGGAGAACTCTTTTATTTAGCTTTTGGAACAACTGATGCAATGATGAGAGTCTTTTTAACAAATACCAAAGAAAATATTAAAGGTAAAACTATGCATGCAGCAAAGAAATTGAGTGTTTATAAATCAGCTAGCACTAAAGCGAAGAAAATTGTGACTGTCGACCGATACAAGACATTAAAAGTTATTAGTACAAATGGTACTTGGGCTAAAGTTCAAGTAAATGGAAAGACAGGTTGGGTAACGAGAAAATATCTTGTTAATGAAGTAACAATTAGTGAAGTTAAAAAGGTTGTTACTAAATATAAAGTAGAAAATTGGACTTCTGAACAAATACCAGTAGGTAAAACAGTACAAGAAGCAAAAGGGGAAGATGGATTAAAGTACATCTACTATAAAACTACTTATAAAAATGGTAAGTTAACGTCACCAAAGAAAAAAATATGGACAGATGTTATAAATCGTACACAAAATGAAATTAATGTTACAGGAGTAGAAAATAATTAATTGGAAGAAGGGGAATGAATGAAAAACTTCTTTAAATTAAAAGCGCCCATTATTATGATGGGGTGCTTTTTTTTGTTCACACAAAGACCTTTTAATGTCCAAGCAGTAATCTCAGAAGATATTACAGATCAAGAGATAAAGTTAGCAAAAGCTTGTACATTAATCATTGATGCAAATAAGCATATTGGGGAGATAAAAAAATTTGCCGAAGCAGAGGGTAGTTGTAACGGACAGGTGCAAGGCTATTATTTAAAGGCAAACGATTCTTTCAATATAAGGGGTGCAATTAACGAATTTGTGAATTTCAATGGTGAAAAATTTAATTTCCTAATTGAGCCTTCAGGATCTTTAGCAATTGTAACAGTTAAGCTCATTGAGCCCATAAAACCAACAATACATACTAAGAAAAGGAAAGGGAATTTAGTAAATTATAAAGAAAAACATCAAACAGTTTTTGATATTAATGAGTATTTAGAGGAAAACCAAAAAGCAAGTGCAAGCGAGGAAGAAGATGCTATAAAATCTAGTGATCAAGTAACGAAAGAGAACAAATACGAAAAAAAAGTAAGTGTTGAGGAGAAAAAAGAAAGACAACCTAAAAATAAATTTTCAGCCATTTCAATGGTTGTGGATTTATTAATCATATTAGCTATTATCGTAGTATTATGTGCTAGTTATTTTATTTTTAAAAACTTAAAGAATTATAAGGGAGAATAAATATGAAAAAACTAAAATTTTTCTTAATGTTTTTTGCTGTGTTTTTTTCATATTGGTTTATTCATAATATAAATGCTTCAGCATTAGCGTCAGATCCTTATGAAGTGCCGGCAGCGGTAAAGAAAGATTGGTTAAATAAGGATATTGAAGTCGGTGATAAATCTTATAAAATGGAAACCGGAAAAAACCTTTCGTATGATATATATAACAATAAATTTACTAAAGGCGGATATGACATAGTTGAGAATAAGAAATGGACTGGCGGTAAAGCAGTGCAGTATATACGTTTCTATGGATGGGCAGTAAACTTTGGATATACAGCACACTCTAATACAAATCATGAAACCTATATTGGAGCGGTCAAAAATGGAACCAATGAGAGAAAAATATTTGCTACTGTTTCTAAAAAAGATAGTAAGGGAGAGTACTATGATGCAACATGGGATTTAGCATACAACCGAGCTCACGTACCAGCAGGTCAACTTTGGAATGAATGTCCCGCTGGTACAAAGAACAAAGATAACCTTACTTGTAATATGCGGTATAAAAATGCAATCTTTACTGCTTATGTTCCAATAGAAAAGCTCTTTCCTGATACAACCAAATCGGCAACATGGCAATTATATTTAATTAAACGCGTAAATAACCATGTGGTTTATACAAGATTATTTATCCCATTTAAATTCAAGGCAAAAAATTATGGGTTAGGACAAATCGAAATGACTAGTGGTGTGAATGCTGATATTCTAACCATGAACTCCTATCCAGTTATCAAACGTACAGCTGCTCGTAAGAACGAGTCTGGTGCTCAGAAAGGCTATTTTAGTGAATTAGTTAGGTATAGAATGGTAGACGCAAACGAAAAAAAAATTCCTATCTGGTATGGGGTTAATACAAATTCGCCAGCCCCTAAAGTACGTTGGGCAGCTTCAGCCTATTGGACCTTTGGCGGAGAACAAGCTACATTTAAGTATAAACCAACGTTTAAACCTTCAGTGAAGTTAGCAGTAAATGGGGAAATGTGCATAGGCAAAAATCAAACACCAGCTGTTAATGTGGTAACTGGGAAAGGGGATAAAAAAAAGCTAAAAACAACTGATTCATCATTGAAATGGACATCCTCAAATACAAAAGTTATTCAAATTAAAGAGGGAGTTTTATATGCTAAAGGTAAAGGGATTAGTAAAATAAAAGTAACTTATCATGATTCTTATCTAAAAAAGGATTATAGTAAATCTGCTTCTGTAACTGTTAAAAATTGTGACACGCCACCACCTCCACCACCTACAGGCTCTTGTAAAGTTACTATAGAAACACCCACTATCGCCTCTAAGAAAGAGTTAGATGCAGCCAAACCTACAACAGCAGGTTCAATCAGTGCGGAAGATGGCTATGACGTTTCACAAGGTATACCAGTTACTGAACAGCTTAAAACTCAAGCAAGTAGTGAGAGATATATCTTTAAACAACGTTTCCAAAACAAAACGGGAAATGTCATTCTTAAAGTAGATGTAGCTAAAACCTATAATTTGAAATGGACAGAGGAAAAGAAAGATTCTTCTGGTGTAATAACATCGGAGAATAAAACAGAAGAGAAACAAGTGAAAAAGACAGTAACCTTAAAAAGATCGTATAGTTATTGGGATATTGGCAAACTACAATTCTATAAACTAAATGATATAAATCTATTCAATTACGCGTTAGTTGATCAAGTAAGTACGTTAGCATTTGAGGAAGATATTGACGCAGAAGCAGCTAATGAACCTGATTATAAACTACACGTCACTGCACCTGAATGCGATTTAATTGATTTAGGTAAGAAGGAGATTGATGGTGGAAAATCAAAACCTGCTGTTCCTGATGAAGATTTCATGAAAGAAGCAGATAAAAAAATAGGGAAAGCAAAAGTTAAAAATGACTTTGTAAGTATTGAGGGTAACATCATCATGGATGAAACAGAGACGGAAGAAAAAGCTCCTACTCCTAAAGATATTCCAAAAGCCAATAAAGTAGATTTAACAGAGAGAAATATCGTAATACCAGATGATCGAGTAAACTGGTTGAAATCTCCAACACAAGGTAAAACGTGGTATTCTCGCATGATAGATATTGGCGGAGAACCTGGGGATGCTACAACTCGCGGAGATTCATCTGCTGATAGTGGTGACACAGAAAGTGGCAGTACTGTTGAAGATAACGAAACAGAAAGCAACGTGGGGGATGGAGAACCTGTAAATGACGATGACCAATGGTACGAGGAAGATGATGAAGGAGACGGAGATGCAGGAGAGAATGATGGCGATGAAACAGTAGATGACTCGAATAATAATCTCGAAGAAGATGACGACGCTAATGATGATGGCTTAGAATTTGAGTTCTCTGTAAACCCTGTCACAATCCATACACCAATTGTTTTACATGGTAACACAAGTGATGAAGTGAATTTTGATCAACGTATTGACCGCTCTTTACATGATAAAAACGCATTAATTTTAGATCGTCAATTTACTGTAAATCTCTCTGCTAATGGCAGCCACAGAAGTATCCCTGGTTATGGCACTAGAGATTACTCAAAGTACGTAAGCTACAAAGAAGTCAAGTTTCCTTTCGATGTCTACAATTCATCTAAAACTGTATTTTATCCAGCGAACACTTGGATTAAAATATCAGCAGATACAACATCTATGAATTATCACTTACCGATTTGGATACCTGAAGGTAAGTACACAATTGATTTTAGAGAATATGCAATTAATGCACCTTCAGGGAATGAAGGAAAGCAATCAACCGCTAATACAACTATTCCTTTAAGTGGATATAGCGTATCCCCAGCAGGTAGCAATTCAGCTGCTCATATGGTAACTGATAGTAAAACCATTGACGTTATTGGTCGTGTCTATGATTTCCGGGTAACAGATGTGACGGATTATAACTGGGAAAATGTTTTCCGTACAAAATCGGGATCAGTTGAGCATAGCAATAACTACTTCTGGGTTGGAGATAAAAACCGAGATGGCGAAAATAGAGGTAATAATCCAGCTGTAACTTTACCGATTGCACAAGGTAAACATACTGCAGGAATTAAAAACGTAGCAGTTAAAACAGGTTATAGCTTCAAATTTGATTTTAAGACGATGGGTAATATGTTTGGCAAATCAGATGCAATCCGAATTACACCGAAATTCTATTTTGTCGATAAAAAGGGCCAAAATCGTCGTGAAGTTGACCTTTATTATCATGGTAAGAATGACTTCTTTGTAAAAGTTGGCTCAAACGAGGACAAGACTTATAGAACAGTTAAATTGAATGATCCATATAGAAATATCAGTACAGATGATTTAACCTTAACGGCTGATTACTATTATCGCCATGCTGCTGATTTTGATTTAACTGATAAAGTGAACGGTATGTATTATTCTTCTTTCATACGTAATTACATTCGTAAAGATACAAAAGAAGAAACTATAACTGGACCATATGGTTGGCAAATTTTAAATAAAAATTTAAGAAATTATATTGGCCCTAAGAAAGAAAATGTTCCATCGACAGGTACTATGATTCCTAAAGAGGATACAATCCGCAGTGAGCAAAAGTGGTACAGTGAATATAGCCTGCCTGCAAAAGTATATGCGGTGGATAAAAACGTGAACGTCGCGAATATGGGATTAATGACAAGACTATCTGAAGATTCGTCAGTGTTCTTGAAAAATGGTTATATAATTGTGAATTTTGATATCCAAACTATTCGCAATGGAAATTTAAATAAACCTTATCTAAGTTATGTAAATGGCAATGTATCAAATCAATGGAAGCGGGAAGGGTTCAAATATAATTATGTAGATCCTTATAACTCCAACTTCACTTTGAAAGATGGGGACGTTGTATTCTACCATGCAGATAAATCAGCAAATGATGACTGGAATTCTAGTGTTACTCATTAATTAGCTAAAAGCACCTTATGTTAGGTATATACTTAACATGAGGTGCTTTTTTAGGTAATATATTGAATCTATCAATATTCTTAGATGAATTGTGGACAAGATACAAGGTTCTCCAAGGGCATGGTCTAGTGCTATAGCTGGGAAAGACAATTTTTAGACGCGATATCTATAGAGAGTTTTCATCGGGATCTTTGCTCCATTTTAATCATTTTGAAGAAATAAGTGACCAGTTAATGAAACATTACGAAATAAATGTATGGCAATTGTATGGCTTGGCTTTTTAAAAAACATCTACCAATTGGAAAATTAGGCTCTGTACCTAATCTTACAATTAATTTAATGATTCAATCGAATATACTCTTTTAAAAAATCTATTACCTTAGGCAAGATCAACCCTAAAGTTGGAGTTAAAACACTTACTATATTAACAATAGTAAACAAAAAGTTATTTTTAGACCTTTTACTTTGTGAAATTTTATAAATAGAATAAAAGGCACATCCAACCCCTATAACAAGAAAACAAAAACAAAATATGCTTAATATTAAATTAGATGTTATTTCTTTTAACATCAAACCAGAAAAAACAAATCCAACTCCTGCAAACATAGATCCTAACGGACTCTTTTGAGTAGATAACTGAATTCCTCCAAAAAAACACCCTATTACTAAAAAACAAATCCCAATAAATCTACACCATTTAGGAAAATCAAAATATGAGTAGGTAAAGTATAAAAGTAATGAAGCACCTAGAGTACATCCAATAATAAACCATCCCATAGCATCATTATCTATTTGATTATTACTACCCTTTTGTTGTTCAATCATTTTCATATCTCTTTCTTCCAGATTTTCTTCAATAGATGATTCTTTTCTTTCTTTTTTACTTTCTTGCATTTTTAATTCCACCTTTGCGTGTAAACAATATATATTTATCTGATTATTCCTTTATTTTTTCACTAAGATATAGTATATAAAAGATGATAATAATTCAAAATGGTAAATTTTATTCTGTTACTTCCTCTAACTAAAAATGATTTACGAAGCCTGAAACCATCGGGACTGTAAAGAAGTGTAAAACAAGACTTCAAGAATTTTAGAGCCGGGGATATGGTCCATGTATTAATTAATTTGCATTATTTGAAACATTTATGAACACAATATTTCCTCTTCTGATCCATCCCTTTTGCGTTGTATATAAAATAAACTATTCCCCCCAATACCTCCTTTTGTTTGGCATGGCAACATCCTCCTTCATTTTATAAGGGTGAGGCCATGTTAACACTTCAGATGGCTTCGACGTAAGCCATCGCCCTGTATAGTACTTTTATTTTATCCGTAAATTAATCTTTTTCCTAGATTATATATAGAACTTTCCAATCAATTGTTAACAAATATTATTGATAACTGGGTAAACAGCAAGACCTTAACATCAATAAATATATCAAGGACTTATTATAGTCTCCAACATAGATTATTAGGACAGTACAGCAAGGCTCCACAGTCACGATAGATAGTGTTGGGAAAGGTAGGGAATGAAATGAAAGGAAAAATTAATAATATAAGTTAATAAGTAAGATTACGTCTAGTTAAGTCTCTTTGCAATTTATTATTTATAAATACTTTGAAGGAAATATAGGAAGGAGGGGACCTCTCTACACTGTCGTCTAGCTTATAAATTAAATGTTAATTTAGAAGAGAATCCTCAAGCAGAACTGTATTTATTAGGAGCTCTTGTATTAAGGATAAATAAAAAGGAGTGATAGCAGTAAATAGAACAGGAAAATAGAACTTTCTGTCGAATAAATACATTAAAGGAGTTAACAAGAAGGAAAAAATTAGTTAGAGGAGTAGTTAAGAATGGCATTAACTTTGGAAGTATGCTCGGAAGTTCTAGCTAAGTGTGCTAGAATTTGTTGCATTTGTAGATTATTTAAACCACTCCATGTTCAGGTGCATCATATTCGTGAAAAAGCTGATGGAGGATCAGATGACTTTGATAATTTAATACCGGTTTGTATTGAATGTCATGCCAGTATTCATACAAAAACAAAAATGACTCAGAATTTTTCTGAAAAAGAGCTTAAAAAAATTAGAGATGATGTTTATGAATTGGTAAGCACAGGTCACCTTCCAAAAAGTAGGTCAATAGAGAGAAAAGAAATTGAATTAATTTCATCTATATTCGCTGAAACATTCAAACTCAATAAAGAAGATGAAGAGGAGTCTTTGAGTAGTGAAGCATTAGAATTACTGTCTACCATTCTATGTGAAGGAGTACCAGCAACTTTTAAAAAAGCAAGCGAGTATCTTATACTTATTGAAATTGGTGGACAATATATAACTAAAAAATTTAATGGAAATGCCCAGTACCCTGATTTTATTATAGAGCTTCTTGCTAAAGGACTAATTTATACTAATGGAAATTTAATTGAGATCACTGAAGTAGGTGAACAATTAATTAGTACATTAGTTCAAACTACAGCTACCTATACTCAAAAGAAAGTAAAATGCTTAGAATGTGGATTACACTTTATAATTTGTACATGGAATAAAGATGCACATAATAGTTCCACAATTAATTGTCCTGAATGCGGACAAAATAATGGGAATTTTTTAGTATGGGCCCAACAAAAATTTGGTTTTATATTTCAAGATGTTCCTGGAAACTCTAAGCTTTATGATTCTAGTTTGAAATAAAGCAAACGATAGAAGCTGGAGAAAATAATAAATACAAGATTATTTAGCTAATATTAAGCCAGGTGTTTTGTGGAATAGTGTAAGTTTATTGGCATTACTATAATAAAATTTAAAAAGGGGTACTTGACTAGTGAACATAGAAACTAAATTAATATATCATTTTACTAATTTCGGTGAATTTGAATTTATATGTTTAGAAAATAAAGGTTTAGATTTTCATGAATTAGAACACATAATGTATGAATATGGTCTAAACCAACCAGAAAAATCTTTAGAATTTAAAGAATGCTGGATACATCATGAATATAAGGAATATGAGAAACCAATAAGAACTGTACAAGTTACTTTTCAAGATAATACCCTTAATAAAATTGTTCGTATATGGGGGGCTAAAAAATTTAATAGTGGAGAAGTATTAAAAATCACTATTGATCTTCTAAACTTAGAAACAAAAGAATTAGAATATGAACAAGTTTTAATAGGGTGATGTGATTACTACCATGACAGGAACTGTGAATGAGGGATATAGATAACGGGGCTAATAGAATTCTTAATAAAAAAATTTAAGCCGTAGCAAATAGCTAAACTATGAAGCTTTTCAAAGGAGCGACCATTTAAATCGGCTAGGGGGTTTGCAATAAATATAATATTGTTGGAGGTACTAATGGAAAATGCTTTTTTAGAATTAGTAAATAAATTCGGAAATGGTAGTGTATTGACTTTAATAATAGTAATAGTAGTGAAGTTGGGTATTAAACCAATATTTGATATTTTCTTAGATGTGTATAAAGAGCGAAAAAAAAGGATCCTACAATCTCAATTAGAGAAAGAAAAAAGTATTTTACAATCACAATTAGAAATGGAAAACAATCTTAAAAGTAATTCTTTAGAATTTGATAAATATAAAAAGGATATTGTTTTACCTATATTACAATCAATAGCTAATATGCTTGAACAGAACATCCAAATAATACAAGATTATAACACTGTTTTACTTACTTAAAGAAACTCAAAATAATATTGAAAAAGATATTCTAAAGCAAAAACTATTAGATATAAATAACAGAAGTAAATTATTGTTAATGGAGTTAAGAAGTGAAATTCGGAAAGTGAGTATATATTTACCCAAAGAATTAAGAAGTATTTTAATTGTATTTCAAGTTTCATTAGATCAAGAATTTATCAATATCAAAAATCTTTCTTTAGTAAGCGGGAAAAAAATTTCAGAACTTGAGGTTTTGAAAATTATAGGAAAAAACGCTTCGATATATCAAACATATATAGATTGTTTTTATAAACTTATTGAAAAATACATAGTGATAGGATATGGAGAAAAAGATTATTTATCTATATTAAGAGAGCATAATTTAGATGAGGACGGTCAATTTATTAGTCAAACTAAACATGAAGATTTTTGCTCTTTATATATACTGTCAGTAAAAAGAAGAAATCTGGAGGCACAACAAGAATTACTTCATAGAATCTTAGATCATCGTTAATCAATGGGTCAACGTCTACCATTTAAAAATGATGGGGTTTAACCTTGTATCTATGACTAAATTTCAAATGCTCAAAAGTAATAGATGTGTTTGCATATTATATAATATTCCATATACTATTTATTCGCCATTATAAACTGTCATTTCAATAGATTATATAGTTATATGGCATTGATCTAATAATATAAAAGTAAATATAAAAAACAGCCATAAAACCATAAAATAAGGCGGCTTTAACACTATACCTCTAAGTGTATAGGTCAAATCATTTTCTTAATTTAAAACAACTTAGTAACATCTTTATTCCCATTTATTTTTTTCCTTATTATATAAAATAATTTTTTTATTTTCATTAGGGAAGTTTTGCATAGCATCTTCCATTAGTTTAAAAGCATCATCCAGTTTATCATTGGGAATATTGTTCATTTCAAAATATAGTGATTTTCCATTTGGATTATCGACTTTAAGAATAACCTTCCTGTTAAAACCTTCTTCTATTTTCCCGCCAGCAGTCATTTTTTTTAAATTTTTCGACCTTTCATTTAGAACTGTTATAAGTTTTTTAAGAGAATTATATATAGCGTCTGAAACAAGATTTGAAATAATGTCACTAATTAGAGGTAATGAAAGTATTATTAAATTAGGTTCTATGAGATCAGTTATCGAATTATAAAAATGAGGGGGTTGCTCTTTAGCAAAAAGAGAAATATTTTCATGACTAAAAACTTCTGCATATTCTTCAAGTTCCTTAGTATCAATAGTTTTATATTGAAGATCTAATTTTATAATATCTGCCATACAAACACTTCCTTATAGTTAAAGATAATTATATTTTACCATAAACTAGAATTTAAATAAAACACCATATATTGTCAAAGCTATATTTTTAATGAAAGGAGAAATGTAGCATGACGGTAGTATTAAATTCTTCAAAAAATTGATTGATGAAAATATTTATCATATTGAATATGTTGTAGTCGAACGCTATGAAGCACCTAAAATGTAATTAGGTTGCACCCAATTTACAAAAGATGTTATATGGAGAAAAGTGTATAAAGGATTTGGGAAAATTTGGGGCAAATAAAAAACAGCCTAAAGATAAGCTGCTAAAGTAATTATATTAGTCCATAATATGAATCAATAATTTTTTCTGATAAATCAAGTAATGTATTATCGTTATTAGAACCTAGAGTTCTAACAAAATTTTTTTCGTCATTATCAATATTTAAATTGACGTTTTTAATTTTATTGTTTAAATCTAACCCTATAACTAGATGTCCATTTTGATAAGAATTAAGTAGCTTATCAATATATTCAACTTTAAATGTGTAAAAAATAACTTCATTTATGTGTTCTTTGTTCAAAAAACAATAGTGGAATTTTGCAAAATTATTCAATATTTGTTCACCTGTTCCACAAACGGATTTAAGCATATAAAAACCCTCCTTGATATGTAAATTTATTATACTAATAGTATGTATTTAAAAGTATACTATTGTTCCATGTAATTTCCTATTATTATGAAGTCATAGAATATCGAAAGTAATTTTGCCATTAGTGACAAAACTTTTTTAGTCTAAGTTTTACTATTGCTACTTTCTTAGTGTATAAAGATTATTTAAAGGAAAAGAAGATTATAAATAAAGTACAAAACAAATCCACTTCTATATAAATAGAGGTGGGTTTGTTTTTGTATAAGAGTGATAATTATAGATTCAGCATACAAAATTTCCGGATAATATTATTGATCTTTCCAGTATTTAATTACAAAAGTATTCACTTTTTCTTTTAATGTCTTAGCAGGCTCCTTAACTTCTTGCATTATATAAGATAAAAGGGTAGCCCAACTAACATTATAGTTATCATCACGATTTATATACTCCATAATTTTCTTCAATTCTAATAACTGATAATCAGTGACATTTGATTGTAAATGCCCCTTTATATAATTATCTATAAAGAATTGAGAATGAAAAGCCTCTTCAATTAATACTGCACAGGCGCGAGCGGGCCTTACATCTAATCCTATAGCAATATCATTTAATTCGTCATATACCTCTTCAGTAAGACGTGTTTTCATCCGTACATAGTTAATACCTGAAGAAGAATCACCTATCCATTCTGCTTCTCTGTGTCCAGGATAAAGTACGTTTTTAAATCTAACACTACGAACAAAGTGAGACGAAATATTGTCTAATATTCGTTTGCTGCGTAAAGCATGTATAGTCATTTCCTCTATTATTTTCATTACAGAGACATCTGATATTTCAGCTAACCTGTACACTGCACATTTGAATTCTGTGTGTACAGTTGGTTTTACATCTCGCTTTTTATCACATCTAGTTGCTCTCATCTCGCCCATTTATACTCCCCCTTCTCCTAAAAGGAAAATTACCTTTGGGACTAAGGACCACGTCCCAAGCTTAATTTAGATTATGTTTAACTTTTGGAAGATATGCCCATACTACTTTCAAATGAGTTAAAAGGGGTGGGGGAGTACTATGGCTAAAAAAACACAAGCTCAATTAGCAAAAGAAATCCGCGATCATGGTAAACAAATGGGGTTTCCAACATATCCAAAAAAACAGCAAAAAACGAAAGTGAAAAAATAACCAAGCTATTTTTTATTTAAATAGACTAAATTAATAAGAGGATATTATGTTCAATGAATGAACATATATCCTCTTTTCTTATATATAAATTTGTTATTTGGATATAGGTTTTTATCTAAGGTTGAGTTAGCTCAATAAATCTTGATAAAAGAATAAATAGGAAAAAGCGTATTAAAAATGATTGATAAAAAAACGTGTTATCTATATTCAATCTTTATTAATTGTTATTTTTAATTCTTTATACTGGAAAATCGATATAATAAATACAGAAAATATATTGTTAAGGAGACCTAAAGTGGACTATTCTCAAGTATACGATTTTATTGCTTCTGTGGGAGGCGTAACTAATATAGAAAAAAATTACGTATTGTATTATGACGAAACCAATAATCCTAGGACTTTTAGATTGACAGATGCTGGTTTTAACGTTAATGAACACGAATTTTTTATACTAGGTGGAATTGGTTTTGAATCTGATAAGTTAGCTTCAAAGGAAGATATTGATGAACTATTTTCTGAATTTCTATTACAGAATAATACAATAGAAGTGAAATTTAAGCATATTCGCCAAAATGCAAAAGACTTTTTAGAGTTGATATCAAAACCGAGAGTGATTGCTCTAATTGAGTGGATTCATGAAAAACAATACTCAATTCATTATTCTTATGTCGATAATTTCTATTACACAATCGTTGATATAGTTGATTCAATGGATGAGACATGGTTTGGTGGGCTAGAGTTAAATAGAGAACTGAAAAACCGTCTTTATTCATTGATTAAGGAAAATCAAGATTGGTTTGTAAGTTTGCTGATTGAAATAGATTATCCCAACATTAAGAATCATAAAAAGTTTGTTGAGAAAATTGTTGATTGGATATGGTCTTTAAACATTGAGGATGATTTCTATCTAGAATATTTACGACAATCATTAAAAAGTTACAGAGATAAACAGCTAGTATTTTTAGACAATAATGAAGATAGGGTTGCGATAAGTGACTATTCAACTTTTTATACTAATTTAATAGTTACCTATCCCAATGCAGACCATATTTTGGATCACGAATTGTTTATCGAAGAAATTTTGAGTGCAAATCCAATAGAGTTATTCGGACATAAGGATATAAACTATAAATTTGTTGATTCAAAAGATGAACGTTTAGTACAAGTCTCTGATTTAATTGTAGGTGTTTTGCGTTATTGGATGGCTTTCTTGGAATCAGTAAGTATATATGGCTTGAACGCAGAGTTAAATAGAGTTACAGACTTACAAAAAGTCCAACTGAAAAAATTCCAGGCAATATTGCTCCATTCTCTTAATATAAGTACCGGCTTTAAACACGGTGTTGGTAGCAATGAGTTTGAATTAAAGATTAACTTATTTCTAGAATATGATTTTAGATAAGCTTTCCAGTCGATTGAGCTTTAAGGGTTGAAGAATATTATGAGAAAATAAATGAAATTTATCCAGATTTCTTAATGCTTGAAAAGCCTTTTAGAATTACAAGTACACTATTTAGTAAAGCTTGAATATATTTATTCTTTCAATTAAGAACCAAACCCCAAAAGGTTAAACAACGCTCTGCTCGAGAAAACCTGTAATTTCACGTTATAATGTAAATAATTAATATAGAACGGAGGAGAGAGTGTGTTTGTAATTTTAATAATGATAATATTAATAGTATTTCTGTTTGACTTCACAAAGTTTAGGAAGCAAAATCAAACAATGATTGAACAAAATGATAAAATTATTTCACTTCTTGAGCAGATTAAAAATAAATAATTTTGCTATTACTAGATCTATAATTGTTTTATCTGTCATGCTAGTGTTAGGTACAATCCAATTTATACATAAATAGATTGAAAGACAATTGATGATGTGATGATTTCTTGCTGCTCAGAGTGCTCTATTTTGGCTAGACTTATTGCTTTTGATAATGAAGAAGAGGGAAAAAAGATGAAAAAAGTTAGAATAGTTTTGATGGTGTTACTTATTATGTTGGTAGTTAGTGTTATTCCGAAAAGTTCTTTTGCTCATGGGAAATATATTAAAAATCCTGGCTCTTGTACATTGGTAATTGATAAAAATAAACATACTGGTGAAAATGGAAATTTTGCGGAAGCTACAGGGGTATGTAAGGGTTTTGAACAAGGAGTTTATTCAAAGCAAGGTGGCCAATATGCAATTTTGGGAACAATAACTCAACAAGTGAAAAATGGCCAAAAATTTAAAATGTCTACTCCATTCACATATGGTGAAGCTACTTTGACAGTGTACACAACTACTAAAAGTCCTTCCGTAAACAAAAAATCTGTAAAAGTGTTAAACAGTAAAGGTAGTAAAGATAATATAGTTATTTCTAAAGTACAAAAAAATGATGTTGTAAATGTTTATAAGGATTCTAAAATGAAACAATTATTATATACTACAAAAGCTAAATCCTCATCTATTGAGTTTAAGAATAAAAAGTTAAACAAAAAAGGCGGCTATTTATATATCACGTTAAAAAGGCCTTATCTGAAGGAAAGTATAGCTTGTACTATTAGTTATAAAGCTGAATAACAAATTAAATCCCTTAAATTTAGGGACTTATTCCCTTTTGTCAATATTTTTAATAACGTTTTTAAAGTTACTCTTTACGGAGTAGCTTTTTTATTAATGTATAATTTAACAAAAAAGCTTTCCCTAAACACTTACGCCTTTAAATTCTCTTCATGGTCACAGCGGTTAGTCGATTTATAAATGTACCCAAATAAGTAAAATTAGGTTTATTGAGATGGCGTATTTTTCATTGTTATTACTAATTCTAGTTTTCTATAATGATATACAAGTTAATAATACTTTACGGGAGGATGTAATAGTGAACAATAAATCAAATGACAATGATGGAATTTTGCAACAAATGGGTTTAATACAAGGATCACTTCGTATGCCTGCATATAATGGAGCAAAACAAATGAGTACAATAGCAGGATCACTACGTATGCCTGCATTTAATGGAGCAAAACAAATGAGTACAATAGCAGGATCACTACGTATGCCTGTATATAATATAGCAAGACAAATGGGATCAATACAAAAATCGCTACGTGTGCCTACATATAATTTAGCAAAACAAATGATTACATTACAAGATTCTTTAAATATAGGGGCGTTAGGAAATGTAAGACAACTTTTGAATAATATCAACTATGAAGAATTAGAAGAAGCAATAAGTGGATTTGATGAAATTATTAGTATTGCTTCTGATAAATCGAGTGAAGTGAATACTAATCAAAAAACATATGATTCTGATGAACTTTTAGAACTAATTGATTCCAGAATTGCAGAACAACAAGCTAATGCTTCTACAGAGACTTTTACACTTAAACGATTTTTGTATGACTTAGCCTTAAATGTAAGTACAGAAATAGCAAAATATTTTTTGAATATTATTATATCTACATTTTTACTAGTAGGTGGTTATATTACTGTTGAAAATCACTTTTCTCTTGTTAATAAACTTCAGATTAATATTTATGAACATGAAGTGAATAATTACCGAGAAGTAAAGCAAATTATAAAAACGGATAACAACTTATCGAATTATGAATATTTGAATGAAATAGGTATTCTTAGAAAAGATACCTTTATTCGAAATAGTAATAATAGGAATTCTCATTTTTCGTATCTACATGCAATCCCTGAAAATACTGTTGTAAGCATCATAGAAAATAGAAAAAATTGGATACTTATTCAGTTCAAAATTGAAGATGAGTATGTAGAAGGATGGGTTGAAGAATCAAAAGTTATAAAATTCAAAAAAAGAAAACGAAAGAATTAATAAAATTAGGTGTTCAGTATCAACCAGTGTGTAAAGCTCAAATGCACAACATTACTTCTTAAGTATTTAATTGCATCAATACTTATTTTCGGGTAAACTTGTAAATATAAATTCATATTTCAATGGGAAAACCCCACTTTAACTACGAACTGTTTATTTGTTCGTGTGTAAAGTGGGGTTTTTTATTTTGCCTCTAATATTGATGAAAGGTCGGTAAACATATGAACGATAAATCAATAAAGAAAGGTAGGAGGAGATTTACCAAAAGGGTTATTAAAGTAGCCTTATGTTTTGCGTTGTTTAGTAGCGCTTCACTTTCGTATCTGTCGACCCAGGCTAATGCTGCTGAAAATAATACGACTAAAAAGTATACCTATACTGGTGGTTCGGATACTTTTGTTGCTCCGTATAAAGGTATTTATATTTTGACTGCTAATGGAGCACAAGGTGTGAATGGTGGTCTTGGTGGTTCAGCCGTAGCAAAAGTACAGCTTGAGAAAGATGACGTACTGGGAATCACAGTTGGAGGTCAAGATACCAAATTTGGCGGTGGAGCGGGGGCTAACAATGGGGGCGATCCGACTTCGATTATCGTTTTGAATGGTGATACACTGCTTATCGGCGGTGGAGGCGGTGGAGGAACAGGCGGTACTCCTGGAGGCCAAGGTTCAGGCACAAAAGGGCCTAGTGTTGGTTCAGGAACTGGTAAAGATGGTGCCAACGGTGGGGGCGGTGGTTCTTCTTACAGCTACACCTACGAAACTGGTTACTATGAAGATTACGGCCATTATGAAACGAGAACAAGAACAGAATATCGAACTGAAACTCAAGTCCGTTGTTCAAACGGAAACGGCAGTGACCATGCGGGTGAGTGTATTTATGATCACAATAATGAGTATACAGTAACTATCCAGGTTCCTTACACAGTTACTTACCAAGAATGGGTGAAAGACGGTAATAGATGGGTACATACAGGCTATTCAACGGTATCTGGTAAAGGCGGTAGTGGTGGCAGCAACTATTATTCAAAGTTAGTTACACAAATGAATTCACTTGTTGGTGTACAACCCGGAACCGGCACAGCCTCTATTACAGCGTATAATTACTTCCCAATATTAATAGTCAATACTGCTGAAACGGGGAATGAAATTGCTTATGGTAATAGTTTTATTGTGCGCGGCAATGTAAATGATCCTGATTCTGCGTCAGAGACAATGGATAATGTTAATGTGTTTTATTCAGTGGATGGTGGAGAGACAAAAAAACTCAACATCACCTCAACATCAGGAACAAACTTTGAAGGGGATATTCCTGGTCTATATATCGGTAAACATACAGTGAATTTATGGGCTAAGGATAACTTAGATGGACAATCTGAACTTGAGAGCGCAAAAGTGACCGTTTTAGATAAAACTCCGCCCGAAATTAAAGTAGATAATCTAAAAGACGATGACTTTGTGATTGATGGAATCACTCCTCACGTTGAAGTGACCGATGATACAGAGCCCATCACTACAACAGCTACTTTAGACGACAAGGAATATAAGTTGAGTACTGCCATTGAAGAAAGTGGCCAACATACTTTAATAATTACAGCCACAGATGGTGTTGAAAATACCATTAAAAAACTAATCAAATTCACCGTGAATAAAACTCCTGTTCTTAAAGAAGCAATAAAAGAGCAAGAAACCCAAAAGTTTAACGAGATTTCTATCGATTTAGATGAGCACTTTTACGATGCCGAAGATGAAGGCATGACTTATACAGCAGCTTCTAGTGATGAATCTGTAATTAAAGCAATTGTAGAGGGCTCTACATTGAAACTGACTGCACTAAGACAAGGTGAATTAGATATTAGTATTGTAGCTAACGATGGTCATAGTAATTCCAAGATAGCTACTTTTAAGAGTATGGTAAAAACTCGCCAACCAAAGCTAGAAATTTCGACAAAAGATTTAATCATCATTGGTGACAAAGATGATTTAGCAGTCGATGGGACCGTGTTGGACGAAGATATTGAGGATGTAACAGTAACAGGAACCATTAACGGTAAACCGCAAGCAATCAATGTAGCAGCAACGAATGAAAAAACAGAATGGATCTTAAACTGGTCTGAATTAGGGCAAGCAGTTTATTCTGATTTAACTTTCAAGGCTGAAGACAAGTTTGGCGGTACGAATAAAGTGGATTATCCTTATTTAGTAGTAAAGGTTGCGGGGGCTGCTAAAGATTATCAAGAATTAGCAGAGGTCTATGCAGCTGATCTTTCAGAGGATATAAATGAATTGACTGCGGACAAGCATAACTCTTTATTAGATGCCTATTACTCAATGGGAAAATTAGAAAATGAGAATACAGCAGATAACTTGAAGAATGCAAAAGCTAAAGTAGATCTTTTATCGAATGGAGTAGTGAAAGAGAATTATCTCCTGGCTTTAAAAGAAAAGGCTTGGAACTACACGCTAAATCACTTAGCAGATGTCGATTCATTTGTATTAACTTTAGCTGGCATTAATAACGTTGTAGCAAGCAATGAGAGTTTATATAATGCCAAAGCTGTGCTATACGATCAAGATATCACTTCTAACGTATTGTTGGGAGAATTTGACCGTAAACACATGCAACAAGTCGTTGATAGTATTAATTTGCTAGTAGCAGCTCAAACAGAATCAACGATGGAAAAATGGTATGAAGTAAAAGAGCAAGCTCTTGCCTTAACGATGGGTAAATACCAAAAAGAACTGTTAGAAACGGTGACAAGTAGCGTATTAGGTTTATTAGAGCGGTCTCCTGAAAAGTTGAAAAATGAGTGGTTAGAGAAATTCTTCGACATTTCAACAGAGGATGAAAATGAAGCTGATTATAAAGTTTATCTTAGCGATATTAATAAATCCTTAAACAAGCAACTTACCATTAATGATTTGATGAGAGTGACTGTAGAGGTAGATAACGTAAATGATTTACTTAAATCAGGAATCAAGAATCCAACTAAAAAATCTGTATCAGCATATACTCAAGCTGTTTCTGTTTTGGTTGATGGTTACTATAAAGATAGAGCTAAACAAAGTGAAATTAAGCTGAAATTAGCCCACCTTATTAACTTCCCAGAACAAAATAATGCGGATGATTTCAAATATCTAGGTTTAGTTGTTAATCCAGATAACCTTGAAGCTTATTATCCAAAATTAAAAGCCTACGTTGAAGAAATTGGAGCCAATAACTTTACGCTAAATGATGCTCAATTGATCATTAATGCTGTAGACACTTCTGTAGCAGCTGTAAATGAACTGAATGATGAAAACGTTGATAGCATGAGTAAAGCAATTGATAAATTACAGAATGGAAATTCTATATTTGCTGATTACTTAACTCAAATTGAAAAAGGTATCTGGGAAATAGCTTTAACAGCTCCAGATAAATTATCTCAAATGCAATTCCAATCAATTTTAGATTCATCCTTTGATGTTCAAAATTATGAAGAGTACAAAACAAATTTAACAAAGTATTTAGAAGAAAAAGGATCGCTTAGTAAAGATAATGTCTTGATGATTGTAAAAGTTACAAATGCAGTTATTAATGCCGAAAAGCATCCAACCTTAGAAAATGAAATAGAAGCGGATACGCTCACTAATCAATTAAATGAGGGTCAACTAAAACACGATTTTCTTAATCGTTTAGAATCCGTTTTAATTACCATAGCCATTGATGGACCTAAGGAAACAGAATTGGCCGCATTAAAAGAGCTTGGAATTACAAATGCGCTGTCTCATGACTATAAATCCGCATTCACCGATTACACTATTCATAATTCGAATGATATGCGTGAAGTAATTGATTATGTTAATACGCTTGTTAATGCACTAAATGATTGGACTGAAGACAATGTGAAAGCTCTAAGCGAGAAAGTGGAGCAGCTGCAAGATAGTGAATTAAAGAACCAAGGTAAAGATTATGTTGAGTTGCTTTCTGTATATCGACAATCGCTTATTTCTTTTGATACCAACCACACCCTAGAAGATATTAAATCATCATTCACAGCGTTGAAGAAGGATTCTTATAAGGAATTACTATCCAATAGTCAAAATGCGTTAGAGAAGCTTTCTGCTGCTATTAACGAGTTAACGTTAGAAGCAAAAGGAGAAGCAAAAGATGCAATTGACATGATGAATGCTAGTAAAGTGAAGGGTGAATTGTTATCCAAATGGACAGAATTACATTTGAAATATATAAACACCCATTTAGAAGAACTTAATCTATCCAGCTTGAATGACTTAGGGATTAAAGGTGTAAGCGAAGAATATATGCAAAAATATATAGATTCACTTATTCAGTACAAAGAAGATAAAGGAACAGAGTTATCTAAAGAGGATGTCCAACTAGTAGTAGATACTGTAAACATGGTCAATAAGGCAGAACTTTTAAATGATAGATCAGTCGCTAAAGAGGCACTAACTTTAGCTGAAACTTTGGTGAAAGGCGTTTTAAGAGATGAATTTACAAAAGATATGAACGATTTAATTAAGAAACTCACACCTCCTGCTGGAACGCCAATTGTACAGAATCCCGAAAAAGATTGGTTAACCTATGTACAAAAAAATCCAACTATCGTGACAGATGATGACCTTAAAAAAGCTGGGCTTACTGGGATTAATAGCAACTATATTGATGATTATCGTTCTTCCTTAGAACGCTATATGAAAGATAGAGGATGTATCCTTTCAAAAGAAGAGATTCAAAGGATTATAGATATTATCAATTTGTTAGGTTCACCTACTGAAAAGCTTAATTTAAGTGATAAAGAAATGAGTAAATTAAAGAACTTGATAGAACTTTTGGCAGAAGGCGAATTAAAAGAGATGTTCACTCGACAATTTGAAGCCAATAAACCAAATAAGCCAGATAATCTAGGAAAACCATCCGGAGAATTGACGACTCCAATAAATGTGATTCAAATTGAAAAAGGAAATGCAGTTGATATGAATGTTAGATTAAATCGTGTTTCGCTTGATAGCAATAAAGTGAAATTAAACATAAAAACAACTGCTTCCAAAACAATGAAGAAGCCACTACTTTCAATTTACACTGAAAAAGGTAAGAAACAGACGCTTTTAAAAAAAATAAATATTGGAAAGTTAGTTAAAGGCAAAACAAAAGTAATTAATTACACAACCAACTTACAACCTGGTAATGATTATAAAATCACTGCTTACTTAACTGATGGTAATCATAAGATTGAAGCTAAAAATTCAATTAATGCTAAACAACTTAAACACTATCTGTTCTTAGAATCAGTAAGTAATACAGTGAGCAAATAATAATTACTTGGAGGCTCGTAGCCTTGTATATAAGGCTACGGCTTTTTAACAAAATAATTTAAATTAGAAGGAGTAAATAATGAAGAAACAAAGTAGAGTGAAAATTATACTAACGATAGTATGTAGTGTATTTTTATTATTTAGTGCTGCTACTAGTCAGTCAGCTTCAGCTGCTGTACCAAGGGCTGTTCTTTCTAAACCAATTAGCGGTAAGATATTGAATAAGCCGGTAAATGTAAAGTTTGATGTCATATATCCTACTGATTTTTATTTTGCTGTTTTTATGGGGAACACTCTTGCAGAAAATAAAGAAAATGCCACTAAATACACTGTGACATTATTGAACGGGAAAAATGAGAGGAAAGAGACAAGCTCTATGAGTAGTTTTTACGAAGAAAAATCTAAAAACTATTTCTACTATCAAACGATAGATACTCAATTAGATCCTGGTCACTACACTTTAAAAATATCTTTCAAAAAGGGCGTTTCTTTGGTCAACACTCAACTTTATAATCTATATACAGACTATGAAGTGCGCGGGGGTAAAGTTTCTTCAGTCTCTTTAAAAACTAAATTAAAATCACCACAATCTCTTAAAAAGACTCTCGTATTGAATGCTAAGGCTAAAGGTGAATACTTGAAATACAGTTTTACCGTTATTGATAAACATAAGAAAAGAACTGTAATACGTAATTTCAGTTCTAAAAACACAGCAAACTGGAAACCAAAAAAAGTTGGTACTTATAAAGTTGAAGTACTGGTTAAGAACATAGTATCAGGTAAAACTGCTTCTAAAACTATTACATATAAAATTAAAAAATAACATTTTAATTTTATCCTGGAACAGTTCACTACTTAATCAAACTTTAAAACCTCATTTTGTTTGTGATGACACTTCAATCATATAAGCAAAGTGGGGTTTTTTACTTATTACATATCGCATAAAAGTGAGGGTTACGCATTGAATTTATTAATTAATATTGGCTTATTACCTCTTTTAATGATACCCATAATCTACATCATGCTGGCCATTTTAGCATTTATGGTATACAAAAGAACAAATATTAAAAAGGATATGTATCTTTCTATAACATATACAGTATTAACCGTATTTTCATTCATCATTTTCGGTTCCATTCATGAATCTAAGTTATCGTTTTGGGGAGTACCCTACCATATCGCAAGCGTCTGTTTAATGTTCCATATAGCAATAACAACTTATTTCACAAAGAAATACACAAAATTAGAATTATCGTTATGTACAATTATCACTATATTTCTTCTATTATCTCTTAGTATTGATATGCTTTTCGCAGGAATAATTGTTATGACAACCTTCCTTGCTGCAGGTATTTGGATGACATATCGAGGAATTCGATATTATGAAGATAATGTATTAAGAGGTATTGTATTAATTGCATTGGGGTTATTCGACTTTATCGGTCAATGGTTCCCCTTTGAAAGTGGAATTTTCTTATATGGTGTACTAGTAATTATGGCTATATTAATAGAAGCATACTACTACTTTTTACGTCTCGTTAATATGATACGTTCTGCAGGAATTAACAGCATTGTCGATCCAGTAACAAAATTGTATAATAAATCATTCTTACTGAAAAAAACAGAGAATTTATTAAGTAAACGAGAAATAGATATTTTATATATTGATGTTGATAATATGAAGCAACTGTATGATGCACAAGATCCAGACAGCAGAGATCAACTCTTATATAAAATTGGATTAATCTTTAAAGAAGAAGTAGGAGAAAACGGCTTTGCTTGTCGATATGAAGGGGCCAACATGGTCGGAATAATGATAGGAGATAATACTGAGCAAATCGCTGAGAATTTTCTTAAACGGGTTCATGTAGAAGCAAATGCGGCTATAAGTTATGGAATAGCATCCTCTATTGAAGTTTCAGATACAGGAGAAGTTGTAACGTCATTAATAAAGATAGCGAATGAACGAATGTGTATATTTAAAAAAGATAAAGAGTCTAATGTAATAGGTTGATATACTTAGTAGTTTTAAAATATAATAAGTTTCATATAGTTTCATGCCAATAAATCCATTTGCAATAGACTTAGAATTTAAATATTTAGACATTTTAATTTCTTTATACCATAAAGTATTGGAGGTAATTACTTTGCTAGTGATACAAATGGATACATTTCATTACCACCGAAGCAAAGATATAATATACGAAGCAGGTACAAATAAACTTTGTATCTTTGCTTGTATAAATATAAATAGAGCACAGAAGAAGGGGAAATTAAACAGAAGAACTATAATTGATGGACCTTCTTTTCTCATTGAAACAGATGTAAGATCTTCTGATCCGGATTATTTGGAGTTACCAAATGCTGACGTTTTTTATGAATTATCAAAAGATAAATATGACGAACTATTACACACTGCAAAGGAAGATAAAAAATCATTTATCTTATATGGAGACTAGATGATAGATGGAATCGGACAATTAATTCTAAAAACAATAACTGAATTATTTGGAAATAATTATATATATTTCTTAATTTACTTGTCACTCTTGTTTGTAACTATTTGGTTGTTCAGAGAATTTAAAAATAAAGTAGACAATGAAGAAAAGAACAAGAAAGAAAAGATAGAAACTATCTTAACTATATTAATTGATTTAAAATTTGAACTTAAAGATTTTTATCAGAACAAAGACAATTTAAAAATAGTAAAAGAGAAGTTAGTAAAAGCTTCTCCATACTTATCATACGAATTATGCCAAGATATCTATAAATTTAGTGAGCAGATAAACGAAAATGAAATTACCGAATTTATAAGTAAGCTTAGCGTTGAAATCGATACATATAAAAGTGAGCAAAATAATGAAATACTACAGTTAAATAAAATAACTATAGGAGGGATAATAGGTTATTATTATAAAACAATGTTTAAACCTGTAGTGTTACCTATTTTACTTACCCTTTTAGCTATTATTATGGGTTTGTTTTTACTATATATTTTTTTAGGATTGTTCCAATCAAAGTCAATTGTTGATAAATATTACCTCCTTCAACAAATATTTAATATAATTATTTTTGTATCATTAATTATTTTTATTATTGATTCATTAATAATGGGGAAATTAAATTGGCGTAAAAAAGAATGGATATCTATTGCTATACTTTTAACAGCATCTTTAATATGCTTGGGACTTTTTTCTGAATACAATTTTTTAGCTATAATAAATTGTATTTTATATATCTTATTTCCTAAAACAATAAAACTGTTTAAGAGAATAAAATATTTGTCAATAAAAAATGGAAAAATTTAATCTGATAAGTTGATTTTAAACACATCCTTAGTGGTGTGTTTTTTGATTTTCTTTTTTTCATTTCTTTGCATTCTTTTACTGAATTTATCTCATTTTTTTCATTAAAGTTATAACAGTTTCTCGTATTAATTTGTAATCAAATTTCACGATAATATATTCATAAAATTACTGAGTATTTCTCTTCTAAATCAAGTTTTGAAGATTGGAAAAGTATCTGATTAATTACAGTAAGAGAGAAGTAGAAATGGAATCTCTAGAAATATGAACTATATAAGGCGTGAAGAGTGTATAATTCTTATGGTATACGATAAAGGAATGCAGGTGAGCAAAAACACCTAAAACATTCTATAGATGGGAGACAAGAATTAATGAAATATTTAGCGTTAGATACAAACATTTATTTAGATATGGTTGTATCTAGAAATAAAAGTCATAAGCCTGAGGCATATGCACAAATGAAAAAACTTTTAGATTATGGTGAAATTACATTAGTTGTTCCAGCAATCGTAATTAGAGAAGTAAATAGACATATTAATAACGAAATTGAAAAAATAAATTCTCACTTAAAGTTAGTGAAAAAGAATGTAGAATCTTTATATTGGATAAATAATATAGATGAGATGAAAATATTTAAAGAAAAAATTCCTAACGTAACTAGCGTAATAAAGGAAGTGAAAGATCTCTTCGAAAGTAATAAAGAAAGATATATTAGTGATGCTGTAAATTTATTCAATGATTTATTTTCACATAGGCATGTTATTTGTTTAGAAGAAAATCAAGAAATCCTCTTTAAGGCTCATCTTCGCCAATTATACAAAAAAAGACCCTTTCACTATAGCAAACAAGTTAAAGATTTAAGTAAACAAGATAAAGATGCAAGTAAACAAGATAAAGATTCATTAGCTGATGCAGTGATCATAGAATCTTTAATAGAATATACAAAAAAAGAGTTAGATATTGACGATTGTATGTATTTTATAACCAGAAACACAGTAGATTTTTCAGCAGATGTTGAGAAAGATAAGTTACATCCAGAGATACAGGAAAGCATCTTATCATTAAATATTGAAAATCAATTTTTCTACAGAATTCATTTTAATAAAACTTTAATAGATGATTTCAAATTAGAGACTGAAAATGCAGGATTTTTAGAGGAAATACAGGCTGAAATGGAAGAGGAAAATTTAAAAGAAATGCTAAAAGAAGTACATGTAAGGGATATAGAGTACCATAGAGAATTAGGGGGATTGACCTCACTTTCAGCTGATTGGGAAGTAATTATTAACGAAAATGAGGACACCGAGAACTTTATTGATGAATTACTTAACTGCACTGAAGAATTAATTAGTCAATTTGATAATTTATCACAGGAACATGCCGATTTATTAGATAACATACAAAAATTAGATTTATTTAAAATCCAACAACGTATAAAAAACTTTAATAGTAAAGACAATGAGAAAATAACAATAACTGGTGAAATAACGGATATGCAAGATGCGATTATCGAAATTATAGATGAAAGAACAAATATTGATATAGAAAATTATGAAGCAACAAAAATGTGGAAATGTGATGACTACTTCACTTTAAATGATACACTACTACAGTGGGAAGACTTCGGTATTGGAGAATTAACTATAACATCAACTGGCCAATTAAACCCAGAAAATGAAGGAAAAGATGATATTGAGATTGAAGTAAATGACACTATTCTAAATAAGAATTTAAAAGGATCTATAGAAGTTTCATATGGTTATTTGTATTTCGATGAAGATAATCACCCTACAGATGGTATGCAAGAAAAAGTAGATGTCTATTTAGGAGAGGTTATAGAAACGGTTCAAGATGTTAAACAACATATAATAGATCAGATACAATATGATGAAGAAATTATTAGAGATATCAATATTAAATTAGGATTTATAAAATAACTGAGTTTGCATTTTTAAAATATTATTTCTTTTTGTATACTAGTATGTTAAAATTAGGTTGAACTTATTTTATTTTCTATTTTTATGCGGAATTTTTATTCTCGCGATTTCAACTACTACTTAAACCTTTGGGTTGATTAATCTAACAGATACTTATTTTTATTTATCTGTTTATAATCACTCCGAAGGTTTTTTTATTGAAAAATTTTCTATGAGTGCATGGAGAGCTATTACTAATCTAGAGAGGTGAATAAAGATGAATACTTATATACTGGCAGCTATTTTAACAGTGATAGGAGCAGCAGCAAGCAAAATACTAAATGTTAGCGATGATCGTTTAAAAAGGATTAAACCTATCGAAGAGTTACGTACATACTTTACTGGAGCAACAATATTTGGTTGTTTTTTGTTGAGTGTAAAATATGTATTAACTATTCTAATGTTAGGTGGTTTCGGTGCGGGATGCACTTATTTAGCAATTAATATAATAAAAATAAGTCATTTTGCATTTATCAGTCCTAAAGTTCTGAATTTCACGGTACCCTTCTTAATTACCCAAGGTTACTGGAAAAATAATTTACACTGTTTAATCAACTTTGTAAAAGCATTTGGTAAAGAAAGAATAAAGGACGAAGAGAATTCAGTTGCACATAAAGAAAAAGAAAGTATACTGTATCCTACAAATAGTACACAAAACGATTAAGAATTGTTATAATAAGGTAGAAATAATATCCGAGGAGGCCATTCATGACTCTCAAAGTTATTGATACCTTAAACCATCAGGAAAGAATACAATATAACAATACAATTAATTCCTTAGATAAAGAAAAAACACTATTCGGTGTTTTGTTTTTTATAGTAAAGGCACGTTTAATATTATTTAAGGCTAAAAGACGCTATCAAAAAAGCCAAAGAGGACAATTTAATAACTAAGAACGACTTACCAAAGAATTGGTGAGTCGTTTTTCTTTTGAAGGAATTACTATATGTTTGATTACTATACAATCCAATACTTTATATCTAAAACGACGAAATCGACCGAATTGATACTAAAAAAAATATAGGAAAAAATTAAATATGAGATAAAATATAAAAACACGAATCTACAATTCTGGAATTGTGAAAGAATATAAAAGAGGCCGAAATTATGAACCCATACGAGGAATATACACTTCACAAGAAGAAAAGCAGGTTATACTTGAAGTGTTCTATGCATGTGAGAGTAATGAAGAAAATAAGGCCGTTAATTAGGGGCAGTCAATAGACTAGCGTTATTTTTATTGTCGAAAAAGAAAACACAGTGGATTACCATTGTGAATTTTTTATCAAATCTATGATTATACGAAGTATTTGTACCACAACAGTCAAAATTAAATTTAGTAATTCTTTATTCTTTTTCTTCATCTTAATGCACCGCCTTTCTTTACCCTAGCAGTCGGTACATAAGATGGATCAATTGCGATAAAAATTAAAAATTGAGGAAGGTGAAATATGCTCCCACTAAGAATAATTGACTTAGACTTCAATTTAATTGACGAAATAACTCAATATGCATCGTTACAATCCATACGGAAGTGGCATGAAATTGGTGAAATCGAGGTAGACGAAACGTTAAAGAAACAGAAAACCCATAAAAAGGGCACTAAACTTGATATCATCAACATTGTACATGCTGAGAATGGTACTCCACATTTTATTGTATGGGAGCTATTGCACGGCTAATCGTGAGTATATAAAGGCATATACAAAAAAAGTTAATAATATAAAAGCCCCTTTAATGGGGCTTTTATTTCTCAATAATTCTTTTTATGAATTTTACCACCTATAATTTTTATAAACAGAGCGAGCCAGATTACTAATGGAACGGCAAGAAGTATTAAAATTGGCCAAAAATCAGCAAGGCTTAATAATTGTTTAAAGTGTTTGTAGAAATCACTTGAACTGAAAATAACAGCTGCGAAGATTAAATAGGAAAATATAAAAACACCGGTGGCAAATGCTCCATTATTAGCCAATATTCCTACCAATGATTTCTCTCGTTTAATTCCAAAAGAAATAAAAACAATTGTACTAACCCAACGTGTTAATAAGAATAACATTGATAAAACCGCTATTGAAAAAATACTGCCGATCATAACGACTTTCCAAGTAGGAGTTGATTGTAGATTTTGAAAAGCTGATGAAAGAATTTGCAATCCTCCAAAAACACTTAGAACAATAGCTGTGAATATTCCTAGTATAGTTATAAATTGAGCGTATATATTAGTAATTTCATTTTTTATTTCTTTATTTTTTCCTTGAATATCTTTTAAATCTTCCTGAGTTATCGCTAATTCAGCCTGTGTTGCATCTAACGCCTCTTGAGATCGTGACAATTCATAAAGATAATTAGACTGGAGTACTTCAAAATAATTTTTTTGTGCAAAAGAAAGTCTAAAATGGCGACCCATTTTCCTAAGCAATCTTTTCAAAGATTCGTCTTCTATCTGTTTTTCAATTTCGCTTATTATTTCTAAAATGATATCCAAATCAGATAAAGTAATCGAGGATTGGCTTACTATGTCGAAAATAGCGGGATAATCAATTTCAGTTTCATACTTAAATAATTCGGAAAACTTTTTACTAAGATTTGGCATTGCCTTTTTACGGTCATCTTCGTTATAGCAAATTTTTAGTATAAAGTGAAAGAAATTGGATTGATTGGAATTTGATCTGAGTGGGTTATTCATTATTTTCCCAAATCCTAAATCTTTTGTTTTCAAAATCGTTAGCTATCTCTTGAGTAGTGTATTCTATATGCCTTTCACCAGATAGTATTCTTCTTTCATCCTTCAGCCATGAATTATGTTTATGAGTTTCTTCTACCAAATCAAATGGACCTATAGGTAGTAATTTTAATATTGTCGTATCAATGATATCTTTGTCTTCTGAATCGAAATTATAATTTGTATCGGAATTTAGATTTTTAATTTCAAAATCATCCTGTAAAAGTAAATTGAAATCGAATACTTGGGGAACTTGTTTGATGCTCTCTGCACCTAAATGATTAAATCTAAAGTAAACCTCCGGAACAACAGGGCCATACTTCCATTTCTCGATTGATTCGTTAAATAAACTTTCTCCTTTTTCTAATAAGAATCGAGCCTCTAAAAAGTAAAGGATTTTTTGTAATTTCAAATTGTTTACTGGATGTTTTTTACTATGGGCTAATTCGATAATATAATTAGCAATTTGATTGACTGGATAAGTCATACACCCTTCCTCCTTTTAATAACAGCATATTGAGTTAAATACTGGGTTAGGCGAACTAATTATTATATCTGCTATTAAGTTTATTTAACAACAATAAAATATAAAACACAAGGAAAACAATCGAGAAAAGAACATTTGTTCTTTGTTATTATAACAAACAAACGTTCAGATTAGAAGGAGAAACACAATGAAAGAGCAGTTAATAAAAGCTATAGGGTTTAATCAATTGGTTGATTTATTGCGCTTATTCTGAAATGAAACAACGCGGCCTTCCATGTTACTAAACATGTGAACAGTCGCGTTTTTATAATAAGAAATAGATTGTTTTAAAAGCATTATTGAATATCATTAAATATACCAAAAAATAAAAATCACCAAAAAGTCACTTAAAAAATGAAAATCCATGAAAAAATATGTAATTGGAGATAAAATAGAAGAACACAAACCTTATAATTCGAGGGATTATATAGGAATATGAAAGGGGACGAAATTATGAACCCATACGAAGAATATATGCGTTCATGCTAATTATATCAACGATCACCCTTTCATATAATTTCTAACATTTATTCCTGAAAAACTATATAAAATTCACGGAGAAAAGAGGGGAAAAGGATGAGCCAAAATATATCAAAAGAAGAAATAGGAAATATTATTGATAATTATGTATTAGGAATGATTCAGTTAGATGATCCTTCCTTAGAAGAAATAAAAATTAAATTTCCAAATGAGACATTAAAATATGTCAAAAATGCTTTAGAAACTATAGTGAACTCCCATAAATCTGTTGAAAACACTTCTGATGAGCAAGAGAAAAGAGATAAGGTCGCACTATTACCTGTAATTAATTCTTCTTACATAAAATTAGAGCAATTGTTAGAATTTTGGTCTAAATAAAGATGAAAAGCTAGAAAACTTATTATAAGTCTTCTAGCTTTTTTATATATTATTACTAAATTTCTTATGCAGTCTGCTTCTTGTGTTTACTCTCATATCATTTGTTAGATATAATAGATATTTTTTTGTCTTAGACAGTTAAAAATATGGAAATATTGCTATGCGTTACTATAAACCCTTGAAATTCTTGGTGTTTTAATGCACTATCTTTCAGGTACGTAAAATTGCTAAATTGGTTCTAATGAAACCTTAGATACAGCACCAAAACCTTTAGTTTTTTTGAAATTCATATTATGAGGAAAATTGCTCATTGAATCTGAACAATCAATATCTTCAAAATTTAATTCATTTAGAATTCTTTTATCAATACCAACTGAAAGAATTAATACACGCTCTTCGTTACCAAAAGAATTAAGTTGATTGTCATAGGCGTGTATAAAGACAGTTTCTAATGGTAATAAAGCAAAAAGATCTCTTGCTATCCGTAGAATACAGCTGCAAATATAATCTTGTTGAAGTTCAAAGTATCTTGTTTTAGTCATTTGTTTTATTGATAGCTTACCAGTCTTCGTTAACTTCTTTTCCTCTTTAGGTATGATCTTATCAGAGTGAACATCAAACTCGACTTCCATAATTGATGAATCATCTGTTGAAAATTCAAAACCACTGCCAAATTCACTTAAATCATCTAATGGATTCATTTCTTCTATTACTCTGAAATATGTATGGATGTCACCATCCAGCACTTTTTTAGCTAATCCAGTAAGTTCACTCCACTCTTTTAATAAGTTTTCATCTTCCATTTTAGCTTGTTCAATTTGGTTTGATAATTCAATATAAGCTTTTTCATCCTTTTTGAATAGCCATTCGAAAAATCGAGGTTTGTATTCTTCATACTTGTCTATTGCATTTTTTTCCTTTGGACCAATTTCTCCAAAAGGATAGGGTGGTTTGCTATTTAAGATATTCTTCCAATCTACTTTCTCATCGCATTCCTTATGAATTGACTTTACAATTTCACAGCAATTATTAAATAATTCAACTTCATATTTTGCTCGTTCTTGTTCATGTTCTTTTAACATGATTTTTTCTTGAGCCTTTAACTTTTGAAGATCTTGATACGACTTTGTTTGATAGGGTTTTCCATTTGAACTTGAAGTGACATATGAAATACCAGTCCCTGGTATCCCTACACTCGTAGTTCTTCGTCCATTACTATTAATGCTATAACGTAACCCCTTGCCTCCAAAACTTAGTCCAGTACTTTTGTTACTGATATTTAAACGAACTCCAGGTGCAACTTTTAAGCTTTTGCGAAACCTTAATCCCATAATCATTTCCTCCGAACATTTTCTAGTACACTACATAGTTAGATATATTCTATATTATAAGGCATTTATATAATAAGTATAATTTTTTTAGGTATTTCGACATAAATCGACATGGTAAATATGATATAAGTATTAATGTGAATATAAAAAGTATATGGGAGGTAAAAATAGTGTTTAAAAGTAAAATAATGCTTACTGCTTTTTTATGCTCTTTGGTATTTGTATTACCATTAAGTGTAAGTGCGCATCCGGGCAGAACTGATAGTAATGGTGGTCATACTTGTCGAACCAATTGTGAAAAATGGGGTTTAGAATATGGAGAATATCACTACCACAATGGGGGTGGTAGTAACAGTGGATCGAGCGGATCCCATTCTAATTCAACTAGTAGCAATACGACACCATCTTCTAAAATTAATCAGCCAGTTTCTGAGCCAAAACCAAAAATTGATGCAAAACAAGTAAAAGCAGATAAACATCTTAAATCTGCGAGAATACTTTATAACAGTAAAGATTATAAAGGAACTATTAAAGAATTAGATCAGATATATGAATTAGGAAAAAATAGTAATCAGACTGATTTACTTATTCAAAGTTCACTATCAGCTATTTATCAATTAGCAGAAAATGCATTTGATCAAAATGATTATTCAAAAGCAAAGAGTTATGTAACATATATAAAAGAATACAAACGCTCTAGTAAATTAATTAACCAAAAGGCAGATGTATTGTTAAACCAGATTAAAACTAACGAAAAAATAGAGGGGAAATTATCTGATGCAACAATAGCAAGAGATAATAAGGAGTATAAAGAAGCGTTTAAACTAGTAAAAGAAGCACAAAAAATTAGTAACGTTAAAAAAACAAAAACTTTTTATAATGAAACTGTTAAAGCGTTAACTAAAGATGCAGAAATGGCTTATCATAAAAAGCAATATAAACAAGTAAATACCTATTATAATCTTTTAATCAGTGTTACAACTTCGGAAAAATTAAAGACAAAATATAAAATGGTATTAGAAAATATGGAAGAAGAGCAATTACTTCGAAAAAGTTTCGTTCTAGATTCCGGAGACTTAGAGGGTGAATCTCTATATACGCATTTAATAGATAAAAAAAATGAAACACCTTTTAATGAAGGAGTCGTAAATGATATCAAATCTTCTTTAGTAGAAGGAGTAAAAGATACAATGCATTTTATTTATAACATCAATATAAAAGAATTGTTCAAAGGAGGTAAGCAAGATGCCGCTTGAAAATAATTTAAAGCGTAAAACTCGATTCTTTCAAAAACCTTGGTTTATGTGGTTGTGGTTAATAATCTTGCCACCTTTAGGTATTCTTTTATTATGGAGGCAAGGGAGATTTACTAAATTTAAAGGCATTTTTATTACTTTGGTATTTACTCTATACTTTATTTTCCCGATTGTTGCTGTCATGGCAACAACAGTACCACTTTTCCAAAATCAAAAGGAATTTTTAAGTGCGTTTAATAACGAAGTAAAGGTGTTAGATTTAGCGTATTCTTTAGAGAATACTAAAAAAGAAAAAGAATCCATTACTTCTAAGTTGAGTGAAGATATAACTTTAGTTGAAAATATTGATGATAAGGGTGCAGTACAAGAGCTTATTATGGTAGGGCAAGGTGAAGGAAAAGATATCCTATTAACGATGGGATTATTAATAGGTACAACAAACACAAATCTAAGTCAAGAAGAGATCGGTCAGGTTTTAAAAGATTTGCGAATGTTTGATAAAAACTATAAATTTCAAATGAATGAAACGACAACAGAGAAAAATAATATAAGATATAATCTGAAATATGACCAATCTAAAGGTTTAATTTTTAGTGTTTCACATGTAAACTAAGTAAAAGCTTTAAGGGTATTATTTAATTGGGTAATAATTCCAAGTTACTCATAAATAGCTAGATCAATTGTGTTGTTAGTACATACTCCGCATTTTTTTATATTTAAGTAGTACAAAAAATATAGTATTTATCTAACTAATACGTTATAATAGATACAGTTATTTTTATTTTTCATCTATTGACGCTCTATTGAGTCGTGCGTGCAACTAACAATTACAGTCTTTGGACTGATTGAATTTTATATAGCAAACTTTTACTTGTTGCTATTAAAACCAATCATTTCAAAGGCTTTTTTTGTGCTTAAAAATAATAAAAGTCTGTTTTTAGGAAGTATAAATGTATACGAAAATTGCCGAATCTTAATATACTTTCGGAGTTTTCTCTAGTTTATTATGCTAATTCAGTTGTCACATTTGTATTAGTAATAATTAACTAGAGAAAGCTATATAAACATAGAAAATCATACAATTTTAGGGTACATATTTACTGTTTTTTACAGGTATTGGTGATACTTGTCCTGAAATCGTTGTATTTTAGGTGGTTCTTATATACCATGATATTATTATTTTTCAGTGTAAATTGTTGCTTTCGACATAATATTTAGAAAATTGGGGTTGACATAATGAATTCATTAAATATAAAAAAGCCAATAGTTGATACATTAGTAGATGATATTCGTGATACACAAATGATTGTAAAAAAATTCACATACAAATGTAAGCCAGCAAACAATATCATTAGTCGTCGTGCCAGTGGTCATCGTGATACCTCCTTATCGTTATCAAACCAATATTTGTCCGATTTGATTAATGAAGCAAATACGTTTGAAAGTAAGGTAATCAAACCTTTATCCGAATTTTGTCCTCATACTTTTTTGGTCAATATTGATGCCAGCGTTTCGGGCAGCTTAGACTATGAAAATGTTAAAGTTGAATTCCGGATTAGTTGTCCAAGTAGTAAAGTCAGTGAAATTAAAACGTTTAGAGAACCGCTTCGTATGCTATTGCCGTTCGCTGAATACTTAGAAAAGGTAACCGTAGGGGTACATAATTTCCGTGTTAACAATGTTGTAGGAGAGTTTACAATCTCTGCAGAGGATCTACTTATGGTTGTAGAAGATCCAATTCGCTATGAAAAATTGGCTGCACAGTGGCTAATTCACTTTCAGGATGTCTATAGACAATCCCGAAATGTATTCAGTTTTGAATCTACAATAGATATGTTTGAAGGAAAGATGTATACAAATGAAGTAAGCTTTGACCTTAGAACTAATTTTTCAAAAAAAGCATAGGGGGAGAAGTCATTGCTTAATTTTTATCCAATTCTATTATCAAAAATGAACACGGATACATTCTTACCGCAAGGCGAAGATACAATAACTGATGATGGCCAGATTAAAAGCAGCACATTTTCATTTACTGATGATATTGCTGATAAACTAACTTTTTTAGGTTCTAGCGGTTTCGATTGGTTTCTTAAATCCATAAACATCCTTTTTATTGTTGGGGTTATTGTAATGATTATGTCTATGATATTCAAAAATGTACAATGGCAAAAGTATGCGCAAACAACAATGCTTTGGTCTTTCATTTCACTAATGTTATTAAGAGGCATTCCGATCATTATTCTTTCATTCAAAACAAAAGCAGATGTAGATGCAGCATTTACCGCAGCCTTAAGTACGATATCTGAAGTCGCTATATTTACTAGTCTAATAGGGATATCAATAAGTTTGCTCTTTAAATTCGGCCACACCTTAATTAAACATCCAGAATACTATAAGTGGTACAAAAATTCCCGAAACATATCCATTATAATGATTTTATTCGCCTTCTTTGGTCCTATTATATTTGCTCTTTTATAATCTAAAAGTATATGCTATAATTTATTTAACTTAATTAGAACGTAAAAGGGTACACCCCTCTATTAAAAGTGATAATTACTTTTGTTGGAGGGATGTACCTTTTTTGTTTCATTGAAAAAGGAGAGGCAATATATTTGGATATCTTTTTACTGACACCAACTAGGGAAGGGAATCGCATGTGGAAAAACACTTTACAAATTGCGGCTCCAGTATCTGCGTCCACTACTTGTTTAACAACGGATAATTGGCTTAAAGAGATACGTGAAAGTAAACATAAAGCTGTACCTACGTCGCTTCTCTTTATTGTTAATTTACACTCATTGTTAAATGACGAAGCTGTATTACAGTTTATAAAAGAATATAACATTTCCGTAGTTTGTATAGACTCTGACTTGCAAAAAGTTGATTCAGGTGAACTTATTAATAAGGGAGTCAAAGCACTAGCTAATAAGCATATCTCTATTGATAAGATTAGCGAGATTATAAGAATTGTCGCTAATGGCGGAATTTATATCGAAACGGAAAAAGAGGATAGACCACTTTTTGTTAAATAGCTCTAATTTTTGCTATAAGGTTTCTGAAGACGCAAGTTTATTACCTGATTATAACTAGGCATACTTTCAATTTGTTTTAGAAGGTTTAACCATAATAAATGACCAAGTGTACAAGGACTCTCATATTAGGGGTATCTCTATACTGGCTGAAAAATATGTAGTTGAGGAATCAATGGTAGAAGAAATCAGTGTAGAAGAATATAAAGCAGTACCAGATAACTATTTAGAAAAAGAGCAGGAATCGGAATGATACATTTTATTATCTATGGAATTTACATATTGGCCGCTACAATACTAATTTTATTAGGCCACAGAGAAACAGCAAAAAGAGAAGATAAAATTCTGCACGAAGCATTTGCATTTGTTTTATTACCGTTCTATTTAATTATAATGATTTTTAGCTTTGTAGTTTTATTAATACCGACTAGCCCACCTATACTTTACATTGCTCAAGAACTTATCTTTAAATTTTATGTTTTTTTATTTGCGCTTTACCCATTTTATTATATTTTAAAGAACATAAATTTACATACGAAAAGAAATAGATTATAAAAAAGATTATTATGAGGGGGTAATGGTCATGAATGAGCAATCTATTCCAATCAAAGAAAATAACTATAGCTGCTCTCTTAACTTAATTCATACTCAGTTACATAATAATCCACAAGCTAGTAAGGAATTAATACTTTACTTATATTATTATTCGGGAATGCTATTAAGAAAATTACAGTACAGTATTAGAGAAACTGAATTTGCCTCATATGTACGTCGTCTAACTAAGGATATCTCTCTTATTGAAGAAAATGAAAGTAGATCCCCATATCTTTTGTTTAAGTTTATTAGAGATATTCATACTATAGAGTGTCTTTCTAAAAGAGAAAATCATCAATCCTTTTTAGAAGATATATCTTTAATTTTACATAATAAACAGAAGGCGAATAAAGGGCCGAGCAGTGGAGCTTAATATATGCTGAGATTATAATTTACTTTCTATAGTAAATTATAAAATTCTGATACAATTAAATAATGAGTAAGACATATAATAAAATTCATTTGTAATGAAGAGGTTGCTAAAATTTCGATTACTACAACTATAGAGTAGTTGTTCTTAATATAGGGCTTCCGAAAAACTCAAGATATGAATAGTTAATAGGCTTTTTAAAAGCTAAATTAATTATAAGGAAACTTAAGGAGAAGATCTAAATGGTTGGCCTAAAAAGCGTTGAAGAGTCAAATATTCATGTAGGTAATCTTGTAGAAAGATTTTTAGAAAGCAGTAAGATTAAAAAAGGTAATCTAGCGGTTAGTATGGGGATTTCTAGAAATAGTTTAACTCAGTTACTTCAAAACGAGGTTTGGTCAGACGAAGTAATAATGCAGTTTATCAATTCAGTAAATGAACTTACACCAAATGATGATTTGCTAAATAGTCTAAAACTATTCCCGATTGGTATTCCTGCATTTTTAGAAGTTGGAAAGAGTGTAGTAAATGGATTGGTTGGTAGGACCATAAAGGTTGGCCTTAAACACATTTTTACAGAAGTCATAAAGCAACATGAGTTCAAAGAAAATCTTGTTGTAGATGGATCATTAGGTCAAGGGAATGCGGCGAGAAGTGTATGGATAGGGATGCGTGATAATCGAATATCTAAGAATGGATTTAGTGAAGGTGTGTACATCGTACTTCTATTTGATTCAAAAGGTGAATTTGCATATCTATCAATTGCTTTTGCGGTATCTGATAAAGAAGAGGATATGTTAGAAGCAATGGCTGCCGTATCTGCTACAAAGATTATGGAAGTGATTGAGGGAGATGTAAGATACAAAGGTATACAGCCAGGCTCTATCGATTTAGGTGATACAGCTGGTACAACAGCAGAAAAATATGAGAAGTCAGTGATAGTCTCGAAGAAGTATGCCGTAAAAGATATACATAAAGCAGTACTAGAAGAAGATTTAAGTCTAATGCTAGAGTTATTTTATGACTTCATTTTCGAAGATTACTTTGAAGTATTAGAACTTACCTTATTAGAGGATAAAGAGGGTAATGAAGAAAAAGCTTCTAAAAATAAATCGAATAAAAAAAGTAAAACAAATTCAACGATTGACCCTGAAACGCATAAAAAGTTGCTAGCAGCAAGGGAAGAACATAATAATAGAATAGGAAGAGAAGCTGAAGCGTTTATTTATAATCTTGAGATTTCTAACTTAAAAAAAGCAGGATATGGTAATCACATTCATTTAGTAAAACATGTTTCTAAAGAAAAAGATGGCTTAGGTTATGACATAGAAAGTATTGAGATAGATTCTTCGGGGAATATTAAAAACAAATACTTGGAAGTAAAGGGTAGTTCCTTGGGAGGGAATAATGAATTTACATTCTACTTATCTAAAAGAGAATTAGCCGTTGCAAAAGAATTAAAAGGTAATTATCGTTTAGTATTTGTAGAATATGTTGGTTATGAAAAGCAAAGGATTTTTGATGAAATAATTCCTTTTGGCAAAGAAGAAGAGAAGCGAATTGAAATGAAACCGATTATGTATAAGTGTAAATTTAAAAAGTAAAGGGACCTTAAAAGGTCCCTTTTTATATTTAATCACATTCTAATTTAGTTCATTCCATTATGATGTATACCTCTATTTTGCTAAGAAGCTAAAGTACAATTTGACTCTTTCTCCGTTAAAAATAAAAGCTTTTAATTTATATAAATTCACCAAATTTTTCTGATTTCCACTTATGGATTGCATGTTTATTACGCTCAAATACTTTTTGAAGATAAATCATAGTAGTATCAATTTTCTCGTGTCCTAAAGATCTCATAATCTGATATACATCAATGCCATTTTGTTGAGAAATGATAGCAAATGCATGGCGAAAAACGTGAGGGGTTATGGTAACCTCTGTATCACCTAATGTCTGAGCTTTTATCTTTTGAATTTCCTTTTTTACGTATTGTGATAAATAAGGAGGGGTATAGGCGTTTCCTGTATTAGTTGTAAACAAAGGGCTATCTCCGTTTGCTACGTCGAGTGAGGTAAGTCCCCTGGCATTCCGTAATAACAAAATACTATCAAGTACTTTTGACTTTACTGGTATGTCTCTCCGTTTGTTCCCTTTCCCAGTAACTGCTAGGTACCATCCACCATTAATTGTATCCCGCTTCAAATCTTTGACTTTAAGTGTACAAAACTCTTCATTACGCATTCCGGTTGTCGTAAGTATATGTACTATCGCAAACATCACATGATGCTGCATATCTTGAAATTTCCGAAGTAACTTTACAACATCTTCAGGCCCCAGGTCTCTATTAGGCCTATCATCTTTTTTCGTATATATAATTTTTAGACCCTGTTCAAGTTGTTCCGTAATATAATCTGCTTCATGTAAAAAACGAAAGAACGAGCGTAAGATTGTTGTTTTTCTTTCTAATGTGGCAGTAGCGTAGGAGCCATTTCTCCTAACATATGGGCTAGATGTTTGTAACCATTCCTGGTATTTGCGTATATGTCGAGGTTGTAGCGATTTAAATATCGAACCTTCCACAATTTCTTCTATATCTAAATTAAATTCAGAACCATGAGCCAGGAGAGCTTCAATAAATTGTTGCAATTCACGTTGATATTCTTTTGTACTTCTTTTAGTACGGCCATCCGATTTCCTTAAATGCTTATTTTCGTGTAAAAACCAATTGACCATATCCTTGTCGTTAAAATAGACATATTTAGATTGATGTTCTTTTTCAGCTTGATCAATCCTTAATTGCAAATCATTCATGTCTACAGAGTCAGACAATTCTAAATTGTTTCGAATTTTTAAGCTACTAGTGGATTGCTCACTTAAAATCGCCAAAATTACACACCTTTCTATAATTTATTTTTATTATTTATCTATATTATAAACTACCTTTCTATTTATATAAAATATAGCTAACATAAAAAAATGGTCTATTTGTTAATGTTGATTATACATTATATAAATTATGATATTTATTATTTATATAATAAATATTGAATAGTAAATTTGGCAGTTATATAATGAAAGGGAATTATTTCATTTGTAATTTTTTAATTCATTGGAAGGAAAATTCTTATTTCTTTCTTTGGAAAGGAAAATAGATATGAAGCGAAGGGGGTTGGGGGTTTTTTTGATGGTTTTAATAACACTATATAATAGAAGAAACTCAAAATTTTTTAGCGGGAATGAGGAAAAGAAATGATAGCAGAATTTGAACAAGATGCACAGCAACCCTTTTTAGGAAATTTCAAGGTAGATACTAAGGAATACCTGGATTTAATCATTGATCACATCCCTGAAATTAAACAAAACACTTTACACATGATTTTCATACCTTTTTTATTACTTATTACAGGTTATATTGGTTCAAACATTGAATCGCCATATATAACGCTGTTTTTCTTTTGCCTATTTTTGATAATTTCGTTGCTATTAGCATTTTTCTCTCTTTCCTACATGATCAAAGATATGCTTCAAGAATTAGGGGTTTTTTTTGTTAAATAACAAATTGAACGACAGGAAAGAGGAGAATGTAAAAAATGATAACACCAAATAATAATGATATAAATTGCGCTATCCGAGTTACTCCTACACAGGTAGATAATATTTCAATTAGGAATATGTCTAATCTATATAAAGAACATTTGAAATGGGACGTTACGGTTTTCCAACATGCAATAAAAGTCGTCCCTTATAACGGATTAGAAGACCTAGGACCTTTGTGGAAGGATACCAATTTTCGTAGCTGGATGTATAAATTAATTTCTACATATCCTCAATACCTCTTTTTTCTAGAAGATAATGAGAAAGGGGTAGACTTAGCCTTGGCTTGTTTAGGAACAGTTGTTAATTCCAGAAACATTATAGATGGCACGCTCATCAATAATTTATATATGGAGCCAAAAATGAAACAATTCCTGGTTGACTCATTGGAGACATTAATGCAAGAACACAATGTCCCATTGAAATCTATACATGGTCTCTATATGAAAATACTAGCCATCCCTAATAAACCTCTGAGGAGTGGGGAGAATTAATGAAACCCTTTTGAAGGGACTCTGGTTATAAGCACTTTACTAAGGTATCTACAATGAACAACAGATTAATCTAACATTAGAAACTTATATCATGACTATCATTTCATTTATTGAAAGATGATTTGGTTATGGTATTGTAAAAAGTATATATAAGGACTTAGAATAGCGAGGGATAATATGGTTTATCAAGATAGTGATTACTATACAAAAGAAGAGGTTGCGAAGTTACTGAATATCGCAGAATCTACAGTCTATAGATATGCTGAACAAGGAAAAATTCAAGCTGAACCAAATCCTTACAGAATGAAGAAATCGACGAGATATACAAAAGAATCTGTGGAACAATTCCTGCAATCAAAAAAAGCTGACGGAATAACCGTAGATGACTTAGCAAAAAAGTTAAAAATATCAAAAGCGAGAATTTATCAGTTGCTTCAACAAAACGATGATTTAGACGTTATAAAAATCCCTTATGGGGTTAATAATTATAAATATTTAATCCCTGAATCAACTCAAAAAGCGATAAGTAAGCAATTGAGAAAGAAAAAGAGCAAAGGTGCAAAGAAAGATTTTTACAATTCTCAATACAACATTGCGTTATTCCAACTCTTTAAAAATGATTACGGAAAATTCTATCGTATCTTTAAAAATGAAAGTAATGAATGGGGCTTATATTTGAATGGCTCTAATAACTTTGTAGATTTTAAAACATCATTGGAAGCGTTAAAGATTGAGCCATCATATACCCTTAATAATAGAAGCAGCCTCAAAAGTAATGGTTACGGCCATTTTGAGATACCTAAAAATGAGTCCGGTTTTTCGTTCATTGATTATTTCTACCAGCATATAGGTATTAATAATATGTTTGTAAACGAAAAAAACGAAACGATTGAATTATTTCTAAAAGAAATTAATATCCCAATTGATAAATGTCCATTACCTAATGATGTATCTTTAGATATTATTACTAGTATTGAGGGAGATATCTATATAGATGAGAATAATCTTCATATTTTAAAAGGTCATAAATCCATTACGTTGTCGCTAAGTCTTCCAACAATTAAGCTGCTCCAATCATTTGTAGAGAGCCACGATTTAACTGCGAGCGAGGTAACAGAAAACGCAATTCTCGAATATATAAAAAAACAACAAGAGTAGAAAGAGAACGATCCTGCTTATCCCAGATGCACTGAATCAACAAATGGATAATGAAATCATAGGTATGGCATCCCACATGAACTCAAATACATGAAGACTCAAGCAAACTAACCGTATTACCTCACGGCAGCATAATGCCCTCTTAAATACATTAGTAAACAGCTATCTAGTTTAATGCTATCACCAGCACAGCGCCACAGACTGATTACTAGCATACAAAGCAATCTTTCATTAATCAATTTGAACTCGTTGACATACTGGATGACCTACAATGAAAACAGTTGAAAAACCCTCTAACCGTTATGGCTAGGGGGAATTTTTTTGACAAAAGTATTTAAAAGAAGAATCAAAAGTTATTAGGAGCGAAAATAAAAAGTTTTTTCTTTAATTGATATGCTATAATATTTATTAAATGTAAAAAATAGGAGTACTACTATGAAAAAATATATATTATTTTCGGGTTTATTATCCTTACTATTACTAACTGCATGTGGCAATAATGAAGAAAAAGCTGAACCAGTGCCATTACCAGCTCAAACAGAGTCTGAAGAATCAGCACCAGCTGAAGAAGTAGTAAATGAATCAAATGATGTTGATTTCAAAGAAATGATTAGCGACAATATGCGTGAAAGCGATAAATTAACTAAATTTAGTAATAAAGGGAATGAAATTAAAGCCACGATTAACTTAGCTGAAAGTCAATTTTTAAGCAAAAAAGATTTGGCTGAATCTGCATATTCCGCTATTGGAGAAATCTTGTTGGGAGTAGAAGATTGGCGAGTATTGACAATTAACTTTGAAGATGTGGGCGAAGTATCTTTTAATAGGGATGAAGCAGAAAAAAACGAAAATGGCTCATTTTTCCCCACTGCAGAAATTGCAAAAAGGTTAGGAAATATATAAAGTAGCTTATATGACTGCCTTTTTTTGTTGGATAGAAAAAAACGGTTTAAATAAATGGTCTTTACAGGCGTTTAAAAATTTACTTAATGGTATTTATCCTATATGATTCAAAATCTCCTACAAGCTAAATAAACACTTTATATAACCTTAATATTATTTATTTCAAAAAAAGGATTAATCTACAACAAAATTAGACAGTTTCAGTTTTAAATCTACGGGCTTTTTATTAACATTAAGTTTTAGGTTAGAGATAAGTAGCTTGCTAATGTATAGTGGAAAATTAAGTGGAAAAACCTTGCATTAAACGCGGTGGTATTAACTTTAAAGCATTTAATAACTAATTATTATATCTTCTAGAAACCATCGCCTAGATTTTATTTCGTCTGCTATAAAAGTATTTAAATCACTTAATTTATTTGTTATAGTAAATGGTATAGAAACGCCACTTCAGAAAGATCTTAGTATTAATTATGATGTGGTCCAGGGTTTCTTAGAATGCCCGCCTATTGACCCCAAGATATCCCTATTTATTTAGATACTAAAAACTAACTATATACTAATGTAGGAAAACCCTACTGATTACGATAGCTTTTTTGCTATGTACTCAGTAGGGTTTTTCTTTTTGGAGATTTTTCTCCTCATTATAAACCACTATCTCAATAGGAGGTGAAAGGTTCAAAAAAGGAAACTAAATAAAAAAGCAGGGAGCAGAGGAAATGAACAAAAAAAGTATCGTAAAAGCAGCAGCACTTTCTACAGCTATTATTATTGGGACTACATCAGTAGCAGCTACAATGACGGTTAATTCAGCTACAGCTGATGCAGCCACAACATATATAGTGAAGAGCGGAAAGTTAATAGTTAAGAGTACTGGAAAGGCAGCAAGTGGTTATGTCACTTATAAAAGTGTACTTTATAACAATGGAGCAAAGTTTACAGGCTTATATAAGGATAAATACTATAAGAGCGGTGCTTTAGCCACAGGGACTTATAAAAGCAAATATTATTCAAAAGGAACGCTATTCACCGGCATTAAAAGTAGTAAGTATTATAAAAGCGGTGTATTAGCTACTGCTACTTATAAAAATAAATTTTATAAAGAAGGCGTGCTATTTACTGGTGTATATCAAGATAAATACTACAGTAAGGGCGTTCTAACTACAGGTATATATAAGAGCAAGTATTACAAAAATGGGGTACTAGCTACTGGTACTTATAAAGGGAAGTACTATAAAAATGGGGAAGCCTATACCGGCTACCATGTGAGTAGCGGTAAGTTGTATAAAGGAGCTAGCCTAGCTAAAGGGACTGTACAATATGAGGATCTCTATTATATTAATGGCGTATTAGCTGAACTTGTATCTTTTGATGCTGATGATGCGTATAACGGTAAAGTAACCTTAAAAGATAGTAAAGGAAAAGTTGTTAATCCATTTGAAGATGGTTATTATCTTTTAATTTCAGGTACTTACAAACTTACTGTAAAAGCAAATGGTTACGCAACCTATACTAAGACCATTAAAATCAACGCTGCAAATCAAGAAGAATCTATCTCATATAGTATGGATGAAAGTAACGAATCTCTTGATGAAGATGATGAATCTGTAGATGATGATAGCTCTTATGAAGAAGATGATGACAGTTCTTACGAAGAAGACGATGATAGCTATGATGATGAGGATGACGATAGCTATGATGATGAAGACGATGAGTCTATAGATGAAGATGATAGTGCTTCTGACGATGACTCCATCTCTGATGATGCTGATTCAATTACTTATGTTGAGTTTGAAGCAGATGATGCTTATCGAGAGAAAATTGTCATAAAGTCTAAAAATGGTAGCATAGTAACGCCAAAATCTTCAGGTAAGTATCAATTATCTCCTGGCACTTACTCTTATACAATTACTGCTCCAGGTTATAAAACTGTTTCTGGAAAATTCACAGTGAGCGGTGGGGAAGAAACTATTCTTTTCACAATGATGAATGACTAAATGAAAGAATAGCAAAGAACATTATTGGTGCATTTTCTTAAATATAAGCATATCAAAAGGCCCTAGACCTTTGATATGCTTTCCTAATCAAATGTTTTATAGATGAAAATTTAGAAATCTATAATACAAAATAAATATATCCATAGTGAAAAATCACACTTCAAATATAAATATTGTTAGTATATAGTTATTTAAAAATAAGAAAGAGTGAAAAACTATGGTACAGTATTTCTTTGATCAAAACAATAATTTTCAATGGGCAAGTATAGCTGCAATAATCTCTTTTTTAGCACTTTGTTCTACTTCAATTTCTATATACCTGACAAACGTACAGGGTAAAAAAAATAGAAAATCCAATACGTTAATAAATTTACGAATTGAAGAATTTAAAGAGTTAAAAATGGAATCTAATGATTTAGTATCCATCATAAATAATTATATAAACGATAGAAACTTTAGAAATGTTATTGGCGTTAAGTCAATCTCACCCGAGGATCCGATAAAAAAAGAATTGTCTTTACACTTTAATAAGATAGAAGGTAAGTTATATAGGAAAGACTTGTATCAAGGGGATTTTTCAATAGCTATAAGTACTTGTCTAATAAAACTGCTTCATTTAACTAATACACAGGAATTAACCGATATAATGGTAATCTTTATGCAAGCGCAAAAGGAATACTTCCAAAGGGAATACAACGATATTGATAATAAATTATAAATTTTATTTTTAAGTTTCTTTACTAATAAAATTCATATATAAGTAAAAAAACCTGACTCTGAAAAACTTCTACCCTGTCGTCAATGATGAGAGGGGTTTTTTAATTCCTAAAAATATACCTTCTGACAAATGAACAATACATGGATTAATTAAGGTATACATATTGAATAATTGGAGTAAAAATTACCTATAGGCATAATAGATATAATAGTTATATTATACTTAAAATGTTACAATAAATATAATGATACATTACATAACATTTTTTCAAACCTATTAAAAGTGTGTAATATGAGGGGGATTAAGTAGTGGTTAAGTATAAATGCATTGAATTGAGAGTAAACAATGGAAGATTGGAAGATTTTGATAAGTTACGTGACATTGAGCAAAAAAAGCTACGAAATGGTGATGTTGTTTATATTTACAGAGGAACAAAATCAAAAAAACTTTATATAGGTCAATCAACACAGTTCTTTGATAGACATAGACAACATTATAGTGGAAACGAAGAAAAGTTTAATGTTGCTGACTTTGACCAAGTAATGATTCTCTTCTCAACCTATTTCCACGGAAGTGCTATAAAGGATGTTGAAAACCAGTTGATATCCTATTTTAAAGCAGACAATCCAAAGTCAAAAAAACAGCAAATTCAATTCGATAATGATGAGATTATTAATGGGACTAATGGTGATAGTATCAATGTCTATACAGAACGAGAAAAGGTCTCTTTTGAAGTTCTTTTGCCTTTTTGGGAGAATGAATTATATCCAAAGGGTTGGGTTAGAACACCCACACTAAAAGAGTTGAGAAATAAAGCTTTAGTTAAATATAGCCCAATCAAAGTATTGACACCACAACAAATGGACATTCTAGAAGAGATTAAAACAAACGATAATAAAAGCTTTGTAATTAACGGTGATGCAGGAACAGGTAAAACTGTGTTACTAACACATTTAGTTGCGAAGTTTATGATAGACAAACCTAAACATAGAATAGCAGTCGTATTACAACCTAACTGGATTAAGACGGCAAAAGAAATATTTAGCGTGTATGGAATGTACAACAGTAATTTAACAATTGCTAGCTCTACACAATTGATTAACGCTGGGGAAAATTTTGATACTATTATTGTAGATGAATCTCATAAGCTTTCTAGAAAGTTCTCCAAGCAAATGGCATCTTTTAATAAAGTGTATAAAGGAAAATTTGCTAATGATGAGAATCATTTGGATGCATTAAAACAATTAGGTAAACAAGTTGTATTAATGTATGATGTACTACAAGCTATTCGACCTGCTAATATAACCCGTTTGCAATTTAATAGGGCAACTAAAGACTTTGAAAAAAGATATTTAAAAACACAGTTTAGGATTAAGACCCCCCTAGGAAAAAGCTATACATCAGAAGACTTTGTAAATGGTATAAAATATCTTTTGTATAAGGATACAGGTTTATTAGAAGAAACAAGTTTTAATCCTGATTTTGATAGATCTATTTTCCAAGACCCTGATATTGATGCATATTTTGGTTTTTTCGAGGAAGAACCTTTAAAAAGTCTATTTGATTGGATTGAAGAAGACAGGAATTTTCACTCTGAAAATATAAATCGTGTATTGGGAGGATTAGTTGAACCTTGGAAGCAAGCAGATGGCAAAAATCCAACTATCATGCACTGGTATGAAGGTGATATTGAAAAAAGTTGGAATTCTACACAAGAGAATTGGATTAATTCAGATGGTGCTGAAGAGCAGGTAGGTTCTGTATTTGCTGTTCAAGGTATCGATTTAAATAAAGTTGGTGTTTTAATCGGAAATGATTTACAAGTTGATGATAATGGATGTTTATTTGGAAATCCAGCTAATTTTCATAATGTAAATGGGAAATTTTCTAAGGATGATGAAAATCCAGAAAATGCACGCGAGTTTACCTTATTTGTTTTGAATATTTACTACATCTTGATGACAAGAGGAATTGATGGTATACGGCTCGGATTTTGGAAAAACGAAGAATTCAAAAAATATATGTTAGAAACATTGGAAATCAAACAAGCATCTAAGATTTTATAAGTCCTGTTTGTTTGAAGTTCTAACCTCTCAACCTTAAAGCCACACAGGGTTATAAATAGGCTAACCTTAAAAACCTACTAGATAGTAGGTTTTTTAATTTGTTGTCTTCCATAGCTAATCAACTATCTATATTTTCCATATATCTTTGCAAGATAAATCAACAAACCATTCATCTATGCTATATAGATGAATGGCTTCCTTGGATTACACTGGTCAAGAGTTTGGTGATCTCACTAAGTTCTAGTAGGCCTCAGATTAATGAGGATGATTGAATTCTCCTATAGTGTAAAATACCCCATCTCTATTAATCCATTGGTATTATTAATTAGATAAAAATTTGAAAATAGTATAAAAATAAACATAAATTAAAAGGTAAAGTAGTTGGCTGACAATTCTAGATGTTTAGATTGCAGAATAATCAAAAATTTATTGTTTTTTTCAGATGCAAAGAATAAAACTAATGGATTTACCTAAGGAGATTGTATAAATATCAGGAAGAAAGAATATTCAAAAATACGTATATACCATGAAATAAAAACAACAAGAGGAATTTACCTAATTATCAATAAATAAGGCGAAATCTATAATTTTTTATTTTAAGAAACAAATATATGCGCCTTATGAAGATTCAATTTACAGTCGTCGGGCATTATAACAGTTATTTTTTTGAAAAAATAGTCTTTATTTCTATTTTTGCTATTGATAATATAGTTAATAAAATAATAAGTAAAAAATAACCATCAAAACATTAATAAGGTAATATATGATTCTTTTTATTTTTTGAATAAAAATACAAAAGAACATAATTAACTAATATTTTTCATAATTATGTAATTCATTAAAAGTTCAGTTATTTGTTAACCAAAAATTTGATCGGAGGGATATTAGATGTTTCCTACCTTAGAAACAGATAGGTTAATTTTAAGAGAAATCACGTATGATGATGCACAAGAGATTTTTTCCTGTTTCTCCAACCATGATTTGTTACGTTATTATGGCCAAGAACCACTAGAGTCAATTGAACAAGCCAAGGGATTAGTAGATTTTTTTGCTAAAAGTTTTGAAGAGAAAAAAGGAATTCGATGGGGAATTGAAGTTAAGGGAGAGAAAAGATTAATCGGAAGTGTTGGATTTAATGCTTGGTCTCCTAAACACAAACGTGCGGAATTAGGATATGAAGTTCATCCTGATTATTGGAGAAAAGGCTATATGTCTGAAGCGGTAGAAAAAATTCTTTCTTTCGGTTCTCAAGACTTAGGTTTGACAAGGATTGGGGCAGTTGTGTTTATTGAGAACACTGCTTCAAACAATTTATTATCGAAGATGGGATTTGAACTAGAAGGAACTCTAAAAAATTACATGTATCAAAATGGTAAACCTTATGATACATTTGTTTATGGTTTTTTTCCAAAAAATAGTATTTGAAAATTTATGATTAAAGAGGAAAGGGCAGTTCAAAACATTGAGGGATGGAAGTACTTCAATTCAGGTATCAATAGTTCTGCCTCCCTTTAAAAACAAAAAGGTAGAGATTGTAAAAATTTCCCTCTTAATCGACAAAAGTACTAAGTATAAAAAAATTAAAAAATGGAGTAATGACATGAAATTGACTTATCCAAAAGATTCATCTCATATTAAAATCGACGACTATAATTTGGCAGACCCCAAACTTCATAGTGATGGAGATGTACATCTTATATTGCATGCAATGAGGGAAAGAGCACCAATTCATTGGACAGAAACAGAAAATGGATTAGGGTTTTGGTCTGTTACCAAATATAGTGATGTTAAAAATGTTTTAAGTAACCATAAGGAATTTTCCTCAGAAAGAGGAACTCTTCTTACATTATTAGGAACTGATGATCCTGCAGGTGGAAAACAAGTTACTGTTACAGACCCACCACGCCATGCTCAGTTAAGACGCCCTATGCAAAAAGGATTTACACACCACTCTTTAGAAAAACATATAAATGTTATCAAAAACGAAGTGCGTCAATTATTAAAACCAGCATTAGAAGGAGAGATAATAGACTTTGCTCAAGCTATGTTTTCTCTATCTACTGCCGTAGCGGGGGCTATTCTTGGACTACCAACTAGCGACTGGCCATTAATTACACAGTTAACCGCTATGTCAATCGCACCTGATGATTTGAAATATCAATTACCAGAAGGTCCTCAAGCAACGTTACAACATGCCCACCGAGAAATCTTCAGTTACTTTGAAGATCTCATTATGGAAAAAGAAAATTGGGAAGATGATGAGGTATTAGGCATATTATTGCACCAGACTATAGATGACGAGCCACTTGATTTTGGAGGAATTCTAGCAAACTGTTACTCCCTTTTATTAGGAGCGACGGTCACTACCCCTCATGTTCCAAGCGCAACTCTTTACACATTAATGGAGCGTGGTGGATATAAAGAATGGGCTAAACAGCCAGAATTCTTGAAATCTGGTATAGAAGAAGGCTTAAGATGGTCTTCACCTGCTAGTCACATTATGCGATATGCATTAAAAGATACAGAAATCAGAGGACAAAAAATTAAAAAAGGTGATGCTGTAGTATCATGGATTTCCTCTGCTAATCGAGATGAAGAAGTATTTGAAGATCCGTATACATTTAATTTTAGAAGAAAGAAAAATCCTCACATTTCTTTTGGGAGTGGGATTCACTATTGTATGGGACATTTAGCTGCCAGACAAACATTAGGTATTCTTTTTACTGAATTATTCGAAAAATTTGAGGATTTCGAATTATGCGGAGACATTGAACACCTTAGTTCAAATTTTATAGGTGGTATAAAACATTTTCCTATCAGAGGAAAGATAAAGAACACAGTTGGAATTTGATAGAAATTAAGGAGTAGTAGTTGTTCGATACATGCTAAAAAAGAAGAAATGGAGAGAAAACAAATGGAGTCCAAAACCTTAAATCTTTTATGCCTTCCATATGCAGGGGGGTCAGAGAATATATATTTTAATTGGAAGAAAAATATTATAAATGGCGTAAACGTTATCCCCATTGAACTGTCAGGAAGAGGAAGACTAATTCAACAACCCTTATATAAAAATATTGAGGAAGCAATAGAGGATATCTATAGAAAGAGTTATGATCACATCATTAATTCTCCATTTGCCCTTTTTGGCCATAGCATGGGAAGCATTATGGTATATGAGCTCGCAAAAAAAATAATAAAAGAAACAAAGAAGAAACCTGAGTTTCTTGTGTTTTCAGGCAAAAACCCTCCCCATGTGGGATTAGGTACTAATTATCATGAGCTACCTAATGATTTAATGTTACAGAAGCTTCAGGAATTAGGAGGGATTAAGCCGGAGTTTTCTAAATATCCTGAACTTTTGTCTTTATTCCTTCCTATTATTAGGTCTGATTTTAAATTGGTAGAAACCTACAAACATGCACCTTCCAACCCTTTTGATAGAGATATTTATATAATGCATGGTTCAGAAGATCCTATTACTAACGGATCTAGGCTAAAGGAATGGGATAACTACACAACCTCTAATTGTTTTTATAAAGAAATAGAGGGAGACCATTTTTTTATCGATACTAATTCAAAGGATGTTATTAAATATATAAACAGCTTATGCTCTAAATATTCAGTCTATTGTTAACAATCAAATTTTTATAATATTAAGGAGGGAAATTTAATGTCGACAGTACCATTTTCTGTTCAAAAAGCGAAAGAAGATATAATTTACCCTAAAAAAACATTGGTCAATATTTTTGAAGAAATAGCAGAGGAGTTTTCAGATTCAGTAGCTATTAAATTAGGGGAAGAAACGATGGATTACCGGACATTAAATCAAAAGGCAAATGAAGTTGCCCATTTTTTAAGATCTAAGGGTGTAAGCCGTGAATCCATTGTCTGTTTATTGTTTGATCGTTCTATCGATATGATTGTATCTATATTGGGGGTACTGAAATCAGGAGGAGCATATTTGCCTATCGATCCAGAGTATCCAATAGAACGAATACAAAATACTGTCATTGATAGTCAGTCTACATATGTACTTACACATAATTCATACGGAAGTCGTTTGAATTTTAAGTCGGAATCGCCTGTTGATATTTTTGACCTTGCTCAAGAAGATTTTGGTAACGAAAGTAAAGCGAATCCTACCCCTATTAATGATCCAACAGATTTAGCATACGTTATTTACACATCTGGTTCTACAGGAAAGCCTAAGGGTGTAATGATTGAGCATGAAAGTGTAGTAAGACTTTTAATTAATAATAAAAATCTTTTTCAATTTTCTCAACGAGATATTTGGACAATGTTTCATTCCTATTGCTTTGACTTTTCAGTATGGGAAATGTATGGAGCTCTTTTATATGGGGGTACAGTCATAATTGTTCCTAAGTTAATTGCACAAGATCCTTCTTTATTCTTGAATCTATTGGAGAATGAAAAAGTAACTGTTTTAAACCAGACCCCAGGCGCATTCTATAATTTAGTTAATGAAACAATAGAAAAAGAATCAGTAAAGTTGGGACTTCGATATATTGTGTTTGGAGGAGAAGCTCTAAAACCAAGTATGTTATCTCAATGGAAAGAGAGATTCCCAGACTCTAGGCTTATTAATATGTATGGGATTACCGAAATTACTGTCCATGGAACATTCAAAGAGATTACGGATAAAGAAATTGAAAGCGGAACGAGTAATATAGGTGTACCTATACCAACGCTATCTATGTATGTACTGAATGAAACATTAGATGAGGTAGAACAAGGGGAAATTGGAGAACTTTATGTTGCTGGAGTGGGTGTAGCCAGAGGATATTTACATAGAAGTGAACTTACAAATGAACGATTTATTGAAAGTGAGAAATACGGGAATCAACGTTTATATAAATCAGGAGATTTGGTACGCTATTTAGAAAATGGAGAGCTTGAATATATAGGTCGTAGTGATTTCCAAATTAAAATTCGTGGACACCGAATAGAGCTTAAGGAAATTGAGCATTGGTTTACTCAGCAAGAGGGAGTTAAAAACGTTACGGTTGTTCCAAGAAATGATGAGCTAGAAGTAACTTATCTATGTGCATATGTAGAAGGGCAAGCTGAGGTAGAAAAGTTAAGATTGGATATTTCACAAGCATTTCCTAGCTATATGATTCCCCATTTTATTATTAAAGTTGATAACATCCCTTTAACTTCTAATGGGAAAGTTGATTCGAAGAATTTACCGAATCCTTTAGAAAATACGAACCAAGCAGTTTACGAAAAACCTACAACTAATTTAGAGATTAAACTAGTTGAAGCTTTTGAAAATTTATTTCACTATCAGCCAATAGGAATTAATGATAGCTTTTATAGTTTTGGAGGGGATTCTTTAAGAGCTGCAAGACTTTCATCAATGTTAAAGAAAAATCTAAATATAGCTGTTTCTATCAAAGATATTCTTACTTATCCAACAATCAAATCATTGGCACTTTTATTAACTAGTCAAGAGACAGTTGGTGAGAGTTCTATTAAAAAAGCTGTATCAAAAGACTTTTATGAAGCATCTCCTGCTCAAAGAAACATGTATACCCTATGTAACATAGTTGAAGGAACTCATTATAACATTCCGTTACTTTACGAGTTAAAGGGTGCTGTAAATCAAAAGGATCTTTGCAATGCATTCAAAAAATTAGTGGTAAGGCATGAGGCGCTCAGAACAACATTTGAACTACATGATGAGCATGTTAGACAAGTGGTTCATAGCGATATGTCCCTTAATTATGAGGTATTACATACAAGTATGCCTGTGTTGGATGTTGTAAAGGAAAAAATTACTGTCTTTTCATTAGAAAAAGGTCCACTCTTCAAATGGATATTGATATATGACGAAATACATCAAAAGAAATATCTATTTTTGGATTTCCATCATATTATCTGTGACGGAATCACCCTAAATATATTCATGGAAGATTTATTTATATTATTAGAAGGTCATCACTTAGAGAATCTGCCTCTTCAATATACTGATTATTCGGAGTGGCAAACTGATAGATTAAATGCTAACCAATTAACACTAAGTAAAAAGCATTATTCTGAACTTTTTGAGGATGGAATACCGAAGCTGAATATTAAAACAGATTTTGCTCGTCCAATGTATCCAACATTTAAAGGACATACAATTCCATTCACAATTCCTACAGAATTAGCTAAGAAATTAAAAGTAATTTCTAATGAAACAGGAACTACTATTTTCATGCTATTGATAGCAGCATTTAATGTTTTTTTATCGAAACATACGAATGAAGAAGACTTAGTGGTAGGGACTCCATTTACAGGGAGAGAAAATCCTGATACTGATACGATAGCTGGTATGTTTGTTAATACGTTACCTATACGATCTCAACCACATGCTGAAAAGCTTTTTAAAGATTATATGTTAGAAATTAAATCCCTTGTATTCTCTAGTATTGAGCACTCAGACTATCAGTTTGAACAATTGGTACAAGACTTAGAAGTAGATCGTAATACAGGATATAATCCCATTTTTAACGTAATGTTTGCCATGCAGAACTTCGAGACAAGAACCTTTAAGAACGATACCTTAGAGGCGACCAAAAAGAAACTCTACACGGACTATTCTCACTTCGATATGCTTCTATACTCATATGAAGAAGGGGAGGATATCCATTTCGAGTGGGAGTATTCAACTGATTTATTCAAAGAGACCACCATTCAAAGATATATTACTCAATTTACTCAACTACTTGAGAACATTAGTGGAAAAGTAAATGAAAAGATTTGTTCCTTAAGTTTGCTTACTTCTATAGAGAAAAAAATAATTATAAATGATTTCAATGATACATTAACAAGTTGCCCAATAAATTCTAGTATTGTTGACTTATTTAATGACCTAAGGACAGAACAACCTACGAAAAAGATACTCATGAAGAATGGGAATGCTATAACTGTTGCTGAACTTGATAAACACTCCAATAAGGTTGCACATTATTTACTCTCAAAAGGTATTAAAACGGAACAACCTGTTGGAATTATGATGAGTAAATCATTTGAAATGATAGTGGCTACATTGGGAATCTTAAAAGCGGGAGCAGCATACGTACCGATTGACCAAGATGCTCCTTTACAGCGTATCAATTTTATTGTCCAAGATTGCCAATTACCACTTATTATTAGTGACGAATTGAATAGCAATATCCAGATTGAAACAAACATCATTAATTGCAATGAGGTGCTGCAAAAAGAGATTGAAGAATTTCCACTGCCATCTCGGAATCCTAATTCTTTAGCCTATATTATTTATACGTCTGGATCTACAGGTAACCCTAAAGGAGTACTTATAGAGGATCAAAATATTATTAGGTTAGTAAGGGATACAAAGTATATTGATTTTTCTGCTCATCAAAACCTTTTAATGACAGGTAGTTTCTCATTTGATGCTTCCACTTTTGAAATATGGGGTGCCATCCTAAATGGATTGACCTTACATCTAATTGATAAGGAAAATATGCTTGATACAAAAGAGCTTTTAGCAGTAATACAGAAAAATAAAATTGATCTTATGTGGCTTACTGCTCCTTTCTTTAATCAGTTAATTAATGAGAATAATGCTTTATTTGAAAGTGTAAAAACGTTAATCGTTGGTGGGGATGTACTAAGTACTCAACATATTAATATGGCCATGGAAAGCAGTCCTAATCTCCAAATAATTAATGGTTACGGGCCAACAGAAAATACTACATTTTCGACTGCTTATAAAATTCCGAAAAGCATACCAAAAAATATACCTATAGGAAAACCTATCAGTAACTCTAAAGCGTATGTAGTAAATTCCAATACAAGTGAATTGCTACCTATTGGACAGATAGGTGAGCTCTGGGTTGGTGGACAAGGCGTCGCTCGTGGCTACCTTAACCAAGAGAACCTTACAAAAGAGAAGTTCATTGACGATCCTTTTTCGAAAAACGGGAGAGTTTATAAAACGGGAGACCTGGCTTACTGGGACGAGGAAGGTAACTTAGAGTTTTGTGGAAGAATTGATAACCAAGTGAAGATTCGTGGTTATCGAATTGAGCTTGGAGAAATTGAAGCCGCTATTCGTAATCATGAGCAGGTGAATGAAGCGTTAATTACCCAAATGATTGATGGCATTGAGGACGTACTCTGTGCTTATTATGTGAGTAAAGAGAAACTCAAAGAAGAGGAAATAAGAAATCACCTTATCGAATGTTTACCAGATTATATGGTTCCTAAATATTTAATACGTATTGATATGATGCCACTAAATAAAAATGGAAAAGTTGCGAAAGAGCATTTGCCTCTTCCATCTTTTGATGACATAGATGTTGATGGACATCAGGAATTAACTGATACCCAAAACAAATTAGTTGATATTTGGAAATCAATTTTAACAGATTCGGTGAATTTTAGAATTAACGACTCTTTCTTCTCAATTGGTGGTCATTCCTTAAAAGCAATTACGCTACTTGCGAAGATCAATAAAGAATTTAACGTGAATTTTTCTATGAAAGATATCTTTAAATTACAAACAGTAGAAGCACTCTCTAATAAAATAGATAACATGAAAACAAGTAAAAAATATAGTTATATTGTTCCTACTGAAGCAAAATCATCTTATCCGATTAGTTTAACTCAAAAAAGGCTCTTCATTTTAAACGAGATCTATCCAAACCAAAAGGTATATAACATACCCGTGTGTTACAAATTAAACCAGCCTCTAGATGTTGTAAGATTTGAACGCTGTTTAAATGATTTGGTGGAACGTAATGAAATACTAAGAACAACATTTAAAATGGAAAATAATCAACCAGTCCAGATTGTTCATGAGGACGCAAAAATCACAGTAGAGACAGTAGCATTAAGTAGTACTCAATTAGATCATTATACGGAAAACTTTATGCATAATTTTGATCTCGCAAAGCTACCACTGTTTAGAGTGGAATATGTAGAAGTTGACCGTGAGGAATGCTATCTCTATATGGACTTCCATCATATTATTTTAGATGGACTATCGATTAATTTTTATCTACATCAGTTATTTAATATGTATATGGAGAAAGATGTAGCAGTTCAGCATATCCAGTATAAAGATTATGCGACATGGCTATCTACTCAAGAAGTTAAAGATTCTATTGAAGAGAAATCAGAATACTGGTTAAAGCATATTGGTGATGAGCCGCCAATATTAGAACTTTCGTTAGATAAACAACGTCCAGTAGTACAAACTTTTGAAGGTAAAACGATTCATTTTGAGATAGCCCCTTTATTAGAAAAGAAATTACGTTCATTTGCTAAACAATATCAAACTACTCCATTCACGGTCATGTTTTCTGCTTTTAATATTTTACTATCAAAATATACTCGTCAAGAGGACATTATCGTGGGTACTACTGTTTCAGGTAGAAATCATCCAGATATTGATGAAATGCTAGGAATGTTTGTTAATACATTAGCAATACGAAGCTTTCCTGAAAAAGAAAAGACTTTTGAACGGTTCCTTCATGAGACTCATGATTTGTTAATAAAGAGTTATGAGAATCAAGAATATCCTTTTGAAGAGTTGGTCGATCGTTTGGAGATAAATCGAAGTATAGATCGTAACCCATTATATAATGTCATGTTCTCTATGAATAATATAGCTTCTAAAAAGTATAAATTTGATAACTTATGTTTAGATCCGGTAAGCATGAATTATCCGTTTTCTAAAGTGGATTTAACGATGTTTATGAATGAAGGAGAAGATTATCTGTCGTTTTCAATCGAATATTCAACTTCTCTTTTTTATGAGGAAACAATTCAACAGCTAGGTAATCATTACACTCAACTCCTTGAGAGCATCTTAGCAAAAGCCTATTCCGAAATTAAAGAGTTGAGAATAATAACACCTGCAGAAGAAAAAACATTGCTTTTAGACTTTAACGATACAAAAGCAGAATATGCACAAGAAAAATTCATTCATCAACTTTTTGAAGAGAAGGTAAACGAATATCCGGATGTGTTAGCTATTGAAGGACCACTAGAAAATGTGACATACCAATCATTAAATAGTCGGGCGAACCAACTGGCACATTTCCTTTATATGAATAAAATTACTCAAACTAATGAGTATGTTGCCATCATGCTTGATCGAAGCCCTGACATGATTACAAGTGTCTTGGGGATATTAAAAGCTGGACTTGCTTATGTACCAATTGATCCTAGTTGGCCAATAGATCGAATTAAACACATTATTACTTCATTAGGCGTTAAAGAAATTGTAACAAACCCAAGCTATGTAGATTCCTTAAGAGAATTAGAGTTGAGTACTACTATTCTATTATCAGTTTCAGATGCAACTAATTTTGGAAAGGGAGTTATTGGTCATAATAAGTTAGAAATGCTTCCTACAACAAATCTTAAGCTACCTCAATATGAAGATTTAAATGCTTATGTGATTTTTACATCTGGATCAACTGGTCAACCTAAAGGAGTAGCAGTCAAACATAAGCCAGTTATTAATCTTATTGAATGGGTAAACAAAACGTTCTCAGTTGGAAAGAATGATAAGTTGCTTTTTGTCACTTCTTTATGTTTTGACTTATCCGTGTATGACATCTTAGGAACATTGGCTGCAGGGGGTAAGATTCGTATTGCTAGTAATAATGAAGTGAGAGACCCACAGCAATTAATGAAAATCATATCTGAAGAAAATATTACGTTTTGGGATTCCGCTCCGGCTGCTTTACAACAGTTAACTTCGTATTTTCCAGAGAAAAAGATGGAGAGTAGCAAGCTACGATTGGTATTCCTGAGCGGAGATTGGATTCCAGTTACCCTACCTACAAAACTTAAAGAAGTCTTTGAAGGTGTAGAAGTTATCAGTTTAGGTGGTGCTACGGAAGCTACGGTATGGTCTAATTTCTATCCAATTAAGGAAGTTAAAAAAGACTGGAAGAGCATACCTTATGGAAAACCAATTCAAAATGCAAAATATTATATCTTGGATAGCGAACTAAATCCTTCGCCTATAGGAGTTCCAGGTGACTTATATATAGGGGGAGAGTGTTTAGCTTCTGGTTATGCTAATGCAGCAGAATTGACTTTAACACGTTTTATTGCAAATCCTTTTATACAAGGTGAAAACAATATCATGTATAAAACCGGGGACTTAGCAAGATGGTATAGAGATGGAAATATTGAGTTTTTAGGTAGAGTTGATCATCAAGTTAAAATTAGAGGATATCGAATTGAACTTGGAGAGATTGAGTATCACCTACTAAATCATCCAGGTATTAAAGAAGCTATCACGATTACTAAGGAAGACGAATCTAATAATGTTTATCTATGTACTTATTACACATCTAATATTGGTGTAACTGAAAGTGAATTAAAGAACTATTTAGGTTCTAAAATTCCCGAGTACATGGTCCCTTCTATTTTATACTTGCTTGATAAAATTCCTGTGACAAGTAATGGAAAGCTAGATCGTGGAGCGTTGCCTGAACCTAAGAGACAGCTTTCTCTAAATAACTATAGAGCGCCTAAAAGTGACGCTGAAAAACTCATTTTAGATATTTGGAAAGAGCTATTAAAAGTAGATGAGATAGGGATAGATGACAAGTTTTTTGAAGTAGGCGGTAATTCTTTACTTATTGTCCAAGTGCATCAACGCTTAGAGGATATTTATCCTGGAAAAATAAAAGTGGTGGACTTATTTACTTATCCAACAGTTGCCGAGATCGCTTCATTGGTATCTGAGAATGATACAAGTACTATAAACAAGGATAATTCGGTGGATGTTGATGATGTTTTTGAGAAGTTAGGTAGCGGGAGTATCGATTTAGAACGAGCTCTTGAAGAGTTGCTTGAATAAAGGCATATCAGGAGGTAAGACGTGAGAGAAGTTTTCGAATATTTGATAAAAGAGACGGCAGCCGGAAGAATTGATAAGAAAATAGGTTCAAATTTAGCTAAATTAATGAGAAAAGACATGGTTATACAAGATGATATTGCTATTGTAGGCGTTCATGCAGCGTTTCCTGAGGCATCTAATAAAGATGAACTTTGGGACTTGCTTGAAACTGAAAAAGACATTGTATCTTCATTCCCAGAAAGTCGGAAAGCAGATGTTACACCTCTGCTTTCCGATCAACAAAGTAGTTTTATAAAAGGAAACTACTTTAATGAAATAGATAAGTTCGACTACAAATACTTTGGATTAAATCCTAAAGAAGCCAGTTTAATGGACCCGAATCATCGAATATTTTTAGAAGCAGTAATACATGCAATTGAAGATGCTGGTTACAGTAGTGATCAATTAAAAGGAACTAAAACTGGCGTTTGTGTAGGACTAAGCCCGCATGATCACTTTTATAAGGACTTAGTCGAAAAATTAGAACCAGACTCTATCTCCATGTCCATTGAAGGGAACTTGTCACCCCTGCTTTCAGGTCGTATCTCATATTTTCTGGATTTGAAAGGTCCCAATTTAACTATTGATACCGCGTGTTCCTCTACACTGAGTGCTGTACACGTAGCCTGTAACATGATTAAGAATAAAGAAGCAGATCAAGTAATTGTTGGTGGAGTGAAAACTCACTTATGTCCTGTGGAACCTGAAGAAAAAATAGGGATTGAATCATTAGATGGAATTACAAGAACATTTGACAGCCTATCTAATGGAACAGGGATTGGCGAGGGTGTCATAGCTATCATGCTTAAGCCCCACTCTAAAGCAAAGAAAGATAAAGATCAGATCTATGCAATTATAAAAGGATCAGCTATCAATCAAGACGGAAAATCTATTGGATTGACTGCTCCTAATGTTAGGGCACAGGAAGAAGTAATTGTGAATGCATGGAAAAATGCTAGTATCGATCCTGAAACCATTAGTTATATTGAAGCTCATGGAACAGGAACTAAACTTGGAGATCCAATCGAGGTTGAAGGTATCAATAGAGCGTTTTCTCGCTTTACAGATAAAAAACAATTCTGTGGAATTGGATCTATTAAATCAAATTTAGGTCATACAGATAGTTTAGCTGGTCTTGCTGGTCTTGTTAAGTGCATTTTATCTTTAAAACATAAGCGCTTACCTGCAAGTTTGCATTTTAATTCCCCTAACAAGGACATTGACTTTATTGATTCTTCTGTATATGTAATTGATGTAATGAAAGATTGGGAAACCAATATCTCAACTAGAAGATGTGGAGTAAGTTCCTTTGGTATGAGTGGATCGAATTGCCATATTGTTTTAGAAGAAGCAGTGGAGGAACATTCAACTGAAACCCGTTTAGACACAAATATTTTTGTGCTTTCTGCGAAGAGTGAAGCATCTTTGAAAAAGTATATTGATGAATATGCCAAGTTTTTAAGTGGAGATCTGAAAGATGAGGTTTCTTTAGAAAGAATTTGCTATACGGCTTGTATGGGTAAAGAACATTTCCTTTATCGCATCGCACTAATAGTGGAGAGTAAACAAGATTTATTTAATAAATTGGATTTCTTACGTAAAAAAGACCTAAATACTTTCTCTGCTAACAGCTTTTTTTATAGCCATAGCCAAGAGTACAGGGAGTTCTTTGACACTACTTTTACCGAAAAGGCAGCTATTTCTTTTGTTCAAGGCAGGGAGGTAGATTGGGATCAAATCTATCCTGAAAAAATACAAAAGGTAAGTTTGCCAGCTTATCCATTTGAAAAAACCCGTTGTTGGGTTACAAAGGTTTCTAATGAAATTAAATTAATTGGGAAACCCCAGAATGAATATAGCGAAACTGAAATGAGTATTGCTGAAGTATGGTCACAAACTTTAGGAATAAGTCAGTTTGATGTTTATAAAGACGATTTTTTTGAACTAGGTGGAAATTCGCTGCATGCAAATATTTTAGCCTCAAAAATTCGAAGCAAACTAAAGGTGAATGTATCAGTTAGTAACATTTTTACCTATTCCACTATTCATCAAATGGTAGATCTCGTTAATCAATCGAATCATTTTCTTGAAAGTAAAATTGAAAAATTACATGGTCAAGAATATTATGATTTATCACCTGCTCAAAGTCGATTATATCGAGTGAATCAGCTTTCAGATGAAGATGACTTGTCTTACAATATGCCTTTTGCTTTGCGTCTATCTGGAGATTTAGATGTAAAAAAGCTAACTATTTGTTGGCAAACTCTTATTGATAGACATGAATCTTTGCGAACAACTTTTACGAATCTTGATGGTGTGGGTAAGCAGAAGATCCATCACTCTTATAAATATGAGATTGAAATAATTGAGGTCTCGAAAGAAGATGTCAGTGAAAAAATGAGTGAGTTAATCACCTCATTTGATATTAAACAATTGCCTTTATTTAAATTGAAATTACTAAGAACTTCGCATAATGAGTACATATTGTTCTTTGATATTCATCATATTATTTCGGACGGTGTGTCAATTAGCGTTTTAACTCAAGAACTATTGGATTTATACGATGATAAAGAAATAGCAAAAGAAGTGGTTCAATACAAAGATTTTGCAAACTGGCAAAACCAACAATTCGAAAGCAATGCATACAAGGAACAAGAACAGTTTTGGTATAACGAATACAGTCTTCCTGTTGAGGAGTTAAACTTGCCTACGGATTTTGAACGTCCATTGTATAGAAGTCTAGAAGGTGATCACTATAGCTTTTCTATAACGGCAGATTTAACAGATAAATTGAAACAAATTGCAAAAGAGTATAAGGCGAATATGTTTTCTATTTTGTTATCAGCTTATCAAGTACTCATGTACAGATACTCCAATCAAAATGATATTGTGATTGGCTGTCCTGTAGCTGGTAGACAAAGAGATGACTTACAAGGAACTGTTGGGATGTTTGTTAATATGCTACCTTTGCGTAAGGTGATAGATAGTGAAGAGCCTATTAAAGACTTTTTAAATAGAAACATGTCATATTCATTAAATGCTTTTGAGAATCAAGATTACCAAATTGAACGGTTAATTGAAGAGTTTGAAATTCCATATAAAACAAACCGTAATCCGTTGTATGATGTGGCATTTTCTTATCAAAACTTTGATTTCAATGTCATGGACATCAATGGTGTAAAAGTCGAAGCAATTCCTTTTTATGATCTTAAATGGAATTCTTCTAAATTTGACCTTAACTTATTTGGCGGGATGGATGCGTCAGATGAGAAGTTAGAGTTTTGCTTTGAGTATAGTACGGAGCTATTTAAGAAAGAATCTATTGAATCATTTGGAAAAGATTACATTTCCATCTTAAATTCTTTTGTGGAAATAGAAAATGGTCGAATCAAAGACATTGTGCTAGAAGAAGATCCGAATATAGGGTTTAAAGAACTTGAAGTAACTCCTCAACTTGTCCCTGATTTTAAATTTTAATTAAGGTGGTTCTTACTAATGATAGATAAAAGAAAGAGAAACATTTATCTTACAAGTCATAAATTAGAAAAGGAAAGAAATTATTGGTCTGCAAAGTTAAAAGGGGAATTTTCTTTATCTGGATTCCCTACAACTGTTGAAATTGATTCGAACACACAAGGGGTTAGAAAAGACAAGCTATTCACAATTGACCCATCAATTAGTCAAAATGTTCTAAGGATTGCCGGACAATCAGAGTATGGTTCTTATATGATACTTGTCTCTGCATTAACATGGTTACTTCACAAGTACACATTGGAAGAGGATATTGTTATTGGTTCTCCCAATTTAGGGAAAGAAAATAATTCAAAATATAATATTTTCCCTATCCGAACTAGTATTTGTCCGGAAACGACTCTTAAAAGTCTTTTAAATGATATAAAAACGGATCTTACAAGTATTGAAACATATTGTAATATTCCCTTTGATGTGTTAACAGAATATTTGCAAATCGACCATAACACAGAATATTTTAGGGTTACAACGTCGATGGATAGTTTACATTCAAACTACTTAGAACTAATGGGTGATGGAACAAACTTTTGTTTCTCTCTCAGTAAAGATCATCAACTTTCATGTAAAGTTAGCTACTCGACATTAGAATTTGGTGAAGAAAAGATAACTCAGATTTTTGAACAATTTACACGTGCCTTGGATCTACTTATCGGAAATCCTGCAGTTCCTATATCTGAGTTGATTTTTATCACTGATGTTGAAAAGGATATATTATTAAATCGATTTAATAACACGAATGTCGAAATACCAAAAGACCAAACGCTTACTCAGTTATTTGAAGAACAAGTTAAAAAATTCTCAGCTAAAAATGCGGTTGTTTCTAATATGGATGCCATTACTTATAGTGATCTTCAAAAAAAGTCTCAACAACTTGCTACTTATTTAGTCAATCTGGGGGTGCAACATGGTGAACCTGTTGCTATCATGGCAACTCGTTCAATTGAAACTATTATCGGAATATTAGGAATTATTAAAGCAGGAGCGGTTTATGTTCCATTAAACACAAATACGGGATCTGACCGCATTAAATATATTTTAGAAGACTGTGGAATAAACTTTCTTCTTTCAATAGAAGATAGTAAAGAAAACTTTGATAGAAAAATCATTAATTTAAAAGAAGATGTAATTTATCAATGTGAACCAAAAGAGTTAGGTCTAAACCCGTCATCAGAAGACTCTTTGTATATCATGTATACATCTGGGACTACTGGTCAACCAAAAGGTACTGTAATTAGCCACATGAATGTTTGCAGGTTATTAATAAATACGAACTTTATTTCATTAAGTGATGATGAAAATATTCTTCAAACAGGATCTATAGCATTCGACGCTTTTACTTTCGAGTTATGGGGAGCCTTGTTAAATGGTGGAACATTACATTTTGTTGAAGAAGAAGAGCTATTAGAAGCAAGCTCGTTTGAAAGAGCACTAGTAAACCGAAAGATTACAAGTCTGTTTCTAACACCTCCTTTATTTTCACAACTCGTAAGTCAAAATGAGCAGTTGTTTTCAAATATTAGAAACCTAGTAGTAGGGGGAGACATACTTCCATATAAAGCTGTCAATACAGTGAGAAAGCACAATCCGACCATTAATATAATTAACGGATATGGACCTACAGAAAATACCACTTTCTCAACTAGTTATCTTGTGGAAAGAGAATTTTCAGGAAGAATACCTATTGGTAAACCTCTTCATAACTCTACAGCTTATATTGTTGATTTATATGGCAACTTACAACCTATTGGAATACCAGGGGAAATATACGTAGGTGGACTTGGGGTGGCAGCTGGATATATCAATAGGTATGAATTAACAAATGAAAAATTTATTGATTCACCATTTAAGTCTGGTGAGCGCCTTTATAAAACAGGGGATGTAGGAGTATGGTTACCAGATGGAAACATTGATTATTTAGGTCGAAAAGATAATCAAGTAAAGGTTAGAGGATACCGAATTGAGATTCAAGAGGTTGAAAACGTTCTATTGTCATCACCACTTATCAAAGATGTAGTAATCGTAACCAAATTAAATAATCAACAACAAAAATTCCTTTGCGCTTATGTTATTGGAGAGAAAAAGAATATCGAAAAAGAGATTAGGGATTATCTTAAGTTAAACTTGCCAGAGTATATGATTCCCTCAGTTATTATTGAATTAGAAGAATTTCCTCTTTCATTAAATGGGAAAGTTGATAAGCGTAAATTACCAGATCCTAATCAAAATACAGAGACTAAAGATGATTTAGCAAAGCCTGATAATTATTGGGAAGAAAAAGTTGCATCTGTATGGAAAAAAATCCTTAAGGTTAATGAGTTAGGTACAAATTCATCGTTCTTTGATTTAGGCGGTAATTCTTTAGTTTTAGCTACATTAGCTACACACTTAAGAAAAGAATTTAATATGAAAATTTCTATGAAGGATTTATTTCGTCTAACAACAGTTCGAGAGCAGGCCAATTTTATTAGAAATAAAGAACAAGTAAACGCAGTAGCTAAGGAATTATCACCGCTTCCTTCGCAATCATATTACCAGTTGTCCTCTGCACAAAAAAGAATCTATATGCTAGACCGTATCACATCAGATAAGGGTAGCTATAACATTCCTGTACCAATGGAGATTTTCGGGGAACTAAGTGAAAGTAGGATAGAAGAGGCTTTCAGAAGAGTAATAGAAAGACACGAAATACTACGAACCACTTATGAAATTGTAAATGGTAAACCCGTTCAGGTAGTACACGCATCGGTTGATAACTTTAGACTCAATGTCTTAGAAATTAATCAAGAAGATCTTAATAATACAATGCTAAATTCATTCACTCCTTTTGATTTAAGCAAAGCACCATTATTAAATGTACATTTACTTCGTATAAGTGAAGTTCATCATGTACTTTTACTAAATATTCATCACATTATTCTGGATGGTATTTCTCTATCTGTTATTATGAAAGAATTTTTAGAGATTTATAGGGGCGGAACTTTACCTGTCCTAGAAGTTCATTATAAAGAGTTTGCAGACTGGCAACAGAAAAGTCTTTCTTCAAATGCTATCAAAAAACAAGAAAACTATTGGTTAAATACCTTTAAAGATAGTGTGCCTATTTTAGAACTACCTACAGATTATCAAAGACCCAAGGAAAAGAATTATAGAGGAAGTCTTTATCATTTCCAGCTTAATGGCGCACTTAAAGATCGCATTAATGCGTATGCTAAAGAATCAAAAGCGACTCTGAATATGGTATTGCATAGCTTTTTCAGTTTGTTTATTTCAAAATATTCAATGGAAAAAGATGTGGTCATAGGTATTCCTGTATCGGCTAGGACAATTCCTCAGGTTCAAGAGATGCTAGGTATGTTTGTTAATACATTAGCTATTCGTACAAAACCTGATCCAAATAAATCACTACCTAATTATCTTAATGAGGTAAAAGAAACTTTAATAGAGGCATTAGAACATCAGGATTATCCATTTGAAGAACTAGTAAATAAATTAAACTTGAGTCGTGATACTAGTCGTAATCCTCTATTTAATGTCATGTTTTCAATGCAGAATATGGATATTCCTAGCTATGAGAGCGATTCACTCAGATTAAACACGATTGAATTTCCATATCAATTTTCAAAGTTTGATTTAACCTTGTTTGCTCATGAATCGGAAGAAAATATTGCGTTTTCTTTTGAGTATTCCACACAGTTATTTAAAGAAAATACGATTAAGAGAATGGCTGATCATTTCATTACCTTAATTGAAAACGTCTTAAACTGTAAAGAAGCTAACGTAGGTGAAGTTTCTCTAATTAAAGATGAGGAAATTAAGGAAATTTTAAACGCTAGGCACCCTAAGCAAGATTTAATTTCAGAAGAACAAATGCTTGTACATGAACAGTTCGAGCAGCAGGTAATACTGTCTCCAGACAAAGTAGCAGTAGTCGATCCAACTAAACATCTTACTTATCGTGAGTTAGATATGCGAGCTAACCAATTAGCGAATTATTTAATTAGAACACAGTTAAGTGGCAATAAGAAGGTAGCCATTATTCTTGAAAACACAATAGAAATTGCGATATCTATTCTTGGAACATTGAAGGCAGGGTTAGCATTTATTCCAATTGATCCGCATGCACCTAAAGATAGAATTAACCATATTTTAAACGAGTGTTCTCCAAGTGTCGTAATTACTAGCAATGAACAAAGAACAGACAATGAAGGTCTTAAAGTAATAAAGTTAGACAGCTTCTTATTCGAATCGGAAAGTAGCGACAAACCGAAAATTCCTATTCAAATGAATGACTTGGCTTATATTATCTATACTTCGGGAAGTACAGGCGTTCCTAAAGGAGTCATGATTGAGCATAAAAGTCTTTCCAACTATTTTTCTTGGTTTTCACCATATGCAAATCTTAGTCATCATGATCGCTTCCTGTTGCTATCTTCGTATTCTTTCGACTTGGGTTATACGGGATTATTTTCTGCAATATTAAATGGTGGGGAAGTTCATTTTGTACCAAAAGATCTTTATCAAGATCCTAACCGAGTAATGTCCTATATAACAGACCATAAAATTACTTACTTAAAAGTGACACCATCTTTATTAAAAGTTCTAAGTTATGCAGATAAAAAATATTGGAACAACGCCACAGCCTCTTTAAGACTAATAGTTATTGGAGGAGAGGTGCTGAAACCGACGCAAATTGAAGAATTAGTACGCAATTATTCTAGTATTCGATTAATAAACCACTATGGGCCAACAGAAACTTGTATTGGAACAATAGCCGGTTATATTAGTAAAGAAGATTTAACGATGCCATCTCTTCCACTAGGTCACGCAATTACAAACAATTATATTTATGTGCTAGATGAGTCCTTGCAATTACTTCCTCAAGGAATGCCTGGTCAAATCTTTGTAGGTGGTAAAGGTCTTGCAAGAGGATATTATCAAAACAACGATTTAACACAAGAAAGTTTTATTTTAAATCCTTATAAAAATAATTCATTCTTGTACAAAACTGGTGACGTAGGAAGAATCAGAGAAGACGGTCGAGTAGAATTTTTGGGCAGAAAAGATAATCAAGTTAAGATTAGAGGCTATCGTGTAGAACTAGAGGAAATCGAGAGAGTAATTGCTCAACATGATGTTATTCGTCACGTTGCGGTAAAAATTCAAGATCAAAAAATTATAGCGTATATAGAAATAGAAGATCCAGAACACTTTGACATCAATAATCTTAAAAATAGAATTTCATCGCTTTTACCAGACTATATGATTCCGACTTATTATCATTTGATGGACAAACTTCCCATGAATTCAAATGGAAAAGTTGAACGACATCTTTTACCAGATGTCAAAGTTTTACTTGAGGAATCTCCTTCAGACTATGAGGTAAATGATATTGAGGAAGTTATTATAGGTGTTTGGAGGGAAGTCCTAAAAGTAGAAAATATAAACTTGAATTTGAATTTCTTTGAATCAGGTGGGGACTCTCTAAGTCTACTAGAGGTATTTAGTAAGGTTGATGTTATGTATCCAGGTATCTTAAAAGTTGCAGATTTGTTCTCATATCCAACTATTAAGACATTAGGTCAGTATATAACATCGAAGAAAACAGCAATGGAGAACAAAATAAATAAAATTTCTATCCCAAGCAATTACTTTGTAAAAGGAAATTCTCTTACAGATAGTTATTCCTTTGAGTTTAGTCTTGAAGGAAACTACTTCGATCACTTTATGCATGCTAGTCAGACGTTCGAGATAAGTGAAGAAATGCTATTAAGTATCCTTTGGTATTACTTGCTTTCTGAAATGACTTCTAATGAAAGCATAGACGGATTAGTAAGTTTAGAGACAGCTGGTTCAGTAAAAGTTATGTTAATGGAAACAGCAAAATATAGCTCTATTGAACAGTTAATTTTCTCATTAAAAGAAAATCTAGAAACGGCAGATACAATTTCATTAGAAGGATTAGCCTTCTATAATAATGGTTCAGAGAATCAGGTTAGTTGTTTAGTTACGGATTATCAAAAAACAACGTTTGGCTTTGATATTCAACTTATTATTCAAAAACAGAGAGAGAAAATTAATGTTTTACTAGATTTTAGCTCTAAATTAGAAAAAGATAAGATGCTAGAAATTTTACAGAATTATAATCTAGCTATTCAAGCCATTTGTGAGAAAGAAATTGGAGTTCGATAAGAAGATATTCATTATAAATTAATTAACTTTAATTAATAAAAGTGTAACAGGGGAGAAATGATGAGGACTTCAGACAAGATTGATACTCATCATTTCTTCCTAACAATTGCTTTATTAAGTTAAGTTGATATCCAAAAGACAGAATAATAAAACAATTAAAAATAGAGACTTAAAGCTATAATAGGAGGAAATTTAAATATGATCGCTTATCTTTTTCCAGGACAAGGCTCGCAATATGTGGGCATGGGGAATTCCCTTATTGATAAATATAGCGTTGCTAAGGAAACATTCGTACAAGCAAATGAAGTATTGGGATTAAATCTCAGTACTTTGATGTTAGAAGGAGATCTAAATGAACTCACACAAACCGAGAATGCTCAACCAGCTCTATTGACACTTAGCACAGCGGTTTATAGAGTGCTTCAAAAAGAGTTTAATATAACCCCCGATTATCTACTGGGACATAGTTTAGGTGAATATTCTGCGTTGTGTGCTGGAGGAGTCTTTACATTTGAAGATGCCTTAAAAATGGTCAGAAAGCGCGGTCTTTTAATGCAAGACGCTGTTAAGAATGGATTAGGTGTTATGACAGCTGTTGCTAATATCGCTGCTTCAAAAGTAGAAGAAGCTTGTAAAGAAGTTTCTACTCCTGAATATCCTGTATCCATTGGGTGTTTTAATGGACCTAATCAAGTTGTAATCTCTGGTCATCAATATTCTGTTAAAAAAGTAGAAGATTTATTATCAAAAGATGAAGCCATCTTAACTCCATTAAAAGTAAGTGCTTCTTTCCACAGTCCTTTAATGGAAGACGCAGCTATAAAATTAGAAGAATTTCTTTTAAATTTTAACTTTGCTCGCTCAGATGTGCCCATCATCTCAAATGTAACTGGAAAGCCACACGTGGATGATCCAAAAGAGTATATTACTTTATTAAAAAGACAAATGGTAGAACCTGTTATGTGGGAAACTTCCATTCGATACATTCAGCAAAAAGGTGTAAAACATGCCATTGAATTGGGATCTAAGTCTGTCTTAACAAATCTAATGAGAAGTATTACAAAAGATATTAGTTCCACTCCATTTGAAAAGCCAGAGGATATATCAAATCTTAAAGGGATGATTACTAGATATTTACCCCCTGCCTTTTTAGATAAAAGCTTAGCAATTGCAGTAGCTACAAAAAATCAAAATTGGGATGAAGAAGAATACCAAAAAGGTGTTGTTGAACCTTACCAAAAGGTAAAAAAAATGGCGGAAGAAGTTCAAAAAGAAGCTAGAGAAGCTACAGTTGAGGAAATGCTTGTAGCAATTGAAATGCTTCAGTCTGTTTTCAAGACTAAAAAAGTACATGAACAAGAACAAAATCAAAGAATCAATGAATTAATAAAAGTCACGAAAACGGAACACCTTTTAAAGGCACACATTCAAACCATCCAGGAGGAACAATTATCATGTCTCTACTAAATTTAGGAAGTGTTAAGCAAGATACACCTTTTATTAAAGAAGTAAGTAATAAAGATATTGCAATTATTGGCATGGATGCATACTATCCTGATGCACCTTCTTATGATGCTTTTTGGGAGTCTCTCGCCAATGATAAGGATAGTTCAGGGGTGTTTCCGACATCTAGAAGAGAAGATACAGAGAAGTATTTAAAATACAAAGGACAGTATAGTAAAGATACAAATTATTTCCTTGGTTCTTATCTTGATGAAATCGATAAATTTGATTATAAGTATTTTCAGCTTACACCAAAAGAAGCAAACCTTATGGATCCAAATCAGAGACTTCTTCTTCAGACTGTGTGGAAGGCTATAGAAGACTCGGGTTATGGTGGAAATAAATTATATGGCTCGAATACAGGTGTGTTTGTCACAGCTGAGAGTAGAAAAGGATTGAGCTATCAGCAATTAATTCAAGATGTAGATGTGGATTCTGTGGCAGCTTCACTTCCTGGAAACTCAGTATCGATGATGCCTGGGAGAATATCATATCTATTAGATTTACATGGACCAGCAATGGTTATTGACAGTGCTTGCTCATCAGGTCTTGCTGCTATCCACCTTGCTACGAATATGTTAAGAAAAGGAGAGATTGACTTAGCCATTGCTGGCGGTGTAAAGCTTAATTTTCTTCCTCTTGATAGTGGTCTTCGAGTAGGTATTGAGTCATCAGATGGAAGAACTCAGGCTTTTTCAGATCACTCAAGTGGAACGACCATTGGTGAAGGTGTAGTAGCCTTTATTCTTAAGCCATTATCTAAAGCTCTTAGAGATAAAGATAATATTCACGCCGTTATTAAAGGTAGTTCAATGAAGCACGATGGCAGAGCAATTGGAGTAACGGCTCCTAATGCTAGAGCTCAAGAACAATTACTACTACATGCGTGGAAAGATGCTGGAATTAATCCAGAGGATATCTCTTATATTGAAGCCCATGGCACAGGCACTAACTTAGGGGACCCTATTGAAATAGATGGCATTTATGGCGCATTTCAACGATTTACTACTAAAAAGCAATTTTGTGGGATTGGCTCAGTTAAGAGTAACTATGCCCATACAGATAATTTAGCGGGAATGACAGGGCTATTAAAATGCGTGATGAGTTTAAAGAATAAACAATTACCATCTTCTCTGTATTTTGATAAACCAAATCAAAAAATTGATTTTGAAAATTCTCCTGTTTTTGTTAATGATCGTTTAAATAAATGGGAATCAGATGAAAAGTCTAGACTTTGTGGTGTTAGTTCATTTGGAATGAGTGGGACAATCTGTCACGTAGTATTAGAAGAAGCCCCTTTGCGTGATGAAGATAACATGCAAAATAGTGAAGGGGAACATCTCTTTACCTTATCTGCTAAAAGCGAAAATAGCTTGAAAGAATTAATTGCTGAATATGATTCATATTTAAGTAAAGATGTGAAGAATTCTATAGAAGATATTTGTTACACAGCTAGTGTGGGAAGAGATCATTATCAACACCGTCTAGCATTAGTAACTAATTCAATTGATAGTTTAAAAGCGACATTAAAAGACATCCGTTTAGTAGATGACCTGGCTCTACTGGCTAACCAGGATGACGCCATTTTTTACTCAAACACAGAGCAAAAGATTAAAGCAGTTTACAATTCTACACAAATCGTAGGATCAGATTCAGTTAAAGAGGTAGCTCAAGAATACGTAAATGGAGCATCTATTGACTTTATCAAGATGTATTCTCAAAAGAATGTCTACAAAGTTAGTTTACCAACTTATCCATTTGATAAAGAAAAATGTTGGGTTGATATCCCAGAATCTTCTTTGGAAAAAGAGAACCTCCTTTCTCCGGAGATAGAAGAAGCGCATGAAGAAATTCTTACATTTTTAAATACACAACCAGATAATAGTCAATTTGAAAAATGGAAACATATTTTGAGAAAAGAATCATCACAAGAGTCAGTAAATCAACAAAAAGAAAAGAAATATTCATTAAAAGGAAGAAATTCAATAGATGAATATACTGACGTTGAACTTGATATTGCAGCAGCATGGTATACAGCTCTAGGAGTAAAGGAAGTAGACATTAACGAAGATTTCTTTGAACTAGGGGGAGACTCTTTCATTGCTGTTCAGTTAATCTCTGAGCTAAATAATAATTATCAAGTGGCATTAAACGATATTTTCACTCAACGTACAATTAAGCAATTAGCTCAAGCAATTACTAAAAAAAATAAAGATAATATATATGAAAAGCTAGATAAGTTAGTACAAGTCTCAGAAGAATTTTCTGAACTAGAACAGGCTCATAAAGAATCTTTAGAAGAAGAAAAGTTAAAGTATATAGACCGATTAAAAACTTATAAAGGAAAGAATTTGGATCAAACAATTAGTTATCAAGATATTCTTCTTACAGGATCGACCGGATATTTGGGTATTTACTTACTTAGAGATTTATTAAAAAATACCAATGCAGATATTCACGTTTTGGTTAGAGAAGATAATATAAAGCGCGCAGAAGAAAAGCTAGTGAATAATTGGGGTCATTATTTTGATAAAAAAGATATTGTCGACTTACTAAACAATAGAGTTCATGTGATCTTAGGAGATCTAAGTATGAATAACTTTGGTTTAGATAATAATCAATATATCAAATTAGCAAGTAAAATAGATTGTATTGTTCACTCAGCTGGTTTAGTAAAGCATTTTGGTGAATATTCATCCTTTGAAAATATTAACGTAAATGGGACTATGCGTTTAATCGAATTTGCTAAAGAAGGAATTAAAAAAGATTTTAACCTTATTTCTTCTACTGCTGTTGCTAGAGGTAAAGTAGCGGATAAAGAATATGTTCAATTTAGTGAATTTGATACAAATATTGGACAAATTATTGATAATCCTTACGGCTTAAGTAAATTTGAAGCAGAAAAAATCGTACTGGCTGCTCGCAAAGAGGGAATTAATTCAAACCTATTTAGAGTAGGAAATATTATGTTTGATTCTAATACAGGTCAATTCCAATCAAATATTGAATCTAATGGGTTATATACGATTATACGCGCAATGATTAAAATGAAAATCTTCCCGAACGAGGCGAGAGAAGAACTGGATTTTTCTTTCATCGACTATGTAAGTCAGAGTATCGTCTTGCTATTTAACCGTAAGGAGTTACTTAATGAAATACATCATATTTTCAACCCATATAGAAGCAGTCTATATGAGATTTCACAAGTCGTTAAACAAAGAGTAGAGGATCTAGAAGTAGCTGATTTCAGTAGGTTTATTGAGTTTATTAAAGATCATTACAACGATAGCACTTATTCTTCATTCATTAATCATCTCTTACTACACTTTGGTATCTTTGATTATTTTGGAGCTCGAGATACTACACATTATTCTATCGTGTCAGACAAAACAGAGATGTTGTTAAATGAATTAGGTTTCGAGTGGAAAAAACCTTCAGATGACCAACTTAACAGTATGTTGGACCACTGTGAACAAGTGAATTTTATTTAAGGGGGGAGTTGACAATATGAATATGTTTTCGAGTTTAGGGATTCTTAAAAATAAAAACTTTTCTCTTCTAATTACATCCGAATCAACTTCTCTATTTGGGACGCTATTTCTTAACGTTGCTTTATCGTTATACGTCTTAAAACTAACAGGTTCTCCTGAAAAATTTGCTTCGGTATTAGCTCTAGGAATCGTTCCTCATATTATATTGGGTTCTATATCAGGGATTCTGGCTGATAAGTTTGATAAGAAGCTTTGGGTTATTACTTTTGATATTCTTAGAGGATTGTTATGTTTAGGTTTATTTGCTTTTAGTTTCATTGGAACAATTAACATGCCACTCATTTATTTTACTGTAATATTTATATCGAGTTGTGATATCTTATTTGCGCCAATGTTTATATCAATTTTGCCTACAATTGTCTCAGAAGAAAAATTAGTGGATGCAAACTCAGTAAGTAGAACCCTTAATGAAACAATGAAAATCCTTTCACCATTACTTGGAACACTAACTTATACATTAGCAGGTTTAGGAACTGTGTTTTTAGTAAATGGTTTAAGCTTTTTTGTCTCAGCTATTACGATCTATTTAATGAAACTACCTGCAAGAGGAAAACCTACTGGAAAAAAACTTACATTTTTCAGAGATATTTCAGAAGGATTTAGAGTAATATTTGCAGATAAACGTTTACTATCAGTAGTATCGAATGCTTTTTTAACTCATACTTTTTTATACCCATTTTTGTTTGTAGGTATACCATACATTATTGTGAATGTTTTGGTTGGAAAAAATACAGATTACGGTATTGTTGAATCTGTTGCCACGATTGGTTCGATCATGGCTATTCTTGTAGTACCATTTACAAAAAAATTAGGGGTTTCTAATAATATTGGTATTGGTTTATTAGGAATGGTTGTGCCAGTAGGTTTTCTATTTTTATTAGGAAATGGTAATTTTATTAAGTTTTTAACTGGTCACTCTTTTTACATTGTGAGTTACTTCAGTATTATTAACTTGATATTATTTTTAGCATTTAGTTTCTATGTCGTTTATTTCGCTTCTTATTATCAATCCAAGGTGCCTAGAGAATCATATGGCAGATTTATTGCTAGCGTTATTGTAATGAACGGAATAGGTAAGGTAGCGGGGTATAAGGTGGTAGGTATGCTATTTGCCATGGATTCATTAATTTATCCATTAATATTCCTAGCTATTGGGATATCACTGAAATTAATTGTCCATATTCCCTTTATGATTATAACAAGAAATATTGAAAAAATTGCAAAAGTAGAGGTCAGTACAGAAAAAACCACACTCAAACAAAGTGTATAAATTATCAGCAAATCTTAGTATAAAAAACAGCAAGCCCTTACTAGCCCAAATTCGGAATACCTCTTTACCAAGGTAAGGAAATGGGATTCTATCGGTACAACACACGACTGACTCTTATTGTCTATGAAAGAGTAAAAGAGTTGATGATGGCTAAACCCGTATGTTACTTATGTCGAAGAAACATAAGGATTATCAATTGATCTTATGGAAAATTTGATCAATCCAAAGACCGAATATGATTGTAAGCATCAAATAGCGCCCACGTATTTTTTCGTAGGCGCTTTTTGTATGTTTATTTAGTTTTATTGGGAGAGTGCCAATCTGGGATTGTCTTCGACCATACAGAAGTAGATCTAATTTTCACGTGTTGTTGAAGTCTAGTTGGAGCTACTGATAGGGGAAGTAATTTAGCGAATTTAAATTAATTTTCTTTATTTGTATCGATCACACTGTATATAATCGCGCTTGCTATGTTCCCATTTTGTAGAAATGAACGATACATTATTTATTAAGAGATACCATTACTCTCAAGAAGAAAAGGTAGAAACTTTGATAATTCTAATAGATTAATAGCTTTAGGGAAATTGTCATGAAGGGCGCATGCTGCCAATTTATAATCTTGGTCAAATTCGAATATTTTAACGTGATATTGATTATTTTCTAAACCATTATTGTTGAAATGAACAGTTGCTTGGTCACCATTTAGAAGAATGTAAAAGCTGTCTAAAGGAATACTCAAGCCTTTTCCAATATTCTTTATAACGCTCTCTTTTATCGTCCATAATGTGAAAAAGAAATCTTTTTTGTTAGGCGCTTTTTCCAATGCCTGGACTTCAATGGCATGAAAATTAGAAATTACTGATTTGTAATCTATATCAGATACAAGCTCAATGTCTATTCCAACTGGTTGCGTGTCCAGAATAGCAACAACCCAATTCCCCGCATGTGAGATATTAAAGTGAAAATCTGAGTTATTACAATAAGGCTTTCCATAATTATTTCTTAAAATTTTAAGAGGAGTAGATTTTCCATAAAAATAGTGTACTAATAATTCTCCTATAACGGTTCTAACACTATCCTTGTAATACTTATACTTGCTTGCATTTAATAAAGTTTGCTCAGATAGAATATGCTTATAAAGCATATAATCAAAATTGGTTTCGTTTAAATCTTCAATATTAATTGCGTAAATGTCCATTGGAATGCTCCTTAATAAAAAAGTTTTTTAAATAATCATAGCGTTTTACTTATATTAGTAGCTTTCTAAATTAAAAGGCTTCTTTTAAAACATGTTACTTTTTCAGATGTATATCTATCGTTTAGATATATATTAAAAAATTTAAATTTATAAAGGTAAAATAATTTACAGTCTTAAATCATTCGTTAATATGTAGAATTTATCAGTACCCTGCTTAGTGATTTGTTAATATAAGAGCGTGACCAACCATCCATACTACAGGTAATAAATATTATAAACTAAATAACATTTTTGATCTAAAGCCCTACGTATTTTTGTTTAAAATTTATAATGTAGCAAACAAGAAGAATCTTTTATTAGAGCTTGGTGATGAGGATGAAATTCTAGACTAAGACGATGTAAATTCTCGAACAAAAGCTTTTGGGGAATAAGCTTACTGTTATCAAGAATAAGGATTTACAGAAGAACAGGGCATAGTATTAAATTAGTTCATAAAATATAGACACAAAAAATCAATTACATTATAATAACAAGACAACACAACATTATCACTGTTAGCAAAAAAGAGTAGACGCGGAAACGTCTACTCTTATTTATTATTCATATTACATTTTATGACCGTCTATTTTAGCTTAAAACGCTTGATAGCGGTACCTGCTTCTGTATATGAAACCTGCTCCAGAGCCAAAACTCAGCGTATACGATCCATAGTATCTCCTAATATTCTTCGTTTAAATTTGTTTGTATCAAATAAGTCGAGTTGCTGCATGGATTGTTCAGATTCTAACTTTGTCGGGCTGACACTGATATGCCGTATTGGTCGATCATTATGATATTCATTTAACAGCTACTTACATACTTCATATATAACCATTGTATCGTTGGTACCTTCTTCAATTGTTTTTGAGCGTTGGAATCCACCACCATAAGAGTTTTTACTATAGGCTATGCCTAACGAATTGTGCGGCCAATCTTAAAAGCCTCACGTCCTCTTCTTGCTACATCCCTGCATTGCTTCAGTAACACAGCGAGAACTTCTTTTATTGTATTATAATTCCGTATAAGCATTTGACTCTTACCATTGATAAGTCAATTTCCCAAGCATGGTAATATAATTGATTGCCCATAATACCAAGCAGCTTTCTAACTGTTCTAGATCCTCATTGGCTAAATTTCCAGCATACGGGAGTTAACCCTTTTCACAAAATGGATTCTTTTATGATGTAAGATAAAATTCAGATTTACAAGGTGTTTTTAAGACAACTATATTGAAACTACAAAAAGACAAAATTCACTTTCAGCTTCGAGTGAATTTTGTCTTTTTATATAATCATTTTCTTGAAATACCCAGCGCAATTGCTTTTCCTTTTAAACAGCCACACGAAGAGCTTGATGTTCCATTATAAAGTAGTGTTCTGCTTCGAGTCACTATATTGCCACAATCACATTTACACATAAGACTTTTATCTTCATATTCAGCCAAAATTGTAAGACGGCCAATTTTTTTTTGCATAACTTTACTCAAATATATCGCTCCTTTTAGGTTACTAATACTCAATATATTTCCAAATAAGAGGTATTATGAAAGAAGCAGTATAAAATATAAATTCTAATAGAAAGGGGACGTATAACATTACTAGTAGCAGAAGATCCGTATGGCTATAAACGAATTTCTTTACTCGAATCGGAAGGGCAGTTACGCACACTTTCTAAAACAAATAAGTTACGCTGTCCTCATTGCGGTAGGAGAGTAATATACCATGCTGGTAAAGTGATAAGATACCTCACTTCAATCATGGCCCTAATGTAGAATGTACTGGCTAAGGGGGTTTTAGTTGAATGATATAGAGTTTTTAATAGATACTGATGGAGATACACTAAAGATTAATGAAATTGATAGCAAATCGTTGATTACTCATTCAAACGGCAGAATTTTCAATCCATATTTAACTATAAGTTAATCCCTTTATCCAATGGTTCAATGATTGATTAAGGTGTGGATCGTCTAAATATATTTTGTTCACCTAATCAAAGAAAAGGTAAAAGCATCCTAGGGGTGCCTTTACCTTTTCTTCTTTTAACTTAAATATTTTATTCTTGTGATAAATAACTCAAATTTTTTAAATCTAATTTCGAAATATCGTAAGAAGAGTTAACAATTTTAAGCATTTTTTCATAATCTTCTACTTCTAAATCAACTGGAGAATCGTAGAAGAATTGCTCATCTACATATGATTCTAGTATGTAGGCACAATAATCTTTTTCATCAACTAAATCCATCGCAAATTCTTCAAAAATTGATTTATCGTCTTTTGATAATTCTTCATCAGCTAAAATATAAATCTTAATCAAATTCTTATACTCTTCTAATTCATCTTCGTCCATAATTTTAAAAGGTAGAAGTTGTTTTTCAGCTGAATTTAACGTTCTTTTCGTATCTTCAATGATTAAATATCCCATCGAAGTACCCTCTTTAAAAAGCATAAAAATTTCTAAATCCTTCATTCGTAATCTTCTTTTATAACGAATCAATTCAAGACCTCCTTATCTTAATGAAATGGGAAGCTTAACCAAAAATAAAGCCTGGGCCCGCTTTTATTATATCAACTAATGCAATCCCAAGAGCAATAATACCAGCTAAAATTACATAAGGCGCTAGTAATATATCTTTCCAAGTAAATTCACTCTTTACTTTATCACGTTCTTTATCAAGTTTCTTTTGTTTTTCTTTTGCACTTTTGAATTCTTTAGTATTTTTTACATCTTTTTGTACCCAATTAGGTACGCCCTCTTTATCAAAGTTAGTCTTGTGACTATTACCACCCTTAACAGTTTCAGAAGCTTCAACAGTTTTCTTCCCAACTTTTCCTTTTACGTGTACGTGATAATCATTTTCTGAACCACCATCTGATAAAGGAGCATCAACTCTATACTTCCATCCTTTACTTAAATCTTTCCAAGATGCAGCTTGAGATGTTTTACCTAAAGAAACACTAACTGTAAAGAAAGTTAGGCAAAAAATCATAACAGTTATAAAACTTTTTTTCATACCGATCACCATCCATTTTTATTTTTTACAATTAAAATATTTCCATAAATGGATGTTTTAGGCAAGTACTTTTTCTAAAAAAGTAAAAATTTACAACTAATTAATAAAAACTTACAAAGAAACTACTTATATAAATAAAAATAGATAATAACCCCTTAAACAATTTCACAACCAAATTTATATGTATAGGAGATAAAAACCTAATAAAAAAAGAGAAACTTAATACAAAGAGAGAGCATAATAATAGCCAATTATCGACCTTAGTGAATAATTTATTTTCCATCTTTTAAAAACAACCTTTTTATATTATATTTGACAGTTCTTCCATCGATATATAATTTTATTTAAAAATCAATATAAAAAAAAGACTTGTTTTTATAATTAAGTTAAAAATGGTTGGTATTTGTATATACTACTCATTTTTTCCATAAAAAAAGAGCAAAGCCCATAGGCAACCGCTCTATGAAGAAAAATATTAATTTTACATAACTGGCATAAATACTGTATAAAGAAACTCATTTTCAACATACAATCTAATGTCATGATATTTTGATATTTCATAACGACGTCTACTACTAAATTTTTCTTTTCTTAATGAGAGAAAGCCATCTTAGTCAAAATTTGCTTCTACTGCAGCTGGAGTGTTTAAAACTTCCAGCCCATCATTACGATCCTGGAATAAAAGCATCGCAGCCTTTTTGCTAACCGCTGATTTAAGTAATTATTATTATTATTTGACTTATTTTATTAAAAGACAAACTATAAATTTTAATAAAGTGTAAAATAATCCACCATAATTTTTTATTTGGTATTTTTAAGTAGTTGGAAAAAATCAACTTTAAATCTTTCTAATATTCAACCCAAAAATCAAGAAATCACCACAACACCCTATTAATTATTAGGTCCAAAAACTCATAATTCAAATACAATATAAATATTTACGCATATTAATTCAACATTACTTTTATCCCTATAAAATGTAAAAAAACTAAAAAAATAAGTGATTTTGGTATATTATAGATAAGAAGGAGGGGGGAATTAAATGTATGATGACTGCGGGGAAGAATATTAAATTCAATCGAATAAAAAAAGGTTGGACTCAGGAAGAATTAGCATCGGGAATAATCTCTATTTCATATCTATCCAAAATTGAAAATGAACAATTGACAGCAAGTCCAGAAATTATTGATATATTGTGTCAAAAATTAGGAATTCAAGATTCAACTCTACAAGATAAAAATTTAAATGAAGAAATAAAATCGTGGTATCAACTAATAATTAATAGAAATCCGAGAAAGTCTAAAGAAATTCATAGTGAACTATTAATAAAGATGAAAAAGTGTAATTCATTTTATACAAATGCTCTTTTTAACTTGATTTCAATTAGATATTATTTAATATCCGGACAATTAGAAGAAGCGAAGAAACTAATTAAGACGCTATCAATGATTGAAAAAGAACTCACAAATGATCTATTATTTTTCTTTTACAAGTTTAGAGGAAACTTTGAGTATTTAAATAATAATTATGAAGCAGCCTACAGTTCGTTTAAATATGCGGAGTCTTTATTTGATTCCAGCGTTTCAAATTTTGAACAAGCTGATGTGTATTATTCTCTTGGATTAATTACATTTGAATTACAAAGAATGAATATGGCAATTAGTTATACAAGTCAAGCACTTGAGTTATTTAGAGGCTGGTATATCTTACATCGATGTTGCGATTGCCATTTATTGCTGGGGATACTTTATCAAAGAATTAAAGAATATGATGATGCCAAGTCCCATTATCAATGGGCAAGTAAACTAGCTCAAGAAGTTAACTATCAATATTTATATAGTCTAGCTGAACACAATTTTGGCTATCTTCATTATATAAAGAATGAATATACTATTGCTTTACATCACTTTGAAAACAGTTTGAAACTAAAAGAAAACAAAATAAGTAAGCTTAAAACAATAATTTGTATAATCAAAATATTTTATAAACAAAATAATGAAGAACAATTAAGTAACTGGATTGCAGAGGCTCATAGATGTTTAGAAAACCATACATCTCCTAAAAGTAAGTCTTTATCACTTGAATATAAAATATTTAAATATTTAGCTAAAAAAGACTATGATAATTTTATTTGTTTCACAACCAAAACAGCTCTTCCTTACTTTGAGGAAAATAAAGATTACCAAAATTCAATATACTATTCTAATATCTTGGCTGAATATTTTAAAGAAAAAAGGTTATACAAAAAATCATCCTTTTATTTTGAATACTGTAAAAACATGATATATAAGTGAGGGGGAAATCTAAATGAAAAAAATTATTTGCACTCTAATATTAATTACAGCTGTCACTCCTATATTCTCATCCTTTGTAAATCAGGTATCCAGTCACAATAACAGTTCTTCCAAACAAATCGAATTATCAGGTGGAGAAGAACTTCCTCCTATGAAGAAGTTCCATAACAAAAATAAAATTTAATATTAGTATCTTTTTTAACTAGGGATGTTCCTAGATAATTAGATTTTGTTAATATCCTCGAAAATCTTTATCTTTTAAACATAGATTATTCATTAATTTTCTACAATATTAATACCTGTATTGCATATAAAGTATTCTTGATGGTTTAATTTAGTGAAAATTTTATAGATAAGTATAAAAAAAGATAGAAATTCAAGGAAATAATTCATTCATTTTCTCAATTGTAATGCCAAAGTATGGAATTTATAATAAAATTGTACAAAATACTAGGGGGTTACAATATGAAGATGAAAACTGTTTCAACAATGGCTTTGGCATTTGGTGTTTTATTTGGCTCAAACTCTTTCGCTAGTGCGGCAGAAACTGACAATTCCTATTTTGATAAGGTTTTAAGTATGCAACCTGATGTTACTTCAGAAGAGTTATTGTCTAGTGTTAACGAGATTTCAATTAATACAGGAGAATCAAAAGACGCAATATTCGAAAAAATTTATCAAGAATTGAAAAGTGACCAAGATAAAGGGATTAAGGAATCTAAATCTCTTAAGGTTACTATTCCAGAAAAAGGACAAAGTACTAACTTAGAAGGAGATGAAATCCTTGGAGGTAGCGGTGGCACTGTCAGCGTAGGCTCTAGTACTAAAGGTAATTTCTATTATACTCCGTCCCAAACAGCCTATTTAAATCATGGACATGTAGGAATGTATTATAGCTCAACTACTATTGTCGAATCTGTTCCATCAGATGGCGTTCGTACAATTTCAACTACTAAAAGAAAAGTAGACAGTTCAGGTGCTGTAGTAAAATCTGTAGATACTACCACAGCTAAGAGAACTGCAGCTGCAGATTGGGCATATTCCCAATTAGGAGAATCATACTCTTATAATTTCGCTACAAATCGTTCAACCAGTCATACAGGTGCTAAAAACTGTTCTAAATTAATCTGGTCTGCTTATAAATTAAAAGCAAGTCTTGATTTGGATGTAGACGGTGGATTGGGTGTATATCCTAGAGATGTGCGGGACGCTTCAGCTACAACTAAAGTAAGAAATATATAAATCTCAAATAAAGACAATAAGCAGGTTAAAATCTGCTTATTGTCATTTATAAAAAATAATAGGGTAGAGGTATAATTCGATGAAAAAAATTATTTACATCACGGGAATTCTCATTATCTTAGGGTTAGGAATTTACGCTATTTATCCATCAAAAGCAAATACTTATAAAGGTAAAAATACATATAAAAATCTACAAATATCAAAAGAAGAACTTAAAGAAACTGAATTTCTTCAAAATAAAAAAGCAGTAGTTTATCTCTCTACTACTGCAGATCAAGATTTTGATGGTAAAGGGGCAAGTTATGCCGTATTTATTGATAACCATGGAAAATCACAAGGACTCCAAATGAAAGGCTTAGAACTAGGAAGTATGGCTATTAATAAAAAAAACATACTTTTAGAAGAAAAAGATAGAGTAAGAATTGTAGGAGAAGATTACAAAGAATTTCCAATGTCTAAAAAGCAATATACAGGAGAAATAACTGGCTATTTGAAGAATAAAAATATTTTCTTTAGTATTTATAATAGTGGTATTAACAAAGGTAGTTATAATTCGGATGTCCGTTTTGGTAACGAAAAAGGATTTAAAACCAGCACAATTCCTTTTTATATAGCTTCATCAGGTTTAAATAAGACTGATTTATCTATTTTGACACACGATGTAAAAGAAAATGAATTTAATTTAAAAAAAGTTGTATTTAACAAAGATGTTAAAACTCAACAAGTTACAAAGTTAAATACTCAAAAAGACGTTGACATGAATGCACTATCTCCAATTCTGGCTGATCAAAAATACTATTATTTTATTTTGTCTTCTACTTTAGATGATTACAATGCGAAGGTGTATTTGTACCAAATAAATAAAATCAATAAAAAGCAAAAAGTATTTAAATTATTAGATTACAAGGACATGAAGGACTTAGTGGCAACCGATCCATACAACGTTAAGAACTCTGCTTATTTATATAAAAAAGAACTCTATTATGTAAATGGTCTAGGGGATGTCTATACATTTAATACCTCAACCCAAAAAATCAAGAAAAAGTTTTCACTTATAAATGCTAATCAATCCAAAATAAGACATAATGAGGAAACTTATTTTAAAGATAACTATTTATATGTATTTAGATATAATGAGAAAAAAAGCGGAAAGTATTATTTAGAACAATATTCATTAGATAGTGGAGAACTCATCAAATCAACCGACATTCAAAACTTTGACAAGTTATCTAAAAGCATAAGAGGGAAAAATATTTATTCTTATGATTTGAAAGTATTACAATAACATTAGATCAAAACAACTATATTATGTGTAATTCTCTTACTAGCAATTGTGGGATTTTTACACCTGTTCATTAGGAATACCTTTACCAACAAAAAAGGCAATTAGGGCAAAGAAAAAACCTACTTAAAAGTAGGTTTTTTTAATTATATTTTATTTCGTAGTTTTTCATTTCTCAGCCATCCATTTGTATGTATTTAAAACTCACCTATACGGAAAAACTGTGAAAACTCCACTTTTTCATAGGTCATTTAGCTACCTGATCCTCTTCTTTTCGATCGTTTGGTATAAAGACAGCAAATAGGGCTCCGCCAAGTGGAAGTATAGAGAGAATCGTATACACAGTTGTCACTCCAAAGATGTCCGATATTCCGCCCATAAAAACAGAACCAATCCCTCCAGCTCCTACGCCAAATCCAATCGAAAGTCCGGATGCAAGAGCAATGTTCTTGGGAAGCATGTGCTGCATAAATATCACACTGATCGAGAATGTAGAAAGGACACTAAATCCAAATAAGAGCAAAACAATAACCGACAACACACCATGTACATGTGGAAAAATAATCGCAAACGGTGTTGCAATCAACATGGAGCTGACAAGTAAGCGTTTCATTCCTAGTTTATCTGCAAGTACTCCGCCAAAGAATGTACCGAGCGCACCTGCTCCGACAAAAACGAAACTGAGTATTTCAGACTGCTGGACCGATAAGTTGTGCAAGTAAAAGGGCAAAAAGACCACCACACCAATCTGGCACCATGAACGCAGGATGATGACACAGGAAAGCAGAGTTGCTCCTAGATAATTGTTGTTACCTTTTAATTGTTTTTTATTATCAGTTCTAACAAAATCTAGTTTTCGATTTAACCAAGGCAATATCTGTCCCGTTAACCCAAGAGATAAAAAAGCTACGGGAATGAACCATAACAGTCCGTGAATCCCTGAGTGAATTATAAAGAGTGAAACAATTAAGGGTCCGAAGGCTTGTCCGGCATTCCCGCCTACCTGAAAAATAGCTTGGGCAAGTCCTTTTTTTGTACCGGACGCGAGGTGGGTTGCCCGTGAGGCTTCTGGATGAAACACCCCAGAACCAAGACCTGAAATAGAAATAAATAGCAACAGCCATGGAAGTGAAGGGGCCACTGCTGTCAAAGCAATTCCCATAATGGAGCAAAACAACCCAACGGGGAACAACCAGGCACGAGGCTTCCGATCTGCCAACATGCCCAAAAACGGTTGAGAAATGGATGACGTTAAATAACACATCAAAACTATTAAAGAGGATTGGGTAAAGTTAAGGTTTAACTCGTTTTTATAAAGTACAACTAATGCTGGGACCATCCCTGTGGTCACTAAATCATTTAAAAAATGAGCAGAACTAAAGGTAAATATTCCTCTTCTGTATAGGGGTTCTTTTTCTTTAACAATTATTTTCGAGACATTTTTCAAGACTTGCACTCCTCTCATTTCGATATCATTTAATTTGTTGATGCCATATCTGCGTTTTTTACCCTAGACCTAAATTACTGCTATACTATTCATAAAACAAATACAAAATTGTTGTCTATTCATCAATTTAAATTATGAGTGGGTGAAAAATGAATTTACATGCGCTACGAATTTTTACAAATGTCGCTAAGCTAGGGAGCATAACCAAAGCGGCAAATTTACTACTTATTAGTCAGCCCGCTGTCACAGCCCAGGTTCGAAAACTAGAGCAGGAAATTGGGGCAAAATTAATTACTGGCAAGGGAAGGGGGATTCAGCTCACAACTGAAGGTAAATTCCTTTTTGAGCAAGGATTGCGTTTATTTCATTTAGAAAATCAGATTGATGAAAAATTAAAAATATTTTTGGAAAAGAAGCATAAATTGAATATTGCTTCGGCCATTATTGCAATGAATTATATTTTACCGCCTGTAATTGCTGGTTATAAACTAGAAAATCCAGATGTCGATGTATATGTATCGTTAGGGAATGTAGAGACTGTTGAACGCCGACTCCTAAATTACGAAGATGACTTTGGCTTTGTTGTGCAAAGTAACATCGGTCATGAAGACTTAAACTTCGAGAAAATGCTGGATGTCCCATTTTGGTTTGTTGTACATCCATCACATCCTTTAGCGAATAAAGAGGTGACGATATTTGATTTAAGTGAGCATGATTTTATATATAGGGAACCAGGTAGTTCGACGCGTGATTTGTTAGAGGCAATTTTTTATAACCATAATTGCCCGTTACCAAAATTAGGCTTACAAATGCAAGGTTTGCCCGAGTCGATCAGAGTTGTGGAGGCAGGTTTCGGAATGTTACTCGCACCAGCCTGCAGCGTAATTGAATCATTAGCACAAGGAAGACTAAGCCGAGTATTTTTGGAGCAGGTGGAAATTAATCAAAGCTTGTTTGTATGTACAAGAAAAACGGATGAGAATGAGCATCCATTTGTTAACTATTTTAAAGAGAATCTATTCATGTTAGAGAATATAGTTGATATCTAATAGTTTGTGAATAAGTATACTTAGACAAATGGGTGCGTTAGTTCATTGGCATTTTAGTTGAGCAAACAAAAACTTTATTTTGTAGTCAATGAGAAAATTTGTTATATAAAAAGGATAGATGAATGCAGGCGTTTCAGCTGTTCATCTATCCTCTCTTTTATAGAATAAAATGTGTGACATTATATTCTATTCTTTAATACATAACAATTTTAGATAATATAACTATAGATGCTCCCTTTTTGCGGTTATTTATTGTTTATTTCGATGTTGATCCATTTTGTTTAAGATTTTTTCACTATCTTTATTAGCCATATTCGTATAAAGGGAAGTCGTTTTAATATCATTGTGTCCTAATTGATCTCGTAGCAAGATAATATCCCCACCATTGCGGATAAAGTCTACCGCAAAACTATGACGAAGCTTATGGGGACTTATACCATTACTTTGACCAAAAGCAGCTGTATATTTATTGACCACGTTTTGAATAGCTCGTCGGGAGAGAGCTTTCGCTGTTCCACCGTATACACTGACAAATAAGAAAGGGGAATCCTTTGCTCCTTTATAACGGTTGTTCCGAATTTGCATAAACTCTTTTAAATCTTTTAATGCACTTTCCATAACAAGGACTGTATCTTCCGTGCCACCTTTACGAGTAACCTCAATAGTACCTTTATTTAAATGTACTTTTTTCACTTCGATAGAGGCAATCTCACCAACACGCATTCCCGTGCCCAGGATTAAAGAGTTTATTGCAATATCCCGTTCCTTATCTCTTTCAAAACGTCTTTGAGCAAGGGGGGAGTCGAGCAAATTACCATAATCATTCTTGATGAATTCCAGGTACTCAGAAATTTCTTCTTCGTTTAAGATAATCGAACTGATATTTCTAGCTCGTCTATTGGCAGTTTCACGCTTCTTATGGATAACTATTTTATTCATAACATTCCTATAGAAGTAACATTCTCCATTTTCCATTTCTGTTTCCTTCGTTAAGTAGTTAAACAAGGATTTTAAAGCATGGATAGATAATTCGACAACTGCAGGTCCTCGATGCTCAACTTGATCTCCTTCAGCTATGTTTTCCTCTTTCAAATAATCCAAGTAAAGTTCAATTGTTTCTTTTTTCATATCTTCTAATTCTTTATAGTCAATTGAAGCAGCATCCTTAGCTTCCACAATACCTTCAGATAGCAACCAATTAAAAAAGTGTCTATATCTATATAGGTATTGCAAAAGCGTGTTAGGGGCCAAGCCAGAACGTTTTTTTGATAATATGTATTCTTTAACGTAAAAGGGCATTGGCTCCAAGTGTTTATCAATTAAAGCTAGTACTTGTTGTTGTTCCGGTGTAAGAGCCATTTGAAACCTCCTAAAATATTAACACTAAATTATATTTCCTAGTCGTTTTCTTTATAAGTTAACAACGTGATTATTACACTAAACGCAATACTACCCATAAAAACTGCTAGAGTTGTATAGTCTGGTGCATTTTCAATATAGTATCCATCTTTCCTATGTATTACTTTGGAATATGAACGTGAAGTTGTAGAATTCATGATATATATAATTGGTAAGATATACATGATTGATACTACAAAGTAAAAGCTGGCCCGACTAGTTTTATTCTCAAATTTTAAATTTTTTGTGATAAAGAAGATAATAATATTGAGTATTATCCATGTTACTAACCAGGCAAATTTAGTTGATAAATCTTTAATACCAAAGCATATCACTAATACAACTGAAAGATTAAAAGCGAGATTTAATAAATTTAAAATGAAGGAGGATTCCCATTTGAATTTAATTTTTCCAGAACCTAATCCTTTCACACATTTATAAATTGAAAATAATTCCCATTTTAATTTAATTTTTCCAGAACTAAATCCTTTAACACACTTATTAATTAAAAATAGTTCAGTTGATAAAAAAATCCCGAAAATTATCCCTAATAAAAATTGAATGTTCATATTATTTCCCTTTCATTGTTCGCAAAATATAATTTTAACGAACATTTGTTCTTTTTTGTGGTGAGTAGTTAAAAAGATAAGTTTTTAAAACATGTTTGAACTAACAAAAACATCAATATACTTTTCAAATGGAATAGCTTTTAACTCATTAGAATATTCATTCCACTCATATAAAGTAATTGATTTAGCGAAGTCTAAAAATCCACAATTACCATCTAATAGAAGCTCCATAACTAACTTATTTTTTTCTGCACTTCTTTTAGAAGTAGGGCGTTCATTTAAGATAATTGTTCTTACCATTCCTAACAATAAATCAGCTAACTCAATCCCAAAAGTAGACTGTTTTGATAGATATCCAACTTGGTTTACTTTAAAGTTTTCACCACGGTAAATAGATTGAATATTAAGTTGGTGAAACATTTCCACTTTCAAATCATATTTTTTAGCTTCATAAGTGTGGTCGTGTTCAATAAAGACTTGAGCATTTACAAAAGTGTCTTTTCCGTATTTCCTCAGAAGTCCATATACAACTCGTTCTGGAAATTTAGTATAAATTGTACGGTCAATTATATCTTCGATATTAGATTTTATGGGCGCAGAATTTTTCTCAATCTTATTAATATCAAAAGATATTACATTCATTTTTATTAAAGGATATTTCAGCATTACACGATGGATAATTGTTTTTATATTGTTGTATATAGGTTTATAGCCACTATAGCTAGTCCAATGTAAGGTAGAAGATTTGATGATACTATCTAATTCTTCTTCATATTTTATATATAAAGCGTTAGGTATTGAAATTGCACCCATCAAATGTATTTTCTCTGTACTTTTGCCACTTTCATCAAAGAAAATTTTAATATCATAACTCTTATGATTAGACAGGGTTCTCACTCCTTTTAGGTATAACTCTTGTACTTAAAGCATTTTATATGTATAATAACAATACAAATAACATAAAATTTATATATGATATTTTATTGACTGCACATGCAGTTTTACGAATATCATTTTAAAGATACTATTGGCTAGCATATGCAGCTTGTAGTATCTTTTTTTATTCTACCATAAAATCTAAGAATTCGATATCAATTATTCGTTAAATCGCTCTTTTGCGAACAATTGTATTTCTAATACCCTTTTCAACAACTAACTTTATGGACTTACAAAAGAAAACCCAGAGTTTTACTCTCTGGGCTCATGGCATGTTCAATGTTCATTAATTAAAAATTCATATGAATAGAGCTAGGATATCACTTAAGGCTCTGTGAGAGTCCATAGGAATAAACTGCTACTAAAACGCTAACACTTATTTAGGGCAATTAGGTTCATAAACTCTCAGAACCGATGAAATAAACTTTTCCTGCATAGATTTGCTGTTGCCTAATCACAGAGCCATTGAATAATTAATGAAAAGTAAAAAGATAAGGTTCTAAATGCGTTTTTTCTTTATTATTATTCCTAATCAGATTATGTTAGCATAAATTACTTTTTCTACGTAAAAAATTATAAACGCTATAATTACTCCGATTATCATATTTTTGAATGGTGAAATACTTTCTCTTTTTTCTACATCTAGAGTTTTATTTATTAAAATAACAAGCAATGAAATAACTATTATTATGTATGAAATAATATGAGGGTTACTAAATTTAATTTCTCCTGATAATAAAAGAATTAACATGCTTAAAGAATTATAAAAATAAGTTTAAAATCGATTTTATATGCTCCTTAATTAGCTTTTTTTCCAGCAACATGGCAGCATAACTATAGAAATTTCTCCCCTCATCTAGGCCTTCGTTGTAAAATTTTTTACTCCATCCATAATATACACCCTTAGAAAATATATCGAAGACTACAAGAAAGCCTAGTTTTTTACTCTCTGGGCTCCTAGACAGGATACACACCTCCTACATCAGTAGGAAGATTAAGTATAAAGGTAATGGGTTATCCATAAAAAGTGACCTCACTCTATATAGAGTGAGGTCTATTTTACTTAATAATAAAAAAGGTTAACAGAATTGCCATAGTGTCTGATACATATTCTTTATTCGACTATCTGTTTTTGTTCTTCTAAAAATTGTTTCCATCTATTTAAATATAGTTCTTGATTTTTCTCTGTTACTTCAAAAGTCATCGAGAAATATCGAAAATCACGAGCTGGTATTGAAGGGATTTTAAAATCCCATATAACATTATAAACTTTAGCGTTGTAGGCCATTTCTCTTAATTCGAATCCTTTAGGATGGTTATATTTTTTAGGATCTTGGAACAACCACAATAAAGCAATATATAGATATTTGTTTTTACAATCTATCATGAATTTTTTATTTTCCAATAGTATTGGATCAATTATTTTTTCTTCTATTAAGTCATTAATGTATTTCTTCGCTAAGTCTTCTTCATTTTTAAAAAGTGAAGCTAGCTCAAGTAACGTATTTGAAGTACTATTATTAAGTGATACGTCTGATACTGCTTTTTCAATAGCATAGTTTAGAGAAACATATTGACTTTTTAATCCAAAATAAAACTCATTCCAATTCAATGAGGTATGTTCTATAAAGAAAGCATACGGAATATTTAAATTTAGCGAGTTCTCTGGCATATCTAAAATAAATTCTTCTTGTTGATAATCTATCATATTAATCATTCATCTCCCTTTCAAGAGTATAAATTACCATAAGGTATCTAAGTAATAGCTGGCTGTACCCTTAGACCACATTTGATGTGTGATTTGCCCTTCTCTATTTATTATATAATGAACCACACCTTCTTGGCCTTTAAGGAGCACTTTAGCCTTAAGATGTGTGTAAGGTCTTCCATCACGGCCACCCATAGTAAATACTCGACCTTTCTGTAACTGTTTCACTGAAAAGTAGGAACATGCCCTATGATACCAGTCTTCCTCTAAACCACTATCTATTCTTTGTAATGAGGGTATTTTTTTTGCAATAACACTCGTATTTAACTTAACTTTTTTATACTTTTTAACTTTTTTCTTCTTTTTTATGAATTTACTTTTCTTTATACCTTTTGCTGTTTTATATACTTTTCGAACTTTGTAAATCTTGTAAACATAATAAACACCCATCAATACGTATTTAGCAAAATTGCCATTTGGATCAGTATTTATAATAGGGTTATTTGATGCATAGTTATAACCATTTTGCGATAACGGTTGATCATCATCCCCTGGGTGTGAATCTAAGGATAAAAATGCCCCATTTTCAGCATTATAGTATCGAGCCTGCAAATAGTAATTCTTTGTTTCTTGATCATAATAGTAACCTGCATATCGGATAGAGTTATCTTTTGCAACTTCGCCTTCTACGGATAAGACATTTCCATAAGCATCATATTGATATAAACCGACTTCTTTGTCGTCTTGATCACGAATGCTTAATACATCCCCACGTTGATTCGTAATGAATTGATATGCTTTTGTTTGGAAGTTTCCTGTTGTGGCTTTATCTTTCACAACCATGCCAAGTGGTTTGTAGTCATTCCATTCATAATAACGGTATTGGGTGACTTCACCATTTTTCTTTATGACTTCCATGTCTAGTACTTCATTATTATAGAAGTATTCATGCACTGTATCGCCAATTGTTTTTGTTAAACGAAGACCAGTTTCATCATATGTGTAAGAGGCTACTGCATCTCCTTTTAATGTTTGAACACTTTTTAAGCTTTGTGCTTCGTTATATGTGTATCTAAAATGTTCATCTTGTAGTAAATTACCATCTATATCATATTGGTAAGCTATATCATTTTTCTTTTCAATTTGATTGGCATCGTTATAACTAAATTTAAAGCCTTTTCCATTCAAATGTGCCGCTGTTCGATTCCCAACTTTATCGTATTCGTACGTATTGATATCCCCATTTGAAAACGTTTCTTTTTTTAATTGGTTCTTGCCGTCGTATTCATAGGAGGTTGATTTACCTTGAATGGTTTCTTTTAAAATATTACCGCCATTCGTATAGTCATAGCCAATTTCAAATGGTTGTTGTTCCTTAGATGTATACGTCAAAGATGCTAGTAAGTTAGCATCATTAAATTGTGCGACTTGTTTCAATAGATCATTATTGAGTGTTACTGTATTTTGGTTTTCTGATGAATCTTGATTATATTGATAATCATGTAACACTTCATCATTTTCACCGTATTTTATATAACCAACATCATCGCTGTCTTTTTTATAATTTGTTTGTTCATTAACCGTAAACGTGTTGTTATAAGTTGTTTCACGATCTGTCAGACGAAGTTGTTCATCATATTGATAACTTTGAGAAAATGACTTCAGGCCATAATTAGATAGTAAGTTAGTTTCATCTGTATAGCCATAAGTCTTTAAGATTTGGTCATCTTGCGATACTTGACTCACATTTCCTAAATCATCATATTGATAATGTGTTGAAGTAACCACATCACCAGTCTTGTTTTTTATTTGAACCTTATCTACTTGGTCATCTTCATTATAACTAAAGAATGTTGCAATTTCTGAAGGCAAAATTGATATACTCAATTCTCCGTTTAAATCGTATACATACTGGAATGTCATTTGTGGCATTACTAGCTTCGTCACTTGGTCGTTATCATTATAACTATAAGTTTTTGTACGTCCTAGTGCATCTGTTAATGAAGATATATTATTGTTGTCATCATACGAGTAAGTAGTTTTGCTACTATTCTCATCCGTTTCAATGCTACCCTTTTCAATGCCATCCGTTACAGAAGTTATATTTTCTGAATATAATGGGTCATACGTATATTTTGTTGTATGTCCATCTGCATCTGTAACTTCCTTTTGTTGTCCGTAGACAGTATAAACAATATTCGAGTTATTTCCTTCTTTATCTGTTGTGGAAACTGTATATCGGTCGTCATCATATGTCGTAGTATCAAACGTACCGTTTGGATAAGTTATTTTTGTTTCACGACCATAGGAGTCATACTCATATTTTGTTGTTTCATTTTTTACAGTTGAAGCTATTAGTGAAGGGCCAACATACGTATTTTTCGTAGTTTCTCCGTTTTCCGCAACCGTTTCTTCAAGTTGATTTTGTTCATTATACGTATTTGTAACCGTACCTTCAGTAGATGTAGATGTTAAGACATTTCCTTTTGAATCATAGGTATTATTTACAATCTTTCCATCTGGATAAGTCACTCTTAGAATATTATATCCTTCTAAGAGATATAATGTTGTATTATTATTGGTTTCGGAAGGCTCTGTTACTTGTGTAACTGCATACGTACCATGATCCTTATCTCGTCTATAAACGGTTTCTGAAGCATCTGTTGCAATCGTTTTGAACTCATTTTCCTTATCATTAAATTGATAGGTATTCGTAATGGATAATTCTTGATCATTTGCTTGTTGATCAAAAATAGTTAACTCATTTTCCTTATACGAAAAAACAGTTAGGTTGTTTTCACCGTCTTTATATTTTGTAAGTTGACCATTATCATCATAAAAGAAATTTTCAGTAATCGTACTAGTTGTATGATCACTGCCAATTTTGGTTTGAACAAGTAAATCACCATTGTATGTGTAAGTTGTCCAATGATCAGCGAATTTTACTTTACTTATTTTACCATCCGTATATTCAATTTGAATTTTTTCCTGTTTTTCAATTCCCTTTGTTTCTGAAACCATAATTAACTGGTTTTGATTATTCCTTGTGAAATCAATTTGATTGCCATATTCATCTTGATAGGATGCAATGAAGTACTGATCTGAATTATTCCCTATTTTAAATGTTTGAACGAATTGATCATTATCCGTCATCTTGTAAGTCGTATCATTTACTTTCTCTAATGTTTCGTATAGCCCTTGTGGAGATTTGTATTTGTCTCCCTCTTTTTCAAATAAATGAACCGTTCCATCCTCATCAGTGTAAGATATACCTTCTTTTATAAGGGTCAATGACTCATTACCATTAAATGTCCAACCTTTTCCTAAGGATGATACTTTTGTAGAACGAGAGTTATACGTACGGATGAAGTCATATCCTAAATCACTGCGTGTGTAGAGTGATTCATCTGTAAATTGTAAAACCATATTTTCTGTTGTTACATTGACATTGGCTGTTGCATTGCCAAATTCCTGCTCATCATATGTGAAATAGTCTTCTATTCCTAACAGATCTTCGTGTAAATTTGGAATGATACTTGCTTTAGAAGAGTCAGGACTTAAACTGCGTTTTACACCATTCATTTTAGGGTTATCTTCTTCATCATCGGGTGCTGCAGAATCGTCATAGTAATAAGCTTGAACAGTTGCCGTATACGTATCATCTATATCAAAAAGTTTTTTGGTAGTATACTTTAAGGCATTTTTTACTTGGAATGTTTCTTTGACGCCTGTTTTTTCACCACTTATTGTAACGTCGTAAAAATTAGCATTATCCACTTGATTCCAATCCACTGTTAAACTTGTTTTATTTTCTGTTAAATCTACTTCATTTGAAGCGATATGGATAGTTTTAGGTGGATACAACGGGATATAACCATAGTTAATATCAGAACGTTCCGAATCACCAGCCGGAGAAGTCGCAATGATTCGAATACTGAAGCGTTTCGATGTGTTGCCATATGTTTTACCTGGATACATTGGTAGTTCGGCGCCAGTCCCTACGCTTTTTGGATCATCTAATGAGGCTTGGTGGAATGTAGTGCTGCCTGCCTTAACCTCAGCATCTGTAGGCCAGAGTTTCTTCCCCTTCGTACTAATAGAAGTGGTAGCCTTCCCTACTGTATATACTTCATATTTTGTTCCATTCCAAATTAAGATTTTATAGCCTGTTGCATTTGCAACTGGTTTCCATTTAATATCTAGCCAACCGCGTCCAGCATTTTCATTATCAGTTTCAGGGTATTGATAACCAGTTACAATTGGTCTCTCCGGTGCATTTGAAGCAAGGGGTATCACCTTTTTAGCAAACTCAGACTGTGGGCCGTCTCCCGTTGGATAGACTGCGACAACACGGAACTTATACTCTTTATAATTAGCTGTTCCCTTTGCAGCAAAAAAGCCCGATGGATCGTCTGGAAATTCTACGCCAGCCCCGTCTTTTGCAAACGTTGTAGTCGCTTTATAAGGACCTTTCGGGAAAATCTTTTTCCCTTTTGAAGTCCAGCTGGTAGCTGAGCCTGAATAGATTTCTTCGTACTTAGCTCCATCGTATAACAATAATTTATAGCCTGTAGCCCCGTAAACTGATTTCCATTTTACATCTGTATAACCATTATTTGAGCCATCATTATAGGCAGTTGCAGTAACAGTTGGTTTTGGACTATCTTCATAATGATAAGAAACGGTAATCTTTGGTTTGTTTGCATTTTCTTCAGCGCTAATTTTCTTCCAATATGTTTTTCCGTGTCCATTAGTGTGCAATTTAAACCCGTTGTTACGTGTTTCTCCAGACATCCATGATTGTACTGTGCCAGTAACATTAAAATTTGCCCATTCATCTCGTCCTACATTTACACTTGTAATCTTTGTAGAAGATGGCTTGTTATTCCAAGTCAAATCAGCAGTATGCCAAATATCATTGACAGCATCAACCCAGAGTCCGTTCTTTTCACTTGCATAATAAGCGTGTGTAACATACGTACTTAATTGTGCTTGATCAATAGTAGCACCTTTTAAATCTTTTATGTCGAATTTAATAAAAGCATAGTTAGTACCAGATGTTGCATCATAATAACCTGTTTGTAAAACATATTCACCCTGTGTAGGATCCCACATTTTATTGAAATTCGCCGTAGGATATTTACTTGTTACATACGTATCCCCTAGCGCAGTAGCGGTCATTTTAGTGCTGACAGATGGATCGATATAAACTGGATAAACCCTTTTAGAAGAAGCTAACCAATCTTCATTAGCATTTAAAGTTAACTCATAAGTATTATCTTTTTGTTTCGTAAGTTCATAATGAACTTTGTCTGAGTAAACCCCTTCCCCTTTAGCATCATCTATATTAGAATCCATCATCATAGGACGAGGTAGAGTAAAGATGGCGTCCGGATTGTTCGCATTCTCTTTAAATGATATGGAACCATCAGATTCTAATTTCGCAATTAAATCCGTCTGAATTGTATATTTAAATTGGTGGATACCTGTATATTTCTTGACAATCCAATCTTCTTTTACTTCTTCATTAAATGTAATGTGGCGTAAATCAATTTGAGGATAGATGTCTTCATAAGTACTTTTATTTTCTTCAGTGATATTTTTCGTTTTGAGTGTAGGAGCAATGGATTGATCATTTTTTAAAGCGGAGTTTAATGTAAATTCTAGAGAATGATCGCCTTTTTTATACTCAATTGTCGAATCACTTTTTATTGATTGAGGAAACATAGATTCTAATGATGTCTTTTCAGTAGATACATAGCCCGTTCCTGTAGAAGTTAGATTTTCAGAAATGTCTTCATAGCCAGTTGTATCTTTCTTATGGATTGGATCGGAATATATTTCCTTATAATAATTTCCGTTGTTGTCTTTAAACGTCTTAGTGGTTTCTGTTCTTTCTTTTTTAATTTCTCTGAATGCTGATGTGTCTATTTTATCAGTCGCTTCAGTTCCTTTTGTTTCTTCTGAATCAGTAGATGTTTCACTATTACTTTCAGCAAATGCATCGATTGCAAACTGAGGAATAAAGCTTACTAACATTGCTAGTATAGTAAAAACAGAAACCGATTTAATAAATTTTTTATTCATTTGTTACCTCCCTGGAATATTCATGTTACAAATAACACAAAAACTATCATATCCTAATCTTATTAATAAATATATATATATTGTAAAAAAACAGTATAAATTGTTAAATTTTTAGTACAGAAACATAAAAAACACATAATATTTTGCAGATTATATTTACCTGATAGTACAATTTGAATAATTAAAGGAAAAATTCGATAACTAATAAAAAAGCAACCTCTTAGGTTAACTAAGAGGTTGCTTTAAAAATCCGTTGAAAAGAAATCTTAAGGAAAAGTTATAAGCGATCTTTAATAATATTGGAATTATTTTATCGGAATAAAATAAATAACAAAAAAAGACTATCCCAAATACGAATAGTCTTTTTCTCTAATACTGCATACTCACTAAATAGCCATCTTCAAAGTAAAGATACTTATCGTAAGAATATACCCATTGTTCTCTTTTACCATCAACAGTGACAGTTGTATTAATTCTTTTAGGTTTACCCCAAGTTGACTCATTTAACACTTCGTAGTCAGTCATACCTATTTGTGGAGGATAGGGTTCTGATGGGGTATTTAAATCAACAGGTTCTTCTTCTTCCTTATTAGCTATTTCAGTATTCTTTCTTGATAATTTTATCGTATTGTAATTTGCCTCCCACTCATTTTTATCCATTGGGTCATATATACTTGTACCTAAATAACTTTTGTCAGTTATTGCTTCAGTGATTTCATTTTTCAATCTTCCTTTATAGAGAGGATTAACATTAATCGCTAAATTGTATGAAGCATTATAGGACCGTTCACCCTTTTCTAAATAATTTCCATACTCATATAATGCTAAAGCTTCCTGATTACTCACTAAGAGTATATTTTCGTATAACTCTTTAACTTTTGCATAATTATTATTATTAATATTTAATGCCATTACATCCAGCAGTTTTGCTTTTTCTTTACTAATTATTCTTTTGACTTTTTTTCGAGTTTTTTCATCAAATAATGTCTGTTCTTTCTGAATGAAATCTTGTTCTTCATTTAAAAATTTTATATTTTTTTCTTGTATTAAACTATTTATAAATTCTTTACTCAATATTGTCACTTCTTTATTATTAGAATCTTTTAAAACTGCAAGTCGAGTGATAAACTCTTTATTTTCTCCATCTTTCAATAAACTTTTCAATTCTTTGATTTCCTGAGAAGTGGCATATTGATGTTTTTGACTATCTTCTGCATATTTGTCTTTTGTATTTTGATTGCAAGCACCTAATAAAATGGTTGATAGCAACAAAATAATTAGTGACATCTTATTCATAGCTATTTTCTCACACTCCTCTCTACTTGAAACTAATTAGAACGTGTGATATGAATTTTCGGTTTTCCGTTAAATCCTTTTTAAATAATTTTAGCATAAGAATTAGTATATAAATAGGTATTTATAAATGTACATATCAGGAGTTTTGTTCTAGTTTAATTTTAAATACTGATTTTTTTAAATCTTTACATAGTTTTTTACTAAAAGTCGAATTTTGACGTATTTTGTATAATTTGTGCTAATTATCTACCCTTGTATCTTGAAAAAAGTACCAATTTGACTTCTCTTTAATTTTTAAATACTAACATATGTTAAATTTAGAATATAAATCAAACTATAATTTATAGGAGTGATATTATATGAAATTAGCAAAATCTTTAAAAGTATTTCTGGCTTTCTCTATCTTTTTCACACTTGTCTCTTCAACTTCCTCAATTTTGAACACTCATACAAGTAATAGTAGTAATGAAGTACAGGCGAAAGGATTCAAATTCCCAAGCTTTAAACCGAAACCCAAGCCTAAGAAACCAAAGAAAAAGGTTGTAAAGACTCTCCCTCCTTTAAAAGCAAAGACAAGAACTTATAAGGGAAAGAAGCAAGTTCAGGCTACATACTATAATGATAAGACTGAATGGGTTAACATTAAAAATGGAGCCTTAGCTAACAAAAAACATACAAAGTCAGGTGTTAAATTTGATTCAAAGGGATTCCCGAAATTCAAATCTTATGGCTCCATTACCTTACCGAAAAAATATTTAAAATCAGTAAATGATACGCAATTTAAACACGCTAATTATGCTTTAGCTAAAAACAAATCTGCTTTGAAAAAGTTTAAAAAATCTGAGCAAAAATTAATTAAAAAAGGTAAAACACCAAAGGGGTACACTTGGCATCATCACCAGACAAGAGGATATATGCAGTTAGTAAAGACGACAAAACATGAAGCAACTGGTCATACTGGTGGAAAAAAAATATGGGGTACTAAATAATGTTAGCAATGTGGTGGGAATAATTCTATTTCCAATTTATAAAAACTAAAAACCCGCTTATCAATTTGATAGGCGGGTTTTATTAGCTGTTCTAAAATTCTATTTCTTTCTATTTAATTTATTTTGTAGTTTTCTTCCAAATTTAGCGGTATAGCTATCAAGTAATCCATCAGTATCCTTAAAATTGATTAGTTTTTCAGCTAATTCATTTAGTTCTTCAGTTGGCCAATCCTCACCATCATCATTCTTTAACTTTACCAGAACTGATTCACCAATAGTCCAAGAAAGTGTATCTAAATGTTTCTTATCAATCCCTCTTAAGGCCATTTTAATAAACCATTCAAGGTCTCCCTTTTCTTCAGCAAATTGATCGAAGCAGTTAGCAATATCTACATAAGACTTGCCTTTTTCCATTAATTTCTCGAATTCTTCTTTAGTGTAAATATGGTCATCTTCCTCGTCTTCTTCATCAAAATCAATCTCTTCAGGCTCTTGTAGTTTTTTTACAAACTCTTCAAAGTTCTTGGCAACTTTTTTTGGTTTACCCCCATCCTCTTCTATATAGAAGACTGCTGGATCGTTTCCTGTATAATTACGATAGTCGAATACGATCCAGTAATTACCATCTCCTGCAAAGACAACAAAGCCTTTATCTAGCTCCCACTCTTCTACAAGGTAGTTAGAATTTCCAATGCCTTCATTTAAGGCAATGCCCTCTAATTCATCAATTATAACTTCTTCGCCGGAGATTTTTAATGTATTGTAAGCAAGTTCTCCGCCATTATGTATTTTCATTAACTTAATATATGTTTCAGGTAATTTAACGCCTAGTTTTTCTTCTACAGTACTTAACTCTTTATCTGTAAAGTCTAAATATGATGGTTCACCTTCAAAAATGTATTCAAACAATTTCTTGTACCCTCCTTTATACTTCACTATTCATTATACTATGTGATAAATCATTATCAAATATTTCCTATTTTAGTAGATTGGTTTATAAATAGAAAAGCGAAAGCTCTCAAATAGAATGCTTTCGCTACTTCAAACACCAGAACTTTCGTAAATGATTACATTGCTATTAGGTTTGATTTACATATTGCTCTTTATAAGGACTTTAATAGATGGGATTAGTCATAAAAGAATACTCCTATATTGATTCATCAATTTTAATAACTAAATTTCTAGTCGGCAATTCAATCGTTACAGATATTACTTTTACATATTGATAATACCGATTGCGTACAGACCTAACAACTATCTCTTTAAACTCTTGATCTGTTACATGTTTTTCAATATCTTGGTCATGGAAACGATTAGAATTAATTTTTATATCAATTGGTTGTACTTGTGGGGGATTATTATAACCTTTTGCCGCATTATCAATTAATAAATCTATTGTAGATTCTATCTTCCATCTATTTTCCATTTCGTATTGTCTGATAATGCCACTTTTTTTACTTGAAATTCTGCTTACTTCTGCTTTTTGGTCATACAATCTTTTGATTTTTTTCTCATTACTTTTATTTAACTTTTCTAATTGTGCAATTTTCTTATCCTTCTCTTTATTAGTTTGTGTAAGTCCCTTAACCTTTGCTTTCAGCTCTTGAATAGTTTTTGATACATCTGTTGAAGCGTCTGCATAATTAGTAGTAAACCCAAACGCAAGTAAAAGTATTAATACTGATACCAATAACATAAACTTTTTCATAATATTCCTCTTTTCCTAGTAAAATTTAAGCGCATCACAATGTAGTTACATGCTCTTTAATTAATTAGATCTATTCATTTTTCGTAATATCATCATTGTGCAAATGAATACCATGCAAATTAAACCTAAAACAAAGTAAGCTGTTGTTTGGCCTGCATTGATAATGTAGTTGTAGGCATCTCCACCTACATAAGCATTTACATTTAATGAGCTATCCGAAAAATAGTCATCATCTGAGTTGTAATTCTCATAGGCAAATAGTTTATAAAATCCCATTCCAAGTGCTGCAATTAAGCCCACTACCCCAATAGTTATGCCAATATCATACCAACTATTATTAGGTTTTGAGTTACCTTGTGATTGAATATTTTCATTTGCTTCCACATGCACTTCTACTTCTTGCTGCTCTACATCTTCTTTTTGCACCATCTTGCTCCCCTTTTCATTATAAAATTCTTACAACTTGTAAATATAGTACCATAAATATAGATCTAAAGTACGTAGCAAGCTGCAATAACTTTTGAGATCTAACGACAGATCTGGTTTAGAATATAAAATAACCTTTTATAAACTTTTGAGCTAATCCATTTAAATTTTTTGTTATGTAGCCAAAGATCTTTTTATAATCCTCTAAGAACTACCCCTATTGTAGATTAAGAGAATTTCCTCTAAAAATAATTTATCATATATAAAAATTGAGCAACTGAACTAAGTTTCAGTTGCTCTTATTAGGTGTATTGTTCCCTTTTGCATCCCTTACTATTTTCTCCATTTCTTTATACTAATCATAATTAATGCTGTATTCTGTTTATTAAACTAAAAAATAGTTTGCACCGTTCTTAGTTATTATTGTTTGGGTTATGGTAATTAACTTGTCTTATATAACACCCTAGTTTGAAATCTAAAATACAAAATAAGAAGTGAAAAAGCTATATTGTTCTCATATAAGTTCTTTTAGCTGGTTTTAACTAAACTTTTTAATATAATTTTTCAATTTCATTTTATCTGCAGTTGAAATTTTCTCATACTCTTCTTTTAACTCAATGTCATCTAGATCATGTTGAATTTGTTCCTTAATTTCCTTTTTACTTTCTCCCAATTTAATTAATACTTCCTTTTTCTTATCCAAATACGATAAGAACATTTCAACATCTAAACCTTCTTCTACTTCTTTTTTTTGCTCACGAGGTAAATTATTAATTTTCTCTTTCTTTTTAAGCGTATTACCATTGCCGCGACTATCTGCAAAATTTTGTTCAACAGCTCGTTTAACATAGCCGGCCGGTTTCTTTACACTCCCCAATTCCATACGGGATTTCGTGTATTTTATATTTGCCTTAATACGTTTCTTTTCGTAATTATCTAGAAGATAAATTATTATTTTATCGCTTACCCCCAATTTTTCAAGTTCCTCTCTAAGATCTTGCTGATCGAAGGGTATCTCTTTCTTCAGAGGGGTCTTTGGAATCCGCTTATCTATTTTAGGGAAATTTTGATTATAACTAATATTAAATTGAATTTTAGTAACAGAACGTCCCTCTTTAATTTCCTTAAATTCAAAAACTATATCTGAGGCTTTTTTTAATTCTTTCTGAGCGTTTAATAAAATACGCTGCTTGAAATTTGCATACAGTTTATAAGTATCATCTGGAACTCCAAGTAAAGATCTTAAATCTTTTAGTGCAAAAACATGTTTACCTACCTTTTGCCATTGTTTAAGTAATTCATATAAACGGATTGAATAAGAACTTTTTAGCTTGGTGATATTACCAAGTTTGTATGAAGTGAAATTTTGTTGGAGCTGAAGTATGTATGGTTTCCAAAATTCATCAAACCTCATGCTAATGGTACCTTCCCCTGTATTGTACGCAACATGTGATAACCAAGAAACTTGATGAAGTGTGTCGCCGATACGAATTTCATATACCTTTTGCATAAGCCCCTTTGTTATCTCACGTAAATCTTTATATTTTGATTTACCTTTAAGATCCAACATTTCTACAAAGGGTTGTATTTGAAATACATATGTATTGATATCTTCATCACTGGGTTGAACATTTGAAAACAATGTTAAGATTAATTTTGATTCTAGCGTAGAAAGTTTATAACTAGATTCAATTAAAAGATTTGATTTTGTTACAAGATTATTTGTATCAAATTGTACTGGGATCTCAGCTAAATCGAGCGTCAGTTGTTCTTGTGCCATATTTAATCCCCCATCTAAATATAACTTTTCTATTATTTATAATGTTATATTTAGATTTTGCCATATTACCTTAATTAATACTAGAAATATCAGTGATAAGGTAAATACTACCTGTTTTTAAGTTAAAAAGTTACTCATTATTTATATTTTTAGGTAACACAAATGACTTTTACAGATTGTGCCCTGTTTTTGTTATATTTAATTTGTCTTTTTAGTTTGGTTACACCCTGTTTTTGTTATATTTAAAATTAGTAATTTCTCATATCTCCCCTGTTTTTGTTATAGATAGCCCTGTTTTTGTTATACACCCACCCCTGTTTTTGTTGTACTTCGACCTGTTTTTGTTATACTTCCCCCTGAAAAAGTTATAGATAACCCTGTTTTTGTTATATTAACTAATGAAAAGTATTGCAGCTGTAAGGTTACTAAACTATGAAAACATTAAAACATATAAAACAATTAAACAAAACATATGTAAAACAATAAAACATTATGTAATAGTTATATATTTTAAGATTTCTAAAATCTATGTGATCATGCCCAATTTGAAATTATGTATATAACTATTTAAATAAGACAATATTAATACTACTTAATTTTTGACGAAATTTAATCATACGTGTTAAGATACGTGTATTAAATTTCAATTGAAAGGAGGACTATGCTTTGAAATCCTTCTCTTCTAAAGAAATCATCCGAAAGCTAAGTGCAGATGGATGGTATTTAGTACATAGCGTAGGAAGCCATCAGCAATATAAACATCCGACAAAAATAGGTAAAGTCACGGTGCCACATCCCAAAAAAGGTTTACCTATAAAAACGGTTAAAAGTATTGCGAAGCAAGCAGGGATTATTATTCAATAATCTCTGCACTTCCTGTGCTACATCTAAATATGCTTAGAAGAAGAGAAATAAAAAAGAAAGGAGATTATATAATATGTCGCGCACGACAGGCAAAGGCAACAAACAAAAAAAGAATGAGGGCTTAAAGCGTTCTTATTCATTTCCTGCAGTGTTTGATTATGACGAGGATGGTATTTCAGTTTCATTTCCTGACCTACCTGGAGTTTTTACTTGTGGAGATGATGAAGAAGATGCATATCGAAATGCCAAAGAAGCACTAGGTTTACATGCATTTGGAATGGAACAAGATTGTGAAAAAATTCCAACTCCATCAAAAGTTAACCAATTATCCCTTGAGTCTAATCAAGCTGTAGTCATTGTAAATGTATTTATGCCTTTAATTCGTGATCGTATTCAGAAAGCTACTTTAAAGAAGACACTAACTATACCTAAATGGATTAATGATTTAGCCGAAGAAAATCATATTAATTTTTCACAGGTTTTACAGGAAGCTCTTAAAGAGCGTCTTGATATAAATGATCCATACGAAGATAACGATTTTCTTTAAATAATTGAGACTTGGATTGAATTGGAAAATAATATATTAAAGAAGAATATACTTAAGAATATACTTACAATAATTATTTTTTGAGGGGACGAGGACAACAATGGAATATAAAAATCGTAGTATTAAATGCATAACATATATAAAAAATTATTTTGATAAACATTTTTTTGAACAATGATATTACAATATTACATTTTAGAAATCGAATTATTAAATGGATAATTAATATTAATTTAAATATCAGGAGGGAACAAAAATGGATTTTATATTTCATGATTATTAAAAGAATTAATTAAGAATTAATTAAAAGCTTTATCAGTATTAATTTAATAAATATTTTGATGTGATAACATTAAATTTTAGATATTCAATAAGGATAAATATTATTTTATAAAATAACAATAAAAACCCCTACAATGTAGTAGGGGTTTTTATTGTTATTTCGTCCTTTTATTGATTGAACATCAAGTATAAAATGATAGTAATTAATATCTTTATTTCATTAGAGCCTGACTTTTAATTTACTATCTTTGCACTGTACGAATTCATTGTACTTTCTTAACTCTTTATCTTTAATTTCTAAGTAACTATTAATTTGATAGAAGATTTTATTGTTCAGATATTCCAAGTTTATCAGCTATCTTTTGTTTATTAAAGGTTGTTGAGTTTTCACAAATTTTGTATGATATCACCAATTTTTTGACCCATCCATTTATCTCTTTTCTATTCGTTTTCATCTAAGCCTTTTAATAACTCTTTTATTGGTGTTTGAATACGATAAGACATATCGACACCAGGATTATTATTCTGCTCTAACTGAACATTATGCTTATAGGTATTTGTATTTTCGAAATGAAAAATAAGTATATACTCTGCTTCCTTAATTTTTCGAACTTCTAATTCTGTTAACGTGTCATTTCTAGTCATCCTACTAATTGCATTATGTAATGCTTTCTGACGATCCTCAACAAAGTCATACCCCTTCAGAAGACTATCTACATTCTCTACGGTAAATGCACTTATAAACGCATCTATATCTTTTTCTAAAAGACCCGTCCGTAGTAATGATAGAGGCATCACTTGCGGGTCATCAGTAGAAGTCCCTAAATCCAAATCCACCATACCCAATTCTTTAGGTAGATGATTGGTAACGAACTCTAGCTGTGTTTTACTAGAGTTCGTTGTATCTTTAAGTTGGACAGCTTCATTTTTAACAGTCTTGGTCATGGATGCTGTCTCTTTTTTAACAGAATGATTTGAGATAACCATCAATCCTACTAAAATTAATATAATAACTACACTTGTTATTACAATTACTTTCCATTTGGCCACTTAACTCACCCAATTCATATATTAATCTGATAAAGGTATTACTGTGCCAGGAGGAACTACATTCGCATAACCATTCCTATAATTCTTGTGTATTTCAAAATGTAAATGAGGACCCGTTATACGACCACTACAACCACTCAGAGCGATTATTTGTCCTTTTTCCACTTTATCTCCAACCTGGACCATATGAGCTGACAAATGAGCATATACAGCTTCATATATTTGTCCATTTACATTATGTTTCACCCAAAGGTAATTTCCCCAGCCTTGGCCACAATTGCTATGAATGTTACCAACAGTTGGACACCCACCAGATTTTCTAGTGACAACACCTGGTGAAATTGCAGCTACTTTTGTTCCTATTGAACCACCTATATCAACGCCATAATGAAATTCTGGACCATACCCTAAGTTTCTCCAGCCATATCCAGAAGTGATACCACCAACCATAGGTTTCATAGCCCCTTTGCCGTTACTAGGAGGGATAGCTCCACTCCCTGCAGAAGCATTATATTTTGCAGCGTTTTTAAATTGATTAGCGTACGATACTACATCATTTCTATATGTAATCGACTTATTATACGCCCATAGTGCATCGTTCTGGTTTGTACTAAAATGGTTTGCTGCTAAATAACGTGCCGTTGACATTATTGCATCTGCTTCGTTCCAAGGATCTGCCTTACCATCCCCATCTCCGTCAGTTCCATATCCTCGGTGAGAATTAATAATAGAGACAGTAGCTAAAATTTTACGACCTGGCGCCGTTGTAGCTAAATACTTACAACCTCCGTAATTCCATCCAATCCAAGTACATGGCATAAATTGAGTTGGTCCAATTGCACCCGCAGAAGAGACATTAACATTAGTACTGAAGCCAGTTTCAACTCTATGAATTGCAGCTAGGAAATACCAAGGTACTCCATATTTCTTTTGCCCAGCTAAATAGTACTTCATAAATTGTGCGGGAACATTAGAACCAGGAGTAACATCAACATCCGAGCCTAGCATCCCTAAATCAACTAATCCAGTAACTACTAACTTATCTCCGTTCAACCATTCTGTATATTGAATTTGTCCACCTGTAGCTTGATACAATGCTTCAACAGTCTTTTTATCTTTGGTACCGTAATTAAACGGTGAACCTGAAAGTACTTTGTTATAGTACGTGTAATCCATTTCGGTCTTCTCACTATTCGTGTAAGTCGACGCTCTCGATTGTGTATCCGTTGTTGTATCACCATCTTGATCACTGGTTTTTGCCCAGCCTGTAGTAGTCTCTTCATTAGTAAACGTTACTGTTCGATCCCACGACTCTACACTATCCATTGAATTTAAAGTAAACGGTGTTTTCTCATTTTTAGAGGTACAGATTTCCGTACCAATTTTATTTTTTTTACACGTTTTAGTTTTAGTTTCAACATAGCCTTTTCTTGTGGTGTAATGAAAAACAGGTTTTAGTGCATCTGCTACTATTTTTACAGCTTTTTTATCAGATACACCGATGTGTTTTTCAGAATCATAGATTTGTAATGCTGCTACAATTAAAGCTGGTGGAACCTTGTAAGGTATTTGCTCAGGCTTACTACTATCTACAGTAGCGTCTGACGCAGTTTGAATATACTCATATAATTCTTTTTCCGGCCCTGTATCTAAAACGTTAGAATCACTCGAAAACATTAAGGTAACAGATACGTACACCAGGAATATAAAAGCTAATATTCCTAGTGTAATTAAGATAAACGGTAAGCCAAGGGAAGCAAGGAAAGTAATAAAAGTACTTACAGCTGACATAGCCGCCTGTGCTACAGCTTTAACGGCAGCCTTAGCAGCTTTTTTAGCTACTTTTTTAGCTAATTTCTTTCCTTGTTTTTTTGCTTGGTCTTTTACAACTTTCGTTACGCCTGATTCTTCTGATTCACTATAGTTTTGCATTATTCAACCACCTACCCTAATAGTCCTTGTTTACGGCGCACCTGATCGGCATACTTCCGTAACTCAGCGGATTTTTGAGCATGTTGTTGATGCTTAGAAGGAACCATATCATTGATTAAACCTTTAACACCCTTGCTGCTAAAGTAATCTGTTGTATCGGAATCATTCGATTTAGCTATAACTGAATTAAGCATATTGCTTTCAGCTTCTAACCGCCCATTCTTCACACTTACAGGGATTGCTACAGATTGATCAGCTTTTATTCTCGTATCTCCTGCAAAAATTGGTGAAATACGATAAGTTTTACCGTCTTTTTGTCCTGTTACATATTGGCTTCCTTTATCAATAACAACTTGTACCTTATCCATTCCTTCTTCAGCAATATTTTCAATGAAGAAGTTTCCAGCATCTACTTTTTGATTTAATACGCTTGCTTTTGGCATGGCTGGTGTATTAGTTTGGCCAGATCTCAGTGGATTTCCTAAGATATTATTCGGATTTGTATTGATAGGTATAGATGAAGGTATTCTTCCGCCACCGCTATCTAAACGGTAACTACCTAGCCCCTTACCGGTATTCATAGGTATTAGCATATCGTTTTGCATGTCCAAGTCTTGGTACACAACGTCCCCTTTGTTCATACCTGAATGACCTGCAGCCATTCGGGAAACCACACGTCTAATTCCACTTTTTGTAAGTACTTCAATATGAGAAGAATCTTGTGTGACAACCTGACGGATTGCTCCGGGTGCTATTTTTGTTTCTCCTCGATCATCAGTAATTGTTTGTGCCATTTGAATAACTTCAGAAGGAGCAGAAATTTGAGACTCGACCTGATTTTTATAAGGAGAATGCTTAACAGCGAATTTCTTAGCTACTTGATAACCTTTTGTCCCAAGTAGCATACCGCCTGCCATACCTGCACTGTTTACAAAGCTATTCTCTGCTTGTACAGCTCCACCTTGATTTATAATAGATTGATTAACCATTCCTTGTTTCCCTGCATTTAGTGCGGCCGGAACGGCTTTTAATATACCTTCTGTTTGAGAAGTAGCAGCTAGTTGATGAGTACCCATTAACACGCCTGCTTTCCCTACTTCTACAGCTTGTTTTAACTCTGGTACTCCTAAAGCTGCTCCTGTAGCAACTCCGGCAGTTTGAGCTAATTTTGTAACTGTTCCTTTCGGTAAAGAAAGTTGTTTCATATCCTGGATAGCATTTTGGAAATTAGGTGCTGAATAATTTGCTACATGTTCTGCATGACGAGCAGGCTCTATTTGTGCCCATTCTGCTTGAGCCTGTGCTTCACTCATATGTGACGGTCTATTCTTTATAAAGTCTGTTTTAGATTGATTGGTTTTTACATGAGCTAGGCTATTTGCAAGAACATTACTATTTGGAACACCTTTACTTGTAAAAAGATCAGGGCTTTCTACATTAGCAACAGCATCCGCACTAGCAGCTGCTAAGTTTGCAACATTGCCAGCATCATCTTTAAGACCCTTAACTGAAGCAGCCATATGATTATTAAAACCTTCTCGCGATACAGGAGAATTACCACCAAATTGGCTAGTATACTCTTTACCTGCAGCAGCAAAATGATCTTTCATACTATCTACTTTTTTGTTAAATGCATTCATTCGACGAGTAGCAAAATCACTAGCAGATTCCCCAGGTTTTTGTGGGTTTTCTTTATCATATTGGTCCATAAATTGTGCTTGATTATCTTCAGCCCATTTTTGAGCCATTGCTGAAGATGAAGCATCGACTAATTGATTACCATTTGCTACTATCCCACTTACTTTCTTTGCATCCGCCCATTGACCTTTTGCTTTTCCCATTAAGGCCTCTTTCTTTTGAGCTTTTACTTCATTAAACTTTTCATCTAGTTCTTTATCAGTCGCGTCAGGGAATTTTTGCTTCAGGTCGTTCATTATGGCTTCTTTATTATCAGTAGCCCACTTATTAGTGTCATTTTCTGCTAATAACGTAGCCATACCTTCATCAAAATCTTGTTCACGTGCTTTGTTTAAATCAGAGACAGCATCTTTCCCTGCTTTCAAACGACTGGCCAGTCCTTGCGCTGCCGCACCACCTACGCGACCAGCTAAACCACCAGCTGCTGCACCAGCCATTGCGCCTGCTTCCGCTCCTATCATTGTTCCAACGGGACCAGTAGCAGATCCTGCAATTGCTCCTGCTGCACCAATCACCGCTTTCCCCATGCGGCTTACCACATCACCAGGTTTAAGCATACGTTCTGCTCTTGACGTCGTACCAATGTCACTTCCTGCTGAAGCAGCCATTGCTTTTCCTTTATCATCAACTCCATCTCCTGAAGCATCCGAACCGTTTCCTTTACCGTCTTTCGTACCTCGATATGCACCTTTTAACGCGCCCATCACAGATTTTCCATCCATAGCGCTTTTGACAGCACCAGCCATACCTCCTAACGCAGCCAATCCCATCATAGAACCTGCTTTAGAAAGAGCATTAGTAGTATCACCGCCCATACCTACGAGACGGCGAAGCTGTTCTGTTAGCGGTATAAAGATAATATAAACAATGACAGAAGCTATAAATCCATCAGTAGATTTTGAAAATATAGCAATTGTCCAAAATACAAATGCATGGATTGTTTGAATGAAAATTGTTCCAGACAATTCTTTGAACCAAGCTTGGGTAATACCTTTCCAACGTGGGAACATCCAGCAAACTACCATAATGGGTCCAATGCCCATTAAAATTACTAAGGTAACTTTCCTCATTAAATAGAAAAAGTTTGCCCAAATCCCTAGTCCTAATAGAACTAACTGAATGACAATCCATCCTAGAATCCCATTTTTTTTATAAGACTTTTTAAATTCTCCTAAAGGACTGTCATAAGCACTAGAAAATATATTTAAGAATGCGCTGTTTATTTCAAACAAAAGATCATATATGAGCGGTAAATTGTACAATAACAAAACAACAAATATTAAATCTTTAGCGCTTTCAAAAAATTCATTTCTCCTACTAGCCATTAGTGAAGAGCTACTAAATCTCATTCCAGCAAAGATTATAAAGATTACTAAAGCAAATCCTGCTATTGTCGTCATCGTATTAAAGATAGGACTGAATGCTTGAGTCAATTCATTTTCTTGAAATGTTGCCCAAACTAATTCAGTTCTGGTGTTCGGCTTACCAAATACTAAAGACTTTAAAGTGTCTATTTCAAAAAATTTAAGAAAACTATTTAAAGCGGATTCAGCTAAACTTTCAAATATGTCCCAAATTTTCTCACCTAAATCTAGCAATCATACTCACTCCTTTCATTGCTAAATTCAGCTAAAAACCGCTTCGACTAAATTTTTGGCGTTTTTTATCGTCTTTTAAAACCGCTTTATTACTAACAACGAAGTCCATCTCGTCTTGCGAAGGATCTGTCTGTAAGTGAACTGGTGACTTACCTACACGTAAAATACCTTCACCTTTATCTGGGTTTTCAAAGAGAATTGTTCGTTCTCCTCTACTTAAATCAAAGTTTTCGACTATATGTTTGTAGTCAACTTTATTTTGCTTCAAGAAGAGGAACGAATGGGTATTTTGAAGAACCCCGCGCGCTTTTTTAGACTCAACGATTCGAACAAAGTCTTGGGAAGCTATACGGAAACCAGCATTTCTTTTCCGGCTTCTTCGTGCCATTTTTTCACTAAAGCTAACCGTTTGTTCATTATCTATAAGAGTCCAAAATTCGTCTGCATAAACAATTTTAGGTTTCAATTCATTTTCTATATTTTTCACGAAATACTCCCAGACATAATTAAGAATTACATGGTATGCAACTGGTCGTAAGAAACCTTCTTCCATTTGTGAAATGTTGAAGTTTACTAATCTTGTTGTATGTAAATCAACATGTATGTCCCTACCAAAATAGGTTTGTCCATCAAAAATAGGTTTACTACCATCTCTTAAGAACGGACGAACAGAAGCAAGTAATCTTTGTGCCTTTGATTCACTACCATAATGCTCAGTTACATAATGAAAAACGTCTGAAACAGTAGGCTCTGGCTTTTTAGCCTTCACTTGAATAATCGTACCGTTTTCTTCTTTGGACCCTTCTGTATAGAGTGAAGAAGGATGAGTTCCATATAAGAAACGAGGATCTTCAACATACAAATATTTCAATGCTTCTTCTAAGTAGTTACGTTCAAAAGGTGATAATCCCTCAGATTCCTGGTTTTTTCCTCTACAAATAATGTCAAAGAAGTCCATAACCTCATTAATTTTTTCTCGAATTGGAACAAACTGAATGAACTTTTCACCATCTCGTTCGATAATTACTCTTTCGTCTCCATTTTCCAACTCATCTAATTCTTCATCTTCTTCATCGAAAGGTATGGTACTTACATTTATCGCTAATGGATTAATACGTATTCGACTTTCTTCAGATAAAGTAATATTCACTCCGCCTAAGCGTTTTACAATCTTAGTGAATTCTCCTTCTACATCAATTAACCGTGAGTAAACTCCCATTCCGGTAGTTTCACGAGCAAGTAATAGTTTTAATGCAAGTGATTTACCACTCCCTGAAACGCCAAATATCGCCATATTATAGTTATCTGGTCTATTTTCTGCTGTTCCGAAGGCATTATAAAATTCTTTTTGACCCGTAATTTTATTAATGCCAATAGGAATGCCTCCATTAAACTTGCCGGAACCACTTATGAATGGAGCAAAGGTTGTTAATGCTCGCCTATCAATATTTCGTGTAGAATCATGTATTTCATTAAGTGCTAATGGTGTAACTGTTCGAAAACCTTTTTTAACACGCCCCCAAGTAGCAGCGAGTTTTACAAAGATGGATGACATTTCATCCTCTAATGCTTCACTGTATTTATCAAGGTAGCGTTCAGATTCGCCGTACATAACACCATTCACACTTACATCGTATAGGTCGTTTTCACTGAATTGAATTTCTTCCATTAAAATTTCATTATCCATAATCTTTGTACGGGCATCAGAAATGCTGTCCTGATTCCCTCTTTTTATCTGGAAATGTAGGTTTGATTTTAAAATGGTATTTTGTTTTTGAAGCATTTTAATAGCTCGACTTTTTTTGGCCTTTTGGATGTCTATCATTAAATCTAATTCGCCGCTTGATAGCATTGCATCCATCCAATTTGTTTTTAACTTACGCGGATAGCCATCGCGGGTAATATAAAATGGACGAAACCACGTTTTTGTACCAAGTGATTGTTTTATAATGCCAAAATCGTCTGAACGATCTGTAATGCCTACTCCTTCTGGACTGATAACGTCCCAAAAGGTAGGAACTTTGTTGATCGGTAAATCAGATTCCTCTAATTCTTGTTCCACTTCTTCTTTCTTTATCTTTTTTGCTTTCACTTTTTCACTTTTAGCGTTTTTTAACTTAAGAAGCTTGGGCATTTTTTTCAATTTCTCCTTTCACGAACGCTATATGTTCCGGTCCTTGATCAGCCGTAACATATAAAGCCAACTGCTCTTCGCTATGAATATCATTGAATCTATTTTTTATAGCTTTACGACGGTTGAAGGCATAGTACAAAACTTCTCCAATCCCTTCAGTTGTCAATAGAAATACTGGCATTTCTGCTTTTTTCAATTGTTGGCGTGCAGCTGATACCCGACGATTTAATTCACTGAATGCTTTCTCAATGATTTTCTCTTCTAATTCGTCATTACTTTCTGCTTTTAAGTCTTTTGCTTCCACGTGATAATCAAAAAGAATGTATCTCTTTGTTTCGTATCGTGGTTGACTAGCTTGCCAGTCCTTTAAATTTCTAATCATACTTAAACCAAAGTCTCTAGCTTCGTAATATAAATCCTCTTGTTCGGCCATCACTTTTTGTATTTCTTCAATAGGGATAGCTAAATCAACAAAACGATTTTGTAAGTAAATTCTTACTGGGTAATTAAATTGTGATAACCATGTCTCAAACCCCATGTCGATTGCTTCTTGTTCTGATTGATCCAATAAAAAATAATTGACCGGTTCTACTTCGGCTATCATTGTAAAATGATTATTTAGGCGGCGAATCATATGATTTTCAATTGAAACAACGTCAGGGAATAAATCTTGAAATGGAGCAGCTTCTTTTTCATTAAGCGGGTTTTCTTCCTCTATGTCCTTCTTAGTCTTTTTGCTTTTTTTCTTTGACTTTGGAATTTGTTTATTATTACTATTTTTCTTAGGTTTTTTTTCTTTCCATGGTAATATGGGTTCCTTTAACATAATCCTAATGAAGATCCATCCACCTATGGCTATTGCAATTAGTAATAGAACATCAGTCATGTACTACATTCCTTTCCTCCATGAGCCATATTGAGTTTTTTTCTGAAATTTAATTAAGTAATAATAGTCTCTGTTCATGTTGTATTTTGGGACCTTTGTAAAGGCTAAAAAAATTACAATAAGTAAAACAGGCAATGCCGCAAGGAAACAAATACCTATTGCAATCAACCAACCAAATAACGAATTTATCCCCATAAAGATAGGGGGTATATACGAATACAAGAGAAGGCCGCCAACAACTAGGTATACTGCTTGTCTGGACGAAACTACCCCTTGTATATTTTTTTGTTCACTTGCCATGTCAATTGGTACATTTGTTATTCTCAAACTAGAACACCTCATTTTTATGAAAAAACACCTTCTTGTTGTAGAAGGTGTTTCTCGATTGTTTGTGATTAACCAATCCCTGTAGCCCAGCCAGCAATCTTGTATGCTTTAAAAATGACATAGATACCACCGCAGGCACATAGAATTGCAGCAATCCCAGCTGTTCGCTTTTGAGCATTCGATCCGCTCCCAGATAAAAGCATGCCACCAATAATTAGCCAAGCAACAGACCAAACACCACCAATACCCATGATTAAGTAAACAACTTGTTTTAGACTTGAAAATAGACCTTTAGTGTCAGCAGCCTTCGTTATACCAGCGTTTGAAATAGAGCCGTCAACACTACCTGCAGCAAGTGCTAGATCACCTGCACCAAAGAAGAAAGCAGCTGCTGTTAGTACTGAAAAACCTAGCATCATAGCTTTTACTTTATTCATCTTTCCACCTCCTTGGGGAACACAGAAAGCAAAAAAACCCCACTTCATATACGACAATAAAAGCGTTACGAAACGCAGTCGTATAAAAAGTGGGGTTTTCCCATGTATGTTCTATTTAATTCCTATTTATAATAACTAAAAAGTAAATTTATTGCAACCTGTTTATCTAATGTAGAGATAATATTCAAAGCCCTCCCATCCTCGTGTTTTTATAAACCTATTATGTTTCTTTCATATTAACATCAATTTATCAGTCTAAATACATTTGTAAAACGCCTCTCGTTATTAGTGAAAAATACCCATATTTTTATAACTATTAGTCAAAAAAACCCACTTCAAACTTACAGAAATGATATAATGAAAAATATTATATTGTTGGAAATGATTATCTATAAGGGTTTTTAAATGAATTGTTCGTTAACTTAAAAGGGGGATTTTTAAATGAAAATTATTCACTTATCAGACATACATTTTACAAAAAACTACGATGCTAATTATATTTTAAATAAAAGAGAAGAATTTATTAAATTCATTAATAGTGTTTTAGTAGAGGATAAGCAGATACTATTTTTAATAGCAGGTGATATTGCAAATATAGGTCATATCAAAGAATATAAAATAGCAGAAGAATTCTTTTTAAGTATTGATGAAGAATTAAAAAGTAAAAATGAAGATGAATTAAAAATTGACTTTGTATTTTTACCAGGTAATCATGATTGTGAATTAAAAGAAGAAAATGAAATTGTAAGAAATTCTTGCTTAATGAACCTTAAACAATCACCTTACTTAATTGAGGATGATAATTTTAAAAATATAATAATTGTTCAAGAAAATTTTGAAAGTTTCGCGAATCATTTCCATCAAACTTGGAAATTAGTTGAGAGTGTATATGAAAATAGTTTAGCAAATGTTTTAAAATTAAAAATTGGTGAAAATTTCTTGGATTTACTAATTATGAACACATCATGGGTAACAACCAGAAAAGAAAAGCCCGGGGAAATGATATTTTATTTAAAGTACTTGAAAGAAGCAATTGATCATTTGGAAAACCCTAGTATTGCAGTAATGCATCATCCTACACATTGGCTCGAACCAAATAATAAACGGGAGGTTGAGGAATTATTAAATTCTAAAGTAAATGTCATTATATCTGGTCACGAACATTCTCAAACAGAAAAATTGGCTATTACTAAAAATGATAATGTTACCTATTGGATAGAAGGTGGGGCATTTCAAGAACTACATAATCCAGATGAAAGTAGTGAATTTAATTTAATAGAATTCCAAGAAGAAAAGCATAACTTAAAAATATCGCATATAACTTTTGATAGGATGAATAAAATCTATAAAAACCAAAATATAGATGATGAGAATTGGATTTCATATAAAAAAAATAAAATAAACAGCACCTTAGTTTTTAATGAACAGATAGAGAGTTATCTATTAGACCTAGGAATACCCTTATCGCACCCTAGAAAAAAAGATATTATTTTGGAGGATCTATTTATCTTTCCAGATATAGAAGAGTTAATATATCAAAATGACACACAAGAACTTATAAGAAATTTAAAAATCGATAGAGTAATTGAAGAGGATAGGAAATCAACATTTTTAATATCTGGAGAAAAGGACTCAGGAAAATCTACAATTTTAAAAACTCTTTTTAAAAGAAGCTATCAATCAGGAGGTTACCCCCTTTTAGTCAATGGAGAAAATATAAATTCTTCTTATGGATTTGATATACAAAAATTAATAAGAAGTAATATAGATAGAGTTTATTCTCGGGAAGATTATCAAAAATATTTACAGTTGGATAAAGATAAAAAAATTCTTTTTATTGATGATTGGCATTCATGTAACTTAAATGGCGTTTCTAAAAAGAAATTTCTAGAAAATGCCAATAAATATTTTGAACAAATATTTCTATTTACTGATTCCGAACTCCCATTCGAACTTTTATTAGGAAATAATGAAGATGAAAAGTTACAGTTAAGAAAATTAAAAATTTTGGAGTTTGGCCATGTTAAACGTGATGAATTTTTAAAGAAATGGATTCTACTTGGTCAGGAGAATGTTATTGAAAACGGAAGATTGTTGAATGATTTAGATAAATATAAAAGAGCTATGGAACCCATCTTAAAAAATGGATTTGTCCCAAAATATCCATTATATATTATGGTAGTTTTGAATTCAATAGAAAGCCAAAATACCCATAATTTAGATAAAAGTTCAAATGGCTACTATTTTGAGGTTTTAATAAAAGACTCTTTATCTAACCTAGAAATAGACTTTAATGAAACTGAAAAGTTATATCAATATCTAACTGATCTTTCTTATAATATCTATCAATTGGATTATGGAAATAGGATTACTAATGCTGAATGGAATAATTTCCACAATAGACATCTAGAAAAATATGATATGGACCCAAGTCAAATAAATTTTGAAGCCATAAAAAGAAAGTTAATTTCAGAAAAGGTAATACGCGTTAAAGAAAATCAATATGAATTCTATTATCAGTATGTTTTCTACTTCTTTGTTGCTCAATATTTTGCTCGAAATATAAGTAACAATAAAAGCATTGAGGCAGAAGTTTTAGATTTGATAAATGATATTCATATTTCACAGAATGCAAATATTTTAATGTTTTTAACGCACCTCTCAAAAGACTCTAAAATCCATGATAGTTTATTAACTGGCGTAGAATATTTATTAGAAAATAATCCAGAAAGTAGGTTGGAGGATGATTTTACGTTCATTAATAAATTGTGCACTCAAATAATCATTCCTCAAATAAGTGCAGACTTAGATGCTCTTGAAAACAGAAATAAATTAAATGAAGATTTAGATAGATATGAATCATCATCGAAAGACGATGGGCCGGATGAAGAATATAATGATGAGATTTTAGAGGAAATAAATAGAGCTAATAAAGCTTATAAAATGTTAGAAGTTATTGGTCAAATTTTAAGGAATTATTATGGATCTATGGAAGGGGATATAAAATTAGAATTAGTTAATCAACATTTTAGTTTAGGTTTACGGTTAAACCATTGGTTGATTCAACAATTAGAGAGTATTTCTTCTTTACTTATAGAAAATATTAGTGCTTATATAGATAAAAAAAATAATGTAACCAGTGAAAAGGCTAGCAAAATCGCGAAGCAATTTGTGCATGTAATGGCGAGCATCATTACTTATAATAATTTATGGAAAGTTGCTAACTCGGTTGGTACAGAAGATTTAAAAAGGACTTTTGATAGAATTGAAAAGGACGATGCTAGTGTAGCTAAAAGATTGATTAATTTATTAATTAAGATTGAATATTATTCTGAGTTTCCGTATAAAGATTTAGAAATATTTATGAAGGAAAATGAAACTAATTATATTGTAAGAAGCATAATTGGAGAAGTCGTGAGGAGATATCTTTATTTAAATGAAGTTAATAGAAGCGATAAACAAAGAATATGTGACATTGCGCATATAAAAATAACAAAGAAAAGTATAGTTCAGAATACAATAAAGGAAGTTAATAGATAATTTCATAATATTGTGTTTAACCCCATAAAAAAGAGCTGTTGATTAATAAATATTATAAAAATTAGTTTCTACGGGCCATTTTCTTTTGCAAACAATTAATTTACCCCATTGTCTAAAGGGTGGCCCGCAGATTATTTACTCTAATTAACTTAGCCTTTATCCTTCTATAATCAAAAAAGAAGGTGGAGAAAAACGATTTATTTTTCTCCACCTTCTTCATTTTAGGGACTTTTTAGACAGCCCCTTCATTATTTATGAATTCACCATAGAACTTGCAAGTTCTTCAATTACTTTTGCTGTTTTTACTACATCTTCCGCAACTAATAAGTGCGTGCAGTTTTCAAACGAAATCACTTCAGAATTCGGAATCTGTTCCTTCATGTATTCCGCTGTTTCTTTTGAGTAAAGTGTACTCTTTTCTCCATACACAATTTGTGTTGGTACAGTGATTTGAGGTAACACGTCACGATAATCGCCAACTGCCATCGCATGCCACATTGCCGCTAATACATGAGGGGTATTGCCGTTGACTACTAAATTGAGCTGCTCTTCCATCATTTCACCAGTCAAGTATGGGACGGTCACTTTAAAGAAAGACTTTGCGAATTCCATCAAGCTATCATTGATCACTGTCAAATCATTCAATGAGTCTTCCCGCGTATATTTACCGTGATAAAGACCTAAATTCCAATCCTCTTCATTGACTAATTTTGGTGTCATGTCGAACAGCGATACGGCCTTCAATCTGGATACACCGAAGTTTTTTACATACTCGAATGTCGTAGAAACCCCCATCGAGTGTCCAACTAATGTGACATTCATCAAGTTAAGATGCTCCATTAGTTCTTCCAAATCGGAAGCGAATCTCTTCAATGTCAAACCATGCTCCGGGCGATCAGATGCACCATGTCCTCTCAAATCAAAAGACACTACATTGAACTTTTTGCTCAATTCTTCAAATGGTTGATCGAATGCTGTATGATCCGATGACCAGCCATGGACGAGCACAATCGGTTGTCCTTCTCCTTTTTGCTGATAATACAATTTGACGCCGTCACTTGTTTCTAAAAATGCCATGATCCTTTCCTCCTTCTTGTAGGTCTCAACATAAAGTTGTTGTTAAATTGTTTATAAAAACACTCTATTGCATAACTTTTTCTACCATAAATAAAGTTTACTCCTGCATTATCTGAATAAGGTTGCCGCATGTATCGTCGAAGACAGCTATTGTGACTTCGCCCATTTGTACAGCTGTAGATGCTATTTCTCATTTATAAAAATTAATATGCATTCGTTATATGACTTCCCCATTCACGGTTAGGTTGCAACCAACTAACGCTTCTTTCCACAATTAAATCATCCAGTCTTACTTCGTAATCCTTGCGGTATGGTTTAGTAAATTCTTCATCAAGCCAGCTATCTCTCGTACCTTTCCATGTTTCATAAATGAGCAGTTCATCCGGTTGATCCAGATTATCCGAAACAATAGCGCTAATAAATGCCTTTTCGGATGACATCTCCTCAATTAGAGAAAATAGCTCCTTGCGGAATTCTTCTTTCTTCCCTGGTTTAGCCTTAAAACGAATATTGAGTTGAACTTGTTGATTGGTCATATTGACTCCTCCTATAAATTTTATATTTTGCGGCGATTCCGTTAAAACCATTCCCCAAGTACTTGAAGAACAACTTACAAGATATAGTATCCTTCAGTAAGCACATTAACGGAAGTACCAACTTTTTTGTGATATAGTAACTAAAAAGTAATAAATGTGGAATGGAGAGGTTTAGACTTGAAAAAATTTAGTTGTGGTTTTGAAGTGACAAAGGAAGTTATTGGCGGAAAGTGGAAAGGTCTTGTATTACACTTTTTAATGAATGGACCAAAGAGAACGAGTGAATTAAAGCGCATTGTCCCAAATATAACTCAGAAAATGCTGATTCAAACACTTAGAGAGCTTGAAGACAGTGGACTTGTGAGCAGAAAGATGTATAATCAAGTACCACCGAAGGTTGAATATTCATCCACTGAACTTGGAGAATCTCTTAAACCTATCTTGCAGGAGCTCTGTCAATGGGGAAGCTATTATGCGGAGCAAGAGTATGCAGAAGGTGAATTTGAAATCGCACAACCAGAAGAGGTTTCTTAATGAGGAAACCAACTTATAACACCTTATATGTAAGGTGTTGAAATACGAATTATCCTGATGCTAACCCATTTATTATAGGGATTCTGCCCTGTTGTAACATAAGTAGAATTTCTTTACTTATTACTGATTACTGGCACGACTATTAGAACAGAAAACAGTTACCAATTAGGTAACTGTTTTCTGTTCTCTATATAAAATACTGAATTAATCTCACTCTGTTTCCAAATGGGTTTTCATTATCAATACAAAAAAAGATAATTATTACGGTTTTTTCTCCCCGTTCACATAACTGTTCTAAAACAGGTAATAGCGTTTCTCCTTTATTTGTAAGGCTGTATTCCACTTTAGGAGGTATTTTACTCATCTATTCTCCTCTGATTTATTATCGATAGTAGTTTAGGAATATAATACCAAATAATAGTCCTTTTCGCTTTTGAATAAACTACTTTCTATTTATTTCAACTAGTTCAATATTCAAAGTAAAATACTGCTAATCATGACTAACCTTATTCAACTATCCTACCCCATTACTTTAAGTACAGTACATAACTTCACAACATCTTCTAACTCCCCAATACCTATCCAATTTTCTTTTAAGAGTTATTCAATTAATTGGCCTTTTAATTGAGTAACTTTATTGATACTCAAAAATTCCTTGATCCACCTTTCAATTTAGATCTTCTTTTCACTATAAAAACACCCCCTTAGATAAACAGATCCAAAGGGGCAAAATATCGCGACTTTATTTAAAAGCAACAAAAAAATCGTGTTTAAGAGTTATCCTCTTAAACACGATAATAAACAAATCGAATCGAACTTTATTTGCTCTATACAATTTATACTTCAAAAAAATTCAGTTACCTAGTTTAATGTTGAGTTAACTACATTTTTGTATAGTTACTAACATTAATGGAGGTGAACATTTTTTGTACAACTTGATTTTTAAATCACATTTTTATTTAAAACATCTTTTTAATCTGTGGGAATTTCAAATTGCAGAATACATCATCTATTCCTTTTCCGTCTGCAATGTTCCACATTACCATATTAACATGTATCTTCATTTTTTTTAATTCTTTTAGCATTTCTTTCAGCTGTAATGCTACTTGTTCATTACGCATTGAATCCATATCAAATGCGATATTTACCATTTTCACTTCCATTGCTTCTAACACAGGTATTACCATTCTCCAGCTATTCACTCCTGGGGTAGCTAACATGGTAGTACCTAGTTCTTTAAGGGTTTCTTCTGAATAAGCCTTGGAAAGGTGTTCTACTGCAATATCAGCTTTTAAGGCCCCTTCCGTTACCCATACGGAGGCTGCTTTTCGCAAAGTTGAGTATTCAGTTTTATTTTTATCTAGTAATTTTTGTGTTTCCCATTCGTTCAATTCTTTCGATGGTATTGCGATATGAATAGGGATTGGATTTCCTGCTCCTGTTCCTTCATTTTTATGTGTACTTGAAAGCCAGAAGTAGCGTTGTCCCTTTACTAATTTAACCTCTCCAGTAAATCCCTCTCTCTCAACGATAAAAGGTTCAGCAAACGTTAGTTTCTTTTCAAAAAGGATTTCTCCATCGTCCAATATTTGCACCAGATTAGGTTGCTTTTTAACTCTTGCTTGAAGAGTAGGATAGTTATCTTTATTAATAGACACATCATTCAGTGGATCATCTACTCTAATTTGGTAGCCTACCACTTCATTGAATTCATTTCGGTAAGGAATCATGATACCGTTTGAACCGGCAATATTCCAACCGTATTTATTTTTATAAAAGCCAGGAATACCAAATTTCCCTTTCTCTAATTGTGGTAATTTCTCTAGTACAAACTTAGCCACATTCCATGGTTTTTCTGGAAATGAGCAGTAACCACGAACAGCGATCTCTTCTGTGCTCATTTTACGCTCATCTTGCATATATTTATGGTGTGCTTCGTTCAATGGAGCAGCATCATGGAGACGTCTAAAAAAGTAATCAAGCATATATGGCTCTAATTTAGTTCGCATTTTAACTTTTGACTCACTATTACTAATAGAGATTGTTTGTGATTTATCCAGTCTATGCAACCAAGATTGAAATTTTGTAGAGAATACTTTTTCACTCTCTATACGTATGCATACAACTGTATCTCCTTTATGGTTCACCATACATCCCCCTGTATGGTGACATATAGGACAAGTTTGACGTATATATTCATACCAACCATTTAATGTCGTTCTTCTTAGGTCACCCAAAATATCCACTCCTTCCTCTTGTTAGTTTTTAAATTACTCACTTGAAACTGTCCTTAATTAGAGGAAAACTCGTTAGAATTTTAGAATGCTGTTGATCCATATACATAACAACAATTAGGGGAATAGGCTAGCTCTTTAATAACCACTTTAAATTGTCCTCTATTTTCTTAAATGGATTAAATAAGTTTTTCCTTTTCTTTTGTTGCGAACTCTCCACTAGGATCTTCTTTTCAAATTTATCATTAAACAAGTGTTGGCCAATTTGCTTAAATTCGTTTTGTAACAATACATTTACTCTCTCATTCGCAAAATAAAAGGGCTCTATATCATAATAGTTACGCATAACTTCTTCATGTAAAGCTGGTAGTGTAGCGATTGTTTCAAACCCTAGTTCCTTTCCTATTCGTTTAACTTGTGAAAATTCATATGACTTATTGAAGATTAAATAAATAGGAATTCCTGTATGCTCCTGAATTTGATGAATATACTCTTTCCAAGCAATAAAATCTTGAAATGTATCGTCTACCACTATCCAAAGTTGGTCCATATATTTCAAAGAATCCTTCGTGTACTTCTCCATCTTGCCAGTAGGCAAATCAACAATGGTTACATCAACTATATTAGTAGTTGTCATATAAGCCTCTAATAAGTATTCATTCCAAATTAATGACTCATCACCGCTATCTAATGGCAAACACATAACACTTTTGTAATGCCATTCTACCTTCTGTGGATCTTCCTCTTCACTTTGAATAGTAGCGGCATAGCTTTTCCATTGTTTCGGTATTTTTGTAAATCGCTTTAACCAATCCTTTAGGACAGGTTGATTAGTTAATCCCTCAAGTAATGCTGTATAAATACGGTTTTCCGCCAAAAAGAATGAAAGATTCATCGCTAAAGTGGTAACACCCATTCTGTGCAATGGGGACCAAATTCCAATTGTATTAGTATCAGACCACTTTTGCTTTGCGAATAGCTGACGTTGTATATCTCTTGCTCGGCTTTTATAATCTGATTCAGTGTCTATAAATTCGTCATCATTTACTTTTGGTAATAAACCGGCGATTTTATCCTCTTCAAACATATCTACTTCAGATACATCATCTACTTCAATACTTTCTTCTCTCAATAGCTCAATTTCTTCAGGATAGCGATCTACATTGTTTTGTTCCAAAGCTTGAGATTCATCGTACTCATCTTCGGCTTTTTTATTATCTAGGGATGTATCATATGCAATTACCGGCAATTTGTCTTCGGTTGGGTTCTGGCTGTTTTCCTGACCATTCTCATATTTTATTTCTTGTTGCTGCTCTTCCGTTGTTAAAGTTATTCTTTCTAATTTTTTAATGAATTTTAATGCTGAATTGAAATATTTCCTGGCGCGCTCTATAGTATCGACTCTCTTAATTTTCATAGTCATATTTGAAGATTGGTAAACCTTGTCTGAAATATGAATAACTAGACCATTGTGTAGTGAGATAATAAGTTGGTTTAAATTTTCATCTTCTGAATCAGCATCCGTTATAATCAGCACGCTTTTCTTATCTTTATGTTCGAGTATCCAATCTAATATGTCACTGCCCTCATCTATTTCCGTACTTTCAAAAACAATATCAGCAGACACTACGTATCTTTTTAACTCTTCAATTTCTTGTTTTTCTTGTCTTTCTAACCAATACAATAATTCCATGTCATTAAAAAGTCCTTTCTAAAAATAAAAAAATCCACATTAACCCTACCTTCACGGATAAGATCAATCTGGACAGTTTATGTCGCGTATCATATTTAATTTTCGGTTGAATTCTTATTAAGACTATACCATATTTTCTTGAAAATTCCCTTTTGAATAAAATTATTATTTACAAAACCTCATACTTTTTAATTCTTTTTAAGAAGCTATTTTTGGTTATGCGATAGCTACTAACAACTATATTGAAATCCAATGTATCTCAAACCATATAATGTTCTTTCATTCACGCGAAAAGGTTATCTTAAGATGTAAAACCTCAAATCACCAAACACTGAGTAAATTAATGAAATTTATATGCTTTTATTAATGTATCTGCTGATAAATAAAGTGGATGCTTAGGTAAACCATATTTGTTTAAGTCTAGGTAAAATAAATCTAATTGTTGATCAACAAGATATTTCAAGATAGGAAAACTGGCATTAAACCAACTTCCTTTTTCACCCCATCCAGCAACAATAATCTCAGCATCATCAATAGCTTGTTTAATGAAATCTATATTTTCTGGAAGTGTTCGTACATCTGCAGTTAATAAATCATTCGGACTAGGTGTACGCAATGAAAATAAATTCACCACTCCAATGGAGCCAAAACCATTATTCATTGCTATTTTAATACATCTATCCAATGTTGAATCACACTGCTCTAAATCTGCCGTACTAGGATTCAATAAAATAAAAAGGCATAAAGGTAAATCTGCATTCCATTCACAAATTAAGTGTAGCCTATGTTTTTTTGTTTCATCAAATACTGCATCAACTATTTCAGAGTCTTTCCATGGTCTCAAAATCACCATTCCTTTCCAAATTAAAATACTATGTATTTAGTTAAGACAATGACACTTATGAATTTAAAAATTTTGGACCAGTCAATCCCTAACTTTCGAATGAAAATTTACTCTAATTTATTGATGGGATTATCTATATTTTGGCCTTTCCATTGTGTCAGTGTATACCATTAATATAACTTCATTCTCACTAATCATAATGTAAAAAGTAATGAATGTCTTTGATATAAATATGATAAAGGCAATAAAGCCACATCAATGTGATGTGACTAAATAAAATACAAAATTATAGGTAGAAAGATGCTTACGCCCTTCCTCTAATAAAGCAATACATGCTTTCTAGTAACTTTCTATGAGTAGCTGTCATTAAATGTGATAGAAAGTCTATTCAAAATAAGTTAGCATCATATGACAAGGCTATTTTTCATAGAGTTTTCTACAGCCAGTCTTAAGCCTTGTTGGTTAATACTACAACACTTTTTATTATTTGCTATAAGATTGTATAGAAATTTTAACTGTCTTTCTGCCCCAATTTAATGCCTGCTTCTTCGATCTCATAAAGACATCAATTTTTTTCCCTTTGATAGCTCCACCTGTATCTCCAGCAATTGCTAATCCATACCCATTCACATATACAACTGAATTTAGAGGGATTACTCTTTTATCTACCGCTATAACTTTTTTATATGGATTTTTCCGAAGATTGATCCCTATAGCAGTTATTCCACTACACCCTTCACAGTGATCTGTATAGGCGGTTGCAGTAACGTACATTGATTTAGGTTTAGCTTTTGCATGGCTATTTGTAGGTAGCATACAGATTGAACTTATAGAAAGCGTTACCACTAATATTATAAGCATCAATTTTCCTATAGTTTCTTTCATACAATCCCCTCCCTGTAATTTTTGAATAATTATTAGCTATTCAGAAGGCTCTTCATCTCGTTTATATTAAAGGGATCATTTAATTTAGCCCCATTTATGTAGACTGTAGGGACTGATTCTACTCCATAATTCTCTGTATACTCTGAAGTTGTTTTAAATCCATCATTATCTATTTTATTTACTTCTTCTATCGTAGTTTTTATACCAGCTGCTTTTAATGTTGATAAGATATAGTCTTCAGTAGCCCAATCTACTTCAGCATCGTTTGCTCTACTTTCAAATTTACGCTGAACTTTATAATATTTATTAGGATATTTAAGTTCAACAAAGCGATCAACCTTTGTCATAAATAAAGAATCTTGATTCAGGATAGCAGCTAGGGGTTGCCCTACAAATTTTGTTTTCCCTGTATCTATGAATTCATCTTCTATCTTAGGAAGTACTTCTTTAAACCATTTTTTGCACCAAGGACATGAATAATCAAAAGCTAAGATGATAGTGTTTTTTGCGTTTTCATCACCTAATACTGGACGGTTTTTTACATCTATATCATATAATTTGTAAGCATCTTTAAGAATGCTTTTTTCTTTCGCTGAAGCAGTTGTTTCTATATTTGCTGCTTTCGTGGTCTCTTTTTGCCCCTCATTATTTTGGCAACCAGCTGCAAATAAAACGAGTGATACAGGTATCAATATCTTCTTTAAATTCATTTTACTCCTCCTTATCTGTAAGCCCTAGAAAATCTAACTCTGTTGTGTGGTATAAGCGTATTTGTAATACGTCGGTAATTTCAGATGGGAGACGTTTTGAAATCGTTTCAGCTAATATCATTTTTTCTTCGTCTCGAATGACGTTTGATAAATTCAAACTTAATATATAAAACTTTTTATCCTCTTCAGTTGGAAAAGTAGAAAGATGAACGGTACCACACCATGAATTATCTTGGTTTTGTTTTCCAGTTAAAAATAAGTCCCAAAATTCATGTTGTTCAGCATAATGTTTGGCTTCCATATATACTTGATGATTAATATAGTTTAAGTCGAACGGATCTCCTAGCTTAAAATCATTTACTTTTTCAGATGGAGCGACACTATAGTGTGAATCCTCTAGGAATGCTTTGTAAGCACCAAATAAGGCTACTTCATATTTAATACCTTCAACTACTTCAAACCCTTTTTCCAATTCATTTAACATGACTAAAGCGAATGAATTGGCGACATCATTATCAATCCAATTGTATTCTGTATCATTAAATAGGTTGTCTAACATAGTTCTTATTTGATTTCTAACTATCCCTTTTGGCAACGTCCATACATTGTCTGTAAATTCTACTTCTTCATCTTCCAAAATGTTTGACATCACATAATATCCTTGAAAAAACTGACTACGAATTACATTACTAATCGTATTTTCAATAATTTCATGTACATTTTCATTGCTTGTTAAAGCTAATAACTTACGACCATAAAATATGGTCAAGTTTTCAAGTTCCTGGTTAAAGTAAACATCTTGCTCATATTTATCACGCAATTTATTTGTAACCTTGTTAAATATAGCGTCATTGGTAATTGTTGCAGCCATTATATATTAATCTCCTTTAGGTGAATGAAATTTTTTATTGGTATTTTCAGCTTTATAACTTTCTGAAGGTGAATCATCTAAGAGAAGCCATTTTTCATTTTCTTTTTTCATTACGGTTTGGTAATATACTCGTTCGCCATTTTTTAAAGTATATTTTCGATAGAATGAGGCTTCTTTTGCACGTTCATCTAGTTCAACATCCGTTAATTGATAAGATTTAATATCACTCCGAAGTTGTTCTTTAAATAATTTTACAAGCTCAATGAAAGTATTTTTCCGCTCAGCGTCTGTATCTGGCAATTGTGCCAAGAACGACTCAGACATATACTTTTTCCCTACGGTATAGAATTGATCACCTTTAATTTCTCCAGAGTGATAAAGAAACAGCAAATGACTAATATACTGACTAAATTCATTTACATCCGTAAATTCTTCTTTATTCTGGGGTAGGTTTATTCCCACTTCTTTCGCCTTCTTTTTACTTTTACTGATAGCTTCTTCCGGAGTTTGAGATTCAGCACCTTTTAGACGATTCTTTTGTGATTGGGACAAAGTAATGTCTTTCTCGTTAACTTCTGATTCTGGTTTATTTGCTGAAGCAGCCTCCTTTGTTTTTTCTGTCTTTTTGTCACCTTTAACCTTGTTTATTTGTTTATCAATTGTATGGTCCATCATTCCGCACCCAGATAGGAAAATTGATAAGAGAACTCCAGCCCCAGTCATTGTGAACCGTTTATTAATAAAATGCATACGTGTAATGAGCCTCCTTATTTTTTTCTCTTATTGTTAAAAAACTGTTTCTCTCTGATTCTGTTAATAATGAAGCCATTTCAACTGATTCATAAGCTGGCCTTCCTTCAACGATAGATTTTTCAACTAACTTATTTAACAAACGAATTTTAAAATGCCTTCCTGACGGGATAAAATGTACGCCAATATATTCAAACATAAAAAATTGTACTGTTTCCTGGGCACCACGAGTCATACTTGTTTTGATATGAACATCTTTTTTTCCTCTTTGGCCAAATAAGCAAATAAGTAAGATAAACACATTTACATTTAATAATTGCGGATTAATGTAGCTGACTCTTTGCTTTTCATCGGTCCAATCTTGGAGGATCTTTTCGATAAGTAAGTTACTCTTTACAAGAAAACGAGAATCTTCTAATCTTTGGATATCAATGTAATTATCTATTTGATTTCGGGAGATATAATTTTCTAAAATATATTGTTTATGGCTATTTTCAAGGGTAAATATAATATCTCTTTCACTTTTGGATCGTTTTTTTATGTCGCAATCACTAAGTAATATTGCAACAATTAAATCCTTTATAGATTTCATTTTTTCATCATTCATTCGATCACTCCCCAAAAAAGAACACCCCAAACTCGTCGAAGATATAAACTTCAATGAATTTGGGGTGTTCCCATTTTATTTATTCTATTTTGTTTAACTAACTAAATTATAATCTATACTACATTATATAACCCTTCATTATGGGATTCAATAGGTTTCTTTAATACTAACCCAATATTAGAAATTGATGTACCTACAATTTTAGAGATCTCTTCGACACTTTTCTTTTCTTCTGAAAATAAGTATTTTATATAAGCATGTCGAATTGGTCCGCTACTAAAAGAACAACCGATTATTTTTACTATATGTTCGATATAGTTTGAATGCGAATCTTGATTGAATTTATCATAATATCCTCGTTTATCTTTAGAAGACAAAATATAAGGAACATCCCTAAATATAGCTCGTTCAATACCACTTAATAGAATGCCTATTTCTGTAGGATCACTAAATACGATATTTGCTTCATAACCTGCAAGTGTTTCGATATTAAGAATAAAGGAATTACCAGTATCCTTAAAATCATTTGTTGTGATTTCATAAATATCCCGTGGTCGTAAACCTTTCAAATATAGAATATAAATTAATTTTGCTGTAATGGGTATATTAGCAGCAGATATATCTACTTTTTTATCTAATAGGTATTTGTAGTTAACGTCAATGGATTTAATTTTATCTTCTTTTATAAAGCTTATTTTTTCAGTGAAATCATATGATATTTGTCCGGATTTCCATAAATAATCAAACCAATTTTTAATATGGCCAATTTTACGGTTTACAGTAGATATTTTGTTTTTCTCTAGTTGTTGTTCTATATAAGAATGTATATCTGATGGTTTTATTTTGCTAGGCTCAATATCTTTTTTATATAAGGAATTTAAATAAGCAATTAATTGTTTAATGCACATGATTTCATATTTTAGCGTAGTAGGTTTTATATTTTGTTTTAATCTATACTCTTCAAAACCAAATAGCATCATATCACTCCTTATTGAATAATAGTAATTTTAAAATTGATTATTCGTTTTTATTGAGCATCAAAATAATAAATAACATATAAGAATCATATACAAGATCTAATAACATATTCTACTACATAATAAATTAAGAAGGAAATTTCCAGTTTATCTAATATAATATAAACCTTATTATATCAGCTAATTCCACCTTTTTTACTTAAATAATCTGAATTTTAAGTATAACGATAAATGTTTTGATACAATCAATGGGTATTAAAACATATACTAAAAACCTACTTTTTTTTATAAATAACTATAGATAATTATAAATGATTAAAATGAGTAAAAAAATGGATGTTTAAGACATAAAAAAATCAGTTAAAATTAGACTGAAAACTAACGAAAAATTCAAGGCACACCAAAAGGACTGCCAAATAAAGCGTTTTTGCAGCCGGTAGAGTATATTATTTTTTGAAAATTTAGAATGAGTAAATTTAGTATCAAAATTAGCCTTAGTATTCGTTAAGTCGCTAATGAGCTCTCTTTATTTGCTCTCTAACCAGTTATAAGTAGCTACTGAATTAGCAGAATTAGAAGGTGCAGAGCCCTTTATAAAAGATTCTCCATTTAAGGATGCTTTTTTAATCTGTTGTAAGTTATTCATATATTTTGTAATTAGATGTAAGTTTTTTAATCGTTCATTAGACTTTTTTATTCTAACTGTTAACTTCTCTAGTTTATCTTCTAAGATTGAATATTGTTTTGAACGGTTACCATAAATCACTTTTACCAGTTCTGTTTTATATTGTTCCACGGTTAATTCTAATTGTCTAGAAACTACATGGTTAATGTATTGTTTATTTACAAAAGCATTAATTTTATTTTTAGTTTCTAACCAAGTAGAACGGAAAAGATCTTCTAGCATAGCATCATGAATAGTAATTTCTTTTTGAAGGATAAGTAAATCAGCGTCGCTGCCGTATTTATTAATAAATTTCAATAAATTAAGCATGTTCTCTTTCAGCAGCTTTTTTCCATGAAGAGAAACAGTTTTGTCTTGCATGGAGTGCGCATAAGAAATAATATCACTAATGCAATTTTTTAGTAGGTGGAAGTCCATAAAGTAGTTTGCAACCTTGTCAATTTGGAGATAATACTCCATTAATGGAGCACTATCTCTAAAAAAGTTAGCTAAAGATTCTCTGTAAATAGAAATTCCTTTTAGTCCAACCTGTTTGTATAAATAATTTTTGTAAGCAATTATATAACGCCATGCTTCATTATTTTCAAGATGATAAATGGGCACTTCAAATGCCTCACATAAATTATAAATTTCTTGTTCAGACGAAGATACCTTTCTAATATCCTTCTTGGAATCATGCAAAATATGAACAGATATTTTTAAGTTCAAATCATCTTCTTTATAAACCCACTTCTGGCCCTTCTTTGATTCTTCAATCTCAAGAAACTTCAGCATTTCTTTATGAGTATCTATATCTTTTGAATTTTGTTTAAAGTACTTATTAACCTTTTGATCACCAATCGACTTTGTAATTTCTACGCCAATGTGTCCGCTTTCAACCATTTTTATGATAGTGCCTACTACTTCACGGTAACTCCTAAAATAGTCAACACCTACACCCGGACTATGCAAACGATTATTATATAAATTTCTGATTGCTATAGCATGTTTTAATCCTGGTGGACGAGAAGCTAAAAAGTATAGAAAGAGCCTCTTTTGATTTAGCGTATAATTTTTGAATAAGGAGCTTGTTAAGATTTTAAGATTCGGTATGTATGTATAATTGCCACCTATCCCAGTGGTCACAATATGAATTTCAGAAAAATAGTCATTTCCCTTTAAAGTAATTAAACCTAGTTGCAAAGCTTGTGCTAAGGCAAATTCAAAAGTTGATTTACGACAGTGCATTTCCGCACGAAGCTGATGCATGTTAATATTGATTTTTTTATCTATATCTACATAAGGACTTAAATGCAAGAGCAAATCAATGGTTGAACTTTCTACAGGGATTAATCCTTTTGAGATTTTAAATATTATATCACGATCCATTTTAGCTAATGGTGTTTCATTTTCGTTGCTAAGATCGTAGGCTAAAGAATTTGCTGTTATCATCTTATTCACGACACCTTTTGATTTGGGTATTATGACACCTTATTGCTGAAAATTTTTTGTAGGAAAAACTTATGTAGAATACAACACCAGTTAATTCTATAAAACAAAAGAACAAGCAATAAAGGAGAGATGATTTTTCATCAAAATATTTGTTATAACAGACAATAAAGATTGATTTTATAACAGGTAATTTGTTAAAATGAAAATATATGAATTAAAAAGAATTTACTTCTCTTTAATTCTTCATCTCTATATTTAATACCTAACAATGTTTCCGCATTGATTAGGGTTTGCAGTTAATTAATGTTGGCGCATTAATTGGCTGATGGGCTGGGAGGCCAAATTCGTTGAGTGCTTATCTGTCGGAAGTTAAGCACTTTTTTTTATTTTCAATTAATAAAAGGACCAAAGAATAAAAAAATAGACTATTCCCCCCTATTTACTGCCGTCTGTTTATGTACGACACTAAATAAACGTATGCGTAGTAATCGCATAAGCGTTGGAGTGGTCACAATCATATTATCAGATTGATAGAAATTTTACAAGATTATTCAAAAAAACCTAAGTAGAAATGTAAATTTCTTGTAGGTTCTTTTTTAGAATTTTTTATTATTTAGTTGTGATTTCTGAGCCTATATGTTAATATAAGTTTAATTAAATAATCATATAGCTCACTAGACTATTAAAACCTTGTGAGTGGTCATAAAAAAACCGTAACTCTATGTTACGGTTTTTTTAATGTTCTATCGGTCATCTAATTGTTTTAAACGTTCCATTACTTTATTATTAATAAATTTTCTTTTATCAATTTCTATTTGTTTAGACTTCAAGATACGATCTAGGAAGCCATAATTATTGGCCATTGTTTCTTCCCATTCGTTTAATGCTTCTTCTTCAAAATTTCTTTGCTCATATAGCTGTTCTTTTAATCGTTGGTTTTGCTTTTTTAAAGTTTGAACTTCTTTATCAGTTTCTTCTAGTGCTTTTTGGACTCGTACTTCAGTTTTCTCCGCATTAGTTTCCTTCTCCCGCAACGCTGATTTAACCTTCTCCTCAATATGTCCGTCTATATTTTCCAAAAGATATTGCTGATTATATTGCTGTGTGGGTACTATTCGCATCTTATTATCTTCAGTTTGCTCAACTTCAAATTGACCAGAATCTGTTAGCCCCCTGAGAAGTTCAAATAACATATCAGTAGTAACATAAGATATCTTTCCACTATCCCCTGATACTTCCGGAACGTTAGAAGCTTCTTGTCTTTCCTTTTTAGGTGTAACCAGTATTGGAGATAAACCTAATAATCGTTCCAGTCCTTTCACTTTATATTCATCTTTTAAAAGAATAATCATTCGAAGTTTTAAAATGGATTTTAAATTTAATCTTAAAGAATTGGTTAATGCTGCTATGTCTTCCTCTTCACCATCAAATACATAAGAGTGAAATGGTTTTAAATAATATCTTGCTTGCCCATCAGATATTCCAAACCAGTTAGCAACCTCAGTAATTGGGTAAAAACTTTTTTCCACGATATCAGTTAAATAATCATCGTTTAATAGAATTTCCTGTTTTGGTGTATCCTCTAAAATTTCATAAAGCGGATCACCAGTTAACAACTGTTCTACTGTTTCTTTAGAAACGCCAGTTTCTACAGTCATTTTATACACTCCTTCCTAATAGCCCGAGACTGTTAAATTAAATTTAATAAAAAAAGCTAATTAAATCAACACAAAACTAATATAAATAAAACTAAATGAATCTAAACTGAAGTAAATTAATATAAACTAAATTAAATAAAATGTTTCAAAATAAAAGCTGAATTAAACTAAATAAAACTAAATTAAAATAAAGAAAATAAAAATCAAAAATGGATAGTTTTTATGATAAACGATATAAAAAATACGATTCTAAATAAAATTAAACTATTTTAAACTAAATAAAACTAAACTGAATTAAAATAATTTTAATAAAACTAAACTAAATAAATCTAAATTAATTAAAACTAAAATAAGAATCTAATATTGCTTAGTGGAATTAAATTAAATAAAACTAAATTAAATAAATTCTAACTAAAATAAAATTAAAATAAAAAAAGAAAAACTAAATAAAACTAAACTAATCTAATCTAAATATGAATGACTATAAAAAAGAGAAAGAGAGATTCTTAGAATCTCTCTTTCTCTTAAATCTTATACTAACCAATATACCGCTGTATATCTAGATAGCAAGTCAAATTATCGTTTCTAGAAGGTTATACTTAAACGTTGTTTGCTGAAATTACCATTCAGTTACAATCCTTATTGATTAGATTTAAAAAGCTTTTCAAATTCAGAGAGTCCATCATCTGCAGTAGCACTAGCCTCATTTTGGTTATTGTTAAATAATAAATTGAATGCATCATTCCCATCCATTTCTTCTTCAGTATTAGAAGAAGAAGAAGAAGAGACAAAATCTCCAAATGGATCATTTTCTACAGTGTTTTCTTGCTGTTTTTTCACTTCTTCGATGAATCTATTGTTAACATCAATAAGTTCTTTAACTCGGTTAGGTAAATCAAGGCCTGCAAAGGCTGCATAGAAATGAACATCTTTTTCATCTGGAGTATCATAAACGTATTGTGCAATCGGTTTTTCTATTGCAATTGGTGCAAGTTCGTCTAATTTATCTTCAATAGATTTAGTAATTTGGACATTCAATATTTTATTTACGTCGTTAGCATTTGCGAGAATACTTAAAGCTAAACGCTTAGTCTTTGCTATATTAAACCCATCTGATAAAACACCTTCTTGAATTTTAGATTCCAGGGTACGGATGTATTTAATAGGCTCGCTAGCGTCAATAGTGGCAGCCCCCTGAGCATATCTAACAAAATGTAGAATACCAGGCGTTTTTATTAGTTTAGTAAACTCAGAACTGTCGAAGTGGAATTCACTGAATGGCTTGAAGCTGGCAGTAACAACATTCATTTCATGTAAAGTGCGAGCAATGTAATTGTTTGAGAATGATAGATATTCTTTTGTAGACACAGCACCTTTTTCAACAAATGAATTGAAAAGCTTTTGATTATCAACAATGATAATAGAACCTAAACCTTGCATAGCCTGATGTATGCTTTGAAGTCTTGTCAGTGCATTATTTAATACTGTAGCACCCTCAGTGTCTCGAGGTAAGGTAAGAATAAGACCGAATTTCTTATTAAAGCCTTCTGTCATTAATACCCGTATAGCTTGTATAACTGAACCAGTACCAGTACCGCCACCTAAGCCCGCAACGATCCAAATGAAATCTCTATCTGAAAAGTGTGCATTGACTTTTTTAGCGATAATTTGTTCATGCTGCTTAAACAATTTTTCTCCAAGGTTAATATCACGTGAAGCACCTTTACCATCACCGATGAGGATTTTTTCAGTGTCTTCATTATCTACTTGAATTTTGTCTAAATCCATTTCATTTGTATTAACTAAAATTGCTTTGTAGGGGTACTCTTTATCTGTTTGCATTTCAGCGCAAGCAGCAGCAATAGATGATCCACCCATACCTAATCCCATAAAACCAAAATTCAAGCTTAATTTGACATCTTTATTTTGAGTAAGCGTATTTCTACTAGTTCTGTTAGCCATTTTGTACACTCCTTAATATAATTAATTATTTTATAAAGTTTAGAAAATCTAATCCAAAGTCACTTATCGAATAAACTCTAATTCTTCCCATTACTTCAACATCCACTAAGCCTGCTCCTTCTAAGCGTGCAGTATGTATATCTAATACATATCTTGATGAAAGCAACTTTCGATCTGACTCATCAACCTTTTGCAAGTTTTCATTTGTTTTCTCCCAAAGAACCTCTTTTCTAAGTGGTGTTTCTGCTAATTTTAATGTGAGCAAGATACTTTTGCTTTCAACACTTAGATGTTCTTTAAGGATAGCCATAATTTCATTTCGTTGAAACATTTACACACCTCCCGGTATATCTGGGACTCTTGTCTTTTTTATTACCGTATTTATTACCGTAAAACTACTTACAAGTTAAATATAAACTGTCTCAAATAAAAAAGCAACAGTTATTACGGTAATTCTAAAACATTGATATATAAAGGTTTAAGAATTACCGTAATAATAGTTTTAATAACTACATTAATAATTGCGGCAATAATTGCGGTAATAATTACATTAATTAATACGGTAATAATTAATGTAATATTGACAATGTGAATTCTTATGGGAATTTGTTTGGAAATAACAGTTGATCAGAAGATAAAATTAAGAGGATAGGCAAAAGAAATTGTAGATAGCTTTTCTTATCTAATCGTACACTCATATTTTTAAAAGTAATTTTAACAAAGAATTTTATTTAGTTTAGTTTAGTTTAATTTAGATTAGTTTTAAAAAGAAAGTTTTTAAAGGTTTTTGATCTGATTTCAAAGGTTTTCAACTGTTTTCAAACTATAGCTTAGAGCACTAGTAGCGAAAGCGTGCTCTTCAGAAGGGGAAGGTATACTCTTTTATAGATTTGATTTTTTTAGAAAGGTTTAAGTCTTTTCAAAAGAAAACGAAGAGAAAATCGATGTTTTAGATCTTTTCAAAATAAATCAAAAGGTATTAAAAACTTACCTAAATGAAATAGAGTTGAATGTTTTAATAATAAGGTTGTAGAGCAAATGTAGCGGAAATAAACCTTTAGTGAATTACCCATTTCTATGAGTGTTTTGAATTACCCTGTGTTTTTAGAGAGAAGGGGGGTAATTCGCAAGAGGGTAACCCTATTAACCCCTTACATTCTTTATTCCATATATAGTTAGAGGGCATTTTAAAGCGTGACTAATATACATTTCAGATATGTACATTCTTTACATTCCTTTATTTTTCTAAATATCGTTTTATACACCAGTTTTCTTTTGGCTTTTTTAAGCTTTTAACATGCTTGCAAGAGGAATTCAATATGGTGTTTTTATAGATGGAATGTTATTATGTAATGAAATTGGATATTAAAAAGGGAAAACCCCGACTTTACTAAAATGGAGAAATTTTACGTCTCATTTTAGTTTTAGTCGGGTTTTTTTGTATTCAATTAAAGGAGGGGAAAACTTGAATGAAACAACTGTTAATAAGAAGGGAAAGGGAGACGGAATTCGTTTAAAAAGAACAGAAAGACATAATGGAATTATATTACATAGCTATGAACTGACTTTAGTACAGCATGTATACATTCATAAGGTAATGAGAGCTACATCGGTGCATAGCTTGTATCAATTTTTGGCTAAACGTAATATGACTCCAGTCCAAATCAGCAAACGTTTGTTGAAATTGGTCAACAGTGGAGTACTCGCTCGCTTAGAAGAAAGAATATCCGATATGAGTGGCAATTTCGTTAGATACAACTACAAATTAGGTGTTCGAGGGTTTTCTTTATTAGAATCAACGGGCTATCTTGCCGTAGGACAAGCTAGGAAGCATTACTCTTCAAGCAAATCAATTAAATTACCTTCATTCCATACAAAAGCTGCAAGCGTTATAAGTAATGAAATTGCTATGAAGTGTCTTAGTGATCCGCTTATTGGTCAAAAGATGAAAATGGATAGGGGAGCTAATCATTACGAGTTTGGCGTAAATGCTGCTGTCGAAGAAGAAATGAAGGGCATCATAATTCCTGACTATGTATTTGAAATGGATGATATTTTTATAGCAATTGAAATTGATACAGGCCATCAAAGGAGCCATATCATTAAATCTAAATATGAACGCTATAAGAAGAAGGCCGAATCTCTAAAGCAGTCAGGGAAGCAGATTGCTGTCATATTTGTGGTTGTAGATGACAGTGTAGCAAGTGAAGCAGCAAGTGAACGCGATAAACGTGTTATCTCACTAAAGAATATGTTTCCACCCTTTCTGGAGTGGGGGGATAACCTTCAGTTTTATGCTCTTCAGGCCAGTAATGCCGCAAGAGTAGTTACTTATCTACTCTCTAAAAAAGAACCGGTTGAAAAAGATACACGTGAATTTTTGTGTGAAGATTGGATTGACAGTGTCATCGCTTGTGAACAAGGAAAGCTCATAGCTGAACGATATAGCTCGTCGGATTTTTATAAAGGTGACAAGGTAGGAGAACTGAATCTTGATATCTTAGTTAAGTTTAGTGAGACTGAAAAGTATCCAAGGTCATATGGATTATTGTATATGTATGAAGGATCTGTAATGAGTTATCAAATCTATAGAGTCAATTTACTCCGCATGGAAGAATACAACATGAACGCATGGAAAATTCATGACGTACATCGCTATAGCCTATTACTTCTTTATGAAGATTCTATAAACGTAAGATCTGATGTGATTGGTTGTCTTATTCCTGAACTTTCAAATGTCTATTTGACGGATATTGATACATGGTTTCAGAAGCAGCTTAATTCAAAAGATGAATCAATCTCTCCAGAGATATATGAAATGGTTTCAACCTTTAAGAAAGAAAAAAGGAAGGAGTTCCGCTTATGAGTAGTAAAGAGGAGTGGATTAAGAGGTTTCCTAAAATATTAGCGAGCATACTAGCAATAATGTCTACATATGCAATGTTGAGAAGTATCTTCACTACTTTATCGATTGCCACCTCACAATACATGAATACCCCCATGCATTTTTTCTCGTTTTTATTTGGAAGTAGCGAGGGAATATCTATTTTCTGGGTGATCGTGGTAAGTGTAATTACTGTATTTGGATGGCTCATTAGCACTCGTGTTAAAAGTTTTCAAAAAAAGTGGATGCGTATCTTCATGTTTATGCTGCCGCTCATTTCAATAGCTGCTTCATTGGTGGGTTATGGAATGACGTTGGTAAGAAAATCCGTATTTCCATTTTTTGAGGAGCGCCTCTCAAATGTAATAGATACTAATGATTTTGTTCACCACATATTTTTTGAACAAGCGAATGGCTTCTTTTTTATGCTCATTATGTTACCATTCATTGTTTTAGTGTTTATTGGAATGTTTCTGTCTACTAAGTATTTACAGCATGATGAAGAATTCAAAAAGGCTTTCTTTGAATTTCAATGGAAGGGTGAATGGTTGAGGAAATTCTCTAATATGGAAGGGAAAGAAATGTACCCTGACATCGAACTAGGGATTAATAAAGATACCAAAGAAATGGTTGTATTGCCTGGTTTTGATAGAACCTTAAATACAGCTATAGTAGGTCCAATTGGTACGGGTAAATCCGCGTCATTAGGGCTCCCTATCCTGAATCAGGATTTACATTATTTAGCTCGTTTTATCAATGCGTATCCTACGATAAGTAAGGCTGCAAACTTTAAATCCAAAGAAGTATTAGGGCATTACTTAAATGGTATTTCGGTAATTGAGCCTTCAAATGACTTATGCCGAAAAGTTTATTCTTTATGTAAAGCTCACAATATCCCTGAAGAGGCTATTACTTATATTGATCCGACTAACCCAAACACCCCAAGTATTAATCCCATGAGGGGCCCAGTTGATAAAGTAGCAGAAGTATTTACCCAAGTGATTGCCGGTTTATCAGACGGTGGAGACGGGGGCAGCTTTTTCTTCGAACAAGCGCAAAGGGTACACTTGAAGCAGCACATTTATTTACTGAAAATGCATGAACCTGATAAAGATGTTACGTTTGATATGTTACTAGAAATGTATGAAAATACTTCAATTGTCCATGAAATGCATAAACAATTGAAAGAACGATTCCCTAATGATATTGATAGTATTGAAGATCGAGATGATCGGAATTATTGGAAAATCCTCAAAGGAATTGATGATTGGTTTACGAATAACTATGCTCCTGGAGAAATAAGAGGAGCTGGCGGCAGAACTGAAATGGCTCGTGATAGCAATGGGAATATCATTTATGAAGATTTACAAGCTAAAAACGTGCAGGGTTTAAGAAATATCTTAAATGATATTGGATCAAACCCATTAATACGCCGTGTTCTATTTGGACATAGTGATTTTGATTTTGATGAACATTTGAGAAAAGGTGGAGTCCTTTTAGTAAATACCGCAAAAGGTTCATTAGAAGCTTTGAACTCGGTGCTTGGAAAAATAGTCTTAATGACCTTACAAAATGCATCATTTAGACGGGAACCGGATATTTCACCATTTCATCATCTTTTTGTTGATGAAGCGCCTGAGTACTTGTATAACTCTTTTCGATCTTTCCCTGCTCAGTCACGTAAATATAAAGTCATTATCACAACACTCCAACAATCAATCGCTCAAATGGCAGATGCATTTGGTGAGTTTTATATGACTACTATTATTGCTGCTATGCGACATCGGATGGTCTTTGGTGATTTACCGGCATATGATGCGGAGTATTTTTCAAAAATGTTTGGCGAAAAATACGTTTATCAAGAAGGGGAAAGTGAACAAAGTGTATCCTCATTACAAGATAATCCTAGCTCTCGAAGCGGTTCAACATATTCTAAAGTGCTAGACCAGAATATGACAGCTGGAGGTATCATGTACCAAGAAGCATTCGAATGCTCAGTTAAAATTGTTGTTAACAATAAACCTATTCCTGTTCAGCAAATTAAAGCTAATTTTGTTCCTGATAATGAGTTTGAAAATGCGATCGTAACAGTTAAGGAAGAAGCAGCAACATATTGGCTACAAGATCAAAGTATTGAGGAAACTGAAAAGAGTACAGTTGATACGAATATTCAAAGTGTAGAAGAAACTGAGGTAGACAATCATATTCATTATGAACAAGAAATTAAACGTATTGCGCTAAATATGGAGACAGTAGAAAAGGCTGTATCTATATTTAGTGAACCGAGACCTAACCAAAATACGGTACGTTATAATCAAAAGCAAACATTGGATGATAAAAATTCAAGAGAGCGTGAAATGATTTACCGTGAATCCAAAGATATTCCCGATGATCAACTCGTTATTGATATTGCTCCAACTCACAAAAAATCCAATGAGAGCAATAATGAGAGTGAAAATAAAGCTGCATCTACACTAACGAAAGTAAATATGGATGATATCTCAACCGGTCATTCTAATAAGAGCAAAGTAGAATTGTTGTTTACCAAGGGTGTCGAAGTGGAAAATCCCCCAGCACCCTCTTCGTTAAAGAATGAAGCAGCTGCTTCAGCAGTAAAATCATCCACTAGTCAGGATGCAGAAAGACCAACAAGTAAACCTAAAAATCCCTTGTTACAAAAGCATGTAGCTGCTTCTGTCCAAAAAGAAACATACACTCCAAGTATGTTAGATGATGAAAATGCGGCATTCCTAAAGGAACTAGAAAGCGAGATAAAATAATAAAAAAGAACTTGATAAAATAATGAGTATTATTTATCATGTAATTACCAGATGTTAAGAATGTCTGTATACCAATTAGTACTTTTTCAAATGATTAATGATGAATTACGAATTATATAATCTAAAGGGAACACCCCTTTCAAGCATGTAGCAAGTTACTACATGTTTGATTGGGGTGTTTTTTTATTTGAAAAAGTAGAGAGCGTACTTATCAACACAATACAGGGGGTAATATTGATGCCAGAACTTATTAAGTCTTGGACAAATGAATCAGCATTGCAAGAACTGTCTAGAAAACATCATTTTAACGAAATTTTAGAAGGGGTAGTCCGTAGTGTAACCACGAGAACACTTAAAGAACGCGGAGAAGATAACGAGCTTCGTGAAATCTATAAAGATGTGTTAGTGATCGCATTGCCGGGAGGTATTACCGGCTATTGCCCAGCTGAAGATTTCTCTGATGTTAAACACAGAAACTATGCTCGATTCGTAGGGCAAAAAGAAAAATTTATGATTTCCCAAATTGATCTTAATTCGGAATTTGTATTACTTTCCGGTAAAGCTGCACAGGCAAGATTAAAAGAGGAATTTTGGACACAAGTGGAAGATCTGAAAGAACAAAATGCACTTGGTGAAAAAACTTTTGAAGCAGTCGTAACGAGTATTAATGAGAACAATAGAGTCGTTCATATTAAAATCAGTGGACAGGATGCTTATATTAAACCTAATGAATGGTCATGGAATAGACGTGATGGTATTGATACACAGCGTGGTGAGACTATACAAGTACAAATTATGCGTTTTGATAGGGAACAAGGAATCGTTGCATGCTCACGCCGCTTAGCTTTGCCAGACCCTTACCGCTTTTTATCTACTTTGAAAAAAGGTGATATTATAGCAGGGAAAGTTTCACAAGTGAGTCAAATACATGGCATTTTTGTTCAATTAGAGAACGGGCTAGACGTAAAGGCAGGGAAAATAGCCAGATTAGATGAACCAGATGTAGGTGAAACAGTATCTTGTCGTGTGGTAAATGAAATTACTAGAGAACCTAATGGCCGTATCCGCGGACGTGTTCTAATCTTAGACTATCCAAACGGGAAGCGACGAAAAAAAGATTTAGGCTCTTTCTTGTTTGAATGATAGAACAACAAAAACAAGCTGAAATGATTCAACAAAAACTATCTACAAGGGTGGATGGTACATTTTCTATTTGGGACCATCCGAATTTTACAGCTAAATTAAAGCTTCCCGACGATTATCGTCCTTTAACAAGTCTAGTTGAAGCCCTTGAAGTAATGAATCGTCTTAGCAAAGAAACAGCACAAGACCGCTTAATGGTATTGAAAGTAGTGGGAGATGCCATATGTGCAAACGAAAACCAATTGCGACGGTACCTGTCCTCCAAACTATCTTATTCTCAAACAAGTGCTTACTTAACTGCTATGCGTAAGTACGGTTTTATTGATCGTCATCAATGTAGACTTTCTTTCAGTGAAGAAGATGGCGAACAAACAATAAAGCCACCTGCACCGCATACTTTAGGCATAGCGGGATTCCTTTTGTTAAGTCACTATTATAGTGGCGATTACTTCGCTAAGCCTGAAAGTTGGTTCGGAAATTCTTATGCTATCCAGCGTTATGTTGCGTTAAATGAAATTCGTTGTAGAGCTGTGGAGGCAAAAATAGCAAAGGGTTGGTCCTGGATGCCACGTATCGGCGGTAAATCAAAATATCGTAAGCCAACTGCTGTTCTCAACATCGCTTCTTCTAGTGGAGCAGTGGTAGATATGCTAATTTTCCGTGCACAGCTGGTACAAGATTTTATAGGGTATTTTAAAACGCTATTGGAAGAATACCGTTATCTTTATGATCGTGATGGCCGCTTCATTATAGATAAGCAATCCCAAACAAATTATCAAATTGTTGTCCTTTCAGTTTCTACATTAAACATGGCTAAATATATTGCTGAAGAAATTAAATTAGAGAGTTTTGACTTTGATATTTGGTTCTTAGTTGATGAGTTATTTGATAAGAGCGAAGGCAATTTTGCTAAAGCTTTTGTTCAGAAAGAAAATGGAGACCTAAGGATTTTGGAATTGGAATTTTAATGTTACTTTAATAGTAAAATGGTTTGTGAATCGTTGACTAAAGAAATTCTTTATGTTAAAGTTAACGTACACTCTTTCCTAAGAGTTTAAACTTTTAGGGATCAAATGGAAGTGGGTTTCCTACCTGCTCCTTTTTAAAAATTTTGCAAGCAATTTAATATTAAATGGGTAAACCCCAATCTTTAAAAGATAATGACGTATTATATGTCATTCTCTTAAAGGTTGGGGTTTTTTGTGTTTGTAGCCATAGAAAGGAAGCGATAAATTGACTGTATTGCTTGCAATAGGTGACACGGGTTTATCTGATTTACTACGAAAACCCCTTGTAGAAAGTGGATTCGATGTTTTGCAGGATGAGGTATTACACAGAAACTATCTAAATGAATTTATAGAAATCCAAAGACCTAACATTGTTATAGTCCACGATGTTTATTTACCGAGCGACTTTGACGAGGACAAGGCGAAAAGGGATGCTGAAATCGTTGCTCTTATAGAGGATTGGCGTATGAGATACGATAATAATCTTCGCGTTGTGTACCTATGTGTAAGAGACCGTAAAGATCCACTTCTAGCTAAATTAGTTGCACGTAATGTCCTTGATATATTCTACGAGCGCAGTCTGAAAACAGGTCCCTTTGTAGAGCAATTAAAAGAAGAGCCAAAATTTGCAAACGTCTCCCGTCTGGGAACTGATGATCTTGAGTTTGATTTTACTGAAATTTCCCGAGAGGAAGAAGAAGATCTTCCAACTCTTGAGTTAGAAGCAAAACCAGAGCAAGTTAAAAAGAATAGCGCAGCTATCAAGATTGCTCAAAGCCTACAAGAAGGGGCCAAAGGTCTAAAAGGCATTGCTCAAAAGCGAGCGGAAGCAAAGGAGACTTTAAACAAGGTAGAAGTAGGTATTGATGAATCCTTTTTTGATGAGATGCTGGATATTATGCCTGTTGAGCGGCAAGCTCCACCTAAACCTCAAATCATAGGAACTGTATTAATTGGTGTAGCTGGTGTTGCCCAGCATATCGGGGCTACTCATGCAGCAATAAGCATTGCTAGTTATTTAAAAGGTAATGGTCATTCTGTTGCGCTTGTTGAATCTAATCACTCGCAAGACTATGATCGAATCCATTCTCTTTATGAGGGCGAAAAGAAGCTACTACTAGACTATGACATGTTTGAAATGAAGGGTTTAACTCATTTCAAGTATCGTGAAGACCGAGATCTGAATGATATATTTTCGAGCTATGAATATGTGGTTATGGATTTTGGGAGCATCTTTCATGCAACAAACACAGAAGAATTTACGCGGGCACATGTAAAGTGTGTGGTGTGTTCAGCAGATGAATGGAAATACCATTGGATTGAAGAGTTTGAAAACGAATACGAGATCGACAATACATACTGTTACTTAGTACCAGGGGCAAGTATGGAGAAAGTTGAGGATTTAAGCGATCAACTTAAAGGGGGGGATGTGGTCTCCTTCCCGATACAAGATGATCCCTATGAACCTATTCAAGAAGTAGGTCATGTTCTCACAAATATTTTAGGAGAGTTTATTAAAATCCCAGTGAAATCTTCTACAAAACATCTTCTAATCGGAACCAGTGTAGGAGTAGGAATATCACTTTTGGTAATCATGATATTTAGTATTTTAAGATAGGGGGCAACAATAAGTGGCCATACGTCTAAGAACGAAGAAACTAATCAAGGCAAATCTTGTAGGAGCGGGAGTTATGCTCGTTATCTCAGGAGCAGGTGGTTATTTCTTATATGATCATTATTCAGATAACGCTATCAAGATGAAAAGAGAGTATAAGACAGAAATCAGTAAGCTCAATAGTGTTGCTAATCAAAGCCAGCGTGCTTACGCGCTTATAGAAGATATTAAAAAGGGTGAGAAAATCACTCCTGATATGGTGGAAGAAGTATTTTTACCTGATGCAGCAGCTGCTCCAAATCGAGTGCAAGTTGATGATGTAGATACGACTAAATTTTACGCTAAAACAGATTTAAAAAAGCACACAGTCATCTCAGAAGCCGTGCTATATCAAGACGAAGCAATCAACAACGATGAACGTAAAGCAGAATATTCATTTATCGAATTACCAACAAAGCTCGAAAAAGATCAATACGTGGACATACGTATTCAGTTCCCATCTGGGGAGGATTATGTAGTTCTTTCGAAGAAAAAAGTCACTGACATTTCGGGTGTCACCATGTGGACTACAGTAGATGAAGGTGAAATCCTTACTATTTCTTCTGCCATAGTGGACGCATACGTTCAAGGAGCCAAAATCTACGCAATTCAATACGTTGATGAGCATATGCAGGAAAACTCACAAATGACATATCCAGTGAAAAACAATGTGAAGCAGTTAATTCAAGAATCGCCGAACGTAGTGAACGTTGCAGAGCTTAACCTGGAGCAGCAGAACCGAAAACGCTTAGATGATGCATTATCTAAATTAAGTGAAGAAGATCGTCAGGCAATGGACGCTGGAAAGAAAGATACAGATACCAAAATATCTGAAGAAAATGAGAAACAAACTACACAGGAACGCTTAGATGCACTTGCTAATGAAAGCAGTCAACAAGACGCACAAGATGCTGTTGTATCAGGAGGTAACTAAAAGATGAAAGTGATTCAGTTTATCGGAACGAAGGATAAAGCGGATTTCACTCTATTCTTCGCTCATGTCCTATCGGAAATAGGTAAAAGGGTTTTGATTATAGATGGAACAGAGCGCGAAGTTTATAAGTACGGTTACATTGAAAACTCTTCAGATCGTATTGCAGATATAGGTAATGTTGAAGTAGTAGTCGAGGCACATAATATTGAAACTGTTAATTCAGTACTTCGAGCGAATTCCTTAAGCATGCAGGCTTATGATTGCGTGATTATAGATGTGGACTCGGTTGAAGGCTTAATTGCGAAATGGCCAAATATTGATGAACGATATTATCTAAGTTGTGATGAACGCTATTGCATTAATAAAGATACGAAGCTGCTTCATCATTTGTTGGATATAACAGACAATGCGGATATCAATCGTTTGCATTTTGAGTCTACCTACAACATCAAAAGTGAATATGTCGATCATTTAATTCAAAATCGGGCAAATTGGTCTTTCACTTCTTACAATGTGGAATTTGATGATTTAGCTGAGCAGTTGAAACTCCAACTACAGCATGAGCAAATCATTCCGCTTAAGAAGTTAAGTAAAACAACAAAAGCAGTTATCAAAAGAATGATCGTGGATCTCTATGAAGATGCCGCTTCTGAACTGGATAAAGTAATCAAACCACCATTTCGTTTGTTCAATTCAAAAAACCAAACAAACGACAAAGAGTATTATCCAGTAAAAGAAATTATTCACTAAGAGAAGGGAGGTATTAGTATGGGAAAAACAATTGTAAGTTGGTCACCGCTTCATGGCCAGGGAGCTACTACAGCAAATACCGTTTCATTAGCCTCCCTTTTCGCTATCGAATACAAATTAAGAACGCTGTTAACACATACTCAATTATCGTATTCGTCTATGGAATATCTACTTGGAAAAAATGTAGTGGATGAGAAGTTTGAACAAACTGGTATTAAAGCGTTGGAAAGACTTATGAAAAGCCGTCTCTTAAAAAGTGAAGCAGTTGAAGATTATACAGAAACCATTTATAGGAATCGTTTAGATATGCTAGGTGGTACGTCTAATGGGAATAATAAAGATTTATTAAATGCTGTTATTGATGTTACGGCAGACGTATATGATTCTGTTTGGATTGATGCACATAGTGGACAGGCTAATGAATTTACGACTGATTTATTGGAAAGAGCTGATTTCATTTTAATAAATCTGCCGCAAAATCAATTTATTCTCGATGGCTTCTTTGCAGATCAAGCATTCTTAAATCGATTTAAAAACAAGCCACATGCTTTTTTGATTAGTCAATATGATAAAGAGGCAAACGTTCATATTAAGAAAATCAAACGGAAATTCCATTTAGATACACCAGTTTATCCAATACCTTATTGCAAGGATTTCAAAAATGCTTGTAATTCTAAACAGGTTTCTCAATTCTTCTTACGCCATTATAGTTTGGAAAAGGCATCAAGTGCTGCTGATTTCATTGCTGCATTAAAGGAAGTTAATACAATTATCGCGAAGGAATTTGGTCTTTCTCTTTCAATAAAAGAGGGGGATGATCAATGAGTTTTTGGGCAAATGTAATGATTATAGCGCTAATATTCATTGGTGTGTTTGGAATTCTCTTCTATAAAGTTCGAAAGAATCAAAGGAACCTGACTGAACTTCAAACATTACAAGCAGAAAAAGACCGTTATCGAATATCAGCACTAGAAGAATACGTGAAAAAACGTTTAATTGAATTAACTACAATCAATCTATATGGGCTTGGTCTATCAGAAGAGGATTTTAAGCGACGCACAAGGCGAAGAGAAGAACTCAAAGATGCTTTAAAGAACTGTAATACGGGCGATTTATCTTCTAAAACTTATGTTAGAGAATATATTCGAGACATTTTGTTTAATGAGATGGAGTTAGATAATGAGAAGTTAAATTGGGCTATTCCATTTAATAATCCCTCTGAGATGAGCGGCCGTGAACTGTTCGATATTATTCTCTATATGTTTGAACAAGAACATGGCTTTAAAGCATTACTAGTTTTGATTGATAAATATTCTTTAGCAGAACCTAAGGCAGACGGATCTTATCGTATCGAGGAAAAAGATATCCGGTATATCTATGGAAAAGAAGCTATCCGATTGAATTTCGAGCAAAAAATTGATGTTCTTGCTCAACGCTTGTATAGCTCTTATAAAGGCTTTGGCGTTGTGGATGAAATTCGAGATATGAGTATTGATGGTGTATCAGGGGGAGTAAACGGTTTACCCAAACGAATGGAAGCATTACAAAGTAAAGTAGATAGCCTTTATAAATTAATTAATAAAGAAGAAAACAGCTTAAACAGTGTTTGGGTTATGTATAGAGGGAAAAGTATTCATTTTTCGTTCCTAGCGTTTGATACTGAAGCCGAACTACGAAGAATCGTGACAAATCTATATAAATATGGTTACCCAGGCCAATTGTCTGAGTCGAAACCTTATATTATCAATGAAATGCACGATGGATCGCGTGTAACTGTTATTAGACCTAAGTTAGCCGAATCTTGGGTGTTCTTTGTTCGTAAAAAATTTGATCTGTCTAAACTAAGCCTTAAAGAGTTAATTGTTCATAAAAACAATGCTATCCCTATAACTTTGTTGAAGTTTCTTATGAGAGGCAATCGTGTAACAGCGATAACTGGCTCACAAGGTAGTGGTAAAACAACACTCTTAATGGCCTTGATTAAATATATACATCCTTCATTGAACTTACGTATTCAAGAAACAAGCTTTGAGTTAAATCTTCGTTCACTTTATCCGCTTCGAAATGTTTTGAGTTTCCAGGAGACTGATACGATGAGCGGTCAAGATGGCTTGGATTTACAAAAGAAAACAGATGGTCATGTGAATATTTTAGGGGAGGTTGCGACTGACCCTGTAGCAGCATGGATGATTCAAACGGCTCAAGTTGCATCTTTATTTACGGTTTTTACCCACCATGCGAAGACATTCTCCAACCTAGTTTATTCGTTACGTAACTCATTATTAAAGGTTGGTATGTTTAATAACGAAAAAATCGCAGAACAACAAGTAGTAAATGTATTAGAATTCGATATCCATTTACGACAAAACTATGATGGTACTCGATATATCGAACGTATTACAGAATGTGTTCCTGTAGATCATTCAGAAGCGGCTATCCTAGATCCAGCTTCCGACAATGTTTCTAAAGAAGCCAAAATGGACTTAATGATTGAAGCTGCAACAACGTACTTCCGACAACAAACACAGCGCCAACAGTTCATTGAACGTAACATTGTAGAATTCCGTGAGGGTGAATATGTTCCAGTAAACCCTATAAGTGATGAACGAATTGAAGCAATACGCTCTCAATTGAATGACCAGGAACAAGAAGCATTCAACGAATTTATTAAACAGGTATGGGGTGAGTAAGAATGAATAAAATCCTTTTATTAATATTGGCTCTTAGCCTGTTGGGTTTTATCTTTATCGCACTCTATTACTATTATAGCCTCCAAAAAAGCAAAAAAATGCTTACAAACTTGCTCGGCAAGAAAACAGATTCCAAATATAAATGGAAAGAAAAAGCCAATGTTGTTGCGCAAAAAGCTTATAACTATTCAATGCGCATACCTTTGCTGAATACCATAATTCTTCGTGTAAGACGACGAATAGAAACCATGTCAATCTATGATGAATACTCCTTGCGACGAGAGGTTATGAAAATTGTTTTTACAGTCTTCAGTGCTTTTGCATTAGGAGCTGTATTGGTTCTCGTTATTAGGCCAGGATATTTAATCGCGTTCTGGATTTTCATTGGTATGTTCTTCGTTGCTGGATTATTGATTGATCATCTCGTATATCGTGTGGAAGTTAGATTACTAAATCAATTAAAAGAGTTTAATAACCGAGTAAGATTCTTTTATCAGCAAAGTAAGATGGTTGATGAGGCCTTTTTTGAAAGTATTGCTTACGCAGGTAATGAAATGAAAGTTCAAGCTGAATATATTCATTCCATTTTAACTAGCTTAACTCCTAACGAAGATCTTTCTAAATATGAAGAAGTTGCACCAACACGATTTTTAAAAGTACTAGCAGGGCTTGCGCTTACAGTTAAAGAAGAGGGCGATGTGATTACTGATAAGGGTTCAGCCTTTCTAAGTGGCATGACGGCAATCAATGTTGAAATTAATAGCGAAATGCTATATCGGCAAAAACTAGCTTATCGTTTAAGAGGTCTATCCACATTGGCACTTGCACCAATCTTCTTAGCTTTACCTATAAAGACTTGGGCAGTTTCAACATTTCCTATTATGGCTAGCTTCTATAACTCGCGTATTGGTTTCTTTGCAGAAGTAATTACTTATGGTTTAGCGGTACTTAGTTACATAATGATCCGAAAAATTAAAGACGCTAGTGAAAACAAATACTATATGTCTTTACAAAAGAATCGTTGGGAACAGAAAGTGCTAGATAAATTTCCTTTCTTATTAGCAGTAATACAAATATTTAAACCTAAGCAATATAGCAAACGTGAATATAAGTTAAAAGAATTAATAAAAGCAGCCAATTCCCCTTTAACAATAGACAGTATTTCATTAAGGAGAACTTTGTTATCTGTACTCATGTTTTTGCTTTTGTTTACAGGTTTAATTTATTCTCATCATCGCGATAAAACAAATGCTCTCTACGGTGCAGAGTCAACCTCATTCTTCGCTGGGAATGTTACGGAACAAGAAAAAGCCGCATTGGTAGAGGAAACAGAGTTTGACCGGCATCTATTAATGCAACTACAGCATGAAAAAAATGTAACCATGCAGACGGTGCAAAAGTATGTGTTGAAAAGCATTAATGTAAAAGATCCTAATACACCTAAAGCACAAGAAATTATTCAACGTGTTTCTATGAAATGGAATGTTATTCATGGTGCTTTTATCAAATGGTGGGAGGTAATTATAGCTTTTGCATTGGTTTATGTAACCTCTTTAGTACCATTGTTGATTTTGCATTATCAAAAGGTTCTACGGCAAAAAGACATGGAAAATGAAGTATACCAATATCTCATTTTGATTGGCATATTAAAAGAATTTGAAAGTATGTCTGTTTTCAAAATTCTTAATTGGATAGAGCGATTCAGTGTAATCTTTAAAACCGCTTTGCAAGAAGCCATATTAGAATACGACGCTGGACCGGATGAAACCTTAAAGAAACTTAAAGAACAAGTAAGTTTTGAACCATTCCAACAAATGGTTGAACGACTTGAATTAGCAGTGATACGAATATCTGTTCAAGAGGCGTTTGAAGACATTGCAGTTGAACGTGAATATTACGTAGAACAAAGAAATGAAAGAGATGAACGATCTTTAAATATCCGTAGTTTCTGGGGAACGCTTATCTCTTGGGTACCGACCACAGCTTTAGTGGCATTATATCTAGTTATTCCGATTATTTACATCAGCATCATCAAATCTAAAGAATTGGTAACTCAAATACAGACATAGGGGTGAATTTGAGATTTAGAATCTTATCTTTAGATTTGTCATTGCATATATACCTCATTTTAAAGGAGAGAATTAAAAATGGAAGCACCATCAAAAGCGTTAATGTTTGGAGCGGGGATTTTATTAGCAATCGCTTTAATTACTCTTAGTGTATTGGTTTACTCAACTTCAACAGAGCCAGCCAAAAGCGCAACAAGTGACTTTAATAACCTTTCTACTGAATTAAAAGATCAAAAGTATTTAAGTTATGACAACACTACAGTTTCTGGTTCTCAAGTTGTCAATGCAGTTCGTCGTTTTGCTACTGAAGGAAAAAATAATGATTTAGGTTTAAAAATTGTGACTGGGCAAGGTAATTCAACATGGTATTACAACACAGTTTCAAATAGTGGAGATACACTTACTGCTTCTACAAGCTCTGTTTCAGAGATTAATAATACTAATTCAAGTCAATATGTTAATCCGTCAGGTACATTTAAAGCCAATATTGTACGTGACTCCAATCAAGTTATCCGTGCAATTGAATTTGTTCAACAATCTAAATAATTCTTTGAATGGAGGTAGGGGGTACGCCATGTATCCCCGCTCTTTATGGAAAATAATACTTCTGATGCATTAGAGTTCGGAGTAAACTTGCTGCTATTTTTAGCAGCTGCTACTTACATAGTTTATAGCTTTTTGGAGTTACCAAAACTCTATGACAATCTTAAAGGTTCAGAAACGGTTTACATACAAGATAGTAAAGTGCCAGAGTCTGACGATTTATGGAGCGGCGTTCAGGTAATTGCTAAAATTTATCGAATTGGTGATGACGAGGTCCCTATTAAAGTTGATGGCATTACATTCAGTGACGAATCCGACTTAAAGAATAAACAATCTAAAATCAACGTAAAACAACACTATTACCAAGAAATAAAATATGATGATGACGGAAATAAAAGTGAAATTGTTTTCAAGCCAGCATCATAGCTAAAAGAGGAAGGTGAACGACTTGCCAAACGGATTTGCTAAAGTAATGTCTATGCTACTTTTTGTATTATTGATTCTTTTCGCCGTATATCAAAATTATAGAATCCAAGATGATGTAGCTTACCAAAATGCCTACAATACAGTTACACAATTTGTTGATAATGTCCGTACGAAAGGATTTATTACTCCAAGAATGTACGAGGACTTCCAATCACAATTAGATATTGGAAATTATCATTTTGATATTGAAATGGTTCATAAACAAAAAATATATACACCTGACTTTAAAGATCCAAAAGACGATAAGTCTTTCACAGGAGAATATTTAGTCGACTATGATGAGTACTACAATGACCAAATTGAAGATGTGTTATATGGTCAGACTTCAAAACCTACAAATAAACGGATGTATAAGCTCCAGCAAGATGATTACTTTTCAGTAAGCGTTGAAAATGCTGATAAAACCAACTCTAGTGTTCTATTCGATTTCTTAACGAATAATACAGGGGATGAAAAAGGTTCTTCCATTAACGTTTCATATGGAGGCATGGTATTAAATGAAGATTACTAGCTTTTTCATCATTACATATATCATTATGTTTCCTCTTCTCTGTTACTCACAATGGAGAGCAGAAGATGTTAGTGTATATACCCGTTTAAATAAGCAATATGATATGGCCATAACCACAGCTACTCAAGACGCGATAACAATTTTGAGAAGGACATCCGTAGGTCAAGATGAAGCAGGCTATGCTTCCTCTAAGGAAAACCCAGCAGACAAAGATGCTGCCTTGAAAACATTTTTACAAACACTATCAGTTAGTTTTCAAACGAACGATACAAATACAATTGATTTAATTTCACGATATGTACCCGCATTCGCAGTACTAGAGAACGATGGGCTTTCACTAAGCGTATTCCAACATTCGTCTGATAAAAATGGCAATGACATATTAAAACGCCAATGGATGCCTAAAGTACCGTTTTCCTATACAGATAAAGAGGGAAACATTATTAATTTTACAATTGATCAGGATATTGAGATTTATGTGAAATCCTTAGATGAATGGTATGAAGGTACACGAGAGGAAGTAATGGACTTAATCAAAGAAGAAGTGCATTACGAAGATCCGGACACTTCAAAGATAACTCTACTAGATAAAGTTTCGGAGAGTTTACTCAAGAGATTGAAGGAAGGCTTATCCGATGACCTATACAAACGATTAACTGACAGTCTGAGGAGCATCTCAACGATAGATGAACTGGATGAAGAGCTTCAAGACGAAATTTCAGAAATAGATTATAACTTATTGAGTGACTTGATTGTGGCTTTGACGCCAAAAGATATTGAAGATCCAGAAAACGAAGCTACTCTTCCGCCAGTATTTGAAGAACCGGAGAGCGACGCTGATACGCTAAGAGCTAGATTAACTCTTCAAACTAAAGCAGAGCTACGTGCTGCCTTACCAGAAGAGTTATTCAATGAGTTAATTGAAATGCTCGGTAAATATAAGTCAGAGTTTGACATAGAGCCTGCAATAGTTGATAGGGTACAAGCCAAAGTTAGTGATGATTTATTTATACGATTCTTAACCGATATCGCAACGCCAACCGAGGGTCAACTAAGCGAAAGTGTATGTGAAAAACCAACTGAAGATAAGAGCGAAGAAAAAGAAGATTCTTCAGCAATTACAAAGGCTTCAAACCCTATAAAAGATAATCCGGTTTATAAGATTCTAGGAAACTTAACAGACAAAGAGAACGCTGCTCCTACAGAAACAAATGGGATGGATGCAGTAGTAGGGACACAAACAGATGAAGATACAGAAACAGAAGCAGAAACAGGTATTGAGGTAACGCCACCTGATGAAGATACACCAGCTAATGGTGACTCTACAGAAGATACAGATATGTCGGATACAGAAAATCCAGAAGTTGGCGATAACACACCAACAGATGACAACACCAAAGATGATAACAATACATCATCAGACGACAATACAACAGACGATAACAACACGGGCGATGAGAATCCAAGTGATGAAGAAATTGATGTCAGCCCCCCTCCTACAGAGGATGAAGATCCATACTTACCTGATGTAAAAGAAGATGATGAAGTAGAAGATGATGGACATTATGAGTGTAAGGATGACACTTCAAACGAAGAGTTAACTAAACCAGATGAACCAGTAAAGGATAAGGAACCCGTTGCTGAAGAAACACCAGCCATCTTTATTTTAAATAACAAAGACTACTTTGAAAGAGTTCGCAAGAAAGTAATTGTTTCTGTTATGCAAGACCAATTTGCCTATTATATTAATCAACACAATACGTATACACGTCAACTTGGTATAACCTATAAATTTAGTTTACCTCTAATTTCTGACGATGATTGGTATAACAGTGTTGATGATGACGGCATTTTTGCCTTTGTACAAGGCGTGCAATTTAGCAGAGGAGATTACACATATAGTAGTCATGCTTTTGCAGGTGCACGATTACTTAAGAAAGATAAAATCTATGGTGCAACCGTTGAACATAAAAAGGTTTATTACAGTGAATTATGCAAGTTTAAGTATGATGCAACAGAGATTTTCAACTCGAAAAAAGAAGCAGCTAAAAATGGTTATAGAGAAGTTTCTTGTTTAAACAAACAGTAAGGGGGATTTAAATGGAAGCTATAGCGTTAAGTAAACAATCACAATATAAAGCTGAAATAACGATGAAATATGACGTATCAATTTATAAGAAGAATGGCAATGAGTTCGAAAGAGTACCTAAAGAGTATTTAAAGCGTGGTAATTCCTATCAAGTAAAAGCAATTACAGACGATTATATACAACTTGTTAATGGACATTACATTGTGAATGTCGATCCTAGTCAATACGATATACAGTTTGGCGAGGTAACGATGAATGAGCGCATACCAATATGTAGCCGTTCGGGTGTAATTCTTAGATATGTAGAAAAAGGTCAGTCATTTAAAATCCGTTCAATTCACGACAATTATATAGGGATTGGCAGTAAGCAATATGTCTCTTCACAGCATGACATCACAATAAATTATTTATAGAAACTATACTGTACATTGAAAACTAAATAGGGTGTTTTTGTTCAATTATGGAATATGCTATATACTTTTGTTATATAAGGTAAAGGTGGATTCTATAATGAAAAACTCAAAGATGACTAATATTAAAAAGACTTTAGTGCCAACTGTTATGT
>NZ_BJVD01000006.1 GCF_007988965.1 Rummeliibacillus stabekisii
TACAATAATGGCCCCTTGGTCAAGCGGTTAAGACACCGCCCTTTCACGGCGGTAACACGGGTTCGAATCCCGTAGGGGTCATTACATAACCTAACCTTCAGAGCATTCTGTATTGTTCTGAAGGTTTTTTTGTATGCAAAAAGATGTTTACCATAAATTTTGAAGTGTGCCAGCCTTTATTTATTAAAAAATATAATAGCTTTCCATAGACTGTTTGCTAATATGAGGTTTAAACCTATCTTGACAATTAAATTAGGTAAAATGGGTCGCTTTCTATTTAAAAGTTCTGTATGATATTTAGGATAACGAAATTTTCAGAAAGGACTTCATACATATGCTAAAACAGTTTTTTAGTTACTACAAACCACATAGGAAATTGTTTATAATTGATTTTTGTTCAGCCATTATTGTGGCTATTTTAGAGCTAGCGTTTCCTGTAGCTGTTCAAAAGTTTATTGATACGCTGCTTCCTACAAACAACTGGGGAATGATCACGAAAGTAGGAGGCCTTTTGCTTCTGGTGTATCTATTGAGTACCATCTTAAACTTTATTGTTAATTATCTTGGTCATAAACTTGGTATAAATATTGAAACTGATATGAGAGAAGAATTGTTTACACATGTTCAAAAGCAGTCTTTCCGGTTCTTTGATAATACTAAAACCGGCCATATCATGAGCCGAATAACGAATGATTTATTTGATATTGGCGAATTTGCACATCATGGGCCAGAGGATTTCTTTATCGCTATCATGACTTTTATTGGCGCTTTTTGGATCATGTTTACCGTGAATCCAACGCTTTCATGGATTGTGCTTGTAATGGTTCCAATTTTAATGGTTCTTGTTTATGTATCTAATGTAAAAATGAATAGGGCATGGACGGGTATGTACGGAGAAATAGCTGAAATCAACGGACGAGTAGAGGATAGCGTTTCAGGTGTTCGAGTAGTACAATCGTTTACAAATGAAACCTATGAAAAAAATCGTTTTAAAAAACAGAATGGATTATTTCGCCTCGTTAAATTAAGTGCTTATAAAGTCATGGGAGCGACAAATGCTAGTATCTATTTTATGACGAGGCTCTTGACTTTACTAGTCCTTGTAGTGGGAGCATGGCTAAGTTTTCATGACAAATTGTCATATGGTGAGCTGGTTAGCTTTATCTTGTATACAAATGTGTTAATTAAGCCGATTGATAAAATCACAGCATTACTGGAGTTGTATCCGAAAGGCATGGCGGGCTTTAAACGCTTTCAAGATTTACTCGCTCGTGATCCCGAAGTTCAAGATAAGCCGAATGCTTTAATTGCTCCACATTTAAAAGGTGCTATTTCCTTCAATAATGTAGATTTTAGTTATGATCATTCAAATGAAATTCTACAGAATTTATCTTTTGATTTAAAAGCAGGCGAAATGACGGCTTTTGTAGGGCCTTCAGGAGCGGGGAAGACAACAATTAGCTCGCTTATTCCACGTTTTTATGATGTTAATAGTGGTTCAATTACCATTGATGGAATAGATATTCGTGATATGACGAAGCATTCATTGCGCAAACAAATTGGTATAGTTCAGCAGGATGTATTTTTGTTTACTGGTACCATTCAGGAGAATATTGAATATGGCAAACTAGGAGCCTCATTTGAAGAAATTCAATATGCTGCAGAAAAAGCAAATCTTTCCGAACTAATAGAAAGTTTGCCAGATGGCTATCAAACAGAAATTGGTGAGAGGGGATTAAAATTATCAGGTGGGCAAAAGCAACGTTTAGCGATCGCTAGAATGTTCCTTAAAAACCCTCCTATATTAATCCTAGACGAAGCGACTTCTGCACTTGATACACAGACCGAAAAAATTATTCAAGATTCACTAATGGAATTGGCGAAAAACCGTACTACTATCGTTATTGCTCACAGACTTGCAACAATTCGGAATGCTAATCGTATTATGGTAGTAACAAAAGATGGTATAGCAGAAGATGGAACATTTACTGAATTGATGGAAAAAGGCGGCATTTTCGCGAGATTAAATGCTTAGATATATGAAAGTTATGGAGGATAGTTTAGCCTAATATAAAAGAGGTATATGAACTATAAAGACTTTTTAAAAAGAAAAAGGAGAGTATTATTTTCTATGAATCAACCTGACGACTATAAAATTCAGCCATTCTTTTCAATATGGCTCCATCCAAAGAAAACTGCCAGCTATGTGATCGAACATAAGAATTGGACATATGTTATTCTCTACGTCATACTTGGCGGAATGGCGAGCACAATGATAGGCTTGTCTGGACAAGAGTTATATCCTTCTTTTTCCATTTGGCTACTGTTGCTTGGCTGTATTTTAGCGGGACCGTTCATAGGGGCAGTCAGCGTCATTATTTCTTCAGGCGTCATTTGGCTTGTAGGAAAATTATTTAAAGGAAAAGGAAGCTTTGAAGATATATTTAAAGTAATTAGTTTATCATCGATTCCTAATATTACTCTTGCTCCATTTATGCTAGTATGGATGGCTAATGCTCCTCAAAGTTTTTTTAATATGAACGATGAAGCATTAACAAATGGTGCTGCGATTATTAGTATTGTGCTGTCATTAGCGGTCTTTATAGTCACTATTTGGACTTTTGTCATCCAAGTGGGAAGTGTCGCAACTGCACATCGCTTTTCGAACTGGCGATCATTTTTTACGCTCGTATTGCCAGGCATTGTAATTGGATTAATTCTTATCGGAATTGTTTTGCTACTTGTCATTACATTTGGTTTTATTGTGTACTAATCCTAAGCCGGATTTCCTCAAGTAAGGAAATTTCGGCTTTTTTGCATGTTTTAATGATTATGAGGGAAGTAAATATTTATTGGAAAAAGCGCGAAGGGAAAACTGAAAACAATAAAAATTTACATTGTAAAACCATTTCGGTATGATTAACTTTGTGTATTTAAAAAGTGGAGGATTTTTTGAATGAATCATGGCAACAAATGGGCATTATTGCCTTTTCTTATTTTTATACTCTTATTCATAGGTTCTGGCATATTGACAAAAGACTTTACAGCTATGCCACTTAATATGGCTGTTGGAATTGCCTGTATAGCTGCTTTTGTAATGAATCGCCGAGATGGAACAGAGAAAAAGCTAGAAGTATTTTTAAAAGGTGCGGGAAACAAAGATGTCATGCTAATGGTTTTAATTTTTCTTTTAGCAGGGGCATTTTCAAATGTCGCTAAAGAGATGGGCGCTGTGGAATCAACCGTAAATCTAGGGTTAACATACCTGCCACAGAATTTTTTATTAGTAGGGTTATTTATTATTGGCTGTTTAATTTCATTGTCGATGGGCACATCGATGGGGACTGTGGTGGCGTTATCTCCTATTGGCGTTGGGATAGCAGATGCTACTGAAATCTCAGTAGCCTTAACCATGGCAACAGTGGTAGGAGGAGCCATGTTCGGCGATAATCTATCAGTTATATCAGATACCACTATTGCAGCTGTTCGAACACAAGGTACAGATATGCGTGATAAATTCAAGGTGAACTTTTGGATTGTGTTGCCTGCAGCTGTGGTAACAGCAATTATTATAGGGATTTTGACAGCAGGAAACAGTCATGCACTCAAAAACTCCTATGATTATTCAATCCTTTCTATAGTTCCTTACATTTTTGTGCTGGTTGCAGCCATAATTGGGGTGGATGTAATAAAAGTGTTGCTAGGAGGCATTATTGTTTCTTTTGCAATTGGTTTGATAAATGGCTCATTAAGTGTTCTCTCGTTTGTAGAAGCGGCGAGTAAAGGAATAGTTGGTATGGAGGATATTGCTATTATTGCAGTATTAATCAGCGGACTTGTAGCATTAATACAGCATGCTGGAGGTATTGACTTCCTTCTAACGTTTATATCCAAAAAAATTCGTTCAAAAAAAGGGGCAGAATTCGGCATTGCAAGTTTAGTGAGTGTGACTGATATCTCGACTGCTAATAATACAATTGCGATTTTAATGACAGGACCTCTAGCAAAAAAAATAGCAGATCAATATGAAGTCGATCCTAGAAAATCTGCAAGTTTATTAGATATATTTGCTAGTGTATGGCAAGGATTTGTTCCCTATTCTCCTCAGTTACTAGCTGCGGCGAGTGTTGCAGGTATCTCAACGGTAAGCATTATGTTTTATTCGTTTTATCCTGTTTTAATGGCTGTTTGTGCAGTAGGGGCTATTTTAATCGGTTATCCGCGTTTAAAGAAAAAATAAGGATGTGCAATTATGAACACACCCTTATTTTTTATTGAAAATATTGTCTTCTTGTAAAATTTCACGTGAAATCGCAATCGCACCTTTTTTTCTTAAGTGCATGATCGCTTCTTCATCAGCTGTTAGTATTTTTTCAATATATTCATCTTGCTTTTCGCTTGGAATATGCATACCTTTAAATTCATCTCTTAGAGCATATTCATAAATTTCCATTTCTTCGTTAGAAAGAAACGTATTTGCTTTAGAATCCATATGTTATAACACCTTCAAAATAGAATTTGTAATTTAATTATACACCAATGAACAAGTTAAATAGCAACTGAAACATCATGAAAAAAGATTAAGCTTAATCGCTTAATCTTTTTATATTTCAGGTGTCTCCGTATCAATTGTCATAGATGGACCAAAGAATTCGTAGAAGATGTGGTCTTCCTGTAGTCCCATAGCTAGCAAATGTTTAACCATGGCCACCATAAAAGGAATGGGTCCGCAAATATAGACATCTGTAGAAGAATCAATATGCTTTTCCAAAAACTCTTTTGATACAAAGCCATCAGTTTGAGTAATTAACTCATGGTAGTATAGCTGTGAATGATCCTTCGCTAATTCATTCAAGGCATCACTGAATGTTAATAAATCTCGGGTGCTAACACTTTGGATAAAATGGATTTTTTCCTTATTTTCTTTAACAGCTGATTGAACCATACTAAAAAGTGGTGTAATTCCAATGCCGCCAGCTAAAAAGGCGACAGAAGTGTCAGCTTTTGTGTGGTAGAAAAATTCCCCTGCTGGTGCGCTGATTTGTATTTTGTCTCCTACATTTAATGAATCATGCAAATAGTTGGAAACAATGCCTGCTGGGTCAGTTATGATTTCGCGTTTAACAGAAATTCGATATGATTCTCCATCATAGGTTTTAGACAAACTATATTGCCTCTTATGTGCATACTTTTGCCCGGGAATCTGTACATGTACTGTAATATATTGACCTGGCTTATAGTCAGGTAGTGGTGCATCATCAGCGGGTTTTAAGTAGAATGAAGTCACTAATCTATTTTCTGGAATTTTATCAACCAGGGTAAAGTCTTTAAAGAATCTCCATCCGCCAGGTTTATTTTCTGTTTCCTTGTACATCTCTTCTTCAGTATTGATGAAGGCATCCGCTAACACCCCGTATGCCTCAGTCCACGCATCCATGATTTTTGGTGTTGCTGCGTCGCCAAGTACTTCTTTAATGGCGATTAATAAATTCTTACCCACGATTGGATAATGCTCAGGTTTAATGCCAAGACTTCGATGTTTCTCAGAAATTTGTCTAACGACAGGCATAATTTCCGAAAGGTTTTCAATGTGAACAGCTGCAGCATATACGGCATTAGCTAACGCCAATTGCTGACGTCCTTGTTTTTGGTTTGTTTGGTTAAAAATATTTAATAGTTCTGGGTGTATTTCGAAAAGCCGTTTGTAAAAGATCGTTGTAATCTTTTTACCGTGTGCCTCTAAGGCGGGGGCAGTAGATTTAATAATTTCCATTGTTTCTTTACTAAGCAATGCCACCATTCCTTCCATTATACATATAGGTTATTTTTTGCTTAATACTTAAAAATATACCTTATTTAATGTTCATTAAACTTGGTTAGAAGTATGATTATACTCTCTCATTAGATGAGTAATAGAGGTTGAAATGGGGGATTACTTTATACCGGATTTTCTTGATAAGAGTTTATTGAGGGTTCAAGATGACGATGCATAGAAAGAATACCTCGTACATAAAAATATAAATATCGAAGTTTTTTGCTTTTTATTTTGAGGGAGTAATGTACAATAAACTAGAGAGCTTTTAGAAAGTAGGAGAATAAATGGAAGCAGAATTTATTGCAAAGATTGTATCAATTATTTTGCTAGATATTGTATTAAGTGGAGACAATGCAGTAGTCATTGCACTCGCTTGCCGAAACCTAGCAAAAAACCAACGAAAAAAAGCCATATTGATTGGAACAGGCGGTGCAATCGGTTTACGGATCGTCTTGACATTTATTGCTGTTTGGCTACTACAAATTCCATTCGTAAAAGTGGTAGGCGGCTTGCTCTTATTTTATATCGCGTATGATTTAATTCGTTCAAAAGAAGAAGATCCGGATATAAAAAGCGGCAATAACTTATTCGCTGCTGTACGCACCATCATAGTTGCGGATTTCGTTATGAGTCTTGATAATGTTTTGGCTATTGCAGGTGTTGCCAATGGTCATAATGGCCTTGTTGCATTAGGCCTGCTTGTTAGTATTCCTTTAATTATTTTTGGTAGCCAAATCATTATTAAATTAATGGAGAAATTCCCTATTTTAATATGGATTGGCGGTTTGCTCATTGCTTATACGGCAGGGCATATGATTGTCAATGACAAATATGGACATCGGCTAGTTGAAGCTACAACACCACTTATGAATATAATTATCCCAATCATTAGTATGGTCTTACTTATACTCGTAGGGCTCTGGACAAAAAAGAGACAAGTTAGGAATATAAAATAAAGTGTATGCATCGTCTATGATTCACTCGCTAATTACTCTAAAATGGAGAACTAAAAAACGTAACAATGCTAATAACAGCATTGTTACGTTTTTTCTATATTAGTTTGTTGTTTGATGAATTTCTGCAGTTAATTCTTCTAGTTGATCAATTAAAGAACCAATGAATGCGATGGTTTCTTGTAATGGTTTGTCAGTAGTGATATCTACATTGGCCATTTTTGCAAGTTCAACAGGCGATTTTGTACCACCTGCTTGCAATACTTTTAGCCAATCTTCCACAGCAGGCTGGCCTTCTTCTAGGATACGTTTTGATACCTGTGTAGAAATGGTAAGCCCTGCACTGTATGTGTATGGATAAAGGCCCATATAGTAATGTGGTTGGCGCATCCATGTCAACTCTGCTCCATCGTTAATTTCAACATCGTCGCCCCAGAATTCTTCTAAAACCGAGCGCGTAATGTTGCTTAAAATAGCTGCATTTACACTTTCACCTGCATCGATTAATTCATACACTTTACGCTGGTAAGCAGCTTCCAATAAGTGTGTCACAAAATTATGATAGTACGTGCGTGCAATAATGCTTGAGATAACCCAGCGTTTAAAGCGGGGGTCCTCTGAATTCTTTAACAGATAATTCGCCATAAGCATTTCATTCAATGTAGACGGTGCTTCAACAAAGTATTTAGAAGAATCACTATTGAATAGGGTTTGATGTTTTTGAGCATTTCTAAAATGCCCTGCATGGCCAAGCTCGTGTGCTAAAACGAATACTTCATTCATGCGTTCAGTCCAAGAAATCAAGATATAGGAATGGAATCCATATGGACTTGAACAAAAGGCACCAGTTGATTTTCCTTCATTATTGGCGAAATCGATCCAGCGCTCATCAAAAGCGGCATCAATCATGGCAAGGTAATCCTCACCCATGACGCCCAGCGCTTTCTTCATATAATCACGAGATTCTTCGATCGTAACCGAAGGTTCATAACTTGGATCCAATGGGATTTTTAAATCGGCAAATGTCATCTTGCCAATGCCATGCTCTTTTTGGAGAAGCTTAGCATATCTTCTCATATGAGGTGCTAATTCTTTCATAATCAAATCGATTTGGCGGTGATATAAATCTTGCTCAACTTCTTGGTCAAATAATAAATAGTCCGTTACTGAATCATATCCACGTAAATCAGATAGAGTTTTTTCTGTTTGAACATGGGTATTATATGTTTTAGCAGTAGTATGTTGATAATCAGCCAGCTTTGTTGAGAAAGCTTTGAATGCTTCGCGACGAACTTCTGTATCTGATTCCAACTCCCAATCTCCTTCGAAAAGGTTATAGCTTAGTGGGTAGCTTTTACCGCCAACTGTAAAGTGATCAAACTTCATATCTACTAGTTTGGTTGTATTGTATAATCCGTATGGCGCATCTAATGTTGAGCTAAGTGCTGCCAGCGTTTTTTCTACTTCTGGGTGAAGCTGATGAGCTTTTTTGGCAATTAATCGATTAAGATAGTGTGCATATGTCGGCTCTATTTCTATCGCTTTTTCTAATTCTTCTGATGAAAGTTCCAATATTTCACCATCTATAAATGATACTAGACTAGCAAACTGAGAAGAAACCGTGCTAAATTTACTTGCTCGGATTTGCGCTTCATTGTTTGTTTGATCTTCTTCAAGCTGGAGAGAGACATATGTTGCATAAGGGATTAGTGAAGAGACAAGTGCCTCGCAGTCACGTATGACTTCTATTACTTGTTGGGCGTTGTTAATATTCCCCTTATGCTTAACGTTAAATTCATTTGTGTCTTTTATAAGCTTTTTTACGCCTTCCTCATAAGCTTCCTCATTAGAAACCAGATGAGTCAAATCCCATGTTTCTTCTACAGGTACTTCATTACGCTTTAGTATATTTTCGACCATCTTTACCACTCCTTTATTTCGTAACACGAATCATCTCTATTATAAATCTTATATTCTATAAAGTAAAACATTTCTGACAAATTGGATTGGAAGTCAAGTTATTGCTTTTGATAATAACAAAAATAAAACTCTATAAATATAAAACTTCAATTTATCACTTACTATATAATTCCTTGAGCAATCATTGCATCTGCTACTTTTAGAAAACCAGCAATATTGGCGCCAATCAAAAGGTTTCCATCATGTCCGAATTCTTTTGCTGCGTTTTTACTGTTTTCGTAGATTGATTTCATAATATCATGCAGCTTTTCATCTACTTCTTCAAAAGTCCAAAAGATTCTCATGCTATTTTGAGCCATTTCTAACGCAGATACAGCTACACCGCCAGCATTAGCGGCTTTAGCTGGAGCAAATAATATATCATTAGCCAAAAATGCTTGAATGGCTTGTAAGGTTGAGGGCATGTTAGCTCCTTCACCAACAGCTTTGAGACCATTTTTAATTAGCAATTTAGCCGATTCTTCGTCGATTTCATTTTGAGTAGCGCAGGGGAGGGCAATGTCACATGGAATAGTCCAGATGCCTTTGCAGCCTTCTTTATAGGTTGCATTCGGACGGGAGACTACATATTCTTTAATACGGCCGTTTCTCATCTCTTTGATGTCTTTGACAACCGATAAGTCTATGCCATCTGGATCAAAGATATATCCATCTGAATCCGAGCAAGCAGTTACCTTGGCGCCTAGCTGCTGCGCTTTTTCTATAGCATACGTGGAAACATTACCTGTTCCGGATACGACAACCGTAGCATCTTCGAATGCTAGACCCTTTTCTTTCAGCATTTCTTGCACAAAGTAAACAGTACCATATCCAGTAGCTTCTTTTCTCGCTAAAGATCCTCCAAATCTAGGGAGTTTGCCTGTAATGACACCAGGTTCGTATGCGCCTCGTATTCGATTATATTGGCCAAATAAAAATCCAATCTCACGTGAGCCAACTCCAATATCGCCAGCAGGAACATCGACATCGGGTCCAATATATTTATGTAATTCCGTCATAAATGCTTGGCAAAATCGCATGATTTCTGCATCAGATTTTCCTTTAGGATCAAAATCGGCACCGCCTTTTGCGCCGCCGATTGGCTGGCCTGTCAAAGAGTTTTTAAATATTTGCTCAAAGCCTAAAAATTTCACGATACTTTCATTGACAGAAGGATGAAAACGAAGGCCCCCTTTATAAGGTCCGATTGCGGAACTGAATTGAACGCGGTAGCCACGGTTTACTTTGATTTTTCCACTGTCATCTTCCCACGAAACACGGAATTTCACTACACGCTCTGGTTCTACAATCCGTTCTAAGAGGCTTGCTTTCATATATTCTGGCTTCTTTTCAAATACGGGCGTTAATGAGTAGAGGATTTCTTTCGCTGCTTGAAGAAATTCGGGTTCATGACCGTGATGTTCTTTCAGGTTATTGAATACTTTATCAATATAGGAAGTTGCGATTTGCTTTGAATCTCTCATATTGGTAACCATTTAATACCCCCATATAATTAGACTTATCTCTCTATATTATACAAAATGATGTGAATTTTCAATCAATTATTATTATAAAAATACGGAAGCGTTAACATATGTGACAGATCAGTACTTTACTGTTAGCATGAAAAGTGAAAGTGTTGAGGAGTGAATGGAATGCCTAAAATTTGTATTGATGCAGATGGCTGTCCTGTAGTACCTGAAAGTATTCAGGTTGCAAAAGAGCTTGAACTTGAAGTAATTGTTTTCTGTGATACAGCGCACTTGATACAGATAGACGGAGTGCAGACCGTTATTGTTTCAAAAGGAGCCGATGCGGTTGACTTTGCTTTAGTAAATCAAATCCAAAAAGGGGATATAACTATTACCCAGGATTATGGTCTAGCAGCAATGGTGTTAGCTAAAGGAGGTTTTGCTATTAACCAAAATGGCTTACAGTATACATCAGAGAATATTGACCAGCTTCTTTATGCAAGGCATTTTAATCAAAAGGTGCGCCAAGCAGGTGGAAGAACGAAAGGGCCAAAGAAAAGAACGAAAGAAATGAATGGGCGCTTTATCGAGAAATTTAGAAGCCTTTGTCTATCTATTCTTGAAAATAAAGCTGGCGGCATTTATTAACCGCCAGCTTTATTTTTTTCTAGATTGATTTTACTTGAGACTTAAAATTGGTGTGAAGAACTTTAATTTATATCTGAAGTTACTTCTTCTACAGTTTGTTCTACTTCGCTCCGCGTCATTTTAACATGGCCTTTTCTCATTGCATCGAGTGTTTTGTGAGCTAATGCTAAAGGAATTTTACAAAACATCAAGATACTGCGTTTTTTAATGCTTTTATTATATTCATCAGCTTTTGCTAGGTTTTCCTCTGCATATTTAAATAAATCATCGCGTGTCCAGCCTTCAGGCATGAAGCTTACGCCACGTTCACTGTCTTCATCCTGGTTCCGCAAAATATTAACAGCTTGTAGTCCTCGCCCATAACCAATAGCGAGATCACGATCAGTCTCAACTCCAGCTCCCCATAGCCATATATCTGATAACATGGTGCCTACCAAGCCAGCTACATAATAAGTATATTCATCGAGGTCTTCTTTCGTTTTAACAATCCATCCTTTTGCAGCCCATTTGGCCATACCTTCTGCCATTTCACTAGTAGAATCTGCAACTGTCTTGCGAATACCCTCTGGACAGAGTGATAGCCAATCAAAAAGGCGGAGAGAAACTTCTGGTAATTTGTCTTTATAAGGAGCGATCAGTAATTGATAGGCATCCTCGTTTGCAGAAGATTTTAATAGTTGGCTAATCTCATTTAACAAGTCTGTTTTTACGGTAGTCGGCAATTCTTCATGATCTTCGATTTCATCGATTGCCCGCATGCACAAATAGGCAGCAGCCACTGTTGTTTTCAAGTCCTTTTTCAAAAATGTAATAGGAATAAAAAACGTACGGCTTGTCTCCTTTAAAACAGTCATTGCTTCTTTATATATATCTTTGTGTGCTTCCAATTAAAACTTCCTCCGTTCACTTTCAAACATATTCTATAACTATCCTATATCAATTAATGAAAAATGAAAAATATAATCTATAGTTTTGCTAAAACAAAATTATTATGATATTATTTAGATGCTTAAATACTTGAAAATAAAAGGAGATTTTTTACATGGGACGTTTAGAGAATAAAATTGCAATCATTACAGGTGGAGCTTCTGGTATGGGTGCACAAATGGCAAAATTATTCGCATCAGAAGGCGCAACTGTTATTGCGGCTGATATCAGCGAACAAAATTTAGCTAATGTTTCAGAAATTGACGGCGTTGAAGGTATGAAACTAGATGTGACTTCAGATGAAAATTGGGCTGAATTGACTAAAAACATCGTAGATAAATATGGTCGCATTGATATTTTAATCAATAATGCTGGTATTTCATCTCAAAAATCACCTGATGATGTTACGGCAGATGACTGGGCTTTATTGCATAAAATCAACTCTTTTGGACCATTCCTTGGAATCAAACATGTAAAACCGTATATGATTGAAGCAGGCAAAGGTGCAATTGTAAATACTTGCTCATATACTGCATTAATCGGTTCAGGTACGAACCCATATACAGCATCTAAAGGTTCACTTCGTGCGATTGCACGTGCAGCAGCTGCTGAACTTGGAAAACATAACATCCGTGTTAACACTGTTTTCCCTGGTGTAATTGAAACACCAATGACTGCAAATATTGGTCAATTTAAAGAAGCAATGGATGGTTTAATCCGTGCTACTCCAATGGGCCGTCTAGGTAAACCAGAAGAAGTAGCGAATGCTTCTTTATTCTTAGCATCTGATGAAGCTTCTTATATTACAGGTGCAGAATTAGTTATTGACGGTGGATATTCAGCACAATAATGATTCGTAAATTTAGAAAAGAAGGTGATGCATATGACCGAAAATCCTTCCTTATTTGAATTGCTTCATGAAATGGATAAAGTAAATGGGAAAATGATTATCCGTTGGAAGAAATTATTTAAAGTAAATATCGGTATTTCTCATATTTTGGTTCTGAGTTATCTAAAAGAACACGGCCCAAGCAGACCTTCTGATATTGCAAAATATCTAGAATTTGCTCCTGCATCTTTGACGCATTTATCGGACAAGTTAATTGCCAATCACTACTGTGTCCGAAACGCAAGTTCTAAGGATCGTCGTATTACATTTTTAGAAATCACTGATGAGGGATTAAATGTACTCAAAGAGGCAACAATCCTAGGTCAAGATATGAAACGAGAATATTTTAAAGTTTTATCTGATGAAGATATTAATCATCTATTAGCTATTTATACAAAATTAAATGATCAATAACTAAAAGTCCCCATTTTTCGCCTACAAAATTTAGGTTTAAGATTATTGGCATTCGTTAAGAGTAGCCATTATCTTGCTTCTAAACACTCAAAAAGATCCATTCAGTTGGATTAACATAAGTACCCATAAGAAAGGTTTAACTCTTTCTTATGGGTACTTTACTTTTCTGTTTTTTTATAATAACGAGCTCGTAATGGGACTTTTTGGAGAAGCTAAAAAGCTATTTGCACAATTTCTTCATACAGAGTAAAGTAGGAGTGGGCGGAAAAAGGAGATTAATATATGTCACAAGCAATCGGTTTAGATGCAGGAGGAACTCTTACAAAACTTGCATATTTAGATGAAAACAACCAATTAAAATTAAAGCACTTTCCTTCTAATAACATGCCAGCTATTATAAATTGGATTAATTCGAAGCATAATATAAAGGAAATTGGAATTACTGGAGGCCGTGCCGAACAAGTAAAGACAATGCTTGACCAAGATACAAACTTACATTATATAGTTGAGTTTGAAGCTACATTAAAAGGTGTTCGGTATCAGCTGGAAAAAGAAAACCACAATTTCGACAAATGTATCATTACAAATATTGGTACAGGCACATCTATCCATTACATGAATCAAATAGAGCATATGAGAGTTGGGGGAACAGGAGTCGGAGGAGGCACCTTAATTGGCTTGTCAGCTCTTACTACAGGTATTATCAATTACCAAGAGATACTTCAACTTGCTAAAAAAGGAAGTAGAATGGGTATTGATCTTTTAGTACAAGATATTTATCAGGGGATGGAAACACCAATCTCTCCTACCTTGACTGCCAGCAATTTTGGCAAGGTTGGAATTAATGATGTTTTAGAATATAAGACAGAGGATATTTTAGCAACAATTCAAGGGTTGGTTGGTGAAGTAATTACTACGCTTAGTATTCAACTTGCAGAGCAAAATGAAGTAGAGCAAATTGTATATATCGGGACAACATTAGATAATAATGAAAAACTACGAGATATTATCGCCGACTATACAATATTAAAAAAGAAAACGCCTGTATTTTTAGAAGATCATGGTTTTAGCGGAGCAATTGGTGCGTTAATTAATGTTACACAATAGTTTTACTCGTTACTTTTGAATATGCAAATAATGCCAGTAGCAAGCTCAACAGCGGTTGCTGCTGGCATATTCTTATGCATTATTTTTTTGTATACCTTCTCTCGCCAGGGCATCAGCAGCTTTATTTTGCGTATCAGGAACCCACTTGATAAAGAAAAAGTCGAACTCTCTTATTAAAACAAGTGCTTTTTCCAAGTATGGCTGATATTCTGCATTTTTCACAAATTCTTTTTCTACAGAAGCCACGACAATTTTGGAATCGGATCGAAATGATACCATCCCCTTCGTTAACTTTTTTGCTTCTTCTAAGCCACGTACAAGTGCCATAAATTCAGCTACATGGTTATTGGCCATACCTATAGGCTCGCTCAATTTTATGAAATGGTCTTCCCCTTTAATAAAGATCCCTATGGCACTAGGGCCTGGGTTTCCAGCACTTGCTCCATCAATGTAAACTTCTAGCATGTCTAAACTCCCTTCACTTGCATGTTATCGCTTATTTTTAGTAAAATAAAACGTATACGAAAAAGAGGTGATATATTTTGATCAACCAGGTCACCGTCGTTAAAGAAATCGATGAATTATTAGAAAATTATTGTGATGGCTGCCTCGCCAAACAACAACTGCGTACAGAACGCGGTAAAGCCGGTGCTCATAAATTTTGTATTGAATCCTGCACGGTTGGCGAACAATTGCACTTCTTAGGACAAGAATTATTAAAAGTCTATAGTAAATAGATTGTACTATAAATTAGAGTATTGAGAGTATTTTTCTCAATACTTTTTTTGTACTAGGAATTCTTAATGGAATGAAGGAATATAGATAATTTTAACAAAGGTGAAGCCTACAAAAGGTTAAAATGAAAGGGTAGATGTTTTTTTAGAGGATTATGTAAAGAAAATACTTGTCGAGCACTTTTTGATATATATTTTAAAGGATAATGAAACAATGGTCATTGTAACAGAACAGCCACTAGTTATAAATGGTAAAGCATTAGAAGCAGCACATTTATTTTTCCAGACGTTTAGATGAATAATTACGGTCATTGGAAATTAAAAAGAAGTTATATAGAAGTAGGGATACTGAATGCTGATATCAAATTCTAAAGAGAGTTGGTAAATAATCAAAAAAATTTCTTCATTATTGAACTATGCCTACCTATAAGTATAAAAGGCCAGCTTACATATAAAAATAAAATTTAAATTAATGTTAAGAAAAATTAGATAAATATTTTTATATTTATTGACTAAATATTGTATTATTTATACACTGTTTTAAAACATTATTCAAAATGTTGTACATAATTGGGAGATGATTTGATGAAAGTATGTAAATTTGGCGGTACTTCAGTAGCGAATGCGGAACAAATAAAAAAAGTTGCATCAATCGTTAAATCGGACAAAACAAGACGCTTAGTCGTTGTATCCGCTCCAGGAAAAAGATTTCCGGAAGATATCAAAGTAACAGACTTGCTTATCGATTTGGTTAATGGTGTCATTGCCGGAGTTGATTATCAAGAGAGACTTGAAAAGGTTGTATCTCGTTTTCATGTGAATGCAGTTGACCTAGGGTTAGATGATACGATTATTGAAGAATTAAGAAGAGATTTGAACACACGCATTCATCATAGTATACAGATCAGCGAGCAATATTTGTTTGATACAATAAAAGCTTGCGGTGAGGATTATAGCGCCAGAATGATTGCAGCATATTTGAATAAAATAGGGGTAAAAGCAAGATATATTAGCCCAAAGGAAGCGGGGCTTATTGTAAACGAAGCCCCATCTAGAACAATGGCAATAGATGAAGCGTATAAGAATCTAGCAGCTTTGAAAAATTCAGAAGATATTGTTATTTTTCCGGGTTTTTTTGGATTCACAAAAGCGGGTAGGCTACGGACATTTGACCGAGGGGGTTCAGATATTACAGGCTCTATTTTAGCAGCGGCTGTTCAGGCAGATGTATATGAAAATTTTACGGATGTAGATTGTGTATTTACTGCCAATCCTAAAGTTGTCAACCACCCTTCAGAAATTCAGGAGATTACATATAGAGAAATGCGAGAATTGTCTTACGCAGGCTTCTCGGTGTTTCATGATGAAGCACTGATGCCAGTGGTGAAATTGGGTATACCGGTTCATATAAAAAATACAAATAATTCAGAAGCAAAGGGAACAAAAATAGTTGAAAAAAGGAACGTAAACCCACATGCTATTACAGGTATTTCAGCTGATGCTGGATTTTCAATCTTATATATCAGCAAATACTTAATGAATAGAGAGATTGGTTTTGGCCGTAAACTACTCCAAATTCTTGAAGAGGAATATATCTCTTATGAACATACACCTTCTGGTCTTGATGATATTTCTGTTATTATAAGGAGCCATCAATTAACACCTGAAAAGGAAGAAAGGATTATTAAGAGGGCATACAATGAATTGCATGCAGATGATGTTTATTTCCGGCATGGATTTTCAATGGTCGTTCTTGTAGGAGAAGGAATGAATAATAGTACGGGGCTAGCCGCAAGAGCAGCGACTGCCATTTCAAGAACAGGGGCTAATATAGAAATGATCAATCAAGGATCATCTGAGGTTAGTTTAGCGTTTGGTATACTTGAAAAATACGAAGATACGATTCTTAGATCACTATATGAAGAATTTTTCGCAATGGCAGCGTATGCCAATTAAAAAATAAACTTATATTAAAAGGCAGTTGCCTAAAGATAAATCAAAATGCATCATTTCTATTAATAACATACATTCAGCTGCACATCATAGACAAAAGAGCATTGAATGACAAAATATTAAAATTTTTCGTTAAACAATGGTTAGCATTTGCATTTTTGAATGTTTAACCTTTTAATAAGAAGTAGTTGAAAAAACAGGAGGTGAACTCTCTGCGTTAAAACAAATAACGTAGAGAAATCATATTTGGACAGTGAGATAGCCAGTAATTTAGTTCTGTTTGTGCTTTTAATTGCAATGACAGGGTTTTTTGTCGCCACAGAATTTGCGATTGTAAAAGTAAGGCAAACGCGAATCGATCAACTTATTACGGAAGGTAATAGAAAAGCTATAAAAGCCAAGAAAGTATTAAGTCATTTGGACGAATACTTATCAGCTTGTCAATTAGGTATTACGATTACAGCCCTCGGCTTAGGCTGGATTGGAGAACCAACAGCCCATAAAGTCTTTACACCCCTAATGGAGATGGCTGGTATTGATGGAAGCTTAGCTAAATGGCTTTCTTTCGCCTTTGCCTTTGCGGTTGTTACGTTTGCGCATGTGGTTATTGGGGAATTGGCGCCAAAAACTTTTGCAATCGAACAGGCAGAAAAGATTACATTAAGGTTTGCAGGTCCTTTAATTATTTTTCACATTGTAACTTATCCACTCATCAAAATATTAAATGGTTCAGCAAGAGTGTTAACAAGTCTCTTCGGCTTGAAGTTGTCAACAGAGCATGAAGAGGCACATAGCGAGGAAGAATTGCGCATGATTTTATCAGACAGCTATAAAAGTGGAGAAATAAATCCATCTGAATATAAATTGGTTAATCGCATTTTTGAATTTGATGAACGAATTGCTAAAGAAATCATGATTCCTCGTACTGAAATGATTGGCTTTAATAAAGAAACCACATTAAATAATGTATTTGAATTAATGAATGAAGAACAATACACTCGTTATCCGGTCATGGATGGTGATAAAGACCATGTCATCGGCATTGTTAATATGAAGCATCTCTTATCAGCTATTGTGATGGATGCCGCAAATGGTCAAAAAACCGTTGAAGAGTATATGCAGCCTGTCATCCGTATTATTGATACGGTACCAATCAATAGCCTTTTACTAAAATTTCAAAGGGAAAGCATTCATATGGCCATTTTGTTAGATGAATACGGAGGTACGTCAGGTCTCGTAACTATAGAGGATGTTATAGAAGAAATTGTTGGAGATATTCGAGACGAATTTGATGAGGATGAAGAGCCTGAAATTCAAAAGGTAGCTGATGGCCATTTTAAATTTAATGGAAAAGTGCTATTAGAACAAGTTAATTCTATGTTAGGTGTTCAAATAGATGAAGAAGATATAGATACAATTGGCGGATGGTTTATGTCACAACATGATAATATCAAGGAAGGCGTATTTTTTGAGAAAAACGGTTTCCAATTTATTGTAAAAGAAGTGAATAAACATCAAATCATTCGTGTCGAAGCAAAAAAAGTAAGTATTTAAAAGGATTATTAGCCATTAAATTAGACTAAAACCAGTAGGAGGATATTATGTTCAAAATATGAGCATAAATCCTCTATTCTTTTATATATTAGATTTGTTAAGGTGAAATATAAAGTATTTAGATAGGGTAGGAAAAAGCCCTAAATATGTGGCTATTAATTACTTATTACTATAGAGTGTAACATATTGAAAAGCATGCTATAATTCAAAGAAATATTTTTTGTTAATACAAAACTTTTGATGAATCTAAATCCCCCAGATTTATCTCATATATGAAAGGAGTCAAAATTTAATGAATAGTCCAATATAATATTCCCCGATTAAGCCAAAATCCAAATGAAATATCGGGGGATATATAATGAAATTGAATAGAAATTTTTCTTTATTACTATTGGGTCAATCACTCGCAAATATAGGCGATGTTTTATATATAGTCAGTGTAATAAGTACAATTTTTGTATTAACAGGTTCAGCAATTGCAGCATCGTTCGTGCCTTTTACAATTGCATCTTCCATGTTTATATCCAGTCTGCTGACACCTCTCTTGGTTGAGAAATTAAATCTTAAATGGTTACTTGCTGGGTCACAAATTGCAAAAACTATTTTACTCTTTATTCTTGGGTTTATGTTAATAGGTCTAACAGCAACCAATTATTATTTTATCTTTTTAATAATAGGATGGATTGCTTTTTTTGACGGTTGTGCAAATCCAATAAGACAGACATTGACTCCTTACTATGTTAAACCTGAGCATCTAATTCAAGCTAATGGAATTTCTGAAACTGTTACGCAAGTAATACAAGCAGGTATGTGGTTCGTAGGAAGTTCATTGTTGATTATTGTGAGCTCTCAACAACTTATTTGGTTAGTTGGTTGTTTATTTATAATTGCAAGCATATTACTTTGCCTTTTAGAAAGTGTTAGCAATCATGAAACAACCGAGATAAAAGGGAAATTAGAAAAGATTAAAGAGGGTTGGAAAACTTTATCTAATACTCCAGTGTTAAGAAGGATTGCTTGGATAGAATTTTTGGAAACAATTGCAGCCACAGTTTGGATAGCTGCTATTTTATATGTGTTTGTCAGCGATGCATTAAACGTTGAAGAAAAATGGTGGGGATTTATCAATGGAGCTAACTTTTTAGGTTTGATTTTAGGAAGTGCTTATTGTATTAAATTTTCTTCTTTTGTAGAGAAGAAAATAGGAACCTTTATTTTTGTTGGTTCATTCTCAAGTTTCTTATTCACAATATTATTTAGCCTAAACAGCATTCCTATTATATCCTTACTTTTATCACTCTGTGTGGGACTCTTTGGACAAATTAAAAAAATTCCTCAACAAACGGTTATACAAACTAGTGTATCAAAAGAACAGTTGTCAACTGTTTATACCTCCTTAGGGGCTATCGGAACTGGGATTTTTGGTGTTGGCTCTCTTGTTATGGGAGTATTAGCAGATTTTTTAGGAATCAGAATGGTATTCGTTATATCGGGCCTATTACTTGCGATTGTAAGTACAATTGCTCACAAAAATAAGCAATTGTTTGTTAGAAATGTTATGGAACGATAAAATTAAAGATGAAGTATTTTATTAACTAAAACTTCCTTATTTTTAACGACTGTATGATAATTTATGAATTAGGACCATCACTTTTGATGGTCTTTTCTGTTGAACTTATTGTACGAGGCTTTAGTAAAAGAAGAAAGGGTGCTACATATTAGATATGTAGCACCCTTAAATTTTTTTATCTTATTTATTAAGTCTTGATAAGTAATTAGTTGATAGCTCCATTTTTATATACAGCAGCATTAAACGCTAACTATAAAACTGATAGAAACTTTATCTTAACTTACAAAAATTTCGCAAATATCATTGTTGATTTATAATTTAACAACATTTGCTGCTTGGGGACCGCGATTTCCTTCAATGATATCAAACATTACTTCTTGTCCGTCATCTAAAGTACGAAAGCCTTCTTGTTGAATGCCGGTGAAATGGACAAAAACGTCATCGCCGTCATATTCTATAAAACCATAGCCTTTATCGTTATCGAACCATTTTACCTTTCCTTGATGCATTCATGATCCTCCTCACAACAGTCCATATTTAATTAAATTCATTGCTGAACACTGATTAAACTCTGGATGAAATCTTTAAACGAGCAAGTTAAGGCTCATTCTAGTATTCATCAGTGATGGGTAAACTATACATGATTATATAAAAATTGTCAAATAACTCTCACAATAGATGAGCTAAGAGCTTTTTAGGCGAGATTTGAGCCTAAGAGAAGTATACTAAATAGATCATGTCTATTATGCGGAATCAAAGCTTTCAAATGGCTGAAGAAAGGCTTTAAAATATGGTAGACTTTATATATCAACTCCATTAGAAAGAGAAGGAAAATTATGAGTCACTTAATTGTATCTAATTTTACTAAAACAGTAGGAGATAAAACACTGTTTAGAAATATTGATTTTACTATAACAGAAGGTGAAAGAGCAGGACTTATCGGTATTAATGGTACGGGGAAATCCACATTGCTGTCTATTTTAGCAGGCGATTTGGAAGCTGATACGATAGAACTTGACCATCCAAATAAATATAGGATTGCATACTTGCCACAAAATCCCACTTTTAAAGAAGGAGAAACCGTTTTACAGGCGGTCTTTTCTGGCGATTCCCCAATACTCGCTCTTAATAGAGAATATGAGGAAACAGTTTTTGCTTTAAGCAGCCAGCCCGATTCAACATCGCTGCAAGAAAAGCTATTTCGGCTTCAACAGCAAATGGAACAACAACAGGCATGGGATATTAATGCATTAGCTAAATCATCATTGACAAGGTTGGGCATCGATCAATTTGAAGAACAAGTGAGTCACTTATCTGGTGGCCAGCAAAAACGTGTAGCCTTAGCCAAAACTCTTATAGAGCCGGCAGATCTCTATTTATTGGATGAACCAACGAACCATTTAGATGTTCAGTCAACGGAGTGGCTTCAAGATATGGTTTCTCGTTTAAAGGGAGCAGTCATTTTTATTACACATGATCGTTACTTCCTTGACGCTGTGTCAACCCATATTTATGAGTTGGCAAACCAAACACTATATAAACATACAGGGAATTATGCAGCCTTTTTAGAAGCGAAGGCACTAAGGGAAGAGATAGAGAAAGCAACAAATGCGAAGATGCATAATCGTTACCGTTCCGAGCTTAAATGGATTCGTAGAGGAGCAAAGGCACGATCTACAAAACAGAAGGCTCGTATTCAACGCTTTGATGAATTATCCAAGAACCTGGACAAAATAGAAGAGGAAGACTCATTAGAAATTGGTCTTGCAACAGCACGATTAGGAAAAAAAGTGATCGAAGGTAATGAAGTTTCAAAAGCTTATAACGAAAAACAATTAATAAGCCACTTCTCCTTCCTTTTACAACAAGGTGATCGTATTGGTATTATAGGCCCAAATGGTGCTGGGAAAAGTACATTATTGAATATCCTGGCAGGCAATATTCAGCCGGATGAAGGAACTATTGAATTCGGCTCGACTGTTCGAATTGCACATTTTACACAGCAGCTTCCTAAAATGGACGGCAATATGCGTATGATTGAATACATTAGAGAAACAGCAAATGATATTGAAGATGCTTCAGGTGAACACCATTCTGCAGCTGCAATGCTAGAGCGCTTTTTATTTCCAATGCACTCTCATGGTACCATCATTCAAAAGTTATCTGGTGGCGAAAGAAAAAGGTTGCACCTGTTAAAATTACTAATGGAACAACCGAACGTTTTATTGCTTGATGAACCGACAAATGATTTGGATATTGAAACCCTATCGATATTAGAAGACTTCATTGAACAATTTCCGGGTGTGGTTGTAACAATATCACATGATCGCTTCTTCCTTGACCGAATTGCGAAGAAGTTATGGATTCTAAAAGATGGAACAGTAGAACAAAGTCTGGAGGCATATAGCGATTACTTAGCAATTGAGCAAATACAAGAACAGCAATCAGAAAAAATTGCTCAAACTCCAAAGGCTAAACCAAAAGAAAAAACACAAAAGAAAAAGGTAACTTATAAAGAAAGATTAGAGTGGGAATCGATAGAAGGGGAAATTGCAAAAGTGGAAGAAGCCATTATGGCATTAGAAGAGGAAATTGCTAAAGCCGGCTCAGATTTTACTTTGCTTCAAAATTTAACTTCTGACTTAGAGCATCAAAATGCAAAATATGAAGAGCTCATAGAAAGATGGGAGTATTTACAAGGGATTATGAACGAATAGGAAGGAATGAAAGAAAATATGAATATTAAAAGTATAGAACCTACACCAAGCCCAAATACAATGAAAGTCATATTAGACCAAGAGCTTCCTTTTGGGACAGCCCATAATTATTCTGAGAACAATAAAGAAGACGCACCACAAGTAATCCAAGAAATATTGAAAATCGAGGGTGTGAAAGGCGTTTATCATGTTGCAGACTTTTTGGCAGTCGAACGAAATGCTAAGTATGATTGGGCTCAGCTATTGGCCGCAGTGCGCAATGCTTTTGGAGAAAATAACGAGCTTTCAGAGGCTCAAAAAGTGGACGAACATTATGGCGAAGTATATGTACATGTCCAAATGTTTAAAGGTATGCCATTGCAAGTAAAAGTGTTCGATAGTCTATCTGAACAACGTTTTGGTCTTTCAAAAAGATTTGTTGATGCATTTAACGATATGCTGAAAAAAGATGAAAACTATATTATGGAGCGTAAATGGGTAGATTATGGTGTCCGTTACGGTGATAAGGATCAAATTGGACAGAGCATGGTGGATGAACTGGAGGCCGCATATCCTGAAAAACGTATTCAAGAAATAATCGATGCAAGTAAAGAAGAAAAGAACATAGTAACAAGAGAAAAACGAAAAATTACTATTCAGGAGTTTGAAGCAGATGATTGGGAGACACGTTTCCAATTGCTTGATCAAATGGCTGACCCGGATACAAGTGACCTTCCATTATTGGAACTTGCGTTAAATGATGAAAAAATGTCAATACGCCGCTTGGCAACGGTATATTTAGGAATGATTGAGGACAAAGCAGTCGTACCATTTTTAAGTAAAGCATTAAAAGATAAAAGTGCTTCTGTTCGTCGCACAGCTGGAGATTGCATGAGCGATCTAGGGTTTGTTGAATTTGAACCAGCAATAATAGAAGCTCTGCAAGACAAAAATAAGCTTGTTCGATGGAGGGCTGCCATGTTCTTATATGAAACAGGTACCCCAGCAAGCCTTGAAGCATTAGAAAAAGCGAACAACGATCCTGAATTCGAAGTGAAGCTGCAAGTGGAAATGGCCATTGCCCGTATTTCTAAAGGGGAAGAGGCCATGGGATCTGTCTGGAAACAGATGACTGAAGCTCGAGCAAATAATGATGTAAAATAAGTGGATTGAATCGAACCTATTTTAAAAGAAAAATGCCAGCATAATCAACTGTGATATGCTGGCATTTCTATATTATATTAAGAGCTGATTATATCTTCTCTCCTTCGTCCTTTTGAAAAGTACATGGAATAACTATTATAAAATGATACAACACTAAACATAGCTAGCAGAAGTCGGATGACTATACTATAAATGGGTGCAAAAATGCTTGCAGTTAGTAATAAAAGTCCTAATACGCAGAGGAAAATGGCTGTATTCAAATCCTTCATGTAAACAACAACTCCTTACTTTTGTATGCTTATAAATTCGCTATGAAGGATGGATTAACCTCTTTTTTTTGAAAATTTTCACATTAATTGTTTGTTTATAAAAAATTGCTTAAATATCCATCGTTAACACTTTTAATCTATTTTCAAGTAATTTTGAACATTTTAGAGTTCTCTTTAAAATAAGTAATAATAAAGTCTCTAAATTCTTTTGCTGATGGGGATAATAAACCATCTTTTACCCATGACAGGCCGACAGTGTAGGTAGGGCGGATATCAGCTATCTTTACGTAATGTAAATGGTATTTTCTGCATACCGAAATGGGAAGTAACGCCACACCTTGTCCAAGTTTAATGATTTCTGCCAATAGGCTAGAATCTACTTCAAAATTATTTATTGGTGTAAAACCTTCTTTTTCGCACAGCTCGTTTGTAAATCTACTGTATTCTTCATTACCGGCTAGAGATATAAAAGGTTCATTTGCAATATCTCTTAAAGAAATCTCCGAATGATCTGCCAACTTGTGACTAATAGGTAATACAAGGACAATATCCTCATCTACCAAAACGCAACTTGTTATTTCTTCATCCACTATAGGCGGACCTGCAATACCTAAATCTATATCCCCCTTTTTCAAGCTTGTTATAATGCCACGTTTAACTCCAATACCCTGTTGAATTTTTGTATCAGGATTGAGTGCGATATATTCACTAATTAGTCCTGTGAGAAAACGAGGATTGGAAATAGATATTTTAATTGTGCTTGTATTTTCTTGATCCTTTGACTGAATCTCCATTTTTGCATTTTCAATTTCTGTAAAAATTTTATTCACATGTTTCAAAAGAATTTTTCCTGACGAACTTAAATGAATATTTCTTCCTTTCCGGTCAAATAACTTTGTCCCTAATTCATCCTCGAGTCTCTTAATAGTAAGGCTTAACGAAGGCTGAGCAATATTTAATTGTTTGGCAGCCTTAGAAATATGCTCAGTGTAGGCGACTGTCTGAAAATAGTGTAACTGAAGTAACTCCATGTTTTGAATACCACCTATTTATTATAATAAATACATTTATATATTATTATGTATTAGATTAAATGTAAAATACGTTTTAAAATGATGAGTGTTAGGAACAAAAAGAAGAAAATATAAAGTATCTAATTTCAAAGGGAGTGTTTATTAGATGAGGAAGGAAGAAGTAGTTAGACAGTTTACTACTCCGTTAGATGCAGGGGCGTTCCCGGTTGGACCATATCATTTTTATAACCGAGAATATTTAAATATTTTATATAGAACTGACCTTGAAAGTTTAAAGAAAATCGTACCCGAACCTTTAGAGATTAAAGACCCACTCGTGAGATTTGAAATAATGAAAATGCCAGATGTAACTGGTCTTGGATCCTACACGGAATGCGGGCAGGTCATACCTGTAAGCTTTGAAGGAGAAGAGGGTGATTATCTACATGCCATGTATGTAGACAGCTTTCCGGCAATTGCATCCGGTAGGGAGATAGCGGCATACCCAAAAAAACTAGGCAAGCCTAATCTATATATAGATTCAGACGCCTTGGTTGGAACATTAGATTATGGTTCTTTGAGAGTAGCAACAGCTACTATGGGTTACAAACATTATCCTCTCGACCATTCAGAGGCACTAAAAGAAATTGTTAAACCAAACTATATGCTTAAAAAGATGCCTGGATATGATGGGTATCCAAGAATTTGTGAATTGGTCCGAAGCCAAATTACAGATGTGAAAATTCTTGGAGCCTGGTCAGGACCTGCGAGGTTGGAGCTGTTTGCCCATGCATTGGCTCCAATGGCGGATTTGCCTGTACTTGAGGTAGTGTCAGCTTCACACATCCTGACCGAGCTTTCATTAGCGTCGCCAACTGTTATTTATGATTATCTAGCGGATAAATAGGCAGGCATTAATAATTGGTCAGAAAAAAATAGGTGTTCTAAAATGAAAAAGATAAGGGGAATTTAAAATGCGAATTGCAGTGTTAGGAGCAGGTTCTTTAGGAACTATTGCCGGTGCTTATATTGCTGCCGGCGGACAAGATATAGAATTGATTGATGTTTATCAAGCACATGTAGACGCCTTAAACGAGACTGGAGCAAAAATAACTGGTACTACAGATTTTCATGCAGAGGTAAAAGCGATTACACCAGAGAATATGTCAGGGGTATATGATTTAGTGCTACTTTTAACAAAGCAGCTTTATAACCATTCAATCTTACAAGACTTGTTGCCATTTTTGAATGACCAAAGCACAGTACTTTCATTGCAAAATGGTATACCTGAAGAACAGGTAGCATCTATTGTTGGGAGAGAACGAGTAGTTGCAGGTTCTGTAGAATTTGGTGCGACTTTTATTAAACCAGGTGTATCAGAGCTAACAACGGAGTTTAATCGCTTTAAAGAATATGCCTTTCAGATTGGTGAATTAACTGGCGAAGTAACAGAAAGAATAGAGCAAATCAAAAAAATCTTAGATCTTGTAGGTGGTACTCATATTTCTACTAACCTAGTTGGAACAAAATGGTCCAAACTGTTAATTAACAATGCATTTAGCGGCTTATCTGCATCTCTTAATACAGAGTTTGGTGGGGTACTTGATCATGAAATTAGTATAGAAAGTGCAGTGCATATTGCAGATGAAACAATTAAAGTGGCACATGCAAATGGTGTGGAATTTGCTGATATGGGCGGTTTTGATATAGCTTCATTAGAAGTGAAAAGTGGAAAAGATATTCCTGAACGTATTCAAACACTGCGTGATATTATGAAATCGTCACGACTGTTAAAGGCAAGTATGCTGCAAGATTTGGAAAAGAACAGAAAAACTGAAATTGATTATATAAATGGGGTTATTCCTCGTTTAGCACTAGAAAAGGGAATACCGACTCCATATAATGATTTGGTTGTCAGTTTGGTGAAACAAGCTGAAGAAACCAAAGAATTGCCGATATTCGATTCTAATATTAAATTTTTTGAGGTATTAAATAACTAATAAATAATTTAAAAAAGAGTGTAAACCAATCCGGTTTACACTCTTTTTCTTATAATACTGGGAATCACTCATATAGATAGAAATTTGGGGTTATAATAAAATTGCAAGTACTCAATAATATTATTCTAAAAAAGTAATAGGTATATATGTAAAAAATTCTAAAACCAAATTTATCATTTTTAATATTAATTAATTTTTCAAAATTGAGGTTATTTAAGTAGTTAATATAGGTGAAAATTAATATTTTCATTAAAAAGAGGAGGTATCGTTTACGTTTAGCAATTTAGGCAATAGAAGAGAGGGGAATATTATTATTTGAATTGTGTCTAACTTGTGTCTATAATGTATATATTCTATTGTAAAATAAATTCAGGGAGGTTATTCAAGTGGTATCTATTACATTAGTTCCGCATGATATAAGCTTTGCTGAAGAGATGTCTAATATGACAAGCGATCCAGCAATTCGGCAAGCTCTTGGTATGACAGATGCCCAATGCTCATTGGAAGGGACACGTGATTTTATACGCCTTGTTCAGCTAGAAGAAAGAATGGGCCAACAAGTTTCACGTATGATTTTTAATGAAAGAAATCAATTAATAGGTGTTATTTCATTAAAGTTGATTGATGAATTACAAAAAACCTGCCATATTGGTACGTGGATAGGCAAAGCTCACTGGGGAAAAGGATATAATGAATTGGCTAAGGCAGAGATATTAAAAATTGCCTTTTTGCAATTAGATTTGGAATATGTATTTGCGGGAGCGCGTTTAGGAAATATACGTTCTCAAAAAGCACAAGCCAAACTACCTTATATAACATTGCATGTTGAACGCCAATTTGAACATGAATGGAAGAAACTTGAACAGCAGGAACGAACCCCATGTATCTTAAATATGATTCGAAGAGAGGATTTCTTAAACTGGTATGAGCAATATAAGGCTGTCAGCTAAAATCTTGCTGAGAATATAAAAGTTATCTAATTCACCTTTTTTGGTATTAGATAACTTTTTTCCATTGTATGCTTTTTTCTCCTGCTATCTATGGTAAATTAATAGAGAGAATGAAAATGAATCAGGAGGCATATATGAGCTTCAAGAAAATCACCGTGTTTATCGGCATAGTGTTAGTCCTTTTAGGAGGAATATTTGGTTTTCGTCATTTCAAAACAACTAAAACAAGTGCTAAAACGAACCTCACATTTCAGGATATAAAGAAAAAAGATTTTTTACATAAACAGCAGGCTGTTTTATATGCTTCTCACACAACAGAACTACTCCAAGAGGGAAAAGGGAGCGGCCAAGCTATTTTTATAGATGAGGATGGCAATGCACAACGCTTACGGTTAGACGGACTGGAAAGCGGAAGTACATACTATCATAAAAAGAAGCTTTATATAGAAGACGCTAATCAAATTTTTTTAATCGGAAAGAATACAAAAAAGCAAAAGATGCCTAGCGAATTGAGAGGTATAAAATCGGGTTATCTGCCAGCAACGGATCAGTTTTATAGCTTGTATAATACAGGTTTCAGCACGAAATATGATTACAAAACATCTATTCGTTTCGGCAATAGTAAAGAGAAACGATTCCACGTATCACAAGTCCCTAGCTTTATCTCTGGAGTAGGGGAATTATCAGACCGTTTAGTTGTACTCACCCAAAATTTAATTAATGATCATTTTTCATTGCAAGAAGTATTTCTTCGAGAAAAAGAGGCCAAAGTTATAAAACTAACAGAACTTCCATTAAAACATCCATCTAATCTAGATATAATAAGTCCGATTATGGCAGATAAAAACAGCTACTATTTTGTAATGACGGATTATCAATCAGAAAAACGAGAAGACCTATCGTTAATTATTTATAATAGACAAACAAAAGAAACTGAAATTAAACCATTTATCAGCTATCGTTCAGAAGAACAAGTAGATAATGGATTGCCTAATAACTTTAACCATTCTTCTTATCTATACAAAAATCATTTTTATTATGTAAACGGTTTAGGAGAAGTGTATCGGTATAATTGTAGGGATGGGAAAATACAGAAATATTTGAACTTAGAATTTGAGTCAACGGCGAATCACAGGCTTGAGCAAGTTAGATTCCAAAATGGCCGAATCCACCATCTTTATTCAGATGAGGGAGGGAACTTTTTTATAGAAACATATAACTTGTCTTCGAAAAAAAGAGAAAAACTTCAAAAAATCAAAATGAATGGTTTAATCCCTCAAAATGATAAAGATTACTTTATAACTAGTATTGAAATATTAAACTAGAAAACGATTCTCTAAGGAGAATCGTTTTTTTATGAAGATATTAAGATATGCCGTATTTGCGGTTCACTTGAATGGTCTTCGTCTTCGAAGAGGACTTATGAAGAATCAAATCACGAATGACTTTAGAGCCCATCATGCTATACACTGTTCCATTGCCTCCATATCCTAATAGGTAATATTGATGCTTATTCGTAGGGTGTTCTCCAACAAAAGGTAAATCATCTTTCGATTCTCCAAATGTCGCAACATAGGAATATTCAATCTCTAAAGGCAGCGTTGGAAATAACTTCTGTGCTTCCTCAAGCAGTTTTTGAGATTGCTTTTTTAGTAATTCATCGTTTATATCACTATTGGGATTCTCTTCATCTAAACCGCCGACAATAATTGAACCATCAATTGTAGTTCTCAAATAGAGATAAGGACGTTTTGTTTCCCATATGAGGGCTTTTTTATACCAACTTGTTAAGTCCTTGATTGGTTTTGTTACAATGACGTACGAACGGTTGAGGATAGCTCCTTTTCTCTTACCTACTGGTGTTGGCTCATAGCCGGTTGTATAGACAATATGCTTTGTACTGAAAACACCATCTAATGTTTTAACGGATAGAAGTTCGCCGTTTTCTTCGACATTTAATACAGAAGTAAACGGTAATAGGTGACCACCAAGATCTTCAATTTTTCGTAATACACCAAATACTAGTTTTAAAGGATTCACTTCTGCATCATGATATGTTAAAAGGGCGGCAGGTTTTTTAAATGGCATCTTACTGCCTATTTCATCCTCATTCCAATAGTCACAATCAAATCCATTCTTTTGTAATGTTTTATATTCGCGCTGTATTTTAGCAATATCCTCTTCTGTACTTGCATAGCAGATACTAGGTCTGCGTATAAAATCTGCTCCATCAGGCAATTGGGCAGTCAAAGACTCTAGATCCGACATGGCCATATCACAAGATTTATAAAAAGATATAGCTGCCTTTTCACCGATTTTATCAATTAATTCACAAAGCATAATGTCATTTTCATATTGAAGCAATCCTGTATTGGCGCTCGTACTACCTTCTCCGAAGGCTCTTTTCTCTAATATAGCAACCTGTAAACCTTCTTTTGCAAGCGCATAAGCAGTTAAGCAGCCAGACATGCCCCCGCCTACTATGATAGCATCATAAATTTCAGATGGTGTTACTTCTTTCGGTTCAAAAGAAGGGACTGTATTTGGCCAATAAAGTTTTCCGTCATGTATTTCCATTTTATTCACTCACTTTCTATAGGAGTTTTTACCCTCTTTTGCTTAAAGTCTAACGTGCTATGATATAGTTATATATAGAATAAGATACAGCTAACAGGTTGTTAAAAAGTGCATGTATAGAGTTGAACAACATAGATGCACTAATATAGCTACTTTTCACCTACAGTGCTTGAAGTATGCTCTAATTAATGACATTTTCATAAAATAAAAAATAACTGGGGGTGTAGTGGTTGGAAATGTTGGAATCTTTAAAAATTATGAAGTCAATTTCAATTTTTAACGAGAACATTGAACGTGGGGAATTTCATAAAACTATGCGGGATATTGCTTCACTTTCCGGTGTATTAAATGAACTATCTGCCAAACAAATGTATCAATCACCTTTGGAAATTATTCAGTTTTTACGTATGCTCGAATTGCTAAAACTACAAGCAGTTGGTTTAGCGGAAGCTATTGATGATGAAGATATGTTACTCTCTCGCTACTGCGAGTATTATCAGGAGGGGGTAGCGCCATCAAATGAGCGAGTTAAACAGATTATCAATACGCTTTCAAAGCACAGCTGGATTTCTAAGGAGTCAACTCAGCTAAAATTACTTGACCGAGGCAAAAGGATGATCGACTCATTAATCAGGCTAGCTAATGATTCACTTGCTTACCATATGCAAGATGATATCTCACGTTTGCTATATCAAGCTAAGCGAGACGCAGAGATTAGTGAAGCTTATGATTCTCAAGGGGTATCTGGCGGTCATACGTTAGCTTCAATGATTCAAAATTTAGAAGATGCTATAGACCAAATCGAATCAAGGCAATTAGAGTTCTTGGCAGATAAAAACGCATTGCCTCAGTTAGAAAAAATTCATTTTCTGATGGTGGAACTTGATAAAAAGTTATCCGAACGCTTATTAGAAGAAGATGTATTAAATCAAAGCCCACTTATAAGCAGAGGGAAATCTTCTCTCAAAAAGGGAACAGCCCTAAGTAGTGGTCTGTTAAATAAATATAATCGTTTTACTTTGATGAATGATACACCTTTGACAGGAAACATTTCACTTGAGAAAGTACGTCAATTTATCATTGCTATGTATGAGCCTTCTAACGACTCTAATATTCCGAATGCTCACGAAATTCTGAGCTTTATGGAGCAGGGGCTTTATGAAGATGAAGTAATTGATGGTATATGGTTGCCCATAAAATTTACAGCACCCATCAGTCCTTTAGATATTGAGGAAAGTATAGACTATTTGGAGAACTATGAACCTCAAATCTCAGATGAAGATATAAAGCAAAGTGAAATATTATTCGAAGAGTTATTAATTAATCAAGATGAAATAGATGAAGCTTTTCAAGAAGCATCATGGCAAATGACCAAAGCCATGATTTCAACGGATAATGTAGAACAGTATTTAGAAAATACGGAAGAAGCTGAAGTAGAACAACTAATAATAGAATCAGCATCTCCAGGTTGGGGAGATAGCATCCGGACAATGCTCGCGCTGTCTGCATTAGTAGGCAATCACAAAATAACAGAGGAATCAAAAAAGGCAGTCCAAACATATGACAAGGAATGGGAGTGGATTAATGATGACGATAGAAAATATACACTCAAGCAATATAACCCAGAATCTAAATCCGTTATCAATGTTGCAAAATCTTAGAGCGTTTTTAACAACTGAGGAGGAGCTTGTGTTTATGCAGCTATTGTTCTCTTCTTCCTCTGCCATTCGAGGTCAAAATTATGGTTTGAAGAAAAAAGAAGCTGAAAAAATGCTAGGTATTAAGAATGATGATCATGCATTTTACTCATTTATCAATCGCTTGAATCAAGCAATCGCTAGATATTTTAAAGTGATTTATGATGAAAAAAGAGACCAGCTGATTATCATGATGCGAGTACCAGCTAAACAAGCAAAAACTACTTTAAATAAAGAGGCGCTTGCCATATTACTTTATATGTTTTATCAACAAGAGGTCTTAAGCCATGAATTTACCCTACTCCAGCAATTACTTACAGATTTTGGTCACGAAATGCAGCATGCAAGCCGTAAACTACAGAATAATATAGATATTTTAAAAAAGATTGGTGCTGTAGAAGAAGTACATCGAGTACAGCAGGAACAGGCATATAAGGTAACGGCGATCGGTGTACATATGTTTTCCAACTCTTTCTTAAGAAGAGCGACAGAGTTTGCTCAATCATCACAGTTAAGCAAGGAAGAAGTGGTTAAATTCTTTAGACGCTATAATTTATATGAGCAGGAGGAGAACCAATGATTCCATACAGTTTGCAATTTAGTGGCATCCGAGATTATAGACCAACGAAAATCTCTTTTGGAAGTGAAAGTGAACATGTATTGATTGCTGGTCCAAATGGTGCAGGGAAATCAACTATTACATTCGCAATAGGAGCTGCTTTGTACTCTTCTCAAGTTGACATTGAAGGTCTCCGTTCTGCCAACTTGCCTCCTGATCAACCATGGCATGCAGAGGTATTTCTAACATTCCATAATACAGGGCTTTCACAGATTGACGCTCCGTCATATGTGGGTTTTCAGCTTTTGATACAACAAAAACCAGGAAATGTGATCCAACGGCAATACGCTGTGTATACAGGGGAATTTCCTGAAGAGATGGAGTTGACAACGACATATCGATCAGGCGATATCCAAAAAAGTAATCTATCCAAGTATAGGGAAGATTTGCAATATAAGTACCAAATACATCCAGATGTATTTTATCTTATATGGTATCAAAACGAAGTCAATCAATTTGCGGCTATGTCACCTGAAGAGCGTTTTCGGCGGTTCAGCGAAATGTACCATATAGAAGAAATGCAAAGGGAATGGGAAGCAAGCGTTGAAAGCTTTAAGCAGATCGAAGCAGATTTTAAGTTAACAATTGGCAATCTGAAGTTAATCGAAAGCCAATTAAAAATGGCAGAGGATGCCTATAAACACTTTAGTAATAATAAAAAAACGTTGAAAAAAAATGGTGAGAAAAATGTATGGTTAATGCACTGTATTCGAGAAAAATTACGAGTTGAAAAAAATAGACATGAAGAAGATATAGCCGTAAAGGAAAGATATATAAATGGGCTAGTAGAAAAACGAGAGATCATGCAACAGCAGTTGGCAGAATTAAAGGATAGAAAGACACTAAAACAACAGCAACTGAACGAAGCGGAGCAATACATTCAACAATTGAAGAACAGTGAAAAAAAGCTAAATCAAAAAAATGTAGTTATAAAAAAACAAATTCAACGATTGCAAGAAAAATTGAAAGACACAGAACAACTCCGAAAAAAAATGATGTATACCGAAGAAGAAATAGTCGTAGAAATGGACAAGTCTAAAATACGAGAGAAACAGCTGACTAAAGATATCGATTCATTCGTACATGAAAAAAGGCTTCATTCCAGGACAATCAACGACTTACAGTATAGAAAAGTACAAGAAGAATTATCGATACAGTCTCTTGATGAGCGAGAAGACGACTATCAAAATATATTATCTCTTTACATAAGCAGCCATCAAGTAGAAGTAAAGCTGTTGGAAAATAAAAAGGAATATAATGACTTAGCAAAAGAATTGCCAAGAATTGAAGAAGCAGAAACAATGTTGACTGAAGAAATTAAATTGCTAAAACAAGATAAAATGCTATCCCGTCGCCAATTAGATGCAATATCAACCCTTAGGAAACAAGGAATCACTGCCTATACATTGAGAGATTTAGTAGAGTTGGATGAACGTGCAACTTTGAAAGATGAAATAGTACTTGACCCTATTAAATACACTATATTTTACATGGCAAGGACATGTCAGCCCGCGAATGATTTATACCATGTGCCTTTGCCATCCATCATACCAACTAAGTTTATAGACAGTTTGCCGACAATAAAATTAAAAATAAAAAAGGGACTCAAAGAGCAAGAAGTGATTTTAGCATCAAAAGTACTTTTTTGGGTGGATCAATTTTTACAAACCACCCCTCTCTTGAAGATGAATGGTATTGAAGATGCACGAGGCCTCAGAGGGAGTCAGGAAAAGAATACATTCATTCTTAGTACGAGATCTTCAGAAGAAAGATTGATACTATTACAAAAAAGATTCGAACATAATCAACAAAAAAAATTGGAGATCAAAGTCAATTTAGCCAAATATGAAAAAGAAATTGGTGACTTGCAAAGTGTATTAAAAGATGTAAAAAAAGCAGAAGCATTCAATTTAGAGCTAGACCAACGAAACGATAAAGTAAAGCTTATTGCAGAAATAAACAAGCAGCTGGAAGAACAGCAAAAACAATCAGAGGATGTACAAGAGAAAATAATACATCTACAGCAAGAGTTCGCATTTGTAGTGCATCGCATGCAATTTCTAGAGCAACAACTTGATATTTATTCGCGGATTGGTGAATTAAAAGAAGAACAGCAGCAATTAACCAACCTAGAACAAGAAGAAAGAGATATACTAGACAAATTAAATCTTATTCGAGCGAGTAAAGAAGAGTATTACGTTAAAGTGCAATCATTGCATGATTTTACAAGAGATTTTAACCGCAATATAAGAGATTTAGGGTTTGATATAGATGACAATAAACGGGAAATGACTAATGTGGAGAAGGATAGAACACATTTAGAAGAAAAAATAGAAGCTAATCAAGCGGAAATTACCCGCTACGAAATTCTTCTGCAGGAGCTAAAACACCTCATTCCTGATTTATACGAAATAGCAATGCAGAAGCAAATTGATACTAGCCAGTCGATGCCAATACTGCTCTCGGAAAATGAAAAAGCGCGAGTTGCCTTTGAAAATGCACGTAAGGGAGAAGTTGATCCACAAGCCGAAGAAAACTATAAAAAACGGAAAGAAGAGTACGAGAAAAAACAATCTGATGCCGCTTTGATGGAAGAATTAGTAGAAGAAAAAAGACTTCTATTAGTAAATAAAGAAGTTAAGTTGGATACAACGATCCATGGACTTGTTGAAGCTTTGAACAAGAAATTCCAAACCTATATGAGCCTATTTAACTTTGAAAGCGAAATCAGGTGGGAACGATATGAAGACAAACGAGGACGAGCTATTTTTAAATTATATGTAAAGGCGCATAAAGCGGGTCATGGCAGAAGGCTACAAGATGTGAGTGTAAAAGCGAGAAATGGAAAATATGGAAAGGGTGTATCGGGCGGGGAAGAATCATTAAGCTCACTCCTATTTGCACTCACCTTATTGCAACATTTAGATACAACACCAGGTTATATAATACTAGATGAATTTGATAGTGCATTAGATGAAAACCGAAAAGAAAAGGTTTTTGAATTGTATGCTAGAGAACTAGAGCGCAAGCTTATTATCTTGTCACCTAAAGCACATGATGACAGGTACTATGAAAAGTATAGCAAGGTTTTCATCGTCCAGCATAACGCTGTAAAAGTGGAAAGTGCAATCAAAGGTATACAGCTTGTAAAATAAGACTAATTCTTTTACAGATGGCATGGAGTATAGTATACTAGGTGTATAAATTAATATTTAAATGTAACACATGGTGGAGTCAGTCAATCTGGCACCGCCATGTGTTTTTTTATTTTCAAGGAGGGAAAATGTGTTTATTTTACAAATTGTGCTCGTATTACTAGCGACTAAATTGGCCGGCCATTTGAGTGTTAGGCTAGGGCAGCCATCTGTATTAGGGAAGATTATTATTGGTATTGTTATTGGACCTGCTTTATTAGGATGGATTGACGATACGGATATTGTGAAACAGTTCAGTGAAATCGGTGTTATCCTCCTTATGTTTTTGGCGGGGCTTGAAACAAATTTATCGGATCTAAATCGAAACAAAAAGGCTGCGTTACTAGTTGCAGTAGGTGGTATCATTGTACCTATTTTATTGGGATATGCAGGATCCATTTATTATGGCTTATCAACAGCGCAAGCTATATTTATAGGATTGCTTTTATCCGCTACTTCCGTCAGCATTTCGGTACAAACATTAAAAGAACTTGGTTGGTTAAATAGTAAAGAAGGTTCTACTTTGCTAGGTGCGGCAGTTTTAGATGATATTATTGTCGTCGTCTTGTTGGCAGTAGCAATGAGTTTCTTTGGGGACTCTGATGTTAGCATTACTTGGTTGATCGGTAAAAAAGTCATCTTCTTTGCTATCATTATTTTAGTATCAATCTGGGTTGTACCTGCGTTTTTGAGACTGTTTTCAAAATTAAAAGTAACAGTGCCATTGCTTAGTGGAGCGTTAATTATTTGCTTTGGCTTTGCCTATTTCGCAGATTCTTTAGGTATTGCAGCGATTATTGGATCGTTTTTCGCGGGGATTGCCATATCTCAAACCAAATTTAAAGAGGAAATTGAGGAAAGGGTTGAGCCGATTGCAAATGGCTTATTTGTACCATTTTTCTTCGTAAGCATTGGCTTATCCGTTAGTTTTGCAGGTATCGGAAATCAAATATGGCTTATCGTTGTATTTTCATTGATTGCGCTTCTTTCGAAATTCATCGGGTCGGGTCTTGGCGCAAAAATGTCAGGCTTTTCTATGCGATCATCAATGGGTATAGGAGCAGGTATGATATCTCGTGGGGAGGTAGCATTAATTATTGCAGCAATGGGACTAGACTCAAAACTATTGCCAACAGAGTATTATACGCCAATGATTATTGTTGTCGTTATTACAACATTAGCTACACCTCCACTCCTAAAAGGAATATTTGGGAAATCACAAGAAAATTAGAATTCAAAAAAACGCTCAATCATAAGATTGGGCGTTTTGTCTATAGACTTAAGATTATTTCTAACTAATAACAAGATAATATTCTCTTGTTTGAAACACAGAGAATAAGATATAATAAATCTATAAAAACGGGGCATTAGCAAACTCCAAATATTTTCTCGGGGATATAGTATAGCGGGAATACGCCACAATGGCATTGTGGAATCAGGGGTTCGATTCCCCTTATCTCCATTAAAATTACGTTGTTTTTAGGTCGATTTTTTAACCAACACACTCCATCAATTCAGTAATTTGAATTGTGGGGTGTTTTTTAGGTTTTTTGGATAAATCAATTAAAAGCCAATGTTCAAACAGCGTTAAGTACACAAATGCAAAGGAGAAAAGATGATAAAAAAAATTAAACCAAAATATATTTAATGTCACATATACGTCGGTTTTTATAGTAGAAACGGGTCAATTAAATTTTAAAAATTATCAATCCATATCAAAATAAATCGGGTAATGATTTACACAGCCGTCATTAAACTTTGCATTGCAAGAGGGGCAGCGATTTGAATTCATATACTGATGAATAGTGAGCTCAGTTTTACAAACCCCACATAATATGGCTTGTACATCAAACATTCCTTTAGTCCATTTTTGAATTGGATGATTGGCGTTTTCATCATGGCATTTATAACAAGGATAATATTCGCCGCAGCAAGCAAATTTGATAGCAATGACATCGAGAACTGTATGATAGTGAGTACACCGTGTTTCTTGATCAATAACATTTCCTAGGACTCGCAATTTACAATCTCCTTCAAGTTTTTCTACAATTGTAACATATCCCTTTCCAACAACTTGAATAAAATGAAGCTTATATCCATATATTTAACAGAATGTGGAGGTGGATATATGGGGATGGGAATTATTGGCTTTTTGGCAACTGCCAGCGGCCTTGGTGTTGGAGGTATACTTGCAACTATTTTTAAAGGAACAATACGAAAAGCGGCTGCTATTAATGGCATTTGCGCAGGTATTCTCCTAGGGCTGCTTTTTATCGAAATCATTCCAGAAAGCTTACAGTTAAGTGGTGTGATGATATTTGGCATAGGTGTATTTTGGGGAATAATTGCGTTTAGCGTATTGCATGGATTCATGCACGGTGAGATGGAATCAATGAATTTTCAAAGGGAGCAACATGGTAGGGCAGGAGCTATTTTAGCCTTAAGTATAGCAATTCACAATCTACCTCTAGGTTTGTCATTAGGATTCGGTGAAACAACTGGAATGAGTAGTTCATTACTGTTTCCTATTATTTTACATAATATTCCTGAAGGGATGGCAATATTTATTCCTTTATCACTTGCAAAGATATCATTTAAACGACACATATTCATTCTGCTAGCAGTATCATTTCCAGTAGGACTTGGAGCAGTTCTTGGGAGTGTCATTGGAGCGTCCTATCCAATTTTTTGGGCTATTCTTCTTAGTTTCTCTATAGGAATGATTATAAGCGTAGTTTGGAAGGAAATTATAATGGAAGCAGCAGGACGCACTTCATTTTTATATGTTTTGAAATATCTTATTTTGGGTATGTTCGTCATGGGGAGTTTTCTTTTCTTTTTTCCACCAATATGATAATTGTAATAGTCGATTAGTGACATCGGGCAGTTGGTAAAATACCTAAGAACCTTCATAATAATTATACAAGCAACAACGAAGGGGGATTAGTTATGAGCGAATCTATAAATATGGCAGAACATGATAATCAAAACGAGGAGTTTTGGAATGTCATCACACATGGTGTGGGTTTTTTGCTATCCATTCCCGCTTTATTTTTGTTAATGCACAAAGCAAATCTTGTTTCATCATCAATATATATGGCAAGCTTTATAGTATTTGGATTAACTATGATGATTCTTTATCTGTCTTCCACTTTATTTCACGGATTTAAGAAATATAAGCATATTTTTTCAAAGTTAGATCACTTTTCTATTTATCTTTTCATAGCAGGTACATATACGCCAATTGCGCTTATTGGGGTAGGTGGCAAGCTAGGCATAACCATTTGTTTGATTGAATGGATACTGACGTGCATTGGAATTGTCTGCAAATGCTTTTTCATCTATCGCTACAAAAAGCTATCCTTATTATTCTATATTAGCATGGGATGGCTTGTAGTTATTGCTATTAACCCATTAGTTGCACATATTACATGGACGGGATTTTTGATTTTGCTAGCAGGTGGCATTTTTTATACTGTCGGTGCTTATTTTTACCAAAACAATAAAATTCCCTACAACCATGCAATTTGGCATTTATTTGTCTTAGCAGGTAGTGCATCGATGTATTGGTGTATTATTGATTATTTATAAACGTCAAAAGCGCAAGAGGCTGGGACATAAAAAATTAGCTCCTTCCAATGTTGAATAATTGAACTTTATATAATAATTTTAAATGGAACGGAACACGGTTGATCGTAATTTTATGTAAGTTTTTCATTATGACTACATTCAAGAGAAAAATTATTAAAAAAAAACCGGCAAATGTGAAATTGATTTCACATAGAGTTCGGTTTTTTTAATACCTAAAATACTCTTGTCTCAGTATCTTTTCTTGTGGCAAATATCAAGACACTGCATAACATAGACAATACGTTGGATAGAGTGGCAAAATATGCTTCTTTCAATTTAGTGATTTTGTATTATAGTTAATATATAGATTCACTTAAAATGATATGTTTTTGATAGATTATAATATTGAAAGAAGGAAAGCATATGAAGAAATTTCTTGCCGTATTGCTTGGAATCTTCATTTTTTTAGGTGCTGCCATTTATTATATCCATTTAAATGTATATGCATCAGGTGGTACGCCGAAAGTTGAGTCTCAGCAGCAATTAAAGCACGAAATCTTAAAAAACTTGAATGAAGTAAAACCAGAGTTCACCATTCAAACAAAATACCCCATCTATAAGGCTAAAGAAGCAGAACAACAGCTGAAAAGCGTCTTTAAAGAAATAAGTTCTGTCGGCAATTATGGTTTTGGCAATTTAGATGGTTACTCTTACTATATATCTTCCAATATGGGCTTTACTAAAATCGAAATAAAAACATTCTATTTAACTACTGCAGATCAAGAGAAAAAGATACACCACAAAGTAAAAAAAATAATTCAAAATAATCATGTTCAGAAGATGACGGATTTTGAAAAGGTATTTTTCATCAATGGCTATTTGGCCTCACATATTGAGTATAGCGAAAATGCAACTCATGGTGGTCATTCTGCATATGCTGCATTATTTGACCATAAAGCAGTATGCCAGGGGTACGCATTAGCTGCAGATTTGCTTTTAAGAGAATCAGGACTGCAAACCAAATACATTACAGGTAAAGTTAAAGGTGAAAACCATGCCTGGAATAAAGTAAAGCTGGATGGTAAATGGTACAACCTTGATATCACTTGGAATGACCCTATGCCTGACCGAGGTGAACGATATAGACTTAACTACTTTTTGATTAGTGATAATCAACTTGCAAAAGATCATATGTGGAATTATGACTCGCTCTTTCAAGCGAAAAGCAAAAAATACGAAGGTTTGATGAATGCTCAAGCATTTACAGTAGACAACAATAATGTTTTTTATACATTACCAAATGATTCAAATCTATATAAGTGGAATACAACTACAAGACAAAAATCAGTTCTTCTTCAGCACGTGATGCCTCTACAAAACATAGAGGCAAAGGACCACTGGTTACTATTAAAAGACTACACAGGCAATATGTCCAAAGTGAAAGAAGATGGAACAAAATATAGCGGAACGATTTTCGCTAGCATTAACCAATATACAGAGTCAGCCAGCAAATGAATAGCAAAATGGTTAAATGTATTAAAAAGTCTAATATATATGTAGATTAACTTTTATTCAATCTCAAACCTTTCGAACTGCTTACAGTTTGAAAGGTTTTTTACTAGTTCTATAAAGTTTGGTTACGTCCAGAGTTTCGAAAATTGTGATATTATTATAGAAAAATATCCAAAAGGAGTGCGAGTGATGCACTTACAAGGAATTACGCCTCTACATGATTATGAGAATATTTTGATCGTTAATGAAGAAGGAAAAACAATCTTTTATGATATGGCTGATCTATCTATACTTCAACATTTAGGATTTAAACCTGAGAACTTCATTGGGGAAAAAGTGATCCATCTATATAAAGATTTACCTAACGAAGAAAGTACCATATTAAGCGTGCTTCAATCAGGGGAGCCGTTGTGTGGTGTAACCCAGCGATTAACCGCACAGAATGGTTTTTCATATTCTTCCTTTAATTCTACGTTTCCGATTAAAGTGAATGGGAAGACAATGGGAGCAATAGAGTTTTCCAAAATTTATTATGGAAATGGTAATATACAAACTCTTGAAAGTTATTCATCTCACAAAATTTATCGAAAAAATAATACCATTTACACGATTGATGATTTATTAACTTGCAGTCCATCTATGCAACATATTAAAGATATCATTAATAAAATTTCTAAAACCGATTCACCAATATGGATAGAGGGTCCACAAGGCACGGGAAAAGAAATCATTGCTCAGTCTTTACATAATTTAAGTGATCGATTTACAAAGCCATATATATATTTTAATTGTAGTGCCATCGAACAAGAGAATATTGATGCTGTTTTATTTGGTCATTCTGAACATACAAAACCTAGTATTCTTAAAGAGGCCCAGGGTGGAACTTTGTATATTGATGATGCTCACAAGCTGCCATTAACTACACAAGTGAGACTATACAGAGTTATTGAAGAACAAGTTTTTAATGTAAATAGTAATGACCCAACAAAAGTAAGTGTTCGTTTGGTTTTTGCCACACCAATAAAAGGGGAAGAATTAATTAAAGAACAAACACTTAGAGAAGATTTTTTCTATCGTATGAGTGTAGTGTCGATTCAAATGCCTCCCTTAGTAGAAAGAAAAGAAGATATTAGTGTATTGGTACATTATTTTATTCATTTCTTTAATCAACATATGCATGTCCAAATTACTCATATAGATGAGAAGGTGCTTGAGCTTTTTGAGCAATATCCATGGCCAGGGAATGTTAGGGAACTAAAAAATGCAATTGAAACAGCATATAACCATACAGAAGATTCTTCTATAAAAATAGAAGATTTGCCTAAACGTATTGTGATTTTCAACAGGAATCAAGAGTAATAAATAAATATGAAAGTAAAGGTAATCTAAAAGAATGTGTAGATTTTTTTGAAAGGGATTTAATTGTTAAGGAATTAAAAAATTCACATGGCAAGTTAGCTGAAACTGCAAGAAAATTAGGGATTTCAAAACAATTATTAAAGTATAAGATGCAAAAATATCATTTAAGGTAAAAAAATTTTTACGGAGGAGGGGAAATTTTTCCCTTCTTTTTTTATCTGAATATTTAATTTAAGATAAAAAAGTCAACAAAATTTGACACTTAATGTTCTTGGGGAAGGACAAATGTTTACTTGAAAAAGGAGGTTTTTCAATGTCTAAAATGTTTCAACACAGTATAATTGTCGGGCTCGCTTTGTTTGCGATATATTTCGGTGCTGGGAATTTGATTTTTCCACCTTCCATTGGTAATGTATCTGGCACCAGTTGGATACCTGCTCTTATTGGGTTTTGTATAACAGGTATTGCATTACCGCTCATGGCGGTCATTGCCATCCTAAATGTAGGCGGGAAATTTGAAAACTTAACAAAACCTATTAGCCCATGGTTTCATAAAGTGTTTAATTTATTGCTCATGGTAGGAATCGGTATGTTTGTTACTATTCCACGTATGGCAGCTACTACGCATGAGTTAGGAGTATCTAAAATTTTTCCTTATATACCTTCTTTCTTTACGATTGTTTTATTTTTTGCCGTTAGCTTCTATTTCGTAATGGATCGGTCGAATGTAATTGATCGTATAGGGAAATGGCTTACACCTGTTCTTGTTGTTGTTTTAGTCATCATCGTTTTTAAAGGTATGTTTAGTCCAATTGGTATGCCGGCTCCTCCTTCAGTGAAAGATGCTTTTTCGAATGCATTTATTCATGCATACCAAACTGGAGATGTCGTAACAGGCATTTTCTGTGCACCCATCTTTATCGCTGCCATAGTGGGGTATGGTTATAAAGGTGCTTCTATGAAAAAGATAGCATGGCGAGGAGTAGCAATTGCTGGGGCAGGGTTATTCATTGTCTATGGAGGTTTGTTATACCTTGGGGCAACAGGGAGCAGTATATTTCCAAAAGATTTGGCTGATACAGCGCTTGTATCGGAGCTAATTCACGCGATCTTGGGGGACTTTGGAGGTGTACTCTTAGCGATCGCCATTGCTTTGGCATGTCTGACATCGGCTATAGGTGTCATTGTAGTAATAGCGGAATTCTTAGATGATTTAACTAAAAAAGTGTTGAGCTATAAAGTATGGGCTGCGATTGTTTGCATTACTGGTATTTGTATGGGGTCGTTAGGTGTAGCTAGAATAGTTGATTATACTATGCCGATTTTCACAGCTCTTTATCCGGTCGCCATTGTATTAATCTTGCTTGGTACATTCAATCGTTTTGTACCTAATTCAGGTTCCTATAGAGGAGCGATACTTTTGACGTTTATTGTTAGTCTTGTTGAGACCTTTGGAGGGATAGGTATTAAAGTGCCATTACTATTTAACGGCTTAAAGTATTTACCACTCAGTGAGAATGGATTTGCTTGGTTGGTTCCCGCTATTTTAGGATTTGTAGCAGGCGGTCTGTTATATAGAAAGAAGTCATCTCATCAAGAATTAAATCAAGCTATTGAAGATAGGGAAAAAGAAGAATTAAAATTAGAGAAGATTCAATAGGTAGAATAAACTTAGAGTTGAGTATTATTTCTTTTGAGGTTAAGAAATCAGCAATTTATAGATAAAGTAATGTTTTCCCTCTTTAAAAGTTTTGTTAGGCAGTCACCTATAGGCCCTTCTTAGCATATGCTAATTAAGTAATACATCTACTATGAGAGGGGCAATACATCATTGAAAGGAAATGAATTTCATTATTTTGCAGGGGGCAATACCTCAAAGGGTTTTTATAGTTTATTTGAATCTGCACTTAACAAGTTAGATAAGTTATATATCTTAAAGGGAGGACCAGGAAACGGCAAGTCGACTTTAATGAAGAAGATTGCTGGGTCAATGGTGGCAGCAGGCTTTGATACAGAATATCTTCACTGTTCATCAGATGCTGATTCATTGGATGGTATAGTCATCCCTTCTTTAAAAATTGGAATAGTTGATGGAACAGCTCCCCATGTAATTGAGCCAAAGATTCCAGGTGCTGTTGAGGAATACGTTAATCTAAGTGAAGCATGGGATACCAAACAGCTTGCAGAAAATAAGGATGTCATTCAACAATTATCTGCTGAAAAACAAAAAGCTTATACTACTGCGTATGAAAACTATAACAAGGCGCTTGCAATCCATGATGAATGGGAAGCTATATTTATCAGCAATACAGACTACGATCAGTTAGATGAATTAGCAGAAGATCTTCAAAAACAATTTTTTGGCGATCTAACTTTAAATAAAGATTCAGCAATCTTTCATAGATTCTTAGGTGCTGCCACACCTATCGGAGCAGTTGATTTTGTACCAAACCTTACAGAAGGTGTGCGCAAGCGCTATTTCTTAAAAGGAAGACCAGGTACTGGTAAATCTACACTACTCAAAAGATTAGCTAAAACGGCGAAAGCAAAGGGCTTTGACGTAGAAATATACCATTGTGGTTTTGATCCAAACAGTCTAGATATGTTGATTTTTAGAGAATTAGGTATAGCAATCTTTGATAGCACAGCGCCTCATGAATATTTTCCTACCCGGGAAGGTGATGAAATCATTGATCTATATAACCTAGCCATCACTTCGGGTACAGATGAAAAATATGAAAGCGAACTTCAAGAGATTCAAGAGGCCTATAAAAGTTCAATGGATGAAGCGACAGTCTACTTGGCAAAAGCAAAAGCTGCACATGAAAAACTAGAAAACATTTATGTAAATGCTACTGATTTTAAGATTGTCGATCAAATTACAACTCAATTAGAGGAAGCTATTCAAAATAAAGCTGAAGTGTTCAATAGATTGTAAGGAATCCTCAGCCCTTAATAACAAAATTAGGATAAGAAATATTATAAAAAGAGGAAAAAGCAATTGCGTTTGCAACACCAACTCGATGAGACTTTACAACTGCTGACATTACAGTTAGAAAATTAGAAAATAAAATGCTTTCTATTAAAGAAACACAGGAAAAGGTTATTCAACTTATTACTGAGAAGCTTAAATAACGATTAGTTGGGTTATCTTTATTAAGCTCCAATTTGATGCTTTAAGCATTAAGTTGGAGCTTTTATTTTTGATAACAAATGGTGGTTCACAAGCTGAAATTTAATAGTTTACATAATTATTATGAATGAAACTCAATGTCGAATAACCGTTGTCGAAATTTGGTTGGTAGTTAAAGTGATACTTAATTAAAAAGTAAACAATTCCTGTACTTCATTCGACATGATTCACCAGAATGAGATAAAAGGGCAAGTAAAAAGATTTTCTGTCGAACTATAAAAATTTCTTTTGTTGAGCGACTTTTCTAACAGGCTTAAAGAAAGATTTATACTGAAGCAATGTATACATCATCACTATTACAGTCCAAACAACAAAAAGAGTGCCGAAAAGATTAAAGAAGGAATGAGAAGCGAGAAAAAATGTATACCAACTCAATAGACAAAAAATAATCATTCCAATATATGCCCACTTCTTTAATTGCATATAGCCGTATGCTATACCCAATACAATGCTGGCTAGCAATATACGAAGCAAATCCTCTGGAAAGTCAGAAATGCCGAGAATAGGTGCGTGTTCAATTGAAAGAGGCAACTGCTGGGTAAAAAAAGTAATGAATATTAAGAAAGTGCTTCCTAAGATGAATAAAAAGCTAATATAAGTAACTCCCGCTGGCCTTTCCATTTTAAACCTCACTTTCTTAGAACAGATTTCTTTAATATATAATGAAAGTACTCTAAGTATGTCTTTAGAATTAAACCTTTTAAGGCATCTTGAAATCGACTTAATAAGGAAATGCTAAAAGACCTTCAGAATTATCTCTGAAGGCCTTTAACTTAAGAAGTTTTTTCTTTCAAAGTTTTGCGTTTACGTGTTGTTTTCTTCGGCTTTGTTTTATCAAGGGATGCTTGTAATGCTGACATTAAATCCGTGACATTATCAGGCAAAGGCCGCTTAGCTTCAGATGCAGTAACCGTACTGTCTGCTTTTTTCTCTTCAATTAAATCCATCAAACGTAGACGATATTCATCCTGATATTTATTAGGGTCAAATGCTGTTGTGAGTTGATCCACTAATAGCAAAGCAGTGTCCAATTCTTTTTGAACAACAGCTTGTTCACTTGGAATGTTTGGTACTTCACCGATGCTTCTTACTTCGTCTGGAAAGTGAATGGTTTCCATTACAAGTGCATCTTTAAACACTCTTACGATGGCTAATTGTTCTTTTGAACGAATAATTATCTTGGCCACTCCGATTTTACCTGATTCTTCTAGCGTTTTTCTTAATAAAGTGTATGCTTTACTGCCATTAGCATCTGGTGACATATAGTAACTTCTTTCAAAATAGATTGGATCAATTTCTTGAAGTTTTACAAAATCAATTATTTCGACTGCCTTGTCTTCATTTTCTTTTCGTAAATTCTCAAGGTCTTCTTGATCTAATACCACAAACTTATTTTTTGCATACTCATATGCTTTAACAATTTCATCCTCTGTGACCTCTTGATCACACCCCTCACACACCTTTTTATAGCTGATTGGAGTATTGCATTTTTTATGAAGCTGGCGTAGCTTCACATCTTTGTTTTCTGTTGCAGCATGCAATTTGATTGGAATATTTACCAATCCAAAGCTGATACTTCCTTTCCAAACGGTATGCATAATCATCACCCTCTTTTCCTTTAGTATTGAATGGATGTTAGGTTTTATGTATGCCAAATTAAATTAAGTGAAAACTACTGAGCGTATAAGTTTTTCATATCTAACAAAATGGGGAAGTAATTAATGCTAGTTGATTCAGGATAAATGGAAAAAGAAAGAAGGTGTACTTTTTTGAAACCAATGCTTTTAACAGCTACAGAGACTATTCCTTCTGGTGCTGACTGGCTATTTGAAACAAAATATGATGGGTTTCGCTGCATTCTTGAATGGAATAAGGATATAGAGCTATATAGCAGGAATGAAGGGAATCTAAGTAAGCAATTTCCTGAGATTTTAGATTTTTTAGCATCTATTAAAGAGAAAATGAAAAGTTATTTACCATTAGCTCTGGATGGCGAGCTAGTTTATTTAGCCAATGATTACAAAAGTGAATTTTCCATCGTACAAAGCAGAGCGCGTCTTCGTAGCAAGGAAAAAATTAATGATCAACGCAATCATTTTCCATGTCAATTTGTTGTTTTCGATATATTACAAATAAAGGGGAAAGATATCACGAATCTTTCTTTCTTAAAGCGAAAAGAAAAGCTAAAGGAACTATTTGAAAAAGTATCATTACCAGTTACGGTGATGCAGAATAATTTAGCATCAGTGCAAATGGTAGAACCTTTTGACGATCCCAATCAATTGTGGAAACAACTAGTTATATATAATGGGGAAGGATTGGTTGCGAAAGAAATATCAAGCCAGTGGATAGAAAATACTCGTACCAATAGCTGGCTAAAAATAAAAAACTGGCGATATGTAAATGTTATGGTTACCGCATATGAACAGGAAAATAACTTTTTTATAGGAAGTGTTCTTAGTGAAAAAGAATTTGTAGAAGTTGTAACATTTAAACATGGCATGAAAGAAGAGGAGATAAAAATTCTTTCCCAGTTATTCAAACAAAATGGAGTCAAAATAAACCAAAACCGGTGGGAGCTATCTCCATCGATTGGTGTTAAAATTGCCTGTATCGATTTTGTTGGAGGGAAATTGAGAGAGCCTAGATTTGAAGCATTTCAGTTCAATATAGAGCCAGAAGATTGTACATGGCATAAACTAGAAAAAGATCTATACCCCTTACCTTCCTCTGTTGAAATAACTCATCCCGACAAACCAATTTTCCCATTGGTAAGGATTAAAAAGGATGATTATTTGTACTACTTGCAAGTTATTTCCCCCTATCTATTGGCATTTTTATTCAATCGTCCACTCACATTAATTCGTTACCCACATGGTGTGCCGGGAGAAAGCTTTTACCAAAAAAGTGCCCCAGTCCATGTACCTTCATTTGTGACAGTAAAAGATGATCAGCTATATTGCAATAATGTTGAAACGCTTCTTTGGCTTGGAAATCAACTAGCAATTGAATATCATATTCCTTTTCAGCCAGTGAATTCAAGTGGTCCCACGGAAATTGTCTTTGATCTCGACCCTCCCTCTGTTGAAGCATTTCATTTAACCCTTGAGGCCGCAAAACAAATGAAAGTAATTTTTGATGGGCTAGGTTTCTTATCTTTTATAAAAACATCGGGAGGTAAAGGAATGCAGATCTATATCCCATTACCTGCAAATTCTTTTACCTATGAAGACACAGGATTGTTTACAAAGTTTATCTGCGACTTTTTAATCGAACAAGCTCCATCACTTTATACAATTGAGCGGCTCAAGAAAAATAGGAGGAAAAAACTCTACTTGGATTATGTCCAACACCGTGAAGGAAAAACCATTATCGCTCCTTATTCACCAAGGGGGAACGAAAGCGGGTTTATTGCAACCCCTCTTGAATGGGAAGAAGTGAAACCAGGCTTAACACCGGATCAATTTACAATACCAGTCATGATCGAAAGGGTACGCGCTAAGGGAGATTTATTCCGTCATTTTCGGAAGAATGTGAACAATAACGAGGAAGCGCTAACGCGATTTTTGAGAGAATTAAAAGGGGAGTAAAGAGAACGTCTATTTTAAAGTCATACCAAACATTACTAATTGAAGTAAGTACGTTTGTTCGGTATAATTAATAAGAACATATATTCTTATTTTTGGAGGCAATGAAATGAAAGAGCAGCTGATAAAAGCCATGCAGTATAACCAATTGATCGAGGTGGTATATATGGCTAAGGGTGGTAAAATGACTAAGAGGCGAGTTCGAGTAATTAAGATTGTAGGCAACAAGTTTCAAGCGTATTGTTTCAGTAAGGGTAGTATTCGCACGTTTATCATTGAGAATGTTCTCGCTATGTTTCCAATAGTCTGTCAAAAGAAAAATGTGATTTGAAAAAGAAAACTCCTCAAGGATTTCTAATATAGATTATAACCTTCAAAGCAAAAACGTCAGTATACTTGCTTGGAGGTTTTTTTGTAAAATAATATAACCTATTTAATTATTTTAATATAATTTTATATCCATTATTATGCTGTATTTATATGTAATTGGATAAATAAGAGAAAAGAAAGAGAAGCTCAGTTAGTTTATGGAGCAAATGTACTTGGAGTATTATATAGCTTGGAAAGGTATTTTCTATTATTTAAGATAGTTTTAAGTATTTTTGCCTATTTAATTTTAAAAAATTGTCCGATAGTTAGCCCTCTAAAGAGGGAGTTGAGAAAAAAAGGTACTTTTGGATTAATGTGATTATCATTTACCATTATGGAAAAAAACTCTTGATATAGCTGGTTTCATACATAAGGAATATGTTATCTCATATTCGAGATTATAAGTATATTAATATAATTTATGTTGACCATAGTGACCTTGTCAAATAAAATTTTTATAGTAATCAATTTTCCATTTGCTAAGTATGGAGGAAATTTTAAGAAATAAGGAGCTGTTGAGAATGTCAGGACAAATTCGTATGACCCCCCAAGAATTAAAAAGTAAAGCTACAAAATATGGGTCAAGCAGTGATCAAATTAGAACAATATTAGATGAGTTATCAAACCTTCAAGAACAATTACGTTCTGAATGGGAAGGTAAAGCATTTGAACGATTTGACGACCAATTCGAACAACTGAAACCAAAGGTTAAGAACTTTGCACAACTACTTAATCAAATCAAAGATCAACTTGACCAAACAGCAGATGCTGTAGAACAACATGATGTACAACTTTCTAAAAACTTCGGATTACAATAAAAATTCGTTATCCAGCATTTTGCAGTCTTACCTTCACCTCTAACGAAACAACAAAAGTGAGGGTTAACTGCCCGGAGAACAAATATTTAGCAAGATCGGAATGTTTGCGAACGGAATAATGCTCAGCTGTGTAGAAACGACTGCTGAGTGAGGTGTCATTTTATTCAACGATGGTTCACTGGTGTAAACGAAATAAATTAGTAGTAAACCTACTAGCTTGAGGACCGTTGAAAACTTTCGACGGTCCTATTGCTCTTTAGATGAAAAATAATGAGGTGTAGAAATGAAGAAATATCGGTTGCCATTTTTTATTGTTTTAGCTCTCCTTTTAGCGGCAATCATTGCATACATACCATTTCAATCGGCAACAAAAGAAAGAACAGAAAAAGCAGATTTTAAAATGGATGTCGCAATTGTTAATCTGGATGAACCTGTAGACTATAATGGGAAGAAATATAACTTTGGAGAAGAATTTAAAAAGAGTTTGGAAAATGACGATTCACATCGTTTCCATTTAGTAGATACAGCAGAAGCAGAGGATGGTATTGCAGATAAACGTTATAATATGGCAATTACCATTCCAAATGATTTTACAAAAAGAGCACTTTCAATCGATAAGGTAAGCCCTGAGCCAATAGAGCTTTCCTACAAATTAAACGAATCAGATAATGAAATTACAAAAGCACAGGCTCAAAAAATATCAGGTGACTTATTAAACTCATTTAATCAAAAAGTAATTGATGTCTTTTTTGCAAGCGTGATAGGGAACCTGCAATCTGCTCAAAATAATGTAAAAGGCATTGTGAAAAAGCAAGACCAACTAGCAGCAACTTACACCTCAGATATCCATGATCCATTAAGAGACTATTCTTCTACCTTAACGCAAATTGAAGACAGCACGAATGGAACAAGAAACTCATTTGTAAAACTGAACAAAGGGTTAAACAACTTTGCACAAGAAGCTCAAAAAAGTGTCAATGGTACTTCAGGATTATCGAATACGATGACAATGATGCAACAGTATATAACGGATGGAAATGATGGACTTAATTCGCTTATAAGCAAAATTACCGAAAACAATGATTCTTTAATGGCCGGCAATACTGAGGAATCATTAGAATATATCAAAGACCAACAAAAACAATTAAACGAATCATTTGAAGCAGATACAGGTTTACTAACAGAGATTCAAACATCTTTAAATTCTACAAGAGATGAAATATCTCGCTCTACCGTAACTTTAAAGGAACGAATTTATAATGATTTATCGAAAGAAGCTTCAGATTTAATTAATGAATCATTAAACGATTCTTTATCAGATCCTAAAAATGAAGCAAAATTGAATGCTCTTTTCTCTGTTCCTAAGGGCACGATCGAAAAAAATATTTTAAACAGCATTGATCAACTACCTTCCCTAGACGAAGAGCAATTAAAAGATTTAGATGTATCTGATACAACGAAAGATCAATTACGTAAGATTATGGCTGCAGCTAAACAATATGCTGTTGAAAACAAGCATCCTATTATTTCAAATGGCCAGTTATCTATTAATGATTATATGCAACAAATGAAACAAAAGCTTGCGACCGAAGGGGCAGTAATCGCTGATGAAGTAAATATTCCTGCGCAAGAAGCTGGCAGCCGAACATTCGCTATTAGTGCTCCAAATGGATTTGTAACAAAGAATATTGTATTAATGCTGCCAAATGGCGTTGTTTTAAATAATATTCAACCAGGTAAAATTGATTTGCCCACCGTACCGCAAGGAAAAATGAAAGTATATGCAACGTTTGTCTTAGCTGATTACGCTACAGATATTCTGGCTCCAGTTCATTGGTCTTGGTCAATTAATAGCCATAGCGAAGAGACAAATACAGCATTGATGAAGAATATGGTGACACGTGTGTCACTGCCAGCTAATTCACTAAATACAAACGAGGCACCTGTTCCCTCGCAAGATGCACCTATTATTGAAGAGGAGGCCCAAGAAACAACTATCGAAAAACCAGAAGATAATAAAGATACTGGCAAGACAAATGAATCTAATCAAACAACTGATAAAAATGAAGAGTCAACGAACGAACCAAAGGAATCAGAGGAAAAGAATCCAAATGTACAATCAAACTCTTCTAAAAATGCAACGATTAAGGAGAAACAATCCACAAAAACAGGCGATTCAGACGAAAAAGAGTCACCTGAAAAACCAAAGAGTACCGAAACAAAAACTATTACCGATAATGCGATACACCATGAGGTAACAACAATACTTGCATCGCAGGAGGATATTCCGACTCAACTAGTCATGTCCATTTGGAATTATCAGCGATTACAAGCATTATTGAACCTTTATTATAGTATCGATGTAACGAATCCGGAGCAATTTGCACAATTAAGCCACTCCTCATTTGAGCAAGTAGGTAGTGCGAATGCTGATTCCCTTTATTATGCTCTTTCGAATAAAGGGATGAAGGAATTCATCATTTCTACTCTTAAACAAACATTAATAGACCGTACTACTGCAAAACTAACGAATGATATGGAATCTCTTAATAAACAAGTCATTTCTTATAATGATGCACTGAATGGTATTGCAGAGAAGATACCTAACCTATCGCAACAACTAAATGATTCGAAAGAAGTCGCAGAACAACAAGTAGCTGATATTGATGCACTAATACCAACTGCTGCAGAATGGAAAGAAGCAAGTGGTCATCTAGCTGATACTGGCTCGAAGTTAACTGAGCAAAATGAAAAAGGAGGAAAAATAAGCATAGAATTGGAGGATGGTCTTAGTGATTTATTAACCGCAAGCGACACGGTAGCTAGTCGAGCAGAGGCAGCATCTCTTCAAGCTGGCACTGTTTATGATACATTTGATGGCATAAATCAAAAAGCAGAGCAAATTAAAATAGGCGGAACAAACATTGCTCACAAAGCTGATCAGTTAGCTGATAATCTTATTCAAAAGGTATCAAATGATAATGATTATGCATCAAACTTTAGCAATGTCCTTGCGAATAGCAAAATTGGTAATAAATCAAATGAAGCACTCTATGCATTCTTATCAAGCCCTATTGATATGTCAAAATCATCGATAAAAAATGCACGAGATACTCGTTCAACATTCTATTTACTTATAATTTCTTCATTCTTAGCTTTGTTTACAGCATATGTAATTGCTGGATTTAAACGATTCAGCTTTAAGAAATCAGATTTTGAAGACGCTGCACAACAAAGTATAATGGCAACCAATTTGCCAATCACTTTATTTACGACAGTTATTGCTACTATAGAAGGGTTAATTGTTGGTGCGATTTCCCTAAGCATTAATAAGTCAGCCATTGTTTCACCGTCGATATGGATGGCGCTTACAGCATTATGTATGGTTTTATTCGTACTTGCAGCAACATACTTACTTCGCCAATGGAAAATGGTTGGTATGTTTATTATCTTATTGGTGATTAGTATGTACCTATTCTTTACTGAAGCGCTTGGTTTTGACTTTGAAAGATCCCATATTATTCAACAATTTTCTCGTCTATCACCATTGCATTATTTAGAAAAAGCAATTTCAACTATTTTAAATACAAATAGTAGCAGTCTTTTAACCATATCTATAATCGTTATTTTAGGTTTGATTTTCTTTGTATTAAACCTATTTGTTTTTAAATTTATACGTCCGAAAGAAGAAGTGATGTATGAAGCGTAAGGGGATTATATTACTGTTAATTGTTATCGCTTGGATCATGCAAGCAGTGTCTGTCCAAGCTGATGAAAAGAATGGACAGTTAGACATTGATATCCATCGCATTAATCAAAACAAAACAAAAGTCGACAGAACCGATCATTCTGTTGAAGGGACGGAAGATTTATTTACTGATGAAAGTCTTCAACTGGATAAAGAGATCAGACAAAAAGAGACAGATAAGAAATCAGAGACGCTACATTCCCTTTTTCGAAATGACTTTATGGAACAACAAACACCTTCAACAGATCAATTATTCAAGCAGCCAATTAGTCTGAGTAATATACAACGAGAAGAAACTGCAGAGAGTCCAGCGATTAGCTGGCTCTTTGTCACTATTATTGCTCTGATTATCAGTCTTTTTTGTACAGGACTGTTCCTTTTACTTAAAAAGCTAAGTGTAGGTGAAACATATGATGAATCATAAACGCGTCACAATTGATTTTATGCAGAGCGGTGGCGGCAGCTACGATATTGCCATTTCTCAAAAAATGACTGTCAAACAATTATTGCAGGCTCTTGCCGCAAGTTTGCATACTTCAATCGATTTGAATAGCGTTATTAAATTACCTTTAAAACAAAAAACAATGATGCCTGAAGACAGATTCATGGATTATTCAATATCGAATGGAGAACTACTGGTCGTCTACATCGAACAAGACAAAAAAGGGGAGTCATAATGGAAGACAAATTAATATTAGGAGCGGTCGAATTATCTGCAAAAAAGAAAGATGACCGACTAATTCTATCTTTGCCACAAGCTGATACCTCTCTTCGCAATACACAGGAATTACAGCTTTTAAATCAAGACAAAAATTACTTTATACAAGCTGATGCTCAGGTGCAAGACGAGAACTTAGAGTTTCATTACTTATTAACAGATATGCGTTTTTTTGAACAGATAAAACAATTAGACCGAGAGCACAAATTACGCATGCTCTTTAATATAGGGCGTTTCAGCTCTATGTTAAACGGGCGTACAACTCTCGTTTTACATCCGGATAATCTAGTCTTTGATATCAACTTAATGCCTTATATGCTTTATCGTGGCATAAAAAATATTCTTCCGCCATTCCAGCATGAAGAAGGAGTGTTTTTAAAGGCTTATAAATGTCTAGCGATTGCTACGTTTTCTAAGGAATTTAAATTTGATGATCTTATGAACGGTGCTTATGAACGAGCAAAGCAGACATCCTTCGAAAAAGCTGTCCATCAGTCACAGAACGTAGAAGAGCTGCAAGCATTATTAAAAATATATTATGAGGAAGAACATAAGAAAGCAGCTCTAAAGTTTGAAAAAGTATCAAAAGCTCAATTTAAAGGTTTTAAAATTGCAACGATTGCTTTAGGTGTTGTTAGTATTGTGTTAATTTCTCTTGTTTTATATGCTTTTAGCTCTAAAATCCCAACAGAAGAGCTGTACAACCAAGCAAATGCATCCTATATCAATGAAAATTATATAGATGTAAAAGAATCTTTGAAAGATCAAAAAATAGAGGATATACCCAAAAGTATAAAAAAGATTTATGCGATTTCTAGTATCAAAACTAGTTTGCAAGAGGAAGAAAAACAAACAAACGCAATAAATTCTATATCGTCTATTTCAGATGAGCGTCTTTTAAATTATTGGATTGATATTGCAAGAAACGATTTTAATGGAAGCTTAAAGATTGCAAAAAGCCTAGATGTAAACGATTTGAAAAAGTTCAGCATCATCTTGTATGAAAATCAGTTGAAAAAAAATACAAAGATGAATCAACAAGAAAAAGAGGATAAATTAAAAGATCTTGAAGTTCAATTAAATGAAATAACTGAAGAAGAAGCAGCTGCACAAGAAGCTCAAGAATCTGAAACGCAAAAAGCAGCTGAAGAAAAACAAAAACAAATAGAGGCACAAGAAAAACAGAAAGTAGAAAAGCGAAAGAAGCAAAGCAAGGATAAACAAGATAAAAAAACAGACAAAGAATAGGAGGTGAAGGAAATGAAATATATATTGACGGTATCTAATGGAGACTCCTTCCATCGATATGAATTCCTCGCATCTCAACCAGAGGAAATCACGATTGGTGGAAATACAAAAGCAACGATTACGATGTCTTCTGCAAAGAGCGAGATTATTTGCAAGTGGGATGGCCGAGAGTTAACTGCAGATGATAGATTACTAAACTTTAACCAAGTCGAAACGATTGGATCCCTCTCACTTATTGTCTATGAAATGGAAGAAATGTGTTTTGATTTACTAGATATAACACAATGGACAATCGGAAATGAGGAAGATGATTCAATTTATTTACATAAGGAGAATCCAGGAAGAATATTTATCCAAAAAACAGGGCAGCAGGAATATTCCTTCTTTGCTGTTAATAGCAAGCTTATTGTCAATATGTACGCTAAAGAAGAAGGACAATTTTTTGATGGTGATCTGTTAGCAATTGCCGATATTTTATTCACTATTCAGGATTCACAGTTATTCGTGTATACTCCGAAAAACAGCTGTAAGATTCATTTGCCAAGCCTGGCCATTAAACATCCAGTAGTAAAACATACGTATCATCGTTCACCGCGTGTCCGATACCACCAACCTGATGAGGAAAAAATTATTGCCAATCCGCCAACAAGGCCATCTAAACCAAGCGAACAGCTGGGAAGATTGATTGTGCCGCCATTAGTGATGTTGGCTGCCATGATTTTGGTATCCATCTTTAGGCCTTATGGTATTTATATTGTTGTTATGCTTTCAGCGACCATTGTGACTGTCATTTTCTCGGTTACCTCTTATGTACGAAATGTGAAAAAATACAAAAAAAATATGAAAGAACGAGATGAAAAATTCAAAGCATATCTTCGAGAGAAATCGAAGGAATTATATCTTGCACAAAAAGAGCAGGCGGATGCATTAACCTATCATTTTCCACAGATACCTGAGCTATTACAGCTGTTGCAGGAGCAATCTGCAAGAATGTATGAAAAAACGCCATTTCATAATGATTTCTTATCCTATCGCTTAGGTAAGGGACCAGTGGATGGTAGCTTTCCCATCAAAATTAATGTAGAAGAATTCACTTTAGAAGAAGATCCGCTGATGGAAAAAGCCATTGAATTAGAACGTCAGTATAATCATGTTGACGATGCACCGGTTATAGCTGATTTAAGAAGCGGTGCAGTAGGTTATATCGGAAAACGTCCACTTGTCTTGCAGCAACTGAAACAAATGATCGCACAACTAGCATTCTTTCATAGCTATCATGAATTGCAGTTTGTGATGGTCTTCAAAGAGCAAGAGAGGAAAGAATGGGATTGGATGCGTTGGCTTCCACATGCGAGCTTACAAAATATAAACGTCCGTACATTTGTTTATCACGAACGTTCTAGAGAGCAAGTAATGAACTCACTTTATCAAATGTTAAAAGAACGCAAATTGGAAACGGAAAAGAAGAATACCCGAGAAGCAAAAGTTTTCATTCCACAAATCGTTTTAGTGATTACAGATGAAACCATTATTATGGATCATACCATAATGGAAATTCTTCAAGATGATTGCCGTCAGCTGGGTGTTTCTGTTGTATACGTGCAAGATGTTGTAGAATCGCTACCTGAGCATGTATCAACAATTGTACGAGTTAAAGATTCAACGACAGGGGAATTATTTATTCAAAATAATAAATTGAAAAAGCAATCATTTGAATTGGATTCTGTTGTTTCAGATAGTCTGCTTGAAGAGTTGACGAGAAGGTTAGCAGGCTATGAACATCTGCAAAGTCTAGAAAATCGTATTCCTGAGAGTATAACGTACATGGAAATGTACGGTGTGCAAACAGTTCAAGATTTGCAAGTATTAGAACGCTGGCAAAAACATAAACCGTATAAAAGTCTAGCTGTACCGCTTGGACTTAGAGGAAAGGATGATGTGGTTTATCTTAACCTTCATGAAAAAGCACATGGACCGCATGGTTTAGTAGCAGGTACTACAGGTTCTGGTAAATCGGAAATCATCCAGTCATATATCTTATCTTTAGCAACTAACTTTCATCCTTATGATATCGGTTTCTTATTAATCGACTATAAAGGAGGGGGTATGGCAAATTTATTCAAAGATTTGCCGCATTTACTTGGCGTGATTACTAACCTAGATGGTGCTCAATCTATGCGAGCGTTAGCATCGATTAAAGCCGAGCTTCGAAAACGCCAGCATATTTTTGGTCAACATGAGATTAACCATATTCATCAGTATCAAAAATTGTATGAAGAAAATAAGGTACAGGATCCAATGCCTGAACTCTTCATTATTTCGGACGAATTTGCAGAATTAAAAGCCGAACAGCCTGATTTTATGAAAGAACTAGTATCAACAGCGAGGATTGGACGGTCTCTTGGTATTCATTTAATATTAGCAACTCAAAAGCCAAGCGGCGTTGTAGATGATCAAATTTGGTCAAACTCGAAATTTAAACTCGCTCTTAAAGTACAAAATGAAAGCGACTCAAACGAAGTCCTCAAAACGAAAGATGCAGCTGAGATTACACAGCCAGGGCGAGCTTACTTGCAGGTAGGGAACAATGAAATCTACGAGCTTTTCCAAAGTGCATGGAGTGGAGCTACCTACAAAGGCAACCAGACAGCAGAGGATGTTGAAGATTTTACTATCTATACAATTAACGAGCTAGGTCAGTATGAGGTGTTAACAGAGGATTTAAGTGGCTTATCACAACAGGACGTACCAAAACGGCAATCCACAGAATTAGAGGCAGTAGTTGAAGAAATTCATCAAGCTGCAATAGTACAGAGCATTCAAGCACTGCCAAGACCTTGGCTGCCACCGCTAGAAGATAGAATTAGCCGACATGAATTAGGCGATGTAGTGAAAGAAAAGCAACGTTTAACAGCAAAAATTGGCATGATTGACTTGCCTCATGAACAATCGCAAATACCATTTGCACTGGACTTTGCACGAGATGGTCATGTCGCTATTTTTGCAAGCCCAGGCTATGGGAAGAGCACTATGCTTCAAACACTAGCCATGCAAATAGCGGAGAATTATACACCAGAAGAAGCCCATTTTTATTTACTCGATTTTGGAACAAATGGTTTACTGCCACTTCGTAAACTACCGCATACAGCAGATATGATTCGTTTAGATGAAGAATTAAAGCTACAAAAATGGATGAAACGCATGTCAGAGCTTATCAAGGCACGTAAAAAGCTTTTAAGTCAAATCGGTGTCTCAAACGCTGCGATGTATAAGGAATTAACGCATGAAGAACTACCTGATATTCTGATTTTCGTAGATGTAATGGATGCTGCAAATGAATCGCCATTAAAAGATGATTTTGATAGTTTGATGACTATCATTGCACGAGATGGGGCAGGCCTAGGCATCTTCCTTATTCTAACTGCAAGTAGACAACTGGCTATTCGTACACCAATCTTGATTAATATCAAAACTCAAATCGTACTGTATATGATTGATCAGTCTGAAAGCAGAGGAATTATGGGGAAAGCAGATGTATCCATTGAAGAGATGCCAGGCCGTGCGTTGATTAAATTAGATGAGGTCACACTCATGCAAGTAGCACTACCTGCAGAAGGTTTGGATGATGTACAAATTGCTGAAAACCTACGTAAGGCAATTGATGAGATTCAAAATCAGTGGCATGGTAAAAAGCCTGCACCAATTCCAATGGTACCAGAAATCGTAACAGAAGATTTCTTCTGTGCACTGCCGTCTGTTAAGGATGCTTTAGCAAATAATAAATGGCCAATTGCTGTGGATATGGAAAAGGTAGAAGCGGTGTCAATTGACTTTAACTCACATCAGCATTTACTAGTTATTGCGGATACTGAAAGAAGATTTATGCAAGCATTTGAAACCATTTTATATGCAATGGATCAATCGAATATTGTTACTCAGCTACTAATAGTCGACCAAGTAACAGCCGTCTATAGTTCCTTGCATAGTGGCCAATCGCAGTATGTCCAAAACAATGATGATGTAGCTGCATTAATTGAACAATTACTTGAAGCACAGCAGGCGAGACAACAATCTTATATCGAACAAAGAGAAAAGGGCATTACTTCTTTAAGAGCGTTTGTACAACAACTAAGTCCTATTGTTGTGTTGTTTACTGATATGGAGGCAATTATTAATCAACTGTCATCCACATCGCAGTCTCAATTAGCGAAGGTTATCTCAGAAGGGGCTACTTACGGCCTGCATCTAATTTTCGGTATGAATAGCCAAATGACAAGAAGCTATGATGAAGCCTCAACGGCTTTGAAGAAATTAAGTACAGCATTATCAATGGTCCGATTAAATGATCAATCCGTTTTAGAAGTACAAAGACCATATCGTGAAAAAGAGTTGAATGCTTCAGAAGGCTATATGATAAAAGGTAATCATGTTGAGAAAGTGAAACTATTATCCACAATGAAAGTAGGGGTGTAGATATGGCGTGGGAAGATTTAAATTTCTTTAATTGGTTCTTAAATGGAAATGAAATCAAAGCTAAACAATATCGTCAATTATCCCGTGCTCTAACTAATGATAAGGAAAGGTTGGAAAGCCGCATAGATGATATAGAAGATTCTACAGATGCATATCAGCAAGAACATCCATCGTTAAAGAGCGAAGGATTTCCTGCAAATTTATATAAGACAAAACAATCACTCGTTGACCAGAAGATGCTAAAGCTAATGGAAGAGTTAAAAGGTGAAAAAAAATCCTATACCTCAGCGATTAATATTGCCAATGAACGAGCTGGACATTATCAAAGGTTGGGAGAGGAAGAGAGAGAAAGAGAAAGAGAACGAGAAAAAAGAGAAAGAGAAAGAGAACTAGAAAAACAAAAAAAGTAATAGGAGGGTCAATATGTCTCAAGATGTTGAAATTAATGGCAGCCAATTAAATGAAGCTATTGCTCAAGCAAAAGTAATCAAAAGAGCACTTTACGACGCAAAAGCAAGTGCTGAAGGTTTTTCCAGTACATTAAGCGGTTCAGAATGGTCGGGGCGTGCCAAAGATGAATTCACAGCTTTTTTGGATATCATCATCCAATATCATGATGACATTTGTGGGGCAGCTCAAAAAAATCTGGAATCCCTAGAGAAATTAAAAAAACATATGGATGAGTTGATGCAAGAGGACATTGTTGTTGAAGTGGAGGGGATTGGATGACAGCAAAATTTACTGCAGAGGAATTACTACTCCTTGCCTCTGCATTTGATTGCCGCATGCTTTTTGGCTTGCCGGATAGGCAATTGCTAGTAATGAAAAATCAACAAGGCTTTGATGAGGCAAAACAAGGCCTTGTTGATAAAAATATTATGGATGTTGAAGGTAAGTTAACGAAGGATGGCTTCACTCTTGTACAGTTTTTAGAGCAATATGCTTCAAGCGACCGTTATATAAGGCTTGATAACCTGATGACAGGCTTTGGCAAGGATGAGCACCTCATTACTATCAAATGGCTCGAAGAGGGGAAATTCCAGTTGTTTGTTCACCAGGATATTGCCTTTCTAAAGAGAATTATGGAAGGCTACCCAATCTTTAATCGCGAACCCTTACAGGAGGATACGAGCTATTTAAAGAGGCAAATTCAAATGGAAGAGACTGAAGAATACTTTGAATCAGGGAACCCGACTGTTCAATTAGAATGCTTTACTATCAATTATGAAGAACAATCCTCAACTGCTGAGCAATGGATGTTTTTTGAAAATAATGGGCAGCTGCAAGGTATTGATATCGAACATAATATAGCCTATCAGCTAAGCCAATATTTTCTTGTGAAGAAAATTTACGATTTTTATCGTTTTCCTTATAAGGAGGCCCACATCCAATGAGTCAAGAAATAAAGATGAGTGTAGACGAAATGGTGTCTTTTCTGAAATATATTGAAAAAATTATTACAGAATTAGAGGTCAATATGAAACCTGCTATCGAAAATTTAAATAATATTCAATTCTACCTAGATGGCAAGGCAAAAAAGAATATGGGTTCCTATACGGATGCGAATAATCGGATGCTGGAGTTAAACAATTTATACAGCCGTGCTTTCTCTGTAGTCAACGGCATTATGAATAGCATGATAGAAGAAGATGAAGCCCTTGCCACAGAAATAGCGAAAGGACTGGGGCTGATCGAATAGTGAAGCTATTATACGAAGCGGACAAGTGGACAAAAGTTGCTAGCGCTTTAGAAAAGGTTAATGAAGCCCACAAATACGATAATAAATATGAAAAGTCAGATGATCTATTCAAAGACTCTAAAGCTGAAATATCAGAAAAGGATATAGATCATGCCATTTCTTTTAAACCCAAAACCTATGAACCAGGGGCGAAACCCATTCGCCAAGATTATAAAAAGTTATATGATTACGCTAAGGGAATTGGCAAAGTAATTGATGAAAAGGTAGATGATCCCTTCTATAAATCGATAGACGGGTATATTCAATCAATGGCTGATCTAAATATTTCTTCTTATAATACAACCAACACGATACATGTTGAAGAAGGCTGGTTGTTCAAAACCGATAAAGCAAGCATTACAATAGATGATCTATATGAAGCAGACACCACTTATTCAGAAAATCTTAAAGAAGAATACAATCAATGGAAACTGCAAAATAAAGATCAAGAAGATGTTTCAGAAGAAGATTATCGTACTGCGGCTCTTAATACAGGAGCCTTCGAATACGAAGGCTTACGAGCTGGCCAAGAGAAGAAGGAATTTTGGTTTAACCTTATTGCTGCGGGACTTGTTATAGGTTTGACGATTGTCTGTCCCCCAGCAGGACTAGTAGCCGGTGGTATTTACACTGCTGTTGATGTGGGAGGAGCCATAAAAGGGGAAGATCTGATTTCGGGAAGAAAGCTCTCGGACGATGAACGAATCATGCGAGGCGTTTTTGCCATTGCTCCCGCAGCAGGCGGACTGGCTATACGTACGACTCTCAAAAATGTTCCCGCTCTTGCTAATGTGGTGGTTAAAACATCGAAAGCTCTGGATAAAGCTGCCAAGCCTATCAAAAATTCTGTAGATAATCTCGCATTGAAAACAAAACAAACTGCAGCAAACGCCATTCGAAATGCGAATCATCTGGGAAGACAACATGCCAACCAGCTAAAATATATGCTGAAGCATCCAGTGAACGCAGCAGTAACATCCAAAGCAGGAGAAACGACCATCAAGAAAACAGCTAAATTCATCGACGAAGCATTGCGGCCAGTACATATCAAGACAGTACAGACAACAACAGGTGAGAAAGTAGTCGCAGGACTTCAGCGGGGTGAGAATACAGGTGAAGTTTCGAAGAAGGCAGATGATTATGTTGCTAGGATTAAAGAAGAGAAAGATAAACATAGTTATAAACCATTTGCCAATTTTATGGATGCAGAAGATGCCAAGAGATATAATCAATTTTGGGAGAAAACTGAAATTGGTATGAGTACCAATGAAAGAGTTGCAACCAGCATACAAAGTCCAACTAGCTTTGTAAACAGTATTCTTCCGAAAAAACTAAAAGAACATAATCTGAGTTATGAAGAATTTACAAACCTCCGATTAAAACCAGATTACCAATATAGTAAAATTGAACAAAAAATAATGCAGGATATTCGGGATTCTGTTGTTCGTCCGGATACTAAAACAATACTAATTAAGAATATACATGCGAATGATATTCAGAAATATCTAGATGGAAGTTACGAACCAACAGTTCGCGGTTTTATAGCAAAGGCTGAGGATAGTGCCCATATACATGACTACAAAAATGTTAGAGAATCTATGAGATTAGATTACTCTTATTATGATGTTTTTAAAGAAAAAGTTATTAGGCCTTATCCTGAAGATGGAAACGCGTATGGGTACATTGAGTTTAAAACGTATAATACGGAAAGCCTTTCTCCAGAGCTATTTGAAATACCCTATGGAAAAAACATGAGTCAGCCTTACAGTGCATGGAAAAATAATGAATGGCCTTGGAGTGGGAATGGTTTTACTTCATCAAGAAACGGAGAGGTAATTCCAGAGTGGGCAACAAAAAATCCAATTAATTTAGAAAGAGGTGCAAAATTACATCAAGTGTTTGAGGGAGAAGATAAAGTTATTGCAGTATTCAATGGTAGAAAATTTGAATAATTAAGAGGGGTTTTTATGCTAAGAAGAGGAATATACGGTATATATAAGAATGTGGAGTATGAAATAACTATTGATATGGAAGAAAATGTTTTTATTATGACTGAAAATAAAGAAAAAATTGACGGAACTTTTAAAGAAACTAAAAGTGGAGACCTATTTATAAAATTAGTCCACCCTAACGACCTATCAGAATGTATAAATATTACTCCCTATGGAATTATAGAAGATGAAAAAGTAGACATTTTACAAGAACGAGAAGACCAGTACCAAATAGGGACTGGGGACTTGCTAATCGGGTCAAAATTAAAATTACCTCAAATAGATAGAGATGAATGGCTAGGTTGGGTTCCAAAATGTAATGTCACTTTAGTTGAAGAAAAGAGAAAAATTAACTTGCATGAGTTATTGTAACTAAATTAGAGTGAATTGATGATGATATCTTACAATATAAAATTCTTAAATTACACTAATTTTATTGATTGGAGTGGTAAAGAAATGAGTATAAAAATAAAAAGAGACACTGGCGTAATGGGGGGAGCAACTCCCGTAGCTTTAAAAGTAAACAGTCAATTGGTAAAAAAGTTGAAAAACAATGAAGAGTATTCAATATCTTCAGATGAAGGGAAAGTAAAAGTTAAAGCAAATCAATGGTTTTTTGGGAGTGAAGAAAAACAAATAGAGAGTGGCAGCAGAGTAAACATTAAAATAAATAATACAGCTTTATTATTATATGTTATTTCACTAATTATTGTATTTGCAGGTGGCTTTACAAGTATCATTCCTTTAAGTTTAATAGGTTTGATTGGAATAGTGATTACAGTTATTTATTCTACAAAACGTTGGTTTAAACTTGAAATTGAAAGTATTGCTAATTAAAACTAAACAATGTAGTAAATAATTCATCTTGCGCCAAAAGACACTTCATTGTTCTTTGGCGCTTCTTTGTAATTCAATATCATAATTAAAAGTGTGAAGTTACTTTAATAGAAGAAAAAACCTATAATTTCAAGTAAGATCTTTGAGACTTTATTAACAAAAGACTGGTATGAAAGGAGTTTTTTAGATGAAATATGGAGTATACGGAAAGTATATGAATATTGAATATGAGATAAATAAAGATGAAGATAATAATATAATCATTATAACTGAAGATAAAACTGAAATAGATGGTACGTTTAAAGACACTTATAACAGTGGGGTTTTTAGTAAAATAGTAAAACCTGAAGAACTTACAGAGTGTATCAATATAAAACCTTATGGCATCATAATGGATAAAAAATTAGAAATATCAAATGAGAGAGAAAATGAATTTCAAATCGTGACAAGCGATTTACTAATTGGTACACAATTGAATTTACAGAGAGTAGATAGAGATGAATGGAAAGGTTGGGTTTCAAAGCTTGATGTAACCTTTGTTGAAGAAAAGAAACCGTTTAATCCTTTTGATTTAGCGTAATTATCTTCTATATAATCTAGCATTGACGTTAAAATAATACCGCTATACCCCCTCCGGTGTGTAAATTATAAGGTAAAGGAATAATTTATAATAGTGAAACGAAATGCTATTGACCATATTGTAACTCCTCTAATTGAATTGACTATAAGGGGATGGGGGTGAATAAGTTGACTAAGGAAGAATTTATTGAGCGAATCCATAAGGAAAATATTAGACCCGGGGATTATCTAAAGATGTTAACTAAAATAACGGATGTGCCTTTAGTGTTAGGATGTGTACATGATAATGGCAAATGGAACATTTTCGAAACTTTTGAACGTGGAGGTCACTATATAATTAAGGAATTTAATGATGAAAATGAAGCATTTGATTATTTTTATGAACTAGTCCGCAGAATATCTGAAAAATTCAAAGGCTAGATTACAATTTTTAAAACCATAAGTTAACTTAACAGCAACAATTATTATTGGCACAAAGGTCGATTTATTTCGTCATACAGCTAAATAACCAGCAAGTTGAACGTTTATGAGACTCAATTTTATATTATCGGTTTAAAAGGGTATATCATATGTCAGGAGGATAAAAGTGACGAAATTCGAATTTATTGAACGATTAAAAAAAGAAAGTATCAGACCAGGTGAATATTGTATAGTACTTGATAAAATAACGGATGCGCCTTTAGTGTTAGGGTGTGTATGGGAAAGTAATATATGGAAGATATATCAAACAAAAGAACGGAGCGGGCATTTTATAATTGAGGAATTTAATGATGAAAATGAAGCATTTGATTTTTTCTATGAAACAATATTATTCTATGCTTAAATTCTTTGAAAGTACCTCTAAAATATGAGCCTAACTTAGTAAATAAGTAAGTAAAAACACAAAAAATACAAACAGGTGAATACTTACTCGTACTAGATCATATCTCGGATGCTCAATATATTATTGGTTGTGTCTTCGATCAAGGTGTTTGGAAAATATATAAATCAAATGAGCGAGGAGGTCATTATGTAATAAGAGATTTTGAAGAAGAAAACCAAGCATTTGATTATTTTTATGAATTCATATTAAATAAATTCTACAAGAACAAGAAAATACATATCAGGTAGGTAAGTTTAATTATTAAAAGATTATTAATAAACAGATAGGAGAATTAGTTACATGTTAGAAAGCAAAAGGACAATTCTAGTTAAATATACAGAAGATGAGATAGGATATTTAGAGAAATTACTTAGTAATCCTAATATGGTGAGATACATTGGAAATGGAAAAGTACGAAGTAGGGAACAAACACAAAATTTCTTTAATTGGATTGTTGAGCAGTATAAGGTGAATGAAAATTATGGTCTTAAAATTATTAAAGATAAAACTTCTAGTCAAAATATAGGTCACGCAGGACTCGTCCCACAAATCGTTGAAGGAAAGGAATTTGTAGAGGTAGGTTATTGGGTAGAAGAAACTTATTGGGGAAAGGGATATGCATCGGAAATTGCTGGAACTTTGATAACTTATGGTTTACAAAACTTGAAACTCCCCGAATTAATTGCTCTCATTCAGAAAGGGAATGCTGCTTCTGAGAAAGTAGCCCTTAAAAATGGCATGAAAAAAGAAAAAGAGATAATATTGAATGGGAAAATTGCTAATTTATATAAAATCTCGTTGGAAAAATAAGAAAAAAACACGCTTGAAAGAATTCAAACGTGTAAGTAAATGGAGGTAATTAGGCAGTTGGCAGACCGTCTAGTTCAATTATAATCCGTTTTTTACTTAATTATTCACAGATCAATTTTATCTTTTACTTTAATTTGTTCCCACGTTTTCAAAAGTCTCCTCGAAGTCCAATCTAAGAGGTGATATACATTCCAGACTATTTCCATCTGGGTCTTCAAAATATATAGCTGCATGAGCTTGTGGAATATTATTTAATACTAGGGGTTGCTCCTCATCAGAAAACCCAAAAGCTGATTTTATAGCTATGCCTCTTTCTTCTAACCAATTTTTAATATCATTCATATTTGGTCTGTCAATTCGAAATGCAACATGTCTTAGCGATGGATGATAAGGAGTTCTCACTTTTTCTGTTTCCCATAAACCTAACCAGCTTTTTCCTTTATCAATCCAAAAAAACACTACTTTTTCTGATTGATAGGCAATCTCTAGATTCAATTTTAGATAGAATTCAACTGATCTTTCCAGATTACTAACTGGCAAATGAGCTTCATACAGTCCTTTAATCATAGGATTTTACCTGCTTTCATTTATGTAATTGTATTTTTAATATAAAGATAATTCATGTTATTTGATATACAACTTTCGATTGAACTTAGTTTTAAATTAGAAAACAGATTCCTTTTATTCTACACATAGGCAAATTATTGGGTATCAGTTGACTGCAAAACCGCAAAAATAAATTCAAAGGGGGGCCTGGAGCAGCCCTTTTTTATTTTGCATTAAGCAACTGGAAAAGTGGATCTAAATCATTTAGCTGGCAAAAAGACGCTAGCTTGGTATATAGGTGAAGAATCCAAGAAGGACGAACCTAAAAATAATAATCCAGAAAACATTAAGGAAGGAGAGTTAACTATCACATACTACGAGGAATTAAAAAAAGAGAATAGAAGAACTAGAAAAGGCGTTGGGAAAAAGATAGATAAGTGAGCGGGAATAAAGGTGGTTGGTCCTGGGCTAAAAAAGAAGAGATTAAGGATATGAAAAACACTAAAAAGTTTGTAACCGTGAAATGCTGTCGAGTGTACTATTTAAATAATTCAATAAAAAGAAGTAAGTACTAGCAGCCCCTATGGCAGAAATTCAAACTCTATCAAGGGGCAAATTTATTTGGTAGGGTATTAAACTGTTAAATGCAATATATGCTGAGGGCCTTTAGGACCTTCATAAAATTCATTCTTATCTTCAAACCCTGTCTTCAAGTAAAGGTTGTAAGCAGGAATGTTTTTCTTATTAACACCAAGCACTATTTCATTAATTTCTGGTAAATTTTCTTTCACAAATTTAGGCAATAGCTTGAGCCCCATTTTTGCTAAACCTTTTCCTTGATTTCTCGAATCAATTGAAAAAGCAGTGAGTAAACGGGCATTAGAATTGTTGCTGTACTTGGAAAGCTTTTTTCCGTCTTCTAAAGCAAAATAACCTACAGGTAAATGGTTTTCCATAATTAATATATGTTTAACGCTATTAGAAACTCTGAGGTTTTGAATCTTATCTAATGGCATACTTGTGAATTCCAATTGTTCTGTTGATAAATGGTAAGCTGATAACTGCTTCTCATATGTATTTTTGTATTCAACCAATTCAATTGAATTTTTTAAGGTTTCTGTTTGCATCCAGTCGACCTCCTAATATTTAGTTATTTCAGTATAATCTAATAATAGGTTATATACAATAAAAATAGAGGATGGATAAAACTTCTCTCTAAAGTAATGATACGAAACTTAATTAGGCGAAAGCATAGTTAGCTTTTTGAGACGAGTTTATGTCTTCTTTTTTTTCTTTGCTTTTTTCTGTTTGTAAGTTATATAAGAAGTTCTTAATGATGCGTAACTTCCGATGGCAGAATAACCATAAAACCATCCCATAAATAGGCCAGCAAGTAAATCGCCTCTATGACTAATAAATACTGAAATAAATAATCCTAGCACGAGAGCAACTGTTGGAACCCAGAAAGGCTTTATATGAAAAAATCTTTTTAAAATCTGTGTAATAATCATAACAACAGGGACTGCAATCACTGCATCCCAAAAGTTTGTATGTATCGTTGGAAAATGTTCCATTGCGCACCTCACTGCATAAATATATTTGTTTACAATATTTCCATCTAGGCAGGGGTTTATACTAGAGAAATTAATCTGCCTCGAACTTAGGCGAGCTTAAAGGGAGCTTTTCGGAGTCTACTTACCACTTGAATTAAATATTTGTCCAAAGTTAAAGCCTATACTAGAAGAGAGATAATATGATTGATACAGCTAACTTGTATAAAAGTCTTTATTATCCACTAATTAAAGGAACACCAAATAAAAAGGGATTTAAACGTTTTCTATAGAAGTTATTAGTAATTTTAAAAAAGGTGGTCTTTGTTATGAATATAAATACAAATGCATCTCCAATTTCTTGTAAGATTAATAATGTTTTCATTCATGTTAGTGACCTGAAAAAATCTTCAGAATGGTACTGTAACTTACTTGGTATTCCATTTAATGAAGATCATATTGAATCACCTGTATTCAATATTCCTCTTCCTTCAGAGACTGGACTTACACTGGATGATCATAGTTTTGACCCTGGATTTAAATTAAATCCCTCAGATCATGTATTATTTAATTTTTTCGTAGAGGATATTAATGAAGCGTACGATTTTATTGTGGGCAAACAGATTACCATTACAAAAGAAATTGAGCGTATTGATGATTTCGCTTATTTTAACTTTAGCGATTTAGATGGCAATATATTAATGATTTGTAATAACTAAATATCAAAGAGCCATGGTTTTTGCACATGGCTCTTTAACTAAAATAATAAAGGAGACCAAATTTGATGAGAACAAATAATTTTCCATTAATAGAAACGGATAGATTGATCTTAAGAGAGGTTAGCAAGGATGATGCGGATGATCTGTTAATATATTTATCTGATAAGGAAGTAATGAAGTATATGGGGCTAGAGCCATTTAATTCTGTTGAGGATGCATTAGATGAAATTGCGTGGTATAAGTCAATATTTGAAAAGGGAACAGGAATGAGATGGGGAATTTCGTTAAAAGGGCAGGATAAGATAATCGGTAGTTGCGGTTTTCTAAATAGGGCTACACAGCATTACCGTGCTGAAATCGGATATGAATTAAGTAAAGAACACTGGGGAAAAGGAATAGCAAGTGAGGCTATAGAAGCGGTTATTAATTATGGATTTAAAGAGTTAAATTTACATAGAATAGAAGCATTAATTGAACCACTTAATTTACCTTCTCAAAAAGTTTTGGAAAGAAAGGGGTTTATAAGAGAAGGACTTCTGAGGGGCTACGAGTTTACTTGCGGGAAATTCGATGATGTTTATATGTATTCATTGCTGAACCAGGATTTTAAAAGAAAAGAGGAAATAGGTAATCACTCTACTTCTGTTTAAGTTCTCATTTTTTAAAGGAAAAGTTTAGATTGGCTCATTTTTAGCGATTTATCACATTGTAGGTCAAAGCTAGGAGGGATTGAATGGATATTGGAAATGAATATCTGAAAGTTATTAAAGAGAGATTTAAAAGAGTAAAAGATTTAGCAGATAAAACGATAAGTCAATTATCTGAAGAAGACCTTCACTGGAAAGTAAACGAATCTTCCAATAGTATTGCCATAATAGTTAAACATGTAAGTGGAAATATGATATCTAGATGGTCCGATTTTTTAACGTCAGATGGTGAAAAACCTAACAGAAATCGTGATCAAGAATTTACTGATGACATTTCGTGTAAACAAGAAATGATCTTAATTTGGGAAAAAGGATGGGATACCCTACTAAATACATTAAAAGAATTAGAGAGCCCAGATTTATTAAAAAATATAATCATTCGCGGAGAAAAACACACTGTGTTAGCAGCAATTGAGAGACAAATGGCTCATTATTCTTATCATGTGGGACAGATTGTTTATATTGGTAAACAAATAAAAAGTGAAAATTGGAAAACTCTAAGCATCCCGGTAGGTAAATCAGAAGATTTTCTTCAGCAGATGCTAAATAAACATCAGCCTTTAAAAACAGAAGAGCATAGACAGTGAATTATTAAAAGAGAGTAGCCTAAAGCAGCTCTCTTTGTTCCTAGTTGACATCATATTCCACCTTCATTATAGTTAGTCACGTTATTGAGAGAGTTGTCACTACAGGGGAGAAAGTTGAGAGCAAAATAAAAAAGACAGGTTTACCTGTCTAATCATTTTTCTTATCAATCTTGTTAATAATAACACGCAGTAAATCATTCTTTTCTTGTTGAACTTTAAGTAATTTAACTAAAAACCAAATAATAAATGCAACTGGAATTAAGTAAAAAATGATTGGTAGGATAAAAATAAATAAGTTGAACACAGCTACTCCAGTTCCCATCCCCATTAAAAACCCCCCTTTTTTTCTCATACTATATCCTTAGCTCGTTAAGAATACTTTTCCTCTAGATATTTTAGTAGTCTCAACAATATCAATAGCCTTTTGTACATCTAATAAGTCAAATGTAGAATCTACCTCCATCAAACGCAATTTATTTTCAGCTAATAATGATATTAAAAGTTTAAAAGTATCTTGCCACTTATCTACTGATACATCTTTATTCCAATTTCTCAAATGAAATAAATTTGCATTCACTTTTGCTTTTTTTACAATATCTGCCCAGTTTACCTGTTCACCTGATAAAAGACCAATGGTAATGAAATCTCCATTAGGACGTACACTAAAAGCTAGGTCGTTTCCCGATGAACCTCCTATAGAATCTATAGCAGCATCAGCCCCCAGTCCGTTTGTTAATTCCATAACTGTTCCATATAGGGGAACCTTAGAAGTATCTATTACATAAGAGGCACCGAGACGAAGTAACTCATCTGTATATTTATTGTTTCGAGTTACTGCAATCAACCGAAAACCTAAAATCTTTGATAATTGAGCAAAAATATGACCAATTGCTGAACCACAAGCATTAACCAATAAAACATCATGTGGTTTTAATTTTAAAGCCTCTGTACAAACCAACCATGCAGTAATGGGATTAATGTACATTTGTGAGGCAGTAAAATCATCTATGAAATGAGGTATAGGGACGGCAAATTCCGATGACGTCTTTACAAACTCTTGCCATGTACCTTCCCCGCGTAAAGGTAGCACACGTTTACCAATGAGATTGGTAGAAACTAAAGAGCCTACCTCTTCTACAATGCCCACTCCTTCATAGCCTGGAATATTAGGTAAAGATATACGGTGAGAATATGACCCTCTAATTGGTATTAAGTCAGAAGGATTGATAGGCCGGGCTAACATTCGAACAAGGACTTCATGATCCTTGGGTGGTTCGATATTTTTAGACTCAACTTTTAATACATTTTTAGGACTACCAAAATCATAGAATTTAATACATTTTCCTTCCAATATTAATGTCTCCTTGAGATAAATTAGTTTTGTTTAATTATATCATTGTAAAAATAGTCTGTTGTCATAAAAAATTATTCCACAAAATGAAGATTGTGGGGTTTATTTTTTGTTTGATTGGGTAAATACCCATTAGGTACTTTTTAAATCATTATTTTTATAGAACTGTAGGAGGGGCGAATGGAAAATCATATTGAACAACTTAAGATGGAATTTCAGGCACTAAGTGTAGATTTGAATAATTTAAAACGAGAAATCTATGAGGTACTTGAAAGTTTTAATACATAACAGTCCATGTTTTCTACCTATTTTTTACTTAGTATATTCAGTAGAAAATATTATCTTTTAAAGGAGCTTATTTAGCTCTTTTTCTTTTTGCTTTTTTCTTTATTTTTTGTGTTTATGTATGGTCTAGGATTCACCTATTCATTGCTATATAAATTCTCAGTTGAAAAAATAAATACGATGATAAAGGTAATTATTTCTTTCTGTCGAATCTATAACAAAGCTTTATAAATGAAACTGAAGAGGAGATGGACTAAATAATTATCGAGAGGAATTTACACTTTGAAACTTTTACCATGGAAACAGTATGACACTTGGTCATGGAGGGAATTTACATTACTTCTTTTGCTCGAATTTTTATTTGTAATAGTAGTTGTTAAATATGGAATTCAATCACTTTATCAATTGTTGTTTAGCAATACATTATACTCAGGAACATTGACAGGTTTGACGATTGCCATTGTACTTTTAACGGGATTAACAAAAGCATCATCGTTAAGGTTTTTAAATACTTTTAAAAGGGGCAAATTATGAGCAAATGTGAAAAAGAAATACTATTGAAAGAGTTTGGTAGCTGGCTTGATTTTGTGAAACAAATTGATGAATCTATCTGGGATAAACCCCTGGGTGAAGGTAAATGGGCAGTCTGTGATGTAGTTAGCCATATCTTACTTTGGGATAAATACTTTTATGAAGAAGCTATTAAACCAATTGCTGAAGAAAAGCCAGTAACGGTTGAACACCTAGATTTTGATCTCTTTAATCAAGAGGCACGTGAGTTTGCTAAAACAAAAACCAACCAAGAGTTGGCCAAGCTAGCAAAAGAATATCGTAAATGTATTATAAACTCTATTCAGGAACAACCGGCAGAAAAGTTTACAAGGCAGAATAAAGATGCTCAAGGAAATAATTTCGTTATCAAAAACTACTTAAAAGATTTTATTTGGCACGATCAACATCATATGAAGCAAATAGCTGAGATAGGAAAGAAAAGGAAAGAAAAGCAGGATAGGTTTATAACCTTTAAAGGTATTATTTCATAATTAAAGCTCCTTCCCATATTTGGGGAGGAGCGAAGTTTTTCTTTCGCTTAGTATTTTTATTAGCATCCGTTAAATATCATTGTCCTTAATCAACAATTATTAAACTTGAAGCGCTTCTAATGATTTGGACGAGTAAATAGCAACTTTGCACCGAATCCGATTAAAACGATACCTGTTATTTTATCAATCGTACTCTGAACTTTAGTAGACATGAGCCATTGCCTTATATAACCTAATAAGAAAACTATTGCAGTAAACCATAGGATTGATAAAAGTGCGTAACCACAGCCCATAATTATAAATTGGAGGCTTGTATTGAGACCTGGTGATACAAATTGAGGTAAGAATGTTAAAAAGAAAATAGCAACCTTAGGGTTTAATGTATTAGAGATTAAACCTTGTTTAAAGGCAGATTTTTTTTGAGGAATCACATTCGTTACACTTTCGGAAGCATTTCCTTTTTTCTTTTTAATAAACGATGTTGCTCCTAGGTAAATCAAATAAAAAGCCCCTAGAAATTTAATAATCTCGAATGTAATTGCTGATTTCATTAAAATAATAGAAAGTCCAAAAGCGGCAGCCAAGGTATGGATTATTGAACCACTCGTTAAACCAAGAGCCATCTTTAGTCCATCATTCTTTCCGGTACTGATTGTTCTTTTTGTGATTAATGCAAAGTCTACACCTGGAGACATAACAATAAAGATCGTTAGTAGTAAATATCCGAGAAAGTCGTTCATACTTGATCTCCCATTGAAAAGTAATAGTTTATACTAACGTATTTATATTCTTATTTCAACCAGTCTAGGGAAAAATAAGACAAGATTAATGACATGTTATTTTAAGAATGGTGTAATTTTAGTATGAAAAACTAGTAGGAAGATTTTAAATGTAAAAGGTAAACAAAAATGGATGAAAAAGACCAGAGAACAGTAAATGTTAGCTGGACTTTTTGGTTGAAATTATTTCGATGTTTCACTATGCTTTTTTTCTTCTCAGTCCTTGCAAATAACCAATAAATAATAGCAACTATACCGATTAGTGCCAAGGCAAGCCCTACAAGCATCGCCATTGCTAAAATAAATCCAATATCCCCAAAATTCATTTTAAGTCTCCTTTTTATAGGTAGTATTAGTTTTGTATCTCATCATTATTACTGTTCATTAATGGCAAGATTCCCCTTTAGCAAGCGGATGTTTTTGGGCGAGCTGACTCAATTAAAGAAAAGTCATGCGTATAGTCTATTGGTTAGTACGAATAGATGTTGTATAAACATTCGATATTAAAGAATTAGAACCATTTAATGATGCTATTTCGAAGGAAATAGAATCAACATTAGATGTAAAGCTGCCATCTACATATGTAGAATTAATAAGAAATAAAAACAGTGGAACTTCAGCTTTTAATACAGACTTTAAATGGAATTGCTATAGATGATGGAATTGGTGAAAATAATTATTTACTTAAAGAATGGGAACTACCGAAAGGACTAATTCTATTAGGCGTTGATGGTCACTCTTGGGTAGCTTTAGATTATCGTAATTATGATGGTGATAACCCGCCCGGTTGAAGTCTTCATCGTCATCCTCATATTCATCATTGTCTTCCAAAGGTTCTGGCTCTTTGTATTCCGAAAAGCCTTATGAGTGCATGTTAAAAGCCTACAGTTCAATCTATGTAGGCTTGAAAAAGTTAATCTGTAACTAATTTTGAATATAGGCTTAAATCAATAAATTTCCCATTTGATTTTTCACACTTTCTCATTGTTCCTTCAAATGTAAAGTTCAATTTTCGTAAGACTTTTATAGAGTTAATATTTTCTGGTTCTACCTTTGCTTCTATCCTGTTTATATTTAATGAATTAAATGCGTACTCTATTAAAGAAGAAATGGCTTCAGGTGCGTACCCTTTGCCCCAATATGCTTTACTAATATCGTAACCGATTTCTACTTTTGCGTTTTCAAAATCAATAGAATTATAACCACATGATCCGATAATTTGATTTGATTCCAATTCAATTATTGAATAACGAATAGCTCTCTTTTCTTGAGATAGCTTATCAAGTAAATTAATCATTTCTTTCGCTTGGCTTATATTATTGAAACTATTGATATTCATAAACTTCGTCACTTCTGGATCTGACCAAATTTTAAATAAGCTTTCTGAATCTGAAGTTGTCATTTTCCTTAAAAATAATCTTTCTGTGTATAGTTCTTTAATCAATATTTTTACCTCCGATTTTATTTTATTATGGGGGAAAGATATTGATATCTGCGCATAGTTCAGTCCCTTCTTTGTAATATCAATTTTATTGTAATAGTTCACATATATTGACACAAGTATGTTTAAGATATAATCACCAAGAGGTTTAGAGTTATTTATAATTTGCGGGATTATCGATTAAGTGAGAGGGATAAAAATTAGAAGAAACACAAAAAGAGCAGAAAAGAGAATCAAAAGGATGATATCGAGAGCCGAAATTCAATAATAAATTAATGATTATATCTGCATTTAGTTGAGCAGTGTGTTGTTCTAAATAGAGTTTCGAATCAACGTGATACCTTTTAAGAAAAATTCCCTCAGCTTTTGTAAAACTTCCAAATACTTGTTCTTCTCTTTTGGCTCCTCTTTTTCGGACTATCTCAAAGTCAGTTTCTACAAAAGCCTTAAAATCAAATAGTTTATACAAATCTTTTTAAAATAAGAAAGTTCCATCAATAATAAAAATAGTATCAGTATTTGCTGTTTTTATTTCTGAGTTCACATATTCATCCGTTGCCAAATCTAAAGAATTAAGAATGGTGATGCTTATCAAGTCTTGATGCAATTAGAAAGCAAAATAAAACAGGCTTGAGGGTACTCAAACGTGCGATAAGATAGGCGGTGATGACGGTTATTATCCGTCCAACAATATTATATTCAACTTAATTTCAAAATAACCGAACTCAAATTGGGATTCATTTTACAAAAAACATTAGAACGAAGAAGGAGTAATATGGTCAAAAAATTCAAACTGACATGACTGTAGAAATTGATTTACATGATAATGCTGTTATGTTGTTGCTGGAGGCTGAATTATACAAGTAGATCCACCGCCAAGTGATTATGGCAAGCAGGAGATTAGTTGGCATAATGGTGAGCCGACGCATTCGGAAATTAATTATCGGTAGATATTCTAATAAATTAAAAGGGAGTTTAGTCAAAGACGCCAGTAACTCCCTTTTTATATTTATTTAATACTTATACGACAACGATTTTCACATTTAAAGTAGCTAACAACTGCTAAACAATAAGAAACTAACAAGGAAAAAGAACTATTTTACATATTTATCTCTTCTTTTATTGTTCCAGATAATAAATAATGGTAATAATACAGTGACCGGTATATATAAATACTGGAAATGATCTCTAAGAAATTCTACAACACGGATATTTATAAAGCCTATGCTTCCGAAAAAAAGAATAATATGCACTAAAGCCATCGCCAATTTTGGATGCTTCCGCTCTTTTTGAAAATATATTATTCGTATATTTAAAATAATTAAGCTGCATGAAATAATGCTCCAGGCGAGCCACATATATAGAAAGAAAACATCTAGCCTTTTGACAAAAGTAACTTCAATTGATTTCAAAATGTATAATACTGGCTCAGTAATATATGGCAAGGATGCTTTGGCGAAGTACATTTCTACAATAAGAATTATAAAAGCGACAAATAGTGTAATAATAAGTTGGTAAATTAAGATATCTTTAAAACGCACCTTATCTTCGGTCAATACAAATTTTCGTAATATTAAATAACTCTCTAAACCTGTAAATGAAGATAAGCCAAAAAGGGTCCCCTTTATCCATTGGTGACCAGTACTTGTTCCAATAGGAAATATTTGAGAAAAAGATAACTGTGGTAAAGTATAAAATAAAAAAAATACAAATATAAAGACAAAAGGTATTAAAAAAACGGGCATGTTTACAACAGTTGAGGGTCTACTGACGCTGATATAATAAGAAATAAACAACATTATTACTAATGTAATCGAATTAGGTGTTTTCTGTTCTACCCATATATTCAAGGTATATTGCATATAAATGAAAGAGAAGATCAGTAAAAATATCCAAATTAAAATAAAAATCCACCGTGTTAGTTTCCCAGGTTCAAAGTATTTGTAGAATTTTTCATATAAGCATAACTGAATAAAAATAATTACTGCAGAGATTAAGAACATTATCCAACTATCACGACCGCCAGCATTAATAATTATTTCTGGATATGCAATAAATATAATACCTGTTGTTCTAAAAAAGAGCATGAGAAACAGCTGAACTTTTGTAATGGTAAATTTCATGTTTTCTTTCCTTTCGGATCAAAACTGCTTGGTTGTGAAGTTGATCTTGAATGCTTCTTGCGGTATACAATTTGTGGAATTTTCTTAGGCTCAAAAGGCACAATTGGCGAAAAATATGGTGATTTTAAAGAGCTTAAATTACATAAATGTATCGTAAGAATTAGGAAGCCAGCCATTATGCCGAAGAAACCAAAGAGCGCAGCTGCGAACATAAATGGGAAACGCAACACTCGCACAGAGGTATTTAACTCTACCGATGGTACGACATAGCTAGATATTGCAGTCAATGCTACAACTATTACTACCATGTTGGAAACTAATCCAGCGTTGATTATGACATCTCCAACCACTAATCCACCGACAATACCTATGGTTTGAACCAAAGATTTTGGTAACCGAATACTAGCCTCTCGAATTAACTCAATGATCATTTCAACAATTAATGCTTCAACTATTGGCTTAAAAGGAATTTCACTTATATTTATTTTGAGTTTCTTGCTTAATTCGATAGGGAGAATTTCATAATGATAACTGACTATAGCAATATACAAGGCAGGTAGATAAACAGCTGTAAGGAAGCTAGCGATTCGAACCATTCGATAAAAGGACCCTACAATAACACGGCTATTAAAATCATCAGGCGATTGGTAAAAAGAAAATAATGTGACAGGTGCAATATAAGCAGTAGGCGAATAATCGGTCATTATAACAATTTTTCCTTCAGAGAGATTAGCAAATACTCGGTCTGGTCTTTCTGTATTCATAATTTGAGGGAAAGGGGAATAGGGAGAATCCTCAATGAAATCATTCAACTGGCCAGATGTATATAATCCATCCGCTTGTTCTTTTATTCCTTCTAACTTTCTTTCTAAAGCAGAGAGATTGTCTTGGTTAGCAAAACGGGCTAAATACATATAATAAATATCTGCTTTGTTATCTATTCCAACAGTCACTTTTTTTACGATTAAATCAGGCACACGCATTCTTTTTCTAATGAGCGCCAAATTTGTGTCCTGATCTTCAACAAAACCTTCATGAGCACCTCGTAGGATAGCTTCGTTTATTGGCTCATCTGGAGATCTATGAGGTAAATTTGGCATTGTGAAACATACCATTTCTTGAGATCTCAATAAAAGTAGCACCGCGTATCCTTGACAGACATATTCTACTAACTTTTCGAGGTTATAACTTTCTTTATGAGTGGCGGTTGTCGCATCCCAGTCTTTTTCATTAAATGTTGTTTGCACTTTCAACGTATTCACTATATCTTGTACATCTTTTACATTGGCCATTGAACTATAGTAGCAAAGAATGGCATATTGATCTTTGGGGAACGAGATTTCTCTAGCTACAAAATCAACTGAATTATAAAAAGTGGCTTTTAATTTTTCAATCATCGATTCTAGTTGGAGCATAACTTCCTCCTCTTAGTCTTTTGCTTTTGAATACAATAAGACCATTAGTTTCTCTAACACATCTTATTTTTCATTATGTGATAACTTATTCTGTTTCAAACAAATAAAAGCTATTGTAAATATATAAGAAATGCAAATATGAGAAAGAAAAAGTATTGGGTTTTTATATACAAAAAAACACAAACATGCTAAATATACTTAGTTTAATAAATGGCTTATCGAACAACCGGGAGCATCGAATTTACGCACTTACTGCGTTTATTTGGTGTTCCTTTTTTATTGCTTTAATAAGGGGGGCTAGTAATGGAAGAATGGGCAGTTAACTTGCTTGCAAGAATATAAAAAGAACCGCACAGCGTTACATCAGATAAAAGGTATATTTAAGACGGTATCTTTTAAATGTAGAAAATCAACTTTTAATAAAACTAACCAAAAAGTAACCGAAAACTAACATTTAAAATGAAAATCCGCCTCTTTTTTGGTTTTTCCTCGCAATGATATTTATATATTTGCGACGGTCGGTTAATGAGTCTACAAATGAATAATTTTGATGGTTTGTAAGATAATCATTTAATCGTTTAAGTGCGAAGTCATGCAAAATATTGAACGTATCTTGCACTTGAAGGACAGCAGCTTGTAATCAGCAAACTTTAAACTATCTAGCATAAAAGTTGGAAAGCAAAAATGATAAGCAAAACTATTGTCCATTCCTGATATTCTCGAAATGGGGGATATAAGCCTAATTGATTTCCAGTATGCCAAAGTACGTGGCATAATTAATGGGCGAATTGTTGCCATAGCTCTTCTTTTGAGACTCGGTTATCTATGTAAATATTGTTTTTAAAACACCTTGATTTATGGGGTCCAATAAGACAATAATTTTTAATTTGTATGCAATGTGCTTTATATTGAGTTGAGCTGGCGAAGTTATCTTTTCGCTTAAATATAGATTTTTTTCTATAAAAAGGTATTTTGTTGAAGAATTATGTTAAAGTATAAAAGGTTTTTAAATTAACAACTTCGAGGAAAAAAATGCTTAAACTATTATCGATTAATATAATACCAGTAATAATAATACGTGTTTTATTATTTTTCTTAATACAAACTACGTGGCCTATTATTTATTTAGTCAAAATTTTCTTTGAACTATTTACCCCCATCCTACTACTGAGATTGAATTACAAAGTGGCCGTAAAAAAAGAGAAAACTTATTTTATATCCAATTCTTTTCTTATTCTTTTTAGTAGTTTGCTTGGAGTAGCGTTAGGCTACTTATTCTGGGGATTAGATGCTAGTGGTTTTTCACTCCAAGACGATTTGGGGCAAAATATATTAAAAAACCCGGATAACGAAACATCTGGAATTGTTAAGTTGGAGGCAATAATCAACGTGACACTTAGTATTTTGGGGAGTCTACTTTGTTCTATCATTTTAATAATGAGAAATCGCAAAAAATCTACTATTCTTTAATCAGCAAATATATGGAGTTATGATGGGTAACTAAGCACACCTAAAAGGTGTGCTTTTTATTTTGGGGAAAATGGGGTGTTGCAGTGGACGTGACAACAATTGAGCAAATCGCCGGGAGCCAATTTATTTGGACTATATGCAGCATTCTATTGTGTGTAGCTGCATTGTTGTACTTAAAAAGCGAAAACAAAGAGAGAGAAAAAAAGTTAGAAGAAACTCAAAAAGAGCAGAAAGTGAATCAGAACGCCGATACCTAGAACTGAAAGAAGAGTCACGCAAACGAGAAAAAAACTTATGGCCAACTTAAAAAGTCTTACTGAATCTCAAGAGAAAGTGTAAAAGCGATTGAAGGATTAAGCCAGTCTTATACCGGTCTTAAAAGTGACTTTTTGCATTTAGCAAAAAGAGTAGAACTGAAAGAAGAAAAAAGGTATTGGAGGAGCTACCATGTTAGCAGTATTAGTTTTAGCGACCATTATTGCGCCAACTGTGATAGCGTTAGTGAATTAGTTAAAAGATCCTTACCAACTAAAAAGAATTACATCCGCTCATCGCATTCGTGATGGGTATTTTTATTGGAATAGTTTCATTTCCGTTTACAGAACTTGAGGTCACATTACGACTTTGGGCAGGTGGGATTGCTGGTCTAGCAAACACAGGTTTGTTTGAAATCACAAATTATCGAGAAGGTTTAAGTAAGGAGGGTAAGTAATTATGGGTAAAATCGTAGACATTTCTAAATGGCAACCAGAAGTGAACTATAAAACTTTTGCAACAGAGATAGACTTGGCTATCTTACGAGTACAAGATGGCTCTACAACAAAAGATAAGGTCTATCAAACGGATGCTGCAGGATGTGAGCAATATAAAGTTCCGGATGGTGTATATGCATTTACACGCTTTATTTCTGTAGGAGATGCCAAGGTTGAAGCAAGAGATTTTTATAGCCGTGCAACAGCTAATGCGCGTAAACCATTATTCTTTGTTGCTGATGTTGAAGATAAAACAATGAGCGATATGAAAGCAGAAACCAATGCCTTCATAGCAGAGTTACGTCGCCTTGGAGCTAAAAAGGTGGGTGTTTATGTAGCACATCATCTATACAGTGAATTTAATTTGGACTATTCAAAAGCTGATTTCGTGTGGATTCCTCGCTATGCAAATTATGGTGTTTCAGTGATTAAACCTAATTATCCATGTGATCTACAACAATACACAGATAAAGGTAAGTTTGCGGGCATTGCTGGCAATGTTGATTTAAACCGTTTAAATGGAACAAAAACTTTAGATTGGTTTTTGGGAAAAGAAGATGTGAAGGCAGTTTCAAAGCCAGTAAACCAAGGTTATTACACCAAGAAATATGACAGGTTAGTTTCTCTAACAGACTTTGGTATCTATGAAGATAAAGAGTTTAAGTAAGAACTGAAAAGCCATAAAAAGGGCACTAAACTTGATATCATCGACATTGCTCGTACTAAAAATGGTACACCACGTTTTATAGTATGCGGTGGCTATTGCACGGCTAATCGTAAGTATGTAAAGGCGTATACAGTTAAGTAATATCATACTGTCCATACAGTTATAGATACGTTAAAAGACCAGGGCTATTAACACCTGGTCTAATTTTATTTCTTCCTAATCGAAATCTTTTACCCTTTCAATAAATGGTTTACCATCCACTATACCGTTATTAAATAATTCTTGAGCAGTTATAAATCTTTGGGTGTAGGAATCTTTAGAACGCGTGAGTAAAAAACTTAACTCTTCACTATAAAGTCTACTAATCCACCATTCTTCACCATTGTAATCTAAGCTTACTTCTTGATTCTCATCTTCAATAGCTCTTCTAACATCTTCCCATTCCTTTGAATCCATTTTTTTACCTCCTATTTAAACTAATACCCATCTCCAGGTGCTAATTTCCCATTTTTATAATGCCAATTATGTCTATGGGGAACCTTTGGATGTGATTTTCCATTCCCATGTTTTGTATAATGTATATCCATATCTGCTTTTCCAGTTTTACCATAGTATCTTCGAATGCTAAGTTTCCCATCTTTATAAAAATCTCTTGATGAATAATTTTTTTAACTTCTTTTGGCAAACTTCTTAGTTTTTTTGACTTTTGATAAGTAGTATGTCTACCCTTAACTTTAGTGCCTTTCCTTCTAGAGTTTCGGGTAATTAGACACGGATTAGACAAATCAATTAAGAAGGAAGTATCCTAATAATGAATAAATTTACATATAAAAAGGAGGGAGAGTCTATGTATAAATATCTAGTGGAAATCCGAATGACTGAAGGACAAAGTCTTAAATTGAGAACTAATAGCGATGTAAGAGAGATCAATCCAGTGAAGATTGACGATAATAATGGCTACTCAACTATCACAAGCAAAATAACTTTAGATGGTTTAAACAAAACTAAAAAATACGCACGTGTTTATCAAGAGTTTAAATGGAAAAACTAAATTAGCTAGTATTAATTTAAAAACTGAAAGGAGAATAATAACATGGAAGTAAGTGTGTCATCTTCATATCTAATATTTGGAGTAATAAAAATAATCTTAATGGTTGGTGCAATACCAGCTATAATATATGCTTTATATCTATTAAGAAAGATTTCCAAAAAATAATAAAAGAGTAAGAGTCTTTTCATCTTTATGTCCGAGAAGAAAAATTTAGAAATTAATAAGCTAATAAGCTAAATATCTTAAACTACAGATAAATGGTCTGGAAAAGTTGCTTCTAATATCCGTACTGATTGAAAAAAAGTAAAAAATATTCAAGAGGGGTAACAGATACAATTAGAAAGCAGTATGAAAAAATACAAAGTTAAACCTAATTGGAAAAAGGATAAAATTGATTTGCATCATATAAAACCAGTAGCTTAGAGGAAGTTCGAAATTAGCAAATTATAGGCAGTTCCTCGAGAAAAACATAAAAAAATCACCTCATGGTTTAATAATTATTAAAAACGAATTGTGGAGGGAAATATGTCAGAAATAAAAAAGGTATTAGAGAAGCTTAAAAGTCAATTAGATGAAAATCTTACTCGATTAGTCCCAGAAGGTTTAGTTGGACGTGATGGTACTATTATACGTGAAGAATGCATTTTTAACCCACCTTCAAATATAGAAGAAATTTATTCACTTGAAAAAGAGTTGGTGATAACTATTCCACAGGATTACAAAGATTTCCTTTTATATCATGATGGAATGACACTTTTTAAAAGCTATCTTGCTGAATTTAAATTCTTTAGCTTAAACGAGATGCGAGAAAATTTTTTGATTGTTCAAGAAGATTGCAAAGAATTTGGTCTTGAATTAACAAAAAATTACCCAATAGGTGAATTTCCAGATGTCGGATATATTATGATTGATAATGACAAGGCTAAAAAAGAAACATCAAAGGGTGCTATATATGTGAATCATATATCGCCAGAAGAAACAAACGAGTCATTTGTATCTTTTGTGGAAAACATTGTAGATAAAACAGGTGAATTCTTCTGGGAAGAAGCAAACCTTCCAGTATAATAATCTTTCTATGTAAGCAATAAACCTGGTTTTGCTCTTGTTGCATATCAAGATATTTTATACATTTAGTGAAATGCTAATTATTGATGAAGAATTAATGCTTGTTGTGCAGCAAATCGAAAAAATCATAGTAAAAGAATTACCGATGTTTCCTATAAAATAGGAAATTAATGAGCTATATAAAACAACACGGCCTTCCATGTTACTAAACCATGAGATAGTCGTGTTTTTATAATAAGAAAAAGTTTGTTTTAAAAGCACTATTGAATAACATTAAATATACCCAAAAATAAAAATCACCAAAAAATCACGTAAAAAATGAAAATCCGTGAAAAAATATGTAATTCGAGATAAAATAGAAGAGCACAAACCTTATAATTCAAGGGATTATGAAGGAATATGAAAGGGGACGAAATTATGAACCCATACGAAGAATATATGCAAGGCATTGTACAACCAATGCGAGATGAATTAGTGAACGCCGGTTTTACGGAATTAAGAACGCCGGATGAAGTGGCTGAACATATGCAAGAATCGAAAGGTACCTCATTGATTGTTATTAACTCTGTATGCGGATGTGCGGCCGGTCTTGCACGTCCAGCAGTTATTGAAGCTATACAGCAAGCTGAGTATAAGCCGGACCACTTAACGACAGTGTTTGCTGGTCAAGATGCTGAAGCGACAATGCAAATGAGGGGCTTCTTTGAGGAAGTGCCACCAAGCTCTCCTTCTATTGCTATTTGGAAAGATGGACAGTTGGCTTACTTTATTCCGCGTGAACAAATTGAAGATCATGCAATGGAACAGGTGCGCGATCATTTAGTAGGCGTGCTTGATCAAATATGTGCGGAATAAAAACTATAGTAACAACAGTGGGAAGGCCCAACCAGCATTCATTTGAATTAGCGGAAAAAGCCTGTAAAGCACTTGAATTACCATTCATCGAAAGAAAGAAGAAGTCTCTTCAAAAAATAGCGGAAGAACACCATGCAAATTTAATTGTTGCGGGTAAACTCTCATATGAGTATCTTCCATTTGAATCTGAGGAACCTTTTTTCTTTCATCCTAGCTCAGCTGCCTTTCGCTTGAAACGGATAGCGAGGGGTGAGCATGAGCCTTTCTTGGATGTAGCCAAACTGCAAAAAGGAGATACCTTTTTAGATTGTACGTTAGGGCTTGGCTCGGATAGTATTGTGGCCGCTTATGCAGTAGGTGATATAGGATTAGTCATTGGCTGTGAAGGCAATCCGAATGTAGCGTTTATTGTACGTGAAGGCATGCGGTCGTATGACAGAGCGCAATTGCCTCTACTTTCTTGTATGGATTACATACAAGTTGTTAGTAGTTTAGCGATTGACTATCTTAAACAGCAACAGGATAATGCATTCGATGTCGTTTATATGGACCCTATGTTTGAAGAGACAATAGAGGAGTCAAAAAACTTTTCACCGTTGCGTGTTGCAGGACTGCAAAATTCATTAACAGATGAATGGGTGGAAGAGGCAAAAAGGGTAGCAAAGAAGCGAATTGTGTTAAAAGCTCATTTCCGTTCTCCGTTGTTTGATCAATTTCATTTCACACGAGACATTCGCTATAATGCAAAATTTCATTATGGTGTGATTGAACTATAGGCCTGCGATTATTCGCAGGCTTTTGTTATACAAAAAAACAGTGGAAATTATCCACTGTTTTCTACTGAATTTCAGGTTTGTAGTTTGTTTTAAAAATTAGGATACTCTAAACTAATGACCAAAACTAGCACTCGGTAAGGGTTTACATCCCTTACTGAGTGCGTTTGTTTTATAATCGCATTAGTCTGTAATACAAAGAGACATTAAATAGAATAATAGCAATAAAAATCCGATACCCATTGCGATTGACATAAAATTTGCCCTCCTTTTGTACAAAAACGAACGCTTTATTTTGCATTAAGGGCAGTGAATAATTAAAAATGAAGCCCGTAAATGCCCGAATGGTTCTACTACCAATCTGATTGTCCCAGATTGCAGTGTCACTTTATTTCTACTATATTGTACAATGATTTAGAAAAAGATGAAACCTTTACTTCTGATTTTCGTATATACTAATAAGTGAAAAGACAATATTTGTTCAACGGCAGGTGAAAAGTATGAGAAATAAACTTCAAAAACTCCTTGTATCAACAGTCGCCGTTCTGACTTTAGGTGTTATCACATCTAATCACTCCATTTGGGAAAACTTATTAGAACACGGCGAAAGTCATAAAACGCCTTATACAAAAGATGTTTCAAAAGAATACATACAACATGCTCAGCCAGAAGTAGACCAATTCACAATGTCTGGTCAGCTAATAGATCAAGCAAAAGAACAATCTTATTTAAAATTTGGGAATCGTATTGGTCCTAAGATAAGCAATGAATTTGATCATATTATATTTCCCAAGATTGAGGAAGCTATTCATATGACAGTGGATCATCTGAATGTCAACGAGATGCGTGACTTGGCGATGACTGAAAAACCAAGTGGCGACTATTCTGAAAAGATTTTTCATATTTATCAAGCATCATCAGGACAAGATATGATTCGTTTCCATGTACGTACGGAACGCAGACCAGTAGATGGCTATTACTATAATTTTCATTATCACACCTATAAAGACAAATTTGCTTCTCATAACAATCTAGGTGAGATTTATTGGTCTAAAGATACACCACCAAAATGGTTAAGTTAAATTCTGAATATTAAAGAAAATATTTATGAACTCAATAGAAATATACGTTATCTATATTTCTACCAATTACTTTAAAACATCTTATCTTTTGTATTAACAGTTAGTCAGTAAAGATAAGTTTGTGAATGGCTTCTTTTTTAAAAGGAAACAAGTACTTTAACACAGATATGCTTGTGAAGATTTGGCGTTAATAGAAAAAACAAAAAGCTAAATTGTTAAATAAAAGCCAGATGCAAAGTAAAAATGCATCTGGCTTTTAATATTATTTATAATAGATATCTTTTAGTAAATGTATGTACATAGAGTGCTAACTAAAGAATTGAAAGTTAATACTATCTGTCTTTTTGTTTTATTTTACGTCATTTCTCGTCAATGTTATCATGAAATAGATAAATAAATTGGAGGCTATACTTAATGAAACAATACCAAGACCTTTGCCGCCATATTCTAGAAAACGGAATCGAAAAGGGTGACCGTACAGGGACTGGCACAATTAGCGTGTTTGGCTATCAAATGAGATACGATTTGCAAGAGGGTTTCCCCTTAATGACAACTAAGAAAACCTCTTTCCGATTAATTGCAACCGAGTTGTTATGGTTTTTAAAAGGTGATACGAATGTACGTACACTAATCGAAGAAAACAATCATATTTGGGATGAATGGGCTTTTGAAAAATGGATTAAAAGTGATGCATATGAGGGGCCTGATATGACAGACTTTGGGCATCGTGTATTAACAGATGAGACGTTTAAAAAACAATATGAAGAACAGATGGCCAATTTTCAACAGAGAATATTAGAAGATGAAGCATTCGCAAAGGAATTCGGTGATCTTGGTCCTGTTTATGGCAAACAGTGGCGCTCATGGCCTGACGGTATGGGTGGAACGATAGACCAAATACAAAATGTCATTGAATCAATTAAGAAGAATCCTGATTCCAGACGGCATATTGTAACAGCTTGGAATCCTGCAGAAGTAGAGGACATGGCGCTGCCTCCATGCCATTCATTCTTTCAATTTTATGTAGCGGAAGGTAAACTCTCTTGCCAACTATATCAACGAAGTGCAGATGTTTTTCTAGGTGTTCCTTTCAACATTGCTTCGTATGCACTTCTTACCCATTTAATCGCTAAAGAATGTGGTCTAGAAGCTGGGGATTTTGTTCATACGCTGGGTGATGCTCATTTATATAAAAATCACTTGGATCAAGTGAAGGAACAACTTTCACGCAAACCCAAGACATTGCCAAAGCTTGTTATTAAGACGGACAAGAATTCAATTTTTGATTATGAAACCAAAGATTTGGCTATAGAAGGATATGACCCTTACCCGCGCATAGCAGCGCCTATTTCTGTCTAAGGAGATGAATTTATGATTTCATTAATTGTAGCGCATGATGAAAATCGAGTGATTGGTTATCAAAATAAAATTCCTTGGTATTTGCCAGAGGATCTTGCATTTTTCAAAAAAACAACAATGGGTAAACCAATGATTATGGGGCGTAAAACATTTGAATCTATCGGCAAGCCATTGCCTGGAAGAACAAGCATTGTTGTGACAAGAGATCCATTATATCAAGTAGAAGGTGCAACGGTTGTACATTCTTTTGAAGAAGCTTTGAAAGAAGCAGAAAAAGAAAACAAAGAAATTATGGTAATCGGTGGAGAGCAATTATTTAAAATGGCGCTTCCAGTTGCAGATATCTTGTATATAACGAAAATACAACATGCCTTTAAAGGGGATACATACTTCCCGGTCTATGGCGATGAATGGAAGAAAGTTTCTGAGTCAGAGATACATGAAACAGAAGACCATATCAAATATTCTTATATTGTCTATAAAAAATCATAACTTAAAATAACGTAGAATATCTATAGTGGATATGGGTAATCATTTAATTATGGTGTTATTAAACTTTCAAGGTATCTCTGCATATTGTATAGATAAATACTTCACAAAAAGTTCTTATTCTCCCCCAAACAATTGACAAATGTCACATGTTTGAACAGCTGTAGACGGGTAAAATAAAGTATAAATACTTAAAACAGTGGATGGAATAAAAGGAAGTGTCATTATGGGACGAATTCAAATTGTAACAGATTCGACTGGAGAATTAACTAAAAGTGAAATTGAACTATACAACATTCATGTGGTACCGCTATCAATTCAAATAAATAATGAAACATATATAGATGGTGTTAATTTAAATCCGATTGAATTTTTAGAAAAAATGGCAGAGTCTACTGAATTGCCTAAAAGCTCTCAGCCAGCAGTAGGGGTGTTTAAAGAGTTATTTGATGAGATTGGGAAGAATGGCGATGAAGTATTAGTTATTACTATGACGGGAAGTATGAGCGGCACCGTGAAATCTGCGGAAGCTGCAGCTACCATGACTGATACAAATGTAGTCGTTGTTGATTCTCGATTTACTTCATTTGGGCTTGGCTTTCAGGTGCTAGAAGCAGCACAGATGGCTAAAGAAGGCAAAAGCATGGATGAGATTTTACAAAGAATCGACTATGTGCGAGAACATACCCACCTTTTTGTTGTAGTAGATACACTAGAAAACCTGGTTAAGGGCGGACGTATCGGAAAAGGGATGGGCATGATCGGTTCTTTATTAAACATTAAACCGATTGCCAACTTAGAGACAGGCGACTATAATCCTGTAGCAAAAGTGCGAAGCCATAAACAAGTAGTCAAATATCTAACCAATCAATACATCCAAGACACAGAGGGACGTGTTGTTCGAGGTGTTGGCATTGCACACGCAAATGGTTTAGAGATGGCAAACCCTCTAAAAACTAGGATTGAAGAGACAGGCTATCATGATGTAAAATTTGGCTATACGTCGCCAATTATTAGTACACATACAGGGCCAGGTGCAATTGGCTTTTCTTACTATACTGATTAATTTAGGCGGCAGGGAAGTTCCCTGCCTTCTTTCATTTTGAGCGACAGAGCCGATGTGAAAGGAGGGCAAAAATAATGAAAAAGTGGATAGTTTATTTGCTGTCTGTTGTAATGCTCGCTGGCTGTGAAACACAGGACGCCGTGCATAATATAAAAGAAGAAACCAAAAAAATATTGGTGACACAAATGTTTAAACCCAAGGATGTCCAGTACGTAGCACTCGGGGATTCGCTAACCGAGGGAGTAGGCGATGAAGCGGAAAATGAAGGATATGTTGGCCGTTTAAAAAACGATATGGAAACATGGCAAGGCGTAAAATCTGTGACTATTCATAATGAAGCCAAAAAAGGTAGAAGAAGCGATCAACTCATTGATCAATTACAATCTGGGAAGCTTGATGATACACTGAGAAAAGCTAATATAATCACGTTGACTATTGGCGGCAATGATTTAATGAAGATTGTACGTGAACATATCACAGAATTAAAAAAGAAAGACTTTGATAAAGGAAGACCCAAATTTCAGCAGCGTTATGAGACCATAATGCAAATGATTAGGGAACGTAATCCCATAGCTCCTATCATCTTGATCGGTGTATATAATCCGTTGACGATCTTTACCAAAGAAGAGTCGGAAATGAACACGATCATGGATGAATGGAATTCTGATATTAGAGGCTTTGCGGATGATGATCCATATGCTGTTTTTGTAAATGTAGAGGATTTATTTGATACAAACGCGAATTTGGTTTATCATACTGATTTCTTTCATCCCAATGCTAGAGGGTATGATCAAATGACTGCTCGCATTATCGAAACACTTGAAGAAGAAAATCTAAAAAAACTATCACAAGGACAATTTGATTTTCAGGAGGATAGTATAGATGAATAAATGGAAAATAGCCTTTCTATTGCTCTTTACACTTGTGATTGTAGCTATTGTATCATTCTTCTATTTAATTACAAGACCGATTGATACAACACCTAATCCAACTGTTAAGCAATTACCCAATGGCAGTCATTTAGAAGTACAAACGACCAAAAAAGATTTTGAAAATATGGCAAATCGATTGATTGAAAGTTCGATGAAAACGTCTAAAATTCCAGTCACAATGGAAGTTGATCAAGATGTCACATTAAACAGTACATTGACCGTATTTGAAATGGAATTGCCCATTACCATGACGTTTGAACCTTCATTAGAAGAGGGTAATTTACTCTTGAAACAAAAAACTGTGGAAGTCGGCATGCTTGATATACCGCCAAATACAGCTCTCAAACTATTGAAGGACTCCGTTGATTTGCCTAGCTGGATGGTGATTCAGCCGAAAGAAGAACAAATTTATTTTAATCTTACGGATATTGATATCCCTCTTGGTGAAAACTTAATAGGGCATGTACAAGCAAAAGAATTCAATTTAGATAAGAATCGCATTATACTTGATGTAATCATTCCTACTAAATAGGGAGGGCGTAATATATGTCAACATCTATTGCAACATTTGCAGGAGGCTGTTTCTGGTGTATGGTAAAACCATTTGATGAACAGTCAGGTATTGAATCCGTCATATCAGGCTATACAGGAGGTTATGTTGAAAACCCAAGCTATGAACAGGTATGCACAGATTTAACTGGTCACTATGAAGCAGTACAAATTACATTTGATCCAGAAGTTTATCCATATGAAAAGTTAGTTGAAACATTCTGGACCCTTATCGATCCAACCGATGCAGGCGGCCAGTTTCATGATCGAGGCAAATCCTATATGACAGCGATATTTTATCATGATGAAGATCAAAAGAGAATTGCAGAAGAGTCTAGAAAGAGACTAGAGGAATCAGGGAAATTTAATAAACCCATTGCGACGAAAATATTAGAAGCTAAAAAGTTCTATCCAGCCGAGGATTATCATCAACATTATTATAAAAAAAACCCGACTCATTACGAGCTTTATTCCATTGGGTCAGGAAGAACAGCATTTCAACAGCAAAATTGGGGGTCTCATAATGAATAAAGAGGACAAATTGAAAGAGTTAACGCCGCTGCAATACCATGTTACTCAAGAAAGAGGGACAGAAGCTCCTTTCACAAATGAATATGATGAGCATTTTGAAGAAGGGATTTATGTAGACATTGTTTCTGGAGAACCGCTCTTTACGTCGAAAGACAAATATAACTCAGGGTGTGGTTGGCCTGCATTTACTAAACCTATAAAAGAGGAACAAGTTTCCGAGCATAAAGATACAAGCTTTGGTATGCAGCGTGTAGAAGTACGTAGTAAAGAGGGAGATTCTCATCTTGGTCACGTATTCCCAGACGGGCCACAAGAAACAGGTGGACTTCGTTATTGCATTAACTCAGCAGCTCTTCGTTTCATCCCAAAAGAAGATTTAGCTTCTGAAGGCTATAGCGAATATGAAAAGCTGTTTGATTTATAAGCACGATAAAAGAAGGCAACAGCGCAATACAGCGTTGTTGCCTTTTGGTTACTTAAAAATAGAAAAGAATTCTACCGGGCTTGTGCAGATAAAATCTGTGTCTGGGATCTGTTTACTGGATTCATTTAATTTGTTTAATAGATGTATCGTAGAAGCAAGAGATGTTTCATTCTCTTCCTCTAGCAGAAATGCAACACCGTATGCAAAAAGAGAGCCTTTTACTTCATTTTGCCATTTGAGCACACCGTTTAAAATGAACTTTTTATTTAAAAGGCTAAAACAAAATTGATATTTCATCTGGGATTGTATGGCCAAATTCATCGAAGAGATAATTTTCATACCGCCAAAGCTGATATTTTCGATGAGAATCTTGTTGGAACCTACTTCGACTTTTTCGTTTTGCATTTCTATTAAGGTCATATCTGCTTGAACGTAAGTAGGTAATTGAAAACGTATAAATGCACGCCGTTCCTGGTCAATTATAGTGAGTTTACAGGCACTACTAGGAGAAAGAGAGCCTGTTTTTAGAATTTGATAGAAATCTTTTTTGGGTAGAGGCTTTGAAAAAAGATAACCCTGTATATAATGGCAGCCATTATGGAGTAAGAATTGTAACTGTTCATATTCTTCTACACCTTCAGCCACAACAGTCATTCCCAGCTCTTTCGCTAAATGGATAATCGAAAGTATGATGCCTTTATCCACACTACCCTCACTGGTTATATGCCGTGTGAAAATTTGATCGATCTTGATAATATCCGGTTTGAAAGTCCGAATTGACATAAGGGAAGAATAACCTGTCCCAAAGTCATCTATTGCTATTTTAATCCCTAAATCTCTTAATTGTTGAAGTGAAGACAACACATTTTTCTCATTCTGCAATAGCGTACTTTCAGTGATTTCTAATTCAATAAATGTTGCTGAAATATCATATCGAGAAAGTAGAGTTTTTACATATTCGGCTAATCCTTTTTTCATAAAGCGTGTTGGGGAGATATTAATAGCAATTGGTTTTAAATCAATTCCCTCGTCTTTCCAGTTTTTAAGCTGGACGCATACTTTTTCAATCACCCAATCTGTAATAGCATTTATAAGGTGGTTTTCTTCCGCCAAAGGTATAAACTCACCAGGCGAAACATAACCCCATTCAGGATGATTCCAACGTAATAGTGCCTCTGCTCCGTATACAGCACCACTGATCGGTTCAACTTGAGGCTGATAAAAAATTTCAAATTCCTCATTGTTAATCGCTTTCCGCATATCTTGATCTAAATTATATTTTTTATAGGAATGGATACTGTCTGTATATGAATATACTTGATAGTTTGCTTTACCTTGCCGTTTTGCATGATATAATGCTGAGTGCGCATTTTCCAATAATGTTTGCTTATCCGTACCATCTATACCATAAAAGCTAATGCCAATACTTGTTGATAGATGCATTTCAAATTCCTGTATGGTTAATGGTTTCTTACTTACAGTAATAAGCATTTCTGCTAATGAGTATACATCTTCCTTATCGTGGATTTTCCAAAGTAATACGATGAAATCATTGCTATTGAGCCTTCCGAAATAACTGTTTGGAGGCATTAGTTTACTAAAACGATTTGCAAGAGTTTTCAATGCCTCATCACCGATATGATAGCCTAAAGAATCATTTATTATATTTAGCCGATCAATATCTAAATAAAGCAAAGCGAATGGGTGGTTTCTGTTACATAAGCTTTCCATCACTTCGTAGATACTATGCTGATTTGGTAAATTAGTAAGAGCGTCATAACGTGCCAGATGGTTGATTTTCTCTTCTAGTAACTTTTCATGAGTGATATCAGTTACAAATCCAAAAAGAATTGTTGCATCTCCCTTTTCATTCGTGGTGGGGATTGTTTGCTCGAACAGCCATTTAACATCACCTGCACCATCAATTAATCGATAGGTAAACTTTGCACTTTCTCCTTTCGCGCTTTTCTCTAAGTAAGGACCGATTTCATGGTGATGACAAGGGTGAACCATATTTATCCAGATATCTTTATCTGTATATAAAGTTTCTAACGGAATTTTTAAGATATCTTCCATTCCTTTGGAGGCAAAAATCATTTTCCCAGTTTCTGCATCCCTCATCCAAATGCCAGCTGTTAGATTGTCAAAAATAAAGGCATAACGTGCAATAGTATCCTTCAGTTCCGATTCTAGCAGTTTCTCTGCTGTCTCATCTTTAATGACGCCATTTAGTTTATAAGGCTTACCATTCTTCCATAGAACGACTGCTTTCACTTTTATGTAACGGAGATTGCCCGATAAGCCATGATAAATACGAAATTCAGCTGAGTAATCTTTCCCTTTGATAGCCTTTTGCACTTGATCATAAATTAATCTATAATCATCTGGATGAACTAATTTAAAGGGTTCTTCCATTTTCATGCTGGGTGTTTGACGCAACCCAAAGAGTTTAAAAAAGTGCTTTGAGCATTTAAGACGGTCTTCAGCTATCCAATATTCAAAACTTCCAATATCGGCTATTTGCTGAGCGTTGTTTAAATGCTTTTGACTGGAAAGTAAGATGTCTTTTAATTTCACTTGTTCAGTCATATCACTCATCACCAAATATACAGCCTCTACCTTCTCTTCGTAAATTAATGGGATAAATGTAAATAACACATGAAGTGCACCATATTTATAATTACTAACTTCGATCTCATATCTTTGGGTATTGCCTGAGACAGCGTGTAAAAATGCTGTATGGATATTTCTGTAGGATTTCTTTGCAATAGATTCAAAATCTTGTATTTCGTTTATTTCCTCACCCAGGATAGGGAAAGTTTCTTTATTCTGTATTATCACCTTCCCACTGGACGAAAGGATTAGAAAAGTATCTGGATGATTTTCTGCTAGTGATGAAAGCATATTTAATAGATCAAAAGTGATTGGACTTTCTTCTTCAGAAAAAGGGTTATTATTAGGTATTAAAGATGAGTTTAAATGAATTAAATTTTCAAAATTTTTATCTGCCAATTCAATCACTTCCTTCTATTTTTTATTAAATATATAAAATAGTTGATAATTATGAATTATAAGTGCAAAGAACTAGAAAGTGAATAGTTTTAAAGGCTAAAAAAAGATATTTTTCATGCTATATTAGTAAAAATGGCATTGCTAGCATGATATGATAGACTAGTGAAAGTAGATTCCCTTATTTCCTTAATTAGAAACGCAGAGTGTATTACTTCTCACTTGAAAATTCAACTTTCTGTGTAAATTAGAGACGAACGGGTACAATTATGATAAATATTCTTACTGAAACGGAGGGGAATCATGTGAAACCTTCATTTTACCAATATGTATTAACATTTAGAGGCGGAAAAAATGACCCAAAGGCAGACTTTGCGGAAGCAGCATTTGATGATCATAGTTTTCCTAAAGCAGAGGAGGACTTCTACGCTCTGTCGAAATATATAGAGGAGAACGATAGTGACCAATTAAAAGCCACAGTATTTGATGAATTATGGCAATTATATGAAGAAAAATTTTCAGAATAATATTTGTCAGATGTCAGACGTTCTTGCTACAATGAGGGAGTATGAATTATAAATATTGATTATAATAAATGTGTTATAGTCAAAAGAAAAGGGGATACAAAATGAGTATTCATATTAATGCCAAACAAGGCGATATCGCAGAGATCGTATTACTTCCAGGAGATCCACTTCGTGCAAAGTATATTGCAGAAACTTTCTTAGAAGATGTTACTCAATACAACGAAGTTCGTAATATGTTCGGCTATACAGGTACATATAAAGGCAAACGTGTTTCTGTACAAGGTACAGGCATGGGCGTACCTTCCATTTCAATTTACACAACAGAACTAATGCAAGAGTACGGATGCCAAAAACTTATCCGTGTTGGTACTTGCGGTGCTCTAAAACGTGATGTGAAGGTTCGTGATGTAATTCTTGCTCAATCTGCTACTACAGACTCTAAAATGAATGAAATTATCTTTAAAGGCATTGATTATGCGCCAACAGCTGATTTCGATTTATTGAAAAAAGCTTACAAAGCAGGCGAAGAAGCAGGTTTACACTTGCGTGTCGGTAACGTTTATACTGCTGATCTTTTCTACGGAGAAGACAATCAAAACGAAAAATTAGCGGATTATGGCGTATTGGCAGTCGAAATGGAAACAGCTGCACTTTACACACTAGCAGCTAAATTCAACCGTCAAGCATTATCTGTTCTAACAGTATCTGACCACCTTCTAACAGGTGAAGCTACTTCATCGGAAGAACGTCAAACTACTTTCAACGATATGATGGTAGTTGCTCTTGAAGCAGCTATTCAAGACTAATTGTAGCAATCGTTTATAGCCATACATTTTTAATAAGTGACCAAAAGTAACCATTTAAAAAAAGTGGTTAACATTGGTCGCTTTTTTACTGCTAATAAAGTATCAAGGTTTACTTCAACAAAAAAAGCATATTATATTTGTTGAATAGATTCTCTTTAAAGACAAAGAAAGTAGGTGATCAAAGTGGGGAAATATCAATTGGATACCAAAGGTCAGGTAGCTGTTACTAAGTATCACGAAAAAAATAAACCTGCCAAATTTGATAAAAAGCAGCAACTTGAAAAAATACGTGCGGAGTATTTGAAAAAGAAGCAACAACAAACTGAAAAATAATGCGAATGAAAACATAGGAGTCTACAATCTTCCTATGTTTTTGTTTTTGATAACGAAAAAAATCGCCATAAATTTCAGCATTAGAATAAAGATAATATTTTTGGTAATGATTTTTTACATACTGCTGAAACTATTGTGATTAAATTACGTAGAGATAGTAATTATTTGTTGATAGGAGCGCTTATTATTTTATCTTATTATTTTTTATGTGGTTTAGGGGCATTTTTAGTAATAGTTTCATTGTCTTATTTTGTCCTTATGTATAGCTTTAGAGAATTTGAATGGACAATTTTAAAATTTTTTGGACTCCTTCTAATTGGCATTTTTCTTTTATGGATTACTATTCCAAGTTTAAAATCTGTATTAACGAGAGATTTTGAAGTTGTTAAAGGAAAATGTAGTATAGAAATAACATCATCAACATTTGGAAGACACAATAATGATACAACCATCAATGTGCTTGATACAGATGAACAATTTGAGTTTCAAGGGATTTCTGATCTTGATGCTTATGGCACATCCATACCTTATTATTGTAAGGTTACAGTGACCAAAGACCATATGTGGGGAATGAAATATAAAATTTATGATTTAAAAACGAGAAAGCTATTGGAATCTCGCTTAGGTGAGTAGATTATAAAAGGTTTTGCACAAAAATAGTTAATATACCAAACTTTAGCAGGTTAATGCTTAAACATATCAAGCAGGCGGCCAAAAAGCGACCAATTCGTGATATGAATAGTAATTTAATGATTTTACATGAAATTTAATGCTAATATGTTTAGGAATAATAAATAATTGATCGTTGTTTAAAATAGGAGGAACAAAATGGCTAAAATTTATCTTGCAAGTCCATTCTTTGATGTAGATGGTAGAGAGGAAATTGTACATGTAGAAAAAGCAGAACAGGTATTGAGAGCATTAGGGCACACGGTCTTCTCACCAAGAGAAAGTCAATTACCTGAATTCGAATTTGGTTCTTTTGAATGGAGAACATTCGTATTTAAAAACGATATGGAACACATTAAATGGGCGGATATGATATTTGGGATTATCGGAGAAAACTATGATGATACCGGTACAGCTTGGGAATTAGGCTATGCTTATGCTATGGGTAAACCTGTTTTACTGTTTAATCCAAAAGGGGAAATCATTAATTTGATGATTACCGATAGTTTACATGCTTATTTTGAAGATTGGAATGAAGTTGAAAGTTATGACTTTGACACTCTTCCAAGTAAACCTTATTTAAAAGAAGTGAAATAAAAAAGGTGAGGGCTAATGCCCTTACCTTTTTTATTGTGGCAAAACTTGCTGTTTTATATTTTAATGCAATCTATATGAATCATTTTTCTATGATTTATGTGATCTTGACTTGCATAACAAAGTATTACAGGTGCTATACTCTAAGAAGGAAAAGGATCTTAAAATGTAGAAATTAAAGAATATAGGATGTTACGGTAGGTATTATAATATTCTATCCTACACTTACAGTCTATAAGGGGGGATTAGTACATTGAAAACAATAGGTTTAATTGGCGGTATGAGTTGGGAATCATCAAATGAATATTACCGTTTAATAAATGAAGAAATAAAGAATAAATTAGGTGGATTACATTCAGCCAAATGTATTTTATATAGCGTAGATTTTGAAGAGATTGAACGTTATCAAGCTAATGGAGATTGGGAAAGTGCCGGACACACTTTGGGGGATGTGGCATTCTCTTTAGAAAAGGCTGGAGCAGATTTTATTGTTATTTGTACAAACACAATGCATAAGGTAATAAATTATATTGAAGAAAAAATAAATATTCCGATTCTACATATTGCTGATGCAACAGCAAATGAAATAAAGAAAACTAAATTGAATTCAGTAGGATTACTTGGAACTAAATATACAATGATCCAAGATTTTTACAAATCAAGAATTGAAGCCAATGATATAAAGGTATTAATTCCAGTTCATGAGGATATAGAACTTATAAATAAAGTGATTTATGAAGAATTATGTTTAGGGAAAATCAATCATGCGTCAAAAGAATATTTTAAAAAAGTTATCAAGAATTTAATTGACAGAGGAGCCGAAGGGATTATATTAGGATGTACAGAGATTGGATTATTAATAAAAGAAGAGGATTCCGAAGTTCCAATATTTGATACAACAGTAATTCATGCTTTTGAATCAGTTAATAAGGCAATTGGAAAATAAGAGTTTCTTCTTTACCTATCGAATATCTTGAAAGTAGGATCGGAAAGGTACAAAAAGAATAAAACCTTTAGAAAAATCAGGTACCAATAGAAGGAAAATAGAACTTGGTGATTTTCAGTTGCTTATTAATAGTGCAAGGGTCTCTCCAGGCAAATATGCACTAATTGCTTGTATACTTAATCTTCATAACAAAGAATTTCTCGATGTACATTATGGTAATTCGCTAATGTATTTCACAATTTTCATTCTATTTTTGGTTACTTATATTACATCTGCTTGGTGCTTCTTTCGGTGAGTCATAACTCTAATATTTTTATTTTTCAATACAAAATCAAGAAACTTATACCCCATAGGATTGCTCCTATGGGGTATATTTTTTAAAACTATAATCGGTTTAATGATACATATTTTTAAAATACACTACGAACTAACCCACCATCTATTCGCAAGGCAGAGCCATTAATGGCTGAGGCTAGGGGACTGCTTAAGAAAGTAACAAGATGGGCAATTTCGTCTGGTCGGATTAATCTTTGAATGATAGAGGTGGGACGATTTTCTTTCATAAATCGAGTTTCCGCTTCTTCCATTGTCAAATTTTCGTTAGGATAAAGCGTGTTTAACATTGTTTCTACTCCTTCAGTTAGAGTGGAGCCCGGCATAACCGTATTAACTGTCACGCTCGTTCCTTTCGTTAGCTCAGCTAAACTACGAGAGAGTGAGAGCTGCATTGTTTTCGTTGCACTATAATGAGCCATTTCAAGTGATGGCATGATCGCTGCTTCACTGGCAATAAAGATGACTCTTCCTTCTTTCTTCTGAATCATTTGATTTAAGTACCAGCGCGTAAGTCGAACGCCACTCATAATATTCGTTTCGAAAAATTTAAACCATTCTTCATCAGATATATCAAAATATTCTGCAGGCTCAAAAATCCCCAAGTTATTAATCAAAATGTCTATCTCAGCATAGCTCTCGATAATTTTTTGGCAGCCTTGTTCTGTTCCTAAATCAGCTACTGCTGAATAAAGAATTGCATCTGGATATTTTGATTTAATTTCTTCAATAGTTTCATTCACTTTTTCTTCACGACGTCCATTAATCAGTACAGTAGCACCTTCTTCTACTAGCGACATAGCGATCGCTTTCCCAATACCTGAAGTAGATCCAGTAACTAGCGCCGTTTTTCCTTTTAAATTTAGTTGCATGCAGTTCCCTCCCAGATTGTTTTCTTAGACATTAACTTATCTATTATAGAATAAATTTTGTTTAAATTTTTCTTCTTATGGAACACTCCACATACTTTAAATACCTTAGAAAAAAGATATAGACGAATAGTAACGTCTATATCTCCTTATTTCTTATTAAAAGTCAAAATTGTCCGGATCTGGACCAACGCGATGATCTTGATTCAAGCTATCAATTTGTTCCATATCTTCAGCTGTTAGCTCAAAATCAAATATTGATGCATTTTCAACAATACGATGTTCTTTAGTCGATTTTGGAATTGTCACGATGCCATTTTGCAAGTCCCAACGTAGAATAATTTGTGCAATAGATTTATCATGTTTATTGGCAATTTCTTTAAGCTCTGGGTTATCCAATAATTGACCTTGCATCAATGGAGACCAGGCTTCCAGCTGAATACCATGTTCTTGACAGAATGACTTAAGATCTTTTTGAGTCAATCGTGGGTGGCATTCCACTTGATTGATCATCGGTTTAACCTCTGCATCCTTCATTAAATCTTCAAGGTGATGAATTTGGAAATTACTCATTCCAATTGCTTTAACTCGTCCATCTTTGTAAAGAGATTCTAAAGCTCTCCATGCATCTTTATATTTACCTTCTACAGGCCAATGAATCAAATATAGGTCTAGATAATCCAATCCGAGTTTCTTAAGGCTCGTTTCGTATGCTGCTAAAGTAGATTCATACCCTAAGTCGTCGTTCCAAACTTTCGATGTTACAAATAATTCTTCTCTAGATATGCCGGCTTCTTTAAGTCCTTCACGGATTCCTTGGCCAACTCCTTCTTCATTACCATAAATAGCTGCAGTATCAATGCTGCGGTAACCATGTTTAATGGCTGTTTTAACAGCATTAACTAAATCTGGTCCTTCCTCTACTTTAAAAACGCCTAGACCAAACCATGGCATTTTTACGCCGTTATGCAAAGTTGTTGTATCTTGTAAGTTTTTCGCTACCATAAATAAACCTCCTGATTGTTTTAAACTGAAATGGACTTAATTATATTTTCGTCATACAGGAACCAACTCAATCTTGTCAAATAACGTTTATTTATCCTGTTTAAAAGTGAAGAAATCTGATATTAACGCTTATATCTCTTCCCTTTAAATCAGAAAAAACACCTTATTATGCAACATATTGCATGTTTCAAATATGTTCTTAAAAGAGCAGTTATAGAACCTGTACGAACTAATAGTATTACCAACAATAAAGTTAACCATTACTCAAAATGTTCGATTGTCATACATGACTTGGACGTCAAGATGATCCATAACGAATTGATAATGGTTAAAGCTTACTGTACAAAAGTTATTATGAAATATATTCACCATAAAGAAAAGTACGTACTTATAAGTGCTATAGATACTTTCAGGTTCCAAAGGTACATTTTAGTGCCTATAAATTGGAGCAAGATATAAGAAGTGGCGTTTCAGTTTGAGGACAATAATTTTTGACTATGCGAGTAAACAAAATGGATAAATGGATTAATACGTATATCATCACCCAAAAAATTCATACTAACCTTTGATTGATCTAATCAATCAACTCATTTAATCATTTATATGTTGTGTCAGCGAAAGGGGGATAGAATGATGAAATATGTGAGTGCATTCATACTAAAGCTAATTATGACTGCGGCAATACTATTAATCATCAATACAGGCATTTATGGAGGGGATGTTTCTACGACTCTCTGGATTAGCCTTGTCCTTGCTATTTTTGCTTTTGTTTTGGGAGACATTCTTATCTTCACCGTCTTTAGTAAGCGCTATGCCTATGTAATGGGCAATACTATTGCCACCTTCTCGGATGCTGTTTTAGCATTCGTCATTATTTATTTCATGGGTTCAGCTTTATATGTAGAAACGGTGGATACTCTTGCCGCATCATTGTTATCCTCTATTGTGCTTGGGGTAGGAGAATGGTTATTCCACAAGTATATGGAAACAAAGGTGCTTGAACCAAAACCAGTGAGTTGCAATGTATCTTTTGATTAAGTGAGGCGAAAAGACTGCCAAGGAATTTTTGGCAGTCTTTTTCTTTTCGTTCGCTTTAATTCCTGCTATTATGATAGAAGGTGTGTTTTATACACTCTTAGATTGAAAGTGGTGAACGAATATGGATGATAAAACAAAGCAAGACCAAGAACAAAATGAACGACAATCAGAACAAGATGCTAATCATGGGAAAGTCACAGGAAAATACATACGTATGAAGCCATTTGCTTTCATCATGATGATCATGGTTTTGGTTCTTGGTACATCAGGTATAACGATTTTTGCATTAACAGTTGGCGAAGATAAAGTAGTGGAAGTTCGCACACCAGCACATGGCGAATTTCAAAAGTTGTTTAATGCATACGATCAGCTATCAAAAGGTTATTACAAGAAAATTGATACAGACAAGCTAGTAAACGGTGCGGTAGATGGTATGATCAGCGCATTAGGAGATCCATATTCTGATTATATGAATAAAAAGGAAGCTTCTGCGTTTAATGAAAGCATTTCTTCTAGTTTCCAAGGCATAGGTGCTGAGGTGCAAGAGAAGGATGGCCATATTGTGGTCGTATCACCGATTAAAAACTCGCCTGCAGAGAAATCAGGCATCAAAACTAATGATATTATTAAAAAAGTAGATGGCAAATCTATTGATGGAATGACAGCATCACAAGCCGTATTATTAATTCGCGGTAAGAAGGGGACTGAGGTCACACTTGAAATCCAGCGTGGAAGTTCTAGTAAGCTAACCACTTTTAAAATCACTCGTGCAGACATTCCTGTTGAAACTGTATATGCTGAAATGATGAAAAATAAAATTGCTCATATCCAAATCACAAGCTTCTCAGATGGTACTTATAAAGAGTTGCTTAGTGCATTAGATGATATGGAAGCAAAAGGCATGAAAGGTTTGGTTCTGGATGTTCGTCAAAATCCAGGTGGGTTGGTTGAATCCGTAGAGAATATTGCAAATCTATTTGTTCCAAAAGGACAACCAATCGTACAATTCGAAGACCGTTCAGGCAATAAACAAGTCTATAAAGCAGAAGATGGCCGCAAGGTAAAAGTGCCAACAACTGTTCTTATCGATGGAGGAAGTGCATCAGCTTCTGAAATTTTAGCAGGAGCATTAAATGAGTCCTCCCATATCAAATTAGTAGGTGAAACTTCATTTGGTAAAGGGACGATGCAAACAGCTGAGAATCTACCGGACGGATCTAATCTTAAATTCACAATGGCGAAATGGTTAACACCAAAAGGTAACTGGATTCATGAAAAAGGCATAAAGCCTAATGTAAAAGTGAACTATCCAAGCTATGCATCACTTCCTTATCTGGACCCAGACAAAACCTTCAAGGAAGGTGCATTATCTGATAGCGTTAAAGTTGCTGAAAAATTACTTCAAGCTGCAGGCTATAACCCTGGTAAAATTGATGGCTTATACGATGCCTTAACGAAGTTAGCAGTGGAACAATTCCAAAAAGACAACAAGTTGAAGGAAACAGGTATTCTGAAAGGCGATACAACATACGCATTAATGAATAAAATTCGCTTGAAAATCAAAAAAGAAGATCCACAGCTGAAAAAAGCAGCAAGCATTGTAAAAGCTGAAATGAAATAGAGTAGTTAAGGAGCTGGCATTCATTTGTCAGCTCTTTTTTGAAAAGACACTATCACTATTTAGTAAACTAATCTACGATACAATTACGAACTTTTGCCCCTTTTAGGGAGGGAAATACTATCTCTGCTGAAAGAGCAGTTAAATAGAAGGAGATTTAAAATGAAAGATGTATATTTATTCAGCGGTTTCTTAGGAAGCGGCAAAACAACCTTATTAATGAATACCATTCGCCAATTGAAAGAACAGAATTTAAAACCAGCCATTATCATGAATGAGCTAGGGGCTTTAAATTTTGATTCACAAGCAATCGAGGAAAATATACCTTTAAAAGAAATGCTAAATGGATGCATTTGTTGTACAGGTGCCGAAAAAACGGAGGCACAAATTCAATCACTGTTAGCAGATTCTGAGTTTGATGTGCTTATTATAGAAACCACTGGAGCGGCTCATCCAGTAGAAGCATTAGATGCAGTATATTCACCGCTATTTGCAAATGAGTTAAATATTAAAGGTATCGTCACTGTCGCTGATAGTAAACGTTGGTTGGAAAGAGAAGGTATGTCAATCCAAACACGTTCCTTATTTTTAGAGCAGATTCGCCATGCACATTTGATTTTGGCAAATAAGATGGATTTACTGACAGAATCAGAAATGGCAAAAGTTACTTTTGAGATGCAGAATATTAATTCACATGCGCTGATCATTCAAACAACCAATGCCTCTCTACCGATTAAGTATCTTCAAAGATTACAAGCTACAGCTAGGCCGGCTTCTATTCAAAAAGCAACCATTGGGGAGCATTTGCATTTAGGTTCTCGTCTTGTTACTTTCAATTCTGAGGAAAGTTTTACACAAGAAAAATTTGAAGAATGGATTAAAACGCTTCCTAATTCTGTTTATCGAATGAAGGGCTTTGTACCAATCGAGGGAATTAGAAATCCTATGCTGTTTCAGTATGCATATGGATTAACACAATGGCTTCCTGAGTATGTAAAAATGGAACCAAATCTAGTGATTATCGGAGAAAATGTGAATGAATTAGACCTGCCTAAAGCCTAAAATATTGAGATGTCAACCCTCTTAGAATAGCAATAAGGTGATAGACTTCAACTATCTTCCAAATAAAACCCTATAACTCTGCGGTCTCAGCTCCTTGTTGGAGAAAGTGGCAATCCTTGGCGACTTTTTTGCTTGATTCTTCGTTTAAGCTTGGAACACGACAAGGAGGAATGCAAGATGAACAAACTAACAAAATGGGCAATCCCATTCAGCTTACTTTTAACAGCAGGAGTGCACAGCGGAGCAATAGATGCTTCAGCTAAAACCGTTACGAAAGAACATACGAAGCAAACTTCAATGTCAAATCATACATGGCATTATCAATCAACTAAATATAATACACATCGTTATATTATGTTGAATAACTGCTTTACAAATGGTACAAATGCGAATACGCATAAACCTACAACTAAGCCGAATACAGATACATCAAAACCGAATTCAGATACATCAAAACCGAATACAGATACATCAAAACCGAATACAGATACATCAAAACCAAATACAGATACATCAAAACCAAATACAGATACAAACACAACAACACCGTCAAAACCCAATACTGATGCACCAAGCAAACCATCTACTGACTCTAATGCAACATCTGCTTCTCAATTTGAAAAACAAGTCATCACTTTGACTAATGCAGAACGTGCAAAAGAAGGTCTGCCTGCTTTACAAGCAGATACAAAATTGATGGGCTCTGCGAAAGCTAAATCTAAGGATATGGCAGACAAGAATTATTTCGATCATACAAGCCCAACTTACGGTTCACCTTTTGACCAAATGAAATCTCTTGGTATCACGTATAAATCAGCAGGCGAAAATATTGCCAAAGGTCAAAAAACACCGGAAGAAGTAGTGAAAGCTTGGATGAATTCAGAAGGTCACCGCGCTAACATTATGAACAAAAACTATACACATATTGGTGTAGGTTATGATGCAAAAGGAAATGTCTGGACACAACAATTTATTCAAAAATAGAATAAAGTATTTGAACTGAGATCAAAGCATCCTGATTTCAAAAGATAAGAGGCTCTCGGAATATTTATTATTCTGAGAGCTTTTTTATGTCTTCATAAATCAAAAACTAGCCTAATATGCAACATATATATGAATTAATTGGAAATAAAGGATCAGTCATTTATTGGCTGGTTTTTTGTTTGAAATGTAATTTTATATTCCATACTGAAAAGAGAAAGAATGACAAGGTAACTAGAAGGTGCCAACCATATTCATCAAGAATGAAAGAGGAGGTATGAAATGCTCCAGCTAGAATCGATGGTTGAAAAATTAAAAGCCACTTTTTATAATTCAGTTGATTTTATAGCAAGAGAAATCTCGTTTCCAAAAGATCAATATGCAATTCTTTGCTATTACAGTTCAATGGCGAATAAAAAAGATGTACAAGATATAGTGAATGTGTTGAAAGTGCAAACAACGTTTAACGAAAAAGATTGGGATGCAACAACCGCTTCTCAAAAAGAAGCATATAATCTAGAAACATTAGTTGAATATGTCTGTCAGGGATATACTGTGCTCCTTTTATTAAATTCTCAACAAATGGTTCGTTTCACCATGCCTAACTTGCCTCATCGTTCTCCTGATGAACCGACAAATGAAGCCATCTTACGTGGTGCCCATGAAGGGTTTATAGAAGATACAGACGTAAACTTAGGACTTATTCGTAAAAGGATGCGAGTGCCTGATTTAATTGTAAAAAAAGTGACAGTGGGAACAGATAACAAAGCAGATGTTTATTATATGTATTTAGCTCGTTTTGCAAATCAGGAAAACCTCACAGATTTAGAGCGCAGACTTAATAATATGAAAGATAAAATAGATGGATTATATGCTTCAGGGCAATTGAATGATTTCATTGAAGATAATCCGATGTCACCGTTTCCACAAATTATGAATACTGAAAGGCCAGACAGAGTATTTGCTAATCTTACGGAAGGAAAAATTGTAATGATGGCCGATTTTTCACCAACTGCTTATATTACACCTGTTACGTTATTTTCATTTTATCAATCGCCTGATGATTTTAATAGTCGTGTAATCGTTGGTTCCTTTTATAGAATGGTTCGTGTTTTTAGTTTTATCACAGCTATTTTTTTGCCTGCATTCTATATAGCGATCGTCAGTTTTCATTATGAAGTTCTCCCCATTGAATTAAGTAAAAAATTAAAACTAGATATTAGTGAAATTCCGTATAGACCTATATTTGAAGCTTTAATTGTTGAAATCATCATTGAGTTAATCCGGGAGGCTAGTGTGCGCTTACCACAAGCTTTAGTTCAAACAATCGGTATTGTTGGTGGTTTGGTTGTCGGAGATGTCATCATCAATGCGGGTTTAGTATCCAATATGGTTGTTATTGTTGTAGCATTGACTGCGATTTCTAGCTATGTTGCACCGTCGGTTGAACTGAATACGTCAGTTCGTGTACTGCGCTTTCCGTTTATGTTTGCAGCCGCATTGTTGGGATTCTTTGGCATATTAATTGGCGCTCTGATACTAGGTGTACATTTATGCAACTTAGGCTCTTTGAAATCCCCATACATTTACCCACTCGTTCCATTTGATCCAAAGAAAACGAAACAAATTCTATTTCGTGGAAAACATACAACGTCAGGTACTCAGCCAAGCAGTTTTGATCCGAGAGGGAAGAAACTATGAATTTTACTATAACAAAAGTCCAATTATTTGTAATGCTTTTTTTTAGAACGACTGGAATAATCTTTATTGCTTATTCAGAAGCACTTCTTAATGCTGGTGGACGTGATGCTTGGATTATGTTCTTTATTGCAGCTGCCTTTGTTTTTCTACAATTATGTGTATATGAAAAATGTTATAAATACTTCGAGTTAGGAAAAATTACACGTTGGATTTATATTTTCAGTTGGGTTATTTTATTAATTTTATCATTAGTATATATACAATATACTTTAAATATTTGGGTTCTTGGGAATACCCCAAATTATGTTACCTTGTTGCTGATGCTTTTAGTTTCTTATTACATTAGTGTCAGTCGGCCATCAACCGCTGTAAATATGCCAGTTTTCATTATTCCTTTCGTCTTTGTATTTGTATTCTTTCTATTGTTTGCTGTACCTGAATTAAGGGTGAGTCAACTGTTCCCAATTGGTAAAAGTTCAGGGCACGAATGGATTATGGGGATGCTTTATGGGTTAGCTTCGTTTACTGGTTTAGAAGGTTATTTAGTATTAAGGAAATATGTATTGACTGAAGATAAAATGCGCTTCAAAGATATACTTATTTATCAAACCATCATAACTGTGTTTTCTGGTTTTTTGATGTTAGTTGTAAAAATGTATTTTGCGCCAGCTTCATTGCCATACATCACAGAGCCTACCTTATATATTTTAAAGTCCATTGAAGTTACATTTGTTAAGAGACTAGATATTTTCTTTCTATATATGTGGCTCGGTTGGAGTATTATTTCCTTAAGCCTAATTGTATTTAATATTCGAATTGTTTATTTTCAAAAGGAGCGTAAACATAAAAAAATCCCCATGGTCGTATTACACCTCTTAATATTTTTCAGCAGTATAGCTTTTTTGAATATACGATCTGTAGAATTTTTAAGAGCTCATTTTCAATATATCTATATTCCTTTTACTGTTATTTTACCGGCATTCATCATTTGGAAAAATAAAAGGAGGGAAACAAAATGCGCAAAATAATTGTTTTTCTTCTTTTAAGTTCTGTATTCCTTAGCGGATGTTGGGATCAACGTTTGTATAAAGAGCTTTCTATTATTTCCGTAGTAGGCGTAGATGGCCATATTGGAGATTTAAAAGCCTTCTATGCATATCCTAGCTCGAGTGATGACCCTACAAAATATATAGTGCTTGAGGGCGTGGGCAAAACAGCGAGAGAAGTAAGGATGAATGCTAATAAAAAAACCGAGCAAACAATGGATATAGCTGAATTGACTACTATATTAGTTAGTGAAGAAACTGCTAAGAAGGATTTATATTCTTTATTAGATGTGTATTATCGATCTGCTGAGAGTCCAATGACTGCAAAAGTAGTAATTACGGATGGATCAACGAAAAAATTCTTGGAGCTTAAAGAAAACTTACCAAAAGAGATTGGGGAATACTATTTAGACTTTATACAGTCCTTTGAAAAGTCCTCAATATATCCTGTAACTAATTTAGAAATTGCGGCAAATAAGATGTTTGGTGAGGGGAGAGATCTTGCATTACCATATCTAAAAGCGAGTGGTGATAAAGGACTTCCTGAAGGTGAAGGCATTGCATTATTTAATGGTAAAAATTATACGGGTGAGCATCTGACAATGAGAGAGTCCACTTTTGCAACATTAATAGGATATGGTAAATCAGATATTATTGAGTTAGCGTATCTAATGAAAAAAGATGGGAAAGATATCTCGGTAGGTTTTAATGCAATAAGATTTAAGAAAAATATGAAAGTAACACAGGTCGGTAATAACATAAAGGTTAAATATAACATTTATATGCCTATTGTAATGACGGAATATCCTCCAGATCATTTAGATCGAACTAAAAGAAGAAAAGAATTAGAGAAATTTATTGAAGGTAGAGTTGAGAAGGATATAGCTAGGATGTTTAAAAAAAGCCAAGAAGCGTCGTCTGATGTAGTTGGAATCGGAGAGGATATACGAGCCTATTATCCAAATTTATGGAAAGACGGCAAATGGAAAGAAATATATAAAGACATCAAAATAGAAACAAAGGTAGATGTTAAAATCGTGCGTAGTGGAAGTATTAGATAATTAAAAAGGGAGTTCCCGTCTTGATGGAACTCCCTTTTTTTAATATAGCTATAAAACTTGTGCGTTTTCCATCTTACGCTGTACAAACCGAAGTCGAATACTTAATGTGACAGCACCCATTGCCAGCCCTGCAATCAAACCAATCCAGTAACCATAAGGGCCAAGGTTCGTCATATTTGCTAGTAATATACCGACAGGCAAGCCGATGATCCAATAAGAGACGAGTGCCATAATGAATGTAATGGTGACATCTTTATATCCTCGCAGTGCTCCTTGGATAGGTGCTTGGATGGCGTCTGAAAGCTGGAAGAAAGCAGCATATGTTAAGAAATGGCCAGCAAGTCTTACCACTTGCACATCATTGCTGTACACGCTAGCTATATGACCTTTGAATATAAGTAAAACAGTAAGAGAAACCATACAAAAAGTAACCGCAGTGATTGTACATAACCGACTATATGTTTTGGCATCTTGAAATCTCTTGGCGCCTGCTTCAAATCCAACCAAGATGGTCGCACCCATCGAGATACTGAGCGGAATCATATAAAGAAGACTGGCGAAGTTCATTGCAATTTGGTGTGCGCCGATCACTTCTGTACTATATTTGCTCATCATCATTGTTACGACAGAAAAAATACTGCTTTCTGCAAATATAGCTAAACCAATCGGCAAGCCAAGCTTAACAATTTCAAACGTTTTGGTTGGATTTGGCCTAGGTAATTTTGAAAAAAGTGAAAAATCTGCAAACGGTGTCTTTTTCATTGTAATAATGATGGCAGCACCACAGATTAGCCAATAGGTAATGGCAGATGCTACACCAGAACCAACACCACCCAATTCGGGGAATCCTAAATGTCCGAATATGAATAAATAGTTAAAAACAATATTGATGGGTGCTGCCATCAATGTAATTAACATGCTAACCCTCGTTTGGCCGAGTGCATCAATGAAGCATCGCAATACACTGTAAATGAATAGTGGCAATAAACCAAAGCACATGGCGATTAAATAATGGTAGGCCACACGGTAAACATCTGGCTCAAGCGACATGCCTTTCAATAATGGTTTCAAGCTAAGCGTTAATCCAGTAAAGATAATGATAGCTAACAGAATCGCTACATAAAAACCTTGTTTAACAGTAGCAGATGCTTCTTTCTCTCTTTTTGCACCTACAAATTGTGCTACAATAGGTGTGATTGATGTTAAGATGCCTGATAAACCAGTATAAACAGGAAGCCAAATAGAAGAACCAATTGATACGCCAGCTAAATCTTGTGTACTGTATTTACCAGACATCAATACATCAAAAAATGACATGAGGTATAATGCCACTTGGGTAATTAAAATTGGCAGCACGATGGTCGACATTTTCTTCCATTTCGTGCCTACTTTTGTTGTTTCATGCATTTTGTTCAACTCCATTGAATATGAATGTTTCTAAAAGGAATAATAAGACGTTGATTTACTTTAAGGAGATTTAAAATGACAAATCAAACAGTAATTTTAACGGGCGGGGGCACAGCAGGCCACGTCTCGCTCAATCAAGCAATCATACCATCTTTTCTAGAAAAAGGCTATGAGGTTCACTATATAGGTTCAAAAGAAGGAATAGAAAAAGAGATTATCGGCCAGGCATTTCCCAACTTGCCTTATCATCCGATATCTAGCGGTAAATTAAGACGCTATTTCTCTATGAAAAACTTTACGGATCCTTTCCGTGTCTTAGCAGGGATTTCGCAGGCCTTGTCTATTATGAGGCGCGTAAAGCCAGTAGTAGTATTTTCAAAAGGCGGTTTCGTGTCGGTGCCAGTTGTGATGGCGGCCAAAATGTCAGGCATTCCAGTTATCGCACATGAATCTGACGTAACACCAGGCCTTGCCAATAAATTGGCTTTGCCATTCGCGTCACATATCTTCACTGTTTTCAAACAAACGTTAAAACATTTACCTGCAGAGAAATCGGCATGTACAGGTTCTATCATTCGTCCTGCTTTATTTGAAGGGAGCAAGGAGAGGGGCCTACAATTATGTGGGTTTGGGGCAGATAAAGAGACCATCATGATCATGGGGGGGAGCCAAGGCTCTAAGTTCATTAATGATGCGGTTCGTGCCAATTTAGTGGGACTTCTAAAGAAGTACAATATCATCCATCTATGTGGGAAGGGGCATATCGATACAGCACTAGTTGACCTGCCATCTTATAAACAATTTGAATATGTAACAACTGAATTGCCAGATTTACTGCATGCAACTGATTATGTAGTATCTAGAGCAGGGTCTAACTCTATCTTTGAATTTTTAGCACTTCAAAAACCGATGCTATTAATCCCTCTTTCTTTAGAAAAATCTCGCGGTGATCAGATTTTAAATGCCAAACTGTTCTTTGAACAAGGATTAGCCGAAGTACTGCAAGAAGAAGAGGTCAATCAACAAAGCTTCTTAAAAGCGCTTCAATTGTTAGAAAAACATAGTGATTCGCTAATCAAAAATATGCAGGAAGCAGAATCTCCAAAAACACCAGATGAAATGGTGGATCTGATACTTCAATATGCAAAAACGGAATAAGATACTCAGGCAAGGCAGTTCAAAGGAATAATTTCTGTAGTAATATTAAAAGCCCCTCATTCTATATAGAATAGAGGGGCTTTTGTTGGCAATACCGGTAATTTACATGGCTTGTTCTGTGGACTCGCCATTTCGGGTAGCCATATATAAATAAAAGGTATCCTTTTGGATTTTGAATAACTCAAATTGTTTCTCGCCTTGATTAATTTCCTTATATAGAGATGGGTGGCTTTCTTTAGCATCTACAGCATAACCTAACTTTAATGCAGCACGAATTGATTTAGTATTTTCTTTGCGGATTTTTAAGAACACACATTGAAAATCGAGTTCAAAAAATAACTCTTCTAAAAACAATTCTTTCGCCTTTTGATTATAGCCTTTACCTTGATAAGGTACGCCAATCCATGTTCCTAAGAAGCCTGCGCCGTCTTGCACATCATACAAGGTAATACTGCCAATTGGTTGGCCCCAATCGTCTAAAATCGTGCGAGAAACTACTTTACCGTTTTCTTCATCTTCCATAAGCTGGTTTGTCATAAACCAGAATTCATCGGCTGTCTTAGCCTTTTGACGAACAAAAGGGAAGACAGATGGGTGACTTAACAACTCAAAAAGCTCATTACATTCTTGTAATTCACGTCGCTTAATCATATTGAACGCCTCCTTTTGGGGGTGAACATCGAAAACCCAGTTCTAGCCCCAACGAAATTTTTCATTTAATGTTGCATAAAAAATTTCGGGGTGGGAATCGAACCCACTAGAACCAGCGATCACTGGTGGCGCACCATTTGCCTTCCCTATTGATTCTATATATTATAGACTCATTTATGAAATTATTTTGCTCTTTAACTATACTAAGATTTGCGCAAATTGCAAAGAAAAAAATACAGTTTTTAATAAAAAATTTGAACAAAAAATGATAATTGTGAACACCGTTTTTTTGCTGGAGGGAAACATAATATTGGATGAAAAGTATAGTGTTATTCCCTTATTTTCTTTAATATTCACTTAATTATGGAAAATTAATATAAATTGCGTATAATATAGAGTTAAGAATAGATAGTTTTTACTATAATGCCCTATGTTTTTACTGATTATTTGTATAATGTAGCTCTTGCTTAAGGATTTTTGCAAGAATTATTCATTGAAATTTGGGCATTCAATTATGTTTATAAAAGTACAAATAATGATGTATTAGTGTCCTATGGCTGCTTGTACAATTACATATTAGACTTACACGAAAAGAGGGGACCAAATATGATTTTAGACATTCACAAAGTCCACGGTTCAGGAAATACTTTTTATTTATATGAAACTAAAAATGAGAAAGAACTGGATTGGGCAAATTTAGCCATATGGCTTTGCGACAATGATATAGAAGATGGCGCAGATGGACTGCTCGTTGTGTCGCCATCTTCTATCGCATTAGCCAAAATGAGAGTATTTAACGCAGATGGCACAGAAGCATCGATGTGCGGCAATGGACTTCGATGTGTTGCACGCTATGTATTAGAAAAACATAATCTCTTGGAAGCCCAAATTGAAACGATGAAAGCTATTTTACATGTTGCAAAAGAACAGCCTTTAGCGGAAGGTATTCCTACTTACAGTGTTGAAATTTCACCTGTTTCCTTCGAACTCACTTCACTTCCAATGAAATATGAAAACAAAACAACTCTTATTAATGAGATCAATGTTGAACTTGATGAGCAGCTACAATTTACTGCCATTTCAGTGCCGAATCCACATTTAATTTCTTTTGTTCCAAAAGATTTAATAGCCACTTCGTCACATCAAGAGAAAGTGGCATCCTTTTTAAATGGCCCAAATAGTATTTGTCCAGATGGCGTAAATGTGAGTTATGTATATACAATGGGACCTGACGAGATATATGTACGCACTTTTGAAAGGGGAGTAGGCTTTACAAATGCTTGCGGCACGGCTATGACTGCTTCTGCATTAGTATCTCGCCTACTGAATTATACATCCAAAGAAAAAATTACTGTCATGAATCCAGGTGGGTTCGTCAAATGTATGGTCGGTATAAAACAAGATGAGCAATATAATTTGAGATTAATAGGTAACGCAACGATTACTGCATTATATACGTTAAAGTCTGAGGGCGCTCAATATTCATTTGAAAGCAAAGAAGAGACAGTAGAACAGCTCGCCTACCAAAAACTTAGTCATGAAGCGAAGGAAAAACACAAGACATTATTTGGCGATTGATGTTTGATGAGGAGGGAAAATGCATGATGCAAGAAGCATTTATTACAAGAGAACAATTTTATGCAATGTATCAGTTAGACCAGTCTCTTGTTTTTCTCATGAAAAAGGATGTTAACGGTTATCAATACGTTTATACAAACCAAGCAGCTAAGGATTTTTTTTCAGATAATCTGGAAGGTAAATATTTAACAGAAATAGTTAATCGAGTATCTGTGCCATTAATAGAGAAAAATTATGAAGAGGCCATCGCTAATCATAATCAAGTGACTTATCATGATTTCTATTTGGAAAATGACAGAATTCAAACAAATAAAACAGTTTGTACCCCCATAAAATACAATAAAGATACATATCTATTAGCTTCAACTTCAAAAATTGAAGAACTAAAAATCGGAACTTCAGAAGGAAATGCCAGTAATACAGCAGCTTTTAATAGCTTGAAAATAAGCCCATCAATGATGAAGCACCTCTTTGATACGTTCAACGTTGCAGTAAATATATGTATTACTGACACGCAGGGGGTCATTGAATATGTCAATGCCAGTTTCGAACAAACAACAGAGTATTCTGCTTCGGAGTTGATCGGGAATACCAATGCCATGTTGAACTCGAGAAAACAATCTCGCGCATTTTATAAAGAATTATGGTCCCAAATATCGAGCGGTTTTATATGGCGCGGAGAAATGTGTAATCGAACCAAGTACGGCAGAAACTATTGGCTAGATACAACGATTGTGCCTATCACAGATGAACAAGGGGAAATTAAGCATTATTTAGGTATAAGTTTTGATGTATCTAATAAAAAAATGCAAATGACGAAATTAAAAAATACTGAAAAGCTTTTTCAGCTTATTACAGAACATACCAAAGACTTTATCGTCATAACAAGCGATGAGGGTATTATTCAGTATGTTTCACCTAATCATGAGGCAAAACTAGGCTATGGAAAAGATGAGTTAATAGGAAAGTTTTATATGGATCTACTGTCAAAAGATAGCGCTGAAAAAATGCAAAAAGAGCTGGCGCAACATGGAGAATTCGATAGTATAAAATTAGAATTAGAAATTTGTTCAAAGGATCTCCGTACCTTTTGGACTGAAGCACAATTGACAAAAGTAAGAGATTCAAAACGTAAGGGTATATATCAAACTGTTCTAGTAGCTCGTGAAGTAACAGAACGAAAAGAAATGGAAGAACAACTGCGATATTTAGCTTATCATGATGCCCTGACGAAGCTTCCTAATAGAAGATATTTAATGGAGAAAGTTACCGAATACATCCGGATTGCAGACAGTTCAGGAAGCTCTTTAGCTCTATTATTTATTGATGGCGACAATTTTAAAGAAATTAATGATACGTATGGACATGAAATAGGTGATGAATTTATAAAAAGCTTTGGAGAAGCACTTTCTTCAAGTGTAAGAAACAGTGACCTTGTGGCAAGGATAGGTGGAGATGAGTTTATTATCGTCTTAACTGATTTATCGATAGATGAGATGAAAAGGAAAGAGCAAATTGGTCAAACAATCAGACGTATACAAGACATTTTGCATACTGGTTGGATGATAGGACCACATACCTTTTCCCCTACTTCATCTATTGGGGTTGCCTGCTATCCAGAGCATGGTTCTACTGTAGCTATGTTACTAGACCAGGCAGACCAGGCATTATACTATGCTAAAAGAGTAGCAGGAAAAGACTCTTATCATTATGTGGAGAGTATACAAGAAACCAGAGATTCAACCTTAGTACGTTAGCTTGTCCACCATCTATAATAAGCACTTTTACAAACAGTTTTGTTGTTGATTATAGAACGTACCAATCGAAACAGCGTTTAAACGTACAATTCGTGTCATAAATTATGTGACACCTCAAACTAGTAAGAATGGTGGCAGTATGTATGAATAAACGAATTTTATTAATTGAAGATGAAAAGAATATCGCAAGATTTATAGAACTGGAGCTTTCTCATGAAGGTTTTAGTGTATCAACATGCTTTGATGGTCGTGAAGGTTTACGAAAGGCGCTAGAAGAAAATATGAAAATCGATGTGATTCTCCTTGATGTCATGCTCCCTGGTTTAAATGGCATTGAAGTATGTAGAAGAATTCGAAGCCATTCCCAGGTGCCTATAATACTTATTACTGCGAGAGACGCAGTAATGGACCGGGTGGCTGGTCTCGATGCAGGTGCAGACGACTATATTGTAAAACCATTTGCCATCGAAGAGTTGCTTGCTCGTATACGTTCTATTTTAAGGAGAACAGCAGCAGCCCCAGAAAGTAGAGACTTGCTAAAATATAAAAATATCACAATAGACCAAGCTGCCTATACAGCATATGTAGATGAAAAAATGATTGAGCTCACCAAAACAGAGTTTGATTTATTGCGCCTTCTTATTGAAAACAAAAATCGAGTTTGTACAAGAGACCATATACTGGAGCGCGTTTGGGGTTATCAAAGTGATGTGGAGACAAATGTCGTAGACGTTTACATACGACATTTAAGAGCGAAACTTCCTGACAGTGCCAGCACATATATTGAAACAGTGCGGGGCGTAGGGTATGTGATGCGTGAATGAACAGAAAAAATTTATTCTCTTTCCGTAGATCATCGTTGAAAACTAAGTGGGCACTTACCTCGGCGGTTGTGATTTTCATTAGCTTTGCCATTATTTGTTCCGTGTTGTACTGGTCCATGCACACATGGTTATTATCGCAAGAACATCAATCAGTCAATCGGACAATGGATGATTTACAAGTCTTCTTTGAATCTCAAGGAAGTGGCATGACAATTGATGAAATTCGCTCGAATCGTGGATTAATGAATTCAATTATCGATAAAAATCAAACAGTACGTATTTTAAATAAAGATGGCATTGAAATTTTGCGGATTAACGATACCATCAATCAAATACCAGAAATCGAGAAACAAGTACCCTCACAAGGCTATATTGTAGAAAAGGAAAAATTAGAAGGAATAGATTGTTTTGTGGCTACAAGTAAATTGCAAATGTCGCCTTTTTTGGGGTATATACAATTGACACACCCTTTAGACTCTTTTCATTCATTGATGAATTATCTTTTAATGGCGATGTGCATACTCGGTTTAGGGGCATTAATTATTTCCTTTTACATTGGTCATTTTCTTGCGAACTTTCTTTTAAGACCGCTTCATGAGCTAAGATTAGAAATGCTGAATGTCGCGGAGGAAGGGTTTGGTACGCCTATACTAATGGAATATAGCTATGAAGATGAGATTGGTGATTTGCTTCAAGTTTTTCGCAAGATGATGGCAGAATTAGAGCAAACATTTCTATTACAACAGCAATTTGTCCAAGACGCTTCCCACGAACTTCGAACACCTATTCAAGTAGTAGAAGGGCATCTTTCATTAATCAAAAGATGGGGGAAAGATGATCCAGACGTTTTACAGGAATCTTTAGAAACCTCTTTAATAGAAATTAAGCGAATGAAAGATTTAGTAGAAGAAATGTTAGAACTAGCTAGAGGTGAGGGTGTTGCCCAAGATTCTCATTGCAACGTGGAAGAGACAATAATAGAGATAGTTGAAGAACAGCTACATTTATATCCATCAGTGAAGATTGAAATAGTGAAGCATCACTTTACAAATGTCTATGCAGCGATATCCCAACATGCATTGGGCCAAATCGTCCGAAATCTGCTTCAAAATGCCATTCGTTATAGCAACCTTGATGCCAAAATTTTTGTCTGCTTGACAATTGAAGGGAAAAATTGCAAAATCGAAGTCGAAGACCATGGTATTGGTATAGCTGAGTCTGATTTACCTTATATCTTTGAGCGATTTTATCGTGTAGATCAAGCAAGATCTCGAGAAGAGGGCGGCACAGGTTTAGGATTGAGTATCGTTCATATGCTCGTCAATAAATATGGCGGCAAAATTTTTGTTTCCAGTAAATTAGGGGAGGGAACTAAATTTCAGATAACATTCCCGTTAGAAAACAACCAAATTTGATGTCTTTTATGTAATTATTACATCATTCAAGAAAAAAAATGCTCAATTCTCTCAAAAACATTGAATTTTTTGTGAAGAGTAGTAAGATTGAAAGGAAAATTGTTCTTTTAAACCAATCTAACTTGCTGTACCGAATTGGCTGGAAGAATGATAAAATATACAGTGGATTTTCTGAAATTAAAACTTTAATTAATGGAACTGCCACTTGGCAAAAAGTTGGAGGTAATTCTCATGTCAAACAACGATTCACTTGCAAGTTCGCCGTGGGCTGCGTTTTCTGGTCCTAACCTTGGCTATGTAATGGATATGTATGATCTTTATCTGACAAATCCTGAAGAAGTAGACCAAGACCTTGTAGCACTTTTCAAACAATATGGTGCACCTTCTGTAAATACTTCAAATTCAACTGCAACTTCAACTGTTGATGCAGGCAATATTGAAAAAGTATTGGCTGCCGTACAGTATGCAGAAGCCATCCGTGAAATCGGTCACTTAGCAGCTGATCTTTACCCATTAAACAACCAACCAAAAGATTTTTCTCGCATTGAAGCAAATGCATATGGATTGACAGATGCAGACCTAATTAATATGCCTGCTTCTATCTTATTAAAAGACGTTCCTGCAAGCGTTCACAATGCGCTAGATGCAATAAATTATTTGAAATCAATCTATACAGAAAAGATTGCCTATGAATTTAGCCAAGTAGTAAATAAAGAAGAAAAGAATTGGATTCAATCAAAAGTTGAAAATGGCGCTTTAAAAACCAATCTTTCAGCTGATGAGAAAAAAGAAATTCTAAATATGTTAAATAAAGTAGAAGGATTCGAACAATTCCTTCATAAAACTTTTGTCGGCGTTAAACGTTTTTCTATTGAAGGAGTAGACTCATTAGTTGTACTAATAGATGAACTCATTCGTCGCTCTGAAAATCGCGGTACGAAAGATGTAGTAATCGGTATGGCACACCGTGGTCGCCTAAATGTGTTAACACATAATGTGCATAAACCTTATCAAATGATGCTTGCAGACTTTGCACATGTACCAAGCGAGTTATTCTTGCCAAAAGACGGCTCATTAGAAGCCACAAGAGGCTGGTCTAACGACGTGAAGTATCATCTTGGTGCAACATATAAAGCACCAAACGGATCTACTATTAAAATGGCTTACAATCCTTCTCACTTAGAAGTAGTGAGTCCTGTGGTTACTGGTCAAGCACGAGCAGCACAAGATGCTACAGAAAAACCAGGCCTTCCTGAACAAGATAAATCTAAATCTCTTGCTATCTTAGTGCACGGTGATGCAGCATTTGCGGGGCAAGGCATTGTGACAGAAACGTTAAACTACTCTCGTACATTAGAATTTAATACTGGCGGTTCTGTGCATATTATTGCAAATAATATGATCGGTTTTACAACTGAACGCCAAGATTCACGTTCTACTGTTTATGCATCAGATCCTGCAAAAGGTTATGAAGTACCAGTTATTCATGTCAATGCTGATGCGCCAGAAGCAGTCGTGCAAGTGGCTCGTTTTGCAGTTGAGTACCGTGCAATGTTCGGCAAGGATATTGTCATTGATTTGATTGGTTATCGCCGTTATGGCCATAACGAAATGGATGAACCAATGATCACCAATCCAACAATGTACAATATTGTTCATAATCATGAGACTGTTCGTGCTTTATACGGCAAACAACTTGTTTCTGAAAATATTGTGACAGAAGAAGATGTTACAAAACTTCAAAAAGATATTAAAGATGAGCTACAAACAGCGCTAGATTATGTCAAAGAAGTGGGCAAAGGCCACGAAACAAGCCTTGAAATGCCAGAAGCTGTGAAAAATGGCGCACCAAAAGACATTGCAACTGCTGTTGAAAAAGAGCGCCTTGAAAAAATGAACGAAGAACTTCTGACATTCCCAGAAGACTTCCATGTGTTTAAAAAACTAGGGAAAATTTTAAACCGTCGCCGTGATCCATTCCAAGGAAAAGGTAAAATTGACTGGGGTCATGCTGAAACACTTGCTTTTGGTACAATTCTGCAAGAAGGCACACCAGTACGCATTTCTGGTCAAGATGTACAACGCGGTACGTTCTCTCAACGTCATCTTGTGTTACATGACGAGCAAAACGGCAATGAATATGTGCCATTGCACCATATTTCAGGTTCACAAGCATCATTCGCACCAATCAATAGTCCATTATCTGAAGCGGCAATGGTTGCTTATGAATATGGCTACAATTTAGAAAATGAAAAAGCGCTTGCTATTTGGGAAGCACAATATGGTGACTTTGCGAATATGGCACAAGTCATGTTTGATAACTTTATTTCAAGCACTCGCTCAAAATGGGGTGTTAAATCAGGCGTTGTTATTTCACTACCGCATTCAGCTGAAGGCCAAGGGGCAGAGCATACAAGTGCTCGTCTAGAACGTTTCTTGCAATCGTCAGCTGAAAATAACTGGACTGTAGTAATGCTTTCAAGTGCAGCAAACTACTTCCACTTATTGCGACGCCAAGCTAAAACATTAGGCACAGATGCTGTTCGTCCACTCATCATGATGAGTCCGAAGTCACTTCTGCGCAATCAGCTTGTTGGAGCAGATGTAGAAGAATTAACAAACGGCGAATACCGCCCAGTAATTGAACACAATACAATAGGCCAAGATGCAGAGAAAGTGAAAAAAATCGTATTTGCATCTGGTAAAATGGCAATTGATCTTGCTGAAAAAATTGGTAGTGGAGAAGGTTATGAGCACTTGCACTTAGTACGTGTAGAACAATTATATCCATTCCCAGAAGAAGAAATCGCAGAAATTCTAGCGAAATTCCCGAAAGTCAAAACGCTTGCTTGGACGCAAGAAGAGCCAAAAAATATGGGTTCTTGGTCATTTGCAGATCCATACATGCGCGAATTAGCTGGTAAAGGCCAAAAAGTGGTGTATGTTGGTCGTGACGCGCATTCAAGTCCTGCAGAAGGCGATGCGGATTCTTATAAAGAAGCGCAAGCAAAAGTTATTGATGAAGCATTATCAAGTAAGTAAGCAACGTTAAAAGACAAAGGAGGAAATGAAAGTGGCAGACATTATTGTTCCAGAATTAGCAGAATCAATTACAGAGGGTGAAATCGTACGTTGGGTTAAGCAAGTAGGGGACCACGTAGATAAAGGTGAATTTATCGTTGAGTTAGAAACAGATAAAGTCAATGCAGAAATCATCTCTGAAGAAGCAGGCGTTTTAACTGAAATCCTGGCTCAAGAAGGAGATGTAGTAGAAGTAGGAGCTGTTATTGCTAAAGTAGAAGCAGGCGGAGCAGCTGCAGCACCTGCACCAAAAGAAGAACCAAAACAAGAAGAAGCTCCAAAAGCGGAAGAGCCAAAACAAGAAGCTCCTCAAGCCGCAGCACCTGTAGTGGAAGAAACAACTTCAAATGACCGTGTAATCGCTAGCCCAGCCGCTCGCAAATTAGCACGTGAAAAAGGTATTAATCTTAGCGAAATTTCACCAGTAGATCCGCAAGGCCGCGTACGTGTTCAAGACGTAGCAGCTCATGGAACTGCACCAGCTGCTGCTCCTAAAGCAGCTGAAGCACCAAAAGCAGCACCAGCTAAAAATGTTGACGATTCTCGCGTAGAAGTTGTGAAAATGACTCGTCGTCAACAAACTGCTGCAAAACGTTTACTAGAAGTTTCTCAAAGCACTGCAATGCTAACAACATTTAACGAAATTGATATGACAAATGTTATGGCGCTTCGCAAACGTAAAAAAGATGCTTTCCAAGAAGCACATGACGGCACACGCCTAGGCTTCATGTCTTTCTTCACAAAAGCTGTAACAGCTGCTCTTAAAAAATATCCAGCTGTAAATGCTAAAATTGTCGGCGACGAATTGCACTACAATAAATTCTATGATATCGGCGTAGCTGTAGCGACTCCAGATGGATTAGTTGTTCCAAACGTTCGTGATACAGACCGTAAAAACTTTGCAGAAATTGAAGCAACAATCGCTGAACTAGCAACAAAAGCGCGTAACAAAAAGTTAGCTCTTTCTGACCTAGAAGGTGGTTCATTTACTATCACAAACGGTGGTGTATTCGGTTCATTAATGTCTACACCAATCATCAACGGCGACCAAGCTGCAATCCTTGGTATGCACAACATTGTCAGCCGCCCAATCGCTGTTGGCAACGAAGTACAAATTCGTCCAATGATGTATGTAGCACTTTCTTACGATCACCGCATCATCAACGGTCAAGAATCAGTTGGCTTCTTGAAAACAGTAAAAGACTTAATCGAAAACCCAGAAGATTTATTGTTAGAATCTTAATAAAACCTTTAGTATCAAAGGTAAGAAAGGTTTTAAGAATTGTAAAGAAAGCTCCTGAGAAATCAGGGGCTTTTTTGTTCGCCTTTTTAAGTGTGGGCACATTTTGGGCACACAAACTTTTCTTTGAAGTCTCATTTAGATAATTAATGAGTAAAATCAAATGTTTTTTTGATTATTTCGGAAGTCAAGTGAGTGATGATATTCATTGTAGTTTCAATATGAGCATGGCCTAGTTCCACTCCTGCAGCGAATAAAACAGAAGCGCATGAATGTCTTAAGCCATGCAAAGTGATGAGGGGGAGTTTATATCGCTTACATAGAGAGAATTCAAAAAAGCTAATCGAAACTAGGTATCTATTACATTCGGCTGATGACAATATATTGTTAGTTTTACATGGATGTTCAAATAAAAAAGCCAAGAGGTTGTTTTCCTTTTCATTGGTTTGATGGATTCCAAGAGTATAATCCAGAAATGCTGCAATAAATATTTGAGCTGCCAACAAATGAATGGGAGCAAATGTGACTGTTCTAAATAATAAATTTGGAAAGTTAAGAGATGTGTAATAAGACGGCCAAAGGAATAGTGAAACAAAAATAAGAAGCGATAAAAGAATCCACTCTAAATGATTGTTATAATAACTCTCTCCTGCTATTGCGAGGATTTTTCAAATAGAGTAACTGCAGAGAAAGTTAACATAAGAATAATGAAGCTTGTAATTAGATTAGATGTCTTTAAACCGTAATTAGCAAATGCTGAAGAAAGTATGTAGCTAATTACAAAGCTAAAAAGAACTATGAAAATTAGGCTTGTCTTTTTTTTCACTAATTATTTCACCTCTCTTTTAATTAGGATATACGTTAGTAAAAGAAAAGGGTTTCAAAATGTTTTGAATAATATTTAAATTTTCTAAAATCTTTAGTGCAGTAGCAAGGTGACTCAATAGTCAGCTTGCTACCACACAATTATTGATGATTCATGAAATATAAAAACCAAACTGCATGATTTTGTTCATCAGCAGAGGCTTCTGTAAAAGCATTTCTAATGAAGGTATTATTATATTTCCTCGCGATTGTGTGATAAAAATCAACGGTTTCCTGTTCATCTATAAATGCAGCTAATACGCCACTTTTATAATCTGTGGGACATTGTTCCGTAATTTTTGGAGTAGGCTGACGTCCAGTTAAAGAAAAATAAATCTGAGAAAAAGTATGATAGTGTCTGATTTCATCATTTCTGATTTCGAGTATTCTATTTTTAATCTCAGCATTTGGAGCCTGATTGGCTAATACCTCATAGCAGTAAATAGCACTATATTCACCATTAATTGCTTTCATAACATCATTGATGATTTGCATGTTCGTAAGAGATTGCATGGAGTTATTATTCATTCAAAAATCACCTCAATTTAATATATGGGTGCTATAAAAAAATGAACCTTATCCAATAGGAAAAGAATAGCTTCGTAAGATTTTGTAATTAGAAAGTAAGAGTCCATGTTTGAATTAGTTATTGTAACGATTACCGTTGCAGTAATGAGTCTAACTATCAAGATGGCAGGGAAGTGCAAAACGAATGAATGATGAAAGTGTATGTCTTTGTGCAAGATCACATGTGGATTTGCATGATATTGCTCGACAACTAAGTAGATAACATAGCATGAGAGCCTTCTAGAATCTCATTTGTTATTATTGTCGAATTATTTAAGTAGATTCTCCGCCAAGTCGTTATTGTAAGCAGGAGATTACTTGGCATAATGACAGCCGACTCAATCGGATATTAAATATCACATAAGATTAGTGAGAGTTAAAATAAAAGGGAGTTCCATCAAAAATGATTGCAACTCCTTTAAATTATCTGATACTTCCACTACGGACGATATTCACATTTACTTTTGTTTCAATTTTGAGGTCTTTATATATATCCTTCCATTTGCCTTCTCTCCATAACTGTGGATGATAGGCTCTGATATCTTCCCCGATGCCTTTAACATCAGAAGATGCTTCTTGGCACGTTTTAAACATTCTAGCTATGTCTTTTTCTACTTTGCCTTTAATAAACTTTTCTAGTTTTTTTTCTTTCATCTTCTTGGTCTAAATGGTTTGGCGGATATTCTGTTAAAACTATAGGCATGTTTATATTATATTGGACCTTAATATTATCTCCATCCTGCATTATTTTCTTTTTTTTCTTAAAGTCGATGATATTAAATCCAACTTGTACTTTTTTTTCGTTTTTATCCCACATATATGCTAATTCGACAAAGTTTGCTTTCCTATATCCTAATAATATAGCGAAAATAGATTCTCTAAGTGTCAGATGCTCACCTGTGTATTTTTTTCCATTAAATAAAGCCATTCCTTCTCCTTTGGGCAGGCCATGGTCACCGCTAATTATTAAGTAGGGTAAGCCTAGATCTCTTCCTTCGCTAAACATGAGGTTAGCGGCAATCTCCAAATCTGTTTTAGGATATATTGTTGCGTCCTCAAAAGCCGTAATCAAATCATAATAGTATTCACCGATTTCCTTAGACGAAGTATCTTTTATTTCCAAAAATTTTTTTGGTGAACCCTTAGTAATGACTACTTTAGCATTCATCGGACTTTGAGCTGAGCGATAATAAACATCTAATAGAGCATATAAATCCTTCTGAGCGCTTTCTTCATTTACTAATAAAGTAGTCAATTCAGCATTATCCATTGTTTGCTCAGTTTTTTTATTAGCATCTATTCTTGTTTCTCTCAATGTTTTACCGGTTCCTTCAAGTACTATATATTTAGTGGGGTCACTATTTGAACTAGGGTATGCAAAGTAGCTTTTTATATCTCCAATATGTCCTTCTATTCCTATCACGGATATCACGGAGAGTTCTTTATACAAACGTTGATCCCAACATCCACTAAGTAAAAAAGTGTTAATAAGAAGAAAAACAGTCACTTTGCGCATATAGTTTCTCTCCTTTATAAAAATTTCATTATAAATAACTCTTATTTTTCAGTATGTAACAAATTACAAAATTTCAACCAAAGAACAGTCACTATAAAATATTTATACACTCAAATATGCAGTACTAATCCACGATTTTTCATCATTGTAATCTAAGCTACTTCTTGATTCTCATCTTTAATATGCAGTTATTCTATTTAATTAATTTATTTAAGCTTAAGAGAAGAACACGAATTGAGGTATTGACAAACGTGGAGATATTGAATTGCTAATTATTGATTGATGATGAAATGCTACTTGCAAATTGGGCAAGGAAAAGGGGTAATTCGAATAATAAGGATGAAAAGTTATTTACTATAAAATGAACGAACAAAAATGCCCCGTACGAATTTAGAACGGGGTTAAAAAAATAACAATTAAGCCATTTAAAAATCAAAAGGGTTTTTATCGGCAGTTTAATACAGCTAATTACTTTATTATTCTGGTTTTATAGCGCCGCCGGGTTGCACTCCTTATGATTCTTTTCCACTAAACTCTATTATATTAATTCCCTCGGATGCCTCTGGTTCTTCGAAATATTTAGAAACATGAATAAACGTCTCTTCTGTGTCAAAAATTGCTCTTTCAGGTTGTTCGATACGCCTTTGGGCAATTTGACGTAAGCATTGCTCATTATTTAAATTCAAAAAGATTAGTTGATGGTTTGCATTGACTTCCGACGCTATATCTAAAAACCATTTTCGTTGTTTTTGAGTGTTACCTGGAAAATCCATTACTACATTTGTCCCAATACTTAATATGTTTTGGACATGCTTTTTCACCAACGGCTTAATTTGAGCTGAGAATTTTAGATAGTCATCAAATGATGTGATCTGATTGGGATAAAGAGAAGCAAGCCATTCGTCCTCAGATAACAGTACTGCATGTTTTTCTCTAGCTATTTGTATTGATTTCGTGGATTTTCCCGCTCCCATTTTTCCAGTGAAAAAATATAAAGTACCCAATTTTTCCATTATGTTTATCCTCCAAGCTAATTTTAATAATTGTTTTTCTACCTTGTAAATTTACAGTAATAGCAATTTTCTTCTTTAAGTATGATTAATCCTTTTCAAATATTGAATATCTAAATTCAGATAGAAAATAATTTATATAATGAAAATTAATGAAATGATAGAATATATGAATTTTGATTTAATAAGAATAAGCTTTTATCTTACTATATTAAATTTTAACCAGAGATATACTTCTACCGCTAATAGATCAAATATTAATCGAAAACACAAGACACAGAAGTTTTATATAAAACCTAAAGAACCATTGGTTTAAGGTGTTTTAAGGATTAAATGTATAAGAAAACTCCTGAGAAATCAGGAATGATTTTAAAAAAACTCCTGGTTCTGTATGATTATATATATCATTACTAACAGAATGAAACCTATTTTAAAAAGCATATCCAATAAGAGTGAAAACGCCTGTTAGAAAATTAATCCCAAATATTTGCTCGTGGAATATTTGCAGTTCTTAAATAATCTAGCAATTGCCCAGTATGGATTGATTCATGATATGCAACTCTTAGTAACATGTCGCCCAGACTTCTTATGTAACCTGCATCAGAACGATCAATTTTGATATTTGTTAAATCTTCTTCCGAAAATGATTTAATAGTCTCTAAGAATTCATTTCTAAAAGATTCTGCAAAGTTTAATTCCATTCTTACAGTGGAAAAAGGTTGTTTCTCGAAAGGGGAATCAAATGCTGCCAGACTTCCTTGATTTTTGATAGCCAAATGGTAATAGTGTTCACTTTCTAATACATGCCTTATCATTTCGATAATGGTCATAGCCTCATTATCGGGTTTCCAATGTAAAAGATCTTGGGGAATAGATGTCCAAATCTTTATACTTCTCCGTCGTATTTCTTGAAAATTAAAAAGAATTAAATCAATTGAGTTCATAATTTGTCCTCCATTTATTGGTGTAATTTAAATATACACGAATAAAAGTTCGGTTAAAAGAGTGAAAATTTTAAAAATTTGTATGTTGACATTACAATGGCTTGGGAATAGGGGGGTGAGGAATTGGATCAATAAATAAAATAGTAATTTCAGGGGAGATAAGGAATTAATTATTCATATAAAGAAAAAATCCAAGAGTTAAATTATAATTCTTGGATGCTCCCATTGATATCTATTTAGTTCTGTTAACCAAAAAATTTATTGATCACTTTCAGTACTATATTGAAGGGTTTAAGCGTGAGAGTATTAATGTTAAACAAACAAAACGGATATAGGCTAAGTCATTTAATGAACCGATTTTCTAACGCAAATTGATAATGAGCTAAAATGAACTACTGTGAACTGCTTTTTATCTTCGTATAGTTTCACTAAAATTTTTTCTTCCTGAATATACTGAAACCACGTCAACGTTAATGGTACGAATCGAATTTTCATTCAATTCAACCTTCCCTTTATTTTGAAATTTCTTCCACGCCTTTACATCTTTACGATACAAATATTCAGATAAATGAAAAATATCGCTATCAATGCTTAATCCTGCTATAAAAGTATCTTTAATATTCTTTTCTACTTCCTTTTTCACTTTTGTTCTGATTTCGCTTTCTTTTACTATCTCTTGAAATCCCCTTAGCTCTACATCCAATTTTACCTTCAAGTCAAAGTAAACCGAATTCCCTTTGACAATAGGCTCCACTTTTAAACTAGCCACTTTTCCATTAGCTGTAATAAATCGCTTTTCACCAGACTCAGAATCCTTAAGCATCATTGTCAGTTCTGCTCTTTTTGTTTTTTTATCCATCCAACCTAATCCTTTTACTTTATTTCCTGAAATATTTCCTTTGAGTCCCTTTGGAGATACTACACTAACACCGTTGATATTTGTAATCTTGTCCTTTTCCTCTTTTGTTTCCCAATTATTTGAAATGGAAACAGAGGGAATGTTTGCTTCATAACTTGGCTCCGCTAATTTTAGTATTAACTCACGAACATTCAATGGTTGAATCGTAGAATCCTGCTTAAATGAATTTAATGGATCTGATAATTTGGATAATGAAACGGCTTTATTGAGAATAGGGGTTACTAACAAAACGTCTTTTATGGGTTCTTTCGTGCTATATACCCACGTTTGATATCTTGCATCATGAAATCGTATAAATGAATTAATTAATGAATTCATTCCCCCGGATTTAATCAACTCTTCAGAAAACACGATATATGCAAGATGTCCCCAATAAAGCTCTTCATCCATAGTTTTATACAGATTATAAAATGCTTCATGGTCAGTTTTACCAGAAGCATGACCTACTTCAGCTTGAATCGCTTGAGGATCCGCAGGTTGTTCAGATTTTGCGATGTTCGCAAAATTAATGATTTGCGTATAAATTTGGTACTTTCCATCTTTATAATCTATCCCAATTCCGTAAAGGTATAGCATGCGTTCAGGTTCTCTAGAATCCCAACAACCTGATAGTAGTGTCGTAGCTATGATAAGGATTATCAATATTCTTTTATTCATTTTTTCCCTCTTTAGTCTGTGCTTGAACTTGTGTCTCTGTAACCCTTGTATTATCTATAGTTTTTAAAGATTCTGGACGCTTCGTATATTTATTTGCCGGTAATCGAAATAAAGACTTGAATATGGTTGACCAGCTTAAATCTGTAGTAATATTCATATATGGATACCCTAAAATGCGTATATTGGATAGATAAACAAGAACAAAGAAGAACGATAAAAAAAAGCCAAAGAGCCCAAAGAATGATGAAAGTAAAATAAAAAATACTCGTAATACACTTATGGTAGTTGCAAGGTTTTGATTAACTAACGTAAAAGACGCAATAGTCGAAAGTGCAATAATGACCACCATGGCTGGACTTGTAATACCTGCTCGAATAGCAGCATCGCCAATAATTAATCCACCTACGACCCCAATAGTACCCCCTAAAACTATAGGAAGACGCAAACCTGCTTCACGGAATAACTCAAACATAGCTAACATGAGAAGCATTTCAAGTGCTGTAGGGAAGGGTAATCCTGTATTTGACTGCACAATGGTTGCCAAAAGTTGGAATGGTAACTGGTTTTGGTGATAGGTCGTTAAAGAAAGCCAAAATGCCGGTAGGAGTGATCCGATTAACAAACCAATTATACGCATGACTCTTTCTACTGAACCATACCCAACTGGATATTCGTTATCTTCACTCGTTTTTAATAATAAGAATAAGTTCACTGGTGTAATAATTGCATAGGAAGCACCGTCTACAAATATGATAAATCTTCCTCTAGTTAGGCATTGAACTACAAAATCTGGTCTTCCTGTATAATCATGTCTAGGGAAGAGAGGCGCACTTTTTTCTACTCGCTCCATTAATATATCAGCACTAAATATTGCGTCAGTCTTTACTTGCTTTAATTGCTTTTTAAGCATATTTAATTTTTCTTTATTAGCAATATCGTCAAAGTATAGGATGGCAACGTTCGTTTTTGATCGTTCTCCCAATTCAATTTTTTCTACACACAATGAATTAGTAGGTAAGCGTTTTCTAATAATAGCTATATTTACAGCTATATCTTCAATAAAGTTATCCCTGGGTCCTCTAATTGTTACTTCTGCTTTTGTTTCTTCAGGATTACGATTTGGCTTTTTAGCTATATTACTGGAAAACAGGATTTCAATTTCTTCAAAATAAAGAAGAACAAAACCTGTATAAACTTGTAAAATCGCTTGTTGTTCATCTTTTACTTTCGTTAAATCTGGAACGTATAAATTTGACTCCACTTGTGTCTCAAGAGATTCATTTTTTAAATTACTGCATAAGAAGCCAACACGTGGGACAATGACCTCATTTAGTAACTGCAAATCTATCATCGCTTCGCAAGTAATAAGATGAATTGTATGCCCGTTAAATGTATATTGTTGAAACTTCACATCAGCAGATTTCTGAAATAACTGCTGTAAAGAGTCCAAATTCATTGAGTTTGATTTTGAGTCATTTTTTCTTGTTTCGATAGTTTTTCACCACTTTTTTGTTCATTTTTATCTTTAATTAATGATTTTCTAGATGTTAGTGAAATGATTGTTAAAAATAAGGATAATATGATAAAGAAGAGAAAAGTACTTATTAAAAAATATTTACCATTAATAAGCAAGAAAAGATTCTCTCTTAAAAGGGTTAACGATAAACATACGAAAAAAAATGGTGGAGCAAGCTTCGTCCAAACTTGTTTTTTATCGTTCTGTATATTCAATATTTCTGCACACACATATAAAATAAAACTTACCCTTAGGAATGTTCCGGTTAGCCATTGATAAATAGAGAAGAAATCTATATGTTCGATAAAACGGCCTATTGTAGCTAGACCCCATTCTTCAAATGCTGGATACCTTTGTTTTGCTGCTTCTGATGGTCCAAATTCTGTAATAGCACCAACAAGTGGACCTATTGTTAAGCCTGTCAATATCACAAGCATTAGTCCAAAGTGATACCAACGCATGCGTTTTTGTATTTTATGTTGAATAAATAGAAGTATTAGTAATTCGACAAAACCAGATGAGGGGTATATCGCCCCCGTTAAAACTGGCTGAAATCCATGTTCAAAAAACGGTTTTAATAACCCATAATCTTTCACTTGTAAATTGACAAACGCCACAAAAAATCCCAGAATAACGACACCCGTTAAAACAAATACATTTACAATGACAATCGTTTGCAAACCGGATGCAGCAAGAAACATAACCAACAGGACAAATATGATTAACAGTATGATAACTGGTGTCTTTGGTAAAAAAGTCGTCGTAACCCAAAGTAACGTTTCTCTCATCGTGAATGCAGCAAGTAGTAGTAAATAAAAGGCGATACCGTATAAAACTATAGCAGTTAAAACCTTCCCTATTCTTTGTTTTAACCAGTCTTTAATTGGCTCTTGATTCGTTTTTTTATGGACATATACTAAAAGAAAGGTCCATACAAAAATCCCCAATACTCCTAATAGCACAGAAGCCCAACCATCTCTTCCAGCAGTTGCTAAGATTGAGGGAATAATCGTTACATGGTTTTTTAAACCAATAAACGTCATCGTCAAGAATACAACATGTAGTATACTAATTGATCCTTCGTTCCTCATTTTTATACCTTCCATTTTTAGTGATATACGGTAGTGTTGACAACAATCAAAAAGTTTATAAGTAAATATATGCAAAATAGTTTTCAATGGAATACGTTTAAGTGAGTTAGGGTGAAAATTCGAGAAGGTTAGATAAGAGAAAGAATTAATTAAAGGCGTTAGTGGTAAATGGAACACCTATTACAAAGTCTAAATGTGGGGGATATTTCACGGTCAACAGTTTGATATCTAGAAATATAGAGAAAAAAGCCTTACTTACGAAGAGATTTGGGAGGGGGTAAACCAAAAATCCAGTTGTACCATTATAGTGCTCCTCATTATTTAGAAAGTAACCCATTGATGACATGTAAATTTTCTATTTTTTAAAATGATAAAACAGCTTGTGATTTTAATTTGTCTCAGTGTTGTTAAAAGAACATGGTAAACCTTTGCTTACCTTCTAGTAACCACAACTTCTGTGGCAGAGCAGTGCCAAAGGAGGGGAGGGGAACATCATATGTTGAAAGCTTATCAAGCTAAGAGTATTGCCAATATTGTAAAGCTTAGCTGATGAAATAACACCGACTTAAATGGGACGGGGTTAAAAAATAGTATTTAATTTAATTCATAATAGTCTTTTAATGATACATTGTTAATAAGTTATTCAATGGTAAGTACAGTGGCAAATTCACCATGTAATATGTTATTTTAATGCTATCAGATAAAAAAAGCACCCTTGAATTAAATTCCAGGGTACAGTAGGTGGGCATGATGAAAATAAACCGTCCATCTTCAATCTTGGTAACAAACTCTTATACAAACTCTTAGCTTATATTAACCAGAATCCCATAGATTTGGTTAAAATTTTTAGACGTAGGCATAATAAGGTTAAAAATTTCAAAAGGAAACTTGAGTATTAAGACAATTCTCTATAGTGATTGTTGATGGTAAATTACTCAATTAGACTTGCCGCAGTCTGTTTAAGAAATTTTTCTACTTAATTTTTAATATTATTTTCCCTTTAACCCTTCCTGACTCTGTATATTCTATTGCTTTCTGAGCATCTTCAAAAGGAAAAATTTATCAATTATAGGCATAATTTTACCATGCTCAATATAATCTGCAATAGCTCGCAATTGTTCTCCACTAGGCTTCATGAATAAAAAGGTATATTGAACATTATACTTTTTCTCTAGGTTTGAAAGCTTATTGCTTGCTACAGAAAACAACATGGATTTTAATAATCCGAAGCCATTTTCTTTACCAAAACGGGCATTCGGCAATCCTGAAACAGAAACAATTTTCCCTCCACTTTTTATCACTTCGAATGATTTTTCAAGAATATCACCCCCGAGCTTATCAAATACTGAATCATAGTTTTTTAATATCTCTTCAAATTTCTCTGTTCTGTAGTTTATAATTTGATCTACGCCAAGAGATTTCACTAAATTTGCTCCAGCATCACTTGCTGTCGTCGCAACAGTGCCGCCCATTACCTTGGCCAGTTGAATAGCAAAGGTTCCGACACCACCAGCTCCCGCGTGAATTAAAATTTTTTGCTTCTTTTATAATTGCAAAATGTCTGTTAATGCTTGATAAGAGGTTAACCCAACCAGTGGAATTGAAGCGGCTTCTTCAAAGCTTAAATTTTTAGGTTTTAGGGCGATGTCATTTTCATGAACAGCAATGTATTCAGGAAAAGTACCAATTTTACTTTTACGAGGACGTGCATATATTTCGTCACCCACTTTAAAGCGAGTTACTTTAGAGCCAACCTTTGCCACTACACCAGAAAAATCATTTCCTAAAATGAGCGGCATTTTATATTTAACTAATAATTTTACTTTCCCATCACGTATTTTAAAATCAATAGGATTGATACTTGCTGCATGAATTTCTGCAAGCACTTCACATTCACTTATTTCTGGTGTGGCCATTTCTTTCAAACGCAATGGAACTTTTCCATACCTTTCAATAACCATAGCTCTCACAACATATACCTCCTAGTATGAGTTAAATTTCATCATTTGTATAAAAGTCCTGCATGAACTGATTAATATCCGACACAAGTGTTGCTAATAAATCTAATTCTGTACGTACATTTATATAATAAAAGTTCTTTGTTCCTTCTTTACGCATTAAAATAACACCTGCATCACGTAAAATTTTTAGATGGTGCGACACAGCAGGGCGAGAAAGGTGTGTTTGTTCAGTGATATCACCTACACGTAATCCTGTTTGACAATCCGTCCCCATTAAAACTAACAAGATCGATTGACGTGTTTCATCACCAATTGCCAATAGTACTTTTTGACTTTTAATAAAATCTTCTCTGATAATGTTAAGTTGATCTTGTTTATTCATAATGTAAAATACCTCCATTAATTGGTTCAATGGTTTAAGTTGATAAACCATTAAACTGAATACAACAGTAAACTATTGTTTTGCTAGGCGCAATATTGAGAAAGAAAATCGAGACGAATAAATACAAGAAGGAGTGTAAAAGTAGGAGAAATGATATCTATGATAACGAAATAAAAGCCATCTCATTTAAATTTCAATGAGATGACTACTGTTTTTATTAAAAAATCATTTAGAATTAATAATATGATCATTAACAAATGCTTTTATGAAAAAGAATTCATTGTCATTAGGATCTCTTTTATATTCTGCCTTAAAGCATTCTAAAGAATTTTCTAATGAGGTAGACTTTACAACTCGACTTGCTGTTGTTAACTCTTCCCAATATATATTCATTTCTTTGGCATTACAGATTGATTCATGTCCAAGTAGGAACCATTCAGCATCGTATTTTTGAATGTCTTGAATCATTGGTTTTAACAAAGATTGCCCTCAAACCCTTAACCGCTATAGAAACAAGATAGCTGAGGGAAAAGAAAACGGTATTTTTGTGAGGTAACTAACAAAACTTGTAGATAACGTGGAGTTAGAGTTTAACGATATTAATAAGGACACAGAGATCATGCGTTCATATTGTAGAAAACTAAAATTAAATCGTATAATGCAAATGTTGTAATACTTGCTCTTATGGTTATAATTTAGGGAAAAGAGGTTTTAGCATAAATGCAAGAGTATTGGGTATTTGTCTTAAATAATAACCAAATTCAAAAAGTTACTATGGCTGCTTCAGAAATGGACTTAGAAAATTCGAAAGAATATTTTAAAAACATATTAAAAGTGCCTATATTAGAAGTAGGTCATGGAACTGTGCCGAAAGGTTTTAGAAAGTTAAAGGAATTTGAATACTGTGTTTAAAACTGTGAAGCAGGAAACGCTTAGTTTCCTGCTTTTTTATTTGAAGGATCTTAAATATAACCCAGCAAAAAAATAAACGGCATACCAATTGATATGCCGTTTATTATGCTATTTTTTTTGTTTGTTCTTCCAGCTACTAAGAATTAATGCTCCCCAACCAATTATGACCAATAAACCAAAGGCTCTATGCCATAAAGGCGCATGTATCGGTAGTATCATTCCGCTAATAAAATAAAATAGTGCCATAACAAATAATACAGCAAACAAAATTTGATTTTTTTTATTCATAAGTACACACCACTTTTTAAAAGACTATCATAACAAAAGCTTTAGAGATATATGTAGCTACCGTTTTATTAAAATGAGCTTTTTTAACGAGAAAATTTGTCATTGCATCTGCAATAGTGCCGCCAGAATTTACAGCAAAGTCTAGAAACTTATTGATAGATTGCCAATGAAAAACGACTAATTGTGTTCCAGTCATTGATTCTATTTTTCCTATCATTTTATCCCAACCACTTTTACCAACTTTTTTCATAGTTGCTTTGATTGCTTTTGCGCCAGCCTTAGCAGTTAAAGTAACCTTTCCAAAAGGTTGTATTACCATTTCATTATTGGTTTCTTTATTCAATAGATCGTCTGCAACACTTGGATCTATAAATTCAGATTTAGACTCATTTACTGCAATTTCCAAAAGTTTATAAAACTCATCTTCGTCGTAATTCATAAAGAATTCTTCCATGGATTGCATCTCTTCATCAGTAAATAGAACATCATCATTTTCTTGAATAGTTACATCTGGACTAGCAGCAAAAGCACTTTGTAATGGAACGTTCATAGTGCCTAATAATAACATCCCACTAAGAGCTCCTGAAGTTGTTTTAATTCCCCATTTTTTCATAAATTAATCTAATTTTATATTATTTGGTCGCTACCATTATAGTAAACATTTACCTTAAAGGGAAGGGAAGATTTACTATTTAAGAAAATGCTACTATGAAAAACTTTACTTTGTAAAAAAATGCTGTTGAGGAGTTTTTTATTAAGAGTTAATGCCTAAAGATGGCAAAATCATTTGGATTACTATTACCTATTTGATAAGGATTGGTATGAAAATGACGAAAAAACTATTAGATTTATTAATTCCTCATGCTTACCAGATTCAAAAATTTCTCCAGTCTTAAAAATGGAGATTCGATTGACCATTTTTGCGGAAGCTGAGGAAAATGGCATTAAGACTTAGCTTCACCCCAGAAATAAAAAAGACAATTATTAAAGGATACGCCACAGTGTAGATAAAAGAAGGTTTATCAGCTGTGAGGTCTGCACTTTTTTGAGGTGAATAGTAATGTTTTTAGTATCTTTTATTTTGTTTTGGGAATGTCTGGCTTGGAAGTATAGAAGAACAAGCTGTTTTGCCTATGCGTGTAGGTGGAGCAGTTTTTTGCATTGGATGATGGTGCAGAGCTAATATATCTTTGTTACCAGACGTATCTATACTTCTCCTTCACCCAAGCATTTTATATTAATCTCTGCAGTAACGGGGGTTTCTAAGAAGCCTATATTTAGGGGATGAGAAAGTGAATACATATTTTATAAGACTTTAATACTAATTTCATTGATAATAAGGTTCTATTAAAAGGGTATAAATATCCTTTTAAAGATAGATCAAAAGTTATTATTTTAAAAATAATAAATATCCTTTTTTATTTTTTTATTTTTAAAAAACATAATTTTAATACTATTTACCTAATTTAATTATATATATATTAATATTTGTTGGAATGTTAAAGCGAAAATTATCATTTACTTCATTCGCATTTTATAGGTATAATTATGCGATTTGAATAAACTAATGGAGGACAAAAGATGAAACCAACGTATTTTAAACCAGTTGCTGCAACGTTGTTAGGCATGTCGCTTGTTACAAATGCTATTATTCCAAATAACATTGAGGCTCATGCTACAACAAAAAAAGTTAAAAAAGTTACTACAGGCGTGAAAATAACGAAGTCTGGAAAACTTGTCAGCGCAAAGTCCAGAAAAGCTATAAAAGGTCTTGTTTCTTACAGGGGAATTGTCTATAAAAATGGGAAAAGAGTTAATGGTTTAGTATATGGGAATTACTACAAAAACGGCAAGAAGGCCACTGGGTTAAATAAGGGTACCTTCTATAAAAATGGAACCATAGGAACGGGTACATACAAAGGTGTATATTACTCAAAAGGAAAAAAAGCGATTGGACTTTTCAATCATACGTATTACAAAAATGGTATAAAAGGAACTGGTTATTACCAAGATGTTCGCTACTTTAAAGGGAAAGCTGTGAATGGCTTACTTGATGATGTCTTGTACAAAAAGGGGAAACCTGTAAACGGCTTAGTGAATGATCTTTACTATATTAAGGGAAAAGTTGCTAGTGGAGAATACAATGGTGTTTTCTATGAGAATGGAAAAGAACTTACAGATGTAGCTCTGCAAGCTAAATTAGTCGTTGCAAATAATGAATTTAATGCAACACAAATTATTTTAAAACAAGTGCAACAACAGCAAATTGATTTAGAAGCAATCGCAAAGAAACTAGGAGCTTCCCCGACATTTTCTACTCAACCAAACTTTGAGGATATTGCAGATTTCATTGCGGCAAATAAAGACAAAACATCTTATACAGAAGAGGAAAGAAAGGCTGCAAAAGAAGCTCTAGCAAAGCACCAAGAAACAATAAAACAAAACTTGGAAGAGACTGCAAAACGTGTAGTAACAGCAGCAGAAAGTTTAACTCAAACTATAGCTCAGATCGCTCAGATTTCAAAAGATGAAAAAACTGTAGCCGCAGCTAAGATAGCATTAGAAGAAGTTAAAAAAGTAGAAGAACATGTTAAAGCAATTACAGGAATAAATGTTGATTATTTGAAACTAGACCAAGACATCTCAAAAGCAGATGCTGCCTTTAAAAATAATCCTGTAAAACCAGTTGAGCCATCAAAACCCGAAGAAAAACCAAGCAAACCAGGAGCAAATACACCGGGTGAAGCAGTTGAAAAGGTGAATAAAGCAATTAAAGCTCTTCCGGCAAAGATTACGCTAGCAGATGAAAAAGCAGTAATAGCTGCTCGATTGGCATACGAAAAGCTTACTTATTTAGAAAAGTCCTATGTTACTAGCCAAGAACTAGCTGTATTAGTAGAGGCAGAAGCAAAAATTGCGGAATTAAACAAGACATACGGCGACGCAGAAGCAAAAGCACAAGAAGTAAGAGCGCTTATCGACGCTTTGCCAGAAGACATCACACTTGGTAATGAAAAGGCTGTAAAAGCAGCTCGTAAGGCATTAGAAGATTTAACAGATTTAGAAAAATCTTATGTGACAACCCAAGACGTAGAAAAACTAGAAGCAGCAGAAGTGAAAATTGCGGAATTGAACAAGACAAACGACGACGCAGAAGCAAAAGCGCAAGAAGTAAGAGCGCTTATCCACGCTTTGCCAGAAGACATCACACTTGATAATGAAAATGCTGTAAAAGCAGCTCGTGAGGCAATGGCAGGTTTAACAGAATTAGAAAAATCTTATGTGACTAATTTGGATATAGAAAAATTAGAAGCAGCAGAAGTGACAATTGTGGAATTGAACAGGATATACGGCGACGCAGAAGCAAAAGCGCAAGAAGTAAGAGAGCTTATTCACGCTTTGCCAGAAGACATCACACTTGATAATGAAAGTGCTGTAAAAGCAGCTCGTGAGGC
>NZ_BJVD01000007.1 GCF_007988965.1 Rummeliibacillus stabekisii
ATGAAGAAAAAAAGCACTTCAATAGGTTTATTTGGTGATGTCTTTGCAGCCAAATTCCACAATGTACCCCGTAGAGAAATCTATGGGTTTTTCTTTTTTCTAAAGCTCATACACAATTTTATATGGTTTGTCCTTCGGGGTCGGGTGAAATTCCCAATCGACGGTGATGAAGTAATTCTAAGCCCGTGAGCCTTTTTTAGGCAGGATTTGGTGAGAATCCAAAGCCGACAGTATAGTCTGGATGGGAGAAGGACGTATGGTGAGTGGTACCAGCCTTTGGAAGAAAAATACACCTTCCTAGGTTTATTTAGTGCACCCATTTTTACATACAATCTCCTAAACTCCTTAGTTGACAATAGCTAAGGGGTTTTCTATTTGTAATGAACTACAGCAGATAGGGAGGAAAGAAATGACGGATGAATTTTATATGAGCCTTGCTTTAGATTTAGCAGGAACTACTAAGCAGCAAACGTCGCCAAATCCAGCAGTAGGAGCCGTTATTGTTTTAAATGGCGAAATAGTAGGCCTTGGCGCACATTTAAAGGCGGGGGGCCCGCATGCTGAAATTCATGCCCTACGAATGGCAGGATCACAAGCGAATGGAAGCACTGTTTATGTAACGCTGGAACCTTGCAGCCATTACGGAAAAACACCTCCTTGCGCTAACGCATTAATTGAAGCAGGTGTAAGTCGTGTAGTCATCGCTGCACAGGATCCCAATCCATTAGTTGCGGGCAAAGGATTGCAGCTTTTAAGAGATGCTGGGATTGAAGTAACAACAGATATTTTGCTAGAAAGAGCGCAGGCGTTAAATAAAGAATTCTTTGCTTATATTCAACAACGAAAACCGTTTGTTACTTTAAAACAGGCCATCACATTAGACGGTAAAATAGCAGCAAAAAGAGGAATCGGAGAGCAAATTACAAGTGAGGAATCACAGGTGGATGTTCATAAGGATCGCGAAAATCATGATGCCATTTTAGTAGGGATCGGCACGGTATGTTCAGACAATCCACGCCTTACCAATCGACTTGGAAATACAAAGAAGCAACCGATTCGAATAATTTTAGACACGCATTTAAGGATTACGCCAGATAGATTGGTGATAATGGATAGTTCCGCGCCAACGTGGATTGTAACAGGTTCAAAAGCTTCAGCAGAAAAGATTGCACAGTTAAGCCAGATATCACATGTGGAAATTCTGCAGCTTACAAAACCTTTAATTGACATAGAAGAATTATTACTAGAGCTGGGAAAACGCCAGATTATGAAGCTGTATGTAGAAGGCGGCCAAACGGTCAATGCAAGTTTTTTGAAATCCGGTTCAGTAAATCAATTAATCACATATATAGCGCCTAAAATTGTCGGTGGGACAAATGCTATTCCAATGTTTTCTGACTTAGGAGTGACACAAATGGAGGATGCTTTGGAACTCGAATTGCAAGAAATCCACAAAATCGGTGAAGATTTGAAAATAGTATCTGTATTGAAATGAGGTGGAATTCATTTTTACTGGAATAGTAGAAGATATAGGCAAGGTCAAAGCAATCAAACGTGGTGGCCAAAGTATGCAATTAACAATAGAATCTCGAAAGATAACAGATGACATTCATTTAGGTGACAGCATTGCCATTAATGGGGTTTGTTTAACGGTTACCTCTTTTTCGGAAAGTGCCTTTACGGTTGATGTAATGCCGGAGACAGTGAAAGGGACGAGTATTCAATCATTGCAATTGGGTCATAGTATCAATTTAGAACGAGCAATGCCGGCAAATGGCCGTTTTGGCGGGCATTTTGTATCTGGACATGTGGATGGTACAGGTATTATTTTGCGCAAGCGCAAAGTGGAGAATGCGATATATATTGATATTGGTATTGCAGAGGAGCTCAGAAAATATTGTATTTTAAAAGGCTCGGTAGCTATTGATGGCATCAGCCTTACTATTTTCGATATTCAGCCACGCCAGCTCACAGTTTCAATCATTCCGCATACTTTAAGTGAGACAGTGTTAGGCATAAAAAAGGAACAGGATCTTGTCAATATTGAAAATGATTTGCTTGGCAAATACGTGATTCAGCATGCTGAGAGGCAACAAAAAGAAACACCAATGACGATGGATTTTTTAATGCAAAATGGATTTTAAAAAGAGGCGGTGTTTAATATGTTTCATTCAATAGAAGAGGCAATACAAGATTTGAAAAAAGGAAAAATGATTATTGTAGTGGATGATGAAAATCGTGAAAACGAAGGAGATTTACTCGTCCTTGCGGAGTATGCAACACCCGAAAACATCAATTTCATGGCTACTTATGGTAGAGGATTAATTTGTACGCCAGTATCACAGGAGCTGGCGGAACACCTTGAACTTTATCCAATGGTTCACAACAATACAGACAATCACCAAACAGCCTTTACAGTGAGCATTGACTATAAGGATACAACCACAGGCATTAGTGCATTTGAACGTTCGGAAACCATTATGCAGCTATTAAACAAAGATGCAGGTGAGGCTGACTTTCGGCGACCGGGACATGTTTTTCCACTCATTGCTAAAGAGAATGGCGTTCTCGAACGCCAAGGGCATACTGAAGCAGCAATTGATTTTGCTAGGATTTGCGGCAGTGAACCCGCAGCCGTTATCTGTGAAATTATGAGCGATAATGGTGAAATGTCTAGAGTACCGGAATTACTAGTGTTAGCTGAAAAATATGATTTAAAAATCGTTACCATTGCAGACCTCATTCGCTATCGTTATATCCATGAAAAACTAGCAAAACGCGAAGCATCTGTGAAAATGCCTACAACACTTGGTGAATTCCAAATGGTTGGCTATTCAAACAAAATAGATAGCAAAGAGCATATAGCTTTAGTAAAAGGGGAGTTGCGGGAGGAAGATGCTCCGTTAGTGCGTATTCACTCGGAATGCTTGACGGGAGACGTGTTTCATTCAAAACGGTGCGATTGCGGACCGCAATTGGAGAAGGCGATAGAAAAGATTGAAGCTGCTGGTACAGGTGTCATTCTTTACATGCATCAAGAAGGAAGAGGGATTGGACTGTTAAATAAACTGAAAGCCTATGAGCTTCAAGAGCAGGGCTTGGATACAGTGGAAGCAAATGAACAATTGGGCTTTCCAGCTGAAATGCGTGATTATGGACTTTGTGCCCAAATGCTCCGCGACTTGGGTGTAACTAGGGTTCGCTTAATGACGAACAACCCAGAGAAAGTAGAAGGGCTAAGGAAATATGGAATTGAGATTGTAGAACGAGTAGCGCTTGAAACTGAGGCTGTTGCTGAAAATCAATATTATTTACAAACGAAAAAAATAAAAATGAATCATATTCTTGCATAGGGAGTGTTACAACACATGGGACAAGTATTAGAAGCACAATTAATAGGAACTGATTTAAAAATAGGGATTGTTGTAGGTAGATTTAATGAATTTATAAATGCCAAATTGCTAGGTGGAGCAATGGATGGTTTAAAACGCCATGGCGTATCTGAAGATGATATAGATGTAGCTTGGGTGCCGGGAGCATTCGAGGTACCATTTATTGCAAAGAAATTGGCGGATACGAAGAAATATGACGCCATTATTGGTCTAGGTACGGTGATTAGAGGCTCCACATCTCATTATGATTATGTTTGCAATGAAGCGGCTAAAGGAATTGCAAATGTTGGATTAACTACTGGAGTGCCGGTTATCTTTGGTATTGTTACAACGGAAAACATCGAACAAGCAATCGAACGTTCTGGAACTAAATCAGGAAATAAAGGATATGATGCAGCTGTTTCTGCGATTGAAATGGCTAATTTAAATAGTTTGATTGGAGAATAAGCAATTATAAATGGTATGAGGCTTAGCATTTTAGCTAAGCCTCTTATTTTATTGGAAAAAATCAGGATGTTTAATGTGAGGGAAGTACGGGAATAGAAACATGAAAATGAAAAAATATGATGATTAATTTTAAATAGAAAAAACATGAAAACGCTATCATAGAAAGGGAGACTGTTATTTATGAAAATTACAATCGTTGGTTCTGGGCATGGAGGATCTGCTGCAGCAGCAGCGATGGCACAGGCAGGGCATGAGGTCAGCATGCTAAAACTAAGCAACCGACCAGATCAGCATTTTGAAAAGCTAAAAGAAACAAAAGAAATCAAGTTAGAAGGCATCGAAGGCAATGGTACATATCAGCTAGCAAATGTAACAAATAACCCTGCAGCGGCTATTCCTGAAGCGGATATCATTTTAATTTATTACGTTTCGAATTACCACGAGAATTTAGCTAAGGCGCTTGCCCCTTATCTCCATGCTGAGCAAACGGTTTATATTTGCCCAGGGTATTTAGGTAGTTTACTCTTTAAGAGAGAAATGGAACGAATCGGACGAATTCAAGAGGCCCCATTATTTGTAGAAGGCGAAACACTTCCGTATAGCTGCCGTATTACATCCCCGGGTGCAGTAACTATTTATTCTAAGAACTATGGACACCCAATAGCAGCATTGCCGGCGAACCGTATTGAAGAGGCATGCAGAATATTAGAACCAGTACTGGACAACCCTATACCACGCGACCATATAGTAGAAGTCGCTCTCCACAATCCGAATCTCATCATGCATACTGTAGGGATTGCAATGAATGCTGCATATATTGAAAATTCAAATGGAACTTTCTCTATGTATACAGAAGGTTTTACCCCATCTATTTGGAAAGTGGCTAATGAACTGGATTGCGAAAAAATGGCGGTCTTAAGAAAAATCGGTTCATCTCCTCTTTCTTATATCGATGAATTTAAAGTGCGGACTTTTACAGATCCAGAAAAATACTCTGAAAAAGAAGCGTTCGCAATCTACGCAGACAGCGTAAGCGATTTGCATACGGATAAAGTTGAAAATCGGTATATTACGGAGGATGTACCAATGGGTCTTGGCTTACTTTATTCGCTTGGTAGAGAGCTTGGTGTTCCGACACCTGTTGCAAATTCCATTATGACATTGTCTGGCATTATGACAGATTCTGATTACTATAAACAGGCCCGTACGGTAAAAAGTCTTGGCTTCAAAGATGCAAGCGAGCTAATGAACGAAGTGGGCAACAAAGAAGATAAAATCTTTTTACAAACAGCACGTCAAAAGTAAAATAAGTAAAACACGTGTATGGCTGGAGAAGTTGCAGCATACCGTGTTTTTTATTTGGTTTTAAAGGGAAGAAGTTGGAAGCACTTTTTTATTTTTAGGATAAAGAGTTATTGTTGACATACTTTTTAGATGGTGTTATAAATGTATAGTCTTATTTCGTATGCGAAATATACGGAAGCGAATTAAATGTAAGCAAGGGGGAAGAAATGAAGAACGTCTTTAATAATGAGATTATCAATTCTTTCTATAGTATCTACATGCAGGAAAGAAAAATTTTACAAAGTGACGCAGAGAGAGTGGGTCTGACTGTTGTCCAGTTGAGAGCTCTTTATAAGATATCCGTTCGTCCGAATGTGCGATTGGCGGAACTTGCTGAGCGAATGAAATCGACGAACAGTACGATTAGTAGTGTGATTGATCGGTTAGTAGATAAGGAGCTTGTAGAACGGAAAACATCCGAGAACGACCGCCGGGCTATAACCATTTGCCTTACTATAAAGGGTGAGGAGAAATTGAGAGAATTTCAGGAGAGTAAATCGGAGACGGTTCAAAAGCTCCAAAGAATTAACGATTTGCCTGCGGAGGATATAAAACGTTTGTTAGAAATTCACCAAAAGATATTAAGTATTTTAAAGGATTAATGAAGGAGGAAGTTTTTTTATGAAGGCCAAACGCATGATTTTATTAAATGTGATTTTGCTTATAGTCTTAGTTGGAGGTGGGTTTGTAGGCTATTATTATTTCAATCAATCTATGAACTATATCTCTACAGATAATGCACAAATCGCAGGTCAACAAGTAAATATCGGAGCACCAGGCAATGGCAAATTGGTAAGATGGGATGGCAAGGTTGGAGATACATTTAGCAAAAACGATACAATCGGTACAGTTGATATGCAAGGTGCTGACGGGAAATCTGTTAACATGCCAATCAAAGCTCCACAAGATGGCACAGTCGTGCAAAGCAATGCTGTAGAAAATGCAATGGTTGCTGCTGGCACACCTCTTGCTATCAGCTATGATTTAGATCATTTATGGGTTACTGCAAACATTGAAGAAACAGATCTAGATAGTATTAAAAAAGGTCAAGACGTAGACATTACAGTCGACGCATTCCCTAACACAACATTAAGCGGTAAAGTACAAAAAATCGGTTTAGCAACAGCCGGCACATTCTCATTGCTGCCATCAAACAATTCATCAGGCAATTACACAAAAGAAACACAAGTAATTCCTGTGAAAATCTCAATCGATAGTTACGGAGTAAAATTAGTTCCTGGAATGAATGTAACCGTGCGAATTCATAAGTAGGTGATAGCATGTCAATTTATATCATTGGTTATATTCTCATATCCGTCATTCTGCTGATTGTTGTGAACTTTATGGTAAGAAGACAAAAGAATAGTAACACAAAAGATGAAAAAGTGACGCAAGGAACAATGGCTAACAAGAATCAAAAGATGGATTCTAAAAAGCCAGTAGAAGTACAAGAGTTTAACAATGCTGCTCCTCAGCCAGTACAGGAGGAAGAGCATGCAGAAGAAATACAAGAACCTAAAAAAGAAGAGGCTACGGAGGAAGTGCCGCCTGTAAGAGAAGAGGCTAAAACTCCGCCTGCTAAAGTCATAGACAATAAGGGTAAATTACTCGTTACGATGATGATTGGTGCATTCGTTGCTATATTGAACCAAACATTATTAAATGTAGCCATCCCGCACATTATGAATGATTTAAGTGTATCTGCAAGTACTGTGCAATGGTTATCAACAGGCTACATGCTGACGAATGGGGTTTTCATTCCGATTACTGCGTTCCTTATCACAAGGCTGGGGACCAGAAAACTATTTATATCGGCCATTACGTCATTTACAATCGGCTCGATTATTTGCTCGCTTTCCACAACATTTTCACTATTAATGCTCGGAAGGGTTGTGCAAGCGGCGGGTGCCGGCGTTATCATGCCTTTGCTTATGACCGTATTCCTTACCATCTTCCCGCCTGAAAAACGCGGAGCGGCGATGGGACTATTCGGTGTTGCAATTTTATTCGCACCAGCAATTGGGCCAACATTATCCGGTTGGTTAATTGGCCATTATTCTTGGCGCGTACTATTTGATATCGTTATTCCAGTCGGTATAGTTGCAATTCTAATGGCACTTAAATGGATGGTTGATGTTGTAGAAATCACCAAACCAAAATTTGATACATTCGGTTTTATCTTTTCAACAATCGGTTTTGGCTTCCTGCTTTATGGCTTTAGTGAAGCAGGTAACAATGGCTGGGACAGTAAAGTTGTATTGATTTCATTAGCCATTGGTATCATCGGCTTAATTGCCTTTGCTTGGCGTGAATTAACAGTAGAACAGCCAATGCTGGATTTAAGAGTATTTAAATATGATATTTTCACGCTAACAACAATTATTAGTATGATTATAAATATGGCAATGTTCGCAGCCATGCTCTTGCTACCTATTTACTTGCAAAACATCCGCGGTTTCTCAGCGCTGGATTCTGGCTTGCTCATGCTGCCTGGCGCGATTGTCATGGCGATTATGCTACCAATCTCAGGGAAACTATTCGATAAAATGGGAGCAAGATGGTTGGCAGTCATTGGATTGGTTATAACAGTAGTCACTACTTATCAATTCTCTAAACTATCAATGACTACTTCCTATAGCTATATCATGCTACTTTATGTAATGCGTATGTTTGGTATGTCGTTCTTGTCCATGACCGTATCAACAGAAGGGATGAATCAGCTACCTCAACATTTGGTGGGCCACGGGACATCTGCTTCCAATACAGCTAGAACCGTTGCGGGAAGTATCGGTACCGCCTTTTTAGTCACAGTCATGACAACGAGAAGTAATTTCCATACAGCAAATTACGGAAATGTCATCTCAAGCGACAATCCATATTTAACAAATCAGTTGCACAGTTTAGGTAGTACATTCTCAGCGATGGCTGGACTTCCTGCACAAGGAGGCCAAGTGTTGGCGACTAGTTCAATTTACGGGCAAGCTGTCAAACACGCGACAGTCAGTGGAATCAACGATGCCTTTATTGTTGCGACAGGCATTGCGGCTGTGGCATTAGTTTTAGCTTTCTTTATTAAAAGAGCTAAACCAAATGCAAAAGATTAATCTGTTTAATAGGCTGGATCCTTATTGGATTCAGCCTATTTTTTTGAGAAATTGAGTATAATAGAATGTGAAAAATGATTATGTACCAATGAGGATGAGAATTTATAAGTGAGTGGAAGAAAAGAGAGAAAGCATCGGAATAGAGTAAGGAATTGGAAGCTTGCTCTTTTTCTAGTGATAGAAGCAGGCTGGATTATATTGTTTCGCGAATGGTTTGATGAATGGCGGCAAAAGGGTTGGTTATATGTTGCTTCATATACAGCCTTATTTGCAGTAGGATGTTTTTATATAAATGAGAAGTTGAGCCCCTTAAAGGACGAACGAAAAGAAGAGAAATTCAACAAAAAATATCCTTTTATTAAAGATCTAGGGGAAGAGCAGACTTTCACTATTTATATGAAAAATGGCAAAGTTATAGAGAATGCTAGTCTTATGGTCCACATAAGCATGGAAATCATCGTTGCGACAAATTTAACGTTTGATGAGCTTGAATCAGAGGTGCATACAATAAAGCTAAAACACATAGAGTCTGTCAGTTTCTAATATATAGCCTTTTAAAAAAGAACCCTAATCATCAATTAGGGTTCTTAAAGTTTTACCTTCACCTCTGTACCATCTTTTGCTTTCACATCTACTAGTTGAATACCCTTATAATTCTTCAGTTCTTTAAGGATTGGCTTCAATGTTTTTTTGTCGAGATGAGGAAAGGTGAAGTCTATTTCTTTTCGTTCAAAATGATTTTTTGTCCATTTATTTAGATTTTTATGGAAAAGATTAGATGAAACAACGGTAATGGCAATATTTAATAATACATAAGGAACTGGAATGATAAATCGGAAGCCTTTTGTTTTTATTTTTACGTATATCATAAGAAATCACTAATCAATGATGACCGAAACGGTATCACCGTTTGCTGATTTGATATCAACAATTTGGCCATCTAGTTCATTTTCGATTGCTTCAATAATCAGGTTTATGTCTATATCCTTCATGTATTTCTCTGATTGAGGAATACTTGCTGCGATGCTATATCCAGCCACCAATACAACTTTTACAAGCTTAATCGGCACATTGACTGTTACATTATCACTTTCAGTTGATACCACACGAACCTTTAACGTTTTATCTAAATAGGTTGTTGGTTTTTCAGTAAGCTGATTATTTGGTTCTTCTTTCTCTTTTAAGATGTGAATCAATTCGGCTCCTTTATCAGCATCAATCTTTCCTTCTTGAATCATCGTGATGACTCTTGTAATTTCTTCTTTCATGTGGAGCGCTCCTCTCTACTCTTTTAAAAGCTTAATGGCTTCTTCTGGTGTAATTTCACCGTTTTCTAACATGGTAACAACTTTCTTTTCGTCTACTTCATTTTTCTTCTTCTGTTCATATCCAAGGGATGAGATGATGTCTGATAGCTTGCCTCGAACTGTCGGATACGAAATGCCCAGTTCTTTTTCAACTTCTTTAATATTTCCTCGGCATGTCAAAAAAACTTCTACAAATTCTAGCTGCTCTTTAGACAACGATGCCAGCTTTGATAATTCAAACTCATTTTCAATCGTAGTTTGGCAGTGTGAGCAATGTAACTTCGTGATTTTCATTGTATTGTTGCAAACAGGGCAATTTGTGATTACTTTATAGGCCATAATGAAATTCCTTTCTTTGATTGATTTGATTATATAACAAGGATTAGAATTTTTAAAGTTATAATTTTAATTTTTTTATATAAAAATTTAAACAATATTAATAAAGGTATTAATAATATTAACTTTAAATTTAATAATTTGCAATTGAATTTAAATGATGGAATTGGGGCAAGGAATAATTAAAAATGAAATAAAGCGAAAGCAGTTGCTTTCGCTTTTAGTATTTATTTTAGAAGACTTTTAGCTATTTTGCGATTTTCTCTATCTTTAGATTCTTTAGCCACTCGTTTGATGTGGGAAAGAATTGTAGGAGTATTCCAGTAATCTGTATCCCATTCATAAAAGGCGTTTAAAGCCATGTATTCAAATCTTCTATTATTTAATTGCATACATTTTTCTATAAAAGAAAGACCTATTCCTTCATAATCACTTATATAAGAAATCGCTATATCAATGCATTCTTCTTGTTCAGGCGTCATGTGTTGTAAATCAATTGCTTGCTGAATAAATTGGATAAGCTTTTCTACTACCTGCCGATTATGAGATTGCATGATGTATATGTAGAGCGATATATCATAGTTCCCATGCATGATCTTCTCCAAAAAAATATGAGATAAATCAAATTGTATTGCCTGTGCAACGCGTATAGGAATATAAAGGTCAGGCTCTACATCTAAAGACTGTACTATAAGTGGTTTCCATTTAGAATTTTCAAGGATGGATTTAATCTCATTTTCAAGTGAAAGTTTTTCTGCCAGTGTTCCGTTATATTCCACGTAATCCCCCTCTACCTCACCCGTGATAAAGCATTGGATGACGGCAACGGGGTACAGTTTTTTAAGGGTAGTGGCATGTTTTTTTGCGTGCTGAATATAAAAATTTAGGACTTCTCTTGCATGTGGGTATTCGTCAATTGTATAGGATGGCCCTTCTTCTATAAGACCTTCTATTATTTGGCCTGCTCCGTTGTACAAGGATTCAGATATGGTAGGCTGTGCCAATGCCACGTCTAGCTCGCCTTTCATAGCGCAGTTATAGGCTAGATAGTGATTCATAATTGAATTTTCACAGCCATTTGTTAAAAGCCATGCTTTTATTTCGGCTGTTATAGGCTCCAAACGCTCTACGCAAGCGATTTTGCCCCAACCATTTACTTCTTTTGCTAGCAAATATAAATTTTCATTTGGATTCTTTGTACCCTGCAAAAAAGCATCTGCTACATATAATGTAAACTCTTCGTGCAATCCTATTGTGTGTAAAAGTGTCAAATCCTCTTCACAATTTGAAAAACCAAGAATCATAATACCAAATTGCATGGCATACCGATGTGACGAGTGGTGAATAAACCAAAGTGCTTCATTGTGCAATGCTTCTCGATCTATCCCTTCTTCTTGTTTTAACAACTCCCGAAAGATTCCAACATATTCAGCAAATTCCTTATCTCTTACTTTTTCATAAATAGCTCTGCGGGTTTTATGGTTAGGTGTATTTAATTGTTTTAACAGTAATTTCAATAATGATTTTGCGTCAGAGGAAAAGCCGTATGTATCATCTATCAGCTGATCGGCTGCGCCAGGAGCAAAACGAATATCATCGTCTTCTAGAAAATAATAAGATTCATCCGGCAATGTTTCATTCACAACTTTACCGTTTACTTTCACCTGATTAATGATAAAGGGGAGGATAGCTTGTCGATATTCTGATGGATTGAAGTCTAATACTTCTTTTTCTTTAAAAATAGTTGTGCCATCGACTTTTATAGTACAAACATAGGAAGTAAAGCCTCCTATGTCCGCGTCAATGATATAAGTTTCACCATCTATTTCAACTTTTTCTTTTAGTTTCTTGAATGTATAGAAGTGGGAAACAAAGCTTGGATATTGAACTTGTTTCACTAATGTTTGATCTACAAATAATTGTTTTGCATGAATATCCATAACGACTTTAATTATATGTCCCTTATAGTTTGTTTCCCATTCATAATGAATGTCCTCTTTAAATTCTTCTTTAAAATTCTGCCACTCTAAACGCATGAATCGCTTAAATTTTGACATGGGTCACCTCTTTAGCTCTCTTAATATACTGTCTATCATATAATAAAAGCTTATTGGTTTGTTAAATGCATTTACCAAAAAGGTAAAATTATGCTATATTGGTTGGATTCCTTATGACATAATGATGTATATAGGAAGTAGGGACATCATCCGAAAATGAGAAGCAGAAGGGGGAGAGAGTGTGGTTACAATTGATTATTCATCCATTGCTATTATACCTGTCATAACTCTACTTTTAGCATGGTGTATCTGTGGTTACCTATTCTACCGTAACTATAAAAAACATGGAGGCGGCATTAAAATTTGGAAGGCTGTACTCGTGTTATTCGTAGGTCTTTTTTCTTTTTCTATTAACTTGAATATCTGGAACACAGCGCTAAAACTATCCATTTTGCCTTTAGGGGTATGGATTTTATACTTTATATTAAAAGGCAGAAATCGATGGAAATCATATCGCTCTTTTGCTTGGCTGGGGTTTAGCTTCAATTTCATTTTTATAGTAGCTTCACTTGTAGCAATACCCTTTCAACAATGGATTTTTCCAGACAAAAAACCAGCAACATACCTAGCGAATTTAGAAAATGCAAAATTAATTACTATTCATCCTTCAGCAAAAAAGAAGATAGTGTTAGATAGAAAGAAGCTAGCAGGGAAATTCACACATATGAAACAGCGGGAAATCTATAGCGATAAGTGGTTTTCAAGCCTATATGGGATGAGTCCCTCAGAAATTAACAAAAAAGATGAACATTTTCCTTATCAGCTTGCAGGAGTAAAGCCGAAATGGGGAAGTGGGCTTCCATCACCGGTACTGTACATAGAAAAAGACGGAAAAGGAATTTTGATAACTACACCTCAGCAACAGCTTTATTACCGTTTAAATAATTCCGTGCTAAAGGAGGAGCAATAATATGAAGAAAAGAAAAGGAATGTTTGCTCTTTTAGTGGTGGTTATTGGTATTATAGGTCTATTCTTCTATTCTTCTTTTTCAAAACCAGCGCCTTTTCCAACAGAGGAAGCGCTGAAAAAGGATATAAATCAGACCTTCCCTGAGGCTAGCGTAAAAACAATACAAGATATAATCCACGTTGATGAACGCCATAAAGTGGTTCCTTTTATTTCTTTGAATAAAGACTATGGACTTAGCTATTGGATTTGGAAGAAGAATAAATGGCGAGTCGCTGAAGTGGATAATCGAGAAGAACCGATGATATGGAAGATAGAAGATAGAAAACGTCCAAAGTATGTATATGTGTGGAATATTTTCCATAAAAACAAGGTGGATTCATTTACATTTTATCTACTGAGGCAGCGTGATTATATCACCTACGATAGGCAAAGTCTTTATATTCCACCAGTTCAAATGACAGAGAAAGTGCTATTGCATAATAAGACATATGGGGTTTTTTCTATTCCAGAAGATTGGGCTACGATTAAAGATTATGCTAGACCTGTTCAAACGGATTGGCTCTTCGTAAATGGGGAGGATGGAGATGCGTTTAATTTTGGATGGAGACCGAATGCCAAGCCTGGCGTAAAAGAGCCGATTATTTTTACTAATAATGGAGAAAGTTTTTCAAACGGAGATATCATTTTACGCTTTCCGGAACGTTTCGAAAAGGGAAGTCGTGATCTTTATGAATGAGTATCGATAATCTAGGAGGTGTTTTTATGAAAATGATAAAAAATTTAAACTCAAAAGATGAAATTATGGATGCCTTTCCGGTCATGAGCCAACTCAGAACACATTTAGATATAAACACATATGTAGAATTAGTGATGGAAGCGATGGAAAAGGAACAGTATAAGCTCTATGCACTCGTTGACTCTGATGAAATAGTTGCGGTGGTCGGTTTCCAGCCAATGATTACACTTTATTATGGAAGATATATATGGGTATGTGATTTAGTGACAGATGCATCTAAGCGCTCGTTCGGTTATGGAGAAGAGTTGCTTGAATTTGTAGAAGCATGGGCGAAAGAATATAAGTATGAGTGTGTGGCCTTATCTTCTGGGTTGCAACGTACGAAGGCACACCGTTTTTATGAGGAAAAGATGGGGTACGACAAGGTAAGTTATGTGTTTAAGAAAGAATTCTAATATGTTGTAAAAAGCTATGCTTGTTTTATCCTTGAATGGCATCCAGTTGAATGGTACGATGAATATAACTTAAATATTTGCAGGGGGACACGAAAGTGTTGAGAAGGTTTAAGCCTGACCCTTAGAACCTGTCAGTTAATACTGGCGTAGGGAGCAAAGTACATATGATCGTTTTGTACAGCAGCTCTCCGTTTATGGGAGAGTTTTTTTGTACCCAACCAAATATTTTAGTGCGGGGGGACACGAAAGTGTTGAGAAGGTTAAAACCTGACCCTTAGAACCTGACAGTTAATACTGACGTAGGGAGCAGATGAAGGTATGAAATCTCTATGTCTACTCATAGGGATTTTTTGCGTCTACGTCCACTTTAAAGGAGGACGAACAGTGAGATTTGATGAAGTTGTTAGAGAAGAAGCAGATGCATATTGGGATGATAGCATGGTACACCCATTCGTGAAAGGGTTAGTACAGGGCACACTGCCAATGGAGAACTTTAAATTTTATATGATGCAGGATGCCATTTATTTAAAGCATTACTCAAAAATATTGGCAATAGCAGCATCCAAATCAGAGACGAACCAGGAAATGGCCTATTATCTTGAATCAGCTAGAAGTATAAATGAAGCAGAACTTGAGCTCCACCGGACTGTTTTCAAAGAACTTCATATTGGAGAACAAGAACAAGCGGAGCTTATTCCTGCGCCGGCCAACAACAATTATATTAACCATATGTATAACGCCGTTCTAAACGAAAGCCTGCCAGTTGCATTTGCCGCGTTGCTGCCATGTCCTTGGTTATACCAAAGTATTGGTGAAGCGTATAAAGATGAAAAACCGACACAGAAGTTATACAGAGATTGGATTGAATTGTATAGCGGTAAAGAGTTTAAAGATCAACTGGACATCCAAAAGCAGATGCTCAATAAGTATGCGAAAGAACACCCAGCTGACCATCAAAAGATGAAAGCATTTTTCCAAATGAGTGCCTATTACGAATGCAAGTTTTGGGATATGGCCTGGTCTTTAGAAAATTGGAAGGAGCTTTCACCTTATGAGCTTGCTTAAAATAAATCAGAAAAATCCTTTAATCCACTGTATAACAAATTATGTAGTAGCAAATTTTACAGCAAACGGACTGCTCGCGATTGGGGCATCGCCAGTTATGGCAGATGAAATCGCAGAGGTAGGAGATATGGTTTCTGTTGCAAGTGGTTTACTTGTTAATATTGGTACCATTAATGGCCGAACAAAAGAAGCAATGATTGTAGCTGGACGCAAAGCGAATGAAGTGGGAATTCCTGTCGTTCTAGATCCGGTAGGCGTAGGCGCCACTGCCTTTCGTCGCGAGACGGTGAAGAATTTATTGAGAGAAATTAAATTTGATCTTATTCGCTGCAATACTGGAGAACTTGCAGCAATCGCAGGTGTCAATTGGGACTCAAAGGGAGTAGACAGCGGCGTAGGAGAGATGGATACCGAGCAGACAGCAAAAGCTATAGCGAAACAGTACAACTGTTTTGTTATTGTCACCGGCGAGGTGGACATTGCAACAAACGGCGAAAGTATTGATTATATAGCAGGCGGTCATGAGCTCATGACGAAGATTACGGGTACGGGGTGTTTGCTTAGCGCTATTTGTACAGCAGCCTTAGCAGTAGAAAGAAATAACCTTTCTATCTTAACCGACGTTTTGAAAGACTATAAAAAGGTTGCCGAGATGGCATGCCAGAAGGAATGGTTAGGTGCTGTTCAACAAGAAGTACTTAATCAATTGCAACAGGTTTCAGGGGGGCGAGCATAATGAATATTGCCATGACTATTGCCGGTTCTGACAGCGGTGGAGGAGCAGGTATTCAAGCAGATCTAAAGACTTTCCAGGAGCTTGGCGTTTTTGGCACATCAGCTATTACGGCATTGACTGCACAAAATACGCTAGGTGTTGAAGGTATATACCCAGCCCAACCAGAATTTGTTCAGCAGCAAATCGAAGTAGTGATGAGGGATATGCCGATAAAAGCGGTGAAAACGGGCATGTTGTTTTCTGCCGAGATTATTGAAGCTGTAGCACATAGTTTGCGAGATAAAGAGACACAATTGGTAGTAGACCCAGTGATGATTGCGAAAGGTGGAGCATTTTTGCTACAACATGAGGCAGTGACTGCGCTGAAAAAATTCCTATTGCCGCGTGCAACTATTCTTACGCCAAACATACCAGAAGCAGAGGTAATAAGCGGAATCGAAATAAAAAGCCCAAAAGACTTAGAAAAGGCTGCAAACGCAATGCTTGCAATGGGTGTTTCATGCGTCATTATAAAAGGCGGTCATTTAGAAGGTAAGGATGCAGTAGATACTGTATTTTTTCAAGATGGTTCGTTCTTTTCAATGCAAACGAAGCGAATTTCCACTGTTCAAACACACGGTACAGGATGCACCTTCTCAGCAGCGTTAACCGCTTTTTTGGCACAGGGCTTCTCTTTAAAAAGTGCCATAATAGAAGCGAAAAAATTCGTCCATTTAGCTATTCAACATCCATTAAATATAGGGAATGGACATGGTCCTACAAACCATTTTGCGTATAAAAAATTAAGCGGCAACTGTGAGGTGACAATTAGTGAGGAAAGAGGATTTAGCAGTTTATCTGATTATGGGCACGCAAAACTGCATTGAACCACCCCTCCAAGTGCTCGAACAAGCATTACAGGCTGGTATCACAATGTTTCAGTTGCGTGAAAAGGGTGAAGGGGCATTAACTGGCAAAGATCTTGAAATGTTTGCGCGTGAGTGCCAGAGGCTCTGCAAGCAATATGAGATCCCATTTATTGTCAATGATCATATCGAATTGGCTTTGAAGATAGAAGCGGATGGTGTGCATATCGGGCAAGAAGATATGGAGCTGGAAAAAATACGGCCGGAATTTAAGGGGAAGATGATTGGTGTATCAGTGCATACAAAAGAAGAATTGGTGCAGGCAGTGGATCAAGGTACAGATTATGTCGGGATTGGCCCTATATATGAAACGAAGTCTAAACAAGATGCCAAGAAGCCTGCAGGAGTAGCTTTTTTACAACAAGCTAGAATTTTGTATCCAAACCTCCCTATTGTGGCTATCGGTGGTATTACGGTCGAGAACGCACAGCCGTTAAAAGAGAGCGGAGCAGATGGTGTGGCCGTCATTTCAGCGATCTGCCAAAGTGAAGATTGCAGACCAGTGATTGGATCCCTTCAATCTATTTTTAAAGCATAATAAAAGCTGCATGAAATGTCTTAGCGACAACTTCATGCAGCTTTTTTAGTTCATGTATTATTTTGTTTCCTCTTGATCAATCCAGCTATAGCTTAGCTCCTCTGCTTTACCATGCTCATCTGTCTCGATTCGAACCGTTTTGTTTTCCAATTTGTTTTGAGATTTCGCTTCATCATCTAACTCAAAGTCATGCGTTTTCTGGAATGTTTTATTGCCATTTGGCGTTTGAAGAGTTAACCCTTTTGAATCGTTTTTAACGAGTTTGCCAATGATCTCTTTTTCATCGCCATCTCTATCATATACACCATCCTGATCTGCGAGTGTTTTGTCTGTTGGCTTAACACTTTCTGCAACGGCTTTATTTGTGGATACTTCCACAACCACTTGCTTGTCTTGCCAATCTCCTTTCATACCTTTTTTGTCGCTTTCAAATGATACTTTTTTTTGAATGGCTATTTGCTTTCCATGTACCTCTAAGGTAATCTCGTCGTTATTTTCTTTTACATATTTTCCTACTAGATCAAAGTCACCTTCTGATGAATCATTTTTATCTGGATCCTTTGAAAGGTTTTTTAGAGTTTTTAATTCGGTATTTTCATTACTGCTTGTACTTGTATTACTGCTCTCAGTTTGTTTAGGCTGAGAACTGTCCTTTTGAGGGCTTGTGCTTTTGGTATCATTGCCGCACCCTGCTAAGATAACCCCTGCTGCCAGAAATAGTGATGCTTTTGGTAGATACTTTTTCATATTATTGTTCAATTGACTTCACTCCCTAAACAATAGTATTTCCTTTTTCTTTAAAAGTGAAACGTAAAAGTTAGATTTAACAACAGAAGCAGGAAATAGTATGTGGTAGATAGAAGTTAACTAGAAAGAGTTATATATAGAAGGGAGTACAAAAACATGAAGTTAGTAATTCGGAAAATGAGTTATCCAGATATCCAAGAGGTCCAAGAAATCGCGCAGACGAGTTGGCATTCAACATACGAGGGAATCATACCGCGTGATGTGCAGGATCGGTTTCTTGCACAAGCATATAATCCAGACATGTTAGAAAAAAGATATTCTGGATCTCCTTTTTATGTGGCTGAACAAGAGGGAGTAATCGTTGGTTTCGCCAATTACTCGAATATACAGACTGGCCAATGGGTTGAATTGGCTGCCATCTATCTTCATCCTGAATATCAGAAGCAGGGGATAGGGACTGCTCTTTTACAAAAAGGCATTGAAGATTTGAAGCCAGCGTATGTATGCATAAATGTAGAAAAAGATAATACAATCGGTATGAACTTTTATAAGGCAAAGGGGTTTAAAGTAGTAGAGGAATTTGAAGAAGATTTCGATGGGCATCAATTACAAACGGTGCGGATGAAGTTAGATGTTAAAGAGGGAGAAACGTATGAAAAATCATCAGTCCAACAAGCTCCATTTTCAAAGAATTGAAGAGAATGAGCGCGCTAAGTATGTATCCTATTTGAAGCTAGCCGATGAGGAAGCAATAGTGCGTACTTATTTAAATAAAGGTGTACTTTATGGCATATGCAGCAATGAGGAGACTATCGGTGTGGCGCTATTTATAGAAATAGACGAGCATACGATTGAATTGAAAAATTTAGCTTTAGAAAATGCTTGGAGAGGGAAAGGGTTAGGTAAAGAAATTATAGCTGAATGTACGTTCCTGTTCACACAAGCTGGTTTTAAAAAAATGATTGTGGGAACGGCTAATTCTAGTATTGATAACATTGCTTTTTACCAAAAATGTGGCTTTCGTTTATCTGGGGTGAAAAAAGGCTTTTTTGCTGCGTATCCTACCCCTATTTATGAAAACGGGATTAGAGCGCTGGATATGGTAATGTTTGAGAAAGAGCTATGATAAGAATTTGGAGGTTATAACTATATGAAAGTGGGTATAACGGGCGGTTCCGGATTTGTAGGGAAAAGGCTAGCAGAGCTGCTACTGGAGATTGGCCATGAAGTTTATATCCTGACAAGAGGGCATTCAAAAAAAGAAAATGGAATAACCTATGTGAAGTGGCTTGGTGAAGAAGATGCTCCTGAAAAGGAATTGGATTCAATCGATGCATGGGTTAACTTGGCAGGAAAATCGATTAATGATGGGCGTTGGACAGAAACGCATAAAAAAGAAGTAGTAGATAGCCGTATGTTAGCCACGGAGGAATTAATCCGCATTATCAAAGCAGTCTCATATAAACCGACTGTACTTGTTAACGCGAGTGCGATTGGCATCTATCCAGCTTCTACGACAGCTAGTTATACCGAAACATCTACAGAAAAGGCAACAGATTTTCTAGGTGGAACAGTTCAAAAATGGGAAGGTATGGCGAATAGAGCAGAAGAGGCAGGAGTAAGGACAGTCCTAGCCAGATTTGGCGTAATTCTTGGGGATGAGGGCGCATTACCGCTTATGGCATTGCCTTATAAGTTATTTGTAGGCGGTACAGTAGGAAGCGGAAGACAATGGGTTTCCTGGGTTCATGTAGACGATGTTGCTCGTGCAATCTTATATGCAATTAACACCTCATCTTTAAAAGGGCCAATTAATGTCACAGCGCCTACCCCACTTAGAATGAAAGATTTTGGTCGTGCAATTGGTGAAGTTTTAAGGCGGCCTCATTTTCTTCCTGTCCCAAGCTTTATGATGAAGCTATTGCTGGGCGAAAAAAGCACAATAGTACTCGAAGGCCAAAACGTGTTCCCTCAAGCGTTGTTAGATTCAGGGTTTAATTATAAATACCCAACAGCAGAAGAAGCGCTACAAAATATACTGGGTATATAATACTATATAAATTATTTATTGTATGTATGTAATAGGTATTACATTATGGTATAATTTATTAAAAAATAAAATAAATAAGTACTATATTGATGCTAAAATAAAAGGTGATGACAGTATGCTAGATTTTATAAAAAAGAATAATGTAAAAATGAGCGGTGAAGGAGAACAAGCTATCATTTTTGCCGCGGGTTTTGGCTGTGACCAAACTATGTGGCGCTATGTTGCACCGCAATTTGAAAAAGAATATCGCGTCATTTTATTTGATTATGTAGGAGCGGGAAAATCTGATTACTCTGCATATCAATCTGAAAAATATAAAACCTTAGAAGGCTATGCGCAGGATGTAGTGGAAATGTGCAAGGAGCTAAGACTGAAGGAAGTCATTTATGTTGGGCATTCTGTCGGTGCTACGATAGGTATGCTTGCATCACTACAAGAACCGGCGCTTTTTAAGCAGCTAATCATGCTTGGACCATCTCCTTGCTATATAAATGATTTGCCTTCCTATAAAGGTGGATTCGAACGAGAGGATTTAGATGGGCTTTTCGAAATGATGGAGCTTAACTACATTGGCTGGGCTAACTATCTTTCTAAAGTGGTCATGAAAAATTTGGAAAGACCAGAGCTTGCTGCTGAATTGGAGGGAAGCTTTTGCTCCACAGATCCACTATGTGCAAAAGAGTTTGCAAGGGCTACTTTTTTATCTGATTATCGCCATGTGCTTCAACAAGTAACTGTTTCAACGTGTATTTTACAGTGTAAAGACGATTCAATAGCACCGAAAGAGGTAGGCATATATATGAATGAACATATAAAAGAAAGCGCTATCTTTTTTATGGAGGCAACTGGACATTGTCCACATGTAAGTCAGCCGGAAGAAACAACGCAGTTAATTTTCTCATGTCTAGCGAATATTTAAGAGGTAGATGATTAAGTATGAATGAACAATTAAATTATGCCCCCTGTAGTTATTTACTGCTTGCAGAAAATGGGCGAATTTTGGATGCTAATTTTATGCTACTTCAATTGCTTGAATTTGAAATGTCTGAACTCAAAGGAAAGTCCATTCAGTCCCTTTTGACGGTTCCAAGCCAAACGTTCTATCAATTATTCGTATTGCCAATTATTGAAATGGAAGAAAGCGTAGAAGAAGTGTACATATCTTTAATGTCAAAGACAGGCAAAGAAGTTCCTGTTATTATGAATGCAATAAAGCAGTTAAACGATGGGGAAATAACAATTTCGTGTGCCATGATAGCAATAAAAAAAAGGCGTGAATACGAAAAAGTGATATTAGCAGCTAAGAAGGAAGCTGAGGAAAGAAATATCGCTAAGAAAAAGGCAATCCAGGAACTAAACGGATTACGCAAAGAACTGGAGAATAAGCAACAGGAGTTAATCGGTATGAACACCATGCTTCAAGAGCTGGCGATGACAGACGAGCTTACAGGTTTGCATAACCGAAGGGGTTATTCAGAGAAGATGGTAGAATGTATCAGTCTATTTAATAAATCAGGCAACCCTTTTTCCCTATTAATTATCGATATTGATCATTTCAAGAAAGTGAATGACACATTTGGCCATCCGATAGGTGACCAAGTGTTAAAAACAATTTCCCAAATGATTCAAGAGAAGATAGGCGGCGAAGATATTGCGGCTAGAATTGGCGGAGAGGAATTTGCTGTAATTTTGGGAGAGGCCAATCAGAGAAAGGCTTTAGAGGTAGCAGAGGGTCTACGCGAATATGTAGCTGGTTCATTATGGACGATTCCTACCGTCACGATCAGTATAGGAGTAGCGACAGCGACAAGGGGCGTTACTGAGCAATCAATTCAAGCGCGTGCAGATGAAGCACTTTACACATCAAAAGAGAAAGGGCGCAATATGGTAACGCATGTAGCAGAGATTTATATGTAAAAAGTGAAAAGACGATTTTTTGTGAGCAGGGGGGCAAAAAAATCGTCTTTTTATATTAATAGGAATGGTAGCTGTCTTATTTTTTAAAAGAGAACATTTTAAATAGTTGTAATCTCTTTTTATCAATAATTTGTAATTCTTCTTTAATGATATGATGTTCATGTTTGGCTAACCATTGTTTTAATTCATGTTTATCCTTGCAGTTTGTTAGGTAAATTTGTCCTTCTGTACCAACAGCATTTACGGTATATCGGTTGTTTGTTTGTCTCATGTTAGCCACCTTTAAAGAGTAGTTATAGGGAACTTGTAAGTCGCTGCCTTTTTCTTCGTAAATCAATCTGTCATGTATAATATATGATATTTGAAGTTATTGTCAATACCCAAATGATTGATATAATCATATGCAGTTAAAGTAAAATTATTCGCATAATTCTAGTTAGCATGTGGTAATATATGAGATAAATTTAAATCAATCCGCGTTTAAAATAGGATGTCGGAAATTTCAAGAAAATAGGAGTAGCGATAGTGAAAATAAAGAGAAATATAAATCCATCTAAAACGTTGGTGCTCGGTTTTGCGATATTAATTTTGTTAGGCGCAACTCTTTTATCTTTGCCAGCTGCAACGGAGAATGGTGAGGGATTGCCCTTTTTGAAAGCCTTATTTACAGCTACGTCCGCGACGTGTGTTACAGGCTTAGTCGTGGTAGACACTGGGAGTACATTTTCTCTTTTTGGCGAGTTAGTCATTCTTTCTTTGATCCAAATCGGCGGACTAGGATTCATGACCTTCGCATCTTTTATTTTTATGCTACTAGGAAAGAGAATTTCCTTGAAAGAAAGGTTGGTATTAAAAGAGGCTATTAATGTAAATGACTTTACAGGTATTGGGATTCTGGTGAGAAGGATATTGCTTTTTACAGGTGTAATTGAATTATCGGGCGCTCTTCTTTTAGCGATTCGTTTTTCGTACGATATGCCAATTGGAAAAGCTATTTATTACGGAATCTTCCATTCCATTTCAAATTTTAATAATGCTGGTTTTGATTTATTGGGAGGATTTCGTAGTTTGACATCTTATGTGGATGATCCCGTCATTGTTCTAACCATCTGTGTTCTAATAACACTAGGAGGAATTGGCTTTATTGTAATGAATGATTTGTATGAGTATAGAAAAACAAGGAAACTATCCTTGCATACAAAGATTATGCTAATCACATCTATATCTCTTACGCTTTTCGGGACAATAGCTATATATTTGCTTGAACTTGGCAATACCAAAACACTTGGTCCACTTTCACCATTAGGTCAAGTATTGGGTGCGTTATTCCAATCTGTAACTTCTCGTACTGCAGGCGCCAATACATTGCCTATAGGAGATTTAACGCACGCAACGTTGTTAATTATGATGTTTCTTATGTTCATTGGAGGAGGATCAGGTTCGACTGCAGGCGGTATCAAAGTAACAACCTTTGTCGTCTTAGTTGCAACAGTTTGGAGCCAAATAAAAGGGCGAGAAGATATTGTGATTTTTAAGAAAAGACTGGTAAAGGAAATCGTATTTAAAGCATTCACAGTAGCAATGTGTGGTTTTGCTATAGTTGCTTTTGTCACCTTCATATTAAGCATTACAGATACAGGGCATTACTTTATTATGTATTTATTTGAAGCAACATCAGCTTTTGGAACGGTAGGTTTGACAATGGGTTTAACAACTGAACTTTCACCGATCGGCCAACTGCTCATTATACTCACGATGTTTGCAGGGAGACTAGGTCCACTTACAATTGGTATTGCCATTACACGGAGACGCCAAAAAGAAACGTTCCATCGACCAAAAGGTAATATTATGATCGGTTAATGAATAGGAGTGAAAATGATGGTAGTTAGACAATACGCAGTCATTGGATTAGGTAGATTTGGAACAAGTATCGCACGCAGGCTGCATGAGGCTGGCCAAGAGGTGTTAGGTATCGATATTAATGAAGAACGAGTCAATGATGCTGAACAATATGTAACAGAAGCTGTTATTGCAGATGCTACGGAGAAGAAATCGCTTGTTTCATTAGAAGTTGATACGTTTGATTGTGTCATTGTAGCAATTGGTGATGACTTACAAACAAATATATTAACAGCGATGCTTTTAAAAGAGTTGGGTGTTAAAAAGACGATTGCAAAAGCCCTTGGCCGACGTCATGGAATTCTTTTAGAAAAAGTAGGTGTTGATTGGGTTATTTATCCGGAACGAGATATGGGCGAGAGGGTAGCGAACCAACTGTTATCCCCTAACATGCTAAATTATATTGAGCTTTCTAAAAATTATAATATCGAAGAAATAGTCATACCTAAGCACATGGAAGGTAAGACATTAAGGGAACTTGATATCCGTGCAAAGTATAATTTAAGTGTTATCGCATTGTTGCGGGACGGAGAAATCATTGTTACACCACCTGTTGATCAACAATTCGAAAAAGAAGATCTTCTGGTAATGATTGGTCATAGAGACGATTTGGCGAAATTTTCGAGTTTATAGGTTGTGTGTTTGAATTTCCGAGAAAGTAGGTAAAGGTAGATAGAACTACTAGAAAGGATGATAAACATATGGCACAACAAATAACAATACAGCTGCAGGATGAAGAGATGACACAACTGGAAGCGAAGGCAAAAGAGCAAGGTTTGCCACTAGAAGAGTATGTACGTCGACTTGTTGAGAATAATCTATTAGAAGAAAAACAATCTAATCCATCTGTAAGCGGTACAAGTGATGGCGACCAAATCGAAATTGCTGCAAATGAAGCGGTTTCTTCTGAAGGCAAACGCCGACAAGCATTAAGCAATGAAAATGATGTGAAGTTTAACGAATATTCTAGTACAGATGGAAGAACAAATCCGTAAAAAGAACTGCAGGCTATGGCTTGCGGTTTTTTATATAATGAAGGACATTCCTATGAAGACATGTTTAATAGAAAACGATAAGAAGGGGGGAAATCAGAAAGCAATATAATTACTAATTAAGCGATAAGTATATAAATATCTAAAAAATTTCAAAAAAAGAGTTTAATAATTTGGTCCGCGGGAATATAAATAATGAGCTTAACTAAGAAAGAATAAGTTCAAAAAAACATCAAAATACCAAACATACTAGGAGGAATTTAAAATGGCTAAAGACAATAAAGAACGTAAAGATGCAAAAATGACAGTGGAAGAAGCAGGACGCAAAGGCGGAGAAACAACAGCTGAAACACATGGCCGTGAATTCTACGAAGAAATTGGTAAAAAAGGTGGAGAAGCAACAGCAGAATCACATGGTCGTGAATTCTACGAAGAAATCGGTAAAAAGGGTGGAGAAGCAACAGCTGAAAACCATGACCGTGACTTCTATGAAGAAATCGGCAAAAAAGGTGGAGAAGCAACAGCTGACAACCATGATCGTGATTTCTACGAAGAAATCGGTAAAAAAGGTGGAGAAGCTACTTCTAAAAACCATGACCGTGACTTCTATGAAGAAATTGGCCAAAAAGGCGGAGAAGCTCGCAGCAACCAACGCTCTGATAGCGATGACAACGACGGCAAAATGAGCCGCGAAGAAGCTGGCCGTAAGGGCGGAGAAGCTCGTGCTCGTAAAAACCGCAAAAAATAAGACAGAGATTAATCAATAATTAATTAATCTCTATCATTACTAGGTGTATTTATTTTAGCACACAAAAGTGAAAATTACTAGGTAAGAGTGTTTGTGAGGATTTATTCCTCACAAACACTCTTTTTTTGTGTCAAAAATAGTATTTTTTAATATTTAGAATGATTTTTTTTATTGTGATGAATATTTTCCCTTGAATTTACATATTACTTCGTATATATTATATCAAGTTTGATTTTTATTGACGGGCTTGGCCCATTTCTTGCGAACGAACATTTTGAGGAGTTAATGCATTATGCAAGCACAGTACACATCACAACATTTTCAAGAACTTATTCAATCAATTATGGAAGTCGTTAATATAGGAAAAGAACTTAGAGAAGATCAATCAGGAATTAATATGAGCTATAATTTTATTGGAGATTATGTTAGTTTTGATCCATCTCGTTTGTTGAAGGCAAATGACGAACTAACACATAGAGTTTCAATTGAAGAATATGTAAAAGCCATTACGATTCATGAACTTGGCCATGCTATGGACAGGGATGCTTTGCTAGCATCGTTGACTAGAACTTTTGAGATTTTTGACTTAAAGGAGTGCCATACTTTTGATGAGTTTTATGCTGATCAAACATTAATGAGTGTGCTTATAGAAGAGCATGAAATGAATATAGTATTTGAAGAAACAGCATGGGAGAACGCAGAAAAGTTAAATCGTCTTTATCAACTTGTTGAGGAAGAAAGCTTTCATCTAATAAAAGAACATAGTTTATCTACTTATCGCAAATTATATCAGGAAGATTTGGAACACTTTCAAAAACTTCAAAGTGTGCCAAGTTTACAGCCTGCCTAATGAAAAAAAGCCCCCATATGGAGGCCTTTTTTATTGTAGAGAAAAAATTACCCTTTTTTAGGTTCCACATTCGTAAGAATAATTTTGCTCTTAGGGATGCTCGGAATGTCTGACATGCTATAGCTTAAATCTTGTGGGGGCATTGTATATGTTAATTTGTTTACTAGATAATCAAGGCAGACCTTCAAAATCTCTACCGTTGCCCATTCACCAGCACAGCGATGTCCCATTACAAAATCACCGCCACCTTGTGGAATAAATGAAAAAGGACTTTCCTTCCAATCTTTAAATCGTTCAGGTAAGAACTTATCAGGATTTTCCCACTCATCAGGATCATGGTTTGTTCCATATAAATCTAATAGGGTAAGTGTACCTTCTTCAAAGTCATACCCCTTCCACGTAAAGCTTTCTTTTGTTGTGGCTCCTGTGAACGGGAAGAAAGGATAAAAGCGTCTTACTTCTTGAATGAACATTTGCGCATACGCTGGATCACCTGTTTCAAGTTTTTTTCGGTCTTCTGGATAATTGTGTAGAGCTAGAGCTAAAAAGTTTACAAAAATAGAAACAGCTACAATCGGGCGCAAGATGTTTAATATTTCGACCGCAACCACATGCTTATCCAATAAGTGATTATCTAAATCACGATGTGTAGCAAAAATCGATAAAATAGAATCCGCTGAAACGGTCACCTTTTCTTCCCGAATAGCCTCTACTAACTCAATGAGTGATTTTTCAATTCTATTACGTGACATTCTGCCACCCCAATTACGAGGACCTACTGCCGCTGGTGTCTCAAATAAAGATGTTAAATCTTTCGAAAGCTTTTGTATTTGGTCTTTTGATAGAGGTACACCTGCCCACTCACATGCAACTTTGGTCAGAAGTAATTGCATTTCTTCAAATAAAACGACCTGTTCTTGGCTTCGCCATTTGTCTACAGCCATAGCGAATTGCTGGCCGGTGATATCTGCAAGCTGTTGTAGCCGTTCCTTTGTCATAACGGACATAAACATTTTTTTTCGATGTGTATGTTCTTCACCATCAAGTCCTTGTACACCGCCTTTTCCAAATAGGGTTTGAATAACCCGTTCGGGTACGACCCCGTGACGAATAAATTTTTTATTATCGTAGAATAATTCTGCTGCTTCTTTGCCACTTAGACAAATTGCCTTTTTTCCAAGTACTCGCGTCTCAAAAACTTTGGAATTCAGCGTATTACGGCGATTTGCTAAAAATAAATAGCCTTCTTTTAATAAACTGAGAGTGTGATCAACGCCTTCTTCTTTGGGTAAAGTATTTTCATTTGGCATCTGTAAATTCATCCTCCTAAAACGCATGATTACTTAATATAAAGTGTTCCCTTTTTTACATAAAAAAAACTGCATTAAACTTATTTGAAGTTAATTTTCTATGTCTTTTTTATGAGGCATAAATTATCGCTATTTGTAAATAGTAATAATAAACGCTTTGGAGGTGATGATGTGACAAGGAATAAATTAATATGGATTGCTGTTTGTGTTCTAGTCATCTCCATTGGTTACGCTACCTTAAGCAAAGCGGAAAATAAGGGACGGCAATACTATGAGCAAACAGGACAAGTACTGTGGGATGTGAAAACAGATGAAAAAATGATTGCATTAACTTTTGATGATGGGCCAGATCCAACATACACGCCGGAGATTTTAGATGTGTTGTCAAAATATAATGCGAAGGCCACTTTTTTTGTGCTGGGCAAAAGCGCAGAAAAGCACCCAGATATTATTAAGCGTCAATACGCTGAAGGCCACGAATTAGCAAACCATACTTATTCACATCCGTATAAGGTCAATAGCAAGACATTAGTGGAAGAATTGAACCAAACGAATGAAATAATTCACAATATCACCGGGTTTACACCAAGTCTTTTTCGACCGGTTGGCGGCAATTACAATGACCAAATGATACGGATAGCACAAAAAGAAGGCTATAAAGTCGTGATATGGTCATGGCATCTAGATACACAAGATTGGAAAAATCCTGGCGTTAACAAAATTACTAAAAAAGTATTAAATGGAGCGAGACCAGGCGATGTTGTACTATTCCATGATGGAGGCGGGAATCGGAAGCAAACTATTCAGTCTCTTGAGGTCATCTTAAATAAATTGCAGAAAAAAGGGTTCAAGTTTGTGACAATATCAGAATTAATGGGTAATATAAAGAAGGAAAATAATGAAAAGAGTTTAGAGGAGGAATTAAAGTGAAAGTCGTAGCAATTGTCGGAAGTATTCGAAAAGAGTCTTATAATTTAATGTTGGCACAATATATCGAGAAAAAGTATTCTAACCAATTTGATTTAGAAATTTTACGTTTAAATGATATCCCAATGTACAATCAGGATACAGAAAATGAGCCACCACAATCGGTGATTGATTTTAAACAAAAAGTAAAAGAAGCAGATGCTGTTCTTTGGGTAACTCCTGAGTATAATGCTTCTATTCCAGGTGTACTTGGTAATGCGATTGACTGGTTATCTCGTGTTGACCAAGTAATGATTGGTAAACCATCTCTTATTATGGGTGCTTCTATGGGCAACTTGGGCACAGTTAAAGCGCAAGGACATCTACGCGATATTTTATTTGCCCCAGGCTTAGGTTCTCCAGTTCTTCAACGAAATGAAGTATATGTGGGAGCAGCACACAATAAATTCGATAGCAATGGAAACTTAACTGATGAGAGTACAGTGAAGTTTTTAGATTCTGTTATCGAAAACTTCATCGAATGGATGAAATTATACGTATAACGTTTAAAACAGCATAAATTTGCCTTTATAGATTCTAAAAAAGATCCCTCGCCTATATATAGTAATAATGAATATATAGTAGGGGGATTTTTAATGCTTAGAAAATATTCAGCACATGTTATTCAATTGCTCTTGTCTGTTGGCTTTATGTATTTTGGCTATTTGAAGCTGACCGCACATTCCATGCATGTTTCAAACTTTACGGAAGTATTTGGCTACGGAAAAGTAATCATGTACGGCGTGGGTGCACTCGAAGCAACTTCAGGGGTAGGCCTATTGCTTGGCTTCTGGAAAAAAGGTTTTGTGCCAATTTCTAGCTGTATCTTGGCTGCATTGATGGCAGGTGCCGTTTCCACACATTTAATTGTTGGACAAGGCTTGGATGTCGCTATTAAACCATTCATCCTTTTCGTCTTATCTGCTGTCATTTTTTTAATAGCTACGAGGGAAATTCCGAAAGTATAGAGCTGTCCTATGACGGCTTTTTTTATTGGAAGCAGGAGACAAGGCTACGTTTAGATTTAACAAAAATGGGAAGTGATATAATGAGACAAAAAAGGAGAGATGCCAACATGAAATATTCTGCAAAAATTTTAAGCTGTTTTGTCGCTGTTGGCTTGCTGACGGCATGTTCAAGCAATACTGACAAGAGTGCAGATCACCGAAATAATGATGAAGATAATCAAAAAACAGGACAAGTAGAAAAAAGTGACAATGACAAAAAAACAAATGAAACAGGTAGCACAAACACATTAGGTGGCACAGAGCCTGAGGCGGATATGGAAAAGGCGAATAAGGTAGAAGGGCAAGGCAATAAATCGAGCGATGATTCTTCTTCAAGTACGTCTAAAACGGGAAAAGAAGTAGACAAAACAAATAGTACAGTGGTTGAATCCATCCGGAAACAAATAAAAACAAACTTACCAGTGATGCTGCCAACTGATTTACCAGTAGAAGGCGGTAAATATTTGACTGCAAAAGTGCAATCAAATAACAATAATTACTCAGTTGTCTATTACCAAACGGACAAAGAAGTACCGATTAATGATGAATCTGTCAAAAAGTTAAGTAAAGACGATGTGATTGCGAAATTTACAGGACATCAATATGCGAGCACTGACGAGGCTTCCGACCAAATCGGTTTTGAAGAGTACAGTAAAGCCGGTGGGGAAAAAGTAGATCTAGGACATAACATTACAGGCTATCAAGATGCAGGTGCAGGTTCATTGTGGATTGGTTGGAATGAAGGTAGATGGTCACTTGCTGCTCGTACGACAACAGACAAGCCAAAAGATGGACTTGAACTTGCAAAGCAAGCCGTAAATTATTTAGAAGACAATACGTTGCCAGCACCTAAAGACCACGGTATGATTCACCTATCTGCCAAAAAGTCATCAGGTAACTTTGTGAAATGGCAAAATAATGGTGTCGTGTATTCATTAGAAAGAATAGAAGATTCAATGGATATGTTAAAAACCGCTACATCAGTGAAAAAAGACTAGAAATAAAGGGGAGGCTCATACAAATGAGTCTCTTTTTTTTTCTTCAAAATAACCTATTTACTTTTAATAAAAATGGGAGTAATATTACGGCACGCTTCATAATTTGATTGTCAGGCTACGAGCTAAAGAGATGCTTTTATAGAGCGGCGAAACTCATTGTAAAGCTTTTTTAGCTTAGGTCGGCCATCTTAAAAAAAGAGAAACTGAGGCTTGCATGGCTGCATAATATCTACAAGGAATTTATGCTCCTGCAGGTTATTTCTGCCTGCTTATAAAACAAGGTTATGAAGCGATACGCATCCAAAGTAGGTGTTTTTATTGAGAATTTCAGTAAAACGAATGTTAATTGGCAAACCACTAAAATCAACAGAGCTAGGTGAGCAAAAACTGAGTAAAACAAAGGCGCTCGCTATTTTGTCATCAGACGCGCTATCTTCTGTTGCTTATGGGCCTGAACAAATATTAATTGTTCTAATGGCATTGGGGGCAGCAGCGTTTTGGTACTCCATCCCAATTGCCGTGTTTGTCGTGGTTCTGTTAGTGGCGCTTATTTTATCATACAGGCAAGTCATTTTTGCCTATCCGCATGGTGGGGGGGCCTATATTGTTTCTAAGGAAAACCTAGGGATAACTGCGGGCCTTATATCTGGCGGTTCATTATTGGTCGATTATATTCTGACAGTAGCGGTAAGTGTATCTGCAGGAACAGATGCTATTACATCGGCATTTCCAAGCTTGCATGAATATAATATAGAAATCGCCATACTATTTCTTTTGTTTTTGACAATCATCAACCTGCGAGGAGTAACAGAATCTGCTTCAATCCTTGCATATCCTGTGTATCTCTTTGTTGCAGCCCTTATTATACTAATTGTCACAGGTATTTATAAAATCTTGACTGGGCAATTTTCGCCTAATCTCCATGCGGCAATTGGTACGCCAGTTGCGGGAGTCAGCTTATTTATACTGCTGAAGGCTTTTGCTTCAGGTAGTTCCGCTCTTACAGGAGTTGAAGCCATTTCAAACGCGATTCCTAATTTTAAAAAGCCTGCTCCTGTCAATGCAGCCAAAACTTTATTGGTTATGGGCGGATTGTTGGCTGTGCTGTTTGCCGGGATTGTTTTCTTGGCTTATTATCTAGGGATTGCGCCGGATCCAAAGGAAACTGTTGTATCCCAAATGACAAGAGACGTTTTTGGACGGTCATGGCTTTATTTCTTTATCCAAGGAATTACAGCGCTCATTTTAGTATTAGCGGCTAATACAGGCTTCTCAGCTTTTCCGCTATTAGCGGTCAATCTTTCGAAAGACAAATACATTCCAAGAATGTTTCAAGTAAGAGGTGACCGTTTAGGCTATTCAAACGGCATCATTATGCTGGGCGTATTTGCCATGTTACTTATTCTTGTTACACAAGGATCTACAGAAAAATTGATCCCTTTATATGCAGTCGGCGTGTTCATACCGTTCACATTGGCGCAAACAGGTATGATGGTGAAATGGTGGCGAGAAAGGCCTAAAGGATGGCAAGGGAAGTTTTTGATCAATACAGTCGGCGCCTTTATTTCATTTGTTGTTGCGGCGATTTTCTTCTTAACGAAGTTTGATCATGTGTGGCCAGTGCTCATCTTTTTGCCAACATTGATTTATATTTTCCATAGGATTAAAAATCATTATGATTTAGTTGGCGAACAATTACGCGTAAATAAATTAACAAATGAACTTCCACGTATTGATGGAAATGTTATTTTAGTGCCGGTTGGAGGCATTAGTAAGGTAGTAGAACATTCTATCAGCTACGCAAAGTCATTGTCTCCAGATCTGTTAATTGCTATTTATGTAGCATTTGATAAAGAAGAATTGCATGCGTTTGAGAAAAAATGGGAAAGTAGATTTCCGGATGTTAAGCTTTTAGCTCTTTATTCACCATATCGGAGCATCGTTTCCCCGTTAACGAAAGCCATTGATAAAATTGAACATAAGGCTAACTGTGAAAACCGACAAGTGTCGATTATTATTCCACAGTTCATACCGAAAAAAGGGTGGCAAAATATATTGCACAACCAGTCTAGCCTATTGATCCGAACATGGCTTTTGTATAAACGAAATGTAGTGATTATTTCAGTACCTTATCATCTGACTAAATAAGAAAGTTTCAAAATGATAATAATAGGGTATATATAAGCATCTGAAATTTTGGGCATATTAAGTGAAGAAAACGTATAAAGCGCAAGGATACACTTTTCGCCACAAGTAAGGAGGCTTTACCCAATGAGATATTTACTGTTTTATGCTGGCCTGCTCTTATTGATTATTGGGCTGGCACATCCGCTTGGTATTGTTGAAGCTAATCTATTTAAATATATGTTGTACACCGGCATTATAGCGTTCGGTATAGGTGTACTATTATTGCCAGGTGAAATGGAAAATAGAGAATAGGACGATTGAGCGCCTTATTCTTCTGATAGGAAGAAGCTGCTGAGGAAGCAGCTTCTTTTTTTGCGTACGAACTATAAAATTAGTAGTATAGTTATTATAACATTCAGTTAATTGAGAGAGGAGAGATAAGTTGAATAAATCTGCTGCAGTAAAAATGGCCGTTTCTATGGCGATATTTGGATCTGTCGGTTTTTTTACAATCCATACTGGTATTCCAGCTGAGGAGCTAGTTTTTGTCCGGTGTATTTTTGCAACTCTTTTTTTAAGCGCAGTTTGGGCTTTGACAGGTGGTTACAAAAGCGAAACATGGAGCAAAAAAGAGATGCTTTACACAATTATATGCGGCGTATTTCTTGTATTGAATTGGGTCTTTTTATTTAAAGCCTTCCATGATATGGCCATTTCACTCGCCATCTCTATCTATAATGTAGCGCCCATTTTTTTACTTCTTTTAGGAAGTGTTTTTCTAAAGGAAAAAATGTCGATTGGTGCAGTATTAGCAGTAATCGTCTGCTTTTTAGGAAGCTTTTTGATTGTCGGCACAAAGCAGTTTTCTTCATTCAGTATGTTGATGGATTCGGGATTTGTCTGGGCCATTCTTTCAGCCATCTGTTATGCGATGACAATGTTTATTGGGAAGGGGATTAAAGAGCTTAGCACTTATGCTTTAACGTTTATTCAAACATCTGTTGGTATTGTGATGCTATTGCCGTTTATGGATTTTGGAGTCTTTAATGGTTTGAGCGGTTTAAATTGGTTTTATATTTTAGGGACTGGCATCATTCATACTGGCTTTGTATATTATCTCTTCTTTGATAGTTTACGTAGCCTTCCAGCCATCATTGTGTCTGCCTTAGTGTTTTTAGATCCGCTTGTAGCTATTTTGCTTGATATCACTATTTTGGATTTTAGTCCAACCATCTGGCAAACGCTTGGCATGATTCTTATATTTGGAGGCATTCTTTATACACTAAAACAGCCGGAAAAAAATACAGATAAAAAAGAAGCTGTCCAGGAAGCTAGTTGACTTCCTGAACAGCTTTTGTTCACTATAATGGTTTAACCATGAGCACATGCTCTATACCTGCATCTAAAAAGACGTCTGATTTAACTTCGTAGCCAAGCTTTTCATAAAAACCCTGCGCTTGCACTTGTGCATCTAATTTCGCTTTTTTAGCGCCCAGTTCTTTCGCTTTGTCTTCACAAGCTTGGATGATTAAGCGCCCGATTCCATGTTCACGGTATTCTTTTGATACGGCAACACGTTGAATCTTTCCATAGTCTTCAAGTAAGCGAACACGTCCTGTACCTACAGCGATATTGTCATCAGTAGTGACAAGAAAATGTTTGCAGTTGCCGCCAAGATGATCTTGATCATCTAGTTCTTCCTCCGCTGGCACCTTTTGTTCGTCTACAAAAACCTTTAGACGGATATCAAATTCTCTTTGCAAATCTTCTTGTGTAGTAACTTCAAATACTTTCATCTCAAAACCCCAACTCCTCTTTTGCTCTATTATAGCTAAAAAAATTTTCAGAATATAGATTCTACACAAAAAAGAATTAAGAAGCTAGTTTTAATCCGACAGCTGCAGTCAAAATCATGATGATGAAAAGAATACGACGCCAATTGGTCGACTCGCCAAAAAAGATCATGCCAACCAAGGCGCCGCCAACTGTACCGATTCCAGTCCAGACGGCATAAGCAATCCCCATCGAAACAGTGTTCATGGCATATGACAATAATAAGAGGCTGACACCGAAGCTGATAATTAGGAGCAGAACCGTCGACAGTTTTCGATCTAATTGAAAACGGTTCATCATTGCAACTCCAAAAACTTCACAAAATCCAGCCAATATAATAGCAACCCAAGCCATTATGAATCACCCTCCGTCTCTGTTGATGCTGGCGTGACCAATTTTAGGCCTATTACTCCTGCCATTAAAAGAAGTAGCAATACAATTTTTATAGCATTAAGCGATTCACCAAATACAAAAGCACCTACGAGTACAGTGCCTGCTGTCCCTAAGCCTGCGAAAACAGTATAAACAGTCCCAACAGGCAAATATTTGCCTGCTACTAATAAAAGATAAAAAGTAAAACAAACAGCAATGACAGTCACAATCCATGCAAGTGGCGTGTGGGCATGTTTCAAGCCGACAACCCAACCTACTTCAAACAATACTGCGATTAAAACAATTAACCAATGTCTAAGCATAATATCTCCTTTCATGGAAAAAAGCCTGAAGAATACTGATGCGAACATCAGTAATCTCCCAGGCTTTTCTCCTTCCGTGGCATAGCAATTGCTATGTGATTTCTCTCGGACCAGACCAAATCACATTGCGGAACCCTAGAAATCAATCATTTATTTAATTAGCCTTATTCTAACAAATCATTTAGCCAAATTCAAACCACAATCCTTTTTGGCACAGTAGCGAAAAATCAGTTAAGATAGAGTAGTTATACAAAGTAGAAAGGAAGACTTACGATGAATCAAACTTCTTCACAGATTGAGGAAATTAGCACATTTAAGTTAATGTGGCAGCTGACTCGGCCCCACACATTAACAGCTACTTTTTCACCAGTCATATTAGGGACAGTACTTGCGCTGTTCGATATTAAAATAAATTGGCTTTTATTTATTGCGATGTTGGTGTGCTGTTTATGCCTCCAAATTGCTACAAACCTATTCAATGAATATTACGATTTCAAACGTGGTTTAGATACGGCTGAATCAATTGGGATTGGTGGTGCGCTTGTTCGTCATGGGACGAAGCCAAGTACTATATTGAATTTTGCCTTGATACTATATGCATTAGCTGTCGTTATAGGTGTATATATCTGTATGGAAAGCAGCTGGTGGCTAGTTGTTATTGGTCTTATAGGTATGGCAATCGGTTACTTTTATACAGGTGGGCCTTATCCGATTGCTTATACGCCATTTGGTGAATTATTTGCAGGGCTCAGCATGGGTTTTGCATTTGTATTGATATCTTACTATATTCAAACAGGGGATATTAGTTTAACAAGCGTTCTAGTTTCCGTCCCTCTTGGCATTTTAGTCGGTGGTATTAACATGGCAAACAATATTCGCGATATCAAAGAAGACACAAAAGGCGGACGAAAAACGTTAGCAATACTAGCAGGGCGTGAAAAAGCAATTAATATATTAGGCTGGTCATTTATCGTTTCATATCTTTGGATGATCGTACTCATCCTTTGTGGTATTGTCAGTCCTTGGTTGTTGGTTGTGTTGATTAGTGTACCAAAACCTATTAAGGCCATTAAAAGCTTTAAAGAAGCAGAATCTAATCCGCCAAAGTTGGGCCTAGCGATGAAGTCCACAGCTTTGACGAATACGCTTTACGGACTACTTTCTTCTGTAGGCTTATTACTTAGCTATATCACGGGATATTAAAATTTGCCGGGAGGTGTTTTGATGGGAATGACGAAGAAAGAAGCGAGCGCCAATTATATGCGGAAACACCAAGATATATTGTCTTGCCCTCTTTGTCAAAAAGAGATGAAGGTCACAGAGGAGTCCACCGTGATCTGCGAAAATCGCCATACATTTGATCTGGCAAAGCAAGGCTACGTTAATTTTATGACTCATCCTGCTCCATCTATGTACGGCAGTGAACTTTTCAATGCAAGAAAAAAGGTTATTGATAGAAATCTCTATCACTTGATGTATGAAACAATCGTTGAGCAGTTGAATCTTTATGAAAAAGATTTGACTGTATTAGATACAGGCTGCGGTGAAGGCTCCCATCTGGTAAAAATAAAAGAAGCTTATGAGCAGTCTGGGACATACAAAATGCACGCTGCTGGAATTGATATTGCTAAAGAAGGTATAGTGGCTGCTGCCAAAAATTACGGTGGAATGATGTGGTATGTGGGTGATTTAGCTAAAAGCCCATTTAAAGACCAAAGTTTCGATTGTATCTTAAATATCCTTTCGCCTGCTAATTATAGTGAGTTCCAAAGGCTTCTAAAACCCGATGGAGTCGTGGTCAAAGTCGTGCCACAAAGCGGTTATTTGAAAGAATTAAGAGATCAATTCTTTGTAGATGAAGATAAAAAGACATATTCTAATGCCAAAACGGTTGAACGATTTAAAGAACAGTTCAAAGAAGTAACGGTCGCTCGCATCACAGCAACCTTGCCGCTTGAAAAAGAACTCGTACCAGATTTAGTCCATATGACACCGCTTGGCTGGCATCAAAAGGAAGATATAAACGAGAAATCATTAAGTAAGGTAACTATTGATTTGGACGTATGTATCGGCAAGTTTTAATGAAATGCTGGTATAAGCTGAATTAGAAGCTAAGAAGAACAAACTTAAAGATAGAAATAGAAGGCGTCGATTTCTGTAGGAATAGCTTGAGCTGAAATTCCCACAGGTACGTAGTGACGAGAAGACTGTCACGGAATACAAAATAATAAAAAGATAAACCGAACAAATGTGAAATTATCACATATAGTTCGGTTTTTTCATTACCTTATTTTTTTGTCATAGTCACTTTTAATGTGCTTTCTTTTTCGCACGTCGTTTCACAAGGATTGAGATGCCATTCCAGATGAGCAATAAGACAATGGCTCCACTAGTGTCTAAGAGTACATCTTGATAGGAAGCGGTACGTCCTGATGTAAAATACTGATGAAATTCATCTATCACCGCTAAAAGGCATGCTGCCAAGACAGCTAAGACAAAACGATACTTTCTTCTTGGTAAAGCAATATATACAGCAATCCCAATGGCACCAAATGTAAAGAAATGGGCAGCTTTTCGACATAGGAATTCAAGGAAATAATAGTAGCCTCTTGTATCTACAGAGATATCCATCCCATAGTAATAGAAGTGAAGTTTTGATAGTAAACCTCTGAATGGTTCATTTGGAAAATATGCTTGCAAGGTAGGGACAATAGTTTGCTGCTCATAGGATTGGCTTGAAGAAATAAAGATAGCCAAAATTAGAATAAGGAGCGGGATATATTTTTTCATATAAAAACAGTAACACACTTATAGTAAAAATTCATAGATTTTATGTAAACTTTCACTAGCTATCAAAAAATGATATGCTAAAAAAGCTCTTTATTTTTAATAAAGGCTTCGGTCAGTAAACCAGCTATAATTAGCGAAGGCTTGCTGCCGTAAGAGCAGGATAAAGGAAGTGTTAAGAATGCCAGGACGTAATGATCCATGCCCATGCGGGAGCGGAAAGAAATACAAAAAGTGCTGTGCGCAAAAAGCGGCTATAACAGTAGAAGATGTTTATATAGAGGAATTAGATCGTGTATTGCAAACTTTTTACGATGTGTATCCGTTAAGGAAAGACTATCAATCTTATATACAAATGGCGGATGAATGGAAAAAAAGCCTCTCCCCTTACTTAATTGAGGAGATGACAGAGGCCATTGTAATGGATTATTTCTTTTTCCATGAACGTACTGATATATGGACAAGTTATTTAGAGAAAACTAAAAAAGAAATGGTTCGACCTAAAACAATTGAAGTTCTAGAGACATGGAATCATCCGTATATGATTCTAGCTAGAGTTGTTGGAGTAGAGGACCACTATATTGTTGTTGAAGACATACTGACTAGAAAGCAAGTAAAAGTAAGAAGAGAAGGCGAAAAACCAGTTCCGCTGGATGTCCATGTTTTCTGCTTTATCTTGCCAGATGGTTCTGGAATGGAAGAGAGCTATTTAGCCATTTCAAGCATGATCTTCTTCCCGAAAGACCAACAACAGGTATTTGATACGTGGATCACGAGTTTTAAAGAACAAGAGCAAAGTGCAGAAGATTTCTACAAGGCACATTCAATTGAATTGTGGGAGAGCTTAGGGGAAAATGGCTTTGACGGTTTAGAGTTTACTGATTTCGAAGCAGATGTATTCTTAAAAATAGAAGCATTCTTGGAAGAACGAAATCGTCCATGGGAAGAACTTGTAGATATAGTAGAAGACTATGTAGTTGAAATTCAGCCAAAAGCCCGAAAAGCCGTCGCCATCGCTGCAGGTGCCATCCGTTTTGGTAGCGAGGCAGGGCTATTCGAGCCTGTTGGAATGACAATCAAGGAAATAGCGGAGGAGTTTGGAGTTTCTGCTTCTTCTCTAAACAAATATTATAACGAAATAAAATCTTACTCAGAAACACGCGTGGCACAATAAAGAAAACTTTCATAAAGAATGTAAAAAAGCCTATTGGAAATATAGGCTTTTTGCATATTATTTTATATACAGAACGGTAGAAGATTCCTATTGCTAATGATAAGATGAAAAAAATAAATAACAGGAAGTGAGAGCCATGTTAAAAGGACTGCCATTTTATGTAGTATTAATAGCTATCGGTTCATTAAGCATTACGTTCGCTGTCACAAGAGATATCCCTATGAAAATGCAATGGGTATTGCTTATAGGCGGAACGTTAATCAATATTATCAGCCTGATTGCACTTATGATTTTTTTGGCAAAAAGTGACCGCCAGCCCAAATAAGAATAAACCATTTAGAATATTATCCTAAAAATATGATAAAAGTTATTACACTTTTAGAAAATTTAGATTACAATAGAATGAATGGCAAATAAATAGAGTCAAAACCAACCATTGTTAGTTTATGCAATGGAGCAACTTAAATTATAAGAATATTAACTATATTTCAATTTTCTGTAAATTTAATGTTGTATAGTCAATATTCTTGTTTAATCATTCCATTAGTTACTTACAATAATTTTAAGAGGGAATTTTTCATCTATGTTTATGCAACAATTAGCGGAAGTAACTACTGGCAAGGAAACAGAAAGCCTAATAATTCTTTAAAGGAGTGGTCTAGTGGTTACTTCAAATGTATATGACCCACAAGATGAAAATGTAGTACAACAAGAAAATTCACCAGATGCAATGATGGCAGTAAAGCGTAGTGAATTAATCTTTAAATATCGGATGGCTGTCGGTCTTACGCAATCAGAGCTAGCACAGCAAGCAAATGTAACGCAGAAGACAATTAGTCGGATTGAGCGTGGAGATCGCAATGTAAGGCAAACAACATTGAAAAAAGTGTATCAGGTATTAGGTATACCGGATGAGGAGCTAGAGGCACTAAAAGTACAGCTCGATACATAAGGAAACAATGACCATATTTTAGGCAACCTGTACACCGATGTAGCTAAAAGGATTTATTTGGAGAATAATTTGTTTTTTAAATGACAGTTCCTTCTTGCTAGTGGCATAATATGATAGAGTTATTAAAGAAGGCCGCACATATAGAAGGTGATAAAAATGGAAAAAAGAAATATAGGCAAGGAATTGCTGTCATGGGTTTGGCCAATATTGCTTGCAGTCATTATTGCTGTAGTATGCAGACAGTTTTTGTTTTCTCCTGTAACGGTCAAAGGTGAGTCAATGGAGCCTACTTACCATAACAATAATAAAATTATTATTAGTAAGGTCAGTCATATCGACCGTTTTGATATTATTGTTTTTGATTCACCCGTTGAAGATGACCATTACATTAAGCGAGTTATCGGTTTGCCCGGCGATACAATAAAAGTAAAAGATGATCAATTGTATATCAATGGGAAGAAGTACAAAGAGCCATACCTCAAACAAGGCATTAAGGAATACGAAAGTCTAGGCGACAACTTTACGGAAGACTTTACATTAAAAGAAGTGTCAGGTGTAAAGAAAGTACCGAAGAATTCCTATTTCGTACTGGGTGACAACCGCCAAAACAGTAGCGATAGCCGCGACTATGGCTTTATCAAAAAGTCAGCTGTTACGGGAGAAGTGAAATTCCAATTCTATCCGCTGAAGTTCTAGGAGGTAAATGATGAAAACTAGCGTACTTTTTGTGTGTCTGGGGAACATCTGCCGCTCGCCAATGGCCGAAGCAATCTTTCGCCACCTCGTGGAAGAAAAAGGGTTAACAGATGCATTTGACATTGATTCAGCTGGCACAGGTGATTGGCATATAGGTGAAGCGCCGCATGCTGGAACAGCACAAATTCTTGCTCAGTATCAAATACCTGCTAAAGGCATGTTTAGCCGCCAATTAAAGCAAGAAGATTATAGTCGCTTTGATTATATTGTTTGTATGGATGACAGCAATATTCAAAATGCCCTGCCGATGCTAGGTGTAAAAGAAAGTCCTAAGGTATTTCGTCTGCTTGATTTGGTCGAAGAGAAAAAAGATGTTCCAGATCCTTATTTTACAGGCGACTTTGAGGAAACCTATCAACTTTGCTTGGCAGGCTGTAAGGCATTGCTTGAGAAAATTGATGCTGACAAAAACAAATGACAAAATGAGATTCTTATTAAAACTGAACGCAAAAATGCAGAGTCAATTGCATTTTTGCGTTTTTTCTATTTTCGCTAAGTGTCTATAGGGGAATAAAACGGGGTATAAATAGATGGACTTCAATAAGGGCGGGTGATTTTTCTAATGGATTGGAAAGGAAGAAGAGAAAGTAAAAATGTAGAAGACCGTCGGGGGATGAGTGGACCTGCAGTTGTAGGTGGAGGCCTTGGCGGCATTGGTATTATCATCGTGATTATTTATACATTACTTGGAGGCAATCCCCAAGATATATTAAATACTGATACGCAAGCTCCGCAAAGCCAGAGTACCGGATATAAATCCACTGCAGAAGAGGATGAACTAGCGGACTTTGTTAAAGTCGTTCTCGCTGATACTGAAGATGTTTGGACAGATGTATTTGCAAAAGAAGGAAAAACCTATAAGGATCCAACGCTTGTTCTCTTCACAAACAGTGTCCAAACAAAATGCGGTAATATGAGCACAGCGGTCGGGCCATTCTACTGTCCAGGTGACCAAAAGCTTTATATAGATTTATCGTTTTATCAGGAATTGAAAAACCAATTTAAAGCACCAGGAGATTTTGCTATGGCCTATGTTGTGGCGCATGAGGTAGGCCACCATGTGCAGTATCTGCTTGGCACCTCCTCCAAGGTTAGTGCACTTGAACAGAGAGCATCAAAGGCAGAGGCGAATCGGCTATCCGTCAAGCTAGAGCTTCAAGCAGATTATTATGCTGGGGTATGGGCGCACTATGTACAGGGTGAAGGATATCTAGATAAAGGCGACTTTAAAGAAGCTCTTACAGCTGCCAACGCAATTGGCGATGATACACTTGAGAAGAAAGCGCAGGGCTATGCAGTGCCAGAAACCTTCACGCATGGTACATCAGCTCAACGAATGAAATGGCTAGAACGAGGTTATAAATACGGCACCATTGAAGATGGCGACACTTTCAATGCGAAAGATCTGTAGCAGCTGTAGATAGATAGGCTAGCTTTTTCATTTTTCAATTATAGTGTATAATACAACAGTAATTTAATGGCTTATTGAATATGAAAAAGCAATTAGCATATCTATCGATTAAAAGAAAGAGAGTGAATCCGATGGGACGTAAATGGAATAACATTAAAGAGAAAAAAGCAGCAAAAGACCAAAGCACATCTCGCATCTATGCAAAATTTGGACGTGAGATCTATGTTGCTGCAAAACAAGGCGAACCAGATCCAGAATCAAACGGCGCTCTAAAAGTTGTGTTAGAAAGAGCGAAAACATACAGCGTACCAAAACATATCATTGACCGTGCAATTGAAAAAGCAAAAGGCGGCGGTGAAGAAAACTATGATGAGTTACGCTATGAGGGATTTGGACCAAGCGGTTCCATGATCATCGTAGATGCACTTACAAATAACGTAAACCGTACAGCGGCAGAAGTGCGCGCTACTTTCGGGAAAAACGGAGGAAATATGGGTGTCAGCGGTTCTGTAGCTTATATGTTCGACACAACAGCCGTATTTGCCTTAGAAAACAAATCAGCTGATGATGTACTCGAGCTATTAATTGAGTCAGACGTTGACGCACGTGATGTATTCGAAGAAGGGGATACAACTATTATTTATGCAGAGCCTGATCAATTCAATGCAGTCCAAGAAGCATTAAAAGCACAAGGGATTTCTGAATTCAATGTAGCGGAGTTAACAATGCTTCCACAAACAGAGGTTGAGCTACAAGGCGAAGATTTACAAAAATTTGAACGCCTGATTGAACTATTGGAAGACCTAGAAGACGTACAGCAAGTGTATCATAACGTAGACTTGTAAAATAAATGGTAGAAGGCCTGGTATAATTAATTGCCAGGCCTTTGCTATAGGTTGCTAGATATATACGAGATTTATAGATTCTATTAAAATACATAACAACATATAAAGTATAAAGGAATGGTATGAGGTGAAAAGGAAGAAGATGTGGATTATAGTAGTCATAGTTTTGGTAATCGCTGGCTTTTGGGTGTTGACGTCAAAGTGGTTAGCTGAAGGGGAAAAGCCAAGAGCAACAGGTGCTAACAAATATCTAGTGGTCCTGGGGGCAAAGGTGAAAAAGGGAGCGGTTCCATCTAAGTCATTGGCATATCGTTTAGATGCAGCACTCGAATACGCTAAAAAGTATCCTAAAGTTCTGATCATTGTAACGGGTGGACAGGGTCCTGACGAAGATGCGACAGAAGCTTCTGTGATGAAAAACTATTTAGTAGACAGAGGGGTAGATGAAAAAAGAATTAAGCTGGAAGACAAATCTACTACGACATATGAAAACCTCGTAAATGCTAAAAAAATAATTGGGAATGAGAGTAAGAAAATCACAATCGTTTCGAATGACTACCATCTGGCACGTGCGAAAATGCTGGCAGAGAATGTGGGATTAGATTGTGATGTTATTCCTGCAAAAACACCGAAAAGTGTCGAAGCAAAATCAAGATTGAGAGAACGTTTAGCACTTTTAAAAACGGTCGTTCTTGGGAAATAAAAATAGCCACCCGCATAATGTGAGGTGGCTATTTTTAATATTCCCAGTTCTTTCTGAAAGAAAGAGCTGATAGGATGGAAAAGCTATGTTGGCTATTCTATCTATTTGGTCATGTATTCACTAATTTGGTCGCGGTATTTGGAAATAGAAGAAGCGGACACATTGAAGTAGCCTGCTACATCTTTCACTTTAACCAAACCGCCTTCTGGAATTTCACCATTTGCTTGTCCAGCTAAGACAGCGCCTGCAGCAACTGTTTCAGCTTTTTTCGCTTTGATTGCTGTCTCTTCAAGGAAGCTTGTTAGCAATTCAATAAATGCAGGTGCCACTAGTTTATGTTCTGTTAAATAGCGGTCTGTTAGTGTTAGTACCTCAGTTGTAAAAGGTGATAAACTCACAGTGCTATCAACTGTGGAAGCTACTTCATCATCTGCGCTTTTTATTTCCTGAGCTGCTTCCTCTACAGGTATATTTGCCTCTTCTACAAATGATTGATAAAGATCAAGTGAATCTTTATAGCCATTTTGAAGTTTTGAGCATAGAATCTCTGTGACATTTTCTTTATCTTCTGGAATAAATACAACACTGCTCGTAGCAGTAAGGCCATTTTCGCCTTGGCGTGCATCAGGCATAAATATACCGAATAACCAATTGCCGGAGAATGTTTTCGATGGAGTGCCGCTCATTACGTAACTTTTGTTTGTCACCATATCTGTAATAGAGATAGTTTCTGGTGTTTGGGCATCCACTTTAGCCAGCATATAAATAGGTTTTAGCCATGAAGTCAAAATATCGCTCACTTGCTTGCGAGTTTGCAATGTTAGCTGTTGATTGATATAGCTTTGCCATAGTTCAAGATGGTCGATGTAAATGTAAGTTTCCATCGCAATTTTATCTATTAATTTAATTGAAAAAGTTTGTTGTAAAGAATCTCGCCAAACTTGATTTCTTTTTTCTAATTGACGGTAATCTGCAGGATGGAAAGATTCCTTCACAAAGCCCTCCACAATACGATCAATCTCTTCGCTTACAAGTGTAGTAATATCGCCTTGAGCGTTTTTACCATGACACTTTTTGTATTTCTTTCCGCTGCCGCATGGGCAAGGATCATTACGACCTATCAATGTATTGCACCTCACTTTAAAAATTGCACATAAAAATAGGTTAGCACAATTTGAAGAAAAAAATAAGTATTATAATTTTTCCAGCGTCAAAAACTAAACAAACTATCAAAAAAGAATGATTTTCATAAGAATAGTTGAAATTTTTCTGAATATAATAAATAATGTAATCAATACTTCGCTTTACGAAGAGTACAAGTACATAATAGAAATGGGGAATAGTAGATGCTTACATTTAATGAATATCAATATACACGCCCAGACTTGGAAGACATGAAGAAACAATTTAATAGTCTTCTACAAGAATTCAATGAGTCAAAAACCGTAGAAGTGCAAAGTGATGTGATTGAACAAATCAATCGTTTGCGTAATGATTTCTCAACGAAATATAACTTGGTTTATATTCGTGCTTCTATCGACACAAACGATGAATTCTATCAAAAAGAGCGAGACTATTTAGATGAAATTACACCCGAAGTGGAAGAATTAACAACGAATTACTATAAAGCCCTTATTGCTTCCCCTTTCCGCAAAGATCTAGAAGAAAAGTGGGGCTCTCAATTATTTTCGCTAGCAGATAACCAAATCAAGGGATTCTCACCGGAAATTATGGATCTTATGCAAAAAGAGAACAAGCTAACATCTGAGTACTCCAAATTGGTGGCGTCTGCACAAATTTCTTATGATGGCAAAGAATTGACGCTTGCACAGCTTGGTCCTTATACAGAGTCTACAGACCGTGCGACACGGAAAGAGGCGAATGAAGCTCGCTTTGGATTCTTCCAATCGCATGAAGAAGATTTCGATCGTATTTATGATGAATTAGTCAAAGTGCGCCATGAGATGGCAGTCAAACTTGGCTATAAAAACTATGTAGAGCTTGGTTATGTCCTGATGAACCGAATTGATTACAACGCAGACATGGTTAAGAAGTACAGAGATCAAATTCGCGATGTAGTGGTTCCTTATGCAACAGAGCTTAGAAAACGCCAAGCAAAACGAATTGGTCTAGAAGATTTAAAGTTCCATGATGAGGGGCTGAATTTCTTAAGTGGCAATGCAACGCCAAAAGGAACGCCAGAGTGGATTGTAGACAACGGCAAAAAGATGTATGACGAGCTTTCTCATGAAACATCTGAGTTCTTCCACTACATGGTTGACCATGAGTTGATGGATTTAGTAGCGAAAAAGGGGAAAGAAAGCGGTGGTTACTGCACATTCATCGAAGACTATGACTCGCCGTTTATTTTTTCAAACTTCAACGGCACATCAGGGGATATCGATGTATTGACGCATGAAGCGGGTCACGCTTTCCAAGTATACTCAAGCCGAAAGATTGGAATACCAGAATACCTTTGGCCGACATTTGAATCAGCCGAGATTCATTCTATGAGTATGGAATTTTTCACATGGCCATGGATGGAATTGTTCTTTAAAGAAGACACAGAGAAGTATAAATTTGCGCATTTAAGCGAGTCACTTCTATTCTTGCCTTACGGTGTAGCCGTCGATGAATTCCAGCATGTCGTTTATGAAAATCCGGAAATGACACCGGAGGAACGAAAAGCTGCGTGGAAGAAAATCGAAGGTATCTATTTGCCACATCGTGATTATGATGGCATCGACTATTTAGAAAAGGGTGGCTTCTGGCAACGCCAAGCACATATTTATAACAGCCCGTTCTATTATATCGATTACACACTTGCTCAAGTGTGTGCATTCCAATTCTGGAAGAGATCTCGTGAAAACCATGAGGAAGCATGGAAGGATTATATCCACCTTTGCAAGCTAGGCGGAAAAATGTCCTTCACAAAATTGGTGGAAGAAGCAAATCTTGTTTCTCCATTCGAAGATGGCTGTGTAGATTCTGTTATGGTTGCGATTCGCGACTATCTTGATAGTGTAGCAGATGACCAATTATAGAATTATATAAACTGAAAATCCCGTTGCTCTCTAAGAGTACGGGATTTTTTATTGAGCGTAAGGTGGCTATTTTCAGTTTATAGTTGAATAGCGTATACTGATATAAGAATATATAGTGAAACGTCAATTATTGTAGTTTTTACAGACTGTTATTAATGCCGAAGAGGAAGTGAACCATTTGACAAAGAAACTATGGTTTCAAGCGGGTGTCGGGATTCTATTAGCTCTATTGATTATTAAATATTTTCTAGAGATTAAATCCCTTTTCTATCCGATTGCAGTCATACTAAGTGCTATTTTTATTCCGTTGCTAGCTGGGGGCGTTCTATACTATGTCACAGAACCCATTCAGCGCTTTTTAGAAAAAAGAAAGTTTCCAAGATGGGCAAGCATCTTATCTATACTGGTCATTATAGGGGCTCTTATTTATGCGTTTATCGCCGTTATTGTGCCGCCAATCAATAACCAAATTAATCATTTGATTAAGGCAGCGCCCAATCTCGCAAATGAGCTTTCAGATATGATTGATTATATCTTAAAGAATCGTGAAAAATTCCCTGATCAGTTGAATGATGCGATTGAACGAATCACCAATTCGATACAGCAATACGCTGTATTTACAAGTAAGTTTTTGGTGCAACTTATTTCTAGCCTCGTATCCGGTGCCTTCATTTTAATTCTGGTACCATTTTTCTTCATCTACATGTTGAAGGATCATGAGAAGTTTGCCCCTGCGATCTATAACTTATTCTCAGGCTCACGTCGCCAATGGGTGAAAAAAACGTTAACAGATATTGATGATGTATTACGTAATTATATCCAAGGTCAAATATTAATCAGTTTTATATTAGCGACCCTTATTTTTATCGGCTATAAAATTATAGGCCTTGAATATGCGCTCCTGCTCGCTATGTTTGCATTTTTCATGAATATGGTGCCTTTTATCGGCCCATGGGTTGCGCTTGTGCCTGCCATCATTGTAGGCTTCCTAGACGACCCTATGAAAGCTGTATGGGTGTGTGTGGTAACACTTGTTGCTCAACAAATTGACAGCAACTTTATCACGCCCAACATTATGGGCAAGACGCTTGATATTCATCCGCTTACCGTTATTACGATTATCTTAGCTGCAGGCAATATTGCCGGGTTTATCGGAATTTTACTCGGAGTGCCACTCTATGCTGTCGCTAAAGTCATCGTCAAAAATGTCTATGAACATCGGAAAGATATTAAATCTGCTGCTACTAAAAATATATAGAGGGATATTAAAAAGGAGATCATATGCTAACATTTGAAGAAAAACAACAAATCATTGAGAGTTTTAAAGAATTAACCCGTAAAGAGATATCGATGGGCCGTTTAAACTACCACTTTGAGGGTAGCCAATACGAGAAGAAGATTGTAGTAGAGAAGCTTCACCCAAACGGTAATGGCTTTGTTTATGTTGGCGACTTGCTGCGTTATCCAACAGCCCAAAAAGGTCTTGTGAATATTAGAGATTTCACAGAGCAAGAACTGCGAGAAGTGGTCGAGGATTCAATCATGTATCTTTCAGAGGTTGACGAACCTGTAGAGGAAGAAAAATTTGAACAAACCTGGCTTAATCGAGACAAAGCAGAGCTTTTGCTAGTAAATGATGATCCTTATTGGAATATTTATCATGGAGAAAATTTAGAAGAAAGCTTTGGTACACGCGATGATGCTGAAGACTATTTATATGCAGAAGGATTTAAGCCGTCTGCGCAATAATAATGAATAGAAAAGGAGAAGACTATGTCTGGTAAAAAGATGACATTCATAATCATTGGAATTGTCCTTGTATGCTTAATCTTAATCTACCTGTCTATTGCGACCTTCTTTAAAAATAATCCCCACCAACCTAATCAGACTGGCCATGCAACAGAGCTACATGTGGATAATAGTATTAGAGGATAAATAAGAAAAGCCGCTCCTAGGAGCGGCTTTTTTGTATAGCAAAATACTATTACATAAATAAGTTAAAAATATAAAAAATCAAAGCACCAAGCAATCCGGAGATTGGGAGTGTAATAATCCATGTCATGACTATTTTACGTGCCACGCCCCATTTAACGCCTTTTACATTTTGTGCAGAACCTACACCCATGATAGAAGAAGAAATAACATGTGTTGTAGAGACAGGCAAATGGAAATGGGTAGCTCCAAAAATAATGATTGCTGAAGATAAATCAGCAGCCACCCCATTTACAGGGCGAATTTTCATGATTTTGCCACCGACTGTTTTGATAATTTTGTATCCACCGATAGATGTACCCAAGCCCATAGCGGTTGCAGCGCTAATTCTTACCCACATCGGCACATCTCCGCCTTGGTTCACGAAACCGCCGGCAATTAAAGCCATAGTAATGATACCCATCGATTTTTGGGCATCATTCGTTCCGTGTGAAAAAGATTGTAGAGCAGCTGTGAAAATTTGCACTTTTCGGAACGAATTGTTCATACGGCTTAAGTTGCGATCTTTAAATACGAATTTAAACAGCGACATCATAAGGAAACCACCAATGATCGCGATAAAAGGAGAGAAGATTAGCGCCTTAAAAATTTTCCCAAATCCTTCATAGTTGATCACGCCGAATCCAGAAGATGCAATCGCTGCACCTGCAAGCGAACCGATTAAGGCATGCGAGGAGCTGGACGGGATACCGAAGTACCAAGTCAGTAAGTTCCAAATGATTGCAGATAGCAATGCAGCTAAGATAATGACAACACCATGTTTTAAAGCGAATGGATCTACAATGTCTTTTGCGATTGCTTGGGCTACCCCTGTAAAGGTTACCGCGCCGATAAAGTTTGCTGTAGCTGCCATAATAACGGCTGTACGAGGTGTTAACGCACGTGTAGAAACGGCAGTGGCAATCGCATTGGCTGTATCATGGAAACCATTAATAAAGTCGAATAATAGAGCAAAGATTACGACCAGTACAGTTAAAATCAGTATTGTATTCATGTATTACTACATCTCCTATGCGTTGCGCATGATAATCGTATCCATTGCATTGGCTACGTTTTGGCAATAGTCAGCCACTTCTTCAAGCTGTTCGTAGATATCTTTAAATTGAATAATGCGGATAGGATCTTTTTCATGTAGGAATAGTTGCTTAATGGAAGTACGCAATACTTCATCGCACTTACGCTCATAATCTTTAATTAAAATGGCATGATCGCGCATATTAATTAGTTTTTTATTTGCTAAATGCTGCATAGCAGCAGCAATTTCGTCGGTGCTTAACACAATGTATTTCAAGAAATCTCTCATATAATCATCGACTTCTGTAAGTGAAAACATTTCAAAGTGGGCAATGCAGCCTTCCACTCCATCTAGAATGTCATCCATGCGTACAGCTAATTCCAAAATATCTTCACGCTCGATTGGGGTCATGAAAGACTTGTTCAACATTTGAATAAGGTCATGGATCAGCGAATCGCCATCTGTTTCATATTTCTTCAGCGTAACGCTGAGTTCTTTTAAACCCGCAATGCTTGTAATTTTAAAGTCATCTGCATAATGAGATGCTTCCTTTAAATTCTCAGCAATTTTCAATAATGTTGCAAAGAAGGGATCTTCTTTTTTTGTGCTAAACATACAAAGCCTCCTAATTATAAAAACCGGTAGATGTTTTAAATAAAAACACAACTATAATAATAACAAATTGCGATATAAATCCCTACAAATTTCGTCATGGTCCGATTAAAATTTACATTCCCGTAATATTTAGATTGCACACATTTAAAATTAAATAATCAGAAAAAATGAAACTTTTGACCTTCTGAACCGTAGATATAGATAGTAACGAAGAAAGCGAGCGAAGAAGGGGGTGAATTCAATGGATTTTCACACTTGGTCGATTGAACAGTGGTATTTAAGCTTATTGATTATTTTAGCGATTTGTATGGTCTTTTATTTGTTTTTTGGCGATATGGTTGAGGGCGTAGGAGAAGGTATTCCTTTTTTTAATCCGGCAGTCATACTTGCATTTTTAACCTTTTATACTGCAATGGGGTGGGTCCTTGAAACTTTCACTGCACTAAATAGTATAAGCATTGCCATCATTTCAGTAATTGCCGCTATTATTTTAGATATTCTTTTATATTATTTTGTGCTTATTCCTTTAAAATCAGCCGAAGTTTCCATGGCCTATACAGAAGAATCTCTTGGAGGGCAAGTAGGAAAAGTTATCGTACCAGTGCCGGTTGATGGATATGGGGAAGTTGTAATCGAGACGGTGAATGGCATTATATCAAAAAGAGCGGCAAGCTATGATCTTGTGGAAATACCCTATGACGCAAAAGTATTAGTTATAGAAGTAAAAGAAAGTACTGTATTTGTAAGGGAGTATAGCCCGATTTTCTAAAGCTGCTTTTCAAGTGAAGAAGTAATATTTTTTGATAACTACTTGGATCAACATGTAAAAATAGGAGGAAAAAATTATGCCTTTAGCATTGATAGTTGGCGGAATTATAGTTGTTTTAGTATTGGCGATTATTGGCGTCTATGTAAAGAAATATCGTACGGCAGGACCAGATGAAGCATTGATTGTGACAGGGAGCTATCTTGGCTCTAAAAATGTCCATAAGGATGAAGCAGGCAACCGCATTAAGATTATTCGCGGTGGAGGTACATTTGTATTACCTGTATTCCAACAAGCAGAACCGCTTAGCTTATTATCAAGCAAACTGGAAGTTACTACGCCAGAAGTCTACACAGAGCAAGGTGTGCCTGTCATGGCCGATGGTATTGCTATCATCAAAATTGGTGGCTCTATTACGGAAATTGCCACAGCTGCCGAACAATTTTTAGGGAAGCCAAAAGAAGAACGCGAAATGGAAGCAAGAGAAGTATTGGAAGGTCATCTACGTTCCATCTTAGGCTCTATGACAGTGGAAGAAATTTATAAAAACCGTGACAAATTCTCGCAAGAAGTACAGCGTGTTGCTTCACAAGATTTAGCTAAAATGGGCCTAACGATTGTATCCTTCACTATAAAAGATGTACGTGACAAAAATGGCTATTTGGAATCACTTGGTAAACCACGTATCGCCCAAGTTAGACGCGATGCGGATATCGCGACAGCGGATGCTGAAAAAGAAACTCGCATCAAACGAGCGGAATCAGATAAAGAAGCACAAAAGGCAGAGCTAGAACGTGCAACTGAAATCGCGGAAGCAGAGAAAGAGAACCAATTGAAAGTGGCTGAATATCGTCGTGAGCAAGATATCGCAAAAGCGCGCGCCGACCAAGCCTACGAACTTGAAACAGCAAGAGCGAAGCAAGAAGTAACGGAACAAGAAATGCAAATCAAGATTATCGAGCGTCAAAAGCAAATCGAGCTAGAAGAAAAAGAAATTCTTCGCCGTGAAAAACAATACGATTCAGAAGTCAAGAAAAAAGCTGATGCAGATCGCTATGCTGTTGAACAAAATGCAGCGGCTGACAAAATGAAACAATTAGCCCAAGCTGATGCAGAACAATATCGTATTGAAGCTAAAGCGAAAGCAGAAGCTGAAAAAATTCGTTTAGACGGTTTGGCTAAAGCTGATTCTGAAAAAGCCCAAGGGGAAACAGAAGCAGAAATTATCCGCTTGAAAGGTCTTGCGGAAGCAGAAGCTAAACGTAAAATCGCAGAAGCCTTTGAGCAATACGGCCAAGCTGCAGTATTAGATATGATGATTAGCATGCTGCCTGAATATGCAAAACAAGTGGCGGGCCCACTATCTAATATCGATTCAATTACGGTTGTGGACACTGGCGGCGGAGCTGGTGGCGGCGCAAATAAGGTGACAGGCTATGCAACAGATTTGATGGCTTCATTACAAGAATCATTGAAAGCCTCTTCGGGTATAGATTTGAAAGAGATGCTAGAAAACTACTCAGGCAAATATAATATTAGACCAAGCATTGAGCGCTTAGTAGAAAGCAAAAATGACGCTCATACAGCAGCAACTGTAGAGAAATAACACAGATAACCTCATCGGAATTTTTTCCGATAGAGGTTATTTTTTTGAAAGCATCTTGACGTCAATTTGTCATACGACTGTTATACCCTGATAAGGTATAATGAAAGAAAAGCGTTTGAAGGAGTAGAACAATTTGAAGAAAAAGTGGTTATCATGTTTATTGGCGGGCACGATGCTTTTAGCTGCTTGTGGCAACAGTGCAGATAAAACAGCGAAAGAAAACCAAGATAGCGAGAAAGCAACTCAGTCAGAAAAGACAGAACACACGGCACACCAAGGGGGCCAGCATGAGTTGCCTAATGGTGATTTACAAGAGGAAACAGCATCAAGTGATATTTTGCCGAGTTTCTTGGACAAACAATCAGAGGATTTAAAATTGGTCTATCAGGCAGCAGGCAAAGCGACAGAAGTACTTAAATGGATGCCATGCTATTGTGGCTGCGCAGAAAGCGCAAATCATGAAAGCAATCTAAACTGCTTTATTAAAGAAGTTAAAAAAGACGGCTCGATTGTCTGGGATGATCATGGTACACGCTGCATTGTTTGTGTAGAAATTGCAATTAAATCCATTAAACAAGCACAGGAAGGCGTTCCTTTAAAAGATATCCGTAAAAAGATCGACGAAGACTATAAAGAAGGTTATTCGAAACCAACAAAAACACCAATGCCACCAGCTTAAAGATTAGATAGGTTCTTTCTAGCTTTCTCAGCAATTTGCTCATTCTAAACAGATTAGCAGACAAATAATGGGGAAAACGCTATCATATGAAGTGAGTATTCAACAATCTTAAGAAATGGAGTTGGAGAATTTGGACTATCGTATTGAACATGATTCCATGGGAGAAATTAAAGTACCTGCAACACATAAATGGGGAGCCCAAACACAGCGAAGCAAGCAAAACTTTAGAATTGGTTCTGAACATATGCCAATCGAATTTATCCATGGCTATGCATTACTTAAGAAATCAGTAGCGAAAGTTTGCGTTGATCTAGGAACCTTGTCACAAACAAAAGCAGATGCCATAGCACATGCGGCAGATGAAATCATTGCAGGCAAATGGGATCAAGAGTTTCCTTTAGTCATCTGGCAAACCGGAAGCGGCACACAAACAAATATGAATGTCAATGAAGTCATCGCACACCTTGGCAATGAGTATCTAGAAGCACAAGGCAGTGATGAGCGTTTGCACCCAAATGATGATGTCAATAAATCACAAAGCTCCAATGACTCATTCCCAACTGCTATGCACATTGCTTCAGCGATTGCGGTAGAGAAGAACTTACTTCCTGCGTTGGAACAAATAAAAGCAACATTGAAAACAAAATCTGAAGAATTCATGCAGTTAATCAAAATTGGTCGTACACACTTGCAAGATGCAACGCCTCTTACATTAGGCCAAGAAATCAGCGGTTGGCTTTACATGATTGAAAAATCAGAGGAAATGATTAAAGAAAGCGCTAAGCACATGCTAGAGCTAGCAATTGGTGGCACTGCTGTCGGAACAGGTTTAAATGCACCAGAAGGCTTCGATGAAAAAGTAGTAGCTGTTCTTGCGAAAGAGACAGGTTTGCAATTTGTACCATCGCCAAACAAATTCCATGCACTGACTTCTCATGACCAAATGGCTACAACGCATGGTGCAATGAAAGCTTTAGCTGCAGATTTGATGAAGATTGCCAATGATGTTCGCTGGTTAGCTTCTGGCCCTCGTTCAGGTTTTGGAGAAATTTCAATTCCAGAAAACGAGCCAGGTTCATCTATTATGCCAGGTAAAGTTAACCCTACACAATGTGAAGCAGTGACAATGGTGGCTGTCCAAGTGATGGGTAATGACGTTACATTAGGCATGGCAGCTTCTCAAGGTAACTTTGAATTGAATGTATTTAAACCAGTCATTCTGTATAACTTCATGCAATCAGTTGAATTGTTATCTGATGTCATCAGAAGCTTTGATGAACACTGCCTGCAAGGCATTACAGCAAATGAAGATAAATTAGAACACTTCTTAAACAATTCTTTAATGTTGGTGACAGCATTAAATCCACACATCGGCTACGAAAATGCAGCGAAAATTGCAAAACATGCCCATAAAAATGGATTAACGCTGAAAGAAGCCGCATTAGATACAGGACTTGTGACAGAAGAACAATTTAATGAATGGGTTGTACCAAGCAAAATGATTAAGTTTTAAAAAGTAAAGGCTGTGGATAAGCTTGCAAAGATGCAAGTTTTCCACAGCTTTATTTATTTCTCTTCAAATAGTCTAAAAATGTATCCGTTGTTTTGGTTAAAAAGGGAGTATTCAGATGGATTGCATGAAAGTCTCGCTGATAATGAAAGTCTTCTCGGCGGATGATTTGCAATTTATTTAGGTGAATTTCATCTTGAATGGTCCATTCAGAAAGCAATGCAAGTCCGAGACCATTCGCAACCGCTTCTTTAATCAGCTGAGTACTGCCAAATACCATCGTATGTGTTGGATTCAATCTATGCTCTTTTTTAAAATTGTCAAAAGCCTCTCGGGTACCCGATCCCTCTTCTCTTATAATCCATGTATGTGCGTCTAAGTTATGCACAGGTTGTCCAGACTTTGCTACTACAACTAAATGATCTGTAGCAATTTTGTGCGATTCTATCCACTTATTGTTGACAGTGCCTTCAATTATCCCCAAATCCAATGTTTGATCCACAATCTTTTCTGCAATCTCTGCTGTATTGGCAATACAAATGCTCGGGACAACTTGTGGATAAACATCAAGAAAGGCTGCTAGTCTTTTTGGAAGCAAATATTCCCCATAAGAGTAGCTCGCACCTAGCAATAAATCACCGCCCACATGGCTTGTTAAATCATCTAATTTTCGCTTCATGCTTTGGGACAGTTTATCTATTTCTTTTCCGTAATAGGCTACGATTTCTCCGGCCTTCGTTAATTGAATTTGCTTATGGGAGCGATCAAATAACTGGACTCCAAGCTCTTCTTCTAAATTCTTTACATACTGGCTGACAGCAGGCTGCGTCATGAATAATTCCTCCGCCGTACGGGAAAAATTCATATTCTTCACAACGAGGAGGAAAATGCTTAACTTATCATTCATATAACCATCCTTCTATAAGTAATTACTTATGATAAAGATTAAAATGATTAATTATCTTTTTAGGTGAGTACATCTTATCATATAAATAGAAATTATGAATTGGAGATGAGCGTATGAAACACAATAGTGGATTCTATAAAGGAATCTTAATGGTACTCATCATTGCAATAGCATCCTACTTCCTAAGCAAGGTTCCGATGCTCAATTATCTGGGACCTTTAGCTATAGCCATCCTGATAGCAGTGATTATACGTAATACACTGCCTTATCCACAAAAGTGGAAAACTGGCATCGATTTTGCCGCGAAGAAGATTTTGCGGTTTGCTATCATTTTGTATGGAATCCGCCTCAATATCGCTGTCGTTGCCCATGAAGGGCTGCCGTTGATTGCTCGTGCGGCCGGCGTTATTGTAGGAGCCATTTTGCTAACCATCATTATAGGAAAGCTTTTAAAGGTAGAAGATAATTTAATGATGTTACTGGCATTTGGTACAGGAATTTGTGGTGCCGCAGCCATTGCAGCCGTTTCACCAATCCTAAAGGCTAAAGAAGAGGATACAGCAATGGCTGTAGGTATGATTGCATTGATGGGCACCATTTTCTCGTTACTATATCCGGCAGTAGGGTCACTTTTACACTTAGCACCAGCCGTATATGGCTATTGGTCCGGCTTCAGTTTGCATGAAATTGCACATGCTGCACTAGCAGGCGCAGCCTATGGCGACGAATCCCTGACACCTGCATTGCTTTCAAAATTGAGCCGAGTTCTCTTATTGTTCCCTGTAACACTTGTGCTTGTAGGTTTCTTGAAGTTTAAAAAAGGGGGAACAGGGCAGAAAGCTTCCTTCCCTTATTTCTTACTAGGATTTTTAGCGGTCTCTGCGCTTGGCACCTGGGGAACACAGCAAGGATTCCTGAGTGCATCTGTAGAAGATGCCATCGCACAAACAGGCACATTTTTCTTAGCGGTTGCTATGGCTGCCCTTGGCATGTCTGTTGACTTAAAGGAATTGAAATCAAGAGCATTGAAGCCACTGTTAATGATGACGATTGTTTCCATTATTCTTAGCGGAGCTGTCTTGTTTATTGTTTAAGCTGCGAGATAGAATAGAATGAAATAAAAAGACTGTAGATTAGCTTTTTCAAGCTGTCTACAGTCTTTTTGCTAAGCAGTTGTTGCATTGCGTTTTTTAAATAGAATCGTAAAGATAATCAGCGCAAGAAGAATGGCCTGGCCGCTAATGGTTTCAATTGTTGGGTAAAAGCCAATCGTAGCCCATACTGGCATATGGCTCATAACATTCGAAGGTACAACATCAGTCAATTGCAACGTATGAATACTTACACCGATTATTTTAAATGCCAGCAAATAGATGAATATAGTCGCTACGGCAAAGAATTTATGAACAGGAATTTTATTTGTCGCACGCAATAAGATGAATGCTACAACAGCTAAAATGACGGCTGCAATCCCGATACCTAGTGAAAATTGGGAAGTAGACATTTTTGGTGCTATTCCCGCATAAAAAATCAGTGTTTCGGCCCCTTCGCGGAAGACGGCAAGGAAACTAATGAATGCCATTGCCCACACACTTTGTTTGGACATTGCATGGTTCATCTGTTTAGCAATATACGCATTCCAAGCTTTGACGTTCGATTTGCTATGCATCCAAACACCAACACCAATCATCATAGCAGCGGCAATTAAACCTACATATCCTTCAATCATTTCGCGGCTAGTATTGATTGTAGAGGAGTTGAACAGCGTTGACATTAAAATAGCTGCCACTGCACTACATGCAATCCCGAGTCCTGCTCCAATATAAATCCATTTTTCCATATGACGTTGGTCTGATTTCTTAAGAAATGCAATTAATGCGATCATAATTAAAAGTGCTTCTAAACCTTCACGCAGTAAAATAAGTGCAGAATCCCAGAGTGTATAATTTTGGTCGCCCTGAATTAATTGGATTTGTTGTTTTAGGTCTCCGAGCTTTGTTTGAATACCTTTTGCATCCACCTGATCTTTCATCAAATCACCAGCAATAATGGGCATTTCGCTTTCGATTTTTGTATAAAGGCCAGCATTTTTAGTGCGTATATCGCCTTCTACATTTGGCCAAGTGACGATGAACTGTTTGATAGTGGCGGAAGCCTTTGAATAATCATTGGCAACGATTTGCCCATTGGCTTTATCAATTAAATCAATGAGCGATTGCAGTGAATATGTGTCTCCTTTAGTAGAAGAAGCCACTTTTTTCCCTAGTCCAAAGTCATTCACTGTTTGCTTTAATACGTTAAACTGGTCTTGCATGGTATCAAAGTTGGGATGTTCGTCAGCTAGCGCAATGCGGATGAACGACATTTGTGTTTCAATCTTGCCGTAAGCAGCAATGTCTTGCTCTCTAACAGGTGTTTCTTTCTTCTTCCAATAAGCGTTGAATGTAGTATATGCTGCTGTCATCTTGGGTACATCGCCTTCTTTAATAGCAGCTTGAAGCTGGTCTAGCGCAGGATTCATCGCTGTCAGGAAGGACTGTCTTTCCGCTTTCTCATCAACAGGGTTTTCTGCTTTTTCTAAAGCTGTTAGAGCCTTAGAAAGAGTAGATAGGGCATCAAGACGTATGTCAGTTGAAGAAGCTGCTTGGGCTTCTTTCAATGCTTGGTCAACTGCTTTCGTTTCCTTGGAATCTTGTGAACGTACTTTCTTCCAATCTTGTGCAAAAGCAGAGAGCGCCTTTTCAGCCTTTTTATCATCGCCTTTTTTGCTGTCCATAATCGCATCGCTGATTGAAATATACAGGTTGCTATAGGATGCGGCTGCTGATACGGGTTTCATGGCAATAAAAGCAGCTAAAGTACATAGTATAAGAATTTGACTACAGCGTATTAAATAATGCTTCACCTATATAACTTCCTTTTTTTATACCTGGGAAGCATGCAAATAATGCGCTCCCACGATGGGTAATGTATTCATTCATTTTGTCTAAGCGGCCTAAACTGTTCTGTATCTTGATAAATTGTTTAGGATTTTTTTGAAACGAGATAAAAAGCAATCCGGCATCAAACGTGCCCGTAGCATCCATCACGCCAGATGAATAGGAAAATGATCTGCGTAATAAACGCGCATTTGACTTCTTCGCCAGGAACGTATGTGAAGTTTCAGGTACAATCGGATTGCCGTTTGCATCTTTACGGTCGATATCCATCGCTTCAAATTCGCCCTTCTTGCCAAGAGGTGCACCACTGTCGCGATGCCGCCCAAATGTTGCTTCTTGCTCTCTTAAAGCTGTACGGTCCCAAGTTTCTAAATGCATTTGTATACGGCGTGCTACTAAATAAGTGCCACCTGCCATCCATGGCTTCGAATCACCGGGCTGTACCCATACGACTTCGTTCATATCTTTTTCATTATCAGTTATAGGATTTTCTGTGCCATCTTTAAAAGCAAATAAGTTGCGTGGTGTTTCTTTTTTGCCATTTTTTATGGGGATAGAATTAAATCCGGCTTGTGACCATTTCAATGATACTTTACCGGAGGCCGCACGAATTAAATTACGGACCGCATGAAAAGCTACTTGCGGGTCATCAGCACAAGCTTGAATACAAATATCTCCACCCGTAAATGTTTCCTCTAACTGGTCCTTTGGAAAGTGGGGCAGGTCTTGTAATTCTTTAGGCTTCAGCTGTGCCAGCCCTAACTCTTTTTTCTCAAATAGAGAGGGTCCCACTCCAAATGTGATAGTAAGGTTATTGGCATCTAGCCCCTTTGCTTCACCTGTATCCTTAGGTGGGATAAGCGCATTTTCTGAAGCTGTGCCAATTAAATCGCCATTCATCATTTGGACTGCGAGGGGTGTCCACATTTGGAACAGCTCTTGCAGTTGGGATTTAGAGGTTACTAAAACATTTAATGATGCGAAATAGATACTTGTCTGTACAGCAGTCGAGATGCCTGACTGATGTTTTCCGTAAAAATCAACTTTATTGGCTACAGTAGATTGATCCTCTAAGATATCTTTTCCAAAGGCTTTAAGAACACCACCCATACCTGAAGCACCGATTGCTAATCCTACTGCACCTGCGCCAGTCATTTTCATCATTTGTCTGCGTGTGATTTTTTTATCTAGTAAACGTTCATCATTTGTTTTAGTCATTGCTTAATCACTCCATAATAATGCCCATTTGGCTTAATGGTTCACCTAAGTGGTTCACTGCTTCAGATAAAGCCTTGGTATCTTCTTTTGTAAGTTTGGTATAAGAGATATAGCCGCCATCTTTTGTTTGATATTTAGCTAATAGATCATTGACTGCTTCGAATTTTTCAGTTAAATCTTTGACTAATTTAGGGTCTTTATTTTCAATTTGGTCTTTCAAGATAGTGAAGATTTTTTCAGCACCTTCGACGTTTGCTTTGAAGTCATATAAATCTGTGTGAGAATAGATTTCTTCTTCGCCGGTAATCTTCGATGTAGATACTTCATTTAGCAAGTCCACTGCACCAGTTAGCATTGTATCAGGGGTTACTTCAACTGTTTCCACACGTGCGCGCAATTCCTTAGAGTCTGCTAGCAGCTGATCAGCTGTTTTTTCATAGCCTTTTGTTTTATTTTCTTTCCATAAGCCATATTCAATCTTGTGGTAACCAGTCCAGTCTTCTACTCCTTGTCCTTCCTCTTTTAAATCTGCCAAACGTGCGTCAATCCGAGGATCAAGGTCACCGAAGCTTTCTGCAATTGGTTCAGAGCGTTCAAAATACATACGAGCCACAGGGTAAATTTCCTTCGCTTTTTTTATGTCGCCTGCTTTTACGGCTTTCACAAACTTATCTGTTTCAACGATGAAATGGTCCATTTGGCCAAGCGCAAACTTTTTATATGCATCCACTTCCTTTTGTAAATTTGTAGAAGAAGTAGTTGTTTCCTCTTTTTTTGCGGCAGAGCTAGTCTTCGTATCATCTGAATTATTGCACCCTGTCATTAAAATGCTTCCTGCAAGCAGGACCGCTGCGAATGGAGTTGCTTTCATTAAAATAATCCTTCTTTCTCATATGGAATAATAGCTAAAAAATCCCTGCCCAATTTGGAGCGGCTATATAAGGGGAGGGGAATAAAAATTAAGCACGAATCTGTTTTCTGTTAGTAATGATAATCATTATCAAAAGAAAAAGCAATAGTTGTTTTTCTGAACTTTTAATAAAAATTAATAGGGGCAAAAATATTTAGAAAGATAATTAGAATTCATTAGATAAAATAACATTATTTTGTTTTTTTTATAAATATTAAAACAGTGTATCTTCTTATATAATAGCAGTTCATATATTTCTCTTTTAAAGAAACAATATATAAGGATGAATTAAAAAGTTATTAAAACTTTCTACTACATGTGCGACGTCTTTTTAATGTATACACGTGATGATCTAAAGGAGCTCCTAAAATGAAAAGAAAAAAGCAATTGTTCTATGACGATGATCTAGTAGAGTGGATCAGGCAAAATAAAAAACAATTATACTGGCTTGCATACAGTTATGTTAAAAACGAGCAAGATGCGTTGGATATTGTTCAAGACAGTATTCAAAAAGCAATGCAAAACTATCAGCAACTGCTGAACAAGGAAAAATTGAAAAGTTGGTTTTATCGAATTGTTATAAATACATCGCTCGATTTCCTAAAAAAATTTCGCAGAGTTCAAGTGACAGATGACGAGACATTGCTCTATCTCTCATCGTCTAGTGAAGACCAGTATGAAAATCTAGATTTAGCTGGCGCATTAGAACGACTTCCGACAAAGTATCGGGAAATTGTGATCCTTCGCTATTTTGAAGATCTCAAGATTGAGGAAGTTGCCTATATCTTAAATGAAAATTCAAATACCATTAAAACTCGTTTATATAAAGCTTTAAAAATTTTGCGTATCGATATGGAACAGGAAGAAGGATGAGATGATGGACAAAAAGCTAAATGAATTGAAAAAACAATATCAGAATGCCCGCGTTCCAGATGAACTGGATGATATTGTCGAGGCAGCAATAATGAAAGGGAAGAAAGAAAAGATGAAGAATCATAAAAAAATGCCAACGGTCGTAACGAAATGGGTGGGAAGTGTTGCAGCAGCAGCAGCCATCTTTACAGTTGGATTAAATACAAGTCCTGCTTTAGCACAAACGGTTAACGATATACCGGTGATTGGCAAGGTTACGCAGGTTCTAACCTTCCGTGAATATAAGGAAAATGACAAGAACTATGGAGCAGATATTAAAGTTGCCAACGTAAAAGGCTTAGATAATAAAAAATTAGAACAAACACTAAACGAGCGTTACATTGCAGATGGACAAAAGCTTTATAGCCATTATGAGAAAACAGTAAAAGATTTAGAGAAAAAAGGCGGGGGGCATTATAGCGTAGACAGCGGCTATAAAGTACTCTTGAACGATCAACAACTACTAACGATTGAACGCTATGAGGAACAAACTGCAGCTTCTTCTTCGACTACAATGAAATACGATACGATTGATAAAGAAAACAAGATTGTATTATCATTACCAATGTTATTTAAAGACAAAGCTTATGTTGATCACATTTCAAGTTATATAAAAGGTGAAATGATTAAAGAAATCAAAGAATCCAACCAAGAAAAAGTATATTGGGTACGCGGTGCAGGTGTGCCAGTTGATGATTTGGCAGAGGATGAACTATTCGAAAGCATTAAAACGAATCAAAACTTCTATATCAATAAAAAACATCAATTGGTGATTGCCTTCGATGAATATGAAGTAGCTCCTGGATATATGGGTGTTGTGAAATTTACTATCCCAACGCATGTGATTGAAAAAGATTTAGTGAGCAATAAATATATTAAGTGATGCAAAAAACCGTAGCATAACCAGGATCACCTGTTAAGCTACGGTTTTTATTATTTAAGGTATTCTTTCAATTCTTTTTCCAAGAACGGTTCGGCAGATAAAAACGCTGTAAAGTCTTCATAACGTTTCCGCTGTTCTTGCTTTGGCTTTGCACCAGTATAGTACGCACGAATCAAAATGTTTTTAGGCGTATGTTCCATATCGATGAATTCGAGCAGTTGCGCATCATAGCCAACAAGCTTTAGAATTTCGGCACGAATTGAGTCTGTGGCAAGGGAAGCGAATCGTTCTTTGATCAAGCCATGCTGCAGCATGATGTCCAACTGAGGTGATTGGAGTTGGCGATTTAATTCATGCTGGCAACAAGGGACGCTTAAGATAACGCTTGCTCCCCATTTTACAGCGCGTGCTAATGCCATATCTGTTGCTACATCGCATGCATGCAGTGTGACGACCATATCAACTGTATTTTCATCGTTATAATCATTGATATCCCCAACTAAAAATTCTAGCCCATCATATTGAAGATCCTTCGCAATTTGGCTGCATTCTTCAATTACATCTTTTTTCAGATCTAAGCCCGTGACACGAATATCTAAGCCCTGTTCAATCTTTAAATAATGGTATAAAGCGAATGTTAAATAAGATTTGCCGGAACCGAAGTCTAAAATTCGAATGGTGCGATCCTTTGGCAAGTAATCCAGAGAATCATGAATAAATTCAATGAAGCGATTTATTTGTTTGAACTTATCGTATTTTTGGTTTTTTACTTTTCCTTCAGGCGATTGAACACCTAGCCGAATCAGGAAAGGGTAGGGAGTATCAGGGTTTAACAAATAATTTTTCTTTCTGTTATGTTGTAAATCAACTGATTTGGCTTCTGTTTTTTCTGCTTTCCATAACACTTTGTTTTTCTTCGAAAGCTGTACATGTATTTTTTCAGTCGTCATTTCGCCTTGGAATTGGCGGAATTGATCAAATAAGCTGTCTAGGTATGAAGCGATTTGATCCTTCGTTATATTTTCATGCTTAATGGTCTGTGCCGTCTGGTATTCAAGTTGGATATGGTAAATCCCTTTGAGCATTAAAGGCTTTAGCTTCACGCGCTTTAGTTCATTTGATTTTGCGCGTGGCTGGCTGATCGTTGCAGTCACTAGCAATTCATCCGTTAATTGCTCGAGGAGCTGTTGTTTCATTTCATTAAAGTCCAATAATATCGCCTTCTTTATGATTTAATTGCTCCATGTATTGTACCATAAATTTAATTTTTCACCTGCTCCTTTGGCAGATAACTGAGTGTCTTGCCAGTCCAGCCAAATACGATGGTAAGAATAGGTGACAGCAAACAGAACAATGCGAATGGCAAGTAATCAATTGTAGGTACACCCAATACCTTTGTAATAAAAATACCGCACACGCTCCAAGGAATCAGTGGGTTCACGACAGTGCCGGCATCCTCTGCTACACGTGCTAAGTTCTTATTTTGTAAGCCAACTTTTTGAAATTGCGACTGGAATGCTTCACTCGTAAGCAGGATGGACAAATATTGTTCCCCAATTAGTGTATTGATTGATACAGCAGTAAGGGCAGCCCCAGTAATGACGGAACCGATACTCCTGAAAATGGTTTCTACCTTCAGAAGGATTGTTTGGACAATGCCTAATGTAAATAACAAGCCGCCCATGCTGAGAGCCAATATAACAAGCCCAATCGTAAACATCATGCTGTTAATGCCACCACGTGTTAATAATGAGTCAATATCTTGAATACCTGTTTCAGAAGTATAACCATTGAATAGAATATTCATTACATCTCCCGCTCCGTAAGTATGATGGAAGTATGTGATGACAATGGCAACTGCAGAACTGGCTGCTAAGGTCATAATGGCCGGTGCCTTTTTTAATGTTAATAGAATAAGGATAACCAGTGGTATGAATGTGTACCAATGGATCATTCCTGTATCCAATAAGCCTTGCTGGAAGGATGCGATTTTGGATTTATTATGCAGCGTTGCCGTCGGTGACATTATTGCATACAGTATGAATGATAGGATAAATGCGGGAACCGTTGTCCAGCACATATTCTTTATATGAACAAATAAGTCGACACCCACTATAGCTGAAGACAGGTTGGTGGTATCGGACAGGGGAGACATCTTATCTCCAAAAAATGCACCTGAAACAATCGCGCCGGCAGTGACAGCAAGTGAGATATCCATTGCGCTTGCCATGCCAATAAACGCTACACCAACTGTTGCTGTTGTCGTAAGTGAGCTGCCGATAGCAACGCCAACCATACAGGTCACAAGGAAAACAATGGCATAAAAGAAGTGGGGCGTGATTAATTCAAAGCCCAGGTAGATAAAAGTAGGAATTGTGCCACTCATCAACCAGCTGCTAATTAGCACTCCAATAAAGAAAAATATAAAGATAGCGCCAAGTCCTGCGGAAGCGCCCTCAATCAGCCCTTTTTCTAATTCTTTATAAGCTACTTTTTTAAACAGCCCATACACCATTAATAACATAATTGATATGAGAATCGGCATATGCGGGGGGGCATCCAATTTTGCGATACATAGAGCCATAATGGCAATAATAACAACAATTAAACTAACTGCCTCTAGAAAACGCGGCATCATTTTTGCTTCTATACGAAACATCTCATCGTTCCTCCTAATCTCTTAATAAAAAATTTTAGTAAGGGACGAAGGGAAACTCCGCGGTACCACCCTTATTGCCAAAGCTTTCTTGGCCACTCTCGGAAATACAAGCATCCATGGTGTAATTCACGATTGGTAAAACCTTGGCTTACATCACCCGCCAAGTTTCTTTTTGCTGTACTTACCAATGCTACTTTAATTCCATCACTTGCATTTATTCACTTTTGCGATTCAACGCGTTGAAGTTATAAAGTATTTTACCACTTTATTTGCTTACGTCAATATGATTTAAAGAAAAAGAATAAGATGGAAAAATTCGAGCTCAGAAAGGAGTTAAAATAATAAAAGTAAAGTACAGGTAAACCTAGTGGGGATGCGTGCTTTCGTATTTTTATTGGATAAAGTAATATGTTAAGATAAATGAAATTGAATCAATTTTTAGTAGATTCAATGAATTCTTTTTTACATATTCCATAGAGCAAGATGTAAATGGAAGAAAGAATGAATATAGTAGAGAAAAAGGAGGAATTTCTATGTCGGATCATATGTATCAATTGCTGGCAATATTGATTTATATGATTGCCATGCTGGTGATTGGCTGGTATGCGTTTCGTAAAACGTCCAGTTTAACAGACTATATGTTAGGAGGGCGCTCACTAGGTCCGGCAGTTACCGCCTTAAGTGCAGGTGCTGCGGATATGTCGGGATGGCTTTTAATGGGATTGCCGGGCGCCATCTACGTAGGCGGTTTGATGGAAGCTTGGATGGCAATAGGGCTGACAGTAGGTGCTTATCTAAACTGGCTATTTGTTGCTCCTAGACTTAGGATGTATACGCAAGTAGCGAATAATTCTATTACGATACCGAGTTATTTAGATAACCGTTTGAAAGATAAAACAAAGTTGCTTCGTATTGCTTCTGGATTAATTATCTTAGTCTTTTTTACTTTCTACGTTTCTTCTGGAATGGTAACGGGAGGAGTCTTCTTTGAAAGCTCATTCGGCTTTAATTACCATACAGGGTTATTGGTAACTTCAGGAGTTGTGATAGCCTATACATTGTTTGGCGGTTTCTTAGCTGTGAGTTATACAGATTTTATTCAAGGGCTTGTCATGTTCTTAGCACTTATTATAGTCCCAATTTTCGGATTGTTCCTCACGGGTGGGTTTTCAGACACTGCTCAATCGATACGTGAAGTAGATCCAAATCGATTAAGCTTTCTAACGGGAGCGACCGTAACAGGGGTCATCTCAGCAGTAGCATGGGGGTTAGGCTATTTTGGTCAGCCACATATTATCGTACGTTTTATGGCGATTAGTAGTGTGAAAGAAACAAAACAAGCGAGACGAATCGGCATTGGATGGATGTTCTTAAGTTTGTTTGGAGCTATCGCCACTGCTTTAATCGGGATTGCTTATTATCAACAAAATGGTTTAGAACTGAAAAATCCTGAAACCGTATTTATTGCTTTAGGCCAAATACTGTTCCATCCATTTATCGCAGGAATTATGTTAGCAGCGATACTGGCTGCGATTATGAGTACGATTTCTTCTCAATTGATTGTAACGTCTTCTGCTTTAGTAGAAGATATCTATAAAGCTGTGTTTAAAACCAATGCAACTGATAAGCATTATGTATTTTTAGGCAGAATGGCTGTATTGATTGTATCCCTTCTAGCGATTGCTCTTGCTTGGAATCAAGATAATAAAATATTAGACTTGGTATCATTTGCCTGGGCGGGCTTTGGGTCAGCGTTTGGTCCAGTAATATTGCTTACATTGTATTGGAAGAAGATTACGAACTGGGGAGCACTTGCGGGTATGGTCACTGGTGCCATCACCGCTTATGTCTGGGGATCTATTAAAACCTTGCACAATAGTCTGTATGAAATTGTTCCAGGATTCCTTGTCTGTCTGATCGTTGCAGTTATTGTCAGTTTATTGACATATAGACCAAATCAAGAGATTGAAGAGGAATTTGACAGTACAGTTGATCTATTAGCGGAAGAAAAAAGAAAATAAACTAAAAAATTGCCTGTAGTATCTGAAAAGCTGCAGGCTTTTTTCTAAGGGGTGTCTAAATATGTTTGAACTCGATCATGTGGTTTATTTTACGAAAAAAACGCCAGAAGAAATTACAAAAGAAGTGTCGATTGAAAGTCTCCATCCTGTTATTGGTGGACAACACCTTCAGTGGGGAACTCATAATGCATTATTATACACAAGAGATAGTTATATCGAGTATTTAGCAGTTGAAGATGAATCAGTGGCTCGAAAATCTTCCCAGCCGTTAGTGCAACAACTGCTCTATGATTTGCCTGGCGGTGAAGGTTTTTATACGTTATGTCTAAGAACAGATAGTATAGAAGAGAAAAATATTTATTTCCGGAAGCTTGGGTACCGGACAACGGGTGTCATTCCGGCAGAAAGAAAAACACAAGATGGTGAGCTATTAAGATGGAAAATGCTGTTTATTGAGCAGAGGATTGGGGATGATCTGCCATACCCATTTTTCATCCAATGGGAGCAGCCTATAGAAGTAAGGTACCAAAATCTAAAAGCAACTGGGATGGTACAAGAGGCAAATGAGAAACTGTTTATTGAACGCTGTCTGTTCAATGTAAGAAACACCGATCAAAAAATTACTCAATGGTCGAGACTTCTATCTTTGCCGGTAAACGGCAACACACTAAGACTTCCTAACACAACATTTGTATTCCAAGCTTTTAATGAACAGAAGGAACGTTTGCACAATATTGAATTAGGGAAAATTTGAATCGTAAACATTTCTTGTGATAGGATGGACATAATATATAGAAGAAAAGGAAAAGGAGAGTGGTTTATCTGCTCTCCTTTCTTTTAGCATCCAGTCGCATGAGGGAGGAACATACATGGAAGAATTGCAAGAAAAGGCGGTATTAGTTGGAGTCAATCTACATAATGATTTGCACTTTGACTACTCAATTGAAGAGCTTGGAAATTTAGCTGAGGCATTGAATGTAGAAGTAGTGGGTGTAGTTACGCAAAATTTAGAACGAGTCAATCCTTCACACTATGTAGGGACTGGTAAAATAGAAGAAATCAAAAGATATTATGAAGCAGTTGATGCAAACTTAGTCATCTTTGATGATGAATTATCTCCATCTCAAATACGAAATCTTGAAAGAGACCTGGAATGTAAGGTAATTGACCGGACGATGCTCATCCTGGATATTTTTGCAAGGCGCGCCAAGTCGAAGGAAGCGCAAATGCAAGTGGAACTCGCACAATTGCAATATATGCTGCCAAGATTAGTTGGTCTTCGCGATTCATTAAGTAGGCAGGGCGGCGGTACAGGCGGTGGTTTCAAAAACAGAGGTGCCGGCGAAACAAAGCTGGAGCTGGATCGACGTAAAATTGAAGATCAAATTGCTAAGCTTCATAAAGAGCTGGAGAGCGTAAAAGAACAGCGAGAAACGCAAAGGAAGCAACGACGGAAAAGCGAAATTCCTATTGTTTCCATTGTCGGCTACACAAATGCTGGTAAATCGACTATCATGAATCAGCTGCTTCAAAATACAAGCCAGGAAGAGCACAAGCAAGTATTTGAAAAAAATATGCTCTTTGCAACATTGGAGACTTCTGTAAGACAGATTTCATTGCCTGATAACAAGAGCTTTTTACTGACGGATACAGTTGGCTTTGTCAGCAAATTACCTCACCATTTAGTAAAAGCTTTTCGTTCAACATTGGAAGAAGCTAGAGATGCGGATTTGTTGCTTCATGTGGTAGATGCCTCTAATCCGGAAAATCAATATATGATGGAAGTCACCAATGATACGCTTGAAGCAGTTGGTGTAGTAGATGTTCCAACAATCAATGTCTTCAATAAAGCAGATCTTGCAAACTTGGCCTACCCATACACCAATCACAATCAGATATGGATGTCAGCTAAGGAAAGAAAAGGCATAGATGAATTGCTACAGCTCATTCGCAGCCATATTTTTAAAGATTATGTTACCTGCACACTCTGCATCCCGTATGAAAGGGGAGAGATCGTTTCTTACTTAAATGAGCATGCCCATATACTGGAGACATCCTATGAGGAGTCAGGAACAGTCGTCAAAGCAGAAGTGAAGGAAGCTATTATGCAAAAGTACAAGCAATACTTAATTTAGTCCTCATGCTTAGCAAATTCACAAGGGACCTAGAAATATAATGAGACTGTAAACGTGCAGGTATTATAAAGCATGATTACAGTCTTTCCTTTGGAATAGGGATTATGCTACTAAGTCGGACAAGGTTATTTGTATTTATAGAGCATACACATTAAACTCTATTGTTTTTTTAATATTTTATTTTTAAATATACATATTTATTTAATAATTAATAATACTATTGAATAATAGGGAAAAACGTGCGGTTACCCCATGTGAAATCAGAAAATATAAAATTTTCCACCATGAAAAATTTTTTTGACATAACACAAGTGTGCATGTATAATGGACAACATACTTCACTAAACTTTAAAGTTATGAAAAGAGATATAGTTTATAGTTAGAATTGTTGGACTATTTTTTATATTGAAAGAAGGAGAGTTTCTTATGGCAACAAGAGAGGAAATCGTTAAATCAGTCCCTCAAAAGGGATTCTTTGGTCATCCAAAAGGCCTGTTTAGTTTATTCTTTACTGAATTCTGGGAGCGTTTCTCATATTACGGAATGAAAGCAATTCTGATTTATTTCATGTACGATACCGTGAAAAACGGCGGTTTAGGCCTTAGTGAAACTACTGCCTCTTCCATTATGGCAATCTACGGCTCATTAGTTTATATGTCAGGTATTATTGGCGGATGGGTTGCTGACCGCTTATTAGGAACAAGAAGAACTTCATTCTGGGGTGGTATATTAATTATTGTTGGACATATATGTCTGGCGATTCCTGGAGGTTTGCCATTCTTATTCACTTCAATGGTATTTATTATTCTAGGTACAGGTTTATTGAAACCAAACGTATCTTCAATTGTTGGTGAAATTTATGCCGAAGGTGACAATCGTCGCGATGCAGGCTTTAATATTTTCTACATGGGAATTAATGCAGGGGCATTTATCGCTCCATTAGTTGTAGGTGCTGTAAAAGAGGAATACAACTATCACGTTGGTTTTAGTGTTGCTGCTATTGGTATGGCAATTGGATTATTCTTCTATACACATAATCAAAAGCAAAAATTAGGACTAGCAGGTATGGAACCTAAAAATCCACTGACTGATGTTGAACGTGGGAAAATCATTAAGAATTTCATAATTTCCCTAGTAATTATAGCAATTTTAGTTGTTATTGCGGCAATGGTTGGCCTCATTACAATTAACAATGTAGTTAACTTCTTTACAGTCATTGGTTTATTAGCACCAATTTGTGTTTTCATTTGGATGTTTACTAGTAAGAAAACAGAAGCGAAAGAAAAGTCTCACCTTCTTGCATACATCCCTTTGTTTATTACTGGTACAATGTTCTGGGTTATTCAAGAGCAAGGTTCTACTATACTTGCTACTTATATTAAGCAGCGTACAGACTTATCAATTGGCTCCTATAATATCCCAGCACCATGGTTCCAATCATTGAACCCATTATTCATTATTACAATGGCACCAATCTTTGCGGCTATTTGGATGAAACTGGGCAATCGTCAACCATCTACGCCAATTAAATTCTCATTCTCCTTGTTGTTTGCAGGGGCATCATTCTTGATTATGATTATTCCAGCAATCTCTTCAGGCGGTACAGAGTTAATTAGCCCATGGTGGATCGTTATTTCATTCTTCTTAGTAGTAGTAGGTGAATTATTAATGTCACCGGTTGGTTTATCGGCAACAACAAAATTAGCTCCGGCTGCATTTGCTGCGCAAACAATGTCACTATGGTTCTTGACTAGTACTGCAGCACAAGCATTGAATGCTCAATTAGCTAAGTTGTTTGATAAAATTTCTGAGGTACAATACTTCGGATTCCTTGGCGGTGCTTCCGTTGCATTATTTATCATCATGTTAATACTAAGTCCATGGATCTCTAAAAAAATGGGCGATATTAAATAAAATCGAAATTCGCTTTATAGCGATTTTAAAATAAGCTTGCTTGTAAATCAGTTTATATGGTTTGCAGGCAAGCTTTTTATTTTATTTCCATTAAGATAATATTAAAGCCTAATTTCCTTATTTAGAAATTAGGCTTTAATGATGGAGCGTTTATTCGTCTTTTGAATTCTTACTTTCTTTCTCCATTTTCGCTTCAAACTTTTGCAGTTGGCGACTAGCAAATTCTCGACCGCCAAGCCCAAATGATAGGGCAAATGCCACTGAAAGGCCAGCTATGACGAACAAGAAGGCTAGATTGACAATGCTTGTACCGAAGTGCAATTGTGAAAGGGCCATAAAGATTGCCATGATAAGAATGGCATACTTAACTATGCCGCCAAATAAACGATTGCCTGTAGTTTGGCGAATATAGTTGCCAAGAAGGGTAGAGCCGATAAAGCCAAGCAAAATAATAACGAGTGCACTTAATAGAAGTGGCAGGTAGCTAATAACAGCCATACCGATATCTTGTAGAACTTCTAGATGCAAAACATTGAGTCCTTCAACTGTAAAGAATATAATAATAAGTACTTGCACAACTTTACCAATAATTGTGGCAATATCAAATGATGGCATAGATGATTGTTGTTTTTGATTTAAATATTTTGATACATCGTCGATGCCTGTGCCTTTTAAGAGATTGCTAAGCAATTCTCCAATAAAACGTGCTAGAACGATACCAATAAGGATTAATATAACCGCTACAAAAATATTTGGAATCATATTGAGCACTTCATTTAACATAGCAGTAACTGGACGTGTAATGGAGTCGATTCCAAGTGTTTCAAGTGCAACAGTGACAATCGGAATCAGGATTAAAATGAAAACAACGTTAGACAGTACATTGGTAAGCGTAGTTTTACTATCAGGAGACATTACTTCTCCGTTTCCACGTTTGGTCAATTTATTGAACCATTTATCAATGTTGATTGTTCCTAAGATCATAGAAACGATGTTGCGGACAAATTTGGCTACAAAGTAACCAATCACTAAAATAATAGCAGCCATGAATAAGTTAGGTAGGAAATCGAGTGTTTTATCCATCATATTAGAAATAGGATTCGCTACTGAATTCATTCTCAACTGATCTAATACGCTCGGCAAGAACAATATGAACACAAGATAGTAAAGTATTTTACCAATAGAATTGAGCTTATTGTGGGCGTCCCTATCATCAGTTGCCATATGAGCTCTCGTCATTGCTCGTGTTGCGCCGATTTTTTTGAGGCCTTTTGTAAAAATAGCTTGGATAAGAGTTGCAACAAGCCAAGCTACGACCAGTAGCAGAATAGCTCCTAAAATATTGGGAATAAAGTTTGCTACTCTGTACCACATGTCATGAAATTCACCTGTAAATCGATTGACCATCTTTTTACCTCCAAATATAAAATATTCCTGTTGATATCGACTTTATTACCCTTGTCTACTAGGAATAAACATATTGTCGAATAAAGAGATTTTTCACTTCGTCGAGGTTTAAGTATTACTTTACGTACTATGATAACGAAAGAAATACTAATCTATAATATATAAATCCTTTTGATAATCATTTTCAATTAACGGTTGAAATATAATATTCAGATGCTATAATTAAGTAGGAGCAAGTGATAATGATTTTCATTTGCAGATGTATCACCTAATAAAGGAAGAGGAAGTAGACGGGATTGCCATGAAAAAACGATATTTATTGATAGCACTTGTTGTGTTGTCTCTTATCTCTCTCTTTGTGGGGGTAAGTGATATCACACCAAAGGACTTATTAAACTTACATTCAGAAAAGACACAAATTTTCCTCATCAGTCGCGTACCAAGATTGGTTGCGATTATTTTGGCGGGCTTTGGTATGAGTATTGCAGGCTTAATTATGCAAAGTTTGAGCCGCAATAAATTCGTATCGCCTACAACGGCTGGTACATTAGATGCTACTCGTTTAGGGATTCTTGTATCGATGCTGTTATTTGCAAACGCTTCGATGCTTGAAAAAATGGCGGTATCCTTCGTATTTGCGCTTGCCGGCACATTATTATTTATGCAAATATTGGACCGTATTAAATTTAAAGATGCGATTTTCATACCGCTTGTCGGATTGATGTTTGGGAATATATTGTCTTCTATCACGACGTTCTTTGCTTATAAGTCCAATGTGATCCAAAATATCTCAACATGGCTACAAGGTGACTTCTCGATGATCATGAAAGGTCGCTACGAACTGCTTTATATTAGTGTGCCTGTATTGATTATCGCCTACTTCTATGCCAACCGTTTTACAGTGGCTGGAATGGGTGAAGATTTTGCAAAAAACCTAGGGCTTGCTTATAAACGTATCGTTAATTTCGGCTTAATCCTTGTTGCTTTAGTTACTACTACTGTTGTTTTAACAGTTGGTATGATTCCATTTTTAGGATTGATCATTCCCAATATTGTCTCCATTTTTAAAGGAGACCACTTGCAAAAAACACTGCCACATACTGCGCTTTTAGGAGCTATATTCCTCTTAATCTGCGATATATTAGGCCGTGTCCTTATCTATCCATATGAGATTTCTATCAGCTTAATGGTAGGCGTCATAGGCAGTGCAGTCTTCCTATTCTTGTTGTTTAGGGGGAAGGCGTATGCGTAATAGTATTAAATTAGCAATATTGCTAGGCGTTGCGCTTATATTTAGCGCACTGTATATTTTCCAAGGCTTGAACGGCAATTATGATTACATATTGCCTCGGAGAGTAATTAAGATTTTGGCAATGGCTTTGACAGGTGTTTCTATCGCTTATTCAACGGTCATTTTCCAAACGATTACGCATAACCGTATTTTGACTCCAAGTATTATGGGGTTAGATTCTCTATATTTGCTTTTGCAAACGTTTATTATTTTCTTTTTTGGATCTGGCCATATTATCATTATGAACGCGCAAGTGAACTTCTTTGTGTCAGTTGTCGTTATGATAGGCTTTGCGCTAATCCTATACCAATTTTTATTTCGCGCTGGCGGGAAACCGATTTACTTTTTGCTGTTAGTGGGCATAATTGTGGGGACGTTCTTAGGAAGTATCACGACTTTTATGGAAGTTTTGATTGATCCAAATGAATTTACCCGCGTACAAGACAAAATGTTTGCTAGTTTCAATAATGTCAACGGTGATCTCGTATGGCTGGCATTAGTGGTAGTTGTGATTGTCATGATCTATGGTGTTAGAATGATCAATCAACTAGACGTTCTATCACTCGGCCGAGATACAGCGATTAATTTAGGTGTGCCTTATGATAAAGTGGTCAAGCGCATGCTGATCATCTCAGCGATACTTATTTCAGTATCAACGGCACTTGTTGGGCCTATTACATTCTTCGGTTTGATAGTAGCCAATTTATCTTATCAATTTTTCAAAACGTATAAGCATTCCATTTTGATTACGGGTGCGTCATTTATGAGTTTAGTTGCATTAATCGGAGGCCAATGGATAGTTGAGCGAGTATTTACATTCTCAACAACATTAAGTGTTATCATCAATTTCATCGGTGGTATCTACTTTATTTACTTATTATTGAAGGAGAGTCGATCTGCATGATCCAAGTAAAAGAGATTTCCAAGTATTTTGGAAAGAAAATGGTCGTTGATAAGGTAAGTGTTGATATACAAAGAGGTAAAATCACTTCCTTTATTGGCCCAAATGGCGCCGGAAAATCGACGCTATTGTCGATGGTGAGCCGTTTACTTGATGCGGATACCGGTGAAGTATTGTTAGACAGCACTGATGTAAAGAGAGTGAAGTCCAATGATTTCGCAAAACGCGTATCTATTCTAAAACAATCCAATTTTATGAATGTTAGGTTAAGCATTCGTGAACTCGTTTCTTTTGGACGCTTCCCATATTCGCAAGGCCATCTTACTGAAGAGGACCAAAAAAAAGTTGATGAAGCCATTCATTATATGAACTTAGAGGATATCCAACATGATTATTTAGATGAATTGTCTGGTGGGCAACGACAACGCGCATTTATCGCGATGGTTATTGCTCAAGATACCGAATATGTTTTGCTAGACGAACCATTAAATAATCTGGACATGAAACATTCTGTTCAAATCATGAAGATTTTGCGTAAACTTGTTGATGAATTGGGCAAGACTGTAGTGATTGTACTTCATGATATCAACTTCGCATCCGTTTATTCAGATTTTATTGTGGCGCTCAAAGATGGAAAAGTCGTAAAAGAAGGGCCAACCAGTGAAATCATTAATTCCGCGTCACTCAAAGAAATATACGATATGGATATACCTATTCAAGAGATGAATAGCTGTCGAATCTGTGTGTATTTTAATTCATGATAAAGGGGAAAAACAAATGAAAAAGTGGTCATTACTAACATTAGTATTTGCAGTTCTATTTGTGCTAGGCGCATGTAATTCAAAAGATTCTAGCAAAGATAAAGGGAATTCTAATAGCGGTTCTAAAGAAACAATTGCCGTAACAAACGATTTTGGAGTACAAAATGAAGATGGTTCATCTGATTCTGTAAAAGATAAAGTTGATGTTCCGAAAAACCCAAAAAAAGTAGTTGTATTTGATATGGGCTTCTTAGATACACTTGATACACTTGGTGTAAAAGTTGCAGGTATTCCACAAGATTCAATTCCTGGTTACTTGAAAAAATATGAAGGTAGCGATTACGAAAACGTTGGTTCATTAAAAGAGCCAGATTTTGAAAAATTGGCTTCATTGAATCCTGATGTTATCTTTATTTCTGGACGCCAAGCTAGCCTTTATAAAGAATTCAGCAAAATTGCGCCAACTGTTTATGTTGGTTTAGATACATCTCGCTATATGGAATCATTTAAAGAAAACACAGAATTAGCAGGCAAAATTTTCGGCAAAGAAGATCAAGTGAAAACAGAACTTGCTAGTGTAGATGAAACTATCGCAAAAGTTCAAGGCGAAACAAAAGGTTTAGATAAAAAATCACTAATTATCCTAGGTTCTGAAGGTAAAATCAGCGCTTACGGTCCTGCTTCACGCTTCGGCTTGATTCACGATGTATTTGGTTTTAAACCAGTAGATAAAGGCATTGAAGTATCAACTCATGGACAAAACGTTTCGTATGAATATGTATTAGAGAAAAATCCAGATATCATCTTCGTAGTAGACCGCGATGCTGTTGTAACAGAAGGCGCTTCAGCGAAAAAAGATATCGAAAACGATATTGTAAAGAAAACAACTGCTTATAAAGATGGAAAAATGATCTACTTAAACCCAGAAGTATGGTACTTATCTGGTGGAGGTATCCAATCTGTAAAAGAAATGGTTAAAGAAGTAGAAAAGGCTTTATAATCATTGTTAACACCTAGCCCAAGATGGCTAGGTGTTTTTTTGTGTGTATGATAAAGTGAAACTACTCTGGAGTAGCTTGCGTTAGATGAAGTAGGTTTGTGTATAAAAGGGTATGCTAATAAACAAGGGGGGATTGGGCATGTCAAAAATCATGTATTCCTTAGGCATTCTTGCTTTTGCTATTTTTATTTTTTTATGGATAAGTTTAAAGAATGAATGGGTAACGACAATCGATTTAGTAGCAGCTCATTTACTTAAGGGCAATGGATTTATTATTGCTTTCCATTATATTGGCGAACAAACATTTATCTTAACGATCGCTGTTTTGCTGCTAGTTTGGTTATGGATACGCGATCGCAATTATCGTGGCATGATGTTTACACTGTTGACGATCGGCGGAGGAAATATGATTAATCAATTTATTAAAGAATGGGTGCATCGTACTAGACCAGACATTCCTAATCAATTGGCATCCTTTAGTTTTCCATCTAATCATGCGATGATGAGTGTCCTCTTTTTGTTCACCCTCGCTTATTTTATGACTGAGGATAAACGGAAGAGCACTTTTTCAATAATTGTATGGCTAGTAGCAATACTATTGGCTATATTAATCGGCTTGTCACGTATCGCGGAAGGCAGGCACTTCGCTTCAGATGTAGCGGCAGGGTGGGCATTGGGGTTTGCTTGGTTTGTTATAGTTTGGGCATGGTATGTACGTCGCAAAAAATGGCAAAACACGTAGTCCATAACAATCCCCTAACAGAAAAGCTCAAAGGGGATTGTTTATTTATAGAGGTTTCAATAATTCAAATGAAGTCTTATTCTCCATTTTTATCTAGTAAATAACAAAATTTTATGTATTACAGATCAAATGAATAGCAAACTTCTTTACTTTTTATCGAAAAGAGACTATTATAAAGAACATAAAACCAAGTATTCTAATAGGATAAGAGGGGAAAAGTATGACTCAAAAAACTGTCTCAAATTGGGACCACAAATCAACAACAGTGGTTGCCAAGCTGAACCCTATGCAAAAACCGCTAGCTTCAGCAGGGATTCTTATAGCAATTATTCTTTTGATTTCGATTGTTTACGTGGCAAATTGGACCCAAGGTGTACTATTTATTATCGGCATTGCCCTTGGCATGACGTTATTGCATGCACGCTTTGGTTTTACCTCTGCCTTCCGTCGACTGGCATCAGTCGGTAATGTGCAAGGGTTGCAAGCGCATATGCTCATGCTTGCAATTGCATCTATTTTGTTCGCGATTATACTCGGAACGGGCTTTAGTTTTACTGGAGTCGCTCCTGAGGGAAATGTTTCACCTGTAGGCACAAGCTTGCTTGTCGGTGCATTTCTTTTCGGGATTGGTATGCAACTTGGAAATGGATGTGCATCAGGAACACTTTACCAAGTGGGTGGAGGAACATCTTCCATGCTTTTAACGCTCATTGCATTCATTGCGGGATCTGTTCTAGGTGCATATAATTTCACATTTTGGATGGAGGACACACCTTCATTGCCAGCCATTTCGTTAGCTGAATCAACAGGTCTCGGTTATGTGGGCGCATTAATCGTCCAACTCATCGCATTTGCTGTCATCTACTGGATTACTGTTCAGATTGCGAAAAAGAAACGCCCACCGATGATGAAGCCTCTACCAACAACTAAAGGCTTTAAAAAAATGATTCGCGGTTCTTGGCCATTATTCGCAGCTGCTATTATTCTTGCATTGTTAAATGCATTGACTTTAGCGGTAAAAGGCAGCCCTTGGGGTATTACTTCTGCTTTTGCACTATGGGGCGGCAAAGCATTAATGGCAATGGGTGTAGACGTGTCAAGCTGGGGCTTTTTCGCAGGTGCTAAAGGCAATGCCTTAAGCCAATCAGTGCTCCTTGATGCAACGAGTGTCATGAATTTCGGTATTATCCTTGGCGCATTTATATCAGCTGCATTCCAAGGTACATTTAAACCGAAGAAACTTCAACCGAAAGTAGCAGCAGCAGCTGTAGTAGGCGGTCTTATGATGGGTTATGGTGCCCGTCTTGCATTCGGCTGTAACATTGGTGCATATTTCAGCGGTATAGCTTCCTTCAGCCTTCATGGTTGGGTGTGGGCAGTAATGGCCTTTTTCGGCACATATGTAGCACTCTTTATACGTCCGCTCTTTGGATTGAAAAATCCAAAATCTACGGATACGTTTTGTTAAATACACTAGAATAACACCAAAAAGGCTTCTGTCATCCTAAACGATGACAGAAGCCTTTTTATTGTGTCTTAATCCTTATTGATTAGCATTGAGCGATTGGCGCACTGTAATCTTATGGATTGCAAAAGCAAGGATGCTCGCTGCGATTAAAAAGACTAAAACAATGCCTACGACACCGCTCCAGCCGAACTTAGACCAAAAGAGTCCGCCGGTTGTTCCGCCGACACTGGATCCTACGTAGTAGAAAAAGAGGTAAAGCGAAGAAGCTTGTGCTTTTTCATGTGTTGCTCTTTTTCCAACCCATCCACTTGCAATGGAATGAGCTCCAAAAAAACCGAAAGTAAGAATCGCTATTCCTGCAATCTTGATAAATAGGTTATCCGTTAATGATAAGAGAGCACCGGCAAGCATAAGCCCTATGCCGCTCAAAAGAATTTTGTAACGCCCGTGATGGTCCGCTAAACTACCCATCCATGCCGAACTGAATGTCCCTACAAGATAAATTAAAAAAATCCAGCCAACAATTGTTTGGCTAAGAGAATAAGGTGGTTCTATCAATTGGAAACCTATATAGTTGTACATCGTTACAAAAGATCCCATTAGCAAGAATCCAACACCGAATAAACTTAATAATGCAGGATCCTTCAAATGCATAAGAAGAGATTGGAATAGTGGCTTTAATGCAAGCTTATCTGGCTCAAAATGACGAGATTTTGGCAATAAAAAGTAAAATGCTATAGCAAGAAGCAAACTAATAATGCCAATCACAATCATTCCGACGCGCCAATTCGAATAATCGCTCACAGAACCCATCACAATCCGTCCGGCAAGACCGCCAATGGAATTTCCACTTATATAGAGCCCCATTGCCGCTCCTAAGCTTTTTGGATCGATTTCCTCACCTAAATAAGCCATCGCAATAGCTGGTAGACCTGCAAAAACAGCGCCTTGGACAACTCTCAAGATCAGCAAGACGTGGTAGTTAGGCGAAAAAGCAATAAGAAAAGTTAAAATAGCTACCGCAATCATAGAAAATGTCATAATAGGTTTGCGGCCCCATGCTTCAGAAAGAGAACCTACTATTAACATACAAATGGCAAGTGATGCTGTAGTAAATGAGAGGGAAAGACTAGCCGCAGCCGGCGATATATGGAAAAATTTTGTTAACGTCGGCATCACTGGCTGCGTCATATATAAATTAGCATAAGTACTAAACGCGCCAGCGAATAATGCCAAGTTGGCTTTGCGAAAATCTAATGTTCCTCTTTTGATGTATTCCTCCATATTTTTCACCTCGATAACCTTATTATAAAACGCAATAAGAAAGAAATACATTTTCCTGTTTATTCCCAGAAAGAGGGAAGTGGTTCATCTTTTATTTTGGCTTTAAAGAAAATTGTTTCATAAAGGAAACATTAAGCATATAGTAAATAAAAAGTCAGTTCATAAAGGAGTATGTAAATGGATGCAAGTGTACTATATGCATTGGGGTTAACTCTTTTTGCAGGATTGGCAACAGGAGTCGGCAGCTTAATCGCCTTTTTTACCTCAAGAACGAATACTAAATTTTTATCATTTTCTTTAGGTTTCTCAGCTGGTGTTATGATATATGTTTCCCTTGTTGAGATATTTGTCAAAGCTAAAGTGGCACTAGTTGGGGAGCTAGGAGAGAAACAAGGCCATCTTTTTACAATTATCGGATTCTTTTCAGGCATGCTGCTAATAGCCTTGATAGATAAACTGATCCCGAAACAAGGAAATCCGCATGAAGTCAAAATGGTAGAAGATTTGAAGAAAGGCCCGTCACAACAAGATTATTCGAGCTTAATGAAGATGGGCGTTTTTACTGCCCTTGCCATTGGCATACACAACTTTCCTGAAGGGATTGCCACGTTTGTTTCCGCATTGAGTGATCCAAATTTAGGATTAGCGATTGCCATTGCTGTCGCAATTCACAATATCCCTGAAGGTATTGCTGTATCTGTTCCTATTTTCTTTGCAACAGGGGACCGGAAAAAAGCTTTTAAGCTTTCTTTTTTATCAGGCTTAGCAGAGCCGGTTGGGGCATTCGTTGCGTATTTATTATTGATGCCATTTTTGAATGATATTATGTTTGGTATGATATTTGCTGGGGTGGCAGGAATTATGGTTTTTATCTCACTAGACGAATTATTGCCGGCGGCCCGCAAATACGATGAAGCTCACTCGTCAATTTATGGCGTTGTTCTTGGCATGATTGTTATGGCCATTAGTTTAGTATTGTTGGTGCCTTAAGAGGATTGCTTGACGGCAATCCTCTTTCTTGGTGCAAAAAGAGGGCGGTACTACATTGCATGTCGAGCAGTTTCCAACTATAATGGCGAAGAATCACATCAAAGAATGTATCATCATGGGAAATTAGGGGAAGAAAATGGACAAGTTGCTTGGCAGTTTATTAATGGTTATATTTGTAGCAAACTTAATTTGGATTATTTACATAATCATAAAAGAATATAAAAAAGATAGCGCTAGTTTGTTTAGATCTATCTTTTTGTCATATTCAATATTGTGTTTGATAATTATAGTCTCTATGCTGTCTTTGTTGTTTCCTGCTTTTTATTTGGAGTCATTCTGTTATTTTATTAATAACGAAAAAAGGGGTTGCCAATATGGCTAGCCCCTTACTGTATTCTAAATATACTCTGATACTTTTAGTTGAATCCCATTTCGATCAATGGAAACAGCTTTTATCTCATAATCCGGCAGGTGAGGACGCATCTTTTCAACAAATTCATCTACTTCTTCAGGTTGAACTAAAGAAATCATGGTTGGACCTGCTCCGCTGATCGCTGTCCCGTAAGCCCCATTTTCCTTCGCCAGTTCTCTAATTTTATTATAATAGGGAATTATATTTGCCCTGAAAGGTTCATGGAACAAGTCAGCTTCCATCATTTCACCTACACGTTTCCAATCATTCATTAATAAGGCGGCTGTTAATACATTAGCATAGGCACTTGCTTGTACAGCATATCCTCGGTCAAAAGTAGAAGGCAAGGCATCCCTTGCTTCTTGTGTTTTAAGCTCTACATTTGGGATGAAAAGGGCGAAGGCTATATCTATTTCTTTTACACTCAGCAGGCTTAGTCCTCCATTCGGCAACATAGCCCCGATTGTCAGTCCACCGCAGAGGGATGCCGTAGCATTATCTGGGTGTCCTTCTAAATCAGTAGTAATACGGCATTTCTCTTCTAATGTTAAGTTTAATTCACAAAGTTGATTAGCTAATTCAACCCCTGCAGCAATGGCAGCCGCACTGCTCCCAATACCACGAGCCAAGGGTAATTCGCTTTGTACAATCACCTTGCAGGAGGGGAGTATGGCACCATAGCATGATGCTGCATAGTTTGCGCTTTGATAGATTAAATGGTCTTCCGTATTTATTTCTTGAGGTAAATGAACTGATTGATGATCAAATGCCCATTGATCACTTAATGTTACATCTAAAGTTAAGTATAGTCCTAGTGCAATTCCAATTGAATCAAAGCCTGGTCCTAGATTCGCTGTGCTGCCCGGTACTTGTATGTTCCATGTTTTGCTCATAGTAGTCCCTCGATATACTCACGGATTTCCTGTTCGTTATTCGAAAGTGTTACCACATTGACAGAGGATGCACTGACAGCTGTGTCAGGATCCTTCAATCCATTGCCTGTAAGGACCGCTACAACCTTGCTTCCTTTTGCGATAGAACCATCCGCTACAGATTGATAGACACCTGCAATAGATGCGGCTGATCCAGGTTCAGCAAAAATACCTTCTTTAGAGGCAATCAATCGATAGGCATTTAGAATTTCTTCATCAGTCACAGCACTGATTTTACCGTCCGATTCATCGCGTGCCATTTCTGCCAATAGCCAACTGGCTGGATTTCCAATGCGGATGGCCGTAGCGATTGTTTCAGGATGTGCTATTGGTTCGCCTCGGACAATGGCGGCAGCCCCTTCCGCTTCATAACCAAACATTCTTGGAAGAGATGTACCTTTTTTCTGTGCGTATTCTCTAAAGCCTTTCCAATATGCGCTTATATTACCTGCGTTGCCAACCGGAATAGCTAGGATATCTGGTGCGTCTCCTAATGCATCGCAAATCTCAAAAGCTGCTGTTTTTTGGCCTTCTAAACGATAGGGATTGACCGAGTTTACTAAGGTTACGGCTGTTGTATCACTGATTTGGCGTACAAGTTGCAATGCCTCGTCAAAATTGCCATCAATCTCGATGATTTTTGCGCCGTACATATAGGCTTGCGCTAATTTGCCTGCAGCAACTTTACCCTTTGGAATCACGATAATAGCCTCAATGCCTGCTCGTGCCGCATAGGCAGCCGCAGACGCAGAAGTATTGCCGGTAGAGGCGCAGATTACGCATTTGCTTCCCTCTTCTACCGCTTTAGCCACGGCCATAACCATTCCTCTGTCTTTGAAGGAACCAGTAGGATTTAAACCTTCAAACTTTACGTGCAAATCAATCCCCAGCTCTTCAGATAATTTGGCAAGATAGATTAATGGTGTATTTCCTTCGTGAAGTGTTAAAAGCGGTGTATTGCTGTTGATTGGCAAAAATTCCTTGTAATGATTAAGCAAGCCATTCCATATAGCGGTCATGATGATAATTCCTCCTTAGTAAATGCAAAGTGGTGTACTTTCTAAAAATACAGCTGTTTATGTATAAGAGACACTTTATCAAAAAAAGAACCTGCTTTCAATGCTATCCTATAAATATTCTAAAATTTCGTAAAATATTTAAGATATTGTCACATGTTTACTGATGTTGTATAGTAAATACATATAAATGTTTACACGTGTAAAGACACATAATGGGGGATGGGAATAGAATGAAACAAGCAGTAAATGCACAAGTTTTTTCGCGCAATAAATTATTGGGCGTTGCAGGTGTAGGATGGTTATTTGATGCACTCGATGTAGGTATTTTATCTTTCGTTATTGCGGCACTTGCAAGCGATTGGGGGTTAACCTCGGAACAGATGGGGTGGATTGGTAGCATTAACTCGATCGGCATGGCCGTAGGAGCGTTAGTATTTGGTATTTTTGCAGATCGTGTCGGCCGTAAGTCTGTCTTTGTTTGGACATTAATCATTTTTTCAGTAGGAAGCGGAATATCTGCATTTGCTTCTTCACTAGCCATTTTTATGGCATTACGTTTTGTGATTGGTATGGGACTAGGAGGAGAACTCCCAGTGGCATCCACTTTGGTATCTGAAAGTGTGGAAGCGAAAGAAAGAGGAAGGGTAGTCGTATTGCTGGAAAGCTTTTGGGCAGTAGGCTGGCTACTTGCAGCGGTAATTTCATATTTTGTCATTCCGCATTATGGCTGGCGTGTTGCATTGTTGTTAACGGCGCTTCCAGCATTATACGCAGTTTACCTTCGTCTCCGTTTGCCAGATTCGCCCCAGTATGAGGAGAAAAAAGAGAAAAGAAGCGTGCTACAAAATTTAGCAGCTGTTTGGTCTAAACCTTATGCAAAGCAAACAATCATGCTATGGATCGTATGGTTTACGGTTGTATTCTCGTATTATGGTATTTTCTTATGGCTTCCGAGCGTTATGGTGGTAAAAGGGTTTAGCCTGATAAAAAGTTTTGAGTACGTATTAATCATGACATTAGCTCAATTGCCAGGTTATTTTACAGCTGCTTGGCTGATTGAAAAGTGGGGAAGGAAATGGGTGCTTTCTGTGTACCTGCTAGGCACGGCATTTAGTTCACTAGCATTTGGTCTGGCTGATAGCACTTGGCTTTTAATGGTTTCGGGAATGCTACTTTCTTTCTTTAACCTCGGAGCATGGGGTGCACTCTATGCTTATACACCAGAACAATATCCGACCGTGATAAGGGGCACAGGTGTCGGCATGGCAGCATCGGTAGGGAGATTAGGCGGCATCTTTGGACCATTGCTTGTTGGATCACTAATGGCAGGAGGCATATCGATTGGTTGGATATTCTCTATCTTCTGCCTTGCTATATTAATCGGTATCTTAGCTGTAATAGTACTTGGAAAGGAAACAAAGCAAACAATTATTAATTAAAAAGTAATTTTTAGGGACTAGCATAGGTTGCTAGTCCTTTTTTGTAATTATTTTTATTTAGAAAGATTAAATTCGAAACAAAAAGGGAACAAATTACCTTAAAGAGCAATTTTTTATTCAACAAATTGCTATGTAATTTTATGTATTTAAGGGAGGTAACAAATTGAGCAATGACAATCAAAAAGATATCTCAAGACGGGATTTCTTGAAAACAACTGGTATTGCAACAGGAACTTTGATCGGCGGAGGTTTAATCGGTGGCTTGATCGGCTACAATTCGAAAAAAACTGCCGCACCGTCTAAAACTAACCAGTCACATTCGAACAAAACATCTGAGACTAGCCAAGGGAAGATGTACTTTACAACAGATGCAGATTTTAATGTTTTAGCAGCTGCTACGGAACGTATTTTTCCAAAGGATGATTTAGGTGGCGGAGCTATTGATCTTGGCGTCCCTTATTTTATTGACCGTCAGCTGGCAGGTCAATATGGCAGTAATTCGAAAGAATATATGCAAGGACCTTTCCATGATGGATCCCCAACGCAAGGCTATCAAACACGTTTAACGCGAGCAGAGATTTTCTCTGAAGGCGTTTCTAAGCTGGAACAAGAAGCGCAAAAACGCTATAAAAAAGGTTTTACTGATATTTCGGATAAAGAGCGTGACGTGATTTTAACGGCATTCCAAAAAGATAAGGTGAAGATGAAAGGCGTATCTGCCGCATTCTTCTTTAATTTGCTCCGGTCAGCAACCATTGAGGGCGCGTATGCCGATCCTCTATATGGAGGCAATCGCAATATGGAAGGATGGAAGATGAAAGGTTTCCCTGGACATCAAATGTCCTATATCAATGTGATTGAAAAAGAGGGATTCCAAAAAATTGCACCAAAATCTTTAGGTATGCATTAATAGGGGGTATGGATTATGGCGAAAACATTGCCAAAGGTTGATGTAGTAACAGTCGGTGTAGGCTGGACAGGCGGAATTGTAGCCGCAGAATGTACAAAAGCAGGATTGAAAGTAGTTGGCTTGGAAAGAGGTAAAGAGCGTGGAACCAAAAACTTTGCGAACGTCCACGATGAATACCGTTATGCTATTCGATATGAATTGATGCAAGATTTATCAAAAGAAACAGTTACCTTCCGTAACAACCGTAAACAACAAGCTTTGCCGATGCGCCAACTAGGTTCATTCCTGTTGGGTGAAGGGCTAGGCGGCGCTGGTACTCACTGGAATGGACAAACATTCCGTTTCTTACCGTATGATTTTAAAATTAAATCTATTACTGATAAAAAGTATGGAAAGAATTTCTTAGGATCCGATTACATCCTGCAAGATTGGGGGATGGATTATGATCAAATAGAGCCATACTACGATAAATTTGAAAAAATAGCCGGTATTAGCGGTGAAAAAAATCCACTTGGTGGCAAACGATCAGATGATTATCCAACAAAGCCGATGAAAAAGACACCTCTGTTGAAAAAGTTCGAGACTGCAACTAAAAAAATGGGGTATCACCCGTACATGATGCCATCTGCGAACCTATCTGCACCGTACAAAAACCAATATGATCAAAATATTAATGCATGCCAATATTGTGGTTTCTGCGAACGTTTTGGCTGTGAGTATGGCGCGAAAGCAACGCCGGAAGTAAGTGTTATTCCAGCAGCATTAAAAACGGGTAAATATGAAATTCGCTTTAACTCAAATGTTGTAGAAGTTCTTACTAAAGGAAATAAAGCAACAGGCGTAAGATATATTGATTCTGTAACAGGAGAAGAATATATTCAACCAGCAGATGTGGTTGTTCTCAGCGCATTTATGATGAATAACGCTAAATTGCTGATGATCTCTAAAATTGGTACTATGTATGACCCGAATACAGGTAAAGGAACTTTAGGGCGTAATTATTGCTATCAAATTATGCCAGGTGCAACTGGTTTTTATGATGAGCAATTTAATACATTTATGGGTGCTGGTGCACTAGGTGAATGTTTAGATGACTTTAATGGCGATAACTTTGACCACTCTAAACTAGGTTTTATTCACGGTGCGAATATTGCATTAACCCAAATTGGTTTACGTCCAATTGGGAACAACCCAACGCATGCCGATACACCGACATGGGGAGCTGAGTTTAAGAAAGAATCAATCCAAAACTATACGCGTTCATTGTCTGTTGGTGGACAAGGTGCTTCAATCGCACATAAAGAAAACTACTTAACATTGGATCCGAAATATAAAGACGCATATGGCGTGCCTTTATTGCAAGTAAACTATAACTTTACTGATCAAGATCGTAAACTGCACCACTTTATTTCTAAAAAATGTGGCGATATTCTAAAACAAATGGATGCCAAAAAAGTAGAAGTTCGTGCAGATCTAACGGATTATAGCATCGTCCCTTATCAATCAACACATAACACAGGTGGTACTGTAATGAGTAAAACACCTGAGGATGGGGTAGTTAATAATTACTTACAACACTGGGATTGCGAAAATCTATTCGCAGTGGGTGCTGGTTCATTCCCGAATAACTCAGGTTATAACCCTACTGACACTGTTGGCGCTTTAGCGCTTCGCTGTTCTGAAGGGATTATCAAGTATAGCAAAAAAGGTGGATCTTTGGTTTAACCAATAACCTTCTCTAAAGCTAAATCAAAAATCAAATAAAAGGAGTGATGCATCATGGGCATAGGTGCCATTGGTATTCCTGGATTAATCATTATTTTAGTCATTGTACTTATCGTTTTTGGTCCAAAAAAATTGCCGGAGATTGGTTCTGCAGTAGGCAAAACTTTCTCTGAGTTTAAAAAATCTACTCAAGGCCTAATGGATGAACATGAAGAACCTAAAAAGGAAACGATCACAACTGTCAAAGTAAAGGATAAAAACGAAATTTAATTAGAGGGTGTTCGTATGGATCCGTATGAAGAAAATAAAAAGAAAGTACTTAGCCCTTTGGATAAATTAGACGAAAGCGAATACGAAGGGAGCGAAGAGGCTGCGGCTGTTGAGCCCGTCTCCCCAGCTCCTTCCGCCTCTCTCGAGATCGAAGAGGAGCAGGGATTGGAAAGCTCCTTTAGGGATACGAGCGAAGCATTTGTTGAACATCTGGCGGAACTTAGAAAACAACTTATCAAAGGGTTAGCTGTTTTTCTCTTTTTCTTTATTCTTGTATTTGCGACAGTCAACAAATGGCTTCCGTATGTAACAAGAGGGCACGACTTAGTCATCTTAGGGCCTCTTGAAGTTGTTAAATTTTATATGTCCATCTCTACAACAGTTGCTGTAGGACTTTCATTGCCATTCTTAATGCACTTTATATGGTCATTTATAAAACCGGGTTTAAAAGAAAACGAAAAAGGTTTTCTTGGTTTATATTCGCCCGTTATGCTTCTGTTATTTCTCTTAGGGGTGGCTTTCGGCTATTTTGTCATTAACCCAATTAGCTACCATTTCCTTGTAGGCATAGGCGAATCGAATTTCAACGTAATGATCTCAGCAGCTCAGTACATGAGCTATCTCATCATGACGACAGTCCCAATTGGATTATTGTTTGAATTACCGATTATTGCTATGTTTTTATCGACAATAGGCGTTCTAACATCAGATACGATGAAGAATATTCGAAAATGGTCTTACGTTATTATGGCCGTTTTCTCAGCACTTATAACACCGCCTGATTTTATGAGCCAATTGTTGGTACTCGTACCGATGGTTCTTCTTTATGAGATCAGTATATATATCGTGAAGAAATTGGAAAGAAAAAGAGAATTACAAGAAGAAAGTTTTAGTTCATAAATAGGAAAAGCTTGTTGATCAGGAATAGCGGGTCAGCAAGCTTTTTTCTGCTTATGCTGCTGAGCCGAGATAATTAGAGTTTCTGTAATAGAGGAGCGAGTGGCCGTAATTTCATCGTGAGTGTCTGAATAATTGGTTGAGTGTCCGTAATAGAGCAGCGAGTGACCAAAAAAGGTAGTTGAGTGGCCCTAATCGAGACGAGTGGCCGTAATTTCATCGTGAGTGACCTGAATAATTGGTTGAGTGTCCGTAATAGAGGAGTGAGTGACCAAAAAAGGTAGTTGAGTGGCCCTAATCGAGGCGAGTGACCGTAATTTCATCGTGAGTGACCTGAATAATCGGATGAGTGTCTGTAATAGAGGAGCGAGTGACCAAAAAAGGTAGTTGAGTGGCCCTAATCGAGACGAGTGACCGTAATTTCATCGTGAGTGACCTGAATAATCGGATGAGTGTCCGTAATAGAGGAGTGAGTGACCTCAATAACCGGTTAAGTGACCCCAATCCCCTCGAGACTTTCCGATAGGTTTGCCGTATGTAACAGCAGGGCATAAATCCTAATAATTGCAAATACAATTCCTTAAGGAGTAATAGTTTATTGAAAGCGAATACATCGAAATTCGTTAATTTATACGATTTATTTTTATAATTTACATGCATGTCCGTCAATTTCTAGAAAGGCTATTTAACGATAAAGGATGGGGTATGATGAAAGAAAAGTTAAAGGAAATAGAGTCGAAGCTCAAGGGAATATTTCAACATCTGCACGCTAATCCGGAAATCGCGTGGGAGGAATACCGCACAACAGAATATATTGAATCGTTATTGCAAGAAGAAGGTTATAAGGTCCATACATTAAAAGACAGTACGGGTCTGTATGTTGAGATCGGGGAAGGCAAGCCGGTTGTTGGTTTAAGGACAGATATGGATGCCCTTTGGCAGGAAGTAGACGGGGAAATGCGAGCCAATCATTCATGTGGACATGATGGGCACATGACTATGATTATTGGGGTGCTACTTCTTATGAAAAAGTTGTCAATCGAGTGGAAGGGAACCTTGCGTGTTTTATTCCAACCGGCTGAGGAAAAGGGACAAGGGGCTCTTTCCTTTGTGGAACGGGGATTGATCGATGATGTAGATTATTTGTTTGGTGTACATTTGCGTCCTATACAGGAGCTCGAAGATGGCACTTTTTCGCCGGCCATCCATCATGGCGCATCCATGACTATTTCCTCGGAAATTTATGGTGTTGAAGCTCATGCTGCAAGGCCGCATTTAGGTAAGAACGCAATCGAAGTGGGGAGCAGCCTAGTAGAAGCTTTAAAATCCATTCGTATCGATTCAATGATTCCCTATTCCGCAAAGGTGACGGTTTTCCAGGCTGGAGGCAGATCAGGCAATATCATACCCGGCAAAGCATTCATTAACGTGGATGTAAGAGCCCAAACGAACGAAGGCATGCAAGAGTTATATAAAGATATTCAGCGCATTGTTAAAGGAGTTAGTACTTTATATGAAGCGAATATTGAGTTAAAGGTTTTGACTGATATAGCGGCAGCGAAAGTAAATGAGGAAGCGGAAGAGATTCTAAAACACGCGATTATAGAGTCTGTCGGTGAAGAAAAACTAAGGCCTGCCCTCTTTACACCAGGAGGGGAAGACTTCCATTTTTACAGCAAATTGAGGCCACATATTAAAGCTACTATGCTAGGATTAGGGTGTGGTTTATCCCCAGGGCTACATCACCCTGATATGACATTCAACCATGCCCAGCTTTTGCCTGGAGTTGAAATACTAACGAGATCAGTTTTAAAAGCAACTGGTTCAACAGTCAAATAATGAAACGAATATAGGTGAGTTTAAAGTTGAATATAGAACAAGTTAAGATCCGCCAATTAAAAATGCGGATGAAATCTCCTTTTAAAACCAGCTTTGGTAGCGTGCAGGATAAACAATTTCTTATTCTTGAAGCAAGGGATCGAGATGGTCTTATCGGATATGGAGAAGGCGTCGCATTTGAAGTGCCTTGGTATACGGAAGAGACGATGAAAACGAGCTGGCATGTACTAGAGGATTTTCTACTACCGCTTATTATGGGCAAAGAGATTCATCACCCGGATATGGTCAGCGAAATCTTTAGCAGTATCCGTCGTAACAGCATGGCTAAGGCTACGTTGGAAACCGCGATATGGGATCTTTATGCTAAGAAGCAATCTATTCCTCTTGCAACAGCTTTAGGCGGTCAAAAAGAAAAGGTGGCTGTTGGAGTGAGTATCGGCATACAGCCTACACATCAGCAGCTTTATCAAAAAATTGAGGATGCTTTAGAAGCTGGCTATCAGCGTATAAAGGTGAAAATTAAACCAGGCGAGGATATTGCACTGCTTAATGCGATTAGAAATGAATATCCAGATGTCCCTTTAATGGCGGATGCCAATTCATGTTATACGCTTAATGATTTAGCATTGCTTCAAGAACTAGATCAATATGGTTTGTTGATGATTGAACAGCCGCTAGGCGCAAATGATATTGTGCAGCATGCGAAGCTTCAAAGTCAGTTAAAAACACCTATCTGTCTAGATGAAAGCATCACTTCATACGAAGATGCTGAGGCAGCGATTGATCTTGGAAGCTGTAAAGTGATGAACATCAAATATGCCCGAGTAGGCGGCCTGACGGAAGCAAAACGTATCCATGATTTGTGTGCTAAACATGAGATGGCAGTATGGTGCGGTGGTATGCTTGAGGCGGGTATCGGAAGGGCACACGCTATCGCCTTATCTACGCTGGCTAATTTTACGCTGCCAGGAGATACAGCAGGCTCTGCACATTACTGGGAAGAGGACATCATCACACCTGAAATTACGGTGAAAAATGGCTATATTAGCATTTCAAAAGAACGGGGAATAGGCTATGAAATCAATCATTCTGCGATTGAACGTTATACAGTGAAGGAAAAGGTTTATCGTGCGAAATGATGATGACTTGTTCCTGTTTTCCTGGCTATGGACAGGGAACATCTTTTTTGTGCGAATCTAGCGACTATATGTTATCTTTTTGATAAAATAAAAAAAGAATCGGTAATTCATTTTGGGAGGAATATATACATGAGTAACGTCCTAGTATTCGGACATAAAAACCCTGATACAGATACAATTACATCTGCATTAGTGTATGCATATTTAAAACAACAAATCGGCGTCGATGCTGAAGCTGTTCGCTTAGGTGAGCTAAACAATGAAACGGCTTATGCACTAGAAAAATTCGGCTTTGATGCACCCCGCTTGATTGAAAAAGCGACACCAGAAGTACAACAGGTCATTTTAGTCGACCACAATGAGCGCCAACAATCTGTAACTGATATAGAAGAAGTACAAGTACTTGAAGTAATCGATCACCACCGTATCGCGAACTTCGAAACGGCTGATCCTTTGTATTACCGTGCTGAGCCAGTTGGATGTACAGCAACCATCTTAAATAAAATCTTTAAAGAAAAAAATGTAGAAGTTCCTGCAAACTACGCAGGTTTAATGCTTTCTGCTATCATTTCTGATACATTGCTATTTAAATCACCTACCTGCACAGAAGAAGATGTGCAAGCAGCGAAAGAATTAGCAGAAAAAGCAAATGTGAATGCAGAAGAATATGGACTTGCTATGTTGAAAGCAGGTGCCGACCTAAGTGATAAAACATTGGAAGACTTATTATCATTAGATGCGAAAGAATTCGCAATGGGCGACCATAAAGTTGTGATTGCACAAGTAAACGCAGTAGATATCAACGATGTATTTGATCGCCAAGAAGAGTTAGAAAAATTGTTAGAAAAAGAAGTACAAGATAAAGAGTTAGATTTATTCTTCTTTGTAGTCACAGACATTCTAAACAATGACTCTGTTGCTGTACCGGTTGGTAAGGTTGCAGATAAAGCTGCTCCTGCATTCCGTTCAGTGCTAGAAAACAACCGTATTGTATTAAAAGGTGTTGTATCACGTAAAAAACAAATCGTCCCAACACTAACTGAAGTATTAGGCTAAAAATAAAGAGCTGACTCCCTGGAACAAGAGAGTCAGCTCTTTTTTATAAGATCAATCATCACAATTCAAGCGGGTCAACGGCAGGGCCTTCTATAACCAAGCCCTCTTTTGAAAAACGGGATCCATGACACGGACAATCCCACGTTTCATCCGCTTCATTCCATCTGGTTTTACAGCCCATATGTGTACAGCGAGGAGTAGAAGTTCGAGTGATATAGCCACCTACAAAATCAACTGCTACTTGGCTGCCGATTTTTAAAGCTTGTGCGAGTGCAGTGCCTAGCTTTGTATGGCTAGGCGAATAAAGATCTAAGCCCTTGTTTGGGGTACCTAATATGCCATCGCTAATTAGCTGTCCTGTGACAAGAGAGTTGGAGATTCCCCATTTTCTAAAACCTGTCGCAATCCAGACGTGTGGAGTCCCAGAGCCAAGATGTCCAACATATGGAAGTAAGTCAGGTGTCTCAGGGTCCTGTGCCGACCATTTAAAAGGAATATCTTTTGCATCGAATCTGTCATGTCCCTCTGCTTCAATCTCATCATAATATTTATACGTATCCGATTTAGTGCCTGCTTTATGACTTGGCCCTGCAAGCAACAAATAATTTTCACCGTCAATCAGTGCTGTTCGTATAGATCTTACAGCGGTATCAACTGAAAGATATTGCCCTTTATAAGGGTCGGGTGTTTTAAAAGCAATAATATAAGAACGATTGATTTCTAATTTAAATAAATGCAGTCCCCTAAGTGCTTCAATGGGGTAATGAGATGCAATGACTAAATCTTTGCATGAAACCGTATGTCCGCTATGTGTTGTCGCCTTTTTATTTTGAATATCCACATGCTGAACTCGCGTATGCTCATAAACCTTCGTTCCTGCAGCCATGGCTTTAGCAAGCATTTCACGACCAAAACGAACAGGATGGATTTGGGCTTGCTCTGCCATTGAAACAGACAATTTCGTTGGATAAGGGATTTCACTCTTCGGATTCATTGTGCCAGCAATATTCAACTGTTTATAGGCATCCCATTCGTCTTCCAGCTTCTTTCTATTAAACTCTTCCTGTGTATACAGGATAGATGTAGAGGGCTGGATGACATCTGAGCCTACTAAATCGAATCCCGAAGAAACAGCCTTTTGGTTGAGTTTATAGTAAAGAGAAGCCCCATCACTTCCGAATTGCTTGATCAGTGTTTGATAGATGGCACCGTGCTGAGCTGTCAGTTTCCCGGTAGAATGGCCGGTTGCACCTCCCAATACGGAATCTCCTTCTAGCAATACTACGTCTTTTCCTGCTTTAGACAGATGATAGGCAGTCATTATGCCACTTAATCCGCCACCAATAATACATACATCTGTTTCGATTGATTCGCCAAGTGCAGCTTTTGAATGCTCTGTTGGTTGTTGTAGCCAAAGTGATTTATACATATATAATCTCCTGTTTTTTCCTAGGTTGTGTTATTCATATGAAGTTTAAACATTTAGTTGTCATGGATTGAACGGCCGGGCAATAAAATTGCCTTTTGAATGAAGTGATAGATACAATAGAGGCGAGGTGATCATGATGAAAATAGAAGTTTGGTCAGATTATGTATGTCCATTTTGTTATATAGGTAAACGAGAATTAGAGAATGCATTGAATAAAACAGGATTTAAGGATCAAGTGGAAGTTGTCTTTAAAGGCTACCAGCTTAGTCCTGAATCGAAAGATACATCAGATGAAAGCATGTATGAAGTCGTTGCAAAGAAATATGGCACGACAGTAGAACAAGCAAAAATTCAATCACAAGGCATCATTGCCCGTGCGAAGGAATTGGGCTTGGATTATGATTACGACCACTTAAAACCTGCGAATACATTTAAGGCACATCGCCTTGCAAAATATGCAGCAACCAAAGGGTTAGGGGCCGAAATGAGCGAGCGTTTGCTTCGTGCCTATTTTATCGAAGCGAAGGAAATTGGCTTAACGGATACATTAGTTGAGTTGGCCGCAGAAGTAGGTATCGAACGCAAGGACGCAGAGGAAGTCTTGGCAAATGGCTCATTCGCTGACGACGTATTGCGAGATATACAAGAAGCAGCCCAAATTGGCGTAAGAGGGGTTCCATTCTTTGTGTTGAATGGGAAGTATGCGATCTCAGGAGCTCAACCTAATGAAGTGTTCGAAAAAGCAATTCAACAAGTCGCAGAGGAAGAAAATCTTCGTCCTACATTAAAAATGATGGGGCAAGATGGCCAGGGAATATGCACAGACGATCATTGTGATTTCTAAAAATTTCAGTCAAAAGTATGAAAACCCATTCGTTGACTTCGGATGGGTTTTACATTAAAATTAAAATATCTTGAATTTGAGATATAATATTACACGAAAAGAGAGTGTGTGACTAATGACAAACGTATTAGTTGTTAAAGCAAATAACCGCCCAGCGGATCAAGCTATATCAAGCAAAATGTATGAAACATTTATGGAAACTTTAAAAGGTTCTGATTTAAATGTGACTGTATATGACGTATATGAAGAAGATACTCCTTATTTCGGTCAAGATTTACTAGATGCTTTTGGTAAATTGCAAAATGGTGAAGAGTTGTCTGAGCTTCAACAACGTACACTTGCTGCTAAACAAAAAGCAATGGACGCACTTACAGCTGCTGATGTAGTCGTATTTGCATTCCCTCTATGGAACTTGACTATTCCTGCTAAATTACAAACTTTCATCGACTATGTATATGCAGCTGGTTTTGCATTCAAATACGATGAAGCAGGTAATATGATTAGCCTAATGCCTGAGAAAAAAGCTATCTTGCTAAACGCACGTGGTGGCATTTATTCTACTCCAGAAATGGCATCTATGGAAATGGCTGTTAACTATATGCGTAATGTATTTGGCGGCGTTTTCGGTATGGACATTATCGAAGAAGTTGTTATCGAAGGTCATAATGCAATGCCTGCTAAAGCACAAGAAATCATCGCTGACGGTTTAGAAGAAGTTAAAGCAGCAGCTAATCGTTTAGTTGAAATGGCTGTTAAAGCGTAAGCAACAAGTTAGAAATAGAACAATAAAAAGCACCTCCTATGTTAGAGATAACTCTAGCTTTGGGGGTGCTTTACTTATTATTGAACGGTTAGGGCTAAATTACAGTTTTCGTTCAAATTGATGATAGCGCGTTCCCTGGTATGTCAGCGTACCATTGTCTCCTTCAACAAAAGAACCATATACTTTACCGCTCACCCGCAATTCAACTCGTTCTCCGTTTTCTAATTCAAATGTCGCATAGTAGCTTGTGCTGGCACTTGTATCATGTCCTCCGCCGCTAACTTCGGTACGTTTGGCTACGATTGCAGCAGGAACAGTGAGGATAGGTGAGTTATTATTCGTTGTCCACGTGTTCAGCCCCTTGGCTGCACTGATAATTAAAATACCGATTACAATCACAAAACCAATGCCAACGATAATCGGTACAATCGTAAATAAGCTAAATCCTTGTTCTTCTAATATCATTCCTGCCACCCCTTACAATAATCCTATAATATGTATTTCAATTTATTATACGAATAGACCTAGAGAAAGTTTCAACCCATGTTCCGGTTGCTTTAGCCAAAGAATATTACTTGTAAAATGGGCCTTCGTTATTCATACTTAGTTATGAATAAGTATGAAGGGAATGGACTTTCGGAGATGAAAGAACAATGGATGAATGATTTAAAAACGATTGTAAATCCCGATGATATCAAAATAGATGAACCACTTAATAAATACACAATGACAAAGCTAGGCGGCAATGCAGATTTGCTTGTTATGCCTTCCACTGAAGAAGAAGCGGCAGAAGTTGTCAAGTATGCCCACCAGCATGACGTACCTCTATTTCTATTAGGAAATGGATCAAACATGGTCATCCGTGACGGAGGCCTTCGTGGAATTGTTCTAAACCTCTCTAAATTGGATGAAATCCGTATTGAAGGGACGACCGTGTATGCTCAAGCTGGAGCACTGATCATCGATGTATCAAGAGCAGCTGCCGCGCAATCATTGAGTGGCCTTGAATTTTCTTGCGGTATTCCAGGCTCAGTAGGTGGAGCGATGGCAATGAATGCAGGTGCATATGGCGGTGAAATTAATGATGTAATCGTCAGCTGCAAGGTCATGACGCCAAGTGGCGATATATTAAACCTGACAAAGGAACAGTTAGAACTCGGCTATCGCCAAAGCATTATTGCGAAGAAGGGTTATTACGCGCTTTCTTCCATTTTTGAATTGAAGAAAGGCGACCAAGCAACTATTGATGAAACGATTGCTGATTTAACATACAAGCGAGAGTCGAAGCAGCCTCTTGAATTTCCTTCAGCAGGCAGTGTATTCAAACGCCCCCCAGGTCATTTTGCAGGCAAGCTAATTCAAGATAGTGGCTTGCAAGGTAAAGGTGTGGGTGGAGCAGAAGTATCCACAAAACATGCCGGCTTTATCATCAATAAAGGCAATGCGACAGCAACGGATTATATTGAGACAATCCGTATGGTTCAGCGTACTGTAAAAGAGAAATTCAACATAGATCTTGAAACAGAAGTTAAAATTGTCGGCGAGGATGTAAAATAAGACTAGATATAATGTTAAGAAGACGCCTTCCGTTATACCATGGAGGGCGTCTATTTTTATAGATGGGTTAGCATGAAATAAACAGGGGAAATGTCTTTTCTAGTGAGGAATATTGTATTCTTCCAAAATCTATATTTTTTGAAGGAGTTTTATAGGATGAAATTTATATCATGGAACGTCAATGGTATTCGCGCATGCTTGAAGAAAGGGTTTCTTGACTATTTTCATCAGGAAGAACCAGATTTTTTCTGCATCCAGGAAACAAAATGCCAAACTGGGCAAGTAGAGATCGATTTGCCTGGGTATTATCAATTTTGGAATGATGCGGAGAAAAAAGGGTATTCAGGAACAGCCATTTTTACTAAACATGAACCTTTATCAGTCAGTTATGGTGTTGGCGATGCGGACACACAAGACGAAGGCCGAATTATTACATTGGAATATGAAAACTTCTACTTAGTAAATGTATATACACCGAATTCGAAGCGGGATCTGGCTCGTTTGGAGTATAGGCTGCTGTGGGAAGATGAACTGCGTGCTTACTTAAAAGAGTTAGATGAAAAGAAACCTGTCATTTACTGTGGTGACTTGAATGTCGCACACCAATCAATCGATTTAAAAAACCCCAAAGCCAACATAGGGAACTCTGGTTTTACAGAAGAAGAAAGAGGCCGAATGACGAGACTATTAAACAGCGGCTTTGTCGATTCATTCCGCTCTGTTTACCCTGAAGCAACAGATCGTTATACATGGTGGTCATATATGAACAAAGTAAGGGAAAGAAATATTGGCTGGCGCATTGACTACTTTATTATCTCTAAAAGGCTTGAGGAATCTATAAAAAAAGTAGACATCCATCATGCAATAGCAGGAAGTGATCATTGTCCAGTTCTTCTAGAAATGAATATTGACCAAATGGTTGAGACTAGAACAGAATAAAATATTCTTCCTTCAATGATGAACAAATTTACAATGGCATGCATTGGAGTACGGCGTCTCTTGCGGAAAAAAGCTTGAGCTGAATCCCCTCAGGATTAGACCGAAAAATTAAATGCTTATACTTTTTGTATAAAAGAATACTTACAGTAAACCGAACCAATGTGATGTTGAATTTCACATATAGTTCGGTTTTTTACATAGCAAATAATAGACTTTTAACTACAGTTTCTAAGACGCAAAATTTCATCATATTTAAAGGGATATGAGGGGCGGGGAAGGAATATAGAGAAGATAAGGGGGATGAAGTATGAAAAAAGGGAAACGTATATGGAAATGGCTTTTAATAGCTGGCGGTGTGGCTATTGTTCTTATTATTGCGGCGGCATTATTATTAGATGCCTTTGTCGACAAATCGAAGCCGCAAATTGAAGGGAAAGTAGAAGTCGCAGGTTTAAAACAGGATGTAACGGTCACTAGAGATAAAAAAGGTGTTCCTCATATTAAAGCAAAGAACGATGAAGATCTGTATCGGGCACAAGGATATGTGCAAGCACAAGATCGTCTATTCCAAATGGATCTTTCTAGAAGACAGGCGAGCGGTATGCTATCAGAAGTGGTAGGAGAAAAAGCCATACAAACGGATAAATTTTTCCGAACATTCAGTCTTAGAGATGCAGCAGAAAAATCATTAGACGGTTACTCTGATGAAGCTAAGCAAGTATTATCATGGTATGCAGAGGGCGTGAATGATTATATCCAGTATGCAAAAAAGGAAGGAAAGTTGCCGTACGAATTTAAATTACTTGGCTACCAACCAAAGCAGTGGACGGAAATAGACTCATTAACTATCGGGAAATATATGGCGTATGATTTAGGCGGTCATTGGGATATGCTGGCATTCCGGCACTGGGCGCTAACTAAGTTATCGTCAGAAAAAGTACAAGAATTAATGATTCATTATCCTGAAAATGCCAAGTCTATTATTGAAGAAAATATTGAACATCCAGTAAAGGTATCAAATCAATTTGATACATCACTTATACCCAATGAATTCAACGGCAGTAATAACTGGGTAGTGTCAGGAGACAAAACAAAGAGCGGCAAGCCATTGTTGGCAGATGATCCTCACTTAGGACTTAGTACGCCTTCGATTTGGTATCAAATGCATCTGTCCTCACCATCACAAAATGTCAGCGGTGTTATTTTTGCAGGGATCCCAGGGATTATCCTCGGACATAATGAAGACATTGCATGGGGCGTAACAAATGTGGGGCCAGACGTCCAGGATTTATATATCGAAATGCCAAACCCAGACAATCCTACACAATTTAAGTATGAAAACAAATGGGAGCAGGCAGAAGTACGTAAAGAAAAAATAAAAGTAAAAGGGCAAAAGGCAGTCGACTATGAAGTCGTTGTCACGAGGCATGGACCTATCATCTCTGACCTCGCCTTTAAAAAGGAAAAGCCGACCGCCGTCTTTTCTATGCAGTGGACAGCATTGCAATCAACACAAGAATTGCAAGCCATCTTAAATATGGATAAAGCGAAGGATTGGCATCAATTTGAAACAGCATTGAAAGACTTTAAAGCACCTGCGCAAAACTTTGTTTTTGCTTCCGCAAAGGACGGCACGATTGCCTATAAAGCAAATGGGCTAATTCCTATTCGCAAAAGAGGAGATGGCCAGTTCCCTGTACCTGGCTACTCAAAGGATTATGGATGGAAGGGCTATATCGACTATGACAAGTTGCCAAAGGTTGTCAATCCGGATTCAGGCTATATTGCAACCGCCAATAATAAAGTGGTCGGCAGCGGCTATCCGTATCACATTACAGACTTTTGGGCACAGCCGTATCGGTATGAACGGATTGTGGAGATGCTAGAAGAGAAAGATGACTTTACAGCAGAAGATATGCAAAACATTCAGATGGATACAAAAAATTTGTATGCCAAAGAATTTTTGCCGTCTATGATTTCTTCAGTCAAGAAACAAGGGAAGGAAAGCAAAGCGGTAGAGCTGTTAGAAAAATGGGATTACAACGATACTGTATCACAAGCAGCGCCGCTTATCTTCCAACATTGGATGATCGCTATACAGGAAGGATTATTTAAACAGGCAATGCCAGCAGATGTGTATGCTATGATGCCAGGGAAATATAATATCACAGATGAATTATTACGGCAGGCATATAAAGGGAAACCAGGAGAATTTGTCGATGAAGCAGGCGGAGTAGATGAGCTTGTTACAAAGGCCCTGCAAAAGTCAGTGAAGGATTTAAAGGAAACATACGGGGATGACATGTCAAAATGGCAATGGGGAGAAGAGCACCAGGTCCAATTTAAGCATCCGATATCTTCTGCTTCTGAAGTATTAGCGTATGTACTCGATTCTAAGAAAGTGCCTGTGGCGGGGTCAAAAGTGACAGTTAGAGCAGCAGCGCCAGACCAAAACGGAATCGTCAATCACGGTGCTTCATGGCGTTTTGTAGCTGATTTAAGCGATTTATCCAAAGCCTATCATATTGTGGGGCCGGGACAAAGTGGCCACGTCAAATCCGTATGGTATAATGACCAAGTAGACGATTGGGTAAATGGCACTTATCATGAAACGGTGATAAAAGGCAAAGTACCAAACGGTCAAACATTAATTTTAAAGGCGAAGTAGTGAGTATAAAATGATTAAGAATATAGCGGCAGTGATGCTTGGCGGCATTGTTGGCACATGGATGCGTTATGGTGTCATGATTTCTGTGTCTGCCGAGTGGCTGCTTTGGATCGTAAATGGTGTGGGCAGTTTTGCCATGGGTGTATTAAATGGCCTCTTTGCGACCACTTCAAAATATGCAAGATGGAAGCTTTTTTTGACAACAGGAATGCTTGGAGCTTTCACTACGTTTTCCACCTTTTCAGCAAGCTGGCTAAAGTTGATGGAGCATCATGAACTCACCGCTGTATTCTATGCAGTGTTGATGACGGCTCTATGCGTAATTCTCGCATCATTTGGCTATCTAATGGGAATAGGGCATAAGAAAGCAGGTGAACGCTCATGATATGGCTGATACTAGCTGTAGGTGGAGCATTGGGTGCTCTAAGCAGATATATGGTTACATTATGGATGGGAAGGTTGACGCAGCCATATTATGTAGCTACTTTTATCGTCAATAGCCTAGGCTCATTTTTAATGGGTTTGGCTCTTCATATAGCAGCTGACCAACAATTGCTTTCCGCCTTCTTTGCAACAGGCTTTTTAGGGGCTTTCACGACATTCTCAACATTCGCATTTGATACAGTTCGCTTGATGCAGGAAGGAAATCATCGTGGGGTGTTTTTATACCCTGCACTTACATTGCTTGCTGGGATTGCTTTCGTAACGTTTGGTTGGCAAATAGGCTAAGATTTTAAGCGTACTATAGAATAGTGCATGAAAAAAAGGCATAAAGAGAAAATTCTCTTATGCCTTTTCATAATGATAAAAGACTATTTAGCTAATGCCAAATGTCCATAGTCAACAGTAAATAGAACAAATTATTTCATGGTATTTATTAAATCTATTTGTCACTGCTATAATAGTAGCCTAGGGGGTTGTTGCGTTGAAATTAATTGAGTGGACAATGGAAGAGCAAGAACAACTAATTGAATTTATGACAACAAATGTATGGCCATATCATATCAATTCGCATCCAGTAAGAGAGTTAATCGAAAAGACGATTGACGAGGGCGGCTACGAATCGGATGAATCAAAAACCTTTTGGCTTGTTAATGATGAAGATATCCAAGTAGGTATGGTAAAAATATATGATTTGCAGGATGATATTCCACTATTTGATCTAAGAATTGGAGAAAAATGGCGCGGCCATGGTTATGGCACTAAAGCATTGCGATTGGTCAGCGAGTATGTTTTTTCGTTGCCCGGCAATAAAATTCGACTTGAAGGCCATACTAGGCAAGATAACATTGCTATGCGGAAAACATTTGAAAATGCTGGTTTCGTAAAAGAAGCTCATCTTCGCAAGGCATGGTATGTCCCAAAAGAAGATGATTATTATGATGCTATTACATATGGCATTACTCGTCAGGATTACTTGGAAGGCAAAACAACGCCAGTAAGCTGGGACGACGAAGGTAAAAGTGATGAGGTTGATTATAAAGAAACATGGGATTTCGATGACAGTTTTGAATCTGAACGATTGATTATTCGAATGCCCCGTATGCAAGATGCAGATGCTGTTTGGGAGGCAATCTCTTACTCTGCAAAAACCTTGAAGCCATTTATGGAATGGGCTCAGCAAGCACCTAAAAAAGAAGAGACAAAGGAAAATATACGGGAAGCAATTGCAAACTTTATCGCAAGAAAAGACTTACGACTGCATGTATTTTTAAAGGACGGCGGCCAATATATCGGCTCTACAGGGTTGCATAATATTAATTGGCAAATCCCTAAGTTTGAGATTGGATACTGGTTGGATATGCGATATGAGGGAAAAGGATATATGACAGAAGCCGTGCAAAGAATTGTACAATTTGCTTTTGAAGAGTTAGGCGCTAATCGGTTGGAAATACGATGTGACTCAGATAATACTCGTAGCCGTGCCGTCGCTAGCCGTGCAGGATTTGAGTTGGAAGGCATTATGAAGCAGGATTCTTTCTCAGCTGATGGGAAGAGTTTGCGCGATACATGCGTATATGCCAAAATCCACCCCAGCAGATTGAGTTAAAACCTTTCGCAATAGTTCTACAAGTTACGTTTTAGACTTTCATGTAGTAAACTAGAGAGATAGATACTGAAAGAGAGGGTAAAAGGATGCCGACACCGAGTATGGAGGATCACATCGAACAAATCTATTTGCTAATTGACCAAAAAGGATATGCGCGTGTATCGGACATCGCGGAAGCATTGTCAGTTCTTCCTTCTTCTGTTACCAAAATGGTACAAAAACTTGATAAAGATGGTTATCTAATATACGAACGATATAGAGGCTTATCTTTGACGCCGAAAGGGTTAAAGCTAGGAAAGCGCCTAGTGGAAAGGCATAGCTTGCTTGAAGATTTTTTACGGTTGATTGGTGTAGAGGAAGAACGGATTTATGATGATGTGGAGGGAATCGAACATCATTTGAGCTGGAATTCAATCGAATGCATTGCAGATTTAAATCAAGTATTAGAAGAAAACCCTGAATTCATTCAAAAGCTGAAAGACTTAAAGACCAGCCCAGCAGAATGATTTCCTAATTAAAGAGAGGAGTTAGAATAGGTGGCATCACTACAATCTGGAGACGTTGTAAAATTAGTAGTAAAAGAACAGCGTGGATCTCAATATATCTTAACTAATGACGAAATAGAAATTCCATTGAATGCATCTGAAACAACGACAGAGTTAAAGGTAAATGAGAAGGTAGAAGTATTTCTTTTCGCTGACCGAAGAGGGAATTTAGCTGCAACGCTTGCCATTCCGCATATTCGCAAAGAAGAATACGGATGGGCACGTGTACTACATGTTAAAGACCGTGAAGGGGCTTATGTTGATATTGGCACATCACGTGAGGTGTTAGTTCCTGCTGAAGACTTGCCGAAGTTAAAGCCATTATGGCCAGAGCCGGGCAATCATATATATATCACTTTGCGAACTGATCGTGAGGGAGGGCTTTTTGGCCGTTTGATCACAGAAGAGAAAGTATTGGAAATGTATGAGGATGCTGAACCAGAGCTGTTCAACCAAAATATCCTTGCACGTCCATATCGCTTATTACCAGTCGGTACATTTTTACTTGGCGTTGATAAGCCATACCGTATCTTTGTTCATGAATCTGAACGTAAGAAAGAGCCGCGTCTTGGAGCAGATATCTCTGTTCGTGTCATTGAGGTAAAAGAAGATGGAACGATTAATGCTTCCATGCTACCACGTGTTCATGAAAGATTATCAGAGGATGCAGAAGACGTCTATAAATATCTGCAAGAAGTAGGCGGGAAAATGCCATTTAGCGATAAATCTTCACCTGAAGAAGTCAAAGAAATGTTTAACATGAGCAAGGGTGCATTTAAACGTGCATTAGGTACACTGATGAAAAGTGGTCGTGTGACACAAGAAGATGGCTGGACCATTATAAAGTAATAGCAATAGAGCAAAAAGGTTCGGTGGCCAACCCAGAAACTTTTTGCTCTTTTTAGCGTATTATTAGTAGGCCTCATTGAAAGAAGATGTGGGTAAGTAGGATACAAACCAATTGGAGGAGGAACAATAATGAAAAAACAACTTGTAGCTGTTTTGGCAGCGTTCTGTTTGACTACTGCTATCGCAACACCTATTAAAAGTTATGCCAGCACAAGTACAACAGATTCATCGGGTGAAGTTGTCAATGAAAAATTAGGGGATCCTATTGTCGTTTATGGCGGTAGCCTTTCAGATAGTGAAAAAGCAAGCGTAAAAAGTAGTTTGGGGGTTTCCGGAAATTCCGGTATAAAAGAAATTACAATTACCGGTGCGGATATTGCTAAATATATTGAAAATGGAAATGCAAGTGCACGCCTATATTCTTCTGCAAAAATTACGCCTAAAAATGAAGGCAGCGGACTAGTTATTAATATTGTAACCCCAGAAAATATCACTGAAGTCACTTCGGATATGTATTCTAACGCAATGTTGACTGCAGGTATCGAAGACGCAACAGTTGAAGTAGCGGCACCTAAAAAGGTAACAGGCCACTCTGCTTTGGCTGGAATCTATAAAGCGTATGAAGTTACAACAGGTAAAAAGTTAGACCCTGAAAGGACAGATGTAGCCAACCAAGAACTTTCTGTAGCGACGGATATTGCCCAAAATTCCAATGTGGACGATAAAAAGGTTGGAGAATTGTTAACAGAAATTAAAAAGCAAATTGCAGAGCAAAAACCAGCTACAAAAGAAGATGTAGCTAAAATTGTCGATGAACAACTGAAAAAATTAGAAATCAGTTTAAGCGATAAAGACCGTCAATTACTAATCGACTTGATGAACAAAATTAGTAATCTCGATATCAATTTTGGCAAATGGTCATCTCAATTAAATGATTTAAGCGGTAATATAAAAGATAAATTGTCTAAAATCAATGATGATATAAAAAATGACACAGGATTCTGGGCAAGCGTTAAAAATTTCTTTAAAAAAATCATTGATGGTATCAGTGGCCTATTCGGTTAGAAAATAGTTGTTGGTTGAACATTACCCCCATTGGACGAGAGATGTATGATTTGGGCAAAATAGCAAAGGGTAATAGAAAGAGTGTGCTACACTATTTATTACAGGGGGTGTTATTCATGGATTTCCAATTAAACAACCGTGGAAGTGAAGGATATGCATTTGAATATAAAGAAGACGGTCAAGTGTTAGCAGAGCTAACATGGACGCAGCTTGGAGATATTATGGTAGTTGACCATACATTTGTAGATCCATCTTTGCGCGGACAGGGTTTGGCAGTTAAGCTGCTGGATCGTGCTGCAGAATACGCACGTGAGAAAGATTATAAAATCGAGGCTGTTTGCTCATTTGTACTGAAGGCATTCAGCTCAACCGATAAGTATGATGATATTAAAGCATAAAAGAACACGATAACGGATTAGCCGATTTGCGGGTAGATATTATTTGCAAATTGGCTTTTTCGTCGTGGAAAGTTAAAGATACATGAATCTTTTCCATAATTGGATACGTATACTACTATGAAGTGAGATTTCACTTAGTGAGAAGCTTTTTCTTACTTGAGTGTTAATGAAACTAAATATGAGGTGTATACATGAAAAGAACAGGAGAATTAGTTTTCGGCATTATTGGATCGCTCTTTAATTTGATTGCCATCTCTTTTGTGGGCTTACTTGTCGTCTCTATGTCAAGTGTTTCAGTCAACGAGCAATTCCAGAATGAACTTGTAACGGAGATGGAGAAAAACTATGCTAATAATCCGAATCTACAGGATATTGATCCACAAAGTTTTGCAGATACGGTAGTAGCGTTCACCGATGGTTTTGGACCATTCGGTTGGTTTTTCATTATCTGCTTTGTCATTAGCTTGGTATTAGGAATTGTAGCGTGTATTCAAGCATATAAAGCAAAGAACAAAAAAGCCAATATGGCAGGGTGGCTCTTTATCGTGGCTGCTATCTTTGCGGGCATTATTTCCTTTACTTCTTTCGCTTATTATATTGCAGCAATTATTTGCTTTGTCCGCAAACCGAAAACAGAAGATCAAACGCTTGTTAACTAATGGGAGGCCCTATCACAATCCAAACAGATAGGGCTCTTTAACTGTTAGGGAAAGAGCATATGTTTTCTGCCCGTCAGTTTAGAAGAAATATGTATAGATTTTTCAATGGTTGCAGATGATGTGGGGAGAAGCCCTTCAAAAATTATGATTGAAAAGGTGTAGGATTTTTAAAAAAGGGTATAGTTATCCTAGAACAAATTGATATAACGGGAGGAAATGATGAACATGGGAAAAAGTAAATCATTATTACTAGCAGGATTAGCGGCAGGAGCGTACGCTTATTTCCGTAAGAAAGAAAACCGCGACAAAGCAATGGAGGCATTCAACTCAACAAAGGATAAAGTAAATGAGTTTGTAGACAAAAACTTCTCTTCTTCCCCAGATGTAAAAGAAGATGCTGTAAGAACAACTACTGGTGATGGACATACAGATCCAGAACTTACGTATGATGAAGAAGATAGCAAAATGACATATGAAGGTTCAACAATGACAAGCATCAACTATGAAAATGCTGAACAAGATGATAAATTAAATGGCGTTAAGCCTCCTGAAGAAAATAAATAAATGAAAAAAGAGTTGTCTTTGTGACAACTCCTTTTTTATGTGTTTTAGAATCCTAAAGACCGGCGGAAGTAGCTAGCATAGCGCTGACTAACAGGTATCCGAGTTCCGTCTTTCATTATTAATAAGAAAGTGGAATGCGAATCGGGTTGAATTTCTTCGATATAATCAATGTTAACAATATAAGAGCGATGGCAACGTATAAAAGTATCAGGAGATAAGAACAATTCCAAATCGCTTAAGTTTAATCGATGGTATCCTTCTTTTTGGATTGATTTAACGTATGTTTTACGTAGCTGTGTTTCTAAGTAGATCACATTTTCATGTTTGACAGGATACCAGCAATCATCAACTTTAATGGTAATGTAATTAGTTAAAAAAGGAGAAGGTTTTTGTGGGAAAATAGCTGTAATTGCACCTTTTGTCTCCCCTTCTTCCATTAAAGGGATACTCATGCCATAGTAAGGTACGCCAAATACGTCTGATTCGATAAAAGAATTAATTTTTTGACCGTAGCTTAGTGCCTTGCGGGTAGCAGAGCCTTCAGGAATGTCATCGCCCGGCTTAATTTTCAAATCAATCTTTTTGCTTGGTTGATAATAGATATATTTTTCTGTATCTGAAATAACTATTGATGTGTTGTCAGGGAAAAATTCCTTTATAACTTCTATCAATTCCTCGATAGACTTTGGATCCATGAATACCTACCTCGTTTCTTTGCATTCATCATAATACAGTACTCCCTATAAAACATAGGATGATTAAGCACTGTTATAATTATTCTCTTCACATATTATGACACAATTCTATTATTGAAAATACTCCTTCGTGAAAAATTGTTGGTTTTTACACTGCTTTATATTAGAGAAATAAGAACGGTATATTTATAGTCGGTTAAAACGCGATTAAAAAGTAATAAATAGGGAAGAAATTTTAATTCTTTTAACTACAAAACCCAAAGGGGGACCCTAGCACCAATATAGCTATAATTTGGCTAATTTCCTGAAATGTATTTTTTATAAGAACTAGTACCCAATTTTTAAAAGAACCAATTTACTCAAATTTTCTTTAAGATTGGGTAATAAAACTATTTTCATATTACCATTTTCGTTATATAGTAAGATTAACGTGATAAAATACTGTGTAATTTTATAGAAAGATGGGGAGTTTATGCTGCAAAAACAATATTCCATTTCAGAAACAATCTCGAAAAAGTACTTTGAAGAAATTGAAATTATAGAAAACTACGAAGGCATAGAAGAGTTTTTTGAAATAGAAGCACAACTTTTAAGGCAGATTTACCAATTAGAGTTAAATGAGGCAAGGGCATCACTGCGCCAACTAATAGATATTTTAGCTATACGAGCTGGGAAAGAATTCATCCGTTCAGTAAGGCATTACTTTGTCATTTTATCATCTGTTGTCACAAGAAAATTACTTGAAAACCAAGCACCATCAAAGAAAGTGTTTGCGTTTAACACAGCATGTATACAAATGATCGATAAACAGATGAAAGATGCAGAATTCCTGCAATTTGCGGACGACTTAATAGAATTTTATATCTATGTCATCTCAGAAAGAAAACAACCATCCTATAGACACCAAACAGTAAATAAAGTCATTATGTACATAGATGATGAAGTCGAATCGGACTTTTCAGTCGAAGACATCGCCATGTATTTTTCCATTAGCACAAGCCATTTATCACGTATTTTTAAAGAGCATGTTGGCATAACTTTAGTAGAGTATTTAAATGTTCGAAGAGTGGAAGAATCTCAATATTATCTAAGGCATACGAACAAAAGCATATCTGAAATATCAGATCAATTCCATTTTTGCAATCAAAGCTATTACACACGTATTTTTAAAAAATACGTTGGTTGTACACCGAAGCATTTTAGAGACAAGCCTGAAGAAGAATATTACCGTTATAAATTACCAGAAAGACTATTATAATTTGAAATCGTTACATATATATTGAATAAACACAATTTTGATTTGATTAGTATCCTCTATATAATGTATACTTCACTATAGCTTGAGAAATTGTAGGTGAATATATTGAAGAAGAAACTTTGGTTAGTTTCAATGGTCGGTCTTGCTCCATTTTTGCTAGCTGGCTGTAGTTCAGTGCAAAATAAAGAAGGCTTTTTCTATAGTACATTTGTAAAACCGATGGATTTCTTGCTAGACTTTATTGGGAACTCCCTTTTTAATGGGAACTATGGCGCAGCGATTATCATAATTACTGTGTTAATCCGTTTTATTCTAATGCCTTTCATGTTGAAGAACTATAAAAATCAACAGGGTATGAAAGAAAAAATGGATCAATTGAAACCCGAAATGGACGAGATCCAAAAAAAATTAAAAGCCGCTAAATCAAAAGAAGAACAAATGGCTTTACAACAAGAGATGATGGGATTGTACAAAAAGTACAATGTCAACCCATTGAATATGGGCTGTTTGCCTGTCATTATCCAAATGCCGATTATTATGGGCTTATACTACTCCATTCGTTATTCGTCTGAAGTACAAGCGCACCATTTCTTATGGTTTAAGCTTGGAGACCCAGATATTGTTATGACACTTATCGCTGGTGCTGTTTACTTTGTACAAGCACAAGTTTCATTATGGACAGTGCCTGAGCAACAAAAAGCACAGATGAAAATCATGATGTACATTTCTCCAATAATGATCATGTTCATCTCGTACACTAGTATGGCTGCACTTCCTTTATATTGGTCTGTCAGTGGTGCTTTATTGATTTTCCAAACATATCTTGGACGTAAATTTTACTCTCAACATCCAGAGAAAGCAGTTGAAAAAACCGCTGTCCCTGATTCGGATAGAAAATTGACTCCTGCAGAAAAGCAGGCTGCGAAATCAGCAAAGAAAAAATCAAAAAAATAAAGTAACGATGCAAGAGTTATAATCATCGACTTGAGTGTTCGTGAACGATTCAAAGCATTTTCATGTAGAAGCCCTATCTTTTCAGATATGGATCTTACTACTTTTGAATGCGGTATAAACTTCTAAATCGAGGCGAATTTTGCCTCGATTTTTAATTGGTTAAGGGAGGCAACAAATTGAGTTCGAAAGCACTAACAGGTGTACTTGTAGCGCTTACAAGTATTCTGGCTGTTATTTTTATTATTCGTCAAAATTTTGATTGGGCAGTTCTTTTCATTTCATTGATGTTTACGATTACAAACTCTTTCCGTGCAAAGGATATGGCAAGGCAAGGGTATACAAAAGAAGCGAAGTGGATGAAAGGGACGGCTATATTTTTTGGAATCGCTACGCTTGTTGTATTAGCGCTGATTCTTTTTTAAAATGATGTAGTCAGCAGTTTTAAATATAAGAGGTGTAAGCAATGATTAAAAAACATGTTAAGAAATCTTCATTTGCATTCCTGTCGATTGCGGCGCTTGCCGGCAGTATATTAGCAGGGTGCAATGATATAAAACAAGAGCCATCTGACAAACCTGTTCAAAAGGAAGTATCTCATGATCCAGCAACAGAAAAGAAAAAGACTAAAATCAAAGACGAGAAAGTAGATGCAGGGGGCTATATAATTGGTAAGAAATTGCCTAAAAAAGCCACGTATATGCAAGGTTTTTTGGTCGCAAGTAAGCAATATCCTTTGCCTGCAAGCTATGCGCCAGGAGAGAATCCGGAGGCTAGAGATGCGTTTAATAAGCTAAATGCTGCAGCTTCTTTGGACGGCTTTCATTTTGATGCATTCAGCACCTATCGGTCATATGATCGTCAAGTAGAGTTATATAATGCGTATGTCAAACGCGATGGTAAGAAAGCAGCTGATAGGTATAGTGCTCGACCGGGTTATTCAGAGCATCAAACGGGTTTAGCATTCGATATCGGTGAAGTAGGAAATGAAGCGGCCTATGCAGATAATGCTTTCGGTAAAACAGAAGCTGGCAAATGGCTTGCAAAAAATGCACATAAATATGGTTTTATTATGCGTTATCCAAAAGGTAAAGAAACTGTTACAGGTTATATGCATGAATCATGGCATTTCCGTTATGTAGGTCCGAAGGCTGCAAAAGAAATCTATAAAAAGAATGAGACATTAGAAGAATATCTTGGTATTAAATAAATAGTAAAAGAAAAAAGCTTAAAGCAAGTTACTTGCTTTAAGCTTTTTCTATAGGGAGTATCCCGTAAATCCTGATTATCATTTTATAATATTGGAGATAATAATCGTGAAATTGATTCTTTCATCTTAATAGTCCGTGAACGGTTATCGTATAACTCTTGTGTAAGCTCTGTAGAAAGTAGCATGTCTTTTTCGAATAGCTCCGCTAGCTTATGAGATGTCTCGCGGTGATAGATAAAGGCATTTACTTCAAAGTTTAGCTTAAAACTACGGAAATCGATATTGGCTGTTCCTACTGTCGATGCTTCATCATCAATCACAATCATCTTAGTGTGCAAGAATCCATTTTCGTAAATATATATTCTGGCGCCCGCTTTCAATAGCTGTCCGACATAGGAGTAAGTTGCCCAATACACAAACATATGGTCTGGTTTGTTCGGGATCATAATCCGGACATCTATACCTGATAAACAAGCAATTCGAACTGCGTCCATAAAGCTGTCATCCGGAATGAAATAGGGTGTTTGGATGTAAATGTACTTTTGGGCCATGCCGATTAATTTAAGGTAGGCATTCTTAATTTGTTCCCATTCAGAGTCGGGACCGCTTGAAACAATTTGAATACTGACTTCTCCTTTACGCGTAATAGCGGGGAAGTAGTGATCTGCATATTGAATATCTTTTGTGTTGGAGGCTTGATTCCAATCCAAAAGGAATCTTGTTTGCATAGGATGTACAGAACTACCTTCAAGTCGCAGATGTGTATCTCGCCAATAACCAAACTTCTTCTTTAAACCAAGATATTCATCACCCACATTAAAACCACCGATATAACCAACGCGCCCATCAATAATTACAAGCTTACGGTGATTCCGATAATTCATGCGCGGATTAATCAGTGGTAAGATGGAAGGGAAAAATACCTCAACCTCACCACCTGCATCGATGAGTTCTTGGAAATGCTTCACATGCACGCCTCTAGAACCCATTTCATCATAAAGTAACCTTACCTGCACGCCTTGCTTCGCTTTCTTGGTAAGCTCCTTTACAATTTTGGTGCCTAGCCGATCAACGCGAAAAATATAATATTGAATATGAATATGATGTTTTGCAGATTCTATGTCTTCAAGCAATGCCTTGAATTTCTCCTCACCATCATTAAAAATCGTGACAGCATTGTCTTGCGTCAAAACCGCATGGTTGGTCGTTAAATTCATAAAAATCAACTCTTTGAAGTGCGCTGCGTCATCAAGACGAAACTCAAATGTATTTTCTTGAATCGCTTCCATTTGATATTCAATTAATTGATCAATCCCAATTTTCTTGCGTCCTTCCCATCTGAAAAGATGTTTCTTGCGGAGTTGCCTGCCCAATAATATATAAAGGATAAATCCAGCGACAGGCAAAAAGAAAAGAACAAGAATCCACGCCCAAGTTGACGTAGGCTCTTTTCTTTCTAAAAAAATGATAATAGCTGCTAGCAGGATGTTGGATACTAAAATAATGGAAACAATTAAGGAAGTTAAATTCGCTGTATCCATTTAGTAGTCACCTTCTTCCGTGTACTTCTCTTTAGTATAGCCTATATAATACCGAATTCAACTGGATAAAGAAACAAACATTACTTTCCTGTTTCGAAACGATTAAATTCAATTTTCATTTTATTTAACAGGAGATAAAGATGTTTTAAAAGTTTGAGTAAACCTACTTGACTAATAGGTTTTCTTGTTTTAATCTAAGAATACAATTTTTATAGAATGGGGTTGTGAAGGGTTGAATACCTTTTTAATAATAATAAACGTAATAGTCCTGCTATTGCTGATTGGCTTGCTTATTTATATGAATAAAAAGCATGTCTCATTTTCTAAACGTGTATTTACAGGTTTAGGAATAGGTATCGTATTTGGGCTATTCCTGCACTTTGTTTATGGCCCAACGACAGATGTTGTCGTAAAAACAGTTGACTGGTTTAGCATTGTCGGAACAGGCTATGTGAAACTGTTACAAATGGTGGCTATGCCATTAGTATTTATTTCAATCATTTCAGCATTTACAAAAGTAGTTGCTGGTAAAAACTTCGGTAAAATTGCTGCTCTAATTTTATTTATATTAGTTGGAACTACAGCTATCGCTGCTTCAGTCGGTATAGCTTCAGCACTTGGTTTCCATCTTGATGCAACACAGCTTGTACAAGGTGATGCGGAACAAGCGCGTGGGACAGAAATAGTTCAAAAATCAGAAGACCTTGGCGATAAGTCAATGCCACAACAAATCATTGATCTGCTTCCTGCTAATCCATTTTTAGATTTAACAGGCGCTCGTTCTTCTTCAACGATTGCAGTAGTTATTTTTGCAGCATTCTTAGGCTTCGGCTATTTAGCTGTAAGACGTAAAGATGAGAAAACAGCTGACATGATTAAAACAGGTATAGATACAATCTATTCACTTATCATGCAAGTCGTAAAAATTGTCTTGCGTTTAACTCCTTTCGGGATTTTAGCAATTATGACATCGACTATTGCTACATCTGACTTTGGAGCTATTTACAATATGGGTAAATTTGTTATCGCTTCGTATGTTGCGTTAGCAGTGATGTTTATTATCCATATGATTATCATTACTTTAACAGGTATGAGTCCTGTGACTTATATCAAAAAGGTATTGCCTACATTAGTATTTGCTTTTAGTTCACGCTCTAGTGCTGGTACATTACCCCTCAATATTCAAACACAAACAAACCGTTTAGGTGTTTCTGAAGGGATTGCCAATTTTGCGGGTTCATTTGGTATCTCTATTGGCCAAAATGGCTGTGCTGGTGTTTATCCTGCGATGCTTGCCATCATGATTGCACCTAGTGCAGGAATTAATCCATTAGATCCTGGATTTATCCTTACACTAATCTTTGTAGTTGCCATTAGTTCATTCGGTGTGGCTGGTGTCGGCGGTGGTGCAACATTCGCGGCTATCATCGTATTGTCTGCTATGAACTTGCCTGTCGCATTAGCGGGTGTTTTAATCTCAGTTGAACCATTGATTGACATGGGTCGTACAGCATTAAATGTGAATGACTCTATGGTAGCTGGTGTAACGACAGCACGTATCACTGGTGAGCTAGATAAAGACGTTTACAATTCAAAAGAACAACAAGATTTAGCTGAAATTTAATGATATTAAGCTGCCTTCTCTTTAAAAGGGGAGGCAGCTTTTTTTGTTGGGAAAATAAAAGCCTTCAACCAAATGATTGAAGGCTTGATGTACTAAATTTGTTTTTGTTCCCGCAATGTTTTCTTGCTTGAACGATAAACAAGGAGTACGAGTATACTCGCCAGTGCTAGCACGCCGGCTATATCGTAAACGAAATTTGCTTCTTTTGTTAAAACCCATGTGAAGAATAATGGACCAATAATCCTTCCCATATTGTCCATGGAATAAGAAAGACCAGCAGCAGTGCCATATTTCCCGCCCGATTCTTTAGAGGAGAGAGACGTATTCAAGGTTCTAGCTAAAGCATTACCAGCAGTAAATACACAAAGCGCGAATCCTGCGAATGCAAGGCTCTGTGTGAATGGGAATAATAATAAGCCGATTGCTGTGACAACTTGCGCCCCTATAAGCCATCTGGTTTCTTTTCCATCTTTGATGTGCCTCACAAGGCCGCCTTGTATTAAGAAATCAACAAAGCCACTGAACAAAAAGAGTGATCCTAACTGAGCAGAAGTAATTTGGATTTTTTCCATTTGGAATAATTGAAGTGTCGATTCAACGCCTGCTAGCAGGAATGTCACAATAAACGAGAAAATAAATAAGTATCTCACGCGATATTGAAAAAGCATGGAGGTCCCTTTTGGTATAATAGCTCTTTTTGTAGCTTCACCTTGTCGAACAGGTTCACGTAATACAATACTTGCGTAAATAAGCAACAGGATGAGAAGGATGCTAGATACGGTGAATGGCGTGCTTAAACTAATCTGTCCAAGCAACCCGCCCAAAGCCGGTCCAAAGATAAATCCAAGACCAATAGACATGCCCATAAAACCCATATATTTGTTGCGGTTTTCTTCAGTCGACATATCGCCTATAAAACCAGTAACGGCCGTATAAAGAGCGCCTGAGAATAAACCGCCTATAATACGGGAAATATAAAGCATTGTTAACGATTTCATAAACAATGAAATTAATATAAAGCTTGTACTAAATCCAAGCAAACCAATTAAAATTAGTTTTTTTCGGCCCATCTTGTCACTCAGCATCCCCCATAAGGGAGCGGTAAAAAAGCTTGCAAGTGAATAAATGGTTAAAAGTCCGCCAACATGCATTTTGACAAAGCCTTGATTTACTACTACTTCAGGTAAGACAGGTATAATCAAGCCAAATCCAAAATACACAAAAAACTGAACAGACATCAGTAAGAAGAGCGATTTTTTCATGTTAACCCAACTTTCTTTAAAGACATTCGATTCATCACCCAACCATTAGATTGAATAAATAGTGAAACGTTTCACCTATAATTTCTAGTATAAGGTGAACAACGGATGAATGCTAAGCCTAGCCTTGAGAAGTAAAGAAATTTATTAGTTAAGTGCTATTTGTAAATTAAATTCATTGTTTATGAGGGCTTTCCTTTCGGGAATAGACATCATAAGAATAGGAAGATTTAAGGAGGAATAGAGTAATGGATATCACAGTAGTAGCAAAAATGAAAACAAATGACGGATCAGAAGGGATTTTAGACTTAAAGGAGCCAGTATTAGTTGAAATGGAATCTGCACGGGAATTCAAAGTGAAAAATGCCTTAGAGTATCTTGGCCATACGGATATTAAAGCACAGTCGCTTGAAATGAATAAATATGTGGCCACAAGCGTATTTAATGGTGAATCTTACCAAACGGAGATTTCATTTAGCTATGCCTTGCGGGCAAATGGGCAGTATTTTGAACTGCAGGAGTTAAAAGGAATGATATAAAAGGAGGGATAAAAGCTGTCTGACAAAAGGATCTCCATTTAAGACAGCTTTTTTCTTCTAGATGTGGTTTAGAGAGAGTTAAGAGGGGAATAATTATAATACATATAGAGATGGGTATCTAAGTTGTGAAGGTAGCCTATAAAAAAATCATTAATTATGTAACAATATTGAAAAATTTAAAGGGTTTAAAAATGGTATTATAGAAATGAATATATAGAAGCTTATTTGGTTAATTTAAAGTGGAGAAGCAACTTTTTAAAAACAGCTTCGTCAATGAATATAAGTAAAAAGAAGAGGTGGAAAGAATGTCAAGAGATGTAGATATCACAAAAATTATTTCAAATTTATCAAAACTTGGCGTAAAGGCGACTACTACAAAATCTCGCTTAGAATTATTAAAAGCATTAGCACCACCAAAATCATCTCCCCAAACGCAAAGCTAACTTAAGAGACATCCCAAACTTCGGCCCCATTACTAGTCGGAGTTTTTTAAAACGCCTCGGTCCAAAAATGCATGTATACCGAACGCAAACAACCGATAGCGTTTTATTATACATAAAAACGCCTAAAGAGCTTTTAGATGCTCTCTAGGCGTTTTTTTAGTTAAAAGTCATCATCGTCATCATGATTGCCAAACATATATGTGCGATGGTGGAATTTCATGCTGAAGACCAAACCTAATGCTAAAGCATTCCCCATCATAGCACTCCCTCCATAACTAATGAATGGAAGAGGTATTCCTGTAATAGGCAGTACCTGTGTTGTCATTCCAATATTTTCAAAGACATGGAATGTAATCATAGCAATAATGCCTGCACACACATACGTACAAAACGGATCTTTCATTCGTAGTGTGAGTTTTGTTAGGTGGAAGATTAGGAAGAAGAACAAGCAAATGACAACACTTGCTCCGATAAAGCCAAACTCTTCACCGATGACGCTAAAAATAAAATCGGTATGATTCTCTGGTACATATACTTCTTTATGCTTGAACCCTTTACCGAAGATTTCCCCAGAACCAATCGCATTCAACGATGCAATTAAATGGTAACCATCGCCGGAAGAATACGAGTAAGGATCTAGCCAAGAATAGATACGTGCTAGTTGGTAGGGGTCAAATTTTAGTTTATGGATTAAGAAGTCCTGCATATTAATGGCCATCCACAAGAGTGAACCGCCGACAACTGCTGCTATAGAGGCAACAGGTAGTATGATTTTCCATGGAATGCCGGCTACGATGATAACAGCGCTCGTAATAGCCAAAAATACAAGCGATGTACCAAGGTCAGGCTGTTTCATAATGAGACCAAGTGGCACCAATAGAACTAAGAAGATTTTTCCTAATAAAATCATATCTGTTTTAAAAGTCTTTAAGGGATGCGAGTCATGGTGTTTGCTGACGGTCCTGGCTAGCGCAAGGATATAGAAGGTTTTCATAAACTCGGATGGCTGGATATCTGCAAAACCTAAGTGGAACCAGCTTTTCGCTCCGTTTCGCGGTTCAGCGATTTGTCCAACGCCCCCTGGCGCTACCATTAAGACAATCAGTACTAGGATACCAGCTCCATATAAATACCAAGCCATCTTTTTGTATTGATCTGGGTCAAAGTACATCATGACTGCGACAATACAAGCGCCAACAAAATACCAAAAAAGCTGTTTTGGCACAAAGTTAGTGATATATTGGCCTGACATTTGGGCAGAGGAGATTGCCATCACGCTGACAATACAAAATAATATCAATATAAAAGCGAGCGTCCAGTCAAAACGATCGGAAAAATTTCTTTTTGAATTCATGATAGTCACCTATAGTAGTAGATTTGATACAAAAAATATAGTGAAGCTTCAATCAATGGGCGCTTTTCTTTCTTTTTCCACCATTGATACTTGTGTTACCTGTTCTGGTTGGTCATTTATGCTAAACCTACCAGTAAAAACTACACTAGCCTATCAAATTTAAAGCAGTCTTTCAATGGGGAATCTGTTTTTTAAAGCATTTGGCATGTCCGAAAAAGCCTCACTTCTCTTATTGTATCATGGCCTGTATAAAGTGAAACGAAAATACATCACAAATGTTTCAAAAATGTTTATTTCCTCTTATAATAGTATAGGAAACGAGGTGATCGACTTGGCAAAAAAAATGCGAGCTGCTGATGACTATTTACATCATCTATATGTACACAAGAATGAAATAAACCAATTTGCGATGTTGAGCGGTTTGACTTTCCGCGAATTTGTCTCTGCAGTCGGTCCGCTTCAAAATATTTTGCTGCTGAAGAATGAGTATGATGATGGTTCGTTCAACATGCATACGCGATTAGAGTTTGTGGAAGAGAAAAGTATACCGAAATTTGTAAAGAAGGCCATGGATTCTAAAAAAGACTTGTGCTGGATTGATTTCTCGGATGAACGTAAACTAAATCTTCTAACTCCACAAGAACAAGCTGAATTGCTTTATATTGGACATAAAAAGGAAGCGATTCGTTCTCCTTTCTACCACCAATTGCAAAATAGATACGTTTATTTATCTTCCCAAGATGCAAAAACATCAAAAATTTATTTCCGCGACATGTCGGACTTAAGAAAACTTGTTACGCAAGTATTCAATAACATCATTCAAGAAAAAGAACGGACTAATTTTTGGAGACGAAAAACGGGGAATTTGATACCGATTATTAGTGAAGAATTGATGGGGAATTTCCGTGAAGATGTAGAAGATGGCGTATTGTTTTCATTATACAAAATTGAAAAACCGAAGCTCTCCTATGTTTTGGAATTACGCTCACTTTCTGAAGAGTACTTTCCTGATGAAATATGGGATGATTTAAATAATTTATTAAAGAGAACTCCGGATAAGGTATTAGAAGTACACAAATAGGAAATTACCTGGACAGTTTTTAAAAAAGCACGCATTCCACCCATGTAAAAATGGATGAATCGTTGCATTATAAATCGCTTTTTTGAGATTCCTACATATCATAAGTAGGAATCTTTTGTTTTTTTACTGTATTATTACTTCAAAGTGCTATGATAGAAATATTAAATTACAGGGCGTATTAAATCATTTGTATTATTTTATGATGTAAATAAGTCGTGTTAAAATGGGAAGTAGAAAAAACTTGGAGGAATATAAAGAATGAAAAGAAAATTAGGCTTGTTATATGGTGGTAAATCAGCAGAACATGATGTGTCATTATCAACTGCCAAGGCTGTCATTCAAGCATTGAATTTTGATCAATATGATGTGTTTCCAATTTACATCACGCGCGAGGGAGAATGGCGAAAAGGCGCACAACTAACAATGCCTGTAGAAAATACTGATGACTTAGTATTCCAAATGGATGGAAACGAAGAAAAACCCAATGATATATCAAGTTTCTTAGTATCAGATGAGAAACCGTTTGATGTGATCTTCCCGCTACTGCACGGTACGAATGGTGAAGACGGTACTGTTCAAGGATTGCTAGAAGTATTGAATTTGCCTTACGTTGGCAATGGTGTTTTGGCTTCAGCGGCGGGTATGGATAAAGTTGTAATGAAACAATTATTCGAAGTAGCTGGTCTGCAACAAGTGCCATATGTGTACTTTATCCGTAAAGAATGGCAGAAGAAGCAGGAAGAACTGCTGAAAGAAATGGAAGATAAGCTCTCTTGGCCAATGTTTGTAAAACCTGCTAACTTAGGGTCTAGTGTAGGTATCAGTAAGGCGACTAATCATGAAGAGCTAATCAAAGCAGTGGATCTTGCTTTAAAATATGACCGTAAAATTGTCGTAGAAACAGGCATTACTGCACGTGAAGTAGAGATGGCCGTACTGGGCAATGACGAACCAAAAGTATCTGTTCCAGGTGAAATTAAACCAGTCACAGATTTCTATGATTATAATTCCAAGTACAATGATAATCAAACAGATCTATTGATTCCAGCACCTGTATCAGATAACGTGATTGCTAATATGTCCGATATGGCTAAACGTGCATTCAAAATAATAGATTGTTCTGGACTTGTCCGCGCTGATTTCTTTGTGACAGCAGAGGATGATATATATATTAACGAAATAAACACAATGCCTGGCTTTACGCCTGTCAGCATGTATCCAATTCTTTGGCAAAATACAAATCTCTCTTATAGCGATTTAATCGAAGAGTTGATTTCTTTAGCCATTGAACGCCATGAAGAAAAGCAACAACTTCAATACCAATAAAAAAGATTGAGTGTGATTTCTTGTGAAAAAAACATTGCAGCAAATTGCAGATTGGTTAGAACTTGACCAAAAAATGGATGAACGCCTGGTGACAGGGGTTTCCATCAATACACGTACATTAGAAGAAGGCGACTTGTTTATACCGTTTCGTGGCGAAAAAACAAACGGTCATAAATATGTAGCTCAAGCCTTTGAAAATGGCGCAGTAGCTTCTCTTTGGCAAAAAGATGAGCCGAATCCACCGCAAGATGTGCCATTGCTATTTGTAGAAGATCCAGAGAAAGCTTTACAGCAAATGGCGGTTAAATATCGCGGAGAACATCTGGCTACATTCATCGGCATTACTGGGTCGAATGGGAAAACATCTACCAAAGACCTTTTAGCTGGAACGCTCTCTCCCTACTTTAAAGTTCAAAAGACAGAAGGTAACTTTAATAACCAACTTGGCTTGCCATTAACAATCCTTTCTTTAGATGAGGATACACAGTTCGCTATTTTAGAAATGGGTATGGACGGCTACGGACAGATTGAATTTTTATCAAAAATGGCAAAGCCAATGTTCACTGTTATCACCAATATTGGTGAAGCGCATATGGAAGCGTTGGGTTCTCGAGAAGGTATCGCCAAAGCCAAATTTGAGATTATTCAAGGTCTCTTGCCAGAAGGAAAGCTATATTATGATGGCGATGAGCCATTGCTACAGCAATTAGTGGCAAAAGAGGCACATCTAAATACAAAATCCTTTGGTACCGGCCCATCCAATGACCTTCAGGTAAGCTGGATGGAGACAACAAAAGAAGGCAGTGTGTTCTGTGTAAAAGGAATGGTTGAAGGGGAGTTCTTTATTCCAGTTCTAGGTCAGCACCAAGTAAAGAACACGTTAGCCGCAATCTTGATTGCGCAGCAGGTTGGTTTAACTGACGAAGAAATTCGCAATTCTTTAGAAAATGTTTCTTTAACGAATATGCGGATGCAACTTGTAAATGGAGAGCAGGGCACTTTATTTGTAAACGATGCCTATAATGCTGCTCCTACTTCAATGAAAGCTGCACTAGAATTCATGAAGACAACCACCATGCGCAAGGACAAATGGATTGTACTTGGCGACATGCTGGAGCTAGGCCAATTGGAACAGCAATACCATGAGGATTTAGCGGTGGAGATAGACTTGCAAGCCATCCATCATATTTGTTTATATGGACCTCGCATGAAACATCTCTATGATATGCTGAAAAACCAGGTGTCAGCAGAACGTCTCATCTGGACAGAGCAGGATTATGGGCCCATCATCGACAGCATCCGCTCACAAGCGGACGAACATTCGATCATTCTCCTAAAAGGTTCACGTGGCATGGCTTTAGAGCATATATTAAAAGCATTCACGAAAGAGGATTAAAGAGAAAGCGTTTAGGGAAGACTAATTTTCCTAGGCGTTTTTTTTAGCTTGTGTTCACTGGAATAAAACCTCCATCCGTCTTTTATTGCCTTACGGATATGAGGAGGAGGGAATACTGCCACCCCCGAATATCCTCCTTGTCAGCGGACAAAAGTCTCAACAATGAGGAGGAACGAATTTGAAAATCGGTGTCTTATGCTTGCACGGTTTTACAGGTGGACGACATGAAATCAAGACGTTTACTCAATATCTAGAACAACAAACAGATTGGATTCTCCATGTCCCCGTTTTATCTGGACACGGCGACAAACTTAATCTTAGTCACTATACAGCAGAGCATTGGTTAATGGATGCAGAAATAGCCTACAGACGATTGTATAAGAAAGTAGATATGGTCTACATAGTAGGCTTCTCTATGGGTGGGATTATCGCTATGTATTTGGCGTTGCGTTATAAAGTTCAAGCTCTTGTTCTCTTGAGTCCCGCAGCCAGATATATTCGCACTAAACAATTTGCGATTGATTTAAGTAAATTATTTATGGATACCCTTCATGGAGATTATGAAAAAAATGATTTATTTCAGCTGTATGAAAAAAAGGTTATAGAGGTTCCCTTACATTCGGTGACAGAATTCACGCGCCTAGTACGTATAGTGTCGCCATATTATCGCAAAATAAATACACCGGTTTGTTTTGTACAAGGTAAAAAAGATGAGCTTGTTCCATATGGCACAGCAACTTACCTATACCAAACTGTAGCAAGCAAAAAGAAAGAATTAATCTTCTCCCCTGAAGGAAAACATCTCATCTGTTACAGCGATGATACAAAAGAGTGGTTTCCAAAGGTGTTAGAGTTTATGAGAGGGTGTGTATAAATAAATAAAGTATATAGAGTTTCATGTACGTTATAATTGCAAGAAAGTATTTACCGTGTTAGAATATTGAAAGCAATGGATACATTTTGTGCGGAGACTCTCCAAATGGATGGAGAGTACTTTTTTTTGAACATTACGGTTTATTCTACATTTATTATGAAATGTTTCAGAATTAAACCGCTCGGCAAAGACCGGGCTTTCCCTTTTTATATAAAATTCCTCTGTAAAATGCAGAGATAGTATATGTAACGGAAACGTTCCTACCATAAAGGCTCGATTTGCCCTATATTCATCTGAAAATGTAACCATTTGTCAACTGCATAGCAAAGAAGGAGAATGAGAAGTTTGACAAATTTTTCAGAATTAAATATTAGCGCTTCTACACAAAGATCCCTAAAACGTATGGGATTTGAAGAAGCTACACCCATCCAAGAAGGCACTATTTCATATGCCCTAGAAGGACGCGACATTATCGGTCAAGCACAAACAGGTACTGGTAAAACTGCTGCTTTTGGGATTCCGCTTATTGAAAAAGTCGACCCTAAAAACCCAGTCGTACAGGCTTTAATTATTGCCCCAACTCGCGAACTAGCGATTCAAAGCTCAGAAGAACTTTACAAAATTGGATATGACAAACGCGCTCGCATCCTTTCAGTTTATGGTGGCCAAGATATTAGCCGTCAAATTCGCGCGCTTAAAAACAAGCCTCAAATTATTGTGGGTACGCCTGGTCGTATTCTAGACCATATCAAACGTCGTACGCTAAAACTAGAAAACGTTGAAACACTTGTTTTAGACGAAGCGGACGAAATGTTAAACATGGGCTTCATTGAAGATATCAACACAATTTTAGAAAACGTGCCATCAGAACGACAAACATTGTTGTTCTCTGCTACAATGCCTGCACCAATTCGTAAAATTGCAGAAACTTTCATGAAGGAACCAGAAATTGTTAAAATTAAATCAAAAGAAATGACAGTTGAAAATATCGATCAATACTTCGTAAAAGCACAAGAACGCGAAAAATTCGATGTTTTATCTCGTCTTTTGAATGTACATCAACCGGAATTGGCTATTGTCTTTGGACGTACGAAACGTCGTGTAGATGAGCTAGCACATGCTTTAAATATTCGCGGTTATTTAGCAGAAGGCATTCATGGTGACTTAAGCCAAGCAAAACGTCTATCTGTACTGCGCCAATTTAAAGAAAATAAAATCGATATTCTTGTAGCAACAGATGTTGCTGCTCGTGGTTTGGATATCTCAGGCGTAACACATGTGTACAACTTTGATATTCCACAAGATCCTGAAAGCTATGTTCACCGTATTGGACGTACTGGCCGTGCCGGCAAATCAGGCCTTGCTGTTACATTTGTGACACCACGTGAAATGGGTTATCTGCGCATCGTTGAAGAAACAACGAAAAAACGCATGACGCCACTAAAACCACCTACTGCTGATGAAGCGTTGGTTGGCCAACAAGCTCTTGCAGTAGAGCAATTAAAAGAACTAGTAGAGAAAAATCATCTAAGTGATTATAGAGCGATGGCAGAAGAACTGTTGACTACACATGATGCAGTTGATTTAGTAGCTGCTGCTTTGAAATCTCTAACAAAAGAACCTGATGATACACCAATCAAAATTACTGAAGAACGTCCATTACCTATGCGTCGCACATCTTCTCGCGGCAACAGTAATGGAGGAGGTCGTAGTCAAGGTCGTGGCAATTACCGTGGCAATAGAAACGGTAGCTCTCGCGGTGAACGTGGAGAACGCAGCGGCAGCGGTCGCCGCAGCGATCGCAGCAGTAGCCGTCGTGAAGGTGGACGCCGTGATAGCGGACGTCGCCAACCTCGTCGTAGCGAAGACTAATATACAAAACATCTTGTTTCGAGCAATCGAAGCAAGATGTTTTTTTATGAAACAAAAGCACCTATCATACCGTATAGTAGAAGTAGGTAAAAAGCGCGAAGATTAAAAGAAGGGAAGTGTTCTAAGATTGCAGCCTAAATATCAACTATCTAAGAAAGGGTTAACGGTTTGGCGTATCCATGCGGCGATTGAAAGTCTCAGTGTATTAGTAATCGCTCTCATTGCATGCGCACTCACTTATTATTTTGAGGGCCCGTACTGGATCTATGCAGTAAGCATTGCAGTCGTTATTATCTATAGTTTTTTAAATATGTATTTATTTCCAAACATTCGCTGGGATCATTGGCGATATGAAGTGAGAGAACAAGAGATTGAAATTCAACACGGCCTTTTTATTGTCAAGCGCACATTGATTCCCATGGTGCGTGTGCAGCATGTTGACTCTTCCCAGGGTCCCATATTAAAGCATTACCATTTGGCGAGCATTTCTATTTCCACAGCTGCCACTATACATACCATCCCTGCTTTAACGGTAGAGGAAGCAGATGGATTGCGAGCGAGTATTTCAGAATTGGCAAGGGTGGCAGAAGACGATGTCTAATAAAATGAATCATCTCCATCCCATTACTATTCTAATTGGTTTTCTTCAAACCTTAAAAGGCTTGGTGATTCCAGGGGTTGTAATCTTGGTCGGCAATGGATTTCGCTATTCATTTAGTCCGGGCAGTCCAAAATTTATGGTTACCCTTTTGCTGTTTTCAGGTATCTTGTTGCTATTAGTCCTTATTTTGATTTTCTCTTTTATAAAGTGGAAGAAGTTTGTTTATTGGTTTGAAGAGGAAGAATTGAGAATAGAATATGGCTTATTCGTAAAAAAGAAGCGCTATATCCCTCTAGAACGAATACAGAGCTTAAATTATAAAGAAAGCTTACTTCATCGTCTATTTGGGCTAGTAAAAGTAAAGATTGAAACAGCGGCCGATAGCGGAGAGGCGGAAGCAGATCTGACTGCTATCACTAGAAGTCAAGCTGACCTGATTGAGGCGCAAATGAAGCGAGCAAAAGAACACCATCATTTTGAAAAGGCATCAGAAAATGACACACCTATCCTTGCGAAGGATGATAAGGAAGAACAGATACCGACCCGTACATTGGTTCATCAAATGTCCCAAAAAGATCTGTTGGTGCTGGCCACAACATCTAGCAGTATTGGTGTTGTATTTTCAGGTTTGGCTGCTGTGCTATCACAATTAAACGATTGGATTCCGTATGATCAAATATATGGAGAAGTGAAAAACTATATAAAATTTGGTGTCGTACTTATTTGTGTTATAACGCTTCTCATTTTATTTGTATCATGGATGCTATCTGTTGCCATTACGTTTATCAATAATTTTGGCTTTCGTATAGAGAAAGAGGAGCAGCGGCTCTTCGTGTCGAAAGGGTTACTAGAGAAAAAAAGACTCACTATTCCTTTGAATAGGATACAAGGGGTTCGCATTGTGGAGTCGCCGTTTAGACAGTTGTTCGGATATGTCTCGATTGTTATTGAGAGTGCTGGAAGTTCTGGTGAGAAAAATGAAAAGAAAATTGTTCTGCTTCCACTCATTAAAAAGAAAAATAGCTTTTTCATCTTACGAGAAATTTTCCCGAATGGTATTTGGACGGAGCCTCAGTTAATAAAAGCACCACAAAGAGCTTTATTTCGTTATATAAAAATCCATCTTTATTGGTCTATCCCGCTTGCAGCAGCTTTATGTTTCTTCCTCTTTCCTTACGGGGCATGGTCTTTAATTTTAATACCGATTGCTGTGTTGCTAGGGTATTGGCAATATCGCACTGCAGGGTTTAACATTACCTCCCAGCAGCTTACGATTGTTGAAAGAGGACTTAGCCGAACAACGCTTGTTGTGTGGAAAAAGAGAATTCAATCTCTCACGATGTCCCAAAGCTACTATGCGAAAAAAAAGCATGTCGCTTCTGCTAAAGTTGTGATGATGTCAGGAAAGACAGGAAGTCATGCGAAGGTTAGACATTTTGATGATGAGAGAGTAAAAGATATTTTTGAATGGTATAAGCCGAATGACAGAGAAAGTGAACATACAAAAAGCTGGTAGAGTTTCTTAGAAACCTCACCAGCTTTTATGTATATTAATTTTTTTTAATCCAGCGAAGGACACGCTTGGGATGAAAGTCAAATAACCCGATAATCAATCCAGTCACTAATCCTGCAATATGTGCAGTTGCGTTCACATTGGGCTGCAAGAAAGTCATAATAACAGAGATCACAACAATCGGCATAATTATTTGTTTAAGCTGCGGCATGGTCTTTCGCGTATAGTACACCAATGCCAAAAAGGCGCCGAACAAACCAAAAACCGCACCGCTTGCCCCATAGCTCACATAATTTGCTGGCTGGATTAAATACGAAACGACATTCCCCATGAAACCAGATACAAAATAAATAGTGAAGAATCGGAGTTTTCCGGCAAGACGCTCTAACTCAGGACCGAAAACGTACAATGAAAACATATTAAAGAGCAAGTGGAAAAATCCTCCGTGGATAAACATAGAAGTGAGCAGCCGCCAATATTCGCCATCAGCAATTAAATAATTTGCTGCTGCGCCTTTAATAACAATATTGAGGCCTAACGGAGGAATGAGCCCAATTAAATAGACTGCGATATTAATACCTATTATTATCGAAATCACCGGATATAATAATATGTATTGTGAAAGTTTTTCTGTCCGATTAAACATGTATTCACCTCAACTTTAATATGATTATTATACATTGTTTTAATGGCTGAATGAAAGGAGAAACCAAGTTGATCAAAGGAATAGGACTAGATATAGTAGAAATCTCTCGAATAATGAAAGCGAATGATCTCAATCCACATTTCAAAGAAAGAATCCTCACAAAAAATGAATTAGCGATTTTCAATCAGTTAAAAACAAGACGCCAACTAGAATTTCTTGCAGGCAGGTTTTCAGCTAAAGAAGCATATTCAAAGGCAAACGGCACAGGAATTGGAAAGGAGTGTTCATTGCAGGATATTGAAATTTTGCCAAACGACAAAGGCCAGCCGATATTATATTTTAAACAAGAAATTGTCCAAGGCTTTGTAAGTATTACGCATTCAAAGGAGTATGCGGCCGCTCAAGTTGTACTGCTTGCATAAAACGTAGAGCTCGTTCATAGGATGTCTTATGGAAAATGAGAAAGGATGGGGTTTTGCGAAAACTTCTCACACTAGGATTGCTTTGTTTCGCAGCAGTATTGATGTTAGCAGCATGTGGATCAGATTCAAAGGAGGATATTGTCAAAAAGACAAGCAAGAAATGGGCGGATTCAAAGGGCTATGAAGTCAAAGCAAATATGGAAATTAAAACAACAGGTGATACTAAAAAGTATAACGTTGATGTATGGCATACGAAGCCAGAATTTTACCGTGTAGCTGTTTCAGAAGAAGGACAAGAAACATCTCAAATGATTATCCGCAATGAAGAAGGAGTATTTGTAGTTACGCCTTCGATGAAAAAGACGTACAAGTTCCAAAGTGATTGGCCAAAGCAAAACAGCCAGGGCTACTTAATCAATTCTTTGGCGAAAGATTTAGCCTCTGATTCACAGGCTACTATGAAAGAAACAAAGGATTCATACATCTTTAAAGCGAAGACACGTAATACACATTCGAAGATGTTGCCAACACAACAGGTCTACATTAATAAAAAGACCTTGCTACCTACGAAAGTAGTTGTGTTAAACGAAGCAAGTGAAGAGCAAATCAAAATCACCTTCAAAAAAATCACGTTAGGCGTTGCTAAAAAAGCTGGGGATTATGACTTGCAAGATTTCACAAAACCTAGCGACTCAGATGAGGCGAACAAAGATAAAGCTAATGTAGATGAGAAAGCCGCAGAAGATGCAGCTAAAGATGCAGACGGAGAAGCTACTGCAGAGGAAAATAAAGAAGGTAATACAGAAGGAAAAACAGAAGGAACAGATGACAAAGCAGCTGTAAATGAAGAGGAAGCAGCAGGCGAAACAGCTCAAGAAGAGGCTGCGGAAGATAATGCTTCTAATGAAGAAAGCACAGCTGATGAAAACGGTGAAAAAGTGGCAACTTCAGCAGATGCAGATGCCTCCGGTGAAGAAGCTACCAATACAGATTTCGAAACGCACTATCCGGTAGTAGATTGGAATTTAAAATTAACTGATGAAAAATCAATGAACACAACTGCTGGTACTCGTAAAATTTTATCATTCGAGGGAGATAAGAGCTTCACTATTATTCAAGAAAAAACAACTAGAGCGGAACAACTGTATATTCCAGTATTCTCTCCGGGAGACCCTGCTGATCTAGGATTTACTGTAGGAGCGATCACGGACAACTCTATTAGCTGGGAAGCAGATGGCGTATCATACTTTATCGCCTCAAACGATCTAAGTAAGACGGAGTTAGTAGAAGTAGCATCCTCAATGGTAAATGGAGAAATGAAATAGTAAGGGAAGTATCGCTCAGTAAGATTGTAGAATTTCTTACTGAGTGATAGTCCCTTTTTGTTGCAGAAATCAATCTTCTTATCATGAACGATGGGCTATATTATTACATCATTATGTTTGACCAAATCCTTGGTTGGGACGATAATAGATAAAAACTAATAAGAGGGTATAGACATGCAAGGAAATGAAATATTTCGACCTACTAAGGCAATTATTGATTTATCAGCTATTCGCCATAATATTGTAAACTTGCGTAAGCATTTGCATTCAGATGTCTCTGTTATCGCAGTAGTAAAAGCAAATGCTTACGGACATGGCGATGTACAGGTGGCCAAAGAGGCACTAAAAGCAGGTGCTACTATTTTAGCAGTAGCCACCCCTGAAGAAGCATTGCATTTACGGCAGGAAATACCGCACACTCCAATCATGATTTTAGGTGCTTCTCCAATTGTTTTTGCGCCTATCGCAGCAAAAGAAGCCATTATCCTAACTGTTTTTTCAGAGGATTGGGTACGCAAAGTGGCTCCATTAGCCAAAGATTTCGAAAAGCCGCTTAAGGTTCATATAAAAGTTGATAGCGGGATGAATCGTATTGGTGTGCGCCAAGAAAAAGAATTACAGGCTGTATATGATGCGGCCAAAATGGTTAATAATATAGAAGTGGATGGTATTTTCACACATTTTGCTACAGCGGATGAAGAGAATCAAGAGCAGTACGAAATGCAATTGGGGATATTCCAAAAGATGATTGCCAGCTTACCTGAAAAACCACGCATAGTGCATGCTGCAAATACAGCTGCTGCATTAGTTAAAGAAAGTGCCCAATTCGATGCTGTGCGTTTTGGGATTTCTATGTACGGACTTGCACCATCTACTTATATTGAAGAAAATCTTCCATACCCTTTAAAAGAAGCGCTCGCATTAGAAAGTGAATTAGTACATGTGAAGAAAATTCAAAAGGGCGACAGAGTCGGCTATGGAGGTACATATATAGCAAAAGAAGACGAGTGGATTGGTACATTGCCAATAGGCTATGCCGATGGTTTGCTGCGTTGTCTTTCTGGTCAAGAAGTTTTAATAGAGGGTAAAAGGGTACCAATTGTAGGAAGGATCTGTATGGATCAATGTATGGTGCGCCTGCCTAAAAAGTATGAGATTGGTGAGAAAGTGACACTAATTGGCAAACAACATGGAAATGAAATTCATATACAAGAGTGGGCAGAGCGTCTTCATACAATCGTCTATGAAATACCATGTATGATTTCAGAGCGGGTTCCGCGGGTATATAAAGAGCAATAATCATTTTTTCTGGCTCGCGCCAACTTGAAGTGAAATATAAATAGCGATAAAGAGCAACAGAGTTTCCTAGTAGTCGACAAATTCAGAAAAAAAACCGCGATAATGTCAAATGCTTACTGATATTGTCTTTTCAATATTATATTTTAATGTTAGGATTATGATAGTTGAGAACATATTGGCGATTTGTTTCTGGAGGTGTTGGCTGTGAACCACAAAGGACTCGAAAACGTTCTGATTCAGATGCCAGAACGATTGGTTTCTGAAAGTATAGAACAAGCATATAGACAAATAGTATTAAAAGACGCAAATGATTTAGTATATATTCCGACAAAAAGATCTATTCATACGAAACAAAAAAATCACATGCGAGAAGCAATGGTTAAAGGATATGTAGAAATGTCACAGATTAACTTATCTATATGTAGTGAATGCTTACATGTTGAGTATGAAGCGGAACATATGGTGGAGCGACTCGTAAGCGGAGGATGAAAACTTGAACGTAAAACGTGGAGACGTTTTTTTTGCAGATTTATCACCAGTAGTCGGGTCTGAGCAAGGTGGCACCAGACCCGTACTGGTTATTCAGAATGATATCGGAAATCGATTTAGTCCAACTGTTATTATCGCAGCAATTACAGCTCAAATTCAAAAGGCGAAACTCCCAACTCATGTGGAAATTGACGCTAAGAAATATGGATTTGAACGGGATTCGGTTATTTTGTTGGAACAATTGCGGACGATCGATAAATCACGATTAACAGATAAAATCACGCAGCTAGATGGTCCTTTAATGGTAAAGGTAGAAGAAGCTTTGGAAATAAGTTTAGGGCTATTAAAATTTTAAGCATACATATTGAAACACCAGATGCTAGTCATCTGGTGTTTTTCTTTGTATCTTTACAACTTATTTACAATGAATATTCAAAAAATGGAGTGTAATATTTGTAACTATATTATACAATTAGAAAAAGAATCCATTATAAAAAAATTAAATATTTTCAGTTTATTTAACGTATAAACTATTAAGTCCCTAATCATCATATTTTTATATGATGACTGATTTGTGTGTGTGAAAAAGGGAAAATCTTCATCTGATATTAAACAGATTGTTATTAAATAAGGATTTGGAGGTAGGCGCTCATGGAAGGTTCTTCGATAGATATTTTAACGGAGTGGGATATTGTCACTGCACGGCAGCTTGGCCGCAAGGAAGCTAAGTCGATTGGATTCGATATTATTGACCAAGCACTTATTGCTACAGCGATTAGTGAATTAGCCAGAAACATTCACTTATATGCAGAGAGTGGGAAGATTGAAGTGAAAAAATTAATACAGGAAAAATCAGTTGGCATTTATGTAATAGCATCGGATAATGGACCAGGTATTCCACAAATCGATGAATTGTTACAAAAGGATTTGGCCACAACAAAAGGCATTGGGTTTGGGCTGCCTGGTGTAAAAAGAATCATGGACGAGTTTCAGTTAGATTCACAACTTACTATAGGAACAACCGTGAAAATTAAAAAATGGTTATCAATCAACAAAGAAGAATAAAAAAAATAAAAAAAGTTTTATTTTTAGGTTTAATCCTTATATAGTGCGGGTATTTCATATATGTTGGTCTAAAAATTGAAAGCAATAAATGATATACATACTTTCAAACAGGAACAATAACTTGTAGTATTTTAGTTAATGCATAGGTTTTTTATGCATTTTTATAGAGAACAATACAGGAGGGATAGAGATGGACTTTAAATTAGACGTAGTAGAAGAAACAGGAAAGGTTCAAGCAATTCTTCAAGGAGAAATAGATGCTTATACTGCTCCTGTTTTAAGAGAGCAATTGGATGGTATTTCTATATCAGAAGGCACTCAAGTAGAATTGAACTTTTCAAATGTAAATTATATGGATAGCACAGGTTTAAGTGTTATCGTTGCTTTTTATAAAAGCGTTGTAGCAAATGGTGGAGATATCGTACTTACTTGCCTATCTGAACGCCTAAAACGCTTATTTGACATCACAGGTTTAACGGATATTATGAACATCGAAGTTAGGAAGGTGATTTCAAACAATGAGAGAATTTGATTATATGGAGATGCGCGTTCCTGCTAAAACGCAATATGTTGGTGTTGCTCGACTTGCTATTTCAGGATTGGCGAACCGTGTAGGTTTTTCATATGATGATATTGAAGATGTGAAAATTGCAGCGAGTGAAGCAATCACCAATGCGATTCAGCACGCATATGCAGACAAAGAAGATGGAGAAGTTGTAATCGGCTGTGCCTTGTATAAGGACAAAATGGAAATCATGGTGGCCGACTATGGACGCAGTTTTAAATTCGAAGAGGTAAAAGAAAAGGTCGGTCCTTATCACGAAGAAGAAGATGTACAATTTATTCGTGAAGGAGGATTAGGTCTATACCTTATTGAAAGCCTTATGGATGAAGTGAAAGTACTCAACGACAATGGCGTGACTGTTTTCATGACAAAATTTGTATCACGAGAGCAGGTGAATGACCATGCGGAAACAATCTCCTTCTAGTTCGGCATCAAAAGAGCAAGTATTAGAATGGATCCAGCGTTTTCAACAAACTGAAGACGACGAGGCGCAAACTAATTTAGTTTTGCATTATCAATACTTGGTTGAATCCATCGCAAGAAAGTATTCTAATGGGCGCTCTTACCATGATGACATAGTACAAGTCGGCATGTTAGGCCTGCTTGGTGCTATTAGAAGGTTTGATTCTTCCTTTGGTCGTAGTTTTGAGGCTTTTGCGGTACCGACGATTATCGGTGAAATCAAACGCTACTTGAGAGATAAAACATGGGATGTCCATGTGCCAAGGCGTATTAAAGAACTTGGCCCCAAAATTAAAGCAGCTGTTGAGTTTTTAACAACCGAAACGCAACGTTCACCCCAAGTTGCAGAAATTGCAGAATATCTTGAAGTAGAAGAAGATGAAGTGTTGGAAGCGATGGAAATGAGCCAAAGTTATCAAGCACTTTCAATGGACAGACCTATTGATTCTGATGGCGATGGTAGCACTGCAACGTTATTTGATATAGTAGGGAAGCAGGATGATGAATACGAAAAGACAAACCGTCGTATTATTGTGGAAAACGCAATGAAGGAATTGTCAGAAAGAGAACGTCAAATTATTCAGCTTACATACCTTCAACAGCTTAGCCAGAAAGAAGCTGGGGAGATGCTGGGTATATCCCAAATGCATGTCTCAAGATTGCAGCGTAAAGCTATCAAGAAACTGCAACAAATTATTGTTGCGTCAGGTGGTATTTAAAAGAAGGACAGTTCAACTTTTGTTGAACTGTTCTTTTTTGTTGCGAATAAGCAATGGCTACTCTATGTTAAAATAGGGAAGTCAAAGGAAGGATAGTGAATAAATGGACACTCAAAAAATGCATCAGCTTATTGCGAAAGAAATCGGCATTCGCACACAACAAGTAGACCAAGTAATTCAATTGTTAGAAGCATCAAATACTGTACCCTTTATAGCTCGCTATCGAAAAGAAGCTACTGGATCACTAGATGAAGTCCAAATTAAAGCGATTGAAGATCGCTATCATTATGTAATGCAGTTAGAGCAACGTAAACAAGAGGTTCTGCGTATTATCGAAGAACAAGGGAAGTTAACTGAAGAACTTACAAAAGATATTAATGAAGCTACTGTTTTGAAACGTGTAGAAGATTTATACCGACCATACAAACAAAAAAGAAGAACAAAAGCAACGATTGCAAAGGATAAAGGACTTGAACCATTGGCTGATAGCCTATTGCAATTTAACCAAACAGAAGTAGAAACCCTAGCTCTGCCTTTTATTAATGAAAATGTAGAAAGTGTTGAAGAGGCCTTGCAGGGAGCGAGTGACATTTTAGCTGAGAGATTTGCTGATGATGCAGCAATAAGAGAAAGCATTCGTCAGATTTCTTGGAAACAGGGAGTCATTCAATCAACTGTGAAAGCTAAAGAACTCGATGAAAAAAGTGTATTTGAAATGTATTACGACTATCAAGAACCTGTAAATAAAATTGTTCCTCACCGAATTTTAGCTATTAATCGTGGAGAAAAAGAAGATATATTAAAGATTGGCATTGAAGTGCCGACTGAATCTATCTATCAACTCATGCGAAAAAAATGGATTGTATCCACATCATCACCTTCTTCCAAACTAGTTGAAGTGGCTATAGAGGATGCATATAAACGATTAATCCAGCCATCAATTGAGCGTGAGATACGCAATGAATTGACAGATAAAGCCGAAACACAGGCTATCCATATTTTTTCTGAAAATCTCAGAAATCTTCTATTGCAGCCTCCAATGAAAGGAAAGTATGTTTTAGGCGTAGACCCTGCGTATAGGACGGGCTGTAAATTAGCTGTAGTTGATGATACTGGTAAAATGCTTGAGATATCGGTTATTTATCCACATACAGCAAAAGCAGACATTAACAAATCCAAATCTATATTTAATGATTTGTTGAATCGCTATCCTATTTCTATTATCGCGATAGGGAACGGTACTGCATCCAGAGAGACAGAACAATTTGTTTCGGAATGTTTGAATGAATCCAATGCGAGTGCAGCTTATGTAATCGTTAATGAAGCAGGTGCAAGTGTTTACTCTGCCTCGCCAATTGCTAGAGAGGAATTCCCGGATTTACAGGTAGAACAGCGGAGTGCTGTCTCTATTGCAAGGCGATTGCAAGACCCACTAGCTGAGTTGGTGAAAATCGAACCAAAAGCTGTAGGTGTTGGCCAATACCAACACGATGTATCTCAAAAGAAACTTGCAGAACAACTCACCTTTATTGTAGAAACAGCAGTAAACCAAGTGGGGGTAGATGTGAATACAGCTTCTTCATCATTGCTTCAATATGTTTCAGGCCTATCAAAAACAGTAGCAGAAAATATCGTCAAAACAAGAGGAGAACAAGGAAAGTTTACTGCTCGCACGCAGTTAAAGAAAATACCTCGACTTGGTGCTAAGACTTATGAACAAGCTATTGGATTTTTAAGAATCCCAAATGCAAAGAATCCATTAGATTCAACTGCTATACATCCAGAGAGCTATGATTTAGCAAACCGCATATTAGAAGCGGTAGGGTTAGATAAAAAACAAATAGGCACGGCAGAGGCAGAACAAGCAATTGCAAATTTAAATATAAAAGAGCTAAGTAAAGAATGGGAGATTGGCGAAGTTACATTGAAAGATGTGATTGATTCATTAATGAAACCTTCTCGGGATCCGCGGGATGCTTTTCCACAGCCCTTGCTTAAAAAAGATGTTTTAAAAATGGAGGATTTACAGCCAGGAATGGAACTTCAAGGAACAGTCCGCAATGTAGTCGACTTTGGAGCGTTTGTCGACATTGGCGTAAAGCAAGATGGACTTGTCCATATCTCAAAGCTGAAAAAAGGTTTTGTTAAACATCCATTAGATGTAGTTTCATTGGGGGACATTGTCACTGTTTGGGTAGACAATGTAGAGAAGGATAAAGGTAGAATTGCTCTAACAATGCTTCCACCTAATCAATAATAATTAATTTTTAAATTTAAAGAGGCAAAGAAAATTAGCGGTGGTTTGTTATGAGGCAAGTACAGCCATCTGTCCATTTAAAATCTTAGCTTCCACCGCTAGTCTCTTTGTTTTTCTTGCGTAAATAAAAAAACAGCAATATTCAAAACGAGAGTATACTTATTTATAAGGAGGGACATAATATGACAGATTGCGAACTACAAGAGCTCGTCTGCCAAATCTCCAAAGAAGTATTTCATAAACCATTTCGCCATCGGGCATATTTTAATTCTCGCCTCCGAACAACAGGTGGACGCTATTTGCTTAAATCTCATGATATAGAGGTTAACCCGAAAGCTTATGTGCAATTTGGTTTGAAAGAAGTAGAAGGAATCATCCGTCATGAGTTATGCCATTATCATCTTCATATAGAAGGAAAGGGATATAAACATCGTGATGCAGATTTTCGGACACTTTTAAAAGAAACAAATGCTCCTCGATTTTGTTCGAATTTAGAACAAAAGAAGAGACCGGTAAAGCGTGCTCAATATATCTATGTATGCACAGAATGCGGGTTAAGGTATAGCCGTAAGATACGTATGAACACAGATCGATATAGATGCGGCAAGTGTTTAGGGAAGCTAAAGATAATTAATTAAACTTTTTTTGAAATAAGGGTTGACGTTTTATGGACAACCCCTTATACTTATAAAAGTCGACAGGGTGATAACACGCTGACACGACAGAATAATACTTTTCCGAAGTAGCTCAGTTGGTAGCAGCATCTGACTGTTAATCAGAGGGTCGCAGGTTCGAGTCCTGCCTTCGGAGCCATGGCCCCTTGGTCAAGCGGTTAAGACACCGCCCTTTCACGGCGGTAACACGGGTTCGAATCCCGTAGGGGTCATTTTCATAACGGTCCGGTAGTTCAGCTGGTTAGAATGCCTGCCTGTCACGCAGGAGGTCGCGGGTTCGAGTCCCGTCCGGACCGCCATTATGAATGGGGTATAGCCAAGCGGTAAGGCAACGGATTTTGATTCCGTCATGCCCTGGTTCGAATCCAGGTACCCCAGCCATTCTTATTAATAGCTAC
>NZ_BJVD01000008.1 GCF_007988965.1 Rummeliibacillus stabekisii
CCGATGATGACTTTAAAACTAACAGTTGTTAGTAAGTTTAAATGATTAACATCTTACTTGTTCAGTTTTCAAGGTTCATTTTGTTGTCGCCTTAACGACTTATCTATCTTATCATCTTCGTTTTTTCTTGTCAACAACTTTTGCAAAAAAGTTTTTATCAAGTTTTAGTGAAGTAATCTCGTCATCTCTTAATGACAATTAATATAATACAATAACATACAAACCAATGTCAACATGTTTTCTAAATAAATTTAAAAACGACCAAAATCAATTAAATGGTTGTTGGGTCAATCTTATAGTGTCTATGATATAGACCATTGCCTTTTGTTTCAACCGTTTCTACCTGAATAAAACCTTTGCTGATTAAGAATTCGATAAATACCTCAAGATCCACTGAATAATTTTTCAATTCTTCGTGTTCATGCAGCTCTTGAATTGTCCAGAAATCTTGCTGTGCCATAACATTTAATATATGACGTGCTCCATCTGCAGTGCGTGAGTGGATTAGAAACTCACTTGCTAAAAATAAAAGCTCTAGTCTTTTTTCAATTGTTTCATCACTGCCAATCAACTCTTTATATAGTTTATAAATTTCCGCATCAATCAGTTTAACTTGAGACCACACAGTTATTTCTGGATATAATCCTTTATCCAAAATAGCTAACCGGGCAAAATGATGCAATGACTCTATCATATGATCATAAGCATCTAAATGATTGTCTTTTTCAAAACATACTTTTCCTTCTAAATACTGGCGAACAAGTTTAGCAAACTCAATACCCATCTTAATATTCCTTCCATAGAAAGGGAAATCCTTTACCGTCTGCTTTAGATTGGTTAGATACTCATTGCGGTCAAACAAAATTTTGCCGAAAAGAATCCAATCTATTAACTTCTTGTTTGTACCGACTAGTAGCCATTTATGCAGCTGCTTTTCTGTAATAATATGCATTGCCGCTTTTTTGCCATCAAATGTATAGTGCTTTGTGAAAACAGGCACCTTATTTTCTTTTGTAATGATCAATAATATCGTATCAAATGTGTCTGTCTTCGGGCTTACGTCTTCTTTCTTTCCTACTATAATAACACCGAGTGTGTTTGGCCTACTTGCGCGTTCCTGGTAGATTGGACGAAGTAACTGCTCCATGAAAAATCCTCCTCAGAAAAGTTATAGTTTAATTCGACATCATTCATTCAGATTCCTCCTTGGATTACCAATTCATATTGCCTTACATGTAGGATTTTAGTATCCTTGACGTTAGGAGGCTTGTAAAATGACATCCAATAAAAAACCTTATAAAAGTAAAATCAATAAAATCCGTTCGTTCGCTCTTATGTTAATCTTTGCCGGTTTTATAATTATGTATGGTGCCATTATATTTAAAGAACATCTTTGGCTCGTTATCATTTTTATGACACTCGGTATACTCTGTATTATAGGAAGCACAGTCGTCTATGCTTGGATTGGATTCCTATCTACCCAAGCCGTGATGGTTGAATGCCCTAGTTGCCATAAACATACAAAGATGTTGGGCCGCGTCGATATGTGCATGTTCTGTAGTGAACCTTTAACAATAGACAAGTCATTAGAAGGTAAAGAGTTCGACCAAGATTATAACAACAAGTCAAAACATGGCCATAAACCTGAGCTTTAATTAGACAACCCTTGTTTCCAATGGAACAGGGGTTTTCTTCTATTTATTTTAATAGTCTACCATATTGCACTCTTTAAAGTGAAACGACACTCGAGATTTTCCATTACAGGAATAAAAAAAAGCCGCACGCGATTGGGGTGCAGCATTCCACTTATCGTTCTATTGTAATTTTGTTGCTTTTTCTTCGCAGTCTGGGCATGTGCCGTAGACTTCTAAACGATGGGAATTCACTTTGAATCCTGTCACGTGTGCAGCTAAATGCTCCACTTCATCAAGGCCAGGATAATGAAAATCCACAATCTTGCCGCATGACTCACAAATAATGTGATAATGCTTTGTCGTCACAAAATCAAAACGGCTTGCATTATCACCATAAGTCAATTCTCTAACAAGTCCTGATTCACGAAATACACGTAAATTATTATATACAGTTGCTACACTCATATTAGGGAATTTATGCTCTAATGCTTTATAAATGTCATCGGCAGTAGGATGCGACATCGTCTCTATCAAATATTCTAAAATCGCATGACGTTGAGGAGTAATCCTTACGCCGGTAGTCTTTAACGTGTCTAGCGCGCTCTTAAGTTGTGTGTCGGACATCGCCATGCACCTCACTTCATAAGTATTATTTATTTATAATCGTTATAAATAGTTTACTTAAAGTGAGATGCAATTGTCAATATTTCTAACTGTCGAATACTATTTCGGCTATTCTCGAAGCGCGTTCAAAACGTTAATATCCTTTCAATGGGTCAATCTTATTTGTTACGTCCTGCTCTCCTTTTAGCCACTTTTCTAGATTTGGCTTGAAGATCTCCATGCTTCTCTCAAGATAGCGGGATGATTGGCTTGAGATGTGGGGCGAAACAGTTATATTATCCATCGTCCAGAAAGGATGGTCTTCCGGCAATGGTTCATCTTCAAACACATCACAAACTGCATAAGCTATTTCTTTTTGCTCCAAGGCTCTTTTCAACACATCCGTTTCAACCAAATCGCCACGTCCAAAATTCATAAATAAAGCGGTATCTTTCATTGCTTTAAAATGGTTGTCTTTAAGCAGATAATGCGTTTCTTCCGTGCTTGGCAGAACAGAAATGACCGTATCCACTTGTGGCAACACTGATTCTAGGTTCGCAAAATCAACCATTTCGTCCATATAGGCTGCTGTATGACCAGAACGGTTACACCCGATTGTCTTGACTCCAAAGGCTTGTAATAACCTGCCAATTCCCCCGCCTATCGCACCTGGACCAAGTATTAGTGCTGTAGTGCCTTGAATTTCCGTAGATTTATGCTTTCGGCTCCATTCCCGCTGTTTTTGTTTTTCGTATATCCAAGGTAGTGAACGATGATAGCTTAAAAGATGAGCAAGTACCGATTCTGCCATTGGCGTTTTATGTATGCCGCGTACATTGGAAACAACAATCCCCTTCTCTGCAATTTCTTTAAGAGGCATTTTTTCCAAACCTGCTGAGCACACCATAATCCATTGTAAGTGTTCTGCTTCATCAACGTGTTTTTCCGTCAGGTCTTCACCATAAGTTACTACTATATCTGCGTTTTTCAGGCCATCGTCAATTCGGTTTTGAAAGACAAATTCTTGGTCTGGAAAGTTCTTTACTAAGTCTTCCTTTAAATCAGGCCGTGGATCGAATGTAAAATAAATGTTCATAATCTATTCCCCTTTGCCGCTTATAGTATTTAACACGTCTTCGATATGGTTTTTAACACGGACTTTGCGCCATTCTTTCTCAATGATCCCCTCTTTATTAATAAAGAAGGTAGAACGCTCGATGCCCATATACTCTTTGCCATACATTTTCTTTAACTTCCACACACCATACTTTTCTGCAACAGTGTGATCCTCATCTACAAGCAAGGAAAATGGAAGGCCGTGTTTTTCAATAAACTTCGAATGTTTTCCTTCATTATCTGGACTGACACCAAGTATTACTACATCTAAATCCGAAAACTCTTGGTGTGCGTCACGGAAATCACATGCCTCTGTGGTACATCCCGGTGTCATGTCTTTCGGATAAAAATAAAGTACCACTGATTTTTCTCCTTTAAACGCTTCCAGTGAGACCATATTTCCGCTTTCATCTTTCAAGGTAAAAGCTGGTGCAATCTTGCCTTCTAGATTGTTCATTGTATTCCCTCCGATTTTAATAATATTTTCTATTCTCATTGTAACAATTTCTATGGTATTTTGTAGAAAGTTTGACTACAATAAGATGATATAAATTGTCTGCTTTAAGGAGCAGTATGAATTTGCTTTCAACTGCTTATTTCGAAAGCCCGATTGGTTCTGGTCACATCTGCATAACCTTTAATAAGGACACGTTGTGATTTTCAATATCTTTTGGCGGGTATGAGTTAGAGGAAGAAGAAAACTCGAACATCAGGAATGGATTATTTATTTAATAACGTAAAGAAAGAGAGGGAACTAACTTCAAATGAAATTAGGTGCCCGTATTTTAAAAACTGGATTGGCAATAATCACTGCACTGTATGTGGCCAAAGCCTTGCATTGTCCAACTCCTATATTTGCAGGTATTGCGGCTATCTTTGCGATGCAGCCGTCTCTTTACCGGTCTTATCGTACAATTATTGAACAAATACAAGGGAATATTATTGGTGCAGTCATAGCTGTTCTTTTTGTTTTCATCTTTGGCCATGAGTATGTAGCCGTCGGGTTGGCAGCAATCGTCACCTTATCATTAATGATCAGACTTAAGCTGGAAAGCAGCATTTCCCTTGCCTTGGTCACGATGATTGTCATTATGGAGGCCCAAGGCGCAAATTTTATCAACTTTGCACTCATTCGATTTGCAACCGTAATGGTTGGCGTATTTGCCGCTTTTATTGTCAATTTAATTTTTCTTCCTCCGCGATACGAAACACGGCTCTTTTCTGCCATTAATATCGTACAAGATGATATCATTCGTTGGATTCGGTTAGCAGTGCGCCAAGCATCTGAGCACTCTTCTACGAAACAATCATTGCGCGGGCTGAAACAACGCTATGAGCGCATTAATTCTTTATACTATTTATTTAGAGAAGAGCGTGCACATATAGGCAAAAGTAAATATATTAAAGCTAGAAAGCTTGTGGTCTATCGCCAGATGATTGCGACCACATTAAAAAGTATAGAAGTGCTAAATCGATTGCATCTTCATGAAAATGAAATCGCCAATCTCCCTGAGCGATTTCGTATTATCATTCAAGAAAGATTGGATTACTTATTAACGTATCACGAACAGCTCTTCTTGAAATATTCAGGTAAATTGAAGTCAGAACCAACAACATGGGTGGGACAAGAAGAGTATTTACAGCGCAATGAAGTAATGGATATCTTTGCAAAGCACATTGTATTTGCTCATGCCGATGAGGGTGATGAAGAATTTTCAAGCTACCATCTGCTTCACATTTTGTCCCGTATATTAGATTACGAAGAAAACCTTGAGCAGTTGGATACGATTATTATGGCCTATCAAAATCACCATGCAGATGAGCTTTTAAAAGTGGAGCTCGATAACCGTATAGAATAATCAACAAAAAAGAAGTGGTTAGCATAATTTGCTGAACCACTTCTTTTTTAATTTTTCATTTTTGGGTCTAGCGCATCGCGTAAGCCATCCCCCATTAAATTGAAGCCTAGAACTGTCAGCATAATCGCAAGTCCTGGGAAAATCATAGTCCATGGTGCATTGATGAGGTAAATCCTTGCATCCGCAAGCATTTTCCCCCACTCCGGCTGAGGTGCTTGTGCGCCAAGTCCCAGGAAACCGAGTGCTGCCGCTTCGATAATCGCAGAAGCAATAGCAAGCGTACCTTGAACAATAACAGGTGTCATTGAATTCGGCAATACATGAGAGAATAGAAGTCGTTTATCACTCATCCCAATTGCTTTTGCGGCTGTTATATATTCCTCTTGCTTCACGCTCAATACCTTTGAGCGAATTAATCGACCGAAGTTCGGTATATTGATGATGCCAATAGCGATTAGGGCATTTTTTAATGATGGACCTAAAATAGAAACGATTGCAATGGCTAATAGAATACTAGGAAAAGCTAGGATAATATCAAAGAGTCGAGAGATAACAGTATCAACAAACCGTCCATAATAGCCGGCAATGATGCCTAATAGACTGCCGACAATGACAGAGCCAATAACTGATAAGAAACCAACCATAAGTGAAAGCCTTGCACCATGCACCACACGTGAAAAGATATCTCGTCCGAAGTCATCTGTGCCAAACCAATGTTCTGCAGACGGAGCTTGCAGGCGCTGGCTCAATTGTTGTTCGTTAATCCCCTGCGATACGATCAGTGGACCGATAAAGGCAAGTAAAATAAAGAACACGACAATGATGGCACCAACGACTGCTATTTTGTTTTTTCTAAAGCTGCGCCATGCTTCTTTCCATGGCCCTACTGTTTGGTCAGTTGGTGCTTTGGCATTTGGCGCTGCATTTGGCGCTATTTGAGTCATAAAAAACGCCTCCTTCTTAGTTGTATTTAATTCGCGGATCAATAATGCTATACAGAATGTCCACAACTAAATTAATCATTATAAAGATAAACGCCACAATGAGAATACCGGACTGAATCACTGGATAATCACGGAATCCAATGGCGTCATAGATATACCTTCCGATTCCTGGCCAGCTGAAGATAGTCTCTGTTAAAATTGCACCGCCAAGCAAGAGGCCTGTTTGAAGTCCGATTACTGTCAAGACGGGGATAATCGCGTTTTTCAAAGCATGTTTGTAGACAACGAAAAACATTTTTTGTCCTTTTGAACGAGCTGTGCGTACATAATCAGAACGCATTACTTCAAGCATGCTTGAACGTGTCATCCGTGCAATAATCGCCATTGGAATGGTCGCTAACGCTAGAGCTGGCAGAATCAAATGTTGAAGAACTACTATAAACTGATCAAAACGCCCTTGAATCAATGTATCAATGAGATACAAGGAAGTAATCGGATTGACCGGGTTACGCGGGTCTTCACGTCCTGAAGTTGGTAAAAAGTCTAATTGAATGCCGAAAATCCATTGTCCCATTAATCCTAGCCAGAAAATCGGCATAGATACACCAATCAACGCAATAATCATCGCTGCATAATCGAACCAAGAATTTTGGAACCAAGCAGAAATAATACCGGCATTGACGCCTATGATTACGGCTAAAATCATAGCGCATAGGGATAATTCCAGCGTTGCAGCTAAGTATGGCCATAATTCGTCGGCTACTGGTGTTTTGGTACGCATTGACTCACCTAAATCGCCCGTTATCAAATCACCTAAGTAGTGGAAATACTGTATATACCATGGGTTGTCCAATCCTAGGCTTGCTCGCAATGCCGCAACGGCTTCTTTTGTTGCTTGTTGGCCTAATATCACTTGGGCAGGATCACCAGGAATTGCGCGGATTATTAAGAATACGATAAATGTCATTCCGAGCAAAACAGGGATTAATTGTAGCAGCCTTCTGCCTATATACCGAAGCATATCCTCACCTCTTTATCATGTTGTCATGGCAGATTTATAAAAACTCACCTTCCATTAACAGAAGGGAAGGTGAGTCTACTCTTTCAAAATGCCATTTTGTATTATTTAAAATCAACTTGAGATAATAGATCAGATCCCGTTGGATGCGGCTTGAAGCCTTCAAGATCAGCTTTGCCCGCTAATAATGGTGTTGAGTGTGCAAGCGGTACCCATGGCGCTTGTTCTGCAATAATGTCTTGCGCCTTTTTGTACAATTCATTACGTTTTTCCTGATCTGTTTCTTTTTGTGCTTCAAGCATTATTTTATGCGTTTCGCTATTTTTAAAGTACGTATAGTTGTTGCTTCCGATATTGCTTTCATCTAGTAATGTGTATAAGAAGTTATCCGGGTCTCCATTGTCGCCGGTCCAACCTAGCAAGAATGCATCTGCTTCTCCTTTAGATGCTTTATCTAAATAAGTAGCCCATTCATACGTTACAATTTTTGCTTTCATGCCTACATCTTCCAGGTTCTTTTGGATTGCTTCAGCCACTTTTTGGCCATCCGGCATGTAAGGACGTGGTACTGGCATTGCCCATAATTCGATTTGTTTGCCATCATAGCCAGCTTCTTTTAACAATTCTTTCGCTTTTTTAGGATCATACGTATATTCCTTCACATCATCGTTGTAGCCTTCAATTGACGGTGGCATTGGGTTTTTCGCCACTTCAGCTTGACCTTCGAAAAATGCATCGATGATTGCTTTCTTATCGATTGCATAGTTAACAGCTTGACGCACTTTCACATTGTCAAAAGGAGGTCTAGTAACTGTTAATCCAAGGTATCCAACGTTCATAGAAGGACGTTCAAAGATTTGCAATTGATTGTTGCCCTTGATGGAAGCAGCATCAGATGGATTGATACCATCTGCCAAATCAATTTCACCTGTATTTAATGCATTCAAACGAGCTGAGTTATCAGGGTACGTACGGAAGACAACTTTATCTAATTTAGGTTCGCCATCTTTCCAATACTCTTTATTTTTTTCGATTGTAATAGAATCATTGCGTTTCCAAGAAACAAATTTGAATGGTCCTGTACCTACAGGGTTGTCGCCAAATTTATCTCCTTCTTTTTCAAATGCTGTTGGGCTCGCAATACCGAATGAGCTCATCGCAAGGTTTTTCAAGAATGGTGCCTGAGGTTTATTTAGCGTAAATACTACTTTGTAATCTCCATCAGCTTTTACTTCTTTGATGACAGCATCCTTGTCACCTTTAAAGCCGCCAAACATAGATTTAAAGTAAGGGAATTTATCTGCATCCCCGTTCATCCAACGTTCAAAGTTTTTCACAATTGCCTCTGCGTTGAAGTCAGTGCCATCATGGAATTTAACGCCTTCTTGTAAATCAAATGTATAAGTCAAGCCATCTTTAGAGGCTTCCCATTTTGTTGCTAGGCCGGGATGCAATGTAGTGTCTTTTTCTCCGAATTCAATCAGTGTTTCAAAAATATTCTTTGTTACTTTATATGATTCGCCATCTGTTACTGCAATCGGATCAAGCGATACAGAGTCTCCCCCGCGGCCAAAAATCAATGTCTTCTCTTTTTCATTGCCGCTTTTGCCGGTATCCCCGCTTGCACCATCTTTGCTGTTTGACCCGCAAGCTGCAAGGATGGTCGATAGGAACACAATCAACAATACACCGAAAGATAATAATTTCCTTTTTCTCATTGAATAACCCCCAAATTCCCTTTTTATTTATCATTAACATAGCCTTCGTCATATAGATGACAGGCTACAGAATGACCTTCTTCAACTTCTATTAATATTGGAACAACTGCTGTACATTGCTCCATCTTGAAAGGACATCTTGTATGGAAAGTACACCCTTTCGGTGGATTAGAGGGGCTTGGAATATCGCCCGATAACAATACATGCTCTCGCTTGAAATCTGGATCTGGCACAGGCACTGCAGAAAGCAGGCCCTTTGCATATGGGTGAAGCGGATTGGCATAGAGCTTTTCGCTTTCAGCGAGTTCAACCATCTTTCCTAAATACATCACACCCACTCGATCACTGATATGCCGTACAACCCCCAAATCATGCGCGATAAATATATAAGTAAGCTTTAAATCTTTTTGCAAATCTTGCATAAGATTTAATACTTGTGCTTGAATCGATACGTCTAGTGCTGAAACAGGCTCATCTGCAATAATGAGCTTCGGATTGGTCATAAGTGCTCGAGCGATGCCGATTCGTTGCCTTTGCCCACCACTGAACTGATGTGGATAACGATTGGCGTGATAACTTGATAACCCTACGATTTCTAAAAGTTCGAGCACCTTTTTCTTTCGTTCCTTGGCATTGCCCAATCCATGGACGATCAAAGGCTCTTCTAGTATTTTGCCAATCGTGTGCCGCGGATTAAGTGATGCAAAAGGATCCTGGAAGACCATTTGAATTTCACGGCGCGCCTTTCTCATCTCAGCATTCGATAGTTTTGTTAAATCTTTTCCTTCAAACTCAATGGAGCCCTCTGTCGGATCAAGCAGTTTCATAATCATTCGCCCTGTAGTGGATTTCCCGCAGCCGGATTCTCCTACTATGCCTAAGGTTTCTCCCTCATATACATAAAACGACACATCATCTACGGCTTTGACGTTTCCTTGTTCTTTGCCTAGAATTCCTTTGCGAATAGGAAAATACTTTTTTAAGTTATTTACTTTCAACAATGGCTCTGTCATCAATGTGTGCCTCCTTGCCGCTTACTAAAAAGCATCTTGTCTTATGGTGCTCTCCTGTCTGATAGAGAGTAGGGTTCTCCTGTAAACAGCGTTCATGCGCCCATTCGCAGCGTGCAGCAAAACGGCAACCCTGCTTAATGCTTCCGGGTTTTGGTACATTTCCTCGAATGGAGTATAATCGATCCTTCTTAAACCTCATATCAGGCACAGATTGGATTAATCCTTTTGTATAGGGATGCTGTGGATCCTTAAAGATCAAATCAACAGGTCCTTCCTCAACAATTTGCCCACTATACATAACGACAACTCGTTCACACGTTTCAGCCACTACGCCTAAATCATGCGTGATTAGCATAACAGCCGTATTAAGCCGTTTATTTAAATCCCTCATAAGTTGGAGGATTTGGGCTTGAATCGTAACATCCAACGCAGTTGTTGGTTCATCTGCTATCAAGATTTTTGGATCGCAAACTAAAGCCATTGCAATCATGACCCTTTGCCGCATTCCTCCTGATAATTGGTGAGGATATTCTTTTAGCAGCTCTTCTGAACGGGGAAGCCCCACTAACTTCATCATTTCAATGGCACGTTCTTCTGCTTTTTTCTTGGACCATTTTTTATTGTGAATCAAAATGGCTTCCGTTAATTGATTACCTATTGTAAAAAGGGGATTCAACGATGTCATAGGCTCTTGGAAAATCATCGCTACTTCTTTCCCTCTAATTTTTCGCATTTCTTTATCCGAAAACTTTGCTAAGTCCGTGCCTTCTAAGAGAATTTCACCGTTTGTGACCTTTCCTGGCGGGGAAGGTACAAGCCCCATAATAGAAAGGGACGTTACGCTTTTGCCGCAGCCTGATTCTCCTACTATGCCAAGAATTTCACCTTCTCTTAGCGAAAAATCTATGTTATCAACTGCAGGAATTGCTCCATCCTCTGTAAAAAATGTTGTTTCTAAACCTTTAACCTGTAATAGCTCCTTCCGTTCCATCCCATCACTCCCTCAAGAGTCTTATCTTCTATTTTATATATATGCGCTTAAAAGCTCGTTCCTTCCTCGCTCTAAAGTTTAATAGAGTGATTAAAGGTACCCTAAACCGTTTTAGGTCGTATTGCATAATTAATTGCAATATATTTCTGAATTATCTATTAATCATAATATTTTGTCAATAGTATTTTTACTTTTGAGCTTCTGCTAGATTCGTATATATATGAGATAAGACACTCCTTTTCGACTGCGAACAAAAAGGCCTCCACGAAATGGAGGCCGCAGACTGTGGAGAGAAGGGTTGGAAATCGAAATGATTTTAACCCCTTCTGTGTTTTCTGCTTCTAAATCAGCAGAGGAAAAATCAACAGTTTTAGTAGTGATTCTATAAAAAAAGACTGCAGGCAAACTCTAAACCCATGAGTTTGTCTACAGTCTGAGGCCTTATCAAAAATGGAGGCCGATTGAACGTTATTCTAATGTTTGGATATGGAACAAGTTATGATAAATTCCATCCTGTTTTTCTAGAAGTTCTTGATGGGTGCCTTGTTCTTTCAACTCTCCATGATCAATGACTAAAATCTGATCTGCATGTGTAATCGTAGATAGACGGTGCGCCACGATAACCGTTGTACGATTATGCGCTAGCCTGTCAAGAGATTCTTGAATCAATGCTTCACTTTCTAGGTCAAGGGCAGAAGTAGCTTCATCCAAAATAAGGATAGGCGGGTTCTTTAAGAACACTCTCGCGATGGCAATCCGTTGTTTTTGTCCGCCGGATAGTTTTACGCCTCTTTCGCCCACTTTTGTATCATACCCCTCAGGAAGAGACAATATAAATTCATGGGCATTGGCGGCTTTGGCAGCTTCAATGACTTCCTCGTCTGACGCATCTGGATTACCCATTAAGATATTCGCTTTCACAGAATCGCTAAACAATATATTATCCTGCATAACAATACCGATTTGGGAACGCAATGATAGGAGTGTCGTTTTCCGAATATCCACCCCATCGATTTTTACAGCGCCCTTTTGGACATCATAAAAACGAGGAATCAAGCTGATGATCGTGGACTTACCACCGCCACTCATACCGACAAGCGCTACCGTTTGGCCCGGAACAATGTCAAAGTTAACATTTTTCAGTACATCTTGCCCGTCATCATTATAGCGGAAAGACACATGGTCGAATTCAATTTTCCCCTTCACTTGTGGTAATGGTTTAGCATCCTTCGCATCTTCTACTTCATAGGTTTGGTCAAAAAGCTCAAACATGCGGTCCATTGATGCAACGGCTTGTGTTAATGTTGTAGACGAATTAACTAATCGACGCAATGGATTGTACAAGCTATCTATATAAGCAACAAAAGCAGCCATCGTACCGACAGAAAGATGTCCATTAATTACTTCATAGCCTGCAAAGCCGATAACAATTAATGGAGCAATTCCTGTAATCGTATTAACTACTGCAAAGGTCTTCGCATTCCATCTTGTTTGGTCTAATGCTTTGTTTAAGAATTCTCCGTTTGTACCGCTGAATATCTTTTGTTCATGTTTTTCTAATGTAAAGCTTTTAATAATATTCATGCCTTGAACACGCTCATGCAGGTAACTTTGAACACCTGCCAATGCCTTTGATCTTTCCCTTGTTAGTGAACGCAGACGGCTAAAGAAATATCGTACACTAATCGCGTAGAATGGAAAGGCGATTAAAGATACAAGCGTTAACTTTACATCCAATTTCATCATGACAACGATGGCAATAATAATGGTAGATAAGTCAATCCACACATTCATTAACCCAGTCATGACAAATTCTTTTGTTTGCTCGACATCATTGATTGTTCGAGAAATGACGTCTCCTACCCGATTATTGGAATAGAATTTTAAACCCAACTTTTGCAGGTGAACATATAATTTTTGGCGAATATCGTACAGAATATTATTACTTAATTTTTGAGCTAAATATTGACGATAGTACTCAATTGGCGGACGAATTATGAAGAAAAGAATTGCGGTACCGCCAAGCCAATAAAACAGTTCCTTTGTTTTCATTTCAGTCGAGAGGTCTTTTGCGCCTATAATATCATCTATGACAATTTTAATAAGCACTGGAGTAAAAAGTGGTATAGCAAATTTAATAACTCCGAGTATAAAAGTGACAAATATATTCACTCTATATGGTTTGACGAAGCGCAAATAGCGTTTCATACTGCCCAATTACATCACGTTCCTTTCAAACGAAAAAAAGCTGCCCTGATCCGCCGGGCAACTCCTTTTCAATTTTTGCATTGCGTTTAAGACAAGCGAAAGCTACTTAGGATTATGCAGTTCTTTTTGGAACTTATAGCGGCTTGTCCACGCTTCAATAAAGTCTGGCGCAAATGGCCCTTTACGTTTATCTATCCAGCTGATTAATTTGTCAACATTGGATTTAAGGATATGGTCTATCACTAGTGGATAGCCCATTGCCTTTTTATGCTGCTCATACTCATCCTCATCAAGTAGTGTATACGACATGTCCGAGAATACTTTGATATCCAAATCATAATCAATATACTTTACAGCATTATGGTCAAATACAAATGGTGAGCTCATATTACAATAGTAATATACTCCATCTTCCCTTAACATACAAATAATATTAAACCAATGCTCTGCATGGAAATAACATATGGACGGTTCCCGTGTAACCCATGTACGCCCGTCTGACTCAATGACTAATGTTTTATCATTCGCACCGATTACGATATTTTTAGTAGCCTTTAATACCATCGTTTCCTGCCAAACTCGGTGGATCTTGCCGTTGTGTTTATAACTATGTATTTGTATGATTTCCCCTTCTGACGGAATTGCCATTGAAAGACCACCTTTCAAACACCCCTTATGAGCGTTCTTTTGTAACATTATAACAATCCTCGTCAAAAACGTGTAGCAAAAAAAACTGGTGAAGGATAATCCTCCACCAATTTGTTTGTTAAAAGCTATTGATTTTGATTTGGATTGTTTTGTCCATAAAGACCAGAAGCTTGCTGCTTAGCGCGTTCAGCTTGTTGGTTTTGCTTTTTGACAGCTTGAACATCTGTCTCAGCACCAAACTCCTCAGTGTTTTGCCCCGCAAGACGCCCAGAAGCTTGTTGCTTTTTAGCTTCAGCTTGTTGGTTTAACTTTTTCACACCTTGAACATCTGTTTCGCCGTTGAATTTTTTTCTCAATGTAATCACCTCCACGACTATAAGTTGTGCAGTATGATGTTTTTTATACAATGGTTATTAAATTCAGCAAGCAACCCACACTAATACTCACTAGGAGAATAAACTGTGTACAAGGTAAAATTTAAGCATGTTTATGTTTTGCTTCGGTTTCTTTCCATGCAGCCCAAATCTTTTGCATAGGTACAGGCAGTGGCAGAGCTTTTATTTCTTCCTCTGTAAACCAAACGCTGGATTCTGTTGGTTGTCCGTTCTGTTCTACCTTCAAATAGTAACTCTCCATATTCCATGTTAGATGTGAAAAAATATGCTTGAAGGACAATAATCTTTCGCGGCTTACAAGATCTACATTGTAAGAATCTGCAAGGAAACCTTCGCTTGGAGTTGTTGATTTTTCTACCATTGGGAATTGCCACATGTTTGCAAGCAGACCTTTACCAGGTCTTTTTTCTAATAAGAACTGTTTCTTTTCATTTTGCACAACAAACACATCATAAAAAAGGTCTTTCATTTTCGTTTTTTTTGTTTTAATCGGCAATTCTTCTGGACGGCCTTCCTGGAAAGCAGTGCAAAATTCGCGTACCGGGCAAAGGAGGCATTTGGGTGAAGTTGGCGTACAAATCAGCGCTCCTAATTCCATTAACCCTTGGTTGAATTCAGAAGGATACGCTGGATCAATTAATTCCATAACGGCTTGTTCAAATATTTTTTTCGTTTTAGGTAAAGCGATATCTTCTTTAATCAAAAGAACTCTGCTGAGCACGCGCATTACATTGCCATCGACTGCATGTTCGGCTTTATTATAGGCAATACTTAGAATAGCACCCGCGGTATAAGGGCCGACACCTTTTAATTTGATAATTTCCGGGCGATTGTCAGGCACTGTACTACTATACTTTTCTACAACCTCTCTGACGCCTGCTTGCAGATTTCTAGCTCTCGAATAATAACCAAGACCTTCCCATTGCTTTAATAGTTTTTCTTCAGGTGCTTGCGCTAAATCCTCCGGAGTAGGAAATTCTTCGATAAAACGATTGTAATAAGGGATGACAGTATCTACTCTTGTTTGCTGTAGCATAACTTCTGACACCCATATTTTGTACGGATCATGCGTGTGTCTCCAAGGCAAATCTCTTTTTTCTCGAATAAACCATTGAACTAATGCTTCTTGGAATTGTTTTTTATATTGATAATGAAAATTCATGTTTTCCACCTTTTTAATTCATTTTTAATTCACATACAAAGTGGGCATTATAGTGTAAACTGTTGCCTAAAAGGGTAAACAGTAAGTATAAGCAATACTCCCATGTTATAAGGAGTTGATCATTTTGGATTCTGGAACACATCTAGTAATGGGAATTGCGCTAGGCGGCTTGGCTATGGTTGACCCAGTTGTTGCCGGCAGCTCATCCACTTCTATGGCCGTCATTACCAGCGTAATTATTGGTTCCCAAGCACCTGATATTGATACTGTTTTGAAATTGCGCAGCAATGCTATATATATACGCCATCACCGAGGAATTACACACTCCATTCCAGCGGTTCTATTATGGCCGATTTTAATTTCATCTGTCTTTTTTTTAGTATTCCCGCATACTAATTTTTTGCATCTCTGGCTTTGGACATTCCTTGCAGTCTTTTTACATGTCTTTGTAGATATTTTTAATGCGTATGGCACACAGGCACTGCGCCCCTTCTCTAAGCGATGGGTAGCACTTGGCTGGATTAATACGTTTGATCCGATTATTTTCGCCTTGCATGTGATCGCCTTAATGTTTTGGGCATTCGGTGCGGACCCAGTACCTACCATGTTTTCTTTGTACAGTGTGGTATTCATCTATTATGTGGTACGTTTCTTTCTTCAACGATCAGTCAAGAAAGCGGTCCATAATACAATACCTGATGCTAAGAGAATTATTTTATCGCCTACGTCACGTTTCTTCCAATATAGAGTAGCAGCCAACTCTGCTACTCATCACTATGTGGGACGTGCTTATGGGCGTTCAATTACCATTTACGACAAATTTAAAATTGAACCATTGCCCGATACGCCACTTTTCCATAAAGTATTGGAAGACCCGAATTTTAAAACGTTTGTTTCTTTCTCTCCACTCTATAGGTGGGAGGTCAACCAATTGGGTGATGGGAAAACAGAAGTACGTCTCATAGATCTGAGGTATCGCAGCAATAATTATTATCCATTTGTTGCAATCGCACATCTGACAAAAGATCTAACCATCGTCAAATCCTTTACAGGTTGGATTTTCAGCGAAGACAAACTACAGAAAAAATTAGTAGTGAAATCAGAAGGCATCCGTTAAAAGGCCATCAAAATGACCGTTTCTATAAAAGAAACGGTCATTCTTTTTGTATAAACGGACAATCTAAGCAATAGTTTAACATGTCCATTTTAGCCAAAAATCTATTCTTCATTTAAAAGGTGCGCATATTTTGGATTACGAGCTACAAATTCATTTAACTGGCTGCCGTAGCTGTCTATCCATTGTGAGATGATTTTCTCCGACATTTTAGCTCCTTGATAGTCGTAGCCTGCTTTAGCATAGGTGGCTTCAAAATCAGACCAAAGAAGTTCCACCCAAACACGCGCTTTCTCCTCTGATATTTTCGGATTTTTGTCTTGCAGTTTTGCAACTAATTCATTGATAATTCGTTCCATCTTTTAGCTCTCCTTTACAGGTGTTAGCATAGCAATCGGAAGGGCTTCTTCATAATGATTGCCGCCTAAGCGATAGCCCCATGCATACACACCTTTTAAATAATCGACCTTAAAGAACATCCCTGGGTCGTTTGCAATCCGATACATCTCACCTGATTTAAAATCTTCTGGGTTTAACAAATACGACTGTGCCACTAATGCTTTCCGTTCATACACAGCAAACTCATTTAGAATACCGAGCTGCTCTGCTTTTCTTGCTTTTTCTTTTAGTGTGGCAATTGTTTCCCGTAATTCAGTAGGGTTCATTTCGCTAAATTTCTTCTCCATTGTCCTGCTCCTTTTCCTTTTGTTCAATAAAATCATCTATCACTTCTGCAGGGAATCCTTTTTGATATAGAGCTTGTTTCACCCGCATATGCAATTCGTATCCTGTATATTTTGAGGCGTATTTCTTCCACGCCTTTTCACCTTGCAGTTCTATCATATCTTGCCATTCTTCATCTTCTTTGGATAAATCCACTTGCTCGATTACTCTTTCGCAAATTGAATAGGAGTAGCCCTTGCGCAGTAGCAAATCCTGTATTTTTTGCTTTATTTGGACGGGTGTCTTGCGATGCTCACTTCGCACAACCTTTTCCGCTAGCTGTTTAGCAATCTTGGCTTGCTCATCTTCAGAAAATTCATCGAGTACTCTCTGCTGCAGATTTTCTTCGATGCCCCTTTTTTTCAGGTCCATCTTAATCGCTCTTGGCCCTTTTTTGGCTGTTTTCTTTTTTGTTTCGACTAAAGCCCTGGAGTAACTTTCATCATTTAAGAAGCCAAGCTTTTTTAGCTTTTGCAGTGCTTCTTGGATCACCGCATCCCCAAATTCTAAACCCTTCAATTTTTGGCGGACTTCATGTTCGCTGCGCATTTGATAACTCAAATAGGAAAGTGATCGATTGAAAGCTCGTTGAATTTCATCGTCGAATGCAATTTCCTCAACCGTTAATGAATCGAGTACCTTTCCTTTTGTCAGACCATATTGAATAAGAATACCCTCGTCCACGCTAAATGCATATTCTTCATTAAGAAATATATTATAACGCTCTTGGTTCCTTTTTTGGGCGCTTATTTTTGTAATTACACGAGACATTCGGTCCACCTCCATTATATAAGTATAACAAGACTTCGTTTAAAAACAATTATCCCTAACTGCATAATTCCTGGTATTACACACAAGCTAACACAAAAAGAAAGGATGCGTGAAAAATGTTTAAACAACATCTCGCCGGCATTGCCATTGCAGCCACTATTTTAGCAACAGGCATCACAACAAATCCGTTTGATGCATTTGCAAAAGAATATGGTTGGGGTTTTAAAAAAACAACAAATGAAGTTCCTACAGAAGCTGGTGCAGAGTATGATGCACTACTAAAAAAATATGATGCTGTCTATAAAGGCAGCCCAGAAGAAAAAATTATGTATCTGACATTTGACTGTGGTTATGAAAATGGCTATACAGCATCCATTTTAGATACTTTGAAAAAAGAAAATATACAAGGCACATTCTTCTTAACAGGCCATTACTTATCGAGCGCAACACCGCTAGTTAAACGTATGGTAAAAGAAGGTCATGAAATCGGCAACCATTCGGATAAGCACCCGAATATGGCTCGTCTAACTGAACAACAAATGAAAGATGAATGGGCTAATTTTGATAAAAAGCTCGCTGAAATTACAGATGTAGAGCGTACAGTGTATGCAAGACCGCCTGAAGGAGTATTTAGTGAAGAGTTATTGCGGGTCGGTAATGAGGCTGGCTACCGTCATATTTTCTGGTCTGTCGCATTTAAAGACTGGCTTAAGGATCAACCACAAGGCTGGAAATATTCATACGACAACTTGATGTCTCAAATGCATCCAGGCGCAATCATATTAATGCATACCGTTTCACCTGATAACGCTGAAGCGCTGCCTCGATTTATTAAAGATGCTAAGAAAAAAGGCTACCGTTTTGAATCCATCAACAATTTGATGAACTCTGGTACTGGCTCCTCTTCAAAAGACAAGAAAAAGGATGCTTCTTGATTCTTTGCTGCTGCGTCTATTTTCGTTATAATGAGGAATGAAGCGAAAAAAGGACGTGTAATTCTTGAATCAACAAGCGACGATAATGAAGCTGGGACAACGAATCCCACTTTCGATAAAACGATTAGGCATTAATGGTGAAGGTATCGGCTACTATAAACGTAATGTTGTTTTTGTTAAGGGTGCTTTGCCAGGAGAAGACATTTATGCCGAACTAACTAAAATCAACCGCAATTTTGCCGAAGCTAAAATCATCAAAATTCATAAACAGTCAAAAGCAAGACAAACACCGCCATGCCCTGTGTATGATTTGTGCGGCGGATGCCAATTACAGCACATGAAATATGGAGACCAGCTGAAGGCAAAGCGAGATGTCATTGTACAAGCTCTGCATAAGTATGTGAAAAATAGCGCGAAGCAGATAGACATCAGAAAAACAATCGGTATGAGTGATCCATGGCATTACCGGAATAAAAGTCAATTTCAAGTTCGTAAAATCGGTAGCCATGTAGCTGCCGGACTTTATACGGAAAACAGCCATAAGCTACTCGATATTGACGATTGCCTTGTCCAAGATACTAGAACTACTGCTATCACGAATAAAGCAAAGAAGATTATTGAAGAACTCGATATTCCTGTGTACAACAGTAAAACACATAAAGGCATTGTCAGAACAATTGTTGTGCGGGTAGGTCTTCAAACGGGAGAAATTCAACTTGTCCTTATCATGGCACGCAAAAATTTCCCAAATAAAGAAGTACTGCTTGAAAAATTAAAAGGAATAGACGAATCGATAGTGTCGATTGTTCAAAATATCAACAACGACCAAACTTCCCTTATATTCGGTGATCAAACGATTACTCTTTATGGGCAAGATACAATTCACGAAGAACTGGGTGAGCTTGCTTTTGACCTTTCAGCACGCGCATTCTTCCAACTAAACCCAAGCCAAACAGTACATCTGTATAATGAAATCAAACAAGCAGCAGGGCTTACAGGCAAGGAAAAGATTGTAGATGCTTATTGCGGCGTCGGTACTATTGGTCTTTGGCTTGCAGATCAGGCCAAAGAAGTGCGCGGAATGGATATCATCCCTGAAAGCATTGAGGATGCGAAGAAAAATGCGAAGAAGCATGGCTTCACGCATACAAAATATGTGGCAGGCACAGCAGAAAAATGGCTGGATATCTGGCAAAAAGAAGGCTTCATACCAGATGTTTTAACAGTCGATCCACCACGTACAGGATTAGCGCCAAGCCTTATCAACACATTGCTACAAGTAAAGCCAAAGCGAATTGTTTACACATCCTGCAACCCATCTACGTTAGCAAAAGATCTGCAGGAATTAATGAAAGTCTACAACGTAGAATATATTCAACCATTGGATATGTTCCCACAAACGGCGCATGTTGAGTCCGTGACATTGCTGACATTGAAATAGCTTGTCTTGTCTCCAATATTGTGGTGTTTTGTATGTGCCCTCGGACTAAAGGTTCGGGGGTTTTTTTTTTGCCTAGGAGCGTATTTTTGCATGGGATTAAAATATTTGATGGGCTGAACCATCAATAAAATATATTCTGGCAATTACGTGAAGGGGATTTAAGAAGAACGTTTTGCGATTTAAAAGCTGTAGGAGACGGTGATAACATATGCCACTATCAATTTATTAAAAAAAGAGAATACGTAGGAAATATTGTGGCAATTATAGTGCTTGCTTAATAAACTGGGGATTGGAAAGAAGAATAACTAACATAATTTCTTTCAATCATACTTGCCATATAGTTAGATTTATATAGTATTCTAATAATGCATTCACAAACTAAAAGGAGGCAAAAAATGAATATCGATGCTCAAATGAATCAAACAAAGGACGAGGAATCGGAGCAATATAAAGTAGTTCCCATTATCGTCTCTTTTTTGATTGCTGGATTTATTGGTTTATTTAGCGAAACAGCTTTAAATATGGCATTAGGTACTTTAATTGTAGACTTTAAAATTCATGAGACTACCGTTCAATGGCTTACGACTGGCTATTTATTAACTTTAGGGATTCTTGTTCCTGTTTCTGGTTTAATTTTACAATGGTTTACAACAAGGCAATTGTTTATTGTTTCCATTACATTATCTATAATCGGAACATTTATAGCTGCTATTGCCCCAACATTCGCTTTCTTAATGTTGGCGCGTGTAGTTCAAGCAATGGGTACGGCATTAATGTTACCTCTCATGTTTAATACCATTTTATTAATTGTTCCACCCTATAAAAGAGGTAAAATTATGGGATTAATGGGACTTGTTATTTCCTTTTCTCCCGCTGTTGGCCCAACACTTTCTGGGTTGATTTTAAAAACACTAACATGGCATTATATTTTCTGGTTTTCTTTACCGGTTCTAGTGATCGCCCTTGTTTTTGGAATAGTGTATATGCAAAATGTTTCAACACCAACGAAGCCTAAAATTGATATCTTATCCATTATTTTATCAACAATTGGATTTGGTGGGGTGGTTTATGGATTTAGTATTGCAGGTGATGGTGGTTGGGGAGATTCAACTGTAATTACTGCTATTATTGTTGGTGTAATTGGGTTACTGCTCTTTTGCATTCGCCAAACAAAAATGGAACAACCAATGTTAAAACTTCGTGTATTCAAATACCCTATGTTTGTTGTTGGGTTAATACTCGTACTAATATGTATGATGGTTATTCTTTCTTCAATGATTGTATTGCCACTGTACTTGCAAAATTCGCTAGCTTTAGGTACGTTTGCTGCAGGACTTCTGCTATTACCAGGTGGAATTGTAAACGGGTTATTGTCACCTGTTATGGGTAGCTTATTTGATAAATTCGGACCGAAATGGTTAGTTATCCTTGGCATTATTATAGTCACAGGTTCCTTAATTGGCTTTTCAACGATTGATTTAGATACATCTTCTGGATTCTTGATTGCTATGCATATCTGCATGATGATTGGTGTATCGATGATCATGATGCCAGCTCAAACAAACGGTTTAAACGAATTACCACGTGAGCTTTATCCTGATGGAACAGCAATCATGAACACACTTCAACAAGTCGCCGGTGCAATTGGTACGGCAGTAGCGATTTCTATTTTATCTTCTGGAACTGAAAAGTATCTAAAAAACGTAACCGATGCGACAAACCCACTAAATCAATTACTTGCTTTCACTTCAGGAGTTCAAGATGCCTTTATCTTTGCGATTATCGTGGCGATTACTGGTTTAATTGTTAGTCTATTTATTAAAAGAGTCCATGTGTAACATTACATTTCTTAAGGTATGAAATCGACCATTATTTTTAAGGACCGAGTTGATTAAGTCTATAAATAGATTGTGTTGTAAAAATATGGACAATATTAGAAATATAAACCTTTAAATGATAGCACACGTTGAATCCGTGACACTGCTGACATTAAAATAGCTGTTCTAATTACATTAAATAGCAAAAAGAAAAAGGCTTAACCTATGTTACGCCTTTTCTTTTTGCCGTTTTTTCATTCAGGCTTCTCTTAATTTAAGGATATTGATTAGATGGACATTCATGTCATCAGCCGAATCTTTAAAGTCATGGCGATACCACTCTATGATCAAGCCCATAATTGCATTCGCCGAGTAAGAATATAAATAATCGTTCAATTCTCCATATTGTTGAAGCGTATTCTGGTCTTCTATACAAATAGAACGTATTTCATCAAATAACATGAAATAATAATGTGTGGAGACATCTTGAGAAAATACTATCTTATAAAAATCCTCATATTTTTTTATATGATGAAAAATCCGAACTGTTTTAGGATCCAAATTTGCTACGTCAAGAAAATTCGTATGGAGATAAGGTGCTTGGTAGGATTCTTTTAAATCTACCATAATCTCTTCATAAAATTCTTTAAACACATCCCCTACCTCTTGGTAATGAAAATAGAATGTCCCTCGATTTATATTTGCTTCTCTGCAAAGCTCAGTGACCTTGATATGTGTTAAAGGTTTCTTTTTAAGCAGTTTAATTAAAGCTAAATGTATACTTTGCTTTGTTTTTAATACACGCAAATCATTTTTATTCATCTAGCATTTCCCCTTTATCAAACACTTTTACGTTTTCTGTTCAATATTGTACGTTTTGAATTTTTTTGTTTATTGAAGCTGCTATGATTCAATATTATTATTTTATTGAACAGTTGTAAAATAAGATTAAGGGGAGGATGTTTAGAATGAGATTAATGGATAAAGTAGCGATCGTCACAGGTGCGGCTTCAGGTATGGGTAAGGCAATTGCAGAGCATTACGCTAAAGAAGGTGCTAAAGTAGTTGTTTCTGACTACAATTTTGAAGGTGCTCAAGCTGTGGCTGAGGCAATTAATGCAACTGGCGGTACAGCCATCGCCAACAGAACGAATGTTGCTGAATTAGCAGATTTAGAACAGTTATTCGTAGAAACTAAAAAAGAATTTGGCAAGTTAGATATCTTAGTTAACAACGCAGGCATCATGGACGGCATGGAACCAGTTGGTGAAATCTCAGATGAAAAATGGGATCGCGTATTTGCTGTTAATACGACAGGCGTTATGCGTGCAATGCGCATCGCAACAAACATCTTCTTAGAACAAGGACACGGCGTCATTGTGAACAATATTTCAGCAGGCGGATTACAAGGTGCACGCGCAGGCGCTGCCTATACGGCTTCTAAACATGCTGTTACGGGGCTTACAAAAAATACTGCCTATATGTATGCTCTTTCAGGCATCCGCTGCAACGGAATCGCTCCGGGTGGCGTGGAAACAAACATCGGTTCATCTATGACAAATGTGTCTCAATTTGGTATGGGTCGTCAAATGACTGGCTCAGGTACAATGCCACGGACAGGTAAACCAGAGGAAATTGCACAACTAGCTGTTTTCTTAGGTTCTGATGAATCAAGCTTTGTAAATGGACAAATTATCGCTGCTGACGGCGGCTGGATTGCATACTAATCTGTTCATCTAATTCGTTTGTACAAATCGAAAGCAGAAACGAAAAAAGGCTCCAACATCGGATCTCGATGGTTGGAGCCTTTTATTATGCTAGATTGAACAACATAGCAACAGTCATCAGTAGATAGCCGAGCATCGATCCATGCTTATAATCCATGTACATTGAAAACGCAACGAATCGAAGATGTATAAACAAACAGACTCCATACGAACCATTTAAACTACTCCACCTTTTTCACCGGATAAAAGAACTCTCCTATGCCAGTTCCTCTTTCTTTTGCTCTTTTCCAAATACAGCACTAACTGTAAAAATGAGCAGCAAAATAATAGATATGAGCAGTAAGAAGCTAAAATGCACATATTGCAGATAGATACCTCCGAAGAGTGGACCGGACAAACTACCGAAGCTAAAGAAAATACTGCAGAGTAAGTTCCCAGTTGGTAACAGCTCCCGCGGTGTCAAATCGCTCATGTAGGAAATACCAAGAGAGAAGATGGACCCGACAAACGTACCCGCTAAAAAGAAACAAACTGCCACAAGTATACTATTGGATTCCAAAAAACTGCCTACCCCAAAGAATAAGCCTCCTCCTAAAAAGGCCATTAACACTACCTTCCGCCGGCCAATTTTGTCTCCTAGCGTGCCTAGCGGGAATTGTGTGAGGATCCCTCCGATTGAGAAGGCCGCCAATATAACAGAAACCATTGATACGTCTATTTCCTTTCTCAATGCATAGACAGGAAATAAGGAATTTAATGTAGATTCTAAAAAGCCATAGCAAAGCGGTGGCAAAAATGCGACCCATGCATACTTTAAAGTAACGGCATATCGTTTGAGCATCTTCCCGTTTTCTTTTGTTTGAATAGGCTCTGGCTTTTCGTTTTTCACAAAGAAAATAAATGACCATGCAATTAAACAAAGAATCGAGGATAAAATGAATGGAAATGCTTCAGAAATCTTCGTAAGCGGTACAAAGAAAGGACCAACTGCAAAACCAATCCCAAATGACAAGCCATATATGGCAATATTTTTACCTAAGCGATTAGCAGGTGCAGAGCTTGTAATCCATGTTTGGGTTGAATAATGGAGAGAATGATCTCCAATGCCGATTAGCAATCGTAAGATAAACCAAAACCATACATTCTTCCAAAAAGGAAATAATAATAAACTACTAAAAACTAGTGCACCGCCTATAATTATAATTGGCTTGTAGCCAAATTTTCTAAGCGGCTGCTCGACAAATGGTGCAATAAGTAGTGTCCCGATATAAAGACCCGTTGCGTTTAATCCATTTATGGACGATGATACACCGTCCTGTTCAAAAATAACAGAGATGAGCGGCATCAGCATGCCTTGTGAGAACCCAGAAATCGACACAATGATCACAAGGATCCAGAATCTCTTTTGGGCCATTCGTTCATTTAATTCCACAAATCTAAACTCCTTTGCTAGTTAATAATATTCTATGTATTTCCCTATCCCCAACCGGCTTTTGACTAATAAAACACCTTCTCAACTTACTGTTTCCGTTAAGTCTGATTGGGATTTTACATTCTTGATAGGTTCGTGCGGGAGACCTTCTACATCCATTAAGCATGCCCTGAAAATGAATTTTCAACTTACTTTTCTTATAAGTACTTTGTGCCTTTGAAATCCTCTAGCATCGCTTAAAAATAATAGTAACATTTAAACAGAAAGTAGGGAATCTAGTTTACTATTATTTTTTCCTTTTAAAAAACAACACAAAAAGACCCAGTCCACTTTAACGATACGTGTACTGGGCCCTTCAATCTGTTAATATCATATTTTTCTTGGTTTTAAACAATTTTCAGCCTTATTCTGAGAACTGTTTAACTCCGTAGCCAACATTTGCATGACAACATCTTTTCACATGTCTTTTTTAAGCTAATTCATTTTATTGATAAAGCTTGATCTCGCAAACTCGTAAACAACATTTCCTACACGCTAAACCTGAAGAATCGCTTGTTCAATAATCTTCGTTGCCTTTCACTGCTGTCTAAAAAGTATACATCCTTTCTTTAGATTTATCCTAAGGCATTTAGTTATAAGTAGGCTCATTGTGATTTACATTTACACCAACACTCAGGCGCTTTGGCTAACGGAACTGCCCTCCCTTCACAAAATTAGGATTTTCAGTAAGAACGCTATATGTTTCTTTCATTAATCCCTCCAATCTCTCGATGATTTCAACCAGCTCTTCTTCCAATGTTCCCTCCAGAAGTATTGAGAAGGAAAACTGATTCCTCATCGGGCCTCCTTTCTTTTAAATTAAAAATAGAATAACATATAACTTTAATTTTGTAAATTTTCATAATCGACAAAATACTTAAATCATACTTTATTCCTAATTCTGTTTTTGATTTGAATTATTATCTCATTTCGTATACGATGGATAGGACGAAATGAGGTGGTACAATGAGCAAGTCAATCACAGACAAAGAGCAACAAGTAACTTACTTAAAAGAGCGCCTTCAAATCTTTATGGAAGTATTGGATGCTATTGATCCAGAAACTGCCGATTTACAGGATATCGATCGCCTTATTGGAATGATGGACGATTTAGAAGATAAGATGGAACAATTTAAAGACCGTCCTGAAATTTAACAAATAAATACTCCCGAATGGATAAAAATCAAAGAGCGCATAATTGTGCTCTTTTTTTCATATTTTAAGCAGGTTATAATAAGCATGCTTGACAACATTTTATAGGGAGCTGAAAGCTATGAATCTCGAAGTGCTCGAACAAAGCATCTATGATTTAGTAACTGAAACATCGACAAATTTGCCGAAGGATGTCAGACGTGCAATTAAAAAAGCGAAAGATGCAGAAAATGCAGGAACTCGCGCTGCTATGAGCTTAGATACAATTGCCAACAACATTTTTATGGCGGATGATCAAGTATCACCTATCTGCCAGGATACCGGTCTACCTACATTTAAAATTAAAACACCGGTTGGCGTTAATCAGCTTGAAATTAAAGAATGCATCAAAAATGCGATTATCCGCGCTACAAAAGATGCGAAACTACGCCCAAATGCAGTTGACTCCCTAACAGGTAAAAACAGCGGCGATAATTTAGGCGAAGGCGTGCCCGTTATTAAATTTGAGCAATGGGAAAAAGATTATATTGAGATGAAGTTAATTCTAAAAGGTGGCGGCTGTGAGAACAAAAATATTCAATATAGCCTTCCATGCGAATTAGAAGGACTTGGACGTGCTGGCCGCGACCTAGAAGGCATTCGAAAATGCATTTTACATTCAGTGTATCAAGCACAAGGACAAGGCTGTGCAGCCGGATTCATTGGAGTAGGTATTGGAGGCGATCGCTCTTCAGGATATGATCTTGCCAAAGAACAGTTATTCCGCCATGTAGACGACGTAAATCCAAATCCTGAACTAGCAAAATTGGAAGATTACATACTAGAAAAAGCAAATACATTGGGCATTGGAACTATGGGATTTGGCGGTGAAGCGACACTACTAGGCTGTAAAATCGGTGTGATGCACCGTATCCCTGCTTCCTTCTTTGTATCTGTTGCATATAACTGTTGGGCATACCGTCGTATGGCTATCGATCTTGATGCTAATTCTGGCGAAATCAAAAATTGGCATTATCAAGATGGCGAAAAAATTGCCTTTGACGAAACAGCAGCAACACAAGACGATCAACCATCAAAAGAAGTGATTGAGCTGCGCGCACCAATTACAGAGGAACAAATCCGTTCACTTAAAGTTGGAGACGTAGTTAAAATTACAGGACGTATGTACACAGGCCGTGACGCCATCCACCATCATTTAACATCACATGATGCACCGGTGGATTTAAATGGTCAAATCATTTACCACTGTGGCCCTGTTATGGCAAAGGATGAAGACGATCGCTGGGTTGTAAAAGCAGCTGGTCCTACTACATCTATTCGCGAAGAACCATACCAAGGCGACATTATGAAAAAATTCGGCATTCGTGCTGTTATGGGTAAAGGCGGCATGGGTCCAAAAACATTACAGGCGCTTAAAGAACACGGTGGTGTTTATTTAAATGCAATTGGCGGAGCAGCACAGTATTATGCTGACTGTATCAAGTCTGTCGATGGTGTTGATCTAATGGAATTTGGGATTCCAGAAGCCATGTGGCATTTAAATGTAGAAGATTTCACAGCAGTTGTGACAATGGATTCGCACGGCAACTCATTGCATGCTGATGTCCAAAAATCTTCATTAGAAAAACTGGCGGCACATGCAGAGCCCGTCTTTAAATAGAATAAAATAGTATAAAAAAGGGTATTAAGCAACAATTGCTTAATACCCTTTTTGTTTGCCGCTTTTTCTTCTCTTGCATACACTGTGGAAGGAGTAGCCGTGTAAACCATTTGTTCCGTTATACTTTTTATTAATCTATTATGTTGTGTAGTGTAGGACGGTGACTCCTGCGGGATGATCTTGAGCTGAAAGACCCGCAGGGACGTAATTGAAGTCAAGCTTGCGGGTGCACTCTCTCGAACGGAACACTATAAATATCACCCTTTGAAAGCAGCTACTTTTGTTCTGGACCAACCTCAGTAAAACGCCATACAAAAAATAACTAGTTAATCATTTTATTTTTGAATTAATACTCTTCCTCTCTTCAACCCCTTATGTTATAATCATTATAAATAAGTAATTACTATTAATTAATTACTAAAGGTTGAATAATCACCTTTAATAAAGGTTTTGATATTGATTTTCATTATCAGGAGGGATGAATGTTGGAAATTGTAAAAGAGAATAATACTCATCTAATTGAGAAAATAAAAGAACATGGTGAACTGATAGCAGCTATTTTCTCAGGATTGTTCATATTAATTGCTTGGTTACTAGGAAAAGATGGGCATACGGCAGCTTCTATCGTTTTCTATGTGATCGCATTTATTGTAGGCGGCTTTGCGAAAGCAAAAGAAGGCGTAGAAGAAACGATTGCAAACAAAGAGTTAAATGTAGAATTTCTAATGATATTAGCAGCTATTGGATCAGCAATCATTGGCTATTGGACAGAAGGCGCCATCCTCATCTTTATATTTGCAGTGAGCGGTGCATTAGAAACTTATGCCATGAACAAAAGCCATAAAGAAATCTCCGCATTGATGGATTTGCAGCCGGAAGAAGCATGGCTTGTAAAAGATAATGGCGAGATTGAAAGAGTTGGGATTTCCACTCTACAAGTCGGCGACCATTTACTTGTTAAACCAGGTGAACGTGTCCCTGCAGATGGTGTAATCATCGATGGGATGACGACTCTCGATGAAGCAGCCATTACTGGCGAATCCATTCCAGTCTCTAAAGGCATTAAAACAGATGTATTTGCTGGTACTGTAAACCTCTCAGGTGCTATTACAATGAAGATGACAAAATCGAATATGGAGTCATTATTTCAAAAAATAATTGACCTCGTTCAATCAGCACAGAGCGAAAAATCACCTTCTCAGCAATTCATTGAACGTTTTGAAGGTACCTATGTGAAATGTGTGCTCCTAGCAGTAGCTTTGATGATGTTTATTCCACACTTTTTACTTGATTGGAGTTTCCAAACTACCTTCTACCGTGCAATGGTTCTACTTGTAGTAGCTTCACCATGTGCGCTCGTAGCGTCTATTATGCCCGCTACTCTATCCGCCATTTCAAACGGCGCAAAAAATGGGATTCTATTTAAAGGCGGACTCCATATTGAACATTTAAGTGTATTAAAAGCAATTGCCTTTGATAAAACTGGCACACTTACGCAAGGTAAACCTATTGTAACTGACTTCGTTGCAGCCAAAGGCGAAGATGGGAAGGCTTTACTTTCGCTTCTTGCCGGAATTGAAGCGAAGTCTAACCACCCTCTTGCGCAAGCTATTACAAAATACGCTGTAGCCAATGAGCTTACAAACTATCCACAAGCACAAATTGAAGATTTGCCTGGCTTTGGCTTGAAAGGAATTGTTGCAGGAAAAGCCTATAAAGTCGGAAAAGCAGATTTTGTTGGAGAACAATTGGCTCGGGAATTTGAAAATAATATTGCACTAGAGCTAGCCGAACAAGGTAAAACTGTAATCTTTCTTTCAGATGATACTAGAATCCTAGCACTTGCTGCCATGAAGGATACCGTTCGCCCGGAAGCAAAGCATGCTATCTCTCTTTTAAAAAGTATGGGAATCCAGACTGTCATGCTAACAGGTGATAATGAAGTAACGGCAAAAGCTATTGCAAAGGAAGCGGCAGTAGATTCATATATTGCCGAGTGCTTGCCTGAGACAAAAGTAAATCATATCAAAGAATTGATGGGCTCCTATCACCATGTTGCCATGGTGGGAGATGGCATTAATGATGCCCCCGCCCTAGCAACTGCTACATCTGGTATCGCTATGGGCGAAGGTACAGATGTAGCGCTAGAAACAGCCGATGTGGTCCTTATGAAGAATGACTTGACCAAGATTGCTTATGCAGTGAAGCTATCACGAAAAATGCAAAGAATTGTAAAACAAAATATGTTCTTCTCCATCGCTGTTATTGCCCTGTTAATTATCTCGAATTTCATGCAGGCAGTCGATTTGCCTCTTGGAGTTGTTGGACATGAGGGTAGCACTATCCTGGTTATCTTAAACGGCTTACGCCTACTAAAGAAAATAAAGTCTGCTTGACTCAGTAGGGGATTTTTCTCTTCCCTGCTGATGGTGAGTGCTCCAATCGGGCTTTTGGGCAGTTATTCCCCATTTAAACTTCTTCGCTATACTTAGGTTTAGAAATAGGCGTCTTACTGCCCGTAGAAGCGTATTAAAATAAATCATTTAAAAAGCGGCAGGTCATTCAATATAGAATGACCTGCCGCTTTTTCATTAAGCTGTTCTATGACTTTTTGATTCCTGTATTTCTCTTCTCTTTTGGACAAGCGCATTCACTTGTCCGCCAACCATCAGGATAATACCAGTGATGTATAGCCAAAGCATTAGAATGATAATACCACCGATACTTCCGTAAGTAGCGGAGTAATTTGAGAAGTTGTTGATATAGAAAGAAAAACCATATGAAACGATTAACCAAGCCAATGTAGAGAACAAGGCGCCAACCCATACGCTTTTTAAATCCAACTTCATGTTTGGCATCAACCAATACATAAGCGTGAGGACAATAAATATAACAACGGGAGGCAAAATATAACGGAACTTGTTCCAAACGGCGAGGAAACCATTCTCTAATCCAAATGCAGAGAATAATAGTTTACCAATTTGCTCACCGAATACAGGCAATACAAGTGCCACTACAACTAAGCCGATTAATAGAATCGTGAATATTAACGAGTAAAGCCTTACTTTAAGAAATGGCCGCGTCTCTTCTTGGTCATAAGAGCGATTCAATGATTTATTTAGCGCATTTACACCATTAGATGCTGACCATAACGTACCTAGAATACCGATCGACAATAAGCCGCCATGACGATTCTTTAAAACTTCAGAAAGTGTATCAGAAGTAAGAGAATAGATTTGGTCAGGCATAACTTCTTCTAAAAGTGTATATACTTGGCTAACGGATAAATGAAGATACGGCAGCAATGTCACGATAAAAAGCAGCATCGGGAATAAGGAGAGTAAAAAGAAATAAGCTAATTGCGCTCCAAATCCCCCGATGTCTTCTTTCTTCACTTTCTCGATAAGCCCCATGATAAAACCCTTATTTGTTGTAATATCAAAGTGACGCTCTTTCTTTTTCTTCTTCTTTTCTTTTTTATCCATGTTTTCTTCGTTTTCTAATTGCACAAATGTATCTTTATCGATGTATTCAGCAGCATCGCCTTTCCGTGTTTTGGTTGTCTCGGAATCTGCTGAAAGACCAAATTCGTGTCCCTTCTCCATAATCCCGCCCCTTTATCTTCTTCAACTTATAGATGAATAACAGATTCATTTGATTCGGTATTGGTTGAAGGTAATTGTTGTTTTACATCTTTGATATTAGATGAAAATGTATCTTTCGTTTCCATCACAATGTTTTTAACTTTCGGTGTAAGTTCTTGGATTTCTTCTACTTTTTTCATATAGAAGTCTTTGTCTTTCATAAATGTATTGTATAGAGATTTAACTTTCCCTGTTCTTGCTTGGATACTATTCATTAATTCATCTCGGTTATTTGCAAAATATTGCATGTCTACCCAATAGCGTTTCAGTACTTTTTTTGTTGTTTGACGTGTATTGCGGTCTGCCATACTAAGTGCTGCACCTGCTACTGCTCCTAATGCTAATCCTGTAACTAATTTATTTGACATAATAATCCTCCTCCATACTTTTACAATGTTATATGCCTATTATACCCTACTGATTTATATGTAAAACAGTTTGCCCGTTAAAAAACTCCTTACCTATTTAAAGGGATTTTTAATTGTTGTTTTATGGAATTTCTTAACTATAGAAATTTAAATTCAAAAAGGGGGTAATGGAATGACCAATTTTTTAGCAAAGCTGAACGAGGTCTTAGGGGATTTTTCATCAATGCTTTGGGGAATACCGCTTATTGTCTTAATTGTTGGCACAGGCATTTTTCTCACACTTCGAATCAGCTTTTTGCAAATCAGACTTCTTCCACAAGCTTTGAGATTAGTATTCTCGAAAAAACACGACAAAACGGCAGATGGTGATATCTCCCAGTTTCAAGCACTTACAACAGCTCTTGCTGCTACAGTTGGAACCGGAAACATTGTTGGTGTAGCAACAGCCGTTATTTTAGGTGGACCAGGGGCTGTCTTTTGGATGTGGGTGTCGGCTTTCTTCGGCATGGCGACTAAGTATAGTGAGGCTATACTAGCTGTTCGCTATCGTGTAAAAGATGCGAAAGGGCAAATGGCTGGCGGTCCGATGTATTATTTGGAACACGGCCTAAAACAAAAATGGCTGGCTGTTTTGTTTGCCTGTTTTGGCGTACTAGCTTCTTTTGGCATTGGGAATGGAACACAATCTAATTCAGTTGCAGGCGTTGTTAATGCTACATTTAGTGTACCTACTTGGGTCACTGGCCTCATTCTAACTGCCTTTGTTGCGCTTGTCATTTTGGGCGGCATTAAATCTATCGGAAATGTAACAGCTATTTTTGTACCTATTATGGCGGTCTTTTATCTTGCAGCAGGACTTATAATTATGATTATGAATATTACCGAAATACCAGCTGCTTTCCTTACAATTATTAAAATGGCCTTTACAGGCGAAGCTGCTCTTGGCGGAGCCGTTGGTGCAGCTATACGTTATGGTGTTGCACGTGGGGTATTCTCGAATGAAGCAGGTCTTGGTTCTGCACCAATCGCAGCAGCTGCTGCTAAAACGGATCTGCCGGGACGACAAGCTTTGGTTTCAATGACGCAAGTGTTTTTAGATACATTCCTTATTTGTTCAATTACAGGAATCACAATTGTCATGTCTGGTGTTTATACAAATAAAGGCTTGCAAGCAAATGAACTGACAACAGCAGCATTCAGTCACTTCTTGGGTGGTTGGGGTCCTTATGTTGTAGCGATTGGTCTTATTTTCTTTGCCTCATCTACAATTTTAGGTTGGGCTTATTATGGAGAAAAATGTTTACAATATCTCTTCAAGGGTCAAACAGCTATATATATTTACCGCGTGATATTTGTTGCTTTCGTATTCGTCGGTTCTACCGTTGCATTGGATCTTATTTGGACATTCTCAGATATCGCAAACGGATTAATGGCTATTCCTAACCTGATCGGCTTATTAGGCCTTTCTGGCATTGTAGTTTATGAAACGAAGCGGATTCAAAATAAACTAAAAGAAGAAAAAGCTCTAGCAAAACAGATGGATATGCCTGATTCTAAAAAAGCGAGCTGATACTAGTATAAAATGCTGGCCCAATCGTAAAAGGAATTGACAATCATAGGCTATAAGTGGAATGATACTATAGTATACATCTATCAAAAGCAGGAGGAATCCCTTTGAATCTTACAGAACCGACAACAGAAAACGTAACTTTCATGATTGATGCCATAAAAGAAAAGCTTCGCATGGTCAATGCAGATGCGATGAAGCCCGAACATTTCAGCACCAATCATTATGAAGATTTGGTTTACTTATATGATATGGTGATGAAGCGCGATGCTTTTAGTCCTAGCGAAATGCAAGCAATTGTAGCAGAACTTGGCTCATTGCGTGACTAAAAATAGGCTAATGAAAAAACCGAACTATATGTGAAATTTAATTTAATTTCACATTGGTTCGGTTTCTTTTTATTATTTTACTTTTGAATCCCTCAAGCTATTTTTATTCTCCAGTTTTCGATTCATTAACGGAGGCATCTTTATTGATTGTAGGATTTGTTGAAGAGCCATCTTTTTTCACTAAAGGTTGGATAAGAACTTCAACCCGCCGGTTTTTGGAACGCCCCTCATCAGAATTATTAGACGCGATTGGATTATTTTCTCCATATCCTTTTGCACTAAAGAAAGAAGAATCTAATTTAGGGTTTTGATCCACGATTAGCTTCAAAAAGTTTACAGCACGCATTACACTTAGTTCCCAGTTCGATGAAAACTCGGCGGTATGCATCGGCACATTATCCGTATATCCCGTAATGACAACACTACGTTTTGGATCAAATACAAGAAGCTTCGATAATTCCCTCGCTGTTTTCTCATACTCGCTTTTAACTACCGCTTTCCCTGGATCAAATAATACGCTGTCTCGTATCGTCACCAGAAGCCCTTCGTCAGTTAACTTGGTTTCAAATTGTTTTTCTAGTTCATTGACCGCTATAAAATCATCAACATTACCTTTAATCTTGGATAAAGATTTTTGGTCTTCCAGATAAGCTGAATTTTTGCTCGTCTCATCGCTCTTCGGATCGTTCGGCATTGTATCAGACGGATAGTCCATAACGCCTTTTCCCCCGTCAAATACTGCATTAAATACCGATGAAAGCTCATGCAGCTTTTGATTATCGACTGTACTCGAGGCAAAAAGTACGATAAACAATGCCAGTAATAAAGTTAATAAATCTGAATAAGGAAGCAGCCATGCTTCTGGAATTTCCTCATGCTCCTTTTTATGCTTTTTAGCTCTCTTCGCCAAGGCCGCTCGCCCCGCTTTCGCCCAATATTTTTTTACGGTCTTCTTTTGTTAAGTAAGAAGCAAGCTTTTGTTCAATGACACGCGGCGCCTCTCCCTCTAATACGGAAAGAATCCCTTCAATCATTAGCATTTTTTGACGTACTTCATTGCTCGATTTTCGTTTAAGCTTGTTGGCAAACGGATGCCAAAGAACATACCCTGTAAAAATCCCGAGTAATGTTGCAATGAACGCAGCCGAAATCGCATGGCCGAGCTTTTCAATATCATTCATATCTTTTAGTGCGGCAACCAGACCGACAACCGCCCCTAAAACCCCTAAAGTAGGAGCGTATGTACCTGCTTGTGTGAACATCCCAGCGCCAGCACTGTGGCGTTCTTCCATAGCCTCTACTTCTTCTGATAAGACATCGCGGATATAATCAGCATTTTGTCCGTCAATTGCGAGTGACAGGCCGTTCTTAAGGAAAGGATCATCGATTTCTGCTACTTTTCCTTCCAGTGCAAGCAAGCCTTCTCTTCTTGCCAGGTCTGCCCATTCTGAAAATAATTTAATAATGTCCGTGTCTTTACCTAACTTTTGTTCAGTAAACAATATTTTAAAAAGTTTTGGCAATCTTTTTAATTCACTCATTGGGAAGGCAATTGTTACGGTTGCCATTGTCCCTAAAATAATTATGAATATAGCTGCTGGATTCATTAAGGCATCGGGTGTTACACCTTTAAAGTACATCCCAACGATTAAGGCAACGACCCCCATAATAAGACCAACAATTGATGATAAATCCATTTCTGTACCTCCAAAGTGTCATTCTTGTTATTATTTCGGTTACTTCTCTCTAATGTTAATATTCTACCGTGAACAAACTAGAATATTTGACTAAAATCCAAAAACTTCGTGAATTATAAAATATTTGTAGACAAATATTGTTCGCTACAATTATGATGCGAGTATTTGCAAAACTATTTTAAATTGATAAAATTATCATAGAATTTAAAGTTCATCTTCAAACTATGTTGGCATAGAAGTATCTAGGGATGCTTTCTATTCCACTGATTTGTAAATGAGCAATTTTGGAGGAGATCTTTTATGAAAACGTTTCAAGAGAAGTTAGATAGTTATGCCGAATTGGCAGTAAAGGTGGGGGTGAACCTTCAACCGAGCCAATATCTGTTTATCCAAGCATCAATTGACCAAGCTGAGTTTGTTCGATTAGTCGTGAAGAAGGCTTACGAAGCAGAGGCAAAAGAAGTCTTTGTCCACTATTCAGATGATTTGCTGACACGCATGCATTATGACATGGCACCAGAGGATGCCTTTGGTTTCTTTGCCCCTTGGCACGCAGAAGAGAAAAACTGGTTAGCTGACCATGGTGCAGCATTTATGACCATCAAATCACAAAGCCCTGATCTTTTAAAAGGTGTTGACCCTAAAAAAATCGCACTTCAACAAAAGGCGGCAGGTCAGGCATTGCAGCACTTCCGCCAAGCTTCCCAATCTAATAAAATCAGTTGGAACATTATAGGTACGCCTTCTAAAGAATGGGCTGCAAAGGTTTTTCCTGAGCTAGAGGAAGATAAACAAGTACCAGCCCTATGGGAGGCTATCTTTAAAACAGTCCGCGCTGACTTAGACAATCCGCTTGAAGCTTGGGAAGCTCATGATGAAGTATTACATGAAAAAGTAAAACATCTAAACGGTAAAAAATATCAAAAACTTCACTACACTGCCCCAGGTACAGATTTAACGATCGAATTGCCGAAGGGACATGTGTGGAGTGGTGGCGGAAGCAAAAATCAAAATGGCAAACCTTTCATGGCCAATATTCCGACAGAGGAAGTGTTCACTGCGCCTCATAAAGATGGTGTTAATGGCTACATCACATGCACAAAGCCACTTAGCTACGCAGGCACAATTATCGATCATTTTACCTTAACATTTGAAAATGGAAGAATTGTGGATGTAAAAGCAGAAGAAGGCGAAGATGTCTTAAAAAATCTAGTTGAAACAGATGAGGGTTCACATTATCTAGGTGAAGTAGCTCTTGTTCCGCATGATTCGCCAATCTCCAACTCCGGTTTACTGTTCTATAATACGCTATTCGACGAAAATGCTTCTAACCATCTAGCAATCGGTAGCGCATATGCATTCTGTATTGAAAATGGCACAACAATGACTGCTGCAGAACTCGAAAAACACGGTATAAACCAAAGCATTATGCATGTTGATTTTATGGTTGGCTCCAAAGATATGGACATTGAAGGCATTACAGAAGATGGACGTTCAGAAGCTGTCTTCCGCAATGGAAACTGGGCATTCTAAGCTCCCCATAAATAACCAATTTATTTTCACGTAAAAGTGGTATAATAATAGTGTTCTATTAATCTTATAGAAACCTGTTTTAACCTTATAATTCAAGAAAAAATCATGTATACTATTTATATAAAGTGAAACTACAGTTAGTAGGTTATTTCCTACTAATTGTTAGTTTTACCAATCGGGCAGTTACGGGCAATAAACCCCAGTCTAAACTTCCCGTTTGCACTTACTTTCGTTTTGGGGTTTACCATCCGCTAATGCGGAATAAAATTATTTAATACATGGAGGGCTATGATAATGGCAACTTTTATGGTTACTGTATTAGGCGTATTCTTCGCAATTATGGGCACTGGCGCTATTCTTGTTCACTTTTTGCGTGATGGGCTTAATTCTTCAACTTCTCATATTATCGATCCAAAACCAGAAACTAAGTTCTAATAAAAAGGAGCAGCCTGTAATCTAGTAGGCTGCTCTTTTTATTTCACAATCTATTAACATTTTCATCACAATTTCACTTTTATTTGTATCTTTAGTTCCTTTAAACTACCATTTATTGGGTTTATATATCAACCTTCTATCTATCTACCTCTGTAATGATTGTTACATACCATAATATAACATGCTGAACCCTCTAAAAATATCATATACTTATAGAACCTAAGGTTATTCGAGGAGGAATTGTACGCATGTTTTCGCCAACAACTATTGGAATCGATTTGGGCACTGCCAATACATTAATATATACAAAAAATAAAGGAATTATCATAAATGAACCTTCTGTCGTAGCTTATAATGTGAATACAAACCAAGTGATAGCGACAGGTACTGAAGCAAAGGAAATGGTCGGCAAAACGCCGATAGCTATTCAGGCAGTTCGTCCTCTAAAAGACGGTGTGATCGCTGACTTTGATATGACTACTGCTTTAATCAAGTCAATGATGGAAAAGGCTGCAAAAGTAATGGGCTCTTCTCTACGCAAACCAAACGTTGTGGTTTGTACTCCCGCAGGAGCAACATCCGTTGAAAGACTGGCGATTCAAGATGCGGTAAGACAATGCGGCGCTAAGGAAGTATTTTTAATTGAAGAATCTGTGGCAGCTGCTATAGGTGCTGATCTTCCTGTAAGCGATCCGATTGCGAGCGTTATTGTAGACATTGGTGGCGGTACAACAGAAGTCGGTATTATATCATTCGGCGGAATTGTAACCTCTAACACATTGAAACTTGGCGGCGACCATATGAATGAAGAAATTATTCAATATGCACGCAAGGAATTCAACGTCCTGATTGGCGAGCCTACTGCTGAAAAGGTAAAACAGGAAATTGGTTACGCGCTGATTGACCATCCTGTCGAAACAATGGAAATCAGAGGACGCGATATCGTTACTGGTTTACCTAAGATTATCTCTGTGAATTCTTATGATATACAAAATTGTTTAAAAGAGAACCTTTTAGCGATATTAGAATTAATTAGTAGGACCCTTGAATGCTGCCCTCCAGAACTATCGGGTGATATTGTAGATCAAGGTGTGATATTGACTGGCGGTGTATCACTGTTAAAAGGTATGACAGAATGGCTTTCAAATGAATTGGATGTACCTGTTCATCTTGCGCCAGAACCTCTTGAATCTGTTGCTGTCGGCACAGGTAGATCGATTGATACCATTCATTTCCTTAAGAAATAATTTACACAAAAACACATGGCGCGCTTTTTATCGAAGCTGCCATGTGTTTTCTTTTATTATTCGACTTATTCCCCGGGAAATAGCACGACATTTTCCTACAATCCCCTCAGTAATTTGCGGGCGTTATTCGACCATTTCCTCCACCGGGCCTTACCCTTTCAATAATCTTCCTCTAAATAAGAATATAAATAATGATCTTCCCATTTCCCATTAATATATAGAAGACTTCGGAGTAATCCTTCTCGGTTAAATTTTGCTTTTTCAAGTACACGGACTGAAGCTATATTTTTAGGAGAAACATAAGCTTCTAAACGATGCAGGCATAAATCATTAAAAGCAAATTTGACAACAAGTGAAAGAGCTTCCGTCACAATTCCTCTGCCAGTATGGGATTCATCCATTGAATAACCCACAAATGCGCTTGAAAATGGCATACGCTTTATCGAATACAAAGAGATATGCCCTACCATTTCCTTGGTTTGTATATCAAATATGCCAAAGCTATACTCACGGTTTAGACGCATTTGCTGAATTGATTCTTGTATTTTTTTTAATTGAACCTTTTCAGTATAATATTCGGGCGGATGCAGTGGTTCATGTACTGACCAATAACGCATATTGCGCGCAACCATATTCGTAAATGGCGTGACATCTGACTCCATTAATACCCGTAGAAAACATCGTTGCCCCTCTATAACAATCATGTTACTTCTCACCCTCTTTTAAAAATCTCTATTGTGTTAGAATCTTTTTCGCAACTTATAAGAGTTATGTACCCCATAATAAGAAATACTGCGCATTTTCACTAAATATGTATCCTTTCCTAAAACTTCCGAATGCTCTCTTTTTTATTTTACTGGAAATTTCACGAAAATGATATTTGTTGTTAAAGCAAAACGAATGTATACTTAAAGATAGTGGTTTTTTGTTATTATTACAGCTCACTTCTATCATTTGTAAAAATATTAGTTTTGGGCATATTGTTATTCTACAGTTTATGTTAAAGGGGGAGATTTTAATGGGCAGGCTACTCATCATTTCGCTTAGCTTTATCGCAATGACCGTTTTTAGCATTATGGCAAATTTGATGCCATTGAACGGTTATACAACAAGTGAAATCTCCAACCGCTATACCGTCCTTTTTAGCCCTGCTGGATATGTTTCTGTAATTAAAATCTTTATTTATATTATTTTAGGTTTGTGGGTTTACCTGCAATGGAAAAAACGGCAGGCACAGCAGAACATAACGGGAGTGCAAACAGCCTTATTTTCTTTCAGTGCTCTATTTAATATTTTATGGCTTTACTTGTGGCATTATGAATATTTCACATGGTCTATTATTGCCATATTGTTGATGGTTTTGTCGTTAATTGGGCTATATTTTACATATCCTAATTGGCAAAATACTTGGAGTGGGAGAATTCCTATTTCTTTATTCCTAGCTTGGGAAAGTATCATTGCATTTATGAATATTGCATTTCTATTTACACATAATCACTGGAATTTCTTAAGTTTAAGCGATCCTTTATGGACAGTTATCGCACTTACTGTTGGCACAGCAGCAGCACTCCATTTGCGATATCACCATGACGACTATGTTTTTCCTATCGTATATATTTGGACATTTATCGGTATAGCATTTAAGAACGGCTTTGATGAATTGCTCGTTTCGACTGCTGCTTTATTTTTAAGTGGCGTCCTGCTCGTTGGAATTTTACTAATTAAAAAAACAAAGCCCTCTGAATAATCAGAAGGGCTTTGTTTTTTAATCTAACTTTGTTGTAATAATAGGCACGCCATTAGTGACAATAATGGTATGTTCATGCTGAGCAACAAGAGATTTGTCTGGCGTTACAAATGTCCAGCCATCACCTGCTTCAACAATATGCTCCGCTTTTTGTGAGATAAATGGTTCTACAGCTAAAACCATACCTTCTTTCAACATTGTACGTTCCCAAGCATCAAAATAGTTAAGAACGTGTTGTGGTTCTTCATGAAGAGAGCGCCCAATTCCATGTCCTGTCAGATTCATGATGACGTTTAAGCCGTGATCACGCGCCTCACGCTCTACTGCTTTGCCGATTTGGTTTAGTTTAGAACCTGCTTTAACTTTCGTCATAGCACGTTCGAATGCACTTGATGCTACATCACAGATTTTTTGGATATCTGCATTATCCACATCTCCTACGATAAACGAAATGCCGGTATCTGCATAATAACCATCCACATGTCCAGACACATCAATGTTAATCAAATCGCCTGCTTTTAATTTATAATTGTTCGGGATGCCGTGTGCTACTTGTTCATTGACGCTTAAGCATGTGTATCCTGGAAAATCATATTCTGCTTTAGGTCCAGAAACCGCACCTTTCTCGTCAAATAGCTTTCCAGCCAAATCATCCAATTCTTTAGTCGTTACGCCTGGCTTGGCCGCTTCTTTTAAAGCCTCACGAATTTCGGCCATAGCACGGCCAGCTTTCATCAAAGCATCTATTTCTTCTTGCGTTTTTGCAATCATGTAAAACGATCCCTTCTGATTAATCTCGCTATTTAACTATACCACAAAATTCTGTGATGAAGTGAAAACCGGCTCAGTGGAGGTTTCTCTATTCCCCCTCATAACCTGCTAACCAAACAGCTACTTAGAATTTGAAAATGCGAGGTAAATTAAGTGTACTTTTCTAAATTAACATATGCGTTTCTATAAAAATAAGTGCTTGCGCTTTAAGAAAAAACCGCCGTTCAAAATGTTCGGCTCATAGGAAACAACAAAAGCAGATGGGGCTATTTTTGTAATGCAATCTCGGAAATACCTTTCCTCTTTTCTCTTGGCAATCACTTTCAAACAGAGACGTTCCCCATCTTTACCATTACCAATCCATGCTGTGACGCCAAAGCCTTCATCCCTCAATTTGCTAACCAACCCCTGCTGTTCTCTGTCAACAATCACATCAAAGATCATATAACCTAGCGCTAGTTTGCTTTCAATGAGACCACCAGAATAAACGCCTAATCCCCATCCTACGCAATAAGCTAATATATTGAGCGGACGGTCTAAATTATCCAGCACAATCTTCAACCCCATCAAATAGATAAAGACCTCAGCTACAGACATCAGTGATGCTACAATTCGATATCCTTTTATCACAAGAATCATCCGCAATGTTACCAGTGTCATATAAACAATATTGATAATAATAATTAGTAAAAGCATCTCCAACAGATTCACCCCGCAATCAATTATTAGTATGTAGATTTATTACAATCCATACCCAGTCATGAAACTAAAAAAACGAATTGAGTTCCGTTACGATTCGCTAGTATTAGCAAACTATATTAAAGAAGATCGGAATAAATACGATAAAATTGTTATAGAATTTTTAGGTAATCAAATCTTATAAACTTTTAGCTTCTGCCGAAGAAGATACCTTAAAACAAGAAGGGTGGAAATTATATGAAGAATAGACTTGATCCACTAGAAGCAGCCTTACAGTTTGTTGAAAAACATTTTCATAATTGTCAGGGAGCTATCTTAGCTGGGAGTGTTGTTCGAGGACAAGCAACTGAAACTTCTGATTTAGATATCATCATATTTGACAAAAGTTTTCCTTTTTCTTATCGTGAATCCCTTATTGAATTTGGATGGAATATTGAACTGTTTGTTCATAATTTGAAGTCTTATCGTTTCTTTTTTGTACGTGATTGTAAAGAAGGAAGGCCTACAATGCCAAGAATGGTAAGTGAGGGCAAAATTTTAAAAGATACAGGAGTATTATCGGCTATTAGAAAGGAAGCCAAAGACTTAATAGAACAAGGGCCAGAAGATTGGACAAAAGAAACAATGGACATAAAGCGATATTTTGTTACGGATGTGTTAGATGATTTAATCGGTTGTCAAAATAGAGCTGAAGGCATTTTTATTGCGAGCACACTCAGCGAATTAGTTAGTGAATTCATCCTTCGAAGTAATGGCAAATGGATTGGTACATCAAAATGGGTTTATCGTTCATTAGTTCATCATGACAAGAAACTTGCAAACGAATTTGTTGAAGCATTCGACGCATATTATAAATCAAATGATATTGGTAAGATTGTATGCCTGACTGATCAAGTCCTTCAACCATTTGGTGGAAGATTATTTGAAGGCTTCTCTTTAGGAAAATAACCTAATAAATAAAAACGCTCAGAATGTATCTGAGCGTTTGTTCATTGTATTGCTAATATCATGTCGAATTCTTAATTCATTAATTTTTCGGGTTAGCTATTCGAGGCGCAGATTTAAACAGCAGCGCAACGACAATAATCGTTAAAATAATAGCAGGAATCATATAAGAGCCGTTGTACACAATAGAGTACCAATATACATTTTGCTTCCCTGCATATTCAGCAAAGAACACGATTCCCGCCAATGTATGTGCTGCATATTTTAATAATCCGCCAATAAATGTTCCAATTGTTATAGCAACGATCATTTTGCCAGTTTGGCCACGTCGGTTGGCAGCAATCATCATGCCTCGCATCACACCAGCTAAGCCTACAGCTGTAAATGCAAAGAAATAATCGATGAAGCCTTGCAAAGGCGTCAACACATAGGCGCCCCCTATTAACACTTGCAATCCGCCAATTAACAGCCCTGTAACGAGTCCAGCCATTGTCCCCCAACGAAATGCCATAAGTACAATCGGAACCATTACAAGGCTAATAGAACCGCCCTGTGGCCATAGACTAAAGGACAGCTTATCCAGTACAAATCCGATCGCTGCAAATATGGCGATTTCAATCATCATTAATAAACGTTTCTTATTCAATATACTTCCTCCCGTATTTCGATGCAGCCCACTCTTGCCTAAAGCGTATTCCCGTAAACAAGTATTCCAGAAGATTTCCACCCAAATAAAAAACGACATTAGGATAGCCCTAACATCGAAATAAGTCGGTCTCTATCCACATTCCTACGCAAGCATTAACTTACAGGTTCAAAGGGTTAGAATTTCGGATTCACTCTCAGCCGCCCATTTGCGGCTCCCCTCGTGGTCGATACATCAGTATTTAATTGAACACATTTATTGTACTTGATTTGATTTTAAATTGCCATGGTAATTTTCATCTTTCTGAATCTTTCAGTGAGCCCTGTGCGTATGTATAGATATATGGAGGTGTCAAAATTGGAATTGGAAAACAATAATAACCGTGTAATCTCTTCTTTGTGTTATTTTAGTATATTTTTTGCTGGATTTATCTTGCCCGTCATCGTGTATTTTGCTGTAAAGGAACAAGAAGTGAAAAGGCATGCTAAGCGCGCCTTACTCTCTCACCTTCTTCTTCTGGTCCCTACCATTATTGGCGTTATTATATTTATGGCCGTGGTGGCTGGAGCCGGTTTTTACAGTTATTCATTTGAAACAGGGAGCCCAGATGCCTCGTCCAATGATGGTATGTGGATTATGGGAGCATGGCTCATCTTTATTGTTGTAGAAGCTATCCTTTCGCTAGGCGTGTTCATTTGGAATATTGTACAAGGAATTAAAGTACTCAAAGTTTAAAATACTGTTAATATGGCTATTAGTTAAATATACACAAGCTCATCAATGAATGGAGTGCTACTATATGCAATTACGAAAAGTAATAAAAACTGTAATCAAAATCGCACCAGTTGTTTATCCAATCATCTTAAAAGTGATTGATGCAAGACATGATAAAAAAGCAATGAAAAAATAATCACTAAAAACGCCGTATTTCCTATGGAATACGGCGTTTTTTTATATGAACTTTAAGCTGAGATTAAAAGGTATAGCAACCTACGCAAGTCTACTTAAAATGCCCAGCTGCCATTGCGGAAAATAGGTTCAACTGTACCGTCTGCTAGAACGCCGTCGATATCCATTTCTCCGCTACCAATCATGAAATCTTCATGAGTAATTGATGTATTAATACCTTTTTCCTCAAGCTCCTCTTTTGTCAGGCTGCTTCCACCTTCATAGCATGTCGGATAAGCTTCGCCAATTGCCAGGTGGTTAGAGGCATTTTCATCGAAAAGCGTATTGTAGTAAAGAATATTTGATGCAGAGATAGGCGACTCATGTGGTACAAGAGCAACTTCGCCAAGGTACTTAGAACCTTCATCCGCTTTGACTAATTCTTGCAGCAAATCATGACCAACCTCTGCTTCAGCTTTTACAATCTTTCCACCTTCGAATGTCAACTTAAATTGATCGATAACATTGCCTTGGAAAACAAGCGGTTTTGTATTCGATACAAAGCCATTTACCCCGTATTTTGATGGCATTGTGTACACTTCTTCTGTTGGCATATTTGCTACAAACGAAGAACCAGCAGGTGTATGGCTCCCACCTGTGCACCAAATATGCTTATCTGGCAATTCAATTGTTAAATCAGTACCAGGCGCTTTATAATGCAGCTTTTGATAACGTTTTGCGTTTAAAAGATCTGCTCTCGCATCTAGGTTTTTCAAATGTTGTTCCCAGTTGTCTACAGCATTTCCTTCACCAATATGAACCGTTTTGAAGATCGCTTCCCATAATGCTGGCAGCTGCTCTTCTTCTTTTAAATCAGAGAATACTTTTGCAGCCCATTTCTTCGATGGTACAGCAATAATAGACCACGCAATCTTGTCGTTCATCACTGCATCGCGATAGTTTTCAAGCGCTTTGCCTGATGCTTTTTGCTGTGCGGATAGTTTTTCAACTGGCACTCCCGTAAGGTTATCCGGATCTTGCGCATCAATCCACAAAAGAGCACCCCCGCGCTCAATCAACTCATCTCGTTGTTCACTAATCCAGCGTGGAAATTTAGCAAATTCATCAGCTGGTGCATTGTCGTAAAAAGCACGGTCAATCACATCATCTGAAAAATTAACCGTTACGCGTGCAGCCCCTGCTTCATACGCTTTTTTTGCCACTAATCTTGTAAATTCAACTGTCTCTGTAGTTGTATTTATTAACATGGTTTGACCTTTTTGGATATTTGCGCCTACTCTTACTGCAAGCTCAGCAAATTGTTCTAGCTTCTCTTCAAACGTCATATTATTTCCCTCTTTTCTTTGCGTGATAAGGTTTCTTCCCATCGCCCTTGTTTTTTCTGTTTGCATTTGTACCATTCGTTGAATAGCGTTTATTCCCTTTGTTAGGTTTGGCTTCTGCCTTACCCTCTTTTAATTGGCCATTTGCCCAATTTTTCTCAACTGGCTCAATTTCTAATTCTCTCATGCGTTTTAGATATGCCTGTTCTTCATGATGTGCAAGTAATGTAAGTACTTCCCCGCTATTGCCAGCTCTTCCTGTTCTGCCTGAACGGTGGATATACTGCTCTTTTGTGAATGGCACGTTGACATGAATAACATGTGTTAGCCCCTCTATATCTAAGCCCCTTGCGGCAATATCTGTAGCGAGAAGGACGCGCGCGTCACCTTTGCGGAAACGTTCAATCGCTGATTTTCTTTCCTCTTTTTTCATCTCAGAATGCAAGGCTACAATCGGCGCATTGCGAAAACCTAGCTTTGATTCTTTCATCATCACTTGGTCTAAGTTATTGATAAAAGCTAGTCCACGCAGCCCTGAAAGGTTTGACAGTTTTCGCAATAGTTCTGTCTTATCTCGTTCCTCTATTTTTATGAAGGAATGTTCGACCTTACCGCTTGCTGGAACCTCTGTTGCTGCTATTTTAATGCGTACCGGATCATGAAGCATTCTATTCGCCACAAGCTCAATTTCTTCTGTTACCGTTGCAGACACCACAGCTACTTGTCTGCCATGAGCTGCTCCATCTATAAAGCCTTTTACGATAACACGATAATCCCGACTTAATAGTTGGTCCCCTTCATCTAAAACAATCATGTTAATTTCATGCAATTTTAGTTTTTTGCTTGTAATAAGTTCATTTAAACGTCCTGGCGTTCCTACAACTATCGTTGGCTTTTTCTTTAGCTTTTCAATTTGGCGTTGTGGATTTGCACCGCCAATCAAAGGGACTACAGTAATATTTGTGCCAGCAATCCATGTACGGATCACCTCTACGATTTGCATGCACAACTCTTGCGATGGAGCTACAATAAGGGCTTGAGTTGCCTTTTTAGCACCATCTACCTTTTGTAAAATCGGCAACAGATACGCTAACGTTTTACCTGTTCCTGTAGGAGACTCAGCTACTACATCTTTCCCCTCCAAAAATGCTTCTACCATCTGCTCTTGAATGGGCATTGTAGATGGAAACTTCCATTTTTGCTGCAAATCTTCATTTAATAAATCTAAAAATGCCATAATGCCTGCACCTTCTTTCTTTTTCTAATGTATGTAACGCCCGCCTCTTATGTAGACGGGCCCTTTAAATTCCTGAGAAAAGTTTTATACTAATCCGCTAACTCATAACCGCAGCTTTCGATTGCACGCTCTGCAAGCACGACAAGCGCATCGATATATCGATTATCAAGCGCTAAAGAACGGTTTACAACTGACAGCTCCGTACATCCTAGAATGATATAATCACAAGCTGCTTTCTTCATCTCATCCTCGATTGACTGCCAAACTGCTTTTGATATCATTTTGCCCGCCTTCACATGATCGTAGATAATAGACATCAAGCGCTCTTGCAATTTTTCATCTGGAACAACCGGTTCAAGACCTTCTTGGACTAAAGCTTCTTGATATAAGTTCGACGAAAGTGTTCCTGTTGTAGCAAGTATCCCCACACGTTTTGCTTGAAGCTGCTTTGCCTTTTTAGCTGTCTCCCGAATCATATGCAAAATCGGTATCTTTGTTTCCTTTTGCAATTCATCGTAAAAGTAGTGGGCTGTATTGCAAGGAATAACAATTCGTTCCGCTCCAGCATTCACTAGTTTTTTTGCATCTTCCGCCATAAAAGGAAGCGGGCTAGCCTGTGTCTGATCAAGGATAAATGCTGTCCGGTCTGGAATGCGCGTATCATTATCGATAATAAAGTGCATATGCTCTTGGTCGCTAAACGCCTTTGTTCTTCTTACAATGGTTTCTCCGAGTAGCATCGTTGCAAGCGGCCCAACCCCGCCAATAATCCCCAGTACTAACTTGTCCATTTCTTATGACAAACCTTTTTTGTTAAAGTATTTTTTGTACTTGCGATAATAATTCAGACTGTTCAACGTTAGTTTGATCCAACGTTTCCAGTTCATGTCCTCTTTGTAGAACAGCGAGTTGGTTGATTTGCCCTCTTGGATTAGCTTACGCGCTTTTGCTTTAAGCTCTTTATTTTCTGCATATTTGAACAGTACGCCATTTGGAATAATGGTCCAAAGATGCTCATTTTGCGCATATGTGCACTCTTGTTCAAGATGCAGCATTCGGTCATCTGCTACATATTGCATTAAGTTGTAGCCAGCAGCAGTCACATAGTAGCTGCTTCGTCCGTTACGTAAATTGATTTCAAATAATTTATACTTGCCGTCACGTTCATCATACTTCATATCAAAGTTGGCGATACCAGTAAAGCCGATATCCTCTAAGAAATAACGCACTTGGTCAAGAAGCTCTTTATCATATGTCGAAATGATTGCTGCATAGCTTCCAATTCCTTCTGGTGTATGCTCTTCTAAAATTGGATTTCCTAAACACATTAATTTTACTTTGCCGTCTGTTGCAACATAAGCATTTAAAACACGCATATAGGAATCATCACCTGGAATGTATTCTTGGATGATTAAATGATCTTTATACGACGAACTGTATATCGCTTTTAAAATCGCATCTTTTTCCGCTTCATCCTGTGCTAAGAATACTTTCTTTTTGCCCGGGAATTCGCAAGCCCAATATGCGACTGAGTTTGATGCCTTGATAATAATGGGGTAGTTGAATTTCACTTCAAAGTTTTCATGCGTTTCATATGTGCATGTGTCTGTTTTCGGATAACTAAATTGATATTGATCGCATATTTTATAAAAGTTTTCTTTTAACAAAATACGGTCCATCAACGCTTCATCAATATATGGAACGGTAAAATGCTCCTCTAGGGCAGGTTTATTTTTAATAATAAGTTTGACATAGTCATCGCCGCATCCCATAAGAAGCAATTTTTGGTCTCTATATTCTTTTGCAATTTTCTTCATCTCTTCTAGGAAGTTCTCTTTTAGATTGGGAACTTGTCTGAAATGGAGTATACGGCTATTTTGTGTTGCTGTTAAATGTGCTCGGCCGACCACAATGGGCTTAATGCCGTATGCTTCATAGAATGAGCGAGCCATGCCATAGGCGTTCATATCTGAGCCGATTAATATAGGTAAAAATGGTTGTTTTGCCAACGCTGATCATCTCACTTAATTTCTTATTTTAATGCCATTAGTGTACCATATTTTCATTTATATCACGAATATACGAATAGATTTGCTTTAGTGTTTCTTAAGAGCTATTGCTTGCTTGCCTAAGTCTTTATAACTCGCAAAAAACTTGGACGCGGAATGTGATACATAACCGTGCAATGGATCCATTACAATGACCTTTCCATCATCGTAACCTGTAAGCACCACAACATGCAGATTACGGTACATGGACATTTTTTTCATGGTTCCCTCGATATACCAGCCTTCCTTTGTTTGTGGCTTAGTTAAATCGAGTGTTACCCACATCATGACAGGGATGCCCTGTTTGACAGTACCAATAATCTTCTGCTTGCTTGCGCCTGTGAGGTTTTGTACCTGAATATCTGCATGATAATCCTTTGATACTTTCTTCGCTGCTTTTTCAATTACTTTAGCAAACACATAGGTACCTGTATTCACATTAGCTGGATCACCAGCATATGCTTTTGCCGGGTCTGGGCCTATTCGTTTGCCGTCACGATTAATTAATGGCTGTGTAGGCAAGTAATTGCGAGCCATCTTAATTTTAGACAAGTTTAAACCATAATAATTGAATGCTGCGGTCATTGCAGTTATTTCACAACCGTGGGGAAGCTCAGGTTTTTGCAGAACAACAGGCACGTCCATTGCTTTATCTTCTTGATTGTAGGTTTCCAGTACCACATAAGTTGTATCATCTTTAATCTTAATCACTTTCGAGACATTCGCTGTTTCTTCGTTCTTAAAATCCTCATGTGAGGGGATGAACAAATACCTGCGATTCCTCTCCAAATGTAACGTCAATTCGCCTTCACTGTTCCCAATTGCAGTGGTAATTAATTTGTCTGTATCTAAGTCACGGACGATTACCTTTGTATTGGGTATGGGTTCTCTGCTCCCAAAGGCGACGGTCAACACTTTTATGCCCTCATCCTGCTCTCCCTCTTTTGCTGGAAATACACTGCTGCAACCGCTTAGATAAACGGAAAAAAGCAATATAAAGCAAAAGAGGAGCACATGCCGAGGCATTATACTTCTCTTTAACATGCATAACATCCTTTTATATCCCGGATAACAGGCATCAGGGACCGACCCCTACCATTTAAGCTAATGATAAGGGTCGGTGAATTGTTGCCTGTATGCCCAACTGGAACACTCAATCAGGTACACTGATTAGATTGCAATTTATAGGGAAAGGGAATATTAGCCAAAATATTTGTTGTACCATACTAGGAACATATAGATTGTCCATACTTTACGTTGGTTTTTCGCTTTTCCTTCGTAATGGTCTGTTAATAATTGAACGATTGCTTGTTGATCAAAGAATTGTGCTGCAACTGGCGATTCAAAAGCCTCTTTAATTTTGTTGAAGTATTTGTCTTCTTGTAGCCAAAGTCTGATAGGCACAGGGAACCCGATTTTTTTGCGGTTTGCCCATTCTGATGGTAATGCACGTTCTGAAGCTTTACGGAAAGCAAATTTTGTATCTTGTTCATTGACACGATAGCGTGATGGCACTTTAGATGCTACTTTCATAACTTCACGGTCAAGGAATGGTACACGCAATTCAATAGAATGCGCCATACTCATTTTATCTGCTTTCAATAAAATGTCGTCTACTAACCATAAATTCAAATCTAGCAATTGTTTTTTCGTTAAATCATCTTCACCTGCAGCTTTTTTATAAACAGGCATTACTAAGTCTTCTACAGTAGGCGCATGATTGTAACGATCTGCCAATATCTCAGTCGCTTCTTTTTCTTCAAAGATATGCGCTTGTCCAATAAATGTTTGCTCTACTGGTAGACCTCCGCGCATTAAGAAGTGTTTGCCTCTAAGTTCAGGCAAAACTTTAGCTACTTCTGCAATTGGACGACGAATTAATTGAGGTATTTTTTTATATTTACGCATAGAAGGTGTTTCATCATACTCTGCATAACCACCGAATAATTCATCTGCACCTTCCCCAGACAATACAACTGTCACGTGTTTACGTGCTAATTCTGCTAAGAAATAAAGTGGAACGATAGAGGGATTAGAATGTGGTTCATCCATCATATATTGAATTTCATCTAATTTATTGAAGCAAACTTCAGGATCAAGTACTTCATTAATATTTTCGATACCTAATTCAGTTGATAATTCTTTTGCATTATCAATTTCAGAAAAGTTTTGTGCACTGAAACCAACTGAGAAAGTTTTATCCGGTTTTAATACAGAAGCTACATAGCTTGAGTCAACACCAGATGATAAGAATGAACCCACTTGAACATTTGGATCTGAAAATTCATGTGCTTTAATAGAGTCGCGGACAGTGTCATCGATCTCATCGACAATCTCATCAAGAGGACGTTCTTCCGGATGGAATTTTGGTTCCCAATAACGTGTCACTTCTAACTTGCCATCTTCAAAAGTCAAATAATGAGCTGCTGGCAATTTGAATACACCTTTAAAGAAAGTTTCATTCAATACAGGGAATTGGAATGTTAAATAAGGTTTTAATGCTTTTTCATTCAATGTTTTCTCAAAATGCGGATGAGGCAAGAAACTCTTAATTTCAGAGCCAAATAATAGCGTTCCATTCATATGTGCATAATAGAAAGGTTTAATACCGAACATATCACGTGCAGCGAATAAGCGCTTTTTATTGCGATCCCAGATCACAAAAGCAAACATACCACGTAGCTTTTGGACAAGCTTAGGGCCGTATTCTTCATACCCATGGATCAATACTTCACTATCTGTATCCGTTTTAAACGTATGACCACAAGCAAGAAGATCTTCTCTAATTTCCTGGAAGTTATAGATTTCACCATTAAAAATTAATACTAATGATTGGTCTTCATTATAAAGCGGTTGGCTGCCGTGCTCTACATCAATAATACTAAGACGACGGAATCCAAGAGCTGCTAGTCCATCTGTAAAGTCTCCCGCTGAATCCGGGCCGCGGTGTATAATTTGGTTCATCATATTTTCTAGTACAAGGCCAGGGTTTGAAACCTCACCGATAAATCCTGTAAATCCACACATATTTAATATCTCCTATCTATATCAATTCACTTTAATTCATGTTTTAGCCAATGTCATTGACAACTTTCGACATCTCTTGATTATACTCTATTTTTCCATTTATATGTACCCTTACATACCGAAAAAGATTGCCACTGAGTAGCAATCCGTTAATTTGTCCGTTTTTTATATTCTTTCTTCAAAACTTCCAATGAAACTTGGTAAAGTTGCAGATCTTGCAGCTTGAATACACCAAGCTTCATTAGGTTATCTATTAGATCATCTTTTTTTTGTTCTTCTTCGATTGTTGATTGCTTATTCATGCTGTATCTCCTCTTAACATTAATGCCATTTAAACTTTCCCCATCTTGAAGTTTATTTAAACTCTTCTTTTGAATTTTTCTTTCAGCCAAGGCATTCTTTTAACTAGTTGGTGATAAACCAGAAAACCCAATAGAGCGCCTAACGTATTAAGCCATAAATCATCAACATCTGTGCTTCGGTACTGGGGAAGTTGCATCGTTTCAATAAAAAGGGATAAACAAAATCCGACGATCAATAAATAGAAGAATTTTTCCATTTTCCGCCATAACATCGGAAGAAGAAATCCAATGGGCATAAAAATAGCGATATTCCCGAGAAAGTTAATAAAAAACGGTTGCCATAAACCTAAATAATGGATGGCGTTATATACATCTGTGAATACACGAAACAAATGGAGATTGATTCCTAAAGAATCGGTATCCGTGATTCGCTTTTCCGCATAGCTAAAGCTAACGCCATTTTTAGGGATTATGGTTTCATAAAACAAGCCCACTAAATAAATCCCAAAAATAATTATTCCTGCTTCACGAAGCGGATTACGTTGAGAGGCCTTTTGTTTTCTTTTCATCCGTAAACGAATGAAAATAACAAAGGGTACAGCAATCATCATAACAATTAGCATATCAAGTGTGTATTGAAGTATATAAGACAACTTCTTCACTCATTTCTCTCTATCTAACAGGACAAATTATATAACATTAGGTTGCGTGCTCACCATAAATATCTCTAATAAAATTGGATTTTTAAGAAAGATAGAACTACTTCCCTACGTTACAGCACTAACTTCCTACTATTTTATTTTGTTAGGTATGGGGCTTTTCTTGAAAGAATTACCTCTTTAAGTGATTCTAATTTTTCAATCACAGTTTGCGAACAAGCTTCCAATTCAGCTAAATATTTTTCTGCAAGTTGATTCTTGTTAGCGTTATAAGCATTTATGGCCAATTTTGCGATTTCATGTACTTGTTCATGTGGTATTTTTAATTCCTTAAATGCAGGTTCATCTCCAAGCAATTCTCTGCCCATTCCATCATACCATTCACCAAGCCGTGATTCTTTGTGCGTTCCAATATCCTCGACGCTCAATTGTTCAAAACCGCTAAGTAGATTGTAGATACGCCAACGCCAGAGCAGATGATCGGTAATAGCTAGTGATATCACATCTTCTTGGCTGATAATAAAGTTCTTTGAAATGGTATTTGTACGATAATCAATAATCATTTTGCTAAGTGTATAAATGATTTCTCCCGTTGTGTGGGATAATTCTTTGCTTTTCACAGCATGCTCAGCAATATTGCGTATCCTGTCTACGATTTCATTAGCAGCGGTAGCTTGCTGCTTAGAGGCTGAAGCGACATCTTCGATATTTTCACCTTGATCTTGTAGGTTTTCATTCAAAGCAGCTAATGTCTTTGTAATGCCTGTTGCTTCAAGGGAGCCAATATGTAAATCTTCTGCTGATTTAGTTGTTAATTCATTAATCTTTTTTGTAGTAATTAAGAGCTTTTGAATGTCTTCATGCACAGACTTAACAGAGATCTTTGTATGATCTGCCAGTTTTCTTACTTCCTCTGCTACAATGGCAAAACCTTTACCAGCCTCTCCTGCTCTTGCGGCTTCAATCGATGCATTTAATGCAAGTAGGTTTGTCTGTTCCGCTAGGTCTTGAATAAATTTTACCAGCTGAGAGACATTATTGACTGTACTAACCAAATCTGAGACATGTTCATTAACGCTTCCTTGACCTTCATCTGTTACTGCTAGCAACTCTTGTACTGATTGTAACGAGCTAATACCTTTATTCAATTCCTTCAATGCTGTTTGCGTGTCATAGGTGATGTGTTGGATAGATGAAGATGCTTCTTCTATACCCGCTTCTAATTGTTCCATCGCTTCATTTACAACCATGACGTTTTGCATTTGAATTTCTTGAAAATCCCTCAAATCCTTAATCTGATCAAGCCTAGTATTATAGGAAATAATCTCGCCTAATCCATCTACAATAGAGTTTGCTTGTATTTCTATATAGGTCTCAACAATGATTTGCTGGTCTATACTTACTAACGTTTCATAAGCTAAAAGGACATCCATTGCCTTTTCAATGTCTCGGCTATACTTTTTAATAATCAGTGGAATAATCATTTGATTGATATAGGTATATGCTGAAATCATCCAATCTGGCAATACACCAATTTTCGCATGTGTATGCGCGATTTTACGGCGATCAAAAATATATTGTAAATCCAAGTCGTCCTGGAAAAGGCTACGGAAGTGCCGGTCAAAGGTTATTTTTAGACGATCAACATGTGAATACGTATCGATTATTTCTTTAAACTCTGGAATAGCCATTAAATGTTCGTAGAAGCTCGTCAAGATTTTTTCGTGATGTTCAATATACAGGTCGCATAAATCTTTTACCGCTTCCCTCCTAATAGAGGAAAGTCCCAAAAAATCAAGTTTGCGCTGAAATCTTTCATTGGCGACAAGATCGGTACCAGGTGTGGAAGAGAAATATTGATAGTGTTTTTTTAACTTTGGAAACATAAGATGATCCTCCTTCGTTTTCAGCAACACACCCTATATATTTATTCAAAAGCAACAAGAAATTATGTCTATAGGGAACGTATTCCCCTTATTATAATGGAGTTCTAACCACTTTAATACAACTTTATATCTAGTTTTTTTACACTATTTACATAGTGTTTTAGGTAACAATCATTAAAAAAGGAGCCATTTTTAATGGCTCCCTACTTAAAATCATATTTATGATGCAAAAAACATAACTGTTGGAACAAAAGATAAAACAAAGAATAAAGCATACCAGCCAGAGACTCTTTTCAATGAAAAGCTACGTCTCTTTTTCTCCGCGTAAAACGCATCGAAGAATACTGCGCAAACCAACGGAATGCTCATGCAATATACGGCTATTAGGATAAGATCATTAAAATTCATTTTGGCATCCCCCTTTAATTTAAACGTTCAATTGTGACAACTTTATGTCTATATAATACGCCAGTCGGACACAAAATGTCAACAATTCATTCACAAATTGGACAAATTTATTTTCCCAAGGACTTATTTATAGAATAAGTCCCCAAAAACAGCAATTAATACGCAAAAAAGCAGGCCTGCCTTAACTAAGGTTAGCATTCATTTTTATAAATAATTATAATTTGATTAACAAATAGAAAGTGAGGAGATGATGTAATGATTATAATGATAAATGGAGCATTTGGTGTGGGTAAGACCACTATTGCAAATACGCTTCAAAACGAAATTGAAAATAGTATGATATATGACCCTGAAGAGATAGGTTATATGTTAAGAAATGTTATTCCTATTGATATAAAAAGAACAGAATCCACTACAGGAGACTTTCAAGATTTAGAATTATGGAAAGAGTTAACTGTTGATGTGGCAAAAAGGTTAATTACAAAATATAAGATCAATCTAATCGTGCCAATGACGATTAGGAAAATAGAATACTTTCATTTCATTTATAACGGATTTAAAAGTATTGATGATCAAACCCATCACTTTTGCTTGAGTGCAAGTAAAGAGACAATTTACGAAAGGTTAAGATTACGTGGAGAGGAAGAAGGCAACTGGTGTTTTCAACAAACCGATAAATGTTTAGAGGCCTACAATCAATATGATTTTGGAGAGTATATAGATACTGAAAAGAATAGTATCATTGAAATCATTCAAGAAATAAAAGAAAAGTTAAGCCTTTTTTAAACTAAATTATTTCTAATTAACTAGTAATATGTTTATACAATACATACAAATAATTTTCCAAATGAAAGTGTGAGAATACCGGTATATACAGACAATTTATTAACCTGTACACCTACATTCTATTTATCATTCCTATACTAAGGGGTTTTATTTGAAAACGATCTTCAACAATCATAATCCAATTGAATATATTAAAGGTTTGTTTGACAAAACAAGCCTTTTCTTTTTGTTTAAAGAATACTTCAATAATTTAATATCATTGAAAATGAAAATTCTCTGTATTACTATATATCATAGTAATCTTATAAGAATAATTAAAATGCAGGTGTAGATACAGAATCAATTTCAATAAATGGATGGCCTTTTGTCCTGTGAGATGAATTGACATTATGAATGATTAAAAATATCACATTTCGTTAATACACTATTGTAAAGGTTTTTAAAATGGATTTAGAAGAATTGAAAATGGTATTGAAAGGTGGCTTTAGAATGAACTACTATCATTCTATTCTTGACTTAGTCGGAAAAACTCCAATCGTTAAGTTGAATAAAATTCCCGAAGCAACTGGAGCAGAAGTCTTTATTAAATTAGAGTCTTTTAATCCTGGAGGGAGCGTAAAAGACCGTGCAGCTCTCAATATGATTACAAGAGCTGAAAAAGAAGGAAAACTCATTCCTGGTAAGAGCACAATCATTGAGCCGACGTCAGGAAATACAGGAATTGGTCTTGCTATGGTGTGTGCAGTAAAAGGTTACCCCTGCATCATTACGATGCCTGATAATGCAACAAAGGAACGTATTAAAATTATGAAAGCATATGGTGCGGAGGTTCATTTGACTCCATCCGAATTTCGGATGCAAGGTTCTATCGATGAGGCTATACGTCTCTCAAAAGACATTCCAGATAGCTTCATTCCTATGCAATTTGATAACCAAGCTAATGCGGATGCCCATCGTAAAACAACTGCTGTGGAAATCCTAGATACATTTGATGGTTCATTGGATGCCTTTGTCTTAACAGCAGGTACAGGTGGCACAGTAACTGGCACAGGTGAAGAGCTAAAAAAACAGTTGCCTGATTTAAAAATCTATGTAGTAGAGCCAGCGGGTTCACCAGTTCTTTCTGGCGGCCAACCTGGACCGCATAAAATTCCTGGCACAGGCCCTGGGTTTGTCCCTTCTATTTTAAACCGAGATATCTATGATGAAATTCTTCATATTGAAGATGAAGATGCTACAGTCATGGCACGCCGCCTTGCAGCGGAAGAAGGTATTTTTGTTGGCGCTTCAGGTGCTGCTTCAGCCTTTATGGCAGTTCAAGTAGCTAAAAAGCTGCCACCTAATGCTAAAGTGCTTTGCATTGCACCAGACACAGGCGAGCGTTATTTATCATCCGATTTATTTGAAGACTAATAATCAAAAACCCAAGAATCAAGTATTCTTGGGTTTTTCAATCTCTTTATTTCTTGCCTTCCTATGCACTTCTCGATTCTGCTAACTTCAATAAATAGTATTGCTCCTCCTTTGCCATATGTTCTGCCATGGGTGCTGTAAAGCTGCTTAATACTTCTGCACTTAGCTCGTGTTCCTCTAACTCTAGCAAAAATGTTTTAAACAAATTCATTTCAACGTCTACTTCATTATTAAATCGTTTCAACGCTGGGAAAGAATCTATATTAGCCTGTAAAAAAGTAGTTAACTCCACTGCCTTTAAATAAAACTGTTCAAAATGCTGAGTGAACAAATGGCTTTTTTCTTTTAGCCTCTTTTCCACTCCATCCATATTATCGTTTATTGTTCCCGCATGCCCATAAGCATCTCTCAACCATAATAAGTGATGGTGCAACTCATGAAAAATGGGCGGAACTTCTCCTTTTTCTAAATAACCCAAAACATTCTGGTACTCTTCTAGCTCCAGCACCATATGTCCAATAAACGAAGGGGTTAAATGAATTGTGATCTTGCCTTCTAACTGACGTCTAATTATATCGAATTTGAATTGCTTTAATTGCTCTGCTGCTTCATTGGCCTCACTTGCAAAGCTTGGCGCACTTGCAATATCTAATGTCTTTACTTTTCCATGAAGCTCCTTAAAACGCTTGATAAAACCTTTTGCCTTCTCAATCGCTTCTTTTTCAGATTCATATAACGAGTCACGAATAAATTGACCATGATTCATTAGGATTTCTAGCCAAAAGTCATGTTCATACACTGCACTTTTTAAATAATCAGCGACCTCTATCACTCCTTCAAAATCACTCTACCCTCAGTCTATTGTGATGAAGGATTGTACTATGTATAAATTTATACAATTTTTTTACTAAGCTCTTAAAAACAATCTAAAAAAATATTTTACTCAAAAACAAAAGGATGTTATAATTTTATCGTGTTAGCATACTAGTGTACTAAAGTGTAAATAAAATCTATTAAGCAAGGGGTCTGAAATATGAAACGTTTATCCATGCTTTTCCTTACATCCATTATGCTGCTAGGCATACTTGCTGGATGTTCCAGCAAATCAAGTTCTGATTCAAAAACATTGACCATCGGTGTAGATGACTCATTCGCGCCAATGGGCTTTCGAGATAAAGATAATAACTTAGTAGGCTTTGATATCGACTATGCAAAAGCTGCTGCGAAGAAAATGGGCTATAAAGTAGATATTCAGCCTATTGAATGGAAAGCGAAAGAATCCGAATTAAATAGCGGACGTATTGACTTAATCTGGAATGGTTATACCATTACGGACGAAAGAAAGAAAAAAGTAGACTTTTCTAAACCTTATCTAAAAAATGCGCAAGTCGTTGCAACGCTAGCTAAAACAGACCTTTCTTCATTAAAAGATTTAAAGGGCAAAATCGTCGGTCTGCAAGCTCAATCTTCTGCTGCGGACGCTTTAGATGCGAGCCCTGTTAAAGCTACTCTCAAAAGTACTAGTGAGTATGCAAATAATGTAATGGCATTAAATGATCTGAAAAGCGGTCGAACAGATGCCGTGATTATTGATGAAGTGGTAATTGATTATTATATGGCCAAAGATCCTGACACATTTAAAGTATTAGATGAATCGCTATCACCTGAAGAATATGGTATCGGTGTGAAAAAAGGCAATGAAAAACTGTTAAATAAACTTCAAAAGGCTTTAGACAGTATGAACGAAGACGGTACTGCGAAGAAAATTTCAAACAAATGGTTCGGCGAGGACAAGGTATTAAAGTAACAATAATAAAGAAATGATTCTCCCTTTATTTTGAGGCTTGGGTGCCCATTCCTTAAACATGCTATTCGTATAGGAAGAATTGCTTTCGCTGTGCGGACAATAGGCGCGCGAGCCTTATAGGAGGAAATGACATGAGTTTAGATTATATCCTGACGATTCTAAAGCCAATGCTTCAAGGATCTCAAATGACGCTATTATTATTTATCATAGCCATTGTGCTATCCATTCCGCTTGGGTTTTTATTAACATTAGCTGTCAACAGCAGCATCAAACTGCTTTCCTTATTAGCCCAAGCTTATATTTATATCATGCGGGGCACGCCGCTTTTGCTACAATTATTAATTATTTGTTTTGGTTTACCGATGATACCGGGAATCGGACAATATTTAGTATTAGACCGTTTTACTGCAGCGTGTATCGGATTCATCCTAAATTACGCGGCATACTTTGCAGAGATATTCCGAGGTGGTTTATTGGCTATCGATAAAGGCCAATATGAAGCAGCTCAAGTACTGGGCTTAAACAAGTTCCAAACTACAGTGCGTGTTATTCTGCCACAAATGTTTCGTATTGCCATCCCATCGCTTGCAAATGAATCTGTGACATTAATTAAAGATACAGCTCTTTTATATGCAGTCGCTGTACCAGAATTATTACATTTTGCGGAAACAGCTGTAAATCGGGACTTCACTATTGTGCCATTCTTTATAGCTGGCATTATTTATTTAATCATGACACTAATCTTAACACTGCTTTTCAAGTGGATCGAGCGACGGTTTACATTTGAATAGAGAGGAGCAATTGATATGGCAATAATGGAAGTGACCAATCTAAAGAAAACATTTGGCGATCTAGAAGTATTAAAAAGTATCACCTTTGATGTACAAAAAAACGAAGTGGTAGCCGTTATCGGTCCCTCTGGTTCAGGAAAAAGTACTATGCTCAGAAGCTTGGTGCACCTTGAAAAAATAGATGATGGCACTATCAATATTGATGGTGAATATCTCGTAAATAAAGGTGCTTATGCCTCACCTTCAGATTTAAAGAAAGCATCTACCAAAATGGGCATGGTGTTTCAACATTTCAATCTCTTTCCTCATTTAACGGTAAAGGAAAATTTAGAAATGGCACCTAAGCTTGTAAAGAAAGTATCTGCTCAAGAGCTTAGTCGTCACAGTATGGAATTGTTAGAAAAAGTAGGCATGGCAGATAAAGCATCTGCCTATCCCTCTAACCTTTCAGGCGGCCAAAAACAGCGTGTGGCGATCGCAAGAGCCCTCATGATGCAGCCGGACATTCTGTTGTTTGACGAACCAACGTCCGCACTAGACCCTGAGCTTACAGGAGAAGTGTTAAGCGTTATGAAAGAATTGGCTAAAGAGCAAATGACGATGATTGTGGTAACGCATGAAATGGGATTTGCACGTGAAGTCGCAAATCGTGTCCTCTTTATGGATCAAGGTGAAATCCTGGAGGCAGGCACACCCGAAGAAGTCTTTGACAACCCACAATTTGAACGGACAAAAGCATTTTTGCACCGGAATTTAAAATAATCCATTTAAAAAGTTGGCCAACAAATAGTTGTGGCCAACTTTTTTTATTAATCTTCTAAGTATGGTGGATGGACAACGAGCACATCGCAGTTTGCAGTGCGGACAATCGCATTGGTAACACTACCGACTAAGAAGCGCTCTACCGCATTTAGTCCTGTTGCACCGCAAATAATTAAGTCAGCTTCCACTTGTTTAGCAATATCCCCTGTGATAGCTGTTTTAGGTGAGCCGTATTCAACCATTAAATTAACATCTGAAACGCCAGCCGTTTCTGCTTCTTTGTAGCCTTCTAATAGACTTTTAGCAAATTGTTCTGCATTTCTTTGTTCATCTGTTAGGTTATAAGAGTCTAATACAGCGTACGCTCTTGAATCAATGATATTCACCAAGTGTAGCTTAGCTTGGTTACGTTTAGCGATTTCAACGCCCTTTTTTAAGGCATACTCAGCTTCTTTAGAGCCATCAATACCTATAAGTATGTTTTTGTAATTTCCAATCATTTCATTTTCCCCCTTTTCTTTTTCAATTTATACCCTTTTTCAAGTTATTTCAAATCAGAGATAGAACAGCTCAGACGTTTTTTAGTATTTGTGTATTTTTTAAAACATTTCACTCTATTCCATTTGCATAACTGCTTTTCTATTACGCCATACTAGGGATGAAGATAAGAAATCTGGCAAGAGGAGTGTTATACAGTTGGCTAAAAAGAATACGAGCGCTTTATCCATCTTTGCATTGGGCGGATTAAATGAAATCGGCAAAAATATGTATGCTATCCAAGATGAAGATGAAATTTTGATTATTGACTGTGGCGGTAAGTTCCCCGATGAAAGTCTATTGGGAATCGACCTGATTATCCCGGATATCACCTATCTCATGGAAAATAAAGAAAAGATTCGCGGTTTGATTGTCACGCATGGCCATGAAGATCATATTGGTGGCATCCCTTATTTCCTAAAGAAGATAAATGTTCCTATTTATGCATCTCGTTTTACCCTTGGCCTTATTGAAGTCAAATTAAAAGAGCATAAGCTATTACGTAAAACAAAGCTTCATGAAATAAATTCCAATACAGTGATTGCGTTTGATCGCATAGAAGTGAGCTTCTTTAAGACAAGTCACAGTATTCCAGATTGCCTGGGAATTGTCTTTTCTACTGAAGAAGGAATCATTGTACATACAGGTGACTTTAAGTTTGATTTAACACCTGTGAATGCTCAATATTCAGATGTTCATAAAATGGCCGAAATCGGCAACAAAGGCGTATTGGCTCTTTTATCAGAGAGTACCAATGCTGAACGCCCAGGGTCCGCTCCTTCTGAACAAGAAGTGGGAAAACATATTGATGAAGCTTTCTTCGCCGCAGAGAAGAAAATCATAATCTCTACCTTTGCTTCCAATATCAATCGTGTTCAGCAGATTATCGATGCAGCAGTAAAGACAAACCGCAAAGTGGCTTTGTTAGGACGAAGCATGCTCACTGTCGTTCCAATTGCGATTGAAAGAGGCTATCTGCAGGTACCTCCGCGATTATTAGTAGATGCACGAACTGTTATGAGTCTGCCCCCTGAAGAAGTCGTGGTACTTTGTACGGGCAGTCAAGGGGAGCCGTTAGCTGCGCTTTCCAGAATGTCGACATCAGATAATCGTGATGTACAAATCCATGCTGGAGACACTGTTATTTTTTCAGCCTCTCCTATTCCAGGCAATGAAAAAGATGTATCACGTATTGTCAATAATCTTTTCCAGCTTGGAGCAAAAGTCATCTATGGCTCATCTAGCATTACAGGCATGCATGTTTCCGGACATGGCTACCAAGAAGATTTGAAATGGATGCTGACACTTATGAAACCGAAATACTTTGTTCCGATTCACGGCGAATATCGAATGCTGTATCTTCACCGTGAGTTGGCTGAGTCTGTCGGCGTAGAGGAAGGCAACACCTTTATTATGCAAAACGGGGATGTACTGGATATTGAAAAAGGAGAAGCAAGGCAAACACGTAAAATTCCTGCTGGTGATACCTATGTCGACAGCATTGACATAGGCGAAGTGGGCGAAATTGTTTTACGCGACCGAAAACAGCTTGCTGAAGATGGGATGCTCGTCATTGTACTCACCATAAGTAAAGAAGACGGCAGCATGACTGCCCCTCCCGACACCATCTCCCGTGGCTTTGTCTATGCGAAAGATAATGAAGTATTGCTCGGAAATGTCAACCGCCTCGTTGCATCTACAATAGAAGATTTAGAGGATAGAGACGCACAGCAATGGAATATCGTAAAGCGCAAAGTAAAAAAATCGGTTGGCCAATATTTATTTGAACAAACAAGAAGAAGACCGATGATTTTGCCTATAATTTTTGAGATATAAAAGACCAAAAGAAAAAGCCCCTATAGTAGGGGCTTTTATCTTTTATTTTTTCGCCTTTTTCACAGTAACTGTGACTGTTTTGCTTGTGCGTTTTTTAGAGTCAACCGTATTGAAATATAATTTCGTGCCGGCTTTTTGTTTTTTCAGCTTGATTTTGAATTGAGCATTCTTTGAAGCTGTTGTTTTGCCAATTACTTTTTTAGCTGAATTTTTCATAACTACTTGTAATTTAGGTTTTGCAAAACCTGACACAACAGTTGTTTTAGTTGTGATAGTTTTTACTTCTGGTGCTGCCGGACGATTGTCCTTTGCTACATACAAGGCTAATGTTGAAGCAGCTTTATATGATGGATTCGTCACTGTCATTGTTAAGTGTTGATTCACTTTTTGTGCAGGAATTTTCACTTTGAATTTTCCATGTACAGAAGTGGCTTTACCAATCACTTTAGAGCCTTTTTTCACGATAACTTTAGAACCAGTTTTTGCTCTACCTGTTACTGAAGTTGCTCTTTCTAGAATTGGATGTACTTTTACTCGTAAATCTGCAGTACTTACTGCGTTAAATGCATTCAAGCGGCCATAGCCTGATACAAGATCAGTACCGACACGAAGATCGAAATCTTCCGGATCCATGTCGCCGCCTAACAACATATCAAAGATGCTGCCGTCCTCACCAGTGTTATCTTTCCCTTCAAAGGTTACATTTTTTGAAGTTTGGTGAAGAATTGTTTTGATATCAGAAACGCTTAATGTAGAATCAACAGAACGTAATAATCCAGCAACAGCTGCTACGTGAGGTGCTGCCATTGAAGTACCGCTCATATATGTCACATTACCGTTTGGCACAAGGCTAGGAATATTCGTACCAGGTGCAACAAGGTCTAATTTCTCACCGAAGTTGGAGTAATCCGATACAATGTCCCAATCGTTTGTAGCACCTACAGAAATAGCATAGCGAGAACGTCCAGGATAAGAAATGCCCATTTGTCCATCATTTCCTGATGCTGCAATAACTGCTACACCTTTTGAAGATGCATATTGCATTGCTGCCTCAAGTGTACGGCTATATGAACCACCAAGGCTTAGGTTTATTACTTTTGCGCCATGGCTTGCAGCATATTTAATACCTCTAGCGATCGTTTCTGTATCGCCTGCTCCATCAGCTGTTAACACCTTGACAGGCATAATTTTTGCGTGCTGGTCAAGCCCTTGAATTGAATAGCCATTATTTGCCTCTGCTGCTATAATGCCCGCAACATGCGTACCGTGACCATTATCATCTAATGGACCTGTTGTTTCGTCAACAAAGTTTTTGCCGATAGACGGATCAACATGTCCTTTTAAATCAGCAAGAGTATAGTCAACGCCAGTATCTACAACTGCAATGACTGTATCTTTAACTTTTTTAGTGCTTAATAGTGATTGAAGTTTATCGTTTTGAACATCCGCGCCTTTTGTTCCTTCATTTTTACCAAGATTCTTTAATGACCATTGATAACTTGATAAAACATCGCTAGATAGCGCATGGTAGGTTTGGACAGGCTCTACATATTCTACTTCATTTAACTTTTCTACTTGGGAAACAGTTGCTTGAAGTGCTTTCGTTTGAGCTTTTGCACTCATGCTTGCTGTTTTTGCATCCATTTCTACTACATACGTATTGTCAAGCAACTCATCTGAGTGGTCAACAGTTGATAATGTAGAGAACGTTTTGTTACCTGAGATTTTAGATTGTACAGATTTCAATGTCTTGCCATCTTTTAATTTAACAATATATTTACCGGAAGCTGAGTTTCCATTTAATTTAATACCAACATTTTTCGCGATAGCTACTAAATCTTCACCCGCTAGGCTATCAATCTGTACTTTTTTCGCGATAGCATCCATGCTTTGTTGTAATTTAGCTGGTACTGCAGCATGTGCAATGTCGAAAAGCTGCTTAATCGCATTTGCTTCTGATTTGCTAATAACACGTGTGCTGTTTCCGCCATTTTGGTTTAGATCAGTGATAAGCGGTTGAATTTCAACCAAATGCTTGTACACATCTTGCTTTGTATCTTTGTTAAAAATCATTTTTGCCACAAGGAATGGTGCTGCTTTGTAGTATAAAGATGATAGCTGCTTGCCTTGTGTTGATTTTGCTAGAGTACCATCACGGAATAGGCGGATATCTTTTAAGATTTGTGTAGCACTTTTTTGTTTTGCGACACTGTATTCAACAGGACATACAGAGCCTGTTGCTTCTTCTTTAGCCGGTGAAAGCTTAACAGATTTTGCTGTGATACTATAGTTGACTGAGTCAGTGCTACTACCTTCATCCTCACTAAGACCTTCCATCGGAAGATCATCTGCAAAGCCACTGTACTCCACCTTCACATAATAAGGTCCTTCCCATGCATAAGGGAATGAAATAGTAGCAGCTTGATCAGAAACTGTCCCTGTTACGTATTGCTCAAAAGCATCATCCGCGATTGCTTTTGCTTTATTAGGATAAACAGATACATTTACTACTTGATCACTGTTTATATCAAATTTTATATGTGAGTACTTTGAAACTTCTTCTTTCGTTGGTGTAACTTTGTACCAATATACACCTGGTTGGTCAAATGAACCTTTAACGGTCGCGCCATTTGTTATAGCTGTCGCATCATCAATTGCTGTTGCAGTAGTCGTTTCTGCTGCAAAGCTTTGTTGCGGCGGAAGCGTCAATCCTAGAATGATAGCAAATGCTAATAGCCAAACAGCAATTTTGCGAGTGTTTATTTGCTTCACTTAAAAACCTCCTATTAAACTTTTTTTGGAAAAACATCCTAATCCATCATAGCTCATTTACTCTATTCTTCAACAGGGTTTTTTAACAATTTTCATATTCTCAACTATTGACTTATATCAATCCATGTAAATAGAACTATTAGTTAAATACATTTACCTACTCAATAAACTATAATACCTATTTTTTAGTTTATTATTAGAAAAAAAATAAACCCATAGAGTTTTCCATGGGTTAATCAGTATTAAAGATACTTTCTAGAGTTTTTCTTTCCATCATAAGAATAAAGAACAAACTTATCTTCTACTACTGTTCGAAGATGCACGGGCCGACCCCACAGCTGATAAACATAAGGCAGTACCTGTTCTAAATAGCGAGGATCTAATTCCATTCCTTCATAGCCATGTACTAAAAAGAGCTCTCCATTTCTTAGATAATCACCATTTTCAACGACAATGTAAGGGAAGCCACCATTGACGCGCATCTGAACGAGTTGGTCCCTCACTGCTACATAGTCTTTATCTGTAATTCGATAATCAGATCCTTGTTTTCCAAATAAATAAAGATCTTCCCGTTTCGCTAGATCTTTCGTTAAGTAGTTACGAATAAAGGACATATCCGATTCAACTTCTCGCACTTCGAACATTTTTTGGCGACCCGAATTGGGCGCTACGCCAAGCCTTTTCATTTCCTCTGTTGGATTGTTGTATCTCTCTTCAATATCTTCAAAAATTTTAATTCCTAAATAATACGGATTAATAGAGGTTTTGGATGGTTGGAGAACGCCTGCATTCAGCTTAGCATAATCAATTGTTTCCTCCGTCGATAAATCTAACTCTCGCATAATGCGTTGATGCCAATAAGATGCCCAGCCCTCATTCATAATCTTTGTTTCTAATTGCGGCCAGAAATAGAGCATCTCCTCTCTCATCATCGTCAAAATATCTCGCTGCCAGTCCTCCAGCTCGCGGCTGTGTGTTTCAATAAATAAGAGGAGATCCTTTTCTGGTTCCTCGGGGAATTTCTTTTTCTTGAAGCGAGTGGATAGAGGTTCTTCGTCTTGTTGTTCTAAATTCCAAAGCTCGTCATAAGGCGATTTTCTTTTCTGTGGAACTCCTATGTCCACTTCTTCTGATTTTTCGCCGAGCTGTGGCCGCATTAATGATGGATCAATATGCTCTTGTATCGCTAAAATAGCATCTAGAAACTCTTCTACCTCATCTTTTCCATACAGCCTTTCATAGTGGGCAATACGCTCTGCAGTAGCAGTCATGCTTTCCACCATATCTCTTCTTGTATTGGAAAAACGAATATTATTTTTAAAGAAGTCACAGTGCGCTAATACGTGTGCGATGATTAATTTATTTTGAGTTAACGTATTCGTATCAAGCAAGAAAGCATAGCAAGGATCTGAATTAATCACAAGTTCATAAATTTGACTTAGGCCTAAATCATATTGCAGCTTCATCTTATGAAACTGTTTTCCAAAACTCCAATGGGTAAAACGTGTTGGCATTCCATAAGCGCCAATTGTGTAGATTACTTCCGCGGGGCAAATTTCATAGCGCATTGGATAAAAGTCTAACCCAAAACCACTAGCAATCTCCGTAATTTCTTCGATTGCTATTTGAAGTTCTCTTTCCATTTTTTAATCCTCCTCCGCGCTTATTAACCTAACATTATATCTCTAGCTGTGTTGTATCTTATAACTTTTGTTCTTCAACTTCTTTTTGGAAGAAGCATTTCAGCGCTTCGTATACATCATGTTTACTTTTAAGGACATAGTGGCGAAACTTAGGGTCTACAATCTTTTTATAGTTGTACATCATAGTTGAAAATCGATTATGCTGGTTGACCTCTCCATATCCAAACATGCTGGACATACTCATTAGTTGCTGTACAAGTTTTAAACAAGCATCATTATCAGTAGACATATTTTCTCCATCTGAAAAATGAACAGGATATATATTGTATTTAGAAGGTGGATATTTTTCGTTAATGAGTTCAAGGGCCTTCACATAGGCAGATGAACAAATCGTTCCTCCACTTTCCCCTTTTGTGAAAAACTCCTCTTCCGTGACTACTTTCGCTTTCGTATGGTGTGCGATAAATTCAATTTCGACGCTTTCATATTTGGTGCGCAGGAAACGCGTCATCCAAAAGAAGAAGCTTCTCGCACAATATTTTTCAAAGCTTCCCATAGAGCCACTTGTATCCATCATTGCAAGCACCACAGCTTTTGATTCGTGCTTAATCTCCTCATCCCACGTCTTAAAACGAAGATCATCATTATAAATAGGGGCAATCTCTGCTTTCCCCTTCATCGCATTTCGTTTGATGGCATTCAGTATAGTCCGTTTTTTATCAATATTGCCCATTAACCCTTTTTTACGTATATCATTAAATTCAATTTTTTCCGATTGGATCTCTGCTTTATCTTTTTCCTGTAAGTTCGGCAGTTCAAGCTCCTTGAACAATACACTTTGCACTTCTTCTATGCTTACCTCTGCCTCATAGTAATCTTCCCCAGCTTGGTCTCCGGCCTTCTTCCCTCTGCCTGGCCCATTTTGTTGGCCGCTGCCATCACGGGCAATCACATCCCCAACTTTGCTGTCTCCTTTTCCTTGGCCTACATGCTTCGATTTGTCATAGTTATAACGAATTTTGTATTCATCTAATGAACGAATGGGAATCTTAATGACATCTTTCCCATTCGACATCACGATGTTTTCTTCACTGACTAAGTCAGGCAAATTGCTTTTGATAGCTTCTTTTACTTTTTCCATATGGCGTTGCTGGTCTTGATGCCCTTTGCGATGGAGAGACCAATTTTCCTGTGAAATGACAAAATGCTTATTCGGATTTTCAGCCATTATATCCTCACCCATCTCTTAATTTTGAAACTCTGCACTTGGCGTTTGCATTGGGATAATTCTTAATGCTTTACTTATACTATGCATAGAGATTGAATTATTTAACTTTTTGATATAAAAAAATGGAGTGTCCTTAAAAAATGTGGACACTCCTTAACACTTAGCGATTCAATAAACTACCAACATATTGAAGCAATTCATTGGCAGATGTAGTTGTATATCCATGTTCATCCACCAAAGTTGCGATTACTTCATTCATTTTTTTCAACTGCGATTCATCCGGTGTTTTGGAGGAAGTCGTGATTTTCACGACATCTTTTAAATCGGCGAACAACTTCTTCTGAATAGCCTCTCTTAACCGTTCATGCGAGTTATATTCAAATCGTTTTCCTTTACGCGCATAAGCAGAGATCCGAATCAAGATTTCTTCGCGGAAGCCTTTTTTCGCATTTTCTGAAATACCAATCTGTTCTTCGATTGAACGCATTAGCTTTTCGTCTGGGTTTAGTTCTTCCCCTGTCAGCGGGTCACGCAGCTTATTTTTATTGCAAAAGGCTTCTACATTATCTAAATAATTATTCATCAGCGTCTTAGCAGATTCTTCATATGAATAGACAAATGCCTTTTGGACTTCATTTTTCGCAATCTCATCATACTCTCTTCTAGCAATGGCAATAAAATTCATGTATTTGTCTTTATCTTCCTGACTAATGGAAGCATGCTGATCAAGCCCATCTTTTAAAGCTAAAAGGACATCCAGCGCATTAATTGATGGTGACTTCTTGCGAATAATCGCTGAAGAAATTCGATTGATAATATAGCGTGGATCGATACCATGCATGCCCTCGTTCGGATATTCTTTCTTCAAATCTTCCACATCTACAGAATTATAGCCTTCAACACTCTCGCCGTCGTACAGTCTCATTTTCTTTACAAGATCGATTCCTTGTTTTTTAGGTACTTCCAACCTGGATAAAACAGAGAAAATCGCAGCTGCTTTTAATGCATGCGGTGCTATATGAATATGATTCATATCACTGTCGCGAATCATTTTCTCATAAATCCGTTCTTCCTCTCTCACCTTCAGGTTATAAGGAATAGGCATGACAATAATACGTGAATGTAGGGCTTCATTCTTTTTATTGGATATAAACGTACGGTATTCCGTTTCATTTGTGTGTGCCACAATCAATTCATCCGCACTAATCAATGCGAACCTACCTGCTTTAAAGTTTCCTTCTTGCGTTAAGGAGAGGAGATTCCATAAGAATTTTTCGTCTAGCTTCAACATTTCCTGGAATTCCATCATTCCGCGATTCGCTTTATTTAACTCACCATCAAAACGATAGGCTCTTGGATCAGATTCTGATCCGTATTCTGCAATCGTTGAAAAGTCGATGCTTCCGGTTAAATCAGCGATGTCTTGTGATTTCGGATCGGATGGTGTGAATGTGCCGATACCTACGCGTTTATCTTCAGAGAAGAAGATGCGTTCTACCTGCACATTTTCAATCTCTCCCCTATATTCTTGGTCAAGGCGCATTGTGTTTAGAGGCGAAAGATTTCCTTCTATACGAATGCCGTATTCCTCATAAAAGTCGTTACGCAGATGGGGTGGAATGAGATGAAGCGGATCTTCATGCATTGGGCAGCCTTTAATCGCATAAACTGCTCCCTCATCTGTACGTGAATACTGTTCTAATCCCCGTTTAAGCATAGTCACAATCGTGGATTTACCACCACTGACTGGCCCCATTAATAACAAGATACGTTTTCTTACATCTAATCGTTTGGCTGCAGGGTGGAAGTATTCTTCTACCAGCCTCTCAATGGCTTCTTCAAGTCCAAAAATTTCTTCACCAAAGAAGTGATACATTTTCTTGCCGTCTCTTTCATTGAGACCAGAGCTTTTAATCATATTATAAACGCGCGAATGAGCAGTTTGAGCCACTTCAGGCCTTTCTTTGACTATCTCTAAATAGTCTGCAAAAGTACCTTCCCACTTCAGCCTGTTTTCTTCTTCACGGTAACGTTTAAACTTATTTAAAATATCGATTGTTATCCCTCCATTCAGGCCTGTTTTAACCATGATATGTTAGGAACTTTCGAATGATAACTAATTAATTTAGGGATTTATGGAACTACTATGATTTTTAGACACTGGCTTATGAAATCAACATTTTTGGATATTCTATCGAAGAAGGAAAGGAGGATTTTGATGAATCGCTTGATTATCGCATTCTTACTAGCACTCTCATCTATTCAAATGGTTCTTCCTCTAAATGTATTAGCTGAAACGGAAACATCTAAAGAAGACCTGCTAAAGCAGCGAATGTCTCTTTATGTTCAATTTGAAGATATGTTGGTGCCTTGGTATTTCTTAGCTGCTATTGATCAATATGAACGTAATATTCAGGCAGTACGAAAAGATATTCCATCACGGGAAGGCGTAGTTGCCATCCGCTTTTCTGATGAATATTGGGCAGGCCCTTTTAATCCTTTAATACAGGATAATTCACCAACTACGATTGATTATTTTGGTGGCATGGGGCTTGATGGAGATAAAGATGGTGTGGCTGATGCTGAAAATGATATTGACATAATCTATACGATGGCCAGTTACTTAAGTCATTACGGACCATCAGAAGCCGATTTCAAAAAAGCTTTATGGGATTATTACACCAATGAGACGATCGTCAATCAAGTCTTGGCCATTGCATCATTATATAAAAAATATCAAGATATCAATTTAGACCAGTACACTTTCCCCGTAGCGCTCGGATATAATTATACCTTCAAGGGAACCTGGGGAGCTAACCGTGGTTGGGGAGGAAGGCGTATTCATGAAGGAACAGATATCTTTGCTGACTATGGGACGCCGGTATTATCTGCTTCATATGGAGTTGTCGTCACAAAAGGATGGAACAAATTTGGTGGATGGCGAATCGGCATTCGGGATCACCATAATTCCTATCATTACTATGCTCATCTTTCCTCCTATGCCAAAGAAATAGAAGTCGGTGATATCGTCAAACCTGGAACAATAATTGGTTATGTAGGTAGCTCAGGTTATGGAAGTGAAGGAACCTCAGGTAAGTTTCCACCGCATCTCCACTATGGTATTTATAAATTTAACGGCCGTTATGAATGGGCTTATGACCCTTACCCTTCCCTTCTACAATGGGAAAGGACGGCGAAAGCCCAACTTAAAAAGAACTAACGAAACCAAAGTTTGGATAAACAGAACAAAAGGAGATTTTACGAAGCTAAAAATTTGGGCTTCATAGAATCCACTTCAAAAAACGATGAATCTTATTTAAAAGTGGTGTGTAGTAGACGGCGACTCTGCGGATGAGCTATAAAGCTCCGCAGGATTGGATTGATGGAAATTGAAGGCAAGCCTCGTAGAAAATGCCCTCTGGAACGGATCACCAAAAGTTCTTCATACTGAATGAATTCTATAGAAGAACAAAAAATACCGAACAAATGTGAGATTTTTTCACATTGTTCGGTTTTTTCATAGGCAATTCATTATTATCTTTTATCATTTACAGGATATTTTGTTTTACAAACATTAAAAATTCTCTTTGCATCGAGCCAAGAGTCAATATTTTGGTGGGAATTCTAAACTTCCATGCCTGCCTCTTTAAATTGAAAGACCATAGGACTGTAAACGGATCTTTAGTAGCATACTTTTGATCTTGGATTTCAGCTAATTCAAAAATAAGTTTATGTACTATTTTGGTGGAGAATAGATTTAGAAAAAGAACAATCATATGATTATCATTTATCAGTAGTATAGCTCGATCGGTGATAGCTGAAAAGCCTTGAGGCGTCGCGTAACAAAGAAGCATATCTGGCTCTCTATGAGATTCAGCAAGACTTTCAAGCGATTTTTTAGTAATAAATAGCATGATGAGATACCTCTATGTATATCATATTTTTTTCAAACATTATAAGAAAAAAGTGAAATCGTTAGAAAGATTTCACTTTTTTCACTGACAGAATTAGTGAACAATTAACTTAGTTCACTTTGTAAATCGGTATGCAGCTTAAAGAGCATAATCCGCTCTCCTGTTTGTGTGCTTATATCTGTATGAAAGCTTAAAACCTCTTGGTTTGTGATCGATCTGATAATTGCCTTCAGCTCATCTATCCCAGATTCCACGAGGCTATTTCGGTGATCTTTCACCTTAAGCAATCCTTCTTTCTTTTCACAGAGAGAATATTCTGCAGGTGTCAGGATACCGCGCAGCACGACAATAATCATATCGCGCAAAATATCCGACTTAACCGAAACCGATCCGCGCCCTAAATAATTCTTTTCCCAGTGCGTTAAAGCTTTGCTGATTTCCGATTCTACCGTTCCTCTTGTTTTATCCATTTTTCAATCTCCCGCTAACCTGTTGGCATTTTAGTTACTCTGCTTCTATTTTAATAATGCGAAGGTAAGCACGTAAAGCGATAACTTATGAAAAACTATGCCATATGCCATCTGGATCGATGCATGAAAGGCGAATCCAGCCGTTCTGTAGCTTTTGGCGGAACTCCGCATTCTGTTCTAAGATTTGCTGAACCCTATACTTAGGCGCTTGCACGACCACTAATAAACGTATAGGTGCATGGTATGCCTCTTCATCAGACATCATAACAGATTGCCATGGAAGTCCAAAAAGAAGATCGCTTGCATTACCCTGCATGACGCCAACTCCCGCAGTAATTGTCTGTGTCGCTTTATTGCCGCTGCCATAATAATGCGGAGCTACTGTAGACGCATAATATTGTAAATTAATCCATTGTGCTACTAGAGCAGGGCCTGCAATGATACTAGCCAGTATATCGCCTGTTGGATCTAACTGCCACTGATAATTTTGAAGAAATACTCTTCCCTCTAGGTCACAATCTTCCGTTAAGGTCCGTTCGCCGATTATAAATCCAGCATTCCGCGCTAACCCCCATTCCGGGCGCACCTCGCTCCAATCGTCAGCGAAACGGCGTACCTCCTCTTCCGGATCTGGGCAATCAGGGTGGAGTGTCGGAAGCTGAGCAAGTCTTTCAGCGTTTACACTCTTACGCACAGTTGGAAGAGCCCCTTGAATAAGCTCGAATGAATTTTTTGCAGCTACCGGTAATACTGGCAGATACGTAAATTTCAACTCATCCAACGAAGTAATATGCTCAGCCGCTGCAAAAACAGTATCTTCTGGTATGTGAATGCCTTCTTTTGCAAGGGTCTCACGAACATTAGACAGATTACATAATGTCGCCAACACACGTGCATTAAATTGGCTTGATGCTCCTCCACATGCCCCGCAATCAAGAGCGGATGCATAGGGGTTGTTTCGACTTTGGCTTCCATGACCGCAAATAACAACCAATGGGGCAAAGTTCTCTGTCAAACTCATTGTTTGAAGGGCTTGCCGTACATAAAATACTTGTTCTTCTTCCGTAAAACCTACAGGCAATTCACCTGCTCCTTCATCTGGAGAATGAAGCGTCAATTTTGTCATTGGCTTTTTAAGCCATTTTTCGCTCATTTGCCGCATGACTTCACCAGCTTTTTGCGGGATAAAGCTTCGTGCTAATGTTTGAATACTAAGCCATGGTCCGCTGATTTCAGGCAATAGCAGGCTCGTCAGCATATTTTGTTTCATTGTTTTAAATGTTTTCCCAACGGAATGGGCAGTATGTGCCCGCTCAATGTATTGTTCTAGCTGATCCCTGTCCGTGGATTCAAGCACTTTGTGAGAAGGCTTAAACATAATCGGCAATGAATTATGGCTATTGGAGCTTGCAAGTTCGTTTGTTTCAATTGGCAAGCCAAAAAATCCAGCTGTCCCAAAAGTCTCGAATGGCCCGCTTCTTTCTAAATGCCTTCTGAACGTTTCAGAACGTACATCAATACAAAAAGCAAATTGTGCTGCGATTGTTTTTGCTTCTTCTATTGTTGTAGGGTTAGTCGGCAAGCATTCTTGAAGATTTTTTTCATACGTTTTCTCCCAAGCTTCCAGCCAAAGGCGCCCTTGGACAAAGGAATCGAAGCGATTTGCGAGCATAAGGCGTGCTTTTATTTCCTCTGGTTCTAATGCTGCCCAATCCTCGAGTCTCACTCTGCCAAATTCAATCCAGCTAATAACAAGTTTTTCAATGAGTTGAACATCATCTTGCACTGGCTCTGGCAACGGAAGATATTCTTTTACGAATACATATTCTAGAGATAGCCGCATAGCCAGATATTCTAATAGCAGTGCCTCTGATTCCTCTTCACGGCTACGTATCATACCCGCCCATCCTGGTAGTGCGAGCAGGTGAGCCTCCAAATACTCTTGCCATTCTGTTTTAGGAATATCCATATTGTGAAGCACTTCCATCAAAGCTTGCTCCGCATTTTGATTTAGTTGATCAAGTTGCCTGCGCGTTTCATGAGTAAGCGTGCGATCATATTTAGCCATTTGGCGCCATGCTGCATAAAATCCTGCCTCTTTATTGGGCATGGACCACACCGCAAGTGATTCATCCAAATATAATTTACACCATTTAATCACATGTAGATTTACATTTTCTACAAGAGATTCGTTTCCTGGTTGTTGCACACGTTGACTCATTGTTAAGATGGAATGTTTATTTTTAGTGGGTGAAAAGTATTTACTATACCAAAGTGCAGCAGTCTTTGCGCCAGGCAATTCTCTTGTAGTGAAGGAATTTGATTCTTGTTGTAATACATTACGGCAATATTCTTTCGCGAGTTCTCTAGGCAAGCATATCAACTGCTCATCAAGCCATGCATTCAACCCATCTTCTAAGATGGCCAAATCAATTTCTCCCTTACGAGCAGCAGAGGAGACGATGGCATGATTAGGATACATGTCAATGTCACCCGTCTCCTTCAGCCTTTTTGCCACTTGGTCAAAAGTCTGGTGCTCGAGTCCCGCCCAAGGGCTTCTTGCTGCAAAGTTATTAATATCGCCGAGGGGCACAATGACCTCGCTCGCTTTTTTTACAATCTCTTGAAGCGAGCGATCGTTCGGTTTAAATCCCTCATCATAGTGAAGTGTTGACGCCGTACTCATTGATAATTCCCCTCCTTCGTTAATAATTGTGCAAGATAGTTTGGATGGCTTTCCGCGAGACGTTTTTTAGGTTCTCCAAGCCGAACTAGCCATAGATAAAGCGCAAAGGATACTTTATTATTCCTTCGAATCAGCCAAGTTCCACATACAATCGCAGCTAGTAAAACAACTAAAACAATAATCGATAGTATAAACGGCTGATGGAAATCGCTGTCGATGGTCCCCTGCAAAATGTTGTAAAACAGTGTATGAACGACTTTAAAAACAAGTCCACCTGCAACTAATAAGAAGAAACCTGCGATTTTTCCAGTAGCAGTAGGGTGTGCCGCTACCAGCTGTGCCCATGCAAGGGCAATCGACCAGCCGAGTAGAAGAGCACTAATCAGTTGATAGCCTTCTCCTTTAGCTGTCAGCCAAAGCCCTAATCCTATAAGTGTTCCAAGCGCACCACCTGCAACTGTCCATATAACAGAAGCTGCTTGGTCCTTAGAAGTAACAGGCGCTTTTGCCTTGGCAGCTGAACCTGCTTGCAAGAAAAGAGTAGATTTAAACAAACCATGCAATACTGCATGTGTAATAGCTGCAAGATAGGCGCCTAGTGCACATTGCACCAGCATAAAACCCATTTGTGCTATTGTTGATCCCACCAACTGCCGTTTATAATCCACTTGCACAAGCATAATGCCTGTGCCGATTAAGACAGAAAGACCTGCAATAACAAGTAAAATTATCTGCGCCAAGTCCCCATTAAACAATGGAGAAAAACGAGCAAGCATAATACTTCCCGCATTAACAATCCCAGCATGCATAACAGCTGAAATAGGAGTTGGTGTAACAACAGAATCAAGTAGCCAACGATGTGTTGGCCATTGAGCAGCAGGAATGAGCGCTGAAACAAGAAGCAATAAATTAATTCCTGTCTTTTCATAACCAGATAACAAACCTAATGTATCAGGGGTCAGTATAGTTGATAAACGCCATTCGCCTGTACTGTACGCTAACCAGAATAAAGCAAGACCCAGTGCCAGCAAACTAGCTAATAGATAGCCGCGGGATACTTTTGCAGCATGCTGCGCTACCTTCCATTCCTTCCTTAATCCGATTAAGACAGTTAAACAAAATAGTGTTAGCCCCCATCCAATAAATAAAAGGCGAACATCATCAGATAACCATGCAAGGGCATCAGCTGAAGTAGTAATAGTTAAAAGTGCAAAGTACTTGCGGTATGACTTATCGCCTAGCAAATAATGGACACAATATCGCTGAACGATTAATCCAATCGTCAAAACAAACAGAGACCAGAGCCATGATAATGAATCAAAATGCAATACTCCTAGGAAATAATCTCCTTTAGAAAAAATAAGACCTAATAAAGCGGCAATTGGTGCTAACGCCAGCATGCCGATATGAATGCGAATGAATCGAAGCGGGACTTGCGGATGCAGGATACACAATCCGCTCCCTAGAGAAAGTCCAAGAAAAATGAGAAACAATAGTGGCCACGACATCCAAAATCCCTCCTTTTTTTACATAAAAAAACCGACAATTTCATCATTTAAAAGGCGCAAGGCACTATTAAACAAAGAAATTATCGGTTTACTTTTAACGAACCCATCTTGAATGGGGATTAATCGTCTACCTTTAATATTCATTCTTCCTTTTAGAAGAATACCGTATTATAGTTTCATTTTTTCAAAAAACCATATCGCTATAGCTCTTTGCTAAAATGTTCTATAACTAACTCATTATTAGTAGCATACTATTTGTCAAAAATTCTGTCAAGTCAAGCCTTCATTCCAGGAATCCAATTCGGTCTTTTTAGAGCTCCCCACATCGGGTCAGGGATCGCTAATTCTTTCTGCATAGACATATCCATTTCTGTTCTAATGGATGACGGATTTTCTTGCGCTTTTTGTACCCAATCCGGTTCAATTAATAATTCGCGGCCTAATGCCACAAGATCAACACCTGTCTCCAATGCTTTCACTGCATCATCGAAACTATAAATTGATCCTACTCCAATCAAAGCAGTCCGGCCATTGATCGTTTCTATTAACAGTTGGACACGTGTTTTTTCTTGGTCGCCAGTAAAACGATGCGGCTTCGCGAAGAATTCCATATGCGATACATGCAGATAATCCAGCCCTTCTGCAGCCAAAGCATCTACAAGTTGGATAGTATCATCCATTGTAATTCCGTTTTCTTCAGGTTCTTCAGGTGAGAAGCGATAACCAATGATAAAGGCTTCCTTAGCATGCGTTGCAGCCACTTGTTTTACCTCACGTAAAACCTCTAAAGGAAAGCGCATACGATTTTCAATTACTCCACCATATTCATCGGTCCTTTTGTTCGTGTGGGCAGAGAAAAATTGTTGCAATAAGTATGTGTTAGCTCCATGAATCTCAACGCCATCATAGCCTGCTTCGATCGCACGACGCGTTGTTTCGCCATACGCTTTGACTGCCTCTTTTACTTCATCAGTTGTCATGGGTCTTGGTGTTGCATTGTCTGGATAAGCGACATCACTTGCACTTACGATTTCGCCATTTGGTACCTCTTCTGGAATAGAACGTCTTCCTCCGTGGAAAATTTGAAGCACTGCTTTTGCTCCTCCTGTATGAATCGCATCAGCCACGCGTTTTAGGCTAGGGATAAACTTGTCATCATATCCGGCAAACTGTCCTGGAAAACCTTTACCGTTTTCTAATACATGCGTGCAGGCTGTCACAATCATACCGACGCCTTCTGAACGGCGTGCATAATAAGCAACCTCCGCATCAGTAACGGTTCCATCGGCATTGCCAGAGTAGTTCGTCATTGGTGCCATTACGACTCTGTTGCGCAATGCTACTCCGTTTTTCAAGGTATATTCTTCAAATAAATCTGCCATACATATTGACCTCCTATTTTTCATTTCTTCACTAATTTATCGTATTCTGCAAGTAATCATGTGTCAAAGAATTGAAACTTTCTGGGAAGGCCCCTCTTACTAGTTTACGTTCTCCAATAGTTTTGTGGTTACTGAAAAACCCTGATTTGTATATTTTAAAGATACTAATTTGATGTGGAGATGAAGTGGGAATAGCTGCGTTTTGCTAAGAGTAGTGGTAAGCCCTGAGTTGTCTTCGCTGATCCAACTTCAATATAGCTATTTCGTTGAAAAACAACTGCAATTCAATTTCTCCCGACCTCTTAGTCTCCTAACATGGAATTACTGATGTGTTATAATCCATTCTGCCGCTTCGCTCAAGTCATTACATACTGCATCGGCTAGTGGATCGCGTTCACCTAAATAAACTGTTTTCGCCCCTGCTTTCTTCCCCGCCATTATATCTGTATCGGTATCACCAACCATAAAGGATTTTGATAAGTCAACTTCATATTTTGTTGCTAGGTCTTCAATTAACTTGCTGTTAGGCTTCCGGCAAGCACAACCAGCTTTTGGTTTATGTGGACAATAGACTGCCTCATCCACATGGGCTCCCTGTTTCTTTAACTCCTCAATCATATGCAAGTGGATTTTTTTCAATTCCGATTCTTTCATATATCCAAGACCTACACCGCCCTGATTGGTGACCACAAACACAAAATCAAAATAGGCATTCAATTTTTTTATGGCTTCAGGAACACCTGGCAAGAAATATAAATCTTTCGGTTTGTTCACAAACTTTACCCGCTTGGTTAGTACCTCATTAATGACCCCATCACGATCTAAAAATACGGCTTTTTTCATATATATAAGCACCTTTCTTTAGCGTTTATCTTCTTTATCATTGTCACATTTTACTAATTCTAAAACAAACATTCTTTTATGCTTAAGCGTTTCGATGAAAGAGATTCGGGTATATTTATGTTGTAATCGCATATCAAAAAAATGAAACAAATAATGGAGGTAATACACATGGATAAAAAAGTATTAGGAATTTATAACTCAAGCGCGGAAGTGATTAAAGCTATTGATGAATATCGCCAAAAAGGATATGCAACTGACGATTTCTCAATTGCCCTTAATACAACAAACTTCCCTTCTGCTCCATCAGTCGTAAAAAATGAAACAGGCGTACTAACAGAAGATGTCGGCGGTCGAAATATGGAAGAAGATGAAGGTTTCTTCGATCGCCTAGCAGCAGTATTTAAAGGTGATTTCCACACAGATGTGGACCATGCATCTTATTACGAATATTTCTTAACACTTGGCTTTGATGAAGAATCTGCTCGTCGCTACGAACGCGATATTAACGATGGCCGCATTCTACTTTTAGCAAACAAAGAAGATGATACGCTTCTAGGCACTGCTGACCCACTAACACCAGTAGACAACCAAGAGGCAAATGTAGGTCTTGATACCACAGTAGCTACTAATGATACAGTGGATGTTAATAATACAGTAGCAGATGAGCAAACATTAAAACTGCGCAAAGAACAACTTGATGTTGAAAAAGACCAAGTACAAACTGGTGAAGTTGAAGTTCACAAAGATGTTGTGGAAGAACCACAAACAGTCAATGTACCTGTCACACATGATGAAGTGTATGTAGAAAGACGAAAAGTTACTGATGAAGCAGCTGCCACTACAGATGCTTATGCTCCAATGGGTGAAGATGACACCATCCGTATTCCAATCGTCGAAGAACAAATTGAAGTGACGAAAAAACCAGTGGTAAATGAAGAAGTAGTCATTGGTAAAAAACAAGTGACCGAAACAGAACAAGTCACTGATAATCTAAAACGCGAGGAAGCACGCATTGAAACGACTGGTGATGCTTCTGTCACAGATAGCGATGTAGATGAAGCAAATCGTGGTGCTATTACAGAGCAAGAACTATACGATCCTGCTAATAAGCACGATAATGACCTTCAAAAAGACAATCTTGATGATACGCTTACAGCTGGCAATATGAATGCCAATATTAAAAACAGAGAAATATAATAATATTTGGCTTTCTATCTTGTAAAAGCATAGCTAGACTGCTATACTTTCTGTAATTGAATATTCACTTATTTCAATATCTTTTGAAATAAGGATAGAGGCGCAAAAACCATGAGTAAGCTGCAAGAGGATGATGAGATCCGACTACTGCAGTGGAAAGGGGAATTTGCCGAAGCTTAGAGAAACTCATATTTCTCTATTGCTGGGCCTGCTGTTGAATAAACACAGGACTGTCATGTAGGAAACTATATGGAGGGCTATCGTACGCATGGAGATGACTTTATGAATTCTCGCAGCAACGTAGTCACGTTGCTGCTTTTTTTGCGTCATTTTCTATACTGCCCTTCTCCAAAAAATGAAAAGGAAGTGGAGAAGCAATGAATTTTGGAAGAATTATAACGGCGATGGTGACCCCATTTGACCAACAAGGAAATATTGACTTTAGAGCTACTCGTGAGATGATTAATTATCTTATCGAAAACGGCTCAGATGGGATTGTGATAGCTGGTACTACAGGTGAATCCCCTACACTCACAACAGCAGAGAAAATCAGTTTATTTCAATTTGTCGTAGATGAAGTAAACCATAGGATTCCTGTTATTGCAGGCACAGGATCTAATAATACAAGGGCATCCATTGAACTGACTAAGTCTGCTGAAGACATAGGTGTGGATGGAATTATGCTTGTTGCACCTTACTATAATAAACCATCACAAGAGGGCCTTTATCAGCACTTCAAAGCAATTGCGGAATCAACACAGCTACCAATCATTCTCTACAATATCCCTGGAAGAAGTGTTGTCAATCTATCCGTTGAAACAGTCACTCGCCTTGCCGCGATTAATAACATCGTGTCCATTAAAGATGCGAGCGGAAACTTGGATGCAATGGCTGAACTCATTACGCAAACACCCAATGACTTCAGTGTCTATACAGGAGAAGACCATTTAACACTGCCATCTCTATCGATTGGTGCTACTGGCGTTATTTCCGTTTCTTCCCATATTATTGGAAATGAAATGCAAGCGATGATGGAAAAGTTTAAAAACGGGGATGTGATGGAAGCTGCGGCAGATCATCGTAGGCTCCTCCCTGTATTCAAAGGATTATTTAGCGCACCTAACCCTTGCCCTGTAAAAGCTGCTCTGAATCTGAGAGGAATAGCAGTAGGCGGTGTACGTTTGCCTTTAATACCCCTTAATGAAGAAGAAACTGCTGAGTTACAGCATCTATTGCAGTCTGTATGTAAAGAAGACACAGCTTTCAAAAGTTAATTTAAAATAGGCACCAAAGTTCCGTAAGAAGCGTACAGTATAGTAAAAAAGGAATGATGTTTTGTATCACTATCATTGTCCGTCTTGCGGAACAACCCACCGCTATTACCCGAATAGCCCCTCCCCTTACCAGTTTCAAAATCAATACCAGCAAACCTACCAAAGTCCGAATAATGTTTATTTAAGAGATTATGGCCCAGCACCTTTTGCTATCAATATAGACACAGCAACAAAACAAAATACGAACTACCGCACTGCGCTATGGACCGGTGAGCATTTGCAGCTTACTCTGATGAGCATTCCAGTCGGAGGAGATATTGGTTTGGAGATTCATCCGCATACAGACCAGTTTATTCGCATTGAAGAAGGCGAAGGCCTTGTACAAATGGGTAAAAATAAACAGTTCTTAGACTTCCAGCAACCAGTGCGGGATGATTATGTCTTTTTTGTTCCAGCTGGTACATGGCATAATCTGACCAATACAGGCAACAAACCAATTAAGCTGTATTCGATCTATGCCCCTCCTAACCATCCACGTGGAACGGTCCATCAAACCAAAGCAATCGCCGAAGCGGAGGAACCTCAATAAAAAAGCATTAAATAAGCAGCTTTCGCCTTATGGGGAGGCTGCTTTTTCTGTATAAAGAGTGATTCTTCCTTTTAAATTTTGAACATAAGAAAAGGAGAATCTTTTTGCGCAAGATTCTCCTTTTCTACTAATTTAATTAATGAAAGCGTTTATTTCAAAGTAGCTGTAATAATCATTTCTCCAGTAATGCTATAACGTCCTTTTTTCACGGTATAGACAAACTCACGTTGCTTGGTTCCTTCTGCAAGTGTTACAGCTTTTACTAGGTGATGATTATGATCGTATAAGCGCATCTTTTCATCAGAGTATGCTTGACCATATTTTGAGGTTAACATAAATTTAAATTTTGTATCTTTTTTGACATTCAATGTGTAAAAATAGCTACCTTTGTTCGGTTCATTGATTTTTAAATGTGGTGATGTTTCATAGCGTATGCCCACATGCCCAGGAACGCCTTTTTTCGTAGGTGTTACCGACAATGAATACTTGCCATTTGGCGCATTTGATGAGAAGAATGTTGTCGAAATACGCACGACTGGATATGTTTTGCCCGTTGCTTTATTCGTCAGCACAATATTTTCAATTGTTTTTTTAAATGAATCTTCGTTTGATACTGCATACAGCATGATATGTTCATCAGTTGTTAGGTTGATATCAATGGATGGTGTTGAATATTGGTAATACGGTAATTTCACCCTAGGCGTCCTTAAAGCATTTGGGCCAGAAAGAAGTTCAGCCATTGTCGTATAGTTATACGTTCTTTGATATAGTTTGAAACGGTAAGATGCATTGGGTTTGCCTTGCACGGCCATATAATAAACACCTTTTTCAAGATACCGTAATTTTTTCCCCACCGCTTCATCCGCACCATTGATTGTTTCTTTTGCATTACTGATCCAAGAAGAAAGTTCTGGTACATCCGCATTTCCAGTTAAGTAATAGTTCCCTTCTACTTGATCGATCGTGATGGCAAAATATGCATAGCCATCGTCATCAAATGTTCCTGTTGCGACTTCATCCACCGCTAGTGGTTTGTACGTTGCTGTGGTAGAGGGTTGATTAAATGTTATTTTTTCATCAAGCTCAGCGAAGCCAGCGAGAAGTTCTTCTTCTAAAGCAGCTGTATTCACTGAAACTTGTTGTTGTACTGCTTTTTTTATAAGGGCACGACGCTGAATTAGACTTTCGCGGAGCACTTCCTCGGCTTCACGCGTATTAAATGATGTATAAGGGTATTCGGGTGCCTTTGCGGATGTAAACACATCATTTGCCGCCTTTACTTGCGATGTTAAAGCATCGACTTTCTGTTGCATCGTCGCCGACTCATCAGTAGACAATCCTTTATATGTCGAAGTAGCAGCGCTTAAGGCAACATCTTCACGCGAACCAATTAAACGGCCGTTAGTATAAATATTCCCTTTGTATTCCCCATTCAAAATCTCACCATTTGCGCTATGAATGCTTTGTTTATCATATAAATAGTCTAATTTTTCTCTGATGGCTTTATCATTTGCCATGGTTGCATCTGTATGATCTAGCTTCCCTACAATTTCTTTTAAATCATTGAATTGCGCTGTTAATATTTTATAAGCTGGTTCCTCTGAACAATCCTCATCATCGCACACTAGATAGTTTTGATAAATCGCATAATAATGTTCAGTATAGTAGGCTAAAAACTCTGCCAGCTTTGTATTTAACACTTTTGAATCTATCGTTAGTGCTATACTTAGTTTCTTGATTTCAGCTAATTTGTCTAAGTAGTTTTTTACCGTTGCATTATATAATTTCTTGCCATTTTCATATAGGTAATCATTAATAACGCCATCCGCTAGCGCATCATTGTAATAATAGGTGTCCTTCCCGTCTGAAATGACTTCATTTTTTGGTGCTGGTTTGCCATTTTTATATAGTTTTCCTTTATAAAGTGATGCTTGTTGAATGCGACCATCTTTAAATAAATACGTTATCTTTTTATAGTCGGCAAAATGATAGCCCTTCGATAAAATACCATTTGTATAAAGCGTCATACGCTCCACATCTTCATAGTCATCGTCCAAGTCACGAATAACATAATCGCCTTTTTTCAGAGTTGTATTTTCATATAATTTCCCGTCTGATTTAACATAAATACGCTTTGTTAAAACACCATCTTGATAATAACAGTCATTCAAGTTACTATCTTCTAGAGTTTTACCTGGTACTAATTTTCCATTTCTAAAAAAATATTTAAAATCCCGTGTGATATAGTAACCTTTTTGAAGGTGACCATTACGGTACAGTTTTAAATTTTTCCCACTCCCATATTTAACGCGACCGCGTGCTAATGAACCATTTTTGTATAAGTCACCATTAAATACTTTATATCCTTTCACAATCTTACCTGTTGCCTTATTTACGAGTACACCTTTTTTGTTTAATTGTACAGTTGTCGTGGCTGCTGATACTGGTGTTGCCTCAGTTGCCGCGACCGATGACAGTAACATCGCTGTTGCGACTCCTGCTAATGCTATCTTTTTCATAAATAGAACTCCCTCCAGCACATTCCTTTTGTTATACCACTTTACCAAAATAAAGTATATTTTGTTATTAACTTTATATAAAATGATTCTATTTTACTATCTATAGAAAAGGAGAATCTTTACACAAGATTCTCCTTTTCTACTAATTTAATTAGCGAATACCTTTTATTTCGGTGTAACTTTAATAGTCAAAGGAGCTTTGAGGCTATAACGGCCTTTTTTCACGGTATAGACAAACTCCCGTTTATCAGTTCCATTTGCGATTGTTGCTTTTTTCACTAGGTGATGGTTGTGATCGTATAATAGCATTTTTCCAGAACCCGTTAGCTCAAATTTAAATTTCGTATCTTTTTTAACGTTCAGTGTATAAAAACGACTTTCTTGATTTGGTTTATTGATTTTTAAATGGGGTGTCGTTTCGTAGCGAATCCCCACATGTCCTGGAACACCTTTTTGAGTAGGTATAATCGACAATGAATACTTGCCGTTTGGTGCATTTGATGAGAAGTGTGTTGTCGAAATATGAACGACTGGATATGTTTTACCTGTTTTTTTATTCGTCAACACAATATTTTCAACCGTTCTTTTAAATGGATCTTCGTTTGATACGCCATACAACATGATATGTTCATCCGTTGTTAGGTTGATATCAACTGAAGGGGTTGAATATTGGTAATACGGTAATTTTACTCTAGGCGTACTTAAAGCATTTGGACCAGAAGGAAGTTCTTTCATTGTCGTATAGTTATATGTTTGTTGGTATAGTTTGAAGCGGTATGGTGCATTTGGTTTTCCTTTTATCGCTACATAGTAAACACCTTTTTCGAGATAGCGTAATTTTTTCGCAACTTCTTCATCACTATCGTTGATTGCTTCTTTTGTGTCACTCATCCAAAAAGCTAGATTTGACACTTCATGATTTCCAACAAAGTAATAGTTTCCTTCTACTTGATCGACATTAATAGCGTAATATGCAAATCCCTTGTCATCAAATGTTCCCTTTGCAACTTCCCCCGCAGCAAGTGGTTTGTACGTTGCTGTAGTTGAAGCTTGTTCAAACGATATTTTTTCGCCAAGCTCTGTAAAACCTGCAAGAAGTTCGTTTTCTAAAGTAGCGGTATTTACTGTTTCATGTTGTTGCGCTGCTTTTTTTATTAGTGCACGACGCTGTATTAAGCTATCACGTAGTACTTCTTCTGCCTGAGGCGTATTAAATTTTAAATTTGGATATTTTGGTGCTTTTGCTGCTGCTAAGACTGACTTTGCCGCCATTACTTGTGCTGTTAGAGCACCGATTGTTTGTTGCATTGTCGCTGATTTATCAGTAGACAATTTTTTATATGCTGCAGTGGTATTCTTTAGGTCGACATTTTCACGCGAACCCATCAAACGGCCCTTCTTGTAAATATTACCTTTATATTCGCCGTCTAAAATGTCCCCATTAACATGTTTAAGCCTTTGTTTATCATATAAAGAGCCTAATTTTTCTCTAACTGCTTTATCATTCGCTATTGTTGCTTCTGTATGATCTAGCTTCCCTACAATTTCTTTTAAATCATTTAGTTTCGATGTTAATGTTGTCACTTTCTCGTACACTGTATAGCTTTGGTAAATTGTTTCGTAATTTTCCGTATAGTAGGTTAATAAATTGGCTATTTTTGCATTTAACGCTACGGAGTTCACTTCTGTCGCCGCGCTTAGCTTTTGGACTTCTGCTAATTTGTCTAAGAATTTTTGTGCCGTTATATTGCGTACTCTCTTCCCATTTTTATAAACGTACTCTTTGATAGCACCATTTGCTAGCGCATCATTGTAATAATACGTGTCTTTCCCATCTGAGATAACTTTATTCTTTGGTGCTGGAAGCCCATCTTGGTACAATTTGCCCTTATAAAGGGTAGCAAGAGAAATGTGTCCGTCTTTAAATAAATACATTTTCTTTTTATAATCGGCAAAATGATAGCCTTTCGATAAAATGCCATTGGTATAAAGATTCAAATGAGGATTATCATCATCATCAAAGCTATGAATAACATAATCGCCTTTTTTCAGCTTCGTATTTTCATATAGTTTACCATCTGAAGGATTGACATATATTCGCTTTGTTAAAACACCATCTTGGTAATAAAGTTCTTCTAGGCCATTGTCATAAAAATCTTTACCTGGAATCAATGATCCATCTAGGAACTGATATTTATCATCCTTTGTTCTATAGTAACCTTTTTTAAGCCTACCATTATGGTATAGTTTTAAATTTTTCCCACTGCCATATTTAACATAGCCAGGTGCTAGTGAACCATTTTTGTATAAGCAACCATTATATACTTTGTACCCCTCTACTGCCTTACCTGTTGCCTTATTTACGAGTACACCATCTTTTAGTTGCACAGTTGTTGCGGCTGATGCTGGTGTTACCTCGGTTGTTCCAACTGAAGATAGCAACATTGCCGTTGTGGCTGCTGCTAATGCTATCTTTTTCATAAATAGAATCCCCTCCAATATCTTCCTTTTATTATACTATTTTAGCAATATACAGTATTTTTTGTTATTGTTTTATATAAAATGATTCTATTTTACTATCCACTATTCTCGAAAGAGTAAGTTTTGCCCCTTATCAATATCCCAACAAGGCACAAAGTCCATCACAAAGCCATCACCGAATTTGAGGAGCCTCAATAAGCCTTAGGGGAGGAAACAGGTTAATGCTAACTGTAATCGAAACAAACCAGAAGTAACTCAAGCAGAGTAAACGATTAAACATCCCTTATCATCTAGGGTAAAATAGAGGTAAGCTTTTAGGAGGGATAACATGGACTCATTAATAGATATTGGGCTTAATCTTGCGGACAAGCGTTTTTCAAAGGATACACAAGAAGTCGTAGAACGTGCGGTTTCAAGTGGAGTCACTCATATGATTCTGACTGGTTCAAGCATAAAAGGAAGCCAAAAAAGCCTTCGATTGGCAAAAGAATTCCCTAACACTCTTTTTTCCACAGCGGGTATCCATCCACACGATGCTTCTGAATTTAATGGACAGTCAATAGAACAGTTACGTGGATTGGCTAACCATCAAGAAGTGGTGGCTATCGGTGAATGCGGTCTTGATTTCAATCGTATGTACTCACCTCAAGATATACAGGAGGACTGCTTTATTGCCCAATTAAACCTTGCACGGGAAATGGACTTGCCTCTCTTTCTTCATGTAAGGGATGCTCATCAGCGGTTTTTAGAAATAATGGACAACCACCAAGACTTGATTAACCGTTCTGTTGTTCATTGTTTTACAGGGAGCGCTGAAGAAGTGCAGCAATATGTAGAGTTGGGCTTCCATATTGGTTTAACAGGTTGGATTTGCGATGAGAGGCGTGGGAAAGAGTTGCAGGAGGCAGTAAAATTCATTCCACTACATCGCTTAATGGTGGAAACAGATGCACCTTATCTGACACCTCGCACACTGACGCCAAAACCTAAAAACGGCAGAAATGAACCAGCCTTCCTTCCGCATATTGTATCGGAAGTTGCTAAATATAGGGGCGTATCTGTTGAAGAACTTGCTCAGCAAGCCACAGAAAATACGAGACGTTTTTTCCGTCTTCCATAAATGGAATGTAAATATCTGTGCAAAACAAAAAGCGTCATTAGACGCTTTTTGCTTGTTACCCTCTTAATCTAATCGTTAAGCCCTTTAAGAACTTCCGCGCGAAATTGTCGCCACACTCTTTATAATTACGATGTCCTGCTTTCCTTAGAATAGCCCCAAGCTCTCCTTTTGACACAGCAATTCCGCCATCATCTAAAATGTCGAGCATATCTTCAGTCGTCAGCTGCAAAGCAACCTTTACCTTTTTCAATAGCATATTATTGACATGTTCTTTTACTTGGGGAGCTTCTGGCGCTTGTCCCGGTTTCGGATCTTGTTTGCCCCTTTTGAATGTTACAAGGCCATTTAGAAAGAATGCCATCATTTTATCATTTACTTTCAATTGGCTATCATCTGTTTCCTCTTCGGAAGTCTTTGTAAGAATCTTAAGAATCTCCTCTTGTGTAAATTCTTTGCCTCCCAATTTAAAAATCTCTTTCATTTCTTGGTTTTTAAGATTCAAGGCATATCGAAGCCTAATTAGGATATCGTTATTTTCCATTTAAAAACTCCTCACTTCTTATCATTCCTTTATCTTAAGGCATATTACCATTTGAAACAACCAAGTCATGCAGTACTTCTATCTCGTGCTATAATATGTCATATATTAACATACAAAAACAAGGGAGGGAGCTACATGAAGATTATTATTATCGGTGGTGGTATTGGTGGCTTTACAGCAGCCCTCGCTCTTTCAAAGCTGGCAGAGGTGCATCTTTATGAGAAAGCGGCCGAATTCAAGCCGCTAGGTACAGGTATCGGTATTGGCTCCAATGCACTAGAAGCATTGATGGGGCTTGGTATTGGTGAAGATGTACTCGCATATGGTACACCACTCACTACACAGCTATTTCTTAATAAAGACGGCAAAATCTTGAACTCGATTGATTTTAAAAAAATAAAAAATAAATATGGGCAAGAAAATATTACGATTCATAGAGGAAAGCTACATGAAATCCTTTATCACCATATCCCTAAGGAATGGATTTCATTCAACAAACGGTTAGTGCAGGTAGAACAAGATGACCATCAAGTCACCGCAACATTTGATGATGGCGAAAAAGTGGAGGCAGATCTTCTTATTGCAGCAGATGGTATCCATTCCCTCATCCGAAAAAGCTACATTCCTAATAGTGTTCCTCGCTATGCTGGTTATACATGTTGGCGCGGCATTACAGAGAACAATGGATTAATTGATGAGCAAACATCCTATGAGATTTGGGGTTCTGAAGGCAGAGTCGGATTCGCCCCGATGATTGGCAACCAACTATACTGGTTTGCATGCATGAAAGCAGCAGAAAAAAGTCACTTTTTTGCCACTTTGACTCAGCGTGAAGTCTCCTATCATTTCAGAAACTTCCCGCCAAACGTTGCTGAAATGATTCAACAAACAAAAGATGAGCTTTTCCTTCATCATGATATTTATGATCTTAAACCTATCTCGAGATTTGTATTTGACCGAGTAGTCTTGTTAGGTGATGCTGCACATGCGACAACTCCTAATATGGGTCAAGGAGCAGGCCAAGCAATCGAAGACGCCGTAACACTCGCTAATGCATTACGTCACTTCGATTTAGAAGATGCGCTCCAAGAATATGAAGAGGAACGTGTAGACCATACAAAAAAAGTCATTCAAGTTTCCCGCCAAATCGGCTGGGCCTCCCAGTGGTCAAATCCACTGCTGGCTAATGGACGAAATGCAGTCTTACCCTTCATTCCTTCAGCTCTCTTAAACTGGCGTCTCAAATTTCTATTTCAACGGAAATTAAATAGCTAATTGTTAACCATTTGTTATAATAGGTTAACTAATACTTTAGGAGGAAACGACGATGTACAAGCTACGCGGCCATCACCTCTTTTGCCTTCTTGGCTATAGAGGAATGGGGTATTCAGAGGAATACGTGGAAAATATGACTAAGCTCCATCAAACATTAAGAAAAGAGCCAAGCACTTTAATTCAAGTTGTCAAAGGCCCTGACCATCTGTGTGATAAATTTCCAGAATCCGGGGAATATCATTGCCAAGACCAAGATATTTATAAAATGGATCAAGCTATTTTAGATAAACTCGGCCTTCAATATGGACAATCTATTTCGTGGTCCGACATTGAAGCACTTGTTAAAAAGAATGTAGTTCCGCTCGATATTGGAACCGTCTGTGCAACCTGTTCTTGGCGTTCTCTTGGCGTGTGTGAAGAAGGTATACAGTACATTCATGAAGGAAAAGGTCTAGTGGAAGTAAAATAAGTAAGAGATAGCGATAATAAAAATCAAATCAAAAAGGAAGGAGCTTATAACAGCGCCTTCCTTTTCTTCTTTATTAAATCTTGAAGCGGCTAACCAATTCATTCAGTTCATCTACTAATGTTGCAAGATGTTTTGAACTGTCGGCTACTTCTTCCATTGAACTACTAGCTTGCTGTGCGGAAGCTGCTGTTTGTTCTACTCCTGCGGCTGCTTCCTCAGCAACAGAAGCAACCTCATCAATAGACGCATTCATTGAAAGTGTGTGGCGTTTAATCTCTGACAAGTTCCCAGACACCGTACGGATGTTTTGTCCCATTTCAGTGACTGCACCATTGATTTCATTGAATGTCATACCTGTATTTTCTATTTGAATTGTTCCTTGTTCTACTTCTGTATATCCTGCTTGCAAGGATGATACCGCACTGCCTGATTCACTTTGGATTGCTGTAATTATGCCTGTTATATCATTTACTGAAAGTGCTACTTGTTCTGCCAGTTTTCTTACTTCTTCTGCAACAACAGCGAAACCTTTACCATGTTCCCCTGCCCTTGCCGCTTCAATCGCCGCGTTTAGGGCAAGTAGGTTCGTTTGGTCTGCTACATCTTTAATAACAGATATTAAAGTAGTAATTTCCTGTGAACGATGATCTAAGCTTTGGACTTTCATTACCGCATCTTTTACCAGTTGGTCAATCTTAGCCATTTGCTCAGTAGTTGATGTCATTAGTGAAGTCCCTTGCTCTGTTAATGAAAGTACTTTTTCAGAGTTTTGTTGAATGAGACTACCATTTTCATTTGTTTCTTCTACCTTTTCAACAAAAGATCCCATAATCATAGCTAAGTTGCTCGCACTATCTGCTTGCGTTTCAGCACCAGAAGCAAGCTCTTGCATAGTTGTGGCAATCTGTTCAGTACCCGTTCTGACTTCCATCGAAGACTGTGTTAATTCTTCGCTTCTACTTGCCACAACATTAGATAAAGAGTTGATTTTTTCCAAGACTAGTCTTGTATTTTCGTTCATCTCATTCGTCGCTAGGATTAGTTCTCCAATTTCATCATTCGATGTAGGTTCTATTTTTTCTTGGCTTAAATCACCCTTAGCCATTTCTTTCACTCTAGCTACTAAACCAATGATAGGACGGGAAATAACGCGTACGGTTTTAATTTCAATTAACACTGCAGCAATAGCCGCAACAGCCGTAAGGATTAATATAAATATAAGTGAGGATGTACCGTATGAAGCGAATTCTTCACCATCTTTGGCTATCTTCTCTTCTCTATCCTTTGATAATTGTTTAAAGCCATCCATAATTTCTTTTTCAAGCGGCTTTACTTCTGTCGCCATGATTCTCTTTGCTTCTTCTTTATTGCCGTTATCATACTCTTCAATCACACGATTTATTTGTTCCCCCCACGTCACCTTTTTATCAATTAAGGATTTGACTTGTGTGGAGTTGCTTAACTTCAGCAATTTATTCTCAAGTGCGATACTTTCATCTATTTGGCTCTTGAACTCATCCTTTAAGCTTGAATCTCCATACAAAATATACCCTCGGATTAATGAAGTTCTTTCAGACATATTTAAAGCCATTTGCTCATCAAGTTTTAACAAGGGAATTTCCTTCTTAACCATATCATTCGTATTTTTATTGAGTGCTTGAATGGCAAGAATATTAAATACACCCAATATTACAACAAGGGCTATCACAATTGAAAAGCCAAATACAATTTTCTTTCTAATACTATTTAACTGAAATAATCTGTTCAAATTTAGCACCATAATCCTTTCCCAAAGAGTCAACTACTATTATATCGGTAGAAAAGGGCTAAAGCTTTATAAATTCAAACATAAATCGACAAATATATTCAACCATATAAAAAAACTCAAACCGAGGGGGTGGCTTGAGCTTTTTGGCAACTTATAGGGTTACTGCCGTTTACAACAATATGCTTGAAACGGCAAGACTATTGCTTCTTATCTACTACTACATGTACAAATGATTCTCCCTTAACATCTAAGTCAAAGGCCATTCCAAAGCCTACTACATACCTGCCGTTTTGAGGTGTTAGCTCAAATAGAGAAAAGTCTAACCCTCGAAGTACATCCATTAAATTTTGCCCATGGTCTTCGTTAAAAAGAGCAAATATATCCTCATGCTGTTCGTTCCCAATATTCCTCGGATTACATGCAAAACGAGCTCTTTCTGTAGCAAATTTATTGGGCGTCATTGCCTCATCTGCAATAAACATGGCATCAATCACAGAATTACGTTCAAGCAAGCGATAATGTTCTGCAATTTTACTAATATAAATATAGAATTTACCGTCAACCATAACAAAAGGGGCGTAGCTACTAAATGGCTTCCCGACCTCATCCATCATACAGAGCATTACATTTTTGCGTGATTTCATAAACTGAAGATAATTATTTTTATGTTTCTCTAAATCAATTGTTTTTGTCATTTTATTCATCCTTTCATTTTTGCCTGATTGTATTCAATAAATGAATACGTGGTGCCTCTTCTTTTGACATAGAGACTACTTCCGCTTCCATATTATAGACATCACGTAGCATATCTGATGTCATCACTTGATTCGGCGTTCCTTCCATTATCTTGCGCCCATTCTGTACGACGATAAGGTGATTACTATAACGTGATGCCTGATTTAGATCATGTAAGACCATCATGACTGTAATGCCCATGTCTTCATTCAGTTCTCTTACTAATTCTAGAACTTCATGCTGATGTGCTATATCTAAGTATGTAGTGGGTTCGTCTAGCAGCAAAAGTTTCGGGCGCTGCGCAAGAGCCATTGCTATCCATGCCCTTTGTGCTTCTCCTCCAGATAAGGATGCTAGCATTCGATCCTTATAGTCTGCTAAATGTGTTTTTTCAAGCGACCAATGAACAATATCCTGATCTTCATGATTCAATCGTTCAAACCACTTTTTGTGAGGATATCTTCCATAAGCCACCAAATCCTTCACTAACATGTCATTTGGAGCTTGATTCTTTTGGCTAAGCATACAAATATTTTGAGCGATTTGCTTAGTTGTATATTGTTGAATTTCCTTCTGTTCAAAAGTGATAGTGCCAGTATGGGAAGAAATGAAACCTGTGATGGCTTTTAATATGGTCGATTTCCCTGAGCCATTCGGGCCAATAATGGAGACAACCTCCCCTTGTTTTACAGAGAAAGAGACATTGTGAACAACCTCTTTCCTTTCATATCGAATCGATATGGAATCAAGTGTTAGCATTGTTAAAACGCCCGCTTTCTCATTAAATATAGGAAATAGGGTCCGCCGATGACAGCCATTAGGATGCCTGCTGGTATATCAAGCGGTGCGAATAACGTTCTCCCTCCCGTATCTGCTACAAGCAATACCAGTGCACCAAGCGCTGTACTCATCGGCAACAAAACTTTATAATCAGACCCTACTATCAATCTCGCCATATGCGGAACAATAAGCCCTACGAAACCAATCATGCCAACAGCAGCTACAGAAATTGCGGCCAAGAAAACTGCTAGCAAGGAAAGCCATATTCGAGTGCGATGTACATTATCCCCGAGATTAGCCGCCACCTGATCGCCAAGCCGAATGATGTTAGCCTTTCTGACAGCAAAGATAGATAGAATCCAGCCAACCAGCGCGTAAGGAAGTATCATGAATAAAGCATTGCTCCCTTTTGCTGCCAAACTACCGTTCAACCATTGAATGGCTGACGGTAATCTATCACTATACAAAATAGACATAAATCCTACTATCCCTCCACATAGTGCGTTCACAGCTACACCCGATAAGATAATGGTAATAGGAGATATTCCGGATTTTTTCCATGCTAATGCGTAAACAATGGAGGCAGCGAATATTCCGCCAGCGAAAGCAGCTACTGGTATTAGGTTTGTATATTGCGGCAAAATCAACATAATGACCAAGACTGCTGCAGATGCACCACTCGTAACGCCAGTTAACCCCGGATCAGCAAGAGGGTTTCCCATAACCGCTTGCAGCAACGCACCTGAGATGGCTATATTTGCACCGATTATCAATGCCAGCAATACACGAGGCAATCTGATATCCATAATGATAGTTTCGTTTACTGCTTCTGGATGGGAGCCGAATATTGTTTTTAAAATAGCTGGCACAGGTACATATACACTCCCTATTCCAATGGAAAGAATGGCTGCGACAGCAACAAGTACATATGTAAAAAGAATGATATTCCAGCTTTTTGTATTTCTTTTCACTGCTAATCCTCTTTCTTATCGATATAAGTATTTTGAGACATCTGTTAAGGCCTTCCCAACATGGTCAATGGATGTAACCCCGAATGTGCTGTAATCCAGCATATGAACCTTGTCATTTTTAAAGGCACTTAAATTTTTCCAAACTTTATTATTTGCTGCTTCCTTTTTAAACATATCTTTCGGAGCCCCATGATCCCCAGATGCTAAAACTAAAATGACATCAGGGTCTGCTGCTGCTACTTTTTCCATGTTGATGGGCGAATAGGTATCTTTCACATGAAAGACGGATGAGGCAATATTATCTGCACCAGTTTTCTTCACCAGACTTCCTAGATATGATTCTTCACTCATTACCATAAAGGAATCAGAAGTGCCAATCATGAGCATAACGCTCGGCTTATCCTTTCCTTTTGCTACATTAGATAATTCACTTTCTTTTGCTGAAATATTATTCAACACTTTATTCATTTCATCTTTTTTATCAAAATAAGTCCCCAATGTTTTAAAGCTTACTTTTAAGTCATCTAATGATTCAGTTGGTAAATATGCAGCCTTTAAATCCATTCCATTCAAACTTTTATCTAGCGTACTTTGTAACGAATCCGAGCCAAGAATTAAATCTGGCTTCAAACTAGAGATGACTTCTAGATCAGGCTGCATAGGCGAACCTATCTTTTTAATACTTTCAAAATCTTTTGGAAGTGGATTTGTTGATTGCGGTACTCCAACTGGTGTAATACCTAGCAGATGTAGCATTTCTGCAATAGGAACGGAAGTTGTAATTACTTTTTCAGGAACTTCAACCGGCAATTTACTCAAAGTTTCCTTCAGCACTTTCTCATTTACACCATCTTGTGGTTGAATACTTTCTTTTGCTTTGACAGCCGTTTTCTTTACTTCTACTTTTTGCTCACTACTTTCTTTTGTCTTCTCATTCGTTGAATCTGCCTGGCATGCTGCTGTTAATAGTGTGACAGCCGCCATCATAGGTATGATTACTTTTCTCAAACTGCTTTCCCTCCGCTAGATTGTATTTTAAATGATAATGATTTTCAATTTCATTTAAAATGATAACAATTCTCATTCTCAATTGTCAACGTAAATTCTCATTTCGGTCATTAAGACCTAACACCAAAAATACGAGTTATTAAAAAACAAGTTAAACTATCGATGGTGTAAGCAAAAGAATGTGATAAATAAAAAAAGCTCCTCACTTAAGTGAGAAGCTTTTCTATAAATCTATTATTCTAAATGATCCTAGTTGTTCTCTGCATCTAAACGAAGAGCTTTTGTTGTGTCAGCAAAGATTTTGTTGAACAACTCTGGGTTTTCCCCTAGTTTGATACCGTAAGAAGGAATCATTTCTTTGATTTTTGGTTCCCATTCTTTCTTTTGTTCTGGGAAACATTTATCAATGATTTCTAGCATTACGTGAACAGCAGTAGAAGCACCTGGAGATGCACCTAATAATGCTGCAACAGAACCGTCTTCAGCCGTGATAACTTCAGTACCGAATTGCAATGTACCTTTGCCGCCTTTTTCAGTATCTTTGATGACTTGAACACGTTGGCCAGCTACGACAATATCCCAGTCTTCGCTTTTCGCATTTGGTACAAAGTCTCGCAATTCTTCAATGCGTTGTTCTTTAGATAACATTAATTGTTCAACAAGATATTTTGTTAGTGAAAGGTTTTTTGCCCCTGCTGCTAACATTGTAAATACATTGTTTGGTTTGACAGAACCAATTAAGTCCATATTGGAGCCTGTTTTTAGGAATTTTGGAGAGAATCCTGCAAACGGTCCGAATAATAAAGACTTTTTGTTGTCGATATAGCGTGTATCTAAATGTGGAACTGACATAGGAGGCGCACCTACTGCTGCCTTACCATACACTTTCGCATGGTGTTGTTCCACGATGTCAGGGTTGTTACATACTAAGAATAAACCGCTAACAGGGAAACCGCCTACATGCTTACTTTCAGGAATGCCTGTTTTTTGTAGTAATGGCAAGCTGCCGCCGCCTGCACCGATAAAGATGAATTTCGCTGTTTGATATTCGATTTTGCCATCTTCGCTATGCACTTTAACTTCCCATAAACCATCGCTTGTACGTTTAATGGTATCAACCGTATGTTTATAGTTTACTTCTACACCTTGTCCTTGCAATTGTTCAATAAGGATACGTGTTAAAGCACCGAAGTTTACATCTGTTCCAGAGTCAATTTTTGTAGCCGCAATCGGTTCGCTTGATGCGCGCTCATTCATGATGACTGGAATCCACTCTTTTAGCTTCTCTGCATCATCTGAAAACTCCATACCTTGGAATAATGGATGTTCAGAAAGCGCTTTAAAACGTTTCTTTAGAAATTCAACATTTTTTTCGCCTTGCACTAAACTCATATGTGGCAGTGGCATAATAAATTCTTGAGGATTGCTGATAAGATTATTGTTTACAAGGAATGACCAAAATTGTCTTGATAATTGGAACTGTTCATTTACATGGATTGCTTTCGTAATATCGATTGAACCATCCGCTTTTTCAGGCGTGTAATTCAGTTCACAAAGTGCAGAGTGTCCTGTACCTGCATTGTTCCATTCGTTTGAACTTTCTTCCCCTGATTTATCAAGCTTTTCATATACTTTAATTTTCCAGTCTGGCGCTAACTCTTTTAGGAATGTTCCTAAAGTTGCACTCATGATTCCGGCACCAATTAAGATAACATCTGTAGTAGTTTGTCTGTTACTCATTTTTACCTTCCTTATACCCTAAGATTTGCAGAAAGGATGTAGGCGCTCCCTCTTAGAAACCACAATAAAACCAAGGCGCAACCTGATCAAACACCTTTTCTGTATCAGTTTTTTCTATCCTTAGTGTATCATAATAAGTTATTCATGAAAATGCCTCCAAAACTAAATATCATATCGGTAAGCTATCTATAAACAATAAGTAGCAATATTGTACAAAAAGATTGAAAATATCGTGTTAATACAGCAAACAATTGTCTCCTCCGCTAGAAAAACTGTTGTCTTTAAACTTCTAACACGGTTAGATTAAACCAACTCAACACTCCACCAATAGGCGTTTTCTTTTTTTTTGCTTTTTATTCTTGTACATGTGCTGATCCGCCAGTCCTAAAAGCTGTTCCATTTGTCCATACGAATTCTCTGCAAAGGAAAGGCCGATAGACATACTGATTTTTACACTAACATTATTTTCGTTGTACTGTTCAATGTCTCTATGCAGGTCACTATAAAGCTTTTGCGCACTCTCCTTTGTTGCGTTTACCATAATAATTGAAAATTCGTCGCCGCCAATGCGGGCTACAATGATTTCACTAGTGGAATAGTAATTTAGAAGTTTTGCCGATGCAATGATAAAAGAATCGCCTTGCTCATGGCCAAAATGGTCGTTCATATACTTTAAACCATCTAGATCACATAACAAAATAGCCACTGGAACATTTTTTTGTTCATTATACTTTTTCATTTGTTTTTGGAAATAGGCCCGATTATAAATTTTCGTTAGTGGGTCATGGGCAATCTGGTATTCCAGCTCATGCTGCAATTTGACTTTTTCATCAATGTTCCGCACAATACCTTGAACCCCAATAAATTCTCCATTTTCAAGAATAGGTGTTGCATTTTCTTCAAGCCAGATATACTTTCCTTTACTATTTTTCCAGCGTTGAATGATCGGTTTACTGTAGTCCATTTTTCCATTTATCTTATTTTGGAGTAGATTGTAATCATCTGGATGAATAATATCAAATAACCAGTTTGGATTGCTATAAGCTTCTTGCATAGGATTTGTTCCCAAAATTGTTTTAATCGAAGGGCTAAGATATTGGAATTTCTTCTCCGGTTTCACTTGATAACAATAAATAATATCTTTTGACGTTTCTACCAATTGGCTAATTTTTTTCTTTTCATTATAAGTACCTTTCCATTTCAACATCTTATTTCCCAATACTATTAAGCTAATAATCCCCCCACCTAGCAAGCCTGAAAAAAAAGAAAACCACCCTATCACAAAAGATTACCTCCCCTATTTTTTAGACCTTGATATCAAAAACTCTACTAAAAAATCAATTCAAAAGTTATATGTATAATCTGCTTTCACTATATATTATTAAGCCATATGACCTAACATTTACCCTTTATATATTGTCTGTAAACATTATACGCCAATTATTTACTTAAAGATAAATACCTAAATGACTAATTTAACAATAAATAACAATTCGCTTTTATAAAATATCGTAAAATAATATCATTTATTTCTCAACAAAATAAAAGAACACATTCCTTAATGGAATGTGTTCTAATGTTTAACGATTTTCTTCGTCTTCTCCCCAACATTCAATATCGCCCACTTCTGGGACATCTTTTTTATAGAACACTGGGTTTTTCCCTTGTTTCCGTTGATCAAGGTAGTTGCGAATGACTGGTTTTGCAACCTTCCATAGCAATATAATAGCAATTAAATTGATAATCGCCATCATCGCCATAAAGAGATCCGCCAAATTCCAAACTAAATCGACTTTAGCTAAAGAACCAAATAACACAAAGCCAACCGCTAAAATACGGAAAATAAACATAGCTGTTTTAGAATCTTTAATAAACCCAATATTTGTTTCACCATAGTAATAGTTGCCAATAACCGTACTAAAAGCAAATAAAAATACTGCTATAGCCAGGAATATGCCTGCCCAATCGCCTAGGTTTGATACTAAAGAAAGTTGTGTTAGGTTTACAGACTTTGCATCATTCTGCATATAGGCATCACTCAGTAAAACGATGGCAGCTGTCGAAGTACATACAAGGATCGTATCGATGAATACGCCCAATGTTTGAATTAATCCTTGTTTTACAGGATGCGTAACAGAAGCAGTGGCTGCTGCATTAGGCGCAGAACCCATCCCAGCTTCATTCGAGAACAAACCACGCTTGATTCCCTGCATCACCGCTGCGCCTACCATCCCTGCAAAGGCTTCTTCCCAGCCAAAAGCAGATTTGATAATCAACAGCAATACATGCGGTAGTTCAGTAATATTTAGCAGAATAACAAGAAATGCAACTGCAATATAGGCAATAGCCATAACAGGTACGATAACTTGTGTTACACTAACAATTCGTTTCAAACCGCCAAAGACGATAATACCTGTTAACACAGCCAAGATTATGCCCACTACTAAACGGTTTGCTCCAAAGCTTTCCTTAAACGCAATCGTAATCGTATTGGCTTGTACCGCATTGAAAACAAAGCCGTATGTTAATGTAATTACGATGGCAAAGAGAACACCCATCCATCTCTTATTAAGCCCCTTCTCCATATAATAGGCTGGACCACCGCGATATAATCCCGTTTCTTTGTCTTTCACTTTATACACTTGTGCTAATGTGCTCTCAATTAAAGCTGATGCACCGCCAATAAGGGCGATCATCCACATCCAAAAAACTGCTCCAGGACCACCAATGGCAATGGCTGTAGCAACCCCGGCTATATTGCCCGTCCCAATCCGGGATGCCGCTGAGATGGTGAAGGCCTGGAAGGATGAAATCCCCTTTTTCCCCGATGAGTCTGTTGGCGTTTTTTCTGTTAACAGCCTAAACATCTCTGGAATCATACGAAATTGAATAAATTTCATTCGAATCGAAAAAAAGAGACCTGCCCCGATTAATAAAATAATCAATACATATGAATAGAGATACTCATTCGTGCTATTTACGATATTGTTTAAGTTGTCCATGTTTCCCCTCCTATATTAACTGAATTTAGCATGTACGTCCGAATCGTCCCCGCTAGACTTCAGGTGCTATTCGCTTTATTAAAAAAGAAATCATTCTGATGAAGCGATTTTACGTATTCAGATAGAATCTTATGCTTATATAACTTTTAAATTATATCAATGATAACTTTAGTAAGTAAAGGAATGGTTAAATTTAAATAGTTTTATACAAAAGAATGAAAAATAGCGCATTCCCATTAGGAATGCGCCCCACATAAACTTATTCTGATGCAACATAGTTTAAAATAGCCTCTTTTAGGAACTGCGCTCCACCCTGAACCACTTTCTCGTAATATGCCTTGAATCGTTCATCTGCCACATACATTTCCGCTAGCCCTGCATGCGCTTCTTTTGAATAACTCTTCCATGAGTATAACAGCCACTGTCTATGTTTATCAGCTAGCTCTTGTGCTTTCTTTGATGCTGGATTCCCCGTCGCGTAAGCTTCTTTCAGCAACTGAAAAATATCCTCTTCAAGAGCCTTCATCTTTTCGAAATTCTCTTCCGACATATCCCTCAATCTTGCATTGCTCTCATCAATGGTGTCCTCACCATATTTTTCACGTGCTTCCTTGCCGTAGTTTTTTTCGTTTTCTTCTATTAATTGTTCTTTGAAACCTGCAAATTTATCTGAATCACTCATTCTTATTCCCCTCTCCCTGCTACTAATTGTTTGTCTTACCGTACTAAGCAATTGATCGAGATGATTGCGCTTTTGCTCTAATTCTCGATAATGACCCTTTAACGCTTCCAGTTGGTCGTAAGAAGGATCGCATACGATTCTCTTAATCTCCTTCAGTTCAATCCCCAGTTCGCGATAAAATAAAATTTGCTGCAGCAAATCCACTTGCTTTTCTTCATAAACTCGGTAGCCTGCTTCACTCCAGCGCGCTGGTTTTAAAAGGCTGATTTCATCATAATAACGAAGTGTTCGACTGCTCACTCCTGACAGCTCCGCCAATTCTTTCACGCTATATTCCATTCCACACCCTCCCTTCTCTTTAATAAAATCATAAGCCTTTCCGTTGCGTAAGGGTCAAGGATAATTCTATAGTAAGGCTATTTTTTTAAAACAAATGAGCACAATAACTTAAATACAAAAATACACATAAGGGAGGGAGCTTAGTTGAATTTTTGCTTATGGCCAGAAGATCCAACACCGGAAAGCCAGCAAAACTGCCAGGACTGCGGCCTCTTCCAGCAAGGATCTCGTATGATTTGGGGCGAGGGAAATCCGAAGGCACCTATCCTTATCCTATTGGATAACCCTGGAGAACGAGAAGATCGAGAAGAACACCCTTACGTTTGTACTACACGCCAAACGCTGCAAAGAGCCGTACATGAATCGGGATTGTCAGCAGATGATTTCTATGTCACCTATGTGCTTAAAAGAAAGCCAAAGCGAGCATATGATAAAGAAAGAACACGCGAAATCTGTCTCCAACATCTCCAACAACAATTGGTTATTACAAATCCAAAGCTCGTCTTCTGTCTTGGGAATGTGGCAGTCCAGTCTTTTTTTCAAGATGAAGCTGCAGATGTAAAAACATTACGAGGGAAATTTTACGATGTGCGCGGTTTTCAAACTACTGTCGCCTATCATCCTTTCGCGGTAAGACGACGTCCAAATCTATGGTCAAAATTTCTGGAGGACTTTCAATTGGTTGCAGAGAGCGTTCGAAGTGCTTCAAAAGATCATTAAAACTAACATCGCGATTTAAAAATATTTAAAAATCCCCTACCTTTTTTTTCCGGTGGGGATTTTACATTATTATTCTTTAATCATCTTTTGTACTTGCTCCAGATCTTTCTTGATGAGCTCCAATTGTTTTGCATTTAGCTCTACCATATCAAGATGCTCTCCATATTCCTCTGCATTTTTCTTCGCATTTTCGCTGTGCGCAATTTGATCAAATGCATGCTCAACCGCGATTTCCTCTGGATGAGACTTCGCAATTTTTAACATGCGGTCTGCCTTTTGTACAGAATTACCGAATAATGTGCTGGGATGGTCTTGTTTCCAGCTTGTATCTGAGTGCTTTGCCAAATTTCTCTCTTCCTTTCCTGCTAACTAGATAATCTGAATTAGTATTAGGGAATCTGAAAAAAGTATACATTTGACTATAGTTCATCCTAAATTTCTTCGCTGCTCACTCGTTAATTGTCACCCTCCAGGTTCAAACACCGTCTAGCTGATTCACTACCTATCTTGAACAACTTTAAAAACACACACTTCATTTACTAACTACGATTGGACTTATGTCCACTTACTTTCCCTTTTTTTCACTAAACAATAGGATGGATTTATTTTTCAGAAAATATGTCGACACCTTCGTTTGTCTGTTATATATTATATATAACAGTTAACACAAAAAAGGAGTGTGAAAAGTTTGTTTATCTCTCTTGATCTTGAAACTGAAGAACCCATTTATACACAATTAAAACAACAGATTATTGAAGGAATCGCTAAAAAAGAGTTAAAGCCAGGTGAAGGATTGCCGTCTGTCAGATCCCTAGCCGCAGATCTAGGTATCAATCTTCATACCGTCAATAAAGCATACCAACAGTTAAAGCAAGAAGGCTTTATCCAGATTCATCGACAAAAAGGCGTGGTTATCCACCCGGATGGTGTTCAAAAAGCAGATGACTCCTACTACACTACGCTATCTGCCAAGCTCCGTCCCTTAATAGCAGAAAGTATTTGCAGGGATGTATCCCTTGATGAGTTTCAAAAGCTTTGTTTACAAATTTATAAAGATTTCGAGAAAAGGAGTGATAGTTGATGTTCATCTTTTTAATTCTTATGTTGGTTCCATTATTTATTCCAACTATCTTTATTCCGTATTGGACACGGAAGACAGAAAGCTTTGGTGTTTCCATTCCTGAAGAGGTTTATGTACAATCTAACATTAAACAAATGCGTAAAACATACGCTTGGTCAGCCAGTGTCCTTGCCATTATCTTAACGGCCATCCTTGCATGGTTAGGTTCTGGGATGAGCGAGAACAAAATCGCCGGCTTGTATACCGCCATGATATTCATTTTTCTTGCTGCATCCTTTGCCCTTTATCTTTTCTTCCATGGAAAGATGAAAAAGTTAAAAGAACAAAATCCTGATTGGATGAGAAAGCCGCAAAAGATTACAGTCAATACTCAATTCCGCCACCAAAAGCTTACTTACTCTAACTACTGGTTTGTTATTCATTTAGTCGTATCTTTTGCCACAATGATTTTTACACTGTTGCATTATGATGATATTCCTGCTCGTTTTCCTACGCAGTATGACTTTAATGGAGAAGTTACAAGCTGGTCGACCAAATCTTATCGTTCTGTCATGCTAATGCCGATTTTACAAATCTATCTAACATTACTGATGCTCTTCATTAATATCGTGATTACGAAAGCAAAACAACAGGTGTCCTCTGCAAATCCTGAGGAGTCTTTACAAAAAAACATTGTCTTTCGTCGCAGATGGTCATTGTTTACTATTTTAACGGGCCTTGCACTGATTCTAATTTTAACGGTGCCACAGCTATCACTTTTTTATCAGATTGATAGCAAGTTGCAACTATATGTACCGATTCTCTTTACTTTAGTCATTTGCATTGGAGCCATTGTATTATCGATCACAACAGGGCAAGGCGGAAGCCGTGTTAGAAGTGTGGTCACTACCGTAAATGGCGATCTGATTGATCGTGATGATGACCAGCATTGGAAGCTAGGCGTCTTTTATTTCAATCGTAATGACCCAGCTATCTTTTTGGAAAAACGATTTGGCGTAGGCTGGACAAATAACTGGGCTCACCCACTTTCTTGGATCATACTTGCGGCAATTATTTTCTTGGCAACGGGGCTACCATTATTTTTAGGCTAGAAAGACAATTTAACGTTGCTTACACCTAAAATGCAGGAATATACCTGCAAAATTTTAGTTAAATGAATGTAGTGCTATAATTAGCAAAAGATAAAAGGTACATCACATGTATTTAGTGATGTACCTTTTTTTATTTGAAATACAGTGAGTATTTAACTTCTTTCCAATTACTCATTAGACATCCGATGCAAAAACTTTAATCCTCATAGAATTAAATAACTCCTTTTACAAAGCACATTCCTCAATTTCAAATCCTAAATCATCAATCATTTTCCAGTCATCTAACGGTTGTTGTCCTTTGGTCGTTAAATAGTCACCCACAAAGATGGAATTAGCCGCAAATAGCCCTAAAGGTTGAAGGGTTCCAAGGTTTTTTTCTCGCCCGCCAGAAATACGAATTTCTTTCGTTGGGTTTATAAAACGCATCATAGCAAGAATTTTTAAGCATTGCACAGGCGTTAATTCTTTTTTTCCACCCAATGGTGTTCCTTCTATGGCTACAAGGAAATTACATGGGATTGAATCAGCATCTAAATCATGCAATTCAAAGGCCATTTCTACCTGTTGCTCTTCACTTTCCCCCATTCCAAAAATAGCACCAGAACACGGGGAGATCCCTGCCTTTTTTGCCTCTTGTACTGTATCAATTCTTTGGTCGTACGTATGTGTTGAACAAATTTCCTCGTATTGATCACGATGTGTATTTATATTGTGGTTGTAGCGATGCACGCCCGCATCTGCTAATGCTTCAGCATGGCTAGGTTTTAAAAATCCTAAACAGCAACAAATCTTTAAATCTGTTGTATCACGAATTTCCTTTACAGCCTCAATCACATGTGCAATTTCCCTATCAGTAGGGCGTCTACCAGATGCAACAATACAGTATGTACCCGCCTTGCGAGAGATGGCCTCATTGGCACCTTGGATAATCGTCTCTTTTGTAAGCCACGCATATTTCTCTATTGGCGTTTCTGCAACAATTGATTGGGAACAATACCCGCAGTCTTCTGGGCAAAGGCCTGACTTCGCATTAATAATCATATTTAATTTCACTTTATTACCAAAGTAATGGGATCGAATTTTATAAGCCGCATTCATTAATGCTAAAACATCTTTATCGTCTATTCGCAACAGTGAAAGTGCTTCATCTTTATTTAATGCCTTCCCTTTAATCACTTGATCTGCCAATTCTTCTAGCACTTTTTCTTTAATCATGTACATTTCCCCCTTTAATAGAAATTAACATTTGTTAACCAAATAATTAATTTAGTTAACAAAAATTATAAACCATGCAGAATAGTTTTCAAAGGAAATTAAATAACTGCTAAAGAAAAATAACTTGGTGCTACATTGTGCAAAAGGCGCAAAAAAATAAAAAAGGATAGATAGAGCAAGTTACTTCAAGCTCTTCTATCCTTTTAATTATATTTCTTTTATTTAAGCGCGGTGGTTTTTAGGAATTCCTTCGTCCGTTCTTCTTTTGGATTTTCAAAGAATTCTTCAGGACGGTCTAATTCGATAATTTGACCTTCGTTCATATAGACAATCCAATCCGCTACTTCACGTGCGAAGCCCATCTCATGCGTTACGACAACCATTGTCATCCCTTCATCGGCCAATTCTTTCATCGTCGCCAATACCTCACCAACAAGCTCAGGGTCTAGCGCGGATGTAGGCTCATCGAAAAGCATAATGTCCGGTTTCATTGCAAGTGCTCTAGCAATCGCTACCCTTTGTTTTTGACCGCCGGATAGTTTGCTTGGATAGACATCTGCTTTATCCTCAAGTCCCACTTTCTTAAGTAATTCTTTTGCTTCAGCAATTGCCTCAGCTTTTGATACTTTCCTTACAACGGTTGGTGCTTCAATAATATTTTCAATGACTGTTTTGTGAGGGAACAAGTTAAAATGCTGAAAAACCATGCCAACTCTTTGTCTTACCTCATTCATATCATGCGTTTTTGGCATAATGTTGTCGCCTTGGATAAAGATATTCCCATTATCCTTTCTTTCTAGAAAGTTCAAGCATCTTAATAATGTACTCTTCCCCGAACCAGATGCCCCGACAAGACAAACCACATCACTTTCATGTACAGAAAGATTTATATCTTTTAAAACATGCAAATCACCAAAAGACTTGTTTAAGTGTTCAATTCGTATCATTTCTCTTTCACTCATTCTAGTAACCTCCTATCGGTCGCTCACTGCTAATTTCTTTTCAAACAAGCTAACAGCTAATGTTAATAGTGCAACAAGTACTAAGTAATACACTGCTACAATCAATAAGTACGTCATCTCATCAAAGTTATTGGAACCAAGTGTCGTCGCTACGTTGAACAGCTCATTCATGGAAATGAAGGCAGCTAATGATGAATCCTTCAGACCAATAATGAATTGGTTGCCAAGTGGTGGCAATGCTCTTCGGAATGCTTGTGGAAGAATAATTCGGCGGATAGTCGTACTTCTAGTCATCCCAAGAGAACGACCTGCTTCCATTTGCCCCTTGTCCACAGATTGAATAGTGCCGCGGAAAATTTCAGCGATATATGCCCCATTATGGAAAGCAAGCGCTAATGCTGCTGCCCAGAAATCTGAGATTAAAAAGATACCACTAAAACCAAAATATAGAATAAAGATTTGTACAATTAGCGGAGTCCCGCGCACAAGGAATACATATAAATTTGAAATATAACCAAGAACTTTAATACGTGAAATTTTTAGTAGGGCAAAGAATAACCCAAAAATAATACCGATTAAAATAGATACAACCGTCAATTCGAGGGTGACCATCATCGCATCTATAAATAAACCTTTGCTGCTTATAAGTGTGTCAAAAAAATGTGAAAAGCTAGGCATGTTACCCACTTCCTTCCTTATTAATATCTAGTAATTATTCTGGCTTTTTGGTGATATCTTGGCCAAAGTATTTTTTGCTGATTTTAGCTAGTGTACCATCGTCACGCAGATGGTCCAGCGCTTCATTAACACGTTTAAGAAGCTTCGGATTATCTTTCGGCAATACAATAGCTTGTTCACTTCGTTCGATCAATTGTTGGCCTTTAATCTTAAAGCCTTCCTTCTTCGCACTTTTACCTGTAACAAAGTCCGTCACTACTGCATCGTGGCGCCCCATGCTAAGCGCTTTTAACGCTGTAATGTCACTATCGTATGTTTTGACATTTTTCGTATATCTACCAGCAATGTCTGCATACGTAGAACCTTTGGCAACCGCCACTTCTTTGCCCTTTAGATCTTTAGTTGTTTTAATTTTGCTGTTTGACCTTGTAAAGATTTGTGGGCCAGAGTAATAATAAGGTGTAGAGAATGCGACATGCTTTGCACGAGCATCATTAATCGTATGACTGGCAACAGCAACATCCGCTCTACCTGTTTTAATCCCTTCTATTAACCCTTTAAATTTCATCCTTTTTTGTACCGGTTCAAGACCCAATTCCTTACCAACAGCCTCTCCTACTGCAATATCAAAACCTGTCATAGTAAGGTCTTTCTTCATATAACTAAATGGCTTGAACTCTCCGGAAGCAGCAAATATAAACTTACCTTTCTCAACTAGCTCTGTGCCATCGCTAAGCTTTTCCTTTTCTGCACATCCAGAAAGCAAACCGATCAATAACAAGCCTAACAAGGTAAATATGTATGTTTTTTTCATGCTTCATCTCTCCTCTCTTCAAAGCAAGTTATATTGTTACTTACCCCTCAATTGCTGAAAATAACCTCTAAATCTTTTATAAATATAAAAAAGCAGCTGACATAGTTTTAGATTATGAGTATACGATTCTTCCCCAAACAGCTCGAATGCCTCTATTTCATGCGATTTAATAAACTAGACAGTAACTAAGAGATTTTAAGACTTTACTTTTTCAAAATAAAAAATTTTAACATTTCTTAGAAAAAAAGTAGTAGTGTTTTCACCATTTTTTGCTATAATCTTTCTTACAATTAGAAATTTTAGGATGGTATTTATGGAAAAACATATATTAAGTAATGTTACTCTTCAAGCAGATGATGAAAGATATCGCAAGCTTGTGGAGCAAGTAAGTGATTGGATATGGGAAGTGGATGCTAATGGAGTTTATACCTACGCAAGTCCGCAAATTGAACAGATTTTAGGCTATACACCAGATGAAATAATAGGCCGAACTCCATTCGATTTGATGGAACCAGATGAGGGAGAGCGGATAGGACCCATTTTTCAGTATCACGTTGCGAACAAGCTGCCAATTAACAGCTTAGAAAATATTAACTTGCATCGTGATGGGCATGAAGTTATTTTAGAAACGAGCGGCTCTCCTATTTTAAATGACGAAGGTGAATGTATTGGCTATATAGGGGTAGACCGGGATATCACTGAAAGAAAACTAATAGAACAAAAACAGAAACAGCTAATAGAAATTTTAGATGCTTCGCCTAGCTTTATAGCAACTTTAGATATCAACGGAAATAGCTTCTATTACAATCCAGCCGCACGCAACATCCTTGGCATTACGGAGGAAAATATTCAATCTGTAACGAGTAGATGGATGACTGATTTTATTAAAAACGAAGGCATTCCTACAGCAATAGAAAAAGGCTTTTGGAAAGGTGAAACAACCATTATAAATGGTGATGGTATTGAAATACCGGTTTCCCACATGCTAGTCGCTCACAAAACTGAAAATGGTACGGTGGAATTCCTGTCAACTATCGCACACGATATCACCGAAAGAAAAGAGCTAGAAAAGGTTATCTATAACCAAGCTCATTATGACCAGCTTACAAATTTACCTAACAGACGCTTTTTGCATAAAAAAATGGCAACTATCATTGAAGATACGACTGACAAGAAACGAGTTGCTTTCTTATTCATGGATTTGGATAATTTCAAAAGCATTAATGATTCGCTTGGCCATGAAATCGGCGATCAATTGCTTGTCATGACAGCTGCACACTTAGAAAGCTATGTAGAGAAGAACGATTTTATTTGCCGCTATGGTGGAGATGAATTTATTCTCATCTTAGAAGATATCTGGGATATAGAAAGCATAAAAGAAAAAACACAACGCATCTTAGAGGCCTTTAAGCAGCCTTTTGAAATTGAAGGTCATACAATTAGTGTGACAGGCAGCATTGGAATTAGCGTTTATCCAGATGACGGTAAAGATTTTCTTTCTCTCATTACAAAGGCCGATAATGCTATGTATCGCATCAAACAAGACGGTAAAAACAACTTCTCTATAGAATAAAAAAAAGGGAATCTATTAAATAGATTCCCTTTTTTACACTGTTTAAATCAAATTTTGACCATACAACTATTAATAGCTATACTTATACACAATTTCCCCTTCGATTACTCTACCATCGCCGTTAAAGCCCAATTTTTCATACAGTGCTTTTGCGCCTTCATTCTCTGGCTCAAAGCTTAGATAAATCACATGATGAGCTGTATCTTCTTTGATCAAGCTCATCAGTTTTTTCATAGCAGCCTTCCCGTACCCTTTCCCCTGGTATTGCGCATCAATCATTAAACGGTAAATCCAATACTCTCCGTCATCCGCATCAATACAATACATAGTAAAACCGACTAGAACCTCCTCAGCATAGATAGCTAAGCAAATACATTCCGGATAAGCTTTTGCCTGGGCAAGTGAAAATAAATTCGATGCCACAAAGTTTTTTTGTTCATCTGCCACTTTTAAATTAATGACATTCATAAAATTATGCCGATCGATATCTTCGAACGTAATCATTATCCCACATCACTCTTTTCATCGTAATTTGTTTCCGCAACTTTCTCTGCTTTAGAAGAAGGCTTCTTTTGAAATGCCAATAACAAAATCATTCCAAAAATACAGAGCGTTCCAACCCACTGAAAGATACCAAAGGGTTCTTTTAACCAAAATACAGTTGTAAGTACTGCTGCCAGAGGTTCTAAACTGCTAAAAAGGCTGGTTTCTTTTGGGGAGAGACTTTGAAGGCTTTCGATATAAAACCAAAATGCAATCATCGTGCCGAATACAATGACGAATAGTAAGTACATATATGCAACTGGGGAAAAACTTGAAAAGTCTATTTGCCACGGCGGATGAATCAAACTAAGTGCGACTCCGCCAATAATCATGGCCCAGCCAACAATCACCTGAGAATCAAACTGAGCAAGTAAAGGCACTGAATACAAAGTATAAAAAGCCAATGCAAGCCCAGATAATAGGCCCCAGACAACAGCAACAGGTGGCACTGAAAGATTGGAAACTGATCCATTCGTCAGTAGTAAAAAACAGCCCATCAATGCAAGCAAAACAGTTGCTGCATCATGTCGTGAAAAAACTGTTTGTCTACGGAGCAATAAGTAAAGAATAATCATTACTGGCGCTAAATACTGCAACAATGTCGCCACCGCTGCATTACCGTGTTTGATGGATGCCATGTATGTATATTGAACCGCAAGCATGCCGAGAAGCCCGAAGATCAGTAGCCGAAGGGCACTCCATTTATTTCGCCATACGTCAAAAACGTGGGAACGTGTACTTCTAAAAGATTGCATCCCCAAAAGTAGAACACCTGCTACTAGCAGCCGTATCATCACAAGTCCATTCACATTGACATGATATTGCTGAAATAATTTTTGCGAAACCGTGCCGCTAATCCCCCAAAGCACTGCTCCGATAATGACAAGTGTAAGACCTTTCTTTCTATTCATTCCCTTCATAATTCCGACTCTCCAATTACTCTTTTAATCATACGCTACTAATTTTTTGTTAATTCAGTTAATAACGATAATGCTAACGTATCCTGCATAAAAATACAATAACAATTTGGTCGGCATTTTATAAACAAAAAAGGCAAGCAGACGTTTCTGCATTGCCTTTTTTACTTAAGTACCTTCTGTTTTATTGTTCTCTTTCGCTTCAATGGTTTCATCCTTCCACCATAAAGCCTCTTCCGGGTCTTGTCTTAGAACATCCTTGAAATCCTTTTTTGTATCGACCGTTGGGTATGAACCTTTTAGGGCAATCCCAGAAGTGCTAGTGAATAACCATGTAAATACAATCAAGCCAATCAAGCTGACGACGACTAAATAAATAGCAGGTGAGAGAGTATTATTGGTCGCATGAACAAGATATGAAGCTAAAAGCGGGGTCGTTCCTCCAAAGATGGAGACGGAAATATTGAACGATACTGCTAATGCACGGTAACGAACATCTGTGAAAAATAATGATGGCAACAAAGAAGGCACTGTACCTTCATAACAACTTAAAAACAGGCCGAGCAGCAAAATGGAAACAAAGACGAAGCCTATTCTGCCTGTACCCATCATCCAAAAAGCTGGGATGGCAAAGATTAATAAGCCAATTAAACCGATTTGCACAACTTTCTTGTTGCCTATACGGTCGCTAAGCCGTCCGAAATATAACGCAAGCGGAATCATTAGCACCATTACAATAAGCAAAATAATTAACCCAGCCGTTTGATTAATCTTCAGCGTCTCAGTCAAATAAGATGGGATATAAGATAAAATCATATAGTTGGTAATATTATAAAAGGCAACTATCACTATGCTTAACAGCAAATCCTTCTTGTAATGCTTCACAATATCCTTAAAGGTTGGCTGTGATGCATCCTCCTGCGCTTGTTCCATCTCCTCAAAAACTGGAGATTCTTCTAGATGGCGACGAAGATACAAACCAATCAGTCCGATCGGTGCAGCAATCAGAAACGGCAATCGCCATCCCCAGGAATTCATTTGGTCATCAGATAAGAATACTGTCAGTAAAGTCACAATGCCTGAGGCTGCAATATAGCCGACGAGTGTACCAATCTCAAGACCGCTTCCCCACCTTCCTCGCTTCTTATCAGGGGAAGATTCTGCAATATACACCATGGCGCCAGAGTATTCGCCGCCAGTGGAGAAACCTTGAATCATACGGGCAAGCAACAATAAAATGGGAGCCCAGACACCAATTTTTTCATACGTAGGTAATAGACCGATAATCAAAGTTGAAAAGGCCATCATAATAATGGTGACGCTTAATACAATTTTTCTCCCATGAAGATCACCTATCCGCCCAAAGATAATTCCCCCAATTGGCCGCACAAGGAAGGCAACAGCGAAAGTACCAAACGTAAAGATTAATTGCAGACCACTGTTACCTACACCTGTAAAAAAGAGTTCACTTAGCGTAACAGCCAAATAAGCATACAGGCCAAAGTCAAACCATTCCATCGCATTTCCAATGCCCGTCGCTACTACTGCTTTTCGTGTTTTTTTCGAATTCACAACATTAATATCGCCGGGCTCTATTGTTAAATTGTCTTGATCCACATAAACAACTCCTCTTCGGTAAATAATCTTTTATAAAAGCATTTAATTAAGCAAGCGCTATATATGTTTTTATATTGCCCTTTTTTAAGAAATTTATCTTTCAGTACAGATGTTTTTAAAATAATCAATGAAGCATGTAGTACTTTTTTATTTCTACTCTCTCCTTAGTTTTTATCTGCTCACCCATCTCTCTCTCCAACTCTTTTTATAACCGATTATTTTTAACTCAAACCCACCATCCATTCAAAATAAAAAAATCTCCAACCTCCGAAGAGATTGAAGATTTACATGTCAGTTAGACAGTCATTGTTTTATTTTCTTTCAATTGCAGTTGTTGTTCGCCTACACCTAAGTTTTCACGTTTCTTTTTAATTTTGAAATGATAAATCAGATAGCATACGATAACAAATGGTGTTCCTAGATACAGTGCCAGCCGTTGTTCAGAATCAAAAGCAAGGCTGAGCAATACAATACAATTTAATGTTAACGAAACAATTGGAACAAGTGGGAACAGTGGCGTTTTAAATTTCAGATCCTCCACTTTACCACCCTCGCGAATAAATTTTCTGCGGAATGCAATTTGTGAAGCGGAAATAGAAATCCACCCAACCTGAGCACCTAATCCAGCGACCGACAATAGCCAAACGAATACCGTTTCTTCTGCAAAGAATCCTGAAAGTAAGGATAATAACGCAATGCCAATTGTTAATAGAAGTGCATTAATTGGAACACCACGTTTATTCAACTTTGTCAGTGCAGGGCTTGCCATTTTCTCAGTAGACATAGCATATAACATACGTGTTGCAGCATATATTCCTGAGTTTGCGACTGATAATAATGCTGTTAGAATGACAAAGTTCATTATATCTGCAGCATATGGTATACCGATACTATCAAATACGACAACGAACGGACTCTCTACCACGCCTGCTTGCTTCATTGGAATCAAGCTTGCTACAACAAAGATAGCTAATACAAAGAAAAACAGCGTACGCCAAACCGTTTGCTTAATTGATTTTGGAATCGTCTTCTCTGGCTCTTCACTTTCACCCGCAGCAATCCCAATTAACTCTGTTCCTTGGAATGAGAAGTTAACAGCTATCATTGTAATAAGCAGTGCACCTATACCATGCGGCAAAAAGCCATTTGCTGTGAAGTTACTCAAAAACGGTGCAGCTTGTCCACCATGCATTGGGACTAAACCAAAAATCGCTGCTCCTCCTAAAACGATAAACGCAATAATAGCGAATATCTTAATACTCGCGAACCAGAATTCGGTTTCAGCAAAAGCTCGAGCTGAAAGCGCATTCAATGAGAATAATACAATGGCAAATATAGCGCACCATATCCATACTGGCGAATCTGGGAACCATCGTTGCATCAGCTGGCCAGATGATAACAGCTCAAGCGCAACTGTAACAGACCAGCCTAACCAATAAAGCCAGCCTAGTGCAAAACCAGTGCCAGGACCAATAAATTTTGTTGTATATGTTTGGAACGAACCAGAAACCGGCATAGCGACAGATAACTCTCCTAAACATAACATCGTTAAGAACATGATAAATCCGCCAACTAAATATGAAAGAATAGCACCAGCCGGCCCTGCCTGGCTAATTGTATAACCGGAGCCTAAGAATAAACCCGATCCGATAACTCCCCCCAGTGATATCATAAACAAATGCCGTGCTTTCATCGTTCTTTGTAATCCTTGATTTGTGTTGCTCCCCTTTAACTCATTCAAACTTCTTCCCCCTGTCTCCCCTTGATGAATAGCCACTCATTTTGGCTACTAAAAATATAATCGAATTATGTCGCATACGCAATATATTTTTGCAATATTATTAATCTTTACTACTAACAGATTTTAATTACCCCTCGGTGTACGCTTGAAAACCACTTACCCTTGTTTTTTCCTTCTTTAAAAGCGGATATAATATTACCCCTAATGCTATTAACAATGAATACATAGAATATAGAAACCATTTGTTTTTTATATCTTTCATGGCCAATGGCGATGTGATAAAGTTAATACCAAATTAGTAGAGACGGAGGTTCCTATAATGAAGGATTTCCATTGCTGTGCAACATGTCAGCATTTCAAAGCGGAGAGAGTAGCAGAAGGAATGAAATATTATTGCTCAAGGCTTGGTTATGAAACCAAACCAGCATATAAATTTGATTGCTGGGATCCAAAGGAACATATTATTAAATTAATGAATAAGTAATACAAATATTTTTCTAAACATTTTAAATAATTTATATTTTATGTTGACGTTATTCGTTTTTCCTGTTATCTTAGAGATAACTTACAGAAGGAAGGTGATTTATATGGTAACGATGAATAAGGCTATTGCACAAATGAACGGGACCATATATTCACCTGCCATGCCAATATAAATTAGGCATGTTTATTCTGTTATGCGCGGTGAAGCATGGTTTCCGTTCTCGGACCATGCTTTTTATTTTGCAAATAACAGGAGGAATATGCTTTGAATCAATTAAACGAATACGGTTGGAATAATATACGACAAGATGAATGGAAAAACAATTTTGAAACGGCGGAACGTCATTATGTTCCAGGCCGTGTAACATTAGAACATAAACGGATGTATAGAGTGGTCACAGCAGAAGGAGAATGGCTATCCACCTGTTCAGGCAGCTTTACACATGCTGCAGCTGAACGGCGGGATTTCCCAGCAGTCGGTGACTGGGTTGCTGTGGAACAGATGCCAGGCGAGGAAAAAGGCATCATCCATTCCCTTTTGCCGAGGACTTCTCTCTTCTCTCGGAAGGTTGCAGGAATGGCAATCACCGAACAGATTATTGCCGTCAACGTAGATATCGTGTTTCTTGTTACTTCTATGAATGATGATTTTAATGCACGACGTTTAGAGCGATATTTAGTGGCTGCCTACGATTCTGGCGCATTGCCGGTTGTCGTTTTAACTAAGAAGGATGTCTGTGACCATCCTGAGGATTATATAGATCAAGCAAAACAAGTGGCTATTGGCGCGGATGTCGTCGCTGTTAGCTCAAAGACAGGCGAAGGTATTGATACGCTTTCTGATATGCTACAAAACGGTAAAACAGCCGCTCTTCTGGGATCTTCTGGCGTAGGCAAATCATCGCTTATCAATGCTCTTTGCGGAGAGGCCCGGATGGCGGTCCAAGACATCCGCGAAGATGATGCGAAAGGACGCCATACGACTACACATCGCGAATTGATTAAAATGCCAGCTGGCGGTATCTTAATTGATACGCCAGGAATGCGAGAATTTCAGCTTTGGAATGAAAACGATAGTGTAGACTCTGGTTTTAAAGATATTGAGTCGCTTGCAAACCAGTGTCAATTCCGTAACTGCAATCACCATTCCGAGCCGGGATGTGCCATTCAAAAAGCACTCGATGAGGGTGTTTTAGAGAAACAGCGTTATGCGAACTACTTAAAACTCCAAAAAGAATTGGCATATCTCGAACGCAAGGCAAATCAAAAAACACAACAAGGCAAAAGAAAAACTCGCAAGTAACTGCGATGCAGACTATATAATAAATGCCACCCATACAGACAGAGAAGACTAACTGTGTTTTCTCTGTCTGTATTTTTTTGTGTTTAACATATAAAAGAAGGACCCTTTGCTATAGACATGCAAAAAGATCCTTCTTATTTTAAATACTCACTACAGACGCTTCACTACTGCGCGGACTGGGCTCCCATCTGCTTCTGCTAGGAAAAGTGGTAATGCAGCCAGCTCATAATCTCCTGGTTCAATTTGGTCTAACACCAAGCCCTCTAGTATGTGAATACCATGTTTTGTTAATTCATGGTGAGATAACAGCTCTTTGCTATCAATCGGATCCACGGACGGCAAATCTAGGCCTAGCAAACGAATTCCTTTATCCCCCAAATAAGAAGCAAGCTCCGGCTCAATTTTTGGAATCGCTGTAGGAAAAACGCTTCGATCCGGCCATACATCCGTGCGAATCAATAAACGGCTGACTCCTTCTAAATCTACACCAGCGAGTGCTTCTACCCCAATAGAAGAAGGTACCGGCAAATGAATGATACGGGCTTTCCCAATGTACACGTTCACATCAAGATCTGAGACTTTCTTTCCATCATTATCAAAATGGAATGGTGCATCAATATGTGTACCTGTATGAATGCTCATTGTAATACGGCCAACATTGACTGATCCGCTTTCTTCTTTGCTCCAATTCACCTCATACGTAAATGGCGTATCACCTGGCCAAACTGCCGTCTGTTGATTTAGTGGCAATGAGATATCAATCCACGAATCCATGTTCATTTTCCCTCCTCATTCTCTTGTTCACTGTTTCTGCATAAAAAGCTCCTTAAAATACCTTACAGCTTTGTGCGTAAACTCAGTAGCTCAGGGAAGAATTGGTGATCCAATACCTTTTTTAAATAATTGACGCCGGATGAACCGCCTGTTCCCATTTTGTGACCGATGATTCGTTCAACAGTTGTCATATGGTTGAAACGCCAAAGCTGCTGCTGATTGCCGATATCCACCAGCTTCTCTGCCAATTCATATAAATCCCAGTACTGATCTGTATTGCGGTATACTGTCAGCCATGCTTCTTCTACGCTTTCATTCGGTTCATAATTTTGTGTCCAATCACGATTTAATGCTTTTTCATCCACTTTTAAACCATGCTTGGCAAGCGCAGAAATGGCTGCATCATAAATGCTCGGTTCCTTTAAAGACTTCGTCAGCAATGGATAAACCTCCGGCTGATGTTCATAAACTGCAAGCGTGCGGGCGTTTTTATTTCCAAGTGCGAACTCAATCAAGCGATTTTGGTAGGATTGAAACCCAGAGGAATGCCCCAACTTATCACGGAATTCCATATATTCGGCAGGCGTCAACGTGGAAAGAACACTCCATGATTGAATAAGCTGCTGCTGAATTCTAGAAACGCGCGATAGCATCTTGAAGGATGGTTCTAACTCGTTCTTTTGAATACACTCAATCGCCGCATGTAGTTCATGCAGAATGAGCTTCATCCAAAGCTCACTCGTTTGGTGAATAATAATAAACAACATTTCATCGTGGTGGTCTGAAAGCCGATGCTGACCTGTCAAAATTTGATCAAGGCGTAGGTAATCGCCGTATGACATCTCCTTTTCAAAATCCAATTGGATGCCCTTTTCTAAATTGTTACTCACTGAGTTTTCCATTCTAAATCCTCCTCGTCGTCTTTCGTGTTCCCTTGCTGTAATGGCGTATTTTCTTTTTTACGGTGGAAAAGAAAATAGATAACGGTTAAAAAGGCGAGCCATGGAATACCAAATTGAAGCAGTATTTTAAATGACGTAAACCAGGTAGTAATCATTAAGCTGACCAAGAGAATGGCTCCTAATGCCGTCAAATATGGAAAGCCGATCATCTTCACAGGCAATTGACGACCGCCTGCTCTCTCCCATTTCTTACGGAAGAATAAGTGCGATACAAAAACCATGAACCAAGTAAAAATGGCGCCAAACATGGAAATTCCCATCATGAATGCATAGGATGTCCCTGGGAATAATCCACTAACAACAGCAGCCATGATGATACCCATTGCTGAAATCGCAAGAGCATACAACGGTACACCCTTTTTGCTTAACTTACCGAAAACTGCTGGCGCTGATTTTGCCCGAGACAAAGAAAATACCATCCTTGTTGACGCGTATAATTGGCTGTTCATCGCAGATAAAGCAGCTGTCAAAATAATAAAGTTCATAATGCCAGATGCACCCGGGATATTCAAAATCTCCATTACTTTCACGAAGGGACTTTTATCAATGCCAGCACTTTTCCAAGGAACAATCATCAGCATAATCGCTAAGGTGATGACATAAAAAGTGGAAAGGCGGAATACTGTCGCTTTCAATGCCTTAGGTACAGCCACATCCGGATCCTCCGCTTCTCCTGCAGTAACCGCTATCATTTCTGTTCCTAAAAAGCTAAACAAGGAAATAAATACGGCAATCCAGACGCCCTTTAAACCAAATGGTAGGAATCCTCCGCTATCCACAAGGTTTTGCGGTCCTATTGTCGAAGAGCCGCCAGATGGTCCGAGCAAGATGTACGCCCCCAATAAAATAAAACCGATGATTGCGCTAATTTTAATCATTGAAAACCAGTATTCAAACGTTGCGAATGTATTTACGCTCGTTGCATTTACATAAATCAGTACGACACCAAAAAGCAGAATCCAGACCATGCCCGGCACGTGGGGAAACCAGTACTTCATATAAACAGCAATGGCACTCACTTCTACTCCAACAGCCAGCACATTTGCGATCCAGTAGGAATACCGGACAAGATAGCCTGCGAAAGGATGAATGTATTTTTCCGCAATCAGCCCAAACGAACCTGATGAAGGATGGGCGACAGTCATTTCAGCTAAGCACCCCATAAGCAACAAAATGATAAACGCGCCCAAAGCATAACTGAGAAGGACGCCGGGACCTGCCGTACTAATGGCGAGCCCACTCCCAAGGAATAGCCCCGTCCCAATTGCACATCCCATCGCAATCATTGTCAGTTGCCTGGTTTTCAGCTCCCTCTTTAAACCTTTTTCCATATGAATCCGCCTTTCCTTTACAGGTTAGTCATAACACTGTGGTATTCCTTATTCATTCCAAGATATATAAATCTAACAATCTATGCAACTGTTTCTCGCTCATTGGTAAACTTCTCATATTGCTTTTCATCCATAATCTCTTTTAAAATCTGCACTACATTCCACACATCCTCGTATGATGTATAAAGGGCAATCGGTGCAAGGCGAATCACATTCGGAGCACGAAAATCTGGAATAACCCCATGTTCCTTTAGAGATTTGCAAATACGGGCAGCTTCCGGATGCTCGAGACAAACATGGCCGCCACGACGGACATCATCACGGAGATTTCCGATTTCAAAACCAAAATCAGCTAGTTCTGCATCAATTAACTCCATGAAGTATTCATTAATTTCGAGTGATTTCTTTCGAATCTGTTCCATTCCCGCTTCTGCAAACATTTCGAGTGAGCCTAAAAGCGGTGCCATGCTCAATACATGTGGTGTCCCGATTTGATAGGCGCCGGCAGTGTCTGCAGGAGTAAAGGTATGCAAAAGGTCAAATTGAACATCTTTTCTTGAACCAAACCATCCAGCCAAGCCAGGCTCTGCACCAAAATGCTTCCGGTTTACATACAAACCGCCCACACCCCCAGGGCCACCATTCAAGTATTTATAGTTACACCAGTAGGCAAAATCCACATCCCAGTCACTAAAAGCATGTGGAATCGAGCCAACTGAATGGCAGCCGTCAAAACCAATTAAAATCCCACGTTTATGCGCTTCATCTGTCAACCTTTTCATATCCAAAAGTTGACCGCTGCGATACTGCACAGTTGGAAGAATCACTAATGCCACTTCATCGCTCATTGCAGCTATAATATCTTCCTCTTCAATTGTACGGCCATCCCTGCTTTTCACTTCGATTAAATGATGTTCAGGATCAAAGCCATGAATGCGAAGCTGGCTTTTCAGGGCATATATGTCTGTTGGGAAATTCAGTTCATCCGCAACAATTTTTGTGCGTTTCCTCTCAGGCTGATAAAAGGTTGCTACTAATTGATGCAGATTGACCGTTGTTGAACCGGTGACAATCACTTCTTCTGCTCTCGCCCCTACTAGAGGCGCCAGCATTTCTGCTAATCTCTCAGATAGTTCAAACCATGGATGTTGGCCCTGTGTCCATCCGTCGATACCGTATTTTTTCCAATCATCCACTGACTCGAAAAGCGTACGCTCCGCCCTTTTTGAAAGCAAACCTAAAGAGTTCCCATCCATATAAATGGTACCTGGTTGAAGATAGAATTCTTCTCGGAATCTTCTTAATGTATCTCTTTCATCTAGTTGTTTCGCGTATTCTAAAGTTGACTTTGTCATTGTAAATCCTCCCTCTTGTCATCTTTTTAAAAGACTATACCAATAAATATGACATTACGTCAATAATGTATTCTGAAAATTTATACTATTATACATCTTTCCTTTTAAAGTATTTCTTTATATGCTAATGTGAAAGAATATGAGGAGGCAAAACAGATGACTAACAAAGAAGAGGTGCAAGACAAACGCCATTTACGTTCTATCAAAACAAAACAAAAACTCCTCCAAGCTGCTCGCGAAATATTTCTAACGGTAGGCTTTCAAAATGCAACTATTTCCCAAATTATTAAAAAAGCAGAGGTCGGCTATGGCACTGCCTACGTCCATTTTAGCGGGAAAGAAGAAATTCTCATCGTCTTAATGGATCATGTAATGGAAAAGTTCTATCAAATAGCGGAAGTTTCATTTTCACCCAATTCAAAGGAAGAAGCACGCGATATTATCCTTTCACAGGCAATGGATTTTTTGAAAATGGCTGAAACGGAACGTAACATGCTGCAATTGTTCGAGCAAGCCATTGGCACTTCCCCCTCCATTTCAGCAAAGTGGAATGCTATCCGTGAAAAGTTCATCCAACGAATTTCAGAGGATATTGCATACGCTCAAAAATACGGACTAGCCAAAACAGAACTCAACCACAAGCTTGTAGCCCGCGGCTGGTTCTATACAAATGAAATGTACCTGTGGGAAATTGTCCGTAATGAACAGCAAGGTACAGTGGAAGAGATTGCAAAAACTATCACGGCTGTCTACACAGGAGGACTCTATCAAACGAATGAATAAAGAAAAGTGTCCCTGCGTAATCAGCACGTCTGGGACACTGGGTTATCTCATTATTCTGTTAAGATGACGCCAGAAAAGCTGCCACTCAAAACTTGTTTCTCCAACTGATTGGTACAAAGAAAACTCGCCAATATAGCGATTCTATTTGCATGATCCGGCTCTGCTTTCTCAATCTTTACCTGACACTGAATCGTATCCTCAGTAAAGACAGGCCTGAAAAACTCAAAGTTCATCGTGCGTGCCAGTACATTATATTCTCCACCTATTTTTGTGGGCATAGTAGCAGTCAGCAAACCTTGAACAACCACTCTTCCAAGTCCGTCAGGCTGTGTATGATGGTCACCCTCATCCATGGATAATGCTGTGAACATCTCTACATCTCTCTTCGTAAAAGTCCGTTCAAAATGGATTATGTCCCCTGTCTTCAACAATGTAATTTCCCCTTTTTTAGATGCTGCAGACTATTTATAAACTTTACTGCACGTATATCATCCTTTAACTCGAGCAGATGAATTCCTGTATCTCCTGTATGAAATTGAAATTTCGCCTGAACTGGCAGATTAAGAAAAGCCTCTAGGAAATTTGAAATCAGCCCCCCATGGGATACAATGGCAATCCTTTCCTTCTCCTTAAAATCGTATATGATTTGTTGAAATATCTTCTCAGCCCGATAACGTAACTCGATTGCTGATTCCCCATCTTGTATTGGAATATGGGCTGGCCTTCCCCCTGATGGCAATGGATATTTTACGGCTGCTTCCTTCCTTAGAAGTCCTGCTAAAACGCCATTATCAAACTCTCTTAATTCATCAAAATAACTAATCTCACAACCAATCGCTTCTTGTAAAATTTCAGCTGTACGACTGGCTCTTTTCAACGTGCTTGCCAAGATAATGTCCGGTGGAAAATGTTCCTGTACATGACTAGCCATTTTTCGAGCCTGATTTTCTCCCAGTTCGGTCAAGTGATAATCAGCTCTTCCTTCGTGCACCTGCAGAATATCCGCCTCTGATTGTCCATGCCTTATGACCAATAATTCCATTCCCATCCGCACCCCTTACCACTTTACTAATTTTGTTATACACATTAAGTCTAACGTCTATTGATTTTTCAGTCTATTTTAAAATTTTTGTATTTACAATTTTTATCAGCCGCATTATATTTAGATTAACGAATAATTAGAAAGGCGAATTATATTATGTTTCGTGAATCCATTACTTTTTTCAAGTCGTATAACCGAAATATTAAATTACTATTGTTAGGAAATATTTTTATCCAAATTGGTTTAGGCATTACAGCGATTATTTATAATTTCTATATTCGGTCACTAGGCTATGAAGATACGATGAACGGGCAGGTTATCTCTCTCACATCACTTGCCACGGCTTTATTTCTTTTGCCAGCTGGCATAATGGGCGATCGTAAAGGCAGGAAAAAGATACTTCTCTTTGGCCTTGCCGCAGCAGGTATATTTATGCTGCTACGATCCGTGTTAGAATCAGCGAGCCTTTTATTAAGCATCGCCTTTTTATTAGGCGGAGCTACGGCATTTTTTCAGGTTATGGTGATTCCCATGCTTGCAGAAAATTCAACAGCAGATCAGCGGGTACATCTATTCAGCTTTCACTTTGCCATTACCACAGCGGCGAATGTTATCGGCAACTTGTTAGGCGGTTTTTTAACAGATGTATTCAAACTACTTGTTGAAGATATTAGCGCTATTCGCTTGGCATTGTTGATTGGCTCCATCATTTTTGCAAGCGCCATGATTCCTTTCGCAAAATTAGCAGAGCCTTTAAAGGATGCTGAACAGCCGCCTTTATTAAGGGAGCCAATAGGATCGGTAAGTCGCAAGATAATCTTAATTTTTTTCCTTTCCCAACTATTGATTGGAACAGGCTCTGGTCTTGTCATTCCCTATTTGAATCTATATTTTGCGGACCGTTTCCATGCATCCAACTCAGCGATTGGCCTAATTTTATCCGTTGGCCAAGCAGGAACTGCCATCGCTATGTTTCTAGGGCCTGCAGTGGTCAAGAGGTTCGGCGAGGTGAAAGCAGTTGTGCTTTTGCAAATGCTATCTCTACCTTTTTTACTCATCACAGCTTTCACCGGAAATCTATTTATAGCATCGATTGCTTTTCTATTTCGGCAAGCCCTTATGAATGCAGGTAATCCCATTCAAATGTCTTTGATGATGTCGTTAGTGAACGATCGTTCTAAAGGTGTTGCAAATTCTGCAAACCAGATGGCCTTCAACTTAGGATGGGCTTTTATGGGCCCTGTTTCCACAACACTGGTTGTCACTTATGGCTCTTACTGGGGCTATGCAGCTGTTTTCAGTATTACATCCTTTATCTATTTCATCGCAACTCTATATTTCTTTTTTGTATTAAAAGCTTTTACAAAAAAGAATATTCAAGTTGCTATGAGCTGAGTTTTAAAAACACCTTATTGTTTGGCTTTTAAAGCAAAACAATAAGGTGTTTCATTTTTCAAATATTTTATTTGTTTATAGGTTGTTTAAGAGTTTGCAGCTTCCCTTCATATTCACAGACAGGAAGCGGTGGTGAGAAGTAATACCCTTGGATGTCATAGCAGGATAGGTCGCTTAAGAAATCAATTTGTTCCCTCGTTTCGACTCCTTCTGCAATCACATTCAGCTTCAGTTGTTTTGCCAGGGAGATAATCGTCGCAATAACCTCTCCATTTTCTTGGTAATCATCGATAAAGCTTTTATCAATTTTTAAACGGTTGATCGCCAATTTATGCAAGTAGCTGAGTGAACTGTAGCCTGTGCCAAAATCATCAATCGAAAGTTCAAAGCCCATGTCAATGAGTTCATCGAAACGTTCATTCACATTAATCCTGTCTCTTAAAATAATCGATTCTGTTAATTCAAACTCAACATACTCACTGCTTATTTGATATGTTTCCAATGCTTGTTGCAAAAAAGGAATTAAATCATCACGATAAAATTGCACTGATGATAAGTTAATTGACGTTCTCGGCACTTGGTTTCCCTCATCGAGCCATCTACGAATTTGTCCGAAGACTATCTTAATGATTTCTCTTTCTAATTCAATGATGAGCTGCGACTCCTCCGCTATTCTTATAAATATATTCGGTGGGATATAGCCGTATTTCGGATGCTGCCATCTTGCTAGGGCCTCTGCTCCAATCATACGATTGCTTTGACTATTATATTTCGGCTGATAATAGACCATAATCGAATGATTTGTTAATGCATCTCTCAAATCATTCTCAAGCTCAAGCCTATTTAACACATGCCCAGTCATTTCTTTGCTGTATCGTATATAGTTGTTAGCACCATTTTCTTTCGCCTGATACATGGCTAAATCTGCGAAAATGAATAAATCCTTTAACGAAGTTGCATCTTCTGGGTAACAGGAAATGCCGATGCTACAGGTAATCTGGAACTCATTGTCATGTACCTTAATAGGCGAAGAAAAAGCTGATAGAATGTCTTTTGCAAGGTCTTCTATATCTTGTTTTTGGGGAATAAAAGCTAAAAACTCATCTCCACCTATTCTTGCAAGTAGGCTATCTGAAGGCATTAACTCGTTTAAACGAGCAGACATTTTTTTTAATGCCATATCTCCATACTTATGTCCATAATTATCATTAATTCGTTTAAATCGATCAAAATCAATATAGATTAAACCAAAGTGCGCATTTTCTTCAATCGTCTGACCTACTCTTTTTTCCATGCTCCGTTTATTCGGAAGATCTGTTAGATCATCATGATAAGCAATATATGTAAGCTTCTCCTGTGCCCTTTTCTGCTCTGTAATATCTTGGACAATGCCATAGGCACCAATGGTTATATGATCAATAATCATTCTGACCGCTGTTATGGAGACATCTGCATAGCTTCCATCTTTACGTAAGAGCTTTGATTCTGTCAGCGTCACTTTGCCATTAATTACTTCTTTAAATAATTTGGACATGTTTTTTTCAGGTGCATTGATGAGTGCTTGAATAGACATACCTGATAATTCCTCAATACTGTATCCAGACAACCGAGATGCTTCTTCATTCACATCTTGAATATTGCCTGCTAAATCAACCGAAAATACAGCATCCGGATTATGATTGAACAGCGATTTATATGACTCCACATTTTTTTTGAGAATCACTTCACCAAATAAATCTGGAATAAGCGTTAAAAAGATATTAGCTCCAATTAATAAGATAAAAGGCAAAAGAATGAACTGATGCTCCTGCTGTCCTGCATGTACACTTGAAAAATCAAAAAATGATATCAGTAGGAGATAAGGAATGATCCCTAAGGATATACCAGCCATTAAACAACCGATATTTTTCCATTTTGTGTAAAGGCTATATATCTCTTCTCTCGTAATCTGAATTAAAAAACGTACTAAAGAAAAGGACATGCCGAAAATCAGCAAGCAGGCCATTACTACCAAAACAGGCTTCATTTCTATGTATTGATGATATAAAACAGTAAAAGCACCATAGTCTGCAACTATAATAAACAATCCTAGCGCCAGACTTGTAGCAATATATTGTATCTCTGTCTCCATTTCCCTTTGAGCCCCATACAAAGACACAAAGGCACCGATACAGCTACACAACAAATTCAATAAAAAGTAGTAGTATTGATTAGCTACCGGAGCACCAACCGAAACGACTATTAACAGGTTCGCAGACCAAAAAGTAAAGCCTAAAATAAATGAGTAAAGAATCATTTTTTTAAATTTATGTATAGCGATTCTTAGTTTTCTGCTAAATTCAACGGCAAGGTAGCAGCCTAAAAAAGAAAGGCAAATGGTCAATAATACACTATAAACATTAAAAAAGTAGAACGAAGAATTTACCATGATATTTAAAATCCTCTATTTTTTATAAGTATATATAATTATACAATGACCTAATTTTAAATGTAAACAAATAACTTTATTACTATTTTAAATAACCATTATAGAGACTATTTTCATAAAAATGATATTTCATCTTTATGACCTTTAACTAAAAAATACGTGTTTTACGTTTGTCACTTATCTTAAAGTGACTTCATTTGAAGTCCCACTTTCTATGTACTCGGACAAGTCGGAAACATCAAGCAACTCTTTTAGATGAACTCTTTTTTATGGTTGGGTTCTAGTACAATCCTAAAAGGCCCATTTATATTCATTACTGATGACTCCATAGGTTTTGTATATTCATCTAAAAACTCTAATTCTATAATGACTCTTTTACTGCTGTGATTATACAGTGAGAGATCACACTCCCCTTTCAATAGCCCCTTAATCGGGGATTCAAAATTACAGGTACCCTTTCCATCGTATGAAACTGCAGCAATTCCGCTTGCGATTGTCTTCTGATAGACTGCAATCAAAGGCAACGGCAAAAGAGAATATATAATAACAACTACTAGAATTGTTCGTATATGATATTTTCTCAGAGACCGGGCGAACAAAATCATAGCTATAACGTATAAAATTGACCCTACAATGCCCATCAAAACATAACCATTTTCATTCTGAATAGGAAAAGACATAAAGACTGAACGAGCTCCAAGCATTTTGTTATTTGGAAATGGAAAAAATAAACTCATACAAATTACTAAAAGAATACAGGAAGCGATGAAAGATTTTTTGTTTTTAATCATTTGGATTTTCTCCTTATTTATTATTAAATTGGTATGTACGTAACCTGTTATTTTTATGGTGCAAAGGGAAAAAATATAAAGAAAGGAGGCGGACAAGTTGATTCTGCCTATTGAATTTTACCAAAAAAACACTCTGGAACTCGCCCGAGATTTGCTTGGCTGCTTACTTGTAAAGGAAACAAATGAAGGAACCACTGCCGGCTATATTGTTGAGACCGAAGCCTATATGGGACCCGGTGATCGCGCAGCCCATAGCTTTGGCGGTAGACGCACCAAACGCACTGAAATCATGTATTCAGAAGCCGGCCATATTTATACGTACCAAATGCATACCCATACGCTGGTAAACGTCGTAAGCTCCGGCACAGATAAGCCCGAAGCCATCCTCATTCGGGCAGTAGAACCTCATACGGGAATTGAATTAATGAAAGAACGGAGAGGACTAACAGATTTAAAAAAACTGACGAGCGGTCCAGGCAAATTAACAAAAGCTCTTGGCATAACTATGAATGATTATGGCGGCCTCTTTACTGAACCACCTCTCTATATTGCAGCAGGAATATTACCAGAGGATATCTCCTCTGGCCCACGTATCGGCATCGGCAATTCTGGCGAAGCCAAGGATTATCCATGGCGTTTTTGGATAACTGGGAATCCCTATGTATCCAAATAAATTGTAGTAAACTACAATTTTCCATTAAAAAAACGGCATTTATAGCCGTTCTTTTAATGGAGCATAAAATTTTTACTCCATGCCTTGCAATACGTCTTGCACTTTATCTTTATTAGCGAAGAATACGTCCATGAGTTGATCATCATTAATAATTTGATATTCCCCGTCTTTGTTCTTTTTAAGATTCAATTTCACAGTTCTCGTTACTAAATCTATATTCTTATCTGCTAACTTTTGGATTAATAATTCATTTGCTTTTTCATCAAACTCTACCTCATCTAAATCTTGTAAACTGTTAAGTTGCGGTTTTAATTCTTCAATCACTTTTTTAGTTGCATCACTTACGTCAACTGATGTCACTTTGGCAGATACAACTGCTTTATCCTTGGCGCTAGAAACAGTCTTTGGTTCTTTGAAAGAGAACCTTTTAGCAATCGCTTTTAACCCCTTCTCATTTTCTACCTTATCTCCATTTCCGCTTTCTCCAGGTAAATGAATATCGCCTTTAACATATGTATTCGCCTTCTTCAAGTCACTATCTTTAAATGCAGTGAAAAAATCCTTTACCGTTTCTTTCGGTTTTGTTGCCCCACATCCTACCATTAAAATACTTGTTAATAACAATAAACCCATCGTGCTTAAAACTTTTTTCATCTGTACTACCTCCTAATATATTTCCATTATAACAAATAAAATACTAAATTTTAGCATTAATGGAATAAGGATGATGACAGATGAGTACTCCTGAAGGCTTTAATTCTTTAGACTTATACTTTTTCTTTCTATAATTAGACAAATAATGACTCATTCTTTCGAGAATAGACAATCTTGTACTTTAACCCCTTATACAACAAGCCATAATTTAAAGTTTTAAACTAGCCATCACAATTTTTTCACCGCAAATATTTACTTCTTCACTATCTCACCATAATATAATAATCCTAATTAAATTATGGTAATGGGTTCGTCAATTATTTAAAAAGTAAGAAGAGAGAGGTGTTAAGTGAGATAAAATGAATAATAGGGATTATATTCTTTCACTCTATTTCAATGATAATTTACTTAAATACTTTTTGAAATTAGGTAATAAATAACTAAATACTACCTTAATTCCAATAGCAATGACCTTTTTTGATTTACTACCAATTTCATATTTAGTTAAAGTAATATTGGCCCGTTTAGGGGAGAAATAGTAAACTAGAGGAAATAAAAGTAGTTAAAGAAACTTCGGATTTTCAGAAAAAGAGGGTGTAATTTTGATTTCACTTAAAAGAGTATTGAATTTGCGTGATTTAGAAGTTTATCTGGTATTTAAAGATGAACATGTCTTATCATATGCAATAATTGAAGACACTAAGAAACCATTTACAAATGAGGATAGAAAATTAGAACCTCTATGCTATATGGATGAAGAAGATATTAACGAAACTCTTAATGTTTTTAGAATTTATCTTATAAATGATAAACCTTTGAAAAAAATAGATTCTCTCATGCTAAGAGAATTTTTCAGTGAATTTGTTAATACAAATTCATTAACGAACTTTATCATTCAGGAATATGTTCAAATAGACGTATATGATAATGATGATAACGTTCAAGCATATCAAAAAATGTTAGACTTTGTAGGTTCTTCATATAAAATAAAATTAATCAAAGAAAGTAATTGGGTGCACTTATCTCAAGATTAATTAAAAATCAGCCAATAAAAACACTTACTTAGACCTTTTAATGCATAAATTCTAATTTTTTTATTGTAGTGTGGCACCTTTTACATGTTGTTACAAGGACTAAAATAATTCTATATATCCATCAACTAATAAATGCTATTTCACCAAAACTCATCATCCATATTCTCTACTATCATTACACGTATTACTCTATGATGGGACAACCATCATGAAGTATGTATTTTCATTTACAATAAATAACTCTAGTAGAGATTATTTTTGTTTATTAATATATTCTCTAATCAGTTTCACATCACTTTCCCTCTTTTGATTAGGAGAAATGCCCAACTTTTTATACTTCCATATAATTAACCTCTCATAATGATTATAGTTTTTTATTTAGATCTAATAACAACTATAACTTCTGCCTTTTTTTGAATTGGAAAACCAAAACGCAAAAAAGCACTTGTTGCCTTAATTGACAATCAAGTGCTTTAAGTTCACATGTTTAAGTGGCATAAATCATCAATTTTTTGTAGTAATCAGTATGGTATCATTTTATGTCGTGACAATACTAGTTTAAAACTTATCTGCAAATCTTTAACTACAAACAATCTAAAGATTATTATTTTGTACTTCTTCAAACCATTCATTAAAAATATAACTTGCTGTTTTAATCTCGTCATGCGTATAAACTAATTCATACTTGTAATCAGCCTTAAAATTTCCACTCTTAACATCATATATTAATTTCATCTCTGTTGGCATGTCTCTTTCATATTCTTTACACAATTCTTGGATTTTTTCGATATCCTCATTTAATATATCTAAAACCATAAACTGACGCTCTGTAGACACATTGTATGTTTTATCACCATCCTCCAATGCATCATTCATTTTATGGGGCTTTACATACTTATTGTTAATTAAATAAAAGAACTTACTCGAAAAAATACTTTCCTCACAAGAAGCATAAACATAGACTTTATCAGCTCTATTTTCAGCATATTCCATACATATGGATATCATATCTGCTTGTAATTCACTAAATTTTTCCTCAAACTCTTTCATACTACTTTTCCACTCCTTCGGTTAATTTATAAGAGTTTCAGAGAACGCCTCGCCATCAATAGTGTATTTCACTGAAAACTTCTCAGGACGCATATCCTTTCCAGAATAAATTACTTCAACATTAACTGTTACTTCTTTGGGAGGTGTTTCTTTTAAAGCTGCTGCCCATTCATTTTCAATTTTCTTATATTGCTTTAAATTAACATCTGATAATTGGGAAACCAAATTATCAATTTTAGGTGAGCCTCCAAATCTATCTCCTGCCAAATGGCCCGCATGATCTTGGCCTTTTATTTTTCCTGGTGTATTTTCTTCCATTAGTAAAATGTTTTCCGGTTTCTACTAATGTTTTTTCTTCATTTAGTACAGCATTACCTTTGCCCGCACCCTTACCAGCCAATACCCCATCCTTCTCCGCCTGCTTGATCGCTAAATACTCATCCGCTTTCGCAGGGAGTTTACCAGATGGAAGTCCTCGCTCTACACCAGTGACTACATTCCCAGCGTTTGTTTGAACCGCACGGACTTCAATTGGGCGAAGGGCATTGTCTATAAATTTGGCGGATTGGCGGACTGTTTGTTGACCTGTCTTTGATGTGACTGCAGCGAGAACGGGATGCTTTAGGGTGAATTTCAGCTGATCGCCATGGGCTTTCCCTAGATTCCTCGCATGTTCCAGTGTCGACTTTAAGGCAGATCCCCCTGCATTCTCAACTGTTTTATAGGCGGACTTCATCACATTCGCAAGAGCTGGCATATTCTTTAATAAGGCTTTTCCTGCAACTGCGCCGGCACCCGGCACAATCGCAAATGCGCCCCTTACTAGACATTCGTTATCAGAGATTTTTCTGCCGGATATGAGATTTTCTCCCGTGATGGCTCCTTTTATTTACTCTCCTAACTTAACTTTTATGTTATAACGTTATATTCGGATACTTTACCCACATGTTAAAATATCATGACGGCACTACCTTCATAACCTATGAATTTCAGTAAAGCATCATTTCAAAGCATAATTGTTTCATAAAAAACAAAAAACACCTGTTACCTAGATAGGCAATCAAGTGCTTTATTTTAATTTTATAAATTAATTCATTACTAATTCTATCTGTAAACCCACGAGCCTGTTTAATTTGGTTTGTTCCCTGTAACAATATATCGTAGGTTTAAAATGTCATCTCGCCTAATTATCGTATGGTACAAACTTCATGAGCTCTTGATTTTGATGTTTATTTTCTTAAAATACTTAGTCATGTAACTTGTCAATAAATTCCGTAAACGATGCTGCAACATAAAATACATTTTCTCTTGCACGCTCTTCAGCCTGTTCTTCAGTTAAACCCTCTTCTTTTATTAACATTTCTTTTTCCCAAGCATTTTCATGTTCCCCGTTGACCAAAAAGTCATTTGGGTCTTTCTTATGGAAACTGTAAAAAGGTTGTTCAATACTTTTAATATCGCAGCCATATTTCTTCAACTCTCGTTGTATCAGCACCTTTACAATATCTGACCGCCATAATCGGCTTGTGTTCAGCACCACCACTAAATCAACTTGGACAGACGAAAGGTGAGCCAACATTTTCTGTAAGCCCACCCTGTCAATTTCTAATGCTTCTTCATTCAGTTTTGCGCCACTAATTCCTTCATCTCTAAAAATATGTATCAAGTTCAAGCCTTGTTCTTCACAGTAGGCTTTAATTTCATCTTTTTGATATTTCAAGCTATATCCCTCTTTAGCTTGCCCTTGAGTGGAGACTCGTATATACCCAACAACGTTCAACTTTTCACCCTCCCGTTACGAAAATTAAAATTTATGTAACGCTTTTTAAACGAATAGCGAGTATTATACGGCCGTCTTTAGTAAAAACACAACCCAAATTTTTTAATCCAAAGCAGTAATAGAACGCCCTTCACGTTATCCATTGTTTATCGTCACGAGCTTTGTCATTCTCGTTAGTTTATTAGCCAATCCATGCCATAACTACCGCTGCCATGTAAAATGTCATCTCGCCTATTTATCGTACTTCTCACAAAATCCAAATATAAAATTATTACTCCATGATGGTACTACCTTCATGAGCTATGAATTTCAGTAAAGCAATATCCAATATCGTCCAAAGTTAAGATTTCTAAAAAAACAAAAACACCTGATTCCTAATAAGGCACATACTCCCGAATATTACTGAACTGGTCCCATAAATTCAGTAATAATAAGAATATGTTCCTTCAGTTTGACTTTTTTTAGATTCTCTACTTTTTCTGCTCCACCTAAACCTAATAGCGGTGTATAACCGAAGCACTCATCATAATCTAACTCACTATATTGTTTAAGGGCTTCGGGATAAGGTTGCCAAGACAAATCTTCATCTTTAAATTCCAAATCATTAATATTTTGAAAGAAAAATTCAAATGTAAACATAATTGTCTTTACCACACCATACCTGTAATTAAGTAGTCTAACATATCCATCTGACCAAATAACTAGGTCACCCATACCTGTAGCAAACAACACAACTGAATCCTTGTATCTTTGACTACTCTCTCCCAAAATCTCTTTAAATTCCTCTGGATTTACACTTTTAAAATAACCTTGCATAAATGTACCAAATCCATAATTACTCCATAAATCTATAATTTCATTTGGTACCAGTTGCATATATTTTTCAATGATTTCACTCGGAACTTTATTATGCAATTTAAAATCTTTTAAGTATTTTTCCATTTATACTCCTCCCACTAATGTGTTAATTTCACATTCAAATAAGTATTTTTTAGTTATTCTGGTGTCATACTTTTTGCTAATTCCTTGATTTGTTCATCAACAATATCAATCCTATACCGCCATTGACTACCTATTGATGAATTTATTCTCTTATCTCCCAAACCTCCTATTACTTCTGCCTTTCCTCCCGCTATCTGGTCTGGGTTGTGAAGTGCAGCTTGAGTATCTAACCACTCCTTAGCTTGTTTCTTAGCTTTCGATAACGTTAATCCTTCTCTTTGTAGTTCATTTATCTTTTGTACATAAGCTTCTTCCCTAGCAGCTTGTTGTGCAGCGTTACCTTCTATTGCACGCCCTTGTTCAATATACTTCTCACGATTTTTTAAATACTCATCAACTGTTAGTTCATTCATACCTTTTTCTTGGTCTTTCAATTGTCTTGCAAACTCTTCGGAGTCATGTTTATCATTTCTTTTAAAATTAACTTCAACTTCTTTTATTCTTGGTACATCATCCAAATGCTTTACATTACCCGTGCCCTTACCAGCCAATACCCCATCTTTCTCCGCCTGCTTGATCGCTAAATACTCATCCGCCTTCGCAGGGAGTTTACCAGATGGAAGACCTCGTTCTACACCGGTGACTACATTTCCAGCGGTTGTTTGAACCGCACGGACTTCGATTGGGCGGAGGGCATTGTCGATAAATCTGGCGGATTGGCGGACTGTTTGTTGGCCTGTCTTTGATGTGACTGCAGCGAGAACGGGATGCTTTAGGGTGAATTTCAGCTGATTGCCATGGGCTTTTCCTAGATTCCTCGCATGTTCCAGCGTCGACTTTAATGCAGATCCCCCTGCATTCTCAACTGTTTTATAGGCGGACTTCATCACATTCGCAAGAGCTGGCATATTTTTTAATAAGGCTTTTCCTGCAACTGCGCCGGCACCGGCACAATTGCAAATGCGCCTCTTACTAGACGTTCGTTATCTGATAGTTTTCTGCCGGATATAAGATCTTCTCCCGCGATGGCTCCTCCGACATCTATAGCCGTATAGGCAGCCCCTGCCACGAGTCCAGCGGGTGGACAGACAATCGTTAAGCCTACCTCAACCCAAATAAATGCAAAAAAGCACCTGATGCTCAAACTCTGAATCAAGTGCTATTTTTTAATTCTTTTGTCTTTCATTTTTCAATAATTGTAAGTGAAATTTTATAGAACCATATCTTGTCACAACTCTAATAAGCCTAATAAAGAATCTATCTTAGGAGCAATTTTATTTCTTGTGATTCATCTTCTAACATTTCTCTGTATTCTTCTAGTATAGCCCCTAATAAATTAAACCTTGAAAGGCACTTTGCCAATCAAGGTTTGTAATTCTCTTAATTTAAGGTACATACACAATAATCTCACCCATTGGATATGTACCCTTCCAGCCACAAGGCCACCCTCCTTGCTTATAAACCTCAAAGATTTTCTCATAAAAGTTATCTGTTTTCCCATTGACTAATCGATTTAATGCACACATCGTGAGGTCTCCCTCAACTTCCTCATTGATATCAATATAATCAAAAGGGAGGAAGTCATTTGAATAATTATCGTTGTCACTAAAAAAGTCATATAAATCATTTTGTTGAGATCCTAAATCAAAATTATATATCTTTTCAACAATATCTTCTGCTTCCCGGGATTTAACATATTCCCAAACAGTATCAACTTCACTTGAATCCTGAGACCAGGCACGATTTTGGGCTTCATCGAAATCATTTATTATCTCTAAGTTTTTTACATGAAAGTTTTTATTATTGAACAATTTATTATTAGCAATAAAGTCCATTACCTCTTCTACTAATTGTGTGTTTTCACCAAATTTCATTTAGATAACCACCTTTCCCATAACTCTTCCGTTGCTCCACCGCCTCTGCTCCAAACAGGCAGTTTTTTATTTTTACCACTCTTGAAAAATTCCTCTATATTATTTATTTTAGTCTTGTATAACGGTAATCCATTTTCAACCGCCTTTTTTAGCTTTTGTTGTAGTTCATATACTTGTTTTTCTAAAACTGCTAAATCTTGATTAACATTCATTTTATCGAGCTGTTTTCTTACACATTGTTATAAACGCTATGAAATCCTCTATGTCTGGATAAACCACTAATATCTTCAGAAGGTATAGGTAAAAATATACCGTTTGTAGAATCATTCATGTCCATTCCGATTTTCTTAATAACTGGATGTTTATTTAATTGAGAAGGAATTACATGTTGAGCTTGATAACCTTTCCAACTTGCAGAGCGAGGTAACCCCATTTTCTCTAATAAATTTTTCCCTAGATTAGTTGGATCTCCTGAGGTAGGCTTTCCTGGAATCCCTGGAATAAGTCTATTAGCATTATCTATACCCTTCCCACCCAATACCCCATCTTTCTCCGCCTGCTTGATCGCTAAATACTCATCCGCCTTCGCAGGGAGTTTACCAGATGGAAGACCTCGTTCTATACCAGTGACCAGATTTCC
>NZ_BJVD01000009.1 GCF_007988965.1 Rummeliibacillus stabekisii
CTATCTTATCATGGTTAAAATCATTAGTCAACAACTTTTTTAAAATAATTTAAGTCGTTTACTATCAGTCTTGCTCATTTTGACGAGTCAACGTTAACAACTATACTCTCTTACTATAAATGAGTCAACTATTTTTTTATAAAGTTTTAAAATACAAGCCTCTAACATATATATACTTTGGAGGTGAGCATACTGATTAAAAGAATACTGCTACTGATGATAGTAATGTTAGCTATTCTACTCGTCTTTATTCCGACTAAAAACAATTTACTTAGTGTATTTCGGTTAACAGATGAGCCAAACGTTATTTTAAAGGGAACATACGGAAAGGCATTAACAATTGATCTTTCATATGCCGACGAGGAATTTATCAAATGGCTAAACGAAACAAAATCTCCTTACCCATTATTAATGGTAGACCCAGCATTATTAGAACGTTCTAAAACTCTCGTAAAAGTCATTAAGTCTAAAAACATTCCTGTTGGTTTATTAGGCAAAAGCAGTGAAATATATGAGGAAAACCCATCTCAACTGGAACAAGATATAGAATTGTTCAACACCATTATGAAACAACCTCCACTTTGGTTCAGAACGAAAGATTACATCTTCCTGCCAAACGTTTCAAATGCTTTATGGAAACAAAAGATCAATATGTTAGCAGCGTCTAAAATGGGCACAAATTCAAAAGAAATAAAGGTTTCAAACGGAGACATTATTGCCATCCCTTATCATCAAGAAGAAAGAATCACCATAAAAAACTTAGAGCGACTAATTGAGAGTAACCAATTTGGACAAATTGAAGAAGTTATTTTTGGTTATTCCGCAACCACTAAAAAGTATCCTAAATAGAAAGAAGGCTATTTCACCATAACCAGGGAAATAGCCTTTCTTTACTTTTGTTTCGCTTTTTTGCGGTTTGTTTGTTGATTATTCGCTTGTTGTTTTGTAGCGTTGGCATTATGTTCTTTACGGCGCTCTTCCCTTTTCTTCAAATCAGCTGCTGATTGTGCATTATATTTAGGTAACTCCAGTAGTTGGAATGCATTAACAGCCAAAATTGGGAATAATAAAATCGTGATATATTGATTGCCTCCTTCAGTACGAACCCAAAGCGCAATCAACCATTCGATAATACTTACAAAAACCATGAAAAATAAAGCGGAGATAAGGATATGCTTTTTATTCGTCATTTTGACTTTTTTGATAGCCGTCAAAAAAGCAGCTACTAATAATACCGCTAATAAACCTATGTATAGGAACCAATCATTTGCAGTATCGGCATATGGCCTAAAACGGAAATAGACCACATCTGCAATCGCTATAATCATCAACAATAGTTGTACCCAATTCCACAAAGTTAATGAGCGGAAAATATTTACCCCGATTTGATGCACCGTCAGATAGGCAAAATACCCCATTTGGCAAACCATGCTAATTGTAAATCCAAGAAATACAAACCACAATAAGCCGCTGATTGCTTCAGTTAGTTCACCATTAGAAAAATGCGGTCCATAAAAATTTCCCCACCGAACGATTAAACTCATAACCCCAGTGACCAAGCCGCCTATAATCAACGCTCTTAAAGCAAACTTCAACCAATTACGTATCGTCACAACGAGTGTCCTCCATTTTTTTAGAAGTTCTTGTTTCATTCTAACATGAATATTTAAAAAATCTATTTCTTCTCGTTCCCCATACATATTACACGGGCTTTTGTGAACAATAAATGAAACGACTGATACACAAAAGTGAGGGAAGGTTATGTATAAAAAAGCCATTATCTTTACATTTCTTCTTGCTCTTTTAACAGGTTGTTCCGCTGCTGCTCCTCCTCAAAGCCAATCGTATGAAGATATAAAAAAATCCACTCTAGATGCATTGCAAACAGAGGAAGGAAAAAAGGTCATACGAAAACTTCTAGAAGATCCGGCCATGAAGGATATGCTTGTGCTCGAGCATGATGATGTCAATTCTGCTATAGAGGACACATTGCTTTCTAAAAAGGCCGAAGAATATTGGAAAACCCAATTTGAAGATCCTAAATTCCGCGAAACATTTGCTAAAAGCTTGAAAAAGGAACAAAAGGATCTCCTGAAAGATTTAATGAAGGATGCCTCTTTCCAAAAAGACTTGGAACAATTTTTCTCTCAACCCGATATGCAAAAACAATTAGAAAAAATCATGAAATCAGCAAGCTCTAAAGAAGATTTAGAAAAAGTGATTGCTGAAGTCATAAAAAGCCCAATGCTACAAGAAAAGTGGGCAAAGCTAATTGAATCGTCAGGAGAAAAGTCTAAGTCTTCAGATGGCGGTGGCGGCAGTGATGGTGGCCAAGGTGGCGGTGGCGGCGGCTCCGGTAAAGGAGTTGGCGGTAAGTAAGCATGAAAAAGGGATGAAGCATTTAGCTTCATCCCTACTTTTTTACCTTAATCTGCTTGCTCTAATTTATCACTTACACGCTGTGCAATTTCTAAATAAATTTGACCTGTTGAATGATTTTTGGCATAAACAGATGGCGCAAAATCAACTTCATTCCAATCTGGTTGTCCTAAAGGTATTTGGCCAAGTAAATCAGTTCGCAATTCATCGGCTAGCTTTGGACCGCCGCCTTTTCCAAATACATATTCTTTTTCACCTGATACATCAGATTGGAACCAAGACATATTTTCAATCACACCAAGAATTGTATGCTCTGTTTTGATAGCCATAGCACCAGCACGAGCTGCTACGAATGCTGCAGTTGGGTGTGGCGTTGTTACAACGATTTCATTTGATTCAGGCAACATTTGGTGAATATCAAGCGCAACATCCCCAGTGCCAGGAGGAAGGTCTAATAATAAGTAATCTAAATCTCCCCACTCAACATCACGGAAGAATTGATCCAATACTTTGCCTAGCATAGGTCCGCGCCATACAACTGGTGCATTATTTTCGACAAAGAAGCCCATTGAAATCATTTTTACTCCAAATCGTTCCACAGGGATTATACGATTCTCTTCTACAATTGGCATAGTTTGTACACCCATCATATCCGGTACACTAAAGCCATAGATATCTGCGTCAATTAAGCCTACTTTTTTCCCTAAACGTGATAAAGCAACCGCTAAATTGACAGCGACAGTAGATTTCCCCACTCCGCCTTTACCTGACGCAATGGAGATGAATTTCACTTTATTTAAAGGCGATAACAAATCCTGTGCTTCTGCACGAGTGGCAGTTCCACGGAATTGCTCGATATTTTCTTGAGGAAGTTCTTGGAATCTGATGCCGACTGTTTTAAATCCTGCTTCCTTTAATGTATTGACGATTTCCATTTGAAGAGAAAGTTGTTCAGGTGTATTTGTTTTCGCAATCGCAATTTTTACACTGACATGTTCTTTCTCTTCTTTAATTGAAACCTCTAAAACCCCACCAGTTTCCTTTAAGGATTTATGTAGAAAAGGATCTTTTAATGCTCCCACTAATTCCAGAACTTGTTGTTCATTAATCACTGTAGACACTCCTCTATTGCGTTTGCCTTTAGTATATCATAACGCTTACAAATAAGTATTATGGCATATCTTATTCAATAGAGGATTCAGAATAACGTTCAATGCCATTCACAATAGCTTCCGCCATTTTTCGTTGATAATCAGGAGAAGACAATAGCTCTGCTTCTTCAGGATTACTTAAAAAGCCGGTTTCAACTAATACAGCTGGCATTTTCACTTTTTTCAGCAAATATACTTGCTTTATTGCTAGTGCCTCACGATTTGTATTTTTTAGGTTCTCCTTGATGGAGTCTTGGATAGAATTAGCTAACAATTCTCCTGCTGGATGCCCATTCGCATGGTAAAACACTTGAGCTCCGCGCCACTTTGTTTCAGGAATAGCATTTGCATGTATGCTTAGGAATAAATCCGGTTTTTCCTTGTTCACTAATTTTTCTCTTAAGAATATGTCTTGCTTTTTGCGTTCTCTCAAAGTGTTAAATTCAGCTTTAGGTGTATGCTCGGCGATCACATCATCATTCTTTGATCTTGTCATATATACCATTGCGCCTTTTTTCTTTAAAAGCTTTTCCACTTCTTTCGTAATAGCCAACGTTACATTTTTTTCAATCAACTTATCTGTAGACGCCCCTCCATCAATCCCCCCATGCCCCGCATCCAATGCTATCTTGACACCACCCAAGGTCTCGGAAATAAAGAATCCGCGATTAGATGCTTTGGTCTCATACACAACTATGAAAATACAAGCTACTAAAACAACACTCCATATCATCCAACGTTTCAATCACAGACACCACCTTTTTACCATACCATATGCGGAAGACTGTCCCGATATGTCGGTAGCATAAGCAAAACAAAAACCCCTTCTCTGCTGTATGAGAAAGGGGCTTTGTTTATTAGTATTAATAAGCGCGGGCAAACCACACTGTATGTTTTGCTTCTTTGCCACAATTTAAGCATGTATGCTTTGTTGTTGGCGGATTGAATGGTATGTTTCGCGTAGTGAATTTTGTTTTTTCTTTTATCGTTTCTTCACACGCATCATCTCCACACCAGCCAGCTAAAACCCAACCAGGAATGGTTTCTTGTTCTTTAGACTTTTCTAAATGGGTTGTTAAATCATCTAATGTTTCAATATGCGTGTGTGAATTCTCTGTTCGGAAAGCTTTTGCTTTTTCTAAAAGACGCTTTTGCATCATTTCAAGTTCTTTTTCTACATGTTCAATGACAGCATCTAAAGATACCGAGACTTTTTCATCCTCATCGCGTGCTTTCATTAAAGCTTGCTGATTTTCTAAGTCACGAGGACCTAGCTCAATACGGACAGGAACACCTTTCAGCTCCCATTCATTAAATTTATAGCCGGGCGATTGATCTGAATCATCCAGACGAACACGAATACCTTTCGCTTTCAATGCTGCGAAAATTTCATCGAGTTTCTCAATAATGGCAGGATTCTTTTTCCATGGACCGACCGGAATAAGCACCACTTGTGTAGGTGCTATCTTTGGTGGCAAGACAAGGCCTTTTTCGTCTCCGTGAACCATAATAACAGAACCAATCAAACGTGTAGATGTTCCCCAAGAAGTTGTATGCACGTAAGTATGCTTGTTTTCTTTATTCAAGTATTTGATATCAAATGCTTCCGCAAATTTTGTACCTAAATAATGAGAAGTCCCCGCTTGTACAGCTTTTCCGTCTTTCATCATCGCTTCAATAGAGAAAGTATCAACCGCACCAGCAAAACGTTCTGATGGTGTCTTTTGCCCATCATAAACAGGGATAGCAAGAAGTCCTTCAACTACCTCTTTATATATAGATAGCATTTGCATCGTTTCTTTGCGTGCTTCTTCTTCATCTACATGTGCAGTATGACCTTCTTGCCACAGGAACTCGGATGTACGAATGAATGGAAGAGTTTTCTTTTCCCAACGGAATACATTTGCCCATTGGTTAATTAAAACTGGAAGGTCTCTGTAGCTTTTAATCCAGTTTGAATATAAATGGCCAATCATCGTTTCAGAAGTTGGACGTAATGCCAAACGCTCTTCTAATTCTTCTCCTGCTGCTTCTGTCACCCAAGGAAGCTCTGGTGAAAATCCCTCAATATGGTCCTTTTCTTTTTGGAAGAAAGATTCAGGAATTAACATTGGGAAGTATGCATTGCGGTGCCCCGTTTCTTTAAATCGTTTATCCATCTCCGCTTGGATATGTTCCCATATCTCATAGCTGTCAGGTTTGAATGCAATACATCCACGTACTGGAGTGTAATCAATCAAATCTGCTTTTTGAATTGTATCAATATACCATTTTGAAAAATTGTTTGTCATTTGAGACATTTTCTTTTCCTCCTTAGAAAAAATAAAAAAAGCATAAAGCGTCCAAATAAGGACGTCTTTATGCTAGTAGACGTGGTACCACCTTAGTTCGGCGTAAATAAACTTTATGCCCTCTAAACGTTTATAACGAAACGACTCGGTTAGCTTTTCACTAACATCTCCGTGGCAGGGTTCAATAAGAAGAGGTGATATAGCTTCCAGCCTAGGCTATACTTTCTGGTTCACAATTCTTATTTACTTGATCACTTCACTGATTATATATATAAACAAATATATCAACTTGTTTCAGATACTTCAATCATTAGTATCAACACAAATGCTAATTTGTATACCATATTAACATATTCTTTTTCTAATATGGATAGAAGATTTATAAGTCTGCTCCCCCTACCGTTACTTTCGACGATGGATAGGGGGTTTTATAATTGGTTCTTCTATCAAATGGTTCACGATAATAACACGTTTTTCAATTGACTTTCTGATTAAATTAAAATAAACTACTAACATACTTTTTAAAAAGTACTTTGATTAAAGTATTTTAAATAAAGCATAAATGAATTTAGCAAAAGGAAGGATTCAACAAATGAAGTTTACTCAATTCTTAAAAACAAAAGGGGCAATCGGAGCCATATTCATGGGCATTTTTTATGCGGTTGCCATGTTAGGGATCTTCTTGCCTGGCTATTCAGCAATCCCAGGAAATATAGATAAATTACCAATTGCCATAGTTAATGATGATTCTGGTGAATACGGTGCAAAGATTGCCGATCAGTTACAAGAGAAGTTACCGTTTAAAAAAATTGAAATGGATTTAACAAATAAAAAAGCCTTAAAGGATTTAGAGCATAATGATTTAGCGTTAGTTGTACACATTCCAAAAACATTCTCTAAGAATATGCAAAAAGGTGAAACATCTTCAAGCATCGACTTTACAATCAATGAAGCCGGAGCTACAACCGTTTCCTCTTCTATCAATTCTGTCATTACGGCAATCAATAACCAATTTAGCACTCAATTTTCTCAACAGACAGCAGAAGGCATTCTAATGAACGTGAATGTACCAAAAGAGCAAGCGGCTGAATTAGCTAAAAAGATTGAAACGTCGTATGTAGGAAACGTCGTAAAAATTAACGAGATGCCAGATGGTATGAATAATAACATGTTGCCAATGTTCTTAACGATGGCTGGTTATACAGGTGCGATGATTGGTGCCATGCAATTAGTAGGCGTATTCAAGGGCAGTCGTGGAAAAGCAAGTAAAACTCGCTCATTCTGCTATGTACAATTAACAGCATTGTTAGTGGCAGTAGTATCATCACTAGCCGGTACAGGGATTGCATATTTAATTAATAAACCGAGCGGTAGCCTATTCTTCAGCGTATTAGGACACCAAATTCTTAATTACATGGTCTGCTTCAACTTCACGGCTATTTTAATCTTTTTAGTTGGAGAAGTAGGCATGATTTTCAACTTACCAATTTTACTCATTCAAACACTAGCAAACGGCGCGACTATTTCCCGCGATATGATGTACTTGCCTTATAAATGGATGAGCTATATTTCACCAATGTATTACTCTGTACAAGGATACTTTGCTGACTTATACGGAAGTATCAGTGCAAGTCCATATATTTGGTCAATGGTTGCAGTCGGTGCAGCTGCTATGTTGATTAACATTGGGATTGTTGCATTTATTCACAAACCTATCCCAGTAGAGGAATCTTCCACTGAAACAGACAAATTAAAGAATTCGTCTGAAGCAACTATCTAGTTTTTGTTACAATAGAGTTAACATGCTTCTTGAAGGAGTGTTAGTAATGTCTATTCAAATCTTTATATTGAGCAAACTGATGGAGGGTGCCAACTACCCTTATAAATTAAAAAAACACCTATCCGATCCAATTCCATTAGATCAAATAGCTGGATTAACAGAAAGTAAGCTATATTATAATTTTGACTCCCTAGCTAAAAAAGGGTTGATTGAAATTATTGAAATTAAAAAAGAAGAAAATCGACCAGATAAGCAAGTTTTTGCGATTACCGAAAAAGGTCGCGAAGAGCTGCCCAAGCTCATATACAAGTTATTTGAGAATGCCAAAGAAATTACAGATATGGTCGTGGGCATAGCAAATATCAAATATGTGAACCGAGAAAAAGTAATAGAGATATTAGAAAAGAAAGCTCGAACTATTGAAAGCCAATGGGCGCACGTAATTGGGTTCAAAGACCAGATTGAGCTAGATGAAGATAGTGAGAAGTTTGTAAACTACATGACAGGTTATGTATCAACTAAAACGGAACACACGATTCTCTGGCTTGAGGAACTAATTAATCGAATTCAACAAGGGCAGCTATAACAGATGAAAGCAGTCAGTTTTCCTAATAAAGGAGAACTGGCTTTTTTCTAACATTAATTGATAAGAACTTATATATCAAACCTCTTTCCGCTGCTATAACAGAAAGAGGTTTTTCTGATAAATATGCATGTTCAATTTTGTACATCAAACAAGATAATGATACGATGGCTCATTCTACCAAGGCCCAGGCAATATTGTTTTTAAAAACACGTAAACGAGCTAATTCTCCTTGTATCAATACCAAAAATCACCCAGGTCCAACCAGTCCATCTGAAACCTGAAACGGATCTTGAACCTACGAAAACAGGATAGTACCAAAATGCGTCACCATTGTTTAGCCATACGTACGTATTACGGAACAGACACATTCTAATTGCTCCTGGATCTACGGCTAATGGCGAAACAGTTGTTGACTGTTGCGGAGTAAATGATGGGGGCGGAGCAGTTGGTGCCTGTGAAGTGCCTGGCGTTCCAGGAAATGATGGTCCTGGAGAACTTGGTATCCCCGGTATTCCTGGAAATGAAGACCCTGGAAAACTTGGCATTCCTGATGACCCAGGGAAACTTGGAAATTGGAATGGATTATTCATTTTAAAAATCACCACCTTAAATAAAACTCTAAAGTAGTGTATGTTGTATTGTCCTTTTGTGTTCAATTACTCTCAGATCAAATAGAGTACCAATTGATACAAAATAAAAAAAGAATACCCTGATATATGGGCATTCTTACTGTTTTTATTTTTTTTGCTTCGGATCTAGGATTGATCTTAATTCCTTTATATCCTCTTCAGATAAATTATCCTCCTGAATAAACTGTACTAACATAGACTTCAGTGTGCCGCCATAAATACGTTTAATAAACGATTCTGCCTCAGCACGCTGACATTCATCCTGCTCATACAGCGGAAAAAAGGTATACACCCTTTGTTCTTTATTTACTCCCACGACTTCTTTTTTAACAAGACGATCTAAGAGCGTACGTATTGTTTTTGATTTCCAATCAGTTCGTTTCTGTAGGGCGGAGATTACATCATTTGCAGTAAGCGGCGCCTCTTTCCAAAGCACCGTCATCACTTCCCATTCAGACTCTGATATATTGGGAATATTTTTAGACATCATACAACCTCCTTTAGTAGATCAATAATTAATATATCCCCATGTCCTTTAAAATGGACAAAGTTATTTCTGCCGCCTTTTTACCCGATGCCTTTTCTTTTCTCTGAATATTGGTTGCAAAGAAATACGTATTTTTCCCATTCTCAATATATCCAATGAACCAACCATTCACTTCTTTGTTATTGACAGCGCCTGTACCCGTTTTCCCAGAAAGCAGTACCCCATTTTTTTGCTCGAGTTTGATTGCCTTTTTAACCGCTTGGACGTTTTTATCCTTAAACCCTAGCCGATTAGTATAGAATTTTTTTAATAACTGTACTTGTTCAACTGGTGATATTTTTAAAGATGATTCTAGCCAATATTGACTGATTCCGCCCGACATGTCGGAATTGCCATATTTCATTCGTTTTAAATAAGATTCAATGATTGCAGTCTGATTGCGCCTATCTAACTCTTGAAAATACCAGCTCACTGAATTTTTCATCGCAGTCGACAAATTTTGTTTTGAATTCCAAGAATCAAAAGGATACTTGGTCCCATTCCATTTTAGGCTAGAATTTTCACCTGATATAATATCGGACTCCAATCCAATTAATGCACTATAAATCTTGTAAGTAGAATCCGGAGAAACTCGAAGTGTACTTCTATTTTTATTATATATTTTATATTGGTCAGCCTGGTTATCGTATAAGACAAAGCTTCCATCATACCCCTTGAAAAGATTACTCGGATCCAAATAACTAGTCTTTTCACTCGTAAACTCATAACGATTCTGGTTCTGAGCCATAGCTGAAATGAATGGAACCTGACTCCCCACCAATATGCCTAACATCATAAAAACCACTATACTCTTCAGTTTCAAAAGCTTCGATTCCTTTGTATAACAAGCAATATGCTCTATACGGCTTTTCATTTGCTTTTTGAAGCCATTAAATTGATTGGCTAAAATTAGGTTTTTCTGCTGCGAGACTTTCTCTATAAAATGGATAATTGTCAGCCCATATTCTTTGTGATAATTCTCATCTAAGGAAGCTAAAACTGCATAATCGCAGGTGATTTCCCGATCCAATCTCATCTTTCGAAAAGCTAGCCAAACTAGTGGATTGAACCAGTAAATAATTTGGAAAAAGAGGATAAGGTAATTTACAACTGTATCTTTATATTTATAGTGATTAAGTTCATGTAGAAAAATATATTTGATTTCATCTTTTGACAGCCATTGATCAAATTTAGAAGGCAATACAACATAATTTCTTAGAAGACCTATTATCATCGGAGAATTGACAAGCTTTGACTCCCCTACTGCTATCTGTCCCGATATACCTAATTGCTTTTTGCACTGTTCAAATAAAAACAGTATATCTTTATTTACTAAGGGGGATGTTGTTCGTTTAATTTTCTTTATATCAAGCCAAGCAATTATTGCTAGCCATAACATAACTAGCATTCCTGCGATCCATATATAAGTTAATACCGTCCCCAGAAATTCTATATTAATGCGATGAATAGATAAGGAATAATCCTGTATCCAATTCGAATGCTGAGCATATTCAGTATTCGCCAACACTGGTTTTTGTTCATTATGTCGGTTGACACCCAAATCGATAGAAGGATATTTAATAGGCAGTAACTGAAAAGGAAGAAATGGCAGAATCAAGGCCACCATCAATAAAAACCACATATGATATTTCCCTTTTACAGATAACTGCTTTTGGAAAATCTTCCTTCCCAGCATAATTCCTATAACCGTTAAAGAAGAAACTATAAAACAAATGATGAAGTATGTAAAAAGCAATGTTTTCACCTCCATGTCCAATTAAAACAAAATACGTCTATCTTTTATTCATTCGAAGAAGTTAAATAAATTCTCTCTAAAACTACAACTGTAATATTCAAATATTATCATGACGGTTATGGTTTATCAAACCCCCTTTCTACTTATGCATTCTGTAATTCCCCTCTTGTTAAAAAAGGTTGACCAACAAGGATTACAGTTGTAGTATTGTATTACACGTGTAATACATATGATTTGAAAGGTGGAGACGATTTAATCTATTTAAGACAATAATGATGAAATAGAAATGAGGTTATAACTTGAAGAAATTAACGAATATATTATGTAGACTAAATAAAACCCTCTTTTTATCTTTGCTAGGTTTAATCCTGCTAGCTGGTTGCACGAATGCAACTAATTCTTCTGCTGCTTCACCTGAGCATAAAACCACTAAGGAAAAAGGCACGCATACTGAAGCTTTCAAAAAGCTGGAGAGTGAGTTCGATGCCCGTCTTGGTGTTTATGCGATTGATACGAAAACAAAAAAGAGTATCAGCTATCAATCAGATGAACGATTTGCTTTTGCTTCTACTTACAAAGCACTTGCCACAGGTGCCATGCTTAAGCAAAAATCCATGAAGGATCTTGATAAGATTATCACTTACACTAAGGAAGATTTGGTCACCTATTCACCTATCACTGAGAAATACGTAGATACAGGAATGACAGTGAAGGATATTGCGACTGCTGCTATCCGGTATAGTGACAATACAGCAGGAAACCTACTTTTCAATGAATTAGGAGGTCCTAATGGATTTGAAAAAGCCTTAAGGAAGATGGGAGATAAGGTAACACAGTCTAATCGTTTGGAACCTGAATTAAACCTTACCACTCCCGGAGACCTTCGTGATACAAGTACACCGAGAGCACTTGCATCAAATCTTCAAAAATTCGTGATTGGTGATGTACTTCCTACAAAGAAGAAGGCACTCCTAACCGATTTGCTAGTTGGGAACGCCACAGGGGACACATTAATACGTGCAGGTGTACCTAAGGATTGGGTTGTTGCTGATAAAAGTGGAGCAGGGGGCTACGGAACACGTAATGACATTGCTGTTGTTTGGCCACCCGATAGAAAACCAATAGTAATCGCTATCCTTTCTTCTCGCAATACGAAGGACGCAACCTATGATGATGCTCTTATTGCAAAAGCTGCGAAAGTTGTAGTAAACGCTTTAAAATAATATACAAAATAGGACTGAGATCTTTCCGTTCATCATGGTTATACTTGGCCATGTTTATTATAGATTTTATTTTTAAAACCCAGCTACTTTCTTATGGAAGTTAGTTGGGTTTCTTAATTATTTATCCATATGTTACTCGGCCATTAATTCTTGGTTTATTCAAATTTACTCATAAATAATCAAAATACCCTTTCTCGGTACTTCGAGAAATGGTTTGGACACAGTGATTCACACAAAGATCCTGTTATTAAATCAAGAAAGCACCGTACCATAATGCTTTGGTTCCTGTTCCCCATATAACTTCGTTACTGCTTCATCAACTGCATCCCATCCAGTCGTGTTAACTTCTTTCGTCATTATTTTCCCTCCATTTTAAAATGAGTTTATTGTTATCCTTTTCTCGATTAGAGAAGCAATCATCCCTTACACAAGTTTCTATAATATGTATAAATTATAATGATAAATCAGCCTAATTGTAACATATGGTAAAACTGTTCAATCATCATAACTGCCTTTATAGAAATAGTGATCTCTTCTGTTCTTTATGCAATATTTCTACGTGTTACACAGTGTCTGGATTACTAAATAAACAAAAAAGAATGCAACAGCAAAATTTTCTGCCCTCCGTTCTGGCATTAATTCCCCTGTAATTAATTGAGCAAGCTTCTTTGCAACCTCTTTATTTAAAACGAATGCTCCTTTCACATAAATGACGATGCAGAGGAGATTACAAATGTACAACTATATATACTTTGATAAATTTTTTGAAAACTTTTTTTATTCATGATAGGGTGGAGTTGTCCTAAAAAAGGCATTTAATAGAGTTTGAGTCTTCTTAGTTTAAAAATTTAAAAGAAAGAGAGCGATTGTGATTGAGTCGGTAACATCAAAAAAGATGATGAAGATTTTGTTATTTTTAATCAGTGTTATAGCAGGTGTCTTGCTATATGTAGGATTATTTATGAATATCTTGCCTATGTTTTTTGCTAACATGGAGAATATTGAAAAGAACATCTTAGCAATTTTTATAATAACTTTCACTGTCTATGTATTATTGAGCATCATATTTAACCTGGACACTAAAACTGATAGATATATACTCCTGGCACTCTATCTACTGGTTTTAGTATTAGGCTTACTTCGCCCTGATCAGCAATATTCCGCGGAAATTGGATTATATGCCTGGAATCCGTTTGGATTTATTTCTGATATTAAAAGTGATAATTTTTCACTGATTGTTATGGTTATTAATCTCTTAATATTTTTACCAATGTACTTTTTATTAGCATACACAAACATATTAAAAACGTTTATGAAGAGATTAATTGCTTTTGAAGTGTTTGCAATTTTAATCGAATATTTACAAGCTCAATTAAAAGTCGGTATTTTCGACTTAGCCGATATATTTTTATATAATGTGAGTTTTCTTATCGGATATATACTTTGTTTACCAGTTTTAAAAATTTTAAGAAAGCGATTTAGGAACAAATATTGAAGGAGATATTTAATCTTGTAAACATTCTTTTTTGCACTTGTAATTTTGTGCTTAGGTTTAAGTATAATTGGGATGTTCAGCTGCAGCATTTTCTATCATTTACGATGATATATAACCAGATACATATGAATTTATTTTATAAATTATTGGGAGGTAGAAATGGAACAAAAGTTAATTGATCAATTAAACGAGTGGCATGAATCAGATGAACATCAACGAATTATCGATTTCCTTTTAACAATTTCTGATGAAGAACAGGACTATGACTCAATCAGCCTTTTGGCCAGAGCCTATACCAATATGGGGCTTTACGAAGAAGCGCTCTATCACTTTGATAAAATTTCTGAGGCTGGCAAACAGGATTCTCTCTGGCATTATCGGGTAGGGTTTGCTTTATATTATTTAAAGCGTTATGAGGAATCGGCTCAAGCCTTCAGCAGAGCTGATCAACTAGACCCTGGAGATCAATATACAGAGTATTTTTTAACACGGAGCAGCCAAAAAGCGGAGAAGCAGAAAAGAGAAAAACTTCGCCTTTCCAAAAAGAAAGCTTCCATGGCACGTGGCGAATCAGTCAATGGGAAAGTTCTTTTTTCGGATATGTTTTTAGCTAATTTCTGGGAGGAGAGCGAGTATGCGAGAGAGTCTTATCAATCTGAGCTACCGACAGATGATTTAATTGATTCGATAGAGAAAGAGCTTGGATACAAGCTTCCTTCTTCTTATATTGATTTGATGAAGCAACGGAATGGCGGTGTGCCGAACAACACCAACTTCCCAACAAAGGATCCCACTTCCTGGGCAGAGGATCATATTGCCATTACAGGAATCATGGGAATTGGCCGTAAGAAAAGCTATTCTTTGTGTGGAGACTTAGGTAGCCAATTTATGATTGATGAATGGGGATACCCTGACATTGGTGTTGTAATTTGTGATTGTCCTTCAGCCGGACATGATGTTGTTATGTTAGACTATCGAGCTTGCGGTATAGATGGTGAACCAGAAGTTGTTCATGTCGATCAAGAAGACGATTATGAAATTACCTTCCTTGCCGATAACTTTGAAGAGTTTATCAAAGGCCTTGTGAACGATGAAGAATATGATACTTCTGAGGAAGACAAAGAAGAAGATCTGGATAAAGTAGCACATGGCAAATTTTCTCCTCTGCTTGAGGAACTGTGCTCAAGGGTAATCGAAGTAGACCAAGTTGAACAGAAAATCCGCACTATCTGTACACAGATTTGTGAAGAGAAAGGCAATTTTTCTTTTCAAGCTGATGAATTATCGTATCTCATGTATGATGCCCAATTCTGGTTGTATACGAAGTCCTATCCAGACACCAGTCGTGATCAATATGTGGCAGCCTACCCCAAAATAATCGCATTTGGCGGAGAATTTGGTCAAGGTGGATATGCTCCCTCTTTCATTACAGATTGGCTGGATGTCCGCAAAAAAGAAGGACGGATTATACAGGACCACGGTATTATTCGGTTTACTGATTCATATTCAGAAGAAGTTATAAATAAGTTACAAGAAGCCTAAGTTGTGTATACCTCTATAATGAACGGAGCTCGCTTTAAAAGCGGGCTCTTCTCCTTGTAATCTCCTATCTAAAATTATATATCTATACGTTTCCTCTCACTCAGCCTTGTTATAGATTTCATTTCTGTTTGAGGTTACTGATTTAACTTAATCTGAGCAAGCTCTATATGTAACAAAGTTTCTTCTACTTTCTGAGAACGTCCTTTGATCGGGCCTACTACACCTGCTTATTGTTACCATCATCCTCCCAGAAGCAGACTGGACAAATACCATATTCCCCTCGCTGTACTAATGTCTCATAATTACAGCAAGAACAAGGTAGAAATCTTTCTGCGTGACCTTCAACCACAATATGACTCCCCACTATTCCTGATATGAGTTTAGATATATACTCGTTAGCCATTACATAGAAACTGCCTTCTGCTCCTACAAGTATAATTCATTATATCGGAAGTCCATCACATAGTTTGTTAATACTGCAAAAAAGTTTCAACAATAAAAAAGACCCCCAGCCAAATGACTGAGAGTCTTGAAACGCCAAAATTAACGTTTTGAGAATTGAGGTGCACGACGAGCGCCTTTAAGACCGTATTTTTTACGTTCTTTCATACGTGGGTCACGAGTTAGTAAACCTGCTGATTTAAGTGCTGGACGGAAATCAGGGTCAACTGTTAGCAACGCACGAGCAATACCGTGGCGGATTGCGCCAGCTTGGCCAGTGAAACCACCGCCGTTTACGTTTACGTGAATATCGTAGCTACCTAGTGTTTCAGTTGCTACTAATGGTTGTTTAATTACTTCGCGTAGTGATGCGAATGGGACGTAGTTTTCAACGTCACGGTTGTTAATAACGATTTTGCCTTCGCCTGGTACTAAACGTACGCGGGCAATTGAGCTTTTACGACGGCCTGTGCCGATATATTGAACTTGTGCCAAGGTTGTATCCTCCTCTAATTATTATCCGCGAAGCTCGTAAGCTTCTGGTTTTTGTGCAGCGTGTGGGTGTTCAGAACCTGTGTATACGTGCAATTTGCCGAACATTTGACGACCTAAAGTGTTTTTAGGAAGCATGCCTTTAATTGCTAACTCAAGCATTTGAGTTGGGTATTTTTCTTTCATTTCACCAGCAGTACGTTGTTTCAAACCACCAGCAAATTGAGTGTGACGGTAGTAAATTTTGTCTCTTAATTTGTTACCAGTTAATTCGATTTTGTCTGCATTGATGATGATCACGTGATCACCTGTATCAACGTTTGGTGTATAGATTGCTTTATGTTTACCACGTAAAATAGCAGCTACTTCAGAAGCTAAACGACCAAGAGTTTGGCCTTCAGCGTCTACTACTAACCATTTACGTTCTACTTCGTGACCTTTAGCCATGAATGTTGTACGCATTTTAGTATCCTCCTACAATTCAAATGATTGTTCTATTGTCTGTTCCAATTGTTTTCTTTATCCTCAAAAGCTAAGATTCGGGGCTTATCTTGTGGGGTAATGAAAATACCATATGTCATCTTAACCCAAATAGAATTATAAGTCAAGCATTTCAAGAAAAACACCTGGTCATGTTGCTTTCGCTTTAATAGCTCACTTTTTCAAGGTACAAACCTTGTGCTGGCGCAGTTTTGCCGGCATTCCCTCTATTCATTGAAGCGATGATCTCAGGCAATTGTTCTGGATTTCTTTTTCCGGTCCCAACTTCCCATAAAGTACCTGCTATAATTCGTACCATATTGTACAAAAATCCATTCCCTTCAATCACCATGTGCAACTCATCCTGATGCCATTCAAATTCTAATAGAGTGACTGTACGCACTTTATCCTTTACACTCGTATTCGCTGCACAAAAGCAAGAAAAGTCATAGGTGCCAATAATGTGCTGAGCTGCTTCTATCATCTTTTTAATATCAGGCCTTACTCCATTAGTAGGCGTGACGTAAAATCGCCTAAAAGGGCTTTGTATGGCTTCACAGGACCATATGTAGCGATATCTCTTACTCACTACCTTATAGCGTGCATGAAAATCCTCAGGTACTTCTTCCATCTCTTTTATACGAACATCTGTCGGCAATTGGACATTTAGTGCTTTTCTATAACTATCAAGTGGAATATCCAATGATGTATCGAAGTGGATTACTTGCCCTGTCGCATGTACCTTGGCATCTGTTCTGCCGCTTGCCGTAACATTTACTTTGGTTCCTTTATGCATCTTTGTTAAGACTTTTTCTAGCTCTTCTTGTACTGTGCGCTGATTGGGCTGCACTTGATAACCAGAAAAGTTTGTACCGTCATAGGCAATGGTCGCTTTCAACCTTTTTTCCATCTGTCCATTCTCCTATATCTTTAACTGTATTTTCTCAAATAAATCAACACAGCACCCATTACAACAATTGATAGCACGGCAATTGTATCTCTAACGTGCCATTTCAATTGGCGGTAACGCGTTCTTCCCTCTCCGCCGCGATAACCGCGTACTTCCATAGCCGTAGCAAGGTCCTCAGCACGTTTAAAGGCACTGACGAACAATGGCACCAATAATGGGACAACAGCCTTTATACGCTCTTTAATTGGTCCTGATGTAAGGTCTGAACCTCTTGCTGTTTGTGCTTTCATAATCTTATCTGTCTCGTCCATTAAAGTAGGGATGAAGCGTAGAGAAATGGACATCATCAATGCCAATTCATGAATCGGCAACTTTAATTTTTTCAATGGGTTTAATAACACTTCCATACCATCCGTAATGGATATAGGTGAAGTCGTCAGTGTTAAAACCGTCGTAACAAAAACAAGTACTAAAAAACGGACGGAAATGAAGATCCCTTGGCGGAGGCCTTCTTCATAAATCGTAATAAACTTCCAATGATAAAGTATATCCCCTTCTTTGGTGAAGAAAATATGCAAGAAGAAAGTGAACGCCATTAAAATCAAAATGGGCTTTAAACCATTGATCAAAAAATAAAGCTTAATTCTAGACAACAGAATAATTAGTATTGTAAAGATGAGCAACGCAGCATACGTAGCTGTGTTATTCGCGATAAAAACAATAAAGATAAAGGCAAATACAAATATAAGCTTTGCTCGTGGATCCAACCTATGGACAAAAGAGTCACCCGGGATGAAACGGCCAAATATAAGCTTATCCATCATGATTGATTCCGCCTTTCTTGAAGCCATTCAGAAATCATTGATGCAAACTCTTCCTCTGTAAGGCATAATTTTGGAAATGAGAAGCCTGCCTTTTGTTCTAGCTGCTTCTGAAAGTGAATAATCTGCGGAACTTCGAGACGGTAATTTGACAGTGTTTCGATATCGCTAAAGATTTCTCTTGGCGTCCCTGTTAAAACGCATCGCCCTTCATGCATAATAGCAATTTGGTCCGCATAGCGAGCGGCATCTTCCATACTGTGTGTGACAAGAATAGTGGTTAAATTGCGTTTTTGGTGTAGTTGATAAAATAAGTCCATAATTTCTTTACGCCCTCTAGGGTCAAGCCCTGCCGTCGGTTCGTCCAAGACAATGACATCAGGCTCCATTGCTAACACGCCAGCAATTGCCACACGGCGCATTTGTCCGCCAGATAAATCAAATGGCGACTTTTCTAGCACTGCTTCTGGCAAACCAACCAACTTGACCAAGTCACGAGCATTTTCCATAGCTTCTTCTTCAGGGACACCAAAATTCATCGGCCCAAAGATAATATCCTTTAGCACCGTCTCCTCGAATAATTGATGTTCTGGAAACTGAAAAACAATCCCTACCTTTTGGCGAATCGGCCGCAAATCTTTTTCTTTTTTGCCTGCCGTAATTACTTTATCACCAATCTGTATAGAACCCTCCGTAGGCTTTAATAAAGCATTGAGATGTTGAAGGATTGTTGATTTACCAGAACCAGTATGTCCAATAATCGCTTGATAGCTACCAGAAGCTATGGCTAAATCCACATCAAATAAAGCCCTTTTTTCAAACGGTGTGCCAGGGGCATAGGCAAAGCTTAATTTTTGAAGTTTGATATCCATAAATCATTCACCAACTCTTCTTCTGTCATAGGTTCGCCGCTAAGGTTAACACCGTTTATTTGCAAAAGCTTACCCAGCTTTAAAGCAAAAGGCAAATCAAGACCCAATTTCACTAATTGATCACCCATTGCAAAAATCTCAGACGGCGTTCCTTCTGCAAATTTCTTTCCGCCATTCATAAATAATAAGCGGTCTGCCATCATGGCTTCTTCTAAATCGTGCGTAATAGACAAAACTGTTAACCCTGTTTTCTCGCGTAGTTCTCGTACAATAGATAGCACTTCTTGTCTTCCTTGAGGATCAAGCATAGACGTAGCTTCATCCAAAATAAGCATTCTAGGTTGCAACGCAAGAGCGCCCGCAATAGCTACACGCTGTTTTTGACCTCCAGATAGATGACTTGGTTCATGATTCAAAAAGCTATCCATATTCACCTGCTTTAGAGCTTCTCTAACACGCTTCACCATTTCATCATGTGGCACACCATTATTCTCTAATGCAAACGCAACATCATCTTGAACTGTTGCACCGACAAATTGGTTATCTGGATTTTGAAATACCATTCCAATTTGAGAGCGGCTATTCCACAAGTTATCCTCGTTTAGTGGTTCTCCAATTACTTCTACCGTTCCATTTTGAGGAAAAATTAATCCATTAATAAGACGGGCAATCGTAGACTTACCTGATCCATTGTGCCCTACAATGGCAATCCACTCGCCCTCTTGAACACTAAATGAGACATCTTCAATCGCATTCTTAATTGAACTGTCTTCAGGGGCATATGTAAACGTAACGTTGTTCAATGTTAGTATTGCTCGCATGTGTTTATACTCCTCTCGCTAAACTGTTCTTGGCTCTGCTCAACTCATTCTTAACTTACATTGTTTTATGTATGAATGCTAGTCAAACATTTTAAAGTGTAAAAAAATACGACTTTGTCCATTAAGGCAAAAGTCGATTCAGATATCCAGCTATTATAAATAAAAAAGCGCGCACCCCATTCAGAGAAATGCGCTTTGAGATCTCACGTAAAAAGGTTGCTCAGGCCTTTAACGGGAACGGGGTACGTAGAGCTAAACGAGACAGCATAAGGTGCTGCTCATCATAACACTCAGCTTTTAAATTTGTCGTATAAATCTTCTATTTGGAAAAAAGAGGGTGTAAGTCAGTTCAAAATATGATGAACAATTACACCCTCAATTAATCGTTATACTTAAACTAATTCAATTACAACGACTGGTGCACCATCACCGCGGCGTGGTCCAACTTTCATAATACGAGTATAACCGCCTTGACGGTCAGCGTAGCGAGGTGCTACATCATCAAACAATTTTTGAAGTGCAAAAACTGTTGATTCATTACCTTCAGCATCTGTTGAAGTAGCTACTTCACGACGGATGAATGCAGCAGCTTGACGGCGTGCGTGCAAATCACCGCGTTTACCTAAAGTAATCATTTTTTCAACTACTGATCGTAATTCTTTCGCACGAGTTTCTGTAGTTTCAATGCGTTCATTGATGATTAAGTCAGTTGCTAAATCACGCAGCATCGCTTTACGTTGAGAACTTGTACGTCCAAGTTTTCTGTAACCCATGGATATTTCCCTCCTTTATACACTTACTGATCTAAGTTATTTTATATACGCTTAGTCTTCTTCTCGTAATCCTAAACCAAGCTCTTCTAACTTGTATTTAACTTCTTCTAATGATTTACGTCCTAAGTTACGAACTTTCATCATATCGTCTTCAGACTTGTTAGCAAGTTCTAAGACAGTATTAATGCCAGCACGTTTTAGGCAGTTGTAAGAACGGACAGAAAGATCAAGTTCTTCAATCGTCATCTCTAAAACTTTTTCTTTTTGGTCTTCTTCTTTTTCAACCATGATTTCAGCAGTTTTTGCTTCATCCGTTAAACCAACGAAGATGTTTAAATGCTCGGTTAAAATCTTAGCTCCGAGCGAAATCGCCTCTTTTGGACCGATGCTGCCATCTGTCCACACATCAAGTGAAAGTTTGTCGTAATCAGATGATTGTCCAACACGAGTATTTTCAACTGTATAGTTGACGCGTGAAACTGGAGTGTAAATAGAGTCGATCGGGATCACGCCGATAGGAAGATCCTCACGTTTGTTTTGATCAGCTGAAGTATATCCACGTCCGCGTTGCGCATACATACGCATACGAAGATGGCCGTTAGTAGCAACCGTTGCAATGTATAGATCTGGGTTCAATACTTCTACATCACTGTCATGAGTAATATCAGCAGCAGTTACTGCTCCGTTACCTTTAAAATCAATTTCGATAACTTTTTCTTCATCGGAATAGATTTTCAAAGCTAGCTTTTTAATGTTCAAAATAATTGATGCAACATCTTCTACAACACCCTCAATAGTAGAGAATTCGTGAAGTACGCCGTCAATTTGGATTGAAGTTACAGCAGCTCCTGGTAAAGAAGACAGAAGGATACGACGTAGTGAATTACCCAAAGTAGTTCCATACCCACGTTCAAGTGGTTCTACAACAAATTTGCCGTATTTTAAATCATTGCTGATCTCAACGGTTTCAATCTTTGGTTTTTCAATTTCGATCATTCAATTTACCCTCCTTCAAAACATCGAATATATGGTATTATTTCCATCATAAAATCGAATGCTAACCAATCAAAATGATTATATTCTAATTGCGTATAAAAAGTGTACTCAATACGTTAGTGAGTTGCAACTATTATACACGACGACGTTTTGGTGGGCGGCAACCATTATGAGGAACTGGAGTTACGTCTTTAATTGCAGTCACATCTAAGCCAGCAGCTTGTAGTGCACGGATAGCAGCTTCACGACCAGCACCAGGACCTTTAACAGTTACTTCTAAAGTTTTTAAACCATGTTCGATAGACGTTTTAGCAGCAGTTTCAGCAGCCATTTGTGCAGCGAATGGTGTAGATTTACGTGAACCTCTAAATCCTAGTGCACCAGCTGAAGACCAAGAAACAGCATTACCTTGCATGTCAGTGATGGTTACAATTGTATTATTAAATGTAGAACGGATGTGTGCGATACCGGATTCGATATTCTTTTTCACACGACGTTTACGAGTTTGTTGTTTACGTGCCATGTTAAGAAGAAACCTCCTTTACCTATTATTTTTTCTTGTTAGCTACAGTTTTACGTGGACCTTTACGAGTACGAGCATTGTTTTTAGTATGTTGTCCTCGAACAGGCAAGCCACGACGATGACGGATACCTCGGTAAGAACCGATTTCCATTAATCGTTTAATGTTAAGAGAAGTTTCGCGACGTAAGTCACCTTCTACTTTGTATTTATCAATTTGTTCACGGATTTTGTTTAATTCGTCTTCAGTTAAATCGCGAACACGAGCATCTTCTGAAACACCAGCATCTGCAAGAACTTTCTTAGCAGTAGTGTTTCCGATACCAAAAATGTATGTTAATGAAATTACAACGCGTTTTTCGCGTGGAATATCAACACCAGCAATACGTGCCATGTATGATGTACACCTCCTTGGAATTATCCTTGTTTTTGTTTATGCTTAGGATTTTCGCAAATTACCATTACTTTACCGCGTCGGCGAATAACTTTACATTTTTCGCAGATCGGTTTCACAGATGGTCTCACTTTCATCTAACCTAACCTCCTTAGTGGTCCGGAGTGCAAAAGATTATTTAAAACGGTATGTGATACGACCGCGAGTTAAGTCATACGGAGATAGTTCAATTGTTACTTTATCTCCAGGCAGGATTCGAATAAAGTGCATACGAATTTTACCCGATACATGGGCAAGCACTGTATGACCATTTTCTAATTCTACCTTAAACATCGCGTTTGGCAAAGTTTCAACAACTGTGCCTTCGATTTCAATTACATCGTCTTTCGCCATCGACCCTGTCTCCCTTCTATATATATATGCAATTCAGATCTATGATCAAATTCTGCAGAATTTGTTGCAACAGTAGCCTGCTTGCTCAACATATGTTTAGACTATATGAGAGATGTTCGAAAGACGCTCATCAGGCTTCGCTTCTCGAACCAAGACTATGTGCCACAGGATGGCCCTGATACCCACACGTTCCCCGGCTACTTTAGATGAGATCCTGCATACCCGTTTACACAGATACTTTTCCACGAAACCCATTATACCACCCTAAATAAAGAATCCCAACTTATCTATTCTATTATTCATTGGCGTATAGACCGGGTACAATATGCTTTTGCAGCTCTCGAAAATATCATTCCGTCATGCTACCGCATACTCCCGCGGTTGCAGATATCTGCGCCCTCTGGCGGGTATTAGTTGCGGTTACCTTTTAAAAGAGCATCAACCTCAGCAAATACATCATTGATATCTTGCTGACCATTAATGTTAGTTAAAATATGTTTTTCTCGGTAAAAGTCAAGCAACGGTTGAGATTGCTTAATATTCACTTCAAGGCGGTTGTTAACCGTTTCCGGATTATCATCTGCCCGTTGGTAAAGCTCTCCACCGTCTTTATCACATATTCCCGCCTCTTTTGGAGGGTTGAAAATAAGATGATAAGAGGATCCACATACTTTACAGATACGGCGGCCAGTCAATCGTTTGACTAAATCATCTTGTTCAACTTCGATGTTAATCACGTGTTCAACCTTTTTGCCTAGGTCAGCTAAAATTTGATCTAAAGCTTCAGCTTGTGCTGTTGTACGCGGGAATCCATCAAGTAGAAATCCTTTGTCACAATCAGCTTCGCTTAAGCGTTCTCGAACAATGCCAATTGTCACTTCATCAGGAACTAATGCTCCTTGATCCATGAATGACTTTGCTTGCAACCCTAATTCTGTACCGTTTTGAATAGCGGCACGGAACATATCACCTGTAGAAATATGAGGGATACCGTATTTCTCAACAATTTTATCTGCTTGCGTACCTTTTCCGGCACCTGGCAAACCCATTAAAACAATATTCATACGGAGTCACCTCCATTATTAGTATGAAGGTTTTTAGGAACGTGGCCGTTCCAAAAAACCAACCTTATTTCATAAAACCTTTGTAGTGGCGTTTAACAAGTTGTGATTCTAATTGTTTCATCGTTTCAAGAGCAACACTTACTATAATTAGTAAACTAGTGCCACCAATTTGAGCAGATGAAGGTAGATTCGCAATATTGATAAACAAGATTGGTAGAACAGAAATCACAGATAAGAAAATCGCACCTACAAATGTTAAACGGTATAGAACAGCTGTTAGATAATCCTGCGTGCTTTTTCCTGGGCGAATGCCAGGGATATAGGCACCTTGTTTCTTAAGATTATCAGCAACCTTTTCAGGATTTACTTGAACAAACGCATAGAAATATGTGAAAGCGACAATTAGCGCTACATATATGATCATCCCAATAGGTTGAGAGTAATCAAACGTTTTTTCAATAAATCTTGTTACACTTGTATCTCCAAAGAAAGTAGCAATGGTTCTAGGCGTTACAAGGAATGCAACTGCAAAGATAATTGGAATAACTCCGGCAGAGTTAACTTTCAATGGTAAGTGTGATTGTTGAGCTCCACGTTGCGCCCCAGTACCTTTAGCATATTGAATAGGGATTTTACGATTCGCTTGTTGAACGTAAGTAACCCCGACAACAATTGCCAATGCAGCAAGAGCAATCAACACCAGCGTAATAATGTTGATGAACAATTGATCACCAGCATTTTCAAACTGTTGAGCATAAATTTGGTTCACTGTATTTGGTAATGCAGCAACGATCCCAGCGAAGATGATAATGGAAATACCATTTCCCACACCTTTTTCTGTAATCTGTTCGCCTAGCCATAATAAGAATGCAGTTCCAGCAGTTAACACGATTGCAATTGTAATGTAAGTCATTACTCCTTCTTCTCTAATCAATGAACCGCCGTACATACGGTTAAAACCGTAAGACATAGCGATTGATTGAATGAAAGCAAGGACAATTGCGAAATATCGTGTGAATTGAGAAATCTTCTTGCGTCCCACTTCACCTTGTTTTGACCACTCGGTAAACTTTTTCACTACATCCATTTGCAACAGTTGAACAATAATTGATGCTGTAATGTAAGGCATTATCCCCATAGCGAATATAGAGAAGTTCTTAAGAGCTCCACCGCCAAAAGTATTTAGGAAACCGACTAGGTTATACTGGTCAGTTTGCTGTAATACTGCAGCGTCGACATTCGGAACAGGAATAAATGAACCTATGCGGAATACTATCAACATCAAAAGGGTGAAAATGATTTTATTTCTAATATCTCTGACGCGCATAAAGTTAGAGATTGTTCGAAACATTAGATCACCTCAATGTTTCCGCCGACATTTTCAATTGCTTGTTGTGCAGATGCAGAGAATTTATGAGCTTTTACAGTAAGCTTTTTGTTAAGAGTTCCATTACCTAGAACTTTAATGCCAGCTTTCTCTTTGCTCACAACGCCAGTTTCAACAAGTAAAGCTGGTGTAACTTCTGTGCCTTCTTCAAAACGGTTTAACGCATCAAGATTTACGATTGCGTATTCTTTGCGGTTAATGTTAGTGAAACCACGTTTTGGTAAACGACGGAAGATCGGGTTTTGACCACCTTCAAATCCAGGGCGTACACCGCCGCCTGAACGTGAATTTTGACCTTTTTGACCTCTACCAGAAGTTTTACCGTTACCAGTCGCGATACCACGACCAACACGATTGCGTTCTTTACGTGATCCAATAGATGGTTCTAACTCATGAAGTTTCATTAGATGGCACCTCCTTGTTATAGAATTTAAAATTATTTTTCAGTAACTGTTACTAAGTGAGCGACTTTAGTGATCGCACCACGGATAGCAACGTTATCGTTATGTTCAACAGTTTGGTTCATTTTACGTAAACCAAGTGCTTCAATTGTTTTGCGTTGTGCAGGTTTAGTACCGATTAAACTTTTAGTGAGGGTAATTTCTAGTTTATTTGACATGTCATTTCCCTCCCTTAACCTAATAATTCTTCTACTGATTTACCGCGAAGTTTTGCAACTTCTTCAGCTTGTTTTAATTCAGATAAACCTTTAATAGTCGCACGCACCATATTGATTGGTGTGTTTGAACCTAAAGATTTTGAAAGAATATCAGTAATACCAGCAAGTTCAAGTACGGCACGTACCGGACCACCAGCGATAACTCCTGTACCAGGAGCAGCAGGTTTAATCATGATGTTACCTGCACCGAATTTACCCATCACTAAGTGAGGAGTAGTACCACCAACACGTGGAACTTCGATTAGGTTTTTCTTCGCATCTTCAACAGCTTTGCGAATAGCATCAGGTACTTCTTGAGCTTTACCTGTACCAAAACCAACATGGCCATTACGATCTCCAACAACAACTAATGCAGTGAAGCGGAAACGACGTCCACCTTTTACAACTTTAGCAACGCGGTTAATCGTAACTACGCGTTCTTCAAGTTCTAGATTGTTTGCGTCAAAATTAAGACCCATGAAAAGTGTACCTCCTTCTTATTAAAATTCTAACCCGTTTTCGCGTGCAGCTTCAGCTAAAGCTTTAACACGTCCATGATATAAGTAACCGCCACGGTCAAATACAACAGCTTTGATATCTTTCGCAGCAGCACGTTTAGCGATTGTTTCACCAATTTTCGCAGCAGCTTCCACGTTGCTTGCAGTGCCTTCGAACTCTTTATCCATAGTTGAAGCTGAAGCAAGTGTTACGCCTTGAGTATCGTCAATGATTTGTGCGTAAATGTGTTTATTAGAACGGTACACGTTTAAACGAGGACGTTGTGTAGTACCGGTAATTTTTGAACGTACACGAGCATGACGTTTTTTACGAACTTGATTTTTATCTTGTTTCGTAATCACAAAGGGTCACTCCTTTCTAATGCTTAGGCAGCATTATTTACCTGTTTTACCTTCTTTACGACGAACATATTCGCCTTCATAACGAATCCCTTTACCTTTGTAAGGTTCTGGTGGGCGTACGTCACGGATGTTTGAAGCAAGAGCTCCAACTTTCTCTTTAGAAATACCTTTTACGATTACTTTCGTATTAGAAGGTACTTCAACTTCGATACCATCTTCTGGTGTGAATTCAACTGGATGTGAGTAACCTACGTTAAGTACAAGTTTTTTACCTTGTAGTTGCGCACGGTAACCGACACCAACTAATTCTAAAGTTTTAGAGAAACCTTCAGAAACACCTGTAACCATGTTTGCAAGCAAAGCACGAGTTGTACCGTGGTTTGTGCGGTGTTCTTTAGATTCAGAAGGACGAGTTAAAGTAATCACGTTGCCTTCTTGTTCGATTTTAATATCTTTGTTAAAAGCACGAACTAATTCGCCTTTTGGGCCTTTAACAGTTGCTACGTTATCAGCATCAACTGATACAGTAACACCTGTAGGCACCTCGATTGGCTTTTTACCTATACGAGACATTTAATGTTGCACCTCCATTCATTTGTTGCTAATTACCAAACGTATGCTAGAACTTCGCCGCCAACTTTTTTAGCGCGAGCTTCTTTGTCTGTTAACAAACCTTGTGAAGTTGATACTAAAGCGATACCTAGACCGTTCAACACTTTAGGCACTTCATCAGTTTTAGCGTAAACACGTAAACCTGGTTTTGAAATACGTTTTAGACCAGTGATAACGCGTTCGTTATTTTGGCCGTATTTCAAGAAGATACGGATAATACCTTGTTTATCATCTTCAACATATTCAACGTCACGAACAAAACCTTCACGCTTAAGGATTTCAGCGATTTCTTTTTTGATATTAGAAGCCGGAAGCTCTAATTTTTCGTGACGGACCATGTTAGCATTACGGATGCGTGTAAGCATATCTGCAATTGGATCTGTCATAGTCATTACAATTTACCTCCTTCCCAAATTAGGGGATTACCAGCTGGCTTTTTTAACGCCAGGAATTTGTCCCTTGTATGCAAGTTCACGGAAACAAATACGGCAAAGTTTGAATTTGCGGTATACAGAGTGTGGACGGCCACAGCGTTCACAGCGAGTGTATTCTTGAACTTTATACTTCGCACCACGTTGTTGTTTAACGATCATTGATTTTTTAGCCACGTTCTCGCCTCCCTATATTATTTTTGGAATGGCATACCGAATTGAGTTAACAACTCGCGAGCTTCTTCATCAGAGTTCGCAGTAGTAACAATCACGATATCCATACCGCGTACTTTTGATACTTTATCATAGTCAATTTCAGGGAAGATTAATTGTTCTTTCACACCAAGAGTATAGTTACCGCGACCATCGAATGCTTTTTTAGAAACACCGCGGAAGTCACGTACACGTGGTAAAGAAATTGAAATTAATTTATCCAAGAAGTCATACATACGTTCACCACGTAGTGTAACTTTCGCACCGATTGGCATACCTTCACGAAGACGGAAGCCGGCGATAGATTTTTTAGCTTTAGTCACAACTGGTTTTTGACCAGTGATTAAAGTTAATTCTTCAACAGCAGAGTCAAGTACTTTAGAGTTTTGAACAGCGTCACCAACACCCATGTTGATTACGATTTTTTCAACTTTCGGTACTTGCATTGTTGAAGTGTATTCGAATTTGCTCATTAGAGCTGGAGAAACTTCGTTAACAAATTTTTCTTTTAGGCGGTTCATGTTTGTACCTCCCTTCTCTGTTTAAACTTATTTATCGATTACTGCACCTGATTTTTTTGCTATACGAACTTTTTTGCCATCTTCAACTTTATAACCTACGCGAGTCGGCTCGCCAGATTTAGGATCGATTAGCATTACGTTCGAAACGTGAATTGCTGCCTCTTGGCTGACAATTCCACCTTGTGGATTAAGTTGGTTAGGTTTTACGTGTTTTTTAACGATGTTAACACCTTCAACTAACACGCGATCTTTTTTAGGGAAAGCAGCAAGAATAACACCTGATTTACCTTTATCTTTACCTGTAATAACCATTACTTTGTCGCCTTTTTTAACATGCATTCTGTCGCACCTCCTTGATTGGCACTTTCATGTAATTAAAGAACTTCCGGAGCTAATGAAACAATTTTCATGAAGCTATTGTCACGTAATTCACGTGCAACAGGTCCGAAAATACGTGTACCGCGTGGTGATTTATCATCACGAATGATTACACATGCGTTTTCATCGAATTTGATGTAAGTACCGTCTTTACGACGAACGCCGCTTTTCGTACGAACGATAACAGCTTTAACAACTTCACCCTTCTTGACAACGCCACCTGGTGTTGCTTTCTTCACCGTACAAACAATAACATCTCCGATGTTAGCAGTTTTACGACCAGAACCACCAAGTACTTTAATAGCTAATACTTCTTTTGCACCTGAGTTGTCGGCAACTTTCAAACGACTTTCTTGTTGGATCACTTAGGTTACCTCCCTTCGGACTTGTCTTATTCCGAAATTTATTAGATAATAACCGCTTTTTCTACAACTTCAACTAAACGGAAACGTTTAGTAGCTGATAGCGGACGAGTTTCCATAATGCGTACGATATCTCCAACTTTAGCTGTGTTGTTTTCATCATGCGCTTTGAACTTTTTAGAGTATTTTACACGTTTGCCATAAAGCGTGTGCTTTTTGTATGTTTCAACTAAAACAGTAATAGTTTTATCCATTTTATCCGAAACGACGCGGCCTGTGTAAACTTTGCGTTGGTTACGCTCAGTCATGCTTGCAAACCTCCTCATTATCAGTTATTTGCACTGATTTCTCTTTCACGAATCACAGTTTTCATACGCGCAATCGCTTTACGTACTTCACGAATGCGAGCTGTGTTTTCTAATTGACCAGTCGCCAATTGGAAGCGAAGGTTGAAAAGCTCTTCTTTCAGTGATTTTACTTTTACTTCGATCTCTGCAGTTGTAAGTTCACGGATTTCATTAGCTTTCATTAGATTCACCACCAATTTCTTCACGTTTAACAAACTTGCATTTAACAGGTAACTTATGACTTGCTAAACGAAGTGCTTCACGAGCGATTTCTTCAGAAACCCCACCGATTTCAAACATAATTCTGCCGGGTTTTACTACTGCTACCCAACCTTCAGGAGCACCTTTCCCTGAACCCATACGTACTTCAAGAGGCTTTTTAGTGTATGGTTTGTGAGGGAATATTTTAATCCAAACTTTACCGCCACGTTTTGTATAACGAGTCATAGCAATACGAGCAGCTTCAATTTGACGGTTTGTAATCCAGCTAGCTTCTAGTGATTGTAAACCATATTCACCGAAAACAACTTCTGTACCACCTTTTGCTTGACCGCGCATTTTGCCACGGTGTACACGACGGTATTTAACGCGTTTTGGCAATAACATATTATTTGCCTCCTTCCTCAGAGTTCTTCTTAACTGGAAGGACTTCACCACGGTAGATCCATACTTTAACACCTAGTTTACCATAAGTAGTGTCAGCTTCTGCATGAGCATAATCAATGTCAGCGCGAAGTGTATGAAGTGGAACAGTACCTTCACTATAATGTTCTGCACGAGCGATATCAGCGCCACCTAGACGACCAGATACTTGAGTTTTGATACCTTGAGCACCTGAACGGATTGTACGTTGAATTGCTTGTTTTTGTGCACGACGGAATGATACACGGTTTTCTAATTGACGAGCGATATTTTCAGCTACAAGTTTAGCATCAAGATCAGCGCGTTTGATTTCAACGATGTTGATGTGTACGCGTTTGCCAGTCATTTCGTTAAGGTGTTTACGAAGTGCTTCCACTTCAGTACCGCCCTTACCGATAACCATACCTGGTTTCGCAGTGCTAATTGTAATGTTGATTTTGTTAGCAGCACGTTCGATTTCAACTTTAGAAACCGATGCTTCTTTTAAAGTTTTTTCGATATATTTACGAACTTTGATGTCTTCGTGTAGTAATGTAGCATAGTCTTTTTCAGCGTACCATCTAGATTCCCAATCACGAATGACACCAACACGTAATCCTATTGGATGTACTTTTTGACCCACGTATTATCCCTCCTTCTTCTCAGATACCACGATTGTGATGTGGCTTGTACGTTTGTTAATTGCACTTGCACGACCTTGTGCACGTGGACGGAAACGTTTCAATGTAGGACCTTCATCTACAAATACTTTAGAGATCACTAAATTGTTAACGTCTAAGTCATAATTATGTTCAGCGTTTGCAACTGCAGATTTTAACACTTTTTCTACTACCGGAGATGCTGCTTTTGGAGTATGGCGTAAAATTGCAACGGCTTCGCCAACTTGCTTGCCTCGGATTAAATCAACTACTAAGCGGACTTTACGAGGAGCAATTCGAACTGTGCGAGCAATAGCTTTAGCTTCTTGCATCAGGATTTACCTCCCCTCAAATTAGCGTACTGAAGTTTTCTTATCATCTGCACCGTGTCCTTTATAAGTACGAGTTGGTGCGAATTCGCCTAGCTTATGACCTACCATATCTTCAGTCACGTATACTGGCACGTGTTTACGTCCATCATATACAGCGATTGTAGAACCGATGAAGTTCGGGAAGATTGTAGAACGGCGAGACCAAGTTTTAATAACTTGTTTTTTTTCTGAATCTTGTTGAGCTTCCACTTTTTTCATTAAGTGTTCATCAACAAAAGGTCCTTTTTTCAAGCTACGACCCATTTTGGAACCTCCCTCCGTGATTCCACCACGGCTCTATCATTGAACCGTAGTCTAATCACATTATTTTTTACGACGACGAATGATAAGTTTGTCGGAGTTGTTTTTCTTTTTACGAGTTTTGTAACCAAGTGCAGGTTTACCCCATGGAGTCATTGGAGACTTACGACCGATTGGAGATTTACCTTCACCACCACCGTGTGGGTGATCATTAGGGTTCATTACAGAACCACGTACAGTAGGACGTTTACCCATCCAACGAGTACGGCCTGCTTTACCAATGTTGATAAGCTCGTGTTGTTCATTGCCAACTTCACCGATTGTAGCACGGCAAGCAGCTAGGATCATACGAACTTCGCCAGATTGAAGACGAATGATTACGTATTTACCTTCTTTACCAAGGATTTGAGCAGATGTACCAGCAGAACGTACTAGTTGTCCACCTTTACCTGGTTTCATTTCGATGTTGTGAATTGTTGTACCCATTGGGATATTTGATAATGGTAGGGCGTTACCTACTTTAATATCAACATCAGGACCAGATACAATTGTCATTCCAACTACTAGACCTTTAGGTGCTAGGATATAACGTTTTTCACCATCAGCATAGTTAATTAATGCGATGTTTGCAGATCGGTTTGGATCATACTCGATAGTAGCAACGCGTCCTGGAATGCCATCTTTTGTACGTTTGAAATCGATGACACGGTATTGACGTTTGTGGCCACCACCATTATGACGAACAGTGATTTTACCTTGGTTATTACGACCAGCTTTGCGTTTAGTAGATTCTAACAATGATTTTTCTGGTTTGTTAGTTGTAATCTCAGCAAAGTCAGATGATGTCATGTTACGACGACCATTTGAGGTAGGCTTATACTTTTTAATCGCCATTTGTGTTCCCTCCTTCTTTAATGTTCATATTGAACGAATATTACATTTCGAATAATTCGATTTCGCCTTCAGACAATTTTACAATTGCTTTACGGCGTTTGTTAGTGTATCCACCGTGACGGCCAACACGTTTGAATTTACCTTTGTAATTCATAATGTTAACTTTTTCAACTTTAACGCCAAAGATTTCTTCTACAGCATCTTTGACTTCAGTTTTATTGGCACGAGTGTCAACTTCAAAAGTATATTTGTTTTCTGCCATTTGTTCTGAAGAACGCTCAGTAATGACAGGACGTTTTAAAACTTCACGTGCTTCCATTAACCAAGCACCTCCTCAACTTTTTTTACAGCAGCTTGAGTGAATACAACTTTATCGTGACCTACAAGATCAAGAACGTTGATTCCAGCTGCAGTTAGAACTGTTACACCTTGGATGTTACGAGCAGATAATGCTACGGTTTCATCTAAATCAGCAGTTACAAATAATGCTTTAGAGTTAATTGAAAGATCAGCTAAAACTTTAGCGAAATCTTTTGTTTTTGGCGCATCTAATTTCAATGCTTCTAGTACCACAAAGTTAGTTTCAGCAACTTTAGAAGATAGTGCTGATTTAAGAGCTAAACGACGAACTTTTTTAGGAAGTTTGTAGCTGTAGCTGCGAGGTGTTGGACCGAATACAGTACCACCGCCACGCCATTGTGGAGAACGGATAGAACCTTGACGAGCACGTCCAGTTCCTTTTTGGCGCCATGGTTTACGACCACCACCAGAAACTTCAGAGCGATTTTTTACTTTATGTGTACCTTGACGTAATGAAGCGCGTTGAGCGATAATCGCGTCAAATAATACTGATTGATTAGGTTCAATTCCGAAGATCGCATCGTTTAATTCGATTTCGCCTACAGAAGAACCTGTTTGACTAAGTACGTTAACTTTTGTCATTCCTGTTTCCTCCTTTCTTCGGAAAATTAGTTAGCTTTAATAGCAGATTTAACTGTTACTAATGCTTTACGAGAACCAGGAACATTACCTTTGATAAGTAGCAAGTTGCGTTCTGCATCAACTTTAACAATTGTTAAGTTTTGAATTGTAACTGTGTTGCCACCCATTTGACCAGGTAATTTTTTTTGTTTAAATACGCGGTTCGGAGCTACAGGACCCATTGAACCAGGACGACGGTGGTAACGAGAACCGTGGGCCATTGGACCACGAGATTGTCCGTGGCGTTTAATTACACCTTGGAAACCTTTACCTTTAGTAACACCTGTTACATCTACTACATCGCCTTCTGCGAAAATTTCAACTTTGACTTCTTGACCAACCTCGTACTCAGCTAAGTTTACATCGCGGATTTCGCGAATGAAGCGCTTAGGAGTAGTGTTTGCTTTTGCTACGTGTCCTTTTTCAGGTTTGTTTGAAAGCTTTTCGCGTTTATCATCGAAACCAATTTGGATTGCTTCGTAGCCATCTGTATCAACTGATTTCTTTTGAAGAACTACGTTTGGAGCAGCTTCAACAACAGTTACAGGGATTAAATCACCATTCTCAGCAAAAACTTGCGTCATACCGATTTTTCTACCTAAGATTCCTTTGGTCATTAGTCACACCTCCTGAGATAATTTAATTTAATATATTTTTTACCATTAAAGTTTGATTTCAATATCAACGCCTGATGGTAAATCTAATTTCATTAACGCATCCACAGTTTGTGGAGTTGGGTTAACGATATCGATTAGACGTTTATGAGTGCGCATTTCAAATTGCTCACGAGAATCTTTATACTTGTGAACAGCACGAAGAATTGTGTAAATGGATTTTTCAGTTGGAAGAGGTATCGGACCTGATACACTTGCACCTGAGCGTTTCGCAGTTTCAACAATTTTCTCAGCAGATTGATCAAGAATTCTGTGATCATATGCTTTCAAACGGATTCGAATCTTTTGTTTTGCCATTATTTTCCCTCCTTTTCGCCTATTTCCTAGACATTCTCCACGGAAATTTCCCACACACGCGCCATGGCAATGCGGCCGGGTGTGTCGGCAACCTCCCGCTTCATCGCAGTCAAAGACCAACATTAAATATTATACATAGATTTTCGTGAATAAGCAAGTGATTTCACGAATTTCTTTATATATTGTTTTGGAAAGTCTTCATATCTACTAAATCTTGTTTTGCACGTATTCCAGTATATTAAATTTCTCCTTGTTTGGCAATCGTTTTGTCCATAAGAATTCTTGCCAAATCATTGAAATACAAAAAAGCTACCCCGTGTGCACTCGGGATAGCTTAATAAATAAATTGTTTTCGAGAAACAATTATTTTTCGATAGATGAAACAACGCCTGAACCAACTGTACGGCCACCTTCGCGGATTGAGAAACGAGTACCGTCTTCGATAGCGATTGGGTGAATTAGTTCGATGTTCATTTTTGTGTTATCGCCAGGCATAACCATTTCAGTACCTTCTGGTAAAGTGATAACACCAGTTACGTCAGTTGTACGGAAATAGAATTGTGGGCGGTAGTTAGAGAAGAATGGAGTATGACGTCCACCTTCTTCTTTTGATAAAACGTAAACTTCAGCTGAGAATTTAGTGTGTGGAGTGATTGTGCCTGGTTTAGCCAATACTTGTCCACGTTGGATTTCTTCACGAGCAACACCACGTAGTAATGCACCGATGTTATCGCCAGCTTCAGCGTAGTCTAATAATTTACGGAACATTTCAACGCCAGTTACAGTTGTTTGTTTAGTTTCTTCTGCGATACCTACGATATCAACAACGTCACCAACTTTTACTTGACCGCGTTCTACACGACCAGTAGCAACTGTACCACGACCTGTGATAGAGAATACATCTTCGACAGGCATCATGAATGGTTTGTCAGTTTGACGTTCTGGAGTTGGGATGTATTCATCAACAGCGTTCATTAATTCAACAACGCGTTCTTCCCAATCTGCTTCGCCTTCAAGAGCTTTAAGAGCAGAACCTTTGATTACAGGAACATCATCGCCAGGGAAGTCATATTCAGATAATAGATCACGAACTTCCATTTCTACTAATTCAAGTAATTCTTCGTCGTCTACCATATCGCATTTGTTTAAGAATACTACGATGTAAGGTACACCTACGTTACGAGATAATAGGATGTGTTCACGAGTTTGTGGCATTGGACCATCAGCAGCAGATACTACAAGGATAGCGCCATCCATTTGAGCAGCACCAGTGATCATGTTTTTAACATAGTCAGCGTGTCCTGGGCAGTCAACGTGAGCATAGTGACGTTTTTCTGTTTCGTATTCGATGTGAGAAGTATTGATTGTGATACCGCGTTCTTTTTCTTCTGGAGCGTTATCGATTTGATCGTATGATTTAGCTTCTCCACCCATTTTTTTAGAAAGAACTGTAGCGATAGCAGCAGTTAAAGTTGTTTTACCATGGTCAACGTGTCCGATTGTACCAATGTTAGCATGCGTTTTAGAACGGTCGAATTTTTCTTTAGCCATTTTAAAATTGCCTCCTCAAGGTTATAAGTTTAGTTTATAGTTACGTATCTTCGGAGGCAGGGCCCTTGCTTCCTGAAGATGACATAGCTTACATGTTATTTATACTTTATATAAAGGTAAAATTCAATCAAAAATTACTTTGAAATTATGCACCTTTGTTTTGTTTGATAATTTCATCGCTAATTGATTTAGGAACTTCTTCATAATGGTCAAATACCATTGAGAATGTACCACGTCCTTGTGTAGCAGAACGTAGAGTTGTTGCGTAACCAAACATTTCAGCAAGTGGAACCATAGCGCGAACAACTTGAGCGTTACCGCGAGCTTCCATACCTTCAACGCGACCACGGCGAGAAGTGATGTTACCCATGATATCACCTAGGTATTCTTCAGGCATTACAACTTCCACTTTCATAACTGGTTCTAAAAGAACTGGGTTACATTTTGAAACTGCATTTTTAAGTGCCATTGAAGCAGCTACTTTAAATGCCATTTCATTTGAATCGACATCGTGGTAAGAACCATCAAATAGTTTTGCTTTGATATCGATCAATGGGAATCCAGCAAGGACACCATTTTCTAGAGAGTCGCGAAGACCTGCTTCAACTGCTGGAATGTATTCACGAGGAACTACACCACCAACGATTGCGTTTTCGAATTCGAAACCTTTACCTTCTTCGTTTGGTTGGAATTCGATCCATACGTGACCGAATTGTCCACGACCACCTGATTGACGTACAAATTTACCTTCAACTTGTGCGCCAGAACGGAATGTTTCACGGTAAGATACTTGTGGTGCACCAACGTTTGCTTCCACATGGAATTCACGTTTCATACGGTCCACAAGAATATCTAAGTGAAGTTCACCCATACCAGAGATGATTGTTTGACCAGTTTCTGTGTCAGTGTGAGCACGGAAAGTTGGATCTTCTTCTTGTAGTTTTTGTAAAGCTTGTCCCATTTTATCTTGGTCAGCTTTAGATTTTGGTTCTACAGAAAGTGAGATAACTGGTTCTGGGAATTCCATTGACTCTAAAATCACTAGTGATTTTTCGTCACATAGAGTATCACCAGTAGTAGTTGCTTTAAGACCTACAGCAGCTGCAATGTCTCCAGCGTATACTTTTGAGATTTCCTCACGAGAGTTAGCGTGCATTTGTAGGATACGACCTACGCGTTCACGTTTACCTTTTGTAGAGTTTTGTACGTATGATCCAGATTCTAAGATACCAGAATATACGCGGAAGAAAGTTAATTTACCAACATAAGGGTCAGTCATTACTTTGAATGCTAATGCAGAGAATGGTTCTTCATCAGATGAATGACGAACAATTTCTTCATCTCCATCGACTGATGTACCTTTAATTGCAGCAACGTCTGTTGGAGCAGGAAGGTAGTCGATTACAGCATCAAGCATTAATTGAACACCTTTGTTTTTGAATGCTGTACCACATGTTACTGGGTAGAACTCAACATTTAATGTAGCTTTACGGATAGCAGCTTTTAATTCTTCATTAGTGATTTCTTCACCAGCGAAGTATTTTTCCATTAAATCTTCATCAAGTTCAGCAACAGCTTCAATTAATTTTTCGCGGTATTCTTCAGCTTGAGCTTTGTGCTCTTCTGGAATTTCGCGAACTTCAGCGTTAGAACCGTCATCGCCTTCTTTGTAGAAAGTAGCTTTCATTTCAATTAGGTCGATAATAGCATTGAACTCATCTTCTGCACCGATTGGAAGCTGAATTGGATGAGCATTTGCTTGTAAACGTTCATGCAAAGTGTTTACTGAGTACAAGAAGTCAGCACCGATTTTATCCATTTTGTTGATAAATACGATACGTGGTACTCCGTAAGTTGTTGCTTGACGCCATACTGTTTCAGTTTGTGGTTCTACACCTGATTGAGCATCAAGTACAGTCACTGCACCGTCAAGTACACGTAAAGAACGTTCAACTTCTACAGTGAAGTCTACGTGTCCCGGAGTATCGATGATGTTTACGCGGTTGCCTTTCCATTGAGCTGTTGTAGCAGCAGAAGTGATAGTGATACCACGTTCTTGCTCTTGCTCCATCCAGTCCATTTGAGAAGCACCTTCATGAGTTTCACCGATTTTGTGAATCTTACCAGTGTAATAAAGGATACGCTCAGTTGTTGTTGTTTTACCAGCATCAATGTGAGCCATGATTCCGATATTACGAGTATTCTCAAGGGAGAACTCTCTAGTCATGCTGTCTTTCTCCTTCCATAATGGATTAAGGTTAGTTTGTGATTACCAACGATAGTGAGCGAATGCTTTGTTCGCTTCTGCCATTTTGTGCATATCTTCACGTTTTTTAACTGACGCACCAGTGTTGTTAGAAGCATCTAGAATTTCATTTGCTAAACGCTCTTCCATTGTTTTTTCGCCACGAAGACGAGAGTAGTTCACTAGGTAACGAAGACCTAAAGTTGTACGACGTTCTGGACGAACTTCAACTGGTACTTGATAGTTAGCACCACCGACACGGCGAGCACGAACTTCAAGAACTGGCATTACATTATTTAGAGCAGCATCAAATACTTCTAGTGGATCTTGACCAGAGCGTTCTTTTACTAATTCGAAAGCTCCGTATAAGATTTTTTGAGAAGTACCTCTTTTACCATCTACCATCATTTTATTGATTAAACGAGTTACTAGTTTTGAGTTATAAATTGGATCTGGTAACACGTCACGTTTGGAAACAGGACCTTTACGAGGCATTTGTTTTCCTCCTTTCATTAAAAAGCATAATTAGATTATTTTTTTTCTTTTGGTTTTTTAGCACCATATAGAGAACGAGATTGCATACGGCCGTTTACTGCAGCAGTATCCAAAGCACCACGTACGATGTGGTAACGTACCCCTGGTAAGTCTTTTACACGGCCGCCGCGGATTAGAACAACACTGTGTTCTTGCAAGTTGTGGCCTTCACCAGGAATGTAAGCATTAACTTCGATTTGGTTAGTTAAGCGAACACGAGCATATTTACGTAAAGCTGAGTTCGGTTTTTTCGGAGTCATTGTACCAACACGTGTACAAACACCGCGTTTTTGTGGTGAGTTTACATCAGTCAATGATTTTACAAAGCTGTTATAACCTTTGTTTAGAGCTGGTGATTTAGATTTTTTACTTTTGGATTGACGAGGCTTACGTACTAATTGGTTAATTGTAGGCATCGATTTTTCCTCCCTTCATACTGTTTCTTAATCCACACATCCAGGTGGTTCATTTTAAGGTAAAAAACAAAGCTTTTGCGTGATCATCGCAAAAACCAATATTCAGTGGTCGCACTATTGTTGCTCTATTATATTGCGTAGGCTCTACCAAGTCTTCTTTTCGAGTCTACCTATACAACGGGAATGCCAATTCTTTGTGCTATAAGCACCGCATGCGTGGCCATTCGATCGTCTGCATATGAGCAACGAAAACTTCGGTAATATACCCTTGCAATGCTGTACTGTTTTGTTTTCTTACCAATGATTGTTTGTTATCCTATGCATTTGTTCAATACAAGATCGATGAGTGCAACAGACAACCAACTATCAACCTAAAATATATTATCATCCATTGATCATATTGTCAACGAATTTATTAAAAAGATGAGGAGGAGGACTACCCCTCCCCTCATACTTTTAACTAATCTACTGCAAGTGTTTCTTCTTGTTCTTCTGTTTCGTTATCGGCCATTTTAATTTGACGGTAACGTTGCATACCTGTACCAGCAGGAACAAGTTTACCTAAGATAACATTTTCTTTCAGTCCAAGTAGTTCATCGCGTTTACCTTTGATTGCTGCATCTGTTAATACGCGAGTTGTTTCTTGGAATGAAGCTGCAGATAAGAATGATTCTGTTTCAAGAGAAGCTTTTGTAATACCCAAGATGACTGGTCGACATGTAGCTGGAATCTTACCTTCAACAATAGCTTCAGCATTTGCTTCTGCAAATTGGTGTACATCTAGCAATGTACCAGGAAGTAAGTCTGTTTCTCCAGCTTCAATAACACGTACTTTGCGAAGCATTTGGCGAACCATTACCTCTACGTGTTTATCACCAATTTCTACCCCTTGCATACGGTATACTTTTTGGACTTCTTTTAATAGATATTCTTCTACTGAAGAAACATCTGTAACTTTAAGTAATTCTTTCGGATCAATTGAACCCTCTGTTAATATTTGACCATGATACACATTTTCGTTCAATTGAACTTTTAGACGTGCATTATATGGAGCTAAATATTTACGTGTTTCAACTTTTCCTTGGACCGTAATTTCTTTTTGGCCTTCGCGAATTTCTTCAATCTCTGTTACAACACCAGCGATTTCAGTAATGACCGCTTGACCTTTTGGATTACGTGCTTCGAATATCTCTTGGATACGTGGAAGACCTTGTGTAATATCGGCACCGGCTACCCCACCTTGGTGGAATGTACGCATTGTTAACTGTGTACCAGGTTCACCGATTGATTGTGCAGCGATGATACCAACAGCCTCACCAACTTCAACTTTATCGCCTGTCGCTAAGTTCATACCGTAACATTTTTTACATACACCATGTTTGGTGTTACATGTGAAGGCAGAACGGATTGTTACCTCTTCAATGCCCACTTCTTCAATTAGGCGAGCAAGTTCAGCTGTAATCAATTCGTCGCGTGCTACAAGGACTTCGTTTGTTTCTGGGTGGCGAATTGTTTTCTTCGCATAACGTCCGATCATACGCTCTTCTAGTGTTTCAATAATCTCTGTGCCTTCTTTCAAAGCAGAGATTGCTAAACCTCTATCAGTACCGCAATCATCTTCACGAACAATAACATCTTGTGCTACGTCAACTAGACGGCGAGTAAGGTAACCTGAATCGGCTGTTTTTAGCGCTGTATCGGCAAGACCTTTACGTGCACCATGCGTAGAGATGAAGTACTCGAGTACTGTTAAACCTTCACGGAATGATGATTTAATCGGAAGTTCGATAATACGTCCGGCCGGATTGGCCATCAAACCACGCATACCAGCAAGCTGAGTAAAGTTAGATGCGTTACCACGGGCACCAGAGTCACTCATCATAAAGATTGGGTTCTCTGCTGGAAGGGAATCCATCAGTTTTGATTGAATTTCGTCTTTAGCAGCACTCCAGAAAGAAATAACGCGATCGTAGCGTTCTTCTTCTGTAATTAAACCGCGACGGAATTGTTTCATCACTTTATCCACTTGCTCTTGCGCTTTATGCAAGATCTCGTGTTTCCCTGGTAATACGATGATATCGGAAATACCAATTGAAATACCGGCTTTAGTAGAATACTTGAAGCCAAGATCTTTCATACGGTCAAGCATGACGGATGTTTCAGTAATATGGTATCTTGCAAATACTTCTGCAATAACATTACCTAAATACTTCTTCGTAAACGGCTTAACAAGTTCTTGTGAAGCGATATGTTCCTTCACATCTGTTGTCGTAGGAATAAAGTATTTGTCTGGTGTTGCATCATGCAAGTTTGTATTTGTTGGTTCATTAATATATGGGAATGAATTATCCAAGATTTCATTGAAGAAAACTTTCCCAGCAGTTGTAAGCAACAACATATTGTTTTGTTCTTCTGTAAATGTCTTGTTGTTTAAAGAAGATGCTTTAATTGCAATACGTGAGTGCAAGTGCACTTCGTTATTTTGATAAGCAATATTTAATTCTTCTGGTCCATAGAAGACAGAACCTTCACCAATAGCGCCTTTTCTTTCAAGTGTTAAGTAATAGTTCCCTAGTACCATATCTTGAGATGGCGTAACAACTGGTTTACCGTCTTTTGGATTTAGAATGTTTTGTGCTGCAAGCATTAGTAAACGAGCTTCCGCTTGTGCTTCTGCAGAAAGTGGAACGTGAACCGCCATTTGGTCACCATCGAAGTCAGCGTTGTAAGCTGTACATACTAATGGATGAAGACGGATAGCCTTCCCTTCGATAAGAGTTGGTTCAAATGCTTGAATACCAAGTCTGTGAAGAGTAGGAGCACGGTTTAGAAGTACTGGATGCTCTTTCATGATTTCTTCTAGAACATCCCAGATTTCTGGGTGCATACGTTCAATTTTACGTTTTGCAGATTTAATATTATGCGCAAGACCGCGTTCTACTAACTCTTTCATTACGAAAGGCTTGAACAATTCGATTGCCATACCTTTTGGAAGACCACATTGATACATTTTCAAAGATGGACCTACAACGATTACAGAACGGCCAGAGTAGTCAACACGTTTACCCAATAGGTTTTGACGGAAACGACCTTGTTTCCCTTTTAACATATGAGATAAAGATTTTAATGGACGGTTACCAGGTCCTGTAACAGGACGGCCACGACGGCCATTGTCTATAAGTGCATCGACAGCCTCTTGCAGCATACGTTTTTCGTTTTGAACAATAATGCCAGGCGCGCCTAGATCAAGAAGGCGTTTCAAACGGTTGTTACGGTTAATTACACGACGATATAAGTCATTTAAATCTGATGTAGCGAACCGTCCACCATCTAGTTGTACCATTGGGCGCAATTCAGGCGGGATTACAGGTAGCACATCTAGAATCATCCATTCAGGACGGTTGCCGGAATGGCGGAATGATTCTACCACTTCAAGACGTTTGATTGCTCTTGTGCGGCGTTGGCCTTGTGCTGTTTTAAGTTCTTCTTTTAATGCTTCTGTTTCTTTATCAAGATCAATTTCTGATAATAGTTGTTGAATTGCTTCAGCACCCATTGAAGCTACGAAAGTTTTACCGTATTTTTCGCGGTACGCACGGTATTCTTTTTCTGAAAGCAATTGTTTCTTTTCAAGTGGTGTATCTGCCGCTTCAATTACAACATATGATGCAAAATAGATTACTTCTTCAAGTGAACGTGGTGACATATCTAGGATAAGTCCCATACGGCTCGGGATTCCCTTGAAGTACCAGATGTGTGAGACAGGAGCAGCTAATTCGATATGCCCCATACGTTCGCGACGTACTTTAGCGCGAGTTACTTCTACTCCACAACGGTCACATACAACACCTTTGTAACGTACACGTTTGTATTTCCCGCAATGACATTCCCAGTCCTTTGTCGGTCCAAAGATACGTTCACAGAACAAACCGTCTTTTTCTGGTTTAAGTGTTCGATAGTTAATAGTTTCTGGTTTTTTGACTTCTCCATAAGACCATGAACGGATTTTATCGGGCGAAGCTAGACCAATCTTCATGTATTCAAAATTATTAACGTCTATCAAGGAGCCTACCTCCCTTTATTCTGAAGTCTTAAGTGACTTTCCATTAGCTCGGCGATATTTATTGGTAAAAGGGGATAAGGACAAGCCCGCAAACGGTCCTGTCCAGTATCCTGTAGTTATAAATATTTTTATTCTGCTGATCCTACTGATGCTTCTTCTTCTGTAGTCGAAGCAATATTGAATGAATCGTTTGGTTGAAGATCATCATCATCTTCAGTATCACGCAATTCGATTTCTTCATCATCGATAGTCAACATTTTCACGTCTAAACCTAAAGACTGAAGCTCTTTAATTAATACTTTGAAAGATTCCGGAACGCCTGCTTCAGGAACGCTTTCTCCTTTAACGATGGCTTCGTATGTTTTCACACGGCCCACAACGTCATCGGATTTAACTGTTAAGATTTCTTGAAGAGTATAAGCAGCGCCATACGCTTCAAGCGCCCATACTTCCATCTCACCGAAACGTTGTCCACCGAACTGTGCTTTACCGCCAAGTGGTTGTTGCGTAACAAGTGAGTAAGGGCCTGTTGAACGAGCGTGCAATTTATCGTCAACCATGTGAGCCAGTTTGATCATGTACATAACCCCAACTGAAACGCGGTTATCGAATGGTTCGCCTGTACGTCCATCATATAAAACAGTTTTACCGTCACGGTTCATGCCGGCTTCTTCCATTGTTCTCCAAACATCTTCGTCTGAAGCACCATCAAATACTGGTGTAGCCATGTACACGCCTAAATAGCGAGCTGCCATGCCTAGGTGAATCTCCAATACCTGTCCAATATTCATACGAGAAGGTACGCCTAGTGGATTTAACATGATATCTACTGGAGTGCCGTCTGGCAAGTATGGCATATCTTCTTCAGGCAAGATGCGAGAGATAACCCCTTTGTTACCATGACGACCGGCCATTTTATCCCCAACGCGGATTTTACGTTTTTGGACAATATAGACACGAACCATTTGGTTAACACCTGGAGATAGTTCATCGCCATCTTCACGATTGAAGACTTTGACATCTAGTACAATACCGCCTGCTCCATGTGGCACTTTAAGAGAAGTATCACGTACTTCACGCGCTTTTTCACCGAAGATTGCGTGTAATAGGCGTTCTTCTGCAGTTAGTTCTGTTACACCTTTAGGAGTAACTTTACCTACTAAGATATCGCCATCATTTACTTCCGCACCAATACGGATAATTCCTCGTTCGTCAAGATTGCGCAATGCCTCTTCACCGACATTCGGAATATCGCGAGTGATTTCTTCAGGTCCGAGCTTTGTATCACGAGCTTCTGATTCGTACTCTTCAATGTGTACAGATGTATACACATCATTTTTCACTAAACGTTCGTTCATGATAACAGCATCTTCATAGTTGTAACCGTTCCATGTCATGAATGCAACAACAACATTTCGTCCTAGTGCTAGCTCACCATTTTCCATAGATGGACCATCTGCTAAGATATCACGAGGTTGAACACGGTCACCGACTTTTACCAACGGGCGTTGGTTGATACTTGTTCCGTGGTTAGAACGAGTGAATTTTTGTAATTTATATTTTGTTAAATCGCCTTTAACTTCTTTACCGTCGATTTCTTCAATGCGACGCACATGAATAGTACGTGCTTCAACATGCTCGACAATACCAGGATATTTCGCAACTACTGCTGCGCCTGAGTCTCTAGCATCTACGTGTTCCATACCTGTTCCAACGAATGGAGCTTCAGGATTTAAAAGAGGAACAGCTTGGCGTTGCATGTTCGCACCCATTAGGGCACGGTTAGAGTCATCGTTTTCTAAGAATGGGATACAAGCTGTTGCAGCTGATACTACTTGTTTTGGTGAGACGTCCATGTAATCGACTGTATCACGTTTAAACACAGAGTTATCACCGCGGAAACGGCCAACAACTTCTTCCTCAACAAACGAACCATCTGGATTTAATGGAGAGTTTGCTTGCGCTACAACATAGTTATCTTCTTCATCGGCAGTTAAATAGTCGATGTGGCTTGTTAAACGACCTGTTTCAGGGTCTACGCGACGGTAAGGTGTTTCGATAAATCCGAATTTGTTTACTTTCGCATAACTAGATAGTGAGTTAATCAAACCAATGTTTGGACCCTCAGGTGTCTCAATCGGACACATACGGCCATAGTGAGAATAGTGAACATCACGCACTTCCATGCCAGCACGTTCACGCGTTAAACCACCAGGTCCTAAAGCGGATAGACGGCGTTTATGCGTAAGCTCAGCTAATGGATTTGTTTGGTCCATGAATTGTGACAATTGAGAGCTTCCGAAGAACTCTTTAATCGCCGCAATAACTGGGCGGATATTGATCAATTGTTGTGGCACTAGAGAAGCAGTGTCGTTAATTGACATACGCTCGCGCACCACTCGTTCCATACGGGAAAGACCAATACGGAATTGATTTTGCAACAATTCGCCTACAGAACGCAAACGACGGTTACCCAAATGGTCAATATCATCTGTATCACCTACACCATATAGCAAGTTAAAGAAGTAAGAAACAGATGCTACTACATCAGCAGGAGTAAGATGTTTAACTTCTTCATCGATATATGCGTTGCTGATCACTTTAATTTCTTTTTGTGATTCGTCATTTGGTGCATAGATCTTAATCTCTTGAATTTGGATATCACCTTCAAGGACACCGCCTACTTTTGATACGGTTTTAAAGCCTACACCATTTTCTAAATAAGGGATAAGGCGATCTAAAACGCGACGGTCGATTAATGTACCCGCTTCAACTAATATCTCGCCTGTTTCAGGATCTGCTAATGTTTGAGCGATCGTTTGGTTGAAAAGACGATTTTTGATATGAAGCTTTTTATTCATTTTATAGCGACCAACATTCGCTAAGTCATAGCGTTTTGGGTCGAAGAAACGAGAATACAACAGATTTTTTGCGCTTTCTACCGTTGGTGGTTCACCTGGACGAAGACGCTCATAGATTTCAAGCAATGCTTTTTCTGTGCTGTCTGTATTGTCCTTTTCCAACGTATTGCGTAAAAACTCATTGTCACCGATCAAATCGATAATCTCTTGATCAGATGCAAACCCTAGCGCGCGAAGCAATACCGTAATCGGTAATTTACGCGTACGGTCTATGCGGACGTATACAATGTCCTTTGCATCTGTTTCGTATTCAAGCCAAGCGCCACGGTTTGGAATAACTGTTGCACCAAAGCCTTTTTTACCGTTTTTATCTGTTTTATCGTGATAGTAAACACTTGGTGATCGTACTAATTGGGAAACAATGACGCGTTCAGCACCATTAATTACAAAAGTACCTGTATCCGTCATAAGCGGGAAGTCACCCATGAATACTTCTTGTTCTTTTACTTCTTCTGTTTCTTTGTTGAGTAGACGCACTTTAACTCGTAATGGAGCTGCATAAGTTACGTCACGTTGTTTACACTCGTCGACATCATATTTCGGTTCTCCGAGACTATAGTCGACGAATTCTAGTGATAAATTCCCTGTGAAGTCTTCAATTGGTGAAATATCATGAAACATTTCACGTAATCCTTCTTCAAGGAACCACTCGTTAGATGCAGTTTGAATCTCAATAAGATTCGGAAGTTCTAGCACCTCTTTAATACGCGCGAAGCTTCTACGCTTTCGGTGTTGTCCGTACTGAACTAGTTGACCTGTCAACTCATTCACCCCTCAATAAAGCGATAATAGGTCTTTCAGAAACCATATAAATGTTGTATGATAACGAAAGACAAAAAAGAAAATAAGTTCAAATATGAGCTCATTTCCGATTAACCAAATTCAAATTTGAAAGCTCTTGCTATTCACTTTTCAGCCAAAGGGCAAACGCCTTCAAATTAATATTTTTGCATTTTATTATAATATCATAGCGCATTTGTCAAGTCAATCTATAAGTTTTTATTTCCTCGCTTTGATAATCCAATAACCTTTTTTCTTCTCTACTATCTCCACTTTTGAGAATTTTAATTCCAAATAATCAAAAGTTGATGGAGCTCCTTGCTTTTTTTGTATCACTACCCACAACTCGCCTGAATCCGCCAACTTATCATACGCCTCATCATAGAATCTAAAAATAGTATTCTTACCAGCTCGTATAGGGGGATTCGTCAAAACAGCAGCGATTTTTCCGTTCGGAACAGATGAAAGTGCATCACTTTCATAAATTTGCACATTTTGAACCCCGTTCAATTCAGCGTTCTTTTTTGCTAAATTAACCGCCCGCTCATTTACATCCATCATTTCAACGATTCGGTCAGGATAACTTTTTGCAATCGACAATCCAATCGGGCCATAACCACACCCTACATCTAAAACATGCCCTTCAACATCAGGCATAACAAAACAATCAATTAATACACGGGAACCAAAATCTACTTCGCTTTTACTAAAAACTCCAGCATCTGTCTCAAAAGTAAATAAAAAACCTCGTAGTGTGTATTGCCATTTAGAAGGCTTGCTTTCTACTTGAGGATTTTTGGAATAATAATGTTCTGACAAGAAAAATACCCCCATCATGTAATGATAACGTAAAACTTCTAACAAACGGAGCTGTTCTTCTATCTGCTGATTGCTGTTCTAATCAGTAATTTCACGGGTAAATGCTCCAAACTTATACTCTATTAAAAGTCGGCACAAAAACTTTATGCCCATTAATTTGAGATAAAGAAAAAGCCCGCCAAATTGACGAGCTTTTACAATCAATCAGTAGAAATTATTTTACTTCTACAGATGCGCCAACTTCTTCAAGTTTAGCTTTGATTTCTTCAGCTTCTTCTTTAGAAGCGCCTTCTTTAAGAGCTTTAGGAGCGTTATCAACTACTTCTTTAGCTTCTTTAAGACCTAAACCAGTGATTTCACGAACCACTTTGATTACTTTAATTTTTTGATCGCCAGCAGAAGCTAAAACAACATCAAATTCTGTTTTTTCTTCTGCAGCTGCAGCGCCGCCACCAGCAACTGCTACAGGAGCAGCTGCAGTAACACCGAATTCTTCTTCGATTGCTTTTACTAAATCATTTAATTCAAGAACTGTCATAGCTTTGATTGCTTCTAAGATTTGCTCTTTATTCATTATATTTTCCTCCTATGTGGAATGTATTAGTTTTTTTGTTTTATGCAAGTGCATTTAAGCTGCACTTAAAATTAAGCGCCTTGCTCTTCTTTTTGTTCTGCAACAGCTTTTGTTGCAAGAGCGAAGTTGCGTACTGGAGCTTGAAGAACAGAAAGTAGCATAGATAGTAAACCTTCGCGTGATGGAAGTTCTGCCAATGCTTTAACTTCTGCAACGTCAGCGTAAGCACCTTCAATAAGGCCAGCTTTGATTTCTAATTGTTCGTTTTCTTTCGCGAAGTTATTAATGATACGTGCAGGCGCAACAACATCTTCATTAGAGAATGCGATTGCGTTCGGGCCTGTAAGAACTTCATTTAGATCTTCGTGGCCAGCTTCTACAGTAGCACGGCGAACTAAAGTATTTTTGTATACTTTAAATTCTACACCAGCTTCACGTAGTTGTTTACGTAGTTCAGTAACTTGAGCTACTGAAAGTCCGCGGTAGTCAACTACAACAACTGATGCTGCATTTTTAAACTTGTCAGCGATTTCTTGAACAACAGCTTGTTTCATTTCAACTGCTTTGTTCATATTGACACCTCCTATAAGAATGAGTCATTTATACCGACAAAAGAAAAGCCTCTTGCCATCAGTAGACAAGAGGCGGAATTTCATCATCTTTAAAACAAGAGTCTGAGTTCCTTTGCCCTCGGTAGGATCATTAAGCACTAGGCCCCTACGGTCTACGGTACAAATGGATAAATCACAACGTTATTCATCATAGCAAACGATCAATAGTTTGTCAATGAAAAAATACTATTTTACTGCAGTTGCTGTTAATGGATCAACTTTGATAGATGGTCCCATTGTAGTAGTTACATGAAGAGACTTGATGTAAGTACCTTTTGCTGCTGCAGGTTTTGCTTTAACGATTACATCAACAAGTGTTGAGAAGTTTTCAGCTAGTTTGTCAGCATCGAATGATACTTTACCGATTGGCGCATGTACGATACCAGCTTTGTCAGCACGGTATTCTACTTTACCAGCTTTAATTTCGTTAACTGCTTTTGTTACGTCGAATGTAACTGTGCCAGTTTTAGGGTTTGGCATTAAGCCTTTAGGTCCTAATACACGACCAAGTTTACCTACTTCACCCATCATGTCTGGAGTTGCAACGATTACATCGAAGTCGAACCAGCCTTGTTGGATTTTTTGGATATATTCAGCATCGCCAACATAGTCAGCACCAGCTGCTTCTGCTTCTTTGATTTTTTCGCCTTTAGCGAAAACTAATACACGTTGAGTTTTACCAGTACCGTTTGGAAGCACAACTGCGCCACGGATTTGTTGGTCGTTTTTACGAGTATCGATATTTAAGTTAAATGCCACTTCAACTGTTGCGTCAAAGTTAACAGTGCTTGTTTTTTTAGCAAGTTCAGTTGCTTCTGCAATTGTGTAAAGTTGATCACGATTTACAAGTTTAACTGCTTCTTGCATTTTTTTACCTTTTTTAGCCATTTTAAATTTCCTCCTTGATTGTGGTTGTAACGGATTAAACCTCCCACGAATAAAGGCTGCGTGTTTCAAATATGACTATAAGAAACAATCGCAACCTCAAAAACAATACTTTATCAAGTAATGGGATTAGTCTTCGATTACAATACCCATGCTACGTGCAGTACCTTCAACCATTGACATAGCAGCTTCTACTGATGCTGCGTTTAGGTCAGGCATTTTAGTTTCCGCGATTTCGCGTACTTTATCACGTTTCACAGTAGCAACTTTGTTGCGGTTTGGTTCACCAGAGCCTGATTGAATACCAGCCGCTACTTTAAGTAATACTGCTGCCGGTGGAGTTTTTGTAATGAAAGTGAATGAACGGTCTTCAAATACAGAAATCTCAACTGGGATGATTAATCCTGCTTGATCTGCAGTACGAGCATTGAATTCTTTACAGAATCCCATGATGTTAACACCTGCTTGACCCAATGCAGGACCTACCGGTGGTGCTGGGTTTGCTTTACCAGCTGGGATTTGAAGTTTTACAACTTTAATAACTTTTTTAGCCACGAGACACACCTCCTTAAGTCCGTGATGTGGTAATAGGGTTGCCCCTCCCACTCAATATTTGTCTGTCGGCTTAATCCGATAACATTAAAATTACTGATGCCTACTACGTATGGATAATTCCTATAGTATGACCTTTGAAATGATAACACTTTTTAAAATACAAGGCAAGTCCCTAGAGATTAAACTTTTAGAACTTGGTCAAAATCTAGCTCCATTTTTGTTTCGCGACCAAACATATCGATGGTTACGCTAATTTTTTCTTTGTCGCTAAGGATTTCGCCTACAATACCTTGGAAGTGGGCAAATGGTCCTTCTAAAACTTCTACTAAGTCTCCTACGTTGAAGTCTAGATCCACTTTACCTTCAGTTTCACCCATTTGTTTAAGAATAGCTTCTACTTCTTCCGGCAATAGTGGAGTTGGTTTTACACCACCGCCTGATGAACCGATAAAGCCAGTAACGCCTGGCGTATTTCGTACAACATACCAAGCATCGTCTGTCATGATCAATTCTACTAATACATAGCCAGGGAAAGTTTTGCGCATATACGTTTTTTTGCGGCCATCTTTTACTTCTGTTTCTTGTTCTTCTGGAATTACAACACGGAAGATTTTGTCTTGCATCCCCATTGTTTCAACACGTTTTTCAAGGTTTGCTTTGACTTTATTTTCATAACCTGAGTAAGTATGAACAACATACCAATTTTTCTCCATAATAGATAGGGCGATTGCCGCCCTTCCCTCCTTTTCTAAAAGGCAAATGAAAAAACCCGTTTCATATACGGGCTAATTCGAACATATTAATCTTATTAAATCACAATTCTAAGTACCAGCGCAATAATTTAGAAATACCTAAGTCAACTACCATAAAAAAGGCAGCCATAAATAGCAAAGTTGTCACGATGATGATTGTATACTTTGTTAATTCTTTGCGTTTTGGCCAACTTGTCTTTCGCATTTCCGATAGAACGCCGCTAAAAAATCCACCTATCTTGCCCATTCACCAAACCTCCGAATATAATCGTCTATCTACTAAATCGTATTATTTCGTTTGCTTATGTAATGTATGCTCATTACAATTTGAACAATATTTCTTAAGCTCCATTCGTATAGAATGATTCTTAGTTGCGGGTAAATGATAATTTCTAGAACCGCATTTTTCGCAGCTTAATGCTACTTTCTGCCCCATAGTCCTCACCTTTTTACACTTTAATCCCTTTAGAGAAGCCTATCACCTATCACAAATACTGTCAACTAACCTTTTAATCACTCAAAACTATACTTCTACTTCCAAATGGCGTTCGAGTTTGCGTTTAATTCGCTGCAAAGCATTATCAATTGATTTCACATGCCGGTCCAAACTCGCGGAAATCTCTTGATATGATCTGCCTTCTAAATATAGAGTTAATACTTGGCGTTCTAAGTCACTTAATACCTGTCCAATCTTTTCTTCTAAGCTATTAAACTCTTCTTGATGGATAATAAGTTTTTCCGGATCATCAATTGTTGCTCCTGAAAGCATATCCATAAGCGTTTTTGCTGATGATTCTTCTTCAAAAACAGGTTTATCCAGCGAAACATAAGAGTTCAGTGGTATATGCTTTTGGCGTGTAGCTGCTTTAATTGCTGTAATGATTTGGCGTCTGACACAGAGTTCTGCAAACGCCTTAAATGATGTGATTCTCTCGCCATTAAAATCTCTTACTGCTTTATAAAGCCCAATCATTCCTTCTTGCACAATATCTTCTTTATCAGCACCAATTAAAAAATAGGACTTTACTTTTAAACGCACTAAAGGTTTATACTTGCTGATTAAAAAATCTAATGCGTTTGAATCGGCATTGCATGCCATCTCGACTAATTGCTCATCCGAACAATCTTCAAGACGTATATGCTTCTCTTGCAAATGATCGCTTGTTACCAAAGTATCACCTCACCAGATGGCTATTTAGAACAAGTATAACGGAGGTGGAAATTATCAGTCAATCACTCAATTTATTTCCTCTTCGCATTTGTTCGAATTTTTCTAATACTTCTGCTGATAAAGGGATTTTAGAACTAGGCTTTTGTGTTTGGATTTTTTTTACTTTATGCGTTATTTGCATTTGGACTTCCTGCAGCTCAATTTCAAACTCACGCGCAGACTTTCGCAATGCGCCATTACCAAATGCGACGCTTTGCTCCGCCATATCAGACGTTGCCACATAAATCTTATTGCGTTTGGAAGTCAGCTCTGCCGTGAGTTTTTCAATGCGATCATCCGCCGTTTCCTTTGCCCTTGTATAGATCACTTCCACATCACTTTGTTTCAACTTTGTGGCAATGCCTGGTACAAGGTATGCATCAAAAACGACGATGACTCGCATCCCAGAATAGGCTTGATAGTCTGCCATTAACTCTATCAGTCGATCTCTTGCGTCTACAAGCTTATGTTCTTTTAAACGTTGAAGCTCTTTCCACGCACCGATAATGTTATAACCATCAACTAAGAGTATATTCATTCATGTCACCTAAATCTCATGGCGCTTGCGGTATACCTCGTACATCAAAAGAGAAGCAGCTACCGAAGCATTCAAAGAGGTAACATGACCCACCATCGGCAAGTGGTAAAGGAAATCGCATTTTTCTTTTAAGATACGACTCATTCCTTTTCCTTCACTACCGATAATGACAGCTAGAGGAAGAGTGGCATCCATTTTGCGATAATCAACAGAACCTTTGGCATCTGTCCCTGCAATCCATACACCGCGTTCTTTTAACTCTTCTACCGTTTGTGCTAAATTGTTGACGCGAACAGTAGGGATGTATTCAATGGCCCCTGTAGATGCTTTAGCAACTACAGCTGTCAAACTTACCGACCGGCGCTTTGGAATAATGATGCCATGTGCTCCTATCGCGTCCGCCGTCCGCATAATAGAGCCCAAATTATGAGGATCCTCAAGTTCGTCTAAAATAATAAAGAACGGATCTTCTTGGCGTTCTTTTGCCAATTGGAATAAATCATCAAGCTCTGCGTAATTGTATGCTGCAACAGATGCCACAATTCCCTGATGGTTTTCGGAAGATAGTTGATCAATCTTCTTTTTTGGAACAAACTGTACGATGATTCCTCGTTCTTTTGCCATACTTATCAATTCATTGATGCCGCTTTTTTTAACGCCTTCTGCAATCCATATTTTATTGATGTCTCTCGTTGAACGAAGAGCTTCTAAAACCGGATTTTTCCCGGCAATCATTTCTTTTGTTTGTTCAGTCACTTTTTCGCCACCTCTTCTCTCTTATTTTCGACTAATTGTATGGCATATTGAATAACTTGTTCTTGTCTTTCTTGCTGTTTCGTTAAATATAAAAAACCAAGAACCGCTTCAAAAGCGGAACTATAATGATACGTTTGTACATCTGTATTTTTGGGGACTGAGCCAGACTTGGCGTTGCGTCCCCTTTTTAATACAGCCATTTCTTCTTCTGTAAAAAATGCTTCATCCATCATTTGGCGAATGACCATCGCTTGTGCTTTAGCAGAAACATAATGCGTCGCTTCCCTGTGTAAAACATTTGGCTTTACTCGCCCAGTTTGTAGCAAGTGTTCACGGATGGCAATCTCTAAAACGGCGTCTCCCATATAAGCTAAAGCCAGCGCGTTCAGTTGTTTTACATCCGCCGTGCGCAGTTCTTTCACTTTTATTAACCTCGTTTCCATCGAACACCTTGGCGTGTATCTTCTAAAATAATATTCATTTCTTTCAATTGATCACGTATCTCATCAGCACGTTTAAAATCACGATCTTTACGTGCTTGTTGTCTTTCTTCAATCAGAGCATCAATTTCATCATCTACTAATTCCTCTTTCACCTCGAGCTCAAGGCCTAATACATGTGAAAGTTCAGATAGCGTATCAATAAAAGCAGATAATACTTCTTTATTAGTATTTTCTTGATTCAAGTACTTATTCGCTTCAGTTGATAAGCTGAATAAGGCAGCAATAGCATTAGCAGTATTGAAATCATCGTCCATAGCTGTTTCAAAATCCAGGCGTTGCTTTTTGATTTCATCCAAGTACGATGTATCGGCATCTTCTAGGTTCGCAGATACTTGCAACCGGTGTTTTAAATTCGTATAAGAAGTGCGTATACGTTCTAAGCCAGCAGCTGCTGCTTCTACTAAATCTTGAGCAAAGTTAATTGGATGACGATAGTGTACCGATAGCATAAAGAATCTTAAAACTTGTGGATCAATTTGCTGAATAATATCATGCACTAAGATAAAATTCCCTAGTGATTTTGACATTTTTTCGTTGTCAATATTGATATAGCCATTGTGCATCCAATATCTCGCGAATGTTTTGCCACTGTATGCTTCAGATTGGGCAATTTCATTTTCATGGTGCGGGAAGGTTAGATCCTGACCACCTGCATGGATGTCGATTGTATCACCAAAATGATTGTGCACCATTACTGAGCATTCAATATGCCATCCTGGACGTCCTTTGCCCCATGGACTTTCCCATGAGATCTCTCCCGGCTTCGCTGCTTTCCATAAAGCAAAATCCAAAGCATCTTCTTTTTTCTCACCCGCTTCAATGCGAGCGCCTACTTTTAAATCATCTACTGACTGGTGTGATAATTTGCCGTACCCTTCGAACTTACGAGTTCTGTAATAAACATCTCCCTGTGATTCATAGGCATAGCCTTTATCAACCAACACCTTAATAAAATCGATAATTTCATCCATATGTTCAGTTACACGTGGATGTGCATCCGCCTTTTGGCAGCCCAATGCAGTGATATCCTCAAAATAAGCGTTTATGAAACGTTCTGTTAGCTCAGGCACTTCTTCCCCTAATTCGTTGGCTGCTTTGATAATTTTATCGTCCACATCAGTAAAGTTAGAAACATATGTCACATCATATCCGCGATATGTTAAATAACGGCGCACTGTATCGTATACGATGACAGGACGTGAATTTCCGATGTGAATATAGTTATAAACGGTTGGACCGCATACATACATCTTAACCTTTCCTTCTTCAAGAGGGACAAATAATTCTTTTTCTCTTGTTAACGTGTTAAAAATTTGGATTCCCATAAAATACTATCTCTCCTTTTTGTTTTCTTCTTGTTCTAAAGCCGTTATTTTTTCTTCTATTTTCATTAATCGTTCTTCTACTGGATCAGGTATGTTTTGATGATCTAATTTTTGTTTATGGTTGACACGGACGCCATCCTGGATGACTACTTTGCCTGGAATCCCTACAACAGTGGCATTTGGTGGAACCTCTTTTAATACAACGGATCCTGCCCCGATTTTACTATTCTCTCCAATTGTAATCGAACCTAATACCTTTGCTCCTGTGGCCACTAGTACGTTGTCATGAAGTGTTGGGTGCCGTTTACCTTTTTCTTTCCCTGTACCACCCAATGTCACGCCTTGATAGATCGTCACATCATTGCCAATCTCGCAGGTTTCACCAATGACTACCCCCATACCATGGTCGATGAAGAAACGCCGGCCAATTTTTGCCCCTGGGTGAATTTCAATCCCCGTAAAGAAACGGCTAATCTGAGAAATCGCTCTTGCTAAAAAATAAAATTTGCGTTTATAAAAAGCATGGGCAATACGGTGAGACCATATAGCATGCAAGCCTGCATAGGTTAATACCACTTCCATTGTGCTTCGCGCTGCCGGGTCATTATCAAAAATCGTTTGAATGTCTTCTTTCATATTCTTAAACATGTAAATCCTCCCCCACAAATATCTAAGACATTTGGATTCAACAAAAAAGACGCCCCTGTCTAATGAAAGACAGAGACGCCTACTATGCGCGGTTCCACTCTGATTGGAAGCATACTCGCTTCCCGCTTGAACATCTTTTAACGGAGATTACCGGCTAAGTCTACTCTAGTGACTATTTCAACTTAACGCTCAGAGGTGCATTTCCGTAATTCATTGGCTCAGACCATTTTCAGCCGGTGATGGTCCTCTCTTATAGAGCATGAATTGCGTACTTCTCCTCTTCATCGCTTTTATATCATTTGTTAGCTTCATTTTACAATGTAGCGAAAAAAAATCAATCAAAATAAAAACCGATTAAAAATGATAAACCTATTTCATCCATTCTGCCCTACGACAGCATATGAATAAAAGTATTACTAAATGAATGCTTCGATCCGTTTAACAACAGTTTCTTTGCCCAGTAATGAAAGTGCATCATTTAGTTCTGGTCCATGCATTTCACCTGTAGTAGCTACACGAATTGGCATGAAAAGATTTTTGCCTTTATGGCCTGTTTCTTTCTGCACTGTTTTGATTGCTTTCTTAATGTCTGCAGGCTCAAATGATTCCAACTGTTGTAACTGTTCTTTGAACGCAGCCATTACTTCTGGTACTTGCTCTCCTGCAAGAACTTCTTTTTCTTCATCAGTATATGCAAGTTCCTCTGTGAAGAACATACGAGATAAATCAACAATTTCTGCTCCAAAGCTCATTTGCTCATGGTATAAACCAATCAACTTATTAGCCCACTCTTGTTGTTCCTCGGATAAGTTTTCAGGAAGAAGTCCTTCTTTTTGTAAGAATGGAAGGGTTAAAGCAACTACTTCTTCGCTATTCAACTTCTTCATGTATTGGTTATTCATCCATTTCAGTTTTTGTTTATCGAACATGGATGGTGATTTAGATAGACGTTTTTCATCGAACTTTTCGATAAGCTCTTCTTTTGTGAAGATCTCTTCTTCACCCTCTGGAGACCACCCTAAAAGAGCAAAGAAATTGAACATCGCTTCTGGCAGGTAGCCAAGATCTCTATATTGTTTCACAAACTGGATAATGGATTCATCACGCTTAGAAAGTTTTTTATGGTTTTCATTTACGATCAGCGTCATATGACCATAGTGAGGTGGTTCAAAACCAAATGCATTAAATATCATTAATTGCTTTGGTGTATTTGATAAATGCTCTTCCCCTCTAAATACATGTGTAATATCCATCATATGATCATCAAGAACTACTGCATAATTATATGTTGGGATGCCATTTGCTTTTACGATAACCCAATCGCCGATATCTTTTGATTCAAAAGAAATTTCTCCGCGAACTAAATCATCGAATTTATATACAACGTTTTCCGGCACTTTAAAACGGATTGTATAAGGTTCGCCCGCTTCTTCTTTTGCAGCTACTTCCTCTTTTGATAGATGTCTGCATTTTCCGTTATACATAGGAGCCGCAACGCCGCGCTCTTGCTGAGCTTCACGGTCTGCTTCTAATTCTTCTGAAGTACAGAAGCATTTATAAGCCATGCCCATATCAATTAGCTTATTTGCGTATTCTGTATAAATTTCTAAACGTTCCATTTGACGATATGGCGCATATGGACCACCAATATCAATTGATTCGTCGTACTCAATACCAAGCCATTTTAGGTTGTCTAATTGAGATGCTTCGCCACCCTCGATATTGCGGGCCACATCCGTATCTTCAATGCGGACAATAAAGTCTCCGTCGTGGTGTTTTGCATACAAAAAGTTAAATAAAGCTGTACGTGCGCCGCCAATATGTAAATGTCCAGTAGGGCTCGGTGCATAACGTACGCGAACTTTGTTAGTCATGTCTAAATCCTCCTATTAATCGTTCAAAAATTCAACTTTACCCATTTTACCACTGCTAGTATGAAAATTAAAGGAAGTCACTTTTTTATAAGCAAAATAGTTGCCATACTGGCAATTCCTTCTTCACGCCCTGTAAAGCCTAATTTTTCTGTTGTTGTAGCTTTGACATTTACTTGAGAAGGCTCTGCATGCAAAAGTTCCGCAATTCGATTTCTCATTTGCTCAATATAAGGCGCAAGTTTTGGCCGTTGCGCCATAATAGTGCAATCAACATTTCCTAAAGTATAACCCTTCGATTCTACAATCTCCCAAATGTATGAAAGCAATTTTGCAGAATCTGCATCCTTGAATGCTGGGTCAGTATCGGGGAAATGATGACCGATATCGCCTTCCCCAATCGCTCCTAATGCCGCATCCGTTACGGTATGCAATAATACATCCGCATCAGAGTGACCGATTAAGCCTTTACTATGAGGGATTGTAATACCGCCAATAATTAATGGGCGTCCTTCTTCAAATGCATGTACGTCAAAACCTTGTCCTATTCTAAACATGTTATCCTCCTATACGTTGACTTAAAATAGCTTCGCCAAATATTAAGTCCTCTTTAGTAGTTATTTTAACGTTTTCATAGCTACTTTCAACTATATATACAGATTGTCCTAAACGTTCAACGAGCATCGCTTCATCTGTTCCTAAAAAATTGTCTACTTCTGCTTGCTGTTCCGCCTGTTTTAAAAGTGTGAAATCGAAAGCTTGCGGTGTTTGAATCATCCATAAACTTGAACGATCAACAGTTCCTTTAATCTTTCCGTTCTCTACTACTTTCATTGTATCTTTTGCTCTTACGCCTGCAATGGCAGCACCTTTTTTCTCGGCTGCTTCTACTAATTCATGGATTATAGGAGTGGTGATAAATGGTCTTGCCGCATCATGTACCAAAACGATCTGGCCATCCTCTATCTGCTTCACGCAGGCTACAACACTATGTTGTCTTTCTTCTCCGCCATTCGGCATGGCCTTCACTTTTGTAATATGGTATTTTTCTAAAAGTGTTTGAATATAGAGTCTTTCATCAGGCTTTACTGCTAACCAAATTCCTCTGCATGCTTCATCCTGTTGGAAAACCTCTAGCGTATGGATCAAAATGGGCTTATTTCGCAGCTCCAAAAATAATTTGTTTTGTCCAGCAGCCATCCTTTTTCCGCTTCCAGCCGCTGGTAATATTACATCATACTGCATTACATTCACTCTTTCTTAATAGAAAAGGACAAGGTAAATTACCCTGCCTCTCTACATTTTATTACGAAAAGTGCCTAGCCTGCACTTTTGCCATTGTTTTTTGGCTTAGCAAAAATCATACGCCCTGCTGATGTTTGCAGCACGCTTGTCACGGTAACAACAATTGCTTGGCCGATATATGATTTTCCTTCTTCAACCACAATCATTGTCCCGTCATCTAAATATGCAACACCTTGATTATGCTCTTTACCATCTTTAATCACCAGCACATTCATTTCTTCCCCAGGAATGACCACTGGTTTGACTGCATTTGCTAAATCATTAATATTTAACACTTTCACATTATGAAGATCGCACACTTTATTTAAATTAAAGTCATTCGTTAAAATCTGACCGCCCATTTTTTTCGCCAAACGAACTAATTTTAAATCAACCTCTTGCACATCCTCAAAGTCCACTTCAGTGATTAAAACTTGTGTAGCTCTTTCATCTTGCAATTTTTTCAAAATATCAAGCCCACGACGCCCTCTCGTCCTTTTCAACGTGTCAGATGAGTCTGCTATATGTTGAAGCTCAGTTAATACGAATTGAGGTACAACGAATGTTCCCTCGATAAAGCCTGTTTCTGAGATATCAGCAATCCGGCCATCAATGATGACACTAGTATCTAAAAGCTTATACTTTGCATCGTCGAGTTCTACATCCTCTCCCATTGCCTTTTTCTTTGAAGCATTCGTTGATTGAGCTTTCCCTGCTGTAAATACATGAATCAGCTCATCTCTCTTTTTAAAACCGACCTGGAATCCGAGATAGCCGAGAACAATGGACAATAGGACAGATAAGATAGGCACAATCGTAGTGATTAAAGGAATTTTGATGTTATCAATAGAAAAGCCAATTAGGTAAGCAAGTATCAACCCAATAATTAAACCTAATGTCCCGAACAACAAATCTCCTACCGGTGCTTTTAATAATTTATCTTCCATCCACCGAATAAATTTTACAAAGTAATCTGAAACCCAAAATGAGAAAGCAAATAACAAGATGGCTCCTACAGCCACTGATGTATACGGATTATTCAACCACGGGTTATCTGATAGATGAATGATTTGGTATAATAGCGGTAAGACAAATAAACCCACAGTCCCTCCAATAAAAAGAAACGCAATTTGGATTATTCCCTTTAACATTCAGGCACCTCCTTTTTTTATTTTAATTATACATAGTTTACCTTTGATGCGTCTTGTGAAACCTCTTTCTTACACCCTATGACAAAGATGGACTAATCTTGACACAGAACATGAAAAAGCATTCATTTAGCAAGTGCAACGAGGTGAAGCGGAATAGCTGCGAAGGTTTTCTAACATGATGTGAAACTCTTAATATGCTGTTATTCAGGAGCTCACTTCTCAGCTAATTAACCTTTATAGTGCCTTCTATTCCGACTCCTTATAATTCCCCCGATAAATATATAAATAACCATGCATTACACAAAAAACATCTTATGCCTTATCAAAACTTAATTTTAGCGCTTGATTAACTGTATCTACCCCGACTACTTCAATGGTATCTGGATACTCAAAGCCACCCAAGTTGGATGCTGGGACAATCGCGCGTTTGAACCCTAGTTTGGCTGCTTCCTGGATTCTTTGTTCAATCCGTGACACTCTTCGCACTTCACCTGTTAATCCTACTTCTCCGATATAACAATCCATTGGTTTAGCAGCTGTATCTCTAAAGCTTGAAACAATGCTTACAAGAACCGCTAAATCAATAGCAGGCTCATCTAGCTTTACCCCGCCTGCTACCTTTATATAAGCATCTTGTGCCTGTAAAAGCATGCCCATCCTTTTTTCTAATACTGCCATCAATAAGGATATTCGGTTTTGGTCTACACCTGTTGCCATTCGCTTTGGATAATTAAAACTTGAAGGCGTCACGAGAGCTTGTACTTCTACTAAGATAGGGCGAGTCCCTTCCATCGAGGCCACAACAGTGGAGCCCGGGGCACCCTGTGAACGTTCTTGCAGAAACAATTCTGAAGGGTTTAATACTTCCTTCAAACCATTTTGGAGCATTTCAAAAATAGCAATTTCATTAGTAGAACCAAATCTATTTTTTTGGCTCCGTAGAATGCGATAAGTGTGGTGGCGTTCTCCTTCAAAGTAAAGGACCGTATCCACCATATGTTCAAGTATCCTTGGCCCTGCGATTTGGCCTTCCTTCGTCACATGTCCAACTAAGAAAATTGCAATATTCTTCGTTTTCGCGATACGCATAAATTCAGCAGTACATTCTCTAACCTGTGAGACACTTCCCGGTGCGCTTGTTACATTCGGGTGGTACACTGTTTGAATGGAGTCCACAATAACAAACTTGGGGTTCACTTCTTCAATCGTTTGATTTAGAAATTCAAGATTCGTTTCTGAATAAATGTAAAGCTCTTCGGATTTTACGCCTAGTCTTTCAGCTCTTAGCTTCGTTTGGCGAATAGATTCTTCTCCGGAAATATAGAGGACACGATGCCCTTTATTCGAAAGAATCGCTGAAACTTGCAGCAAAAGCGTGGATTTTCCAATCCCCGGATCCCCACCAATTAGGACAAGTGAGCCTGGGACAATCCCACCTCCTAGGACGCGATTCAGTTCATTTAGTTCCGTTTCGATCCTTGGTGCATCTTCTGTTTCAACTGCAATTAATGGCGTAGCTTTTTGCGTTACTGACGAGGAATGCTGAAAAGCCCCTCTTGGCCCCTTGGATACTACTTCTACTTCTTCCACCATTGTATTCCAATCACCGCAACCAGGACATCTACCTAGCCATTTTGGCGATTCATATCCACATGCATTACAAAAAAACTTTGTCTTCTTTTTGGCCATTTTATATCTCCTGCCATTTTTAGTCTTACTCTTATTATAAAACAAGGCGTCCCAAATTTCGCATTTGGAACGCCTCACTGTTGCGTATTATTTTTCAATACGTTGACATAAAGTTCACTATTTTGTTGCTAATTCTTTGACATTCACGACAAATTCTCCATCTTTAACATCAAATTCAACGCGTTGTCCAGTTAAGACAGTGCCTTTTAATATTTCTTCTGATAGGCGGTCTTCTATATTTTTTTGGATAGCTCTGCGCAATGGGCGGGCACCGTATTGCGGATCGTATCCTTCTTCTGCAATTTTGTCGATTGCTTCCGTTGTAAGATCGAGCGTAATATCTTGTTCATGTAGGCGTTTTGTTAATTGTTTTACCATTAGATTTACAATTTTGCGCAAATCTTCTTTTTCTAATGAGTGGAAGACAATCATTTCGTCGATACGGTTTAAGAACTCTGGACGGAATGCTTTTTTCAATTCTTCCATCATGACACTTTTTGCATTTTCTTGGCTTTGTGATGCACTTTGAGCACCAAAACCAAGTGATTTGCGGTATTTTAATGCCTCTGCACCTACATTGGATGTCATAATAACCACCGTATTACGGAAGTCCACTACACGGCCTTTGGAATCCGTTAAACGGCCATCGTCCAACACTTGTAATAAGATATTGAAAACATCCGGGTGAGCTTTCTCAATTTCATCAAGCAAAATAACAGAATATGGTTTGCGGCGTACTTTCTCTGTCAGCTGACCACCTTCCTCAAAACCGACATATCCTGGAGGCGATCCAACAAGTCGAGAAGTCGAATGTTTTTCCATGTATTCGGACATATCTACACGGATCATGGCATCTTCATCACCGAACATTACTTCAGCTAAAGCCCGGGCAAGTTCTGTTTTACCAACACCTGTTGGGCCTAAGAAAATAAAGGAACCGATTGGACGTTTTGGATCTTTTAATCCTGCACGAGCACGGCGAATCGCTCTTGAAATAGCTTCAACTGCTTCGCTTTGGCCTACTACTCGTTTATGCAACTCATCCTCTAAGTTCAACAGCTTCTCTGATTCAGCTTGCGCCAGTTTAGAGACCGGGACACCCGTCCACATGGACACAACTTCCGCAATATCATTCACCGTTACCTTAGATTCTGATTTACCTTGCGCTTCTTTCCATTCTTTTTTCGTGCTGTTCAATTTATCTTTAAGCTTTTGTTCAGAATCACGTAAGGACGCAGCTTTTTCAAATTCTTGAGATTGGACTGCAGCCATTTTTTCAGAATGAAGTGAGTCTAGCTCTTGTTCTAATTCTTTTAAATCTGGTGGTGTTGTAAATGAACGCAACCTAACTTTAGATCCTGCTTCATCGATTAAGTCAATTGCTTTGTCAGGCAAGAAACGGTCTGAAATGTAACGGTCTGACATTTTAGCAGCCGCTTCAATAGCTTCATCTGTAATTTTGACACGGTGATGAGCTTCATAACGGTCGCGCAGCCCATTAATAATTTGAATAGCTTCCTCTACTGATGGTTCATCGACTTGTATTGGTTGGAAGCGACGTTCAAGTGCTGCATCTTTTTCAATGTACTTGCGGTATTCATCTAATGTTGTAGCACCAATACATTGTAATTCTCCTCGAGCAAGTGATGGTTTCAAGATATTTGAAGCATCAATTGCTCCTTCTGCTCCACCAGCACCAATCAATGTGTGCAACTCATCGATAAATAGGATAACGTTTCCTGCTTGGCGAATTTCATCCATTACCTTTTTCAAACGGTCTTCAAATTCACCACGGTATTTTGTACCTGCTACGACTGTTCCCATATCAAGCGTCATAACACGTTTATCGCGCAATGTTTCAGGCACTTCATTGTTTACGATTTGTTGTGCAAGACCTTCTGCAATAGCTGTTTTACCGACACCTGGCTCCCCGATTAATACAGGGTTGTTTTTAGTACGGCGAGACAGCACTTCAATTACGCGTGTAATTTCTTTGCTGCGTCCAATCACAGGATCCAAGCTGCCTTCTCGTGCTATTTGAGTAAGGTCTCTTGCTAAGCCATCGAGCGTAGGTGTATTAGCTGTCGGCGCACTATTATTGCTTGCTTGTGGATGATCATTACTTCCAAGCAGTTGTAGTACTTGCTGACGGGCTTTGTTTAGACTGACACCCGCATTATTTAACACACGAGCTGCTACACCTTCGCCTTCTCGAATTAACGCAAGCAATAAATGTTCTGTACCAATGTATGAATGGCCCAGTTTGCGAGATTCATCGACTGATAATTCAATGACCTTTTTAGCACGTGGTGTATAGTGTACAATTGGGCCTACATTTTTAGTGCCGACACCAACCAATTCTTCAATACCTTCTTCAATCATTTCTGTACTCACGTTGATTGCTTCAAGCGCTTTTGCCGCTATGCCGCCTCCTTCACGTATGAGGCCAAGCAAAATATGTTCTGTGCCAATGGCTTCGTGTTTCATACGAATTGCCTCTTCCTGTGCTAATTGCAGAACTTTTTGAGCGCGCTGTGTAAATCGATTGTACATCATGAAGATCCTCTCCTTTTTACTGTTATATTATTTAACCGTCGTATTGTTTAATTTTTCTCGAATAATTGTTGCTCGAAATACATCTCTTTCGTTCGCCTGGAGCGTTGTACCAGCAAGCTGCTGCAAGAAACCAGGCTGCATAATCAACATACATTCATTCAAAACTCTATCCGGATATGTTGGAATTAATCCCAAATCTATACCCAACCGGACATTTGATAAACAATTAGCCGCTTCTTCACTAGATAAAATCCTTGCATATTTCAACACACCTAATGATCGATTTAAACGATCTGAAACAGCAATGGATGCGTGTTCTAGCAAAGCTCTACGGGCACCGATTTCTTTTTGAATAATTTGCTCGGCTACACTTTGTAGATCCAAAATAATATCTTCTTCTGGCTTGCCAAGGGTGATTTGGTTAGAAATTTGATAATAATTCCCGAGAGCTTCGGTACCTTCTCCGTATATTCCTCTTACAACCATCCCTAAACGAGCCATTGTATTCATCAGCGTTCCCATTTGGTTAGTCGCAGTGAGAGCAGGTAAATGCATCATCACTGATGCCCGAAGTCCTGTACCTGTGTTTGTTGGACAGCTTGTAAGGTAGCCAAATGAATCATCGAAAGCATATGATAGCTTTCTTTCTAAAAGCCGGTCCACTTCATCAGCCAACTGATAAGCTTTATCCAATTGCAGGCCTGGTTGTAAGCTTTGTATGCGGATATGGTCTTCTTCATTTACCATGATGCTAATCGTTTCATCATCCGACACTAAGATAGAGCCTGTTTTTGTTTTATTTGCTAATTGCGGGCTAATCAAATGCTTCTCTACCAAAACCTGACGCTTAAGAGAGGGCATATCATGGAGTGAGAAATAAGAGAATGGCATATCAAATTTCTGATCTCCATCAATCAATGCATTCGATACCATTTTGTCAATTTGCAATGCTTCATCTTCTGAGAATGCCCGAGGAAACCGAAATCCATTGATATTTCTTGCCAAGCGAATTCTTGTACTCATGACAATATCGCCGAATGTACTATCCCCTCTCATCCATATAGGAGGTTTACTTTGCAGAAAGTGGTCAATGTTCATCTCTTTTCTCACCTCCTCCATTCAATTTGTTTTCAAGCAATTTAACCTCATCTCGAATTTCCGCGGCGTCTTCAAAACGTTCCTCTTCCACTGCTGTTTTCATATCTTGTCGCAGCGCTTCAATTTGGCGTTTTGTCTGATAGCTCTCATTAATGGATCCAGGAACCTTGCCTATATGTTCTGTAGCGCCATTATGAAGCCGTTTTAATACCTGTGGCAAAAAATCTTTAAACGTCTCATAACATGTTGGACAATTGAATTTCCCTTCTTCGAGAAATTGCCTATATGTCATGCCGCATTGTGGACAGCTTTCATTTTGCACTTTACTTTGTGGCTTCTTGATAGGCACATCCTGTACTGACCAGCTTGGCGTTCCGAATAAATTTGAAAATAGTTTTTGCATGGCATTGGAACTATCACCAGGTTCAAGATTCACGTGAAAGTGATCTAGCTGCTTATTGCATACATCACAAAAGTGCCTTGTTATCTTATTGCCGTTTTTCATCTGTGTGACTGTAATTGTAGCAGGCCGCTGTTTACAATTTTCACATATCATCTTTAACACCTCTTTGCATTTGCTGGTCGTATTTCACCGCTAGTAACATCGCCCTCATAATGCGCGCTCGTAGTTCATCGCGTAAAGGTAAATGGAGGGACAATACTGAACGGTCTAGTGCCGCTATCATCATCCTTGCTTCTCTTTGCGTTATTACATCTTCATCAATTAACCGAAAAATAAAGTCCTGTGCAGACGACTGTGTGATAGAATCACCAATTTGATGCATAATCTCTTCAATCAACTCGGTTCCTGAGCTTGCTCTAACACGTAAAATCCGTATATAGCCACCCCCGCCTCGCTTACTTTCAACGATATACCCTCGCTCGGCTGTAAACCTTGTATTGATGACATAATTGATTTGGGAAGGTACACATTGAAATTTGTCTGCAATTTCACTTCGTTTGATTTCAATATGACCTTTACCACCTAATTCAATAATCTCTTTTAAATACCCTTCAATAATGTCTGAGATATTCCGCATTTTTATTCCACCTCACTCGCTTCACTGACTTTGACTAACTTTGACTTTATTATATGTGCCATCAAAAAATGATGCAAATATTTTGCTTAACCTGGAAAATCGTTATTCATTCTCCTAATATACACAAAAAACATACTGCTATATGCAGTATGTTCATAAGTTTTTGTATTAAATCCACTTTCCAACAATCGGATATTCCCAATGTGTTCCCTGAAGTGCTCTAATTATACCGATAATAGGTATAATAACGCCCATAATCCCGAAAATAATTATCATCGGAATGCCAATAATCGCAAGAATTATAGTGAAGGTCAGGATGCCTCCAACTGTAACGAGCAGCCACATAACGAATTGGAACAGCAGTGCTTGAATTGACAAACGTTTTATCTCTTCATCTCTAATAAACACAAAAATAAGAATCGGGACTAAACATGGGGCAAAAAAAGCGCTCGCATGCAAAATAACTTTTAACCCTTTATTCTCCATCTTGTTATTCACTCACTTTCAATATCAATTTTTACTTAACTTAATTTACGTATTACATTAAATATAGTTTCATTTTTTTATACCTCTCTTATATAAGGAATTTCTCCTTTCTGGCATTGTTTACATAATTGTGAGAGGATAAATATACGAATATTGTTGAAATGAGGATTTGAGATGATTCGGACGCTTGGTATCACTAATGATCAACAACTCTTAGCTGATTTTTCGCTCGAAGAGATTAAAACCGGCAAGTTTATATGGTATTGGGTCGATTTTGAATCGCCTACCACAGAAGAAAATAGATTACTTAGCAGCTTTTTTCATTTTCACCCCTTAGCCATCGAGGATAGTTTAATGAGACTACAACGGCCTAAACTGGATTATTACGAGGGGTACCATTTTCTTGTTGCTCATAAAATAAATAAAGAAACATTTGAAGGGGAAGAGGTCAATTTATTTGTAGCGCCAGACTTTATTGTCACCTATCATCACTCACCTGCCCCCGAGTTTGCCATCGTGAAAGAACGAATTGAAGAAATGCCAGCTTCCTGGGAGCGCGGATCCCTGTATATTGCCTATCAAGTACTTGATAAAATTGTTGATGGTTACTTTCCGTTAGTATATGACATCGAAGATCATTTGAATGAAATAGACGATGAAATCGGTTTTAAGAGTACGACAAAATCAATGAAATATGTATTTGATCTAAGGAGCGATTTGCTTCATATTCGCCGCATCGTTTTGCCAATGCGCGATTTACTTTATCGAATTTTAAATTCCTATCGCTTCCGCTTGAATGACCAGGAACGAGCTTACTTTATGGATATACACGACCATTTGATTAAGCTGACAGAAATGGTGGAATCGAATCGGGAACTGACAGCAGACATGCGAGATAGCCATATGTCGATAAACTCGAGCCGGATGAATGGCATTATGATGATTTTGACTATTATTTCTTCCATATTCATACCGCTGACATTTATTGCAGGTGTCTATGGAATGAATTTTAAAAATATGCCTGAGCTCAATTGGCATTATGGTTACTTTATTATCTTATTCATTATGTTTGGCATTGCCTTTTCGATGGCCATCTGGTTTAAGTTGAAGGGATGGTTTGACTATAGACCGTAAAAACGAAAATAGAACAGCTGCAAAGTTCTCTATACTTTGCAGGCTATTCCATTTAAAGTTGGTTTCTATTAATCTCATTAATATGGGATTTATTTAGGAGTATCCTTTAAACCAAAAAGGACAAAAGACAGGAGATAAGTGACGATGGTTGCACCGATTGTAATATAGATTCTGTGGCTCATTGGCACTTCTGTATAGTTAGCATTTAGAAGCATTAACGATGAGACTGCTACTACCATTGCTAATGGCAGTGCATATTTCATTCCTCTTTTTGTATCCATGCTGTACATCCTATTCTTGTGATTTTTTCTTTATTGTAGCATGTTCTACCTAGCTCGAATAGATAAAGAAACGATAATAGGCGGTTGCTGTTATAAGATACAGCAACCGCCTATTTGTATAATATACCGATTATTATAAAGTAAAGAACTTGCTTGGCATTTCGCGCTTTTCTTTACGAATCTTCCGGCGTATCGAGCCTGATTCGAATAATTTCTTTTCTTGTTCTGTTTCTGGGAAAACGGGCGCTACTTCCTGAGGTGCACCATTGGTATCTACTGCTACCATAGTAACGAAAGATTCTGTCGTTAGTTTTTTTACACCTGTGTCGATATTAGTAGAATGCACCACGATATATAACTCCATCGATGTGCGTCCAGTAGAACTAACAATTGCCTCTAGTTCTAGGACTTCTCCTGAACGAACTGGCGAATAAAAGTCCACTGAGTCGAAAGATGCTGTTACTGTTTGCATTTTTGCATGCTTCATGGACGTAATCGCTGCGATCTCATCAATATACGCCAACACTTTCCCACCAAAAATCGTGCTCATATGGTTGGTATCGGGCGGTAAAACCAATCTTGTTTGTATTGTTCTTGAACTGCCCATTGGCACTGCTTCTAGCATCGTATACACTCCTCACGTATCTTTTAACACATAATTTTAAAGGGAAGCCCTTGTTCAACAAGTCTTGTCTCTGTAATAGATCGGCTTCTCCAAACATACTACAGTTTAGTCTTAATCGTAATAAACTTCAAATCAGTCATTTCGTTCACTGCATATTTAATGCCTTCGCGTCCATATCCACTATTCTTCACTCCACCATATGGCATGTTATCTATACGGAATGTTGGTACATCATTAATGATGACTGCACCGGCTTCTAATTCCTCTGCTGCTCTCATGGCATCTTCTAAATTATTTGTAAAGATCCCTGCATTTAAACCTAAATCTGATTGGTTTACTAAATTAATCGCTTCATCGAATGTGTCATATGGAACAATGGAAACAATCGGAGCAAATGTTTCCTGGCATGCTACCTTCATATCAGGCTGAACATTAGCCATGACAGTTGGTGTTAAGGTACGCTCTGTGAAAGTTCCGCCTGTAGCAACGGTTGCACCTTGCTCTTTCGCCTCTTCAATCCATTGCATAATGCGTGTAACTTCTTTTGGATTAATCATTGCACTTACATCTGTTTTTTCGTCCAAAGGATCGCCTACTACCAATTTTTCCGTAGTTGCAACAAAGGCATTTAAAAATTGGTCATAAATTGATTGATGGACATAAATACGCTGTAGTGAAATACATACTTGTCCTGCGTAACCAAATGCGCCACTTACACAGCGATCTATAACTTTATCGATTGGCACACTTGGTTCTACAATCAAGCCTGCATTAGAACCCAATTCAAGCGTTACCTTTCGCAATCCTACTTTTTCTTTAATCTTCAATCCAACAGAACTGCTGCCTGTAAACGTAACCTTTTTGACGAGCGGATGTGTAACAAGCGTATCGCTTAACTCGCTTCCACTTCCAGTAACGATTTGAAGCATCCCATCAGGTAAACCTGCATCTTTAAAGATTCCAGCCATTACAAGGCTGCTTAAAGGTGTTTGTCCAGCAGGCTTTAAAACAACTGCGTTACCCACAGCAAATGCAGGACCTAATTTATGTGCTACTAAGTTAAAAGGAAAATTAAATGGCGTAATGGCTGATATAACACCTAAAGGTACGCGTTTTGTCCAACCAATCCGATCTTTTCCACCCGGCGCAGCATCCATCGGAAGTGTTTCACCACTTAATCCTTTAGCTGCCTCGGCTGCAAATTGGTACGTTGTAATGGTACGATCAATTTCAGTAAGGGCAGCTGTGATAGGCTTTCCTGCTTCTCTCGCTGCTATTTCAGCTAGATCTTGCTTGCGCTCTTTCATTAACTCTGCCACTCGATATAAAATTTCAGCTCTTTCATATGCTGTTGATGATTTAAATTGAAGAAAGGCTTGATGTGCACCTTCAATGCTTCGTTCTACATCATTCACGGTGGCTTTCGCTATATTTGAAATATACTCTCCATTATAAGGAGCGGTTAATTCATAGCTTTCAGCTGTGCTAACCCACTCACCATTAATCCATAATTTTGTTTCCTTCACAGATGACACCTCCGTTAAAGTTATACCCCTCTTATTCCATACTAACATGATTACTTTTTCATATCCTAAATAGATGCCTAGCATTTCCCAAACAGAAAAAACTCCAGCTATCTTAGCCTGGAGTTTTGTGCTGATATTAAATTGTACACTTTTCTCGTTAATCCTATTCATAAACTCTTGATTCAATCACGAAATGTTCTTTTTCAATACTATCCAGTGAAAACGAAGCGCCTCTGCCAGGCTTCACATCTAAGATCAGTTGGGTATGCTTCATATACTCATAGTGGCTTTTGTGTATATAAAATGGCACATCGCCAACTATACCAAGAAGTAGATCCTGTTCACCTACTCGAAAATCCTCTTCTTTATAGCACATAGGTGCAGAGCCATCACAGCACCCACTAGATTGAAAAATTAAAATCGGACCATGCAACGATTTCATATAATCGATAAACTCAAGAGCTTTATCTGTCGCTTGTATACATTCTGTCATCTAGGATCCACGGCTATTCTAGAAGAAACCTTGTGGCTTACGATTATAGCTGACAAGTAAATTCTTCGTTTGTTGATAATGTTCTAACATCATTGCGTGGTTTTCACGACCAATGCCTGATTGCTTATAACCGCCAAACGCTGCGCCCGCTGGATATTGGTGATACGTATTTGTCCATACACGACCAGCTTCAATAGCGCGTCCTGCACGATAAGCGATATCACCTGAACGGGACCATACACCTGCACCTAAACCATATACGGTGTCATTTGCAATTTCGATGGCTTCATCAAAGTCTTTAAACGTAGTGACGCCAAGGACTGGGCCAAATATTTCCTCCTGGAAAATACGCATTTTATTATGGCCTTTGAATACAGTTGGTTTTATATAATAACCATCCTCAAAACCATCTATCTGATTGTGTTCACCACCGATTAAGCACTCTGCTCCTTCCTCTTTGCCTAATTTTAAGTATGATAGAATTTTTTGCTGTTGCTCGTTTGATGCCTGTGCCCCCATCATTACTTCTGTATCAAGCGGATTGCCAATCTTAATTGATTCAATTCTCGCCATAGCTCGTTCAATGAATTGATCATAAATAGATTCTTGCACTAATGCACGGGAAGGGCATGTACAAACCTCTCCAGAGTTGAAAGCAAACATTACAAAACCTTCAATTGCTTTATCTAAAAAATCATCATCATGCTCCATAACATCTTCAAAGAAGATATTTGGCGATTTACCACCAAGTTCAAGGGTAACAGGAATAATGTTTTCGGTTGCATATTGCATTACTTGGCGACCTACCGCAGTAGAACCCGTGAAAGCAATTTTAGCAATGCGAGGGTTTGTAGCAAGTGGTTTGCCTACTTCTACGCCATAACCGTTAACTACATTCACCACACCAGCAGGAAGTAGATCTTGAATTAATTCCATTAGCACCATAATAGATGCAGGCGTTTGTTCTGCTGGTTTTAATACAACACAGTTACCCGCAGCAAGCGCAGGAGCCAATTTCCAGACAGCCATTAATATTGGGAAGTTCCAAGGAATGATTTGACCAACGACGCCAAGTGGTTCTTGGAAATGATAGGCTACAGTATCATTGTCTAGTTGAGTCGTACGGCCTTCTTGTGCACGAATAGCACTGGCGAAATAACGGAAATGGTCTGCAGCCAGCGGAATATCCGCATTCAATGTTTCACGGACAGCTTTACCGTTATCCCAAGTTTCTGCTACAGCCAATAGCTCTATATTATCTTCAATTCTATCAGCAATTTTATTTAAAATACGGGCACGTTCAGCAGTAGAAGTCTTGCCCCATTCGCTTCTTGCACTATGCGCTGCATCTAAAGCTAGTTCAATATCATCTGCAGTGGAACGAGCTACTTTTGTGAATACTTGTCCATCCACTGGTGATATATTGTCGAAGTATTGGCCTTTAACAGGCTCTACCCATTCGCCCCCGATAAAGTTATCATATTGATCTTTAAATTGAACGACAGCACCTTCAGCATTTGGTTTTGCATAAATCATGTCCGATCTCCCCCTTATGTTTGAGCGAATACTACTATCCTATTAAATAGATAGCGTTTTCATATATTATGATGACTGAAACTATCTTAATATTCAAGTTTTTCAAACTATATTTGTAAAATATTCTCGATTAAGATAGAGCCAACATTTCATATATATGGCCTAGATATAAAAATATACATATAAAAAGAAGACAAATACAACACGTGTATATGTCTTCTTGATCAGTTACTTCGATGGCCTAGTAACGGTTGAGAACTCACTGTATATTTTGTGGCCTTTAACCGTTTGATATGCCCTAATTTTATAATCTAAATTTTTACCGTTCTTTATGTTTTTACTAGCAGCACTCACTTTAGAACCTTTGATTGCCATCAGTTTTTTATAGTTTGATCCTTTGCGTGGTGCTTTATAAATTTCGTAGCCAAGAGCTCCGCTTACAGGCTTCCATGAGAAAAGAAGCTTGTCCTTCGATACTTCCTTGGCCTTCAGATTTGTAGGCTTTGCCAATATAGGACTTCCTGATTTTATGTCTGTGTAAGAACTATACAATTTTGTATTTTCCACATTCTTGTAAGCACGCATTTTATAGAAATACGTATTCCCCAGAGAAACTTTTTTATCTATATATGTTGTTACTTTATTGTTTTTTAGGGTAGCTATTTTTTCATATTTGCCTGATTTCTCTACAGCGCGATAAATGATGTAGCCATCTGCATCTGTCGATCCCTTCCAGCTTACAGTAATTTGATTATAGGTTTTGCCTGATACAGAAAGCTTAGCTGGTTTTTCAGGGTTCTTGATAAACTTTGCAAAAACCACTGTCTCAGTTTTTAACATCGTATCTAAATCAAACTCTTTTTTATATGAATTATCTGTATACCATCCTGCAAAAGTATAGCCTGCTTTTTTAGGTACCTCTAATGCTTCATTATCTCGTATTGTTTGTTGAGATAAAACAGTGCCATTTGCATCTTTAATAGATACTGCGTAATCTTTTAATCCATCGCCCGTTTCAACCGTTTTGAAAGTCCAGATTGGCGAGCGGACTTTTCCTTGGTAATCATCTGTTACGTCTGCATACCAGTAGTATTGTCTATTGTTCTCGAGGTCCTTCCATACTACTTTAGCAGCTTCATTGTTTTTTACATTTTGAGTTGCGCCAATTTTGGTATTCGTATAGACATTTACATTAAACGAATCGGTTGCTACTACTTTCTCTTTTGGCGTTAAATCTGTTTCAATAACAAATTCATCTTTGCCTGGATAGTCATCCGCATTATAAAAATTATATTTATTTAAATATGGAGAATAGGTTTTCACATAAATCTTATTCTCAATAGGATTTACTTGGAGAATGCGCATAAACCCTTGTCCGCCTTCAGGACCACCGGAATAATCAGTTAGCATTTGATATACTTTACGATCAGGGTGGCCATCACCGTTGTCATCAATCTCATCTACTTTTGTTTCACTTCCAAAGAAATGGCCAGACAAGACAAGAATGACATTCGGATTTTTTTCCACTACTTTTTCAAAGAGAGTATTTCCCAGGAAACTTCTATCTCCTGACGGCTGAAGGTACTCATGGAAATTGAGTATAGCTTTACGATCTGGATATTTCTGTAGTACTTTATTCATCCACTCTATACTCTCTTCATCAGTTCCCCATCCCATATAAAGCATAAGGAAATCATTGCCTTGTTCACTGATTAAATCATAATGGCCTCGATTATTATCATAAGACTCACCGTAATAATCTTTGTTTATAAAACGTTTTTCACCAAAATATTTATAGAATGTATTGTAGTTAAAATCAATGTGGTTGACATCATGATTGCCTGCCAACACGCCATACGGAACATTTGCATCATCCAATGTTTTCATTGCAGCGTCTGCGTTGACCCATTGGCTTTTCTTTGATTGCATATCAATTATGTCTCCTGTATGGAATACATATTTAATCTTCATTTCATCTTGCTGATTCACAATCCACTTTGTCATTTCTTTATAGATTTGCGGATAGCTTTTCGCATAATATTGAGTATCCGTCATCCAAACAAAGGAATAATTAAATTGATTCGTCTGAGCTACTTCATCTTGAACCAATACTTGCACTTTGTGGTCACGTGCAAATGCAGTTCCTGAAATGACAGCATTCAGCTTAAAGTTTTTATTATCGTTGGCAATTTTCCATTCTTGCACCTGCCATTTTTGTTTGTCAAAATTCCACACATAGAGTGATACTCTTCGACCAATAACAGATTTACCCTCCCAGTTTATTTCAACCTCGTCTTTTGCAAGGTCCACTTTGTTATCCAAAGATACTTCAAAGCGGTGGTACGGATATTTGTCCGTTCCTGTTGTCGTTACGTATTTTTTGTCTGAGGTAGCTATCGAATCCACATCTTCTATAGGCTGTTCCCCATTTGATACGAGATCCTTCGGTGGTTCATTATCTGTCTTATTTTCATATGCTCTTATATGTGAAGCTTGATTCGCAGTATATTGATACGCTTTTTTAAATGAAACATGTAAATCGTCTCCTGTTGGGTCACCAACAGTAACCTTCAACTTTGGTGCTACTGGAACATCGATAGATTTTTCATAGGGTATCATTAACTGAGGTAGATAAGGTTGTTCTTCCACTACTTGGAACGTTGTAGTTTTCACTGAGCGATTCCCAGCTTGGTCCGTTGCTTCAATTCGTAAAGTATGGCTACCTGGTGTTAACGCTGCTGAAAAAGTATTAAACGGCAAAGTAATCTCATTATCATCTAGCTTTGCCACTACTTTTTGGACGCCTGCATAGTCATCCTTTAATTCAGCGTTAATGGTGAATTTGCCTTTATAAAGCTTATTCTTTTGTATAGATGGAACAATCACTGGCGGCGTATTATCAACAAAGACAGTGGATTTGACTGTTTTCTTCCCGCTCTTTGCCATAATGGTATGGGTTCCCTCTTTTGCACTCTTTGTATTCCATTTAAAGGAACTTGCTGAAAACTGTTCGTCCGGTACAGCAAAGCTTATTTTTAGAATGGGCTTTGACCCTTTGCTATCGCCAACTTTCCATTCCTTTTCCGGATCTGCATATTTAGGATCGTAGAGAACTGTTCCGTCACTTAATATTAATCGCATATGTTTGACAACAAAGTCATCACGATTTTCTTTTGAATTTTCATCAAAAGGCGATACCTTTGTTCCGGACCGAATAGCAAATGCTCGCTTCTTCCCTTTTGTAAAATACTTGGGGTCCACAGGAACAATAAGTGTTTTATACGAGGTGATTTTGTCATGGAATATTTGCAGGACATCCTTACCAATCGTCACACCATTTTCAAAATAACGATCAATTTTATTAACATCCATGACTAAGTACGCTTTGCTTTCCAAGGCCTCTGTTGTTTTTCCTGTTACATCCTCTTGATCAATCAATAAAGAAGATTTTGAATTTTTTTCTGTATTAAAGGCTTTTACTAATATATTTTTCGAGAGAACAGTATCATTCTGTATATTGAGTGATAGACCTTGAGGTATTCTTTCTTGCATTACCTCTACTTTTTTCTTCTCAATCTCTTGCGTATTTGTTCCATCAGATACGCTTAAGTAATACTCTACATATTCCTTCCCAATCAGGTCTGTAGAGGGAATTGTATATTTATAGAGGCTACTGCCGCTCTTTTTAGTAAGGTCAATGGCTTTAAATGACTCTTCATCATTGGTCTTGTAGTACAAGCGAGCTGTTTTAATTGAAATATTATCATATAGGTTAAAAGAGAATAACAAATCATTTTGTTCGACGTTCACCTCAGGCGTAGAAACGTCTTGGATTTCCGGCTTTTGTTCATCTTTTGGAATAACCACTTTTTCAGATGGTATTTGCTCTGACGATACATAGCCAGGCGTGGCATCATAGGTTCTACTGCTATACTTTTTCAACATCTTGTCCTTTGGCGTTCCTGAATATGTATAGAGTATTCCTTTGTCTGCTACAGTATCTATTACTCCAGGTACTTCATTATAGTAGGCAATTGCCACATCTTCCCCTGTGTTTGTTGCCAGTGCAAGACCTTGAACACCATTAACCTCCAAAGGTTTCGTAGCAGTTACCTTGACGATTGTTTCATTTTCAATGAGATGCACATCGTAATAACGATTAAAGTCTGCCACAGTTTTCGTATTATCTTGTACAATCCAGTAGACAATCGAACCTCCTGTTGGAATCGTGATGTCCTCAGTTTCAGGAGTCAAAACGTCATCTTCCTTTTTCAAATTTTCAAGATAGCGGTAGCGGAGCTTGTAATCATTTAAGGAAATATTTTTATCGGCATTATTGTAAATCTCCACAAATTGATAAGCATTTGTTCCTTCTGATTCAGCATTTTTAGAAACTACCTCTGTCATGAACAATGAAGGTGCGTTAAGTATTGAAGTGTCATTTTCAGCTGCATGGGCTGTCGTTACATGTAAGTTTGCTATGCTTGCTGAAAGAAAAAGTATGGAGGCAAGGAACATAGCTAACTTCTTTTTCATCATTTTGTCTAACCCCTTTGTAATTTTTGGATATAAAAAATAAATTTCCCATGCCTATTATAACAATACACCCAGATTTATCTACTAGTATCAGGAAAATGATGAGTCTTTTTAACAATAAAAAATAAAAAACTGCACAATCTACATTGATAGATTGCGCAGCCTATAAAAATTTATCCCATATGATGAGGTCAATCAGATACTATAATCCACCTAAGTAAGCAGCTTTTACTTGTTCTGCCTCTTGTAAATCTTTTGCTAATCCAGATAATACTACGTGACCCGTTTCTATCACATATGCACGGTCTGCTATTGATAAAGCCATATGTGCATTTTGTTCGACTAACAAAATGGTCGTTCCCTCTTTACGTATTTCTTCAATGGTATGAAAAATTGTTTTTACCATTAAGGGAGCTAATCCCATGGATGGTTCATCTAATAGAAGTAGTTTTGGACGTGCCATAATTGCTCGCCCCATCGCTAGCATTTGCTGCTCTCCACCTGATAGTGTCCCGGATAGCTGTTTTCGCCTCTCCAATAAGATTGGGAAGATTTTAAAGATCCGTTCTTTATCTTCTGCTACGGCTTTATGATCCTTACGTAAATAAGCACCCAAATCCAAATTTTCTTCCACTGACATGTTTGAAAAAACTCGCCTACCTTCAGGTACGTGAGATATTCCAGCTTTCACGATAGTTTGAGCTGCTTTACCAGCAATTGTTTTACCTTGGAACTCAATGGTTCCTTGCTTTGGTTTTAAAAGGCCAGAGACCGTTTTTAAGAGTGTACTTTTCCCGGCGCCATTTGCGCCAATTAATGTCACAATCTCTCCTTCATTAACCTCCAAGGAGACGCCTTTTAATGCTTGGATATTCCCATAGAATACATTAATCTCATTAATTGTTAGCATCTACTCCGTAACCTCCTCGCCAAGATACGCTTCAATGACTTTCTTGTTGTTTCTTATTTCTTCCGGTTTGCCCTCAGCTATTAGTTGGCCATGATCCAGTACATAGATGCGCTCACAAATCCCCATCACCAATCCCATATCATGCTCGATCAGCAAAATGGTTAGGTCAAACTTTTCCCGTATAAGAGCAATTAAGCCCATTAAATCTTGCGTTTCCTGTGGGTTCATACCTGCAGCTGGTTCATCTAAAAGCAAAAGCTTAGGTTTAGCTGCTAGTGCACGGGCGATTTCTAACCGCCTTTGCATACCATACGGCAAGTTTTTAGCCAATTCATTCATGTAGGGATCGAGCCCAAAAATTTTTAAAAATTCTATAGATTCTTGTTCCATTTTTGTTTCACCCGAAAAATAACTTGGCAAACGAAAAATGGAACTGATGACAGAATGGTGTGCCAAAGAGTGATTGGCTACTTTTACATTGTCTAATACCGATAAATCCTTGAAGAGTCGAATATTTTGAAACGTCCTGCTGACACCGCTTTTTGTTACTTGGTGAGGCGACATATTATTTGTTTTCTTTCCATTAAAAATAATGGTGCCTTCAGTAGGTTTATAAACACCTGTCAGCATATTGAAACTTGTTGTTTTCCCAGCGCCATTCGGTCCGATTAACCCAATTAATTCGCCTGCATGCATTTCCATATTTAATCCGGATACTGCTTTTAAACCACCAAACTGAATACCTACATTTTCTACTTTCAAAAGAAGGTCACTCATTGACTTTTCCTCCTTTTGCTTTTTTGTTGAATTTAAAGAAGTCCGTTATTTCTTTAGTTCCCATTAAGCCAGATGGTCGATATAACATAACAATAATGAGGACTAAGCTATAAATAATCATTCGAGTTTCAGGGAAGTCTTGTAAGTATAAAGAAATAACTGTCAATAAAATAGCAGCAATGACAGCACCAGATAAACTTCCCAGCCCACCCAAAACAACATAAATTAAAATATCAAAAGATTTTAAGAACCCAAATTGTGATGGTTGTATGATGAAGAAGTTGTGTGCAAATAGCCCACCTGCAAGTCCAGCAAAGAATGAACCGATTGCAAATGCCAATACCTTGTAATACGTCGTATTAATCCCCATTGCATCTGCTGCAATTTCATCTTCTCGTACGGCGATACATGCTCTACCATGTCTTGAATTCGTAAAGTTTGCAATTACAATAATGGTAATTAGGACGCCGAAAAATGCGTATGTCCAAGTCGTCAAATAATCAACCTGCATCCCTGCAGCGCCGCCGACATAATCAATATTCAAGAAAATAATTCGTATAATCTCAGCAAATCCTAGTGTGGCAATCGCCAAATAGTCTCCCTTTAAGCGCAATGTCGGTATCCCAACAATAAGTCCTGCTACTGCTGCAACAATGGCACCAATGATTAAAGCAACAGGGAATGGAAAGCCTAGGTTGGTAGTAAAAATAGCTGAAATATAAGCCCCAACAGCTAAGAATCCCGCATGTCCAATCGAAAATTGGCCAGTAATGCCAATGACTAAATGTAAACTCACAGCTAGTATGATATTAATAGCAATGGTAATAAATAGATTGGAATAATACATATCAAGTTGGCCATTGACAATCAATAGCTCAACAATGGCATAGACCACAAGCGCCACTGCAATGTAAATCCAAAAGATTTTAGACTTTTTCATATGCACGCTCACCTACACTTTCTCTCGGGTGTTCTTGCCAAAAATACCCGATGGCCTAAAGATTAATATGAGAATTAGAATAATAAACGCTGCCGCATCCCGCCAAGAAGAGAAACCGAGCGCACTAACAATTGTTTCGACTACGCCAAGCACCATTCCGCCAGCCACTGCTCCTGGAATAATTCCTATTCCTCCTAATACAGCTGCAACGAATGCTTTAACTCCTGGAATAATCCCCATTAATGGATCAATCTTTGTATAATACACACCGAATATGACTCCTGCCGCACCAGCTAAGGCTGACCCTATCGCAAACGTTACGGAAATCGTATTATCTACATTAATCCCCATCAACCGCGCTGCCTCTACATCATAAGATACTGCACGCATAGCCTTGCCAATCTTTGTTTTATGTACGATAAATTGAAGGATTAGCATTAGTACGATAGATACTGATAGAATCATGATTGACTGCATACTAATTTGTGCACCTAAAAATTGAAATGTTTTAGAAGAAACGACATTAGGATATGCCTCCGGCTGTGCCCCTCTAAAGAAAATGGTTGTATATTCAATTAATAGCGACACGCCAATCGCTGTGATCAATGCAGCAATACGCGTAGCATTCCGCAAACGCTTATACGCTACCCGCTCGATGAACACGCCCAATAAAGCGCAGACCACCATCGCTAGAAGGAGAGCCGGGAAGAAACCCAAATCCCATCTTGATATTGCAAAAAAACCTATAAATGCGCCAATCATAAACACATCACCGTGCGCAAAGTTAATTAATTTGATAATGCCGTAAACCATTGTATAACCTAGTGCAATCAAGGCGTAAATACTGCCGAGTGAAATTCCGTTGATTAATTGTTGCAGCCATTCCATATACAGTTCACTCCTTTTAAAAAACAATAGAAAAACTAGAAAAGGGAGGTTTATGCCCTCCCTTTAAATAACAGCTTAAGGATTGACCTTAGAGTTAAACACTTGTTTGCCATCTTTGAATTCAAGTACTGTAGCTGATTTCACTGGGTGGTGATTCTCATCCACAGAGAATGTGCCTGTTACGAGAGACAAATCTTTTGTTTCCGCCAAAGCATCTTTCACTTTTTCGCCATCTGTAGAACCAGCTCTTTCAATTGCATCCTTCAGCCAATACACCGTATCGTAGCCCAACGCATTGAATGCATCCGGTGCTTGGTCTTTGTTAGCACCTTTAAAGGCCTCTACAAATTTTTGAATTTTTTCATCTGGATCTTCTGATGAATAGTGATTGGTAAAGAATGTGTTATTAAGCGAATCTCCTCCAGCAAGTTCGACCATTTTTGGCGAATCCCATCCATCTCCGCCCATCAAAGGTACGGTAATACCTGCTTCTCTTGCTTGCTTGACAATCAAGCCTACCTCCTCGTAATAACCTGGAATATAGATAAAGTCAGGTTTCTTGGATTTTAGGCGTGTTAGCGTTGATTTGAAATCCGTATCTTTCGCAACATATGATTCTTCCGCTACTACTTTTCCACCATTTTCTTCTATTGTTTCTTTGAAAGATTTCGCTAAGCCTTTTGCATAATCACTGGCACTATCTGAGAAGATAGCGACGTTCTTTGCTTTTAGAGTGTTCAGGGCAAAGTTTGCTGCAATCCTTCCTTGGAATGGATCAATAAAGCATGTACGGAATGCATATTCATTTACTGAATTATCACTGTTAACAGTTACTGTCGGAGAAGTAGCTGATGGCCCAATCACCGGCATTTTATTTTTATTTGCTATTTGCACAGCTGCTACAGTATTGCCTGAAGTAGCTGAACCAATTTGCGCTACAACCTTTTCTTGCGTTGCGAGCTTGATAGCAGCAGCTGTTGCTTCCGCTGCGTCTGATTTATTGTCAATTTCGACAGGGACAATCTTCTTGCCGTCAATACCCCCGTTATCATTGATTTCTTTAATAGCAAGTCTTGCTCCTTTTGCAATGCCCGAACCATAAGAGGCCACATTGCCCGACAACTCTAGATTTAGACCAATTTTCACTTCTTTACTGCTGTTACCTTTGCTGCCTGACGTAGTGGATTGGTCTTTGCTACCGCAACCTGCCAATAGCCCTACAACTAATGAAGAAGCCAAAAATACCGAAGCATACTTTTTTAATTTACTGTTAGCGACCATCTAAAGCCCTCCTTTGATTACTATATTCTAAATATTTTGAAAATTTTATTTAGAAGATATTTAGGAATATAGTCTTTCTATCTAGCAATACTTAATACTTATCATATTGTAATGTATTCCTTTCTATTCGTCTACACAATTTTTTATAAATTATAAATATTTAAAATAGTCAAAAATGCATTATATTAATCAATCCATTTTGTTCTATATTATGGTTCCAGCGCTTCTAGTATACCTTTATAAAGAAATGAAAAAATCAAGAAGGAATACCCCTTCTTGATTCATTGATAAATGCTATAGTGAGAAAATTAATGAAGCATAATAGAACCGCCATCAACCATAAAGGTTTGGCCAGTCATATATTGAGAATCCTCTGAAGCTAAGAATACAGCTACACGGCCGATATCTTCTTCCACATCGCCAAAACGGCCCAATGGAATTTTACTTCTTACTGCTTCATAGTATTCTGGTTGGGCTTTTGCCCATGCTTGTACACCAGGTGAGTTGGCAATTGGGCTGATAATGTTTACATTAATACCAAAGCGGCCCCATTCATTTGCAGCAACACGAGAAATACCACGAATTGCTTCTTTTGCAGCAGCATATGAACCTTGTGTTTCATGACCATTAATACCAGCGCCTGAAGCAAAGTTAATTACATTGCCTTTTGTTTCTTTTAAATAAGGAAGCGCTGCTTGCATTAAATAAAATGTTGGGTAGAACCCTGTATTGAATGACAAATCTAAATCTTCTTGTGTTATGTCTTCAATAGTAACTTGCTTAGAAGCATGTGCATTGTTTACTAATACATTCAATTTTCCGTATTTCTCAACAACTGTTTTTATGATATTTGGAAGATTTTCACGATCCATTAAGTTCGCTTGCATGAACATAGACTTTGGCGAGATTGCTTGCAATTCTTTTTCCATTGCTTTGCCTGTCTCTTCATTTAAGTCAACAATCACTACTATTGCTCCCTCTTTTGCCATCGCTTTCGCCATGCCGCTGCCAATACCTCCAGCTCCTCCTGTAATAATAGCAACTTTTTCATCTAATTTACCCAAAAGTAACAACTCCTTTCCTTCAATACACACTATTTTAACACTAAAACATTTAACGTTAAAATAATATCTATATCTATACTGGTTTTTTATGCATTAAACCGGTTTATTCTCCATTAAAAGATGATCTTTTCGGCCATGGAGCAAGAAGTATAGAGCTAATGTGATAAAAATAAATATCCCTAAAGAAATATAGAGTTTTCCGTAGCCGATAAGCGGGATAATAAAACCAAGTAAATATGGCCCGATACCTAAGCCGCCGTCCATTGCGATAAAGAACGTAGAAGTCGCAAGACCCATACGATGAGAAGGTGTTACTTTTACGGCGATAGCTTGTGCTGAAGATGATAAATTACCGTAACCTATCCCAATAATAGCACCTGCAGCTAAAAGAACAAAATTGCTATGCGCAGTACTTAGTAATAGCAAACCTAAGCCAAAAAGAACAAAGCAAGGATACATGACAAAGTTAGCACCCTTCGTATCCATTAACCGTCCACTGAATGGGCGTGTAATTAAAATTGCAATTGCATACACAACAAAGAAAAAGCTAGAAGCTTCTACTAAGTTACGATCTTTTGCAAAGAAGTTGATGAATGATAAGATGCCTGCATAACCTAATGACATACAAACAGTAATAATAGCAATCGGAATTGCTTTTGGCTCAATATATTGAGAAATAGAGAAACCTTTTGATTCCGCTTTTGCTTCAGGAATCAATTCCATAGGTGGAACTTTTGTTGTAAGGCCTATTATTAAACTAATAACACCTAATAGTACACAAACCGCAAAAATCATATTGTAAGAAGTATGTTGACTCATTAGAATTCCGATAAATGGCCCAATCGCTGTTCCTAATGTTGTACTCATACTGTAATAGCCAATGCCTTCCCCTTTACGAGAAATCGGCAGTACTTGCGCAACAATGGTACCAGTTGCTGTAGAAGCGATCCCTACGGCAAATCCATTTACAAAACGAGATAAAAGGAGCACTGTGATGCCCGCGTGGATAAAATACAAACATAATGTAGCAATAAATAGAACAAGACCTACAATCAGAACATGTTTACGGTCAAAATGGTCAATAACCCTCCCCGTCCCAAGCCTTCCAATCAATGTTCCGATAATATAAATCCCTGTTACTAAGCCCGCTTGGCTAGTAGTTGCATGATAATCTTTCACTGCAAATGAGGCAATAGTTACCATTAATAAGTAGAAAATTAATAAAATAAAAAAGTTAATTAAGGACATGACAATAAAATCTTTTGTCCAAAGCTTTTCTTTAGCGTGACTCATTTATTTTCCTCCGATCTGGTAGATAAATTTCTTTTGATTTTTTGCAAAGTATGAATAAATGCAAGTTGCTCTTCTTCTCCCACATCTAAGAGCAGTTGTTGTTCAAAAGCATCCACTGTGGTGCGGATTTCATTGAATATTTCCATACCTTTATCTGTCACCACTAACCGTTTTTCCCGTTTGTCTTGCCCTTGGATGGTGTCGACATAACCCATTTCGATTAAACTCTTCATAGTTCTTGCGATATTCGGCTTTTCAACACCCATAATACGTGCAATTTCTACGGACGTAGCAAATTCGGTCATGACTAAATAATATAAAACGGACCATTGAGTTCGATGCAGCCCATGCTTAGAAAGCTGCTCATTTAACTGTGTTTCAAATGGTCGGTAGGTTAAGATTAGCTCATGAAAAAGTGTGCGATATTTTTTCATATACCCTCCATATAGTTAACAATGATAACTAAAACAACTTTTTCATTGTATCAGAATATAATTTTAAAATCAAGTAGCCTTGTAGGATTAAAGGTTTACCCTATTTCTGCTTTCATGTCATAGTTTCTTTCTAAGCAAAATAAAAAAGGCTACAGCCATTATGATGGCTGTAGCCTAAGTTTTTACACTAAGTTACTATTTTTTTCATTTTCAAAATAGTTATCATATTTTTCTTTATCCAAACGACCTTCTGATTTAGCCATAACAAGTGATGCTAAAGAGTTACCTGTTACGTTTACAGCTGTACGTGCCATATCAAGGATACGGTCAATACCAAGGATAAATGCTAAACCTTCTAAAGGAATACCTACAGCTCCAAGAGTTGAAAGCAATACAACGAAGGATACGCCTGGAACACCTGCAATACCTTTTGATGTTACCATCAATGTTAATACCAATGTAATTTGTTGACCGAGACTTAAGTCAATTCCATACATTTGTGCGATAAACAAAGCAGCGATTGCTTGGTATAACGTAGAGCCGTCCAAGTTAAATGAATAGCCTGTTGGTATAACAAAGGATACGATATCCTTTGGCACACCTGCTTTTTCCATTTTCATCATAATCCGCGGTAAAACTGTCTCGGAACTAGATGTAGAGTAAGCAAGTAAAAGTTCGTCTTTTAAAATGCGAATCAATTTAAATACACTTAGACCGAAGATTTTTGCCACAATGCCCAAGACGACCACAACAAAAAGAATCATGGCTGCATACACAAGAATAGCCAACTTGCCCAGTGGAACCAACGATTTAATACCGAATGTTGATACTGTAACAGAGATTAAAGCAAATACACCGATTGGCGCAAATTTCATGATTGTATTCGTTACCCAGAACATAGCATCTGCCACTCCTGAGAAGAAGGACAATACTGGTTTCCCTTTTTCTCCGATTGCAGCAACACCTAGTCCAAATAATACTGAGAAGAAAATAATAGCAAGCATATTCCCTTCAGACATCGCTTGTATTACATTCGTAGGTACGATATGGACGATGGTATCAGCAAATCCGCCACCAGATTTAACACTTTCACTTGTCTCTACATAAGAGGAAATATCCCCTTTTGTTAAATGATCCATGTTAACGCCAGTACCAGGATGGAAGAAATCGGCTACAAAAATACCAATTATGATGGCAAATGTAGTAATTACTTCGAAGTAAACAATTGTTTTGATCCCTAATTTACCTAGCTTTTTCAAGTCACCTTGTCCAGCTACCCCTAAGATCAATGTAGAGATGATAATCGGTACGACAATCATCTTAATCATGTTCATAAAGATAGTGCCGACTGGTTGAAGATATTTGGGTACGTTTTCATTTCCGTAAAAAACAGCACCTACTATAATACCAAGAATTAGCCCGATTAAAATTTGCCAAGCCAATCCGATTTTTATTCGTTTCATTCAAGTCACCCCTTTTAAAAATTACAACTTTTTTGTGAATTATTTTTATTGTACCTAAGACATATAAAATCCGACACCATCCGACATTTTTTATGAAATAAAAATTCAAAAATATTTATTCAACTTAAAATTTTTAAAGAGAATTATAACATCATGCATCATAACGTGGCGGGTGTTTGAATTTTTCTTCTGCATCTACATACAGCACTTGAAGAAATTTTTTTACATTTACTTTCATCTTCTTTGGCGTTAGAGCCTTCTGTTGTATGCCGTTCATTAAACCTCGTATTTCGGCAAATTCGAAATAACGAGGTGCATAATACTCAAATTCCGGATTCGTATAGTCTACTACCCCTAAAGTTGCTAAATTATTCATAGCAATCACTAGCGTACGCCGAATTCTTTGCTCAATTGCTTTACTTTCCTTAATAATTTCAGAGCTGCTTAATTTTTTTCGGCATGCCAATTCTTCATATAAGTCTTTTAATGGAGGAATTTGCCTTGGTTTATCTTCTCTCGATACTAAGAATTCAATGATGGCTACAATATCATCGCTACCTGCTTCACCAACGATTCCCATATCATTTAATATGGAGAAAACCACATCCTTAATCGTTCGATGTGACTCTTCTCGTGTTTCTGCCTCGAAATTTAAGAGTGATTTACGGATGGTCAATAGGGATTTCTTTAATAAAAAACGCTCTGACGTTTTTTTAAGGATACTTTGCACTTCAATTTTGTTGATTGGTTTATGAATAAAAAATTCAATGTCCTTTTCATATGCATGGCCCACCATTTCTTTATTCTCTACCTGAGATATCATAATAAAATATCCTTTAAAACCTTGTTTGCGCAATTGTTCAATTGTTTCAATACCATCTAAATTAGGCATCAGTAAATCAATCAGCACAAAATCTGGATCACTGGATAAAATCGACTCTATAGCACTAATACCACTATCTGCCTCACCGACAATGACCCCCATATCTCCTTCCAAAATAATTTGCTTTAGCATACGGCGGCTCGCCGCATCGTCATCGACTATAAAGTATCTCATCTTTGCTCAACCCTCTTTTCTATGTTTTTCTTTGGAATCCTTATATGAAAGGCTGTGCCGTCTGCTTGATCTTCGAGCCTAATTTCTCCTTCAAGCATGTTGATTATTTCTTTTACATGTGAAAGGCCAATACCAGTAGCCGCAACGCCTTGTTGATTGTATTTTGTTGTAAAACCCGGTTCAAAGATAATATCCATATCTTCTTCTTTAATGCCAGTCCCATTATCTTGCACTTTAAAATGAATCATATTCCCTTCTGCCCATATAGACACGCTTATCATGCCAGAGTCCTCGATTGCTTCCACAGCATTTGCAACTAAGTTATTAAGAATGGCTAGAATAGGATTTTGCTGGGATAGGATAAAATCGACCGTCTGAGTAGTTTTGAGTTCCACTCTTTTATTTAACATGCCGCCATATTTAAAATTTGCCTTTTCTACAAATTCTACAATATTCGATAAATAGTACTCCTCATTTGTTTTCACTAGAGATATGTCTGAAAGACCTGAAAAGATTCTTTGTGCATCCTTTTTAACCTCATGGATTTCCTGGGAAATATGGAGCGCACGTACACTAAGGTTTGATTGATTATCAGCTTTCAATGTTCGATAAAAGTCATAACTATCAGCCATAATTTGTTCGATATGATTCATCATTTTTTGCAAATAGAGCGTTTCTACGTATAAGCCAGAGTCGAGTGATAGTTGTTCACCTACTCGTTTTTTTTCTTCCATTGCAATGATTGAACTAAAAATACCCACAACAAAAAAGCTTCTTAAAAAAGCAACCATCACAATTAAGAGCAGATCAGAAATACCTATATTAGTAACTGACATAAGGTATCTCAGCATATGCTCCGCAGTGTTCGCCACAATTTCAATCCCTGTAGCGATTAAACCTAATTTAAATGGTGAATCAATAAATTTCTCCAGCTTTATGAATTGAAATAGGAGAACATATAAGAAGTAATAAAAAAACGCAGGAAGATGTTCTTGAAAACTATTGTCCCACGTCCCACTGTAAAATATAACTGAAATAATGAGACGAAAAAGAACTACGGTTATCCCCGTTATAATACCTGTTTTTAAAACGGACTTTGGTTTCCGAGCTAACAGAAGCACTAAGAAAGTTATACTGCCTACCCCAAAGCGAAACGGTTCGCCTTGAAAGGGAGAGAGTTTAATTTCGCTACTGACAGCTGTTAAAATAGCGATCAATAGCATCCATATCGTTTCCGACTTCAACCAATTTTTTTGACTAATGCCTATGGAGATTCCCCTCCAATCAGATAATATATTCTCTTTATATTACCATGATTGCACTAGAATGAAAAAATACGGTGAAACTTATAAGTCATATAAACAACAAAAGACGATATACACGCTACTAAGGGCGTGGATATCGTCTAACTGTTAGCTCATTTGATCAATGAGCTTTTATGAAAATAAATAGGTGTTTCGAAAATCATTTTGGATTTCGAGAAACCATTTAATGGTTCCCTGTATTTTGTTATGCTCTTTGCAAAAATGCCCTTGTACGCTCATTCTTAGGTTGATTAAATACCTCTTCTGGCTTGCCATCTTCTACAATAATACCTTGATCCATAAAGACAATACGATCGGAAACTTCCCTTGCAAATTCCATTTCATGTGTCACTATAATCATTGTTAAACCTAGATTCGCCAGCTCTTTCATCACTTTCAAGACTTCCCCTACCATCTCAGGGTCTAAGGCAGATGTCGGTTCGTCAAACAGTAGCGCATCAGGCTGCATAGAGAGGGCTCTGGCAATGGCTACACGTTGTTTTTGGCCGCCTGAAAGCTGATGGGGACGAGCATTTTTGTAACGATCCATCCCGACAACCTTTAAATATTTCATTGCCACTTCCTTCGCTTCTTCCTTTGGCCGCTTTAACACTTTTATTGGTCCTACCATACAATTGCTTAATACATCACAGTTATTAAACAGATTAAATTGCTGGAATACCATGCCGAGGTGAGTACGGTATGTATTTAAATTATGCCCTTGGTCCAGTATATCCTGTCCTTTATATAAAATCTTTCCGCCAGTGGGTGATTCAAGCAAGTTAATACAGCGCAGCAGTGTTGATTTCCCTGAGCCCGAAGAGCCAATCACACAAACTACTTCACCCTCCTTAACAGAAAAGTTAATATCTCTTAATACCTCATGTGATCCAAAGGATTTATTGAGATGCATGATATCGATAATGTTTTCCATAGAATCCCTCTCCTTTGTTATTATGATGCCTTCTGTCCTCTCAGCATTTCTTGATTATCTATCAGTTGGTATGTTGCATTGCCGGCAAGTTTTCTTTCGAAATATCTCAATATTTGCGTCACTATAATATTCATAATCATATAGAGGATACAGGCGACAAAGAATGACTCAAAGTAGCGGAAGTTATTGCCTGCTATCGTCTTCGTTTGGAAGAATAATTCGGTAACACCGATGACATTTAACACTGATGTATCTTTAATATTCATAATGTATTGATTGCTTGTAGCTGGCAAAATATTGCGCATTACCTGTGGCAAAACGACATGAACCATCGTTTGCCAATGATTCATACCAATCGCGCGTGCTGCTTCAAATTGTCCATTGTCGATGCTAATAATGCCGCCTCGTACGATTTCTGCCATGTAAGCCCCTGTATTGACAGAAACAATGAACATTGCCGCAAATGTACGGTTCATATCAATGTGAAATATCAGGTCAGAACCAAAGTAAACAACCATCGCTTGCACAATCATTGGGGTTCCGCGGAAAAATTCCACATATACCGATAAAATGATGCTTACGCATTTTAAAAATACTCTTTTAATTCTACTTTTGCTTTTCGGGATTGTATGAATAATACCGATAATTAAGCCAATTAAGGCGCCAAAAATTGTACCAACTGTCGCAATGAGCAACGTCATCCATGCGCCTCTTAAAAACATTGGCCAATTATTGACGATAATCTCTATAAACCATTCTAAACTCATCTATTTTCCTCCTCCAAACAGCGCCTTAACAGATGCTTATGTCTCTCGTATAACAAGCTTTAATCATTGCCATATCCTTTTGGCGTGAATGTTACATGTTAAAGCGCAATTGATGCAAAGCTAGTGAAAGCTGAAGAGGACTTTCACTAAGTTAACTTTTGCATTATTTGGCTGCTGGTTGTTGTTTAATGGCATCATCCATCATTTTTGTACGCTCTTCTTCTGAGATGCCTTTTAGTATTTCATTGATTTTCTTTGTTAATTTGCTATCTTTCGGAATACCCACTGCTGTTTGTGTATCTTCTGCCGCTGTTTTAAATCCTTTGCCTTCGCTAAATTCAACCATTTTAAATTGATCATTGGCAGAAGTTGCCGATACTGCTTCTGGTTTCTCTGAAACATATGCATCCATCTTGCCTGCTTGTAAAGCCACACGCATAGCGGAGAAATTATCCGTTGCTGTTTGTTTTTTTACGCCTGGAATTTGATCAATAACTGTGTAGTGGAATGTATTTAATTGAGCTGTTACTCTTGCCCCTTTAAAATCTTCAATTGAAGTGGCATTTTCATATTTACTTCCTTTTTTAACGACCATTACTAGATGAGATGTGTAGTAATTGTCAGAGAAGTCGATTGTCTTTTTGCGTTCTTCAGTAGGAGACATTCCTGCAATAATTGCATCTATCTTACCTGAAGCTAAAGCTGGCACTAAACCGTCCCATTCCATTTTAGAAATGACAAGTTTTTTCCCTAAGCCATCTGCAATTTTTTTGGCAATTTGAACATCATACCCACCTGCATACTCAGCGTTCCCTTGAATGGCAACCGCACCATTAGAATCGTCACCTTGCGTCCAGTTAAATGGCGGATAACCTGCTTCCATGCCGATTGTAAATGTGTCGCTTCCTTTGCTGCCTGAAGACTTTGCATCACCTAATTCTTTAGAACTACACCCTGTTAGAATTAACACAGCAATTAGTAAAATACTTGATAACAGTGTTCCTATTTTTTTCATATTGATCTCTCCCTTTTTTCTAAATAAAAAAGACTAGAATTATAGACCCGAGTTGAACTCAGGGCTACGTAATTCTAGTCCTAAATCCTCTACTTATATCCCAATTTGAGATAGCACAACTCAATAAACCATAGAAATTTATTGAGACAGTCCTGCAGTTATTCACTGCAGACCCAGCATGCAACAATGAGAAACTTGTTACACACTTCGGCAATATTTCCTTCTTCTTAGACTCATCGCTTTCTCTAACTCCACTAAGAACTAATAAATACTGCGCCTCTACCTCACCGTATAAGTGAGGCTATATTTAGTTATGTTTTAAACAGTCTACAATAGGGATGGAATGTATGTCAATAATATTTCAACAATTTAAAAGATTCTATCCATCAATCTTCCTCATATTCTTCTTCTGCATAATAGACTTCCCCGCTCATAGCATTAATAGCCATGATTTCTTTTCCAACTGGAAATTCTGCTTCATAAGTCAAATCGTATATTATTAGGTCTTCATCTTCTTCATCATTGACCTCAGTTCGTGCAAGATGCATTTCCAGCTGTTCTTTAAATTTAGCGTCGGCTTCCTCTAAAGTCAGGACTGGTACAATGTCCAGGGTATTTAACTTCCCTTCGTTTGGCAACAGCAGCGAACATTCACGAATAATCCCCGTATATTTCCCTACATTGATATGAATGGTGTAATCACTTAATAGGACACCCTTATGCTGTCTTATAAATGAAAATGTTGTATATGGCTCAAAGTCAAAGTCTGCGTCAAACTCATCCTCTTCTTCTAACTCCAACTCTTCAAAGAATTGTCGTTCCTCTTCTGACAAGTCTTCTTCTGTTATTATGCCATATGACGAATACTCCATTTCCCCTTGCTGTACTTCTAACAGGTACTTTTCATGGACATCCCCCACAATCGCCTCTAGGAACATTTTTGCTTTATTAGCTAATGTAGCTTCTGGCAGTTCTTCTTTCTGCTCTTCCCACTCTACCAGCGATTCGTATTCCATAAACATAGAATCTATGTTTTCAATTTTAATAACAGGTTCTTCTTCATCGATGTTTTTCGAACTGCCTGTATACCAAAAACGATTCGCCCCGTCCTCAATCAATTGCATATCATCAGTTACACCAAGCAATGTCTTTACGCTCTCGGTTACTGTAACGGGCTCAAAGGAATTCGCATTTTGCTCCCCATATTCCATAAAATCTTCTTCGTATTGGAGACTACCGTCTACATGTACTCTAAAAGTCCCGCTTTTTGGTTTGTAGAGAAGCTGTAATTCCCCATTCAAGTCTGTAATCGCAAGTTCGACAAGCGGTTGTTCAAAAAGAATTTCCTTAGCATCTTCAGCAGAAATCTGAATATCTGGATAGGCTAACTGATAATATGACTGATTAAAAGTAGCCGACAGGATAAAACCTTGTTTATTTATTTCTAACGTCACACCTGAATTAGGCAAGAATAGATTTAGTGCAACATCTTTTGCTTCAAACGTTAACAAGTATGATTCACCATTCCATTCAGAAATACTGCGGAAAGTAAGATCCTTTTGATAGAATTCATCTATAAAATCTTCCGCAATTCCCATTAAATCCTCTTGGGTTAATTCTTCATACTCATCAAGTGACACATCATTGTGTTCCAGGATGTCTTCCATTTCAATTAAAAGTGATGCTAATTTTCCGTCTTCTGTTACTTCAATTTGCCCGTAAGGCAGCTCTCTATTTAAGTCAACAATTTCTCCAACTGTTGGATCGTCCTCATCGTACTGAATAGCAATGACTGGACGTCCAATCATATAATCGCGTAATATAAATTCCCAGCTCTTCATTGGTTTTCTCCCCATATTCATTTAATTTTCTATATCTACTTATCAATTGGTTATTATTGTTCATCTATAATAAAAGTGCTCTTTCTACTAAAAGTAGGATCTTCTTTGTTAATTTTACAGTGCTACTACTAAAAAATTCTACCATAAATAATACGTTTGGGCTTAAACAAATCAAAAAAAAGCCAGAGGATTTAATCCTCTGGTCCGTTTTCTAAAACATTTTTTTCCATAAGTTCTTTTTCATACCGTTCAATTTCTTCGATTGAATCTGCATACCAGACTCCGGTAAATCTTGATGGTATTTTCCCCTCGAAATAATCTCCATCATAGTAGGCTAATGGGAATAGTACGCCTTTTTCTACATACTCTTTTATCGCTGTATAGAATGCATCACGTTGATCATTTGATCGGTAAGCTAAAAACTTGTTTACCGGCTTTCCAAGTTGTTCGTGTAGCAATAACATGGATGTAGAACCATTCTGTCTAAAGTTCAAGTCGATAGCTTTTACTTGCCCATTCTTTGTTATTACAAGGTCAAACCCCGCTACACCGATAAACCCTTTTTCTACGCCACAGTCCATAATTTCTCGACCTGCCTGAATGATTTCTTCCGGTACATTTTCTACTAGCACATTACCACTGTACTTTCCGTTGTCATCTGTAATTTGCTTTGATGCACCAATAAATTTTATCCCTAGTTCCTTAGAATAAAGGTATTGGCAGCAATAATTTTCTTCAATATCAAGACACTCTTCGACAATAACCATTTTCGCATCTTCACTTTTAAACTTGTGGATGGCCTCGGCTAGCTGATCGTCAGTGTGACAAATCATCACGCCATAGCCCCCTGATGAAGGCAAGTCTTCACCTTGTTTTAAAATAAGCGGTAGCTTCCATGATTTAAGCTCTTCCTCTAATTGATTTATACAAACAACGTCCCGTTTAGGGACATACTTTTTTGGAATGATAGCATCAATATTGGCCTTACAGTTCAAATAATTAAACATTTCTGCATCCATCCAATAACACTCTCGATTGATTTCATCTTCATCATATAAATAATGGAAAACTATTTTCTTTTTCTCTTGACTCCACTTGTGCAAAATAGCTTCATATTCTTCTTGGTTTCCATATTGATAGGGTTGTTCAGGAATTTCTACCCCTACTATTTCGAACAGTTCTTTGATTTTGTCTGTTTGCGTGGCTTTATGAACCAGCGTTGGCAAATTTGAGATAACTAATTCTCTAGCTGTTAAAAAGTCTAATTGTTCCATATCTTGGGACATCCATGGGTTTTCTTTATATGATGGTCTTGGGCTGTAAACGGCGTCCTCTCCGTAAATTTGCTTCAATGTAAAGGTTGGTTTCACGACTAGCTGATCCATATAATCTTCTCCTTTTCTATAACCATGATATGGCTGTTTTTTTAGTATCTATTGTGTTTCAGTCAGTTGATTGAATCTTCTTTAGGCAATATAGCTGTATAGCTTTCAAAAATCCCTTACAAGGATGCTATTAATTACCCCTTACTCTCTAACAAGAAACTATATTTCAAAAAGATAACTAAAATCTAAAAGACCTTTACAAATAACTAAAAATAATGTAAATTATCAAATGGCGAACGTTTTATGAATAAATAAAAAATAATATTCGACTTTAGGGGTGTTCCTTTATGGATAATGTATTTGATTACGAAGATATTCAGTTGATTCCTGCAAAATGTATTGTGAATAGTCGATCAGAATGTGATACAAGTGTGACACTTGGCGGACATACTTTTAAACTTCCAGTGGTCCCTGCAAATATGCAAACAATTATTGATGAAAAGGTAGCAATCCAGTTAGCTGAAAATGGCTATTTCTATATCATGCATCGTTTTAATCCGGAACAACGCGCAGACTTTATCAAAGGTATGCATGCACGCGGTTTAATCGCATCTATCAGCGTTGGTGTTAAATCGGAAGAATATGACTTTATTGAGACATTAGAAAAAGACGGGCTAACACCTGAATTCATTACTATTGATATTGCTCATGGACATTCCAATGCAGTCATTAACATGATCCAGCATATTAAAAAACATCTCCCTCAATCATTTGTCATTGCAGGTAATGTTGGAACACCAGAAGCAGTTAGAGAATTAGAAAATGCTGGTGCAGATGCAACAAAAGTAGGCATTGGACCAGGTAAGGTATGTATTACTAAGATTAAAACTGGCTTTGGCACAGGCGGTTGGCAATTAGCTGCACTTCGCTGGTGTTCTAAAGCTGCTACTAAACCAATTATTGCTGATGGTGGCATTCGCACACACGGTGATATTGCTAAATCTGTACGTTTTGGCGCTTCTATGGTGATGATTGGCTCTCTATTCGCTGGTCATGAAGAATCACCTGGCGAAACAATCGAAATAAACGGCAAACTATATAAAGAATACTTTGGCTCTGCATCTGAATTCCAAAAAGGGGAACGTAAAAATGTAGAAGGCAAAAAATTGCATGTTGAACATAAAGGGCATTTAAAAGACACCCTAATTGAAATGGAACAAGATTTACAGTCATCTATTTCATATGCAGGCGGTACAAAACTAGACGCAATTCGCAATGTTGATTATGTAATTGTAAAAAATTCAATATTCAACGGAGATAAAACATATTAATTTTCTTTATCAGACAAATAAAAAAGCCCTCTACGTCATGCCATATGCTGATCGTAGAGGTTTTTTTCTACCCATTATTAAAAATATTTACTATTATCCGATAAATATTTTGGAAAACTATCACTATACGATTCTTTATGTGATAAAATTAGCTCGCAATTAAGGTAAAAGACACTCATATGCACTATGTACATAACAGAATAAGGTAAATAAAGGATCTAAAATCCACATGGCATAGGCTTTTAACCTTTTCTAAAAACATGAGTGAACCCAAAAGTCTTGATAGGAATCAGCACCCTTAAAGTAATTTGGTTAATGAATGCTCAGCGGACTTCCAACGAGTAAAGTAGTCACTAAACTTTCTTGCAGCATATCAAAGTTTTAGTATAAGAGAGGTAAACGCGAGTGAAAAAATTATTTAACTGGAGTCTGCGTTCTAAGTTAATTGGAGCTTTTTCAATTTTCTTGATTATTCCTTCGTTGCTGATGGCTACGATTTCTTACAGTAGCACAAAATCACAAATTAAGCAGGAACAACTGAATAGCGCTAATTCTACTATTAAATTGTTGAATACAAATATAACGAATACTATTCAACCTAAAATCCATGATGCAACTTATTTATCTAAACACATTTCTAAAGGTTTAATCGATTCTTCAAAGGATTCAGAGCTTCGAAAGATATTAAATCAATATATTAACGAACATCCTGAGACAGCAATGGCTTATGTAGGTACAGAAAAAGGCGAAATGATCCGTATGCCTTATGCTACATATCCGAAAGACTATGACCCACGAGAGCGTCCTTGGTACCAAGAAGCAAAGGATAAGTCAGGAGATGTGGCAATTACGGAGCCCTACACTTCAACTTCAACTGGCGAGTACGTGGTAACTATTACAAAAACATTAGCAGACGGATCAGGCGTCATAGGCATTGATATTAAAATCGATGCTTTAAGAGACATTTCAAACCAAGTGAAAATTGGAAAGCTAGGTTTTATTTCTTTATTAAGTGATGGTGGAAAGTATATTGCAGATCCGAAGGCAGATAGTGGATCAGCTCCTAAAGAAACTTATATGAAGGAAGTATTAAATAAAGCAAAAGGTCAGACAGAGACAGAAGAACACAATATCATCTACCTCACAAATAATGAAACAGGTTGGAAAGTTGTCGGCACCACATTCAAATCAGAGGCAGATAAAGCGGCAGCATCTACACTTTACTTAGATATTATAGTAGAAATTATATTCTTATTATTAGGTGCATTTGCCATTTGGTATATTGTTCGGTCTATTATAAAGCCAATCAATCGTTTAAAAGAAAGTGCCTCTAAAATGGGGAAAGGCGATTTATCAGAGGAGATTATCATTACTTCTACGGATGAGATTGGACAGCTTTCTAGCTCATTCAATGATATGAAGAATAATCTTGCCACTCTTATTCAAAAAGTAGGATCAAGCACAACGCTTGTCCGCACATCATCAGAAGAATTATCGGCAAGTGCTAGCCAAAATATCGCTGCTTCAGAACAGATTGCCTCTGCCATGCAGCAAGTAACTATCAATACAGAAAATCAGACAACTGGCATTGAGCAAAACGCTACTGCTGTTGAAGAAATCTCTCATGGCATCAGCCATATTACAGAAAGCATTAATGAAGTAGCTGTTTTATCTTCACAAGCGACAGAACAAGCAGAAACAGGCGAAGAATCCATCCAGCATACAGTGAATCAAATGGATTCAATCCATCATTCTGTATCTGCTACGGATATAAAAATAAAGTCACTATATGATCGTACTAAGGAGATTGGTGCAATCTTAGATATCATAGGCGATATTGCTGGTCAAACTAACTTGCTTGCATTAAACGCATCGATTGAAGCCGCACGCGCAGGTGAACATGGCAAGGGCTTTGCTGTAGTGGCAGAAGAGGTACGCAAGCTTGCAGAAAGCTCACAACAGTCTGCATCACAGATCGCAAATCTTATCCACGCGGTACAGCAAGATTCATCAGAAGCTGTAAAAAATATGGCTTCGACTCTAGAAAACGTTCAAGAAGGATTAAGCATTTCCAAACAGACAGCAATGCAATTTGAAGCTATTATTTCAAGCATGCAAGAAATTACACCAAAAATTGAAAATGTCTCGGCTACTACAGAGCAAATTTCTGCCTCTATTCAAGAAGTATCGGCTACTGCTATTACATTAAATGATCATGCAAAAGACAATGCAGCAGCATCTGAAGAGGTAGCAGCTTCAACAGAAGAGACGCTTACTTCAATGGAAGTAATGGAAGAAAACGCAAATCAACTTCTCAATTTGTGTGAAGAGTTACAAAACATGATTGGTGAATTTAAAACAAATTAAGAGATACTTCCTTTATAGAACAATCTATAGAGGAGGTTTTTATTCTATCACTTCCCCTTCATATGAATGGGTCATGCTGCATAAAGTGAATTAAAAAGGTGGGATTGATATGAATAATGACTTGCATTTTATACGTTACTTTTTGCCGCCGACAGCTGCTATTTTAGAATTAGAAACAGGTCCTGTTATTTTGCATGCCGATGTAGACGGTGACTCAATTGAAGAGCTGATTAGCGCCTATAGCTATAGGGGCAACACGTTTCTTCTTATGCTAAAGCAAATAAATTTCCAGTGGCAGCCGCTCGTCCACCTCAAAATAGAACAGCACCATATTGCAGGGTTATATGCAGTAAAAAAGAAGGAAAGCACTAAAAAGGATTTAGTCATTGAATGGAAAATAAACAACCTTCCTCCTTACTTAGATACACTAACGTGGACGTCTAATGGATTCCAGCGGCAGACAACCCCATCTCAACAACTCATCATTACGAAAGCTTATGGAGATGTTACGGGAGATGGATTAATAGATACCGTCTACCTCACAGGTGAAAAGCAACCTGATAGCCCTCTTTGGCAGAACCTAGAGATACAGATTATGAATCACTCGCAAGGCATTCCTGTTAACATATCACTTAATGATATGAAAGGTTATAACCCAACCATTTTTCTCGGTGACTTTACTGGGGACAAAGCTCAAGATATCCTTGTAACCGTAGATTCTGGTGGGAGCGGTGGAATTATTTTCACGAAAATCTTTTCTTATCAAAATGGAGTATTTAAAAAAATATTCGACGATGAACGCTTTAATAACAAATCAAGTTATAAAGTAACATATGAAGACGGCTTTAAAGTGCGCGTTACAAGCTCAGCACCGCCCAAACAGTATAAAATCGATCTTACTTATAAAGGAAAATCCTATCTTTCAGAAATATACAAGCCAAATGGCCAATTAAAAGAACCGATTGAAGGTTGGGTGGATCCAATAAGCGGCCTATACCCAATCGATTTTGACCGTGATAGTGTCTATAGTCTCTTGGCATTCCAAAGCATTGCAGGCAGGTATCACGCTGACCGTTTAGGCTATGTTCAAAGTACATTAGAGTGGGATGGTGAACAGTTTGTAGTTGTAAGACAAAATGTCTCTATAGAAGGTCGAGAAGGAAAGCGCCAATAAACTATTAGGACAGGAGAGAAATTTTGCAAAATATCTTGCCAAAACATTCCTCTTTGAAAATAGTCTTACGAAAAAGGCAAAAACAAATGTGTAGGCAAAAAAGAGAGACAATGAAAAAAGGTACTAGAAAAACAGGTATCGAGCCTACACTTCTTCCCGCTCACCAACAGCAAAAATAGTAGACTATGAGGCAGAGTGGCAAACACCACTTTGCTTTTTCTTTTCTTCTCTGCCTATACATTCCGTTGTATTTAAAATATAGTAGAAGCGGGTGATAAAATGAATACAAAAATATACATGAACAACGAAAACTTAATTGCAGGCATTTCTTTAAAAGATGCAAGTATGCCCGAAGACGGCAATATGGCACTCCATAGTTGCACTGATCCTTCTTTGATTTTACAAAATCGAAGCTTGTTGGCAGCATCTATCGGTTGCGATCTTAATCAATTTGTTTGTGCCAATCAAACACATAGCCCAAACTTTTATAAAGTCACTCGAGACGATGTGGGTCGTGGAGCAAAAGCAAAAGAAACAGCTATTGAGAACACTGATGCACTATATACATTTGAACCAAATATAGTGCTGTGCACCTTTACTGCTGATTGTGTCCCCGTGATACTTTATGATCATTCTACAGGCCTGGTTGGCGTTATCCATTCTGGCTGGCAAGGGACGATTAAAGAAATTACTCTGAAAATGATTGACTATTTGAAAAAGAATGAAACGTGTGATCCTAAAAATCTGTATATTCATATTGGCACAGCTATTAGCCAAGATAAATTTGAAGTGGATCAAGATGTATATGATCAATTCAAAAATCTGAGCTATGCAGATGAGTATATGTATTTTAATGAAAAAACAAATAAGTATCATATCTCTAACCAGCAAACCGTTAAAAGGCAATGCGAGCTTGCGGGTGTACCAAGCGCTCACATTACCATAGATGAAACATGTACGTATATTAATAATGAAGGCTTTTCATATCGTGAGGATAAAAAAGCAGGTCGCCATCTAACATTTGTGATGAAAAAGCAGTAACTGATTGTACTTCCCTCCCTCTCTGCATATACTCTAAGACCATGCAAAAAGGGAGGACCCATATGTATATATATCCACGATTTGGCCATTCACTTTGGTATTATAGCCAACTATTTGATGTACCTCTTGCTCTTATAATTGATTCCAACCCTCGCCTTGAAACAAATGATTTAGGCGATAATGAAAGATTACAAATACCTGGATTCACTTTAAATCACTATATAGCCAAGCAGGAGGAAACCTTAAAACAAGTTGCTAGGAAATTCACAATTCCCTGTGAAGCTATTCTTTGTGTAAATCTAGACTTACATGAAAATACCTCATTAACTGTGGGCCAAAAAATTGCACTCCCCCAAAAAGTGACTTGGCGAACTATACGCGATAAAGACCACTACGATTCAGCCAAAATGAGGAAGGATCTTCAAGCACTGTTTCAAATTTATCCTTTTCTAAAGCAACAAACAATTGGCTATTCTGTATTAAATGATCCATTAAAAGAAATTCAAATTGGGAAAGGCCCTAAAAAGGTTCACTTCAATGCATCTTTCCATGGCAATGAGTGGATTACCACTGTATTTCTTTTGTCTTTTTTAGACGATTATCTTTTAGCCTTAATGAATAAAACAGATTTGAGAGAGACAAACCCCCTCACTCTTTATATGCAAACAACTCTTTCCATTGTGCCGATGGTCAATCCTGACGGAGTCAATCTGGTATTAAACGGCCCTCCGGATGATCAAGAATGGGGAAAATATCTGCTTGCTTTAAATAATGAATCAACTGATTTTACTGGATGGAAAGCTAATATAAACGGTGTTGATTTAAACGATCAATTCCCCGCCAATTGGGAAATTGAAAAATCCAGAGCCCCTCAACTGCCAGGTCCCCGAGACTATGGTGGTGAACTTCCGCTAACAGAACCCGAATCTATTGCTATCGCTGTGTTGACTAAACAGCGAGACTTTGATCGTGTACTGGCATTCCACACACAAGGTAAGGAAATCTATTGGGGTTATCATCATTGTGAACCCAAAGAATCAAAAACCATCGTGAAAGAACTCTGTAAAGTCAGCGGGTACAAGGCTGTCAGAAATGTAAATAGCGATGCGGGCTATAAAGATTGGTATATACAAGAATGGCGAAGGCCTGGTTTTACTGTGGAACTTGGCTATGGTACAAACCCGCTACCTATTGAACAATTCAGCTATATTTATAAAAGGGCAATGGGTATTTGCTTAGCAGCTTTATATATGTAGATAAAAGAAGTCAGCTATCGCCTCCACGGCGTATAACTGACTTCTTCCCTTAATGTAAAACCTTTTTTCTATTGTTTCGTTTTTCATCGATGAGGGCAATCGTCCCGTTCTCTACACCAAGCTCTTGTAGCCATCTGCGATAAGCAATAGTTAAGGCATCTGATTTAAGATGCATTTCCGCTTGTAAATCTAATGGTAGGAGTTCAGGCTTTTGGCTTTCTACGATATCCAAATCCTGAGCAAAGATTAAATCTTGAAATTCTACAAAAGATGCATCTGGTTGATCTAAATCATAGTTTCTTGTTAAAAGCATAAAGGCTTTAGTTTTTTCATGATCTTCTTGATTTACACAAACGAGAATCGTTAATTCATCCTCTGATTCTTTTGATGTTTTTGTAAACCGTGCAGTAGTTGGATTTAAAATCTCATAAACATAGTCAGTATAACCGCCCTTTGAACGTCCATCAGGATTAGGTTGATATACTGGTATTTTACTCGTAATAAATCGATTGTCTTCAAAAGAAACGGTATAATTATCAACTTCAGCATGGTCTTCGTCTCCAAGCATGCCGCCATGAACGAACATAAGGTGAGACACATCTAAGAAGTTTTCAATAATTCGAGGCGCGTTTGCATTTACATCATATGGCCCGCAGATGACTGTCTTATATTCCTCACGACTATAATCAAGGTAAGGAATCATCGGAGCAGGCTCTTCACCTAAGCATACCCATATCAAACCATACTGTTCTTGGCAATGGTACACTGTAGCCTTAGCCTTGCTAGGAATTGCCTTCCCGCATGGTAACGCAGGAATTTTTGTACAATCGCCATGGCTGTTATATTCCCATGCGTGATAAGGACAAACAATATTCCCATCTTTTACTTTTCCAAGAGACAGCGCTGCCCCGCGGTGAATGCATAAATCTTTAAATGCATGCACTCCTTCTTCGTTACGGAAGACAACGACGCGTTCACCTAGTACAAAAACCTGCTTTGGCGCATCTTCCACTTCATTTGCAATACATACAGGATGCCATTCATTCCATAGATAATCTTGACGCATCTTCAATTCCCCCACTAATTTAAATTTGTCTGTACCTCGTTTGATTCCTTATGATCTTCTATACTTTCCGGCAAGATTAAATTTAATAACAATGCAGTAACTGCACCAACAGCAGTGCCTGATGCAACAAAATATGTCGCTAGGTCTGGTAGCTGAGCCAATATATCTGCTGGCATTAATACTGCAAACAAAGCAGCCATAATAGAAACACCTATTACTAACATATTTCTTTCTGTAAACGGCACTTCTTTTATCACTTTAAATCCATTCATCATAATTACTACACAAAGAATGGCAAAAATACTATTGACTACAACAGATGGAATGCATGCAATACAGTTCATTAATTTTGGCATCATCCCAAGAACGATTAAGATGGCACCACCTACTAGGATCGGTTTTCGGCTTTTAATGCCTGTAATCGCAATAATGCCGGCATTCGAAGAATAACCAGTGACAGGAGTACCTCCGAGGAAGGAGCCCAAAAAACATCCCAATCCTTCGCCCAATGCCCCACCGTTTAATCGCTTGTCATCTAGCTTGTCACCCGTAATATTGCTAACTGTAAACCAAGTACCGGTTGTTTCAATCATGACGATCAAATAGATGGCCAACATAATAAGGATGGCGTTGATATTAAACGTGGGCATTCCAAATGCAAAGAGAGTTGGCAACTGAAACCACGACGCTTTCTCTACAGAAGAAAAGTCAATCAATCCATAAAAGGATGCAACAAGAGAGCCGCTGGCAAGCGCTAAAATAACGGAAATTACTTTGATAAAGCGAAGTTTTGTTTTTGACCTTTCGCCAATATACATACAGAAAATTAGAACAGCAGCTGTTACAATCGCTACAATCATATTTGAGCTTAAACTGCCCTGCGCAGTATAAATCGAATGAATGGCACTAGGCATTAACGAAATACCGACAATAACAATAACCGTGCCAGCTACTAAAGGAGGAATAAACCTTCTTACTGCCTTACTGAACAGCTGCAGCGGATAACCTAGCAAGCCTATCAGCAAAGCACCAGGTATTAAACTTCCAATCATTGTACCGATTCCCGAGGTTGTCCCAATGGCAGCAAGCGCGCTGATCGGAACGAATGAGGGCCCTTGCATGACAGGAAGCTTCATTGCAAGCCCTGCTTGAATTAATGTCGCCAGTCCACATGCAATAAATGTCATTTGAATTAATAGCGCACTATCATTTACTGAAAAAGAAAGCATGCCTGCTAGGATCATCGGCGGAATAAAAAGGTCCATTGCCATTACTTGTTGTAAGCCGAGAAGAAGCATTTGAGCAGCAGCGCCTCCCCTTTTCCGGTCCACAATAACTCTTTTTGTTCTCCCTGTTTCTAATTCTCTCGTTATACTTCCCATCATCAATCCTCCTGTAATAAATCAACCCATATAATTCATCAAAATAAAAAACTCGGATTACATACCTCTACCTTCGTAGAAAGCCATGTAATCCGAGTTCAAAAAAATGAGAATTCGAAAGAGAAGATAAACGTCCCTATAGACGATTTATCTTTTCAAAGCTTTCCATAGCCAGTTTATTTACGGTAAACAGGTAGAAACTTGTGAGCCATATTCTCACGATTATATGAAAAACAACTTATATAATTTTATGGGCTAAGTATAGCACTCACCCTATGAATTGCAAGTATATTTTTTAATAAGTTTTTAGTCAGCAATGTCTTAAAATAACTCAAACCTGCACCATATAAGGATTTAACCTATCAAAACAAACATTCGCTTTTTTGTAATAGTATTTAACCAGCTAATCATTTATAATCAAAATATAAACAAAAAGACGAACTTTATTGAGGTATATATGGATAAATATACGTTTATTTTCAAAGGAACTGCTTTTACAAGTGAAACAAATAAAAAAGTAGCCATCTTAAAAGACCATCTCTTCTGCATTAATGAAAACGGCTTGATTGAGGATATTTTCAATTCTACACACGATGAGTACTCTAGGTTGATAGATGACTATCAAGATAATGACAATTTCCACACATTAGCGGCAGGGCAATATATCTTACCTGGTTTTGTCGACTTGCATGTTCACGCACCGCAATGGGCACAATCAGGAACAGCCCTTGATTTACCTCTATATGATTGGCTCCATACGTATACTTTCCCACTCGAAGCAAAGTTTGCTGATCTAGAATTTGCAGAGCTTGTTTATGATGATTTAGTTACAACATTGCTTAAGAACGGAACAACAACAGCTCTTTACTTCGCTACTATCCATAAAGAAGCAAGCTTATTACTCGCGACAATATGTGCAAAAAAGGGACAACGCGGATTAGTAGGTAAAGTGGTGATGGACGATCCAATACAAAATCCCGATTTTTACCGAGATCAAGATGCCAAAACGGCATTAGCTGATACAGAAGAATTTATTCTTGAAGTCAATCATCTTTCAAAGGAAACCAAGCAAGGCGTGTACCCTGTGGTGACCCCTCGATTTATCCCAAGCTGTACAGATGAAGTACTGACAGGATTGGGAAAATTAGCTGAAAAATATGATACCTATATCCAATCGCATTGCAGTGAAAGTGATTGGGCACACAATTATGTACAAGAACGTTTTTCAAAACATGATGCCTTTGCACTCAATGATTTTGGATTACTAAAAGATAAATCAGTGATGGCACATTGTAATTTCTTAGACGATGAAGACGCCTCACTATTCGCAAAAACAGGAACGGCCATTAGCCACTGTCCCTTATCCAATGCCTATTTTGCCAATAGCGTATTGCCTGTAGCACATCTGCAAGAAAAAGGAGTGGATATTGGCTTAGGAACAGATATCTCTGCTGGCGCTACGCCAAGCATATATGCCAATGCCATTCAATCAATTATTTCATCACGGATGCTAGAAGATGGTGTAAACCCTTCTATACCAGCCAGTGAGCGGGGCGTACCTCATTCTCGCTTAACCATCGATGAAGCCTTTTATCTGGCAACAGCCGGCGGAGGCGAAAGCTTAAGTTTACCTATTGGGAAAATCGAAAAAAATTACTCGTGGGATATTCAAATTATTGATACTACTATGTCATCTGCAAGAATGCCCATCTTTTCACCAGATGAGCAACTATACGATATTTTCCAAAAAATTATGTATCATACACGCCCAGAACATATCCAAGAGGTGTGGGTACAGGGAGAGAAAGTCCAATTTTAATCAACAAAAGCACAGACCATTTACGCTGGTCTGTGCTCTATTGACTTATTTCCAAAAGCCATCTTGCTCTAATTTCTTTTTACCTTTAAATGCAAACAAGATTGCAATGATATTGATAACTAACATCGCTAGTAAAGCGTATAAAACAACTGTGTAGCTTCCTGTAAAATCATACACATAGCCATATACAGGAAGAGCGACAATAGAAGAGATTGCTAGTCCTAAAGAGGCTGTTGAATAAATTTGGCTATACTCTTTATTACCAAATAGACTTGCTGTCAGCGCAGGCCCTAATGTACCGATTGATGATGAAATCACGCCAAATAACCCTACAGCTAAAGTAATGATCCCAGCATTTGACTCTGTAAATACAAGCAAGCAAATAGATATTAAACCAACAGCCATTGCAAGAAGTGCTGTATTTTTTGAACCTATACGGTCAGTCAAGAAGCCTATGATTAATGATCCAATTAATACACCGATCATTAAGGTCCCCATAATGTTACCTGCAAACGAAACACTGAATCCTTTATTCATCAAGTATGTTGGAATATGCATAGAAAAACTTGCAATAGATGTTACAAGGAAGAAGAAAATAAGCAATGCATAAAAAGCAGAAGATTTTTTTGCTATTGCAAATGTAACACCTTTCTCTTCAGTATTGATTGCTGCCCCATTATCAGTTGCAGCTGCTTCATCCATCCCATATGGAAGAAGACCCTTCGCTTGTGGAGATTTTTTAATCAAAAGCAAGACAACTGGTATAATGATCACCATTGCTGCAATACCAACAATAACATAAGATGATCTCCATCCATGGCTAGAAATCAATTTACCAACGATTGGTTGAGAAATAGCACCTAATAAACCACCAGCAGCACCTAAAATACCAAGAGCCAAGCCACTGTTCTTTTTAAACCATTGATTGATCAGCACTGGTCCTGCAATAACTGTGATAAAAACGCCCCCAACAGCTAATGGAATGGCCATAATATACCATCCCCATACAGAACTCATAAAACTAAATAGAACATAAGATCCCGCTTGTAAAATAATACCTACAATTAAAACTGAGCGAATATCATATTTCGCCAAAATTTTTCCGCCTATTGGTAGGAAGATCAACGTCACAATAGCAGAGACACTGAAATACAAGCTTAAGCTACCTAAGCCTACACCAAGATCTTTAGTAATCGGCGTTAAAAATAAGCTTGCAGAGTTACTCAAACTTCCTTTACCGATACCAACAATGATACAAAGCGCTAGCAAGGTCCACCACGCGTAATGTATTTTTTTCTTTTCCATAATTCGTTACTTCCTTTCTGCTTTCGTATTTATTACCAACAATAAGCAATTCAAAGTAACAATTGATAAGTGTATGTAGAAACCGATAATTTTATTGAAATAACTAAAATTTGTATGTTCTAAATTTTAGTTATCTAAATATTAGGAGACTAAATATTTACCGCTACTTCACCTAATAGAAAAGTAAATAGCGGTTTATGGACACTCAATTATTCTTTTTTCATGCTTGGCTTTTCAAAAAAATTACTTAGAATTCTAAATAAATCACCAGTAAACAATAGCAGACTTACTGTAAAAGCGCAATACCTTTCTTTTAAATTTTGTGATAAAATATTGTTTTTTTAAGTAATTATCGGTCCAATTAATTACAATAATGTTATATAGAGCGATTAATTTAATGTGCGAATATATTCTCACACAACGTATAATTTACATATAATAAAGGTTTTTCTTTTCCTATAAACGGTTAAAGTATTAAAAACAGGAGGGATCCATTATGCATCCAGTTGTACTTTTTGATGGCGAATGTAATTTTTGCGATTCAAGTGTACAGTTCATTATCAAACATGACCCTAAAGGACGTTTTTATTTTTCTTCATTACAGGGGGACACGGGAGAGAAAATGCGGGAGAAATATCAGATACCTTCTTCCATTGACAGCATCGTACTCATAGAGGATGACAAAGTTTACTATAAATCAACAGCAGCACTCAGAATATGCAAGGGCCTCTCAGGATTTTGGAAGATATTTTATTTCTTTGTTGCCGTACCACTACCATTGCGAAATGCTGTATATGACATCATTGCGAAAAACCGCTATAAATGGTTTGGCAAAAAGGAAAGCTGTATGCTTCCATCGCCAAATATCCGAAAAAGATTCATATAAAAAAAGAGCGAAAAGAAAGCCTTTTCGCTCTTTTTTTCTTTTTATACTGGTAGATCTTATACCTCAAACTTCTGTAAAAGTGGTATAACGCCATAAATGATTTGCCGTTTGCGGAGCCATCATTTCAAGGCCCTTATTATCCGTTTGATGTACTGTGTGCCATTCTTTTTCATCATGTTCTTTCATATACACTTCATGGCATGGTGCTTGGTCATGGCTACCTATAAAATCTACTGTCCCATTGCGATAAAATGTCCCAAACAATCTATAATTAATGGCAGGAGAAGCTACAAGCGGATTACCTACTTCATGATACAGCTCAAACCGTACGAAATCCTCGTTCTTGATGACTTCTTGCATTTCTATTCCTTCATCAGAGGCCCGCTCTTCCTTTAAAAAATGCTTATCCTCATCATATGCCTTGGTAATGCCGGCTGTTTTCTTCAGCACTGTTGCTTCTTCAGCTTCTGCATCATAGGTAATTTCTGTCCGAGTACGATAGCTATTTGCTTCCGGATCGTAATGACGATTGTCTCCTTTAAAAAAACGTTCAGAGGAGGCTATATTTGGGTTTCCGATCCACTCTTCCTTTAAAAATGTGGTGTAGCGCACCAACCAATTTTTATCCTTTTTCTCTTGCCTGTTTGCTTCGGGTCTTAAAAGAAGATGTTCTGCTGGTCCTATCTTTTTTCTCAGCGTAAATTCTTCTTTTGCTGTTTGTTCTTTCGAGGTATCATTTTTTGCTATTCCTAATACACCAGCTATTGCAGAATTGGTCTTGCTGCTTCCTTGTTCTGACAAGAGAAGCGGCCTTTTCGCCTTGATTTGGTAATTAAATTCTTTACTTGTGCTTGGTATTTTTTCTTTAAAGTTGCATGTTTTTGTTTTACCAATCAATTGTTGATCTCGATATATAAAGTATTCCTCAATTCCATCAATAGCTTCCCATTTAAACTGAATGTCTTCTTCTGAAATAACAGTTGTGATAACTAAATCCTTCAAAATATTATTCTCTGATTTTTGATCAACAGCTGTAGCCGTTTGAACACCGTACTTTTTAGAAATCCCCTTTTCTTCCTCAGTAAATTCCACATAATACTGATATAACGTACCTGGAACCAAACCTTTGTCAGTGTATTCACTTTTATCACCTTTATAAAGCAACTTTCCATCTCTATAGATTGTATAAAGCCCTTGTGCTTCCTTAAGTAAAAAAGTAATTGAATCCTTGGAATGTCGAATAGTGCCGAAAGCAAATCCGTCATCTTTCTGCGGAGCTTTTTCTATTTTTTTTAAGATAATTTTTTCAGCGGTTCGAGCGATTACAAAAGTCCCCAGAAGAATACCTGCTGTCTTGATTGGATTTCTTTTCACTTTTTCCAGCAACGATGAAGATAGCATTTGATCACCTCAGTATTTTTTTATGCTATACCCTTTTTTTGGTTTTTGCTATCAACATTTTGCTTAGGTGTTAAAAACAGTTGATCAAAAGAAGAAAAACAAACCAAATAAAAAAACAAAAAATATTTTAAAATGGTCCCATTTTTCACCGTCTTTTCACTATTGAAGGATAAGGTATAGAGGCAACAAAAAATAAATGATATTTGGAGGAACACTTATGAACAAAAAGAAACTAGTTGGATATGTAATGTCAGGTGCCCTGTCAGTTGGAGTATTAAGTGGAATTGGCTCTAACGTATATGCAAAGACGATGTCAAATTCCTCTGATAGTAGTAATACGACTCAAGAACAAATACAAAAGATTAAAGCAGAACTAAAAAGCAAATTGGCGAAACTCGGCGTGTCATTACCAGAACCTAATTTTAAAAACTCTATGTTAGCTAATTTAGATGACGCCACTAAAAAGAAGGCTCAAGCTATTCTAGATAAAGAAAAAAACGGTTCT
>NZ_BJVD01000010.1 GCF_007988965.1 Rummeliibacillus stabekisii
AGGTGTCAATTTTCCTGATCACCCGAAAAAAAGAGGAAATAAAGAATTAGAAAAGAGCTTGGATAAGTTAGATGAAAAGACGAAACAAAAAGCACAAAAACTAATTGATCAAGCCCAAGAAGAAATACAAAAGCTTGATTCAAAACGCTAATTATCACATTCAGAAGATATTTCAGTGCTCGTACCACTACAACTTAGTTGTGGTGGTACGAGTTTTTTTAAAGAATTCTTTTCTACCGTAAAAGAAAGAAGTACTATAAGAAAAAAGACATTACACTATGGAAATGGGGTGTGCCAGATTTGAATATTCTTTTAGCTGAAGATGATTTGCAGCTTGGCGAATTAACTAGCTTTATGTTGAAAAAGAAAGGTGGCTATAAAGTAGATTGGGTCAAGGAAGGCGAAGATGCTTACGTATATGCCACCACCTCCTATTATGATCTCATTATTTTAGATTGGATGATGCCCCATGGGGATGGAATTTCGATTTGCCAAAAGCTAAGAAGTGATGGATATACCGGTGCAATTTTAATGCTTACAGCTAAGGATACAGTCAAAGATCGAATTAATGGTTTAGATGCCGGGGCTGATGATTACCTTATAAAGCCGTTTGAAATTGATGAACTTTTAGCACGTTTAAGGGCACTTTCTCGGCGCAACTTTGCCCCACTTATAGAAGATAAAATATGGATACAGGACCTTCTGTTGAATCGAACAAACCAGACGATCGTTAAAGGTAAAAAAAATATACAGCTAAGCCCGAGAGAATTTCAGCTACTCGATTTACTAGTACAAAATAAAGGGCAGGTGCTAACACGAGATATCATATTAGAACGTGTATGGGGTTTTGATGCAGAGGTTTCGATGAAAACGATAGATGCAACTGTAAAATTGCTACGAAAAAAATTAGAAATGGTTGATCAATATGATTTGCTTAAGAGCATAAGAGGAGTTGGCTATACACTTGAAAATTGCTAAACTACCATTCTCCCGCTTATTCCGTAAAAGAAATATATTTGAACAGACTCAATTTCGTTTAACTGCATTATACAGTGGATTGCTTATGCTCTTCCTCCTTCTCTTTACAGCTGTTGTTTACTTTTTGTTGTATACAACCATTTTTAAGAATCAAGAACGTAATCTCCAAGGAAACTTGAATCATGAAGCTAGAAATATCGAATCCTATCTTCAATCACACAACAATAAAGGGCAGTTGCGCTTTAAATATCAAGATTCTCTTATGAATGATGCAGATCAATTTTTTTATTACATTATGGATAATTCAGGAGAGTTAGTACTAGGTAATGAAGTCATACCTAGTATGCGTGATAACTTACTTAAAACTCTTACTAAAAAACAAGAGAATCAAGAAAATATGTACCAAGAAACAGTTCAGGCAGAGTTTCCAAAAAGGGGTCAGTTTACCGATAATAAAGATGCCTTTCAACCAATCAAAACAACAAACAACATCCGCTTACTCATTGCTAAACACTCTATTAACTACCATGGTGAAACGATCGGCACCTTATATATTGGCAAAGATATCTCAGTTGTACACCAGATATTCAAATGGCTCTTAATCATATTATTAGGATTAGTTCTACTCTTTTCAGTGATTGCCCTTATTATTAGCCACTATATGTCGAAAAAAGCTATGATTCCAATAACGTATGCCTTTTCAAGACAACAAGAGTTCACTGCAGATGCTTCGCATGAGTTGCGTACGCCCTTAAGTGTGATGCTATCATCTATCAACGCTTTAGAATTAGTTATAGATTTAGAAGAAGAGTCCTACGAAAAAAAGATTATTTTAGGAATGAAGAAAGAAGTAAAAAGAATGACTGGATTGGTGAGTGATTTACTAACACTGGCACGTTCGGGCAGTGATGCTATTGAACTTAAAAAAGAAACATTTGATCTTCAACCTATTGTCGAAGAAGTCATAAACTCTGTTTGTCCACTTGCAGAAGCTAAGGAAGTCAACCTTCATTATGACACGCCTAATCAATTAATCCTTACAGGAGATCCCCAAAGATTAACCCAACTTCTTTATATTTTATTGGATAATGCGATTAAGTATAATCGAAGTGGTGGAGAGACAAGTCTTTCCCTCTCCATAAGTGATAAAGAGCTGTGTATGACAGTGAAAGATACAGGCATAGGGATTGATCCAGCTAATTATAACCGGATTTTTGAGCGCTTCTATCGCGCAGACCAGGCTCGCTCTCGTGAACTCGGTGGTTATGGCCTCGGCCTCTCCATTGCCAAGTGGATTGTGCAGTCTCATGACGGCACAATTCAAGTGAAAAGTGAACTAGATAAAGGAAGCAAGTTTATTGTTCGTCTACCTATTCAGTAGGTTAATATAAATAATAAAGGAGTTGATGATAAAAAAATCACCAACTCCTTTTTCATTAAAATGGATTTGTTGCAATAAAGCTAGCTGTTTTAATGTACATGCGTGAATTTAATTTCAATTGACTTACAATGAATTCAGCAAGATCTTCAGCCTGAATAAATTTAGATTCGTCATTGTCTTTAATCAAGCTTAGATCAAGCGCCAAATCTGTCGCTACTGTACTTGGGGTTAATGCAGATACACGAATATTATTACGGCGTACTTCTTGTGCAAGCGATTCTGTGAAACCAATCACAGCAAATTTGGATGCACTATATGCACTTGATGTTGCTGCGCCGCCCAAGCCGCTTGTAGAAGAAATATTGATAATGTCTCCGCCATTTTTCTCAATTAATTGTGGCAATACAGCACGAGTTACATAATATGTGCCCATTAAATTAGTATCAATGATGCGTTTCCATTCTTCTGGATCCATTTCTAGAACACTCGCGAATGTTGCAACACCTGCACTGTTAATCAAAATGTCTGCTTGTCCTAATTGATTTGTCAAAGCTTCAACAGCCTCTTCAACCTGCTGTTTATTGGCTACATCAGCAACTGCATAAGCTGCTTTTACACCTATGCTTTCAATTTCTTTTACTACTTCTTTTAAAGTCTCTTCTGTTCTGGCAAGCAATCCTACATTTACGCCTTCCTTAGCTAAAGCGATAGCTGTTGCTTTGCCGATGCCGCGAGCACCACCCGTAATAAATGCTATTTTGCCTTTTAATGATTGTGTCATCATACCAGCTCCTTGTTACAATATTTTTTAAGTATACTATGTCCTAAAGATTCTGGCTAAAAGGATGCTTATGTTTAGTTTTAAGACTATTAAATAACCATAATATGGACGTTTATAAAAACGTTCCTTTGGCAATGGTTACTTATGTTTGGACTAAAAGATCTTTTGTCTCTTGTCATCTCAGCCTTTATTATCTTGCCTGTAGTCTTGTTAATTAGAGAATCCGGATATCTTATTGTCAGCTGGTTATTTGGGGTTATAAATCCAAGAGTAACCATTGGTACTGGTCCCCGGATCTTTAAAATTGGCATGATTGATATTCGTAAATATTATCATTTGTATAGCTGGTTTTCCTATGATGGGATCAAACGGAAGAGCAACTTTGCATATGTCTGCATCTATGCAGGCCCTATTATAGCCAATCTAACTGTAGCTTTTTTGATTAATTTTTCTGTAGCACATGGATGGGGAGAGGAGTATAAGACTTTTTTAGATCGATTTGTTTTTTACGCTATTTATTATGTAATGTTCGATATCATTCCAATGATCACCACTAACTCTAAGCCCAATAATGGCATGATTATCTATGAAATGCTCCGCTATGGGAAACGGGTTGACTTTAATAATGAAGCATTTCTTCCATCTACTTCAGAAGTAGAAAAGGAATACCAAGAGTATATAGAACAATTAGAGGAAAGAAAAAAGGAAAGAATAGAAAAATAGCATAACTATATCTCTTTATTCTAGTAAGGTGTACCTCATGGAAAGAGGTACACCTTTTAAATTGTGACGACTACTGACTACAAAGAACATTTTAGAAAATACCAGCTCTTCCAGTTAGATAGAGTTCGTTTTATAATGAATAGAACGACAGTCAGATACTTTGTATATATTTTAAATTAATGTTAACCAAATAAATAACGGAGGTATTTTAAATGAGTCAATACTTGTTATTGAAAGACCATGTTTATAATTATATTGTAGAACAAATTAACAATAACGAACTTCTTAGCGGCAGCAAAGTCAATGAGAGTGCAATTAGCGAAAGTTTAAATGTGAGCAGAACACCTGTTAGAGAGGCTTTAATTCAACTATCCTCAGATGGATTGTTAGAATATGTTCCAAGAAAAGGTTTTGTGATAAAGGGATTAACAAAGGAAGAAGCAAAAGAAACCTTCTTGATTATTGGAACGCTCGATGGACTAGCCGCATCTCTTACAGCACCATTACTTAATGAGAAACATCTAAAAGAAATGGAGTTTTATGTGCAAAGCATCGATCTGGCAATTAATACGGAAAACTTCAATATGTATCATAAAATGCAAGAGGAATTTCACAACGTATACCTTTCCATTTGTCCAAACAAAAGTATTGTAGGCTTGCTTCACCAATTAGAAAAGAAATTCTTAAAAAATATGTACAATCTAGAGAATGTTGAATTCACAAAGGAAAAGCTTAGACAGACAAATAATGAACACAAAAAGATGATCGAATTATTCAGAGCTGGAGATATCGACGTATTAGAAAAACACATGAGAGATGTTCATTGGAATTCAGATAAGATTGATATTATTCCCTTATAGGATTGTGGGTATTTATTCAACTCTTCTATTATTCGCTATCTCTTGAAGTGACCCCCACTTCCTCCGCCGAAGTGGGAAGCTGCGTGTAATATAGATGATTAGATAAAGATAATCTATATATGCCCTGTAAATGTTTTATAAACGTACAGATTTCCTTCTTCATTATCATCCTTTCTATTCACTTTCACCTTTCCGTTGTTTCAAAAAAAAATCTATCCTAAATTTTAAAAATCACCCTATTATGCAATTCTCATTCTGTTAATACATTTCTTATACTTAGTTTCCTCATTCGAAGGGACCAACAATAGTTGGACTTTTCGAATTATTTTTTATTGAAAAACATAAAATATAATGTACAATATACAATATACTTTATAGGAGGTTTGCAAATGAATATACAAAACTATGAAGCCGCAAAGAAATTAAGGCATGAATTGCACCAGCATCCTGAACTATCCAATGAAGAGCATTGGACAAAGCAACATTTAATCCAATTCTTGAAAGCGCATACAAATAACCTTGAGATTGTTGATAAAGGAAATTGGTTTTATGCTGCTTTCCATGCTGGGGAAGATAAACAGAATATTGCCTTTAGAGCTGACTTTGACGCATTGCCTATGGACGAAGTCATTGATGTTCCATGGGCTTCAAAGTTTCCAGGGAAGGCGCATAAATGCGGTCATGATGGACATTCTGCTACGTTGGCGGGATTTGCCCTTGAAATTGATCAGAATGGAGCTGAGAATAATATATATTTTCTCTTCCAACCTGCTGAAGAAACGGGCGATGGTGCCATTCAATGTGTTGATTTTATTGTAGAAAATAATATTGATGAGATTTTTGCCTATCATAATATGAGTGGCCTTCCCTATCAATCGGTCAATATCATAGACGGTACTATGCTTTGTGCTTCCAAAGGTATGTCCATATATTTTAAAGGGTTGCCAGCACATGCTAGTCAACCAGAAGAAGGAACCAATCCTTCTATTGCAATTGCCAATATCGTAAGAGAAATTCCGACATTCATTTCACCACAAAAGAACGATGGCTTAATTTTATGTACAGTTGTTCAAGTTGATATCGGTGAAAAAGCATTTGGGATTGCTGCCTCCAAAGGGGTCATTCGGTTAACAATACGCGCTTTATATGAAAAAGAATTAGACCAGCTTCAACAAAATCTCGTGAACTTCGCTGAAGAACAGGCCAAAGAATATGGATTGGAAGTAGCTTTCGAGTATAATGATGAGTTTCCAGAAACCGCTAATCATAATGAGAGCGCAGAAAAAATACGAACTGCAGCCAAAGCAAAAGGGATGAAATTAATTGAATTAGAAGAAGCATTCCGTGGATCCGAAGATTTCGGCCATTTTACAAAGCTTACAAAAGGCTCGTATTGCTTTATCGGTAATGGTGAGGATTATCCTCAAGTTCATACACATGAATATGATTTCCGAGATGAACTAATAGAAACAGGAGTAGAACTATTTATGGGTATAGCTCATGGTTAAAATCAAACGGCGACGCCTAATGGGGATTAGGGCTGATAGCATTTGATCTACAAGCTAGTATGCTTTTTCTGAAAAGCTACCTAGGGAATTGGGAGGACAATGTATGTTTAAAAAAGGGGAAAAAAAGGGGTTTAGCTTTCCACATGTTTATATTATGTTTTTGCTCGTCATGTTGCTAGTAGTCATCCTTTCATGGATTGTACCAAGCAGCGAGTATGAACGTACTGTAGATCCAAAAACCGGTATTACCAAACTCAATACGGATGTATTTCATTATATCCAAAACAAAAATCCTATTTCGTTTATGGACTTCTTTACAGCATTACATAATGGAGTTGTACAGTCGGCGGATATTATAGTGATGTTGCTCTTTGCTAGCGGAGCACTTTATATCCTTGAAAAATCCGGAGCTATCGCTGCGGGTATTCATAAGCTGTTGCAGATTGCAGAGGGCAAGGAAAAGCTAATCATTATTGCATTGCTTGCTTTATTTTCTATCCTAGGAACAATTGGCTTTGGTGAGGGTGGCATACCTTTTATCCCTCTCGCAATGGCTGTCATCATGGGAATGGGTTATGACCGAATTACGGCTTTCGCTACGTCGACAATTGGTTTAGCCATTGGTTTTACATCAGGCGTAGTTAATTTTTATACTACTGGCGTTAGCCAAACAATTGTTGGCTTGCCAATCTATTCAGGGCTCATTTTTCGAATTGTTTCATTGATTGTCTTTTTGATTATTTCTGCAATATATATACTGCGATATGCCAATAAAACAAAAGCAGATGCTACAAAAAGTATTGTATTTAATGAATATTTAGAGCAGCTGGATCATACTAAAAAAGCTGAATATGAAGAAGAAGCATTTACATGGCCAAGGAAAGTGGCATTAATCGGGCTTGTCGCTGTTTTAATAGGCAGTGCCTTTGGAGCTATACACCTTGGATGGGGAATGCCTGAGCTATCCTCCATCTATGCTATTTATGCAATCTTCTTAATTATCGTATTGCGATTAAATCCAAGTGATGCTGCTGAAACATTTGGTATAGGCGCTGCTCGTCTACTACCTACGGGACTAGCTATAGGGTTCGCACGTTCTGTGATGATACTGATGGATCAAGCAAAAATAATTGATACAGCTGTCCACGCATTGTCTGGCATGCTTAGTCACACGGGGTCAATCATTACCCTGCTTGTCTTATTTATTGTAGTGATTTTCTTTAATTTCTTTGTGGTTTCAGGAAGCGGAAAAGCGATGATTTTAATGCCGATCATGGGCCCTCTTGGAAAAATATTAGGTATCAATCAACAAATAATGGTTGTCGTTTACCAATTTGGAGATGGTTTTACAAATTATTTATGGCCAACCTCTGGGGGCTTAATGGCAGCTCTTGGCATGTCTAATGTAAGTTACTCTGATTGGGTAAAATTCTCATTAAAATTATTCCTATTGCTACATTTTGCGGCATTCATCTTAATCATTATCGCTAATTCCATCGGGTTGGGTCCTAATTAATGATCTTCTATTACACTTGTATTAATTAAAGGAGGATGCTAGAATGATTAATTTTTTTGAGGAAGCAAAGAATTATGAAGAACAAATTATTAAGGATCGCCGACATTTACATAAACACCCTGAAGTTGGTTTTGATCTTCCACATACACAAAAATATATTCAAGAACGGTTAGATGAAATGGAAATACCCTATACATCGTGCGGGACTGTGCCAGATGAGGTCAGAGAAAAATATATCAAAGCAGGATTTAGTTCACAAGAGAATTGTACGGGCGTCATAGCAACGATTGGTCATGGAACTCCCTGTATTCTACTTCGTGCCGATATGGATGCTTTACCCATCCAAGAAGAAGTTGAAGTTGATTTTAAATCACAGCTTGAAAACAAAATGCATGCGTGCGGCCACGATTCTCATGTAGCGATGCTACTAGGAGCTGCACAGCTTTTGAAGAATCATGAAGAAGACTTAAAAGGGACTGTGAAACTTTTCTTCCAGCCTGGAGAAGAATGGGGTTTTGGGTCTAAACTAATGATTGATGACGGAGCACTTGAAAATCCAAAAGTCGATGTAGCATTTGGCATTCATATCATGCCAGATCAACAAGCGGGAACTCTGTCTGTTAGTAAAGGGACTTTAACACAAGCAATGGATACATACATTGTAGACATCAAAGGGAATGGTGGTCATAGCTCACAGCCACATAAAACAGTCGACGCGAATATGATTATGAATCAGCTTTATACAAGTTTAAATCTTCTCTTCACACGTGAGGCGGCGCCCGACCAAAACGTAACGTTTTCAATCGGAGCAATGAATGGCGGTACAGTAACCAATGTTATCCCTGATAAGGGCGTACTTAGCGGCAATATGCGTAGCTATGATCAAAAAACACGTGATTATCTATGTGAACGAATTCCTGAAATGATTGATTATGTTGTAAAAGCATGGCGCGGAGAATATTCAATAACAGATTTCCATACGCCAACAACTTATAATAACCCTAAATTTGTTGACGAAATAACTCCCCTACTTCAAGAAGTAATGGGCGATGAAAATATTGTGGACAATGGCGTTATGAGTGGTTCGGAAGATTTTTCTTACATTTCTCAGGAAGTCCCTTCTGCTTTTGTTGTGTTAGGTACAGGAGAAGAAGGAGCCCCACCTGTTCATAATCCACGTATGTTCCAAAATGAAGATATTTTTAAATATGGAGCAGCTTTACACGCGAATGTTGCCATGGGTTGGTTACACTCGCAATCTGAAAATTAAAGCTTAAAGCCCAATCCTTCTGAGTTCTTAGTGGGGTTGGGTTTTCATTCTGTTTCACGTGAAACATTGCTTTTGCTAGTTCCTGCTACTGGAATGTATTATACAAAATGACTATGATGAAATTATTCCTACTCCATTTCTCTCGAAAGGATGTATAACGCGATGCTAAACGAAATTAAATTGGAGCATTACCTGCCATATATCAATAGCTTGCCTGAATCTAATATAATCACTCCAGATGACGTATTGAATAGCAACTTTCTCATTGAAAAAGACAACAATATTGAAATGTACTATGCCCCTCACAATGAGTACATTAATCGAGATGCCAAAGTAGTTATAGTAGGCATTACTCCTGGGTGGACACAGATGAAGGCTGCCCTACTACAAGCCAAAATTTGTTTACGTGAAGGTGCTTCAACCGACCAAATTTTAGAACAATCAAAAAGAGCAGCCGGTTTTGCGGGTACAATGAGGGAAAACTTAATTGAGATGCTTGATGAATGTGAAATGAATAAAGCATTTGGGCTTTCGTCAACTCGGCAATTATTCGAGAAACATTTTAACCTTCTACATACCACTTCTGTGATTAAGTACCCTGTCTTTGTGAAGGAAAAGAATTATACAGGGCATACGCCAAAAATTGGCCGTTCTCCCCTATTAACCAATTATGCATATCATATATTTCTTCATGAGCTAAAAGAAATTAAACAAGACTATCTTCTCGTTCCCTTAGGTAAAGCTGTAACAGAAGTCATCTCCGACTTAGCGAAACAAGGAGAGATCCCTATGGAAAGATGTCTTTTTGGATTCCCTCATCCTTCTGGAGCTAACGGCCACCGAAAAAAACAATTTATGCAAAACAAGCAACAACTACAAACGATTGTTAAGAAATTTTCTCAACACATATAGAAAGGATATTACAATCTCAGAATAAATTTAGATAGCCTTACTCAAAAAATTGCTGTTCTTCCTCTAATCCTTTTTTTCTTTTTATTATTTTTACAATTGGGACGGCTATAAGTAATGCAACAGCTATGTTTATTACGCCAATAGAGGCATTAGCTATCTCTATACTTGAATTATCAGTATAAATGTTCACATTCATTATACCCAGGGATAAATTCACAAAAAAGAGTACTAGAAAAATGTTTAAAATACGCTTATAATAATCAATTTTTGATTTTGTATCTGTATATATTTCAAAGGGTCCCTCTGCTGCCGCCTTTTTCATGTAGACCCAGCCGCCAGACTCGTGAACGATGGTAATTCCGCTGTCCTTCAGAAATTCAAAGTACTCCTTCTTTTCCAGGACAGACATCCCAGTAATAAATTCATTACGATAAATACTGTCACCTGGCTCTCCCTTTGTAAAAGTAAATCGACCCAAGAAAAACTTTTCCAGATGCCAACCATTTTGCGCCATTTCATTAATCCACTTTTCTTCTTTCTCAAAATCTAAATAAAAGCGAAACTTTACCTTCTTCATTGCTGTCTCTCCTCCTTTGTAATGAGTAACCCATTGTGATGCAACTCATCAAGTCGTTTTATTTCAGCTTCAATCAACAACTTTCCAGCTTCCGTAATTACATATTCTTTTTTCCGTCCATCATCATCTAAAGGAACAATCCATTTTCGCTTCACCAATGTCTTTATTGCTCCATAAATCGTGCCTGGACCAAGCTCTACACGTCCATTGCTAAGTTCCGAAACAAATTGCATAATCCCATATCCGTGCCTTGGTTTATACAGAGCTAAAAGGATATAATAAACCCCTTCTGTTAAAGGCGCATTCTCTTCCATCATTACACCGCCAATCGTTATATCGTCTGTTGATATAAACTATATCAGCAGTCGATATAACTGTCAATCTTTTCAAGATACAAAAAGGGAAACCGTTATTTCGGTTTCCCTTCCATTTAACACTGATTATTATTAAAACAAAATCGTAGATAAATAAATAACAGTTGTCACAGTGACCATGCTAAAAATGGTCGACATTAAAACAACTTGTGCCGCATACTCAGGATGGTTATCATATTCCAAAGCAAAAAGTGCGCTATTTCTTGAGGTTGGGAAGGAACTTGCGATGAACAAAGCCTGCGCCGTCACCCCATCCAATTTCAAAATAAAAATAATCAGCAATGCTACTGCAGGAGATAAAATTAGTCGTCCTACTAAACTCATAAGTAAAGACAGCGAAAACTGCTTAAGTTGAAGAAATGCACTTTGAGCGCCCAATGTAATTAGAGCTACAGCAAGGAAAGCATTAGAAGAATTTTTAATAGGTTCCCACAAAAAAGAAGGAATCTTTATATGTAAAGTATGAAGAAGCAAGCCTAGCAAGAAGGCATAAATCACTGGGTTTTTTAAAAAGCCGTTCAGTGCTTTCCCCTTGGTTTTATCTATTGAAACTGAGTTAAACAACCCATAGGTATAGGTAAGCAAATTCTGATAAATCATCACAACAATTTGAATAGATGCCCCTAATGGATTGTGTTGAAACACAAGCTGGCTGACTGGCAAACCGAAATTCCCAGAGTTAACTAAAACCACACTATTTTTAAATACAGAGGATACTCCTCTATCGAATTTTGCAACTTTCGCAATGCCTCCGCTTAAGAGGATTAAGATTATACTTTGTATAATTAAAAACCCCAGAATGTGCAATAATGTTTCGCCGCCAATTTTATTTTCATAAATATTAGTGAAACTGACTGCAGGCATTAGTAAATAGGTATTCAATTTAGATAGAGTGTTCATATCAAATAAAAACTTACGATGGAGATAACCCCCGAGCCCAATTAAGATAAATATGGGCAGTATGACGTTTACTAAAATCTCAAAAAATATAGCCATAAATACCTCCTCAAATTAAATATAAGGCGTCGGTTAAAGAACGGTAAATTTAATATCCATTTAAACATGAAATTCCAAAAACTCAATATAGAGAGTTTTTGGAATCAATCGTTAGATAGGGATAATGGAGAAAATAAGGGCTACTAAAATCATTACAGCTGTAGCCCCACATGCCCATTTCAAGAAGGTACGTTGTAGACTACCAAAATCTTCGCCAACCATTCCTACTAATAAGTACGTGGATGGCACAAGAGGACTTAATAAGTGTACCGGCAACCCTAATAATGACGCCCGGCCAATCATAGCTGGATCAATTCCATAACCGCTTGCTGCTTTTGCGAGTAACGGTAATACCCCATAGTAAAAGGCATCATTGGACATAAAGAATGTAAAGGGTGCACTAATGATGGCAGTAATTATGGCAAAGTGTGACCCCAAGGCATCTGGAATATGCGTAATAACCACATTAGCCATAGCATCAACCATCTTTGTTCCGGAAAGTATTCCTGTGAATACGCCAGCTGCAAATACCATGGAAACTACGGACAATGCATTATCTGCGTAGTGCATGACTCTTTCTTTTTGTTCTTTTAAATTAGGATAATTCATTGTAATAGCAATAGCAAAACCAATCATAAACAAGACAGTAGTTGGCAAAACTTCACGAATCAGTGCTACTAACAGGATGATTGTCAGTAAGTAGTTGATCAGTATAAGTTTCGGTCTCTTTAGACTTTCATCAGCCGTCGTTGCTGCTGCCATCGCTTCTGTACCATAGTTAATTTCTAATACACCCGTTCTTTTACGTTCCTTTTTACCAAGGGTGTAAGCCATAAACAAAACAAACAATACTCCGCCAATCATACTTGGGATGACTGGTGTGAAGATATCCCCCATCTCCAAATTCAATGCCGTCATCGCTCTGGCTGTAGGGCCTCCCCACGGAAGAAGATTCATTACACCAGAAGCTGAAACTGCAATCCCCGCAAGTACTAATGGTTTCATTCCAATACGTTTGTAAAGTGGTAGCATTGCTGAAATAGTAATCATATATGTGGTAGTTCCATCTCCATCAAGTGAGATTAACAAGGCAAGTACAGCTGTACCAATTGCGATTTTTACAGGATCACCTTTAACAACCTTTAAAATTGTATTAATAATAGGATCGAATACCCCTGCATCAATCATAATGCCAAAAAAGAGAATAGCAAATAAAATCATAATCCCAGTAGGTGCCACACTCTTGATCCCCTCTAATGCCATAGGACCCATATCTTTGCCGAATCCCCCAAATAAGGCAAAAACAATTGGAACCACTATCAGAGCAATCATTGCAGATAAGCGTCTGGTCATAATGAGCACCATGAATGTTATAATCATTAAAAATCCTAATGTTGCAAGCATTATTCTTCACCCCTTTTATAAGTAAATTAATAATATATAATTTTCTGTTTACTGAAAACGTTTTCAAATTAAAGTTATTATTGTACATAATGCTATATTTTGTTCATACTGTTCATGAAGCATAAAAAAAGAAGGCTATATTTAATAGCCCTCTTTAAACAGGATAATATTTTCTTTCCGGTCTTCCAACGATTCCATATACAACCTCAGCTTTGGCTTCATTTATCGATGAAAGATACTCCAAATATCGGCGCGCTGTAATTCGTGAAGCCCCAATTTCTTTTGCTACTTCCTCTGCTGAAAGTCCCATTCGCTTTGTAAGAAGAACAGCCTGGACCTTCTCTAAGGTTATTTCATCTATTCCCTTTGGAAGTCCTGAATTTTTCTTCATCTTTTGATCGAAACTTTTGCCAAAAAGAAGATCTACATACGTTTGGTTTATCTCCTGATTCGACAGAAGTATGGAATGTCTTTTTATATATTCTGAGATAACTTCATCAAAGCGTTCCCTATTCACTGGTTTAATTAAATAATGGATTACTCCGTAATTTAGTGCCGTTTCAATAAATACTTTATCAGTAGCAGCCGTAATCATAATAATATCTACCTTAGGGAAGTCCTTTCGGATAAGAGGAAGTAAATCCGTGCCCATCATATCGGGAAAAAATACATCTAAAATTAATAAATCCGGCTGCTTTAACTTAATTAATTCAAGGGTTTGTTCACCGTTTAACGCCTTTCCAACTACATCTATTTCATCAAATGTTGATAAGTATTTTTCATGTATATCTGCAATTCGGAAATCATCTTCTGCAATAACTGCTTTTATTCTGTTCATGTTTTCTCCCCTTTACAAATATTTAGGAAGATAGACGGTAAATATCGTTCCGGTTTCTAGCGTACTTTGAACCTCAATCATGCCATTCATCTCTGTAACAGCCTTTTCTGCATTTGAAAGTCCATATCCTCTTGTTTCCATCCTATCTGAATCTTTCGTAGTGAATCCTTTTTGGAAAAGATATGTTAAATTTTCTTCTTTAATTCCCTTTCCATTGTCAGCAATTTCAAAGATAATATCACTTCCAATGTCAGTAGTGAAGAATTTTACAGTTGGAATGTCAGAATCCAACACAGCTTCAAAAGCATTTTCAATTAAATTTCCTAGGATAATTATTAAATTTGACAGTTTTATATGAGAAGGAAGGGAATCTAAATAGCTATCTTGGGCTATATCAAACGTAATCTTCTTTTCCGATGCCTTTCCTAGTTTGCCTAGGAGGATAGCCTGAACTTTTGTATCTTTAATTTGTTTAAAGACAATAGAATTTTGAGTTTGAAGCATCTGCGTTTCTTGATGGAGCATATCAATCGCTTCCTCATACTCTCCTAGCTCTAGCAATCCCATCAATACGTATAATTTATTAGTAAATTCGTGGGTTTGTGCACGAAGATCCTCTGAATAACTCTTTACTTCAGATATTGTGTTGACCATTTGTTCAATTTCCGTTTTATCTCGGAAAGAGGCAACTACTCCAAGATTCCCCTTTTTATTATAAAGAGGTGTACAATTCACAATGATTGTTTTTTCCTTCCACACTATTTCTTTATCTATTTGAGGTGTTCCTGTTCTGATTACTTCATACAGATATTCAGAAGGAAAAAGGTCATCTACCTTAAAATCAATGACAGATCCTTGAATGTTCAAGAGGTTTTTAGCAGTTTGATTCATCGTGGTAATGAACCCCTCCTGGTCAATGGCCAGAATCCCTTCTTTCACAGCATGTAATATGGCCTCCTGCTCTCTATAAAGCCGAGCGATTTCATATGGTTCTAGACCCATGGTATCCTTGCGAATGTTACGACCGAGTAATGAACTGCCAATCAAGGATATAATTAACGCAATGAGAGAGACATATAGAACTTTAATAATGTTTTTCTTTGACTGCTCATGAACATCTTCAAGTAAAAAACCTACTGATACAATTCCAATAATTTCTCCTTTTTTATTGTAAATGGGCGATTTCCCTCTAATAGAAGGGCCGAGCGATCCTTTTGATTTTGATACATAGTATTTCCCACCCTGAAGAGCTTTTTCGTTATCTCCGCCCTTCATTTTTTTACCAATCATTGCTTGTAGAGGGTGAGAGTATCTGACCCCATTCTTATCTCCCACAACAATAAATTCAGCACCTGTTTCTTTACGGATTTTTTCTGCAATGGGTTGTATTTCATTGGATGGATTTTTTATTTGTAAAGCAGTAATAATATTCGGCATAAAAGAGACTGTTTTAGATAACTCTAAGGCCATTCTTCCTTTATTATCCTCTATCTGTTTACTTTCCATATAGCTATAAAACACAGTTAACAGCAAAATTAACAACAGCCCTAAGGCAAATACGAGGCCAAATATTTTCGTCTGTAAAGATATTCTTTTGAAGTTCAATAAGGGTTTCTCCTTTGTTTGAATATACCTATCTTTCAATAAGTGTTATATTCACTGCCACTTTACTTGTCTTGATTCCTGTTCATTCCAAACCCCAAATCCTTCTGAATACTTTTTCTCTAAAAACATTGGTAACCTTTCTTTCATTCCTTCAGCAAAATTCAGTTTTGGTAACTCCTCCGTATCTACCCAAAAAATACGGCCTTCATCTGTTCTATCTAGCAAAGTTCCGCTAAAATCCTCTGTTCTATAATTAAAAACAAAATACTTTTCGCCTGTTTCATCGTTATACAAATATATAATTCCACAGGCTTCTAAATTAGAGATGGTTAATCCTGTTTCCTCTTTTATTTCTCTAATCGTTGAATCAATTAAACTTTCGCCGTCCTGAACCTTTCCACCAGGAAAAGAAATTCCCTTCCAAGACTTAATCCGATCAAGAACTAAAACTTTATTATTCTCTTTATCATAAATCATACACATATTGGTTAATGTTGTCCTAGTCACAAAATAATCCCCCAGCTTCACACTTTTATCAATTATCGCCTATGTACTACTTTATCTCATAATTTCTTTTATATATTAACATAAGCCTAAATAGACAATTCAAACAAATAGCACCTCTACATGATTAGAGGTGCTGGCATTTTTCTTCCTATAGCGTGGTTGAATTCATCTTTGCTTTTTATTATTTCCTAAGCGATTCATTTTGTTGCTTTAATTTCTTTTGAAGAAGGTTTAATTGATTCATCAATTCTTCATACTCTTCAAATTCAATATTACATGGTTTAACGTCAGCCGAGATTTTCGTGATAATGGCTTGTTTTTCTTTGAGAGCTTTTGGTTGCAGGTATATAGAGACTTTTCGTTCGTCTACTGTTGAACGCTCTCTTCTTACCCAATCATTCGCTTCCATCCTTTTAATCATTGGCGTTAAAGTACCTGTACCTAAATTTAACCGATTGCCCAGTTCCTTTGCCGTAAGACCATCTTTTTCCCATAGCACTAATAAGGCTAAGTATTGAGGATAGGTAAGGCCAAATGGCTGAAGCACCTTTGCATATAATTTGTTAAATTGGCTGCTCGCTTCGTAGATTGAAAAACAAAGTTGGTTTTCTAAAGTAAAAAAATCATCCAACATGCTCATTCCTTTATATACAATAATATTATTTTTTCTCTTCCCATTCCTAAATAACAAAAACTTATACTTTACTATTATGTACCTTATCAAGAGATACTAAAAATTTTAACGTCTGCGATTAAGTTTAGGCGCTTTATTTGAGGGTATCAAGGTAAAATACAAATTTTAATCAAAAAAGATGTAATTGTTGACTCTTTCATTTAAATCTTATAAGATTTAATCGTACACGATTTAAATTTAAACAAAAGGTGGGAATGTAAATGACAGTTTTATACACAGCAAGCGCAACAGCAGTAGGCGGTAGATTAGGAAGAGTAGTTTCATCAGACAATGTATTAGACCTAGATTTAAAGACACCAAAAGAGCTAGGTGGACCAGGCGGTTATGGTACAAATCCTGAACAATTATTTGCGGCTGGTTACTCAGCTTGCTTTGATTCAGCATTAAACCTTGTCATCAAAACACAAAGAGTAAAAGAGGTAACATCAACGGCAGTCACAGCAAATGTTTCCATTTTCAAAGGTGAAAACAATGGATTTAAACTTGCAGTGGAATTAGAGGCTGAAGTTGAGGGTGTCGATAAAGAAACAGCTCAAAAACTTGTAGAGGCAGCTCATCAAGTTTGTCCTTATTCTAATGCTACAAGAGGCAATATTGAGGTAACTCTTAAAGTAGTTTAATGGTATTGGTTTTGGAAGGGTTTCTTTAACAGAAGGAACCCTTCTTTCTATTAATCAAATATCTCTTTATTCATTATTTCCCTGTTCTTCAAAATAAGTGTGCTCATGCTGAAGCAGCCATTCTTTTCTCCATTGCCCTCCTGCATAACCAGTTAATTTCCCATTAGAACCGATCACTCTGTGACAAGGAAGGACAATACTTAGCCTATTTTTTCCATTTGCGTTTCCTACAGCGCGAGTAGCTTTTTCATTCCCTATGGATATGGCAATATACTTGTAGGATCTTTTTTCTGCATAGGGAATTTCTTTTAGCGCCTCCCATACTGTCCTTTGAAAGTCAGTTCCTTCTAATGCATAGGGAAAAGAAAAATTCCGACGATATCCTTTAAAATACTCATCTAACTGGGTGTAGCAAGCTTTTACAACAGATGGTGTTTCCTCTAATAAAAATTTTTCTGTGATATCCTCTTCAGAAAATAAAATGGAATAGATCGCTTCATTCGTGCCAATTATTTCAATTAATCCAATTGGTGATTTGTAATACATTTTATAAGTCTTCATCATATAAGGACCTCCAAAGAAAAAGGTAGCGTACGCCTGCCACCCTTTCCAATCTGCTACCAATACTTCCATAATGGGTTTACGACGAAATGTCGAACTGGCTAAACGATTAAGCAACGCATTGACGAAAGTTTAAACCACTTTTGGATGTTTCTCAACATTGGCTGTTTAAGAAAGTAAACCTTCCATAGAACGCCAATACTGACCCATGATGGTCGTTCTAAAACCAAAATAGGTTTCCATGGAAATAAACCCTAATTCTTCTTAAGTAAGTAGTGGAAATTATAAATCAATTTATGGGAATTTGCCTCTTTTGGTTTGGGGAATGCGTTAAAACATATACCTGTTTCTGAATATCGTCATTCTGCTCCACAACGACTTAATCATTTGTATTTGGAATAACAACACTATAAAAACTGCATAAAATGATAAAAAACAATGGGAGTTGACTACTTTGACCAAATTTTCTCCTGAAAAATTATCCGTAGAATACAGAGATGCGATAACATCTGTGGAGCCCCTAATTTCAAGACGTTATACGCTAACTCACTCGGATTTAACTGGAGATCTATTTTTAACCATTGGTAATCATTATGCATGGGATAAGGTCACCTCTATGCGAGATGAAGTATTGGGTGAATGGAAAGAAAATAGTAGTTTCTTATACTATTGTGTGTATGTTTATATTGACCAAGAGCCATTTAATCAACTTATCTCAGCGAAACGCTATGAAGTATTTAGACGTGAATTGCCCCTTGCATTAACCGCTATTCGTTATGGCGACAATCTTCTTTTTCAGAACTACCCCATACTTGATCAAGCAACCATAGTGGTTAACTTTGTGTCAGCCTATCCCCCATTTGCCAGACAAGAAAATTGGGGGATGTTTCATAATTATTCCGTAAAATAAATCACTAGGCTGCTGAGTAATTAAATTAAGAAATTCCTTTCTCCTAACCATTAATTATTCAGTAGTCTTTGAATTAAATGACTGATAGCTTTATATAATTCTTTTTCAGTTAGAGTCTAACCCTGCCCTTACAGCATCCTAAGAAAGTGCTCCATTCGTTTACACAAGGGAAAATTTGCAGAAATATACGAGAGGCACTCTCTCGCTGTTACGGCATGTTTTTTCAGATTTTTTGGTCCCCAAAGCTAGTAAGATCTTTAAAGTTCCTAAAAATACATACATGTTCTCTACAAAGACACTTCATATGGAGTGGATTCTTTTCATAAAGTAAAGTATCATATATCAAAATGATATATATCTTTTAGTTAGGATGGTCACATTGAAAAATTACAATCATACAACCTATTCCATTCTTGGAATTTTAACTACAGAATGCCGTACTGGCTATGCTATTAAGCAGCTAATTGACGAGAGTTTAAACCACTTTTGGAAAATTAGTTATGGCCAAATCTATCCGACATTAAAGATGATTGTCCAAGATGGATTAGCAGAAGTCCATACGTCGACTCAAAAAGGCAAGCCTGATCGTAATGAATATTTCCTTACGCCAAAAGGAAGGAATGCTTTAAAAACTTGGTTGGAAGAGCCGGTTGAACAAATTCCGGTTGAACGAAATGAGATTTTACTTAAACTGTTTTTTGGAAGTTATCAATCAAAAGAATCTACTATTTCCCTAATCGAAGAGTATAAGCAAAAATTAGAGGCTCGTTATGAAACATATAAAAATATTGAACATACCATTTCTACCTACAACAATGATGCTTCTCAATATTGGCTGTTTACATTAGATTACGGAAAAAGGATAACAATGGCCGCCATTGAGTGGTGCACCTCCACTCTTAATCAAATATCAGTTTAGGGGGAATAAAATGGCTAAGAAAATTTATACAGGGCGTTATACAACGGCAAATGACGAGGATATTGTTGTTTTTATTATTGGCATGAGGGTCAACAAGCGATTAGCCTTTCACAAATGGCTTCCTGTATTTAAGGCTATGCCTGGGATGGTTAAAGAGCTGTATGTGAACAAAGAAGAATTAGGTTTTCTTTCAATGGAAACCTATTTTGGCCTTAGAACAACCATTATGGTCCAGTATTGGCGCTCTATTGATGATTTACTTTCTTATTCAAAAAACAATCTACATCTAAAAGCATGGAAAAATTTCAATCAAAAAGTCGGAAACAATGATGCAGTGGGAATTTATCATGAAACATATAGAGTATGTAGTGGTAACTATGAGTCGATTTATGGAAATATGCCTCTCTATGGATTAGGAAAGGCATTAAAACATATCTCTGTTTCTGAAAGCCAGAACTCTGCTCGTAAACGACTTAAATAAGCTTAATCCTCTCTTTTGTTTTGTGATTTAGAGCAAATAATTCTACATTTACATTCCCCTACCTATCAAACTGATTTAATAGATACAATACGTTCAAATATTCTGTTATTATCCAATTAGAAGAACAATATGTAAAGTCAGCAAAAGCCCCAAAAAAGGAATTTTTAATGGATTCGAATGATACTTTAATTTAGGGGATCTATAATTAATTCCTAATTTAAAAAGTAGAGGTGAATTTATAGTGATAGATATTAATTGGGCGTTAGTCGCCCCACTCCTTGTTATTCAGTTTATATTATTTATTGTTGCATTAATTGATTTGATACGCATTCATGAGACGAACGGTCCAAAATGGGTTTGGGCTATTGTCATCATATTCCTCAATACGATTGGACCAATCTGTTACTTTATTTTTGGGAGAAAAACTTCATGATTAGAATTGAACATCTTACGAAGGTTTTTGGTGGAGAAAAAGTAGTAGATGATTTGTCTTTCGTACTTGAAGCAGGGACTTCCACTGCATTAATTGGTCCAAATGGAGCTGGAAAAACGACTACTTTATCCATGCTCACGGGCTTACTAAAACCAACCAATGGATCTATTAGAATGAATGATACCCAAGATATCCGAAAAGAAATTGGCTTTTTGCCTCAATACCCTAACTTTTATCCTTGGTTAACGGCATTAGAGTTTACCGAGATGACTGGAAAGCTAAACGGTGTACCATCTAGGGATGCAAAAAAACAGGCAGAAAGAGTGTTGGATTTCGTTGGATTAACGAACGATAGATCAAAGAAAACGTCCACATTTTCAGGTGGTATGAAACAACGGCTTGGTATTGCTCAAGCCATCGTCCACAAACCAAAGCTCCTCATATTAGACGAACCTGTATCCGCTCTTGATCCGGTTGGGAGACGGGAAGTTATAAATCTATTAAAACAATTGCAGCAACATTCAACGATTTTGTATTCTACTCACATCTTAAATGATGCAGAGGAAATGACAGACCAGCTGCTCTTCTTAAAAAAGGGGCAATTAGTAGAGCAAGGTTCCTTGAAGGATATACGTACGAAATTTGATTCATTCCGTTATAAGATTCAATTTACAAGTAAAGAAGAGGCATCACTCTTTGCCACACAATCACAGCTACCAACCACAGTAGAGGAATCTTATGCTTTTATAGAAATAAAAGATGGCTTTCCAACGATGCAAGAGCTCATGTCCCAACTTATTGTTCTGCCATTTTCTATATTAAAAGTGGAACGAGTGACGATGACATTAGAGGAAATTTTTATGAAGGTGGTTGGACAATGAAGACTTTCATTATACTACTTCAAAAAGAATTTCGTGAAAGCTGGAGAAGCTTCAAGTTCTTGTGGATGCCGCTACTATTTATTTTGCTAGGAATTACAGATCCATTAACAAATTATTATATGGAAGACATTTTAAATGCTGTCGGCAATATGCCCGATGGATTCTCTCTTTCACTACCAGACTTTGTACCAATTGATATTCTGATGGCTTCTACTGGTCAATTCCAATCGATAGGCCTTATCGTGTTTGTCATTACAATAGCAGGGATGATTAACCGTGAAAGACAAAACGGTACAGCAACCCTTATATACGTGAGACCTATTTCTTTTTTTGCTTTATTTATGAGTAAATGGGTTGTAGGAAGCTTACTAGGCATTCTAAGTGTTAGCTTAGGCTATGCTGGCAGTATGTACTATACAGCTATTTTATATGGATCAGTTGATACTATGTCCTTTATTCAAATGGTTATGTCCTATTGTGTATGGATTGTATTTGCCACAGCTGTTGCGCTAATGTTTAGCGCTATATTTAAGACAGCGTTCGCAACAACCTTCACCATTATTGTCATCCCATTTGGTGTTATGATCGATTCATTGATTGGCCAATACTGGCATTTCTCACCATGGAAATTAGCAAATTACAGCGTACAGTTACTATCTGATACGCATAATGAATATTATATAAAAACCTTGCTGTTAACCATTATTCTATTAATTTTAGCTATAATAATCGGTATCCTATTTACGCGAAAAAATGCCGGAACAACGAAAATTTAACTTGTGAAAATGAAAAATATTTCACATTATTATCTGATAATAAAAAACTGCCTCTCATACTTAGTGGGCAGTTTTTTATTTTCTTGAATACAACAATATTTTCAACTATTAAAGCGATATCCGCTGCCCCAAATTGTCTCGATCGGCAGCTCGGATAGTTTCGCTTTTTTCAATTTATCTCGTATTCGTCCAACATGGACAACAACTGTAAAAACATCTCCATCTAAATCGTCCATATACCATAATTGACGGAAAAGCTGTTCCTTTGTCCAAACGCGATTTGGATGGTCCATAAAGAACGCGAGCAAATCAAATTCCTTCGTTGTAAAAATAACTTCCTGATCTAACACAAATACTTTCCGTGCAGCTTTATCAACTATAATATTTTTCATCTCTAAATAATCCTGTGTTTGTCCAGTACCTGTCAACTGCTTATAACGTTTACTATGAGCTTGTACACGCGCGACAAACTCGCTCGGGCTGAATGGTTTCGTTATATAATCATCAGCGCCTAAACCAAGCCCCCTGATCTTATCAATATCTTCCTTTTTTGCAGACACAATTATAAGTGGTATATCTTTCTTTTCACGAATACGTCGACAAATTTCAAAACCATTCATAGAGGGGAGCATCAAATCAACGACAACTAAATCAAAAGGCTCGTTTAATGCTCGATTCATCCCCTCAAAACCGTCTGTCACGATATCTGCTTGTATTTGATTAATTTCTAAATAATCTCTCTGTAATTCTGCAATACTGATATCATCCTCGATGATTAATATACGAGTTGGCACGAGTCATTGACACTTCCTTTAAGCCTTTTTCAAGATTATTGTCACTGTTGTACCATAATCTAGCTTGCTTTGAATTTTTACACGGCCATTGTGCTTGGCAACGATCTGCTTTACAATGGCAAGCCCCAGACCACTTCCGCCTGTCGTTGAGGTACGTGCTTCTTCACCACGATAAAAATGATCAAATACATATGGGAGCTTGGATTCCGGAATTCCTTGCCCGTTATCCCTTACTTTAATTTCAACTAGATCATCCACGACTATTACTTCTAAAATTATATATAATAGTTCATTTTGCTTTTTAAATTTCATACTATTTTCTATTAAATTAATAATGGCCCGATTCATCTGCATTCGATCAATATAAACATACACATCCTCCTCTACGTTCAACTCTAAATGAACTTCTTGATTATATAGCTGGAACTCCTCCACGATATGTGTAAGGAACTTTGTAAGCTGTATACGCTCAAAGTAGAACTGAATGGCCTCTGCATCAAACTTTGAATAAAGGAAAAGTTCTTCAATTAATCTATTCAATGCAATTGATTTAGAATGGATGGTCCTCAAATACTTTTCTCGCTTTTTCAGGTGTTTCAGCAACACCCTCCTGTAAACCTTCAACATAACCAATAATGGTGGTAATCGGTGTTTTTAAATCATGAGAAATACTGGCTATTAGGTCTTTACGATTTTTTTCAAGATTACGCTGCTCCTGGATAGAATCTAAAAGTGCTAACCGCATACTCTCAAAGTTGGAGGTCAGTTCATGTACCTCCTTTGCTGTCTTTGGAGGTAATGCTGGTGCCTCAATCATTAAATCTCCTTCTCGAATTTCAGACATGGTCCGTCCTAAATTTTCTAGTGGCTTAATAATTGTCTTATTTAAAAACTGATTTAAAAAGAGCATTGCCGTGATAGCTACAAGAAAGATGAAGAGAATAATAATAATTCCCCATTTTGTCAGGAAATCTAAAAAGCTATTTTCTTTCTTTAACACTAAAACGCTGCCCTTCGACTTATCGCTATAAAAAAAATCATACTTAATATAACGGTAGAGTCCACCTGCATTATCTATTGTGCCCTTTGTCTCAATATTATTCTTATCAAAAGACGGGAAATGTACAACAAGAGACCTTTCTACTAGTCCCCTTGAATAATATACTATTTCCTTTTCATGCCGGATGACAACGCCAAGTGACTTCAGCTCAATCTGTTGCAATCTTTTTTGGATATCCTGCTCTAAAAGATTGTCTGGATCCATCTTAGCAATATTCCGTAGTTCTACATAAGCAAGCCCCTCATCCGGACTCAAAGAACGCTGCTTCGTAAAAGTCTGGTACAATGTTTTAGGTGTGGGAATAGATCCTGTTGTGACATAAAAGACAATGCATAGAATAGAGAGAATTGTGACACTCGCAATCACAATACCGCCAATATATGAAGTTAAAAATCTACTTTTTATTGTCATTATCCATCTCCTTTCCTCAATTTATAAAGGAGATTCCTCCCTTTTTCAAGGAAGGAGCTATAGTTAAAAACTAAATGATGGGTTTAAATCTCCCTTATATGGCTCATGCTCCACAAAGATGGTGATATCTTTGCCATTTGCATCTTTACCTGCACGCTTATAAGTAAACTTGCCATCATTTAATTCAGTAAGTTCTAAGGCAGCACCGTATTTATTATCGCCTATTGATACATGCGCACGGATTTTATTATGGTTAATGACATCAAAGTAACCGTAGTCTCCACGACTTTCTCCTGTTTCTTTATTAAAGAATTCATATTTGTTCGTGTCCTCTTCAAACTTTGCCACACTTAAAAAGTTCGTATTATACTTTGAGACATCATTTCCATCCTCATCAAGCACCTTAGTTCCTTGCCATAACGTTTCACCAAGAATTTTATCCCCATCTATACGAGTATTAATATCTCCAATAGAAGTAGTTAGCTTTTGATCTGCTTTAGAGAACGCTAAATCATTTTTATCATATGGTATATGCTCTACAAATACTTCTATATCATTACCTTTCGTATCTTTGCCCATACGTTTGTACGTGAAAATCTTCTGATCTAATTCAGTTATTTCAACAACGGCTTGATATTTCATCGTATCTGAAATTAAAATGCGTTTCTGGCCATCATTTGTGACAAAGAATGTACCCTCGTCGCCTCGTGTTTTGCCTGTTTTCGCATCAAAAAACTCGTAACGTCCTTTCTCTGCATCGTATTTTGCTAAACCAATAAAACCCGAATTCTCCTTAGTTAAGTCATTTTTATCTTTATCATAAACACGAGTACCTTGCCAATTTGTACTACTTAATATGCTCGCCATTTCTTGCCCCTTTGAAAGTGGCTGTTCAGCGTTTTTGGCTTCCGCCTGCTCATTTTGTACCGCTGATTTGTTGGTCTCATTTTTAGTTGTATCATTGCATGCTGCTAATAATGTAACTGAGCTAAGAATAGCAAGTGTAGTGAATTTGAATTTGTTATTCATAAAGTATTCTCTCCCTTATCGTTTTCTTATACTCAGTATGGACATTAGTTCTAAACTGTATATATCGCAAATATAAACAAAATATAAATTCGTAAAAAACACGCAATGCTTTATATAGGTAAGTTTTTTAGAATAATAAAAAGGTATATGAAAAATTCCATATACCTTTAATAATTGGTGTTATGTCTCACCTAATGTTTTTACCACATTAAGATAAATCCCTATAATGAGTCGCTCGGTTTCGCCCCATTTTCTTAGAAGAATAGAGAGCTTGGTCTGCATTTTCTATGATCGATTCTTCTGTATCCTTATTAGTAAAGGTGGCTGCTCCAATACTGATTGTTAAACTCCCAACCTCTTTCCACTCCGCTTGTTCAACCTTTTGATTCATATTCCGAGAAATACTTATCGCTTCTACTACATCCGTATTTGGCAGAATGATTGTAAATTCTTCACCGCCAAAACGAGCAGGAATATCTGCGGTTCTCACCTGGCTTTTTAGGATATTTGCTAGTTTTATAAGTACCATATCACCTATATGGTGTCCATACGTATCATTCACCTTTTTAAAATGATCAATATCAATAATAAGTAGGGAGAATACTTTTTGTTCTTTGTGGTAACAGTCAATCTGCTCCTCCAGTTTTTGCTGAAAGAATCTTCTGTTAGGAATGCCTGTAAGCTTATCTGTATTTGATATTTCAACTAATCCTGAATTAATCTCCATTAATTCAATCTGTTTCTTTTCTATTTCACGATAAATTTGTTCTAGTTTTGCAAAAGCTTCGTTCTTTTCTATATAGGCCTCTTCCATTTGCTTTTTAGTCTTACGTAATTCTAGTTCATAATCAATCCGCTTTTTCATTTGAACAAATATACAGTCAATCATTTCAACACTATCTTGTTCCACATGTCTTGCATTCATTAAATAAGGAATAGATTCGCCGTTTTGATTTCTAAGATTGATGAATAATTCTTCTACATATCCATGTAAATTAATATTTGGGTAAAAATAAGAATGAAAGATTAACTTATTCCCCGTCGATAAGAGCGATTCAAAGTGCTCCCCTATTAAATTTTCTTGCTTGAACCCCATCCATTCAAGAAAGGTATTATTAACCTCTGTTATATAACCATTACGGTCAATCGATATAAACCCACAAGGTGCTTCTCTTAATCTTTCATTCATAATTAATCCCCTCTGATAAATTAATTCTCTAGATACTCCATAATCATCTTAGTTGTTTCTAACGGTTGACTAATATGTGGGTAATGACCTTTTGCATCTATAATTTTAAGCGTACTATTTGGCAAATGTTGATTTAAATATTCGCCTACTTCTTTTGGTACAATGCTATCCTCAGAGCATTGAATAATTAATGTAGGTACATCTAATAAGTCTAAGCTAGAACGGTAATCTGAATAGAATGTAACCTCTGCAAACTCCCTCGCTACACGTGAATTCGTTGAAACAAAGCTACTTTCCAGTTCTTTAGTTAGCTCTGAATCATTCGACTGATCCATAGCTAAAGGAGCCATATAGCTTGCCCAGCCAGCAAAATTCATTTCCATCATCGCAAGTATTTCATTAATATCACTTCGTTCAAATCCACCAATATATCCGTCTGAATCATTTAAATAACAAGGAGAAGGCGCAATCATAATCAGTTTATCGAAGTAATCTGGTCGCTCAATTGCAGCCAGCATGCCAATCATTGAACTAATTGAATGTCCAATAAATAATACATGTTGAAGATTCATTTCTTCAATGATGTCTAGAACATCCCGTTTATATCCATGGAGCGTGCTATATTTTTCTGATTTATAAGCAGTGATATCCGAGTTTCCTGATCCTACATAATCAAATAAAACAATTCGATAACGATCAGCCAGGTTTGGAGTTACATATTGCCACATGCTCTGGTCACAACCAAATCCGTGTGCAAGAATAATCGTTTGCTCTCCCTGCCCTATAACCTTCACATTATTTCGATTCATCACATTATGCATAACAAGCGCTTCCTTTCTACTTTTCCTATTTTCATTTTAACGAGTACACTTTAAATATCTAGTGAAATTTCCCATTTAACCTCTATTTAACCATTGTACTGGATAATTCAATTAATAAAAATACAGTCCAAGCAATTTACTGGGACTGTATGAAATGTTTATTACATATTTTTTAACATACCTGCAAGATTATATAAAGATTGAGGCCTGGTAATTTGGTAGTGTCTTCCACGCTTTTGTAAATAGCCTTTATCACAGAATTGTGTTAATACATGCAATAAGTGACGATAGGATACACCTAAATAATCACAAACTGTTATGTGCCTCTCTTTATATATCCCTTCATCAGCTGTTTGTAAAATGAAATCTGCTAGTCTATTTTCAAGCGGAAAAGCCAGGCTCTGTGAATACCTCGTTGCCATAATAGTTGCCTTAATACTTAAAAACTTGGTTAATTCACGTAGAAACTTTGCGTCTTCTAACAATTGGGTACCACAATGATGAATGGGAATAGCAAAACAAATGGTCTTAGTTAAGGCCTGAATCCCTTTTGTATAGTACACCTCGTTTAATAATTCCATTTCTCCAATATAATCATGAGTGTTGATAAAATTAATTAAGGATACTTTCCCATTTTGATGTGTTACATAAATTTTGCCCTTTCCTTCAATAACATAAAACAGAAAATTGGATCTCGTTCCTTCTTGTATTATCCATTCATCTCGCTCATACTGGTGTACCTCAATAAACTCCTCCACTGGAAAGGAAAACAAATGCGCAATTGAGTACTTCCTCATATATTGTTGTTTTTTCTCATCCTTGTAAGTTTCCATCTTGCACCTCAAAAATATGAGATATCTCATATTATTCTCTCTTCACTCCATGATACCATGCAAACAATGGAGGGAAATAAAATGAACACACATCACACACATCGCTGGATGAGCATGCAATATTTTAGTTTTTTCATGACATGGGGGATTTTTCTGCCCTATTGGACGGGATGGTTGATTCATGCCAAAGGAATGACCATCCCTCAAGCTAGTTTGATTATGAGTGTGGGTCTAGTTGCCAGAGGCCTTTCTACACTATTTGCATTTCCTTATTTGTCAGAGAAATATAGTATTAAAACCTTATTAAATGGAGCAGGGATTGGAACACTGATTGCCATACTGTTTTATATTCCATCCAGCTCCTTTACAAGCTTACTTATAGTTACATTAATATTTCACTTCTTTTATCCAGCTTTGATGCCTACCTTGGATAGCGCTGCTGGCGTGCTTATACAAAGTAATCAGTTAAAAGATTATGGAAAGAGCCGTCAGTGGGGATCTATTGCCTTTATCTTGGCTGGCATGCTTTTATCTGTCTTTACAGGGTCACTTGGAGATAAAGTTATTTTATGGGGATTCTTACTTGGTGCTGTGGTATTGATATGTCTTGGTTTCACACGTGCTCCCGCAATTCTATCTGTAAAGCCAACGGTAGATCTAATGCAAAAGGGTGGAATGCTAAAATTATTCCGTATTAAGTACTTTAGTTTAGTACTAATTATCGTCATCTTACTGCAAGCAGCACATGCATCCTATTACAGTTATGGTTATCTCTTTTTACAAGAAATACATGCACCCAAGTTTTTAATAGGTACTATTATTAATATCTCCGTTATAGCAGAAGTCATCTTTTTTTCCATAGCTGATCGAAAGTTTCAAACATTCTCAGTGGGTTCGTTATTAGCTATAGCAGCGGTGGGTTCTACCATTCGTTGGGTATTCGTATTTGTCTTTCCAAATGTAATCGTTTTTAGTATTGCACAGGCTCTGCATGCTTTTTCATTTGCTATGGCGCATTATGCGTTTATGAAATACCAAATAAAAAACATTTCACCTACAATGATTTCGAAAGCTCAAGGCATTTATTCAGCTTTAGCCCTTAGTTGGAGTACTGCTGTATTTACTGTATTTGGCGGTTATTTATACGAAATTGAGCCAAGATATGCCTTTCTCGGCATGATTGTTTGTACTATCCCTGCTATGATACTCGCGCTTTTATACCGAAAACTAGAAATAAACAATTCATAAAAAAAATAAGCAAAGGAGATAATCCAATGCTTATTTTCCTTCTCAAATCAGCTTAAAGATCTCTATATAGTTAGTGTTATTTAATAGTTGTTATTTATTCTTTAAGCAATTTAAACTTCTCATAACTCTGTTTAAATTCTTTTTCAGTTACAGCATGAAATCGCAGTTGTTCACCGGTTATCCAAAATAAAAGGTCTAAGCCAGTTGCATCCTTAAGAAAATACCCATCCAGTTTTGTATATTTTCCGTTTACTTTAGGAAAGAACTCAACCATTTTTCCGTCTGTTATCCCATTCATCACATAACGGGTTTCCTTATAGGGTTTATTAGAGTCACCATTAGCATTCATAACAAGAAGTGACCCAGACAATTCTCCTCCAGATAGTACCTCATCAACTTTTAGAAAGAGCTGATATGTTCCATGTTCCTCAGCATAAAGATAGCCATAATTTCGTTTCAGTGCAACCGTAAATTGTTTCCAACGCGTCTTTTCCACATATTCCGTATTATATTCCCTATTTGCCTCTACAGATGTAGCAAGCTCCTCTTGGCTAACACCCCTGTATAAATGGCTACTCTTTTCGCCTCTTTTTTGTACCAGCAGATTAGATTTAGAAGGCTTTATATCAAACACCAGAACATTCCCATATTTATTCACCTTCAATTCAAACCCTTCTTCGGTTTCCTTTCCAGTGACAGAGAATGTTTCTTTTTCTTTGATTTTCTGTTGATGATATTCACCTTTCACTTTTCCATTTCGACTAGTCAGTTCAAACCAAGAAAGGACATCGTTATCATCGTATACAAACGCATCAAATTGATTAAGTAATACCTGTCGCTCCTTAATCTCTAAAGCAAACCACCAAAGTGCTAGCCCAACAAGCAGAAATATTACCGCTACAATTCCCCAATTTTTGAACTTCCTCATTTTGCCCTCCCCTAGATTAGCCTTAGCCTGCAAAACAAGATCGGTCTATCTTATGTAAGACTTCAAGATTATTTGTTAGAAGTCCTGCAAAGCAAGTTGTTCTTATCTTTCATTTTTAGGAATTCATACTAGATAAATGTTCAATTTATGAGTAAATGATTTGTACATAGCCTAGCTCTTAGCTTCTTATTCTGCTGGTAAATTAATTCTGAAGTACTTTATTTTTATTGTTATCAATAATAAAGAAAGAAGCGTGAATAGGAAGCCACTCCAAATCAGCTGGTGAATTCCTAATTTAGAAATAAACCAGCCTCCAATAGTCGTTCCTAAAGTAATTCCAAGGTTTGAAAACGAGACGAATAAACTGTTTCCAAATTCCGGCGATTCCTTTGCTTCATTCATTAACCAAGCTTGGCTTACGATTAATCCACCAGAATGAATGATCCCCCAAATAAATATCATAAAAATCATGGGAACTAAATAAGAGCCTAAATAATATAGCAATATATAAATAATTAAATATGCACCTAGGAATGATACGATGGTATTCACAATACTTCTTTGTAAAAATACTCCGAATAAATGATTGCCAACAATCATAATTAACCCAAATATGAGTAACATGATACTGATTAGAGAACCATTCATGTTTGATACTCTTGCAAGGTACTCAGCAAAGTAACTATAAACTGAAAACATGGCTGCAAAAATAAATACAACTGCTATTATGTTTAACCACAATCCAGGCTTACGTAATATACCTATCTGTTTTCCAAAGGACATTTTTTTTGTAACTGGCATAGAAGGAAGCAAAGTAGCTATTCCTATAAAAGCAAGAGCGTTTACAATTGCTCCAAACAAAAAAGCAACTTCTAATGAAAACTGTTCTGCAAGATAAGATGTTAATGGTACACCAAAAGCAAAACCAACGGTAATTCCCATGAAAACCTTCGTGATGGCTTGTCCACTTTTTTCAGGTGGGACAAGAGAAGCGGCAGTAACAAGTGCTATCGAAAAGAACAGGGGGTGAAGCGCTGCAGGTAGAATACGAAAAATGAGCATAATTTCAAACTGGGTTGTAAAAGCATAAATAACATTAGAAATAACGAACATAAATATGGCTGTCAGTAAAAGTAACTTACGGTTAATTCCAGAGACTATTACTATAAGAAATGGCCCAGAGATTGCAACAACTAGCGCAAATATACTTACTAATAAGCCCGCCTGTGAAGTGGAAATTGCAAATTTTTTCGCTATTTGTGGTAACACCCCGACAATACTCATTTCTGTTGTAATGATTCCAAATACACCTAATGCCAATGTAATGATAAGCAGAGGGCTTATTTTCTTCATGAATATCAAACTCCATTCTTAATTATAAATTTATTCATCTATATATCTAAAAAAATAGATGTATTAGCTTAAAAAAAGAAACCCTCCCCTCTTTTTATAATTTAGTTTGAACATAATCGGCAAATTCTTTGATTGTTTTTTCATTCCGACGATAATACGTCCACTTCCCAATTCGTTCGGATTCTAATAATCCTGCCTTTTTCATTGTTAATAAATAACTAGAAATAACTGATTGGGCCATCCCAGTTTTTAATTGAATCTCTCCTACACATACGCCAACTTGAAAACTAATCCCCTGTTTTAAATAAGGCTCTTCATCAAAATAAATTTCTGGGTCTTTTAACCACAATAAAATTTGTTGTCTTGTCTCATTTGATAATGCTTTATAAATTAGTAAAGGTTCCATACCACCATTATATCTATTTTTATAGATTTGTAAATAAGTTGCGAAAGAAAAAAGACCTCAACCAATAGCTCAAACATTCTAAGTTATTTTGACTTCAGTTTATATATTTAGTTTTATGCAATTCGTTTATCTAAATATTTACAGCTTCTTTTTACTAAAAGTGGTTCAAAGTTTTATTTTCTTAAATTACTATAAGGTATAATCTTAAGTACTATATCTTTCTAAAAAGGAATGGATAATACATGAGTAAAGAACAAACAAGATACTCACGTCTTGCTAATATAACTAAAGTTATCAATATGAAGCTCGAATTACGCGAAGTATTGGAACAAGTAACCATTGCAATATCAGAGGAAATAGTCCGATGTAATTCTGTCGGCATATACTTACCTCAAGAAGATGGATCGTTTAGAGGCTTTGTAGGAAAACCGGAATATCTAAATGGATGGACCTTAGATATGCATGTCATTGATACGGATTACGATTTACTCGCAAAAGAAGTGATTGAAACCAAGAAAGCCATATACATTCCTGATACATCAAAAGATAATCGTCCTGACCCACGGGCTGTTGCAGGATTTCAAATCAAGTCTTTATTAGGTCTGCCCATTTCTTTTGAAGATGAGCTATTTGGACTGGTCTTTTTATTCGATTATGGCATACCGATGAATCTAACAGATGAAGAAATACAAACAGTCGAGGCATATGTCAATATGGCTGCTGTTGCCATACAAAATGCGAATAATCTAACGTATAAAGAACGACTCATTAAAGAAAAGCAGCTTTTGCTTGATGCGACACGAGATTTATCGATGTGTTCTTCTATGCAAGAAAGTCTTGATAAATGCTTTTTCTATTTAGCCCAAGTTTTAGATACGTATAATACAGGGGTTCACTTATTAGATCCGATAGCTGAGAAAAAGATTAAACCCGCCAAGTTAAGCAATAGGAGTGACTGGACTGAATCAGAATGGCTCAAAACACATAATAAATTTCAAATGGATCAAAGTAATGACCTGGTAATGCAAGAAGTTTTTGAAACAAGAAAAGCTATATTCATTCCCGATGTATTTAAAGATAATCGACCAAATCACGAAGTTTGTCGTAATTTTGGCATTAAAGGTCTACTCATGTTTCCTTTAATTTCAATGGGCGAGATTTTAGGACAAATCTCAATTGTAAATCTTGGCGAAGAGAAAGTCTCTTATTCAGAAAATAAAATACAATTAGCCCAATCTATTATAGATGCGACAGCCGCCACATTATCAAATCTTTTATATATGGAAAAGCAAGAGGTCATTATTGAAGAAAGAACATCTGAAGTAACAGATAAAAATCAAGAACTTGAAAGAGTTATAGCAGAATTACAGCAACTTAGTCGGGAAAAGGAGTTGATTCTCAACTCTGCAGGCGAGGGGATCTTTGGATTAGACCTTGACCGAAATATTACCTTTTGTAATCCAGCAGGTGCACACATGTTAGGTTATAAAACAGAGGACGAATTAATTGGAAAAACAGTAAATGTTATCTTTAACAATACAGAAATAAGCCGATTAAATAGTGTGGCATCTAATTTAGAAGAAAACCCGAAATACGGATTAAAAGAAGGCGAATTTTATAGAAAAGATCATTCGAGTCTTCCCGTTGAGTATGTCATCTCTCAAATAGAAGAGCGGGGTAAAATTGTTGGGGAAGTTGTCACGTTTAAAGATATTACAGAACGAAAACAATTAGAAGAAGAGATTACCTACCATGCATATTATGATAGCTTAACAGATTTGCCCAACAGAGTTCTCTTAAATGATAGATTAACGCAAGGCATCATCCATTCAAAAGAGAATGGAGAAAAATTAGCCGTATTGTACTTAGATTTGGATCGTTTTAAATATGTGAATGACTCACTTGGCCATAGCTTTGGAGATCGTTTACTTCGAGATGTTGCCAATCGTTTACGCCATTGTGTTCCGCACACAGCAACATTATCTCGTCAAGGTGGAGACGAATTTGCCATTTGTTTACCCCATATCCACAGTAAAGATGATGTCTTAAAAGTGGTTGATGATATTATCTCGACTTTTACAAAGCCTTTTAATTTGCTAGACAATGAAATATTTATTAAAGCGAGCATCGGTATTAGTTTATTTCCTGATAACGGGGATACAACAGAAACATTAATTAAAAATGCAGATACGGCCATGTACAAATCAAAAGAGACAACAGGCAGTGGTTATCATTTCTTTAGTGAAAGCATGGATGTAAGAACCTTTGAAAACATTAAGTTAGAAAATGCTTTATACAAAGCTTTAGAAAAAGATGAGCTTGTTCTCCTCTATCAACCTCAAATCAACTATAAAACGAATCAGTTAGAGGGAGTAGAAGCCTTAGTAAGATGGAATCATCCAGAACACGGTATGATTCCGCCAGAAAAATTTATTCCTATTGCTGAAGAAACAGGTCTGATTGTGCCCATCGGTGAATGGGTTCTTACTGAAGCTTGTAAGCAGATCAAGGCATGGCATAATCAAGGTTTCCAATTAAAAAGTGTGTCTGTCAATCTATCTGTTCTTCAGTTCGAGCAAAATAATTTATTCTCTATTGTCAAAAATGTATTAGAAAAAGTTAAGCTATCACCTGAGTATTTGCATCTAGAGCTCACAGAGAATCTTATTGTTAAAAATACAGAGTTAACTTTAAAAACAATGAAACAATTAAATGGATTAGGTATTAACTTAGCCATTGATGACTTTGGCACTGGTTACTCTTCTTTAGGTTACTTAAAAAAATTGCCAATTTCTACATTAAAAATCGATAAAACCTTCGTGCAAGAAATGACAGAAGACGAGGCTGCGATTACCAATACAATCATCACACTAGCTCACAATTTAAATCTTGAAGTCATTGCTGAAGGTGTCGAGACATTAGAACAAGTAGAATTTTTATCTTCTCAAAATTGTTATTTGATGCAAGGTTATTTTTTCAGTAAGCCATTAACAGCTGATCATCTATTGAAAAAATACTTTCCATATAAATCTATTTAGTCTATAAGGAGAATGAATATGAAAACAGCTCGACTTGTACTTGAATATTTAAAAGAGACCGGAGTAAAGTATATTTTTGGCATTCCAGCAGGTTCAGTTAATGCTTTTTTTGACGAACTTAATGAAGTACCAGAGATTACGCCAATTGTAACAAAACATGAGGGTGCAGCTTCATATATGGCTGCAGCATATGCAAAATATACGAATGAGTTAGCTGTAAGTATCGGTTGCAGTGGCCCTGGTGCAACAAATCTCGTGACAGGTGCTGCAAATGCAATGCGTGAACACTTACCGGTTTTATTTATTACTGGATCTGTTCCATTAAATACAATGGGGTTAAATTCTTCTCAAGAGCTGGATGCTGCGCCTATCTTTGCACCAGTTACAAAATACAGTGTATTAGTTAAAGACTCAAAAGATATTTTAAAAGAAATTGTGAAAGCATGCGAAATTGCGTTAAGTGATGTTCCGGGACCCGTTCATGTAGCGATTCCACTTGATCTACAGCATGAAGAGGCGGTTAACACTCATATACCGACTCCTGCCAAGAGAAAAGCTATGGTTCCAGATCTCAGCGTAATCAAAAATGTAGCTCAGGAATTATTAACTAGAAAAACGGGCTATATTTTCATCGGACAAGGCTCCCGTTACTCTACAGATCAAATCATTGAGTTAGCAGAAATGCTTAATTGGCCAATTCTAACAACTCCGGTGGCAAAAGGATTCATCCCAGAAAACCACCCTCTTCTAAAAGGTATTTTCGGCTTTGCTGGTCATGAAGAGCCTTCCTCTTTAATCAATGAAGGAAATGGAGAGGTATTATTAATTGTTGGATCAAGCTTAGGTGAAACAGCTACAAATAATTATAATGTGAATCTTACGAAGAACCGTTTTACTATCCAAATGGACTTTGACCAATCTGTATTTAATCGAAAATATCCGATTAACTTACCTGTTCTAGGTGATATCAACTTAAGCCTATCATATTTAATTGAGGAATTAAGAGCTGCTGGTCTTACAAGAAACACTGCTGATTTGGTTGTTCCAAATAAAGTAGGCTTTGAGGAAATGACAGAGGAATATAATACAATCAATGTACTTCTAAGCCTACAAAAATATTTACCAGCTTCCACTAGATATACAATTGATATTGGTGAGTTTATGTCTTATGTCATCCACCATATGAAGGTTCTGGATTATTCAACATTTGATATTAATGTACATTTTGGTGCTATGGGAAGCGGTATTGGTACTGCGATTGGTTCACAATTAGCAAATCCAGATCGCCCTACTGTATGCATTACAGGAGATGGTTGCTTCTTCATGCATGGTATGGAAATTTTGACTGCCAAAGAATACAATTTACCAATCCTATTTGTTGTAATGAATAATGCTCGTCTAGGCATGGTATATCATGGACATTCAATGCAATTTAAACGTACACACCCATCATTTGAGCAAGAAGCAATCAATATTAGCGCTCTTGCTACAGCCATGAATATCCCAGCTTATAGAGTAGATGACATGCAGGATCTTAACGAAGACTTACTGAATAACTTCAAGAATTTAAAGGGACCTGCTGTTTTAGAAATAGCTTTAGTCGATAATAATACTCCTCCAGTGGGCGATCGAGTGAAGTTTTTATCTTCTTTCGGAAAATAATATTCTAGAATAGTTTTCAAGAAAAACCAAAAAGCCATATAATATGGGAAGTTTCCCTTTTATATGGCTTTTTGAATTATTAAACTAAAATATCTTATAAAGTTGCGAAGGACTCTGTTACTACCTTACCAATGGCTTGCATGGTTTTCCCTTTAAAACTATCAGGAACCGCTTCACCTGTAGGATTACTATAATAATAACTACCGATTTCCTCATTATATGTATAACCTAGTTGTAATAATAATTGCTGTAGGTCCTCAGGAAGTGCCGCTGATCCTGTCTTTTCTATAAAGTAAGTGGTAGGATAAATTTTCACATCAATATCACCTATCCCAGTATGGACGACAAATAAGTCTTTTTCATGGTGAACAATCCATTGATCTTTAGAGTATAAGGATATCTTTGCGCCTTCTAAGGCTGAGATCCCTTCTAAATTAACTCCAAAAATTTTATTGATTAGCTGGCGAATAACCGGTCCTGTTTGTTTCTCATCAGACTGCTGTAGATACAAATCGATCACTTCTCTAGAAGACAATTTGCCAGGAGCAGATGTAGATCCTTCTATAGCATTATCTTTTAGTATTGGTGCCTTATCTAAATCTATTCCAAATGCTGAATCAACAGCCTCACAAATCACAGTACCACTAATTTTACCCTCGTAGGCATCAAGATACTTATCCATCATTTCAGATTTCGACATGTGCTTTCCCCCTTTTATATCACTCTAATTTAATAATGGCGAAAAAACTGAATATAACAAATATTAATATTTCATCTAAGCATTTAACATTAGTTTCATTTATAACTTCACAATAATTGACGGGGCTTTTTCTATATAGTCACAGAGGAATCTGTTAGTTCAAAATACCATTCTAGGAAGCAGTTAAAGCTTTTCCATTGCGGTTTCAAATTACCAGCAAAAAAATCCTCCATCTGCTGTCCCAATCCCAAGCCTAATACTTCATCTGTGCTCTTATTATAAAAAAAGCCGAACTCCCCTTCAAAGTTATCCAAAGGAATGTATTCTTCAGGCAGGTTTAAAACGCTATGAGTTCTCCCCATACCTAACATATAATCAGAAGAATTAATCATAAACCAACAAATCTGATAGATTTCACGGCGTCTATTGAAGAAAGTTGGTCCATCCTCTGCATGCAGATAAAACGATGCAAAATCTGACTCTAAATCGATGCCTAGCTTAACTAATGCACATTCATACTCGTCTGTAATATCTTCAAACCACCAGTTCTTGCTTTTGCAATAATTGATTACTTTTTCCGATAGCATCTAGACTTCTCCTTCGATATAAAATAAACTACATCCATTATATTCCTGAGTATACCACAACTCATTTTCTTGTGATTAGCTACAGAATATTAAACTTACTTTCATCATCAACCCTTCGTTGTATTAAGAGAATTGCCAAAAGCCTGCTACTGGATGTTGAATCTCAGTGAGCCCTATGTTGGCGAAAATATATAGGGAACCAAAACCAAATGGGTAATTGTCCTCTGGATGAAGCAACGTTTCAGGGTAACCATCTTCATCTACTTGAAAGAAAAAAGAAAGTGATTCTTCCTTTAGTTTGGTAAAGTAATAGTCTTCCTCTTGAATAAGTCTTGGGTTCCCACCTAGTTTAATTAAAAAGGGTGACTCCTTAGACTTTTTGTCATCGGTGATTTCTCCATCTGAAATTACATGTTTTATAAGACCTGGATTAGTAAAGAGATCTTTGACGCTTTCCTTTGAAATTGGATGCTCAAGCACCTTTATTGAACAACTCGGATAAATGTTGTTGTCCAAATATACCTCATAGTCCTCTGGAATGAAGATTGAAATCATGCTCTCAGATTGGAATGGATGAATAATGCTTAAATAAAAATAATAGCTTTGATTAGTTTGATGGATAAGGTTTGCTTGCTCATCAAAGAAATCAGGTGCATTCCCGCCTATCCAACCAGTACCATGTTCATTCGAAGAACATGGTACTGCATAATAAAGAATACAGTCTGTTCTCTCCACTAAAATATTCGTATAGTTCTTCATTACACCTCTCCCTCAAGAAACTTAATGAGGTATATTTCAGGCTGTGCAAGGAAATCTGTAAAACTGCATAGGTCCGCATAGTTCTGATGCTCTTCGTCATAACAGCCTATCTGACCTCTGTTATTTGGATTCCAAACTAGCTGCAAATCAGAATAATTATCTATTTCAGCTGATAGGCGCAACATCTCTTGTTTGCCAAGTTTCATTTCAAACGTATCGGTCAATGCGAAAAAATCGATATAGCCAATGTCAAATTCATTTTGCGCCAATTCAAGACGGGGCTTGTCTCCTGTAAGAAAGATTACCAGTTCATCTGGTAATTTATATTTTTTCAGTTCATGCTTTTTATTTTCTAAATTATGCATTTCAGTCGGCTCTAGTGACTTTAAATAACCAGCTAAGTCACTATGCTTATTACTAACGGCAATCGTGTAAGGCCTCTCACCGTTCTTTTCTGCTAAAGTCACGTCCGCCCCGTGTTCAATCAAAAATTTAACCATAGTCGTATTCCCCATACGTACAGCAACCGTTAACGGAGTCGCTTGATAAGGATAGACTTTATCCGGTTTATTATAATTGATGTCCACCCCTTGATTGAGCAAATAATTGAGTGTCTTCATGTCATGGTCTGAAACGGCTTCTCTCAATACAGCACCGCCATAAAGCTTTATATTTAATCCCAGTTCATGTATAAGCGGAATATTACTTTTATTGCCATAGTAGGCCTGTGAATAAGCGTCAGATCCTATTTGATTAAGCATATCTAACTTGGCTCCTTGTCCAGCAATATACCTAACGATGTCTTCCTTACAATAGCGGACGGCTTTTAAAAATGCAGGATTATGCTTTGCATTTAGATTGGCCCCATGCTCTACCAGCAGCTTTACCACCTCAAATTTCTGTGATACAAGCGCCAGATCCAATGGGCTTAATGTAATACGCTTATTAAGTACGATGCCCTGCTCAATATCCCAGCCTTCTGTTATTAATGCTTGTAAAGCAGGAATATCTCCTTGATAAATGAACATGGCGATTTCCGGCAGTTCTTTAAACCTCCCAATATCTTTCAAAACAATCATCCCAAACACCTCTCTATCTCTATAATAAGCTACTTACTAATAAAATAGGTACCTCGGTCCTGATGTTCTACTTTCAGCTTTATGAATGCTTAATGAACTGACAGAGAAGTCGTATATTATAATATGAATGATTTCTCTAAGCCCTGTCAGAAGCAAAAGATTATAAAACTAGAACCGTATAAAATTATATACGGTTCATCTTTTAGTGTTTTAATTAGGAACACCCATATATTTTTTATAAACGCTCTAAATCCTGATACTCTTTGATATAAGGACCATCCTCTGCTACATATGAATGGTACAATGCCTTTACTGCAAAATTTTTCTCTAATCCCATTTCTGATTTTAGCCTTTTTAATTCATCATGTAACACTCGATGTTCATTGATAAGCTTTAACATAGTTGTTTTATTATACTTCATTACATCCGTCCTTTTTTATAACTCATATTATTATTATTTTGAAATAACAAAATTCATGGTAAGCATGTGTAGCGATGATCCTCTTGTAGCTGGTATTGTTCTAGTCTTTTATACAAAGTATATTATACATTTCTTTCCTCTGTATAAACGTACACTTGGTTACGTCCTTCTTGTTTGGCCGAATATAATGCTTTATCCGCTTTATTCAGAAGCTGATATAGTGTCTCCTCTTTCTCTTTCGTCGCTTCAGCTACTCCAAGACTTAGAGTAACAGAAATAATTCCATCATTTGTGATGAGTGGGTTTGTTTCTACATGGCTGCGTATCTGATTAGCTAATACTTCGGCTTCTAACACCGTATATCCCTTCAATGCAAGAACAAACTCCTCGCCGCCATATCGGGCAAAGAGTTCCCCTTTGTTCAACTGAGCTCGACAAATATTTACTACATGCTGAAGCAACTGATCACCAACAAAATGCCCGTACGTATCATTAACTCTTTTAAAATAATCAATATCCATCAAAATCACCGAGAAGGCCAATGAAGTATTCTTTAACTCTGAAAACTCTTGATTACACTTCTGAAAAAATGCACGTCGGTTATAAATTTGTGTAAGTTCATCATAAAAAGCTTGATATTCCAGTTGGACCTGCAATCTTTTTAGATCTGTAATATCAGTAAATATAATTAACAGACCTTTATTAGTATTAGCATGCTGTAGTGGTGACATACGAACTTGATAAGTATTCTCTGAATGATTTGCTGCTCTAAGCTGTAGTTCTTGGTTAAATGCAGTCTTCTTCAAATCAAAAGGAAATGCATTTCCTGACAATTCAACCCATACTTTAGCAAAGTCCATTCCAAACATTGATTTATGCAATTTCGGAAACATGCTCTGACATGCTTGGTTAAACTCGATTAATCGGTTAGATTCATCCAATACGATAACACCATCATTAATACTATTAAATATCACATCTTTAGCAACAGGCATAATCGTAAACATACGTGATGAGCTAATAGACCATAAATATAAAAGTGAAGAAAGCCATAAAACCATTGGTACAGGGTCAATTCCTGGAGGAGTCACCCCTATTAAATATATAAAAGCTGTGATTATAGGCACTAATTGACCGCACATTAATGCGATTAATTGCAAACGGTAAGCCCTAGCTGTTTCTTTCCAACGAGAGAGTACTAGAAGAAAGGCCACAAACATGCTGGCAAATGTGAAAACGCCTTGAATCATATACCATATACCTAACTCCAGATGAACATAAGGGGCTCCTAAAGCTGTATCAATTTCAAATACTCTATAATACAGATGGTGGAAATTATTCGTAGCAACTAGCATCAAACTAATACAAGGTATAAGAAGAAGCGCTACACAACCTTTTTTAGTTATCTTCATCCCTAAATACTGCATGATAAATAGTAACCCTAAAGGCGGTGAAAATGGCATCCCTATATATTGAACGATAGTCCAAAATTGTACTTGTTCAAGATTTGTAGACAATAACCCAAATGCGGAAGCAATACAATAAACAGATGTAAACGCAGTATAAAGAATAAATAGATTGGCGATTTTCGTATAATTAAATTGCTTAACGAAAACGTATATGCATAAATACAAATTTAGCACACTTGATGTACAAACTAGAGTTATATTAGCTGTCAAATCCGAATTCACGGTTATGTACCTCTTTAAAAATGTTTTTATTTTAATTTAGCACAATAACAGATATACATATACTTATTGTTGTTATGACTATGTACATTTCAATCAAAAAAAATGTCTTCTTATGTCGAAAAACTTCCTAAAAAAATTTGACATTCTAAAAAAAATGATATAAATTGTTAAATACACGAACAAATATTAACTATATACAATTCAATATTCGTCTTTTTGATTCTTCGTATAAACTTGGAAATAAGGTCCAAAAGTCTCTACCAAACTACCGTAAATAGTTTGACTATGAGGAATGACAGAAAACGGCACGTTATCAGCACTGATCAAACCATTCATTATTCAGGCTATTTCTCGTTTTTTGTTTTTTCTGTATGTCAAACTCTAGTTATTTTAACTAGAGTTTTTCTTTTTTCACTCATATTTATACGAAACTATTCTAAAAAGAGAAAATCAACTGGAGAGGAAAAAGAGAATGAAAAACAAAGAACAATATCAATCAATAGGAAAAATAATCAAGGAGAATTATCGTTTATATCTGGCTGCTCTAGTCATCGTTCTCGTTGCTGAATTAATTGGGTTAAAAAAGCTTCAAATAGGATCTGCTTTAATTATCATATATCCAATGCTTTTTGCGATTTTGATAAGTGTCTTACTTGGACCTGATATTTTTCGATTTTTTAAAGAAAAGGAATCAAAAAATGCCTCATCACTTGTTCTCGTGGCCATTACTCCTTTTATGGCAAAAGTAGGTGTACTAGCCGGTGCGAATCTTCCAAAACTAGTTGATGTAGGTCCAGGATTAGCTTTCCAGGAGCTTGGACATGTCGGAACGATTTTTCTAGCCTTACCAGTCGCAATATTATTAGGGATTAAGAAAGAAGCCATCGGTGCAACTAGCTCTACATGCCGTGATAAGGATTATGGACTGATTTGTCATCTATATGGAGCCAATTCACCAGAAGCAAGAGGCGCCCTGTCTATTTACATCATCGGTTTTTTAATCGGTACAATTTATATCGGTTTTTTGGCAAGTTTGGTAGCATCCATGAACATTTTCCATCCCTTAGCGCTAGCCATGGCCAGTGGTGTTGGTAGTGGTGTAATGATGGCGGCTGCATCTAGCACACTGGCAACCATCTATCCAGAATATGCTGATCAGATTGTAATGCTAGCAGGCGCAAGTGATATGTTGGCTGCAATTGTTGGAATTTACTTCACTTTATTCATTTCACTTCCTCTTACAAGGAAAATGTATTACTGGCTTGAACCAAGAATCAGCCCAAAACATACACGAGAAACAAAAAATATGAAGGTTGGTAGTTAATATGACAATGAATATGCGCGATTGGACTATTTCTCTTTTATTCACTTCTGTTATTACAACCCTTGTGGCTAACCTAATTGGAAATCATATGTCCATTGCAGAATCCATTCCAGGTGTAATGATTTTATCAGCTATAGCTTTCATTGGGATATTTTTAGGAAAATTAATTCCTTTAAGAATACCAGCCATTGTTTATGTAATTCTTACAGGATTACTTGTTGCAAGTCCTATTTCCCCCATCTCCCAGCCAATCATTGATTACACAGCCAAAATATCCTTTATGGCTCCAATAACAATTGTTGGGACCCTTGCTGGAATTGGTCTTAATTTTAAATCCTTTATCAGCCAAAGTTGGAAAATGGTCATCGTAGCAATCTTAGTTTTTACCGGTACATTTCTTATACAAGCCATTTTTGCTCAAGTGTTCTTAAACTTAACTGATACGTTAGATTCATTCTAAATACAAATGAGGTAGGAAGGCGACTGCCATCCTGTTTCCTAAAGCCATCTAAGGAGAATTGTTATGGAAAATAGAGAGTATAATGCTGATTTAATGATTACAAACTGTTCTATATTAACCCCAGATTTAAACGTACTAAATAACCAATGTCTTGTTATAAAAAACCATACCATCATAGATATTGGTGATAATATCCTCTTATCAAAATCCTACAAATCAAAAGAAATGCTATGTGGAAATGGAAAATTACTGATGCCCGGCTTAATTGATGCACATACCCATTCATGTCAGCAGCTTCTACGTGGAAGAATTGCAGATGAATACCCTATGATCTGGACACGCATAATGGTTCCATTTGAAAGTAACCTGCAAGAAAAAGATGTATACATAAGCTCTCAGTTAAGCTGCCTTGAAATGATCAAGTCGGGAACAACAGCCTTTATTGATGCAGGTGGAAGACATATGCATAAGGTAGCAGAATCTATTTTGGAATCTGGTCTACGAGGGGCTATTACATGTTCCACTATGGATACCGGCAAGGATATTCCTGATATAATGAAATCTAGTATAGAGAGAAATATTAGTGAAAACCGGCAATTATATAACCAATTTCATGGAACAGGTGACGGAAGATTAGATGTATGGTTTTCACTGAGATCTATTATTACTTGTACACCTGATTTAATTCAGGAAGTTTTTGCAGCCGCAAAGGAATGTTCCACAGGTGTACAATCTCATATGAATGAATATCCAAATGAAATTAGTTATTGCTTGGAAAACTTTAAAATGCGTCCGTTTGAATATCTTGAGTCTATAGGTGTCTTGGATCAAAATTTCCTAGGTGCACATAGTATTCTACTTTCTGAAAATGAAATGGATATTATTAAAACTTATAATAGTAAGGTTGTTCATTGTCCCATTAGTAATTCAGGCAAGGGAATTCCTAAGACGCCTAGCCTACTGCAAAAGGGTATAAGTGTTGGTTTTGGAACAGATGGAGCTGGTCACTCTGGATTGAGTTTATTTGACCAGATGAAAGTGTTTAAATCATTAATGCGAGCCTTTTTGGGAGTTCCTATTTTTGATCCAGTTGTCATGCCTTCAAAGAACATCTTAGAAATGGCGACATTAGGTGGCGCTAAAGCCATGTTACGAGAGCATCAGCTAGGGACATTAGAGGTTGGTAAAAAAGCGGACATGATTTTAATTAACATTGACCAGCCGCATATTTCTCCGACACATAACTTGCTAAATACCCTAATCGAATCTGTTAACAGTAATGATATAACCGATTGTATTGTCGATGGCAAAATATTAATGAAAAACAGGGAAGTACTTACATTGGATGAAGAAAAAATAAAATATGAAAGTAAGCTTGCAATGAAGGAACTTTCTATTCGAGCAAACATATAACCCTACTCTAATTCATGGGTATGGAATAATTGAGGTCTGATAAATGTTTACAAATTTATTTCTTTTTAGTATTGTCGCATGTTCCAATTTAATTATTGGCATTTTATTAGGGATGTCCGGAATTGCAGGATTTCTTCTCCCTCTAATATACGTAGGCTTTTTAGATATACCTGTGCATGATTCTCTTGCACTAAGTTTTTTATCCTTTGCTGTTTCGGGTATAATTGGTGCCTATTCTTATTGGAAATCAAAAAACATGGATTTAAAACTAGCGCTGTTTTTAAGCCTCGGCAGTCTTCCAGGTGCGTTTTTGGGAGTTCAAATCAATGTACTCATTTCTGATTTCCTAGCAAAGCTTCTTCTCTATATCTTTATCCTGCTAGCTGGGCTATCTATGCTTAAGAAAAACAAGGATGATACTAAAGTAAATCGATCAATACTATTGAATCATTCATCAATCATTATCCTTCTTGGTTTTCTAACAGCAACCATTTGCGCATTAACAGGGGCAGGTGGTCCCATTTTATTAGTACCGTTACTAGTTAGCCTCGGAATCAATATTCGGGTGGCAGTAGGGGTAAGTCTTTTAAATTCTGTGTTTATCGCTATTCCCTCCATATTCGGCTACTTTGCCCATGCCAATATGAAAACCATCCCAATGTTAATTATCGCTAGTTTAATTGGAACCATTATAGGGATTATTACAGGTACTCGTCTTGCTAATAAGGTCCCTATCAACCGTTTAAAAATAATGATTGCACTCATAACTATCCTATCTTCTGTTTATATGCTAGTTATGCTAAAAGTGGGGGCCTGACCCCCACTTTTTTTATAGATGGACCCTCTAAGCCCTACAAAGAGTACCTTTCTCTACTTTCCTTATAAATACAAAAGAAAATACTCCTATGATGGCGATATATATTTCAATTGCCATGAACTTTTATCCCTTATATCTGAATAATAGTATGTGATTCAGCCTTAAAATAAAGTATAGTTAGTATTTAATAAAACAATCCCTGATTAAGGATGTGCCAACATGCGTATTAATAAATATATAAGTGAAGCTGGAAAAGCATCTAGACGAGGTGCAGATAAATTAATTACTGATGGAAGAGTTACAATCAATGGTAAACGTGCAACTATAGGTAGCCAAGTTGAAGCTGGGGATGACGTCCAAGTAGATGGAAATCCAATCTTTGTAGCAAGGAATAATGTCTATATTGCCTTAAATAAACCTGTAGGCATTACGAGTACAACCGAAAAAGGTGTAAAAGGGAATATTGTTGATTTGGTCAACCACCCATTAAGAATATTTAATATTGGACGCCTGGATAAAGATTCGGAGGGCTTAATTCTTCTTACGAACGACGGCGACATTGTTAACGAAATTCTGCGTTCTGAAAATAAGCATGAAAAAGAGTATATCGTTTCTGTAGACAAGCCAATTACTCCTGAATTCTTAAAGAAGATGTCAGAGGGAGTCAAAATATTAGGCACCAAAACACTTCCTTGTGAAGTAGTACAATTATCAAAATTTGATTTTCAAATCATTTTGACACAGGGACTAAATCGTCAAATTCGCCGCATGTGTGCTGAATTAGGATACGACGTCTACCGATTACAAAGAACCCGAATCATGAATATTCATTTAGGTAACCTCCCACCTGGACAATGGAGAGATTTATCTAAGAAAGAGCGAACTCAATTATTTAGAGAATTAAACTATGAACCAAAAGAATGGTAAAAGGTACGGAATATTAAATTAAAGTAGAGTTATCATTGAATTAAGCCACACTAAAGGGACAATCTCATTAGAATTAAATCCATAGTGCCTCTTTCAAAGAAAGATGCACTATGGATGATATGCTTAAAGGACATCTATATAAAAGTTAAAAACTCTAACACTTATTTCTTTCTAATAGTTGTTCAATTTTATAATCTGCGTTTAGTAATACACGTTTTATTTGTTTAATGTTATTTTCCTTTTGCACCATTTGTGTATATTTATTTTGAAATATCTCTTTTATTTGAAGGACATTTTGAATTTCTTCTTGTGTTAATTTTTTATTATGATCCGTATTTTTCGACCAATCAAAAAGCATCTTAACTTCCAATAGTGAAAATCCCGTTTGTTTTAGTTTAATAATGGTTTCAATTAGAATGACGTCATTATTGTTATATTCACGATATTTGTTTATAATTTCTGGCTGTAATAAACCTATTTTTTCATAGTATCGAATAGTATCTTTACTAATACCGGTACGCTCTGCAAATTCTCCAATTTTCACCACTACCACCTACTATTTTATAAATTTATAAACCATTAGAATAATTATACTATGGAAAATAAAACGACTGATATGATGGCTGTACTTAATGCGGCCATTTGTTACTATCCCTTGTATAATCGTCAATATGTGTAGAAAAACAAATGAGAGAATTAGTAATAGAAACAGCAAGTCTTTACTTGGTATAAATAAGGTTAAAATAATTCCTGTTGATACAATAATGAATAATAAGGCTCGTACATGATATCCTTCTTTTTTCCATTGTTGGATGCCTGCTACTGCCATTAAAAAAGCATATAATCCACTCAATATATACGTCACACTAGCCATTTACATCACTCCATTCTTTTAATATATACACTTTAAAAGATGGAGTTAACTCCATGTCAATAAATAAAGAACAGCCTACTTTAATTCGTAGCCTGTTCTATGTAATTCAAAAACCGCACTTACTTGTGATAGGGTTCACCATAATAGAGCTAAATGCAGTTTTAATTATCATTCAAATCTCACATCATTTGAATATTGTTTAATTCTTTCCCAATTTAAAATTTGAAGTGTATCTCCATTTCGAACAATAATTTCTTCTTCACTCCACTTTTTCAATATACGATTTAAATGTCTTTTTGTTGTGCCAATCAATGAAGCGACTTCATTTAGCGTTCTTGTTTCAATATACTCACTACTTGTCTCAACAGATTCCAATGTACAATAATAGGCTGCTAAACGTGTAGCTACAGAAGATAGAGCATTTACTCTCGAAGAAATCGTACAGGTTTTTAATTTATAAGCAAGTCCTTTTAAAATGAGCTGTGTAAAATCGGCATCATACTGTAAATATTTTTTATATGTGTGAAGCGGTATAAATAGAAATTCGCAAGTTTCCGCCGCAATACAATTTGATTGAATAATGCATCGTTCAATTAATTCAATGTCCCCTAATATGGCAGGCTTTTTACAATACCTCAATAACAATTCTCTACCTGTAATTTCAATGCTTGAGACATAATATTGACCCTCTATTAAAAAATATAATCCATCAATTTCATTGCCAGTTTTTAATATAGATTCATTTCGTTGGTACGTTTTTAGTTGAAGTTCCTTTATGACCTCGTTTGGAAATTTATATAGATAATGTTGAGCAAATTTTTCTAAATCCATCACAAAGACACCTGTCCTTTCCGCAGCCATATGTAATTATTATACTATTTACAGGAGGCGATTCGAATGAACTTTGTTTTTGATATTGATGGTACACTTTGCTTTGATGGTAAACTTATTGAGAGCTCAATTATAGATGCTTTAGCCAAATTATTCCATGCAGGACATGAAATTATTTTTGCATCTGCACGCCCGATTCGTGATTTAGTTCCCGTTATTCCAGCTCAATTTAGAAAAGGTAAATTGGTCGGTGGTAACGGTTGTTTCACATCAGAAAATGGCTTTGTTTCTGCAAATGTCTTTTCACCTAATTTTCTAGTCCAGTTACATAATATTATTCAAACTCACCAACTTACTTATTTAGCTGATGGCGAATGGGATTATGCCTATACTGGTAGTTTGGGGCATCCTATCTATAAAAATATTGACCAAAGCTCTGCAAGAAATTTAACGATCACAGAACTTAAGAAAATATGTAAACTAGTCCTATTTGACCCTACCCAACAGGTAACTACTTTACTTGAACAATTACCTGTTTCCATAACAGCTTACAAAAATGAAAATGCAATCGACATAAGTCCATTAGGTATCAATAAAGTCGCTGGTCTTGAAAGACTAAATGTACATGACTTTATTGCATTCGGAAATGACAACAACGACCAATGTTTATTCGAAAAAGCAGTGTATAGTGTATGTGTAGGTGACAATGAAGTACATCAATATGCTTCAAAACAAATCCCAAAAGAGGATGTCGCAGAAACAATTTTACAGCTAATAAATAACCCATTTACCGTATAAAAAGGAGCTTAGAGAACATGAATACTTCATGTCCTTTAAGCTCTTTCCATAGACCGCACTTACTTGTGATAGGGTTCGCCCTTCATAATCCGAAAACTTCGATACACTTGCTCCACTAATACTAGCTTCATTAGCTGATGTGGCAAGGTCATTTTTCCAAAGGAAAGTTTTTCGTTGGCTCTATGTAACACATCATCATGAAGGCCGAGCGAACCACCAATGACGAAAGCAATTTTGCTTTGGCCATATGTCATGAGACTTTCAATATCTTTTGAGAGTTCCTCGGAGCTGCGCATCTTACCATTGATAGCAAGGGCGATGACATAATGATCAGGGGTTAGTTTAGCGAGAATCCTTTCTCCTTCCTTCTTTTTAACGATTTCCATTTCAGCATCACTCAATTGTTCAGGCGCTTTTTCGTCAGGAACTTCGATAATTTCCATTTTTGTATAACCATTTAAGCGTTTGACATACTCCTCAATGCCCATTTTTAAATACTTTTCCTTCAATTTACCGACACTAATAATTGTTATACCCACAAGTTATCCACCTACCTTTTTTATTTACAAACAACTTATCCCCAAAAGTTATACACATATCCACAATTCATTTCAATATATTGTGGGCGTTCATTTGTTCGCCACAATATATGTTGCACGCTCTTCACAGTACTCGCACTTTGTGGATAACTTTTCTTCCTCACTGATATTTTCCATTAACGGTATCTTTTTTTCAGTTGCAACAAACATGTCTAAAGCATGTCCTATATGGGTTTCACAGCTATATATTGTCAAAATATTTATTCCTTTCTTGCTTTTAGATTTCCACAGAGTTATGCACAATTTGCCTTTTTTTATCCACAACTCATTGTATCAAACAAAAAGCGAGCTGGAAAGAAGGGGATTTTCTTTCCTTGCTCGCTTGTTTATAATTTAATTCTTTTCCATTACTTATCCACAAACTAAATTATTGTTTTAGTTTTGAGCTGTCTTCTAATGTTAATGTTTTTTGAACCAACTTGCCATCACGATACACTTTCAATTTGATGTGATCTCCAACATGTTTCTTGTTGTAAAGTATCTTACGGAGGTCGATAGAATTGTCTACTTTCTCTCCATCCATTTCGACTATGACATCATATTTTTGAATACCTGCTTTTTCAGCTGAAGAATTTTTTACAACTTGGCTAACAACGATACCAGCTGTTACTTCAGGAGGCAATTTTAATGTTTGGCTTTGGTGGTAAGCTGGTACATCTGTTAAGTCGATTAGTGATACGCCCATTGAAGGTCTTACTACTTTCCCTGTTTGTTGCAATTCGTCTATTACAGGAATAGCTGAATTGATTGGTATGGCAAAACCTAATCCTTCTACAGCAGATTCAGAAATCTTCATTGAGTTAATACCAATGACTTGACCTGCCAAATTGATTAATGCACCGCCACTATTCCCTGGGTTGATTGCTGCATCTGTTTGCAATACTTCTTCTTGCCAATCCTCCGTACCGTCTTCATTTAAATCAACCGGCACAGTACGATCAGTTCCTGAGATAACGCCAGTTGTAACAGAACCATAGAAGTCTAATCCTAGAGGGTTACCAATAGCAATTGCAGTTTCACCTTGTTTTAATTTATCAGAGTCACCAAAAGTAGCCACCGTTTTTACCTTTTTACTTGAGATAGAAATAACCGCTAAATCTGTCCATATATCTGTACCGACTAGCTTAGCTTGTTCTTTAGAGCCGTCTGAAAATGTAACTTCTAACGTTTTAGCTCCTTCAACAACATGGTTATTGGTGACGATATATGCTTTGTTACCTACTTTTTTATAAATGACACCAGAACCACTACCAACTGGCTCACTAGAATCCTGATCGTTTTTGCCATTACCTCCAGTGATGCCGCCACCATCTTGGAATGGTAAGTCGCCCCATAAGTCAGTTTGCGTTTGTTGAATATTTGTAATGCCCACGACTGCATCCTTTGTCTTCGCAACAGCATCTGTTACATTCGTTGAAACCTCTGTAGACACCTGTGGAGTTGATGTTTTATTGGCTGTGGAACTGCCGCTGCTCGATACTCTCGCACTATTATTATTCGGCAGGTAATCCACCATGGACGGCAATAAGAGCCATACAAGAAGTGCTCCTACAATGACACCGATAATTCCGCTCAAAAAATAGCCTGCCTTGCTGCCATCTTTTCTACGTGTTTTTGTTTCATCTTGATCGTAATATCCCATATATTTCACCCTTTCTTCAATTATCTGCTTCGTTAGTAATACAATATCTGACCAACATTAAAATAAGATGAAAACAAGTTTAAAATCACCTCAAAGTTTTCCTAATCTTAACTTCCCCATTTCGGCATAAAAAAATCCCCTTTTATTAAACTGACTCTAATCTCGTTCGTTATCAATATAACGGACAGAGCCCTTTCATAAAGGGGGATTTCTATATATTTAGACTGTGACCAGTTCTGTTGGTTCATTCGCATCCGTATCATACAATTGGACGAATTCACCAGGCATAATGCCACATGATTGCAATGTTTGAGAAACGCTCATGCGTGCTAAATCTTTCATATTATTGTCTTTACTTAAGTGTGATAAATAGATGCGCGTTGGCTTCTGATCTATCACTTCACTCATTGCAACAGCTGCATCCTCATTGCTAACGTGCCCTAAGTCGCTCAAAATTCGGCGTTTGACTGACCAAGGATAACGTCCCATCTGCAGCATGCCAACATCATGGTTGCTTTCAAAAACAAATGAATCAGCACTTCTTATAATGCCTTTCATCCGATCGCTAACATAGCCTGTATCTGTGATGACCACTAGCTTTCTTTGACCATCATGGAAGCAATAAAACATAGGATCACTTGCATCATGTGAAACAGCGAAGGACTCAACATTTAATGAGCCAAAGGTTTTGACCGTTTCCATATCAAATTGAAAACGAAGGTCTGTTGGAATTGTTCCGACTAGCCCATCCATTGCCTTCCATGTTTTTTCATTTGCAAATACAGGTATTTGATATTTTCTCGCCAGCACTCCCACACCTTTAATATGGTCAGAATGCTCATGTGTAACCAATATCCCGTTTAAACTTTTTATATCACGGCCTACTTTTTCAAAAAGCTGTTCCATCTTTTTGCCAGTCAACCCAGCATCGACGATTAATGAATGTTCGCCGCTCTCTACAAAGATGGAGTTGCCAGTACTGCCACTAGCTAACACACTAAACTGCATGGCTAAAACTCCTTACTGTTGCTGTAATTCCCTTTCTTTGGCGTTATGTTCAATATCTACGATTGTCCCATCTGCGTTTACAAAGTAATCCACTTCATTCTTAATCCCTTTTTTATCCTTTGGCAACTCTACATGTATATACCATGTTGGTGCCAGTACTTGGATTTGCGTTAAAGGTACAAGTGTTGAATAGCCAAGCTCTATTTTTGTAATAGTAGAGTTCGGCATTAAATAGCCTTTGTTTAGAATAGCCTTAATAGCTTTTTCTGGTTCAATCAACGTTCCTTTTTCGCCAAAACTTTTCAGTGAATCAAACATCCTCTGTTCATAGTTTGTGATTTCATTTGCGTCATTCCAATGTACTTTTACAGCTGCATTCTGATTGTAATAAATCGTTCGATTATCTGAAACTTGGAAGAATGTTGCTACTTTGTTTAACTTGTCTATCTTCCAAAGCCTATACGATCTTCCTTTATAAACATTCTTCTCAACAAATTGCGTTATATTATTAGCTGATAAACTTGTCAAAGGCATCGGCTTGGTAATCTTTGATACAATTTCTGTGTCATTATTACCGATATGGAGCTTTTGATTTTTCAATTGGGCAAGCTCCAACATATTAAATTTTTTAATTTTGCCTGAAATATAGGAGACGTTAATCGTTGCAGCAGGCTTATTTTTAATCGTTATGTTTTCATCTTTTAAACGTGTAGAAAAATCTGTATCGCCAATAACAGGAACACTTTGCGCTTCATTATAACGATTTACGTACATATAATACAAAAATATATTTAAAATAGAAAATACAATGATAAAGATGGTTTTGGCTTTATTCCAATCCAACTTGCTCACCTCCTGCACTCGGCACTAGAGGTAGAGACTTCCACTTGCCATTGATAAAGTAAAACCAAGTAGGCTTCAGTATAAAGACATTCGGACGTTCATTCGTAGATAAATAATAACCCGGCCTTATTTCTTCCACATCATTTATATCGACACCATCTTGTTTGCTTATTTCCTCAATGGCTCTTTCGCCACTCTCTATCATAACGGTTTCGTTTTCAGGGACAGAGACAAGCTTGTAATAAGGACGTATATAACGAGCAATACGGGTTTCTCCCCATACAGTCTCAATCGCTGTAGAGGTGACAGATGGGTCAGTATATACCATATAGTCTTTCACATATAGCTGATACATAATTTTGTTGTTTGAAGTATCAACATCTTCATAGCGGAAATCGCCTGTCCATCCACCATGTTCATTAATAAAATTAAATGTATTCAAGATAAGGCTAGATTTATTTGTCTTTTCTAAGTTGTCTACAGCATTGGCATCAACATAATCCAATGTTTTTTTACTTGTATTAACAGTCATCATGGAAACGCCATCCGTATAATTCTCTTTAAAGTTTGTATCATCAATACTGCTTTTAACTCTTTTAGGCATTGTAAATAATGCATTTTTAAACTTATCAATAGATGAAGAAGAGCTTAAATACGTATACTGCATAACCTTCTCCTCTTGTGCAGGTAAATACAGTGTATTTCCTCTTTCCCTTGCGTACGCAATATAACGTTCAAGAGAATGAGATTTGTCTATAATATGTTTATAAAAGTCATCTTGGCTATCTACATGTACCTTTGCTTTGTAAAGCTGACCATTAGCAGTATTGGCGAAGAAAACAATAAGTTCATCTGAGTCGTCTATGCGCTCCCAATCTAAAACCATTTTATTAAATGAAAGATTTTTAGGCTGCTCATCGACGGACGGCAAAATATTTTGGAAGATGGCATAGGGCACCTCAGCAGGGAAAAATAGCGTGAAGTTATCTGCATCTCTCATTAATTGATTCACCTTATAGGCATTCGCATTTTTGCTTACTAAAGTCATATTAGAGATACGCCAACGATGCATTCGATTCAGCATGTTTTTCATTTCTTCATACCGATCTGTGCCGCGCCACGAATTCTTCTCGTGGAAGACCATACGATATGGTTTAACGACATCAGCCAGCTGTTGTTTCTTTTCAAAAGAAACATTCAGCGGCGGTTTTTGCTTTTCAAGTGGGTCATAGTCTGGTTTGTATGTCCAAATGGAAAACGTCAATGTAATGCTTAAAAAGACTAAGACGAAGAGTAAAAGTGATTTAATCTGCTCGATATATTTCAATCCCACTCACCTGCCTCATCCTCTTCATATGGCAATGTGAAGAAAATGGTTGTGCCTACTCCCTCTTCACTCTCTGCCCATATTTTCCCGCCATGCGCTACAATCATTTCCCGAGAAATAGCAAGACCAAGCCCTGTTCCACCCATAGATCGTGCCCGTGCCCGATCTACACGATAAAAACGGTCAAAAATACGGTCAACATTATCTTTTGGAATACCCATTCCATCATCTGAAATCATGACGGTTAAAATACCATCATTTGCTTTCATGCCAAAGCGAATATTGCCGCCATCCGGCGAATATTTCAATGCATTGGAGATAATATTATCAATAACTTGAGTAATCTTATCTGTATCGATTTCTACATAGTATGAAACAGAAGGCAATAATCGTATAAATTCAACGTTCTTTGATTTTGCCATTTCAAAACGGTCAATAATGCTGTTGAAGAATCGATTAAAATCCACAATATCAGCATTGATTTCATATTCTCTGCTATCCATATGGGAAAGCTGTAATAAGTCTGTTACCAGACGAATCATTCGCTCCGTCTCAGTTTGTGTGACATGTAAAAAGTGCGGGGCAATCTCTTTGTTTTGCCAAGCCCCTTCTGTCAATGCTTCTAAGTAACTGCGCATCGTTGTAAGTGGCGTACGCAATTCATGAGATACATTAGACACAAACTCGCGCCGTTCCATATCAATCTTTTCTTGTTCTGTAATATCATGCAGAACTGTAATCAAACCGTTCACAAAGCCAGTTTCCTTCTGTATTACAGAGAAATTAGCACGCCAAATATAAGGACGCTCTGAGGAACTAAAATCAAGGTTGATTGCATCCTTCATGTGGATTAAATCCTCAAATGTATGTTGTTTCTCCAAACCTAATACAGAAACCAATGGTCTTCCCATTAGCTCATTATGGCCGCTATTTAACAGTTTTTCAGCTGGTGAATTGATTAATATAATTTTCCCCTTCCGATCAGTCGCAATAACGCCATCCGTCATATTTGTAAGGATGGAGGCAAGCTTTCTTCTCTCACCTTCAGTAGTTGACTGCGCTTCTTGAAGACGATTGGTCAGATGGTTGAAGGCAATAGCTAATTGACCTATTTCATCGTTGCCATAAACTTTAACCTTCCTTGAGAAATTCCCTCTGGCCATTGCTTGCGCTTGTCTTCGCATATCGGAAATTGGTTTTGTAATAGTTCTGGCAATAAAAATGCCAAGCACAATTGTTATGGCTAATGCTAATGCTGTACCGGCTGCAAGGATTTGATTAATATCATTCATTTGCTCAAAAATCCGTTCAATGTTTGCCTTTACATAAACGGTTCCAATTTCTTTGCCATTAGCCTTTCCATTTGACATGATGGGAGTGGCCACTACCCAAATTCTTTTGCGTGTCTTTTCATCTAATGCAATTTTGGCATAGCGCGTTTGTGTTGTAATAGATTGCCTTACAAGTGAATCCATTTCTCGTTGCCCGACAATAGACTGATTGCTCTTATCAGAGGAAGCAAGGATTCGGTAACGCGGATCTATGACTCTAATTTCTTTAATATCATCGGAGGATAAATCTACAATACTTTTTAAGCTTTGTTCAAGCGTTGGATCACTATCCGTTCGTTCTTTTAACAATTCTTCTTTAACGCTAAAGTTAACAAGCGTCAAACGATCAGTAACTGAAGTTTCAAAGCTCTTCTTTAGGTTTTGTTCCAATTCCTTTGCAAAATAAAGCCCTATAATTTGCATTGCAATAAGGATGAGTAATACATAAATCAGTACTAGTTTAACTTGGACTGATTTAAAAAAACGGACCTTTTGCATGTTCTTTTACTCCTGTTCAGGATTTCTTAAATAATAGCCAACGCCTCGGCGAGTGACAATCCATGCTGGATGACTCGGGTTATCTTCAATTTTTTCACGAAGTCGACGAATGGTCACATCTACTGTGCGGACGTCTCCAAAGTAATCATAGCCCCAAACAGTTTGTAGTAAGTGCTCGCGCGTCATAACTTGTCCGATATGCTTAGCCAAGTAATGAAGTAACTCAAACTCACGGTGTGTTAATTCAATTGCTTCATCTCTTTTTAATACAAGATATGCATCTGGCTGAATGACAAGCGATCCTACTACGATATCATTGTTCTCTTCAACTGTTTCTTCAGCTACTGCCACAGTTTGGTGTCTACGCATATTTGCTTTCACCCTTGCAATCAATTCTCGTGTGCTAAAAGGTTTAGTCACATAATCATCAGCGCCAAGCTCTAAACCTAGCACCTTATCAATCTCTGAATCTTTCGCTGTCAGCATAATGATAGGCAAGTCATATTTTTTTCGTACTTCACGGCATACTTCCATACCATCTCTTTTTGGCAACATAATATCTAAAAGCATTAAATCAGGTTTAATTTCCTCTACCTTTTTTAATGCTTCATCTCCATCATATGCACAGACAACTTTATAGCCTTCCTTAATTAAATTAAATTGCAGTATATCTGCGATTGGCTTTTCATCGTCCACTACTAAAATCGTCTTATCCAATATATATTCCCCTTCCTTACTCCGGTCTTTTTCTATTCTATCAATACTCTACCATTCTTAAGTTTGCGTTGCATCTTTAAAAACCCCCTTCGACATTTCCTGGGGAATAATTTCGCTATGAATCGACACATCGACTATATGTCCTATTTAATTTTACCATACTTCAGCTATTTTCATTGAGATTTAGAACGGTCATAAGGGCTTATTTTATCCCCTACATTTCTCCTATAATATGCATTTCTTTTTAAAAGTTTTAACAAAGCCATGCTTTTCACTTCTTAAAAACCGAATTTTCCGATATTATAGAGATATAGGGTGACACTTTGCTAAAAGGATGATAATTCATCTCATTTGGTTATTAGTGGAACTAATTGGGCTTTACGGATGAATAGGTCTATGGCTTAAAATTGTGATTAGCTAATTCTTCGCCAAGGATCTTTCTATTTGTAAGTCTGGTTAAACTATTATTCTACAAAAAGATTGGAGAGATTTTATGAGTGATGCAAACCGACAGAAACAGCAGCCGGTTTTGCCAAAGGGCATAGAAGTAAATAAACTGAAGAAAACACAGTCTAAAAAGAGGCTGGCACAAAGAACTATTATGGTCATCGTTGGGGCATGCATAACTGCTATTGCCCTTAGCCTGTTCCTCGTTCCCAACAACATTTTAGACGGAGGCATTGTCGGCGTTTCTATAATTATTTCCCATTTAACTCATCTGCCACTAGGCGTATTTATTTTCCTCCTTAATATCCCTTTTATTTTCCTCGGTTATAAGCAAATTGGGAAAACATTCGCATTATCAACTGCACTCGGTATTACTACTTTATCTGTCGCAACACTTCTCTTGGAACATGTAAAACCCGTTACCCAAGATTTGCTGTTATCCACTGTTTTCGGAGGAATCATCCTTGGTATCGGAGTTGGCCTTGTCATTCGATCAGGCGGTTCACTTGATGGTACAGAGGTATTAGCTATACTTTTTAATAAAAAACTCCCATTCTCCGTAGGCGAAATCATCATGTTTTTTAACCTCATTATCTTCACAGTAGCTGGATTTGTATTCACATGGGAACAAGCAATGTATTCAGGGCTAGCTTATTTTATTGCTTACAAAATGATTGATATTACCATTCAGGGTCTCGACGAATCGAAGGCGGTTTATATTATCAGTGATGAATACGATGAAATCGGGCAAGCAATTATTGACCGTTTGGGCCGTGGCGTTACCTATCTAAATGGTGAGGGTGCTTATACGGGAGACACGAAGAAAGTGATCTTCACAGTGATCACGCGTTTAGAAGAATCAAAGCTCACAACGATTGTTAGCGAACTTGACGAACATGCCTTTCTTGCCATTGGCAATATTGCTGAAGTGCGTGGAGGACGTTTTAAGAAGAAGGATATCCATTAATAAAAGGCAATCCCTCGAAAAGAGGGGATTGCCTTTTGACTTTTATATGATGGGGTTAGAATTACGCGTCCCACACATTAAGCAGTACATTAGTTTGATCACGATCTGGTCCCACTGAGAATGTTGCAATGCGGATACCAGTTAGCTCACTTACACGTTTTACATAGTTTCTTGCGTTCTCAGGCAACTCATCTAGCGTTTTGCATCCTGTGACATCCTCTGTCCATCCAGGAAGCTCTTCGTAGATTGGTTTGCAGCCTTCAATTGCGTGAAGAGTCGCAGGGTATTCTGTAATAATTTCACCATTATATTCATACGCTGTACAGATCTTTACAGTTTCAAGACCAGTTAACACATCGATTGAGTTTAATGCTAAATCTGTAATACCTGATACGCGGCGAGAATGGCGGACAACTACGGAGTCAAACCAGCCTACTCGGCGTGGACGGCCTGTTGTTGTACCATATTCTCGTCCAACTTCACGAATTTGTTGGCCAATTTCATCAAATAATTCAGTTGGGAACGGTCCATCTCCTACGCGTGAAGTATAAGCTTTACTTACACCGATCACACGGTTTACTTGTGATGGGCCTACGCCAGCACCTGTTGCAACGCCACCAGCAACTGGATTGGATGAAGTGACATATGGATATGTGCCATGGTCTACATCCAGCATAACGCCTTGCGCACCCTCAAATAGTACCTTATTGCCCTCTTCTAGCACATCACTAAGAATCTTAGATGTATCTGTTACATACTGAGCAATTTCTTGACCATATTGGTAAAATGCTTCAAAAATATCTTCAAATTTCAAAGGTTCTACACCATAGTATTTTTCAAAAAGACGGTTTTTCATTTCTAAGTTTGTACGTAGCTTTTCTTCGAATACTTTTTTATCTAGTAGATCTGCGATACGGATACCAATTCGCTGTACCTTATCAATATAACATGGGCCAATTCCTTTGCAGGTTGTTCCAATTTTTTGGTCACCGCGGGCTTCCTCATCTACTTTATCTTGGTAAATATGATACGGCAGAATAACGTGAGCTCGATTTGAGATGCGTAAATTCTCTGTGCTTACGCCTCTTTCTTGTAGTCCTTTTAATTCTTCAACAAGTGATTTGGGGTTGATTACCATACCATTCCCCATAATGGACATTTTTTCTTTATAAAAAATGCCTGAAGGGATTAAATGCAATTTATACGTTTCCCCTTCAAATTGGATTGTATGGCCTGCATTATCACCACCAGAATAGCGGGCGATGGCTTCAGCTTCTTTCGATAAGAAGTCGGTAATTTTCCCTTTTCCTTCGTCTCCCCATTGTGTTCCTACTACTACAACTGATGTCATAATCAGCACCTCCGTCAGGCACATTCATTGCACCCTGATTCAAACAGACTTATTGTAACAACGAAAATAGGCCAAGTCAATACAAGATGGCTAAAATATACGAACATGTAATAGAAGTCAGACTACAATGTTCGTTTTTTTAATAATAAAGTTATAGACTTTGGGTAATATTACCTCAATAGAGTGTTAGTTCCGTTTTGCATAGAATTCCTTCCTTTTCTTGCTCCAAGATTAACTGCCCATTCTGGCAATAAAAAAAAGAGCATTAAATGTAATGCTCTCACAACTAAAAGCCAGCAGGTACGTCTGCTGTCCAATCTACGCTAACAAATTTATTGTATTCTTTTTTAAATGCCAACTTCACCGTATCTGTCGGGCCATTACGCTGTTTGGCAACAATAATTTCAATTGTATTGGCGTCTTCTGTCTCTTTATCATAATAATCTTCACGGTATAGGAATGCTACGATATCAGCATCCTGCTCAATACTTCCAGACTCCCGCAAATCACTCATCATTGGACGTTTATCTTGTCGCTGTTCAACACCACGAGATAATTGGGATAGCGCAATAACAGGCACTTCCAACTCACGTGCCAATGCTTTTAGTGAACGAGATATTTCTGATACTTCTTGTTGTCTATTTTGACCTGCTCCACCGCTGCCTTGAATCAATTGTAAGTAGTCGATCAAAATCATGCCAAGTCCTTGTTCTTGTTTAAGACGACGACATTTGGCACGTATTTCACTTACACGTACACCAGCTGCATCATCGATATAGATGCCTGCTCTGGATAATGTACCTGTCGCCATCGTAAGCTTTCGCCAGTCTTCTGAATTGAGAGCGCCTGTCCGTAAGACTTGTGCGTCGATATTACCCTCAGCACACAGCATACGCATGACAAGCTGTTCAGCACCCATTTCCAAAGAGAAAATAGCAACATTCTCCTCTGTTAAGGTACCAACAGCTTGTGCCACATTCAGCGCAAAGGCGGTTTTCCCTACTGAAGGACGCGCAGCAACGATGATTAAATCTCCTCGCTGGAATCCTGCTGTTAGACGGTCTAAATCACGGAAACCTGTTGGGATTCCCGTGATATCACCTTGGCGATTTTGAAGTTTCTCCACATTGGCATATGTCTCAACAAGCACGTCTTTGACATGTTTGAAGTCACCGGCATTCTTTCGATTGGCTACTTCCATTACTTTGCTCTCTGCTTCAGCAAGAAGTGCGTCTACTTCATCTTCACGCGTATAGCCATCTTCGACTATTTTTGTTGCCACACGTATTAAACGGCGAAGCAACGCCTTTTCTGAAACGATATGAGCGTAGTAGCTGACATTAGCTGCTGTTGGGACAGCATTCGCAATTTCCGTAATATAAGAAATACCGCCAATATCCTCAAGCTCATTATGCGAAGATAACTCTTCCGTTACCGTAATAACATCAATCGCTTTTCCTTGGTCGCTTAAGCGCAACATTGTTTGGAAAATCATTTGGTGTGCCGTACGATAAAAATCTTCTGGTAACAGTACTTCTGAAGCGGTAATCAAAGCTTGCGGCTCAAGAAAAATAGCGCCAATTACGGATTGTTCAGCTTCTTGATTGTGCGGTGGAATACGGTCCAATTGTGGATCGTTCATACTGTCTCTCCCTTATTCTTGTTCTGCAACATGTACTTTCAATGCAGCAGATACTTCATGATGAAGCTTAACAGGAACTTTCGTTACGCCTAATGTACGAATCGCATCTTTCATTTCCATTTTTCTTTTATCAATTTTGATGCCAAAGTCTTTTTGTAGCTGTTCTACAATTTGTTTAGACGTAATAGAACCAAATAATCGGCCATCTTTTCCTGGTTTAGCTGTTAATTCAACTGTTAAGCCCTCTAATTTTTCCTTTAATGCTTTTGCGTCTTCTAATTCTTGGGCTGCATCAAGGGCAGCACGTTTATTTTGTGCATTCAATTGAGCTAGTGCAGCTGGAGTTGCTTCAACAGCACTTTTTTGCTTCAAAAGTACGTTACGTGCATAACCATCTGACACTTCTTTTGTTTCACCTTTTTTTCCTTGCCCTTTTACATCTTTTAAAAAGATCACTTTCATGATTCTTTTCCCCCTTCTATTACTTTATCTATAGCTACTTTTAGTCGTTCAATTGCTTCATCAATCGTATCTGCTTCTAATTGGCATGCTGCGTTCGTCAGATGTCCGCCTCCACCGAGTTCTTCCATTACTAGCTGAACATTCATTTCACCTAACGAGCGGGCGCTAATGCCAATTCTGCCATCACTACGATGTGCAATAACGAATGAGGCTGAAATATCTTTCATCGTCAACAAAATATCCGCTGTCTGCGCAATTAATACAGAGTTATAGATTTGATCATCATCACCACGAGCAATCGCCAATCCTTCATGGTAAAACTCTGCTGTCTGCACGATTTTGGAGCGTTCAATATAGGTTGTAATATCTTCTTTTAATAATCGTTGGACGAGTACCGTATCTGCCCCATTTGTACGCAAGTACGAAGCTGCCTCAAAAGTTCTAGCACCTGTACGCAATGTAAAGCTCTTGGTATCGACTATAATGCCAGCTAATAAGGCTGTCGCCTCCAACATAGATATTTTATCATCTTTCGGCTGATATTCTAGTAATTCGGTCACTAGCTCTGCAGTAGAAGATGCATATGGCTCCATGTAGACTAGCATCGGGCTTTTAACAAATTCTTCGCCCCGACGGTGATGGTCAATCACAACGACTTTATCTGTTTTATTTAATAGCTTTGCCTCTATCGTCATGCTTGGCTTATGTGTATCCACTATAATAAGCAGAGACTTCTCTGTCATTTTATCAATCGCAAGCTCTGGTGTAATAAAACGGTTATATAAGTCTGATTTCTCTTTTACCAACTGCATAAGACGATTAATGCTATTGTCTATATTGTCAAAATCAACGACAACATATCCTTTAACCCCGTTCATATCAGCCATCTTTCTCACACCGATAGCCGCGCCAATCGCATCCATATCGGGCATCTTGTGACCCATAACGAAAATTTGGTCACTGCCTTGGATTAAATCACGCAAAGCATGTGAAATAACCCTTGCACGGACTCTCGTGCGTTTTTCAACGGGATTCGTCTTACCGCCATAGAATCTTACTTTACCATTCGCTTCTTTAATTGCTACCTGGTCGCCACCGCGACCTAAAACTAGGTCTAAACTGGACTGCGCTAACTCTCCTAATTCTATAAGTGATGTCGAGCTTGCCCCTACTCCAATACTTAACGTTAACGACAAATTTTGCTGAGCTGTAATTTCTCGTATATCATCAAGAATTGAAAAACGTTTTTTCTCTAGTTCTTGCAAAATGGACTCATTCAATATAGCTATAAAACGGTCCGCAGCAATTCTTTTCAGGAAAATGCCGTTCGCATTGCTCCAGTTATTAACTAGCGAAGTCACAAGAGAATTTGTCTGGCTACGCGTTTGGTCATCCATCCCTTGTGTAATTTCGTCATAGTTATCAACAAACAGGATGGCGATCACTGTTCGATCTTCATTATATAACTCTTCGATTTCTACTTGTTCCGTAATATCAAAGAAGTAAATTAGTTTTTCCTCTGATCTATAGTAAGCCCTGTATTTGCGTTCATTTAGCGTTAAATTTAATTCGTTAGAGTCCTCATGCTTGATTAATGTATAAAAATCATCTGATAAGGAAAACAAATCTTCTCCAATCAATGACTCTTTATTTAAAATTTCGTGCATATACGGGTTGCACCATTCTATCTCATACTCATCCCCAACCAGTACAATCCCGATTGGCATCTCAAGCAACGCCTCTTCGCCCACTTTTTTCAAGCGGTATGAAAGCATCTCAATATGCTTTTCCGTTTCCTTATAGGTATCCATTTCAGCCTTCCAAGCAAGGATAAATACAAGGATAAGGATTAAACCATAAAGGATGCCGATCAATGCATTCCACATTAAGCAAATAACTATACTTGCTAAGCCAAGCAGCGACAGCATTAAAAGAGGATAACGTATTGGTCTTTTTCTAAAAAGAGAACCCATAAATCCCAACTCCTTATTTTCTTGTCATGTCACTTATTAGCTCGCGCAGTTGAAAGCCTAAATCAGCAATTCCTATCAAAGTGACAAATGAACTTAACGGAAAAGCCAATATTGTAGCGACAACTGCTGTCCACTTCGGCCAACCTTTTTGATTTATGATGAAATGGATAAAGGATATTCCTTGAATCAAAAACAAAATGGTTAGAAGAAAGGATAGATTCAGTATTATGACATAAAGAAATGTTCCTTCTGCTGGCTTGATAAACAATGTTATTGCTAAGACAGCAAGATAATACCACAACATAGCTCGAGGTAAACGCAAGTCTTTGAACGGCTTAAATTTGGGTGCATTTAAGCCCAATCTACGCAATAAAGGTAACTGAACCGAAATCATTAACCAAGCAAATGCAAATACGCACAAGATGATTAGTGTAGGCATGCTTATCTGTATTGTATTAATCATCGTTTCGATCTGTTCACTGGAAAGCGGTGCTTGTCCGGTCATTGCCTTAGTCAATTCATTTGACTTTTCATAGCTTTTTCTTGCAGTTTCAATCATTTGTTTTATAAAATCCATATGAAAAAAGCGTACAGCAATCACATATTCAACGGAAATTACAACTAACGATGCTAAAGAAGTTGATAAAAATAAGAATCCTTTGCTCTTCTGTTTGCGTATGCCATATCCCACTATAAAAGCAACAATGCCAAATAAAATAGCCTGAGGAAGCGCTAAGAGGCCGCCAATTAAAAGGGACAGAATAATACTGATTGCAATAGCAGCTAACGAAAATTTACTTTCGTACTTTGCTGCATACCATGCTAAAGGCAGTGGCACGAACCAAACTGTTACAATATTGATGAGAGGCACGTAGGTTGAAATAGCTAATAATATTGTAAATAACGCAATCATCATTGCGCCCTGTGTCAATCTTCTTGTCTTGTTTTCCGGCATTTATAACCTTCCTTTTCTTATAGACAATCTACTATTTCATCTTACTATTGTACCATGTTTCGTGGTTGCAAACAAAAGCTCAAGGGGTATCTAGCTCTCCACCAAACTTGATTGAAACAGCAATCATTACTCTTATAAAAAATGTAAGAATCCTCTTGTTCCCCAGCCGGATAAATAACCCAAAGTTTTTTTAGCGGCTTGCTAGCACTACTTAGATGGCTTAAACAAATAAAGAAATTAAGCTTTATATCGATAAAAAAAGACTAGCATAAGCTAGTCTTTTAACATTTATTATTTATCTTCTGCAGTGAATGGTAGTAAAGCCATTACACGAGCAACTTTGATTGCTGATGTAAGTTTACGTTGATATTTAGCGCTTGTACCAGTCACACGGCGTGGAAGAATTTTTCCGCGCTCAGAGATGAATTTTTTTAGCAAATCAACATCTTTATAATCGATGTGTTTGATGTTATTAGAAGTGAAATAGCAAACTTTACGGCGTTTGCGGCCTCCTCTACGTGGTGCCATTGTGTAGTCCCTCCTCATAATCATTTTGTATTAACGTGTGGTAATCTCCTGCTAGAATGGAAGGTCGTCTTCTGTTACGTCGACTTTCCCTCCGCCATTGTTATTCATTGGCGCAAATGGATCTTCATCTACACGTGTATAGTTTTGCTGATTAGGTGAGTGATTCTGTTGATATGATGGCTGTTGATAATTCCCTTCTTGAGAAGCACTGCCATATTGGCTGCCACCACCGTAAGACGGTTGGCCGCCATACGATTGGCTTGGTGCCGGACGATCTCCAGTTGCACTTCGTGGTTCTAAGAATTGGACACTATCTGCCACCACTTCTGTTGTGTATACACGCTTGCCGTCTTGACCTTCAAAACTGCCTGTTTGGATGCGGCCTTCAATCCCTGCAAGGCTTCCTTTATGCAAGAAGTTTGCAGTATTTTCAGCTTGTTTGCGCCAAACAACACAGTTGATGAAGTCGGCTTGCTTTTCACCTTGTTGATTAGAAAATGTTCTATTCACAGCTAATGTAAAACGAGCAACTGCTACACCATTTGGTGTGTAGCGAAGTTCCGGATCTTTTGTTAGCCTTCCGACTAATACGACGCGGTTAATCATCAGAATTCAACCCCCTTCTCTGCTTTTTTATTTATAATTAATTATTTTTCTTCTTCGCGAACTGCGATATGGCGAATGATATCTTCGCTGATGTTAGCTAAACGAGTGTATTCGTCGATCGCTTTTGTATCAGCGTTAGCTTTTACGATTTGATAGTAACCTTCACGGAAGTCTTCGATTTCATAAGCAAGACGGCGTTTGCCCCACTCTTTAGATTCGATGATTTCTGCTCCGTTAGAAGTTAGGATTTCGTCGAAACGTTCAACTAAAGCCTTTTTAGCTTCTTCTTCGATGTTTGGACGGATAATGTACATTAATTCATATGCTCTCATTTATAAGCACCTCCTTATGGACTTTGGCCAAATGAATGTCACTTGGCAAGGAGTTAGTAATATTTACTACTCACATCAATATATTGTACCACAAGAGATTGCTTTGGACAACTATTGAATTGAATTATTGTATATTTCATGTCTCCATAGATTAAGTAAATAAAAAACCATGTGATGCCTAATATCATCACATGGTTCTAATTATCAACTATACATTAAAGCGGAATAGCATAATGTCGCCATCTTGTACAACATACTCTTTTCCTTCAAGACGGACACGGCCAGCTTCTTTTGCTGCACTCATAGAACCGTATTGCATTAAATCATCGTAAGAAACAGTTTCAGCACGGATAAATCCACGCTCGAAGTCTGAGTGGATGACGCCCGCACATTGAGGAGCTTTCATACCTTTGCGGAAAGTCCAAGCTCTTACTTCTTGGACACCTGCTGTAAAGTAAGTGGCTAGGCCTAGCAAGCTATAAGAAGCTTTGATTAACTGATCTAGACCAGATTCTTCAATGCCTAGTTCTTCTAAAAACATAGCTTTTTCTTCATCGTCCAATACAGCAATTTCTTCTTCAATTTTAGCACAAACGACGATTACCTCTGCACCTTCTTTTGCAGCATAATCACGTACTGTTTGTACGTATTGATTGTTGCTTACATCCGCTACTTCATCTTCTGAAACGTTAGCTACGTAAAGCATTGGTTTTAGCGTTAGTAGATTTAAACTTTTGATAATTTTTAATTCTTCATCTGATAAATCAACTGAACGTGCAGGTTTTTCGTTTGCGAAAGCTTCTTTAACTTTTTCTAAAACCGGCGCTTCCACCATTGCTTCTTTATCTTTTTGACGAGCTAATTTTTCTACTTTTGCATATCGTTTATCAACCGATTCTAAGTCAGCAAGAATAAGCTCTAGATTAATTACTTCAATATCGCTGATAGGATCTACCTTTCCAGCAACATGTGTAATATTTTCATCTTCGAAACAGCGAACTACTTGCGTAATTGCATCCACTTCACGGATATGTGCCAAGAATTTATTTCCTAGGCCTTCACCTTTGCTGGCACCTTTTACAATACCTGCTATATCAGTGAATTCAAATGCTGTGGGTACTGTTTTCTTTGGTTGGACTAATTTCGTTAATTCATCAAGACGCGCATCTGGCACTTCTACAATCCCTACGTTCGGGTCAATCGTTGCGAATGGATAGTTTGCTGCAAGTGCTCCTGCTTTTGTAATCGCATTAAATAAAGTGGATTTTCCTACGTTTGGCAATCCTACAATCCCTGCTGTTAAAGCCATTTTCCCACTACCTTTCCCTATACGTTCAAAAATTCATATTCAACCTGTCTATTATAGATATTCATTTATCAAATGTCTAATTTTCATAGGCTTCTGTTGGATTCGCCTGAACTAATACCTTTTTCATCTTTTTCTCAAATTCACGCCGTGGAATCATGACGCTGTGCTGACAGCCTTCACACTTCACGCGAATATCTGCGCCCATTCGGATAATCTTCCATCTATTTGTCCCGCAAGGATGCTGTTTTTTCATTTCTACTATATCATTCATCTCGTATAGCTTTTTTTCCACTCTTACTCACCTTCCTCCGTTCTATTCATATTCCTTTCATAAACCATCATTTTAGGGAAAGGAATTTCTATATGATACGTATCAAATATTTCTTTAATATCTCTTCGAATCATTCGGGATACAGCAAAATGCTGCATTGGTAACGTTTCTACTGTAATTCGCAAAGTCACTTCACCACCTGCTACATTTTGGACCCCTAGCAGTGTGGGCTCAGTCACAATTTCTTCGTGATTGGAAGGCAGTTTGCTCAAGTATTCTTCTATTAAACTTTCCGCCTTGGCTATATCATTATTATAAGCAATGCTGACATCAATTACAGCCACTGAATTATTGATAGAATAATTCACAACCTCTGAAATAGTCCCATTCGGTATAATATTGATTTCGCCAGCGCCACCCTTAATCTTTGTTGTCCTCAACCCAATTTCTATGACGGTACCTTCAACAGCTGAAATTTTGATATAGTCGCCAACGCCGAATTGGTCCTCAAATATAATGAAGAATCCGGTGATAACATCCTTTACCAAACTCTGTGCGCCAAACCCTACTGCTAAACCGACGATCCCAGCACCTGCCAGCAAACCAGCTACTTTAATATGCATAACTGAGAGAATAGCTATAATAGCTGAAAAGTATACAGCATATGAGATGATGCTTTGTAATAGCCGTAAAATGGTTCTATATCTTCGTTCTGCTGTAGGATTTAAAGCAATAGGACCATTTATACGTAGGTTGAAAAACTTAGTTATGGCTATTTTAGCAATTCGCACAAGTATCATGGATAAGATAGCGATTGTAACAATTCTAATTGTGCCCCATCCTATGTTTTCCCAAAATTCCTCATTATGCAAAAGCTTGGTTAACTCTTCTGTGGGGTTACTAAAAAACTTTTGTAAACTCAATTATATGTCTCCTTTAGTATAAAAAGTTTCGAATATACGTATACTGCTGAAAAAAGAGAAAGTGAGATTACCTATGACACTCCCTATATCTAATTCGGCATTCTCATACGCATTGCATTATGAAGACTCTGGCGCCACTTGGCGGTTAAGTTCATTTCTATTAGAGCATATACCATTCCATCATGAAAATCTCGTATTTTGCTGTATCGGATCTGATCGTTCTACAGGAGATGCATTAGGCCCTTTAACCGGCAGTATCCTGTCAAACTTTGTATCATTTCCTTACAAAATCATTGGTTCATTAGAAGAACCGCTTCACGCACTGAATTTATCTCAAACAGTAGATTCATTTGAAAATCACAAAGTACCACCTTTTGTAGTAGCAATTGATGCATGCCTTGGTGATCAAAAGCGAATCGGCGAAATTCTTTTCCAACCTGGACCTTTGCTTCCTGGAAAGGCTGTAAAAAAAGAATTGCCACCAATAGGAGACGTCTCAATTAAGGGAATCGTCAACTTTGGCGGCTTCATGGAACACACTATATTGCAAACAACAAGACTCAATATCACCTATGAAATGAGCAACCGAATTGCCCGTGCCTTGTATCTTGCATGGCATCGCCATTCATTAAAAAAAGTGCATCAGCGTCACTATGAGAGCCACAATTAAAATAGCCGGAAGCATATTGGCAATGCGAATTTTAGCAAGTCCCATCATGCTTAATCCAATGGCTATAATCATAGCTCCCCCAGTAGCTGTGAGCTGTTGAACAAATGTATCTAAAACGTCAGGGGGTACAAAGCGGCTAATTTGGCCAGCAAATACGGCGATGACTCCTTCGTATATAAAGACTGACACGGCACCCAAAATCACACCGATACCTAACGTGGATGCTAGGAATATCGCAGTAAATCCGTCAATAATTCCCTTTGTTACTAGAACAGAATGATCGTTTCTTAATCCACTGTCGAGCGCCCCTAAGATAGACATAGAGCCTATCGCGAAGATTAATGTACTTGTTATAAATGCTTGGGCGATATCTCCATTATCGCCTTTTTTGCTGATTTTGCTTTCGATCCATCTTCCGAATCGATTTAACTGCAAGTCCAGGTCAATCCACTCGCCCAATAACGTGCCAATAACAAGACTAACAATAACAATAATAAAGTTGTTACTTTTAATTCCCATTTGAATGCCCATCAGTATTACCGATAGCCCTATTACTTGCATGACAGCTTCTTTCATTTTATCAGGGATGCCTTGCAGGAACCTACCAATGATTGTTCCTACAATGATTAATAGCGCATCCACTAATGTACCTAATAATACCAATGAACATCCTCTCAATCCTCTAGTAATTCTAATATGCGTTCTAAATCATCTTCTGAGAAGAACTCAATTTCAATTTTACCTTTATTTTTTGTTTTTTTGATTAAAACATTCGTGCCAAAATAATCCCGTAGCTGCGATTCTTTTTCTTCTAAGAATATATCTTTCTTTCCTTTGTTCTTTGTTTCACGTGAAACATCCTCATTAAGAGATTGAACAAGTTCTTCCACTTGGCGGACATTAAGATGTTGCTTTATGACCTTTTCTGCCACAAGAGGTATTTGCTTTTTATTTTTCAATCCTAATAACGTTCTTCCATGTCCCATTGTTAAGGCACCATCATTGATATATTGCTGAATATCTTTTGGTAGTGACAACAATCGTATATGATTGGCAATATGAGGACGGCTTTTTCCCAATCGTTGAGACAACTGATCTTGTGTCAGCTTTAGAGCCTCCAATAAACTTTGGTACGCTTCTGCTTCTTCAATTGGCGATAAATCTTCTCGTTGAAGATTCTCTAAAATGGCCAACTCCATCATTTGCGCATCATCTAATTCACGGATAACAGCCGGCACCTCTATCAGTCCCGCTAATTGTGCTGCACGGAAGCGTCGTTCGCCTACAACAATTTCGTATTTAACTCTTTTCTTCCTTACTATAATCGGCTGTAGAATACCATGTTCCTTTATTGATTGAGCTAGCTCCTCTAATGCGGATTGATTAAATATCTTACGAGGCTGAAAAGGATTTGCTTTGATATCTTTGATAGCGATTTGCGTTACTTGATCTCTTTCAGATAAATCTTGTTCTTGAAAAAGCGCGCCCAAACCTTTGCCTAATCCTTTAGCCATTCTTAATCACCTCTCTCGCCAACTCCATATAAACTTCCGCTCCACGTGATTTGCGATCATATATAATGATAGGTTCACCATGGCTCGGAGCTTCACTTAAACGTACATTCCTTGGCACGATTGTTTTGTATACTTTGTCTTGAAAATACTTTTTTACTTCTTCAATTACTTGAAGTCCCAAATTCGTACGGGCATCTAGCATTGTCAGCAAAACACCATCAATGACAAGCTTGTTATTCAAATGCTTTTGGACTAAACGTATAGTAGACAACAATTGGCTTAAGCCTTCTAGTGCATAGTATTCACATTGCACTGGGATTAAGATTGCATCTGCTGCTGTAAGTGAGTTAATTGTTAATAAACCTAAAGAAGGTGGACAATCTATAATAATAAAATCATATTCTTTTTTCAGTTGATCAATGGCATGCTTTAAACGCACTTCTCTAGAGATTGTAGAAACCAACTCAATTTCTGCCCCAGCAAGCGCTATCGTAGCTGGTACAACATAGAGATTTTCCATTTTTGTTTGGGTAATAGCTTCATGTATAGGCTCATCATCAATAAGTACGTCGTAAATGCACTTTTCTACTTCCCCTTTATTGACTCCTACACCACTTGTTGCATTTCCTTGCGGATCCATATCGATTAATAATACCTTTTTTCCTAATTCAGCAAGGCACGCGCTTAAATTTACAGATGTTGTTGTTTTGCCAACGCCGCCTTTTTGATTTGCAATTGCTATTGTTCTTCCCATGGTGCACCTGCTTTCAATAACATTATTGAGTGTAACAAACATACCTTTTTCTACATTCTATCAAAAAAATACGTGTTCGGCTCCAATTTAAAAGAGTAAAATGCAAAAATTTAAAAGGCTCAGTTAATCATTATCTGGATTTTTCATAGCAAAATTTTAAGGGAATATGCTGTTTGACTTGGCTGCAATCTATTGTTTGAGTTCACTATGTAAAAGAACGCTTAAATAATCAAAAACCCTTATTCTATTGCTAGAGTAAGAGTTTTAGATGGGCTATTGCTTCTTTTTTGGTATCTTTACAGTAATTTGATAAAATTCGTCGTGTTCTTCTTCTTCCGTTTCCACGGAAATCCCCGTTTTATTTACCATTGTTAAAGATTGTCGAATTGTATTAAGGGCGATTCGGATATCTTTGCTAATCGCTTTACGTTTTGGTTTAGGTTTTTTTACCTTTTCAACCGGATTGGCAATTTCAACAATTCTTTGTTCCAGCTGCCTCACGTTATATCCTTTTTCAATTATTTCTTCCAATAATTGAAGCTGCAATTCTTCATCTTTAATGGGCACCAGTGCTCTTGCATGCCTTTCGGAAATGTCTCGTTTTAAAATGGCCTCTTGAATCGAATGAGGCAGCTTTAATAGGCGCAGTTTATTGGCAATCGTTGATTGACCTTTACCTAATCTTTGAGCAAGCGCTTCCTGCGTCAGCTCATGAAGCTCCAAAAGTCTTTGGTAAGCCTGAGCTTCTTCAATAGAAGTCAGTTCTTCTCGCTGCAAGTTTTCAATTAAAGCAACCGAAGCAGTTTCCTTGTCATTCATATCGCGAATAATAGCAGGCACTTCTAACCAGTTTAATGATTTCATCGCGCGGTAGCGTCGTTCGCCGGCGATAATCTCATATTTATCTTCTTCGTATTTACGAACAACTATTGGCTGAATTACCCCATGCGTATGAATTGTCCGGGCTAATTCCTCAATCTTGGCATCATCAAAAATTGTGCGGGGTTGATATCGATTGGGGCTAATCTTATCAATGGGGATATTGGAAACTGTCTCTTTATCCCTACCCTCGGTTTTTGAGGTATTTTCTACTTTCTCACCACTTCCAAAAAAACGTGAAAAAGCACTTTTCATCCCTTGGCACCACCTTTTAGCAATATTTCCTTCTTTAATCCATTATGGATGAAGAATAGAGGCGACTATCTATCTATATATATTTTCTAACATTATACAAAAAGTAAGTATGTCCAATTATATTATAGTGTCTTTTAATCAAAAACGATAGATTCCTTTTTCGTTTCATGTGAAACATTTCTAGTGAATTGGAGATTTATTAGGCATACCGGCCTTACGTGGATATTTTTTTGGTGTGCTTTTTATCTTTTTGAATACATATATTGTACGTTCGCTATTTTCTATTGGGAGTGAAAATTTATATTGATCCATCAGTTTAGTGCCAAGTACTTGAATTGCCTTTTTAGCATCCGTTAATTCTTCCTCACCACTGGCAGCTTTCATCGCAACAAAGATGCCATCATTCTTTACAAGTGGTGCGCACAACTCTGACAATACAGATAGCCGTGCGACTGCGCGTGCAGTTACTAGATCAAACTTTTCACGGTATTGCGCCATTTGTCCAAAGTCTTCAGCACGAGAATGAACAAATTGCATATTTTCTAGTTCTAATACATCGCTTAAGTGATGTAAAAATTGAATCCTTTTATTTAATGAATCAACAATCGTCACCTTTAAATGTGGGAAGCAAATTTTAATCGGAATACTCGGAAACCCAGCGCCAGCTCCTACATCGCAGAGTGATTCGATATCGTTAAAGTTTATATAAAAAGCAGCACTAATCGAGTCATAAAAATGCTTTAAATAAACAGAAGGTTGATCAGTGATCGCAGTTAAATTCATTTTTTCGTTCCATTCGACTAATGTTTCAAAATATAAATGGAATTGCTGTACTTGCTTCTCTGATAACTCTATTCCTTGCTCTTTTAATGATTGCATAAACTGTTCTTCGTTCATGTTATTCCCCTTTCATAGTGCTGCGAAGGCTCTCATCTAATTAATAGTAGACATGCACTGCCAAGTAGGCATGCATGTCTAGGATTTATTATCTATACTTTTGCTATCTTACCATGTTCTATATACACTAGTAAAATTGATATATCGGCAGGATTTACTCCTGAAATACGTGAAGCTTGGGCAACTGAAAGCGGACGGACTTCTTTAAGTTTTTCTTTTGCTTCTGTTGCAATCCCTGAAATGGCATCATAATCGATGTTCTCAGGAATCTTTTTGCCTTCCATTTTCTTCAGCTTTTCGACTTGTTGAAGAGCTTTCTCAATATATCCTTCATATTTTACTTGAATTTCAACTTGTTCCTTTACTTCTTCATTCAGTTCCACTTCAGATGGTGCGAAGGCTGAAACGAATGCATAATTTGCTTCTGGACGTTTTAATAAATCTGTTCCTCGGATGCCATCTTTTAATGGACTGCTGCCTATTTCTGCAAGAGCAGCTTGTGTTTGCTCATTTGGTTTTATAATGATATCGTGCAATCTTGCAATCTCATTCTCCACTTGTTCTTTTTTAACTAAGAAGCGTTCATAGCGTTCTTGTGAGATAAGACCTGCTTGATAAGCACGTTCTGATAAACGAATGTCAGCATTATCATGGCGAAGCAGCAATCTATATTCCGCGCGTGATGTAAGAAGACGATAAGGTTCATTTGTCCCTTTTGTCACTAAGTCATCTATAAGTACGCCAATATAAGCATCTGCGCGACCTAGAATCATTTCTTCCTTATCAAGAGCTTTTGCAGCTGCATTAATGCCAGCCATTAAACCTTGACCTGCTGCTTCCTCATATCCAGATGTACCGTTAATTTGGCCAGCAGTGTACAGATTTTGGATGCGCTTTGTTTCAAGCGTTGGCCATAATTGTGTTGGTACAATCGCATCATATTCAATCGCATAACCAGCGCGCATCATTTCTGCTTTTTCAAGCCCTGGTATGGTTTCAAGCATTTTGCGTTGGATATGTTCAGGTAAGCTTGTTGATAGTCCTTGTACATAGACTTCTTGTGTATTGCGTCCTTCTGGCTCCAAGAATAATTGGTGGCGTGGTTTGTCATTGAAGCGTACAATCTTCGTTTCAATTGACGGACAATAACGTGGGCCTGTCCCTGTAATCACGCCAGTAAACATTGGTGATTGTTCTAAATTATCATTAATGATTTGATGCGTTTCTGGACTTGTATAGGTTAACCAGCATGGAATTTGATCTGTGATGAATTCTGTCGTTTCATAGCTGAATGCACGTGGTTCAGGATCTCCAGGTTGGATTTCCGTTTTACTGTAATCAATGGTCTTGCTGTTCACACGCGGTGGCGTACCTGTTTTAAATCGTACCATTTCAAAACCGATTTCTCGCAAGTTATCCGCAAGTTTGATAGATGGTTGTTGGTTGTTCGGTCCGCTTGAGTATTTTAAGTCGCCAATGATAATTTCACCGCGCAAGAAAGTTCCTGTTGTAATAATGACAGTCGAAGCGCGATAAATTCCACCTACTTGTGTAATAACACCCTTTACTTCATCATCTTCAATAATCAGTTCATCAACCATAGCTTGGTGAATTGTCAGATTTTCTTGTTCCTCTAATAGCTTTTTCATTTCTTGTTGGTATAAGACTTTGTCTGCTTGTGCACGTAATGCACGAACAGCAGGACCTTTACCGGTATTGAGCATACGCATTTGAATATGCGTTTTATCAATTACTTTGCCCATTGCTCCGCCCATTGCGTCGATTTCACGGACAACAATACCTTTTGCCGGTCCTCCTACTGATGGGTTGCATGGCATAAAGGCTATCATATCTAAGTTGATCGTTAACACTAATGTTTTAGCGCCCATGCGAGCGGAAGCGTATGCTGCTTCAACACCTGCATGACCAGCGCCTATGACGATAACATCGAACGTGCCTGCTTCATAATTTGTTGGCATGCTCGTTACTTCCTTTCTATAGTAAGAATTAGTTTGATGCTTTCTCTTTGCTAGGGAGTTATTTTCCTAAGCAGAATTGAGAGAAAAGCTGATTAATAAGGCTATCTTGCACCGTATCCCCGACAATTTCGCCGAGAATCTCCCATGCACGTGTTACATCTATTTGAATCATATCGACAGGCACGCCTGCTTCCGCTGCAGTAATCGCATCTTGAATACGATCAAGTGCTTGATGCAACAATGCAATATGGCGAGCATTCGATACATACGTTAAGTCATTTGCTTCAACAGAACCTTCGAAGAATAGTGCTGCAATTGCTTCCTCTAGTTCTGCTACACCCTCTTCTTGCAACAATGAAGTCGTCACAACTCTTCTTTCTCCTGCAAGTTGTTTTACTTCATCTATATCTATTTTTTGAGTCAAATCTGTTTTATTGACTACAACAATATAATCCATGTTTTGAATAGTATCAAATAAACGTCTATCTTCTTCGGTCAATTCCTCATGGTAGTTGACAACGAGCAATATAAGATCTGCCTCTTTTAAAACTTGTCTCGATCTTTCTACTCCGATACGTTCGACAATATCTTCTGTTTCACGTATCCCCGCTGTATCTACCAAGCGTAATGGAACGCCGCGTACATTGACGTATTCTTCTATAATATCACGTGTTGTTCCTGCAACATCAGTGACAATAGCTTTATTTTCTTGTACTAAACTATTTAAGAGAGAAGATTTTCCCACATTTGGACGCCCTAATATAACGGTCGATAAACCCTCACGCAAAATTTTGCCTTGTGACGAAGTTTGAAGAAGTTTCTCGACTTCGCTCTTTACCCATGTGGCCTTTTCTAACATTAGTGGAATGGTCATTTCTTCTACATCATCGTATTCGGGATAATCAATATTTACTTCTACCTGTGCTAATACCTCAATCAATGCTTGTCTTAATTGGTTAATTAATCGTGACAATTTACCATCCATTTGATTTAGCGCTACGTTCATCGCTCTGTCTGTTTTAGCACGAATTAAATCCATCACAGCTTCTGCTTGCGATAAATCGATACGGCCATTTAAAAATGCCCGTTTTGTAAACTCGCCTGGCTCTGCCATTCTTGCACCATTACGTAGGACAAGCTGCAGTACTCGATTGACAGAGACTAATCCGCCATGGCAATTAATTTCTACTACATCTTCACGTGTAAAGGTTTTTGGCCCTCTCATGAGCGAGACCATAACTTCTTCTACTACCTCACCCGTTTCTACCTCTTTTAAATGCCCATAATGAATGGTATGGGATTTTTTTGAGGATAATTTTTTACCACTTGGCAAACTGAAAATCCGGTCTGCAATTTCTACCGCTTGGTCACCGCTTAATCGAACAATGGCGATCGCTCCTTCTCCCATCGGAGTCGAAATCGCTGCAATAGTATCAAATTCCATTAGTGAACAAACCTCCTATATATAATAAAACTTTAATCTGTGGATTGTGTTTTCCACAGCGTATTAGTTGAACAGTTCAATATTTAGCTCAATAAAAATTATCCACATGTGGATAATTTTATTTTTCTATTCTAGCACTTAATCTTACCATAAAAGTGCAAAAAAATAAGTCCTTCTCGTCTGGGGAGAAGGACTCTTTCACAATCCTTAAGTTAAGCTCGTATAGGTTCAATGACTAAATGCCTCTTGGTGTCTTCGCCTTTTGAGTAGGTTTCAACGTCTAAACGGTCTGCCAAAATATGGTGTATAATTTTACGCTCATTTGAAGGCATTGGCTCTAGTTCTACCTTTTTGCCTGTATAGACTGCTTTATCGGCCATTTTGTTCGCCAATACTTCTAATGATTGCTTTCTTTTTTCACGGTAATTCCCTACATCCAGTTTCACCATAATGAAGCGTTTGACATACTGGTGGGCAACTAATTGTGCCAATTCCTGTAGAGCATTTAATGTGTTACCTCTTTTACCAATAAGCAATGCAGCTGAGTTGGTTGATAGATTAAATTGTATCACTTTACCTTGTTGTACTGTCTCTATATGGAGATCAGAGATGGAAAGCTGCTTGGAAATATCGGATAGATATTCCTCTACTTTAGAAATAGCTAGTTCATAATCATTGCGTTCAAACGGAACTTCAGCATTTTCGCTGGTTGTTTGTATTTCGAGATTTTCTTCAATAGTACTTAAACTACTGCCAATCTGCGGTTCTGCCACTTCAGATTGACCATTCTCAACCGGCTCTGCTTTTTCTTGAAGCGGTTCTGCAGCCTCTTGTACAGCAAAGGGTTTTTGTGCTTGCTTTTCTGTGACTCGGATCTGCGCCTTTTTAGAACCAAAACCTAAAAAACCTTTTTTTGCTTCTTGGAGAATTTCAACATCTACTTGTTTACGGGTAAGGTTAAGCTCATGCAAGGCAAGCAAAAGTGCTTCCTCTACAGTTGCGCCTGTTTGCGTAACCTGTTTCATATCTGGGCTCCTCCTCTTCGCAGGCTTTGTTTGATGTGCTAAAAGCTCATTAGCATGGCTCTTCGCCATGTGGCCATTAGCAGAAATCCCTGCAAAATTGAATGATTTACTTTATTCTACCATGCGGTTTCTTTTGGTCTCTACTGCTTCTCTTCATTACCTTTGCAATTTTTAATACATGCATTAGGCTTTTCTTTGTTTCGTGAAAATCTAAATCGGCCGCCGGGTTCCTGGCGATAATGACGTAGTCCATATGCTGCTGCAATTCACCATCTAGTTCTAAAAAACTTTGGCGGACATAACGTTTAATTTGGTTTCTTGTGACTGCCTTTGCTACTTTTTTATTAATGGATAAACCAATCCTAAACTCAGTTTGCTTCTCCTTTTCAAGGAAGTAAACGACAAACTGCCGATTGGCGAATGACTTTCCTTTTTTGAATACCTTTTGAAAGTCTTCATTCTTTTTAATTCTGCGGCGTTTTTTCATTTTTCACCTGCTTATTCCTCTTTTTCTTCTCCTCCGTATAATAAAAGAAAAAAAGACCACTGAGTTTATTCAGTGGACTCATGGTTATGCTGATAATACTTTTCTTCCTTTACGGCGACGAGCAGCGATCACTTTACGACCGTTTTTAGTAGCCATACGTGCGCGGAAGCCATGTACTTTACTATGCTTACGTTTTTTTGGTTGGTATGTGCGTTTCATTATATGACACCTCCTGATGAAAGTCTATTAATTCAATACTACAGACAGTCTTGCATATTATAGCTATTAGCAGCCAACTTTGTCAACTGTCTTCTGTAAATACTTAATCTCAACTGTTTTATTTCTCTGCTTAAAATTATCCACAGATCTATCCCTCTTCTCTCAAATAAACCTGTGAACATATTTTTTTCGCTAAATTTTATCCACAACACTTGCTGACAACTTTTGCACAAGTTCAAACCGTGTGGATAAAGTGATTTGCATAATTATGCATTGTGTGGATAACATCTCAGAAACACTTGTCAGACAACATTTTTCTTGCTACAATTGTTGTGCTTCATTCTGTCGATAAATTTATAGCTTCAGATTTTATCCACAAATGTTAATAACCTGTGGATAATGATATCCACGCTATCAGGACAGTGTTTATCCACAGGATGTGTTTACTGTGATTAATATATCATTAATCTACTTAATTCGTTATTATTTTTAATTCATAGACAAACTACTATCTTGAAAAAATGAAAAAAATCATAGACCAGTATTTTAGAAAAGGAGAAGCGCCTTGGAACATATTGAAGAATTATGGGACAAAGTACTCTCTGAAGCGAAACAAAAAATATCCAAACCAAGCTTTGAAACTTGGTTGAAGTCAACGAAACTATTGGCTTATAACGGTGATACTGTGACAATCTCAGCGCCCAATTCATTCGGCCGCGAGTGGCTTGAAAATCACTACGTACACCTAATAGCGGCTATTTTAGCTGAACTGACAGGGAAAGATTTGCATATTCGCTTTGTTGTTCAGCAAGATTCGAACTCAGAGAACTTTGATATCCCGACACCTCCCATTTCAGGGAATTCAAAAGAGCAATCCGAAACACCTTCTGGAATGCTGAATTTAAAAAACACATTTGATACATTTGTAATTGGTTCGGGCAACCGCTTTGCACACGCTGCATCCTTGGCCGTAGCAGAAGCGCCGGCCAAAGCTTATAATCCATTATTTATCTATGGAGGAGTGGGTCTAGGAAAAACTCACCTGATGCATGCGATTGGCCATTATGTATTAGAGCATAATCCAAAAGCGAAAGTTGTATACTTGTCATCTGAAAAATTTACAAATGAATTTATTAATTCAATTCGTGATAACCGAGCAGAGGAATTTCGCAATAAATACCGGAGCGTTGATGTCCTATTGATTGACGATATTCAATTTTTGGCTGGAAAAGAATCAACACAAGAGGAATTTTTCCATACATTCAACACGTTACATGAAGAATTTAAACAAATTGTTATTTCCAGCGACCGTCCGCCTAAAGAAATTCCAACGCTGGAAGACCGCTTACGTTCACGCTTTGAGTGGGGTTTAATTACTGATATTGCTCCTCCAGATCTTGAAACGCGGATCGCTATATTACGTAAAAAGGCTAAAGCAGATAATCTTGATATACCAAACGAAGTGATGCTTTATATTGCTAACCAAATAGATTCCAACATACGCGAGCTAGAGGGCGCGCTTATTCGTGTTGTCGCTTATTCCTCACTCGTTAATGAGGACATCACTGCAGAATTGGCTGCACAAGCATTAAAAAATATCATACCGAATGCCTCTCCACGCACCTTGACTATTCTCGACATTCAAAAAGCTGTTGGTGAGCATTTTCACATTAAACTCGAAGATTTTTCTGCAAAAAAGCGAACAAAGTCGATTGCATTTCCAAGACAAGTCGCTATGTACTTATCGCGTGAAATGACAGATTGTTCACTTCCTAAGATTGGCGATGAGTTTGGCGGCCGAGACCATACGACCGTTATCCATGCGCATGAAAAAATCTCTACTCTTTTGAAAAGTGATCAGGGTTTACAGCAAGATATTAAACAAATAAAAAGTATGCTAGGCAAGTAATCTATTTGTGGATAACACGAAATGTTAACAACAAACTTATACACAGTCTATCTACATGTGGATAGACTGATTTTATTTGGCTAGAGAGGGCTTATCCACAAATCCACAGGCCCTATTACTATATCTATTAATATTTAATAAATAATAAATAATATATAAGCGAGGTTTGTAACAATGAAATTTAGTATCATGAGGGACCGTTTGTTAGATGGATTGAATGATGTAATGAAAGCTGTAAGTTCAAAAACAACCATTCCAATTTTAACTGGAATCAAAATTGATATTTCTTCTGAAGGAGTGACTTTAACAGGTAGTGATGCAGATATCACAATCCAAACCTTTATTCCTGTTGAAGAAGATGGAAAAGAAATCGTCCAAGTAAAAGAACCAGGTTCAATTGTTCTACAAGCACGGATGTTTAACGAAATTATTCGTAAACTACCAACAAACGAAGTAGTAGTAGAGGTTAGTGAACAATTACAAACACGTATCCAATCTGGTAAATCGGATTTCCACCTTATTGGCTCGGATGCATCTGAATATCCTTTGTTGCCTGATATTTCTGCGGACCGTCAGATTACACTACCTGCTGATTTATTGAAAACGATTATTCGCGAAACTGTATTCGCTGTATCAACCACTGAAAGTCGCCCCGTGTTGACAGGTGTAAAGTGGGAAATTAAAGATAACAGTTTAGTCTGTATTGCAACAGATAGTCACCGTCTAGCTCAAAGGAAAGTAACGCTTGAACAATTGCCATCTGAAGAAATGAATGTTGTCATTCCAGGGAAAAGCTTAACTGAATTAAGTAAAATCCTTAGTGATTCACCACACCCTGTAGATATCTTTATGACAAATCAGCAAGTTTTATTCAAAACACCTGATGTTTTATTTTTCTCTCGATTGTTGGAAGGTAACTATCCGGATACATCACGCCTTATTCCGGAAGAATCATCTACTATTGTTACAATTAATGGGAAAGCTTTATTGCAAGGTATTGATCGTGCTTCACTCCTTGCAAGAGAAGATCGGAATAACGTTGTACGTTTCTCAACAATTGATAGTGGCACAGTAGAGATATCATCCAATTCACCTGAAATTGGTAAGGTGGAAGAAGAAATTCAAATCGACTCTTTTGAAGGGGAAGAACTTAAAATTTCTTTTAGTGCGAAGTATATGATGGATGCTTTAAAAGCCATTGACGGTCAAGAAGTTGTAATTCAATTTACGGGTGCTATGCGACCTTTCACTATCCGTTCAATCCATGATGATGCGATATTGCAACTAATTTTACCTGTTCGCACATATTAATATTTTTTTACTATAACTTCCGGTAAAAATTATTTCCCAAATATATTAGTACCAGGTACTAAAAATGTCTTTTTGTACGAAAAGGATAGTCAAATGCACGACTATCCTTTTTACTTATGAACAAAAGTTCGGTAAAATAGAATAAGATAAGAGCAGATAGGATGAAGTGAAGTGAAGAATATCATTTTAGAAAGTGAATTTGTTACACTTGGACAGTTTTTGAAAATAGCCGATGCTATTAGCTCAGGAGGAATGGCTAAATGGTTTTTACAAGAAAATGATGTATATGTGAACGGTGAAGTAGATCGCAGACGTGGCCGTAAACTCTATGCTGGCGACCTGATTAATATACCTGGTTGCGGGAGATTTAACCTTGTAGAGCCACAAAGCGAGGAGTAGCATGCATATTGAGCAACTAAAGCTTAAAGACTATCGTAATTACGAATCTCTTGATTTGTCCTTTTCTCCAAAAATCAATGTGTTTATTGGCGAAAATGCACAAGGGAAGACAAATGTAATGGAATCAATCTATGTCCTAGCTATGGCAAAATCGCATCGTACATCAAGTGAGAAAGAATTGATACGGTGGGGGCAAGAATATGCTAAAATAGAAGGGGACATCCAAAATAGATATGGTCGCTTGCCAATGGAATTAACTATTTCCAAGAAAGGTAAAAAAGCTAAAGTAAATCATTTGGAGCAGAGCCGATTAAGCGATTATATAGGGCAAATGAATGTTGTTATGTTTGCTCCGGAAGATTTAAACGTAGTAAAAGGTAGTCCTCAGGCGAGAAGGCGTTTTTTAGATATGGAGATTGGCCAGATTTCCCCAGTCTACTTGCATGATCTGTTAACCTTTCAGAAGCTATTAAAACAGCGGAATCATTTACTTAAACAAAATCAAGGAAAAAAAACATTCAATGATGTAATGTTTGATGTTTATACAGAGCAGTATATTGAAGCAGCAGTCAAAGTAATCCAAAAAAGATTCCACTTTATGGAATTACTTCAAGCCTGGGCAGGGCCAATTCATTATTCAATTTCACGAGAACTTGAAAATATGGAGATTCGTTATCGCCCTGTCAGCGGTATGGATGTAGATTGGTCTGCTGAACAAATGGCAGATCACTTGGCTGCAAAAATAAAGGAACAGTCTCGAAGAGAGTTGGAAAGAGGCGTAACATTGGTTGGTCCACATCGTGACGATTTGCAATTCATTGTGAATGGCTATGATGTCCAAACATATGGTTCTCAAGGACAACAAAGAACGACTGCACTGTCATTAAAGCTAGCAGAAATAGAGTTGATCAAACAAGAAGTGAATGATACGCCTATTCTTTTGCTTGATGACGTTCTTTCAGAATTAGATGATTATCGGCAATCTCATTTGCTTAACACGATAAAAGGTGAAGTCCAAACATTTGTCACAACGACAAGTGTGGAAGGCATAGAACATGAAACCATTCGCGAGTCAGAAATGTTTCATGTGAAACAAGGCTCCGTGGATACTGAGTGATCTTAGTATTTGCGGATTTTATTAATATGGGAATTCTGACCTTGCTAATTAATTGCATTGAAAGCCAGGTATTCTGCGCTTTAAGACGCAAATTTCAAGGTTTAAGAAATTTACAAATAATGCATACTAATGCCATGAAAGAGTAGGTGGAACAATAATGGCGATTGAAGATAAAAGCCCTGCAGCTTATGATGCAGACCAGATACAAGTATTAGAGGGACTAGAAGCAGTACGTAAACGTCCGGGTATGTATATTGGTTCGACAAGTTCCAAGGGGCTGCACCATCTTGTATGGGAAATCGTCGACAACAGTATTGACGAAGCATTAGCTGGTTATTGTACTGAAATCACTGTTGCGATTGAAAAGGACAACTGGATCAGAGTAGAAGATAACGGACGAGGCATCCCTGTTGATACTCAAGAGAAGGTCGGCAAGCCGGCAGTAGAAGTTATCATGACTGTTTTGCATGCTGGTGGTAAATTCGGCGGCGGCGGATATAAAGTATCAGGAGGTTTGCACGGAGTAGGTGCATCTGTTGTAAATGCGCTTTCGATTGAAACAGACGTGCAAGTACACCGTGACGGACACATCCATGAAATTAAATTTGAACGCGGCAGAACAATCCAGCCGCTTACCATCATTGGTGATACGGACCATAATGGTACTACTACCCGTTTTAAAGCAGATCCAACCATTTTTAAAGAAACCACTGTTTATGAATATGACATTCTAGCACACCGTATCCGCGAATTAGCTTATTTAAACCGCGGTATTACGATTATAATTATGGATGAGCGAAATGAAGAAATTCGTAAAGATGTCTATCACTATGAAGGTGGTATTAAATCTTATGTAGAACAGCTTAATGAAAATAAAGAGCCATTGCATGAAGCGATTGATTTAAAAGGCGAAAAAGATGGAATTTCCATTGAAATTGCCATGCAGTATAATTCAGGTTTTGCCTCTACTATTTTGTCATTCGCAAATAATATCAATACGTATGAGGGTGGGACTCATGAATCGGGCTTTAAAACAGCGTTGACGCGTGTGATCAATGACTATGCCCGAAAGAATAACCTGCTTAAGGATTCTGATGCCAATTTATCCGGAGAAGACGTACGTGAAGGTCTTGTAGCAATTGTTTCTATAAAGCATCCAGACCCACAATTTGAAGGTCAAACAAAAACAAAGCTTGGTAATTCAGAGGTTAGTTCCATTACGAATTCTCTGTTCTCCGAACGCTTTGAACGCTTTTTATTAGAAAACCCAACAGTTGCTAGAACAATAGTCGATAAAGGTTTAATTGCATCACGTGCACGTGTTGCAGCAAAGAAAGCTAGAGAGATGACACGTCGTAAATCTGCGTTAGAGATTTCAAGTTTGCCAGGGAAGTTGGCTGATTGTTCTTCTCGCCATCCTGAAGAGTGTGAAGTATACATCGTTGAAGGTGACTCTGCCGGCGGTTCGGCGAAGTCTGGACGTGACCGTCACTTCCAAGCTATCCTTCCACTTCGCGGTAAAATCTTAAATGTCGAAAAAGCCCGTCTAGATCGCATTTTGTCGAATGAAGAAATCCGTGCCATGATCACAGCTGTCGGTACAGGTATCGGTGAAGAGTTCAATTTAGAGAAGGCACGTTATCATAAAATCGTTATCATGACGGATGCCGATGTCGATGGCGCTCATATACGAACGTTATTATTGACATTCTTCTTCCGTTTTATGCGGCCGTTAATCGAAGCAGGCTATGTGTACATTGCACAGCCGCCGCTATTCAAAATACAGCAAGGTAAGCATGTCGAATATTGCTATAGCGATAAAGAATTACAGGAAATTTTAGAGCGTTTACCAAGCCAACCAAAGCCTGGTATCCAACGTTATAAAGGTCTTGGTGAAATGGATGCGGAGCAATTGTGGGATACTACAATGGACCCGGATAATCGTGTTTTATTGCAAGTCGAATTGGACGATGCGATTGAAGCAGATCGTACTTTTGAGCAATTAATGGGCGATAATGTAGAACCAAGACGCCAATTTATTCATGAAAATGCTGTTTATGTAGAAAACTTAGATATTTAGTTCCTTTTGAAGGGGGTTCCACACTTTGGCTGAAACAAATAACTCTGGCGTTAAAGGAGTTAATATAACAAAAACAATCAAAACCTCATTTTTAGATTATGCGATGAGTGTAATTGTTTCCCGGGCATTGCCTGATGTTCGAGATGGCCTAAAACCAGTTCAACGGCGTATTCTATATGGAATGCAGGAATTGGGAAGTACTTCGGATAAGCCATATAAGAAGTCAGCTCGTATAGTAGGGGATGTAATGGGGAAATACCATCCACATGGTGACTCTTCTATTTACGAAGCAATGGTCCGCATGGCACAGGATTTTAGCTACCGGTATATGCTTGTTGACGGCCACGGTAACTTTGGTTCTGTCGATGGAGATGGGGCTGCGGCGATGCGATATACGGAATCCCGCATGTCTAAAATCGCCATGGAAATGCTTAGAGATATCAATAAAGATACAATTGATTATACAAACAACTATGACGGCAATGAAAAAGAGCCAGTTGTATTGCCTGCTCGCTATCCAAACCTGCTAGTGAATGGGGCTTCAGGGATCGCTGTTGGTATGGCTACAAATATTCCCCCACACCAATTGGGTGAAGTAATTGACGGCGTTTTGGCTATTTCTGATAATCCAGCCATTACAACGGAAGAGTTGATGGAGATTATTCCAGGTCCTGATTTCCCTACTGGTGGTTTGATTTTGGGTAGAAGCGGCATTCGCCGTGCATATGAAACAGGGCGCGGTTCAATTGTCATTCGTTCACGCGTGGAAATTGAAACAAAGTCTAGCGGAAAAGAAGTTATCGTAATTAATGAACTTCCTTACCAAGTCAATAAAGCCCGCTTAATTGAAAAAATTGCAGAATTAGTACGAGATAAACGGATTGATGGCATTACCAACATTCGCGATGAATCAGATCGAAATGGTATGAGGGTTACCATTGATGTACGAAAAGATGCCAATGCAAATGTAGTCCTAAACAATTTATATAAACAAACTGCTATGCAAACTAGCTTCGGTATTAACATGTTGGCTCTTGTTGGTGGGCAGCCAAAAGTTTTAAGCTTAAAAGAAGCTTTATTCCATTACTTGGAACATCAAAAGATCGTTATTACGAGACGAACTAAATTTGAATTAAGCAAAGCTGAAAAACGTGCTCACATTTTAGAAGGTTTGCGTATTGCTCTTGATCATATCGATGAGATTATTAGTTTGATTAGAGCTTCTCAAACAGCTGAAGATGCGAAAAATGGCTTAATGGAACGCTTTAATTTGAGTGAACGCCAATCTCAAGCTATTTTAGATATGCGCTTGCAACGTTTGACAGGTTTGGAGCGTGATAAGATTGAAGCAGAGTACCAAGAATTGCTTCAATTAATTCAAGAGCTCAAAGATATTTTGGCAGATGAATCAAAAATAAGAAAAATTATTCATGATGAGCTTCTTGAGATTAAAGAACGCTTCAATGATGCTCGTCGTACAGATATTACAGCGGGTGGCATGGAAATGATTGAGGACGAAGATTTAATTCCTCGTGAAAACTCAGTTATTACCCTTACACATAATGGGTATATTAAACGTCTACCAGCTAACACATATAGAAGTCAACGTCGAGGCGGCAGAGGCGTACAAGGTATGGGAACGCATGAAGATGACTTTGTAGAACATCTTCTATACACATCAACACATGACACCATTCTTTTCTTTACTTCAAAAGGGAAGGTATTTAAAGCAAAAGGTTATGAAATCCCTGAGTTTGGTCGTACAGCAAAAGGGCTTCCTATTGTTAACTTACTGAATGTAGATAAAGGTGAAAAGGTAACGGCTGTCATTCGTGTAGCTTCATACGAAGAAGATGCTTACTTTATCTTTACCACACGTACTGGAGTGGCGAAACGTACACCGCTATCCAACTTTGCGAATATAAGAACAAACGGTTTAATTGCAATTTCCTTAAAAGAAGACGATGAACTGATATCAGTCCGACTTACAAATGGACAACAAGAAATCATTATTGGTACTCATACAGGTATGCTCGTTCGCTTTAATGAAAATGATATTCGGTCAATGGGCCGTACCGCTACGGGCGTACGTGGCATTCGTTTAAGAGAAGATGACTATGTAGTAGGTATGGAGATTATTGAACCAAATCAAGAAATCCTCGTTGTTACTGAAAAAGGTTATGGAAAACGTACACCTGAAGTAGAGTATCGCTTACAAAACCGAGGAGGCATTGGTATCAAAACATGCCAAATCACTGATAAGAACGGTCCTCTTGTTGCTGTTAAGGCAGTTGATGGATCAGAAGATGTTATGCTTATCACAGTAAATGGTATGCTGATACGGATGGATATTGAGGATATCTCGGTTACTGGTCGTAGCACACAAGGTGTTCGTTTAATCCGCCTAGCGGAAGATGAACATGTAGCAACAGTGGCGAAAGTTAAGAAAGAAGAAGCAATTGAAGCAGAGGTAATCAGCGAAGAGGAAGAAAATACTGATTCAACTGAATCTCCTGCTGATGACACAATAGAATAAGAGAAAAAGGTCCCAGAAATAATCTGGGGCTTTTTTTATGGAAAATTATAAAAAAGTTTACCTTGGACAAAAAAATTGAGATAAAATAACTATAGATTCAATTTCTTCATAAGAAACGGGAGAGAAACTCATTTGAATGCAAGGGGGTTTACAAGTGGATTACCAATTAGTTAAGTTGTCTGATCTACAGTTAGGCGCTATGGTTGCTAAAGATATTATGGCTAACACACAATATCCTATTCTGTACAAAAATACAAAGATTACAGGAGAACACTTTCCAGTATTAAAGGCTTTTCAGATTGAAAAGATACCTATCGTTGATATAAAAGAAGCAGATAAAGCACAGCAAGTTCAAAGTGTGTCATCATCCATTGAAACCATAAAAGAAACGTTTAAAAATTCCTTTGAAAGAAAATACAATGAATCAGTAGCAAAATTTAAACAGGAATTTTTAAATTGGGATGCTGGTAGCAATGTAAATATTTCAAAAGTTCGTGAAAGCATATTGCCATTAATTGATGAAGTATTGTTGAATAAAGAAAAGATATTTATCCTAAATGAATATTCGACAACAAAGGACTATTTTTACCATCATTCAATTGCAATCAGTTTAATTAGTGCGGTTATTGCTCAAAAAATGAATTACTCTAAAGGAGATATCACACAAATAGCAATTGCAGCGGCAGTAGCGGATGCTGGTATGGCAAAAATTAATAAAAAAATTCGTGAAAAGAATGGTCCACTGTCAGAATATGAGTTTAAGGAAATTCAAGAGCACCCATATTACAGTCTTCAGATGGTAAATCATATATCTACCTTAAAGAAAGAAATGAAACTAGCGATCTACCAACATCATGAGAGGTTAGATGGCAGCGGCTATCCAAAAGGAGAAAAAGGTAGTAAGGTGTTAATTCACTCCCATATCATTGCGGTTGCAGATGTTTTCCATGCAATGACATGTGAAAGAATTTACCGTTCCAAAGAATCTCCATTCAAAGTGTTAGAAATGATCCGAGAAAATGACTTTGGAAAGTTTAATATAGAAGTTGTACAGGCTCTTAATACTTGTGTAGCAAACCTTTCTCTTGGCACAAGTGTAGAATTATCAAATGGTGAAGAAGGGACCATTATCTTTGCTAATAAAACGTCACCAGTAAGGCCTGTCATTAAGTTGCATGAAACAGAACAAATTATTGATCTATCTAAAAATAGAAATATATATATTGAACGTTTAATTTTAAATAATTAATGAATCTAATTAAATAAACATAGCTATTGAAAAACATAGAACTGCAGTTAAACTATACTAAGTTTGATTGCAGTTCTTTTTGTATGGCCATGTCTATAAAACACTTGTCTAAATCCAATTCTTTAGATCGAGTTACACATTCTTACTCAGTGAACAGAGATATTAATTACCTTTTTTAAAAAAGAGTTGACTTTGATATCTATTTGGCGTATTCTATTTAAGTTGCCTCTAAAAAGCAATGAATTATATTGAAAAAATAATTCTAAAAAAGCGTTGACAATCTTTTAATAGTATTATATACTAATTAAGTCGTTAAGATGACGACGCAACG
>NZ_BJVD01000011.1 GCF_007988965.1 Rummeliibacillus stabekisii
GGACGTTGCTAGGCATATTAAGATACTGCTGATTCAATCAGTAGTGTCTTTTTTTGTTTCTCGGAAGTCTATTGTTTCTAGCAACGGACGTCAAACTTAGGTAAACTATAAAAGAGAGCAAATGGCAAATGGCCTTGTATAAAAAACAAAATGCATAGGCGGCGTATAAAGTGTTGCAAATCTTATAAGGAAGTGGCAATGTGGCAAAGAAACAAATTTGGTATGAAGTCGAAGAATCGGAAACAATAGAAGAGTGCTTGGAGAGAATGAAAAAGGATGGCTATATGCCGATCGGCAGAAAAGAGGAGCCTCTTTTTCAAATTATCAATGGAGAGCCTGTACCGATTCGCCAAATCATAAAATTTAAGGGACTGCCCTCTGATCAAGAATAGACTGACTGTTCAAAATCGAACTTTATTTTCTTTTAGTTAAAGTAACGTTCGGATATTGCGTTGACTTACTACTTTTGCATTGATAAAATGAAATTGAAAAAGTCTTCGTTAGGAAAGTAAAAATTGCGTCGGTTACAGCGTAAAAATCAATGATAATGAGGAGGGAACCGTAGAGTCAAATATGTGACATCTAAAAAGCCTAGAGTGAATAAGCTGTGGCTTTTACGGATTTTGACAGCGGGAAAACGATGATCGAACGTTATACTCGTCCGGAAATGGGCGCCATTTGGACAGATGAAAATAAGTACAATAATTGGTTGGAAGTTGAGATATTAGCTGCAGAAGCATGGGCAGAGCTTGGTGATATTCCAAAGGAAGATGTAGCAAAGATTCGCGAGCATGCTTCATTTGATATCAATCGAATTTTAGAAATTGAAAAAGAAACTCGTCATGATGTTGTGGCTTTTACTCGAGCTGTATCTGAAACACTTGGCGATGAACGCAAATGGGTGCATTATGGCCTTACTTCAACAGACGTCGTAGATACTGCATTGTCTTACCAATTAAAACAGGCAAATGCGATCTTACGTGAAGATATTAAACGTTTCATCGATATTTTGGCAGTAAAAGCAAAAGAACATAAATATACGGTCATGATGGGACGTACACATGGCGTACATGCAGAACCCACAACATTTGGTCTAAAGCTTGCTTTGTGGTATGAAGAGATGAAACGCAATATGGAACGCTTTGAAGCAGCCGCTAAAACGATTGAAACAGGGAAAATTTCTGGAGCAGTAGGAACTTACGCAAATATCGATCCGTTCGTGGAAGAGTATGTTTGCAGTAAATTAGGTCTTCAAGCAGCACCTATTTCCACTCAAACATTACAACGAGATCGCCATGCTGAATATATTGCAGCATTGGCATTGATTGCTACTTCTATTGATAAATTTGCTACAGAGATTCGTGGGTTGCAAAAATCTGAAATACGAGAAGTAGAAGAATTCTTTGCGAAGGGGCAAAAAGGTTCTTCTGCTATGCCGCATAAGAGAAATCCAATTGGATCAGAAAATATGGTCGGCCTAGCGAGAGTAATTCGTGGCCATATGGTGACTGCTTATGAAAATGTATCACTTTGGCATGAACGTGATATTTCTCATTCGTCTGCTGAACGCATCATTTTGCCTGATACAACTATTGGTTTAAATTATATGTTAAACCGCTTCGGCAACATTGTGAAAAACTTAACGGTTTTAGAAGACAATATGAAACGCAATATGGATAGCACATTTGGACTAATCTACTCACAGCGCGTGCTTCTTGCATTGATTGACAAAGGACTATCTCGTGAAGAGGCATATGATACTGTACAACCTTTAACAGCTCAAGCATGGGACGAACAAATTCAGTTCCGCGAGCTTGTGGAAGGGAATTCAGTCATTAGCTCACATCTTTCTGAAGAAGAGATTGCTGATTGCTTCGATTACCATTATCACTTAAAAAATGTAGATTTGATTTTTGATCGTCTTGGCTTAAACTAAAAAAACTGCCCAGCTTTGGGCAGTTTTTTTTGCATCATACTGTTTCTGTCTTACTGTTTTTGTGAAGATTGATTTGAATTAGAGGACTGGTTATTTTTATTTTGTTGGTTTTTTGATGATTGATTCGATGAGTTCGATGACTGGCTCATGTTTGATTGTTGAGAGTTGTTCGATTGCTGGCTATTATTCGATTGTTGGTTATTACTTGATTGCCCACTATTATTCGATTGTTGGCCGTTTGATTGCTTGCCAGAACCGGATAATGAAGAGAAATCTTGCATTAATTGCTCAATATCAGGAATGACGGAAGAGTTGGATGAAGCATTGGCATTTGAGCTAGAATCGCTTGATCCACCTGAACCTCCGTTATTGCTGTTTGACTTGGATTTGCCACCTAGGCCCATAGCAGCTGAAGCTATACTGGCAAGAGATGATCCTGATCCAGAATTGCTTGAGCCTCCTGAATTACCTGAGTATCCAGAGTTACTTGAGCTTCCTGATGTGCCGAAGCCTCCAGAGTTTCCTGAGCTTCCGGAATTGCCTGATTGCAATTCACTAACCATGGTGGACAGATAGTTGCTTAAGAAGGATTTAGTTGGACAGAATTTCGCGACCCCTTCACCCATTTTCATCGCACCAATCATAATCATAGCCTTCGCGCGCATACAATCAGGTTTATGGGCTAGTCTACCGACACCTAATGCAGTCATAGTAGCACCGCATGCAAAACGCATATAAGCACTTTTTACACTGATATTTCCACCTGTTGTCGTCATCAATTTAACCTCCAGTTATCATTCAAATTTTATTTCTTTGCTTTCCAGAAGCGCTATGATACGATTATTTTACCATCCAAAATATTCAAATTATTTTTGGGCGTATCCCAACCATAACATAAGCACAAACTTAGAAAGGAGATGGATGTAATGCTTGAGCCGAATTGGAAAATTACTGAACTTAGAAAGCAAGTGGCAGTAATTGATGGTAAAACAGCACCCACGATTGTTATTACAAATGCATGTTATCTACATAGCATGTACAAAAAATGGGTGGAGGGGAATATATGGATTTTAGGCGACCGAATTGTATATGCCGGCCCTAAAATGCCTGTAAATATAGAAGGAACAGAAATTGTAGATGCAAGTGGCAAGACGATTGTACCCGGCTATATTGAACCGCATGTACATCCATTTCAACTTTATAATCCCCAAACTTTAGCGGATTATGCGGCACAATTAGGGACAACTACGTTAATTTCGGACAACTTAACATTCTTTTTGCATACCGCAAATGAGAAAGCGTTTTCAATGTTAGACCAATTAAAAAAATTGCCATTTTCATTTTATTGGTGGGCTCGCTTTGATTCGCAAACCGAATTACAAGATGAACACAAGTTCTTTACGCCAACAGCTATCCATGATTGGTTAGAAAGAAGCGATGTTCTTATGGGCGGCGAGCTAACTGGATGGCCCAAGCTAGTAGCAGGCGATGACCAAATGCTGTATTCATTGCAAGAAGCTCATATGTACGGCAAAAAAATAGAGGCACATTTACCAGGATCCTCTTCTCGGACCCTTGCAAGATTAAAATTATTTGGCGCGGACGGCGATCATGAGGCCATGACTGTAGAAGAAGTGGAAAACAGGATTCTTCACGGCTATGGTGTCACTTTACGCCACTCATCTATACGCCCGGATTTACCTGACTTATTGAAAGGTATTTTAGAAAAGGATTTGAACCTCTTTGATCATTTGATGATGACAACTGATGGAGCGACACCATCATTCTATGAAAAGGGCATCATGGATCAATGCATTCAAGTAGCGCTCGATGCAGGAGTAGAACCAATTGATGCGTATCAAATGGCCTCTTATAACATTGCTAGATATTATGATATGTCTGATGTGCATGGATTCATTGCAACGGGCCGTTTCGCTACGCTTAATATATTAGAGGATGAATACCATCCTGTTCCAGAAAGCGTGTTATCAAAAGGCGTATGGTTAAAACGCGATGGTCAAAAAGAGACAACACTAGAAGGTGTCGACTTTTCAGCATTGCCGCCATTAAATCTGTCATTTAATTTAACAGAGGAAGATTGTCAGTTCTCCATGCCGTTTGGGATTGAAATGCTGAATGATGTAATTACCAAACCATATAAAGTATCTGTTCACCCAAATCAAGGACATTTAAGCGAAGAACATGATGAATGTTTCTTAATGCTCGTAGACCGAAAAGGGCAGTGGCGTGTGAATACACTCATCAAAGGGTTTGCGAATAAGCTCCAAGGCTTTGCATCTTCTTATTCTTCTACTGGCGACATTATTTTAATTGGGAAAGATATAAAAGAAATGCTGCATGCGTTTAATGTAATGAAAGAAATGAACGGCGGCATCGTCCTAGTAGAAAATGGTGAGGTTATTGAAAGCATCCCATTGCCGCTTTGCGGTGGATTATCTGTAGAACCGGTTCAGCATTTAATCCAGCAGCAAAACGCTTTGGCTAATGCATTGGCTGAACGAGGCTATGCGCATGGCGATGCGATTTATACTCTATTATTCTTGCAATCTACACACTTGCCATATGTTCGAATTACACAGCAGGGAATTTATGAAGTCATGAAGAAAAAGGTACTATTCCCATCCCTTATGAGGTAGTAGTGCACTAAAGCGTGAAATTGATATATATCCTATAATGGTGGTAAAATAGAGTAGAAGAAAGTTGTCTTCTTGCTGTACTTTGCCCTTTAGGGTGTATGCCTTCTAAAGCCTAGTCACAAAGGCTAGTACACAAGCAAGGGAGGGGGAAAACGGTTATGCAAATTGATAAAATTAAAGGCCATCAAACAGAACAATTATTTAAAGCCGTTTTATCATTGAAAAATATAGAAGAATGCTATGAGTTTTTCGATGATTTATGTACAATCAGCGAGATTCAATCATTGGCACAGCGTTTTGAGGTCGCTCACCTTTTACGGTTGAAAAAGACATACGAAACAATCAAAAAAGAAACAGGCGCCTCTACTGCTACCATTTCAAGAGTACGCCGTTGCTTCGATTATGGCAATGACACGTACGATGAAATGCTAGGGCGTCTTTACCCAGACGAATCGCCTTATCAAGCGCCTAAATAGGGACCACAAAGAAAAGACTGGACCAAGTGTTCAGTTTTTTCTTTTTATAAAGATGTTGATCAACAAAAGAATGTATTTGTAGATTTAGCATGTGAAATAGTTTGTGTATACTAGGTATGATAGAAAGTGAATAGGGGGCTTTTGAAAAAATGATGGATTGGCGGCATGTATTTAAGCTGGACCCAGCAAAGGAGATTTCAGATGACGCATTAGAAGCAATTTGCGAATCTGGTACCGATGCGATTATAGTAGGAGGTTCAGACGATGTAACGATAGATGGAGTGCTCGACCTGCTAGCGAGAATTCGGCGCTTTACTGTGCCAGTAGCATTAGAGATTTCAAATATAGATAGTATTTCTCCGGGATATGATTATTACTTCATTCCAACGGTGTTAAATAGCAGTGATACATTATGGGTGAAGGATCTTCATCATGAAGCGATTAAGGCATTTGGCGATGTGATGATGTGGGAGGAGCTTGTAGCAGAAGGCTATTGTATCTTAAACGCTGATTGCAAAGCTGCAAAATTATCCAAAGCTAAAACGGACTGTGAGCCAGATGATGTCATGGCTTATGCAAGAATGGCAGAGAACTTTTTCCGTTTGCCGGTCTTTTATATGGAATACAGCGGCACATACGGTGACCCTGAACTTGTAAAATCCATTGGGGAAGAACTTTCAACAACTAAGCTCTTTTATGGAGGCGGTATTGCTTCAGAGGAACAAGCGGCAGAAATGGCTTCTTACGCGGATACAGTTGTCGTAGGCAATGTAGTGTATGATAATTTGAAAACAGCATTGAAGACAGTAAAGGCTGTTAAAGAGACAGTGAAAAATGTATAATAAGAACAAATGTTTGTGAAGGAGAGTGCATATGGAACAGCTGACAAGAAATTTGCTGAGTGGCATGAATAAGGAACAAGAAGAAGCAGTTAAAACAACAGAAGGCCCTCTCCTCATTATGGCGGGAGCAGGTTCAGGGAAAACGAGAGTATTAACGCACCGGATTGCTTATTTGGTCATCGAAAAACAAGTCTATCCTTCCAAAATTTTAGCGATTACCTTCACTAATAAAGCGGGTCGCGAAATGAAGGAGCGGATCAACAACTTGCTTGGCCAAGGTACAAGCGAACGGATGTGGGTATCTACGTTCCACTCGATGTGCGTGCGCATATTAAGACGAGATATCGACCGTATTGGCTATAGCAAGAGCTTTACCATCCTTGATACCTCTGACCAACTGACCGTAATTAAAAATGCTCTAAAAGAGCTAAACATCGATCCAAAACGATTTGATCCGCGTTCCATGCTGAATGCGATTAGCTCAGCCAAGAACGAGTGCATTGATGCTGCCTCATATAAAGCTCAAATCAATGAGTCTAACCCATATGAACGGACTGTAGCACAAGTATATGAGAACTATCAAAAACGCTTGAGAAAGAATCAATCATGCGACTTTGATGATTTGATTATGCTTACAATCCGTCTTTTTGAAGAAGTACCTGAAGTCTTGGAATATTATCAAAATCGTTTCCAATACATTCATGTGGACGAGTACCAAGATACCAATAAATCTCAATACCTGTTAGTCAAAATGCTTGCAAAGAGATTTAAAAATCTTTGTGTTGTAGGTGACTCAGATCAATCAATTTATCGCTGGCGCGGTGCTGATATTCAGAACATCCTATCATTTGAGAAGGATTATCCGAATGCCAAGGTTATTATGCTTGAGCAAAATTATCGTTCTACATCGCGCATCTTACAGGCGGCTAATGACGTCATAGAAAATAATACGAGCCGTTATCCTAAGAAGCTACGTACGGAAAACGAAGATGGAGAAAAAATCTATCTGTACCGCTCCTATGACGAAAAGCAGGAAGCACAGTTCGTCGTTAAGACTATTCAAGAATTGATGGAGACAGAGAATCGTTCTGCAGATGATTTTGCTATTCTTTACCGTACAAATGCCCAATCGCGGGTAATGGAAGAAATGCTTGTCAAATCCAATATGAACTATACCATTGTCGGCGGTACAAAGTTCTATGATCGAAAAGAAATTAAAGACTTGCTTGCCTATTTGCGTCTCATCGCCAATAATGATGATGATTTATCGCTCGCACGTATTATCAATGAGCCAAAACGGAGCATTGGCGCTACGTCATTTGAACGCATGGCTCAATTTGCTATTGATCAAGATCGTTCCATATTCGATGCATTGGCTGAAGCAGATTTTATGGGATTATCTGCACGTGCAACGAAGGCAGCAATCGAATTCCGTGAGATGATATTGAATCTGACAAAAATGCAGGAGTTTTTGCCGGTCACAGAATTAGTGGAAGAAATCTTAACTAAATCCGGCTACCGCGATATGTTGAAGAATGAAAAAACAATTGAAGCGGAAAGCCGTTTAGAAAACATTGATGAGTTTATATCTGTTACTAAAGCATTTGAGGATCAAAGTGAGGACAAATCTTTGGTTGCCTTCTTAACTGATCTAGCGTTAATCGCTGATATTGACACATTGGATAAAGAAGATGAAGCGAAAGGCTCTATTGTTTTGATGACGATGCATTCGGCGAAAGGGCTAGAGTTCCCTGTCGTGTTCATTATCGGTATGGAAGAAAATATCTTCCCGCATTCCCGTTCATTGCAAGATGATGATGAGATGGAGGAAGAAAGAAGGCTCGCTTATGTGGGTATAACAAGGGCTGAACAGCGCCTTTATTTAACATGTGCTCAGTGCCGGACAATCTTTGGCCGTAGCAGCTTCAATACGCCTTCACGCTTCTTGCAGGAAATTGGTTCTGAAATACTGGAAGAAATAGCTTTGCGCGATCAAACAAATGGGCATACTAGCTTTAATGCGCCAAGACGCCGTCCATCAGGCTATGCACAGCCACGTCAAACTGTGATTACACCTACCTATAAACAAACAGGTGGCGATCAGATTGGTTGGAAGGCTGGCGACAAAGCCTCTCATAAGAAATGGGGCGTAGGCACGGTAGTAGCAGTGCGCGGAGAAGGCGAAAATACTGAATTGGATATTGCTTTTGCTAGTCCAACCGGCATTAAACGGTTACTTGCAAAATTTGCGCCAATCGAAAAAGTTTAAAAGTGTGGAGGAAACAGAATGGACCGAGTTCAATTGGAAAACAGAGTGGCGGAGTTAAACAAACTTCTTCATGAATACGGGCACGCTTACTATGTATTGGATCAGCCCATCGTACCTGATGCTATCTACGATCAATTGCTGCATGAATTGATTGCTATCGAAGAAGAAAATCCTGACCTTATTTTTCCGGATTCACCAACAAGGCGAGTGGGCGGAGAAATACTGACAGGGTTTAACAAAGTGACGCATCAATATCCGATGTTGAGTTTAGGAAATGCGTTTAATGAAGAAGATCTAAACGATTTTGACCGCCGTGTACGCCAGGTGGTTGGAGATCAGGTCACATATGTATGTGAGCTGAAAATTGACGGTCTAGCGATTTCACTCCGTTATGAAGACGGGCTTTTTGTACAAGGTGCCACGCGCGGGAATGGGACAGTTGGCGAGGACATTACAGAAAACCTGAAAACTGTTCATTCCATTCCGCTGCGTTTAAAAGAACGTGTCAGTATTGAAGCACGTGGCGAATGCTATATGCCGAAGCGTTCATTTACTAATTTGAATAAGATGAGGGCGGAAAAAGGCGATGAGCTCTTTGCTAATCCGCGAAATGCTGCAGCTGGTTCGCTTCGTCAGCTTGATCCAAAGGTGGCAGCGAGCAGAAATTTATCGACATTCATATATGCGATGGGTGGCAACGGCGAAGCATATGGCCTTGAAAGCCACAGTGAAGCACTTGATTATATGGACCATTTGGGCTTTCAAACAAATCATGAGAGAAGAAAGTTCACTAATATGAAAGAAGTAATGGCGTATATCGAGGAATGGACAGAGCAACGCCCAACACTGCCGTATGAGATTGATGGCATTGTCATCAAAGTAGACAGCTACAACCAGCAAGAAGAACTAGGGAATACCGTCAAAGTTCCTCGCTGGTCTATCGCGTATAAATTCCCAGCTGAGGAAGTTGTAACAACTGTTTTAGACATTGACTTAACTGTGGGCCGGACAGGGGTTGTGACACCGACTGCGATCTTGCAGCCAGTCCAAGTAGCAGGAACAACTGTTGGACGTGCAACGCTTCATAATGAAGATATCATTCGTGAAAAAGATGTGCGCATCGGCGATCAGGTCATCATCCGAAAAGCGGGTGACATTATTCCTGAAGTGGTATCTGTACTGTTTGATCAACGAAAAGAGGATAGCGAACCCTTCGTTATGCCGACACATTGTCCGGTATGCGACAGTGAACTTGTTCGCATTGAAGGGGAAGTAGCCTTGCGCTGCGTCAATCCGCAATGCTTTGCCCAAATATCAGAAGGAATGGCACACTTCGTCTCACGCAATGCCATGAATATAGATGGATTGGGTGAAAAGGTTGTAGAACAATTGTTAAGGTCTGGGCTGGTTAAAGATGTATCTGATTTATACCGCCTTACTGTTGATGAATTGGTACAGCTCGAGCGCATGGGTGAGAAATCTGCAACCAATCTAGTGAGCGCGATTGCAGCCTCTAAGGGGAATTCATTAGAGCGCTTATTGTTCGGCTTAGGCATCCGACATGTCGGAGCCAAAGCAGCAAGGCTGCTGGCTGAAGAATTCGAAACGATGGATCGCCTAATCAGTGCGACAGAAACAGAATTAGTGAACGTCTTTGAAATTGGCGATAAAATGGCGGATTCAGTCGTGACGTATTTCGATAATGAAGACGTGTTGACCTTGATCTCACGTTTAAAAGAAGCTGGCGTCAACATGAATTACCTTGGCAAGAAGGTGAACGCAGCGGAAATCGACAGTCCATTTTCAGGAAAAACAATTGTCCTGACCGGTAAATTAGAACAATTGACAAGAGACGATGCAAAAGTGAAAATAGAAGAGTTAGGCGGCAAAGTCACAGGCAGCGTCAGCAAAAAGACGGACCTGGTCATTGCCGGAACAGAGGCAGGCTCTAAACTCGCAAAAGCCGAAGATTTGGGCATTGAAGTGTGGGATGAGGACCGCCTGCTTGAAGAATTAAGAGAGTAAAGGAGTTTTCACAGGCAATGAACCGACTTCGCTTTATACCCGCAATGCTTGTTGCAGCAATGCTTGCGGGCTGTAGTTTGCCTTCTTTATCGAAAGATTCATCTGTTGTTCAAACCAACACAAAAGATAAAGAAGAAACAACTATCATTCCAAGTATGCAAATCGATGACCAATACTACCGTACACTTTTACCGTATAAAGAAAGCGCAAGTAGAGGTTTGATTGTTTCCAATATCAATACAAAGTACGACGTGAAGGAAGCAGAAAGCGGGCTTTTACGTTTATCGCAACAGGCATTTGATCCGGATAAGTACTTTTTCCAAGAAGGACAATACCTAGATAAGGATACGGTTACTTCGTGGCTGGCACGGGGTAACCAAGATCCTGAGGGGTTAAACCCGAAAGAAACAAAAAATATGACGCCGGATGAACGTGCCAAAAAAGCGCCTATCTATTTGGCCCATATTGTAGAGCAGAATTATCTGCAAAAAACAGGGAAAAACAAAGTAAAGCTTGCAGGCATTTCCATCGGCCTTGCGCTCAATTCAACCTACTATTATCAAAAAGAAGAATATGGCGCTACATATGACGAAGAAATCCCAGTGTCCATGATTGAATCTCAGGGCAAAAAGATGGCATCACAAGTAGTCAAACGACTGCGCCAAATCGACGGCTTGTCAGAAGTGCCGATTACAGTCGGTTTATTTAAACAACAAAGCAAATCAGCTATTACGCCAGGCACATACTTTGCCTATACAGATGTAGATAAAGGAAGCGCCTCAATTAAAAGCTGGAAAAAAGTAAATGAAAAATATGTATTATTCCCAACAAGCGATTCAACAAACAAGTATCGGGATATCAATGAAAACTTCAATTACTTTAAGCAGGATATTGATAAGTATTTCTCAAACTACACTAATATCGTAGGTACTGGTTTCTATCAAAATAACAAAATCAAAAAGCTAGAAATCCAGATTCCTATTAAGTTTTACGGGACTTCCGAAATCATTGGGTTTACTCAATATATGGCGGGAGAAGTCATGGACCAATTCCCTAAAGGTCTAGAAATTGAAGTGAACGTAACGTCCGTCAATGGTCCAGAAGCGCTTGTCGTGAAAGAAGCCAATGCGGACGAACCGTATATTCATATTTACAATGATTAATAGATGTATTAGAAAGAAGAGCTTAAAGGGTTTATCCTTTAAGCTCTTTTTGCATGCTTGCTTGGTGGGTAAGCTACATTCTTCATGCGCTTAAAAAATCTGGCAGGTAGCTTTTACATTCTGTTTGCGATACAACAAACTGAAAAACCTTTGCCAGCAAGCGTTCAGACAGTGCTTTAGCGAAGGGAAGTGTGTTGCACATTCCTTTGGTATAATGATATTATTATCGGTATGGTTATTGAATTCGGAGGTGTAAAAAATGGCGAAACTTTCAAAGGAAGAAGTAAAGCATGTCGCGAAACTTGCGAGACTTGCAATTACAGAAGAAGAGGCAGAAAAGTTCGCGGAGCAATTGGGCGCGATTACTGATTTTGCTGTGCAACTAAATGAACTCGATACAACAAATGTTCAACCAACAACGCATGTATTGCCGCTTGTTAACGTATTCCGTGAGGACGTAGCAGTTAAAGGTTTAGACCGCGATGTGATGATGAAAAACGTGAAAGAACAACAAGATGGACTAGTTAAGGTACCACCAATTATTAAAGATTAAGGAGGGAATCCCGTGTCTCTATTCAAAAAATCAGCGAAAGAATTGCAAGAGCTATTACATAGCAAAGAAATCACCATTGCTGACTTAACAAAAGAAGCTTATGACCGCATTGATGCATTAGACGGTGAAGTAGGCGCATTTTTAGCATTAAATAAAGAACAAGCACTAAAAGAAGCGGAAGAAATGGATAAAGTACCATTTGAAGAACGCGGACCGCTATTTGGTATGCCAATCGGCGTGAAAGACAATATTGTAACAGAAGGTTTGGAAACAACATGCGCTTCTAAAATTCTAGAAGGCTTTAATCCAATCTACAATGCAACCGTTGTCAATAAATTGAAAGAAGCAGGCATGGTGAACGTCGGCAAAATCAACATGGACGAATTTGCAATGGGTTCTGCCAACGAAAACTCATCGATCAAACCTGTGCATAATCCATGGAATTTTGAACATGTACCAGGTGGTTCTTCAGGTGGTTCAGCAGCAGCTGTCGCAGCAGGCGAAGTACCATTCTCATTGGGCTCTGATACAGGCGGCTCTATCCGCCAACCAGCGGCTTATTGCGGTGTGGTTGGTATGAAACCAACATACGGCCGTGTTTCTCGTTTTGGTCTTGTAGCATTCGCTTCATCTCTTGACCAAATTGGACCAATTACACGTAATGTACGCGACAATGCGCTACTACTAGAAGCTATTGCAGGAGTGGATGCGCATGACTCTACATCTGCTAATGTAGAAGTGCCTCACTATGTAGATCAATTAACTGGCGATATTAAAGGCCTTAAAATCGCAGTGCCAAAAGAATACCTCGGCGAAGGGGTAGGCGAAGCAGCACGCAAATCTGTACTAGAAGCAATTGAAAAATTAAAAGAACTAGGTGCAACTGTTGATGAAGTATCCCTTCCTCACTCAAAATATGCTCTAGCAGCTTACTATATTCTGTCTTCATCTGAAGCATCATCTAACCTTTCTCGCTTTGACGGTATTCGTTACGGCTTTAGAGCAGAAGCAGACAACTTGGATGATTTGTATACAAAAACTCGTGCAGAAGGCTTTGGCGATGAAGTAAAACGCCGTATCATGCTTGGCACATACTCACTATCAGCGGGTACATATGATGCGTATTACAAAAAAGCGCAACAAGTCCGCACATTAATCAAACAAGACTTCGATAAAGTATTTGAAGAGTACGATGTAATCGTTGGCCCAACTTCTCCAACAGCAGCATTCAAACTAGGAGAAAACTTGGATGATCCAATGACTGTCTATGCAAATGACATTTTGACAGTGCCAATCAACTTAGCTGGCGTACCAGCCATCTCAATTCCATGTGGATTTGATAATGGTCTTCCTCTTGGTCTTCAAATCATCGGTAAATACTTTGAAGAAGGTACTGTATACCGCGTGGCTGATGCTTTTGAAAAAGCAACAGATTACCACGAAAAAACACCTCAAACTTGGGAGGTAAAATAACATGAATTACGAAACAGTCATTGGTTTAGAAGTGCATGTGGAGTTAAAGACGAATTCAAAAATCTTCTCACCATCACCAAACCAATTTGGTTCAGAACCAAATACCAATACATCTGTGATCGACCTTGGGTATCCTGGCGTGCTTCCAGTTGTGAACAAAGAAGTAGTTAATTATGCTATGCGCGCATCATTGGCGTTAAACATGGATATCAACCAACACACTAAATTCGACCGCAAAAACTATTTCTATCCGGATAATCCGAAAGCGTACCAAATTTCACAATTTGATGTGCCAATCGGCGAAAATGGTTGGATTGAAATTGAAGTAGGCGGCGAGAAAAAACGTATCGGTATCACACGTCTTCACATGGAAGAAGATGCTGGTAAATTAACGCATGGCAAAAATGCTTCACTTGTAGACTACAACCGCCAAGGAACACCATTGGTTGAAATTGTATCTGAACCAGATATCCGCACACCGGAAGAAGCATATGCATATCTAGAAAAATTAAAAGCAATCATTCAATATACAGGCGTTTCAGACGTGCGTATGGAAGAAGGCTCATTGCGCTGTGACGCCAACATCTCTATCCGTCCTTATGGCCAAGATGAGTTTGGTGTTAAAACAGAATTGAAAAACTTAAACTCATTCAGCTTTGTGAAAAAAGGGCTTGAGTATGAGGAACAACGCCAAGCAGCTGTATTAAACGCAGGCGGTGAAATCAAACAAGAGACTCGCCGATTTGATGAGAAAACAGGTAAAACAATCCTTATGCGTGTTAAAGAAGGAACAGACGATTACCGTTACTTCCCAGAACCTGATTTAGTGGATATCGTCATTGATGATGAATGGCTAGAACGTGAAAAAGCTGCTATCCCTGAATTGCCGGATGCACGTAAAGAGCGCTATGTTTCTGAATACGGCGTCCCTGCGTATGATGCGCATGTATTGACGCTATCAAAAGAGACAGCTGATTTCTTTGAAGCAACTGTTGCAACAGGCGCGGATGCAAAACTTTCATCTAACTGGTTAATGGGTGAAGTATCAGCATACTTAAATGCAGAGCAAAAAGAGCTTTCTGATACAGCTCTTACACCAGAAGGACTTGGCGGCATGATCAAACTGATCACAGCTGGCACGATCTCTTCAAAAATCGCGAAAAAAGTATTCAAAGAGTTGATTGAAAACGGTGGCGAAGCAGAGAAAATCGTCAAAGAAAAAGGACTTGTCCAAATTTCAGACGAAGGCGCATTGCTTAAAATGGTCACTGAGGTGCTTGATCAAAACGCACAATCTATTGAAGACTTCAAAAATGGTAAAGATCGTGCAATAGGCTTCTTAGTAGGTCAAATCATGAAAGCTTCACGTGGACAAGCTAACCCTCAAATGGTGAATAAAATGCTACTTGAAGAAATTCAAAAACGCTAATTCTAATAAAAAACGCTTAGAGATGAGATGATCTCCAAGCGTTTTTTTTATTTACTTTTTTCATCCACTAATTCAAAACGTTCACATACGAGCAGCATGTCTTCTGAAAACTCTAGGCCAACTTTACTTAACGCTTCTGTAAAGAATTCTACATGAACCTCTTTCCAATAGCGATATGTCCGGTCTCCTTCACCTTCAGCAATAGCAAATTCTTCTGGCACTTCATTCATCGGCATAATCTTAACATCCACTGTTTTGATAATAGCCAAGGGTTCGTCTTTGCTATTTAAAATAATGCTGTAGTCATTAACAGCAGGAAGTGGCTCTTGTTCTATTTCATACAAAATATGACCAGAACAAGTAGCTGTCTTCACTCCATCGATGACCAATTGCGCCAAATAATCTGGATCTCCGCCGAATTGCCAGGCACTGACCTTCGATGGCTTTTCTTTCTTTTGCTTATCCCAATACATATTCCAATATAGCTGTGATGCTTCATTCATATTTAACCCCAACCTTTACTTTCTTTTTCTTATTAACAAGTAAACGCCAAATAATCCTGCAAGAAACGAAATGGAACCGAGGAGATAATAAAAGAGATGCCCACCCCATTCATGGTAGATAAATCCGCCAACAGAGGATGATACGATGCCGGAAAGGCCAAAGAACAATAGCGCTAATACAGTTTGCCCTGTGGCGCGCCATTCCCGTGGAACGATTCTGTATAAATTCTGGATGGCAGCCGTATAGTAGATTGGGAATGTAAGCGCTTGGAAGAGCTGAATGATCGCTAGCAACAATGCGCTCTCCACAATACCTGATAAGAAAAAGCGAAGCGCATAAAAGAATATAGCGATCGTCATGATTAGCAGTTCTTTTCCTTGTCGCAGCCACCAAACACTGAGGGCAAAGATCACGATTTCACTTGCAGCAGAGATGAAAAACGCAATGCCGACAAGTGAGGGGTCGCCTCCAAGTGAGCGAATATGTATGCCTAAAAATGTATCATTCATCCGGGCCGGAATAGAGCTGAGGAAGACTAAAAGTAAAAACAGCTGCATTTCTCTATTTTTTAATACTTTTTTCAGCCCATCAATTGTCACAGGAGCAGAGCTTGTCGGGACATCAGGCATTTTCCACATAACAGCAAAGCTAATAATCCCAATCACAACGAAAAGAATAGACACGCTGCTCATGCCGAACCATTTCATCACATAGCCGACAACCAGTGATAGGACCGCATAGCCGAGAGCCCCATATGTACGTACAGAACCATAGTTGGTGCCGATGGTTTCAGTCATGGTGAATGACAAACTTTCAGTTAAGGGATCGATTGGCATTAAGAAGAAGTAAACAACCATTGCCGCTATGATTAAACCTACAAAGCTATTCATATGAAATAAAAGAAATCCGCTAATCGCTGCCATAAAGATTAGAAGTAGCAACACTTTGCGTAGCGTTTTTCTGCGGTCGCTAATCATGCCCCATAGTGGCTGTGCAATAATCGTCACAAATCCGCCAGCACCGATAATCAATCCAACTTCATTGGTTTCAAGCCCTTGTCCATCTAAGAAGACAGGCAAGAACGGAATAAACAATGCAAGCATACCGAAAAATAAAAAATTGTGCGCCTTTAAAAGACGTTGAACACTCAAAAAATAACCTCCTTCTATACTAACCTCCTGTAACATACTACAGCGAGGTAGAAATCCCATTATAGCAGGAATTTCAATGAATGGAGAGTGTCTTTTTGCGAAAAAGAGGTAAAGTGATTACACTAAAGAGAAGGAGGGGATTTTCATGAAAACAGAAGAACAGTATTTTGCAGAAGGAACACCGATCAAAGACTATATGGATCAAATGGATACCCATCAGGAAGCAAGCATGCATGTGTACAATGAATTCGAGCTGCCTGAGGACGGTCCATTTATCTCACTGCTCAAAGAAAAGAAACCCCATATTTTAGCGATTACAGAAGACTGGTGCGGAGATGCGATGATGAACAACGCCATATTAAGACGTATTGCTGAAGAGGGCGACATTGAAGTGCGTACGGTACTCCGTGATGAAAATGAAGAGTTGATTGACCAGTATCTAACGAATGGCGGACGCGCGATTCCTATCTACATCTTTCTAAACGAACAAGGAGATGTTATTGGTAAATGGGGACCGCGTGCACCACAGATTCAGGAGTATATGACTAAAGGTAAGAGTGAATTGCCAGATGCTGAAGATCCTGCTTTTGAGGAAAAACAAAAAGAGCTATTTGCACATATTACAAGGGAATATGCTACAAATGAGAAGTTCTGGAGTTATGTTTATGAAAGCCTAAGTCGCGCGCTCATCTTAGCCCTATCGTAATGGGGCTATTTGCAGAAGGTGCCTATTCGTTATAAAATAGATGTTGGCTATCCAGTAAATGGGGGCTTAATGGCCCCTTCGCTGGAACTTAAGCATGAAGGATTCGTTCTCTTTATAGAGAAATTTTGTAAAGTAGGAAGGTAGAATGATGAAGCGAGCACGTATCATTTATAACCCCACATCAGGCCGCGAAGCTTTTAAAAAGCACTTGCCTGACGTATTAGCTAGACTGGAAGTGGCAGGCTATGAGACATCTTGTCACGCGACTACATGTGCGGGTGACGCTACGAACGCGGCCAAAGCTGCAGTAGAAAGAGGCTTTGATGTCATCATCGCCGTGGGAGGCGATGGCACGTTAAATGAAGTGGTTGCAGGTGTAAGTGGTTTTGAAAACAAACCATCAATTGGGCTAATTCCAATGGGCACGACCAATGACTTTGCGCGCGCAGTCCAAATCCCGCGCGATATCGATAAAGCACTTGATATTATTATTGAAGGCAACAGCATCCCAGTAGATGTTGGATGTGCCAATGATCGTCACTTTATCAATATTGCAGGACTTGGCAGAATTACTGAGCTGACATATGAAGTGCCGAGTAAATTAAAGACAGTTTTAGGCCAGCTAGCTTACTATCTAAAAGGCATCGAGATGCTGCCATCCATCAAAGCTACAAAAATGCGTATTGAATATGATGGAGAAGTATTTGACGACGAAGTAATGATGGTGTTAATTGCCTTGACTAATTCCGTCGGCGGCTTTGAAAAACTCGCGCCTGATGCAAGCCTGAATGATGGGCTGTTCTCTGTGTTCATTCTTAAAAAGTGCAATATAGCTGATTTCGTCAAGCTTGTTACACTTGCAAGTAGAGGCGAACATTTGCGAGATCCTCATATTATCTACACAAAGGCAAGCCACTTGAAAATCACTTCAGACGAAAAAGTGCAGCTAAACTTGGACGGAGAGTATGGCGGGGATGTGCCGGCTGAGTTCACCAACTTAAAACGCCACATAGAATTATTAGTCCCAATCGAAAAAATGAAAGAAATCGACCGACCACAAGATTAATAAAGGGCTAGAGAGCAAAGATGCTTTCTAGTCTTTTTTTATGTTTTTCATCTTAGTTGAGTAATGAAAAGCTATTTCATACATTCTCCAGCACCTAAAAGTTCACCTCACTTCAAATTCTCGTTTGAAACATGAATAAAAGACGCATAATGCGAGTATCATACCTAATTGGGGAGATTTAAAAATTATTTAGTTAGAATAGTGAAAAAATTATTGTAAGAGGGTATACGTCCTAGAAGGGAGGAAAGAGCATGTATAAACAGCAGGAGCGAAAGTTAATCATTGCAAGTTTCATCGTGGCGGGCATTATGCTGCTCTCGATTCTGGGCAGAATTTTTGGTCATTAGGGAGGGGAAATAGATGGTAAATGAACATGCCGTCTTTTACAGCAGGTTGCTGACAGAATTTACTTTAACTTTTCATATTATTTATGCCACGATTGGCGTTGGCGTGCCGCTTCTTATCATGATTGCTCAATGGATTGGCATTCAGAAAAATGATGAGCACTACATATTGCTTGCGAGAAGGGTAGCGCGCGGTTTCGTCATAACAGTAGCAGTCGGTGTCGTGACAGGAACCGCCATTGGACTTCAGCTGTCGCTGTTATGGCCGAACTTTATGCAGCTTGCAGGGAATGTCATTGCTTTGCCGCTCTTTATGGAGACATTTGCATTTTTCTTTGAAGCAATTTTCCTGGGCATTTATTTATACACATGGGATCGCTTTGAAAACCAAAAGAAACATTTTTTACTGCTAGTGCCGGTTGCATTAGGCGCTAGTGCCTCAGCTGTATTTATCACCATTGTTAACGCATTTATGAATGCCCCTCAAGGATTCGAACTGGTAGATGGAGAGCTTGTGAATATCCAGCCACTTGTAGCTATGTTTAACCCAGCCATGCCGACAAAGGTAGGGCATGTACTGGTGACAGCTTATATGACTTCTGCCTTTATCCTAGCTTCCATTGCTGCTTTCCGTTTGTTGAAAGGGTCTAATCATATCTATTATAAAAAGTCCTTATATCTATTTATGAAGCTTGGTCTCGTTTTCTCTATTGCAACGGCCATGCTCGGTGACTTCTCTGCGAAGTATCTCGTTGAATATCAACCGGAAAAACTTGCTGCGGCAGAGTGGCATTTCAAAACAGAAAAAGGCGCATCACTCTTGGTGTTTGGTCTGCGTGACGGGGAGGATGTAAAGTATGCTATTCGGATTCCTTATGCTCTAAGTATCCTGGCCCATTATAACCCGAATTCTGAGGTAACAGGGCTTGATCAATTCCCTGAAGATGAAATTCCGCCGCTTTATATCCACTTCCTTTTTGACTTGATGGTATCAATTGGCTTCTTTATGGTGGCTGTTTCAGCGATTTATATCATTGGCAAGCTGAGGAGCTGGCGTTGGATTCATTCGAAGTGGTTTAGATGGATTATGGTATTAGGCGGTCCACTGGCAGTCATTGCAATCGAAGCAGGCTGGTGGATGGCAGAGGTAGGTCGCCAACCATGGATTTTAGTGAATTATATGAAAGTCGCAGAGGCTGCGACATCAAGCAATCATGTGGATCTTATGCTATTACTGTTCTGCATTATCTATCTCATTCTTGGCGTCGGCAGCGTAGTTGTTCTTCGCCGAATGTTCAAAAGGAATCCGATTGAGCGGGAGATTGCCGATCGGAAAGCGGAAAAAGGCGGTGATTTATCATGAGTTTAGAAATACTCGGCATCTCTGTCCTATGGTTGTTTTTGTTTGGCTATGTGATGATTGGCTCTATTGATTTTGGAGCAGGCTTTTTCAATGCCTATAGCGTCATTACAGGGAAAAAGCATATTCTGACCAATATTATTCAGCGCTATCTGTCGCCTGTATGGGAGATCACCAATGTATTTTTAGTCTTTTTCTTCGTCGGCATCGTAAGGTTTTTCCCGAAAACGGCCTTCTACTACGGTACGACACTGCTTGTGCCTGCGAGTATAGCGCTTGCTCTGTTAGCAATTCGAGGGAGCTATTACGCATTTGAATCCTATGGTTCGAGAGGACATGTTGGCTATTCCTTTATGTACGGTGCATCAGGGCTATTGCTTCCTGCATCGCTCTCGGTAGTTCTGACCATTTCAGAGGGCGGCTTTATCCGAATGCATGGCAATAACCCTGTGCTCGATTTCCAAGCATTATTCACCAGTCCATTAACATGGAGTATCGTATTGCTCGCCATTGCCGCGGTCCTCTATATATCGGCCGTCTTCCTTACATGGTATGCGAATGCGGCAGGAGATGCAGATGCGACAAGGCTATTACGTAAATACGCGCTCATCTGGTCTGTTCCATTAGCCATCACTGTAGTTGGTATCATGGTAGAGCTGCGCAAGCATAATGAAGCTCATTACGCACGGATGTTAGATATGTGGTATTTATTCGCCATATCTGCTCTTATGTTTATCGTGACTGTCGGATGTATCTGGATGAAGCGCAACTATGGATTAGCGCTATGGCTATTGGTCGGTCAATTCGCTTTAGCATTCTTTGGCTACGGCATATCACATTATCCATATTTACTGTATCCGCATTTAACAATCTATGACTCATTCACAAACGAAGCCATGGCTATTTCTTTAGTCATCGCCTTTGTACTGGGGCTATTGCTGCTTGTCCCTTCACTCTATCTTGTCCTCAAATTATTTTTATTTGATAAGGACTATGTTCGCGGCAAAGGAAACCATCATGCGTAGAGGAGGAAAGCCCGATGGAACATTTTCTAATATTTTATGCACCATTTATCGTCGTCATCCTATCCATACTAATCGGCTTTTTCGTTGCTTCTAAGGATGGAGCTGTCAGGGAGGAAGAGGAGAGCCAGTCTTAATCGCTATACATTATCCAAGGGTTTATATGACCCTTGGGTTTTTTTATTTATTTGGATGTTCGATAAATCAATAAGAGGTTTATGGTAAAGTAGACAAAAAGATACTTTTAAATAAAGTTAGCTTAGGTATAAGGATGAGGTAAGGTGAATATGAAGAAAAAATCACAAGCATACTTTAAGCTTAGTGCCGATGATGTCTTAAGTATAGTAAATGATTATCTAGAAGAAAAAATTAGTTGGGGAGCGTACAATTCTAAGTTAAGCTTTATTCTGGATGACGATAAAGATATTAGGGTTATAGCTGCTTATGGAGATATGAATGATCAAAGTATAGATACTATTAACCTTGAAGAGTTAGATAAAGAAATAGATTTTAATGGGGAGGTATCAACTTTACCAGACAGCTCTTTATTGAACCCACAGGATTTTCAAACAAGAGAAAAAGTAAGAAAAAGAATCAAAGAGTTAAAAAAAGATATAGGAGATTTTTAAGATCTCACTACTTTGAGGGGGAAATGATGGAAATATATCCGGATGAATTAGATTTCATTTCTTTATTTTGTGTTGATGCAAAAACAACTAACAATCATCTACCTTATCATTATAGAGAAAGCTTTTACGAGTTTACTATTCATGAATTGCAGTATAAGGTAACTCTTTTTCCAAGTGTTGATGAGTTTTCTATGAAAGTTAAGAATGTATCAATAGGCGCCACAATATTTGAGTCTTCTTACAAAACGGTAAGTAAAATTGAGATTCTGAAGGATACAAAACATGAAGCAGCCTTTAGATTGTTTTTACATGAGGATAGCGATCGTTTCTGTATGATTATTGACATTGCTATTAAACCATACTTTTCTGTAATGATAAAAGAAGACTTTACATAGCAGGAGGAAATTTCATTTGAAAAAATTCCGAGGGAAGAGACGTTACTTTCGTAATTTATGGAGAGAGACAAAAGTTAATAATTATGATTTGAAGATTGAGAAGGATAGTTGGTTCGACTTATGGCATACGCACCTCGACTTTTATGGGTATGGAAATAATAGTTTGAAGATAAGAAAAGAACATATGAAAGCAAATATAGCGCTATATAAGGACTTTCAAGAAACACTTCAAGAACTTGAAATGCCTTATCAACTATGGATTGAAATAGTGGAAGAAGATGCAAGCTTAGATGCTATTTACCTACATACCTCAAACCCTAATGAAAACAATTTCCCCTTTAAAATAGATAACGTAAACAGAAACTGCACGATTCCAACATATTTAAACGGGGTAATAAACCTGAATGAATTTAATATGGGACAATATAAAAGTGAATCGAGTACCATCTATATAATTCAGAAAAAGCTATTAGAAAAGAGAGAAGAAAGTATTTGAAAAAGAGTAAACTGCTTAATTTATTTAGAGGGACTTTATTGTAAGAGATTTTAAGGACTTAGTGAATAAAATGAAGAGGAGGGATTATGATGGAAGTTTCATCTTCAAGTTGGGTGGATTGGCTTCTTTTAGGCCCTGTAATTATATATTTAGTGCTAATTATAGTCGGAGTTTATATTGTAGTGAAAGTCATTAAGTTTATGAATGCCAAAATAAAATTGGACAAAGAGAGAAATGAAAAACTCGATAAGCTAATTAGGGCAATGAATCAAGATAAAGACGCTGATTAAAAGCTATAAATAATATTGTTTTATTTATGGGAGGAAATAATATGAAGGAAATTTCAACTCTAACCCATAGCTACGAATCTACATTTTCACCAGATGATCAATTCATAGCGATGGTTACAACCTCAAAAGTAAATATTTATAAAACAATGGATTTCTCTCTATATCATAGCATTCCATTAAGAAATCCAGGCTTTATACAATTTCTCGCTAATTCAAATTTAATTTGTATTACTAACACAAGTGGAACATTGTATTTGTATAATATGAAAACTATGGAGATGGTGAAAAGATTAGTCTCCGCAAAAAATAGAAAATTCTACGAGTCAGATTGCATTCTTCATAATGAACAATTATATAAGCTAGCTAACGTTAAAGGTGAAAATACATTGCTAGCATATGATTTAAGAAGTAATTCTTTTAAAGAGTGTTTAAAATTTGATGGTTATTATGCGAATATGCTCCAACATGTACCTAGTAAACATGAAATCCTTATTCTCAATGTGGACGGTAAATATGGAGAGAAGGAGCAACTAATCATCTATAACTATGAAACATTAGAAAAAAGAATATGGGGTTTTCAGGAAGAGGCTTCGGATTATACATTGAATTTGTATACGTACAAGGAAGAGATATATGGTTATTCTATGGGAACTGTCGTTAAGATGAAAGGTCTTAATGAAAAGGTTTTAATCGTAGACCAGGAAGTATTTAATGTTCAAGATAGTATGATTACTGATATTCAATTTTCGGAAATCCATGGATTAAGAGTAATAGTAACGACTAGCAAAGTTTATATAACTGATATAAATTTTCAAGTTATACAAGAAATCGAGATAGAGTTTGGTAATCATGCTAAATTCAATCACGCCGAAGATCTATTAATACTAGGCAGCTGGAGCAAGAATAAAATATTTAAAATATAAATAATTATTAGACCTAATCCTAATGATAAAGGTCTTTTTTTGTAGAAGGCTAAGAGAAAATCTCACCTTTCAGGGAATTAATTGATATAAAAAGGAAAATAACCTAGCATAAGGTTAATAACTAATTATCTGAAAATGAGGGATAAGCATGTATTATATCATTGGAGTTGCCGTATGTATCCTATTGCTGCCTTACTTTAAATACACCAGATCGGTGGAAACGAAAAAGAGAGTGGAAGTGGAATGGGAAGAGAAACGATTTTTATCGCCTACAGAGCCTTTGGAGTCTGTGATGTCATACTGGGAGTCAACCCCCAAGCAGCCAAACGTTCATCATATCGACTCGATTACCTGGAATGATCTCTCCATGAATGAGGTCTTTCAAAAACTTAATTATACACAGACCTCAATTGGCTCTGAATATTTATATAATCAGTTGCACACCATCCAGCTTGAAAATCAAGATGCCAATGAGCCCTTATATGAGTTAATGGAACAAGACCATGAGCTTCGGAACAAGCTGATTTATATTCTGAGAAAGCTAGGGAAAGAAAATTACTCTAATTCGTCCTCTTTTTTTTATAAAAACTACGGGAACATTACGCATATTTGGTTTTATATCCTCTGTGGCTTTTTACCAGTAGCAAGCATTATTACAGCTTTTTTTAACCTAAAGGTGGGCATAGGGGCTCTGGTTCTATCCATGGTCTTGAATATCCTGATTTACTATAACAAAAAGCTGCATCTAGACAGTAGCTTATACGAGACATCTTATATTGCGGGAATTATCCGTGCAGGCAAGCGTCTTGCCAAGGTGAAAGATGTCGCCTTTCAGCCCTACGCTACAGGTATTCGTAAATGCATTAAGCCCATTCGCAATCTATTACATTTCGAGAAGGTTATTTCACTCGGCAAGGGTAAAGGCGAACTAGATGGTCTGTTTGAATACATACGAATCATTTTTTTGCTGGATTATATTTCGTATTATTTTATGATCAGCATGATCTCAAAATATAAGAAAGAATACGAAATGCTCTGGAAAACAATAGGGGAGATAGATGCAGGTATTGCTGTGGCTTTCTATCGCCATTCTACAGAGGGCTATTGCACCCCTGATTTTACTGAGAAAGAAGAAGTAACGTTTACTGATTTGTATCATCCACTTATTAATAAACCTGTAAAAAATTCATCCGAGATTCTTAAACAGACGTTGATTACAGGTTCCAATGCTTCAGGAAAATCCACCTTTATGAAGGCTGTCGCGATTAACGCGATATTGGCTCAAACCATTCATACAGTCCATGCTAAATCTTGGAGCATGAAGCCTAGCTATGTCCTTTCCTCCATGGCTATTCAGGATAATGTCATCGACGGGGACAGTTATTTCAAAGCGGAAATCAAATCGTTAAAACGTATCATCAAAAAAATCGAATCAGGTGTTCCTTGCTTAGTATTTATCGATGAAATTCTTCGTGGGACGAATACAGTGGAACGAATTGCCGCATCTGCCTCTATGATGGACTGGCTGACAAAGCATCCGGGCATGATTATGATCGCATCACATGATATCGAATTGACAACCATCGCTGGATTTGATAACTATCATTTCCGAGAAACAGTCCAAGATGATGGTGTCTATTTCGACTATCAAATTCATAAGGGTCCATCCACCACGAAAAATGCGATTAAGCTGCTAGAGATTATGGACTATCCTTCTTCTGTTACAGCTTTGGCAAACTCATTAGCAGAGGAGTTTGATGAGAAGGGAGAATGGAGTTTTCCCGCAGAAACCACGAAATAACGATTCAAGAAAAAGAGGTAACATTCGAGTGGCTTTTGCCACTCGAGTTATATATCATATTTTTCTTTAAAAACCGGACTTAGTTCACTCCAAATATCAAATTTATTGCCATCCAAATCATAAAACACAAAATTTCTTCCGGCATGTCCTCTGTTTTCAATCTCTCCTACATGTACTTCTTTTTCAATAAATTCACGATGAATGGTTTCTAATGCATGCATCCCGTTGACTTCAAATGTCAGAGAAAAGCGTTCATTGCCATGTGCATCATAAAAGTTGAAGCTTTCGTCTGCTGGAGATCGAACAAGGAAAACACTTTGATTAGCTAAGTCAAGAATCGCCTTTTCTTCGTCTTTATAATTTAATATCGCACCAAGTTTATTTACATACCATTCACTTGAGAGTCCAACATCTGAAACTGGTATATAAATAGTACCAACTCTTTGTAATTTTTCCGCCATCTGATTTTCTCCTTTTTCGGCCAATTTATGTTATATATTGTTCTATCGATACCCAGCTAATTCCTTTTATCTACAGGAGTTTGTAGGGATTCTTTTTCTAAGCTCTTGGATTTTTTCTTTTCCGCTCACGTGATACAATAGAGGAACTGAAACGGAGGATGCAGAATGACAGCACCAGTTAAGAAAAATGATCGTTTAACGGTTGATATAGAGGATTTAACACATGATGGAGCAGGCGTCGCAAAGATAAACGGTTACCCGCTCTTTGTTCAAGGCGCGTTGCCCGATGAGCGAGTAGAAATCCATGTACTAAAAACATTGAAAAACTATGGCTTTGCCAAAATTATAAATATAGAAATTCCTTCACCTGACAGGGTCGATGCAACATGCCCAGTGTATGATCAATGTGGCGGATGCCAGCTACAACACCTATCCTATGCGGGGCAACTGAAATGGAAGGAAAAAATGGTGCGCGATGTGATGGAACGTATCGGCAAAATTGATGTGCCTGTCCTTCCAGTAAAAGGCATGGAAAACCCATGGAATTACCGTAACAAAGCGCAGATTCCATTTGGCGTAAATGGGGAAGCACCGATCGCTGGATTTTATAAAACTAAATCCCACGCCATCGTCGACACAGAACGCTGCTTAATTCAAACACCGGAAGCGGACGCCATTTTAGAAGGGTTAAAACCGCAGCTTTGGAAGCTCGGCATCAAACCTTATAACGAAGAAACGAAACAAGGCATGCTGCGACACGTGGTAGTTCGAAAAGCGCGCGCGACAGAGGAAGTCATGGTTGTCCTTGTCACAAAGAAACGTAAATTCCCGCAGGCAGAAGAAGCAGTGGCACTTATCCGTAAGCTTATTCCGAATGTCAAATCGATTATGCAAAACATCAATGGGGAAAACACTAATGTCATCTTTGGCAACGAAACCATCAACCTATGGGGTCAAGACACGATTGAGGACCATATCGGTGACGTACGCTTTGAAATCTCAGCACGTTCCTTCTACCAAGTGAACCCAATCCAAACTGAAGTACTGTACAAGCAAGCGTTAGATTATGCAAATCTAACAGGCGAAGAAACAGTCATCGACGCATACTGTGGTATTGGAACGATCTCCTTATTTATGGCTAAAAAAGCTAAATTTGTGATGGGGGTTGAAATTGTTCCTCAAGCGATTGAAGACGCCAAACGAAATGCTAAACTAAACTGCTTGGACAACACTTACTTTGAAGCTGGCCCAGCCGAAGAAGTCATTCCTCGCTGGTACAAAGAAGGCAAAACGGCCGACGTTCTAATGGTAGACCCACCAAGAAAAGGCTGCGATGAAGCATTGCTTAAAACCATCCTAGAGCAACGTCCAAAACGCATTGTCTATGTCTCATGCAATCCATCTACATTGGCAAGGGATTTAAGAATTCTAGAAGACGGCGGCTACAAAACAAAAGAAGTGCAGCCAGTGGACATGTTCCCGCATACGGGGCATTGTGAATGCTGTGCGTGGCTTGAACTAGCTGACTAATCCTTATTTAAGCGTGTTTTTCAACATAGGCCTTATTCGGATGTGTCTTTGGTATATCTAGCTTAATATTGGTTGAAACATAAAAAGCAGACGGTTTAGAAGTGCGATAATGCACCTCTAATTGGCCGTCTGCTTTTACTGTTATTTTATGAATGAACCGCACTAATATTGTAGGGGTTAACTCTTTAATTGGTTTCTTTGGATTAAGTTGACTAAGGATATAAGCCTTCAATTCTTCTTCGTCTACAACCATCCCAGAAGCTTCAGATTTCAAATTCTCTAGTTTCTTGACTAATTGCTCTATTTTTGGATTCAACTTCATGATAAGTCCATCATATGCGTCTTGATCAATTTTCTCGTCTAAAAGCATATCTAGCGCTTTTTGTTTGCGGGCTTTCAAAGAATCCAGCTCAACTTGTATTACATCACTATTCGAAAGGGATTTTGCTTTGGCTAATTCTTTCTTGGTACGAGCAACCAACAATTTTTCAGTAGCTGCCTTTGAAATGTTCGAGAAATAAAGTTGATTTAAGTCATCCAATAGCGCTTGACTTAATAATAGCTCCTTTGGACGGAAGTTTTCAGGGCAAGCCTTTTTACCAAATTTATTTTGTCTTCCACAAACATAACGGTCTCGCTTAAAGTGCATTCCTGCACCGCACGCCCACAAAAGAGTAAACCCGTAAATAGATGTGGATTCTGCTGTGAGCGAATTTGTTTACGAGATTGTATCAATTGTTGAACAAGGTTGAAATCTTCCTTAGTAATGATTGGCTCATGTGTATTTTCACGTATAATCCAATCCTCGGGTTTATTTACAATCCGCTTAATTGTGGCTGGCGAAATCATAGTAGTCTTTTTCGCTATTAAGCACCCTGTGTAGATTTCGCGTTCCAAGATTTGGCGGATGGTTGAGCCATGCCAAAAGACACCAGCATTTTTATGTCCTTTACGCAGAGCAGGTGTGGGGACGTTTTCGTTATAAAGAGAACGACCAATTGCGTCAAAGCTTTTTCCAGCAATATATTCTTCGTAAATTCGCTTTACGATTTCTGCACTACCATCATTAGAAATAAGTAGTTTTCCATTATTTAAATCGTATCCATAAGGGGCGTCATCGAAGCGACCAGACTTTGCGCGAACATCATAAGAGTCCTTTATCCGTTTACTTGTACGTGCCGCCTCTGCTTCAGAAAGCCAAGCAAACAATCCGAAATTTATACCATTGTCCTCAAAAGTATTAATAGCTCCATCTAGCGTAATGAAGTGAATTTGATTCATTATTAGAACGTTTTTAAACTCATATGAAAATTCCCCGTTACGAGAAATACGAGATAGCTCTTTAGCAACGACAACATCAAATTTTTTATTTTTGGCATCTTGGATAAGCTCCTGAATTCCATCTCGATTAGATTTCGAACCGGATTTTACATCGGTATAAACTTTGTAAAGCTCCCAGCCTTTATCTTGAATGAAGTTATCAAAGAGCTTTATTTGCGTTGGAATAGACGTTTTTTGTCCATCAGATCCAGTTGATACACGGGCATAAACTGCACACCTCATGTTATACATCCTCCTTGTCAGAAGATGTAGTAGAGTTCACCTTGATATAAGCATAAAACTGTTCAATATAAGTGTCAAACAGGACTTCAAAAGTTTGTGAAATTGCAATAATGGGATCATCATCAGCAAAGTTTCGTGTGATTTTCATGTTTCCCTCCGAAAAGTGTTAAATAAATTCTTTTGGCCAAAAGTATAAATATTATAAATGCGTTTTTTTCATATTCTAATAGCAAAATTTAGGCATAAAGTATCATTTGTTGGTTTATCAGGAAGATTTGAATGAAAAAAAGGGTAGCAGAATTAACTGCTACCCTTGGATTATTAGGCTGGTCTATTTTCTACTTTTGGTTTTTAAACTAAGCAATAAATTTTTTATAAAAAATAGTTATAGAAGTTTCATCAGGTTTATAAAATCCTCCAATGAAAATAATTAATTTACTATAAAATACTCTTTTGAAGTTATAAAAGATAAAACCCCTGTAAATAATATCTAAATATAAAACAGAATTTATGGGGGAGACTATATTGACATTTTTTAATTATAACTGTTTTGCACATTTATTTTTATCAGTTAATGATGTAAATAAACTTGAACCTCACATTTATAACCTCGAAGCTATAAAAAAGATAAATAAAGCTTCATTTTCCGAGTTAAAATTTAAAGAATATTATTACTTTAAAATGCCTAAATGTGGACATTTAAAGCGTTCCAGTTTGGTTTATTTTAAAACACATAAACTAAATAACACTTTTGATAAATTAGTATGCGATATATGTAAATTGTTAAAAAACAGTCAGATTTCTTACGGGAAATTAAAATCTATTTATTCTCGTTCCAACAAAGTGCCATTGCATGAAATAAAAAAAAGAGGAGTCCCTGTTATTTTATTATGTGGAAAATGTGATTCAGTTACCGAATATAAAGAAATTAGATGGGTACTAAATAATTTTAAAATTGATAGTGAGTATGATTACTGTAATAATAAATGTAAATCCATAGGGAAAAGGTATCCAGAATTAAAACCGTTTTGGGATACTAATGAAAATAATCAATGTATTTTTGATGTAGTTGCAACTGATGAAAATATGAGCCACAAAAAATTCGCATTTACTTGCCCCCTTTGTGAATCAATTAGTTCCTATACGCCTTATAATGTCATTAATAATAGTTCAAGATGTCAAGCACATAAAAATAGCCGAACATCATTTGCAGAAACAGCAATTTATCTATCATTCAAACGTTCTCTTGGAAATATTCCCTTTTTGTCTATTACCCATCAACATAAATATAATGGGAAAAATGAATTTGATATTTATATTTCGCTGAAGGGAAATAATAATAAAGCTTTTGCAATAGAGTATGATGGAATGTTTCATCTAGGTACAAACTTAAATGATGATCACAAAAGTCTATATGCTAAAAAGAATGAGATTCACTTAATACGTGTAAGGGAATTAGGGATAATAAACACACCCCTTTTAGTTCCAGTCTCAATTATTCAGCGTAAAAGCATTAAAAAGATAGAACTAAACGATATTATTCGTACTTTATTAAAAGAATTTAAAACATGGTTTGCTAAACAAAATATTCTCGAGAAGAATTATTGTTCAGAGGTGTTTACTGCAATCGATTCTGGAATAAATAATGTCGATGTGATAAAGGATGAATTGGAGATTTATGATGCAATATATTATAAACCAAAAAAATTACTAAAAGACAATATTACATTAAAGCCTATATGGGAACAGTTGCATCCTCATTTTAAAGTCACACATGGTAATATTATTGCTGAAAATGAACAAGACATTTCTCGGCCATTTATTTGTCAAAAATGTAATCATGAGTGGTCACAAACGGTCAAAACTGTAGTGAGCAACTACAAGAAAACAGTAAATGGAAGTACAGGTTGCCCATCGTGTAGTAATAAAGTTAAGTCTAATACCGAAAGATTAATATTAGAAGCTCGCAATTTAAGAAGACAAAATTTAACGTTAATTGAAATTGGGAAAATTATCAACAGAAGCCAACCTACATTATCGGGATGGAAACTTGACGAAATGTAGACCATTTAAAAGGAAAAGTAATACGGCAGGTTGTTAATTAACAAGCTGCCCATATTAATTAGTTATTTTGATAATACTTTAGAAGAAATTCATTCTCTAGCTGAATATCAAATGCTATGTCCATTTCCACTTCAAAAACCCATTCCTTCTTTTTAGGTACATAATCCATTTTTTTAAAGGTATAGGGGTATAACCCTTGTAGTATATTTTCTTTAAGGTAATTTAAAACTTCCTCTACAGGTAGATCCCCTGGAAGGTCGATTGAATAAACTTTGTAATGCATACCTGTAACCGCGCTATAGCCTTCTCGTAATGTCTCGCGGCGGAATCCTCTTTTACCCTCGGCCTTACGTTTCCAACTAGCTATTAACTGAATCAGCCGCTCCTTTTCAGACTCGAATTTTTGATTGGACCTTTCGATTATTGCATTTAACTCTTCAATTTGCTGTAATGCTTGTTCCAATGTGAGCATTGTCTCACCTCCATTTCACATCATTTTATCCTCGATTTTTAATATTCCTAGAGGGATTTGAAAACTATTATTCCGCTAGATAAATATCTGTTACATCCGCGCGGTTATGGCCTATTAATTTGGAAACTAGCAATTTTGTCTTGTTGGATTCAATCCCTTTAGCAATAAATTGGTGGTATTGATCTTTAGCGTATGCATGGCGGAAACTATGCATTGTAATTTCGATGCCAGGCGGGCGTTGATTGAGTGGATCCAATACCTTATTTCGGTTATTCTTTACAAAGTCTTGCACACGTTGAATGACTTGATGTGCTTTTAAATCCTTTGAAACAAAGAGCTTGTCTCCACGTTCTACCGATTGCATGGCGTCTTTTAAAATGATTGCTGCATGATTGGAAAGCGGAACTTCACGTATTAGCCCGCCCTTACCTTTAACTGTTAGAAAGTCATCTCTCAATGCCTTTTCTGCATCTGCGCGGTAAAGCCTTACTACCTCATGCACTCGTAGACCAAGCTCTCGACAAAGCTGAATAATATTCGCCATTTCTGGATTTATAGATTGTCTAGCTAATGTTACTAATGCCTGATATTCAAGTTCTGTCGGTTGTCGATTGATCCCTCCAAATTTTCTTTTTTCTAAATTAAAATTTAGATACTTTTTTGTTAATGCTTGATTACTACCTAGTTGATAGCGCGGTCGGGGAAGTTGATCGTGAAAGTATCGAATAGCAGCTAAATCATTTTTTATAGTAGCAGCTGATTTTCCTTCGTCTTGTCGTTCAAGGACATATTCAACTAAATGCTTGTCCTGAAAATTTGCTAGGGTTTTTAAATTGAAACTATCAGCTAGAAACTGACAAAACAAATGCATGTGATTATAGTACTGTGGTAATGACTTATGCACGCTTATTCCTTTTGCATGCCGCGCAAGGCTATTTAATTGCAGCATTAAATTTATATACGCACCTTTGTTACTTAATTCTTCATTTGCGAAAGCTACCTCGCGAATTTGCTGATCACTTTTAATCCAGCCTCGTTTTCCATTCATAAAATCTTTCCTTTCAATTTTAAAAGTAAAAATGGGCAGAGTTCACCCGTTGTAAAATAAGCCCCATCTATATGATATTTATAAAATCTGGTGGATTGAAACACCCTATATATCATTGTAAATCCCACCCCATAACCCACTGTCTATGTGGAGTGAAACTGTTAAAAATAAAGGCAATTGGTTGTTAAGTAATACATTTACACACTGCAAGTATTCCACTTGCTACCATAATAGCTGGCAGGTGCATCTCACTTATGCTCGCCTATTGCAAGTTTCGATAACGAAAAGTGAGGTCAATGTCCGCAGACAAAAATTCAAAAGACTATATAATGTGTAACCTGCTTTACGCAGTCGCATATGCACTTGGCTGATATTTTTCCTCTCCGCCCAAAGAGTATGGCTTCTTCCGTTTTTAGGTGTGTTGTCACCGTTAGGGGGTACCTCCAAGCCAAAGTTGAGATACTAAATTGTACGCACTGGTTGCGAGCAACGGCTATATGCACCAGACCACCGCAAAGTTAGGCAACGGCACGATTTGCGAATGGATTTTCATTTATATAAACGTTGTGTTATGGAACGATAAGAGCAAGAAATCAACGTTCTTTATTGCCCTTACAAGTAATTGAATTTATATATGTTAACAGCGAATTGCTGGATTATTAAGAAATGATGAAAGCTAGAGTGTTATGGATCCATTTAAAATACAATATTGATTAATTAAAATGTAAAGTTACTTTTTTAGATAGTTGGAGATAACTCATTACGGATTTTTAACGTAGAAATTTCAATTGAAAAGGAATTGCTGTAGAAAAGGAAAATACAAAATAAAAAGTAGCAGACGGTTCATTAGTCAGCTACTTTCAAAATAAATGATTATTAGGTTGATTTAGTACATAAAGTGGTTACTAAAAATATTGTTTGCATATTTAACATAAGGAATTGTTAATGAGAACTTACTGTGAATATTGAAATGTTGGATCCAAAAGATCACATGAAATTAGTAAATGGGGAGAAAAAAGATAAAAATTAAATGTTACATATTCTTATAATAGCATTTAAAAAAGACCTTTCGAATAGTAGATGGGAGATTATTTTTAACGGATAATAAAATATATACGGCATGTACCAATATAATGTAGGTTAAATACGATGATAGTTGTACAAAGGGGATGGAAATATTGGATAGAGATATGGCAAAACAAATGGGAACGGAAATTGTTTTAGATGTAGCTGTTACACAGGCTACCGATGCGCTTAAAGAACATGGATTAAACGTAATAGGCGAAATATTAACTGATACTGTTGCATCTGCAATTCCTGCTTTAGGGGGGCAGTGATATTAAATGATTAAATGTATTTACTGATAATAAGTGCTATAAAGATTAACCATTATCAGGATATGGTAGGATTTGAGTTGATTTTTAAATACATTTACCTATAAAATAAAACCTTATAACGTAAATAATGGTATAATATACTTAAAATTGATTGAGATGAGGTGTTCACGTGATTAATAAGTTGAAAATTAAGAACTTCAAATCTTACGAAGACTTTGAATTAAGTTTGAATGCTGATTTGAACATCATTATTGGAGATAATGAAGCAGGAAAATCTACGTTGCTAGAAGCTATTAATTTAGTTTTAACAGGTCAATTGAATAACAGATTACTTCAGAATGAATTAAGTCCATATTTATTTAATCTAGAAAGTGTAAAACAATATTTACAAGAATTAAGTACTAATCGACAAGCTGAATTACCTAAAATAATTGTTGAGTTATATTTTGATAATCCGGATAACATATATAGTGAGTTAAAAGGAACTAATAACTTATTAAGAATTGATTCTCCAGGAGCGTCAATAAGCATTGAATTTGATTCGACATATCAAGCTGAATATGAAGCTTATATTCAAGATGTTAGTACAATTAAAACATTACCGATTGAATATTACAAAGTTGTTTGGCGATCTTTTGCGGGTAATAGTTTAACTTCTAGAAGTATACCTGCCAGATCCACATTGATAGATACTTCAACTTCAAAATATCAAAACGGAACAGATATATACCTGCATAAAATTTTAAATGACTCCTTAGAACCCTCACAGCGCACAGAATTAGCAGTTCATTATAGAAAACTCAAAGAAAATTTTTCAGAAAACCCTTCGATATCAACAATAAATGAAAGTATAAATGAAAAGAAAGGTGATATTACTGATAAAAATTTAAACGTATCAGTTGATATTTCAAGCAAAACTAACTGGGATAAGATTATCACTGCTTATTTGGATGAAGTTCCATTTGAATACATAGGGAAAGGTGAACAAAATGCTATAAAAATGAAATTGGCATTAGAATCCAGTACAGAGATAGAAGCAGTGGTATTAATTGAAGAGCCAGAAAATCATTTGTCGCTATCTAACTTGAATAAATTACTAAATGTTATTAAGACTAAGAATGAAAATAAGCAATTAATAATTACAACGCATAGTAGCTTTATTTTAAATAAGTTAGATATTGGAAAAATGTTATTACTTTCAAATGACAAAATCATAACAACATTTAATGAACTTGATAGAGAAACTAGAGATTTTTTTATGAGGTTACCTGGGTATGACACTTTGCGTTTAGTATTAAGCCGAAAAGTTATTCTAGTAGAAGGACCATCAGATGATTTGATTGTACAAAGAGCCTATAAGGATAAGTATGGAAAATTGCCTTTAGAAGATGGTGTTGATATTTTTTGTGTAGACGCCTTATCCTTTAAACGGTTTATTGAAATATCTGCTAATCTTCAAAAGGAAATTGTCATAATCACAGATAATGATGGTGATATAAAGTCAAATATCACTGAAAAATATGAAGAATTTTTGGGTAATCCCTATGTGAAAATATTTTATGGGAATGATGAAAACTTAAATACGCTTGAACCGAATATTATTGAGGCTAACGAAAGTAACTCGGGTTTATTAAAACAAATTTTTAATCATCCTAAATTTAGTGATGAGCGGTTATTAAGTTATATGTTAAATAATAAAACAAGTTGTGCGCTTAAAATTTTTGAATCTGATCAAAATATTCATATGCCGAGGTATATTTTAGATGCAATTGAAAAATAAAGTTATTGTTGCAGCCGCTGGATCTGGGAAAACTACATTTATTGTGAATGAAGCGTTAAAAAATGCCCCTAAAAAAACTTTAATAGTTACATTTACAAATAAGAATCGAGAAGAAATTGAGAAGAAAATTAATACCCTTCATGGATTTATACCTAAATATATTGTAGTAAAAAGCTGGTATTCATTTTTGTTAGCAGATTTAATAAGGCCATACCAGAACACTGTTTATGAAGATCGAATAGAAGGAGTATATTTTCCGAATGGGCCTGTTAATAGATATATTTCTAAATCAAATTTTAAAGCATTCTTTTTAAACAATAAGAATGAGGTAAATAAAGATAGGATCTCCGAATTAGCAGAGCTAGTAGCTCAAAAATGTGAATATAAGACTATTACTCGATTAAGTGAATTATACGATTACATTTTTATAGATGAAGTACAGGATATGGCTGGTTATGATTTGGAGATATTTAACTATTTAATGTATTCCCCCATAAATACATTGTTTGTAGGTGATATTAGACAAGCTACCTATTCAACAAACAATACGACTAAGAATAGGAAGTATAAGGGGATAAATATTATTAATTACTTTATGGAAAAATCGGAAATCTGTGAGGTAGACCAAAGTTTGAATGTTAGTCATAGATGTAATCAAATGATATGTGATTTTGCTGATGGCTTATTCGAGGGCATGGCTAGCACATTATCAAAAAATGAAAAACAAACTGGGCATGATGGAGTATTTATGATTCATCCGAATGATATAGAAGAATATATTCAAAGATATAATCCACAGTGTTTAAGGTACGATGCCAGAACGGCTTTACCAAGAGCAATTAATTTTGGGGATTCAAAAGGTTTAACATTTGATAGAGTCCTTATAAAGCCTACTGCTAAGATGGAAAAATATTTGAAAACTGGGGAGTTAGTTTTAGATGAGACAACTTTAGCTAAATTTTATGTTGCTCTAACAAGGGCTAAATATAGTGTAGGAATTATTAGTGCAACTAAAAATGTTAAAGTGAATGGCATTTCTAATTTTGTAGAAGAAATTATTAGATAATAATTTCGAATAGAGAGGGTAAATAAAAACATTGATATATTTCGAAAATGAAAGTTTACACATCATGTATTCTTTAATAATCAATAATGAATTTTAGTAAGTAAAATTAGAAATAAAAACATTTATAGAAAAAATGGGGATGGAAAAAATGTATAAGATCAGGGAGTTAATATATAACAAGGTAGAGGAAAAACCAATTGGTAGTGGAGGGAATGCAAGAGTATTTAAAGTTAAAACAGCTCATGAAGAAACATTAGCTTTAAAAGAATTAAAAACAGGGGGTAGTAATTTTAATAAGAAGAAAGAACGCTTTAATTCAGAAATAAAGATAGTTAAAAAGATTCAAGATGATTTAAATGGAATAATTCCGATTATAGATTTTGCATTACCTGATGATTCAGGGAAGTATTGGTATACCATGCCGATTGCTATACCTTTAAATAAGAAATTAGCTTTTGAAGTAGAATTTGAAGAGATTGCAGAGTGTATAATACAATTGGCAAATGCAATGTCCGAAATTCATGAAAGAGGTATTGTGCATAGGGACATAAAGCCAAGTAATATTTATTGGTACAACAATCATTATTGCTTTGGAGATTTTGGATTAGTAGATTATCCTGATAAAGAGGATTTAACCGCATCCAGAGAATCAGTAGGTCCCAGGAATACTATAGCACCAGAAATGAAAAATAATGCTAAAAATTCAGATGGAAAGAAAGCCGATGTATATTCTTTAGCGAAAACTTTGTGGATGTTATTAACTAAGAGTCAATATGGATTTGAAGGAACTTATGACGAATCAAGTAAAATCATGGGATTAAGTAATTTTTACCCCAAACAACATTTAGTCGAATTAAATTCCTTATTATATGAATCTACAAGAGAAGAACCAGAACTAAGACCGACAATGAAGGAATTTTCTAGCAGATTAGAAGAATGGCTTTTAGTTAGAGCTGATTTTGAAAAGAGTAATTTGAGCCAATGGAGATATATTCAAAATAAACTTTTCAAGGGTTATGTACCCGATACTGCTATTTGGACAGACATCCAGGATATGGTGAAAGTCTTGAATTTACTAGGATCTATGCCAAGTTTAAATCATATGTTTATACCTGATGGCGGAGGACTTGACTTAAGAAATGTTAGTCTCTCATCTGAAGAGGGTTGTATTGAAATAGATGCTATGGAGAAATATGTTTTAAAGCCTAAAAAGTTGATTGTAGAAAATATATCGAAAGATTATATTTGGAGTTATTTTCGATTAGAGCTAGATGAGTTAGAACCAATTTTTTCTGATGAGGTATATGGTGAGTATGAACGTTTGACGGATGATTCTAATGGTAATTATTTATCATGGATTTGTGGTAATTATGGATACTATGAAGATGGCACACCTTTACCGGAAAATTATAAAATAGTCAGTCGTTATCTAAATGGCAACTTTGTAATGTTTTCAAAAGCTTCTATATATAATGATATTAGTGGCACATATGATGCGAGACACAACAAATTTAATACAGAGGAGTTCAGAAGGTATATAGAATTCTTAAGAATAACTTATTTAGGTGTTCCTGAAAGAATATTTTTTGAGTTCGTTAACCAAGATCCTTTTGAAAAAGAAGATAAAGAGGAGAAAGAAAAAAGGCTTAATGAAATGCGAATAAGAAATAAGAAAGAAACCTTCTTTAAAAAATTTATTGGTACAAACATTACAAATTATAATTTTCATTCTTTATTTATAAATAGCCCTAGTGTAAATGAGGATGTTGCTTATGTTTTTAAGTATGTAAAAAATGAAGAGGATTTTTTGGGGAGAAAGGAGTCTTATCTCACTAAAGACGGAAGATTTAAATCTAATATTAAAAAAAATGATAAAAATTTATACATACTTTATTCAGAGGAAGATGCATTAACTTTTGTGAATGCATGCAATCAGTTTCTGGAGAATAAATGTAAAATTAATGGTGTAGAATATATTATTGATTTGCAAGTAATTAAAGTAGAAGGTAAGAGATTAGGTAACCCGGAACATCTTTTCACAAGAGATGAATTAAAAACCTTATTAGTTAATGGGAATGATCATGTTAACAATATGCTGGTAATAAATAATAAAGGGTATTTTGAGTTATTAGAGAACCATAGGTTTAATGATTTTGAATTTATAAAATACCCCATAAGACATGAAGGTTTTTCGGCTTTTAATAACTATGTAGGGAAATATTCAAATTTAAATCATTTTGAAGATACTTATATTTCTTCTTTGCAAGGCTGGCTTATGTATTTGCAAAGAGGTGGGACAGTTTATTTAGATTATGTAAGAGAGAATGTAGATGAAGAATTATTAATAAAAGAAATTCTTTCATTTTACAAGTAGCTCGACAGTTAATGATTTAAAAACATAAAAGTATTTTTAAAACGACTTAGGGGAAATATTGAAAGGGAATTCTAGGGGATTCTCAATTTAATTATTATTGGTGATTCTACTACATCTAATAATAATTTTTGTACCACCATCAGCACTCACCACATTGTGAAGCGGTTGCTTGGTTGGAGTATAATAATAAAATAAAAAGCAGACGTTTTAGTTGTTTATTACGACACTTCTAATTTACCGTCTGCTTTTTATTTAGGGATAAAATGGAAAGCCCGGGTTAGATAGTAATCACCACTTTACCTTGAGCATGACCTTCCTGAAAGTATTCAAACGCCTCAGTTATTTCACCTAGCTTAAACCGCTTATCAATTATTGGTTTTACTTTACTAGTCTCAAGTAATTCTTTTAAATCATTTAAGTCTTTTTGATTTGCTTTTTGTAATAGGCTACTTATTTTTTTACTTCCAGTCATTGAAATAAAAGGACCAAGAAATAATGTTTGATATAATTGAGATTCGGAACCTCCTACGTGCACAAAATTCCCATTTATTTTTAAGATACGTTTATAAGTTGAAAGGGAATTAGAGCCATTGACCCCAAGAACTAAATCATAGTATTCCTGATGATGAGTGAGACTCTCTTTTGTATAATCGATGATATGGTCTGCCCCTATCGAACGTAATATTTCTACATTTCTTGTACTACATACTCCCGTTACTTCAGCACCGAATGCTTTAGCAATTTGAACCGCAAAAGAACCAACGCCACCAGATGCTCCATAGATTAATACTTTATGTCCCGATTTAATATTCACAGTCTAAAATTTATTTACAGTTTTAAGTGTTTTTTTATTATAGTACCTTGCAATGTACAGTAGTGTGTAGTAAATTACATTACAAGAGTTATTATTTTTTGTTCAGTACTGTTTAATGTGTAGTAGTACTTACATATACCATAAAGGAGCTGCGGTTTATTGAATGTACAATTTAAGAAAGGCATCTTGGAACTATGCGTGCTTGTGTTGCTTGATAAGAAAGACCGGTATGGCTACGAGCTTGTTCAAGAAATTTCTGATCAGATTGAAATATCGGAAGGGTCCGTTTATCCGCTGTTACGAAGATTGACGAAGGAGGAATACTTTACGACATATTTACAAGAGTCATCAGAAGGGCCACCACGTAAGTATTATAAACTAACCGATAAAGGGCGGGAATATCTTTACGAATTGCTGACAGATTGGAAAGAGTTTTCTAATGGCGTAAATCAATTAATTGAGGAAGGGGTACGCAAATGAACAAAGAGCATTTTTTAAAGCAGTTAGAAAGTTCTCTAAAAAAGCTTTCTTTAGAAGAAAGACAGGATATACTGCAAGATTATGAGGAGTACTTCTCAATAGGAATCGAAAAGGGGAAATCGGAGCAAGAAATCGCAACATCCCTTGGCCAACCAAAAAAAATTGCGAAGGAGCTGCTGGCTTCCTATCATCTTGATATGGTCGAACAAAAGACTTCTGCAAGAAATATTACAAGCGCAGTTTGGGCTGTGATTGGATTGGGATTCTTCAATTTCCTTATTGTCTTCGCACCATTTTTAACTTTGGTATGCCTTGTAATTTCAGGGTGGTTAGTTTCTGTAGCATTCATTCTTTCACCACTCGGAATCATAATTAATCTATTTATTGGTCAATTTAGAATAGCTGATATGTTCTTATCGCTTTGTCTTTGTGGGATTGGAATATTCGTAGCGATGGGGATGTTTGTTGCGACAAAAGCTATAACTAATGGATTTATTCGTTACTTGAAATATAACATTACTTTTGTGAAAAGAGGAATAAAGTATGAATAAAAAGTTATCAATCCTTGCCCTGCTTCTATTATTAATTGGTGGTGTAGGCAGTTACTTTACATTGTCACAATTTTCTCAGGATGAAATTACGTCAGAGAAAAAGGTAAGTTCTGATATGGTAGAGGAAATCCAAATTTCCGCTGATAATGCAAGTGCAGAAGTTCTTCCAACTTCGAATACAGAGACTAAAGTACAGCTTGTAACAAAAGGTGTGGACGTTTCTAAGTTGGATTTTACTGCCAAAGTAGAAGGAAAGAAATTGATTATTAGGTTAAAAGATAAAAGGACCTTCTATATTGGATTTAACATACAATCATCTCATTTATACGTATATGTCCCACAAAAATTGTATCACTCCATTGTGATTGATAATGATAATGGAAAAGTAAAAATGTCGGAGCTGAATGTAAAGAATCTGAATGTGCAAACAGATAATGGCCGCATCGAATTAAATAAAATTGAATCAGAAAACGTTGACGTGAGAAGTGCAAATGGCAAGTTAAATCTTAATGAAGTGGAAGGAAATATTAAGGGCTCAGCAAATAATGGTAAAATAGTGCTCGTTACAAAGGATTTAGATCGGAATATACAATTAGAAAGCGACAATGGAAAAATTTCAATTAAAACGGAGAAGGAACCGACTAATACCACTTTTAAAGTATCCTCCGACAATGGGAGTATCAATATCCTCGATAAATATAAGGGGAATACAGTCATTGGAAAGGGCGAAAATCATGTTGATTTAAAATCAAATAACGGGAAAATCGAAGTGGTAAAATAGAATTTTTAATTACGATAAAAAAGAACTGTTATATGTACTACCAAGGATGAAAAATGAAAACAGAATGAGTAACGCAGAAATTTATATTATTTACACTTTACTTAGGGAGGACTTATGAGATCTCACTATTATTTAGGATGGTTTAACGACTTTTTTCCAGAGAATCTGGTCAGGGTGTTGTGTGAGGATATTACTGATAGAAAATCGGTTGTTATGATTAGCTCAAATCCAGACTTTTTTGAAGAAAATGGCACTGCTGAACGCTCCTGGCTTGACCAGGCGGGCATTATGTTCAATGAATATCATTTAATTAATTATCATGTACAGAAGGAAGATGCCCAAACCTTAATTCAAAATGCTTCAGTCATTTTCTTGTTGGGTGGAGATACTCTTAAACAAAATGCTTTTTTGAAGGAATATGAATTGTTGGATGAGGTTAAAAAAAGCAGTGCCGTTGTGATGGGGGCAAGTGCTGGTGCAATCAACATGTCCGCTAAATGGTTATGCTCGAAAAACTTTGGCTATGAAGTAGAAACAAGTTTTGTTTATGATGGAATCGGTCTTGACAATTTCTCTGTTCTATCCCATTTTGATCTTGAAAATAACATTACATTGGTAAAAGACGAACTGTCTCCCTTATCGGAGAAAATAAATATTTATGCGTCAAACAAAGATTGTGCTGTACGTGTAAAAGGAGATAAAATAGACATTTTAGGCAACGTATTTTTAATTTCCCACTCTAAGATTCAGAAATTGGATGAGACGCTCTAATGGATATTGCTTGGAAATTGGAGAATTTATTAAAGAACTAATTAGTAGATCATTTACAACTAACAAAGTGATTTAGTTGAATAAGCAATAGTAGAAGACGAATAAGAAAATAGACTCTATCTCACTACAAAAGGAACCGAGCCAAGATTTATTAAACCTACCAGCATCAATGTTTTGTCATATGTACTTCGCACATGCTAAGTGTTAGCGCAACTTATTTTTAAAAAAGGCAACTAACCCTTATGGTTGTTGCCCTTTTTAAGGTATTTTATAAGTGCAGTTTCACAATAAAGAAATTAACCCTGTCGAAACAATAAAACGACAGCTTATTGGCAGAGTGTGCATCCTGACCCTTTTGAGGGCTTATCTCATTAATTGAGATTTTTTTAGGGTAACAATTAAAATAATGAAATAAAAATACCATCATGAACTAATTAGAAAAAGAGTAATTTCCATAAAAGAGGGCGTTCATAATAGAAAAGAAAATAGCTAAGACTTTAAAACGAATAGAAGAGGATATTAAAAATGATGACTTGGGGAAAGCAAGGGATAGATTACATGGATTAATTTCAACCTTTCCGAATGAATTAGATCTACGTAAAAAGTTAGGAGACATTTATTTTAAATTAAAGTATCCTGCAATGGCTGGCCGATACTGGTATTTAGAGAAGAATAAGACTCCAGGAATGATAAAAGCGTGTATTGTATTCGAAAACTCCATGGGGAATGACGTTAATAAAATAGCCAGAGCCTTGAAGTATAAAGGTGACATTGAAATTTTAAAAGGACTGGAATTAGACCCAGAACTATTATCAATACAACATAAAGTAAAAGAAAAAATAATAGAAGAATCAGATGAATCAAAAGAAGATAACCATAAACCGGTGATTTTCGGTTGCCTATCCATAATGATTTTAATAATTACTTTTACATTAGTTGGAGTCTATACAGTTTTTAATTGGATATTTTAATATGTTTTTTTGTATTTTTTTATGTTACCCATCTATCTTATATTTGTTAAACGCTTTAGTGGGCTGTTTACGCTTTTCAAAGATTTCGGTGTCATGGTAAGGAGCTTCTAAGTTCTCCCAATTGAATTGATCATCAACGCATGCTACATATAAATCATAGCCTTCACCATCATTTGGGAAAAACACATCTTTTTTCTCTCCGTATTGAAGCGCTTGAGTAATTTGATCTTGTAGTCTTTGAAGAGCAGCTCGATTACCAACGATATATGCGTTATCATGCCACATTTGTTGACCATAAATGTGTAAAGTTTCTTCTTCTTCAAAATATTTTATTGATGCTTCGATTTGCGCAATCATTTTGATAGGTTCATCGTCCGTAATAAACATGTCTTGGTAAAACGAAGAAAAGCCCTTTGACTGTAGTTTATCTATAAACCGATTCAATTGTGATTAAATAGAAATATGGAATATTAATATAAAAGAAAAGTAAGATAAAGAATCTCGACTTCTTTGGGAGATTTAAACATTAGAATGTGAATATTTTTACTTAATTTTCCATATGCGTAGGGAATATAAAAAGAGCATAGCTATTTCAGCTGTGCTCTTTTTTAGCTTAGATATATATTAATCTCTCAATATATTATTTTTCGCCACTCATCGCAACTAGGATTTTAGATTGAGTTTTGTCGTTCGTTAACGTTACGAATCCGTTATCAACAATTTCATCTAGTTCAATTTGACTTGTGATGATACCTTGTGGATTTAGTTGGCCAGTGCTCATTGCATCAATTGTTCTTTGGAAAATTGATGGTGTGTAGACAATGGAAGATAAGATATTTACACCTGTGTTTGTAAGTTGAATTGGATTCCATTCGATAGGTCTTGCAAAAATTGAGACTATCATCATGTTACCACGTGGTTTAGTTACATCAATAGCTTGTTTAAAAGTAGGAGCAACGCCCGCCACTTCAAAGGATACATCCACCCCGTTAGCAGCAATTGTACGAACCGCTTCTACAGGGTCTTCTTTGCCTGAGTTAATAACATGTGTTGCACCTAATTCTTTTGCTTTTTCTAATCGACTATCAGATAAATCCAATACGATAATTTTGCTTGCGCCTGAAGCTTTAGCAGCAATTACTGTAAACAACCCAATTGGTCCAGCACCGAACACTGCAACTGAATCTCCTAAAGTAACGCCTGCATCTTTCACAGCTTGTACGGCAACAGCCATTGGTTCTACTAACGCGCCATCTTGTAATGTTAGGTTTTCTGGTAAACGATGTAACGATGTGACAGGAACATTGGCATATTCCGCAAATCCACCGTCTCCATGCAAACCAATGAAGTTAAACCCATCATAACGATCGACATCTTCATGTTTTTTTCTATATGTTAATGTAGGGTTAATTACTACACGGTCTCCAGATTTAAAGTTAGTCACTTTAGAGCCGACTTCTTCAATAATACCAGCAAATTCATGACCCATTGTGATTGGGGCCATTTCACCTGTTAAATCAGCTTTCGCATCAACAGGAATGAAGACAGGTCCTTCTTGATACTCATGTAAGTCACTTCCACAAATGCCTGCCCATGCTACTTTTACTTTCACTTCATCTTCTCTTAAAGCTCTTAATTCAACCTCTTCAACTCTAATATCTTTTACACCGTGCCAAACTGCCGCTTTCATATATATTACCCCCATAAATTAATTAAAATGGTGCCATAATATAACATCTTTAATAGCCATTCGGGCCTTTTCGAAATCCGACAATTCTATACACTTAATAAAGGTATAAATGGATTCATGATAGGATTCAAGTAGATTCATTTTCCATTTTGTTTGAGCTGCTACATTTGTAACAAATATAGTTTCTTTAAAGAACCGCAGCATCGCAATATTTCCTGAAACCTCAAAAAACACTTCTAACAAGTGAGCAAATGAAACAACATATTCATAAATATTCTCAGCTGACTTTTTTTGCTTCATCGATTCAAAACGAAGCATTAATTCATTTTGCAAATCGGAATTCCATTTCGGTTTACAACTGGTAAGAGCAAAATTCAAAAGGGAATAAAGGGCTTCCAAATAATCCTTCAATTCCTGATCTGAAATAGTCTTTACTCTTACTCCTTTATGTTGTACTTTTTCAACCACACCATCTTTTTGCAAAAGATAAAGAGCCTCTCGGACAGGCGCATGACTTACTTGCAGCTCTTTTGCTATTTCTGCTTCTATCAATCGCTGACCTTGGTCATAATAGCCTGAAAATATGCGGAATAATAATTGTTCAGCTATTTGTTCTGAAATTGTTTTTTTTGAAATTGGATTTTCATTGAACCCCATCAAACCACTCCAATAAATTTAATCCTTATATTTTAACATAGTTTAATGTATAGAGTAGCTAACTAAGAGTGTTATTGATTATGGATTATAAATTATAGATTATCGATAATCTATGTGTAATACTTTAATATAAAATTTCATTCGATACAATAAAAATGTTTTAAGACTATTTTTTTGGTTAATTTCATTAATTAATGAGGGACTGTAAATAATCGTATGAATTCACTATAAATTCTCATTTATAGTATTTTAAATCTATCGTCATGTGTTTATAAGCTATAGAAGTTCACCTTAATAGCATTTGGTTATAGAATTGATATATCTAATGAAAAGAATATAAGCTGTTTGAGGTTGTGTTAAGGAGAGCAATAAAATTCAGTGAGGGGTGTTGGAATGAGTAAAAGAAATATTGAAATACCTGTACACTGTAAGGGGATTGCAGTGGTTTTATTGAAGAAGTTTGGTGAGGAATATAAAGTGCTTTTGCTAAAACGAGCGACTTCTATTTTGAAAGATGCATGGTGTTATATTGGCGGGAGTATTGAAGAAGGCGAGAGTGCTTGGCAATCTGCTTTTAGGGAAATTGAAGAGGAGACTGGGATCACAGAGGTTTTATTATATACTTCAAATAAATTGGATCAATTTTACTCACCTTATGAAAACTATATTTATATGGCACCGGTGTTTGTAGGGTATGTGAATGACGACCAGAAAGTAAACTTAAACTATGAACATAGTGAGTATAAATGGCTAAGTTTTAATGAAGCACTTGAACAGGTCACCTTACCAGGAAACGATGAAGTACTTACTTTTATTGAAAAGCATTTTGTGAAAAATACTCCCTCTAAGTTATTGCGTGTAAGAAATTATAAGTAGACTCAGAGCGAGATAAGAGAAATTAATTAGTTACTCAGCTCGCGTTATGGCTGAACAAACGGGTCTATTGTTGGATAGAAATTTTGAGTGATTTCGCCAATTCATTTGAAGGATGATAAAATCATTCAATATATTTTAGAAAATTCATAACTTTATTGAAGAGATACTCAGGAAATGGTAGAATTCAAAGACTTCTAGTTTAACGCATAACAAACGAACAAAAGGGGTGTTATTCATGATTAACAATGTAGGTCAAATCATGTTGTATGTAGACGACCAAGACAAGGCAAAGGAGTTTTGGACAGAAAAAGTAGGGTTTAGTGTGATTTCGGAGGAAGATAATGGACAAGGTATGAAATGGATTGAGATTGCTCCAAACAAGGAAGCTGAAACAAGTATTATCCTCCATAACAAGGAGCTTATTGCGAAAATGTCGCCTGAGTTAAACCTTGGAACACCTTCTTTGATGTTCTTTTCAAACAACTTCGAAGGACTATATAGCGATTTATCAAACAAACATGTGACAGTCGGAGAAATCGTAAATATGCCATCAGGTAGAGTATTTAATTTCGCAGATAGTGAAAATAATTACTTTGCTGTAATGGAAAAAAGATAAAAATAAAAGAGCTAGTACGAAGAGTATGTTGGATAACTCTTTGGTACTAGCTCTTTGTTTAACCTTCTATAGAGTGTTAGTCAATATAAGGACCATATATAGAAATTTCAATTAAACTGTTCGCCATTTCTTCTGGGCTTGTTTCATAATTTTCTTTGATCCAAAAGACGATGCTTTCAACATAAGCTCCGGTTACATAAGAGATAATTAAGTCTATCTTTACACGCAGCTTTTTATCCTGTAGCGCGTAATAAATACCCTCTGTTATATATTGCTTCATAATTTCTTTTACGCCATTGATAAAAATCGCATCGGGTTGATAAACAAAGAATGTCTCATATGCAATATGCTTCGCTTGAATATGTTGAAACAACAGCATTAGGTTTTCGGGAATTTCTTTCTTAGGAATCTCAGATAAACGCCTCGGATTTTTAATTGTTAATGCTTTTTTTAATTCAGCCAAAACACTTTCATGGATATCAAAGCGAAGTTCTTGGATGTCTTTGTATAATTTATAAAAGGTAGGCCTAGTTACTTCAGCTGTATCACACAGTTGCTGAATCGTAAACTGGCCTTGTCCTTTTAATTGCAATGTTAAATACGCTTCATGCAATTTTTCTTTTGATTTCAATTGTCTTGGATCTATACGTTTCATTTATTTATCACCCAATACAATTGTATCACGATTTAATTTGGACTAACCACCTATACATTAAAGAGCAGTCCAACCACCATCAATCACAAGCTCTGCACCTGTCATAAAGCGTGATTCGTCACTCGCTAAGAATACTACCCCATGTGCCACATCTTCTGGATTACCAAAGTAAGGTAATTGTGTATGCATTTTATAATATGGCATTGCATCTTCCATTGATGGAGCAGTCATTGGTGTAACAATAATTCCTGGATGTACAGAGTTTACACGGATTTTGTCTTTACCGTATTCAACAGCAGCGGATTTTGATAAAGAGCGTAATGCACCTTTTGCTGCTGTGTATGGGCTTGAGCCTGCCATCCCTACAATGCCTCCGATAGAAGAGATGTTAATGACAGAACCGCCACCAACTTTTTGCATTTCAGGAATAGCATATTTCATGCCCAATACACAACCGTTTAAGTTAATGTCCATTACCCAGTTCCACTCGTCCATTTCCATAGTTGCGAAGTTTTTGCTCATCGCAACGCCTGCATTATTAACAAGTACGTCTACTTTACCGTATAGCTCAACTGTTTTAGCTACAACGGCTTTCCATTCTTCTTCAGATGCTACATTTTGTTTAATACCATTGATTTCTCCACCAGCTGCTTTCACATCAGCCACTACTTCATTTAATTTTTCTTCATTTAAGTCAGTCGCTACTACTTTTGCGCCTTCCTTCGCAAATAAACGAGCTTCTGCTGCACCCATACCATTTGCTGCCCCTGTAATAATCGCTACTTTTCCTTGTAATCTCATTGTCCATACCCTCTTTATTGATAATTTTTTGGATTGTAATAAAGCTAAAGCTTAATACTTTCCTTTCAAAACTAATTTACATATTGTAAATTAGTTTTGATTTATGAGATACATTTTAGTGTATCAAGTACAAAAAGTAAATGGTAAATATAAACAACTGTTTATTATATAAAATAGTTGTCGATTGAAACATTATTACAAGAATGCATAATAGTTAGCGTTTGCTAAATAGAATGCTTTCTTTGTTTTGTTTACAACATGTAAATGAGTTTTATTTATGATTAGATGAACGAAGGAGAAAAGCTATTTTCTAAGACTCGGTTAGTTTGTTCTTTTTTAGAAGGAGTAAAGGTATTTTTGAAGAATTATTATAGTAGGTTGGTTTATGAAATTTATCTATGGAAATGAAGGGGGGAATGGACGTTTATGATACTATGGTTTCGCCACTTGCCAAGATTAAATATAGATTTAGCAGAGTGGAATCCTTTTATAAAAAATAATTGGTTTCGAGAACACTTTATGAAGTTTGTTTATTTACTCCAAATCATTATTCTGCTGATGCCTAACTTTTTTTATATAGGTTTCGGTTCTCTTAATATATTCACTCTTTTCTTATTAGGTATATTAATCTTGATCCCTCATGAATTGCTCCACATCATCGTCATAAACAAAAAAGGTAATATAAGCTTAACATTTCGGGGTGTATTTTTCTGGCTACATACAGATGCCATTTTATCTAAAACTAGATTTTGGATTTTTATGAGTTTCCCCTTGATTGTATTATCAGTAGTGCCTGCTTTATTCTCATTCCTTGCATCCGGGAATATCAAATCAACTTTATTAATTATCAGCTGGATCAATTTATTGATTTCTGCCGCTGATATTATTAATTCCTTTTTAATTGCCATTAAGCCAAAGAACTCTATATTTTATAGAGGCTATTACCGCGTGGAAAAGAATTAAATACATAACTCTAGCAGGAGGGTGAAGATGCTAAGAAGAAGCCCTTCAGAATGGTACGATTAACGAGGAATTATATAACTTGGCGTGGGAAGAAAGAAAAAAGCTAGCAAGTATAATAAAGGATAAAGAATTTGGATTAATAGAATGACAGAGACTCATAAAGAGTATCTATTAAAGAATGCTAAATTGGATTGTTGAAAGTAGTTTGAAACTCTAAAAAGGCAGGGTTGGAGGTTACTCTTACTCTGCCTTTACAAGTATATATATGTTTTTACTGTACCAAGCTATCAATCTCTGGTTGCAGCTTATTTCGTAAAACATATAGCATAATAGCGCCAACAAGGAATGCGACGGCTTCTGCAATAACTAATGACCAGATTACCCCATGGAAGCCGTTTGTTTTATTTGCGATAAATAATACTGGAATCAGTGTAATTCCTTGAATTATAGACATGATGAAAGCAGCTGTACCTTGAGCTGTTGCTTGGAAAATCCCCGTAAACAAGGTCGTAATGCCTGTAATGAACAAGGATAAAAATGTCACATGCAAAATATAGCTGCCCATATCAATTAATTGCGGGTCATTTGTAAATAGGCCAACTAAGTGATCGGAAATCAAATAGACAACAATGCCGAACAGGACTGCTAACGCAACAATTGTTTTAATAGTAAAACCAATCGTTTGCTTCATGCGTAATTTATTCGCTGTAAAAGAGAAAGCAATCAACGGTACAACACCCTCGCATAACCCCATCAGAATAAACTCTGGAAATTGTAATAAGCGCGATGATATACCATAAGCCGCTACTGCCTGGTCGCCATATTCAACAAGAAAATGGTTCAGGATGAGTGACATGGCACCTAAAAAGATACTCATTATAAAGACGGGGACCCCAATTTTTAATACATTACTCAGAATCTCTTTGTTCGCTTTAAACCATTTTACGGAGATAGTTAAAAATTGGCTTTTATTACTCAGATGCAAAGCGTAAAATGCACTCGCAACTATATTTGAAATGACAGTAGCAGAAGCGACGCCGATTACACCCCAGTGCAACACGAAGATGACGAACACATCGAGAATGATATTTAAAACAACACTGAGAATCATACCGATCATCGAGGTGATAGCTGCACCCTCTGAGCGCACGATATTTTCTAACGTGAAGAATAAAATGACAAAGGGTGAACCAAGAATCATGATCGTGACATAGTCCTTAGTGAATTTGAATGATTCAGATGTTGCCCCAAGGCCGTGCACAATAGAATTAATGAACGGGAGACCCGCCATGATTACAACAAGTCCGAGGACTAAACTGCTGTAAAAAGCGAAAGATGATACATGCTTTACAGAGTCATATTTTTTCTCTCCAAGTAAGCGGGAGATGAATGTGCCGCTACCCATGCCAATTAAGTTGCCTAGCGCCATAATGAATGCAAATAATGGCAAAGTTAATGCGAGTGCCGTCAACATGGCCGTATCGTGAAGTGTACCTAGAAAGTAGGCATTTAAGATGGAATAGATCACACTCATCGAAGTGCCAAGCATCATCGGCACCGCAAAATGAGCTACAGCTTTTGCGACTGGTGCTTCTTCGAAATAATAGATATTATCTTTATCCATAGTGGATCACTGCTTTCTATAAGTATTTTGATATCTTAATCTAACGGTGTAAGGTTGAGCCTTACAGTGTTAGATGTTATCATGGGTTTAATAATCTGTAAAGAAAAAACTTACACTGTTAGATAAAAGGGTGGATGATGATGAAAAAACAGCAGCCTCAAATTTCAGAAGATAAAATTTTAGAAACTTCATGGGAGCTTCTTGGGGAAAATGGCATTGAAAAATTCAGCATGAGACGATTGGCCGATCGCTTAGGAATACAGGCCCCTTCTCTATACTGGTACTTCAAGAGCAAACAGAATCTCTACCAGCGTTTAGCGAATCAGATATCCAAAATCATTTTAGAAGAGTTCCATTCAGAAGGGGATTGGAAGGAGCAGCTAACAGAGCTTGCGGTAACTGTGCGAAGTGTGCTGAGCCGATATCCTTGTTCTACGCAGCTCATGATGATGACACTGCCTCACGAGCCAGACATCATTCGATTTACGAACCGTATGCTACTTTGCGTGGAATCTACTCCGCTTAAGCAAGAGCAAAAAATGCAGGTAGTCACTACGCTTGTGAACTTTGTTTTTTACTTCGTGCTAGATGATTATCAACATGAGCGCAATATTTCCGTTATGCTGAAGGAACAGAGTGAGCTTCCGGGAGAGCAGATGATTAATCTTCTTAATTCAATGAGCGACAGCGATGCAGGACTGTTTCGAAGAATGTTCACGAATGGCTTGTTTGAGCTGATGGGGACAGATGAGGCATTTGATTTTGGCTTAAAGCTCATTCTATATGGTGTAGAACGGGTGATAGAGGAGCAAGTGAAGTAGTCAAACTACTTTTTTCAAGCGACTAACCAAAATATTTAATAATGTAGTCCCTTCACAGTATGAAGTACTGCATTTGTAAAATTAGATTTAAAAGAGACCAACAAAAAAGCTCAATGCTAATCGAAATCGGCATTCAGCTTTTCTTTTCCTGTAAAATTTGTTAGGCTTCAGCTTTCACTTCAATGATTTCTTCTTGTACTTTCCTATGTTTTAAAGAAGTTCCGAGTATGATTAACATGCTCACAACTCCAATCCAAACAAGAATAGAAAGATCAAAATTCCAAGTGAGACCCTCTCCAAAGAATAGCAATTTTCGAACCCCTTCTACCATAAACCGCATTGGTAGCCACGGATAAATCCAATCTTGGTAAAATGCCGGCATCATTTCAGGTGCCATTGCTAGTAAAGGTGCACCGAAAAATAGTAATAAGGCAAAGACGGCGATCCCCTTAAAGCCAACTAAGGATAGTACAGCAGATATCATTAAGAAGAAACTAAAGGCAGTTATGGTTAAAAATAAAGCTGTATCTATAAAGTTCGGAATATGGATCCCTACCATTCCATCTACTAACCATGTAAGGCCGAATCCAATTATACATGCGGCAATCGCACCGATTAAAATTTGTGAAACCCTAGATATTAGATATTCTTTCCGCTTAACAAATCTCATTTTGCTGGTGGACAAGAAGATGATTGCGGCTGTTGCTATGCTTGCAATCCATAATGGTTGGAAAAGCGAAACAGGTGCGTTGCCGTTCGCGCTGTTTTCTTTCACTTCATTCACGTTTATTACCTTTTTGCTAATAGGTGTTAATATATTCGAAACCTGCTCAGCTGTTAACGTTTTATTATTTGATTCATACCCTTTAAGTAATTGACTGCGAACGTTATTGTTAATGTTGTCGACCACACCGTTCAGTATTTGACCTGCCGCAGTGGATGCTGCCATATTCATTCCCTGGTTGATATATATTTGCAGCTCAGGTGAGGTTGGTTTTGGCGTTTGCAATGATGCTTGTTTTGTACTGAAATCTTGCGGAATAACTAATGCAGCATAATACTTTTGATGATCCAATCCTTTTTGAACTGCCTTTTTATTTTTCACAACTACCCATTTAATTGGTGTGTCTTCTTTTTTACTTTTAGATTGTTGAACCTTATCAATGATCGTTTTTCCCATATTTATTTTTGGTTTATTAGGAAATTCCAATCCTTGGTCTTCGTTTACGATTGCAATCGGTAAATTTTGGGGTTGGGGTTGGACTGTAGGAAATAGAGTTAATGAAAAAATAAATACGACTGCCAGCGAAATAATCGGTGACAAAAGCAATAGTTTGTTTTTAAGCATATTATTGTAAACCTCCTTGTATTAAGTTAAAATAACCAACAACGTGTTGTTTATCGTTTATATAATATGTCGAGATGAAACTTTAAACAATAATCAATAATCAGCAATGTGTTGGTTAGAGGACATTTAGGATAGATGTGTTGGATAAAATGAAGGGGGTATGATTTTGCAAAATAATATGGATTTGCGTGTGATTCGTACAAAAGAGGCCATTCGAAATGCGTTAGTAGAGTTAATGGAGGAAAAAGGCTTTGAAGCAATAACTGTTAAAGATATTACGACTAAAGCAAAAATTAATAGAGGCACTTTTTATGCTCATTATCAGGACAAGTTTGATTTAATGGAAAGATGCCAGAAAGAGATCATGCAGGAAATATCTAGTATTGCGAAACAAAACTTTCCAGACGTTATTAACGAACTTGGAAATAACACTAGTCCCCAAACAAGATTAAACATTTTTGTCTATGTTTTTGAATATCTCAACGAAAATAGTGGCTTTATGAAGGCAGCACTAAGTTCGAAAGGCGATCTATCTTTTCAAACAAAGATCAAAGAATTTATGTGGAAAACAATTTTTGAGGACAAACAAAATGCATTCATTAAAGAGGAAAATTTAATGGTTCCAGCACAATATTTTGCTTCGTACATTGCATCTGCTCATATCGGAGTGATTCAAGAATGGTTAGAAAGTGGTAGAAAGGAATCACCGCAGGAAATGGCTCGTATACTTTCCACCATTACAGTTAACGGGCCTTTCTTTGTCGCAGGCTTGAAAAAATAATGGCTGCCAAATTCCTCAATCGATCTGATCATTGTATGCTGCACAAGGAATACGGCAACTGGAAGGAAGATGGAGATGAAGAATAAATTCTCAATAGGTGAAATGGCAAAACTTCATAATACGACCATCAAAACCTTAAGATACTATGATGAAATTGGGCTATTGAAACCGATACAAACTGATTCACAAAACGGGTACAGATACTATTCAACGGAACAATTTGAGCAACTCAACACCATTCAGTATTTAAAGCAGTTAGGGTTTTCCTTAAAGGAAATCAGTAGACATTTGGAGCATCGAGACATTGATGGATTTCTAGAATTGCTGCAGAAACAGAAACAACTAACGGAAATGAAAATAAAAGAGTTAGAACGGATAAACCGTAGATTTGAAACACGAATAAAAGAGATCTATTCTGCAAGAGAATTAAGGGAATTGGAAGTTGTCTCGATAAAGCATATAAAAGAGAGAAGAGTCGTAAGGTTAATGGAGAAGATTCAGTCGGAACCAGAGTTAGAAGTATCCTTACGCCAATTAGAGAACATAGCCAATATGAATTCTTCTATATTTATCGGTGGCGTAGGGCTCACAGTGAGCCTCGATCATATTAAAAATAACAAATTCGATGTATATAACTCCATATTTATTCTCCGGGAAGAAGATAAGCAAAATTCATTAGAGACCACTCTCCCTGAAGGGCAGTATGCATGCATCTATTACAGGGGGAATCACAGCGATTCTCCCCATTACTACAACAACCTGTTGAATTACATACAAGACCAGCGTTTTCATATTATAGGGGATGCCATAGAAAGAACTATCATTGACCATTTTATTTCGGGAAGTAAAGAGGACTACCTGACAGAAATTCAAATTCCAATAAAGTATTGACCCTTCCCTTACAGGAGGGTTTATATTTTTAGTAAGAACATAGAGATAAGGAGAAGGAATATGTACGGTACAATCTTTAATACACTCATGATTATCATCGGAAGTATTGTGGGAAGTGTCTTTAAGAAGGGAATCAAGGATGAATATCATACGATTCTGATGCAGGCAATGGGGTTAGTTGCCATGGGGTTAGGCATCAATGCCATCGTGCAACATTTGCCTTCCAGCCAATACCCCGTGCTTTTTATTGTTAGTTTAGCGATTGGGGGATTGCTCGGCCAAAGACTTGATTTGGAAGGGAAATTCAATGCTTTAGTAAATAAATATTCTAAGGGTAATTTAGCTGAAGGGTTATCAACTGCCATCTTATTATTTTGTATTGGTACATTGTCTATTATCGGCCCTATAGAGGCTGCATTAAAGGGCAATTATACATACCTGCTTGCGAATGGAATGCTGGATGGAATCACGTCGATTGTTTTAGCCTCTACATTTGGAATAGGGATCGCTTTTGCAGGGATAGTTTTATTTCTATGGCAAGGATCTATTTATTTAATCGCGTTGTTAATGGAGAGCACCATTAATAATAGTCTTCTAAATGAAGTAACAATTGTAGGTGGTTTCTTGATATTGGCTTCTGGTTTAAGCATTTTGGGCATTAAGAAATTTAATACGTTAAATCTGTTGCCATCACTACTGATTCCACCATTTCTATTTTTAATTATCCATTTTTTCCATTTATAATAAGATTAATCAACGTAGTAAACTTTCGAATTTAAAACGTCTAGACAATTCAACCTTCCACCATATGCACAGCCACCATCAATGCCAATAATGCGATTATCTCCAAAATAAACATCGTTGCTTTCGTGCAAATAATTGGTTGGTGTATGTCCAAATACAACAGTTTTATCGCCATTATATCCTTTGTGGAATTCTTCGCGAATCCACACTAATGTATAAGGCTCTGTTGACTCTATTGGTGTTTCAGGGTGAACGCCTGCATGAACAAAAATATGGGTGTCTGTTTCATAGTAGTATTGAAATTCTTTTAATATTTCAATGTGTTTGCGGATGTCATCGTTTAATTTAATAGGCTCAGGCATTTCAGTAGTTGTATACCAATACTCTGCATCGTCTTTTTCAATGGTATATCCATAGTTTTGAAGGGTTTTTATGCCACCGTTATAAAGCCATCTTTTCAAATGCATCGGATTACCATCAAAAGCATCCATCATCATCATTTCATGATTGCCAATTAAAGCAATAGCTCCCTCACTTTTTAACTGAATCACTTTATCCAAAACGGCTCTCGAATGAGGGCCTCGATCTACATAATCACCTAATAACAGCAATTGATCTAGGTTTTTGTCATATTGTACAAGCTCTAAGAGTCGCTCGAATTTTTCTAAATCCCCATGTATATCGCTTATAGCTAGGATTCTTTTCAAAACACACATCTCCTTTTAACTGTTAAAATGGTTTGTTTTAATAGTAACAAATCTATTTTTACTTTTATACTAGTTTTGTAAAAATTCAATCAATAAGGTTCTAAAATGAAATAGCTTTATAATCCTGCTAATTTTTAACGAATAAAGTAGACGCCCAATATGATGGACGTCTACTTTATTCACTATTCTACTGGATTATTTAAATGAGCTGCAACGATTACTGCATTGAAAGGTATATGGCGCCATGTTGTTGGCTAGGGTTTTTGTGTGATAGCCATTGTTATTCAGATAGGTTAATAGTTTTGGCAAATGGCGGATGGTCTCTGGTTTATCATGCATCAGAACAATTGGGGCCTGGCCCAATTTGTCCCATGATTGGATATCGCGGATTGTTTTTTGGACGTAGCGCTGGTCTTTCAATGACCAATCTTCCGAATCCACAGTCCAGTCCCAAATTTTAAAGTGTTGTTCCCCTAATAAAAGTCGCATATCGATTGTTAGATACGGGATGCTTCCATATGGCAAACGGATGAGTTGAGAATGTACTGGCGCAACATTTTGTAGGATTTCTTGAGCTTTCAACATTTCGTTTAGCGGTGCACTGGCTGCTGCGCTGTATAGTTTATTGGCATCGTGTGACATACTGTGCAACCCGACCCCAAACCCTTCATTCACCATTCTTTTAATTACTTTAGGATGGGCCTTAATATTAGAGCCAATCATGAAGAAAGTTGCTTTAGCATGATAGCGGTCAAGTATATCAAGTAAATGGCCGGATTCAAGAGTAGGGCCGTCATCAAAAGTCAGATAAACGGTTTTCCTCCTGTGTTCTTTTTTTAGATGATTGATTGCTTTTTTATGTACAACTTCCTCATGTGCGGTTTCCTTTTTCCTTTCTTTTTGCGTTATTTTCCGGTTTTTATCCGAATTCTTCTTTCCGGCTTGTCCGGTTACATTTGAAGAGGCAGTCGGCGATTTCTGGCTTTTCTTTTCTTGTGGTGTTGCGGCCTGCTTTTTTTTAACCGCAGGATTATCATTATCTGCTGAGGATCCAATAGGGCCAATCAAATAAACGCCCAGCAGGATTGCTGCGAGTATAACTCCTAAGCCTATGCTGACTTTCCCTTTCGCTCTCTTTTTTCCTTGTCGTTTCATCTTTCGAGCAACCTCTCTTTCTTAGTGTGTTTTGTATGCTGGATTGAACCTGATTTTTGCGCTATTATGCATTTACCTTTATTAATATGACTTACCAGCACTATGAAAAGTTTTGAGGAAAACAAAATGTTTGTATTTGGTGGTTTCTTTTAAAAAAGAGTTTAAGAAAAAATGGATTAAAGATAAAATAGAAAAGCTAGGTTATACTCTAGAAATAGAATGTGTTAAATTCATAAACAATGTAAATAGGATATACAGGATATAGATGAAAGGATTTGTATGAATATGAAAGAAAACTTTTGGCGTGACTTGCCACGACCATTCTTTGTGCTGGCTCCCATGGAGGATGTGACTGATGTTGTATTTCGCCATGTGGTGAGCAAAGCAGGACGTCCGGATGTATTTTTCACCGAGTTTACAAACACGGATAGTTATTGCCACCCAGAAGGAAAGAACAGTGTGCGTGGACGTTTGACTTTTACGGAAGACGAACAGCCAATGGTGGCACATATCTGGGGAGACAAGCCCGAGTATTTCCGTGAAATGAGTATCGGAATGGCGGAGATGGGGTACAAAGGCATCGATATTAATATGGGCTGCCCTGTTCCAAACGTAGCGTCTAGAGGAAAGGGTAGCGGTCTTATTCTTCGACCAGATGCAGCTGCAGAAATCATCCAAGCAGCAAAAGCAGGAGGACTGCCTGTTAGTGTTAAAACAAGGCTAGGCTACTCAGATCTAAATGAGTGGGAGGACTGGCTAACGCATATATTGAAGCAGGATATTGCCAACCTTTCGATTCATTTGCGAACAAGAAAAGAAATGAGTAAAGTAGATGCCCATTGGGAGATGATTCCGGCAATCAAGGAATTACGTGACCGTATTGCACCTGACACAATGCTTACCATCAATGGAGACATTCCTGACCGACAAAAAGGTCTTGAGCTTGCTGAACAATATGGAATAGACGGCATCATGATTGGTCGCGGTATCTTTAAAAATCCGTTTGCGTTTGAAAAAAAACCAAGAGAGCATAGCAGCCAGGAGCTTCTAGATCTTTTAAGATATCAGCTAGATTTGCACGATCAATATCAAGAACTAGTGCCACGTTCCATTTCGGGACTTCATCGTTTCTTCAAGATCTATGTCAAAGGATTTCCTGGTGCTGGCGAATTGCGAAATCAATTGATGCACACGAAATCTACGGATGAAGTGCGTGCGCTGATTGATGGTTTTGAAGTAAAGAATGTTGATTAGAAAGCAATAGCCAAACCTAAAAAAGGAAAAAGATTATCTCAGCCCGTGATTGAGATAATCTTTTTTAGTTATTAACGTTGCCTAGAGAATCTATACTATATTAGGAATAAGGGGTGTTACATATGGATGAAAATGTATGGAAAGAATTTAAAGAAGCCATTGAAGAGGGACAAGAATTATCATTTGATTATAAGAATGAAGAATGGTGGATTAGTAGGGTACCTGAAGAAAAGAGTTTTCTTCTTACACGTTCGAAAGATTCTTTTACCCAAGCATTTCATTCAGCAGAAGAGTTATTCCTACATGGTTTAATTGATGGAAAGCCATTTATTGAAAGAGTAAAAGACTTATAAGAACTATGATAAAACGAATGTTTTTGAAAACTTCCTTACTAGACTAGGTGCCCAACAGCAATCAATCCTAAGGAAAGGGATGTTACTAAATTTCACCATATCTGTCCTTGACAATCCATTCAATAATGTTAAGATAATATCGAATGTTACTAAAACTTCATATGATTTACCACTAGGGGTGCCATTAGAATGGCTGAGATCAAAGTGTGACTTTGAGACTCTTGGAACCTGATTTGGTTTATACCAACGTAGGGAAGTGGCACGGCAGAAATTTTATTTTTTGATACATATAATTTCTAATACCCACTTTCTTTGCGTAAAGGAAAGTGGGATTTTTTATTCCATTTTCCTAACACTATTTTGGAGGGATTATGATGAAATTTTCAGAGCAGTTACGACTAGAGGCCGATTCTATTTGGGAAGCAAGTTTTCAGCATCCATTTGTGACAGGGATAGCTGATGGCAGCTTGCCATTAGAACGCTTCCGCTATTACGTGTTGCAGGATTCTTATTATCTTTCTCATTTTGCCAGGGTGCAGGCATTGGCGGGAGCAAAGGCACCTGATTTGCACACAACGGCTCGCATGGCTATTCATGTACAGGGTACAGCTGAAGCAGAATTGAGTCTGCATGCTAATTTTTCAAAGCAATTAGGCATTACTGATGCTGAAATTGCTGAGTTTAAGCCTGCTCCCACTGCCTATGCGTACACATCTCATCTATATCGAGCGGCATTTACTGGTCATATTGGTGATATTATTGCAGCGCTTCTTCCATGCTATTGGCTTTATGATGAAATCGGTCAGCGTTTAAAGGGAAATACGCCAAATCAACCAATCTATCAAGAGTGGATTGCTGCATACGGTGGCGATTGGTTCCATGAAAAAGTGGTGGAGCAAATCGAGCGAATCGATGAGATTGCTGAGAGGGTTACAGAATCAGATCGCTTGCAAATGCTCGAGCATTTTATGATCAGCAGCCAATATGAATATTCATTTTGGGAGATGGCTTATCAGCATGAAGATTGGCCAATCGTGAATAAGGATTCGATGGTGAGAGGCTAATGAATCGAGAGCTGCATATTGTTTCGACAGGCAGACAGCCTATTCCTGAAATGATTCGGATCGCCAAAGATATTCATCCATTCATTGATGCTTTCCATATCCGTGAAAAGCAGAGAACTGCCAGAGAACTAATGGAAATCGTAAATCAACTGAAGGCAGAAGGTGTGCCTTTGGATAAAATCATCATCAACGATCGACTGGACGTCGGAGCGGTCACAAAGGTGAAGGGCGTTCAACTAGCTAATCATAGTTTGGATATCGCGGTTGTGAAGGATGTTTTTCCAGCTCTACGGCTAGGATGTTCCGTTCACACAGTAGAAGAAGCGATATATGCGAGTGAATGTGGCGCAGATTATGTGATATATGGCCATATCTTCCCTTCACATTCCAAGCCGGACAAAGAACCACGAGGCCTAGAAAAATTAAAGGAATTAACTATGAACGTAAAAGTTCCAGTGATTGCGATTGGCGGAATTCAATTTGAGAATGTAGAACGAGTGTTGGAAGCAGGAGCACAAGGGATTGCGGTCTTGTCAGGAGTATTGCTGGCAAACGATCCTGTACAGGCAGCGAAAAAGTATTCTGCAAAATTGAGGTTAACGGAAAGTCCTTTATCAAAATAAATTGATTAGCACACGTAAAAGGAAGTGAGCGGATGAGACTCCAAATAAATGGTGAATCTCTAGAAATTCCCGAGCAAATAAGAGTTGTGTCAGATGTGATTCATCACTTTGGATTAGAATCTAAGGTTTTCATTATGGAATTAAATCATAACATTTTAGACAAAAGTCGCTATTTCGACACAGCGGTATCAGATGGCGACAAAATAGAGATTGTACACTTTGTTGGAGGTGGATGAAATGTTGAAAATTGGGCCATATGAATTTCAATCAAGACTTTTATTAGGAACAGGAAAGTACCCAAACTTTGATATTCAGAAAGAAGCCGTGGAAGTATCAGGAACGGACATCCTTACGTTTGCCGTTAGAAGAATGAATATTTTTGAGGCGAGCCAGCCGAATTTCCTGGAGAAAATAGATTTAGCGAAGTATAAACTATTACCCAATACAGCAGGGGCCACTACGGCTGCAGAAGCGGTTCGCATCGCCAAGCTGGCAAAGGCATCTGGCTTATGTGACATGATTAAAGTCGAAGTCATCGGTTGCCAAAAAACCCTGTTGCCTGACCCGTTCGAAACATATAAGGCATCTGAAGAATTATTGAAAGAAGGATTTATTGTCCTTCCTTATATCTCAGATGATGTATTGCTAGCTAAAAGATTGCAAGAATTAGGCGTCCATGCAATCATGCCTGGCGCTTCTCCAATAGGCTCTGGTCAAGGCATTATCAACCCGCTTAATTTAAGTTTTATTATTGAGCAGGCAACTGTACCCGTTATTGTAGATGCAGGTATTGGTGCGCCATCTGATGCGGCTATTGCTATGGAAGCAGGAGCGGATGGAGTCCTCTTGAATACTGCTGTTTCAGGTGCTGGTAATCCCGTGAAAATGGCGAAAGCAATGAAGCTTGCCATTGAAGCAGGACGCTTAGGCTATGAAGCAGGTAGAATAGCGAAAAAAAACTATGCAACGGCTAGCAGTCCAACCGAAGGAATGAGCATCGGGTGAGTGAGCGTTATTCAAGGCAAGAATTATTTGTGCCTATCGGTAAAGAAGGCCAAGAGAAAATTAGGCAAAAGCATGTACTTGTAATTGGTGCAGGGGCACTCGGAACGGGAAGTGCAGAAAGTCTCGTACGTATGGGGGTTGGTAAGCTGACTATAGTTGATCGAGATTACGTAGAGTGGAGTAATCTTCAAAGGCAACAATTATACGATGAGGAAGATGCCAAGCAACGCGTACCTAAAGCTATTGCAGCGCATAAACGATTATCACAGTTAAATAGTGAAGTAGAAATCCATGGTCTTGTTCAAGATGTTTCAGCGACTGAAGCAGAGCAACTTATAAGGGATGTGGATCTCATAATGGATGCCACAGATAATTTTGACACACGCATGATTCTAAATGATGTAGCACAAAAATATAACATTCCATGGATTTATGGTGCTTGTGTCGGAAGCTATGGATTAAGCTATTCCATTATCCCGGGGAAAACGCCTTGTTTAAATTGTTTGCTGGAGACAGTGCCAATTGGTGGATTAACGTGTGATACGGCAGGCATAATCAGTCCCGCTGTCCAAATGGTAGTGGCTTATCAAATCACTGAAGCGCTAAAGATTTTGGTTGAGGATGATTGTTCTTTAAGGAATCAGCTTATATCCTTTGATTTATGGAAGAATCAACATACTTCTATCATGGTCGATCAGTTAAAGAAACAGAGTTGTCCATCCTGTGGCGATCATCCAACTTATCCTTACCTAGAACATCAAAGTCAATCAAAAGTAGCAGTGTTGTGTGGACGCGATACGGTTCAAATTCGACCGTCTCATAGAATCACAGTAGACTTAGAAAACGTAGCAAACCTACTATCTAAGCAAGCGGACTCAGTCGTACGAAATCCATATCTTGTTTCGTTTAAAATGGGCGATTTTCGTCTCGTCCTATTTAAAGACGGACGGGCATTGATACATGGCACGAAGAATATTGAGGAAGCTAAATCATTTTATTATCGTTATTTAGGATAGCTAAGGAGTATGCTTGTGGGGTATAGATGTCTAATCAACAGTTATACTAATCAAAACTGTAACAGGGAAATTCTTTAGAAAAGGGCGATAGAATGGTGGCAATATGTGAGCTATGTGGGCGAGATGGAGTGGAAGTGACCATCCATCATTTACTTCCGAAAGAGATGGGCGGTACTTTTGGTGATACTGCCAAACTCTGCATACCATGTCACAAACAAATACATGCCCTTTATACAAATAGCGAAATTGCAGCTCGATTATCCACATTATCAGAATTACGTGCAGATCCAGCGATAAGACGTTTCATCAAATGGATTCGAAAGCAGCCCTCTAGCAAGATGGTGAGGAATAAAAAGGTGAACCGGAGAAAATAGAGGAGCATGCTGTTTTGAGTAGAACAGCATGCTTTTGTTATGACTTGATGTGGTATCAAAGCTCCACATCTTCTGGATCAAACCATTCACCAGTAAGCAAATCAAGTGCATTTCCTGCATCATGGATTTCAAAATATGAAGGAATGCCAATTTCTTTACCGTTCGCTTGGTTGAAGCATTGATAAACCCAACGACCGATTTCTGCAATACAGGCTTCTTCCACACCCTCTTTTTCATAGAACTCTTCTAATGTATCTGACCACTCTTCCTCCAACCATTCATCTACTAAAAATTCATCAAGTAAATCGACTGAACCCGCGAAACCTTCATCTACCTCTTCTTCAAAAACCTCATCAAACATATCTTCTCGAGTAGATAAACTGAAGTAGAGAGTAGGTTCACCTATACTACTTTCTATAAATATTGCGTTTACCTCTTCCGCAAAATTCATCTCTATTAAACTGCCTATTTTCTCCACCAATTCATTTGTCTTTTTAGACAAATTGGAACGAATCATCTCTAAATAGTTTTCTACACTGTATTCCATATAATCACCCCTTAAACAAGTATATAATTAGCATAACATTCCAATTATGGATGTAAAATGTATGGTGCTAGAGCTATTTGTTAAACAAGTTATACTATTATGATTTAGTCCATTAATATACCTCTTATAGCAGTGTTAATAGTGTTTTTACGGTGATTTAAATTATCTTTTCTTTTTCCTTTGTCTGTTTCAAGCAAAGCAGACGAAAACACCGCAAGTAAAAAAGTCTTCTTATAATAATTGCTCAATGTGTCTCAGATCGTTATTTTCTAATAAAAACAGCGACAAACACTAGATTAATAGTGCTTGCCGCTGTTTGAAATATTTCCAAGATTTCATTTTAAAAACGTTTAGTAGATTTGCTTTGTATAAACTACTTACCCTTTTCCCACAGGCTCTCGCTTCACAAAAAGTGATAAAATAAGCCCGATGATTGTAAGGGCAAGGATAAAGATGTACGCATGTTTTGTTCCTTCTGCCATTAATTCACCTGGTGTAGCGTTCGGGAATTTCTCCATATGCAATGTTTGGCCATTTACCAATAATGTAATTGCCAACGCTGTACCGATACCACCAGCAATTTGTTGTAATGTGCTCATGACTGCGGCACCATCACCATATAATTTGCGAGGTAATTGATTTAATCCATTTGTTTGCGCAGGCATGATAATCATGGAAATACCGATGAAAAAGATAGAATGTGCCAAAATTACTTGCCAAATTGGTGTATCTGCAGAGATTGTAAAAACAAAAAGTAAGCTTGAAATAAACGCTAAAAGATACCCAAGTGGCAAAAATTTCTTTGCACCATACTTATCAAATAGCTTTCCTACAAAAGGAGAACAAAAAGCGTTCAGTGCACTACCAGGTAAAAGAATCATCCCAGCTACTGTCGCACTAAATAATAAAGATCCTTTTAGATACATTGGTAATAAAATGGCTGATGATAATATGAGAAGCATACCACTGAATAATAACAACGCTCCTAATGTAAACATCGGGAATTTAAACACTCTCAAATTAATCATTGGCTGCTTCATTTTCATTTGACGGATACTAAATAATATAATGGACACGGCACCTACAATAAATGGTGCATATACCGAAACGGAGTTAAATGATTTTTCCGCAATATTACTTAAACTATACATCAAACCGCCAAATCCAAGTGTGGATAACAGGATAGAAAGCAAATCAATAGAAGGTTTTGTAATCTTGGATACATTATCAATCTGTTTAAGCCCGATAATAATTAAAGCTACATAAAAGATAAGACTTATCCAGAAGATATAAGCCCAATCCAACGAATCAACAATAAGACCAGCTAAAACAGGGCCAACAGCAGGTGCTGTTGTAATGACAAGTCCCATTAATCCCATCACAGCTCCACGTTTATAGATAGGGAAAATAAGTAAAATAACATTCATCATTAATGGTAAAATAATGCCTGTTCCAAGAGCTTGCACGATACGACCAATTAGTAAAACTGTAAAACTAGGTGCTACTGCAGCTAAAATGGTTCCTACAATAGAGAAGGTTAATGAACCGACTACTAATTGTTTTGTTGTAAACCATTGAATGAGTAGGGATGAAACAGGTACGAGAATACCAATTGTTAATAGATAGCCCGTCGTAAGCCACTGGGCAGTCGCTGGTGACACACTAAAATCTGACATAATATTAGTTAATGCCATATTCAAGGCGGTCTCACTAAAGAGTCCGATAAATGCGGCAAACATTAGTACAGAAGCCATAGCTTTAGGGCTACGTACTGGCACAACTTGAGATGAAGACATAAAATACTCCTTTCTTTCATAAAAAAATAATTAGACCGGTCTATATAATTTTACGATAAATAAAGTCCCTTTTTACTGAGACAGTAGTAAAGGGATCATCTTATTCACGTGATGTAATGGCTCACTTGATTTTTTTGTAAAACATAGCGTAACGCCCCCTTCAATTAAGGCACTAATTGTTTCACTAATCAAACAAGCACGATCTTCACTATAGCCACTCATTCTTAATTTATCGTAAAAAAGTTTTTCCCAAATTATAAAGGTTTCTTCACAGGCCTGGCGTAAATTCTCATTGACAAATACAGTTTCCATCGCGAGCAATCCGAGTGGGACGTTTTTAAATTGTGTTTTTCGTTCTATGTCTTTAAATCTTTCCGCAATAGTTCCAATATGATATTGAAATGCTTCGACTGGGTCATCATAAGTGGCAAGATTTTCATTAATTACTGTTGAAATCGTCTTTGCAGATAAATTAATCGCTTCAATCGCTAATTGCTCCTTACCATTAGGGAAATGATAATATAACGAACCTTTAGGCGCTCCACTCTCTTTAAGTATTTCACTTAACCCCGTAGCATGATAACCTTTCAAATGAAAAAGCAAGGTAGCTGCTTCTAAGATTTTCTCACGGGATGTTTCTTTACTAGACATAGATCATACCTCCATCAAATTATAACGAACGGTCTATATAATAATAAAAGTGTCGTTTGGTGTTGTCAATCTAAATTTATTACTATGTAAAAGCAATCTAAAGGTGAACTCCTCCCAATTAACGAGTATGTGCATTGCTATTTTTATGTCAAACAGCTAATATAGAAAACCAAAAGCAGTACAGGTTAACACAACTAAAAATAACAAGGGGGAATTGTATGAGAGAAATAACTTTATCAAACGGAAAGACTGTAAAAGTTGAATGTTTAAGCTGTGCATTAACTAGTGGACTTATTGAGTCAGATGGTGGTGTTGTTATTGAAACTGCCCATTTTCATGCCCATCAAGATGTTGCATATCCAATAAAAGGACTAATCATATTAGCTTCTAAACGCCATATTAAATGCTTTGATGAATTAACTGAAGCAGAAAAATTGGATTACATAAACTTACTGACAAAAATAAGAAAAGCTCAAAGGGAAGTGTTAAGTATAGAATATGTTTATTACTTTTACAATGAAGACACAACTCACCATTTTCATACCTGGATGGTTCCAAGGTATGAATGGATGTATCAATTTGGACGTTCAGTAGAATCTGTCAGACCTGTGCTACTTCATGCTCGCAACAACATGAATAGCGGAGAAAATATTAAGGAAGTAATGAATGCAATGAATGCTTTGGGTAAAGAATTGAATAAGTAATATAATATAAAAAATTATCTTAAGATTGTTATCCAGATAAGTGATAACAATCTCTTTTGATTTCTATAGAAATTCCAATCTAATCTCACTCCCATTCCGACTCTCCTCCTCATAAAACTCCATCACTTCTACCGTAAACCGATCTAGTTTTCTATCTAGCTTTTTATACATATAGCCAAAGGGATTGGTGATGAACTGCCTTTTAGTTTGCTGAATGGTTTCTTTGAAGGTCGTAAAGCTAATGTCTTCGAGCTGTTGTTTGCGGACTTGGTAGATTTCCCATTCCAGCAAGGGTTTTAGTTGCTTGTACACGACATCCACAAATTTCTTTGTTTCTGAGGTGTTGCCAGTGGTTGATAAAAGATAATGAAAAATTCTATTACGCAAAGATGTATTTAAGATCGGGTATGTATGTTTACCGTATTGATGTTTAGGATTAGAAGATAAAGATGGTTCCTGTTCCAGTTGCGCTGCTTCAACCTTACTCTCACAAGGAGTTTCAGCTTCTTCTTGATGTGCCACGGCCAATGTGTCATCACAAGATAAAATAGAAAAGATGTTGGCGCCTTTGATGCCATTCATCTTTTTTGTTTGGATGCGTTTGATAATCTGAAACTCTTCTAAACGTTTGAGCGTGCGGAAAACAGTTCGGACAGAAATGCCTAAAGCATCTGAAATTGTTTGTGCCTTTAAGTGGCAGGCACCTGAATAATCCAATGCATGCGAAGCCATTTTATAAAGAACGGACTTATCGGATGTGGTCAAATTGTAGTAATGCTTGCGGATGTGTTGTTCCACTTGCTCGTCCATTTCTTGTATAGTTGTAAAAGATGTATAAGGTGCTAAATATTCAAAACGTGCCATGTTTTCTCCTTCTTTCAGCTTTTATAAAGTAAATAGAAGAAAGTAGAGAAAAGGGGACAAAAAATAAAAATATTTTTGTTTACAATATAAAGAAGAATGTACAACAATTTGTTGTACACTCCTCAATTTAATGTGTGAGATGCGAATTTATTTTACATAAGATGATAATCTGAATGGGATGAGATGGTATTTGAATGAATGGGTTGACATTGTTTATCCATTTTTTTAATGTTTTGTGCAAGAGCGTTATCACGACCACGTATTTTATTAGATACTGCTTTAATTCTTACAAAATCATTCACTACATATTGAATGCGATTAGATAATGCTTCTACAGTAGCAACTATTTTTGTTTTCGCTAGAGCATCTTGTTTGCCGTGCTGTTTACCGCTCTTTTGTTATTGTGTATCTCACACATTAGTATTCTATGAAGTAAACGGTTTTCGATCTGTACTCATGTCCGTGATTCTTAAAATACTTTGAATTGGTTTACCACTATTACAGAAAAAAACTCGCCGATTGCGGCGAGTATTTCTTTTTTAATTCAAGCATGTTATTCAATAGTATGTTTCATGGCATTATACATATTGGCTACGTGCTCATCTGACTTATCTCGTGGCATGCGGAGTCGTTCAACGGAAGAGCCGTACCCGATTTCTTGTTTGCCTTCTTGTAAGTCTTTGAAAATGCCATCTGCAAATTCGTCTAATGGCTCTCCATTTGTATGCAGTCCGGCACCGCCTAGGTCTGTGTTGACTGCTGGAGGGGCAACTTCAATCACTTCTACACCTGTTTCGGCAAGCTGGTGACGCAAGCTCATCGTAAAGGAGTGGAATGCTGCTTTTGTAGCTGAATAGATTGGCGCGATAACCATCGGGGTAAAAGCTAACCCAGATGTAATGTTAATAAAAGTGGCTTCTTCTTTTTTAGCAAAATAGGGTGCAAAAAGCATCGTTATATGGAATGGCGCTTCAATGTTGGTCGTAATTTCTTGATTGAAATAAGCCCAATCGTTCTTTGCATCTGCTTTTAATATGTTAAAACGTTGTTGCATTCCTGCGTTGTTCACTAACACATTCACTTCGGGATAGTTTTCTGTTACCCATTCGAATAGGGAAATGCGCTCAGATTCACTGCTTACATCGCTTTGATGAATGATCAGCTCTGGAAATTTTTCTTTTGCCTGCTGAAGAACATTTTCTCTCCGTCCTGTAACGATCACTTTGTTTCCTGCTTTTAAAAATCTTTCTGCAAAAGCTAAGCCAATTCCAGAACTTCCGCCTGTGATAAGGATTGTATTTCCTGAAAGTTTCATTTTAATTCCTCTTTTCTCATCAGATGGAGGTGAAAACATCCATTTTGTATTGTTTGCTAATAGTGCCCCAAACTTTGCTACAAGGCTAATGATAGTATATCCCACTTTTCCCCTACAAATAGTGGTTAAAACGGCTAAGCACATGATTTTCCTGACAGGAGAAAGGAGTCATTTTTGTAGATATAAGGTGTAGTGACTATTAAACATAAAATAAATAGGTTTATGACTCTCTTAATATAAGAAAAATGATGCTTTTGATGTATAATGACACCAGATATCTGATTTATATTTAATTGGCTTCTGATTATGTGTAATGTTTATATGAATAAAGGGAAAATGCCTCTCTATTAGATTGTTTAATGATCTGCCAATGCAAGGCTATAATTAAAAAGGAGATTAAAAATGAATAAAAGCTTATTTCATCAATTAGAAGGTAGTGCTATTTGTTTTAAACCATTAGATTTAAAGGACACTGAAGCTATATTTCACTTTGCTTCGGATGAAGATGTTTCTAAATTTATTGGTTGGGATAGGATGAAGGATGTTGAAGAGACAGAAAAATTTATTGAATTAATGCAAGGACGGGAAATTTCAGGCACACACCTGTACGCCTCTATTGTTTTGAAAACTACTAAAGAAATTATAGGTACAGCTATGATTTTTAATTTTGATCAAGAAGCAAATCATGCTGAGGTGGGTTATGTATTCGATAAAAAACATTGGGGCAAGGGATATGGTACAGAGTGTGTAGAATTAATGAGCAATTTTGCGTTTGAAACCCTTCAATTACATAAATTATATGCGAAAGTGGTAGATGCAAATATTAGCTCGGCTCGTATATTAGAAAAGAATGGTTTTAAGTTAGAAGGGCAATTAGCAGATCACTATTTTATAGATAATAGATATTATGATGCATTGTTTTGGGGGAAAATCCAGTATGAAAATCATTAGAATCAAAAAAATATTGGATGGAAGGATTCCTTTTATTGTCCATTGTTCTAGTGACCATCTTTATCCTTAGCTTTTTCCTTACGCATATAAAAAAACGGCATTGGCCGTTTTTTTTTGTTGTTTTTTGCCTCAATGTTTTTTCCGATACCGTATAGGCGAAATACTTGTGTATGCCTTGAATGTTTTAGTAAAGTAATTCGGATCATCAAAGCCATTTAACCTGGCTACTTCGCTGATGGGCAAGGTGGTTTCTTTTAATGTTTTTTGGGCTTGTTGAATGCGATGATGTTGTAAGTAGCGTTTGAACGGTATACCATGGTGTTTACTAAAAATGCTGCTCAAATAGTTAGAGGTAATCCCTAACTCATTCGCCGTCTCAAGTAAAGACAACGATTTATTCTTATATTGTTCTTTAATGATGTCTGCGGCCAATTCAGCATAATTCACTTTTAGTTCCACTTTTGCATGGGCCACATGCTTCATTAAAGTTTGTGTATATAGAATGATTTCCTGAATAATCGTATAGAGAATAGGATATTCCAAAATAATGTGAAATAACTTCCGATAATTCTCTTCTAATGAAGCGTTTTGATGTAAGTGGTATTTGAGCATAAAACGTCGTATTTGTGCCAAAACACTAGTAAGGTGAATGCGAATTGGCTCTTCCTCAAAATAGGAACCTTGGGCCGATAAACGGTAGAGAAACTCTTTAATTGGATGTATATCATAATCTTCTAAACTCTGTATCCAGAGCTGCTGTTCATCAGGAGTTAAGATAGGATCGAAAGGTTCTGGAGTATGTTTCTTGCTTACATAAAATAGATTTTCAAAGCCTTTATAGAATCTCTGATTTAATGTTTTCTTTGTCGCTATATAAGCTTCGTTCAACTGAACAGGACTTCCATCATAGACCGCTATATTAATATAATTGCCGCTCCACATATGCCATTCGCGGATTAAGGAAATGGCCTTCTTTTCAAATTGGGATGTGTCCACATCACCTGAGATACAAACGATACGTTCTGATAATGGATGGATATCTATTTTTTCAAAAATGGAGGAATCCTTTAACCACTCATAAAGAATGATTAAATCTTTTTGGTGCTCGGGCTCAATTAAGAAAAATTGCTGATTTTCCATAGGATACGTAAACTTACTATTTAAGAATAACTCCATATAGAAATCAGTAGTGAGTTCCTCATTTTCAGTGAAACTAGCTTTCTTAGCCTGATCTTTAGTTACGGAAAGAATGAAATGCTTCAAAGAATCCAAATCGACTGGCTTGATGAAAAAATGAGTTACTTGCATTTGAATGGCCTTTAAAGCATGTTGGAAGAGGGGCTCCGATGCAATCGCAAAGCTCTCTATCCCTTCATTCCTGGCTAATTTAAAGAAAGAAATTTCATGTTGATGCTTAATTAATTCAATTTCAACTATTATAAAATCGGGTCGTATTTCTTTGTATAGCTGAAGGAGTTGTTCAATATCTTCTAAAATATAGATGTCGACATTTTTAAATAAGTAAGATTTCAAGTACCATTCTAAACCCTTAGCTTCAGAATGATCTCGATCCACAATGAAAATCCTCATTAATTCCTCCTTATAAAAGTACAGAATAGTATATTAATTCTATTATACAAACTAAATAGTTAAAAAAACATATAAAATTCCTTTTTTCTCTATCTAAATTCCATATTTTTAGAAAACAAAAAATATTATGATATTTTATAGAGAGGGGATGTACTATGGCTGATAAAATAGAAGAACTACCTGTAGAGTATGTAGAGGGCGCCAATAATAGTGATGGGCAATCTTCAGGCTATCCAAAAAGCTCAAATAATACGCTAACTACAGTGAAGATGATTGTCTGTAGTTTAATTGGTATCTTTAGTTTTTTTGTAACGTTTGAATGGAGAGGCAAGTCCTCAATTCTCATTGATCATATTGTAAGTTTTTTATCCACATCATTTCCAACATTGATTACAGTCTATATTTCGATTCTGCTTGTAGCAGGTGCATTGATGCCATTTAAAAATAAGAGCTGGAAAAAGGATGTTGTCAGCCGGATTTTATCTATATTTAAACTGGCTGGATTAGTTGTGGGAATTATGCTCATTGCTGGAGTAGGCCCCGCTTGGCTATTCGCTCCAGATGTCGGTCCTTTTTTAATGGACAAATTAATAAAGCCGGTGGGTGTATTAATTCCGATAGGTTCTATCTTTTTAGCTCTATTGGTTAGCTATGGCTTGTTAGAATTTATCGGTGTTTTTATGCAGCCATTTATGAAACCCATTTTCCGTACACCAGGTCGCTCTGCTGTTGACGCTGTAGCCTCCTTTGTGGGTAGCTACTCGGTCGGACTATTATTAACAAATCGTGTTTTCAAGCAAGGCAAGTATACGATTCGTGAAGCAGCAATCATTGCAACAGGTTTTTCAACAGTATCGGTTACCTTTATGGTGGTGATGGCTAATACGCTTGATATTATGGGACACTGGAGCGAATTCTTTTGGATTTCACTCGTCATCACATTTATTGTCACAGCAATAACAGCTCGTATTTATCCTCTTAATCGAATGAAGGATGAGTATCTGGAGGGAGCAACGCCTGATCCTGAGATTCGAGTAAAAGGAAAGCGGTTACAAACCGCATATCATGAAGCTTTAAACACCGTGGGAAAGAACCCTCCATTCCTAAAGAATCTATATCTTCATTTAAAAGATGGGCTTGTTATGGCGATGGGTGTAATCCCTTCTATTCTTTCCATTGGTTTACTAGGGATTGTGTTGGCACTGTATACACCAATCTTTGATTATATTGGTTATATCTTTGCACCGTTTACGTATTTATTGCAATTGCCAGAGCCTTTGTTGACTGCTAAGGCATTGTCATTATCTATTACGGAAATTTTCTTGCCATCGTTGTTAGTCACAAAAGCATTACTCATAACGAAATTTATTGTAGCGACTGTTTCAGTGTCAGCTATTTTATTCTTCTCGGCAGTCATACCTTTAATTTTGTCGACAGAAATTCCATTATCGATTCGTGATTTAATCATTATTTGGTTCGAGCGAGTTGTTCTGACATTAATACTCGTTACACCAGTTGCATTTTTCTTATTCTAAACTTTTAAAGGAGAGATAAACCATGATTCAAACAAAAACTATTCAAGCACCAAGAGGAAATCAATTATCTTGTAAAGGTTGGGAGCAAGAAGCAGCCATGCGTATGCTGATGAATAACCTTGATCCCGAAGTGGCAGAAAACCCAAATGAATTAGTGGTGTACGGTGGCATCGGGAAGGCCGCGCGAAATTGGGAATGTTATGAACAAATTATTGCTTCTTTAAAGGAACTAGAAAATGATGAAACATTGCTTGTCCAATCTGGTAAGCCTGTTGCGGTTTTCCGTACGCACGAAAATGCTCCGCGGGTATTAATCGCCAATTCGAATTTAGTTCCAGCATGGGCAAACTGGGATCATTTCTATGAGTTAGAGGAACGCAACCTTATGATGTATGGCCAAATGACAGCAGGCAGTTGGATCTATATAGGTGCACAAGGTATTTTACAAGGAACATATTTAAGCTTTGTAGAAGCAGCCAAAAAAGTATTTGGTTCACCTGATTTAAGAGGCAGATTTATTTTGACTGGCGGTATGGGAGGAATGAGTGGTGCACAGCCGCTTGCTGGGAAAATGGCGGGTGCTGTTATTTTAGTCGTAGAGGTAGATCGTAAACGTATTGAACGTAAAATAAAAGAAGGCTACTGTGACTACTTGGTTGAAACAGTAGACGAAGCACTTGCTTTAGTCGATGAATTGCGTGAAAAAAATGAGCCGGCATCCATCGGTCTAGTAGGTAACTGTGCGGACGTGAACAGAGAGTTGTTAGATCGCGGAGTCATCCCGGACATTGTAACGGACCAAACATCGGCGCATGACCCTATTAATGGATATGTACCGAATAAAATGAGTTTAGAGGAAGCTCTTATCTTGCGTCAAGAAGATCCAAAAGCCTATGAAAAATTGGCAAAGCAAACAATGGCTGTCCATGTCCAAACAATGCTTGATTTCCAAGAAGCGGGGGCAGAAGTATTTGACTACGGCAATAACATTCGAGCTTATGCAAAAGAAATGGGCGTAAAAAATGCGTTTGATTTCCCTGGCTTCGTACCTGCTTACATCCGTCCATTGTTCTGTGAGGGCAAAGGTCCTTTCCGCTGGGCCGCATTATCGGGGAATCCAGAGGATATTTATAAAACAGATGCACTGGCAAAAGAAATGTTTGCAGAAGATGAAGGCTTAACCAACTGGATTGATATGGCGCAAAAAATGGTGAAGTGGCAAGGACTACCAGCTCGTATTTGCTGGCTAGGCTATGGCGATCGTCATCGTTTCGCTCTAAAAGTAAATGAAATGGTAGCAAGCGGGGAGTTGAGCGGTCCAATCGTATTTGGTCGTGATCACCTGGATTCTGGATCTGTTGCTTCTCCAAATCGTGAAACAGAAGGTATGAAGGACGGCTCGGATGCAGTGTCAGATTGGCCAATTTTAAATGCGTTAATTAATACGGCTGGAGGAGCAAGCTGGGTAAGCGTACACCATGGCGGTGGTGTTGGCATGGGTTATTCACAGCATGCTGGCCAAGTACTCGTAGCGGATGGTTCTAAATTAGCTGGGGACAAAATTAATCGAGTGTTGATTTCAGATCCTGGAATGGGCGTTGTTCGCCACGCAGATGCGGGTTACGATATCGCCATCCAAACGGCGAAAGAAAAAAATGTACACATCCCGATGCTAAATAAAAAGGGATAAAAAGATAGCTAGATAATAAAAGGCAATGCAGAAAAATCTGCACTGCCTTTTTTGATGAAATAAATTACCTAATGAATGAAATATATGTTTGACTATATGGTTACTATACACCTTAGGATATAAGTAAGGAGAATAATAAGTAAGTAACTAGGGAAATGGCTTGGCTATTTTAAAAGCAACAAACATTTTAGAAATTGAATGAAAAAGGAGATAGAAGAGGGAATTTTATGGTGAAATCAATGAAAGATCAAAAAATGGTTATTGTTATATTGTTAAGTAATATTTTTATCGCATTTCTTGGAGTTGGATTGATTATTCCAGTCATGCCATCATTCATGAATTACATGCATTTGTCAGGTGGTTCTATGGGAACCCTCGTAGCCGTGTTTGCGGTATCGCAATTGATTGTTTCGCCTTTTGCAGGTAGGTGGGTTGATAATCTGGGAAGAAAAATCATGATTGTTTCAGGTTTATTTATTTTCAGTTTATCAGAGCTTATTTTTGGATTAGGAACGAACATCTTCATTTTATATATATCAAGAGCATTGGGCGGCATTAGTGCGGCATTTATTATGCCTGCTGTTACAGCCTATATAGCGGATATTACAAGTCTTGAGGAAAGACCAAAAGCAATGGGCTATGTGTCAGCTGCGATTAGTACTGGATTTATTATTGGACCGGGTATTGGTGGATTTATTGCTGATATGGGCATTCGTATGCCATTCTTCTTTGCTGCAGCGATCGCACTCCTCGCAGCCATTTCTTCAACCTTCATATTAAAGGAACCCATATCAAAAGAAGAACGCAAAATAAATTTATCAAAGGGTAAAGAGACTACATTCTTTAAAGATTTAAAGGAATCAGTCAAGCCGATTTACTTAGTTGCATTTATTATTGTCTTCGTTTTGGCGTTTGGCTTATCAGCCTATGAAACCATTTTTAGCTTGTTCTCAGATCATAAATTCGGTTTTACAGCTAAGGATATTGCAACGATTATTACGCTTAGCTCAATTGTCGCTGTCATCGTACAAATCGTGCTATTTGGAAAACTGGTTGAGAAACTCGGAGAAAAAGGGCTGATCCAGCTTTGTTTAATCGTAGGTGCTATTTTAGCCTTCGTTTCTACTATGATTTCTGGATTTATAACCGTCCTAATTGTCACTTGTATCATATTCCTAGCCTTTGATTTACTGCGTCCAGCATTAACTACGTCTTTATCTAAAGCGGCGGGCAATCAACAAGGGTTTGTCGCTGGGATGAACTCGACGTATACTAGTCTAGGGAATATCTTTGGCCCCGCGCTAGGAGGCTTCTTATTCGACATCAACATTAACTTCCCATATATTATCGCAGGTATATTTATGCTGATAGGCTTAGCCTTTACGTTGATATGGAAAAGTAAGAGAGTGGAAGAAGTATCAAATGAGTCTGGATTGAAAGAAGCCAAATAAAAAGCTAAAATCAAGTCTCGACTATACGTAGTGAGTGCCTTTGCCAATTACGAAGGTTAATAAATACCAAATTCAACACTTAAATAGATTTTTTAAGCCCCCTAACTGTAGGGGGCTTTTTTATTTAGCATAGTGCTAAGATTTCAATCCTTTTTAAGCCTAGTAGACAAAACGTTAAAATAGTCTTTCACAAATTCTCTAAATTGCTGTGCAGTCTCTGACAGATAGTTGCTTTTAGACCAAGCTAGCCCAATTGTCCGTAGACAATGAGGCTCTGTGATGCGAAGGCTATGTGGGAATTGACCAAATTGATGAAGCAAAGTCATTTCTGGAATAAAGGCAATGCCTAATCCTTGTTTCACCAAGTCACCAATAACCGTAGGATCATCACCTTCAAAGGCGATATGAGGAGTAAACCCTGCTTCGTAGCAAAACTGGTCCGTTAAATTACGGAATCCATAGCCAGTATGCATTTGTATAAAGGATTCATTTTTTGCTTCCTCTAGTTTAATCGTATCTCGATTAGAAAAAGGATGCCCGGGTGGTACGATGAGATAGACTTCTTCCGTGATCAGCGGTTCCCATACGATATCTGGGGCGTCGATAGGAATGGAAGATAGGCAATAATCGATTTTCCCTTCCACTAATTGTCCCTTTACGAAAGAGGAAGGCTGTAGAAACTGCTGGAATTTTACATTCGGATAATGAGATAAAAAGCTCTTTAGAAGATCAGGCAGAACGCGTGGAATCGTAACAGCCAGTGTAATCTTGCTTTCCTGCTGATTGGAGAGCTCTAAAATTTCCTTCCTCCCTTCATTTAACTCCAAAAATACTCTATCAACCCGTTTTAAAAACAACTTCCCAAACTCATTTAATTTGATCTGACGATGTTCTCTGTTAAATAGAGGTGCACCCAAATCTTCTTCCAATCTTGATATCGTTTTACTGAGAGAGGGCTGGGCAATCTGCAGCTTTTTGGCCGCTTTTGTCATATGCTCTAGCCTTGCAACAGTCTGGAAATAATGTAGCTGTAATAGTTCCAAAGATGGTAGTCCTTTCGTATATAGATTTGAAGCTATCATTTTATAATTAATAATGTATTATACAACATGCATAAAAGTAATTACTATAAGTAAGGTGAAAAAAATTGAGGATGTGATAATACTTGAATGGCTTACAATTGATTAAGCGCGATTTTATGGCAATGTGGAAGCATTCTCATGGACGTATTGCATTAATTTTTCTTCTAATTGTACCTTTAATCTATGCCGGATTCTTCTTAGCAGGATATTGGAATCCCTATGGCAAATTAGATAACTTGCCCGTAGCGGTAGTAAACAAAGATACTGGTGCTATGATGGGCAAAGACCATATCAAAGCAGGTAAAGACTTTGTAAAGGAATTAAAAGAGAACAAGGAATTGGATTTTCACTTTATGTCGGAGGAGAAGGCCAATAAGGGGCTGAAAGATGGGGATTATTATATGGTGATTACCGTTCCCGAAGATTTTTCAAAACACATTAGTACCCTAATGGATAAACATCCAGTTCCTGCACAACTTCTGTCAAAGACAAATCCAGGCGGAAATTTTGTAGCTTCGCAGATCAGTACAACTGCAATAGAAAAAATAAACGAGAAGATTTCAAACAGTATTACCAAAACATATGCAAAAGGTGTGTTTGATAAATTCCAAACACTCGGCAAAGGTTTAAAGAAAGCTGGAGACGGAGCAGATGAACTTCACACAGGCATAACGAATGCTAAAGATGCTGTTGCAAAATTGAATAATGGTTTTGGCCAGCTTGACCAAGGTATGAATCAATTGTCAAATGGTAGCCATAAGCTTCTCAATGGTGAAGAGACACTTTCAGCTGGTGCAGCCAACTTGGAAAAGGGTTCACTTTCATTAGCGGATGGCACCAAAAAACTGTCGGCAGGCATGAATACGCTGAAGACTGGTGAACAGCAGGTTGCTAACGGGGCAAAGCAATGGTCCTCTAGCAATGGAAAACTGCTTCAAGGACAAACAAAAGCAAATAACACGGCAAAGCTTTTGCAGCAGCAAATGGATGCTTATACAAAATCGCATCCTGATGCGAAGAAGGACCCAGCATTTCTAAAGATGCAAGCAATGGCAACTGGACTTGCACAGGCAACTGAACAGCTTGAAACAGGACAAACACAGCTTGCACAGGGAGCTGAAAAGATAACTGCTGGACAGGAAAGTGTTCATGCAGGAATGGAAAGTTTTTCTGCTAATTTGGACAAAGCAGCATCTGGAGCGAGTGAATTAGCAGCAGGCACAACTAAATTTAGCAATGGCTTCGAAGAATGGAGCAAAGGCTATACGACATTAAATAGTGCCATCGATAAAGCGGCTGAAGGAACAAAACCGTTTAAAGAAGGCACAGCTAAATTAATGGATGGAATGGGCCAATTATCTGATGGCTCTAGTACCCTTTCTTCCAAATTGAAAGTTGCTGCTTCAAAAACAAGTGGCATCTCTAATAATGATGCGTTGACGGATATGTTTTCTGAGCCAGTAATTTTGAAGGAAACAAGTCTTTCTAACGTGCCTAACTATGGATCGGGCATAGCACCTTACTTCCTATCACTTGCTTTCTATGTGGGTGGTATTATGGCATCAAACATCCTGCCGCTTGGCAGAAGAAAAGAACGCATTGTAAATGGTACGCATCATTTGATCAACAAATTGGGGCTTGTATATACGATTGGTTTTATACAGGCAATGATTGTGGACGCGATTGTATTAGGCGTCATTAAGCTAGAGGTGGCAAGTGTTCCACTATTTATGCTTTCTAGCGTAATTGTCTCCTTTACCTTTATGACATTTATTTTAATGCTGGTTACTGTATTTGGTTTAGTAGGGAAGTTCCTAGCCGTTACTTTCCTTGTTTTCCAACTAGCAACCTGTGGTGGGACATTCCCAATGGAGCTTGGAACTCCACTGTTAAGCAAGGTAGGGCAATGGATGCCTATGGCTCATTCGCTCAAGAGTATGCAGGAGGTCATTTCTCTAGGAAATTGGCATGAACTGCAATCTCAATTACTTTACTTAGTCATTTACCTTGCTGCAGCTATTTTGGTTGCATGGGTGGCAAGCCATATTCAACATCGTGAAAAACCGGCTGAGGAAGTCGTAACTTCATAAGGAAAAGGGAGGGCATATGCCTTCTCTTTTTTGTTGTTATGGAGAACTCGGGACTAACTAAGCAGTTTAGTTAGTCTTAAATTAAAAAAAGCAACTGACTGATTCAGTTGCTTTTTTGTATATTCACTTAGAGAAAAGGATGATAAACCAACAGATAGCCGATTAAAGTCATGGCGCTGATAGTTGCTATATACATGAGTTTATTGTTTGCTTTTTGATAAAACCAGCTGCCTATTAGGAGTAAACTAATGAAATCGAAAAACAGCTGAAATAAAAAAGTATGATGATTGTATAGATAGATGCCCACAGCTAATGTTTCCGCAGCTAACCCACTTACAGGCAATGCATATAAAAGACTGCTGATCCTATTCTCTTTGTTCCAATAGTAGAGTACGTAACTAATAGCACTACATACTAAAGCAAAAACGCTATAAAGTATAAAAAGATTCCATTGAAATTCTTCTTCGTAGAACCTTGGAGTGAAAAAGCCGAGTAAATATTTTAAAAGGTAAAAGCTTACATTCATACCCATTAAGTATACGAATACATTAATAGCCGCATTTATATTTGAGACACTAAAGTAGATGACCAATGTTACTGTGACCATCCAGAAGCCATATAATGTGGCGATTGAACTTAGACTCCAAAGATTATTATAAGGTAAGAAGTCTGTTAACCTACTGATAATCCCGGTAGCTAGTCCTATACAGAAAAAAAGACTGTAGGATTTTAAAGTATGTTGGTTATTTGTAGAATGTATCGCTACTGCCATTCAATTGCTCCTTCTTGTGTAATAAGCTGTATTCATCTTTTTATGACATAGGCTGCTTTCCTTTTCCACTCAACTGAAAAGTCAGCAAAAACGCGAATGCTCCGATGAGGGTAGAGTTGGCCAAGAGATTAAAAGCTCAAACAGATTATCCATCACAAATTTGAATGACAATATTCATTAGCCTTTTATTTTCTTCAGAAGAAGATACGTTTTCGTCTAACATGGCTCCTGCAATTATTGGCAACCATTGGAGTATTTCGCTTTTGGATATGTTTATATTACAACAATATAAGTGTAAATATAGCTCAGCTAATTCAATGGAATGCTGAGATAATAATAAATAAGTACGACATACGTCTGCACGGATATCCCCAGCACTAGCATCTACCCAATCAATGATACTAACTACATCTTCGTTCATAATTAGATTAAATGGGTGCAGATCCCCATGGCATAATCTGGGTTCATACTTTAAAGAGTTTAACCTACTAAATAACGCCTTTTTTTGTCTTTGATTTAGGGATGGAGCTGATTCAATCTTACGGCTAACTTTTATATCCATACGTTCAATTTCCTCTGATTCTACCTTGACTTCATGTATTCTTTTTTGAATATTAACAAGGACATTAATATATTGCTCAGCCTCAATTTGATTTTTTAATAGACGATGTCCTAAGGTTTCACCGTTGATGTATTCCATTATTATTGCCTGTATTCCGTTTATCTTTTTAACCTCTAATACTTTTGGAACATTCAGCCCACATGAATAGGCAAACTCTTGTTTCTTAGCTTCATATAATGATTCAGTAGGTGGTAGATTTTCTTTGAAAACCTTTACTATTTTATTATTCCATAGATATAGATTTGCAGTATTACCGGTGGCGATCAGATTTCCTTTAAAATTCATACCTTTCCTCCAATCAATCATTTATTAAATTTTGAACTCAGACTCTAAGGGTCCTTCTATGACACACTTCGTTTCACTTTTCCACTCAACTTAAAAGTCAGCAAATACGCGAATGCTCCGATGAGGGTAGAAAAAGCCAATAGATTAAAAGTCCATGTGTAGCCAATCCAAGCTGACAGCGGAATAGCAATAGGTGCAAGCGCTCGACCAATCGTGAAGCGAAGGCTGCCTGCTGCAAAGTATTGACCTCTCATATGCTCCGGTGAGATTTTGGCGATAAAGCTATCTTGAATGCCTACGACAATTAGTTCCGCAGTTGTGAAAACAAACATGCCTAAAATGATCACCCAAATACTGGTCGTATAACCGAAAATCAGCATAGCTAGGCCGTATAAGCAGGAAGACATGATAAATACATTGCGTTCTTTATATTTCGTCATCCATTTTGAAATAAATACCGTAAAGAGGGCAACGAGCAGTCCATTTTCGGCAACAACCCAACCGAATGCCTTCTCTCCTGATGCTTTAAGGGACCAATCACCAAAAGAAAACAGATTCTGTACGGGAACCATTTCTTTCATGTAAACGGCGAGTAATAGATCCATTTGCATAAAAGCTTGCGCTGCGAATATGCCGCCTATGATAAATAACAAAAAGACCTTATCCTTAATAATGACCTGATAATCCTTCAATTGCTCATTTATCACAGTGAGCCAATTACTAGCTTGCTCATTGGATGTGGATAACCCTTCTAGAGATGCCGGCGTGGTTTCTCTGATGAATGCATAAATTAAAAAAGCGACAAAAAAGCTGGCTGCGGCACTTGTGATTAAGAGTCCGAATCGATGATCGAAGAAAAAGATGCCGCCTAGTATGGGGCCGATTACCACGGAGATATTGATAGCTGTATAGAAGACAGCGAACACCTCGCTGCGATGCTTTTCAGGAACCACATCGGCCACCATCGCATGGCTGGCCGGCATATAAAAGGAACCGAAGAAACCAAGTATGGAGAAGCAAATAAAGCTGAGCATAGCCGATTGAAGCCATGGTGAATTGGCTAAAGCAAAGGCAATGAAAGCAAGCCCTTGGCCGAACATCGAGATGAACATCATTCTTTTTCGGCCAAATTTATCGGCGCAATAGCCGCCAATCAAATTGGTGAAGACGCCTACAAGCTGAGAGACGATAAGTAAGATGCCTGCGAGCCCTTTTCCCAGTCGGTCTGAAAAATAAATGGCCATATACGGCAAGAACATCCAAAGTAACATGTTAGTTAGAAATTCACCGTAAAGCCGGACCTTCAAATTGCGGTCCCAATCCTTCCATTTCATATGTAATTCCCTCAATTCTATGATGTTTACAAATTGGGAATCCTTTCGTTATTTCTATTAATTAAAAATTTTCCCACTTTTAAAAGTTACCATGTCCTTTCCCTACATACAACCGTTTTTGAAGAGGTCAGATTTCTCTACATGCTAAAGAAGGGGAAAACAAAACCCCTTCTTTCTATTATTATCCTTGATACTGTTTTCAGAGTGACTGCATAGGAGATTTCATATGAACTGGAACAACCTAAAGCAATTTGTAAGTATTAGCTTCATAGCTTTCTTACTTACTATTCTTATTAAAGTTGCATGTTTATCATAAATACCAACGTTTAGTATTGCGAAAAATAAAGAGTAGGGTATAATGTGAGTACTTATTAAGTACGGACACCAAAAACTCAATTCATTATAATTACAAGACAACACTAATACTGTTAGCCATGAGAGTAGACGCGGAAACGTCTACTCTTTTTTTATCGCTGTTTTCGTAAATATTGTTGATTTAAAGGATATTTAACTTTACACTAAAAGGAAATTTAAGATATATGTGTTATAAGTATTGAGGTGATGTTATTGTTTAACGTATTTTTAATAACTCATATAGTTACAGGGATGATTTGTTTAATAAGCGGGATATTTGCAATGTCTTCTAAAAAGAAGAGAGGGAAACATACTGTATCTGGCGAGATATACCACTGGTCTTATGTTCTTGTATTTATAACAGCTTTGGTTATGTCGGTAATTCATTGGGAAAAAAGCCAATATTTATTCTACATCGCTCTGTTTTCTTATGGGCTTGCATTATTGGGCTATTTAGCGGTCAAGAAGAAGTGGAAAAATTGGATAGGTGCTCATATAGGAGCAATGCTAGGTTCTTATATAGGTATTGTAACTGCAACTTTAGTAGTTAATATTCCTAGTATACCAGTTTTAAATGAACTGCCTATTTTGTTATTCTGGTTTCTACCTACAATAATAGGAACTCCGCTCATATTTAAAGTAGGTAAAAAATACGCTCCAAAAAAAGAAGTTAATTTTTAAGCGCTTCTTACATTTTATAGCCGTCTAAAACCCTGTATTGCCGGAGTTTCTTATTCAATAATCGGGAGCTTTTCTCCAATAAGGAAGGGTGTCTTTATTTATGGAAAGGACCATTGAATAAATATGTTATATAATAAAAATCATTAGAAATTAGGGAGAAACGATTGAATACTAACCAAAAGGCAATAGAGCTATTTGAACAAAATGACTATGAAGAGGCCTTAGAGCTTTTTCAAAAAGCACTAAGAGAATCCAGAAATATCCAGTCACTGAATAATCTTGCTTGGATATACAGCTACGAGGAAGAGAATGATCAAAAGGCTCTCGAATTAATAGAAGAAGCCATTGCTATGAATCCTAACTCGTATTTCCCTTATACCTTACTCGGGGAAATTTACTTGAGGCAAAAAAAGTGGAAACTTGCTTTAGATACATTATTGAAATCCATTTCGATTCAACCTTCCAATGAAGCTTATCATAATTTAGCTTTAGCAAAGTACCATCTTGGAGATTTCACGGAAGCCTCTAACTTTTTTCTACGAGTTGCAGGCGATTCTGATGATGTGATGTTAAGCCATGTTAAATGTTTAATTGATCTTGGAATGAAAAAAGAAGCAAAAGAGAAATTAGATGCATTTAATCCAGGTGCAGATGATTATGTAGGGGAAATTGAAGTTGCTGATTTGTATGTTGAAATGGAATGTTTTGAGAAAGCGATCTTTTGGTTTGAAAAAGGATGGAAAGAATACTTGAAAGAACCTTATTGGGTTACTAGGTATATCTATTCTCTTTCTAATACAAAAAATAGTAACCGTATCAATGAAGTAGTATATGAAGCTATTCAGCAAAAGGACGAAGAGATTAAAAATGCGCAGGAAGAAGAATGTGATGAGAATTGGACAGAAGATGATAAAGAAGAATATATTCAGCAATTACTTGCAGACAAAAATGATTATAAGAATATGGTTGAAATATCATCTGAACAAATCCCATCTATAGAATTTGAACCTTCAATAACTGGGGGCTGCTATTTGTTTGGTTGTAAACGTCATAACCATTGTGAATACGAAGAGGTAACAGAAGAGATTGACTTCTGAAGAAATAATTAAAACTTTTTCTTCTTAACTATGTCTTATTGTGAAGGAACACAGATAGAAAATGATCAAGCTTTTTTATAAAACCGATATTTAAATCTGCTTAAAAGAATGCATTTTGATCAACCTTTCTCAAAATGGATTCTTTTTATTTATCGATAAATACTGGTTAGTAGGGTATTCATAATTGGGAGCGATTGTGAACGAACAAGAATAGAAAATGAACAACCTTTTTCACAAAAAGGGATCCTTTAATGTAAGGTGAAATTCAGGTTTACAGGGTGTTTTCTAGATAACTCTATTTTAAAGCACAAAAAAGACAAAATTCACTTTCAGCTTCGAGTGAGTTTTGTCTTTTTATATAATCATATACTTGAAATTTCCTGTGTACCATTTTCTGGAAAGCTATTATTTTAAGGTTATTCCTGTATTATTTTGCATATCGATAAGATGCAGAAAAGGCTCCTTTAATATCTTTTTTCTTAGATTTAAATTTTATAAGTTCATAGTGGTAATATTTGCTATAATTAAGAATATACTAATTTTTATGAATATAATAATGAGGAGTGTGTTTAATAATGATGTCTTTTCCGAAACCAGATGTTTCACAGTTTTTAAGAACGTTTTCGATTGAAGATTTTGCGGTCAGCCCTGATGAAAAGCAGCTTGTTTTCAGTACCAATTTGAGTGGAAAGTATAATTTATGGGCGATGGACTTGCCCAATATATTTCCTTATCCTCTGACAACGATTGATCAAAGCTGCCAGGCGCTCATGTATGACAAACAAAGCCAATTCATTATTGCTGGATTTGATTATGACGGGAATGAAAATACCCAATTCTATGGGATCCCGCTCAAAGGCGGGGTAATGAAAGAAATCGTCTATCATGAAAATACACGTAATTTCCAACCGTTTTTATCTGAAGATGGGAAAAAACTTTATTATACATCCTCTAAGGAAAACCCTTCTTACTTGAATTCCTATTGTCTACATTTAGAAACAGGGGAAGAAACGAAGGTTTTAGAAGGGAATGGAGGAGCGTCCTATCTGATTAGTCAAAGTCCAGATGAGTCTTCGTTTCTTTATTTGAAAATGTTTGCGAATACGTATATGTTGATGTATGCAAAACGTGGCGATGAGGATATCTTGCTCACGCCTCCAACGGATAAGCAACATACTGTAAGTGATGGCGTGTTTGTATCAGATTCAGTGATCTATTTGTTGACGGATTATGAAGCGGACTTCACATACCTGGCTTCTTATAATCTGGATACGCACGAATTTAAAAAAATAAAAGAAATAGAAAACGAAGGATTTAGCAGCTTGCAATATGATAAGGAACGAAAGCTTTTGTATATTGCTAGCGAAAAAGGTGTAGAAGATCATCTGTATGAATACAATTTGGAAAATGGCGAGTGGAATCAGCTAAAGACGCCTGCTAGTGTCATTGAAAAGCTGGTTGTGACGAAATCGGGCACTTTGTATTTATTAGGAAGAGGTGCCACAAATCCTCGCAATATTTATAAAAAAGTAGAGGACGAGTGGGTATCTTTAACAAACTACACTGTGCCGGGTGTAGAAAAGTATGATATGGTCGAGCCTGACGTGATTACATACCCGTCCTATGATGGGCTTGAAATCGAAGCATTATTTTTCAAGGCGAAAAAAGAAAATGATAATGGTGAAATTATTTTCTGGCCGCATGGCGGGCCGCAAGCATCAGAACGAAAATTTTTCAGAGCTTCTTTCCAATTCATGCTGAATCAAGGATTTAGTATATTTGCGCCAAACTTCCGCGGTTCTTCAGGTTACGGATTAGAATTCATGAAGATGGTGGAGGGAGATTGGGGTTACGGGCCACGCCTCGATAATGTCGCAGGTTTGGATTGGCTCATCGACAATGGGTATACAGAAAAAGGGAATATATTATTGATGGGCGGAAGCTACGGCGGTTATATGGCATTGCTTTTACATGGACGACATGCGGACTACTTTAAGGCAGTTGTCGACATTTTTGGTCCCTCCGATTTATTCTCGTTTATTCAATCAGTGCCGGAAGACTGGAAGCCAATTATGGATCAATGGGTAGGGAATCCAGAGAAAGATAGAGAAAAGCTGATTGAATACTCGCCAATCACCTATCTAGAAACGATGACCAAGCCGATGCTTGTCATCCAAGGTGCAAACGATCCTCGCGTCGTAAAAGAAGAATCCGATCAAATCGTCAAAGCCTTACAGGAAAAAGGGCGCGATGTGGAATATATGTTGCTAGAGGATGAAGGACACGGCTTCTCGAAAAAAGAAAATGAAATTGCCGTATACCAAAAGATTCTCTCGTTCTTTAATCAGTTTATTGGGGTGAAAGTTTAACAATTACAGGTTAAGAGAAGTGCTATAGCACTTCTCTTTTTATGTGAATAATTTCAATAGGTTTAATTAGCTTCATTATGTATTTAACAAATATGCTTTTGTATGTTAATTTTTGTATGATGTATAGTACTGTTGATATTATAAATAATAATGCAGTTATTGAAAGTATACATAGTAGAGGAGTGATTCTATTGAATTTATTATCTAAAAAGTTATTAGGAAACTCTATGTTTGAATGGTTAATCTTTATTCTTGTTTTTCCTATCGGTTTATATTTTATATTTATCAAGCATAGCCCTCTCGGATTTATCTTTTTCATAGCAGGAGTGGTCTTTATTGTTCTTTTTGAGGCTGTAGTGAAAAGAAAAAAAGCCAAAAGCAAGATTAATTAAGTAAAACCTAATACATGACCTCTTTAACTTCAGATGGCAAAGTACTTAGTGATCTATTTTTTGCAATACCTATTTACCAAAAGAAGCAGAAGGAGTAATTAGATATATACCAATAAACTTATGATGCAATTTCAAATGCAGGATTTTTTTAGTAGGAGAAATCGAATCCTTTTATCTTTATTTCATATTTTTAATAACTTTCTATTTTTTATTAAAAAATGAGGTGTTTTGTTTAGGTCCTGTATAACCTATAATGCTCATTGACGCCTGTATGCCCCTTTTTTAAAATTAATTTATAAATTTTTTACAATTGAGGAATTAATCTTAATTTGTTTTATAAGGTGGTGTAGCAGGTGAAGATTCTCTATGAAGAGTCAAAGTGGAAGAGTATAGCTTCGGCACTTGAAAAAGTGAATGAAGCACACAAATATGACAATAAGTATGAGCATGCAGATGACCTATTTAAGGATTCTAAGAGTGAAATAGCAGACAAAGATATCGATAGAGCCATTTCTTTTAGCCCTCAGACATACCAACCAGAAGCGAAATCCATACGCGAGAAGTACAAAAAATTATATGATTATGCCAAGGGAATTGGTAAAATTATAGATGAAAAAGTAGACGAACCGTTCTATAAAATCATCGATGAATATATGCAACAGATGGCTGATATGAATGTTTCTGCGTATACAACAGCGAATACGATTAACGTTCAAACAGGGCCCTTTTTTTATAGGCATGATAAAAAGGAAATCAAGTTAACTGATTTATATGAAGCGGACACGGAGTATTCTGATAACCTG
>NZ_BJVD01000012.1 GCF_007988965.1 Rummeliibacillus stabekisii
GGACGTCGCTTCGCAACCAAGCACAGCTGATTTTTCAGCTGTGTTTTTTTATATTCTTTTCTATAGCATTTATATAAAATTAACGAGACTCATTCATTGATTAGCCTTCAGAAAAACAGGGTAAACTAAAGTAACTAAAAAATGGGGTGAAGTTAATGAATAACAATTATGATGCAAATGAAGTTGAAAAAGTAAGAGAGCTCATTAAAGATGTAGAAACAGCTATGCTGACAACAATTTCACAAGACGGATTAGTATCTCGTCCGATGAAGACTCAAGAAGTTGAGTTTGATGGGGATTTATGGTTCTTCACGAAAAAGGAAACCGAAAAGTATGATGAAATTAAAAAAGAAGCAGACGTAAATGTATCTTATGCTGGTAAATACTATGTCTCTGTACGAGGTAAAGCCACAATCGTAGATGATGTAAACAAGAAAAAGGAATTATGGAGTGCAGCTTATGAAAAGCTTTTAAATACGAGCTATGACGATCCTAATTTGATTTTAATCAAAGTGGAGGCAGAGTCAGCAGAGTATTGGGAAACAGGCAATATGATGAAAAGCATGGTTCATCTTTATAAGAAGATGAGAGGTAATGATGATGACACCAACAAAATGAATAATACGATTGAGCTCGATTAATATTTAAAAACTATCTTCAATTTTTTAATTGAAGATAGTTTTTTATATAGCATGAAAATGTGGCAGTTTGAACATTTCAGGAGATTTAGGTAAACTAGGAGTAATGAGAATGTGAGAGGACGAGTCTTATGACGATGGAAATCATGGTTGCTTCTTTAGAAGAGACCACAGAGTTGGCTATGAAATTGGCCGATTTATTAGAATCAGGTGATGTACTCACTTTAGAGGGAGATTTAGGTGCAGGGAAAACAACCTTTACGCAAGGTATCGCCAAGGGTTTAGGCATTACGCGAACAGTTAACAGCCCTACATTTACGATTATGAAACAATATGAAGGTAGATTACCTCTTAATCATCTTGACGTATATCGGCTTGCGGACGGCGAAGAAGATTTAGGATATGATGAATTATTCTATGGTGATGCCGTTTCGATCATTGAATGGGCTCATCTAATAGAATCAGATTTACCTGCTGATCGTTTAGCCATTGAGATTAAGCGGATTGACGATAATAAAAGAAAGTTTATATTAATACCTTTTGGGAAACGGTATGAACTATTGTGCGAGGAGTTAAAAAAGTGATTTGGTTAGGAATAGATACAGCAAATTCACCCTTGGCAGTAGCTATTGTGAAGGATGGAAAAATTGTAGCGGCAGAAACTAGAAATATGAAAGTAAATCATTCAGCTAGTGTTATGCCGGCTATTGAAGATATTATCAAAAAAGCAGGCCTTTCACCAAGTGATATAGATGCGATTGCGGTTAGCCAAGGGCCCGGCTCTTATACGGGGGTCAGGATTGGCGTAACCGTAGCTAAAACATTAGCATGGACGCTTCAAATTCCGTTGGCTGGTGTATCCAGCTTAAAAGTATTAGCCGCAAATGCTGGTATATATCAAGGCCTTGTGTGCTCGGTCATTGATGCAAGGCGTGAAAATGTGTATGGCGGTGTATATAATTCCGCTCATCAATTAGAATCGGTTATTGATGATGGTCATTATAGCATGGCTTCTCTTTTAGAGAAATTAAAAGAAATAGGTCAACCTGTCCTTTTTGTCGGGCAAGATGTAGATGTTTTCTGGCAACAGATTAAACAACAATTAGGAGAGCTTGCTACGCGAGCTCCATATACGTTTGATTTACCTAGTGCAGGACAGCTCATTTACCTAGCGGAGCAGGTAGAATTGCCGGCAGTGGAAGACACACATAATTTTGTGCCAACTTATTGCCGATTGGTAGAAGCAGAAGCCAATTGGTTGAAAGAACAGAAGGAACAAAAACGATGATTACTTATAGAGAGATGACAGTTGAAGATGTAGAAGCAGTCCATGCGATAGAGGAAGCCTCTTTTCCTACACCGTGGACAGTAGAGGCTTTTTATCAAGAAATGACTCGTAATACACAAGCCACATATATTGTTGCTGTAGAAGAGACAGGGCAGCTTATAGGCTTTTGTGGTATGTGGATTGTACTTGATGAAAGCCAAATTACAAATGTTGCGGTCCTTCCGGAAGGTCGAGGCAGAGGTATTGGAGAAGGACTTATGCGTGAAGCGATAATGACAGCGAAAGAAAGAGGCGTTGTCATCATGAGCCTTGAAGTGAGGGTTTCCAATACGGTTGCTCAAAACTTGTACCGAAAACTTGGGTTTCAAGCAGGCGGTATAAGAAAAGGGTACTATACTGATAATCAAGAGGATGCTCTTGTGATGTGGGTGAATTTATAATGGAAAATATATATATATTAGGAATTGAAAGCAGCTGTGACGAAACAGCCGCATCTGTAGTGAAGAATGGAACTGAGATTGTCTCAAATGTGGTAGCATCGCAAATTGAAAGCCACAAACGCTTTGGAGGCGTCGTGCCAGAAATCGCTTCTAGGCATCACGTCGAACAAATTACTGTCGTTATTGAAGAAGCGTTAAAGCAGGCGAATATACAACCTGCTGATTTAAATGCTGTCTGTGTGACAGAAGGTCCTGGCTTAGTAGGCGCTTTATTAATTGGCATCAATGCGGCAAAAGCATTTTCCTTTGCACATGGTTTACCCCTTATTGGCGTACATCATATTGCAGGTCATATTTATGCCAATGCACTAGTACAGCCTATGGAATTTCCACTATTAGCTCTAGTCGTTTCCGGAGGCCATACTGAATTGGTGTTGATGAAGGAAGACGGCAATTTTGAATTAATTGGTGAGACGCGTGATGACGCAGCAGGCGAAGCTTATGATAAAGTGGCAAGGGTATTGAACATTCCGTATCCAGGCGGTCCGCAGATTGATCGATTGGCACATGAAAGCGATGGTGAAGTTGATTTTCCACGCGTATGGCTTGAGCCAGATTCATATGACTTTAGCTTTAGTGGGTTAAAATCTGCTGTTATTAATTATAAACATAACGCAGACCAACGAGGAGAGGCTATTAATCCAATGCATGTGGCAAAAGGGTTCCAAGATAGTGTAGTGGAAGTATTAACAGCCAAAACCTTAAGAGCTGCTCGGCAATACAATGTGAAACAAGTGATAGCAGCTGGTGGTGTATCAGCCAATAAAGGCTTAAGAGATGCACTAACTGCAACCTTTAACAAAGAGGGTATACCTTTTTATGTGCCACCGTTAAAGTTATGCACAGATAACGCTGCTATGATAGCAGCTGCAGGGACTTCTATGTTTAAAGCGGGTAAAAGAAGCGATTTAGCGTTAAATGGCCGACCTGGATTAGAGTTGTTGTCATGGAATAAGTAAAGTTATACACAGAAAAGGACTTTCATGTAAAAGTGAAAGTCCTTTTTGTAATAAAAAGTGTGAAAATTCTAAAATAATCCACAAATTGTGGACAGTTTGTGGATTAAATGTGTAATAACTAGATATAGTAGCAGTTTATACACATTTTTATGTGTATAACTAGAGTAAAATCTGTGGATAATGTGGAAAACTATTTTGAACCATTGAAAAATAAGGATTGCTTATGTGAATAAATTTGTGGAAAAACATAGATGGAAAATTAGCTATTGACCAATATATAGACAATATATGTGTTGTTACGACAAAAGGAGCTATCAAATGATCAATCATTCGACAGCTCCTTTTTATAACTAATAGTTATTCACAGCATCTCAAGGTCTTCATTTAATTCAAGCCATTCTAATTCGAATACTTCATGCTGCTCTTTCAAATCATCTAATTGAGTTTGCAATTCCAGTACTTTTTCATGGTTCTGGAAGATTTCAGGGTCACAAAGCATCTTCTCAATGTCTTCTATTTGCTGGTTTAGCGTACTTAGCTGTTGTTCAATCTCTTCTATACGCCTGGTTATTTTTCGAATCTTTTTCTTCGCTTCTTTATCAATTTGCGTTGTTTTTTGTTTTTGATCGACTATTTCGATTGGCTTTTGTATTGCAGCCTGTTTTTCGGCAGCTATTTCTTCAAGCTCATGCTTCTTTTCAACGTAATAGTCGTAGTCGCCAAGATATTCAGTTGTCCCATCATGCGAAAGTTCAACTACTTTAGTAGAGATACGATTGATAAAATAACGGTCATGCGAAACAAAAAGCAATGTGCCAGGGTAATCCACCAATGCATTTTCCAATACCTCTTTGCTGTCCAAATCAAGGTGGTTAGTCGGTTCATCAAGAATGAGGAAGTTTGCCTTTTGGAGAATTAATTTTGCCAAAGCAAGCCTTGCCTTTTCGCCACCTGATAAATCACGAACAATTTTATCTACATCTTCACCTGAGAAGAGGAAGCGTCCTAAAACTGTCCGAATGTCCTTTTCATTCATTAAAGGCCATTCATCCCATAGTTCTTTTAATATCGATTTATTGCTATCTAGCTTTGCGAGTTCCTGATCATAGTAGCCGATCTGAACATTTGTGCCGAAATGGATTGTTCCAGAAAGCGGTGATTCATCTTTTATAAGTGTCTTTAATAATGTCGATTTTCCCACACCATTCGGGCCGACTAAAGAGATCCGATCTGTACGATAAACATGCAGCTGGATATTTTGAGAGACAGGAATTCCTTCGTAGCCTATTGTTAAGTCATTCACCTGCAACACATCATTGCCGCTTTGGCGTTCAATCTCAAATGAGAAAGTAGCGGATTTTTCATCTCCTTCTGGAGAATCCATCCACTCTGTTTTTTCAAGTATCTTGCGCCTGCTTTGTGCGAGCTTTGTTGTAGAGGCTCGTACAATATTTTTTTGTATAAAGTCTTCTAGCTTTGCCTTTTCGCCTTGTTGCTTTTCATACAGCTTGCGGTCACGTTCATAGTTTTTTGCCTTTTGATCCAGGTAATTACTGTAGTTTCCAGTAAATTTGTTGACATGGTGGCGTGATACTTCATAAACGATCGAAACGATTTGATCGAGGAAATAACGGTCATGGGATACAATTAAAATCGCTCCATCATAACTCTTTAAGAAGGTTTCGAGCCAGTTTAGTGTCTCGATATCTAAATGGTTGGTTGGCTCGTCCAAAATCAACAGATCGGGCTTGCTTAATAATAGTTTTGCAAGGGCGAGACGTGTACGCTGCCCTCCAGATAGCTCAGATATTTTTTGATCATAGCTGTCAGGATAGAACTGCATGCCGTGCAGAATAGAACGTGTATCAGCTTCATATTGATAGCCGCCTCTTTCTTTGAAATCATGCTGCAATTGATCATATTCTGTCATGACCTTTGCATATTGATCAGGATTTTCATAGACCGCAGGATCAGCCATATTCAGTTCTAGTGTACGAATGGTTTGTTCCAGCTTTTTCAACGGTTCAAAAATCGTCATCATTTCTTCCCAAATAGATAGGGTCGATTCTAATCCGGCATGTTGGTCTAAATAGCCAAGCCGAATATCCTTTGGTTTAATGATTTCGCCAGAATCATATGAAAGTTTGCCTGCGATAATTTTTAAAAGGGTGGATTTTCCCGCGCCATTTCTTCCAACGAGGGCAACGCGGTCACGATGCTGCACTTCTAATTTAACTCCGCTTAAAATTTCATCACCCATATAAGATTTATATAATTGATTGACCTGTAAAACGATCATATATTTACACCTCAGTTCACTCCTAGTTTATAGGAAGTCGAAAGGGTATGCAACGAGGATTACTTTGCAAAAAAGCTAATTATCATGTACTATTGAAGGGATTTTGATTTGCTAGCAGGAGGAAAAAGCGTGAAGTCCACAAGTAAAATTCCACAAGCTACAACCAAAAGACTGCCTCTCTATTACCGCTTTATCTTAAAGTTTGCAGAGGATGGGCAAGAAAGAATCTCTTCCAAAGAATTAAGTGAAGCGATGAACATTGACTCTGCAACAATTCGCCGTGATTTTTCCTATTTTGGAGCACTCGGCAAAAAAGGGTACGGCTATGAAGTCCAATATTTATTAACGGTCTTTCGCGGTGTATTAGATCAGGATGAACGTATGAACGTAGCCATTATAGGAGTAGGGAATCTTGGCAGTGCTTTGTTAAAATATAATTTTCAAAAGAACCATAATATGAAAATTGTTGCAGCATTTGATACAAGCGGAACAAAAGAAGGTAAGTATATCAATGATATTCCTGTTTTTCCGCCAGAATTATTAGAAGAAAAATTTTTAGAATACAAAGCGGAGTTGCCTGTTTTAACGATACCCGCCCGTTCTGCACAGCAAATGGCCGATAGGCTTGTCGCGATGGGGGTAAAAGGCATCTTAAATTTCGCTCCTGTCACATTGCATGTTCCTGATGATGTACGTGTACATACAATCGATTTGACAGTAGAACTACAGACATTAAGCTATTTCATGCGTAATGACGAAAGATAGATTAACTTCTATACAAATAGATAAAAGTGGCGCACAAGTTATTTACTTGTGCGCCACTTTTTTTGTTGAAAGGTGGCTTCCAAACCTTAAATGAAATGTATATCGAGATAAATGATTGCATATGGTTATAACGTTAGTCATTTATAAGATAGGTTAGGTGATTATATGGATAAGTACTCGCAAAATAAAAAATCAGTTAAAAAAGATGCGAAGCAAGAACAATTAGATCAATATCGTAAAAGTAATGCAGGAAAACCGTTAACAACCCAGGAAGGGCGAAAAATTTCTAATGACTCGGAAACATTAAAAGCAGGGGTCCGTGGTCCTTCTCTTCACGAGGACTATTGGTTCCTTGAAAAAATGTCGCATTTTGTACATGAAGAGATTCCTGAACGAATCGTGCATGCTAGGGGCTATGGAGCCTATGGGGAGTTTGAATGTTATCAATCGATGGAGCACGTGACTGAGGCGTGCCTTTTCCAAGAACCCGGAAAAAAGACGCCTTTAGCTGTTCGTTTTTCTACTGTCCAAGGCCCGAAAGGTTCATATGATACGGCACGAGACTTGCGTTGCCTAGGCGTTAAGTTTTATACAGAACAGGGCAATTATGATTTGACTACCATTGCGATGCCTGTATTGATTAACCAAGATCCGATGAAATTCCCTGATGCCATGCATGCATATCAAAGTAAGCAGAGTGACGACATCCCAACAGCTACAGGTGCACATGACCGCTTTTGGGATTATGTAGCGAATAATCCAGAAGCACTTCACATGGTAACATGGATTATGTCTGACCGCGGCATCATAGAGAATTACCGAGTAATGGAGTCTTGGTCTATTAATACTTATTTATTCGTCAACAAAAAAGGCGTAGCAACGTTTGTCAGGTTTGTTTGGAAGCCGGTTCTAGGCGTACACTCTCTTCTACAAGATGAAGCTATGAAAATTGGCGGTATTGATCCAGATTTCCATAGAAAAGATTTACGTGAAGCTATTGATAAGGGAGCGTTTCCTGAGTATGAACTAGGTGTACAATTAATCGCGATGGAGGATGAGTTCAAGTTTGACTTTGATATATTGGATCCCGCAAAATTTTGGCCTGAAGAGCTTGTACCAGTTCAACTTATCGGTAAGATGACCCTCAACCGTAATATTGACAACTATTTTTCAGAAAGTGAGCAAATCGCGTTTAACCCCGCAAACGTAGTGCCGGGCATTGGCTTTTCAAATGATCCTGTTTTACAAGGTAGATTAATAGCCTATAGAGATGCACAGCAATATCGCCTTGGCAGTGCCAACTATCTCGAATTACCTGTAAATAAACCGCTCTGTCCTTTCCATAATAATCAGCGCAGAGGTACCATGAGAATGAGAATTGATGAAAACGAAGTAAACTATCATAATAACTCGTTAATGGGCAACACACCTCATACATCGTCACCGGAAGAAGGAGGCTATGTTCATTATCCGACAAAAGTGGAAGGTCATGTTATTCGGGGAAGAAGTGAGTCATTCAATGATTACTTCTCACAAGTGCGAATCTTTTGGAACAGCTTGACGCCTATCGAAAAGCAACACACTATTGAGGCATTTAGCTTTCAGCTAGGAAAAGTAAAAAGTGAATCTGTTCGAGAGCAAAATGTCGATTTAATCGTAAATGTAGACAGAGAGTTAGCTTGCATCATTGCGGATAATATCGGTGTAAGGCAGCCAAGTGGTACCAATGTGCCCGTTGATACCGTCTATCCTTCCCTCAGTCAGGCTAATACACCGAAATATCCTTACACGCAAAAGGTAGGCGTTCTCATTGGCGATGGGTTTAATGGTCAAGAGGTGATGCAAGTTCTTAACTTCTTAGAGAGCAATGGGGTCTTCATTGATATTATAAGCGAAAGACTTGGAAATGTGACCGGAACAGATGGAACGCAAATCAAAGTCAACCAAACCTTCATTACAGGAAGCCCGTATTTGGTTGATGCTCTTTATGTAGTCGGGGGAACTTCGAAATATCCAGCGAAGTTTATGCAAGATGTTTCTGACTTCGTACACAATGCGTATAAGCATTATAAACCTATCGGCGTAGGCACAAGCGGACAGTCATTCATCCAACAATCGCAAAATAATAATTTAGAGGGCGTAGTGTTTGCAGCTAATAATCCAAACTTTAATCAAGATTTCTTGAATGCAATTACGCAACAACGTTTCTGGAGCAGAACGTAAGTAAGAAGAGCAAATAGCATATGTTTCACTTAATTACTGGCTAGCTATTTAGCCAGTTTTTTTATTATGTATGCAAAGAAGACTCTTTTTAGCAAATATATTCAATCGAAGTAGAGTAGGGAAATTGTAGGTAAATATTTCACAATAAAATCATGAATAGAATAGCCAAAAGCCTATTTTTACGTTAAAATAGGAGCAAGTATATGAGGAGGTGTCTGTAATGGGAATTAGTGCTGGAACTGCAGTAATTTTAGGAGTCGTTGCCATACTAATTTTCGGACCGAAGAAACTACCAGAGCTTGGTAAAGCAATGGGTTCTACTCTCCGTGAATTTAAGCATGCTACAAAAGGTTTAGCTGATGATGATGAGCCGAATAAAGTATCTGAAACAAAAAAGATTGAAGATAAATAAGTTAGGATGTTTAGTAAATGAATAACACAGAACTAACTATTGTCGAACATATAGAAGAATTAAGAAAACGGCTGATGATTGTTGCCGTTTTCTTTGTGGTTGCAGTGATTGGTAGTTTCTTTCTAGCACAGCCACTGATCCACTTTTTGCAATTTAGTAATGAAGCAAAGACCTTGCAGTTGCATTCATTTAAAGTGACGGATCCCGTCAATATTTATTTCCAGGTCATTTTTGTACTGTCGATTGTTATGACATCGCCTGTTATTTTATATCAACTATGGGCCTTTATCACGCCTGGATTGTTTCCAAAAGAGCGTAAAGCGACATTACGGTATATCCCATACATTGTTTTCCTATTTGTGCTCGGAGTTATGTTTTCATACAAGGTTTTATTCCCTTATATGATTCATTTCATGACAGAGATGTCTGCGGAAATGGATATTCAACAAACGATCGGCATTAATGAGTACTTCCAATTTTTACTCCAGCTGACGCTGCCTTTCGGTATTGTATTTGAGTTACCTATGGTCGTGTTATTTTTAACGCGGCTTGGTATTATCACGCCTCAAATGCTCAGCAAGTTCAGGAAGTATGCCTATTTCATCTTGTTGGTCGTTGCAGATATCATTACGCCAACAGATGTTCTGTCGCTTTTTATCGTATCTATTCCTCTATGTATTTTGTACGAGATTAGTATTATGATTTCTCGAGTAGGTTATCGAAAGTATATTAGAGCAGAGCAGCAAAGACAAATAGAAATGCAACAACAATAGTAGAATGAACTGTAATCAAACGAAACTATTTGATTGCAGTTTTTTTATGAAAATGAAACAAAACCCTTCTTATAAAAGAAGGGTTTTGTGTATAGTTGGAGAAATAGAGAGTATAGCTTACTGATGCTGTTCTAAAAACTTCACGATGGGTTCCTGATAGAGCTGAATAGCGGTCACAAATCCATTTAGCATCATATGGGCAATGATAGACGTAATAATACGCCTTGTACGATAATAAAGAAAAGCGAATATAAAACCAGAAATGGCATAGATAATAATGTGGCTAAAGTCAAAGTGGATGACAGCAAATACAAGCGAGCTGATCAACGCAGCAATAAAGAAGTTCGTCGTTTGAACAAGTGAGCCAAATATAACTCGCCGAAAAACAAACTCTTCTAGGATAGGACCGATAATAGCTAGCGCCAAAATAGCAATAGGTGCCGCATCTGCTATCGTTGTAAGGTTTGCTGTGTTTTCAGAAGCCTGAGTAATGCCTAAGCTGTGTTCGATGATCCCACCGATCCACTGGCCAACAAATACAAGGAAGAATCCAATAACCCCCCAAAGAATAGATGTAGGGATAGATTCGGGTTTTTGTTTGAAAATTTTCCAGAAGTTTCGATTAAAGGCTATCACAATAAGAGATAATAGAAGAGCTACTGCAAAACTTATGACGATATACCACCCATTAATAGTGAGGACCAATTCTTCTTTCCCCATAGTTGGATATCTTTTTTTCATGAACAGTGCAAACGGTCGCATGAAAACGACAGAAGAGAGCTGCATAGCAAGGTAAATCAATAAAATATATAACGCGGTTTTGTGTGATTTCAAACTCAATTTCCTTTCTGTTTTCTGCCTGTTTTCTTTATTGTAAATTAACTGAGAATAAAAACAAAATTTTTAATGCTTACCGCTTGCAAATGAAATGGGAATTCATTAATATAATAATTGTGTTAGCACTCAATAGTGAGGAGTGCTAATAAGCTAAGTATATACACATAATTCTAGGAGGTTGTTTCAATTGTTAAAACCATTAGGCGATCGTATTATTATCGAAGTTGTCGAAGTTGAAGAAAAAACTGCATTCGGCATCGTACTCCCAGACTCTGCAAAAGAGAAACCTCAAGAAGGAAAAGTTGTTGCAGTTGGTACTGGATTCTTAACAGATGGTGGTCAAGTGGTTCCACTTAACGTAAAGAGTGGGGACAACATTATTTTCTCTAAATACTCTGGCACAGAAGTAAAATACGAAGGCAAAGACTATTTAATTCTTCGCGAATCAGATGTTTTAGCAATCGTTGAATAAGAATAATAAACGTAAATGAAAAATAGATAAAATTTCAGGAGGTAATTTTTAATGGCTAAAGATATTCGTTTCAGTGAAGACGCACGCAGCGCTATGTTAAAAGGTGTAGATAAACTTGCAAACGCAGTAAAAGTAACATTAGGACCTAAAGGGCGCAATGTCGTGCTTGAAAAGAAATTTGGTTCACCATTAATCACAAATGACGGTGTAACAATCGCTAAAGAAATCGAATTAGAAGATCCATATGAAAACATGGGTGCAAAATTGGTTTCAGAAGTAGCTTCAAAAACAAACGAAATCGCTGGTGACGGTACGACTACTGCTACAGTTTTAGCTCAAGCAATGATTCGTGAGGGCTTGAAAAACGTAACAGCTGGCGCAAACCCAGTCGGCATCCGCAAAGGGATCGACAAAGCGGTAGCTACTGCTATTACTGAATTACAATCAATTTCTCAACCAGTTGAAAATAAAGAAGCTATTGCACAAGTAGCAGCTATTTCTTCAGCTGATGATGAAGTGGGCGAATTAATCGCAGAAGCAATGGAACGCGTAGGTAACGACGGCGTTATCACAATCGAAGAATCTAAAGGTTTCACAACAGAATTAGATGTTGTAGAAGGTATGCAATTTGACCGTGGCTACCTATCACACTATATGGTAACAGATACTGATAAAATGGAAGCAGTATTAGACAATCCATACATCTTAATCACAGACAAAAAAATCTCAAGCATTCAAGATGTGCTACCAGTTTTAGAACAAGTAGTTCAACAAAGCAAACCATTACTAATCATTGCTGAAGATGTTGAAGGTGAAGCTCTAACTACTTTAATCTTGAACAAACTTCGCGGTACATTCAATGTAGTGGCTGTGAAAGCTCCTGGCTTCGGTGACCGCCGTAAAGCAATGCTAGAAGATATCGCTATCTTAACTGGCGGACAAGTAATTACAGAAGATATCGGTTTAGACCTAAAACAAGCTTCAATCGAAATGCTTGGCCATGCTGGCAAAGTAGTTGTAACAAAAGATCACTCTACAATCGTAGAAGGTTCAGGTTCAACTGACGCAATCGAAGCTCGCGTAGGTCAAATTCGTGCTCAATACGAAGAATCTACTTCTGAATTCGATAAAGAAAAACTACAAGAACGCCTTGCTAAACTTGCTGGCGGCGTAGCTGTCATCAAAGTTGGTGCAGCAACTGAAACAGAATTGAAAGAACGCAAACTTCGCATTGAAGATGCTCTTAACTCTACTCGTGCAGCAGTAGAAGAAGGTATCGTTGCAGGTGGTGGTGTAGCACTAGTAAGTGTCTACAACAAAGTAGCTGAAATCGGCCAAGCAGAAGCAGGCGACGTGGCAACAGGCGTGAAAATCGTATTGCGTGCTCTTGAAGAACCAGTACGTCAAATCGCTGACAATGCAGGCCTTGAAGGTTCTATTATCGTGGACCGCTTAAAACGTGAAGAAGTGGGCACTGGCTTCAACGCTGCAAACGGCGAATGGGTAAACATGATCGATGCAGGTATTGTAGACCCAACTAAAGTTACACGTTCTGCACTACAAAATGCAGCATCTGTGGCAGCTCTATTCTTAACAACAGAAGCAGTAGTAGCTGACATTCCAGAACCAGCTGGAGCAGCACCTGCAATGCCTGATATGGGCGGCATGGGCGGCATGATGTAATAAAGCCGTCAATCCCTTGATATATAAGGGTTTGTATGTAAGGTGAAAGTGATTTGCTAACATTTTGCTAACATAGAGGATAATTTAGAGGCTTCTCATGAGTTGTGAAAACTTTTGGGAGGCTTCTTTTTTCATTTCTTTTGTAACATGGAGATAGACATTCTTGGTGATTTGATCATCTGAATGGCCAAGTCTATCCATAATTTGTTCGAGTGCTACACCAGCTTCTGCAAGAAGTGATGTATGGGTGTGTCGTAAAGTTAATAGAGGATTTTTTTACAAAAGGGTTTGTTTAGTTCAAGAGTAAACTAACGGAACATTTTCAATGCTTCAGTGGGGATAAGTTAATAAAACCCTCTCATAACTAAGATTGTTTGAGAGGGTTTTATTTAAAGTTGTAGATTTAGGGGTGTAAGTATAATGGGAAATATAAGATTTCAAGTACTAAAAGCATATCGAATAAAATTTGCATCTCCCTAGCTTCAGCTTTTTACTCGTGAATACCAAACAACTATAGGAATAAGTAATAATGATAAAACGGCTCCGGAAATTGAAAGTATTGTATAACTAGAATGCGCGACAACCATTCCTGACAATGCTCCACCAGCTGCTCCTGATAGTGCTACAAAGACATCGAATGTACCTTGTGTTTTTGCACGTACAGATTGATGTGTTGAATCTATAATTAGAGCAGTTCCCGTTAGCAAACCAAAGTTCCAACCTACACCTAGTAATACTAGTGCAAGGATTAGCATTAATAACGAGTTTGCAGGTGCAAAAGCTGCCACCAATCCAGCTGCAAGGAGTGTAGCCCCTGAAGCAATAGCCATAGTAGTGCGACCAAACTTATCTACTAATAAACCAGTCAATGGGGAAGGCAAATACATCGCTGCAATATGGAACCCTATTACTAATCCCACTTCGCTCAAACCGTGACCGTAATGTCCCATATGAACTGGTGTCATTGTCATAATAGCTGTCATGATTAGTTGAGCTAAAATCATAATTACAGCACCTATTACAATTCCTTTTTTGTTTATAGTAGGATTTTTTAGGCTTCCTCCAGACGGTACTTTATCGTCTTTTTTCTCAGTATTCGCAATCGCTGTAGCCACCAACAACGGATCTGGACGAAGAAAAATGAAGAGTATTAAACCAGCAATTATAAAAGCTGCTCCTGACATGATAAACGGACCAGCTAAAGTAGGAACACCAATTGAATCTGCAAACTTTCCCATCGTATTAACTAAGTTAGGGCCTACTACAGCTCCTAAAGTAGTAGAAACTAAGGCCATACTTGCAGCAGTTGCTCGTTGTTTCTCATTTGCAAGGTCTGTCCCTGCATACCGAGCTTGAAGATTAGAAGCCATACCTGCTCCATAAATAAGGAGGCCAGCAAATAAAAGGGCAATGCTGTTGATTGCAGCTGCAATTATAACACATATAGCACCTAATCCACCTATAAGGAAACCACCTGCAAGTCCAGCTCTACGACCAAAACGTTGTGAGGATGCTCCTATAAGTAGGGCAGCTAAGGCAGATCCAAAAGTAAAAAGGGCAACAGGAATTCCGGCTGCATTTTCTGAACCTAACATTTCTTGTGCAAGAAGCGCCCCTACTGTTATCCCAGCACCAAGTCCTGCTCCCCCAAAAATTTGAGAAAGAATCAAGGTTTTTAGTGTTTTTTTATACAGTTGGTTTTGTTTTTCAGGAAAATCAATATATTCTTGTAACCATAGAGGTTGATGTGTTGATGTATTTTCAAGTTTTTTTGCCACGAACTCTACCTCCTAAACGAAATAGCTTTATCACTCTTCGAATTTATTTGTCATCCTTTATGCATGTTATTTCATATATTCGAAATACTAATATTTGAAGAAGGTCACAATTAATTGGTAGATAATTATGACCTTCTTATTTTTAATTCTTAAATATCAGTCAGCAAGACAATATTGTCGGTATTAATATTAAAATGAGTATGATTCACCATCTTCTGGTACTAAAATGTTACTTGAAAATTCTTTTTCTTTACTAAAGTTTTTTAATTCTTCTCTAGATAGTGTCCAATGGTTAACTGCTTCCATATGAACAGAAATAACCTTAGCATTAGGAGCCGCCTTGTGTACTTCATAGACGTCTTCTTTTCCCATAATAAGAGAACCATATTCTATAAATTGATTATCTCCGCCATTGACGATAATAATATCTGGTATATGGGTATCTAATTCTTCCTGTACACCTTTATACCAGACTGTGTCGCCAGCTACATATAAAACTTTTACACTTCGGTGTTTGAACACAACTCCACAAACTTCACCTATTATTTTTTATAGCTCTTCGCCTCTACCATGTACACCTTTTGTTTTTACTAATTGTATACCTTCAAAAATAGTGTCTTGTTGTAGTACCTCTACATTTTTGAAACCACTTGCTTTTACTTCTTCTGCATCTGCCTCATTTTGAACAAACATTTTGATTTCTTTTGGCAATACGTTTTTTGCTACTTCATCAAAGTGATCTAGGTGTAGATGAGTAACAATTACTGCATCAAGTCCATCCAGAATGTTATCAATTGATGTTGGCAAGCTCACCAAAGGATTGAATGTATCTTGTCTGATTGTATCAGGGAAGGTAGAGTACGTACCTTTCTCTGCTAACATAGGATCTATTAAAAACTTTTTATTTGCATATTCTACAACAATTGTTGCATTTCGAATTTGTGTAATATTCATATTTACAACTCCCTTTCTTTGTTTTGTCTTGTTTGACCTAATAAAGTGTATAATATGAGCAACATTCAAATACATAGACAAAATAAAGTGTTTTAACTCTTTGACTTTATTTTCGAAAGGAGTTAACTTTCAATTGGATCAAACAGATAAAAAAATAATAGAAGAATTAAGTAGCAATAGCCGAATTACAATGAAAGAATTGGGAGAGAGAGTACACTTAACAGCGCCGGCAGCTGCAGCTAGAGTACAGAAAATAGAAGAGAATGGAGTTATTGAGGGATATAGTATTAAAGCAAATCAAGCAAAATTAGGGTGCTTTATGTTTACCTTTATTAATATATATATAGAAGGAACACACCACCTTCCATATCTCTCATTTATCCAAAAACAGGAGAAATATATCATCAATAATTATAAAATCAGTGGAGATAGCTGTTACCTTTTGGAGTGCAGGTTTCCAAGTAATGAAGCGTTAAATCAATTTTTATTAGAGTTAAACAAGTATGCAAATTATAAATTATCTATTGTTATTAATAAATAATGCATTAATAAACATGTGGGGATTGTGAATGAACGCATTTTGACTATGGAAACCTGAGATAGCTGTAGCATTTCTTTTTCTTATTCCAAATTTTGTTTCTGAAGAATTGGATTTGCTAACTGAGATATTTGTTATTCAGTTAAAAGAAAGAGGGATTAAATATTCATTATTAGTTAATATGAAAACTGTATAACAATTATTTAAATTAATGTTCTATTCAATCCTTAATTAATTTGTTAAATAAGAACCGCTAACATTTTGCTAACGGAATCAAATAAAAACAATAAATTTCCGTTAAAGATATTACAATCAACATTTTTACAAACGTTGATATATCGCTCTTTTCACACACATTATTAATGTTAATGCACATTTTTACGAGCGGCATGATGTAACTTCCACAGGATGTGGTGGCTTAGGCTTTGCGACTGAAGTCGCAGTTTTAGCCTAAGTTCCTATGTATGAACCCTTGATATGATTGGGTTTGTATGTAAGGTGAAAGTGAACTGCTAATATAGAATATTTAATTGAGGCTTCTCATTAGTTATGAAAACTTTTGGGAAGCTTCTTTTTTCATTTCTTTTGTTACGTGGAGGAAGCCGTTTTTCTTAATTTGATCATCTGAATGTCCAAGCAAGCCTATCCATATTTTGTTCGAGTGCTGCACCAGCCTCTGCAAGAAGTGATATATGGGTGTGTCGTAAAGAGTGTGGGGGTAGTTTAAAATTCATGAATAAGTGTTATAGCAAAATTGGATATTTATGTTAGAGTGTAAATGAGGATTGAAGAATTGCTTTTAACGCGATGGGTTAGTGGAACAAGGAAGGGGGGCGCTTCTATAATATGCAAATGCTTTTTAGCAAATGATAAAAAAATTTTAGAAATGAGAGTGAATGATGAACACATTAATTCAAGAAATCATAAGTTGGATTCATAATTCGGATAAGAAGTTGGTAATTGGGATTTCTGGTCATGGTGCTGCTGGAAAGACGACTTTTGCGCATATGTTAATGGAAGAGTTAAAGTGCGATGTTAACTATCTTAATACGGATCCATACATAGTGAGTTCAGCAATTCGAAAATATGCAATGATTGATTATATACATAAAGAAACATTACATCATTTTAAAATGACAGCGTGCCATCCCGCAGCACATCATGTATCTTCCTTAGAAAGAGATCTATTGATGCTTAAAGAAGATATGAATTTACGTACGATAGATACACATTATCTTAAAAGTGAAATACTCTCTTCACAAAAGAAAGTAAACATTGTAGAAGGGATGAGTGTTGCTTTTGCTAATCCTGAACTATTTGATTTACTAATTTATTTTTATACAGATAGTGATACGGAACTTGAGAGACGGTTCGGTCGAGATATAGAGCAAAGAGGAACGGATATCGAATATTTAAAGCAGTCTCACAATGAGCGACGCATTCAGTATGAAGTGTTTATGCATCCATACAGTAAAAATTACGACATTATTGTTAAAGCTGCCATGGAAACAATTTATATAGAGAAAAATATGTTGGATACTAAGTTAATTTAGTTTTGGAGGATTGGTATAATGGAAGAAAAAAAGGTCACTTGGTTAGAGCTTTTTTATGATTTGCTAATTGTAGCAGCTATCGCTACTGTAACTCATATTTTAATTCATGTGGAAAAAGGATACATACAATCAGATTATCTATTAAAGTTTGTACTGATTTTTATTCCCATCTGGTGGGCTTGGGTAGGACAAACGATGTTTACCAATCGCTACGGGGAAGATTTATTTCATCACCGTATATTTTTGATTTTACAAATGTTCTTTGCACTCATCATGATTGCTAGTTTATCAGTAGATTTCGATTCGTATTATAGATCTTTTCTAGTAGGCTATATTGGACTAAGGGCATTAGTCGCAATTCAATATCTTGTTGTACAACGGACAGAGGTAGGGACTCGAAAGAAAGCTGCACTCTTTTTTGGAAAGTACTTTTGGGTTGGTATTATTGTTTCATTGTGCTCCCTCTTTTTTGACTCATGGATTAGGTATCTTATATTGTATACAGGTATATTTCTGGATATCTTAATACCAATTATTGGGCGGAAACGATTGGTGATGGTACCTACAAATACAGCCCATTTATTTGAGCGCTTTGGTTTATTTACTATCATTCTCTTCGGCGAAACTTTAGTCAGTACACTGGCTGTAATTCAACCAAAACAAGGTGATTGGAATTCCATATTATTTACTTTAGTTTCATTCGTTTTAATCATATCAATGTGGTGGCAATACTTCGATAATTTAGAAAAGAAAGTGAATAAATCTATAAAAACAGCAGGTCAAACGATTATATATGGTCATCTATTCATTTTGATGTCTTTAAGCATGATTGCAGCGTCGATAAGATTATTATTTATGCACGAGGTTAATTATTATTTTATTTTATTTTTTGTTTTTGGATCGGTATTACTCTACTTTTTATCAACTTCATTTGTTTTTCATCAATATAGATATAAGGAACAACGATTAAAAATATATCATTTAGGTTTATTTTTAGGGATTTTAGTTGGATTTTTAATTCTTAATTTAATCATTACAGTACCTAATATTTTAATTATGGTAGAATTAATTGTATTTTTTGTTATCTATGCTAAGTTAACAACTTTTTAACTAACTATGGAAGTAATTTCTTATTTTCATAAAGAGATTAGATTTATAGTTTACTATGAATCTAAAAAAATATGAGGAGTGATAAAAATGGGATTAAAAGAGTATAAAGGCGAAAAAATTACAGTTTCTTTTGACGGGGAAATTTGTAAACATGCGGCTGAATGTGTTAAAGGGTTACCGGAAGTTTTTAATGTGAATGCTAGACCCTGGATTTCTCTTGATAAAGCAGATGCTGAAAAAGTAGTTGAGGTAATTGATAGATGTCCAAGCGGTGCACTAAAATATAAAATTTAAGGTGGGAATAAGGTTGCTGGAGATTAAACAAGGTAGTCAGTCATTTTATATAGGTGATGAGAAAAATAGTGAAGCAGAAGTTCATTTTGTTCGTGTAGGAGAAACTCGGATTATATTAGATCATACACATGTAGCAGAACATTTAAGAGGAAAGAATGTAGGACAACAATTAGTAAAAGCTGCTGTTGAATATGCTGAAAAAGAAAAATTACATGTTATTCCACTTTGTCCTTTTGCAAAAGCTGAGTTTGACAAGAACCCTGAATATCAAAAGTTATTAGGGTAACTTTAAGTAGAGGAGTAAATTATGTTACTTCTCTATTTTATGTTGAATACATATTATAAAATGACCAACAGGATGTGGTGGCTTAAGTGGTGCGATTGTTGTCACGGTTTTTAGCCCAAGTTCCTACGCTCTGTATCTAAGTTAAAAGTGATCTGCAAGTAAAAATACTCCCTCTGTATAGAGGGAGTATTTTTACTTTGATTAACTATCAAGTAGTTGTGTGAAAGAGGTATGAACTGTCACCAAAGTAGAGCTGACTGTTCAGAATCCTTCTTTTCCTTAGGGAACCCAGCCAAATATTTCGCGTATAGCATTCTTGATTTTCTCGCTATTTTATTGGTGCTCTTAAGCCCAGCCTTCGAAAATTTCAAGTATGGTGAACGATTGTTTAGTTCAATTATCCAAATACGAAGATCTCGGTCAATGGCTATATCAACGCCGGATTTGAAGATGGAATCATATTTATCAATCTCTTTAACAGCTTTAATGGAAATTTCAGACATTTTTTGCCGGATACTCAACGCCTCAGATTCAGATAGGTTAAATAATGTTAAAATTAAGGATTGTGCGTTATGCATTCTTCCACCACTTGAGAGGTTGCTAATACCGCTGCCTTTCTTTCCTTTTCTGCCGACCATCCCTACGTCTTCCCACTGTCCACTCTGGTCTTTTATAAGAGCAATTCGAAAATCAAGGGGATGATTTTTTTCAATTTCTATATCTATTTGTTGTTGTATAATAAAATTTTTACTTTTGAATTTAGAGTTCACATAATCCAGTAGTTCGGTATCAGAGGAAAATCGAATCGTCGTATTTTTCTTTTTTTGCCGGAACTTGACGCAATAATGATCATGTTCTGCAATAAATTTTTCAATACCAATTCCTTGAGATCCTGAGAGTGGTTTTACATAAATAGTGCCAAGTTCTTTAAGATACTTTAAAATATCTTCCGGCTTCTTATATAAGAATGTTTTGGGTAAATGGGGAAGCAAATCTGGATTTGAGCGAAGCCGCTGATACATTTTCCATTTATTAATACCTGCTAGATGAAAAAATCGTGGTCCATAAAGTTTTTTTAAATAGTTCTTTTTGTCATTAGACAAGGAAGTTCTTTTAACCATTACGGAAGGAAATGGGAAAGTCCCTTCTTCCCATTTTTTCGAAGATGGGTTGTAATAATAACCATGGACCCTAGAGTTCTTTTCATCTACCCCTTCCTCCGATAATGCTAAGATGACGCCCCTTACGAATCGATACTGTTTCTTTATTTGTTTAAGCTTTTTTATTTGTTTCAGTTTATTCACACTCTTTTTAAGCTTCTTTTGAGAATTTGTTATCAACACACCAATAAATGGGCCAATGATTATTTCACCGTTCTGAATTGCAATTTCATAATCCGCTTCTAAAGGAAGCTTTAGATATTCTATGACACTGTTAGATAATCCTATTTCGTTTTCTTTTATTGTATCTAATTGTTTACAAATGACCTCCGTTTTTTGAAAACCAAAATGAATCGTAGTGTTTACCATTGTTTCGTCAAGTTTGTTTCTTTGGTTAGGGTGTAACATGAGGCATGGACTATCGTCATTAATAGGAATTAATTTAAATATGCTATTCAAGTAATAACTTCCCTTCATATTGTTATTATATTTATCAGGAGTGTATTTCAAAAATTTGTCCCAATTTTGGTCTCAGTAGAAAAGTATAATGTTATTTTACTTATGCATTTACTAGTGGCAATTTAGCTAGTAACAAAATGGGGGCAACTATTTATAGAGAGCAGCGATTCACAAAGTAATTTTATATGATGAAAGGATGATGGAAAGAAACGGAGCGACCTCACCAATTGATTGTATTAAACACTATGGTATAGAGTTCCATCCACCAAGAATTGTAATGTTTTTTTAAATCTTTTTTGGATTTGTCCCTTTCCTATATGTGAAAATCGCAACTACTTTTTACAAAATAGTTGCGGCTTTCACTGTAACGTAAATCGAATTGGTTTATCTATAAAACATTAATATTTTGGTTCAATTTCAGGGAGTGGTCGATTTACTAGATTTGGTGGAAACGAATTAATTGCGCAGATACAATGTAAGTCTACAATAATACAGCTTTTCGTTTTCCGAAGTGAGTACAATTCATCATCGAATGTGTCAATCAAATTTCCGTCCATATCTATGGCTTCAAGTAGTGACAATTCTGCACAGCAAGTTTCCTCATCATATTTTTCTAATCGAAAAAAAGGAGTTACTGTGCATTTTGTGAATGCTTTTAAAGGCTTGAGATTGTTTTTCATCAAAAGCATAAAAGGTATGGTATCTGTCGTCGGAGAAAAGCATATAAATTGAAACTCCTTTAGTTGACCAGATAATATACTTTGTTCCCTCTGTAATGTTTTCATTGCTTTGCAAACGCAATTTTTGTTATCCACTAAACCTCCCCCTCCTTGGTGGATAATTCTTCGTGTGCTATATTCCTATCGTATGGTGGATGATAAAGAAAGGGGTGGGTGATTGTACTTCAATCTAATGAGTTTTTTTGATTAGCGAGATAAGCAGCATATGGAATTGTATTCATTGCAGCGTCCAATTCTCGATAAACTAATCCAGGTCTCCAATTCACTTCAAAGATCCAGAGCCTTTTATTTTCATCGATTCCAATATCAATCCCTAATTCATCAAATTGGTTGTTATATAGGGCTTCAAACTTTTGTAAAAAACGCTTGGGGAACTGTTCCAACATTCTTAGAATATCGTAGCTTTCTTCACCATATTCTTTTTCCAAGAAAGTTTCGAGCTTCCCAATATAACCTCCTGCACTTATGTTACTAATAATTCCATCATCTGAACCGATGCGTGGATAAATTAACGTAATTGCCCACTCTCCGTAGCCATTTTTCTGCATATGAATTCGAAAGTCAAACGGGAATCCATCCTTTGTTCGGCTTGATATATAAGGTTGAACGAGATATTCCTTTTCATTAATAACTGTTTCAATTTTTGTGCGTAACTCAGTTACGCTCACAACTTCTCGATGAAAACCTTCTAACAACTCAATCTGATCTCCAATACGTTCTATAAAAATTAAACCTTTTCCCTGACTTGACGATAAAGGCTTTATAATTATTTTTTTGTATTGTTCTAATGCACTTAAAACATCTTGTGGATCCTTGATTGTTTCAGAAGGTATTAGATAATGAGCATATTCAGGTATAGTCTTTATTTTTTCAAATACTTGCATTTTGTTGCCTATTGGATGACTTGTAAAAGGTATGATTTTTTTAAGCCGCCTAGATACTTTTTTCTGATATGAAGTTTTCATACCTGCAACATTATAAATTACATCTGGAAAAGGCATCTCTTTTAGCACCCAAGTTCCATTTTCATATTGATAGCCTTGGATAGTTTTTTCTTTAAATTTAACACCACTAGGAGAGAAGAAATAAAAATCAATACCTTCCATCTTTGCAACTGAAGCACAAATAAAAGCTTTTTTAATCTTATGAGGATGTTTTCTATAATGAAGCATTGCAACAATCACCATTATATCTCCTCCGATAATGGTTCTATATAGAATTTTATTTGGTTATAAGCATTCATTGCGTTTGCCTTCGCTTCTTCTAAGGTATCGCCGATTGCCATCACATACCCATAACGATGGCCCATGGATATAGGGGGCCTAATGACTGCTTTTTTACGTGTTTTAATATAAACCTCTCTTACTCCAGGTTCATTTGAAGCTCTTTTTTTACCTGTCACCTTTAAAAGACGGCCGACTGCGTTTATCGTAATATAGTGTGTATAAAGATGTTTTTCATGTTTCCTAACTAGGTTAGGTTCATCACCAAGATAAAGTTTAATTGTTTCTTCTACAAGATTTATTCCGAATGCTTCTTCTATCATTCGATTCATTGCTCCCCCGGATATTCTAGGGTTAATCTCAATTAGCTTCCAATTTCCATTCACATATCTAATCTCGAGATGGCAGGCAGCGTTAGTTACTTTTAAATCATTCATAATTGATTCAACTGTGTTGCTCAGCTTATTATAAAGATCATCCTTTACATTTAGCTGAACAGCATAACCGGTTATAATAAATTTCAATTCTTTTGTAATTTCTTGTTTGAAAATAGCGACAATATTTACTTTCCCTTTATGGACAAGGACTTCCACTAAATATTGCGGCCCATCTAAATATTCCTCAAGCAATATTTGTTGATCGGGATATAATCTTAAGAATTTCTTCATGATCTTTTTCAATTCAATTTTATTTTCAACTAAATAGACATCCTTCGATGCTTTTGACATTGGTGATTTTACAATGAAAGGGTATTCGTGTTCTTTATTAATAAAATCACTGAGATTGGCCATGGGCTGAAAAACTTCAAATTTAGGAGTTGTTGAATTTTCTTTTAAAGCACTTCTTGTTGACGTTTTATCCTCCATATTTCTCAACGCTTCTACAGATATCTGTGAATTACATAATTCATTTGAAAGCTGTGCGGCTAATGATACGAATGGATCTACAAAACTAATAATTGTTTTAATGACTTTGCCCTGTATTTGAAGCTCGCTAATCTTCTCCCTTATATGGTCCTCTGTCATTTTTTCAAAGTGAACCATTTTTGTAATATCGGGGAACTCTTTTCTTTGCTCTAAGAGTCTTTCTTTTTCTGTAAACAAAACGGTGAAAAAACCTAATCGAGCAGCAGTTTTTACTGCTTCTCTACTAGAACCACTTTTTGTGGTTTCAATAAAAATGATAGTCTCCAATTTATCACTCTCCAAAGGAAAAAACTTAGGTCATTGGAAGTCCCTAAGCATCCAAGTATTTTTGACTTGCGATAAAGTAATGTTTTACAAATCCCCCATTCTGATTTAAAGAGAGTTGAAAGCACCAGGACCATGCAATGTTTTTCTTTTAAGCATTTGAACAATGTACAGATGTATTAGTGATTTGCGGAGTTATTTTTAGATGAGTAGAATGATTTTATTGAATAGAGTCATATGAATGCTACTTTGAAGGATACGAGGTATTGTTTATCTTTTAGCAGCTTTTTTGTACATGTCCTTACCCTGATTCCCCAAACATGCTTGAGAAAGAAGCATTTGTTAGTATGGAGAGCAACTTTTTATCTCGCGTTTCATACAAGCAAGTATAGGTGAGGAGAGATTACTTTAACGCTACATAATCAAGGTGGAGACATCATTCCTTTTCTAGATCGTTTTCCTTCGTTATTCATTCAGCAGCAGTATAACGACCCGAGGGGGAAGCCAGTCGAGTTCCTTCCAAGCACGTCGTTCATAATTGATGCTTGAATATTTTTCAGTCTCGATTTCTCATTGAAACAAATGAAATTAGTATGGGCTTAGGCTTCGATAACGAGTACTTAAAATGAAACCTCAGTTTTCCCCAACCAATAATCTTATCTATTTTTTTCTTACTTCGTAAATCACCTTTTTATCAAATACACTATATATATATGAACTATCAATAGTGGTTGTATAGGTAAATTTACTATATGTATTTAATTTTATACGCAATTAATCTATTCGTTGCTTCTAGTTATTATCTATTCACTAGAAGTGGCAAATTCACTCTAAATAAAAGACTAAGAGACAAAAGGATTTTCTTTTGGTCAGGAGTTCCTACTGTCTGGCAAGGTTCCGTACTAATAGAGAATGTAGAAGGTGTCCGATTGGTCATTAAATTATTTATTGTTATAGACAACTGTTTTATAGAGTTGTATCCAACTACTCCTTTAGATAAGGAATTGATAAATATTTTTATAAAAGTTGTAACGAAACATCTAGTCGAGGTATTAATGATTTGAACAGCAAGAGAGAGAGGGTCGTTATGAATAAGCTTGAAGAAGAATACGAAGAAATCCAACCGAAAATTTACGCATTTTTTTATGCAAAGACAGGAAATCAGGCAACTGCTCAAGACCTTTGCCATGATACCTTTTATGAGGCATGTAAAAACATCACATCATTTAATGGTGTTTCTACCTTATCGACTTGGATGTTTTCGATCGCAGTGAACTTATTGAAGAAGCATTACCGAAAGAATAAGTATCAGCGTAGCTTAATGCAAAAACTCTCCTTGATGCCAGAAACGGAAATCAATACTTTAGAAGAATTAGCCGAAATCAAAGAGGATACAAAAAAACTTTTATATCATATTTCAAAGTTGGAAGATTCAGCGAGAGAGATTGTACTGCTTCGTATATACGGAGAGCTGAGTTTTGCGGAGATTGGTGTATTAATCGGTAAATCTGAAAACTATGCACGGGTTACTTTTCACCGATTGAAATTAAAAATTCAAAAAGCAATGGAGCTGACTTTATGAACACAAACTGTGCGGTGACGCAAGACTTACTGCCATTATATGAAGAAGAGTTATTGCATCCGGATACTCAACGGTTTGTTGAGGAACATTTGCAAAGCTGCCAAGAATGCCGGCATATAGCGGAACAATCACAAATTCCACTGCCTGCTCAAGTAAGACCCCACGGTGCTTCAAAAAACATGATTCGAAACATAACCATGAAATTGACGACAATACAGATTTTCTTTGTAGCAATTGCCTTTATTTTAGCGATGAGCACGACCGTTATGAATGACAATAGTGGGTTTATCCTGACCTATGCCATTTTGGGAGCAGTCACGTATCTGTTCTACCGATCTGTCCTCGTTACAGTCCTGCTTGCGGGCGTACCGAATTTCCTGTGGAATTGCCTGATATATATGACGAATTGGTTCGGTAAATTTTATGCTGACAGTTTTTCGGAAGCTCTTCAAATAGCACTGACTACTTTGATTATTCACCTGTTGGTTACTGTTATTGGAATCCTTATCGGCTTTTGTATTCTTAAAATAAGAGAGGGAAAATGAATATGAAAAAGAAAATAATATATAGTGTAATTGCCATTTCATTAATTGCCGTCATCGTAGTTGCTTACATACAAATGAGCGGAAATACAATGGATAAACATAAAGCAAAAGAGAGTCTAGAAGCGTTTTTAGAACAAAATTATCCGGATATGAATTACAAGATTAAGCGATCTGTAGAGCATGGATGGACTGACAGTACCTATCAGTTTAAAGTAGTGAAAAAGGATCTATCAGCAGTTGAAACCACCTACTCATTCTATGTCTCAGGTATCGAACCCTATGAAGTCTTTAGTGATACGATTCATGAGTCTAACATAGACAAAGAGGCATCTAAAAAACTAAATACGGAGGCAGAGAGGTATATTCGAACGCTCCTTCGGAAAAAAGTGCCGCAAGTCGATTCAGTGGATACTGATGTAGAAGTATACAGTAAAGTCGCCAAGGAATGGACGCCTCAGGTTAAAACACCAAAGCCCATCATAATTATGCTAGAGATCGAAAAAGGGAAGCTAACAAAAGAACAGATGCTACAACAGTGCAAGCTGATGCAGAAACTGTTGAATGACCAATCAATCGATTATGGTATGGTTGAGGCGGGGTATCGCAGTATAGTGAACGGGGAAGAAGATTATGAATATGTTAGCTTTACTCCAGAACAGAAACTGACAATACATGATGTAAAATAAAATACCTGTTGTTATGTTAAGGTGGCATTTTGGGATTCACAACCTTTCCAATAAAAAATCCTTCTACCTTATAGGGTAGAAGGATTTTCTTCTGCTACGATTGACCTTTCACTCTCCGACTTCAAATATTTTCGATAGCCAAAACGAGAGATTATGATGCTAATCTCATACAAAATGCATAAAGGTATAGAGACTATAAATAGCGACATAACATCCGTAGGTGTAATAATATCTGCAATAACCATTAAAATGAAGTAGGCGTATTTCCGAAACTTGCTGAGCATTTGCGGCGTGATAATGCCAAGTCGCGTTAAAAATAAGACAACCATTGGCAATTCAAATACAATCCCAAATGGGAGTGTCAGCTGAATCAGAAATTGAAAGTATTCGTTAATGCCAATAGTTTGCTGAATATCCATGTCTGTAGACATTTCTGCCATGAAATGAATCATATAAGGGAATAAAATCTTATATGAAAACATAACGCCAAGCAAAAATAAAAACACAATATAAGGGATATACCGCAATGTTGCCTTTCGTTCTGTCGGATATAAACCTGGCGTGATAAAGGCCCATAGCTGATATAAAATAATAGGTGACGTCATAACAATTGCCAATACAAAAATCACTTGGAAATAAATATTGACTGGATCTGTTACTTTAAAAGAATGAAGCTGTAATGTCTTTGCTTCATTGCTAAATTGCAAAAAGTGGATGAGAGGCTGTGCAAGAAAAAAACTAGCTATCACTGCCACCACAAAGAATACAGCAATAATCATCAATCGTTTTCTTAATTCATCTATATGTTCAATAATCGTTAGTTCAGTATGATTCATTTATAAACATCCTAGCTTATTTATCTTCAGATTTTGTAGATTCTGAAGGATTTTTAGACGGTTCATCATCTTCCATTAATCCGTTTGTAGCTTTTTTGAATTCGCGAAGGGTAGTACCCATAGCTTTTCCCAGTTCAGGTAGTTTCTTTGGTCCGAAAATGATTATGGCAACAACAGCAAGTATAATTGCCGTTACAGGACTAATTCCCATTCATAACACCTCCTAGATATTTAATAAAATGAACAACAAAATATGCGATGCCTATCTATAATTTTTAAAAGAGAGCTTATTGAAAATGTCTATAATAAAGTTGTATAAAGGATTAAGGATTCTCGCTTGTGTCACAACAAGTAAAGAAACACAAAATCCGATAAAACCACCAGCTAAAACATCCAAGGGGTAGTGCACTCCGATATAAATCCTTGAAAGTGCCATAACACATGCTAATCCAAGCAGTATCAATCCGGCTTTTCGTCTATTCCAAAAAACTGCAAACGCCAAGGCAAATGATCCAGCAGCATGGTTACTGGGGAATGAAGGGTCCATATTTGATTTGTTGAATAATAGTGTTACTGAATGGTCAACAAATGGTCGTGGTCGAAAATGGACGATTTCAATAATCATGTCTATCCCAAGTGTAAGAATGACAATAGTTAATGCAGACAAAACGATCTTCTGATTTTGTTCTTTATTTTTAGACCTTGAAAACCAAAGACAGATAAAAAATAATCCAAATAGCAGAGGGCCATATTTTGAAAAGTAGAGAACTAGATGATCAATAAAGATACTTTTTCCTGCAAATTGGTTAATGAGTTTAAAAATTTGATAATCTAAATTCAATGGTGACCTCTCCTATATGAAGTAGTGTTACTTATTGGGTTTTCTTTTGTTCACTAGTAGTCAAAAATGTTTTTAGGGCTTTTTTGTTCTTTTCAAGATCTGCATCTAACACAGCACCTACAATTTCATTTTTGTTCTCATAAGAATCTGCTATAGGAATACGCAATGTTTCCATGCCTTTTGATTTTCCAGCTAGTAAACCCTTAGCAATTGTAAGGATTGTTTTATTATCCACATTGGTCTCAATATAGCTATCAGCCGTTCCAAGTATCTTCGGTAAATTCACCAATGTTTTCATACTGATGGCTTGTTCTTTCACTTTTGTTAAGACTTCTTGCTGTCGTTCTACACGCCCAAAATCACTTAAACGATCATGTCGATATCGTACATAACCTAGTACCTGATCGCCATGTAAAGTTTGTTTACCGGAATGCAAAGTCATACCAATGCCATATTCCATAGTAGAAGGAATATCCACAGTAATACCATCAGGTGCTAGTAGATCAATTATTTTAGAAAATCCTTTAAAATCGACAACAGCATAGTAATTTGCATCAATATCGAAATTTTGTTTTATGGTTTCTCTTAAAAGCTCAGGTCCGCCAAATGCAAAAGCACTATTTATTTTTTGCATACCATGTTTTGGGATATCAACATATGTATCTCTCATGATAGAAACAAGCTTTACGTTATTCGTTTTTTGATCATAGTGCGCAATCATTAAGGTATCTGATCTCGAATGTTCTTCTCCTCTTGAATCACTTCCTATTAACAATACATTCATCTTTCCAATATGCGTATCTGCACCTTCAAAAGGTTTAAATGTTGTTTTCACCTCTTTAGAAGGCCCTTTCTCTGCCGAAGCTAAGCCGCTATTATATTGATAACACCAATAAGTTACACCAGCTATAATGATCAAAATGAATGTTAAGAAGAGGTTTCTAAATACTTTCCGTTTACTACGTTTCATAAATTCACCTGCCTAAATTATTATGGTTTTAATAATGCATTCGTAATAAGTTGTACAGCAATCGCATCGTCTAAATAGCCGATGGGCAGTAAATAATCCGGAATCACATCAACTGGGATAATAAAATACAGTAATGAACTACCGATTAGGGCTAATTCAAAAATAGAGCCTTTCCTTGATATAAACCTTGTATGAAAGTCCTTTAATTTATTAATGAAGGGTCCTACACTACCAACTTCCTGTATTTTTTGTTTAAAACCATTAGTAATTGTATTTTTTCCTTCTTCTGTTTCTGCATATGCTTCATAGCTTTTTAACTTTTGCTTCACTCGTTCAATTGAAAAATTCTCGTCATTAATATTAGAATCCTTAAATATAGATTGTATTGCACCAATAGACACATGAAGATCCGAATCTAATTCTCCAGAATTCTGTTCTAGAGGATAGCCTGCTGCTTCAAATAGTTTAATTAAAGGAATTCCTAGACATTCTGCAAATTTTTCTAAATGTTGAGGAGTTGCTTTTCGTTTATTATTAATGATTCGTGAAATTGTGGCTGTATCAATTCCAGTGAGCTCACTAAAATTGCGCATGGATAATGAACGTTCTTTTAATAATTGTCTCAGCAACAAACCGAGTTCAGAACTATTATTTGGCTTGTCCATGTGTAGTCTCCTTTCATAAAAACACTATAAAAATAATTTCTTTAACTGCGAATATGAAACTATCATTCTCAAAAAGAATATAGTTAAATTGACAAATTGTCAACACTGCGTCAATAAAAAGGGAAATGGACTATTTAAAGTTGAGGACGAATAAATAACTTCCATTTTATTTAATTCAAAGATATAACAGACCAGATTGGTGAGAATAAAAGCTAAGCTAGAAGCATTTATATAAAAATAATGCCAACCATTTGCTGGTTGGCACTACTTTTTTCTGCTACGAAGTAATCTTGTCTATTTCGTTGGTTGAATATACGGCACAATCGGTACTGTCACGCCTATCGATGCACCTCTAATAAAGTCTTTCCCAAGTAATTCTTTAAAATTTTCAGTGCGACCAGTTAGCATGACCCCTAACAAAGTTATTTCGTTAAACGGCTTGTTTTTATTCTTGGCAATATATTCTTGGATTACCTCCATTGATTGTCTTGAATCGTATTTTTTAAGGTTGTTAACAAAATCCTCGAATGAATCTTTTGAGAGTTTAGAATCGGAATAACCATAAACTTGTACGCCTGATGGTCCTGGTGTTTCATCTACTATCTCGGACATCATATATAGCCAAGCTATATTTAAATTTTCGGGTATGTAATCGCGTACTTGTTTCATTGTTAACGGCTGCTTGAATGAGATTGCCACCTCAGCTACCTGATTTTTTATTTGAATTACAGCTGGGAGCTGATTTTGAACACCACCATAATATTGTTTAATCGCAGGATGATAAAACGTGGCGAACCTTTGCTTTGTTTGTTTATCGTACTCAAAATAAGTATCCCCGTTCTTGTGGAAGCCAGGTGTTCGTTCGTTGCTATCACCAGAAGTACCAAACAATGAATAAGTACTCGTTAATGTACTCCAAGGTACTAGATAACCATCTATATCTTTTGAGCGATATGTGATAATATTGCCACCGAACATTGTAGAATTGCTTGTTACCTGGGAGTCAATATTAACATTAGGTTGAGAAATAGCGTTCTCTAAAAATAAACTTTCATGTAATTGAGCTGTATTTCGGACAGTTAAATAAATGCCTATTCGGCTAATTATAAATAGTAGGGTAATACAAACGATAAAAGAAATAAGAGCAATTTTAACCAATTGTTTTCTTTTTGCTTTTTTTAGTGCCTTTTGAATCGATGAATCCATGCATTAATCCCTCCATTTTCTGTATGGATTGTTTTTCGTGCCCGGTAAAGCTTTTGCTTAATATTGTCCTCACGTAAATGAAGTAATTGTGATATTTCCCCATAAGTTAATTCATAATAATATTTTAAAATAAAAATCTCTCTATACTCCTTTTTTACATTTTTTAATAAATACATAATTTCATCTTGATTAAAAAGCTGATCAAAATCAGTATTTCCACTAGCTAACTTAGATTGAATTTCATCAGATAGTGGAACATTATGCTGAAATTTTTTTCTTTTTAAATCAATAAAGTCATTGAGGGCCACTCGATAAAACCATGGACGAATTGTTTTTTCATCCAGGTTACTTAACATGGAATAGATTTTATAGAAAGTATTTTGAATAATATCTTCTGCATCTTCTTTTGATGCTCCCTTTGAGCGTAAAAGTAGAAACACTTCCTCTCCAATTTGAATCAGATAGGAGGTAAACGCGTCTTTTTGATTCATATTTTTCCCCCTCATTGATACAACGGATGAAGTGCTAAAAAAGTAGACAAAAAATAATTATAATTAAAAGATTAATTTACCATATACTGCAACAAATCTACTTACCATGAATAAAAAAAGAGAGAATTTTAAAATATCTAAATAGTTAATTTATGGTATAATGTTCTAATGAGTCCAACAAAAAGATAGGACTGAAATTAGTCAAAAATAGGGGTGTCAGCTTGGGAAATATCAACACGTTAATAGTTGAGCATAGTCAAATGGAAGGTGAAAGGATTCTATTGCGTCCAGTTTCGTTTGAGGATGCTGAGGATATGTTTGAATATACATCAGATGAAGAAACGACTCGTTTTCTTTATGCAGAGCATAAAGATTTAGATCAGACAAAGAATTTTATAGCAAATTATTTTATAAAAGAACCTATTGGCAAATATGCTATCGTGTTAAAAGACAGCAACAAAATGATTGGTGCGATTGAGTTCAGAGTGCATGAATATAATCATAGCGGAGAACTGGGGTATACCATGAATCGGCATTATTGGGGTAAAGGCTATGCAACAGAAGCAGGGAAGTTGATCCTCGACTTAGCCTTTAATATCCTTGGCTTAGAGCGTGTATTTGCAGCGTATGAGGTGAAGAATGCAGCATCTGGAAGAGTACTAGAGCGCTTAGGTATGAAGTGTGAAGGCATCCTTCGAAAGAGTGAAATGATCAAGGGTGTATTAGTAGATAGCGCGTATCATTCTATATTAAAAGATGAATATATGCTTTCTCGTAAAAAGGAAGGCTAAGAGATTTCTAATTTATACTTCGAGCGTCAAATAATAAGGCTAGTTTTCATTTATTAACATGAAAACTAGCCTTTGTTTATCGTGAATCACATAGCAACAGTTCAATTTTTTTCCGAAGGTCAGGGTTAATTCTAAATTTAACAGCTGTTCATCGTCTGTTCATATTAATACTTTATAGTGGGAGTATAGAAAACGAATTGGAGGAATAGTGATGAACTTAGCATGGAAAGAAATGAAAAAAAATAAAGCAAGATTTTTAATTTTAGGCTCCATAGTATTTCTTGTAAGTTTATTAACTTTTATTATATCTGGTTTGGCAAATGGATTGTCTCAAGACAATGCTGCCTTAATTAAAGATTTACCCAAAGGCCAGTTTTATATGACCAAGGATTCAGATCAAACCTATAACCTGTCTAAGATAGATGCAAGTACAGAAGATAAAATTTTAAAAAATACTCAGGACGCAGTTGCCTTCTCTATACAAATGGGTTTTCTAAATGATCCAGGCGAGAAACAACGAAGCGTTGCATTTGTAACATCAACGAATACCAAATCTAAATTGTTTCCAAATATAAAGAAAGGCGAAGTTGTATTAGATAGTTCTATGAAAGATAAAGGTATAAAAATTGGGGATGCCTTAACGAATAATCAGTATAGCGGAAAGTTAACTGTAAAAGGTTTTGTAGAGCAAAAGAAATTTAGCCATGCTCCAGTTGCTTATATAAATATCAACGACTATAAAGAAATTTACCGAGTGAAAGAAATGCAATTGGTCTTCGTGCCTGGGGATAAATCTCCCAAACATATTACTGGATTACAATCCTTTTCAAAGAAAGAATTTCTCAATACCATTCCGAGTTTTAATGCAGAACAGATGTCTTTAAATATGATTGTTTGGTTTTTAGTAATCATTAGTGGGATGTTGTTTGCCATCTTTTTCTATATGATGAATGTTCAAAAGATTGGTTTATACGGCATATTGAAGGCGATTGGCATAAAAACAAGAAAACTTTTCCAAATGATGTGGACGCAAATGGTTTTTATCACAATCATTTCACTTGTATTGTCTATTGCATTCAGCCAGATCTTCAATCTAGTGGCTCCTAAAGGAATGCCTTTTAGTTTAACGTTTGAGACAACTTTCCTATTATCTATTGTTTTCTTAATAATAGGTTTTATTGGTGCTACGCTGTCAGGAATACAAATAAGAAAAGTAGAACCATTGCAAGCAATCCAACAAGGAGAGGTTTAATATGCCATTATTTACTCTTGATGAGGTTAGAAAAACGTTTACCAATGGAGAAATAAAAGAAGAAATTTTGAAAGGAATTAACCTTTCTCTTAAAGAAGGGGAAATCACAGCACTAGTGGGTGCCTCAGGTTCAGGAAAAAGTACACTTCTAACAATTGCGGCTGGATTACAGCCTGCAACAAACGGGCAAGTAGTATTCAATGGAAACAATATAGCGACAATGAATGATGAACAAATTCGTCAAATTCGTGCAAGTGAATTTGGATTTGTATTTCAATTTGCACACCTTGTTCCTTTCCTAACAGTGGAAGAACAGCTATTGCTAATGTTAGATGTATCTGAGTCAAAATTAAATAAACATGAACAAAAAACGGAAATTGATCGAATTCTAAAACTAGTTGAAATGGAACATAGAAAAGATGCATATCCTTCTTCATTATCTGGCGGGGAGAAACAACGTGTTGCCATTGCCCGTGCTATCATTCACAAACCGAAAATTCTCTTCGCAGATGAACCCACTGCAAGTTTAGATTCGAAAAAATCAAAAGATGTGATGATGTTGATACGAGAGTTAACAAAAACGTTGAATATTACGACTTTAATGGTCACCCATGATGAAGAAATGCTTTCATATGTAGACCGTGTTGTCAAAATGAGTGATGGGTTGGTAATAGAAAAATAGTTGTAAAATTGGTGATGCCAAGAATCTAGAATTAAATGTAAATAAACAGCCCATACTTTTATTTTAGGGGGCTGTTTATTTGTTATACAAACACTTAATGAAAATCACACTGACAGCAGCTAAAGCATTCTATATTTTGACTATAATCTAAAGAAAGTGTGAAAGGGAGCATGTAGAGTGATGAATATACTAATAGTGGATGATGATATCAATATCCTACAGGTAGTAGATATTCACTTAACCGAATCAGGTTATAAGGTGTTGCAAGCAAAAGACGGGAACGAAGCGTTGAGGGTACTGAATGAAGTAGCTTGCGATCTAGCTGTAGTGGATGTAATGATGCCATTCATAGATGGTTATACATTAACCAAAGAAATTCGAAAAAAATATAATATCCCAATCATTCTTTTAACTGCTAAAAATCAAATCGAAGACAAAGAAGAAGGGTTTCGATCTGGAACTGATGATTATCTGGTGAAGCCTTTTGAAATGAAAGAGTTGAGATTTAGAATTGAGGCATTACTACGAAGATATAATAAACAAACAGACGATACTATTGTCCGTTTAGGAAATACAACGATAAATAAAAATAAATATGAAGTACAAATGGGAGAAAGAACCTTAATTTTGCCACTCAAAGAATTTGAATTATTACATTTCCTCGCTTCTAATCCTATGCACGTTTTCTCTCGAGATCAAATAATTGAACAAATATGGGGACTAAACTATGAGGGAGATGAAAGAACAGTGGATGTTCACATCAAGAGATTGAGAGAGCGTTTTTCTAAATCAACCGATGATTTCCAAATAAAAACAGTCCGCGGGGTTGGATATTTATTGGAGGCTAATCCAAGGTGAAAACTCTGTATGTAAAATTTATCGTGATTACGCTTGGCATTATGATTTTTAGCGGGATTTTTGCTTTTATTATCTCTAATACGTATTATCAGCAAAGACTAAAACCTTTGAATGATCAAAAGAATACAAGGATCGCACTAGATATTGCTGAGTTTGTGACTGATCATCCAACTATAAATCTAGAAGAATATTTAGAAAACGTATCATCCATCGGCTATCAAATTTACCTAGTTGACAATTTTGAAGAAGAATCTTACTTTGGAGCACGTTTTAGGGAAAATAAGCTCTCGAATGCCACGAAAGAGCGCGTATTAAATGGAGATATTTTTCATGGTATTCTCAATTTCCCGCAAGAAACATTTGTCACTGGATTTTTTGCAAATGAATTGAAAAATACAATTGGTGTGCCTTTAATCCATGATGGAAAGAAATATGCTCTTTTCCTTAGGCCAGATATTAAACTTCTTTTTAATGAAATGCATATCTTGTTTGGATGGCTCCTTGCTCTATCCATTTTATTGAGCATTACTTTAGTTATCTTTAGCGCAAAGTATTTAGTAACACCAATTACAAAACTTACATCGGCTACAAAGTTATTATCTAATGGAGATTTTAATGTCAATCTTGATATTACACGTCATGATGAATTAGGAGAACTATCGCTTAGCTTTTTGCAGATGGCCAGAAAACTGGAAAAGGTGGACGATAGAAGGAAGGAGTTCATTTCGAACATTTCTCATGATATCCAATCTCCTTTATCCAATATTAAAGCATATACAGACCTATTAGAAAATGAATTAATAAGCAGGGAAGATAGAAGCCAGTATGTTTCTATTATTAACGATGAAATTAGAAGGCTTTCTACATTAACGAAACAATTATTGCTTCTTGCTTCGTTAGATCGTGATGAAGATATCTTAAAAAGAAAGCTATTTAATGTTGGTAAGCAAATGAAAGAATTAGTCAAAAATTATCAATGGCAAATGGATGAGAAGGGTATTATGCTTGGTTATTCATTACCGGATATAGAAATTATGGGAGATCTATCGTTGCTTAATACGGTTTGGGACAATCTCTTAACAAATTCGATTAAATATAATAAACCTAATGGCAGTATAGAAATTTCTATTAAAACAAAAGGAAACGGGTTAGTTGTATCGTTTGAAGATACCGGTATAGGATTGAATGAAAAAGATATTGAAAGGATTTTTGACCGTTTTTATCGTGTGGATATCGCACGCACTCGAACGGTAGAAGGGACCGGATTAGGACTATCCATCGTTGCTACCATTGTAAAGATGCATGGGGGGGAAATCAGTGTGAGTAGCACTGAAAATGTGGGGACTAATTTCACTGTAGAACTGCCTATCGATTAGATTGGCTGAGTAATCTGCAGGAACGGTACAAGGAGATAGTAGCTAAGCCAGTTAGAAAATGCCGTCAGGGAAGAAAACTCCGTGCTCGGGTACCTCTTCAATTGAAAAAACCCTGCCCTATATGAGCCAAGTAATCTATAGGGCGGTTTTTATTATAGTTTATTAAAAGAAAGTTACACATAATGACAAGCGACTTGATGGCCTGCCCCCACATCTCTAAGCGCTGGAACTTCTTGAGCGCATCTTTCCGTAGCAAAAGGGCATCGTGTTCTGAATTTGCATCCACTTGGGGGGTGTACAGAACTAGGGATTTCACCCCTTAATATAATTCTTTCTTTTTTGATAGTAGGATCAGGGATCGGCACTGCTGACAATAATGCTTTTGTATAAGGGTGTAGCGGATTCGTAAATAATTCTGTGCGGTCAGCTACTTCTACAAGGTTGCCCAAATACATAATGCCAACCTTCGTGCATAGATGCTCAACGATACTTAAATCATGAGAAATGAATAAGTATGATAGCCCGTTTTGTTCTTGCAAATCTTTAAACAAGTTGATGATTTGTGCTTGAATCGATACATCTAATGCTGCTACCGGTTCATCCGCCACAATAAAGGTTGGATTTAAGGCCATTGCTCTAGCAATGACAATTCGTTGCCGCTGCCCGCCAGAAAATTCATGTGGATAGCGATCGATATAATGGTGAGAAAGGCCACATTTTTCTAGCGTTTCGGAAACGATGTCACGGATATCACCTTTATCAGCTAGTCCGTGATCCATCAACGCCTCGCCGATGGCATCACCAATGCGCATTCTAGGGTTCAGTGAACTATATGGATCTTGGAATACCAATTGCATTTTCGGACGTATCTGCCGAAGCTTTTGTTTGTCTACTCCAAAGATATCTTCACCCATAAATTTGACCGTACCCTCTGTTTTTTCATGCAGCCTTAGTATTGTATGGCCGACTGTCGACTTTCCGCTTCCGGATTCTCCGACAAGGCCAAATACTTCTCCTGGCTTTATGATAAAATCAACGCCATCTACTGCTTTTACATATTGCTTCTTTTGTCCAAATACACCGGACTTAATCGGAAAATATTTTTTTAAGCCATTTACTTCTATGATTGATTCGGTCATATCTTTAATCCTTCCTTACGGGGTGCTTCCTTGTATAACCAGCAAGCAACACAATGAGTTGTCGACTCGGATGTTAAAGCAGGCATCGATTGGCCACAAATATCCATTCGGTACTCGCAGCGATCTTGAAAGAAGCAATGGTCGCCTAATGTAGAAAGGTCAGGCACCTGGCCAGGAATGGTATAGAGGCGTTCTTGAAATTTATTAATGACTGGCTTTGCGTGAAGCAGACCTTTTGTGTATGGATGTTTTGGCTCTTTGAATATTTCCAGGACTGTCCCTTCCTCAACGACCTTCCCGGCATACATAACAACAACACGGTCAGCCATTTCAGCTACTACGCCAAGGTCATGCGTAATAAAAAGAATAGAAGTTTGCAATTCTTTATTAATTTCTTTTAAAATCTCTAAGATTTGCGCTTGTATCGTTACGTCTAAAGCAGTTGTCGGCTCATCGGCAATAATCAACTTAGGATCACATGAAAGGGCAATCGCAATCATAATTCGTTGCAGCATCCCGCCGCTCAATTCATGAGGATATGACTTCATGAGTTGTTTGGTTCTCGACAAACCTACTTTTTCCATCAATTCAATACATTTATCGTAGGCTTCATTTTTACTTAGTTTTGTATGTTGAAGAAGGGGTTCCATCATTTGATCTCCGATTGTATACACAGGGTTCAATGCGCTCATCGGTTCTTGGAAAATCATTGCAATATCATTGCCACGTAGATTGCGTAATGCTTTATTGCCAAGTGTCAAAATGTCTTGGTCTTGAAAAAGAATTTGCCCGCCTTCAATGACACCAGGTGCTTCAATCAGCTTCATGATGGACATAGCGGTGACACTTTTTCCGCAGCCTGATTCGCCCACTAAGCAAACAATTTCTCCTTTGTTGACAGTGACATTGACGTGGTTGCTTGCTTTAACGGAGCCATGTTCCGTATAAAAGGTAGTCTGTAAATCTTTAATTTCTAGTAACGGAGTTGCCAAAATCAACCCTCCTTATTGCTTCATTTTTGGATCCAATACATCGCGAAGACCATCGCCTAGCAGGTTGATGGAGATAACGGTCAAGAATATCGCAAAACCAGGCGGGACCCATAGCCATGGTCGCTGTTGGAAGTCTATTAATGAGTTAGCAGAATCAATCATATTTCCCCAAGAAGCGGCAGGTGGAACAACACCTAAGCCTAGGAAACTTAATGCCGACTCACTTAGAATTGCTCCGGCCACATTCAAAGTGGCCACTACGATAAGTAAGGGAACAGTGTTTGGAAGCAAGTGAGAGAAAATTTTTCGTCGATCCTTTAATCCCAATACTTCTGTCGCTTTCATAAAGGCTTGCTCTCGAAATGTTAAAATCTCTCCTCGTACAAGCCTTGCTAAACCAGGCCAGCCAACAAAGCTAAGCATCAGCATAACAAGGTAAATACGATATTCTGGTTCTACTTTCAGTTCTGATAGTAAAGCACCCATTAGTAGCAGCAATGGCAAACCGGGAATGGACATCAATACATCCGCTAGCCGCATAATAATCGTGTCAGGCAAGCCTCGATAATAACCAGATATGGCGCCTAAAGCTGAACCTAAAATAATGGATATGACCATAGAGGCTAAGCCTACTGTTAGGGATATGCGCCCAGCAAGCATGAGCCGAGTCAATACGTCACGTCCGAACTTATCTGTCCCCATCCAATGAAGAGAAGAGGGTGGTTGGTTTATGATGGCACTATTTACGGATTGGCCTGCATACGGAGAAAGGAAAGGTCCGATAAAACAAAATAAAAAAATGAAAACCAAGAAATAGAGACTCCCCATGGCCAGCTTTTTTTTGCGGATTTTTTTCCAAGTATCCTTCCAAAGTGAAGGCCTTTTTGTTGATTGTCCATGGTTTGCATGTTTGACTGTCGCTGAATTCACTTTTTCACCTCCATTATTTCAAACGAATTCTAGGGTCGACCGCAGCATACGCAACATCTGCGAATAGATTTCCCAGTATCGTTAAGAAACTTAAAAACATTGTGAATGTCATTAACACCGGATAGTCGCGATTATTTAATGACTCTAGCTGTACTTGGCCAATGCCAGGCCAGTTAAATACCTGTTCAATGATGATTGCCCCTGAGAATAGTGCAGGCAACTCAAATGCCAATAAAGTGATACATGGCAGTAGGGCATTTTTTAATGCATGTTTAAAAATAATTTTGCTTTCTTTTAGCCCTTTAGCGCGTGCTGTACGAATATAATCCTGACGTACAACCTCCAGCATGCTAGTTCGTACATATCGAGTCAGACTTCCTGTACCAAGTAACACCAATATAAATACGGGAAGAATCATATGCCGTCCTATTTCCACATAATGGGCTAATCCAGTAGTATTGCTCCCGACGTCAATCATCCCGCCTACAGGCAATAGATTCATATCAATCGCAAAGATCTTAATCAGCAATAAACCAATAAAGAAGGAGGGGATAGACATAGCGGCAAAAACAAAGAATGTAACGAAGCTATCAAATATAGAATATTGTTTCATCGCAGAATACACACCAGTTATTAATGCAATAATCCATGTGATGACCAAAGAGATGATAGAAACGATAAAAGAATTCCAGATGAATTGATTGATTACCTTTGTCACCGGTTGTTGGTATTGGAATGAAAAGCCTAGGTCGCCGTGGAATATCCCAGCAATCCAATTAAAATATCGTTTGATGACAGGCTCATTAAAACCATAAAATTCCCTTAGTTCGGCAGCGCGTTGAGGAGTAAGAGAAGGATTTGAGTCCACATAATCTCCTGGAAGCAATGCGAATAAATAAAAGATTAGAAACGATGTTCCAATCAATATGGGAATCGAAATAAGTACCCGTCGGATAATATATTCTTTCAACGTAAAACCCCCATCAGAAAAGAGGAGGAGCATACACTCCATCCGCTTTTAAATGAATTTCACTGTGATTGCGGTTAGCTTAAATGACCAACGTCTGTCACAGGCTAATAATTTTCTTTGCACAATGCGACATACCGATTGAGGATCGCACTTACTTTGTAATGTCAACCTCAGTTAAACTCGAAAGGATACCATTGTAAGGATCTTGTTTGACTCCGTCGATGCGAGAGCTAACACCATTTAAAATCTTGCGATAGTTTAATAGAATGATTGGTGGGTTATCAGCAAATTCTTTATATAATTCGTGATAAATTTCTTTTCTCTTTTCTTGGTCTAGTGTATTTTGACCTTCTTCAATCAGCTTATCGAGAGCCGGATTTTTGTACCCGTTATTCTTATCTGCATTTTTAGAATGGTAATCTGCTACCACGTCATTTGGATCCATAATCATTGGAGTAGAGAAGGAAGCCAAGTCATAGTTTCCTTTGTCTACTTTTGAAACTAATGCATTAAAGTCGGAGAACTCTGGTTTAAGATTGATGCCAATTTCCTTATAATTCTCTTTGGCAATCGGGATTAAGCCATCATCAGATTTAGCGCTTAGATAAACAAGTTCTAGCTTTTTGCCATCTTTTTCACGAATGCCGTTTTTGCCAACTTTCCATCCTGCTTCATCCAATAATTCTTTTGCTTTTTTAGGGTCATAGTTAAACTTTCTGACACCTTCATCGTTGTATGCCCATGACACGGGCGCGATTGGAATATTCGCTACTTCGCCATATCCTTGGTAAACAGTATCAATGATTTGTTGGCGATTCAGCCCATAGTTTAGTGCTTGGCGTACTTTGGCATCCTTCATATACTCTTTTTTATTGTTAATAGAGATAAAGCTAATTGGTGTGCCAGTATAGATATCGATGTTTGCAAATCCAACTGATTTCAATTGTTCTAGGTTATCCGCATTTGCTGTGAAACCAGCAAAGTCTACATCCCCAGCTTGGAAATACTGTAGGCCATTTTCATTGGCGATTTTATAGATGAAATGCTTAATCTTCGGTGCGCCATTCCAATAATTTTCATTTGCTACATATCGTACTTCTTGATTTGGAATGTACTTGTCGAATTTGTATGGACCAGCTCCCATTGGCTTTTGATAAAGATCTTTTAAATAATCGAGGTTGCCAAAGTGATAACCTTTACCATAATAAGCTTTTGAAAGGACAGGACCTCCCAAGATACTTAGTGCTTGCACATCAACAGAGTCTGTTTTAATAGTGATTGTTTGGTCATCAACGATTTCGATACCTTTGATTGTTTTAGCTTTGCCTTTTTTGTAGTCTTCGCCGCCGATGATATGGGCACGGCTAATATCTGTGTCACCTGCGTATGATGGGTCATGTAGTATGGACAATGTAAATCCAACATCCTCGGAAGTTACAGGCTTACCATCACTAAATTTCGCATTTTTTCGAATATGGAAAGTATACGTTTTTCCATCCTTCGAGATTTCCCATTTTTCAGCAAGCTTTGGTGTGTATTCGCCTTTCTCATTGATATCAACTAAGCCGTCAAAAATAGGTGAAGATACATTGCCGTCATATCCGGTTTTATAGAAGTTCGGTAAAAAGGCGCCGCCTGGGTTAGTTGAGAGAGTAGCAATAAACGTATCCTTGCGATTTAACGCTTTTGCCGGAACGCTATCTGGGCTTGCTGCTTTCAGCGATTCATCCTTGATTGAGGCAACCTTCGAAGATTGACCTGAACTTGTATTGTTTGAATTGTTTGTCGCCTGTTCACCGCATGCTGCTAATAACAAAGAAGCAGCAGCAAAAGGAATAATTAATTTTGTAAATTTTTTTCTCAATTTGAATCCTCCTTGGAATGTTTTCCTAAAACTAAATAATTCGTTTGAAAATCGTTCTTACATGGATATGTTAAAGAATTGTTTCAGATTCCCTTTACTTACATATTTTTTATCTTATAATACCGATAAATATAGTAGGGTTTTAAACTAAAAAAATAAGCTTATTACAATTAGCCTCCTTCTAGATATGTATAAACGGCAATATAAGGATTCTACCAGTATGAAAATCCAAAAATATAAGGTAGCAGCATTAGCTCATACCCTAGAGCAAAAAGCTTTTTTACTGCTTAATAGAATGTATTATTTCTAAATTATGATAGTAGTATTTCCAAATTTACGTTTCATTAGGTAAGATTTGATAGATACCGTTTTCAGAAATAATATATATCTATTCGATTTTAATGTCAATAACCTTTCTAAATTAACTGATAGCTTGAAACAGTGGTTTGCTTGTTAAAATTCCCTCATCATTTATGTTAAAAATATGAATCTAACTCCCCATCTTGTTGACTTCATTCAGTGTATGTATAGTTTCTTTCATATGCTCCAATTATTGATCTCAAAACAGAAGAAATAAAAAATAAAGTGGAATGGGCTCCTCTTTTTGGTAAGTAAAAAGGATGGCAACTATTCCACTTTAATATCAAAAATTTATTAAAAAATATTTTTAAAAGGGGCTGGTTATGTTTTATTGAACGCGTAAGATTGGTTTAATCGCCTCACCCTTTTTGGAGGCTTCAAATGCTTCATTGATTTGGTCAAAGTCATAGAATTTCACTAATTTATCAAAAGGAAATAGGCCGGCTTTGTAATACTCCACTAATTGTGGGATAAAGACATTCGGCACGGCATCCCCTTCAATGACTCCTACCATTGTTTTTCCTTCTGCCATTAGATCATTGTGGACATCAATCGTCATTTCAGGTGTTACACCAACAATTGCAGCCACGCCAAGTGGACGTAATGCCTGCAAACATTGACGGACAACTGGCGGAACCCCAGTTGTATCAATTGCATATTTATTGCCGCCTTTTGTTAATTTTTTGATCTCTTCTACTACATTAGTCTTTAATCCATTAAAGGCATGCGTTGCACCTAGCTCTTTTGCTAGCTCTAAGCGAGAGTCATTAACATCGACCACAATAATCATCTTACATCCAACTATCTTGGCCGCCATCACAGCACTCAATCCAACAGCGCCAGCGCCATAAATTGCAATCGTAGAGCCGAATTCTGGTTTAAGTTTATTTAAAACCGTGCCAGCTCCTGTTTGAATTCCACACCCTAATGGACCTAATAAGGCTAAATCTACATCTGGATCTACTTTCACTACATTGCGCTCATGTACAACGGCAAAAGTGCCAAAGGAAGATTGGCCGAAGAATGTTGATAATTGCTCGCCGTCTTGGGATAAACGATGCGTATAATCGTCATTGACACCACCAAAATTCAAATCATTAAACGTTTCACAAACAGCAGGGTGTCCAGTTAAGCAATTGTCGCAATGGCCACAATGAGCGAAGGATAATACTACATGATCACCCTTGGCAAAACGGGTAACGCCTTCACCTACATCTTCTATGATGCCGGCGCCTTCATGACCGAGCACCGCGGGAAGGGGAGCGATAGCTGCATCACGCGCAACCGCATCAGTATGACATACACCTGTAGCGACAATTTTGACTAATACTTCATTTGCTTTGGGAGCTGCTAAGTCTACCTCTTCGAGAGTAAATTCTTGGCCTTGCCCATGTGTAACTGCTGCTTTAATTTTCATATTAAATATGCTCCTAAAGTAGTTTTTTAATTTAATCTAATTTAATTTGCTGTACTATTTGCTGATACAGTAGCCCGTGGCCGTGTAGATCTATACCATTGCAAACAAAGCATAAAAATAATGGCACAATCAATGACGTCTCCACCATAATACATAATCATACTGCCCAGCTCTGCCTGGTACTGCGGTACTCCAACGGGCGGATGAGCGTAAATGTATTTAGATAAAATACCGTGGCCCGCTAAGGCAATGGTTAATACAATGGCGCGGTATAGAAAGGGCGTACGATGGGAAACAGGGTCAATATAAATCATTGATACAGTAAACAAATAACCAGCCACAAAGATGTGGAGGTGAATTAGAACATAGATCCACATGCTTTCATGCATAAGTGAATATAAGGGAGTGGTGTATAAAAGCCAAAGTCCACCTATATTTAAAAGGGACGCAATGACTGGGTTTGTATACATTCTGCTTGGCCAGCTTTTCAGCAGCCGAGTTAGGTTTCGTGCTTTGGCGACAGGTAATGTACGTAACAAAAGGGCCATAGGTGAAGCAAGCGCCATTAGCAGTGGGGCAAGCATTCCTAAAAGCAGGTGACCAACCATATGTGCGGTGAAATTTGTGTGAGCACGCTCTGCTATTGGTCCTAATAATGAGGCTGCTGCAAACAAAATACCAAAAAGCCACAGTATAGTGCGCTTTACCGGCCATGGTTGATATCGCTTATTCGAAAGAACGACCGCAAGGATATAGAAGACCAAAGCCAATATAAAGAAAAGCCCCAAAAAGAATTGAGGCATTCCTCCAGATAAAGAGTGGACTGTAGAATGCATATTGCTATGGCTGTTCATCAGTCACACTCCCAACAGGCTGAAGTCTGCTACGCGTCTTAAACACAAGGAACAGCCCTATAAGTAACATAATGATAGCTAAAATATTCCATACTAAATCATAGATGATGAGGTTATCGACATATCGAATTTGGTGAAGCTGCATGACTTTGTGATGGACGGTGCCGTCATAAAGCTGAAATCCTCCTAGACCAATCAGCACGCCTCCCCACCACTTTACTGGAGCAAATGCATGGCGGCGATTGACATCGGCTAAAAGGAACGAACCGCCAATGGTCGCAAACCAGCCGAATGCATGGAAAATACCATCAGATAACAACCCGATATGAAGTGTTGATTTGTCATAAAAATGGTGCCACTGAAGTATTAAATGGAAAACAACTTCATCTATAAAGGCGGCAATACCTACTCCAAAAAGAAAACCAGACCATACGTTTCGTTTCGAGTAATGAGATTGATTTGTCTGTTGTTTATTATTCATAACGGCCATATTCTTCTCCTTCAAAACGTTTTCATACAGTAGTTTTTCCTTCATCTGCCACCTTTTAAACAATTATTTGTAAGGAAACAAAAACCCCAAACAGCAGCGCTATTCGGGGTTTTGATGTTATTGTAAGTTCTTGTTTTGGACTAACTTAACAACACAGCTAGCTAGTGCTTCTTTTTCGTTTTCATTTGCAACGCCCCACATATCGGAAAGCACGCGTTGTTGTTCATTCTTCGGGTCAACATTGTTTGCGAGATAATCACCGATTTGCATCGCTGCTTGTTTAATCGCATTGTTTGGCATACCTGATTGTTCTGCTTGGTTGACATGTTGTCCTAAGAATGATGTCCATTGTTGCCAGTTTTCTAATAGAGCCATTTGAATTCCCTCCTTTTGATAGGTTCAGTATGTGTAGAATTCATTTGGCTATGTATAGTGTTGTAAATTTTTTTGTAAAAAAGAAGACACTCCTCTAAGAGAAGTGCTTTCGTCTTTTTATTGTACTATATGGTCGCCATCCAATGATCGAAGCATTTTATTAATTTTCTCTTCACCAGCAATTACCCAACGGCTTTTGTCCACAATTTTACCGTCTTTGTCAATTGGTTCTTGGAATTGACTTAGGCCAGTTGTAGCGGTCACCAGCGAATGTTCATCATAATCTAGACCTAAGTTGACCACATGCTTGATGACAAAAGGTTTGCCAAACTGAATATAGGTAGCGTGATGGTCCAAATCTCCGTCCAGTGTCCAAAAAGGCATACGGAGATAAATGGTCTCACCGCCATCACGGTGGAGGATAGAATCGAATTTTCCTTCATGATATTCAAAGTTTGAGCAAAAACTACAGCCATGAGACTCAAATACATCGCGAATGACACCAAAATACGATTTTTTACCTTCAATCTGTGAATCAAATTGGATCATACTGTTCACCTCATTAGAATTTATCTGACATAACAGGTTATTGGCATTCATCATCTAAAGACTGGACAACTACCTGTAAAAGCCCGATGATACACTCCCACTTAAATGGAAAACCATCGAGTGAGTGTCACTTTACTTCATATTGTTAACCAAAATGCTTCCAATCATTCTTTTGGATATGTAAATATTTTGGAGGTTATATATGATGTATTTTACATATATGTTAGAATAGTAAGAAAAAAGGGGTGTTCATATGCGCGGCGCAATCCAAAATAAACGTGTGGAGATTTCACAAGAGGATGCAAAGCATTTTTTGAAGATGGCAAAAGTAGCACATGTGGCAACAGTAGATAGTGATGGATTTCCTTATGTTATCCCGCTTGTGTATCTTTATGAGAATGAAAAAGTATATCTACATATCGGCAATATAAGAGAAAGCCACTTTTGGGAAAACATCAAAGAAAATCCGAAAGTATGTATTGAGGTAAGTCAAATGGGTGATTTGCATCCTGGGAAAAAATATGCTTGCCAATCTGCACTCGTTTATACAAGCGTTGTCGTTTTCGGCACCATCAGACGAATTGAAGATGAAAAAGAGAAGGAACTATTTTTTGATCGATTGCTTGAAAAATACGGTGATCCTTCATGGACGTTTGAAAGAAAAGGCTATCCCATCCTACCCAAGATTGAATTATTTGAAGTAGACATTGACCGATTAACAGGAAAGCTAAATGAAGGGCTAATTCATTAAAGTGGAACAGCTGCATAGCCTGCAGCTGTTTTTTTATATGGGCAAGATTCTTTTCTAGACATATTTGCGCTTTCTCAGGACAGACTAATGTGTACGTTTAAAATATTGTTAATTTGGGAATATAAGTTAGAGCATCTAAGGAGTGATATCACTTGTTGCATGATTATTATGCAGATTTACATATTCATATTGGACGTACCTGGAAGGGGCGACCAGTAAAGATTACAGGAAGCAAAACGCTGACTTTGGAAAATATATTAAAAACAGCAACCATGAAAAAAGGATTGGACATCGTTGGAATAATTGATTGCCATTCGCCCGAAGTATTGGAAGAAATGGCTGCATTAGTAGAGGCAAATCAATTGATAGCATTAGAGGGTGGCGGGCTTCGCTTTGAAAGCACTACATTAATCCCGGGTGTAGAGATCGAGGTCAATGATGCAAATTGTAAGGGACCGCTACATGTCTTAGCTTACTTCCGATCCATGGAAACGATTTGTACCTTTTCAAATTGGATGAGCAACCATATCACGAATATTAATTTGAGCACCCAAAGAATAGCCTGTGACGCATTGACTTTACAGCATAAAGTACATGAGCTTGGAGGTTTATTTATACCTGCACATGTTTTTACACCTTTTAAGAGCGCTTACGGAAAGGGTGTTGAAAAAAGCCTTGCGGAAGTATTTGATATGGACCAAATCGATGGTATTGAACTTGGACTGAGCTCAGATACAGACATGGTCAAAGGTATTCAAGAGTTAGAGAAATACACATACGTTACAAATTCTGACGCACATTCATTAGGTAAAATGGCCAGAGAATATCAAAAAATCCGATTAGAAGAGCCCACTTTTGATGAGCTGAAAAAAGCATTAAAAGAGGAGGATGGACGAGCTATTGTGGAAAACTATGGGCTGAATCCACTTTTAGGGAAATATCACGAAACTGCCTGTGCAGACTGTGGGTTTAGAACAACAGAGATTCCATGCCCAAATTGTGGCGGAAAACATCTGACGAAAGGTGTTTCTGTGCGCATTAAAGAACTATCCACACAGGACGAATCAAGTAGAGAACGCCCTCCATATATCCATCAAATTCCATTAGATTTTATTCCGGGAGTAGGCAAAAAAACAATGGAAAAGCTTCTAGCAACATTTGGGACAGAAATGAATATTCTTCACGTCATTTCAAGAGAAGAGTTAGAAACGGTAGTGCCCGAAAAAATTGCAGACTTAATCGATAAAGGAAGGAAAGGAGAGCTTTCATTGGTAATGGGCGGTGGCGGTGCCTACGGTAAAGTGAAAAAACCACATAAGTAGAGAGAAGCAGCAAGCTAAGACTAAGTATCTCTGCTATTTATAACAGGCTAGTTTACGCTGCCTCTTGAAAAGCATCACCAAGCTAAAAACAGTAAATGCAGGAAAAGTGATAAATATAATGGTGTGTTTCAAAAATTTATACTATTTTCCATAAGAATATGGTACCTTAATTTATAAAGAAATTACCTTTCTTTATAAATTTTTAGAGGTGGGCATATTGAAAAAAGTATCAGTAGCTTTAAGTGTTTGGATGGTCGTAGCATTTATCATAATGGGGCTTACTATCCCTGCTGATGTAAATGCTAAGGCATCAGCGAAATTTACAGATTCTCTGATGAAATGTGTAGATGGCGATACAGCACACTTTAAGAAAGCAGGCTATTCACGATTCCTTTATGTGGATACCCCAGAATCAACGAAAAAAATTGAGCCTTATGGAAAAACAGCATCACAATACACATGTACGAAACTTAAAAAAGCTAAAAAAATTCAATTGCAATATGATGGGGCAAGAAAAGATAAATACGGACGCACACTTGTATGGGTATGGGTGGACGGCCAGCTATTGCAAGAGTTGTTGGTGAAAAAAGGCTATGTAAAGAAATTCTATGACTATGGCACTTATTCATACGAATCAAAACTTGTGCATCTTCAAGCGATTGTAAAGAAAAAGAAAAAGGGTCTATGGAGTGGTAAGAAGGAACCGTCTGTAGCCAAGACTTCATCAGCTAAAAAGAAAAAGCCTGCTACTACCAAAAAAACAAATTTTAAAAATTGCACCGAATTACGCAAGTACTATCCCCATGGTGTTTCTAAATCTCATCCTGCGTACCAGTCAAAGATGGACCGAGACCATGATGGATGGGCATGTGAAAGATAAAAAAATTTAGAGCCGACATGTACCTAGATGTCGGCTTTTCTGCTAATTTAAGAGGAACTTATTTACCGATTTATGTAATTTTTTGTTATAAGACGAACTTTGCGATAGGATATAATAGGATGAAATAAAATTTTTTGTCGCTTTTTAGCAAAATTTAAAAACAAACTGTCGTTTGAATCGTCATATATAAGATGGGAAGATAAGTGGAAAGTGGTGAAATATATGCCAAAGCCGATTCAAAAAAATCATAGATACATAGGCGGATTAGATGGTCTAAGGGCAATCGCTGTTCTTTCGGTGATTCTTTATCATCTTCATGTTGGAGGAATTGCCGGCGGCTATCTGGGAGTAACGATATTCTTTGTGCTGTCAGGCTATTTAATCACAGATTTGCTGATCAATGAGTGGAATACGACGGGGAGAATTGACTTCAAGAAATTCTTTATCAGGCGTTTTAGAAGGCTAATTCCCGCTTTATTTGCCATGCTGCTATTGGTTGGTTTTTGGATTACGTTATTTCAACGATCATTTTTAATAGGATTGCGTGAAGAAATATTATCTGCTGTCTTTTATGTCAGCAATTGGTTTTACGTTGCACAACATCATTCGTACTTCACAAAGTTTGCTCCACCATCTCCATTGCAGCATATGTGGTCACTCGCTGTTGAAGAGCAATTCTATATTATTTGGCCGTTGGTGATGTTAGTAGTTCTCCGATTTGTAAAGATGAGCGGGAAGGTAGCGATTGGTATCTGCTCCCTCGCATTCATCTCTGCTATAGCTATGTTTTGGATGTACACGCCGGGCGAGGACCCGAGCCGTGTTTATTATGGCACAGATACAAGAGCCTTCTCGCTTCTCATTGGTGCGGCGCTGGCATTCGTATGGCCAAGTCGTAAATTAAAAGCCAATATTACAGATGAAGCCAAAAAATTATTAAATGGAGCAGGGATCATCAGTGCGTTAGTACTGTTACTCATGATTATTTTTATGCATGAAGAAGGTCCGTTTCTTTACGAAGGCGGGATGTTGTTAGCATCTCTTGCGACAGCAGTGCTGATTGCTGTCATCGTCCATCCGGCGAGTTGGATGGGTGAAATCTTAAGCTTTCGCCCGTTATTATGGGTTGGTGTTCGCTCTTACGGGATATATATTTGGCATTTTCCGTTTATTGTCTTGATGGGAGCAGGTCTTGAAGGTGTGCCTATACCATTCTGGAAGACGCTAATCATTATTTTAATGACAGTTTTATTTGCAGAGCTTTCATGGCGTTTTGTGGAGGATCCCATTCGAAAGGGCGAATGGAAGGTTTGGGTATCCAAATTTAAAACACATGAATGGTCATGGAAGTGGAAAGATTGGACATTACCTTACCGCATTGGATCAGCGATGCTTGGATGTATAGTCATCATTTTTATGATGGGTATGATTTCTACGCCGACTGATACTCAAGCAAGCAGCAGGGCGCTAGAGCAGCATCTGCTGAATGAAGAGAAAAAATTAGAGAACTCTTCCGATACAACAGAGCCGAAGAAAGAGAAGCAAAATCCTGCTAAAAAGGAAGTTACTTCACAAAAAGAGAATTCCAAAGATAACAGTACAAGAGAAGAAGCGAAGTTGGCACAAAAAGAAAAAGAAGCACAACTAGCGAAAAAGAAAGAACAGGCTGAAAAAAAAGCAAATGAAAAAAAGAAAAAGAAAAAGATTGTTCCAGGCACTGTTCCCTCTTCACTTAGCGTCACAGCTATTGGAGATTCAGTTATGCTAAGTGCTGCCTCTGCATTAAAGGCACAAATTCCGCAAATTGTCGTCGATGCAAAAGTAGGGCGACAAATGTATGATACGTACGATGTCGTCACATCATTGAAAAGCCAAGGAAAGCTTGGCAAAGTAGTTGTTGTCGGACTTGGTTCTAATGGCGACTTTAGCGGACCACAGCTAGAAGAATTACTAAACACCATTGGAAAGACTAGGCATATTTATCTTATCAACACGCGCGTTACGCGAAATTGGCAGGATAATGTGAATCGCAAATTGAATGAGGCTATTAAAAAAAGAGACAATGTCCGGCTGATTAATTGGTATGAAGCGACAGAAGATGAAGAACAGCTATTTTATAATGACCATATCCATCCAAATGCTGAGGGTGCGAAATATTATACAGCGCTCATTAGCAGTGAAATTGCGAAACATGAATAAACGATATGCAAAAAAGACACGCAAGAGTATTTACTCTCGCGTGTCTTTTTATAATCACTTATTCTACCTGTTCATACAGATTAACACTTTCGATGTAATTGATAAATCTGCGTAATTCTCGTTCTTGTTCCCGATTGATTTCGCCCATTTCATACATATGATGAACCTCGGCTCTTTCTGTTTCAGTAATTACAGATCGGAGTTCATCTTTGATTTCCTCTTGTTTATTCGTATCCATTGTAACTGGCTTTTTCAGCTGGTTAAGGGCTCTTTCGTATTCAAATGAAACGATATAGTAGAGGTCTGGTTCATTTGAAATTGCTGCTTGTTCTTTCAGATAGATTAGCGCTTGTTGGTACGTGTTTCTTCGCACATCTTGTCTCATCTTGATATAAGAAATGAACTGCTCTTTGTCTAACCGATACTTTTTACGAGTAATACGCCATTCGTGAACAACGCGATAAAGAATATATAAGACGCCTTTCCGCATGTTTTGATGGATGGCTCTTTTTCGCTCTATAAAAGCAGTTTGGAATCCGATATACATATCCTCATCCAGGTGGTTGCCTTTATGCAGCTCCTGAATGTATTGCTCTTCGATAGATAAAGCTTTTAAGCGGATTTTCATAATTTCGCTCTGATATCCAGGATTTCCAGTTTTAGCAGCATTCCCGTCCAGCTGAGCCTGGCGGAAGAGTTGCTGATATTCGCCAATTAATTGATAAGCTGCTGTCCGATTTTTATCGTTTATCTCACGATGGATCTGTTTAATAGATGCCATCAAGATTTTCTGCTTGGCTTCATTGAAGCTTAATGAGTCAGCTTTTTCTTCCTTTGTTTCCTCGGTATCAATGAGGAGTGGAAGGAAAACGGTAGCCACAAGCAGTGTAAACAAAATGACGGCGGAAGCTAGAAATAAAAGGAGCGAACGTTCAGGGAAGAGCTCCCCATTTTTTGTAAAGAACGGCAGTGATAAGATACCGGCCATTGTGACAGCACCACGCACGCCTGTCAGGCTGCTTAGTAAGCTTGTTTTTAAGGTTGGTTTTTCTTCATCTCTACCTTTTTTGTATTCATAGATAGCACCTATGTGTGACCAAATGAAACGGATCACTAATATAGCGGTACCTATTGCCACGGCATACCCTATTAGCTTCCAGTTATTAATGCTCTCATTTTCAATGGAGGCTTCAACTGTGGAGGGAATGTTTAATCCTAACAGTAAAAAGACAATTCCATTTAAAATAAATAGCACGATTGACCACGTATTTTCAGTAAGCAATTGCTCCTCAGCGAGTACTGTTTCTGTTTTATCTTTAACGAGGGCTTGCGTAATACCTGCTACAACTACGGCAATAACACCGGAAGCATGGAACAAATCTTCTGCCGCCAGGTAAACAAGGAATGGTGTCAACAGCTGGAGCAACGTATGGAACACAACGTCTCGAATCCCTGCACGTCTTAATGAAAAGCGGATTTGGGTTAGAATGATGCCAACAACCAAACCGATTAATGCGCCCACTAAAAAAGTGTATGAGAAGTCAATTAGCGCTTCTTTAATGGAGAAGTAGCCAGTAACAACAGCTGCTACTGCATAGTTGAAGGCAACAAGGCCAGAAGCATCATTAATCAATGATTCGCCTCGTACTACATTTAAAATTTTCTCTGGAATTTGTATTCTTTTAGCAATCCCATTGACAGCAACAGGATCTGTAGGCGAAAGAATAGCAGCAAGCGCAAAAGCGGCTGCAAGCGGTATAGATGGTATTAACCAATGGATAAAGTAACCGCCGGCTATTGTGGTGATTAGTACAAGGACGATGGCATTGCCCAAGATAGGCATTCGCATATTCCAAAGCTGGTCCCTTGGAAAATTACGGCCATCATTGTAAAGTAGGGGAGCTACGAATAACAATAAAAACCATTCTGTCTTCAATTCTAAGGTTACATTGCTAAATAGAAGGGCTACAATGACACCTAAAGCGACTTGTATGAGCGCTGTAGGAATTGAGGGTATGTAGTGGCTAATAATGTTAGAGATAAGTAAGCAGCCCATTAAGACGAAAATAATCATCAGTAAATCCAAAAATATCATCCTCTCAGTTGGAAGAAAACTGTATTAATTTTGCAAAAATTATATGAAAGCCCCTAAGTACTGTTACTGATTTAAAGTGGAAAAGCGGGGGTGTATATTAAAAGAATAAAATGTATAAAAGAGTTCTACAACTAATAACCCTTCGAATTGACTATTTTTTTTTTGACACATTCACTAATAACTCCATCATTTAAAATTAAACTGTGACCAAAATCATGGCAGCAAGTTTTACGAAAGATTATACTAAAGCATGGATAAAGGTGATAACACCTAGCACGAAACAAGCAAACTAAAAGGAGATGGACAGCTTGCAGACAGTTGTTGTAATCGGTGGAGGCATCACGGGTCTTTGTACCATGCATGAACTCCAAAAACAGAAAGTAGAAAAAAATTTGCCTCTCCGCCTCATTCTCGTAGAAAAGAATAACCATCTCGGCGGAAAAATGCATTCTGTACGCGAGCAAGGATTCATTATGGAGACAGGAGCTGACTCAATCGTTGCTCGCCATAAGAGTGTGTTGCCACTTGTACAAGATATAGGCTTAGAGAGTGAACTTGTCTATAACAGCACAGGTATTTCTTATATTTATAGCCATAACAAGCTGCATGCCATACCAGCAGATAGTGTATTTGGCATTCCGACAAGTATAGATTCACTTAATAGTAGTACCCTCATTTCTGAAAAGGGTAAACAAGATGCATTAAATGATTTTGATTTAGCGGAAAACCCATTTACAAAGGATAGCTCGATCGGCGAGTTCCTTGAATATTATTTAGGGAAAGAGCTTGTAGAAAAGCAGATTACACCTGTACTGTCAGGGGTTTATTCAGGTGATTTATATAAATTGACCATGGCTTCAACACTTCCTTATTTGCTGGATTACAAAAATCAGTACGGCAGCATTATCAAAGGTTTTGGAGAGAACCGAGAGCAGTTCCAAAAAAGCGCCGAGAAAAAATTTATCTCCTTTAAACGAGGGCTATCACAGCTTATTGAAAAGCTAGAAGAAACCCTAACAGATGTTGAAATCGTCAAGGGATTAGAAACAAAGGCAATTTTGAAGAGTGGAGACCGCTATTTATGTGAATTCGATAATGGCGATAGCATAGAAGCAGATACGATAGTGTTATCTACACCGCATCAGTCTGCGAGCACATTACTGCGCGACGAAAAGATTCAAACAGAACTGAATTCAATCCGCAATGCCTCCATTATTGCTGTATATGTAGGCTTTGACATTCCAGACGATCAATTGCCTGCAGACGGCACAGGCTATATTGTGTCTGAAAACACCGATGTATTATGTAATGCTTGCACATGGACTAGTCGAAAATGGAAACATACCTCAGAGTCAGGGAATCTGTTAATTCGTATGTTTTATAAAAGCTCAAACCCCGCATTTGAACAATTAAAGGGATTGAATGATGCCCAATTGGTTGACGTTGCACTTAAAGACATAAGAAAATCACTTAAAATTGAAGGAAAACCGGTCGTATCAAATGTAACTAAATGGACAGATTTAATGCCTGTCTATGGTATGGACCATGCGAAAATCGTTCAATCTCTAACAGAGCAAATGGAAATGGAGTATCCGAATGTATATTTGGCTGGCTGTTCATATTATGGTGTAGGAATAGGGAATTGTATTCAAAATGGCCAAGATACCGCGCGGAAAATTTTGGACTTTAACAAGTAAGTAAAATTCTAAAAAGAGAGGTTTTCTATGACTAGAAAAATATTATTGGTTGCAGGAACCTTATTGCTTCTTGTTGGAATGACGTTAAGCTTTCAAAAACCGATCATGACCTTTTTAGTTGGCCAGATGTCAAAAGAGACGATACAAAAAGCCAGTAAGCCAACTGAAAAAGAAGATAGGCATTCTTCGTTTGATTTTGCCCAAGTGAAGAATGTAACACTTCGGGATGTTTTAGATGCACGGACGAAGAAAAAAAATATTCATGCGATCGGCGCCATCCACATTCCTAAAGTAAAGCTTCAGCTACCTATTGTTTATGGCATCTCGAATGCCAATTTGACAGTCGGAGCAGGTACGATGAAAAAAGAGCAAGAAATGGGAGAGGGGAATTATGCCCTCGCTGCCCACAATATGAATGATGGAAAGACACTATTTAGCCCGTTGACTAAAGCTAAGAAGGGCATGAAGGTGTATCTAACGGATTTTCAAGAGATATATGAATATCGAATAGAAGATATGTCTTATGTACAGCCCACTCAGGTTGATGTGATTCAAGATATCGGTCAAAAACGACTTATCACACTTGTCACATGCAACGCAGATGGTACCCAAAGGCTTATTGTCAGAGGTGAGTATGTAAGGCAATTCCCTTATAAAGCAAATAACAGTTACTTTTTGAACACGTAGAATTTCATGATTGCTCTAAACCCAAGGCGGGGCAGTTGGCTAATGCTGACTGCCCTTTTTTTATTATATATTTTTAAAATATTACAAAATTTAGAAAACGAGTATATAATAAGATACAAAGGGGAGGGGTATTAAATGGACTGTTTTGGATGTAAATTAGCAAATAAAGAAGAAGCTGTTCACATAGTATTCGAAGATGATTATGTTAGTTGTATTTTAGACCACAAACCTTATAATGAGGGACATGTTCTAATCTTGCCGAAAAGACATATACAATACTTTGATGAATTTGACGAACATTCGGCAAAATCGTTAATGAAGGCATCAGGAATGATGTCCAAAGCTATAAATAAGTTGTTTAATCCAGAGGGAATTACGGTATGCCAAAATGGTGGGGCTTTTGATGAACTCACACATTTTCATATGCACATGGTTCCGCTATATAAAGGACAAAACTTTGCGGAATTTTTTACTGAATATGGCGATACTGACATTGAAGCAGAAAATAAATTAGCCGAGACAAAAAGAAAACTCATAGACACAATAAAGGGATTGGATTAAAATCCAATCCCTTTATTGTGAACGGAACAGGGCCAAATTCATATATTTTGAGAAGAAAAAAATTCGTCATCCAAGATAGAGTACATTTTGATATCACGCTGAATTCCCTTGGTATACATGGATTTTCGCATAACTCCTTCAAAGGACATACCGATTTTCTCCATCACGCGTGCGGAACCAATATTTTCTGCCATGCATCTTGCTTGAATGCGGACTAAATCCATGTGAGTAAAGCCGTATTTTATCACTTCGTATGCAGCTTCTGTTACAATGCCCATTCCCCAATAATCCTGAGACAGGCAATATCCAATCTCAGCAACATGATAATTTGGCTGCCACATTACGAAATCAATAGTGCCGATTAGCCTTCCATTTTCTTTATACTCGATGCCCCATGGCGCAATTTTTTTTACCCGATATTGGGCGAGCACAAATTCAATAAATCCACTCGTATCAGCTAGTGACTTATGTGTGTCCCATGTCACGTATTTTGAGACCTCTTCATTTGAAGTGTAGGCATATATATCTTCTTTATCTTCCAATTCGATTTTTCTAAGTAGGAGACGATCTGTTTCGAGCGTAGGTAAGTCACCGAATATTGTTTCCATCTGTATGGATCCACCTCTTATCTTAGTGTCTATCTAACTATTAAATCCACTGTTTACGCATGCTGGCCGATGGAATATTGAGCTCATCACGGTATTTGCTGATCGTTCTTCTGGCAATCTGGATTGCATACTCCGTGTTGAAATACTCAGCAATTTTTTGATCTGAGAAAGGCTTTTTCTTGTTTTCAGTTCCTATAAATTGTTTTAAAAGGGCTTTCACCTTTTCTTGTGAGAATTGATGCCCGTTAGCACTCTCTACCTTCGAGGAGAATAATGACTTTAATTCAAATAGGCCAGCTGGTGTTTGGATATACTTGTTGGATGTCGCACGGCTAACAGTTGATTCATGCATATCGATTTCCCTGGCTACTTCCTTTAATGTTAAAGGAAGTAGCTCTGATAAACCGTTCCTAATAAAGGCCGGCTGTTTTTCTAATAGGACATGCATAATCTTGATAATCGTTTGCCTGCGCTGTTCAATGCTGTTGACAAGCCATTGATAGTTTTTGTACTGCTCTTTTATATACTGTTTTTCTACGCCATTGCTGGTTGGGATATGTAAGTTTTGTTCATTCAATGTAACTGATGGCAAATAGCGATCATTCAAAAAGAATGCAAACCCGCCTCTTTCTTCAATCACAATAATATCTGGCTGTGCAAATTCGGTTCTATCTTGTTTTAATAAACATGGTTTAGGATTGAAAGATAAGATGCAGTTATTTATATAAGCGACTTCCTCTACGGAACAATTCAGCTTTTTGGCCATTTCTTTCCACTTTTTTTCTGCAATTAAGGGCAAGCATGTTTTGATTGCCTCTTTTAATAAATAGTGCTGAGGAAACCGTTCGTTGCACTGAAGGGTTAAGCATTCTTCAATTGTACGAGCGCCAACACCTGCTGGGCCAATTTGCTGTAAAAGGCAAATCCCATGGGAGAGATCTACATCTGTGTAGGGGCAGTTCTGTTCATCTATCTCTAGATAGCCGAAATCATTGAGGTTATGAATAATATATTTTAAAAGGTCTTTCGTTGTCTTTTCTTTATAAGTGACATTAACAATTTGTATTAATTGATCTCTTCCATTTTCCTCACGAGCCTTGATCATCTCCTGAGGCATGCCCGCAGGTTTTATCGCCCACTCAGAAGAAATCCTTTCAATTTGGGGAGAAGGGGGAGAATCATGCAATTCAATCAATGGGTTCTCTAGCTCTTGTTCCCGTATGAATTGTTCCAAATCTGTTGTTGAATATTGTAGCAGTTCAATCGATTGGCGGAGTTGAGACGTCATTAAAAGCTTTAGTTCTTGCTTTTGGTTTAGAAGTAATTCCATAAAAAAGCCCTCCCTATCAGATCTTTTCATAAAATCGTAATGAATTATGCTGCTTCATGTATAAAATATTATACTTTATGTATCCGGCAAATGAAATAGACAGTCAATAGTTTATTAGATGGTCAAACATGATAAGTGTCATATTATCCTTATGACATCTATGTCTATGGGGATGACTCTACCTCGCTTAAAATAGTATCAAGAGATTAAAAAGCTGGGGGTGGAGTTTTTGACAGATCGCGAAAAAACGAAACAATTAAGAAAAGCAGTAATGCCATTTGCGCAATCAGAAATGAAAAAAAGTATTTATCAAATGATTAATACCATTGTGCCGATGTTAATTCTTTGGGTGATCGCCTATTTGATTTTGCCATATACAGTGATGGGTGCAATCCTTCTAAGCATTGTTGCCGCAGGTTTTGTAGTGCGAACGTTCATTATTTTCCATGATTGTACACACGGTTCTTTTTTCAAAAACAAGAAAGCAAATGACTGTGTGGGGTTTGTGACAGGGGTGCTTACATCTTTTCCGTACGAAAAGTGGAAGAGAGAGCACATGATTCACCATGCATCAAGCTCAAACTTGGATAAGCGGGGAATCGGCGATATTTGGGTTATGACAGTTGAGGAATATATTAGCGCTACACCATGGCGCCGTTTCTGCTATAGAGCGTATCGCCAGCCAATTGTGATGTTTGGTTTAGGGCCTCTTTATCTAGTATTGGTATCCAATCGCTTCAACCGTAAAGATGCAAGGAAAAAAGAACGCCTAAACACATACGCGACAAACTTGGGACTTGCTGCATTGCTTGTTGGCCTCGCATTGCTGACAAATATCCCCTCCGTTTTGATTATCCATGGGACGACCATGTTTGTAGCGGGTGCGCTAGGTATTTGGCTCTTTTTCATTCAGCATACCTTCGAGGATTCATATTTTGAAAATGAATCAGAATGGGATTATGTAAAAGCGGCAGTGGAGGGAAGTTCTTATTATGAATTGCCGATTGTTCTGCAATGGGTAACAGGCAATATTGGCTTCCATCATGTTCATCATTTAGCGCCGCGCATACCAAATTATCATTTAGCAGATGCGCACCAGCAAACACCGCCTTTGCAACGGGCTACTACAATCACGCTAAAAACAAGCCTAGAATCACTACGCTATAAATTGTATGATACATCGCAAAAAAGCTTTGTGACGTTTAAAGATGTCAAAAAAAGAGTGCGTACACAAAAATATAAAAGAAAAGTGCCGCACTATTTATAAAGAAAAATTCCACAAAAAGCTGTTCCAGTCAAATGGAATGGCTTTTCAATTATTTGCTAGTATAATGGACATAAAATGCCTTCGGTCAAAGAGGAGGATGCAAAGTGATTAAAATTGTTATAGCAGAAGACCAGGGAATGCTGCTGGGCGCGCTCAAGTCTTTAATTAATATGGAAGCAGATATGGAAGTAGTAGGGGTAGGCTATAATGGCTTAGATGCCCTAACACTAGTAGAAGAGTTTCAACCTGATATTGTCATCATGGATATCGAAATGCCTGAGAAGACAGGGCTCGATGCTGCCGAAGAACTAAAAGATAAAGACTGTAAAGTGATCATCCTGACGACGTTTGCACGGCCAGGATACTTTGAGCGTGCACGAAAAGCAGGTGTGAGAGGTTATTTATTAAAAGATAGCCCAATTGAGGAATTAGTTAATGCAATACGAGTCATTATGGATGGAAGACGGATATTCGCACCAGAACTAATCGATATTGTTTATGAGGAAGAAATCGAAAATCCTTTAACCGATCGCGAAAGTGAAGTATTAGAACTTGTCGCAAAAGGGAAGACAACGAAAGAAATTGCCGCTGAACTTTTTCTCTCCCCGGGTACTGTACGAAATTATATTTCCACAATCCTAGATAAATTAGAAGTCAGCAACAGAATTGAAGCTATTGCCCGTTTTAAAGAAAAAGGGTGGAATAAATAAGATAAAGCGGATTCATATAAATATGAATCCGCTTTATCTATTTTTATATATTACTTGCGGCGTTTTGTTAAACGACCAAGGGCAAACCCTGCAGCAGTCAAGCCGATTAATGTGTTTGTCTTTTTGTTGAACACTTGTTTAACAACTAACTCTAAGTTTTGTGGACGCTCAGCTAAACGGCGCATAAAGTACCCGTACCAATCTTGGCCGAATGGTACGTACGTGCAGAAGTTATAGCCTTCTTTTGCAAGCTCAAGTTGCATATCACGACGGAAGCCATATAGCATTTGGAATTCATACTTTTCCTTTGGAATGTTGTGTGCCGCGATAAATTGTTTCATATGGTTGATTACATTATGGTCATGTGTTGCAATTGATGTGAATTTGCCATTCAATAAATGGTACTCTAACAGCTCAATATAATTGCGGTCGATTTCTTCTTTTGTTTGATAAGCTACTTCGCTTGGCTCTTTATAAGCGCCTTTTACGATGCGAAGGCGATAGTTTTTATATTTCTCGATATCTTCTTTTGCACGGAAAAAGTATGCTTGAATAACAGTTCCGATATTATCGTGCTCGCGTGACAATTCCTCAAGCAAGTCAAATGATGGTTGTAGGCGTGCATAGTTTTCCATATCGAAGTTAACAAAGATATCATAGCGGTCTGCTAATTCGACAATTTCTTTCAAATTTTCATAGCAGAAATCATAATCAATATCTAAACCTAGTTGAGAAGGTTTTAAACTGATATGCGCATCTACCCCTGTTTCGTTAACGGCTTCAATTACAGCTAAGATTTGATTCTTTGCAGCTGTAGCTTCAGCTTTATCGTGAACAAACTCCCCCAAGTTATCGATTGTGCACGAAATGCCATGTGAGTTTAACTCTTTAATGCTTTTAATCATTTCATTGATATTCGTACCAGCTACAACACTCGCAGCTCCCATTTTAAGACCATATTTTTTCGCATTGTTGTTTAAAAACTGGTTTTCAGACAATGCGATGAAAAAATCTTTAAGTGACATATGCTACTTCCCCTTGTTGTGAATATTTTATTTTTTTCAATTATATCATATTTAACGAAAAAGTCATTCTGTTCAAAGTTAAATGAAAAAAATAATTTTAGGAAAGTTTCAATCAATTAGCGCGCTGGTGTCCCGTTGTAACGTTTTTATATTCATTTCTTATTTTCTTTTTAAGCAAAAAAGTTGTTGAAAAGCTAGGAGGGGTTTATGATAAATGTGTTCGGACAGAAGAGTTTTATATAGAATGATTAGGCTCTTTTGTGTCGAATTATGTTGCTTTTTAAGAAAACAAGTTGCAATTGCACAATAATATAAGTAACTTAGTATTGAGGTACAAATTTAATATTATGACAGAAAAACGTTTTCCCTACATGGAATAGGAAAAACGTTTTTTTATTTGCCTAAATTCTATTACTCTTTCTCTTTCAACAACTGCATCCGCTCATTAAATAAGGAGGGGTATGATAGAAAGCCGAGAAGAATGCTCGAAATCGCTGCAGTAGTAAGAAGTATAAAGAGAATTAGAAGCTGAAACTGAACGGCTTGTACAGGGTCTGCGCCAGCAATAATTTGACCGCTCATCATGCCGGGCAATTGGACTAAACCAATCGTCTTTTGGCTTTCGATTGTCGGTATCATGCTTGCTTTTATAGCTCTGGTCAATTGTGTATGAATGGCTTGCCGCGGCGTTCCGCCAAGTGTCAGGATGAGTTCGGTTTGATCACGATGGGCATCGGCTTCAGCCTGAAACCGATTTAAAAAGAGAATCGACAGCACCATCGAGTTGCCGATTGCCATCCCGCTAATTGGTATAATATATTGCGCTGTTGGCGGCACAATGTGAAATCCAAGCAATATAGATTGCACTAATATCTCAATCGCTGTAAGCGTCAAGGCAATCTTCCATGTGATGCCTTTTATTTTGCTGCCTTTTTTTCTGGCATTGCCTGTAGCGACACCAATCATCAATGCAACCATGAATAGGATGTAAACAAGATGGTCTGATTCGAAGATGAATTTCAAGAAATACCCGACAGCAAGCAATTGAATAATGGATCGAACTGTAGCGATTAAAACATCTTTTTCTAACTGAAGATGAAGTGTTTTAGATAGTAGCAGCGGGATTAAGACAAAGACGAGTGTAAGCGAGAGTGTACCGTAACTCATACCAACTCCCCCTTAATAAACCGTTTGGTGATTTCTTCATTTGGATTCTTTAGCAGAGAGCTTTCTCCTGCTTCTATTAGTTTTCCCTCTGCCATTACCCATGCATAATGTCCCATTCTGACGGCCTGTTCTAAATTATGTGTAATCCAAATAATCGTCGTTTGGTCCTTTTCATTCAACCTTTTAATCAATGTTTCTACTTCCTTAATAGAAGAAGGATCAAGCGCAGAGGTAATCTCATCTAATAGAAGAATGCTCGGACGGTTCACTAATGTACGTGCAAGCGATACGCGCTGTCGCTGGCCACCGGATAACTCGCGAATAGACTTCTTCAAGTTTTCGGGTTTTAATCCTACATCATCTAATAATTTAATCGCTTCCTTTTTATCTAATGACCGATTTTGCAGCTGCCTTGGCAAAGCTAAATTTTCAAAAACTGTCCCGTTCAGCATGGGTGCAGATTGAAGCGCCATGCCCGCACGGCGTCGTAGTGAAATCGGATCTATTGAAGCTATAGGCGTTTGATCGATGAAAATTTCACCAGCTGTAGGGGAGATTAATCCGTTGCAAAGCCGAAGCAAAGTCGTTTTTCCTGCCCCTGAAGGTCCTACAAGCGCCGTAATCTTACCTGCTGAAATAGAACCTGTAATATTACGTAAGATATGCTGTTCTCCTGTTTCGTACTCTATATGTTTAAAGTGAATGGCTGAAGGTTCGATTGAATTCATATGTAACTCCTAGTGAATAGTGTTTCTTCTAATGTAACATACTTGGTTTTTTGATAGAATTATTACCAATATCTATTCATTTAGTAAGCAAGGCTTCATTTTCTTGCTCTCTAAAATTACTGAATTTTGAAAGCTACAGGGGGGATTCAAAGTGCATTTATATTGGACACGCTTGGAAGATGAACAATGTTCTTTAGTTTTGGCAGCGACCGATCAAGGGGTGTGTTGTGTCGGGATCACATTGGAAGAAGTACAAGAATGGGGAAGTAAGCATCTAGGTGACGCCGAATTAGTGGAAGCTCCAGAAAAAATGGCCCTCTACAAAAGCCAATTACAAGAATATCTTGCGGGGGAAAGAACAATTTTTGATTTGCCGCTCGATTTAAAGGGTACACCTTTTCAACTGAAGGTTTTCGAAGCATTACAGCAAATTCCATATGGGTCAACGGTCTCCTACGCAGATATAGCAGAAGCTATCGGCAATCCGAAGGCTGTGAGAGCAGTCGGTGGTGCAATTGGCAAAAACCCTGTTCTCATTGCGGTGCCATGCCACAGGGTTATCGGTAAGAACGGAACGTTAACTGGATTTAGCAGTGGAATTCCGTTAAAGAAAACGTTATTGACCATTGAAAAAGTGCCTTTTAAGGAATAGTGCTCCCTTTTTGTGGCAACTACTGCCTTAGGAAGATATATTCAGAGACAATTGGTGTATACTATGTTTTAAGTAAAATGTGGAAGAAGGGACTATGAAAAATGAAATCACATTATCCAGATGATAGCCTAGCGCTGCATACAGATCTATATCAAATTAATATGGCTGAGTCCTATTGGGCAGATGGAATACATAATCGAAAAGCAGTTTTCGAATTATATTTTAGAAAATTGCCGTTTGGCAATGGCTATGCAATCTTTGCAGGTTTAGAAAGAATACTGGACTATTTACGAGAGTTTCGTTTTAGCGAATCAGACCTTAACTATCTTCGTGAGGAACAAGGTTATAGAGAAGACTTTTTAGATTACTTAAAAGACTTGCAGTTTACAGGTGATATTTATTCGATGGAAGAAGGGGAGCTTGTATTCGGCAATGAACCCATTCTCCGGATAGAGGCACCTTTAGTAGAGGCACAGCTTATTGAGACAGCTTTGCTAAATATTGTGAACTACCAAACATTGATTGCAACTAAAGCAAGCCGCATTAAGCAAGTAGTCAAAGAAGATATCGTCATGGAATTCGGCACAAGACGTGCGCAAGAAATGGATGCGGCAATTTGGGGATCACGTGCAGCATTTATCGGTGGGTTTGATTCTACAAGTAATGTTAGAGCTGGAAAGCTATTTAATCTTCCAATTGCTGGAACGCATGCACATTCTTTGGTACAAGCCTATAAAAATGACTATGAAGCATTCCATGCATATGCACGCCGCCATAAAAATTGCGTATTCTTAGTAGATACGTACGATACATTAAAGTCCGGAGTACCAGCAGCCATTAAAGTTGCGAAAGAATTAGGCGACAAGATTAATTTCTTGGGAATCCGTCTCGACAGCGGCGATATCTCCTTTTTATCAAAGGCTGCCCGCAAAATGTTAGACGAAGCAGGTTTCACGGATGCCAGAATTGTGGTATCTAATGATTTAGATGAATATACAATTTTGAATCTCCTTGCGCAAGGCGCTAAGGTCGACACTTGGGGTATAGGCACCAAACTAATCACAGCATATGATCAACCAGCATTAGGAGCAGTATACAAACTCGTTTCGTTGGAAGACGAGCAAGGGAACATGCAGGATCGCATTAAGATTTCCGCTAATGCAGAGAAGGTAACGACTCCTGGATTGAAAAAAGTTTACCGTATTATTGATTTAGAAAACGGAAAAGCGCAAGGAGATTACATCACCATGCATGATGAAAATCCAGAAGCGGAAGAGCGCCTGAAAATGTTCCATCCTGTGCATACCTTTATCTCAAAATTTGTTACGAACTTTGCTGCTAAAAACCTTCATAAGAAAGTAATTGAAGACGGTAAGCAAATCTATGAAACACCTTCAGTACAAGAGATGAAAGAATATGCAAAAGACAATCTCAACTTCTTATGGGATGAATATAAACGCTCATTGAATCCGGAAGAATACCCTGTCGACCTTAGCCAAAAATGTTGGGACAATAAAATGCGCAACATTCAAGAAGTTAGAGATATGGTGCACGAATTACATTTAGGAGGAGATAATAGATGACATTGCAACAGAGAATAATCGAAGAATTGCGTGTGCAGCCTGAGATTAATCCTGAAGAAGAAATTCGTAAGTCCATTGATTTCTTAAAGGAATATGCGAAGAAGAATTCATTCGTCAAAGGTTTCGTGCTTGGCATATCAGGCGGACAGGACTCGACATTAGCGGGCAAACTGGCACAGATGGCTGTGGATGAGCTAAATACGGAAAACGGGGATAATAAGTATTCCTTCTGGGCAGTAAGATTACCATATGGTATCCAAAGAGATGAACAGGACTGCCAGGATGCGCTGACCTTTATTAATCCCACTTTCACCTATACAGTGAATATTCAGCCTGCAGTAGATGCGGGTGTCCAATCGTTAAAAGAAGCGGGCATTAAGTTGACAGACTTCCTAAAAGGAAATGAAAAAGCGCGTGAACGCATGAAAGTGCAATATGCCATTGCTGCTCATCATAGTGCAGTGGTACTTGGTACAGACCATGCGGCTGAAGCCATCACAGGTTTCTATACCAAATTTGGTGATGGAGCAGCAGATCTTATGCCGCTATTCCGCTTAAACAAATGGCAAGGAAAGGCGATGCTTTCAGCGCTTGATTGTCCAAAACACTTATATGAAAAAGTGCCAACAGCTGATTTGGAAGAAGATCGTCCTCTTATTCCGGATGAAGTAGCACTTGGCGTATCGTATGACGAAATTGATGATTACTTGGACGGCAAGGAAATCCCTGAAGCGGCTCGCAAGAAACTAGAGGATTACTATTGCAAGTCCCAACATAAACGCCATATGCCTATTACGATTTTTGATGATTTTTGGAAATAACTTCATACACTACTCAACTAGAAACCGGTTCTTAAAAAGATAGAACCGGTTTTATTTTTGATGGCGCTTCTAAAATTCTTTCGCAGTGGAAAGACTGGGAACTCAATAGGTTTTTTGCCACAGTGTACATTAGCCTATATAATAAGAGAACTACGAATCGATTTTCATGATACATAACGGTAGAGGAGGACAAGTATGGAAGCGCAAGAAAAAATTCAAGCCATCATACGAAATATTGAAAAGGTGATGATTGGCAAAAGACATATAGCAGAGTTAAGTATTGTTGCACTATTAGCGGAAGGCCACATATTGCTCGAAGACGTACCAGGCGTTGGGAAAACCATGATGGTGCGCGCTCTTGCAAAATCCGTTAGCGCTAATTTTAAACGGATTCAATTTACACCTGACTTGTTGCCCTCTGATGTGCTTGGTGTATCAATCTATAATCCCAAAGAGATGGAATTCCGTTTTCACCCAGGTCCTATCATGGGAAATATCGTGCTAGCGGATGAAATAAACCGTACATCTCCTAAAACGCAAGCCGCTTTGCTTGAAGCGATGGAAGAAGCAGCTATTACGGTTGAAGGAAAGACAATTGAACTAACCAAGCCTTTCTTTGTCATGGCCACCCAAAACCCTATTGAATACGAAGGGACGTATCCACTGCCAGAAGCTCAATTGGATCGTTTCCTCTTAAAATTAAATATGGGGTATCCCTCGCATGAGGACGAAATGGAAGTCTTAAGAAGGGCTGAAGGATCGCGTCCTATAGAAACACTGGAGGCTGTTCTTTCATTAGAGGAATTAAAAGAGATTCAAAAAGAGATCAAGACGGTCCATGTAGATGAACTTGTCAAAACCTATATTGTAGACCTTTCCAGAGCCACACGAGAGAATCCGTCTGTATTCCTTGGAGTCAGCCCGAGGGGATCCATTGCTCTGATGAAAGCCTCTCAAGCCTATGCATTCTTAAAGGGCCGACGCTATGTGACGCCTGATGATGTCCAATATTTAGCGCCTTATGTATTTTCTCATCGGATTATTTTGAACTCGGCTGCAAGATATGATGAAATTTCGGCTGAGGATGTGATTGGCCGCATGATCATAAATACTCCAGTTCCAGTTAAAAGGGCATTGTTATGATGAAGCGCCATGCAATAGGGCGAGGTTTGCAAGCATTTATTCGATTATTCTTGATTTTGCTGTTGCTTGCAATCTCTCTTTCCTTCGCTTTAATGCAGGGGGGCTTTGTCAGCTGGTTTATCTTTTTTATGTTTCTGCCCTTTGCCTTGTATTCAACTCTGCTATTTTTCTGGCCATTTCGCTTTTCTGCAGAACGGACAAGTATAAAAAAGCAAGCCGTACAGGGGGAATCATTGATAGTGGAGACGACCATCAAGCGGATGTTCCGTTTTCCGCTACTGTATGTGATAGCTGAGGAAAAGGCCGCTGAAGGCGCACTTCCCATAAAGGATGAAGATACCCGACAAGTAACAATGCTAGGAACAAAGAAAAGTTTTGTATTTGCTTATGAAGCGACTGAACTGAAACGAGGATATTATGAACAAGCAGGCATTGAGCTGACTGTAACAGATTTCTTTGGGTGGATGAAAAGGAAAGTATTTGTGCCGTCACCGTTAACTATTGTGGTGACGCCTAAAATTACTGAGATGAAATATACAAGCCCACCTCTGCAAAATAAAAGTAGTACTGGGAGCTCTAATCTTTCATCGAAACGCGATCACACGGTGGTATCTGGTGTTCGTGACTATCAGCCAGGAGATCGGATGTCATGGATTCATTGGAAGACATTCGCGAAAACACAAACCTTGCAGACCAAAACCTTTGAAAGCCAACAGTCAAAAGAGTGGTGCCTGATCCTGGATGGGACACAGGAAGAGCTATTTGAAGAACAAGTGGAATTCTGTGCATCCATATTAGCTGCTGCTGTCAAAAAGCGCGAAACGTTGTCTTTTTTATTTGCAGGGGCTAAACAAGTATTCATCCAAGGCATCCACACGAATGATCAGTTGAAGCAAGCGTTATATAAAATGGCCCAATTACAACCAGAACCAATAGAGCAGTTTGAAAAAAGCCTGCCGGAGCATCGTTTGCTCGAAAATAATTCAGGCATCTATTTTGTCACGAGCAATCTTTCGAAAGAATGGGCTCAGGTATTGCAAAGAACGTCCAAACAATCAGGACCAGCAGTGTGTTTTTTACTTCGGCCGCTGGAAGATAGTGTGGAGAAAATAGGCGGACTAATAGATCAAAGTATCCGCATTGTACCTCTTACGCCATCACAGTTTCCTAACGCCTTTATGGAGGTGATGAAGCCATGAGCAGAACAATTGCAAAATGGGCTCAAAAAATAGGGCTTTACCTTCTTGTGTTCCTGATGTTATGTGAATGGCTGATACCAGTCGTGAACTTAACCTCTACAGGGCACCTTGGATTGTTTCTACTGTTTATCGTTTTATGCCTAGCGGGCAATGCCTTTAATATCAATATTGTGCTTTCCTTTGTGGTGAAGATTATTTATATTGCCTGGTTTTTGATGTATGTCTATATGGGCACAGCTGTTTTTTCACTAAATAGTTTTACGCGTATTATTAGCGAGTTTACTGGAAGTATAGGAGCTGTCACAAACGGCGACTGGAACGGCATCGCAGATTCATTCCGCAGTATCTTATTCTTTGTTCTGCTATGGATGGCGATTTATCTCATTCACCATTGGATTACTGCCAAGCGTTCCATTTTTTATTTCTTTTTGGTAACCATCATTTTTTTAAGCCTGTTAGATACATTTACGGAGTATGATGCTAAGTATGCCATTATCCGCACTATGATTGAAGGAACCCTATTAATGTCAGGGTTATATCTTTATAGGTTGCTTGAAAGCGAACGAGCTATACCGAAAAAAAGAAGCAGCTTCAAATGGCTGCTGCCATTTGCGTGTATGATTGCAGTTTGTACATTATTCGCCTATGTGGCACCTAAGAAGCAGGCAGTCGTTGCTCCGCCACAGCCGCTCAAGAAACTGCTAGATATGCAGCAAAACCAGACTGGAGAGATTGGCAAGATTGGGTACGTCGAAGATGACGAGAAATTAGGCGGTCCTTTTGAAGAGGATCATAGACCTGTTTTTGTCGCGACGGCTAAAGAAAACCAATATTGGCGCATTGAAACGAAAAATATTTATACAGGTAAAGGCTGGGTAAGAAAAAAAGGGGACATATATGTTCATACTTTTGACTATGGCGAAAAGATACCTATGTCGCTTAAACCCGGCAAACAGAAAAACCGAGAACATGCAGAAATTGAGCTGAAGAAAGACTACAAATTTGTACTTCAGCCATATGGACTGCAAAAAATGGATGAACAAAATATGGGCGATCAATTTTATATCGAGATTGATAGCGAAAAAATCCGTCCGACAATGGATGGCAAAAAAATTGTCCTGCCATCCTATTCAATGACCTACTCCAAGCCAGAATACAGCCTGAAGGCTTTAACAAGAACTAGGACGTCTGACTTGAAGGGATTATCAAAGGATTTCAAGCCTTATTTACAAGTGCCGAAAACCTTGCCTGCCAGAGTAGAGAAACTGGCTAAAACTATTACAAAAGATGAAAAGAGCTTATACGGCAAGGCTAATGCCATTGTTTCCTATTTTCAAAACAACGGCTATAAGTATTCACGCTTAGAAGTAGGAACACCCGAGGGAAAACAAGATTATGTAGATCAATTCCTGTTTGATACGAAATCGGGCTACTGTGACAACTTCTCTACCTCAATGGCGGTCATGCTGAGGACGATTGGCATTCCTTCTAGATGGGTGAAGGGATTCTCAGAGGGCGATGAAGTGCCGATGAGCGATAACAAACATCATTATGTCGTGACTAACAATAATGCCCACTCATGGGTAGAAGCCTATTTTCCAGGTGTAGGGTGGATGTCCTTTGAACCGACAATCGGCTTTGGTGGGTTTGATAATGTGCTAAATGATGTGAAAAGCAAAGAGAAAAAATCAGCCATCAATCCAAAGCAAAAAGAAAATGAACAACAAAAAGTAGAAAAGAAGGAAAAAGAAGAAAAGAAAAAAGAAAAGAAAGTAAAAAAAGAAAAGAAAAAAGAAAAGAAACAAGTAGAAAAGAAATCAGCTATTAATCAAACGAACAACTGGAGCGCTATTTGGTTGGGTATCTTGATTGGTGCCGTTGCCATTCTTCTGCTTTTATTCTTTACCCGCCGCAAGTGGATGCCGAAATGGCTGATCTTTAAGCATCGTACAAAAGGCTACCGCCATTTAGATGCAATGTATGAAGATTTACTAAAGCAACTGAAGCGAGCAGGACACAGAAGAAAAGAAGGACAAACCCTCAAAGACTTTGCTGAGCATGTGGATGCCGCATACAGTACAGACAAAATGGGCATCTTAACAAGAGCAATGGAGGAGCGTCTTTACAACAAAGATGTACCTGGTAAACCGAGCGATGAACTAATCGAATGTTGGAAATATTTAATCAATCGGACATCAGGTTGATTTTGCGTCGTATTGCCTGTAAAATGAAGAAAACTAACAATAAATGAACGACCCTCATATATGTTCGAAGATATGGTTCGAATGTTTCTACCAAACTACCGTAAACAGTTTGACTATGAAGGCAATTTAGACGATGGATGATTTATGCATGCATTCGTTTATTTTGCTTTTGTATAATTTGAAACGCGTATGAAGGAGCTTTCTTTCGTGCGCGTTTTTTTATACAAGGCGATGTTCATTACTAATAAAAAAGAGGTGGAACTGTTGTCAGTTAGTACAATTTTAAAGGATCAAGAAAAAATTATCGTTCTTGATTTTGGAAGCCAATACAATCAACTTATTACCCGTCGAATCCGTGAATTTGGCGTTTACAGTGAATTGCACCCTCATACTGTTACAGCTGAGGAATTAAAAGAAATGAACGCGACTGGGATTATCTTTTCCGGTGGTCCCAATTCTGTATATGATGAAAATGCATTTCGCATTGATAACCAAATTTTTGAAATGGGTGTGCCTATCTTAGGTATTTGCTACGGCATGCAATTGATGACACATTCTTTAGGCGGCAAAGTTGAACCTGCTGATCACCGCGAGTACGGTAAAGCCGAAATCAATATTGTTGAAGACAATGCTCTATTTGCTGAGCTTCCAAAAGACCAAGTTGTATGGATGAGCCACGGCGATTTGGTAACAGCTATTCCAGAAGGTTTTAAAACGATTGCGACAAGCAAATCTTGCCCAATCTCTGCTATGGCCAATGCTGAGCGCAAGTTCTATGCTGTTCAATTCCACCCAGAAGTTCGCCACTCTGTATACGGCAACGATATCCTACGTCACTTTGTATTCGATGTATGTGGTGCAAAAGGTGATTGGTCGATGGATAGCTTCATCGAGATGGAAATTCGCAAAATCCGCGAGCAAGTCGGCGACAAAAAAGTGCTTTGCGCACTATCAGGCGGCGTGGATTCTTCAGTAGTAGCTGTATTAATCCATAAAGCAATCGGCGATCAATTAACATGTATGTTTGTAGACCATAACCTTTTACGTAAAGGCGAAGCAGATAGCGTAATGGAAACATTCGCTGATGGCTTCCACATGAATGTTATCAAAATTGATGCACGCAAACGTTTCATGGACAAGCTTGCAGGCGTAAGTGATCCAGAGAAAAAACGTAAAATTATCGGTAACGAATTCATCTATGTATTTGATGATGAAGCATCAAAATTAGAAGGCATGGACTTCTTGGCACAAGGCACTCTATACACTGACATTATCGAGAGCGGTACAGCAACAGCTCAAACGATTAAATCTCACCACAATGTTGGCGGCCTTCCAGAAGATATGCAATTTGAATTGATTGAACCGCTTAAAACATTATTCAAAGATGAAGTGCGTGCTCTAGGTACTGAATTAGGTCTTCCAAAAGAAATCGTATGGCGCCAACCTTTCCCAGGTCCTGGTCTAGCTATCCGTGTACTTGGCGAAGTAACTGAAGATAAATTAGAAATCGTCCGCGAATCAGACGCAATCTTGCGTGAAGAAGTAGCAAAAGCCGGCCTTGAAGATCAAATCTGGCAATACTTCACTGTGCTGCCTGACATCAAATCTGTCGGCGTCATGGGCGACCAACGCACATACGATTATGCAATCGGTATCCGCGCGGTAACCTCAATCGACGGTATGACTTCTGACTGGGCACGTATCCCATATGATGTACTAGAAAGAGTTTCTGTACGTCTAGTCAACGAGGTTAACCATGTGAACCGCGTACTGTATGATGTAACGAGCAAGCCACCTGCAACTATTGAGTGGGAATAGATTCGTTATTTTTTACGGTCAGTTTGACGGGGAATCAGCGTCATATCAACGTTTGACGGCGTTATGAGTGAATGTTTTCACGCTGGCACCCGCAACAATTGAAATCATAAATATGCTCTCTCTTATTTTCGATATTTCGGAGATAAGGGGGAGTTTTTTTGTGTCCAAAATTATTGAACTAATAGACGACTTCCGTCTCAATCAGCAGATTCAAAGTCGGAAAAAGGCGTATATAGATTTGTGTATTTGGCGTGCATGAAGTAGAAGAAGTGAAAGCGATACACGTTAAGCGTTATATACAGATGCGCCAAGAGACCGGTACCGAGCAGAATATTACAATCAATAATCGCATTGCCACGCTAAAGGTATTTTTTAAATACGTAGTCGAGGAAGAATATATAGACGAAGCTGACAATCCAATGCGCCGTATTAAGAATTTAAAAGAGGATAAAAGGGTTATCATCACGTTTAACGACTATGAGGTATCGAGGATTATTAACGATGTGAAAGAAGAAACGTATTCTAACATTCGCGATAAGCTAATTCTTATCTTTTTATTTGAAACAGGCATCCGTGTCAGTGAGCTTTGCAATATAAAGAATATTGATATAGCTAGAAAGCACATTTTAATACACGGAAAAGGTAGTAAGGAGCGCCTTGTTTATATCAGTAAGACAATGCGTAGATATATGCGCAAGTATGACGAGATGAAAAAGGCACGTTTTAAGCATAAGGATGCAGATGAAATCGAGAACTATTACTTTTTAGATCAGTCAGCAGCTCAACTTTCACGCTCACGCATTAACAAAATACTGAAAGAGCATTGTCGGAATGTTGGCGTTAGAAAAGAGATCCGATGCTCACCGCATGATTGCAGATACTACTACGCACAGAAGCAACTGCGGAATGGTATCGATGTATACAGTCTTAGCTGTCTTTTGGGGCATTTCGATACGCAGAATAAAACAGGATATATCAGAGGGTGTTTACCCATTATAAATCTATAATGGTTAGTTTATAAAACTAAGGATTTTATATTTAATAATATTGAATTTATAAATTAACATAGCACCTTTGTTTGGGATGTAGTTATTTGTATATTCATATGCTTTAATATTTCCTAAAACATAATTATTTATTACTTGAAGATTATGATTGATTTTATATAGAACACGATAATATTCACCACACATAGCTTGAGTATGTTCATCAGGTTCTAATAAATATGCAGAAATTTTGCCGTTTTTATTTCTGTAATATTGTTTAGCTAATCTATGGTTACCATCAATTGGAATTAGTGCATTTAATGGCGCATAAAACACTACAATAATTGGTTCTGATTGATCGTATGTCAAAGTATTATTGATATAATCAAAATCCAAGTGTTCTTTTGAGACATTTCCCCATAAATCATTAACTTTCATGTCGCATACGGGTATTTTATTATTTACTATTATTTCTTTGGCTTTTTCAATATCCCAAGAAATAGAGTAATGATGTATATCGTCTAAAGGGAAACGCCTAGTATAATTTTGGCCTTTAGTAGTTGTCTGTATTTTTTTCTTGCAATAATTCAATACCTTCTGATAGTTAGAGATTTCTTTTTCTAGATTATCGAAATCTACTTTTTTAGTGAAATCTTTTAGATGATTGAATTTTGAATAGGTATTTAAATATTCGAATAGGTTATCTACCATGTTTAAAATCTCCTTATAATTAATTAGTAGTCTATATATATTATTATATCGAGTGATATTAGTTATTTTTAGAGGGGGGATGATACCACTTTTGATACCAATTAAATGAATTTTAAATAATTTAATATAAAATTCACTTGAAATAAACCTAGATGATATAAGTATTTGATATAGATAAATATGTAAAATTTATCGAGTGGGAATAAGCTTTAAACAACCACAATAATTGTATTTAAAATAAGACTCTCTTTTATTCACATTCATAGTGGAAAAGGAGAGTCTTTTTTATGGATCAAGATGGAATGAATTTATGTAAACAGAACTGAAAATTAATGGAGGTTATAAAATAATTATATAAGTTATGATATTATTAAACTGTAATAATTTATTAGAATATTCTAAAAAGAATTGCAGTATCCAGGTACCTTAAAACATAACGACGTATAACTGCTAGTCAGGAGGAATGAGGTTGAAATCAATAGAATTAAGCGAATCAACATTAATGTTTCTATCTACATACAAGCTATTTGAAGAAGATGAAGTTCAGCAAGTTCAGTTACAACATCGATTAGAATTAGTGAAGGAATTTGAGATAAAAAGAGGTATGAGAATACTAGAAATTGGGTGTGGCCAAGGTGATACAACAGTCGCCTTAGCTGACGCAGTGGGAGAAGACGGGAAGGTTGTCGGAATTGATATTGCCAGTCGTGAGTATGGAGCTCCTTTGACATTAGGTCAGGCTACAGACATGATTAAGAAGTCTACATTGGGAGAGCGCATTACGTTTCATTTTGAAATGGATTTTGACGCATTTGGCGCTAACGAAGTATTTGATATAGCAGTGTTATCCCACAGCTCTTGGTACTTCAAAAGGCCGGAGGATTTACTTCGCTATTTTAAGAAATTGCGAAAAATAGCTAAACGTATATGCTTTGCGGAATGGGATCTTAACTTCACTGACATAACCCAGCGTGCCCATTTTTGTGCAGCTTCCATTCTGGCCTTACACTCTAACTTTGTAGACAATGATGGAAATATACAAAACTTGTTTCATAAAGTACAAATACAAGAGATGCTTGAACAGGCAAACTTTCAAATAGAGAAGCAATGTACAGTCAATGCCATGTATTTGCAGGATGGGCAGTGGGAAACAAGTTATGCGAATAGCTTTCGTAAAGAGTTCAGCGTTGCTCCTCAAATGATACAAACAATGGTTAACAGTTACTTTGAACTGATGAATACCCCAAATGACAATGTGCAATCATTAAATAGTTTTGTTATAAGTGCAAGGTGAATAATATTGAGGTATTGAGAGCTAGGAATTCCTTGTGTATAAGGGTTTCTAGCTCACTTTTGTAGTCTCGATTTTTATTCTGATAGTAGTATTTGTAACTGATCATTAAGCTGTTCAGCCGCAAGTAAAGCTACTTTATCTTCCATAATCTCTCCAGGCTTGTTTCCTTCGCCAAGAATATATCCTGCAAAATGTACTCCTACAAAATCAAAAATAAATTGGAACTGTTGAATCATTGGTAAACCCTTTAGATGAGGTTCATCTCCTCCTACTGAAATAACATAGGCGCTTTTTTGGGACATTTGTTTTTTGAAGTCTGGATAGTTTGAGTCTTTCAATGTTTGTGACCATCGATCAATAAAGTTTTTCATTGTTCCTGACATGCTATACCAATAGATTGGCGTAGCGAAAATAAGAATGTTGTGTGGAAGAATGCGCTCAATGATGGAATTGTAATCATCATCGACTTCTTGAAATCCTTCCTCTGCATGTCGTTTATCTACTATTGGTTGAATTACATAATCGTTTAGATAGATTTCTTCTACCATTAATCCTTCTATAACTTTTTTGGTTAAACTCTCGGTATTTCCGTTTGGACGGCTTCCGCCATAAAGAACAACAATGCTCATCATTTGCTTCCTCCATTTGTTAAATTGATTATTTATATTTTATAATGAAAGTATGAATCATAAAAACGGATTATTTTGATTGAATCAATCGAAAAAAACGATTTAGAAAGGCGAGAATATGGAAAACAAACAACTTATTACGTTTATGGTAGCTGCTGAAACATTGAACTTTACTCAAACGGCAAAAATGTTAAACTTTGCGCAATCGAGTGTTACAGCCCAAATAAAATCGTTAGAAGCAGAACTTGGAACCCCTTTATTTGAACGTTTAGGGAAGCGTCTTGTTTTGACAGAAGCTGGACAGAAATTTCTTTTATACGCTGAAAAAATGATCAAACTTAATGAAGAAGCGAAGATGGCGATCGCACAAGATGGAGAACTTTCAGGCACCCTTATAATAGGCGCTCAAGAAAGCCAATGTACATATAGGTTGCCGGGCATATTGAAAGAATTTAAAGATCGATACCCAAGCGTAAAGTTGATGTTTAAGCCTGCACATTCAGATGATTTGGCTAGAGAGCAATTAATGAATGGGATGCTTGATGTAGCTTTCATCATGGATATATCTAAACCGGAAGAGGCTTTAACGATAAAACCCCTAATCCAAGAAGATATAAAATTAGTAGCATCACCTAGCCATCCATTAGCATCTAAATCAGAGATCTACCTTAAAGATATTGAACAGGAAACTCTTCTCTTAACTGAAACAGGCTGTTCTTATCGCACTCTTTTAGAAAATTCCTGTCATTCAGCAAAAGTGTATCCAATCAATAAGTTTGAATTTGGCAGTATTGAGGCGATTAAGCAATGCGTGATTGCTGGAATAGGTATTGCCGCATTGCCAACAATGGTTGTGGAACAAGACATAAAGGTAGGGAGAATAGTGGAATTGAAGTGGGAAAATAATATTCCTCCTATCTTTACGCATATTGCTTGGCATAAGGATAAATGGATGTCCCCTCCGTTGACAGGTTTTATTGAATTAACCCAACAATACTTCCAAAAATTTCAGGGTCAATAAATAGAAAACTGCTAAAGGTTTCGACGCTCTTCTTAAGAGAGATCGTAACCTTTATTTTGTTTTCAGGTGAAAGATGAGTTGCATTTAGCATGGGATAAATTTAATAGAAAAAGTAAATCCCATTGACAATTTAATTTATCCATGATAATTTTACCGATATACCAATCATCCTACAAATTTTAAAGGAGGTATAAAAATGATTCAAAAAACGAACAAAATGAATCTAGTAGAACAGGTTGCGACTCAAATAGAGCAGTTGATTGAATCTGGAAGCTGGGAAGTAGGAAAGAAAATACCTCCTGAAATGGAGCTAATGGAAAAGTTTGATGTCAGCCGCAATACACTTCGAGAAGCTATCCGGGCATTAGTCCATGCAGGATTACTTGAAACGAAACAAGGCAGTGGAACGATTGTGCGTTCTGCCAATTCTCTTGGAGCTGCTCTTAAACGATATGTGAAAAAAACAGCTTTGCTTGAAATTCTTGATGTACGTTTAGCTTTAGAAAAGCAGGCTGCACAGCTAGCCGCCGAGCATAGAACAGAGGCTGATTTAGCGAAGCTTGAAGAATATATTCAACTTTCTCGTCAAGCTGTCAAAAGTAAGGATTGGGCACAATTTATCGAATTAGATATTTGTTTTCATAAAGCGGTTGTATTGGCATCTACCAATCAGCTCCTCATTGATTTATATGAACCGCTGCTAGAAACCATAAATTCTTTTGTGCAGGATTTAATGGCAATGAATGCGACTTTTAAATTTGAAGAAGAGCTTCACATCGATTTATTGTCAGCCATTCGTGGACAGAATAAAGAAGCTGCAGCTACATATGTGGAAAACTATATGGAGTTACTAAGAAAAGAAATTATTAAAATGACAGGAGAATAACAGCATGAATCAGAAAGCCATGTCGTCTACATCAAATAAAAAAACAAAAAATGGCTGGTTATTACTTATTGGCGTGATTTTAGTCGGGTCTAATTTGAGGGTTCCTTTAACTTCAGCAGGCTCGCTCATTCCTTTTATACGTGATGATCTAGGCATCAGCAATACTCTTATAGGAACTATCACAACATTGCCGTTGCTTGCCTTTGCGCTACTTTCTCCATTTGCTCCTAAAATAGCAAATCGGTTTGGTATGGAATTAACGATTACGTTCTCGCTAATCCTGCTTATTATAGGGATTGCAGTACGATCAGTTTCTGGCGTTTTTTATTTATTCGCTGGAACGATTTTAATAGGGATGGCCATTGCAATTGGCAATGTTTTAATCCCGGGGATTGTGAAAATGAATTTCCCGCAGAGAATAGGATTCATGACCGGCATATATGCTATATTCATGAATCTCTTCGGTGCACTAGGTTCAGGAGTCAGTGTACCTATCGCTTCGACCGGTAACTTAGGCTGGCAAGGAGCACTTGGTATATGGGGAGTGTTGACCATCATATCCTTGCTGCTTTGGCTTCCGCAGCTTAGTAAAAGTCAGAAGGGCGAGAAAGTAAAAGTCAATGTGAAAGCGGAGAAGAAAAGTAGTTTGTGGCGTTCGCCACTAGCATGGAAGATAACTATATTTATGGGCGGACAATCACTTATGTTTTATACATTAATTACATGGCTGCCCGATATTCTCCGTGTAATTGGTTTTAACTCAAGCACTGCTGGATGGATCGTATTTATCATGCAGCTTTCCATTATTCCTGTGACGTTTATTGTTCCAATCATAGCGGAAAAATTGAAAAACCAAGTTGGGCTGAGTATCATAACGATTACTTTGTTTATCCTTGGCTTTGCAGGACTTCTACTAGGAATTCGTGTGCTCATTCCTGTATGTGCCATCATGCTTGGCGTTGCTGGGGGAAGTGCCTTCAGTCTAGCTATGATGTTCTTTACATTGCGGACAAGGAATGGGAAAGAAGCGGCGGAATTATCAGGGATGGCACAGTCCTTCGGGTATCTGTTAGCGGCTGTTGGACCAGTTCTTGTCGGTACACTTCATGACTTGACTGGTGGATGGACAATCCCACTCATCCTCCTCATCTTCATCTCATTCGTTCTACTCATAATGGGAATTGGTGCTGGAAAAGTAGGATATGTTACAAATGAAGCAGAGTAACTTTGCTAAAGACTAAATAATAAACAAAAGCCTAGAAACCCATATACTTGGGATTCTAGGCTTTTTCTATTCTTATAAAAAGTTATTCCATTGAAGCAACTTCTTCTCCTAATAGAGCAAGTAGTTCGTCTAGCGTCTGTACTTCATAGGTGCTTTCAATACCGTTATGAGGTGCTTTTGTTGGATTCATCCATACAGAATCGATGCCTGAGTTTGTGGCGCCTTTAATATCAGAAGTGAGACTGTCACCAATCATTAAGGTATTTTCCTTTGTCATAGCTGGGTACTTCTTGAAAATTGCTTCGAAAAATTGGGTATTTGGTTTTTCAAATCCTACTTCTTCTGAAATGAATAAATCATCAAAGAAGTCGATAATCTTGGCGTCAGTCAAACGTTGTCTTTGTGTGATGCCGATGCCGTTTGTCCCAGCGACAATGGTGTAGCCGTGATTTTTTAAAGCAGTTAAGAGGGCGAGAGCGCCATCAAGCATTTTGTGTCCTAGGTTTAAGAGCGAACGATATTCCTTTTCTGCCAATTGGCCATCTACTTTTTTTTCATAGAGTTCAAAGAAAGCGGCGAATCGTTGATTAAGTAGGTCAGCTTTGCTTAAACTGCCTTTTTCTATTTCAGCCCACAACTTCTTGTTCATCGCTTTATAGGCGCTAACACTTTCTTCGTTAAAAGGTACTTCATATTTTTTGAACAGCGATTCTAACGCTTTGATTTCGGTATCCTGAAAATCTAATAATGTATCATCTAAATCAAAAATTAAAAAATCATATTTTTTCATGGGAAACACCTCTTTAGTTTTTAATCGTTACACCGAGCATAGCCGCAATGGCTGGGGCTTGGTCAAAACGGATAGAGAGGCCTTTTGCTAAACTAGGGGTCAGCTTAATGTCCACGAAGTCAGAGGAGGATAGATCCACTCCCTTTAATTTGCTCTCTGAAAAATCCGCTAGCTGGAGATTGCATAACTCAAAACTGGTTTGCTGGAATTTACAATTGTGAAAGAAAGCTTCTTCTAGCTGGCTTTCTCGGAAGCAAACCTGATTCATTTTACCTTCAGAGAGGATAGCGTAATTCATCAAGCAATTCAGCCAGCTTACATCTTTACATGTGCTTCCTATAAATTGCGTTCCGAGCAGTTTGCAGGTTTGGAATTCACAGCGATAGAATATTGACTTGTTGAAATTAAAATTAGACAAATCACATTTTTGGAAGATTACATCTAGGAATTCCGTTTGTTTATATTCGGCTGTGCTGAAACGGCAATTCTCAAATTTTACTTCTTGGATTTGTTTCCTGCCAAATTGACAATCAATCTCACAATCAATCAGAAGCGTGTTGTCTTCTATTTCTTCAAATAATACATACTCACTTTGGATGGTTTGTGTGTAATGTGCAGAAGGTTTTTTCATTTTTGGTTAGCCTCCTCAATGCTTTCTCCTAATGATGTCATATATGAAAGCTAAAAGTAAATGGTTTAACTTGATATGCGAACCGTTTTTCTATAAAAGTGAATTAGTTACGAACTATTATTCTATGTATATATAAATTGTTCGTAAATTTCTATTGAAACTCTAGCTATTGCATGCTATATTATCGAAGTAAATTAAATAAAGTCGTCGTATAATGTCGGGAATATGGCCCGAAAGTTTCTACCGAGTTACCGTAAATGACTTGACTACGCATATATATAAAAGGGGAACCTTTTATTTCATTAGTTATGGATACTAGTGAAATTTGCAGACAGTCAGCTCATCGGGAGTTGACTGTTTTTTCTTTTCTGGCGTATAAGGCGGCATATGGAGGATTAACATGAAGAAATATTTTCAATTTGAGGAGCTTGGCACTAACTATCGTCGAGAGATAATTGGCGGTATTACAACATTCTTAGCAATGGCCTATATATTAGCATTAAATCCACTCATCCTGACACTAGCAGATGTAAAAGATTTGCCAGATGCCATGCGCATGGACTATGGTTCTGTATTTGTAGCTACAGCCTTGGCTGCAGCAGTGGGTTCGTTCATTATGGGATTTGTTGCAAGGTATCCAATCGGCTTAGCACCAGGGATGGGGCTTAATGCGTTCTTTGCATACACTGTCATCTTGACTTACCATATCCCTTGGCAAACTGGCCTGACGGGAGTATTTTTCTCAGGTGTTATCTTTATCATTCTTTCATTAACAGGCATCCGTGAAACGATTATCAATGCTATTCCTGTTCAGTTGAAATATGCCGTATCAGCAGGTATTGGTTTCTTCGTAACATTTGTAGGTTTAAAAAACGCTGGAATCGTCGTAGCGAGCAAAAGTACTTTTATTACATTAGGCGATTTTACAGACGGTAATGTACTACTAGCGATTATCGGGATTGTTATCACGGTAATCTTAGTAGCACGTAAAGCGAAAGCAGGTATATTCTATGGAATGGTCATCACCGCTATAATCGGTATGATATTTGGATTAGTGGAAGTTCCGAAAGCGATTGTTTCAGCTATTCCTAGCGTTGCACCAACATTTGGTGTTGCATTAGATCCGGTTATCCATGATCCAAGTTCTTTATTCAATGTGAAATTTCTAGTTGTTGTACTGACATTCTTATTTGTAGATTTCTTTGACACAGCAGGCACATTAATGGCCGTAGCCAATCAAGCAGGCTTAGTTAAAGATGACAAATTACCGCGCGCGGGGAGAGCCCTTATGGCAGACGCCTTAGGCACGACAGTTGGTTCCATCTTTGGGACTTCTACTACAACGGCATATGTTGAATCTACTGCAGGCGTGGCAGCAGGCGCAAAATCTGGTTTCACAGCAGTAGTAGTAGGGATTATGTTCTTACTAGCTCTATTCTTCTCTCCATTATTGAGTGTTGTGACTACCGCAGTGACAACACCTGCATTGGTTATCGTCGGCGTCATGATGGCTTCCTCGCTTCGTTTAATTAAGTGGGATGAATTTGAGATCGCGGTACCAGCATTCTTGACGATGTTCATGATGCCAATGGGATATAGTATTGCTTCAGGTATTGCGGTAGGTTTCATTTTCTACCCTATAACAATGCTTTTAGCAGGAAGAAGAAAAGAAGTTCACCCATTGATGTATGTTTTATTCTTTGTCTTCTTGGCCTACTTTATTTGGGTACGTTAATAGAAGGAGCAGCTCCGATGCACTTGCATCAGGAGCTGTTTTTTTATTTAATAGAAAACTGACATTTAAAAGTGAGGTAGAAATATAGAGGTTATAGAAGGAATAATCGCAACATATATACGAAATTTAAAAGATAGAAGAAAAATTTGTGTAAAACTGTTGACTTTAGTTGAATAAGGGCGTATATTAGATTTCATGTTGTTGCGACAAAGCATGACAAAATATCTCAACTAAATTATTTTTAAAAAGTTGTTGACTTTTAAATAAAGAAGTTGTAAGATAGA
>NZ_BJVD01000013.1 GCF_007988965.1 Rummeliibacillus stabekisii
GGACGTTGCTAGGCATATTAAGACACTGCTGATTCAATCAGTAGTGTCTTTTTTATTACATAAAATGTGAAGGCTTGTTGCCGTATAAATAGCCTTGAGATAGTTTTCTAATCATCACTTATTGTTTAAATGAAGGTAAGAGACTTCATCCTATATAAAAATAATTTATTTAGTTAAAGTAATCAAATAGTTTTTCATTATATTGTTGACAAAAGATTGTATCCAATTTACAATTAAAAATGTCTTTACCATTAGGATTAATGTCGTACTATAATCTAATATATGCTTCCATAGCTCAGTAGGTAGAGTGCTTCCATGGTAAGGAAGAGGTCACCGGTTCAAGCCCGGTTGGAAGCTTATTTATAAAGGTTAAACTTTTTAGGTTAAAACTGTTGCTTTTTAAAAATTAGTATGGTAAAATAATTCTTGTCTTGTTAAAGAGATATACATAAAGCGGATGGCCCCTTGGTCAAGCGGTTAAGACACCGCCCTTTCACGGCGGTAACACGGGTTCGAATCCCGTAGGGGTCACCATCTTATATAACTAATATTGTGGAGGATTAGCTCAGCTGGGAGAGCATCTGCCTTACAAGCAGAGGGTCGGCGGTTCGATCCCGTCATCCTCCACCATTTGTCGGAGGGGTAGCGAAGTGGCTAAACGCGGCGGACTGTAAATCCGCTCCTTCGGGTTCGGCAGTTCGAATCTGCCCCCCTCCACCATCTATTGGGGTATAGCCAAGCGGTAAGGCAACGGATTTTGATTCCGTCATGCCCTGGTTCGAATCCAGGTACCCCAGCCATTTTGAGTCATTAGCTCAGTTGGTAGAGCATCTGACTTTTAATCAGAGGGTCGTAGGTTCGAATCCTACATGACTCATTTCTTATATAAAACCTTCTTCTATTATTAGAAGAAGGTTTTTTGTTGTTTCTAAATAAGTATAGATTCTAGTATTCCAGTTTTCTTTTTGAATAAACATACAAAAAAATGTGACGTTGAGCCATCCCTATAAAAGCGGTTACAATATTAGCAGAATACAAAGGGGGTATTTAATAATGAATACATCATTAAACATCACAATGATTGGGGTACCAATGGACTTAGGTCAACAACGCAGGGGTGTAGACATGGGGCCGAGCGCCATCCGTTACGCAGGCGTGCATGAACGTTTAGAAACGATTGGACATACGGTAGAGGATTTGGGGAATATCGTCATTGAACCTGCAAAAGAAGAGCCAAACACAAAACTACGCAATTTATCAGCTGTATTGAAAGCAAATACAGAGCTAGCTAATAAAGTGAATGAAATGGTTAAAGAAGAACACTTCCCATTAGTATTGGGCGGAGATCACAGCATTGCCATTGGTACTTTAGCAGGTCTCTCAGATCACTATAGCAATTTAGGTGTTATTTGGTATGATGCGCATGCAGATATGAATACAAGCGATACATCACCATCAGGTAACATTCATGGTATGCCACTTGCTATAAGCATGGGTTTGGGACATGATAGTTTAGTAAACATTAGAAACTATGCACCTAAAGTGAAACCAGAAAACATCATTATCATTGGGGCACGCTCAGTGGATGAAGGCGAAAAAGAACTTATCCGGGAAAAAGGCATTAAAGTGTATTCAATGCATGAAATTGATCGTTTAGGCATGACATATATTATGCAAGATGCAATCAACTACTTAAAGGACAGAAATGTAGATGGTGTTCATTTATCACTTGATTTAGACGGTATTGATCCAATCTATACACCAGGTGTAGGGACTCCAGTTCCAGGCGGTATTACATATCGAGAAAGCCATTTAGCAATGGAAATGTTGCATGAATCAAATCTTATTACTTCTGCAGAATTTGTTGAAGTAAACCCTATTTTAGATGAAAAGAATCAAACAGCTGAAGTAGCGGTAGCATTAATGGGTTCTTTATTTGGGGAAAAGCTAGTATAAAAATGGGCGACTGCCCATTTTTTTTTATTTTAATTTACAAAATGGAAAACATAAATTAAAAATGTTGGATATTTCCTTCCTGATTCTTGTTATAATAAAGTGATGTAACAATCAAAGAAGATTACTAAACATCATTTTTTTTATCTAGGTGGAATGATAAGAGACCCTATGAAACTATTTGCTAGTTTCAAGAGTTTTTGGACTGTAGGTTTCTTATCTAATCATCACATGTCCTATAAGTTTTATGATGGAAACACGTTAGGTGATAAAATTTAATGATGAAAAAATGAAACCAAACAAGACTGCGATACGTATAGTATGTAGCCGCATGGCGGAGGGGAATTCACATGGACTCGATCACGAACAAAAGAATAAAGCAAGTGCTGAAAGGTGACCAGCATGCGTATTCCGAAATTGTAAGCCTCTATCAACAGAAGGTCTACCAAATATGTTATCGTATGCTTAATAATCAGCATGAAGCAGAAGATATTGCGCAAGAAGCTTTTATACGGGCCTATACTAATTTACATACGTTTGATCTCAATCGGAAATTCTCAACCTGGCTTTTCCGGATTGCTACAAACTTATGTATAGACCGTATAAGAAAAAAGAAACCTGACTATTATTTAGATGCAGAGGTAGCAGGTACTGACGGGCTTGATATGTATTCTCAGATTTCTTCACCGGATCGATTGCCGGAAGAAGAAGTAGAAGGAATGGAATTGCAGGAGCGCATTCAATACGAAATCAGCTGTTTATCCGAAAAATATCGGACAGTGATTATCTTAAAATATATCGAAGAACTGTCGTTGCAAGAGATTAGTGAAATTTTGAATATACCGCTTGGAACGGTTAAAACACGTATACATCGCGGGCGTGAAGCTTTAAGAAAGCAACTAAGCAATTTGTAGGAGGGGTTTCACAATGAATACATGCCCTAAAGAGATTGTGCAATATATGCATGAATATCTAGATGGGGATATTGCCAGTGAGCATGAGCAAGAGCTTCAAAAACATTTGTACAATTGCTCAGATTGCCGAAAGCATATGCAAGAGTTGGAAAATACAATTGCATTTGTGAAAGGCGCCATCGCTATCGCCACTCCTCCCCGTTTTGTAGATCAGGTTATGCAGCGGCTTCCTAGGAGAAAAATGAAATACGGATTTCAACGTTTTATCCGCAGACATCCAATTGCTATTGCTGCCGCTTTATTTTGCATTTTTATGAGCGCATCCTTTCTGTCGGGCTATAAAAATGATCAACAGTTTTCATATACAAAACAGCCAAACTTGCAGGTTGAGGGGCAAACGGTCATTGTGCCTGAAGGTGAAACGATAAAAGGCGATCTTCTTGTCAAAAATGGAGATATTCTTGTGAAGGGTGCAGTTGATGGCGATATAACCGTGATCAACGGAAAGTATATGGCGTCCTCTGCCAACGTGACAGGGCAAATCGAGGAAATCGATGAAATGTTTGAGTGGCTATGGTATAAGATAAAAAACAGTGCTAAAAAAGCATGGTCTATTATAGATAATAATGAATAAACTAATGATTAAGTCTGCTATCACAGTAGGCTTTTCTGTTTTATCCCGTATTATGAAGCTACAAGAGACTTACTTTAAACTTTAATAAACTGAATACTGTTCGTAAAGGCCCAAATGGCAATGGGGCTAAAAGAATGTCATTGCTTGTAAGGCCACTTCATCCGGGCAGAAAATAGAGCAGTTATGCTATACTTGATATAAACGTACTCGCTAGAAAAGTGGGGGATCCACATGTCTTTTATTAATGAATTTACACAGTTTACAAACAATCAATGGGTAAGAATGATTTTAAACGTCATCGACATTCTGTTGGTCTGGTTGGTTATCTATAATATTCTTATATTAATCCGTGGTACAAAGGCCGTTCAGCTTTTAAAAGGCATATTCGTCATTATTATCATTCGGATTATTACAGTTTATTTTGGATTGACTACACTTGGCTGGATGACAAAACAGGTAATTGAATTTGGATTTTTAGCCATTATTATTATCTTCCAACCTGAATTGCGTCGAGCACTCGAGCAATTGGGGCGAGGCAAGTTGTTTGCTAGAAGTAATATGCAGGAGGAAGAAGAACAAACTCGGCTAGTTACTGCTATGTCCAAATCAGTAAGCTATATGGCTAAACGAAGAATTGGCGCCCTTATCTCCATTGAGAGAGAAACAGGTCTGAATGAGTATATCGAGACAGGGATACCGATGTATTCTGAGATTTCTTCAGAATTAATTATAAATATCTTTATCCCGAATACACCGCTTCATGATGGAGCAGTTATTGTACAAAAAAATAAAGTTGCAGCCGCTGCTTGTTATCTACCGCTTTCTGAAAGTCCTTTTATTTCGAAGGAATTGGGAACGCGTCATCGTGCTGCGATAGGCATTAGTGAAGTGACAGATGCAATTACTGTGGTCGTCTCTGAGGAAACAGGAGCTATCAGTTTGACGATCAACGGGGACTTGCACCGTGACTTATCAATTGAAGAGTTTGAGGTCCGCCTGCGAAATGCTTGGTTCGGAGGAGCTACTAATTCAGTAGGCACTTCTAAATGGAGCTTATGGGGGGATAAAAAATAATGGATAAACTTTTTGAGAGTCCATGGTTTCTTCGTATTATGGCGCTCCTGTTATCACTTTTAATATTCTTTACCGTTAAGTCAGAGACGAGCACAGACAATTACACAACAACGACATCTGACCGCCAAGCGGAAGTGATAAAGGATGTGCCAGTAGAAGTCCTTTACGATAGCGAAAATTTAATTGTTTCTGATGTTCCTAAGACAGTGGATGTATCTATTAAAGGACCGCTTGCAGTTGTTCTGCAGACAAAAGCATTTAAAGACTATCATGTTTATTTAGATCTCAGCAAAGAGACAATTGGAGAGCACAAGGTTAAATTTAAATCCAAAGGCTTCTCAGATAAGCTGAATGTACAAATTGAGCCGTCTACCATCAATGTATCAATAGAGGAAAAGGTAACAAAGACATTCAAAATTGACCCTGACTTTAATGAAAGCAGACTATCGCCGAATTATTTCATTAAAACGATGACGGCGAATCCAAGTGAAGTGACTGTCACTGGTGCCAAAAGTGTTATTGACAACATCGCCTATATTAAAGCCATGTTATCTAGTGACGGTAACATTAATGAGTCTTTCACAAAAGATGCACCTGTTAAAGTACTGGATCGCGATATGAATAAGTTAGACGTCTCGGTTACTCCAGCTACAGTATCAGTTAAAGTTGATATTGGTGAATACAGCAAAGAAGTTCCTCTATCACTTAATATAAAAGGATCGCCAAAGGGTAAGAAAGTAAAATCGATTAAAGCAGAAGAAACGATGATTACATTATTCGGTTCTAAAAATGACTTGGAGAAGATTCAATCTCTTCCTGTCGATGTTGATGTTACTAAACTTAAAAAATCCGGCGATATATCCGTAAACTTGGATAAGCCCAATGGTGTGACAAAGTTATCATTCAATCAATTACGTGTACATGTAATAGTAGATGACACATCTTCATCTTCTGGTTCAGATCAAAATCAAGAGAAAGAAAAAGAAGACAAAAATGCAGACAATGAAGAAACAAAAGTAACAGAAGCACCCGTTTCTACCTCTACTGTTACGTTAAACGATATAGCCGTTAGCATAGAAAATTTAGACACTGACCAGTATGAAATAGAAGGCAATGCCAACCATTTTGTATCTGTTCTTGTGACTGGCGAAAAGCAACGACTTGCCAATATAGCCAAATCAGATATTCGGTTATATGTGGATGCAAAAGATGTAAAAGAGGGTATAAACAATCTGGAGATTATGGGTGAAAGCCCAAAAGGAACTACATGGAAGGCAAATCCAAATACAATGAAACTAAAAATTAGCCAAATTTCATAAAGTGAAACTCCATAAAAGCAGGGGTTTCTTCTAGTTCATAAAATTGCATTTAGAGTTTTGAAGGAGAGAATACACAATGGGTAAATATTTCGGTACAGATGGCGTACGCGGAGTCGCCAATAGTGAACTAACACCAGAATTAGCATTTAAATTAGGGCGCTTCGGCGGCTATGTTTTGACAAAGGAAACAAGAGAACGCCCTAAAGTTCTAATTGGACGAGATACGCGTATTTCCGGGGAAATGTTAGAAGGTGCACTTGTAGCTGGTCTCTTATCAGTAGGAGCAGAAGTAATGCGTTTAGGCGTCATTAGCACACCAGGAGTCGCTTATTTAACTCGTGCGATGAGTGCGCAAGCAGGCGTTATGATTTCTGCATCTCACAATCCGGTAGAGGATAACGGCATTAAATTCTTTGGTCCCGACGGCTTTAAGCTATCTGATGCGGAAGAAGCAGAGATCGAAGCGTTACTTGACCAAGAACATGATGATTTGCCACGTCCAACTGGTGGAGCACTTGGCACTGTCAGCGACTACTTCGAGGGCGGTCAAAAGTACATCCAGTATTTAAAACAAACTGTATATGAAGAATTTACAAATATTCATATTGTGTTAGACTGCGCGCATGGTGCGACATCTTCACTTGCAACTCATCTGTTTGCTGACTTGGAAGCTGACCTTTCTACAATGGGGTCATCACCAAACGGCTTAAATATTAATGATGGAGTAGGTTCTACACATCCTGAGAAACTAGCACAGTTGGTTGTAGATAAAGGGGCAGATATCGGTCTTGCCTTCGATGGTGACGGAGACCGATTGATTGCTGTAGACGAAAATGGAAATATCGTTGACGGCGACCAAATCATGTATATCTGTGCCAAACATATGCATGAAGAGGGAAAACTGAAGCATGAAACAGTTGTATCTACAGTGATGAGTAATATGGGCTTTTATAAAGGATTAGAAGAACACGGTATGCATAGTGTTCAAACTAAAGTGGGAGACCGCTATGTTGTAGAAGCAATGCGCGAAGGAAATTACAATGTTGGTGGGGAGCAATCTGGCCATATTGTATTCTTAGACTACAATACAACAGGTGATGGCATGCTTACTGGTTTACAGCTTGTCAATACCATGAAAGTCACAGGCAAAAAGCTGTCAGAATTAGCTGCAGAAATGACGATTTATCCTCAAAAGTTGATCAATGTACGTGTAACAGATAAGCATGCTGTGACAGATAACGCTAAAGTAGCAGCAACTATTACTGAAGTTGAACAAGAAATGAACGGCGAAGGTCGTGTCTTAGTACGCCCATCTGGTACAGAGCCATTAGTGCGTGTCATGGTGGAAGCACCGACAAGTGAAAAATGTGAAGCATACTGCACCCAAATCGCTGCTGTTGTCAGCGAGGAAATGGGATTAAAAGAATAATAAAGCAAAAAAGGAACTCATATAAGAGTTCCTTTTTTTGTTTAAAATTTGGCGATTGTGGAAAAGTACAAGTAGAGGCCAATAACGGCCCTATCTATGAAAAGGAGATGTTATCATTGGCTAAAGTAGCAACAGTAGTAACAAACCTAGTAGAAGATGTAGAATACACAGAACCTGTTAAAGCCCTTCGTGATGCAGGTCATGAAGTCGTAACAGTTGAAAAAACAGCAGGCGGCGAAGTTGAAGGGAAACATGGCACTAAAATTCAAGTCGACAAATCAATCGATGATGTAAAAGTAGACGACTTTGACGCATTATTGATTCCAGGTGGTTTTTCACCTGACCAATTGCGTGCAGATGAACGTTTCGTGAATTTCGCAAAAGCTTTCATGGATGCGAAAAAACCAGTATTTGCGATTTGCCACGGACCGCAATTATTAATCACTGCCAAAACACTAGATGGTCGTCACGCAACTGGCTATAAATCTATTCAAGTCGATATGGAAAATGCCGGTGTCAATTTCCAAGATAAAGAAGTGGTGGTATGCGAAAATCAACTGGTAACAAGTCGTACACCTGATGATATTCCTGCATTCAACCGTGAGATTGTCAATTTATTAAAATAGCCTAGACCGATACAATAGGAGCTAATCGAAAGAGCCTTCTTTCGATTAGCTTTTTACATTACGTTTATAGTAAGCAACTAAAGGGTAATAGTGACATATGATAGTTATATCATCAAACTTGCAATTTTATAATTGACTAAAAAAAGACTTTTCAAGTATGATGAACATGCTGATTCTTTTTAAGTTAAGATCAGCACATGCTAAGGAGGATTGTATGTAAGCAAAAATCGGAAAAACAGTTATAGCGCCAGTACTGAAGAAATCGTGAATCTTCAGTAGACGAGGTGGAGGAGTATCGAAGTTTTCGGCGGATGCCTCCCGATCGCAATGCCCGATCGTTATCTTGCTTTTAAAGGACTCAAGTGATTGAGTAGACAGGAAAGCAAGAAGGCAAATTAGCAGCTGCATATGAATGACTTCGCCTGTAATAGGGGAAGCTTATTTACACGCGGCTAATTTGGCAAAGTTCGGAGGAAATATAGTTATGTGTGGTATTGTTGGATATAATGGTTTACTTGATGCGAAAGAAATTCTATTAAAAGGATTAGAAAAACTAGAATATAGAGGTTATGATTCTGCAGGGATTGGCCTATGCACAGAAGATGGAGTTGCAGTATTTAAAGAAAAAGGCCGTATCGCTGATTTACGCAGTATTGTCGATGAAAGAGCAGCCGCTACTGTGGGCATTGGTCATACACGCTGGGCAACACATGGTGTGCCAAATCAGCTGAACGCTCATCCTCACCAAAGTGCGTCAGGCCGTTTTACATTAGTGCATAATGGTGTATTAGAAAACTATCATCACTTGCAAGATGAATATCTAAACGGAGTTCAGCTAAAATCTGATACAGATACAGAAGTGCTTGTCCAATTGGTTGAGAAATTTGTAGAGGACGGCATGGCAACAGAAGAAGCATTCCGCCATACGTTAACACTTGTACACGGTTCTTATGCCCTTGCTTTATTGGATGCAGAAGAATGTGACACGATTTATGTAGCTAAAAACAAAAGCCCGCTTTTAGTAGGGGTAGGCGAAGGGTTTAATGTAGTAGCATCTGATGCGATGGCAATGCTACAAGTAACAGATCAATTTATCGAATTGCATGATGAAGAAGTTGTCATTGTTCGCAAAGACTCTATTGTAATTCAAAAACTTGATGGCACAGTAGTAGAACGTGCACCTTACACTGCAGAGCTAGATATGAGCGATATCGAAAAAGGCACATATCCACACTACATGCTAAAAGAAATCGATGAACAACCTGGCGTAGTTCGCAAAATTGTTCAAAACTATGAAGATGAAGAAGGCAACCTAGTGATTCCTTCTGACATCGCCAATGCTTTACATGATGCAGATCGACTTTATATCATTGCAGCAGGTACTAGCTATCATGCAGGCCTTGTTGGCAAACAATACTTTGAGAAAATGGCAGGCATCCCTGTCGAAGTGCATATCTCAAGTGAATTCGGCTATAATATGCCGTTATTATCAGAAAAGCCATTCTTTATTTTCATCTCACAATCAGGCGAAACAGCAGATAGCCGTCAAGTGCTTGTGAAAATTAAGGAATTAGGCCATCCGATTTTAACTATTACGAATGTACCTGGCTCGACTTTATCACGTGAAGCGGATTACACATTGTTATTGCATGCAGGCCCTGAAATTGCCGTAGCCTCTACTAAAGCATATGTTGCACAAGTAGCCGTACTTGCAATCGTTGCCTATGTAGAAGCACAAGCGAAAGGCAAAGCACTGGACTTTGATTTAAAAGCAGAGCTTGGCATTGCAGCAAACAACATTCAAACAATCGTTGATCATAAAGAAGACATGGAACACGTAGCAGCAGATTTCTTGGAAACAACACGTAATGCTTTCTTTATCGGCCGCTCAATCGACTTCTATCTAAGCTTAGAAGGAGCACTTAAGCTAAAAGAAATCTCTTATATCCAAGCGGAAGGGTTTGCTGGTGGAGAGCTAAAACACGGTACAATCGCATTAATTGAAGATGGTACGCCTGTATTTGCGCTTATTACACAAAAAGAAGTAAGCCTTAACCTAAGAGGTAATGTGAAAGAGGTAACCACTCGTGGTGCCAACGCTTGCATTATTTCGATGGAAGGCATGGAAGAACCAGGAGACACAATCGTCCTTCCTCCTGTGCATCCACTTCTAACGCCGCTTGTATCAGTTGTTCCATTACAATTGATCAGCTATTATGCATCCCTTGCACGGGGCTGTGATGTGGATAAACCAAGGAATTTGGCTAAGTCTGTTACAGTAGAATAAGTTAATGCAAAATAAATAAGACAAGATGAAAACCCCCTTAGATTTTGTTATCTAAGGGGGTAACTTTATAACTTTATTTAGACGTAAAAAGTGTTGGTCTTCATTTCCTTAAAGGTAAAGGGATGTGTCTGCTATACAGCAGGTAAGCATTTAAGAAAATGTTTTATCTATAAAATAATCGTTATCAGTATAACAAGAATTCCAAGGGCAATTCGATACCAACCAAACGCCTTGAAATCATGTTTTTTGATATATCCCATAAGGAATTTTATCACCAGAACAGACACCGCAAATGCAACCGCCATACCAATTCCCAAGATAAGCAATTCTTCAATTGTGAAGGAAAAACCAAATTTCAGTATTTTAATGGTACTTAAACCAAACATAACAGGAACCGCAAGGAAAAATGTAAATTCAGCTGCTGCAACTCTTGATACACCAATCAGTAGTGCACCTATAATTGTAGCACCCGAGCGAGAAGTACCGGGGATAATAGAAAGCACTTGAAATAACCCAATCAAAAAAGCCATTCTGTAGGTAATGTCGTCTAACTTTTTAGTAGTTGGCACCCGCCTATTATTCCATATTTCAATGACAATAAATGCTATACCATAGAAAATGAGAGCAGCAGCAATCACCATTGGAGTATGAAAATGGGCGTCAATATAATCGTCAAAAAGGATAGTTATGATAGCCCCTGGGATACAGGCAACCACTACTTTATACCAAAGCGAAAGGGTATCTTTTTTAATGATAGGCAGTGTTTTATCCCTAAATTGAAAAGGAAACATTTTCTTCCAAAACATAACGACCACTGCGAGTATTGCTCCAAGTTGAATGACCACAAAAAACATTTCCTTAAATGCTTCGCTCATATTAAGAGTAATAAACTTGTCCACGAGAAGCATATGCCCTGTGCTGCTGATAGGTAGCCATTCTGTTATTCCCTCTACTACACCAAGAAATATAGCTTTCATTATTTCTATAAAATGAAGTGCCATTATTTCAAATCCTCCTTTTGAAAGTGGTTAAATGTCAACCAAAATCCAATAAGAGACACAAAAGCAATAATTCCTATGACCAGAGGAATTGAATAACCTGTACTTTTCAATTTACCCTCTATCAAGAAAAAGGTAGCTGTCCATGGGTATAATGCTCCCAGGTCCTGATTGCTAAGAGCTGCGCTCCCCATGACTATAACTGCAGAAGCAATCACTGGCGTAACAAATCCTCTTGTTTTTTGAGCGATATAAGCAAAGGGGGAGACTGTTAAAAACATAAGTATACTGCCAAGTAAAAACTTTAGAAGCCACCCGATGGCAACACGCAAGTTATAGCTTTCCATGCCAAAAACAGCATAATATAGCCCGGATAAAATTAAAATACCTATCCATGTTACCAATGTAAGCATAGTGATCCAAAGAAATAGGGTACAAAACTTACCTAGCATAAGTTTTATCCTAGAAATCGGTATGGGCAACATGGTTTTTAAAGTATTTTCCGTATACTCTCTGCTAAATAAGTAAGCGGTAATTGCCACATAAATCATCATATTTGTTAATAGCATAATGTACAGCAGACTGTCATGATATATATCAGCCAATGTAAATACAAGGTCTGGATGTTTAAAATGGGTTTGTATAGATTCTACCAACATCATACATGGTATAGACATGACACCTAAAATACTGATAAGTACCATTTTTGAACGCTTTAATTTTGATAGTTCGCAGGAAATAAGATTAAGCAATCCCACCACCTCCGATCAATTCAGAAAAGTAATCCTCCAGATTCTCCTCATCTGTATTTATCTTTGTTACCAATAGTCCATTTTCTACGAAAGCTCTGTTGATTTCTCCTGGGTTATGGTTGAAATCATAAACTTTTATTGAATTACCCTGTATAGAATAGTCTGTAATCTGATAATAATCTTCTAATATTTTTACAGCTATTTTCGCATCAGATAAATCAAATTCAATATACCGGCGTTTGCGCTTGTGGAGTTCCACCATGTTTACTTCCTCAACCAAGCGACCTTCATGCATAACGCCAATAATATCTGCAATTTGTTCAATTTCATTTAAAACATGACTAGAAATGAAAATCGTGGTTCCTTTGGTACGGCTAAGTTCAGATAGGAACGAGCGAATTTCGGATATTCCAATGGGGTCGAGCCCGTTAATTGGTTCATCGAGTATCAGCAACTCGGGCTCATGCATAATTGCTGCGGCAATACCAAGACGCTGCTTCATTCCTAAAGAATAGTCAGCAAACACCTTACTTTTTTCTTTATCCAAACCGACAACTTCCAGTGCTTTCTGTACAGAGTTTTTACCAAGCAGCCCTCGCAGTTTGGCGAGAATTTGTAAGTTTTCCCGGCCTGTTAAATTATTATAAAAACCTGGCGTTTCAATAATAGAGCCTATTTTGCTATAAATGGTGCGGGTGTTTTCTGTGTGACTTGTGCCAAACAATTGGATTGCTCCTTCTGTTGGATAGACAAGTTGTAACATCATTTTCATTGCAGTAGTTTTCCCTGCTCCGTTTCTCCCGAGCAGACCATAGATCTTACCTTTTGGCACATGAAGATTGATGTTATTAACAACGGTAGCATTTCCGTATTGTTTGGTAAGATTTTCTGTTTCAATGACATATTCCATATACATCTGTCCTTTCTTTGAGTGAATTGCTGTTTGCTCTAAACTGCAATTTTATTATCAGCTCAAATGTAAAAAGAAACGAGAAACCTATTGTCACAATAGAAAAAAGCTCCGACACTTTGCGTGTCAGAGCCTATTTCAAAGGGTTTTCGGTATTTTTATTTTGTTTGACCTTGCTTCATCAGTACATATATCTTCATTACAAAAAGTAAAAATAAGAGCGTCGTTACATATGGTTCCCTTGCTGCTGCAAAGAAACAGATTGCCAAAACTCCTATTACAACAGAGCTTTTTTTAGTAAGGTTGTAACTAGATTCTTTTTCAAAGTGAACAAATAGAACAGTGGCGAAACCAAGTCCAATCATGGTAATAAAAATAGCCCAATAAATAATAAGCATTACCCATGTTGTCTCGGTAAAAGATAGAAGATTGACGGAGTGAATATAACTACCATCCGATTTTCCGTACAATGGTAGAACAATAAATGCAATCGCTATTATGTCTAATATTCCACTGATAAAGCTATAGATTTTTTTAAGGTTAGAGCGATTCTCTGTTTCAGCAAGACTTATTAGTTCCTCTCCTGATAATAATTCGTCTATAGAAACCGAAAAAAGTTTAGCTATACATTTGAGAGATTCAATATTAGGATAGCCTTTACCACTTTCCCATTTTGAAATAGCTGACCTTGATACATATAGTTGCTCTGCAAGTTGCTCTTGTGTGAGGTTATTCTGTTTTCTAAGCTGTTGCAGTTTTTCGTTAAACTCCATTGTTATCCTCCTGTTGATTTTTTGTTTTCCGCCCTGTCAAAAGGTATCTTTGCGTATGTAGAAATAAGCCAGATTCCGCTGAACGTTCATTACGAGGAATACGGTTGCCTCACAAAGTTTTTGTACTCGTCACTCTGAAATGAGATATACAATCTTATAACTCACCTGAAGCCTCACTTTTGAACAGAAATTAATATACTTAATTATATAAGAAAATCTATATATTAACATATTGATATGGAGGTCATTTATTTAAACGAGTATGCACATTTATCAAATGCTACAATAATGTCATAACAAAGTTAAGATTTCAGATTATAAGCGTTGTTTAACTGTTTAGGCGAGTATAGGAGAAGAGAATATTCAATGAGGAATTGGGTTCCACTTTCAAAAAAGGAATATGGTCAAAATTGGAACAGGATATATAGAGACTTCAAATTCAAACCAAGTACGTCTATATTTCCCTCTTTTAAGGTTCCACATCCTTATATAACTTATAATATTTCCGATTATTTCGGAGAGTCAACAGATTTAGATGCTTATGATGAACTTGAAGGAAGAGTGTAAGATGCATTTAAAGAGTGCACAATGCATGGAGAACATATATTAGCACTCGATTGGCAACACGAATGTTATTGGATAAATCCACGCTTGGAATTTGAAAGGGATGAATTCGGAGAATGGGCTATACCAATATTTCCGAATGGTGATTACTATTTTGTTATTCAGAAGGATTTTAAATGGGGCTTTTTAGGACACCCTTGGGAAAATAGTATAACTATATTTGGAAAAGAACTAATAGATGCTTTTAATAAAAACAAGCCTAGAATGTTTCGTAAGATTTTAAGACAGGGCTAATTCTTTAACTTTATATAGCATTGTAATAAATGAGTTCCCAACTTTAAGTCATATATATAAAGAGATACGAAAAATGCCAAGAAGGCATAGATAGAAAAAAAATTATCTAATCGGGGGTAAGGGATTTGATTAAAGAAATTGATATGACGAAATCGAAATTTGCTAATGAAGTATTAAATGTTCAATTGTTATCGTATAAAGTAGAAGCAGAGTTAATAGATTTTTATGAACTGCCGCCACTTAAAGATACAGTTGAGAGCTTGCAACAAAGCGGAGAAACTTTTTATGGTTTTTATATAAAAGAAGAGCTAAGCGGAATCATTTCTATAAAGATAGAAGAGGGTGTAATGGATATACACCGATTATTTGTCCATCCTAAACATTTTAGAAAGGGCATTGCTAGGGAACTATTAGATTTCATTCAAAGCATTCGAAAAGAATTTCAAACAATTATTGTTTCAACAAGCTCTAAAAATGCACCTGCAATAAACTTTTATAAAAAGAATGGATTTGTAGAATTAAAAGAAATGATGGTTGATGGAGGTCTAACGTTGACCATGCTTGAGAAGAAATTGCAGTAAGAAAAAATTGCAGTAAGAAAAAGTTATCCTTTATGATTTGCAATATATGCATATCATAAAGGATAACTCTATTGACAAGAGTTTAGCGTTATAGTCAGTTAAGTAACTTTTTCTCAAGGATGATCTTATGTAATCCTTTTTCATCAGTATAAGTTTTTATCACATCAAATCCATTTTTAATATTGAGTAATAGCATACCGCGCCATTTTAATGTCCAATTTGATATGTCTCCTTTTAAGTAGCGAGCTATATTTTATAGATTCATTTTGAAGAGATAATTACGGTTTCTCCAATTCCCAATTCAGCATATTGTTTTTAGGTTCTGTTCTTTTCATTTGCAGTTTTTCTAAGACCCTTATGGAAGAGTGGTTATCATGCAAGCATTCAGCGACTACTTTTTCTACTTTTCCAGTGGAGAAAGCCCAGTTAATTATTTCTTTCACGGCTTCTGTTGCATACCCTTTCTTTTGAGCGGAGGGGATAATTGCATAGCCTACTTCCACTGTTTTTTGTGAATCAGGTTTTCCTTTAAATCCCATATCGCCAATAATCGTATGATCTTCTTTATTGATCACAAGCCATACACCCCATCCTGAAAGAGAAGGGTCATCTTTTAATGCTAACAAATACATATCTACATGTAGACCGATTACATAATCTTCGGTTTTTGAAAACTCCTGTAATGACTCTTTAGTGCACGGTGTGATTATAAGTCTTTCAGTTTGTAGTTCCATTTATATCTCCTTTTAATTAAACTATCGGGAGCTATATAATCCCGATTTTTTTTAAAGCAAAAGATATACCATCTTCGTTAGATTTTTTAGTGACAAAGTCTGCAACCTTTTTCAATTCCTCATGGCCATTCTCCATGGCAATACCTAGTGCTACAGATTCCAACATATCAATATCATTCTCTCCGTCACCAAATGCAATGGCTTCTGACTTATCGAATCCAAAATAGTTTAAAACTTTATTAATCGCTAATGATTTGGAAATATCCTCCTGCAAAACATTCAATATAAAAGGATGCCACCTTTTAAATAGTAGATTTGGGAATTTTAATTTATAGCTTTTCATCATGTCATCGTCTGCGAAAAAGCACATTAAGTACACTTCAAGATTATGTATATGTGGGTTTGAAGCAGGATAATCACTCAATGATAAAGTTTCCTTTAAGGCCTTTAATATGTTTTCATTCTTTACGCCATTCATAGAGAAATCTTCCGTATAGAATGATAGGGCATGATTTTCAGTAGCGGCAAATTTAATAAAAGAGCGCAAAATGTCTCGATCCATAGGTACTTTATGAACGACATGTTCTTTATGTTTCACATATCCACCATTAGCAGTTATAAAGGTATCAATGCCTAATGCCCTTAACTCGTTACACATGGATAAGGGTCTACCTGTTGCGACGACAACCTTTAAACCCTTTCCTTTTAAAGCTAAGATGGCCCCTTTAGTGCTCTCTGAGATACTGCCGTCTCTATGGTCTGTCAAAGTCCCATCCACATCAAAAAATACAATCTTATAACCCATTGGAAGTCTCCTTTTGAAAGATAAAAGTCAGTATACTTAATTATATAAAAAATCTATATATTAACAAATCAATAAATTTCGTCATCTTTTAATTATGAGTAATTAAATAGTAAGCTGAGTGTCACGAATTTTATACTCTTGCATATTTTAATAAATAAGCGTACGGTTATATAAGGTAATGCTTATATATAAATGAGGTGATGAGTATGGATTTACAATTGATGGAGAAGCAGCTCAAAGCGGTTAGTGATTCTAATCGATTAAAGTTGTTAGCCAGTTTGAAGAATGGTGAGGTTTGTGTATGTGATTTGGTTGATATATTGCAAGTTTCACAACCAGCTGTAAGCCAGCAGCTACGTAAATTAAAAGAAGCTAATATTATTCTAGAAAGAAAAAAAGGGACATGGAAGCACTATAGATTAAATGATAGTCAAACGCCTTATATCCAAGCCATCATTGATGAATTAGCGCCTATCCCATTGAAAAATTGCCTTTGCTCGATTAACGAAGGGGAGGCATAAATGTGAGTAAGCCATTAACAAAACAATTATCATTTCTCGATCGTTATTTAACGGTATGGATTTTCGTTGCGATGGGTTTAGGGATTGTGCTGAGCATGATTGCTCCTTCGTTTAAGGATACATTAGATAAATTATCTGTCGGTACAACATCTATTCCGATTGCCATAGGCCTTATAGTGATGCTGTATCCTCCACTGGCAAAAGTAAAATATGAGGAAATGTGGAGAGTATTTAAGGATTGGAAAGTATTAGTCCTGTCTTTGTTGCAAAATTGGCTTTTAGGTCCATTTTTAATGTTCTTCTTAGCAATCATATTTTTACATGATTATCCAGAGTATATGGCCGGACTGATTATGATTGGTATTGCACGTTGTATTGCTATGGTTATAGTATGGAACGATTTAGCGAGAGGGGATAGTGAATACGTAGCTGGTTTAGTAGCATTTAATTCCATATTCCAAATACTGTTCTACTCAACTTTTGCTTATTTCTTCTTAAATGTCATGCCTGGTTGGTTTGGTATGGAGAATTTATCGCTAACAATCTCCATGTGGGACATCACTAAAAGTGTCCTAACTTATCTAGGTATTCCATTTGCTGCAGGCATTTTAACGCGACTTATCGGTATTAGATTGAAGGGGAAAGAGTGGTACCAAGAGAAATTCATCCCTAAAATTTCACCTCTTACATTAATCGCTTTGTTGTTTACAATCATCATGATGTTTTCATTAAAAGGGGACAAAATTGTTGCCTTACCACTTGATGTGTTACGCATTGCAGTACCATTATTGATTTACTTCTTAATTATGTTTGTAGTGTCATTCTTTGCTTCAAGGAAAGCTGGAGCAAGTTATCCAGTGACATCTGCCCTGTCCTTTACAGCTGCAAGCAACAACTTTGAGTTAGCTATTGCAGTGGCTGTAGCTGTATTTGGTATAAATAGTGGCGAAGCATTCGCAGCAGTTATTGGACCGTTAGTAGAAGTGCCTGTTCTCATAGCGTTAGTAGGTGTTTCGTTGAAGTGGAAAGACAGATATTTTAAGTGCTGATAGAAGGGTCTTAAGCATAAAAATATATAATTTTAAAAACAAATACCTAGAGCTTCTAGGTTTTGTTTTTAATTTAAATATAAGTAATTGCTTATGTAATTTAGAGAATTATTTTAAATGAATGTTAGGAGATTACAAATGATTGTTAATCATGCAAGTACGTTATCAGTAGAATATTTTATTCAATATCTAGAGTTAGTGATGAAGTCGAGACAAATTCCTTTAAAAGAAGCAGAACAATATATGAGCGAGCAATTTTTTAAAGAAAATCCACAGTTGTATGGAGAAAGCACAGCATCGCATTTTAGAGAAGCAATCAATCGAATTGAAATGAAATGAAGTGTTGAATTCAATTTGTTACTGGTGAAGATCTGTACCAAATCACTAACCTAGAGAAAAAGAAAAGAACTGAAGTAGAGCGTATCAGTTCTTTCTTTTTTAATGGATATTTAGACTGCTTTATGGTGCAGTTACCATCCAGGTAACCCCGTATTTATCTACAAGGTCTCCATAGTATTCGCCCCAAACTTGTTTTTCAAATGGATGCTTAAATTCGCCGCCTTCGCCAAGCTTTGCATATACCTCTTTAGCTTCATCCTCACTATCATATGTTAATGCAAGACTGATGCTGGTATTAAGAGGTGCCTGTTCTAAAGTATCGGACATCATAAGCGTATTGCCTCCAGCCACCTTCACAGCTAGATGCATCACCTTATCCTTTATTGCTTCTGGGGTTCCTGGGGTTTCGCCATATGTTTTAAGTGTAATGATTTCCCCACCTAGGGCCTCTACATAAAAGTTCGCTTGTCCTTTAGCATCTGTAGACATTAGGTAAGGGTTTAATTGTATTCCCATTTTTAACAACCTCTCCAATATAAATTTTGTGTGAAGGATAAAGATTCTTTTAATCTATATACGCCCATTTTGCTTTAATATCCTTCTAAGATGTTTAAAATTTTTTAATTATAACATGGGGAACTGTTTTCAAAAATAAAGCGTCCAGGTTTGTAATACTTTTACAAAAGAGTAACGGATATACGGTATTATAGGTATGTATCATAATTATTTTTGAATTTACGTACTATAACATAGTGGGAAATAAAGAGAAATTGGTGAAAGATCGAAAGGGGGTCAGCAATATGAAAAGGTCTATTAAGAAGTCGGAATATCAATGGTTGAAGCGGGAATTGGACTTTTTTGAGAAAGAAGGATCCATTCAGGCTGCACAAAAAGAAGAACTTTTGGGGCACTACGAGGTAACGGGTGGTGCAAATTTTATCCGTATACTTCTTACGGTGGGTGCATTTTTGATTGGGATTGGGATGTTAAGTTTTATAGCAAGTAATTGGATGTATATGAGTAAAACAGTAAAGTTTCTGCTCATAATTATTTCAGTGATAGGAGTCAATGGTATCGGCCTTAAAGTAGAAAACCATAATCCAAAATTGGCCAGAACATTGTTTTATATAGGCTTTTTGTTTTATGGTGCGGGTATCTTCCTGACAGGGCAAATGTTTAACTTAGGAGGTTCTTTCCGAAATGCATTTTTGATATGGGCTTTAGGAGGGCTACCTATTGCATATGTCTTGAAAGATAAGTTGCTACTCATATTCATAACAGCTTTGCTATTTATCTATCAAATGAGTTACATGTTCGATGGAGAGACTTCGCTTCCATATATTATGCTGATCGTCCTGCCAATTATGTATCTTATCAGTAAGCATATCCACTATTCAGTTCCATATGTGTTCTGTATGAATATATTAACGGTTCAATTTGCTGTTTTACTAGCTTTTACTTTTATAGATTATGATAGTCCAATAGCCGTTCTTTCTATTTTATTTATATTTTTAATTGGTATAGTTATGCTATTTATTCCTGTGAAGGAAAAGCTGAAGGCTATATTTGAAATACAAGGTCACTTCATTCACGGTGTCAGTGGGATTATCCTAACATTTGGCTACTTCTGGAGAAATTCATTGTTTGGAGAATCATTTTATATTGTGTTTAGTTTGGCGTATTTAGTACTAGTGCTCTTCTTTATTAAGAGAGGTAGCCTGCTGAATATTATGATTCTGTGCGCACTAATTCTACGTTTTTATATAGATATTTCTTATGACTTCTTACCAAAATCATTGGTATTTGTTATAGGAGGAGCTATATTCATCGGCTTCGGTATTTATATAGATAAGCAAAGAAAGAAAGGGGGAAAGTCATTTGCTGAAGAATAACTGGAAGAAGTTGATTGCCTTTTCACTACCTATTCTTATATTGATAGGAATGTCTATTCCCCCATTTCTAACGATAACTACAGGAAACACGATAAAGCTAGAAACAAGACCTGTGGATCCCACTGATTTGTTCAGAGGGGATTATGTTAGATTAAACTACAAAGCAGAAGAGGTAAATATTTCGATATTAGACAAGGAATTAAAAGATTATTTTAAAGTGAATAACTCTTCTTTTTATGATAAGCCAGTAGTTGTCTATTCAGTCTTAGAGAAAAATAAAAATGGTATGGATATTGTGAAGCGTGTAGTAAAGGATCAACCTGAAGAAGGTATTTATTTAAAAGGGGAAATCAATTATTTTCCTTTGAACTCAAGCAATGAACCTGATAATCAAATTGTAGAAATTAATTATCAATTAGATAAATTCTTTGTCCCCGAAAATACAGGGAAGGACTTAGAAAATGCCATTAATCGGCCGGTAAATAAGAACACTTCTGCCATAGCAACTATTAAAGTACGAAAAGGGCATGCGATTTTAGACAAAGTGGAAATTCAATCGACGAAATAGATTAATTTAAAACGCAGGTCCTCTCAGTGAGGGGCCTGCGTGTTTTTAGGTTTCACTAGACTGATGATCAGAAAAATGAGCATTTCTAAACTGCCGGGGAGTTAAGCTCGTGTATTTTTTAAAGGTTTTTATAAAATAACTTTGATCATGGAAGTTTAGCCAGGTACCAATATCTGAAATAGAGTAATTTGTTAAAAGTAATAGTTTCTTTGCTTCTCCAACGCGTTGTCGTTGCATGTATTCACTTATTGGTATTCCAACTTCTTTTTTGAATAGTGATGATAAGTAATTTGGACTTAAATGACATACTTCTGCAAGCTGATCGAGAGTGATTTCCTCGTAAAGATGATCATAAATATAGTGATGACAAGTAGTTATTGTGGGAGAATATTTTTCAGTTTTTATTTGGTTCACCCGATTGGTAAAATCCTTTATAGCTTCTTCCGTTAATTTTAAAATGGTTTTTAAGGTTCCTAATTCCTCAATACGTTGGATATAGAAATCACTTAAAGTGAAGGCAGTTTCATCGTTTAATCCCCCTTCGATAGCCGCTCTACAAACAAGAGCTATTCCCGTTATCATTAAGTTTTTTTCACTTCTAAGGCGATTTCGTTTCGATAATAATCCTAATTCTGCCTCACCGATAATAGAGTAATCAAAAATATCCTGTAATTTATCAATTCGTCCGTTTTTGACATAATCAAGCAATATTTGCTCATAGGAAAGATTGGAATGAAAGATGAAATTTCTCCTTCCTTTTGACAGTTCAAGTTCTGGATTTTCAGTTTCAATGATATCTAAGGCTAATGCCTTATTATTTTGAATTACCATCGATTGATCTAGCTTTTTTTGGTACACCAAATAATAAACCAAGAGACTAATCGTTAGAAAGTGCTCACTGTCGATAATGGGAATGGATTGATAATATTCAATGAGTTTTCTTTTATGAAGCTTTCCTTTAAAAGAATCAAAAATTTTACTCACATCCTCATCCGTTACTTCGGATACAAGGGTCGGACCTAAAATAATGGTGCCCCAAAATGAATTTTTATTCTTCAGGTTAATAAAGAAAAAATTCAATTTAGAATTTGAAAAAAAGATAGGAAAGTCATGTGGGCTTTCTTCATAAGTGTAGACGCTGATTTGCTTTTTGATTTGATTATAATATGGGTTATCTCTTAGGTTTTTCCCTGAAAATTCATGTTCTATTTCACCAAACTGATTGAGGTAAAAAACAGGTATATCATGAACTTTATAAATCATCTCACATATATAATGTAAATCCTGTATAGCTATTTCCATATAGAATATACTCCCTTAAAATTTTTTATGGAGCGTAGATAAGAACTATTAATCGTAAGATAATACAATATTAATTTATAAACAAGTAATAAAATCATGGATGTAAGCTAATAAAAGGGAGGAAATGAACATGGAATTAGCAGGTAAAGTAGCTGTCATAACTGGAGCAGGAAGCGGAATTGGGAGAGCAAGCAGTCTAAAACTAGCAGGTAACGGTGCAACAGTGGTGTTGGTCGACTTTAATCAAGAAACAGGGGAAGAAACATTAAATCTTGTAAAAGAACAAGGCGGAGAAGGTATCTTCGTAAAGGCTGATGTTTCAAAAACTGAAGATGTACAAAATTACGTAAAAAGTGCAATCGACACATACGGACGCATTGATATATTTTTCAATAACGCAGGTGTTATTCAACGATTCGCACCTTTTACTGCAGTAGAAGAATCTGAATTCGATCGTATTATGTCTATCAATGTAAAAGGTGTCTTCCTTGGAATGAAATATGTGTTGAAAGTGATGGAAGAGCAAGGAAGTGGTTCTGTCATTAATACAGCTTCTACTGCAGGAGTACGTCCTGAACATAGTGTAGCTGTATATTCTGCAAGTAAACATGCGGTTATAGGTTTAACAAAAGGTGCAGCACTTGAATATGCGAAAAAAGGAATTCGCATCAATGCACTTTGTCCAGGTGGGGTCAAAACAACCTTAACAACTAATGTTGAAGCTCAATTTGCAGAAGGTGGCTATGTTCCTGAAGAGGTTTCCAACATGAGAATGGGACGTTATGCTGACCCAGCAGAGCTTGCTGAAATGGTTGCTTACTTAGCTTCAGATAAAGCAAGCTATATGACAGGTTCAGTTGTTCTTGTCGATGGCGGTTTAACTTTATAATATAAGAGTTTATTTAATCCGTTTGCTTAACATTAACAAACGGATTTTTTACTACAGTCAGATCGCAAAATCTGCCTGTTTAATACGCACTTATTTAAACTAATTTAAAGAATGTTGCTTTTCTTTTGTTGACAATATACCACGAGGGGTATATTATTGCTTTATGAACAAGAGAACAAAGAGATGAGGAGGGGGTATGAATGAATTCCTATGACGATAAAGTCAAAAATCGAATGAAACGAATCGAGGGCCAACTCAGGGGAATATTAAAAATGATGGACGAAGGTAAAGACTGTAAGGCTGTCGTCACTCAATTATCAGCTGTGCGTTCTGGTGTTGACCGTACAATAGGAGTTATTGTGAGCCAAAACTTACAAGAATGCCTCTTGGAAGCAGCAAGTCAAGATGCTGCCAATGATTCGGTGCAAGAAGCAGTGGATTTGTTAGTTAAAAGTCGTTAAAATACGATTTTTATTTTTAATAAAATTATACCCTACATGGTATGTGAGGTGATTTTCTATGAGCATCTGGATTATTATTGCTATTGTGATTCTGTTTTTCCTTTGGCGGTTAAGGCCTGTTAAAGGAATTAAAACAATAACTACAGTTACATTAAACAGGATAATAGATGATAAAGATAAAGTATTTGTGGATGTAAGAACACCTGGTGAATATAAAACTCGGCATATTCGTCAGTTTAAAAATATTCCATTAGGATCGGACTTTTCGAAACTTCCGAAAGAGAAAGAGATTGTTGTGATTTGTCAAAGCGGAATGCGTAGCGCTCAAGCCTGCAAACAATTAAAAAAACTAGGCTATGAATACATTACAAATGTTCGTGGGGGCATGAGTGCTTGGAGAGGTTAATAAGTATTGTAGGAGGGTAAGCATTGAAAGAAATTACTGCAAAAGAAGTTCAACAACGTATAGAAAATGGTGAAAAGTTAAACCTAATTGATGTTCGTGAGGTAGATGAAGTACAAGCTGGCCATATTCCTGATATCATGCATATTCCACTAGGTTTGCTTGAATTTCGTATGCATGAGTTAGATAAAGGAAAACCCTATATTATGGTTTGTCGTTCTGGTGGACGTAGCGGCCAAGCAACACAATATTTACAAGGCTATGGGTTTGATGTAACAAATATGGCTGGTGGTATGCTTTCCTGGGAAGGTAATGTTGAGTAAATTTTTAATTTAAAATATACCCCACGTGGTAATAGGAGGTTTGTAAAATGCAAATAAAAGCAGATCAACAGCTAGATTGTAAGGGACTTGCTTGTCCTATGCCAATTGTCAAAACAAAAAAGGCAATGAATGAAGTAGAGGATGGTCAAATTTTAGAAGTTCAGGCTACAGACAAAGGTTCTATTGCAGATTTAAAAGCATGGAGTGAAAGTGTTGGCCATCAGTATCTTGGGACAATACAAGAAGATGGAGTGTTACTACATTACATCCGTAAAAGTTCTCATGACACTGGAGAAGAAAAGACATTTGAAAAAACCATTACGAATGATGAAGTAATTGATCGTGTTAGTAAAGGCGGCATAATTTTGGATGTGCGCGAAGAAGCAGAATATGCATTTGGCCACATTGAAGGTTCTAAATCTATACCGATGGGAGAATTAGAAAACCGTTTAGATGAACTAAATAAAGATCAAGAGATTTATGTCATTTGTCGTACAGGTACACGCAGTGATTTAGCAGCACGTAAACTCTCTGACAAAGGTTTTACAAAAGTCTATAATGTCCTACCTGGAATGGCTTCTTGGCAAGGGAAAATATCCCGCATTAACGGGTAGTAAGAGCCCCACCTTAATAGCGGTGGAGCAGTATCAAATAATATATTATTGGAGGAATTTTATTATGTCTAACAAAGTAGCAATTATCGCAAGTAATGGTGGTTTATTTGACGCTTATAAGGTATTTAATATCGCAACTGCAGCAGCAGCAACAGAAAAAGAGGTAGCTATCTTCTTCACATTTGAAGGCCTAAACTTAATTCATAAACAAGCAATGCAACAATTGCCAATGCCAGAAGGACGCGAACACTTTGCAGAAGGATTTAAAAAGGCAAATGTACCAAGCATCCCAGAACTTGTAGAAATGGCGCAGGAGTTGGGCGTGAAGTTTATCGGTTGCCAAATGACGATGGATGTAATGGGATTAACAAAAGAAGACTTCATTGATGGTATTGAAGTAGGTGGAGCTGTTACGTTCCTTGAATTCGCGAAAGATGCATCACCATCTTTAACATTCTAGTAGAATAGAAATAAATATGAGAAAACGAGTGGAAGGGTCATCCCTTCCACTATAAAAAATAAAAATAAATACCTATGGGGGTAGTGTGATATGACAATCAATAAAATGACAGCAGCACAGGTTGCTCGTAAGGTAATTGAAAAACAGCCGTTATTTATTTTAGATGTGCGTAACACAGATGCTTATGAAGATTGGAAAATTGAGGGCCAAAACTTTGAGTATTTAAATATTCCTTATTTCGAATTACTAGATGGAGTAGATGAAATCCTGCCAAAACTACCATCAAATCAGGATGTATTAGTGGTCTGTGCAAAAGAAGGTTCTTCGAAAATGATCGCTGAAATGCTTTCAGATGCCGGAAGAGATGTATTCTATCTTGAAGGTGGCATGAAGTCTTGGAGTTCTTATCTTGAACCTATTAAAGTGGGGGATTTAACTGGGGGCGGAGAACTTTATCAATTTGTCCGTCTAGGAAAAGGCTGTCTTTCGTACATGGTTATTTCTGAAGGAGAAGCAGCTGTAATAGATGCAGTTCGTTTCACAGACATATTTACAAACTTTGCAAAAGAGAAAAATGCTGAGATTAAATATGTTTTTGATACACATCTACACGCTGACCATATTTCGGGAGGACGGCACATTGCAGAGGCAACTGGTGCAACATACTACTTACCGCCAAAAGATGCAGATGAAGTAGTATTTGAATACATGCCTCTAGAGGACGATGTGACAGTAAAAGTTGGTGCCTCTCAAATTGAAGTGGGTGCTCTTTACTCACCTGGCCATACAATAGGATCTACATCTTTCATCGTTGATAGCAAGTATTTATTAACAGGCGATATTTTGTTTATTGATTCTATCGGACGTCCTGACTTAGCGGGCCTTGCAGAGGATTGGGTAGGTGATTTACGTGAGACTTTATATCATCGTTACCGCGAGTTGGCAGAGGATCTAATTGTTTTACCAGCACACTTTATGATCATCCAAGAATTAAATGAAGACGGAACTGTAGCAAAACGTCTAGGTGATTTGTTTGCACAAAACCATGGTCTAAATATTGAAAGTGAAGAAGAGTTCCGTCATACAGTTACGGATAATTTACCGCCACAACCAAATGCATATCAGCAAATTCGTCAAGTAAATATGGGAAAAGTCACTCCTGATCAAGATGAACAAATAGAAATGGAGATTGGCCCAAATCGCTGTGCCGTGCGTTAGGAAAATCTGAAAGGTAAAAAGCAGAGGAGGAGTAGAGATAACTCCTTCTGCCAACAAATTTTATTAGTTAAAGGAGATTAATGAAATGGAAATAAACAAAGTTTTAGATGCAAAAGGATTAGCATGTCCAATGCCGATTGTACGAACTAAAAAAGCAATGGATACACTAGAATCAGGGCAAATCTTAGAAGTGCAAGTAACTGATAAAGGGGCATTAGCCGACTTAACAGCTTGGACAGTTGCAGCAGGCCATACACTTTTAGATCATAAAGAAGAAGCAGATGTATTAACGTTCTATATTAAAAAATCTTAATGATAAAAGTGAGTTGTGGTACGACTCACTTTTCTTTTTAACCGGAAGGCTTGCACACTTCAGGTTTAGTTGTTAGAAAGAAGGAAATAATATGGATATAAATTATATGCTACTTCTTTTTGCTATCGGTTTTATCGGTTCATTTCTTTCGGGCATGCTTGGAATAGGCGGTGCTATTGTTAAATATCCGATGCTCCTGATGATTCCGCCTCTATTTAGCTTTCAGGCTTTAACGGCCCACGAAGTCTCTGGGATTAGCGCACTAGATGTATTAGTTGTATCGATCGCAGGTGTTATAGGATTTCGTAAAGGGGGCTATTTAAATAAATCGTTAATTACCGTGATGGGGTTATCAGTTCTAGTAGGAACATTTATCGGCAGCTTTGGTTCGCAGAGTTTAACTGAGGAACAAGTTAACATTGTATATGGTATTTTAGCATTGTTAGCAGCTATTATGATGATCATTCCAAAAAAGGCGAAAGATGATCTTTCCTTAGCTGAAGTGACGTTCAATAAACCGCTAGCAGCTGCCTTAGCGTTCATTGTCGGAATTGGCTCTGGCATTGTAGGTGCAGGTGGAGGCTTCCTACTAATACCTATTATGTTGTTGATACTTCGCATTCCGACCCGAATGACCATTGCATCCAGCTTAGCCATCACATTTATCTCGTCTATTGCGGGATCAATCGGTAAAATCTCAACTGGGCAAATTGAATACAAAACAGCGATGATTGTAATTATTGCGGGTTTGATTGCAACTCCTATAGGCGCAAAAATAAGCAAAAAAATAAACACAAAAGTCTTGCAAGGAATCTTAGCCGTTTTAATATTGGGAACAGCCATAAAAATTTGGGTAGATATCTTATAAAAAAATTGGAGGCTTGATCGTATGGATTTTCACTATACAGTGCTAACAACTAAAACAATAGATGAAGTAATTGAATCTATTGAAAAAAACCTAAAAGAAAATAAATTCGGGGTACTTTGGCAACTGAACTTAACGGAAACTTTACAGAAAAAAGGTGTCAACAGTTATCAAAAACCTTACAGAATACTTGAGGTTTGCAATCCAGTAGAAGCGGCCCGTGTACTAGCGCATAATCCATTAGTCGGTTACTTTTTACCATGTAAAATTGCGGTGTATGAAGAAGAAGGGCAAACAAAAATAGGTTTGCCTAAGCCTACAGCAATGATTGGTTTATTAAACGATGACGAGCTAGTTGGCATTGCGAAAGAAATTGAAGAAATCCTTATTGATGTCTTAGAGAAAAGTAAATAGCAGTAACGGAAAAATAAAGGGTTATCTTGCCAAAACATTGAATGGCGGATAACCCTTTTAATAGTTTGAACAGAAAAGAATATAATACATAAAACATACATTTAAAGCTATATTGAAATTTCCAGTCCAAAATATTCCTTAAAACCTATTTTCCCTTTGTCTGTAATTATAATTTCACGCGAATTCGCTCTAGCCTCTATCCATCCCAGTTCTATATACCTTACAAATAATCCATTTCCTAAAGCACCTCCCAAATGATGAGTGCGTTCACTCCAGTCGAGGCATGCATGAGAAAAGGAACGCCGTTTTTTAGATAAACCCACTATATCTACTCCTAGGTTATTAAAAAACTCTTCTCCTTTTACTGTTACAATAAACTGTTTATTACTTTTTTCTATGTATCCATTATCTAGCATTATAGTTGTTAATTTAACACTTATGCGTCCTGCTAAATGGTCGTAACAGGTTCTTGCATTTTCTAATCTTTTTAATTGGCTAGATTGTTTTAAAGAACGAATCTCGGGTGGGGAGGATATAGACATAAATACCTCAAGAGTATTAGCTACCTCTTCATTGGCTAATCGAAAGTAACGGAAACGCCCATGTTTTTCACATATTACAAGACTATTTTCTTCTAATTTTGAAAGGTGAAAGCTGGCTGTCTGAGGTTTGATGGAGGCCATGTAAGCTAGCTCGCTTGCTGTATGAAATTTTCCATCCATTAAAGCTGCCAGTATAGTTGCCCGTGATTTCTCTGTAAGTAAAGCAGTTAGGGCCGTGATATTAGGATGTATACTCAAATTGATCACCTCTGCATTCCATATTTCGATGAACATCGTATTATCTAACTTTTATAATAATACTAAGGAACCTGATCTACAAGGAAGGTGGGGTTTTTTAACTCTCAAATGAAATTGAATTGGAGGTTCAGTATAATGAAAAAATATAGCTTTTTTACATTGATCATCTTGACTACTGTCCTTATGGGCTCATCTTTTGCCATAGGGAAAATTGGATTGGACTACTCATCTCCCTTGTTATTGGCCGGGCTGCGTTTCTTTCTAGCAGGATGTATTATGAGTGTTATCGTACTGGTACAAAAAAGACCACACCCTAGTGCTATAAAGGATTGGGGAAGAGTGATAATTATCGGTTCTCTACAAACTGCCGGAGTAATGGGATGCATATTTATAAGCTTAAGAACTATATCTGCCAGTGAGTCGTCTATTTTAACTTTTATGAATCCTCTTCTAGTTATTATTTTCGGGACTATTTTTATGGGCAACCGTTACAAATGGTATCAATGGAGTGGAGTCATTCTAGGATTTTTAGGAGTTGGAATAACCTTGGGAGGCATTAATGATTTTAGAATTGGGTTAGTCTTTGGAGCATTCGCTGCTATATTTTGGGCTCTTTCTACATTATTAGTTAGTAGATGGGGTGCTGATTTTAATACTTGGGTACTTTCCGCTTATCAAATGTTGTTTGGGGGATGCATTCTTATCATTTTAAGTTTACTACTTGAAGAGCCATTCTTTTATATTAATAAACATTCATTATTTATTCTCTTATGGTTAAGCATAATGTCTTCAATTGTTCAGTTTGCAGTTTGGTACTTCCTTTTACAAAAGGGTGACCCAGGTAAAACGAGTTCCTATCTATTTTTAGCCCCTTTTTTTGGTGTTCTAACTGGGAACGTATTGCTAAACGAACATATTTCCTATTCGCTTATAGCGGGAGGTACTTTCATTTTAATAGGCATTTATCTTGTAAACAATAATTTCAAGAAGAAAACAACATTTGATACTAGTTATCCAAAGATAGATTGAGAATATAAGGAAAAAAGAGAGTAAATTAAGGAGCGATAAAAAGGTGGAAGATAAAAACTGGAAAGATTATTTTAATGAAATAATAAAAGCATTATTGTTGTATAAATAATTACTACTTTTAGGTTATAGCTTAATCTAAGAAAGAATAAAAGGAGGGTACATGGGATGTTTGTTAATACAAAAGAATTTAATCACCCTTATTATGCGGTAATTTTTTCTTCGCTAAGAGCAGAAAGTGAAAATGGTTATGGAAAAATGGCTCATGTGATGGAAGAATTAGCTTCAAGACAACAAGGATTCTTAGGAGTTGAAAGTGTAAGGGAGAATGGGTTTGGAATTACTATTTCATATTGGGAATCTTTAACGGATATAAAAAGGTGGAAAGCAAATTCTGCTCAAATATAGATGCTCAAATAAAAGGAAAATCAGAATGGTATAAGAGTTATAATGTACGTATTTGCAAGGTTGAAAGTGACTATTCTTTTGGGGATTAAAATTAATTGCTGAATGAAGCCCTTTTATTTGATGAGTCATTTTATTTCTAATAAAAGGGCTATTATTGTTGTTAATAACGAAAAATTCAGTTAAATAAAACGGATAAAAGATAAATTAGTTATTAATCTTACTTATATACTATTAGAGCTTTCACAATATCATAATAGTATGTTTTCCAGCTTTTTGTTTTTGGCATTTACGATTTGTCCCCTTTGTTAAGACCTTCACAATCATAGTGATAAAAGTTTTACTTACATCATAATGTTTCCGGACATGGATACGACTGCTGGTCCAGCTACTTCAATAATGGGTGTTCCCTTATTAGATGTGATTGTTATATAGAGAATTCCAGGTCTATTGATAGCATGACCTTGGCCAATGGTTAATTGATGTGGCTCATTATGAGATAGGATATTTTCTAAATATAAATAGCCAGCTAATGCACCGTTTGCAGCACCTGTAACTGGATCTTCCTCGATACCTATGTTCGGGCAAAAATCTCTTGTATAGATATCGAATTCGCCATTGGTATCAAATGTGAAGAGATGTGTAGTGGATATATGATAGTCGTTATTCATTTTCTTTAGTTCTTTGAAATTCGGTGCTGCTCGATCAATGGCTTCACGTGTTTTAATGGGTACGAGAAGATGTGGTACTCCCGTACTTCCTATTTTTATTGGATACTTCGGATCAATGTCTGATTCGTGAAGGCCTACAAGCTCCGCAACTAGTTTAGGGTCAATAACTATGTCGTTTACTTGAGGCGTAATTTGTGTCATGGATACGGCTTTTAATTGATTGTTTTCCATCATCCATTTTACCGGTATCTTACCTATATTAGATTCCAACACAATATTTTCTTTTTTGTGCATCCAATCGTATGTTGTAGCCATTAACCATGCAGTGCCTAAAGTAGCGTGACCGCAGAAATCAACTTCTTCTGTTGGTGTGAAATATCTAATCCGATAATCTACATCCTTTTTAGGAGAAGGAATAAGAAAAGCTGTTTCGGAGAGGTTTAACTCATTAGCGATTTGTTGCATTTCCATATCTGTTAAGTTCTCCGCATGAGGTATCACCCCAGCAGGGTTTCCTCCGAAAGTTTTCGAAGTAAAAGCATCTACATAAAAAGCCTTTATATTTTTCGTCATTGAGATTCCTCCTTGATTTCTTCATTATTGTATTATGATAGAATGAATTAGTAAAATTAATGTTTTGAATATAAAACATGAATAAAATTAATGCATTGATGCAGGGTGGTACTATATGAATCTTTTTCAAATAGAAATCTTTATTAAAGTAGTAGACATTGGGAATTTTACTAAAGCAGGCGAATTGTTAGGAATGACACAGTCTGGCATCAGCCATAATATTTCTTCTTTAGAATCAGAGCTAGGTATTGTTCTTTTAAATAGAGGTAGAAATGGAATTTCCTTAACGGATAGCGGAGAACGTATCATTAGAAATATGAGAAATATATTAACTGAAGCAGAAAGTATTAAACAAGAAACTGCTTCTATTTTAGGTATTAAAAAAGGGAAGATTAGAATAGGCAGCTTTTCAAGCTTCTCCTCTAAAATGATACCTACAATAATGTCGAGCTTTAGAAAAGAATTCAAGGGTATAGAAATAGAATTTTATGAGGGCAGCTATGAACAAATTACACGTTGGGTTGAGGAAGGTAAGGTCGATATAGGTTTTACCTCATTAAACAATAGTACGGTCAGCTTAGACTATATTCCTTTAATAAAAGATAGGTTTGTACTCATCATACCTAATGATCATCGTTTAAAAGAGTATGAACAGATTAAAGTAGAGAATATTGAAGGGGAAGATTTTATTATGCCTAGGTCAGGGTGCGAAATTAGCATACAGGCTTATTTAAAAGAACAAGGAGTCTCTCCCCATGTACAGTTGAGCGCAGTAGATAATCAAACAATTATGGCAATGGTTCGAGAGGGTTTAGGTGTTACAATCATACCGGAATTGGCTTTGGCCAATGACTCTAATGATTTAACGATCAAACCATTGTTTCCTGAGCTTTCGCGTGAAATTATGTTAATTATAAAGCCTCAAAAAACGATGCCTCCTGTTGTGAGAGCGTTTATAAACACTGTAAAAAAGAGTGTGAAAAGCTTTATGTAGATTAGTGGGTTAATAAATTTGAAAAAGAAAAGGCAAAAACGAACGCATTACGTTTCGTTTTTGCCTTTTTATTATTCGTCAGCTGTTACAAGCATAGACGTATTTCCGTTCTTTTCAAGATGATATTCTCCCCATGTGCAAAGAGAATCTAATATGGAATCTAAAGAACTACCATAATCAGTTAAAGAGTATTCTACTTTCGGTGGTACTTGGTTATAAACTTTTCTCAGAATGACACCATCATCTTCTAGTTCTCGTAATTGTTGCGTTAACATCTTTTGTGTAATACCAGGCATTAAACGTTTTAATTCACATGTCCTTTTTTGGCCTTTTTTCAAATGACAAAGAATTACAACTTTCCATTTACCCCCGATAACTTCTAAAGTTGCTTCTACAGGAATATTGTATCTCTTCATATAAAAGTCTCCTTTGATATTTTATTTAGGTGCAAAGCTAGCTACATAACTGAAATGTTACCTTTTAGTATTTACAGCACTTAAAAGTGCGTACTTTTTAATTTGTTGATTAAGTAACATAATAACATGTGTAAAGAGGAAAATGAGTAGTATGTTACTGAGAAGTACCTAAGATACTTAAAAGTGCGTACTTTTAATTTGTTGAATATAGTTCATAATAACATGTGTAAGAGGTGGTGGGTAGTATGTTACCAGAAAGTATCTATAGTAATTTAAAGTACCTATAAAACTTTAGAGTGCGTACTTCTCATGTTGAATATATATCATAATAGCCCAACACTAACGTGCGTTACTTTTGACTCTTTATGCATTTTGTCGAACGATAAAATGTCATACGTTGATGATGAGTAGTGATTGATTTTATGTACATCCTGCTCTCAGATCAATTCAATCATTTTAAAAAATTACTTTTAGGAGGGCATCTTAAATGAGAAATATATTGCAAGGAAAACTAGGATTTGGTACAGCGCCATTAGGTAACATGTACCGCGATATTCCAGAGGAAGAAGCAATCGCAACAGTTGATGCGGCTTGGGAGAATGGCATTCGTTACTTTGATACAGCACCGCTTTATGGATCTAGCTTAGCGGAAAGCCGTCTTGGTGAAGCATTATCGAAAAGAAACCGTGATGATTACATTTTAAGCACTAAAGTAGGCCGAATCATTACAGACGAATTGGAAGATCCATCTACACGTGATTTAGGAGAAAAGGGTAGTATATTCGAATTTGGTCGTAAAAATAAAATTATCAACGATTATAGCGCGGATGCAACACTACGCTCAATCGAAGATAGCTTGAAACGCTTAAAAACAGATCGTATTGATTTTGTATATATCCATGATGTAGCACAAGATTTTTACGGTGATACTTGGATTTCTCAATTCGAAATTGCTCGTACAGGTGCATTCCGTGCACTTACTCGTTTACGTGAAGAAGGAGTTATCAAGGGATGGGGTCTCGGCGTAAACCGTGTAGAACCAATTGAACTTATGCTCGAATTGGAAGAAGTAAAACCAGATGTATCCTTATTAGCTGGCCGTTATACATTATTAGACCATGAGCGTGCACTGCAACGGGTAATGCCTGCAGCATTAAAACATAATATGGATATTGTTGTCGGCGGACCATATAGCTCAGGTGTTCTTGCTGGAGGTACTCACTTTGAATATCAAAAAGCATCACCAGAAATTATGGCAAAAGTAGAAAAAATCAAGAGTATTGCAGATCGTCATCATATCAGCATCAAGGCAGCAGCTTTACAATTCTCATTGGCTAATCCGGCCGTTGCAGCTGTTATTCCTGGTGCAAGCCGACCTGAGCGTATTGCAGAAGACAAAGCAGCTTTGAACACCGTAATCCCTGCAGCGTTCTGGGAAGAAATGCGCGAACAAAAATTAGTAGCATCTCATGCACCGCTACCAATTGATATTAAATAAGTATAAGGAGAGTAATAAACATGGCACATACAACTACATCAATTAAAATTTCTGCGTCGCCTGAAAAAGTGTGGGGATTAATCGGGGGCTTTGATTCGCTTCCAGATTGGTTACCCTATATTCCAAACAGTAAAGTAAGCGAAGGTGGTCGAGTTCGTACATTGGCTAACCCAGATGGGGAAACGATTATTGAACGCTTGGAAGTATTCAATGAAACGGAACGCTACTACACTTATTCCATTATGAAAGCACCTTTCCCGGTTACTGATTATTTATCTACTATCCAAGTAATAGAAGATACTGACAGCACCTCATCACATGTAGAGTGGTCTGGTAGTTTTACACCAGTAGGCGTTAGTGATCAAGAAGCTATAGATCTATTCCACGGCATCTATCAAGATGGCTTGGAAGCATTGTTAGCTTCATATAAAGATTAATATGCAGGAATTGAAAGATAACTGACTTAAAGGCATTTCTAAAAGAGAGGGAAAAATTGTATTAAATAAAATTTAGAAATGCCTTAGCAGCCAAGTGCTTTTTTAAAAGCCTTGGCTGTTCATTATATTATATATAAATAAACGAGATATAAGTAAAACAGTAGGAGGAAACAGATAATGGTCCAATTACAAAGCAATATATTAATGGCCAATGGAAAATAGGATCAAGCAAAAAATACATCGATAACCTTAATCATACACAGTTGAAAAGCTGTAATAATTGAGTACCGATTATTGCAGCTCTTTCACATGTAGCAATATATTAAATGAAAGTGAGTGAGATAGATGGAACCATTTGCAAACCATTCTGGATATAACCGTATGTTTGCGAAAGATCAACTAACATTAGGAATTCATATCCCAATTGAGAATTATCAGTTTCATGCGCCAACAATGGAAAAACAAGTTGAACTAGTACAAAAAGCGGAACAGTATGGATTTACTGGCGCATGGCTTCGCGACGTTTTATTAGAGGATCCACAATTTGGCGACCCTGCTACGGGGCAAATTTACGATATGATGATTTATTTGACGTATTTGGCAAGCCAAACAAAGCAAATTGCATTTGGTACGTCAGCAACAGTTTTATCTCTTCGGCATCCAGCTCGTGTAGCAAAAGAAATTGCTACATTAGATCAACTTTTTTCAGAGAGAATTATGTTAGGAGTTTCATCTGGTGACCGACGTGCTGACTTCAAGGCGTTAGGGGTTAATCATGAAACAAGAGGTGAGCGATTTAGAGAAGCTTTCGCGTACTTAGAGGATATGCTGTATACAAACTTTCCCTCTATTCAATCCAAACTAGGAGAAGTACATGGAGCAAATTTAGTGCCAAAGCCAACGAAACGGATTCCGACCTTTATTACAGGTTTTAGTCAGCAAACGATGGAATGGTTTGCTCAACACGGTGATGGATGGATGTATTATCCGCGGAGCCCTGTGCAACAGGCGGCAGCAATTAGTCAATGGCGTGAGCTAGTAGAGACATATCAGCCAGGAGTATTTAAGCCATTTATCCAACCGATGCATTTAGATTTATCTGAAGATCCAAATGAGCCGCCTACACCAACACGGCTAGGCTACCGTACAGGGAGGAATGCATTGATTGAATTGTTGGATCTATATCACAATATTGGTGTGAATCACTTATTTCTTGCTCTATTTGATGGTAAGCGACCAGCCAATGATGTATTGGATGAACTAGGGGAAGAAGTACTTCCTCATTTCCCCGCATTAACGTAAAAGAAAATATAAAAGCAATCTTCTTTATTGCTTTCTTCCATCAGCGCATTTCCAGTAGGATATGCGCCTTTTTTAAGAAGAAAACCATCCTGTAAAGCTAATTGAATGTAAATAAACTAAAAGGGTTATCTCGCCAAATCAATGAATGGCAGATAACCCTTTGTATTTGAAGACAATCTTACGCTAATCCTCAAGTAACTTAGAATCTGGTTTAATCCAAGCTTGGGACCAATTTTCGATTTCTTTTAAAATAGATTCCATAGATTGTCCTTTTTCTGTTAGTGAGTATTCGATGATAACGGGAGTTTCTGGAATAACTTCGCGCTTGATAATATCTTGTGACTCTAAATCCTTCAATCGATCTGATAATACCTTTCCGCTTATGCCAATCGAAGTTTGAATTTCATTGAATCGTTGGGGACCCATCAGTAATTGATAAATAATTAACGCGGTCCACCTCTGGCTTAACAATGAAATAGCTTTTTCAAATTTAGGGCAAATTGTAGGTAGTTTCATTTTTTCAGTGCACCTCTCTTATAGTTGATTTTACCACAAAATGAAATTCAGTTATAATATTAAACTTAATAACTTGACAAAACTTAATAATATAAATAAACTTACTTACATAAAGTAACTTACTTAAAAAAATCAATTGTGCTTAATATAAGGAGGACTACAATAATGATATTTCATACTAAGCCCACTACATTTGTGGGGCATGTCAAAATAAAAGTGCAAAACTTGAATCGTTCTTTACAGTTTTATAAGGATATACTTGGTTTTAATATTTTAGAGCAAACAGCTTCTACAGCAAAACTAATTACAGATGGAAAAACGAGCTTTCTATCGCTTGAACAACCTGAAAACGTAATTCCTAAACAAGAAAAAACAACCGGCTTATATCATTTTGCCATCTTATTGCCGGAACAGAAGGACTTGGCTAATATTGTTGTTCATTTAGTGCAAAACGGTATTCGTTTTGGTTCTTCAGATCATCTCGTTAGCGAAGCACTTTACTTGAATGACCCAGATGGAAACCAGATTGAAATCTATCGCGACCGAGTTCCCTCTGAATGGAAATGGAACGACAATGAAGTAGACATGGCGGTTGATCCGTTAGACTTCGACACTTTGTTAAAGCATGCCACTCCGGATCAGCCTTGGAATCGTATGCCGAAAGATAGTGTAATGGGGCACGTTCATTTACATGTGTCAGAGCTTATTAAAACGGAAGAGTTTTATGTGAAAGGCTTGGGAATGGAAGTCGTGAATCGTTTTGGAGATCAAGCATTGTTCCTTTCTTACGGAAAATACCATCATCATTTAGGTGTCAACACATGGAATGGTGTAGGAATTCCAGCACCAGCCGAGAACAGCGTTGGTCTCGAATCATTTACGCTTCTATTCGATAACGATGAGGTACGTAAACAAGCAGTAATGAACTTGGAGAAAATTGGTGCAAAGATTCTTGAAGAAGAAAACCAGTATGTGACTGTTGACCCTTCTGGCAATCGTATTGTATTAGCAGTATAAAAGTAAATTTCAACTAGATTATGGAAAAGCTCTTTATGAATGGTTATAGCCTCGGCTATCCGTTATAAAGGGCTTTTTTGGGTATCTTATAAGAAGGTGAGAACACATTTTAAAGGGAAATAAAAAAATATCTTTAATTAGAGATATTTTTCTTGTAATTCCTTCACTTGAGGTGTAAAGTGATAGTAACAAAAGGAAGTGAGTCGTATTGAAGAAGAATACTTTAGGTTCATTAATCTGGCTTCGCATTGCTCGTTTCACGCATCAAAGCAATTTATTATCAAATGACTTTTTAAAACAATTTGATATTACGGTTGCGCAGTTTGATGTATTAAATCAGGTTTCGATTTATCAACCTATCACACAAAGTCAGCTCGCTGAAAAAGCAACCTTGTCAGAGGGCGGTATTTCACGTATGCTCACACGGCTAGAAAAAGAGGGATATATCCAACGAAAGCAAGACTGGAAAACAAAATGGATTGTCCTTACTCCACAAGGGGAGCGCAAAATAGAGGAAGTTTTTGATCATCAGCTTGCTTTTCAAACAGCTATTCTTGACGAGTGTTTGACAGAGGAAGAACAGAAAACACTATATATGTTGATGAATAAGCTACAAAAACATACTGAAAACAAATTAGAGAATTAGATGCGCATGAATCTGCGCTATCATTTTTGATTATCACTTAACGTGTAAAGTAAAAGGGGGATTTATTTATGTATAAAATAGCAGGTCACCACCATATTTCAATGATTACCAAAAGTGCAAACAAGAATAATCATTTTTATCGGCATGTTCTTGGGTTGCGCCGTGTGAAGCTAACGGTGAATCAAGATGATGCATCAATGTATCACCTGTTTTTCGGGGATAAAACAGGTAGCCCGGGCACTGAATTATCATTCTTTGAAATTCCACCCGCAGGAAAAACGCATCGCGGTACAAATGCCATCACAAGAATTGGATTGCTGGTTCCATCAGAAGACAGCCTGCATTACTGGCAATCACGCTTAGATGAAAATGACGTGGCTCATAGTGGGGTGGTCACTTATGCTGGCCGTCCTGCCTTGAAATTTGAAGATCCGGAAGGCCTTCGCTTAGTGTTGCTTGCTGCAAACGGTGAAAAAGTAGCGCACTGGGAAACATGGTTGAAATCTGAGGTGCCAGCTGAACATCAAATACAAGGGATGGGTCCTGTAGAAATTACAGTGAGAAGACTCGAAAAGCTAGCAAATACTCTTACGGATCTTTTTGGTTATACTACAGTACATTATTCAGAGGATGAAGCGATATTTCAATCCATCAAGGGAGAGCCTTTTGGTGAAATAATCGTGAAGTACCTAGATGGTCCTACTGAAAGACCGGGACGTGGCAGTATACATCATTTAGCTATCCGAGCAAAAGATGAAGAAGAGCTTGCTTTTTGGGAGGAGAAAGTACGGGCACGCGGCTTCCACACCTCTGGCATCATTGACCGCTTTTACTTTAAAAGCTTGTACTTCAGAGAATCAAATGGAATTTTATTTGAAATAGCAACAGATGGACCGGGCTTTGCAATAGATGGAGATGTGGAACACTTAGGCGAAAAACTTGATTTGCCACCGTTTTTAGAGGAACGCAGAGCAGAGATTGAAGCACATTTATCTCCGATTGAAGAAAATGAATAGAAGAACGTATAGATGCAATATATAAATTAAAACTATATTCTAGGAGGAATACAAAATGAACCATCTTAAAGGAATACACCATGTAACAGCGATTACGAGCAGTGCAGAAAAGAACTATGAATTTTTCACTTATGTATTAGGTATGCGATTAGTGAAAAAAACAGTCAATCAAGATGATATCCAAACATATCATTTATTCTTTGCCGATGATAAAGGTAGTGCGGGAACAGACATGACTTTCTTTGACTTCCCTGGTATTCCGAAGGGTATTCATGGAACAAACGAGATATCAAAAACATCTTTCCGTGTGCCAAGTAATGCAGCATTAGCCTATTGGGAAAAACGCTTTGATCGATTAGAAGTTAAGCATACTGGTATCGTAAAACAATTTGGTAAGAGTACGCTCTCTTTTGTTGATTTTGACGATCAACAATATCAATTGATTTCAGATGAAATCAATACAGGAGTGGAATCAGGCACACCTTGGCAAAAAGGACCTATCCCGCTTGAGTATGCGATTACTGGCTTAGGACCTGTCTTTGTTCGTATTGCAAACTTCGATTACTTTAAAGAAATGATGGAGAAAGTTCTCTTATTTAAAGAGATTGCGAAAGAAGGGTCATTCCACTTATTTGAAGTAGGTGAAGGGGGCAATGGTGCATCTGTTGTTGTTGAGCACAATTCTATTTTGCCAGATGCCCGACAAGGATTCGGGACAGTACACCATGCGGCTTTCCGAGTAGAAGATCGAGCTGTACTAGATGAATGGACAAAACGAATGGATAGCTTTGGCTTCCATACTTCTGGTTATGTGAATCGTCACTTCTTTGAATCACTTTACGCAAGAGTGGCACCGCAAATTCTATTCGAGTTTGCCACAGATGGTCCAGGATTCATGGGTGATGAACCATACGAAACACTCGGAGAAAAACTATCATTGCCACCATTTTTAGAGCCTAAACGTGAAAAAATAGAAAAACTGGTTCGCCCAATTGATACAGTAAGAAGCACCAAAGAATTCATCAAAGAATAAACATACTTCAAACCGAATGAGAACATTATTATTATAAAAATAAATGCCCTTTACAAATGGATGCGGTTAGATCGTTTTCCATTGTGTAGAGGGCTATTTTTTATGCATGCTGCTCAGATTTATTAGATTACTTGTTGTTTCTGACTAGCCTTCCTTTTAGTATAAAGGGAAGCTCTCATTAAAAGTTTAATTATAAGGTATCCAGCAATACCTCCAATTGTATTTAAAATAATATCATCAATATCAAACTGGCCAAGTTGCAGGAAGAATTGTAATAGCTCAATGATACATGTAAGCAGAAGACTGACGATGAAAACTTTGGATAAGGAATTATATTTGTTGAACAAGATAGGCAAAAAGAAGCCTAAGGGAATAAAAATTAAAATGTTTCCTAATGTATTGTGAATAATGATATCTACATTAAATCTATTTGTGCCTGTTATATATTCATAGACATTATGAAATGGAATGATATTAGAGTTCAGTTTCCATACTTTAAGATCAAAGAAACTATGTGTGTTTTCAGGATACCAAAAGTATGTATTAAAATATTTATAATTGAAGATTCGATCTAGCATCCGCATCAATAATAAGTTCCAAAGTAAGACAAATGAGTACAAACCAAATAGAATCCATTTGCTGATTTTAATTAATCGGTAGTAAGGGAACAAAGAATGCTGTAGCCCCTCTTGAATATGGTTCCCATCTCCAAAACTATATAGCGCTTTTTGTATTGCTACATCCTCAGAATAACCCTCTTCTAAATATTCCGTTTTTAATAAAGTCAGATGATCTTTGATTTCTTCCTTGATGTCATTTTTTTCTTCTTTGCTGCACTTTAGTCCGCTGACAATTTGGTTGATATAATTGTCGAATCTTTTATCCATGTCATTCCCTCCGCACATACATTTATCAAATTGTTTACTTTTTCCCATTCCTGTAATTTCCGTTTTACAACTTTTGAGCCGTCATCAGTGATGCGATAATATTTTCTTCTGGCGCTAGACTCAGATAGAACCCAGTATGATTCAATCCATTCCTTTTTCTCTAATCTTTTGAGAGCAGGGTATAACGTTCCTTCGCTCATGCTGTAAAGTTCATTGCTGTTTTCCTTTAAAGTTTTTACTATTTCATAGCCATACATATCTTTGGTATGTATAAGTGAGAGGAGTAGTATATCAATACTACCTTTCATTATTTCTTTATCCATTTGCTCACCTTCCAATTATTCTTAAAAGCATCGTAACACTACTTACATCGTAATACAAGGTATTTAAAAGAAAATATTGGTAGGAATGGGATTGAATCAATGGATGAAATAATTGGGATATCATTTCTGATATAAATAACTGCAGATTGGATGCTAAGCAACGATAGTACATCACTTAACTTTAAACTTCCTAGGTGGAGTTATATCCTTTACTCAACCAAACCTCATTAGAAATTAGATTCCAGCAACTAAGAATCATTGCGAGACCCAAATTCCCAAAGAACGGTAAATAGTTTTAACAATTAAAGGATTAAGGTATAGAACTAGAGAATGATTAGTTAACGTACGGAAACGAAAATATAAGGGGTCACTATGATGATTAAATTTGAAAATGTATCAAAGAGATACCAAGATGGAACCATTGCAGTCGATTCATTGAACTTGGAGATAAAGAAGGGAGAATTCTTTGTTCTTATTGGGCCTAGTGGTTGTGGCAAGACAACAACCCTAAAAATGATTAATCGATTGATTCCGCTGTCCGATGGAACCATATTTTTTGATGAACAGAAAATTAGTGAGTATGACATCCACGAATTAAGGTGGAATATTGGCTACGTACTTCAGCAAATCGCACTGTTTCCACATATGACAATCGAAGAAAATATTACTGTTGTCCCTGAAATGAAAAAATGGTCAAAAGAAAAGATGAAAGAACGAGCGTATGAACTGATGGACATGGTGGGGTTGGATCCTAAAATGTATGCAAATCGGAAATCTAAAGAATTATCGGGCGGTGAGCAGCAACGAGTCGGTGTGATACGAGCTTTGGCAGCTGATCCAGAAATAATCTTAATGGACGAACCTTTCAGCGCATTAGATCCGATCAGTCGCGAGAGGCTTCAAGATGATATGTTGGATTTAAAGAAGAACCTTAAAAAGACAACTGTTTTTGTCACCCATGATATGCAAGAGGCATTAAAACTGGCAGACAGAATTTGTATTATGGAAAAAGGGAAAATTGTTCAAATAGGAACACCTCGTGAACTTGTGTTGAATCCCGCCAATGATTTTGTAAAGAAATTCATCGGTGATCAAGCCCACAGTCCTTGGATGGCTGATGTTGATTTAGAGCGAATCATCCAACCACTTGGGCAGGGTGAAATTTTAGAAAATCTCGCTGTTATATCTGTATCTTCCTCTTTGAAACAAGTATTGGATAATCTGTCCCAACATGAACAACTCATTGTGGAAAGAGATGGAGAATGGATTGGCAGAATTAATCGAAAGTCCATTATCCAATTGTTATCTGAAGAATGGAATGAAGGGGGTCTGAGTAATGACTGAATTTTTGCATGTGTTTCAAGAAAGAAGAGGCGAGTTATTCGCTGCACTGCTAGAACACATTCAGATATCACTGATTGCCCTTATTCTTGCAGTCATCATTGCCATCCCTCTAGGTATTTATCTCACAAAACATCAAAGAATAGCAGAAGGAATAATTGGTATCACTTCTGTGATTCAGACGATACCTTCTCTAGCGTTATTGGGTATATTAATTCCATTATTCGGGATTGGGCGAATACCGGCCATTATTGCGTTAGTTGCCTATGCATTGCTTCCAATCGTACGAAATACGTTTACAGGAATAAATGAGGTGAATCCCGCATTAATAGAGGCGGCTAGAGCCATGGGAATGAACTTCAGAAAACGATTGCTGAAGGTCGAAATTCCGCTTGCGATGCCGGTCATTATGGCGGGTATCCGAACAGCCACAGTATTAATTATAGGAACGGCCACTCTTGCTGCATTGATTGGTGCAGGTGGGCTTGGTGACATTATTCTTCTGGGAATTGACCGAAACAATACGAATTTAATCCTTCTAGGTGCCATTCCTGCCGCTTTACTAGCGATTCTATTTGATTACCTGCTTAAAAAGCTTGAAAGCTTATCCTTCAAAAAGGCTTTCCTAGCCATTGGCTCTATCGGTGTTTTGGCGGTGGCTATTATATTGGCGCCTTTCATTGGACAGCAAGACCAGAAAATTGTAATTGCTGGGAAGCTTGGTTCAGAACCGGAGATCTTAATTAATATGTACAAGCTGTTAATAGAAAGTGAGACAGATTTAAAGGTGGAATTAAAGCCGGGACTGGGCAAAACTTCATTCGTATTTAATGCCCTCAAATCTGGCAGTGTGGATGTATATCCAGAGTTTACAGGTACAGCTATTTCTGAATTTCTAAAAGAAACCGCAAAGAGTACCGACCGGAAGGAAGTATACCAACAAGCCAAAACTGGATTATTGAACAAGTATGAAATGGTACTGCTGAAGCCCATGCAGTATAACAATACTTATGCACTGGCTGTGTCAAACCGTTTTGCAAATCAATATGGAGTCAAGTCCATTTCTGATTTAAAAGGAATACAAGATAAAGTTCACGCAGGATTCACACTGGAATTTTCCGATAGGGAAGATGGATATAAGGGAATTCAATCGTTGTATGGTATTCATTTTTCTTCCCTTGTGACAATGGAGCCGAAATTGCGCTATAACGCTGTCAAATCGGGTGAAATTAATTTAGTTGATGCTTATTCTACCGATAGTGAATTAAGACAATATAAACTAAAGGTACTGGAAGATGACCAACATTTATTCCCGCCTTATCAGGGAGCGCCTTTAATGAAAGAGGCAACTGCCAAAAAATATCCTGAAATGCTCAAGGCATTAAATAAATTGGCCGGAAAAATAACCGATAATGAAATGCGGACTATGAATTACGAAGTGAATGTAAAAGGGAAAAGTCCGACAGAAGTAGCGAAAGAATACTTGCAAAAGAATGCTCTGTTAAGTAACTCTAAATAAGTAAACAGCAGGAGAACTTTTGAATCTCCTGCTTATTGGTTTTAGGCTATTGCAGAACCTATGATAGGAGTTGAAATGAATAGTAATGGCAGAATGGGATATATCAAGTATTCAAAGTTTTGATAAAGTAATCGAAAGAAAAATCCGTTATGATTCAACAATAGTGAATCATAATTGCCTCTTGCTGGAAGCGGATAGTCAATCTATAGTCCTTTTTCATAAAGTAGCTACCACCTTTACGATGGTAGCTGAACAAAATGAATTAATCATCCCTGAAGGCAGTTATACAGTAGCGTACTACTGGAGGGATCAGCCGTTTAATTTATATATTTGGAGAGATGAGAACGAAAACTATTTAGGCGCTTATTTTAATATCGTTAAAAATACAGGTTTCAAAGATAATGTCCTATTCTTTGAGGATTTGATTATTGATGTTGTCATTTTTCCGAATGGGGAGTACTTTATACTGGATGAAGATGAACTACCGCAACCATTAGCAATAATGGAAAACGGCTTTGTCTTACAATCATTAAATACACTAATTGAAAAGATTGATTCATTTCTTCCTCAGCTAATTCATAATGCTAACATGAATTTTCAACACAAAGAGATAATTCCCTTGGTTAAACAAAAAGATTCATAGGGAAAAATTGATGTGTAAGGAAAGAGAATGAATTGTGAAACGTTAAATTAAGAAAAGGTGTTGAATAAAAATGGGTATGGAAAAATACCGTATTGATGAAAGTAAGGGAATGGAGTTCGGGATATATACGTTGGGCGATCATTTAGCCAACCCACATACAGGTGAGCGCATTTCAGCCAAACAACGTGTTCAAGAAATCATTGAAGCAGCAAAGTTAGCGGAGCAAGCAGGAATTGATTTCTTTAGTGTAGGAGAAAGCCATCAAGAATATTTCGCTTCGCAAGCACATGCAGTGATACTATCAGCTATTGCACAAGCAACGGAAAAGATAAAAATCGGCAGCTCATCTACGATTATTTCTACTTCTGATCCTGTTCGTGTGTATGAGGATTTTGCCACGATTGATTTGATATCTGATGGACGTGCAGAGATTATTGCCGGCCGTGCTTCAAGGATTGGGCTCTTCGAATTGTTGGGCTATAATGTTCAGGATTACGTAGAACTCTTTGAGGAAAAGTTCGAATTGCTGCTTCAAATTAATGAAAATGAAGTGGTGAATTGGAGCGGAGACTTCAGAGCTCCTTTAAGCAATGCTGTCGTGCTACCACGCCCTAAAAATGGTTCTTTACCGATTTGGCGAGCTGTCGGCGGTACTCCAACTAGTGCGGTTAAGGCTGGTCTTCAAGGCGTACCAATGGCTTTAGCAACGCTCGGCGGTCCAGTTTCCCATTTTAAAATGTCTATCGAGGCGTATCGCCAGGGATTAATGCAAGCAGGGCACCAACCAGTTGATTTTCCAGTTGCAACGACAGGCTTTTTCTATGCGGCAGAGACGACTCAGCAAGCACTAGCAGAATATTATCCGCACATCAATGAAGGAATGAAACGAACAAATGGATCTGGTTTCTCACGTCAATTATTTGAACAAGGTGCAGAGCGTGATAGTGTAATGCTTGTCGGCAGCCCACAAGAAATCATTGAAAAGATGTTATATCAACATGAACAATTTAGCCACCAACGATATATGGGACAGTTAGAGTTCGGTGGAGTACCGTTTAATAAAATCATGAAAAATATTGAATTGATAGGTACTGAAATTCTTCCTGCTATTAAAAAATATACAGCTAAAAAATAGGGTGGGAGGGTATAATCCCCACTTGAATACACTCCAAATAAGCTGAATCTACACATAAAAGTAGATTCAGCTTATTTGTCATTACGGAAAGTAAGACTCCCATAATTTCGTTTTTTATTGCAAATGCAACAAAATTACGCTACATTTAATTTAACTTAATTTTTGTTGTATTTGCAACAGTAAGAAGTATATGAGGTGTTTATAATGAAGGACATTCTTCGAGAAATTGGAATGATAGCCAGGGCTTTAGATTCGATTAGCAATATCGAGTTTAAAGAACATGATCTTACGAAGGGGCAATATTTGTACCTCGTCCGAATATGTGAAAATCCGGGCATCATTCTCGAAAAGTTAGCAGAAATGATAAAGGTAGATCGAACGACTGCATCCAGAGCTGTAAAGAAATTAGATATGAATGGCTTTATTGAGAAGAAGGGAGATCAGCATAATAAAAAAATCAAAAGACTTTACCCGACAGAGAAAGGGCAAAGTGTTTATCCATTTATCATTCGGGAAAACGATCATTCCAATAAAGTGGCGTTAGATGGCTTTTCTGAAGAGGAAGCAGAGCGTGCATTACAGCTTTTGCAAAAGGTAAGAATGAACATCGAGAAGAACTGGGATTATGTGAAGAAGGGAAATAAGCGTAATTATTAATACAAGGAGCGTATGGAAGATGAATCATAAAATAAGAGAGTGCAATCTTAGTGATCTTAAAACACTTCAAGAAATAAGCATAGAAACATTCTATGATACATTCAAGGACCAAAACTCACCTGAAAATATGGCAGCCTATTTAGAAAAAGCATTTAATCTAGAACAACTTAAAGAAGAATTAGCTACAGCAGGATCACAATTTTATTTTATTTATTTGAATGATGAAATTGCAGGTTATTTAAAGATCAACATTCTGGATGCGCAATCTGAAAAAATGGGTGATGATTCACTCGAAATTGAACGGATTTATATTAGATCATCATTTCAAAAGCATGGTCTTGGCAAATCCTTATACCAAAAGGCCATTGCATGTGCGAATGAATGGGGCAAAAAGAAAATATGGCTTGGCGTATGGGAAAAGAATGAAAATGCTATCGCATTTTATAAAAAGATGGGTTTTGAACAATCAGGTTCCCACTCTTTCTATATGGGCGATGAAGAACAAATTGACTTGATCATGGTGAAAAGTTTAACCAATTCATTCGAAGGGTGAGCTGAATATGTATATCCCAAAGCATTATAAGGAAACGAATATGGAAGAAATAAAAGAATTTATTCAAGGGAATTCTTTTGGGACGGTCGTATCAACAGAACAGGGAAAACCCATTGCAACCCATTTGCCATTGGAGCTACATAAAAAGGGTAATCAATATTACATAACCGGGCATATGGCACATGGCAATCCTCAATGGAAAACGTTTGAGAATGAAGATGATTCAATACTTGTTATGTATCAAGGCCCAGATGCTTACATTTCTTCTTCTTGGTATAAGCATGAAAATGTTCCAACTTGGAATTATCAAGCGGTCCATGTTTATGGCTCTGCTAGCCTGATGACCCAACAAGAATTAGAAGAAGATCTTATTCTCTTATTACAAAAATACGAAAACCATCGCCAAAATCCTGTGTTATGGGAGAATCTTTCTCCTCAAGCGAAAAAGCAGATTAAAGGAATTGTTGGATTTAAAATTGAAGTAAAAGAAGTGCAAGCTGCTTATAAATTAAGCCAAAACCGCAATGAGGAAGATTATAATCGAATTGTTGAAAATCTACGGGATGAACAACAGGAAAACTCCATGCAAATGGCAGATTTGATGGAGAAGAGAAGAAAGTAGTAAGTGATTTTATGTCAGTTTAAATATCTTGCCAGTAGCCGTTGGCGGTTACTGGCAATTTTTTTATGTCGAAATTTCTACGGAGGTGTAATAAAGAAAAACGCAGATTTTTAAAAAATGCCCAAACAATTTCGTTGACATTAAATACTATAGGGGGGTATAGTATAGAAAAACAAGATATAAGGAAGTGGTTCTTTTGGATAAATTCTTGCACGATAAACCAAGCCATCCAAGATCAAAAGATGAGAAACAAGCGGTGATTAACCGATTAAAGAGAATTGAGGGACAGGTGCGAGGCATTCAGAAGATGGTAGAAGAGGACCGCTACTGTGTTGATATACTCGTACAGATTAGTGCCATCCAAGCGGCATTAAAAAATGTAGGTTTTACAGTAACCGAACGGCATATGAACCATTGTGTCACACATGCAATTGAGCAAGGTGAAGGTAAGGATATGATTACAGAGTTGATGAATGTATTAAAACAATTTTCTAAGTAAGGAGGATGTATGATGAGCGAAACAAACCATGCCACATTAGGCATAACAGGTATGACCTGTGCAGCATGTTCAAATAGAATTGAAAAAACATTGAATAAAATGGATGGTGTAGATGCTCAAGTAAATCTAACAACAGAAAAGGCATCTATTGATTTTGATCCTGACAAAACATCTCTAGATGATATCTCCAAAAAAATTGAGAACATCGGATATGGTGTTTTAACAGAGAAAGTGGACCTTGATGTATTTGGCATGACGTGTGCAGCATGCTCTAACCGTATAGAAAAGGTCTTGAATAAACAAGCAGGCGTGTCCAATGCTACTGTCAATTTAACGACAGAGAGCGCAATGATTGAATACAATCCAGGAATGGTTGATGTAGATTCTTTGATTGAAAAGATAAAAAATACTGGCTATGATGCAAAACCAAAAGCAGAAGCAGAGGAAAAGCAAACCCATAAGGAAAAAGAACTCCAAGGCAAGAAATTGAAATTAATTGTTTCAGCCATTCTTTCCGCTCCGCTTTTAGTTACGATGTTAGTTCATTTATTCCATATAAGCATCCCAAGTATATTTATGAATCCATGGTTTCAGTTTGCGCTAGCAACGCCAGTTCAATTCATAATCGGATGGCAATTCTATGTAGGAGCCTATAAAAACCTTCGCAATGGCGGAGCCAATATGGATGTACTCGTCGCTTTAGGAACAAGCGCAGCTTATTTCTATAGTTTGTATGAAGCAGTCAAAACTATTGGCCATTCAGCCTATATGCCGCATTTGTATTTTGAAACAAGCGCAGTTCTTATCACTTTAATTTTGTTTGGTAAATATTTAGAAGCAAAGGCTAAAACTCAAACTACTAACGCAATTTCAGAATTGCTCAATTTACAAGCAAAAGAGGCTCGCGTGGTCAAAGATGGAAAAGAAGTGATGATTCCAGTAGAGGAAGTAAAAGTGGGAGATCATCTAATTGTCAAACCAGGAGAAAAAATACCGGTAGACGGTATAGTCGTGAAAGGTAAAACATCTGTTGATGAATCGATGCTAACAGGTGAATCTATCCCGATTGAAAAATATCCGGGTGCCAAACTCATTGGTTCAACGATCAATAAAAACGGATCAATTGAAATGGAAGCAACCAAAGTAGGAAAAGATACAGCACTTGCATCCATCGTAAAAGTAGTCGAAGAAGCGCAAGGCTCGAAAGCGCCAATTCAACGTTTAGCGGATGTCATATCAGGCTACTTCGTACCCATTGTTATTGGGATTGCTGTGGTAACCTTTGCCATCTGGATTCTATTTGTAGAGCCTGGCCAATTTGAGCCTGCACTAGTCGCAGCGATTGCTGTACTAGTTATTGCCTGTCCATGTGCATTAGGGCTCGCAACACCAACTTCTATTATGGTAGGTACAGGAAGAGCTGCCGAAAGTGGAATTCTTTTTAAAGGTGGAGAGCATTTAGAAAGAACCCATCAATTGCAAGCAATCGTCCTAGATAAAACAGGAACCATTACAAAAGGGAAACCTGAAGTAACTGATTTCTATGGTGACACAGAAGCATTGCAGCTGTTAGCAAGTGCAGAAAAGGGTTCAGAACACCCGCTTGCAGGTGCTATTGTAGCCTATGCGACAGAGAATGATATTGACTTCGTAGATGTTGAGTCATTTAACGCAATTCCTGGTCATGGGATACAAGCAGAGATAGCTGGAAAACAAGTACTAGTCGGTAATCGAAAATTAATGATTGATCATAAAGTTGATATTGAAGGCAAGGATGAAAAATTAACCGAATTTGAAACTGAAGGCAAGACGGCGATGCTGTTGGCAATTGACGGTACGTATCGCGGTATTGTAGCAGTAGCGGATACAATTAAGGAAACAGCTCCACAAGCTATCAAAGAGTTAAAAGAACAAGGTCTGGAAGTAATTATGCTGACAGGCGATAATGAAAGAACAGCAGAGGCTATTGCGAAACAAGTGGGCATTGATCATGTCATCGCGCAAGTATTGCCTGAAGAAAAAGCAGATAAAGTAAAAGAAATCCAAGCACAGGGCAAAAAAGTAGCAATGGTTGGCGATGGTGTTAACGATGCCCCTGCCCTTGTGACAGCAGATATCGGGATTGCGATTGGCACAGGTACAGAAGTGGCTATTGAAGCAGCCGATGTGACTATCTTAGGCGGCGAGCTGCTGCTTATACCAAAGGCGATCAAAATCAGTCATGCAACCATTCGCAATATCCGCCAAAACCTATTTTGGGCATTCGGCTATAATACAGCTGGCATCCCTGTAGCAGCCATCGGTTTACTAGCTCCATGGATAGCAGGTGCTGCTATGGCATTAAGCTCAGTTAGTGTTGTGACAAACTCGCTTCGATTGAAACGGATAAAATTATAAGCGGTACACTTTGAAGGAGGTGAATACAGAATGGAAACGAAAACATTAGCCGTACAAGGTATGTCTTGCGGTCACTGCAAATCTTCAGTAGAAGGTGCTTTGAATCAATTGGATGGCGTATCATCAGCTGAAGTAAATTTAGAGGCTGGTAATGTAGCTGTTGCTTATGATGATTCAAAAGTAACGCTTGCTGCTATGAAAGAAGCGATTGAAGAACAAGGCTATGATGTGGAAGCATAATGCAAAAAGAAGAAGCTGATTTCCTATATGGAAACCAGCTTTTTTATTTTATGAAGAGGTGTTAACTACTAATAAAAATTGGGAAAAGGCAATATCATACTAGTTCTATGGAAACAAACATAAGAAGACATAATACTCAGTGTGAGAAACTTGTATTAATTCATATGTCACCTTCCTTTTATTCCATTGAAATACAAAAAAATTAAAAATAGTAAATATGGTTGACTGCATTTTTTAGTGCTTCCTTTATACTAAATTGTAGGACGAAATATAAAAGAAGGAAGTGGAAGTGTTGAAAAAAATTCTTTCCCTTACAATGGGATTACTTTTGGTATTTATGCTAGGAGCATGTAACTCAAAGGCAGAACCAGTAAACAAACAAAATGGGTCTACTGCCAAAGCTGATTCAGGTTTGACATTAGAGCAAGTATTTAAAAAATCTACTGAAGCCTCTAAAAACTTAAAAAGTTACAGAACAAAAATGGAAGTTATACAAAATATCAATTCTGGTCAAAATAATGTAGAGACAGATACAGGTATCATCATGGATGTAGTTCAAAACCCTATGTCTTTCTATCAAAAGTTAATGATGAAGGCTCCAGAGTCTGACAAAATGATTCAAACAAAGAGCTATTTTACAAAGGACGGTATGTTTACGTATGATCCAAATTCAAAAAAATGGATGAAGTTCCCAGCGGAAATGGCGGATCAATTAGCGCAAGCTTCCAATCAACAAACAGATCCTATGGCAGAGATTAAGCAACTGAAGAAATTCGTCAAGGACTTTAAATTTAAACAAAATGATAAAAACTATATCCTATTATTAAATGCTTCAGGTGAAAAGTTCACTCATTTCATTCAAGAAAAGGTTCAAAAAACATTGCCAGCTGGAATGGCTAATTCTGCTGAATTGTTGAAAGATATGAAAATCAACAAAGTAGATTATGAGATTCATATCGATAAAAAGACATTTTATCCGACTATGTTAAATCTCAACATGGACATGTCATTAAATGCTCAAGGTCAACCAGTAAAGATAAAACAAGAGATCATGAGCAAGTATGAGAAATATAATCAAATTAAAGAAATAGTAGTGCCGGAAAAAGTAAAGAAAAAAGCAGTTGAAATTAATTCTTAATGAATTGAACTTCTATATAGTGACTAGACCAATTTTGCAGATTAGCAGCAGAATTATTGCGAGTGAAGATAATTTGGCAAGCATTTGTTTAGTAAATTGTTCTGCGGGGTAATAAATAAATGTAAATAAATTTAAATTATCTGCAGAAAGGATGTTTATGATGCTTTGGACGTTAATAGGACTTCTAGTTCTTTTCTGGGTACTAGGCCTTATATTCCATATTGGCGGAGGATTAATTCATATTCTTCTTGTCATTGCGCTGATTGTCTTTATTGTTCGCCTTTTCACTGGAACAGCACGAAGTTGAACGACGTAGCGTATAATAGAAAATAATAAAGAGTGCCTTAGAAGAGAATGCTTCTAAGGTACTCTTTTTTGAAGTGATTAAGATTAATAGCTTTCTTTTTTGTTTTACTAAGTTTATAATGATTTCGAATAAAAGAATATT
>NZ_BJVD01000014.1 GCF_007988965.1 Rummeliibacillus stabekisii
AATGGCAAATTTAACAGATTTAGAAAAATCTTTTGTGACAAGCCAAGACATAGAAAAGCTTGAAGCAGCAGAAGCGAAAATTGCGGAATTGAACAGAACATACGGCGACGCAGCAGCAAAAGCGCAAGAAGTAAGAGCGCTTATCCATGCTTTGCCAGAAGACATCACACTTGGTAATGAAAAGGCTGTAAAAGCAGCTCGTAAGGCATTAGAAGATTTAACAGATTTAGAAAAATCATATGTGACAAATCAAGACGTAGAAAAGCTTGAAGCAGCAGAAGTGAAAATTGTGGAATTGAACAAGATATTCAGTAACATCTCTTTAAACTTAATTGATGGAAAAATCACAGGCACGACTGAAAATATGGAATACAGCTTAGATAACGGTGTTCATTGGACAACCTGTGAAAATGAATCTACAAATTTATCTTTAGCTATCGGAAATCATATTTTAGTTAGGGAAAAAACAATCATAAGTAATTTTGTGAATTTAGGTAGTGTTGCGGTTGGCGAAACGGGTATAGAAGCATCATATTCAATTGCTCAAGGGAGTGCTGGTGTAAAACAAGTTGAAACAGCAACTGTAACTGGAGGGGCAACTACTGATGGAAGTCTTATAGTTAATATGCTTGGTTTGAGTTGGGCTGTACCTTCAATAAAAGTGGGTGATACAGCAGCACAAGTAGCGGATAAAATTGTGGGAACTTTTTATTATACGGCTAAACAAAAAGGATATGATTTAGTTGCTTCAGGATCAAAAGTTATATTAACTAAGCAAGTTGTGGATGTTAACGATCCAAATCTAAATATTTCAATTCAAGGACACGGAACGGGTGTACCAGATGCCGTAACTTCGGATAATACACAAGTTGGTTCAGTAGTATCAACCGAAACAGCAACTATTAATTTCACTACTGGTGCTAGAGCTGATGGCATTATTGTTGTAAGACTGGGTGAAAGTCCTTATTTAGTTCAAGTTTCTTCTGGAGATACAGCTTCTGATGTGGCTGGAAAAGTTAGAGCAGTATTAAGTTCTAAATTAGTCAGTGGATACGAAATTGAGGGCACTGGAGCTACAATTAATCTAACTTCTATAATAGAAAAACAGGATATAACTCCTGATTTGTCTTATTCTATGAACAACTAAAAGATATAAGAATAGCTTCCTAGTTTGCAGGAATAGAAATCCAAACAATTTTAATGATAAGCTACAAGTTAAATCTCAATCTCTCATTTATAGAGGTTGGGATTTTTCCCTCTCTAAAGCATTTTTTGCTATATTAATGTAGAAACAATCAAATACCTTTTTCATATCATCTGCTCTTTTTTTAGATTCGAAAATATGCTATATTAAGTCTACAATGTATGTAATTTTTTATTCAGTCTTACCCATGCGGGGAAGGTAAATTAAAAGCACTTTGTAAAGGTGTTCAAACTGTTTTTTCAGTCTGGAAATCTTTGGGAAGTGCTTTTTTATGTGCATTTTTAAAGATAAAAGGGAGATGAGGCAATGGAGAAACTTTGGATCAATTTTGAAGAGAAAAGTGAAGTGGGGCAAGATTTCGATATTATGAAAACCATATATTTTTCCCCATGTACAACGCTGGGAGAAATAAGAAAAGAATTCGATTCATGGAGTCTTGATGACTTAGTTTCTTTGAGTACAGAAGTCTACTTTATGGAAACCGAAGATATATACAGGGAATTCGGAGTCATGGAGCATCAATCTTACACTGCATTTTCAGAATGTGGAGCTTCAGTTGAAATGCCAAGTCATATTTGGAATACCTGTAATAAAAAGAAGAAATTCTTTTAAATAAAACTTTTTTAAGGAGATTGATTAATATGATTTACATGGAATAAGGGGATAAAGAATCGATACAACAAACATTGGATCACCTGATTATTGCAAAACAAATTGAGAATATGGGTTATCAATTACCAGATGACTTTTGTTTTTACAGTAATGGATATGATCCTTATTATAGTGAATCTCCTGTCGAGGTAATTGAATTTTTTATCACGAAACAAAAATGCGTACATTAAAATACTTTGATCAATTTAAAGAATACGACCAAACAATATCAATTCATTTATATTGTTTAGACGAACTATTTCGCTTTAAGTTGAATCCAGACCACAAAGAAAAATTAATGAATATTTACAAACAATATAGTCCAGTTGAGAACTATGGAATTGATTTTCTTCTATTAGAAGGCTTTTCAAGGTTCATAGGATGCTATCTATATATAGGATTATTTGCTTGCTATGGGTACCTTCATGAGTTGACCGACAGCTTAATTAGATTTGTTATAAATGTTGAAGAATTAACAGAACAAGTAAAACTTGATTTAAAGGGAGAATAAATTATGAAAATTGTTACTATAATTGAGGAATTCAATAAGATAAATGTTCAACGTATAGAAAATGGAATGGTTGCAGGAAAAAGAACTATTGCATTTTCAGATTATGTAGAGTCATTAATGAATGTACAACCTATTGATAATATAGTTGCTCATTTTGCATCGAGAATAGAAGATATGAAGGATTTCTTTGAACATATTGAAACAGACTCAAATTTGCAAACCTTCTTCATGCCCTTGTAAATATACAAAATCAATAGGGAAGTATAATGAGACAGGACGCTTCATTACTAGTAAAACAAATAAAGAGATGAGTTAAAAAGACTTAAATATACACCATTCCAAATCATTTGTTCTGCTGAGCCAGATAGAAGATCTGCTGTCGTACCAATTGCTAGTGTGTCTAAAATAAATATACCTGTAATGTTAAACTGTTTATCTATAATTAAGCTATAAATGGTATATACAAATCCCGGAATAGTTGTAATTAGCATTGCTATATAATTACCAAAAGGTTCCCTACCGAATTTCCAAATAATATATGGTTAAGCTGCATAAAAAATAAGATCCATTAAAATAGACTTTTTGTTTGACTGCTGTTTTTTAACCATATTCCCTCTAAATCTTCAAATTAATTTCTAATACACATTAAAAAATATTAACATAAATATCCATACAAGACTTATCTTATAATAACAAATCTTCAGATTTTTTGTAAATAAATTTTTAGTTTAGATCATTTGATGTGCCGGAGCGAAAGTATTATAGGATAAAGAATGGCTTTATCGGCATGAACAAACAAAGTATGTTATAATATAAATTGTAATTACTACTATTTAGGGGAGATAAACATGCTAACTAAAATTAAAAAAGTTAAGTTTCAACCCGAATTTAAAAATCCAGTTTATGAGGTAATTCTTGATTGCCCAGAAGAAAATAAACTCTACATTAAATTTGATTATAAATATAAAAATAAGACTTTTATGCCTTCTCGTGTAAATTATAATAAAGAAGATAAGGGTGTAAAGCTTGCTTGGTATACTCAAAAAGTTGAGAAAATGACCGTACAAGAGTTTTTAGGTCAAATTGCTCGAAAGGTAAATAAAAAGTACAATTTCCAATTTAAATAAAACAAAATTTATTTTGATAAAAATAATGTTAGACAAATGAGGATTTACAGTATATAATTTAGTTAATAGGAAAAAAGTTGAATTCGCATATTACAAAAAGTAATCGTGTCTGTTCGGTACTTTTTGTAATATGTGAATTTTTTCTTTTAAAAGCTTATATATTAATAATTTATAATGGAGGTCATTTAAATGACACAAGGTACAGTAAAATGGTTTAACTCAGAAAAAGGTTTCGGTTTCATCGAAGTTGAAGGCGGAGCAGACGTATTCGCTCACTTCTCAGCAATCCAAGGTGAAGGATTCAAATCTTTAGAAGAAGGCCAAAAAGTTGAATTTGAAGTTGAAGAAGGCCAACGCGGACCACAAGCAGCAAACATTGTAAAACTTTAATCTTTAATTTAGATTAAATTACAATAATTAGAGAAATCCTTTCGAGGATTTCTCTTTTTTTGAATAATATTACATATATATACATAATATACATAAAAAATTATTTTAATAGTGTTGATATGTTATTTTAGTTAGATTTATATACTCTAAACTGATTATCAAAGAAAGGAAGAACTAAATGGGGTTAATCAAAAAATGTACCAATTTTTATATCAATATTGTTCGCATTAGGAATATTAATGTTTTACATATTAGGAGGAGTTATTACACAGGTATTAAAAATGAATGAAATTAACTCCTTACTTGTTAATGGGATTTGTGTATGGTTATCTATCATAATTGCTTTAATATACATCTGGAAATCTAATTTTCGATTTAGCGATATAGGATTTAGAAGTATTGAAAAAAAATCAAAGAATAAAATTTTATTTTATTTTCCAGTAATTATTATAGAAGTAATTGGATTTTTTGTTGGAGTTCGCAATGTTAGTGAAGACTACATATTTGCTGCTGTATTTTTTACTTTAGCGGTCGGGTTTGCGGAGGAAATTTATTTTAGAGGTTTGATTTTAAAAACTTTAGAAGGTGTAGGAATAAAAAAGGCTATTATTATCTCTTCCTGTATTTTTGGTGTAACACATTTAGGGAATTTAGCAGGTGGTGCAAATATTTTTTATACGATTATTCAAGTAATATTTGCATTTACAATTGGTATCGTCTTTGCAGAAATTTTTTACCTTACAAAGAGCTTAATTCCAGTTATCCTATGGCATTTTTTCCATGATGCTTTTGGTTTTTTACAAAAACAGCCTCAAATTAACGAGACAATTTTATTTGCAGGGATTCAGACTGTAATTTTAATTTTATATGCGCTTTATATGTGGAAAATGATTAAAGAAGAAAATAAAAAAAGGTTAAATTGGGAATATAATAGAGCAGCTAGTTAATTAAAAATCGTAAAATGCTGTACAAATTCATGTGAATTAGTACAGCATTTATGTTGTTCTTTTTTATTTTAATTTGACATTATGTTTATTTAAGATAAAAAAATCTGATTTGGTTTTAAATACCTTTAAAACATTGTTTCCGTTGCCTTATCTTAGAATCTGAATGGATTCGTAAAAGAATAGGGGGGAAGTGCATTTTTCTTAATAGTGATTGTTTAATAGCATGACATTCGGAAGTTAATCGATACATACCGAAAATAAGGGGAGTCGCTTGAATCAAACCATTACGCATTAAGATTTTATGGAACTGATAGTAAATTAATGTTTTAAAACGCGAAATGCTTCTGCCACTTTATTAGCAAACGATAAGGGATTTTCTACAGATTGGAAATGAACATATAAAATAGTCGGATTCGTAAAAATCCAATGATTATGAATAGCGCTTATGGTTAAATTGTTTCGAACCAATAAATTAACAAAGGCAGGGAGTTCTTCTTCTAATACAACAACTTCTCCAAGGTTCAGTGCATTGCCATTTTGGTCTAATGATTCAAACGTTATTCCTGCGTGGAGTACACTCTTACTGGGACGGCCTTGAATCGTCACAAGAAGATTTCGGGCAATTTCTACTGAACAAACTCCATGTTTCATGTTTGCTTGCCCATCAACAATTTGAGCATATTGTTGGCATAAATATTGAAAGTTCGCCATACCAAACACCTCATTTCCTCTAAATATTATGAAGCATCATTAAAGGCTAGAACACTAGGCCAACGATTAATCTGACAAATTGAAATATCTATTATCTTAAAAGTTTAAAAGTAAAAGCAATTCCGATTTTACTGTTTTTACTTTATCATGAGAGTAGGGGGAGATTATATTGAGTCAAACACTATACCTGCTTCGACATGGAGAAACAGAATATAACACGCAAGGTCGTTATCAAGGAGAATTGGATTCTTCGTTAACCGACGATGGTAAATTTCAAGTAAAGCAAAATGCAAAAATGCTAAAAAGTATTATTGGAGATCCAAATGAGTGGAGGATTATTTCGAGTCCACTTGGGAGGGCAATTCAAAGTACAGAAATTATCTGTGAAGCAATCGGTTTTGATGTTAGTAAAGTAGTGATTGATCATCGCTTAAGCGAGGTTGCTGTAGGATCGTGGGCTGGTTTAACAACAAAGGAAATTGAAAAGACTTGGCCGCATCTTATTAATAATAACGATTTATATAGTTGGTATTTTAATTCACCAGATGGAGAGAGTTATGATTCGGTTGTAAATCGTTTAACGGATTGGCTTGAATCTATCAAAAAAGAACCTAAAGTAATTGCGGTGTCACACGGATTAACCGGGAGAATATTGCGTGGAATATATGCGGGGATATTAAAAGAGGATGCTTTAAAACTAGAAGTATCTCAATCAGTATTCTTTAAATTATCGAATAAAGAGATACATAAAATTAGTCTAGAATTCGATGACTTTTATTAGATTTCTAAGCTCATTTTAATATTCTATAAACAATTTAATTGGTGGTGGCATAATATTTGGAACTTAAATGGCTAGATTGGGCGAAGCAGCTTCAATCCATTGCACAGGCAGGGCTAACCTATTCTAAAGATGCTTATGACATGGAAAGATTTGAATTGATCAGAAATATTAGCGTTGAAATTTTAGCAAAGCATACAAATCTTGAAAGCGAATTGATAAAAGAGCTTTTTGCCAATGAAACGGGTTATCAAACGCCCAAAGTTGATATAAGGGCAGTAGTGTTTAGGGAAAACAAAATATTAATGGTTAGAGAAAACACCGATGGACATTGGGCATTACCTGGCGGCTGGGGTGATATCGGATTAACGCCAAGTGAAGTTGCGATAAAAGAAGTAAAAGAAGAATCGGGGTTCGATGTTAAAGCAACAAAATTAATAGCTGTACTAGACAAGAAGTGTTATCCACATCCTCCTTCGCTATATCATGTTTACAAAATGTTTATTCAATGCGAAATTATTGGAGGAGAGCCCCAAGATGGTATTGAAACAAGTGCAGTTGAGTTTTTTGAAGAAGATGAATTGCCATCTTTATCAACAGCAAGGAATACAGAAACACAGATTCATTTAGCTTTCAAGCATTTGCACAATCCTCTAGAACCTGTTTCTTTTGATTAAAAATTATCTAGAATATTGAGGTGAGAGAATATGAATATTGAGCTGACTAGATTTAAGGTAAAGGAAGGAAAAACAGAAGTAGTAGATGAATGGTTAAAATTTTTGAATGAAAATATGAAAGATGTACTAGTTACACTAGAAGGCGAAAGAATGTATGTTGAAACGATTTTCAGAGAAACACTTAATGGAGATGATTACTTGTATTGGTATTCCGTTCAAGGTGAGGGTGGCCAAGATGTCTATGAGTCAGAGCATTGGATTGACAAAAAGCATTTACAGTACTGGGATGAATGTATAGATACAAATTTCAAACCTGTTGACCTTACTACAGAGGTTGTTATGATACCTGAGAAAATTAGAAGTGTTATGACCGTTTGAAATGTTGATGTGAACGTTCATATGAAAATAGATAATTAACATGGAGGGATGCATCCATGTCTATTAAAGAACTGGCAGAAAAGGTATCATCTCAATTTCTAACACGTTTAAATAAAGATCGTCCTTTCATAATTGGGATAGACGGACTGAGTGGGGCAGGGAAAACTACATTAGTGAAAGAACTTGCACGAGAATTGGATAATCAAAAGTATAACCTTACTACTTTTCATCTAGATGACCATATTGTTGAAAAAAATAAGCGTTACCTAACAGGGCAAGAAGAATGGTATGAATATTATTATTTACAATGGGATATAGAATGTTTAAGGAGCAATTTATTTGAACAACTACATGAGGATAGTGAAATATTATCTCTATCGTTCTATGATAAATATACTGATCATTCTTCAATTAAACAGATTAGATTATTAACCAACAGTATTGTCTTAATTGAAGGAATATTTTTGCAAAGAGCAGAGTGGAGAAGCTACTTTGACTTTATTTTTTATTTGGACTGCCCTCGTGAATTAAGATACAAAAGAGTATTAAATCGTGATTCATATATTGGAGATTACCAGGCACGACTCAATAAATATAAAAAAAGATATTGGTTAGGTGAAAACCATTATCTCGATAAAATAGATCCCATTAGAAAAGCAGATATAGTTATAAAGGGGTAAATAAAAATGGTAGTACGATTAATAAAAGGTTAAAAGAGGGGGCAGTATGCCACCCTCTTTTAAGTTATCTAATTCTATGATAATTTAATCGTCGGTCTAACTATGTTCTTAATAAAAATCATTAATTCTTTCAATAAAAGGCTTACCATCAACAATCCCATTGTTAAATAGTTCTTGTGCTGTTGCAAACATTTGTGTGTAAGAGTCTTTAGAACGTGTAAGTAGGAAGCTTTTTTCTACTCCGTATAATCTACTTACCCACCACTCCGCTTCATCTTTATAATATAATAAAATCTCCTGATGTTCATCTTCAATCGCTTTTCTAACTTCTTCCCATGATTACAAATCCATTTTCTTTCCCCTTTTCTAAATTAACTATTTTCCTAAGTTTCTTGTGATATTTCACTGTTCATAACCAATTTACTAAAAACGGATGCTAAGACTTGTTGAAATAACATGCCAAATACAACGGGCATGGCTACCTTGCTTGGAAAGTATGTGGTGGCAACAATAACGCCAACTGCAATGTTTCTCATCCCCCCCGTAAATACTAAAGAAGTCATCTGAGGATGATTTTTTAAAATATAACGTCCGATCAGTAAAGCAAACATATATCCAGAGACAGCAATAAATAGGACTAGAAGCAGGACTGAAACGAGATGAGAATCAAAGTTTTTCAGGTAAGGAGCGATTGCACCACTATTAATCATGACAACAGAAAATAAACACAGCTTAGATAAAGGAGCAAGTTTCTGGCCAAATTTCTTAGGTATTTCCCCCTTAGAAAGTTCATTCGCTAAGATTCCTAAGATTGTAGGCAATACAATCATTAAAAGTAAATTAATGATCAAAGACGCAACATTTAATTGAATCTTTTCACCTGAGACAAAATGCAGAATAGAGGGAATGATAAATGGCGAAAGCAACGTATCAATCAAAATAACGGATAACCCTAAAGGTAAATTACCCCTACATATATTGATCCAAATAACACTTGTTACACCAGTTGGAACTGCAACAGAGAGTACAAAGCCGACAGTCAATAAATGATCATCGAATATGACAGTTGATAATAGATAAGCCCATAAAGGCATCAAAATGTGTAGAAATGCAATAGAGAATAAGATAATGGCAGGATGCTTAACAAAAATTTTTACATCTTTAAATTTCATATTTAAGCTTCCCGCGAATGTCATAAAAGCAAACAGCCATGAGACAAGGAATAATAGATGATGTCCAATATGCTCTAGCAAAACACCTAGGACTAAACTTAATGGTGTCAAAATAGCAATGTATTTTTGAAGAAATACATTTAGTTTTTCTAACATGCAAAAGACCTTCTTTTTTTATAATATATTATTATTTTAACTTAATTAACTCACCAAGGGAAAAATCTGTAGAAAGGAGGAACAGACTATTCAAGTTTCTCTTCTTTGATTAGCAGATGCATAACAGTAAGATAAGCTTTACTATTATCAATTACTAGATTTACAGTATGGTATGATGAACTCTGGGACAATTGAAGAAGAGGAAGTGAGTACCATTTCAATTTTTCTATTTATTTTAGCGGGGCTTGCTGAAATTGGCGGAGGATATTTAATATGGCAATGGTTGAGAGAGGGTAGGCCTTTGTCGTTTGGGATAATCGGTGGAGTTATTTTATTCTTATATGGCGTTCTTGCTACTTTCCAATCCTTTTCAAGCTTCGGAAGAGTATACGCTGCTTATGGTGGAATTTTTATTTTTCTGTCCGTTTTATGGGGATGGGGAGTTGATCATAAGACACCTGACTTGTATGACTGGATAGGTGCGGGGATTTGTTTAGTTGGAGTTGCAGTGATGCTCTTTGCACCGAGACATTAAAAAGCAGACACAAAATTTTGCCCGTAAAATACGTTTAAACTACCTAGAGTGCTCATCTTAGGTTGACCGGAATGGGCAATTGCACCGATTTTAGCATATACTATAAGAAGTGAGTTTCTAGCCATAACAGCAGTTTGAGGAGTTGAATTTATGGAGCTTAGAGAGTTAAAGTATTTTATTGCGGTTGTGAAAAATAAAAGTTTTACTAAAGCGGCTGAAGATTTGCATGTGACACAACCGACACTTAGCAAAGTAGTGAAGTCGCTCGAAAGCGAATTTGATGCGGCTTTATTTTATCGCTATCCAAGGCATATCGAATTGACCGATGTTGGTGAAATTGTCTATGCCCAAGCACTAAAAATGCTAAGCATAGTTGAAGAATTGGATACTGCATTGGAAGATGTATTACAAATGAAGAAAGGTACGATTAAAATTGGTATGCCACCGCTAATTGGCATTCTTTATTTGCCGAAGCTTTTAAAAGGATTTCAGGAACGATATCCTCATATTAGCATTGAACTTGTGGAACGTGGGGCAAATATTATTAAAGAATTGGTAGCAGATGGTGTTTTAGATATTGGCTTTGTAATGCTACCAGCCGATGAAAGTGACTTTCAGGTGATTCCCTTTGCATCACAGAATCTTATGCTAATTATCAATAAGTCGCATCATTTGGCAGGAAGTAAGGAGATTAGCTTAAGGGAACTGACTAATGAAAAAATGCTTTTATTTAGCCAAGATTTCACGCTCCACGATCGTATAAAGCAAGAATGTGAGCAGGCGGGTTTTACTCCTCAAATTGCTTATGAAAGTTCACAGTGGGATATCATAAGCCAGATGGTAGAATACAATTTAGGCGTTGCAATGTTCCCAAAATCATTTGCTGAGAAAATTAATCAAGAAAAAGTGAAAGCCATCCCAATTGTTAAGCCTCAAATACCCTGGGAGCTTGTACTGATTGCAAAGAAAGATCGTTATATGTCACATGCAACTAGAGGATTAATTGGCTTTATTACATCCAACCATTCCAATTTGGAATAGTAAACATAAAAAAACGATATTTTACGAATGGTGATATGTGAGGTAAAGTGTTCTTATAAGTTGAGCTTAGAAAAGGTGAGCAAAGTGAAAAAAATAAGTAAAATAATTATTCAAATAGTGTTCCTTTATGGGATTCTTTTGATAGGAGAGGGCATTTCAGCTGTACTGCATTTGCCAATTCCGGGAAGCATCATAGGTCTCGTACTATTATTTTTAGCACTTAAATTTAATATAATTAAATTAGAGTGGGTTGACCTTGGAGCTGGATTATTGACTGGGGAACTTGCTCTATTCTTTATTCCTTCTGCCGTAGGTGTCATCCAATATGATCAAATTTTTGGCGTTGTCGGCATTAAATTGGTGACTGTAATTATTTTAAGCACCATTCTTGTTATGATCTGTACGGGAGCAGTGGCAGATTATTTACATAAAAAGGATGTGAAAGAATAATGAATGTTTTTATTGCGTTCATCAGCCTCATTGCCACGATTGCTATCTTTCTAGTAAGTAAGAAAGCATATCAGAAAACGCATCGGCTCTTGCTTTCTCCACTAATTGTCAGCCCCTTGTTCCTTGTTATTCTATTACTTTTAACAAGAACTTCATATGAACAATATAATCTAGGAGGTTCAGTGCTAACAAAATTATTAGGTCCTGCAACAGTTGCATTTGCTGTGCCAATATATAAAAATCTAGAATTGATAAAGAAACATGCAAAGATTATCGTAGCAAGCTTATTTACAGGTTCATTGGTTGCTATTCTATCATCCTTCTTTTTTGCAGTATGGATTGGATTGTCAGCAGATATGATAACTAGCTTAGTTCCGCGTTCCATTACAACACCGATTGCCATGGATATTTCTAAAATGATCGGTGGCGAACCATCTATGACGGCCGTATTTGTTATTGTCACAGGTTTGACAGGCAGCATTACAGGTGCGATCATAATTCGATTATTCCGTATCAAAACAACTGCTGCAAAAGGGTTGATGCTAGGAATGGGAGCGCATGGTTTAGGGACTTCAAAAGCCTTCGAAATGGGGGAATTAGAAGGGACTTTTTCAAGTGTAGCAATGGTAATAGCTGCTTTGATAAGTATCCTTTTGTCTGAAACCTTTTTTCCACTACTCCGCTTGTGTTTTGCTATGTAAAAAAACTCACTTTTTACTTCTGTGAAAAGTGAGTTTTTTTGTAATTTTATTTTATTGGTAAATCTTTAACTTTTGACCATTGTCCAAATCATTGGTGTCCAATTGATTCCATTGTTTAATAGAGGTAACTGCAACGCCATATTTATTGGAAAGAGAACGTAATGTTTCTCCATTTTTAACGATTACCTGTTTTTGGTTTTTTGGTGAATGATCATACTGCGTAAGATGGAATTCCTTAATCAACGCATTTAATTTTTGGTGATAGCGTGTATCTGTTGCATAGGTACCAGTGAGATACTTTGTTGCATCTTTATAGGATTTCGTTTTGCTCTTAAATGTTTTTTGATAGTATTTTGTGTTCCAAGAAGTCCCGTTATGCAGTAGCTCAGCGTAGTCTTCTAAAGACGCTTTATAGTTTGGATATTTTCGGAATTTTGCTTTAATCTGATGCATTTCGCCTTTGCCATTATCTTCTGATGTGGTCATCTTTACTGCTTGTCTTTGATATGTTCCTTTTATGCCAAAGAGATTATGATTTGGCGGAGAGCTTAAACCACTTTTGCCGCCGTTGCTTTCGAGTACCGCTTGGGCAATCATAACGGAAGCATATAAATCATGTTCTTTTGCAATATCACGAGCATCATCAGAGATTAATCCGATAAAACTTTCAATACTTTGTTCTTTTGGAGAAGGCTTTGGCGTCTCTTCAATTGAATTATTGTACTGAGAAATGATAATGAAAATTGAAGTCGCAAATAGAATGGTCGCAAATAAAGTGAATAAGAATGTTTTTTTCATTATTTAACGGTTCTCTAATAACCTTCCTCCTTTTTATAGGATGATATCTCTTAGTTTAACAAAAGTATAGAGAGTTTTCTATTAGATTGTTTATCCTGAAAGTTTCTAATTGAATTATATTGTCATAATCTTTTGTATACGTTAGATTAATGGTAACTAGGAAAGAAAAGAGGGTGTATGAATGTTTAAAAAAACAGATGATGCAATTTGGGACGGACGTCTGGATGATTCGGAAAACAGAGAAAGCTTTCGTTATCATCAAGTGGTGAATTGCCAGGTTTTAGATGGAACTGAAGAAAATGTAGAGGATATGGTAACGCTTATTGGATTTGCTTGTGATGAAGGGGTAAGAAGGAATCACGGTAGAGTCGGGGCAAAGAAAGCGCCAGATGAAATTCGCGCACAATTAGCAAGTATGCCGTTCAGAGGTCCTTTAAATGCAACTGTAATAGATGCAGGCACGATTGTTTGTGAAGAAAATGAATTGGAAGCTGCACAAGAAGAATTAGGGAAAACAGTTGCAACAGCGTTAAATGAGGACGTGCCTTGCATTGTACTAGGAGGAGGCCATGAAACCCTTTATGGTCAGTATCTTGGGGTAAGAGAACACGCCGGCAAGGAAGCCAAAATTGGTTTACTTAATATCGATGCTCATTTTGATATGAGGCCTTATGATGAACAACCATCCTCTGGCACGATGTTTAAGCAAATATTGGATCAGGATCCAAATGCGAAATATTTTGTCTGTGGTATTCAACGTTATGGTAATACGACAGAGCTATTCCGACGTGCAGATGAGCTGGGTGTTACTTATCTGTTTGAAGATGAGATGACAGATGAAGCGACGAAATCTTCAATCAAAGCTTTCGTCAATGATTGTGATGTAGTCTTGCTGACATTATGCATGGATGCAATCAGTGCAGCACATGCACCAGGTGTGAGCGCGCCTGCTCCTTTTGGGTTGGACCCACTAACCGTACGCACACTGATCCGTGAGATATGCAAAGAGAAGAAAGTGACTAGTTTTAGCTTATGTGAAGTAAATCCGGTAGTTGATGAAAATAATCGTACGTCAAAATTGGCTGCCCATATTATAAATGAAGCAACGATGTCTTTTTGGGGAAGATAGGGCTTCTTAGGTGTGTGAAGGGTTCGTTAAATTGGGGTTTTTACTTTGTTAGGAGGTAATACTATGGCAACATGTCTTGTATTTGGTGGTACACAATTTGTAGGGAAAGCTATGGCAAAACGTTTGATTCGTGAGGGACATGAAGTCTATGTCTTAAATCGAGGAACAAGGGAAGCTCCTCAAGGCAGTAAAGCTTTAATTGCAGATCGTAACAATATAAACGAATTATCAGCAGTTCTATATAGTAAAACGTTTGATTATGTATATGATATCTCTGCGTATACACCTGAGCAAACAAGGAACGCCATCCAACTCCTAAAGGGAAAAACAAAGCACTTTATTCATATAAGTAGTGCATCGGTTTATTTAGCTACAAATGATTATCCACTTCATGAAACGAGTAAGACAGGTATTAACCCAATTTGGGGTGATTACGGGGCAAATAAATATCTTTGTGAGCAAGAGTTAATGAAAGAATACAACCAAAGTAAATTTCCTTGCACAATCGTACGGCCTTTTTATATCTATGGGCCAGGAAATAACCTAGACCGTGAAACATATATCTTTAAACGTCTGTTAAATAATTCTCCTATTATCATTCCGGGCAAAGGTGAAAACGTAATACAGTTTGGGCATATAGATGACTTGGGGGAGACTTTAATTCGAATGTCTGGAAACAGTAAAAGTTTCGGGCAAATATACAATGTTGGGGATGGCAGCTCTATTTCGCTAGAGGGTTGGGTAAAAATGTGCGCCCAAATTATTGGGGTGGAGCCGAGCATTGTTTTAGTGGAAGCAAAAGAAACGGGTTACTTGTCAAGGGAGTGGTTTCCATTCAGAGATGTCTCGCTATACGGATCTACTGAGAAGCTGTTGAATGATTTCAGTGCAAACCAAAAATTTTCATTGTTTGAAGGACTAAAACAAACATTCACTCACTTATCAAAAGAGGAATTAATAGATTCTTACACAATGTCAAATGTAGAAAAGGATATCCTTGAAAGAAGAGGATACAGTATTAATGTTAGATAAGTGGAATTGCATAAATAATGAAATATTGTTATCAGTATAATAATGTACTTATAAAAGTGAGGAGGATTTTTACCATAAAAAAAGTAAGTACTTTCGCTGGTTTATTTTTGCTGATAATCGCTTTATTTGGCTGCAGTAACAAGAATGAAACTAGTCAACAATGGAAAGAGAGTGATATTTTCGAGTCAGGCAATTATAAAATGATTGGTATAAAAGGGCGGGTAGGTTTTATATATGATAAAAAGAACATGCCTATCGTGGAAGGGCAGCAAAACAAATATATGTGGCATTTATGGGGAGAAAAAAATCAACTAGAAAAGAAGTTTAAAGTACTAGGTACGCATGAAGGAAGTAAAAATGACGTAAGCATTGTTCCTGAGACAACAAATAACTTACAAATAAGTCCTAATAATAGTGCCGATGTTAGTATTCCAACTAGCATGGATTTCAAGAAAAGTGGAATGTGGAAACTTGATGTTTTCTTGGACGGTAAACTCTTCGATACTATTTATGTAAAGGTGAATAATAAATAAACACTCAATCGAATTTAGAAGCTATTCACCTTGAATAAAAATAATATAAGGATAATTTATAATGAGGAAAAAAGATGGAAAATGAATTTTTTAAAATATTTGATGAGGAAAGAAATATAATAGGGGTTGCTTCGCGTAAGGATGTCCATGAGCTTGGGTATTGGCACGAAACCTTTCATTGTTGGTTTATCACGAATATTGAGGGAAAAGATTATATCTATCTTCAGTTACGCAGTGATACTAAACAAGACTATCCGAACCTATTGGACATTACTGTAGCCGGACATTTAATGGCTGATGAAACTGCCCGTGAAGGTGTTAGAGAGATAAAAGAGGAAGTAGGTATTGATATACCCTTTCATGATTTAGTGCCATTAGGACTCATTAATTATTGTGTTATAAGTGGGAATTTCATTGATAAAGAATTAGCACACCTCTTTTTGTATAAAAGTGCGCATAATCTTAATGACTTAACTATTCAACCGGATGAAGTTTCAGGTATGGTCTTAGTGGAATTTAATGATTTTAGTAAGCTTTGGTTAGACGAAAAACAGGAAATCAAAGCTAGCGGTTTTAAAATTGATAAAGAGAATAATAGAGTCGACTTCGTTGAGTATATCGGTAAGAATCAATTTGTCCCTCACCAAATTTCGTACTATTTAGAAGTTATAAATAAAATAAAAGACCAAATTTTATGATTGCAAGAGAATTGTAGCTCCAGGCAACATTGTTTCTGAGCAAATGAAGTCCATTAATCAAGCCTGTGATATTAGAATAAAGGAAACGGGATATTCCCTTTCCTTTATCCAAAAATCTGACCGCCGTTGACATGCAATGTTTGGCCTGTGACAAATCGAGAATCATTCGAAGCCAGGTAAACAAACGTTGGTGCCACTTCAAACGGCTGCCCTTGACGGTCCATTGGGTTTCCTGCAAGCACCACCTGATCTGGGGAGAAGCTTGATGGAATAAGTGGCGTCCAAATTCGTCCTGGAGCAATAGCATTTACACGAATGCCTTTTGTAACTAAGTTTTTGGCTAATGAGCGAGTAAAGCCAATGATAGCTCCTTTTGTCGCACTATAATCAATTAATTGTTCATGGCCATCAAATGCTACGACTGAAGATGTATTAATAATGGATGCGCCAGGTTGTAAATAAGCAAGCGCTGCACGGGTTGTGTAAAAAAAAGAATATATATTTACTTTAAATGTATCTTCGAACTGTTCGTCTGATATATCCTCTAGATGGTTTTGTTGAAATTGAATACCAACATGATTACAAAGAATATCTAGTTTTCCAAATGTGCTTACTGTTTTTTCGACAATAAGACGGCATTGTTCTTTTTGACGGAGATCACCTGGCAATAACAGCACTTGACGGCCTAATTCTTCTATTCTTTTTTTCGTGCGTTCAGCATCCTCATGTTCATTTAAATAGGAAATAGCAACATTTGCTCCTTCTTTTGCAAAAGCTATAGCCGCTGCTGCACCCATACCACTGTCACCGCCAGTGATTAATGCTACTTTTCCTTCTAATTTTCCGCTCCCTTTATCATTAGGATTTTCAATGATGGGTTGTGGTACCATAAGCTTTTCGACGCCTGGCTGTCGAAATTGCCGTTGCTCTGGTACTGTAATGGCAACATCTTGATACTGCGTAATCTTACCGTAATTTGGATTCATTGGGTATGTTGACTCATTTGTTTCACGGTGGTCCAATTATCATTTCCCCCTCTAATTTACAAACTAACTATTCAAAGTACAGTATGAGAGACTGATTCAAAAGGTGCTTACTGTGAGGCACCAATATACAGTGACTTTGAATAAGATAGAATGAATACAATGAGGAGATGATGGATTGGATAATTATTATTTTAATGAGCATGTAAAATTTTTATTAATTAATGAATCGGATGAAAAGATAGAAGTAGCATATGAAGAGTCCGTTTTTGAATTACCTTTAATTGGGCCAAGACCTCCATTTTATGCTCATCCACGCTATACGGAAGAATATCCGTTGCTTTAAAGGGATGAATAAGAGCTGTACACAATTTGTGCAGCTCTTTCATACGTAACTGTGGAACGAGTGGATGGAGTCTCTGCAAGGGGGGAGGAAAGAGAAGAGCAAAAGCATACGAGCTATTACTCTGCTTGAGGGAGAGTGTTTTTTCCATATTCCATTGAATCAATTGCTTTGATTAGTTTGTCAGTGAAATGCTCTGTTTTAAGCTGATAACGGTGAAGCTTTTGATTTAATTGTAAAATCTTTTCAGTAGATGCATACAGATTAGATTCAGTATCATCAAAGTAGGATGTGATTGCATCTAAATCAAAAATTGCTTCCTGATCAGCTACAAAACCAGCATTTTCAATGAGCTGTTGATAAATCTCTCTTGTTTGCTCTTGTTCGACAGAAATAAAATCCACTAAGTTTTTACGAATGGACGAGATCATTTCTGATGTGTTTTGGAATTTATATATAATTTGTTTCATTTCATTTAATTGGTTAGTATAATTATTTGTTACTTTTTGAGTCATTCTATCGTTTCCTTTCGTGGTCTAAATTTACTATATAATATTGTATACCCATTCTGCAAAAGAATACACAAATGTAACGAAAATGTAATATTTAGAATTTGTATGGAAGCGTTTCAAAAAGATAAACATCTAGAAATAATAGATGAACCCTTATTCTAAAGGCTTTCAAGTTATTTGTAACTAGACAGAATATTTATAGGATTATAAAAAGGTATATATAAAATAAATGTTACATTAATTAAGTCTTTTTGCTTATAAATGATTATTTTTTTCTTTACGTAAAAGATGAAAGGAGATTACAAGATGACTAAAAATTTTTCTTTACCCCCAGAATTAAGGGATTCGTTAATAGCTGCAAGTCCTGTTGTATGGCTTAATCCCCAAAAAAATGAATCCTATTCAATTGATCACGCTATGATCGAAGAAGCCGAAAAGAGATTGATTCGTTTTGCTCCTTACATTCAAAGAGAATTTCCAGAAACATTATCTCTAAACGGGTTCATTGAATCACCACTGCAGCCAATGCTACAACTAAAAAAAGAAACGCTTATAAAAGGTAATATCTTTATTAAAAGAGATGATGGATTGCCAATCAGCGGCTCAATTAAAGCCCGAGGTGGTATACATGAAGTGTTATATTTAGCTGAAAAAGTCGCTTTAAAACATCATTTAATAAGTATGGAGGATGACTACTCTATCTTTGCTGAGCAAAGAATGAAAAACATACTGAGCAAATACAAGATTGTCGTAGCATCAACAGGAAATCTAGGCTTGAGCATTGGCATTATGAGCCGGAAACTTGGCTTTGATGTGATTGTACATATGTCGCATGATGCAAAAGAATGGAAAAAAAGCAAGTTAAGAGCGGTTGGAGCGCAAGTTATAGAACATGCTGGGGATTATAGTTTAGCTGTTGCTAGGGGCAGAGACGAAGCAGAGCGAGAAGCGAACAGCTATTTTATTGATGATGAAAACTCTAAACACCTATTTGCAGGCTATGCTGTAGCAGGACGCCGACTAAAAAAACAGCTAGACGAGCAAGGCATTAAAGTGGACGCCAACCATCCGTTATGTGTTTACATCCCATGTGGAGTAGGTGGGGGACCAGGAGGCGTATGCTACGGCTTAAAAGAGTCCTTTGGAGAAAATGTATATTGTTATTTCGTAGAGCCAACTCAATCTCCTTGCATGCTGCTAGGTATGGCTACAGGCCAGCATGATCAGATATCTGTATATGATCTAGGCTTGACCAATAAAACTATTGCCGATGGTCTTGCGGTTGGGCGGCCTTCTTCTTTTGCAGGTAAATTATTAGAGCCCTTATTGGATGGGATCCTCACTGTAAGCGATGAAGAGTTAATTACCTATTTAAAAGAACTTTATCAAACAGAAGGTATTTTAATTGAACCTTCGGCGGCAGCGAGTATGAAGGGCCTATTTGCTTCATTACCATCCTCTGCTAATAAAGAAACAACACATATTATTTGGGCAACAGGTGGAAGTATGGTGCCTCAAGAGGAACAGAAAAACTATATTGAGTAACAATAAATAAACCTAGTCAAAGCAGCTAGGTTTTTTATTTTTCCGTAAATTAGACAAGAGTCATGCTTTTGAATAATAATTTGAAATGTTTATGATAATTTTAGTATTTTGAATGTATCTATAGATATTGATTTATGATATCACGAATAGTAATATCATTTTTATGATTAACCAGTAAATAAATTATCAGAAATGTTTAAGAATATTGCCTGTAGAAATTTATGAAAACGTTTTGATTAGATGGATAGTAGTTTGGGCATGACTATTTAATATATTTGTGATGGTTTGATTGCTGATCTTTATGCTAGGAGTTGCCTATATGTTTTTCATGTTAAATATTTTAGGAGTCATTATTGTAATGGGCATTGTTTATTTATGTTCGCCCCGCAAAAAAGAAGTAGCATGGAGAGCGATCGCTACCTTGTTAGTGCTTGAAATACTAATTACGTGGTTTATGTTAAAAACCACTATCGGCGGCTGGATTATTAATAAAATTGCCTCATTCTTTACATGGCTGATTGATTGTGCAAATGAGGGGATTGCATTTGTCTTCCCGAGTGCCTTGGCGAATGATACAGTCGACTTTTTCTTCAGCGCGTTATTGCCGATCATCTTTATAGTTACCTTCTTTGATATTTTATCTTACTTTGGAATACTGCCTTGGATCATTGATAAAGTCGGCTGGCTAATATCGAAAGCATCAGGTTTGCCAAAGTTGGAAAGTTTCTACTCTATTCAAATGATGTTTTTAGGGAATACGGAGGCGCTTGCAGTAATTCGTGGACAATTGGCGAATCTAAAAGAGCACCGTTTACTAACGTTTGGTATTATGAGTATGAGTTGTATTAGCGGATCGATTGTAGGGGCATATCTGTCTCTCGTGCCTGCAGAATATGTATTTTGTGCTATACCGCTAAACTGCCTGAACGCTTTGCTTGTTGTAAATATGTTGAATCCTGTGAAAATTTCTAAAGAAGAAGATATTATTTATCAACCAGCAAAAGAGGAGAAAAAGGACTTCTTCTCAACTATTTCGAATAGTATGTTAATCGGCATGAATATGGTCATTGTTATTGCTGCTATGCTCGTTGGTTATGTAGCTTTAACAGCTGCAGTGAATGGCTTATTAGGAATTTTCGTTCAAGGGCTGACCATTCAGAAAATTTTCTCTTATATTTTCAGTCCTTTTGCTTATTTACTTGGTTTACCGACTAAAGATGCGCTTTATGTTGCTCAGTTGATGGGTACAAAGCTTGCTACGAACGAATTTGTGGCTATGATGGATCTAAAGAAACATTTAAGTTCATTAGCTCCTCATACAGTTGCAGTAGCCGCTACCTTCTTAACGTCATTTGCAAACTTTAGTACAATCGGAATGATTTATGGTGCTTTCAGCTCTCTTTTATCTGAAGAAAAATCAGCGATTATCGGTAAAAATGTTTGGAAATTATTGATAAGTGGTATTGCCGTTTCACTTTTGAGCGCTATGCTTGTAGGTTTATTTGTTTGGTAATAGATGAGTTCCTATTCCTTTGGGGTAGGAACTTTTTTGATAAATCAATAATGGATAAAAAAAGATGGATTCAGATTAAATAATCTGTCCATCTACAATGATTTGACCTGTTTTTTGGTCATATTCCACTTCGCCCATAGCACCGAGATTAATGCCCTTTGGCAACTCTCTAGTTTCTACCATTTGTCTTTCGTTAATAATTGCTAAGTATTCACCATTTACCAGAACTACTTTCGTCATATTAATCCAACTCCTTAAATGTTTTGTTAATTAAGAATACCCGTTCGATAGAAAGTTAAACATGCAAATATAAAAGAGAGACACTATAATGAAAAATAACAGGAGGAATGAATGATGAAAAAACTAAAACTAGAAGATATAGAATTTATGCTACAAGAAGCAAAGGGAAGCTTAAAAGAATTACAAGAAGTTGATTTGATTGATGAGCAAACAAAAGAATTAATTTTACTTACAAAGGAACAAATTGAAGACTTAGAAGAAATGAAAAAAGAAGCTTTAGAATAAGGTAGCTAAGTTAAGGTATCATATAACTCAGTAAAGAAAGTTAGTGAAAAATGAAACGCGGAGTTTTTTTATTGTTTTAACATACTTTTAACTCAGAATAAATGAATACAATCTTTTTATTAGGAATAGTCTACCTCCTCCTACATATATATTATAAATAGGTCTTGCTGGAGGAGGAATATTCTTGAATGAACAATTAACAAAACGTGCAAAGCACTTTTTTAAATATGTTGAAGAATTTACGGCTTTGGAAAATCCTGCTGTCCGTTCGATAAAAGATTACAAACAATTTTGGAATATCAATGATTTATACTTGTACGAATTGCTAGATTCAAAAGTGCAGCTAAAGCAGCGAGCAGAGATACATAAACCTATTCTAGAGCAAACATTTCTGGTCGCACCCAAGCCATATCCCGAAATATCCCCAAAAATTGCCCTTATTTATAAAAAGGAACATACCGCACCTGTGTATAAACACGCTTTCCAACTAGAAGAGAATTTATTACAAAAAGAAGGAGCTAACCGGAATCGCCATTCTAAAACTATAGAATGGACTAAGTGGGTTGTTAGAAAAAAGAATTACGATAAAGCCTCCAGCCTTTATAATGAGCTTTGTGAATGGGTTGAAAAACTCAAAGGAGATAGCGATTTAGAGGTTGTATTGGCAAAAGGCTTATTTAATTGGCAGGATGGAGAGCACGTGATTGAATTGCCTGTATTCACACAATCACTTGTTCTAAATAAGAATAAGGATACCATTACAATTAATACAAAAGACGCCATTTATTCCTTTGATCAACATTTATTGGAGAATTTTTCTGAAGAGCAACAAACACAGGTTGCAGCTTTGTTAGATAATATAGTACCTGACAAATTCTTTAATGATGAGTCTGAAATTCTAAATAAAATTGCCCCCTATTGCCATCCCGAAGCTGAGGTAGGGGATCAAGCACATGAGAAGAAACCAATATTAATCGATGAATCTTTCATTATCATCCGCAACAAAAATCAAATTCGTTTAAAAAAGGACTTACAGAACTTAGTACAAGACCTTGAACATAAAAATAGTGCACCAACTGAAGCACTTTATTCAGTATTGGGCTTATCACAGAAAAAAAGAGAAAGCAGCAGCGGAGCCAAAGGACAACTCTTTTTGCCGCTAGATGTACCAGAGGAACAAAAGCAAGTAGTAAAAAAGTTAGAACAAATGAGTGCTATCAGTGTCCGAACGAGCAATAATTTTTCTAAGGCAGAAGCTATTAAGAACTTAATCGCCCATTACTTAGCTAATGGAAAAAAAGTGTTGGTAGCTACAAATCATGAAGAACTAGCCACAATTAAGAATGAATTGCCCAAACATCTTCATCCGTTATGTGTTCACATAACAAGCGACGTAAAAAACTCAAAAGAACAAATTGAGCAATCCATTCAAGTAGTAGGGGAACGGCTTGATAATACCAATATGCGAAAAGGGTTTGAAAAGGTAAAACAAAAGCAACTAAGACTTCAAATGAGTGTCGAGCAAGAGCAAGCTAGCTTAAATGAGCTACGGCAATATCATTTGTCAGAAGGAAAGCCTTTCCTATTCGAGAATAAAGAATGGTATAAACATGACGTAGCCAAATATTTAGCCACTGACCCAAAACCATTTGAGTGGATCCGAGATGATTTGCCACTTGTTATGAAATTCCCGCTTACTCATGAAGAATGGAAAGAATTTGGTCGTATTCATAATTCTCTTACAAAAGAGGATACCATTTTGCTCCATACGACTGTTCCATCTCCTGGTGAAATGATGAATGAAGCTACCTTTAAAATATTGTTAGAAGAAGAACACAAACTAGAAGAATCAATTGACGTACGCCATATCCTGCCGATCGAGTTAGAATCCTCAAAAAAATCATCATTGCTCATTATGCAAGCTTATGTGGATGATATTCTAACAAATTATGAAATAGTGGACGATGAAAGTGTTCATGGGTTCTTGGAAGATGTGTTAGGTGACGAAAAAAGGAAAGATGATTGGAAGAAGGTAATTGAACAAATTAAAGCATTAAATAAGAAAGCTTTAGAGATGTATCATGAAATAAGTCATCATCAAATAAGACTACCTAAGAAATTAACGGTTGATATTAAAAAAGATTTAAGAATGGTTAGAGACCGTATGCTTGCCGGAAAGAAGCCAAATGCACTTTTTATGTTTGGTAAAGGCAAAGCTACGCGATACTTATTTGAAACGCCTGTATTGAATGGAAAACCACTTCGCAATTTTGAGGATGTAGCAATTATGCTACGCTATATTGAATACCGGATGTTAATTACACAGCTATCTAGAATGTATAATGGCAAAATCAGTGAAGTGAGATTCCCGCAAATTGATATTAGGCACCCGCAATTCCCTCTAATTTTGCATGAAAAAATAGAATTGCTGGAACATCTTATAAATATTGCTGATACAGATATGGCCTTATCCCAAAAATTGGCAGCAGAGAAGTTGGAGAAAACTAATCTATTTGATCAACTAAGTTACGAAAAATTAAAAATAGAAATCTCACATACACTAGCTTATTTAAAATATGAAAAATGGCAAGAAAATTTCTTTGATAAAACCCAACAGCTTCGTGCAAAAGCTCAAATTAAACATATGCATCCAATATATAATGCTTTCCTTAATGCAATGGTAGAAAAGGATGCTTTGAAATGGAAAGAACTTTTAACTGAGTTGAAAATACAACGGATTTTGCAGCATGATATTCATAGGTGGAAGCAATATATAGATATATTATCTCACAGTCTACCGCTAACCGCAGGTGATTTAATTGATCTTCTTGGTGAAGCGAAAGTGCCAGAAGACGATGCTATTGAATCTTTTGTGCTGAAAAAGATGGCGACATGGCTATCAGGTAGCAGACACTTGCAGCCGAATATATTACATGCAAAGTTGAAACAGGAAAGAGTACTTCAAAAGAAATTAACGGAAGAATTAATACAGCCAGTCTCTTGGCTGTCGACGCTTAAACAAATTACTCCAGCAGAAAAAACAGCAATCACAAATTGGCGATTTTATAATAAAAAAATGAAAAAAGACAGAGCTAAATTTGCGCCGCATTTTAAACAGGAAGCAGACAATATTCTTAAACAAGCGCAATCAGCTATTCCAGTATGGTTAATGCCAATATCAGAGGTAACTAAGTATTGGTCTGTTCCAGGGAATTATTTTGATGTTGTGATTGTCGACGGAATGGGAAGCCTTTCAGATCTCCAAGTATTATTGCGAGGTGAAAAAGCTATTATCTTTGGAGATGAGGCTACTTCTAAAAAATTGTCATCCAAATTAAGCCAAGAGGAAATTGCGGTATTAATGAACAATTACATTAAAAATTTCCCGAATTACTCGTTGTATGACGGAACAATGTCTATGTTTGAAATTGCTCAACATCAATTACCGGACAAAGCAAAAATAGAATTGCCGAATACTACATCCTTTATTCTATCGACCGAGGACCATGCGACAACATCTACCTTTGTAGCAGACTTGCAGAATGAACTGATGATGAGAGGGTATCGTTTCATGCCTACTATTAAAACGGGACCATTGACAATTGACTTGGCATTAGAGAGTTCTCATGGACGCTTAGCGATCATATGTGGAGGAAGAAAGTGGACTAATCAATCAGAAATTGATGAGTTAGAATGTTGCCAACATCAGATGGAGCAGGCTGGTTGGACATTCTGGCATATAAGCGGTAGAGAATACTACTTAGATCATTCAAAAACAATGGAAAAATTACTAAGTCTTATAAACTTCATGAAAATCAAACCGCAGAGTCTGGTTCAAAATCAACCAACTCCCAGTCTCCACTTTCAAATTAATCAAAAGCCTACTTCAGTGGACCAAAATTAAATGGTGAACTGATGATAATAGCTTTAAAGGAATATAGTGTTAAGCGTATAAGCATTTTGACTATGGGGTTTTCTTAGTCAAAATGCTTTTTTGACCACTTAACACATTTTTTGCTTTCATTAGATATTACATAATGATTAATTTTACAAGCTAAAGTGGAAGTCTTTTCAGTCTTGTAAAAGGGGGGCTGTTTACATATATATTTATTTAGGACATTATAAGAATGTGAGAGAAGGTTGAACAGGTTAAAGTCAAACAACATTGTGTAGCTGTTCTGTTTGGATTATGTACGCGTTTAACTTATATAAGAGAGGTGTAGATAAATGACGCATGCGTTGATTGTTGGAGGAACAGGGATGTTATCAAACACATCTCTTTGGTTAGTGAGTAAAGGATATCAAGTATCTGTAATTGGACGGGATGCTAAACGAATGGAAAGCTTAATTAGCAAATCAATCGATTCATCACTCATGACACCTGTATTAGTGGACTATAATGACGAAACTCTTTTAACTACGAAACTAAGAGAAACAATAAAATGTAATGGGCCAATTGATTTAGTCATAGCCTGGATACATTCGTATGCTGAAAGCGCATTAGAAGTAATTGCAAATGAAATCTCAAATCAAAGCGACCGATACTGGCAACTATTTCATATACTAGGGAGTAGTAAAAACTTAAGTGAAGTAAAAGGGAAATTTAGTTTGCCTCACTCAACTCGTTATCGCCAGATACAGCTTGGATTCATCCTTGAAAATGATCAATCGAGATGGCTTACAAATGATGAGATTTCACAAGGAGTAATTGATTCTATAAAAAGCGGTAAATCTATTAATATCATAGGAACGGTTGAACCTTGGGGTAAACTCCCTATTTAGCATTTTTGACATGGTATTCTGTTTTTAAAGACAACTATCTAAAGAGCTTATAAGTTCAAGGATAAATATGAATCAAAACATCATGTAATTCATATTTAAAGGAGTATATTTGTGATTAACCGGAAGTTAAAAGATGTAGATACATTAGAAAATCAAGGGAAATGGAATGAAGCTAAATCAATATTAATAAAATTGTGTAAAGATAACCCTTTAGAACCGAAATACTTTATTAGACTAGGTTTTTTATGCTGGTATCTATTAGTTGAAGGTCATACGCTAGATGGAGAAAGGGTCAATTCAAAAGAATTGGTTATTACTTTAGAGGAAGTTACTAGTTTCGGATTAGAAAATTTTAATGATAATGAAAATTTTCTTTGGTGTTTTGGTTATATGATTTTTCAGTTTCCTTATTATTTTGGTGACTATGATTCTTGGGAGAAGAAAGGATGTAAAATGTTGGAACGAGCTTACAGATTATGCCCTAATGATCCAATTTTTAAATATTCTTATTTAGGCTCTTTTCCTAATACTTATAAGAAGTTTACCGTTGAACTTTTAAACGTACAAGCTGTATTAGATCATAGATTTCAAGGAACAGGATTGTTATCACAGTATTTTAAAGATATATGGAGTTAATACAATACATATTGCTTATAAATGTTGATACCTAAAACGAATTCAATGTAATTAACATTTAGATAATCAAGTAGTTAGATTTAGAAGCGATAAAGAAAGGAATAGCATGGCATTAGCTATTGCCATGCTATGAAATTATAAAAATTGATAGTAAATCTTTTCTTTTTAATTTTATTCTTAATAAGTATAGGAAATATTTTTTATAGTATTAAATTGACAGAGAGGAAATTAAACAAACGGGGTTCGAGCTATGTAAGCGGTGCTGATTTTTGGATTAACTTTATTTGCGGAATAATTGAGCTATTACCCTTTAAATTCAGAAAATATTTTTTTATTACTCAATCAGTCCTGATATTAATCTTATTAATATTTCTATATTATACCTATCTTTCACGTTGAACGACTTTGGTATCCAATTGGCTGCTTAAGTATTGTATATCACACTTACATATTTATTCTGGTCTAAAATAATGAAATTAAATAAAGGTAGGTAAAAATAAAATGAATAGTATTCTAAAAGTCGATAAAGAAGTAGAAATAGCATATATAAATATTTTATCTTCAAGTTTAACTGGTAGAATTATTAAAACTGAAGAACTTGAAGAAAACACAGATTTTCAATTCGATTTAGATGAACAAGACAGGGTAAGAGGGATTGAAATATTTGGAGACACATTTGAAATTTTAAAAGATATGTTGGAAATTAAAAAATTTGAATTAAAAGGTGAGAAATGTTATTGGGGTAAAGAAAAATCAAGCGTAACGCATAATATCTTTTATAACGGAATTGAATTACATTTCGGAAATAATGATTACACTAATTTTATTGGTTTAACCATCATTGATATGGAAAAATATCCATTTACTTATCTAAATGAGGAAAATAATAATTATGCTTAATTTGGAATAAGAGGATTAGGTGTTGCAGTTTTTTGATATACAGTATCTATATTAGTTCTCAGGAGAAATCTATTCTATGGAAAACTATTATGTATGTTGGTATTTTCTTTTTACTAGGCACACATTTATAGTATATTGCCTTGGTAAGTAGTTAAAAGTCTATTTTTAATAATAGGTGTTTGTCTTTTTGTAAGTTGTATTTTACATATCTAAGTTTTATAGTAGTATTCATTGAAAAAGCCGGACTTTTATTGGAAGGCTAATATATCCTTCTATAGTAGTTTGGCTTTCTCAATTTTAAAAGATATTTATCATACATTTCTAAACGTTTGGAGATAGCGGGAAGAGAGTAACCTCAATTATTGAAAGTAGATTTGTACTAATATTACAAATCTCTTTTCATTATCCAAGATCCCCCGGCATCTTCATAAACTTTGATAAATCCGCTCTTTTCATAAAGTCTTAAAGCATTTTGATTTAGAGGATCGACGCTTAACGATATAGCCGGATAACCAATAGAATGGGCAAACTGAATCATATTAAATAACAAATTTTTGCCGATTCCTTTCCCTCTATATTGATTCTTTATTGCCATTCCAAGCTCAGGTGTATTCTCATCCACAAAGCCATAGCCAGCATTATCTTGGTCTAATAACCTTATCCATACTGCTCCTACAGCATTATTTTCTTTATCTATAGCAACTAGTGCATGGTCATTTTCTTTGCCCCAATTTATCAAGTATTTTTCTATATTGGGTTCTTTCAATATATCTAGACTAGGTGCAGGTTGACCTTCAGAAACAAATATAGACTGGTGCAGCATTTCCCATAAGAATGGAATATCTTTTTCCGTAGATGGTTTAATTGAATAATTCATGCTAGTCACTCCTTAAAAATCTAAAAACTAAGTTAAATATTTTTAATTCTTTGTTTAAAAACCTAGATTCGTCAAAAACTATTTTGTAGAGTTTATTTCATATAGATAGAAAACATAATCAGTAGGTACACCTGATAAACCTTGTTGGCGTATCATAGCAGAAAGATTTCCGCGGTGATATGTTCCATGGTTGACTACATGTTGAACCAATTCGGAAAGATGAGTATTTAATTGTCCGAATTGAGGATGTTCAGGGGAAATTTCTTTATCCAAATCACTTTCACTATTAAGAAATCCTTGATATTCCTTTGCTAATTGATAAAACAACTTTTCCATTTCCTGTAGACCTTTATTCTTTGTATGCTCTTGTACTTGAGCGATTGAAGCTTGAATCTCACCCATAGTTTGTTGACGCATTACACCTAGCCAAATGGTATCGACCATATAAATATGATTAAAAGCCGCTGCAAGCGAAGGAAAAATACTTTGAACTTCCTGATTAAAAATTTCCTCAGGCAATTCCTTTAACCTTTCGAATAATTTGTTATTAGCCCAAACGTGATAATCATACAACTGTAATGCATGATGTTTTTTCATTTATATTCCTCCTACAATTTTTCAGTAAGGTAAAAACCTTATCTTTTCATATCGGATGTGGAAGTGGATAGGGATATCCTATATATTCTACTAATTTATTGAAATTCCTTCATATTCAGAAATTAACAGTATAATACATCTCTATTCGCCAATTGCATAATACAAAGTATCGAAAGTAATATGTATTTGACCTTAATTCATTTAATTCTTAATCAATCTACTAATAAAATAGATTTAATTTGAAATAAATAGAAGTATTAAATTATGATGGACTCAAGTATTACTGAACGGGTGGGAAAAGATGAGATATTATTTCCAGAGCTATAAGCATGTGCTGAAAAAAGACATTATGTTAGTTTTAATTGCTTTGGTTTTGTTATTCTTTACATTTGGCTTTTGGTTGGTACTCCCAGTCTATTACGTTAGTCTTACCATTTCAAATATAACCAATAGTATTATTATTAATTATTTATGTATATTATTTTCAGTAGGCTTTTTATTTTCTTTATATTTTTTACCGATAAATTTAAAGGTTGCGAGAAATATAGCAGTTACAATGAAGCATAGTTTTCTTAGCTGTTTTCTAGTGATAGAAGTAATATGGATAGTATTTGCTGCTATTCTTTTTGGAATAGCTATAATAATTTTTTTCATTTAAATTATATATAACTAAGAAAAGTTTAATGAAACCATCTCTACTATGATAGTATTGGATTTATTAAAAGGGGGTATTTAAATGACACCAGAACAAATTGTTAGAGTATTTTTTAAAGAAGTACGATCAGGTAATAATCCTGATTACTCAAATCAACTAATGGCAGAAAAAGTATTGGCACATCAAATTATATCTGAAGAAGAACAAACAGTAGTGAGAACACCTAAAGATTATGCTGAACATGTAAGAGAAATGATTGAAGCATATGGTGATTTTTCCTTAGTGATTCAAGAATTTTTAGTAGATGGAAATAAGGTATATGTACGATGGAAACAAAAAGGTACGCACGTAGGAGAAATCGATGGATATCAACCTACAGGCCTCCCAATATTACAAATGGCAAGTGCGGTATATAGAATAGAAAATGAAAAAATTTCAGAGTATTGGATTCAGATTGATAGGTTAGGTACTCATAAACAGTTAGAATCTAATAAACTCTCGTTCATCTAAGGAGTACATAATTAAGGTATTATAAGCAAGTACAAGTTTCTCTTTGTATAATAAAAGTCTCTTGTGTTGCTCACCTGTTAGACATAAAAAAACAAACCCCTTGATATATCAAGGGGTTTGAAGAGTATCTTAATGCCCTTAACAGGATTCGAACCTGCGACCTAAAGTTTAGGAAACTTTTGCTCTATCCTACTGAGCTATAAGGGCGTAGCGATATATTAACAATCACTATTCTACTATAAAAACTGTAAACGAAAAAGTATTTTTTTCGAAAATCGAAAAAAGCATTGGATTATTGCCTATCCAATGCCTTATTAAATTATTTTTTCTTTATTTCGACTCCGTGTTTTGTGATGGCCACTTTTTCATCATCACTTAAATTAGTGAAAACTACAGAAGAGATAATGGAAGGAACCTTCTTTTTGATTGTATCAAAGTCGACATCCATTAAACGATCACCTTTTTTGACTTTTTGTCCGTCTTTAACAAAGGGAGTAAAGCCAAGTCCGTTTAAAGAGACAGTTTCAAGACCTATATGGAGCAGGATTTCTCTTCCTTGATCGTCTAATAAGTTGATAGCGTGCTTTGTTGGAAAGACACTGATGACCTTCCCATTTACAGGTGATACTACTGTAGAATTTGTAGGAACTATGGCAAAACCATCTCCCATCATTTTTTGTGAGAAAACTGGATCTGGCACTTCTTCTATGGGAATAATTCTTCCTTCCAATGGCATTGTCAATGATGGATCTTCAATGGTATCCTTTTTAAAAAACCCTTTAAACATATTTAAACCGCCTTTCATCTTTTTAACGTCTATATTCCCATTTCTGTTAAAAAGTAAAAGTGTTTTGTAGGAGGAAACAATACGTGACAATTAATGAAATTGCCAAACGAGCGAATGTCTCAAGGACAACCGTCTCTCGTGTTATTAATGGGACTGGTTATGTTCGGGATGAGTTAAAGAAGCGGGTGTTACAGGTAATAGAAGAAACAGGCTATATTCCAAGTGAAAATGCTAAATCATTACGTACAAAAAAGACCAATATTATAGGTGTGATTCTACCAAAAATCAGTACAGAAACATCGAGCCGTTTGATGAATGGTATCGATCAAGTATTGGCACCAAAGGGTTATCAAATACTATTGACTATTACGAATCAAGAACCTGCAAAAGAAATTGATTTTTTGCATTTGTTGAAGGGAAGAAATGTTGATGGCATTATTCTTTCGGCAACTCATATCGATGAACCTTTGCGTGAAGAAATAAAAAAATTAAAAATACCCTTTGTTATGGTTGGTCAAGCAATGGAGGGAACAGCGGGCGTTGTTTTAGACGACTTTCAAGCAACATACGATTTGGTGAAACTATTCATTGAGAGAGGTCATAAAGAAATTGGTTTTATTGGAGTTACGGAAGAGGATCGAGCAGTGGGTTACCTCCGCAAATTGGGCTACATGAAAGCTTTGAAAGATAAAGGGCTGGAAATAAAACACCATTGGATGCAAGAAGGGAATTTTGATGCTGCTTCTGGTTTTCAAGCGACCGAAAACATGGCTGAAGAAGGAGAGCTTCCATCGGCTATTATAGCAGTAACGGATCGTTTGGCTATTGGTGCAATGCAATATGCGAAGGGACAGGGGCTATCAATCCCAAGCCAATTGGCAATAGCTGGTATGGGTGCTTCTGAAATCTCTACTTATATAGAGCCACAATTAACAACAGTCGATTTCTCACAAGTTGATGCTGGGGTAGAGGCTGCTAGCATTTTATTGGAGCAACTTAGTGGCCAGAAAACAGACACAGTAACAGTCAAAAATAATTATAGAATTCTTGTAAGAGAAAGTATATAATGTGGGGGTAATTGTACAAGCCCTCTTTTTTTCATTTATAAGGAATCGATTCCATAACTAACAACATAAGATGGAAATGAAAGCGTTGAACTCGTTACAGAGATGACAATATAAGATGTTTAATATTGTAAAAAGAGTGGAATCGTTTTCAATAAGAAAAAAGGGGTGGGTATATGTCTGAAAATCGGCAAATTGCTGAGGAAGTAATAGAAGCAGTTGGGGGAAAGGATAATATTGAATCTGTTGCTCACTGTGCAACTCGGTTGCGCTTAATGGTGGCAGACAAAAGTAAAATTGACCAAGAAAAAGTGGAGTCAATTGCAAAAGTAAAGGGTGCCTTTTTTAATTCTGGCCAGTATCAAATTATTTTTGGGACTGGTACAGTCAATCGTATTTATGATGAAGTGACTCAGTTTGGCTTTACGACACGATCTGCTTCTGAGCAGAAAAAAGAAGCAAGGAAAAAAGGATCTCGACTACAACGTATGATTCGAACATTTGGTGATGTTTTTGTCCCTATTATTCCAGTACTTGTAGCTACAGGATTGTTTATGGGTGTGCGTGGACTTGTCATGCAAGAGCAAATAATGGGGCTCTTTGGCATGAAGCCTGACGATGTTTCGGAGAATTTCATTTTATATACACAGGTTTTAACGGATACTGCATTTATATTTTTACCTGCATTGGTTGCATGGTCTACATTCAAAGTATTTGGCGGTACACCGATCATTGGACTTGTGCTAGGGTTAATGCTTGTCAGCCCTTCATTACCGAATGCCTGGGATGTTGCAGGTGGCGATGTAAAGCCGATACACTTTTTCGGATTTATTCCAGTAGTTGGCTACCAAGCTTCTGTAATTCCTGCATTTATAGCTGGGCTCATCGGTGCAAAGCTTGAAAAGTTTTTGCGTAAGCGCATACCCGAGATTCTAGACCTTATTTTAACGCCGTTCTTAACTTTGCTTGTAATGAGTGTTTTATCACTGCTCATTATCGGCCCAATTTTCCACTCTGTTGAGCAATGGATTTTATCAGCAGCGACTGTTATATTATCTTGGCCATATGGAATTAGTGGAATTTTGCTTGGTGGGCTCAATCAGTTAATCGTTATAACTGGTGTACACCATATATTCAATATGCTTGAAATTCAACTATTATCGAAGTATCATGATAATCCCTACAATGCAATCGTGACCTGCGCCGCTGCTGCTCAAGCTGGCGCAACATTAGCAGTTGCTTTAAAAACCAAATCGGCTAAATTAAAGGCTCTTGCTTTGCCTTCGTCACTATCTGCTTTTTTAGGGATTACGGAACCTGCTATTTTTGGCGTCAACTTGCGTTACGGTAAGCCCTTCCTTATGGGATTAATCGGCGGAGCGGTAGGAGGATTTTTCTCATCCTTACTCGGCTTAAAGGGAACAGGGATGGCTATTACAGTATTGCCTGGAACGCTGCTGTATTTAAATGGTCAGGTATTCCAATATATCTTTGTAAACTTACTGGCCGTTGCGGTAGCCTTCATCTTGACATGGTGGTTCGGCTATTCCGATGATGCCAAAGAAGAAAGTAATGAATAGATTAGTAGTGAGGCAAGGTTTCTTTTGTTCTCACTTTAAAAATATATCGTAGTACGGAGGTTCGTTTTGCCATGTCAGAACAATTTGGCCACCTGATTAATCGAGCTTATGACGAAGTAAAAAAATATAAAGAATTAGTGCTAAGTGATCCTTATCGTTTATCCTATCATTTAATGCCATCTGTCGGATTTTTAAATGATCCTAATGGGTTAATACAATACAAAGGTTTTTACCACGTTTTTTACCAATGGAATCCATTCGGTACTATGCATGGTTCAAAGTTTTGGGGACATTTCTCATCACCAGACCTAGTGCATTGGCAAGAGGAGCCTATAGCTCTTGCGCCTACAGAATGGTATGACAAAGACGGCTGCTATTCAGGAAGCGCTGTTTGTGATAATGGCCAACTTTACCTCATTTATACTGGTAATGTTAAAGGCGAAAATGGTGAAAGGGAAACGTACCAATGCTTAGCAGTTTCGACAGATGGCGTGAATTTTGAAAAAAAAGGTCCCATTCTTCGAGTGCCTGAGGGATATACAGCACATTTCAGAGATCCAAAAGTTTGGAAACACGAAGGACAATGGTATATGATACTAGGTGCTCAAAATCTGGAGGAAAAGGGCTCTGCTGTATTATTTACTTCACCTGATCTTTATCAATGGGAAATGATTGGTGGCATAGCAGGTGCTGGTATAAATGGTTTGGAGGAGTTGGGATATATGTGGGAATGTCCGGATTTATTCCCACTCAATGACCAGCATATTCTATTGATTTCTCCACAGTCTCTAATAAAAAATGGAGAAATGGCTCAAGAGTTGTTCCAATCAGGCTATTTTAATGGTGAGTTTTTGTATGAAACCCATCAATTCAAGCATGGTCCTTTTAAGTTATTGGACTATGGATTTGATTTTTATGCTCCGCAAACTTTTAAGGATATACACGGAAGAACAATCCTTTTTGGTTGGATGGGTATTACCAATGAGATAGAACAGCTCCAGCCAACTATAACCAATAAGTGGCTGCATGCTTTAACAATGCCAAGGGAGCTTCAGTGGAGAAATGGACGCATATTCCAAAGACCACTGGAGGAGTTGCAACTGTTGCGTAACAATGAAGTGTTGTATAAGGATATACAGATGAAACAGCAAGCTATTCAATTCGAGGGGATTCAAGGCACTTCTGCTGAGCTATTTATAGAGTTCTCCCCAAGAGACTGCCACGATTTCCAGATTGACCTACGCCATGAAGCAAGGTTGACCTATGATGATCAAACAAAAGAAGTAACGCTATATAGAAGGAATATTGATAATAGTGGAGAGCAATCTAGAAAGTGTAAAATTGAAGGTCTGTCCAATCTTCATTTCTTTATGGATGAGTCGTCTATAGAAATATTTATTAACGATGGCGGTGAAGTGATGACAGCCCGCTATTTCCCAAAACCTGAGGATCACTCTATTACTTTTGAAGGTGATGCTACATTTAGTATTACTAAATGGGATCTTCTCCAACATAAGAATGAAGAGTCCTCACCTCAACAGGAGTTGATATTTGCATGAATGGTGTTCTATGTTTCGGCGAAGCGCTTATCGATTTTATACCGTTAAATGAAGATAATATAACCTATCACAAAGCTCCAGGAGGTGCCCCTGCCAATGTTTCAGTAGGTATTGCTAAACTTGGCGGGCATGCTACATTCTTAGGTAAGGTAGGGGAGGATGTATTAGGTCGATTTTTGCAAGAGACATTAACAGACTACAAAGTGAATACGAAATCCTTAATGTTTTCAGCAGAAGCTAGGACAGGATTGACTTTCGTGACATTAGAACCTTCCGGTGAGCGACATTTTAGTTTTTATATTCAACCAAGCGCAGATCAGCTGATTACAAAAGATGAAATTAGTGCAGAGCTCTTTGTAAATCATAATATTTTCCACTTTGGATCTATTTCACAAATCAATGAACCATCCAAATCAGCCACAATGCAAGCAATACAGTTAGCTAAAGATAATAATATGACTATTTCTTATGATCCTAATTATCGTGAAAGTCTATGGCTACATGAAAATGATGCAAGAGAAATAATCTTATCTACAATCCCATTGGTGGATGTGTTGAAAGTATCCGATGAGGAGCTAACATTTTTAACTGGCTGCAAGACAATTGAAGAAGGGATAAAACGGTTACCGAATATCCCTTTGGTCTTGATAACAATGGGGAGCAATGGTTGTATGTATTCTTTTAAAGAACAATTAGGCCATATATCTGCGATAAAAGCGAAGGTGATTGATACGACTGGTGCTGGAGATGCATTTGTATCGGGCATACTCTATTCCTTATATACCTCACAACAGCCGCTACAGCAATTAGCTGTAGAAGAATTGGAAGCAATGATTCGTTTTGCAAGTATATCTGGTGGCTTGGCTACAATGAAAAAAGGGGCGATGTCTGGATTGCCCACATTAGAAGAGATTCAATCCTATCAATTAGATGTTGATTAGTACTACCCCCATTAGAGTATTCAACAACCAAATATGTGTGAATTGCGAATGAAAGGAATGCCCACTGGCCAATCTAACCAGTGGGCAGTTTTTTTATTGAAGTGTTTTGGCTTCTTTTAACTCAGCGATATCAACCTCTGAACGCTCTTCTAATGAACGTCTTAAATGGACTGTTGCTGTTTTTTCATTTACTAATTTGTCTATCCAGACAGAAACACCGTTATATGTTACTTCAAATTCCTGCGGAGAGGCGACTATTTCTTGTGCTCGTTGATAATCCAAAGTAATATCCCCCTAGTCTATAATGTAGGTTTTGTTGCATTTTTTGTTTTGTGTTTATAGGCTTTCTCAAGCTCCAATAATTCTTCTGCCGTTTCTTCTTTGACTTGTCTAGGTGCAATAAGTTGATTTTTAGGCGTTTGAGCCATACGTCCTGAATTGTGGCTTCTTCCTTGCTTATTGTCTCTTCCCATTTTGGCATTCTCCTTCCTTTTATAAAAGCATTCTTAATATGGCATGTTGTTTTTGCTTTTATCCATAAAGGCTACGGGGAATAGAAAAACCGCAGCAAATAAATGCCGCGGCGATAAGATTAACGATTTAAATTTAGTTGGAAAATGCCAAATCCTCTTACATCAGTTTTACCTGTATAAGTGAATAAGCTTCCTTCTTTAATATAATCCACAGCTTGCGGAGAAGTTGTGAATGTTACATTTACTTTTTGAGCAATTGGCGCGATGGACCAGTTATTGTCTGCTGTAGGTGTAATTTCTTTAACTTCAGAAATATAGTCCATGAGAATTTGACGGTTTTCATCTGCTGAGTCTACTACTAATTCACTCTCTGAAATGCCAGGGAAATGACCGCCGCCGCTTGCACGATAGTTGTTTGTTACCACAATGAATTCTTGATTTGGATCAATTGGTTTTCCATCATACGTTAAGTTGACGATACGGCTTGAAGTAGGATTTTCCAACTGTCCAGTAGTTGAGTACTTCGCAGGCTTTGTAACATCGATTTGATATTGTACGCCATCGATTACATCAAAGTTGTATACAGGGAAGGTTGGATTTAATAATGATTGTTCTGTTGTTTTAGATGTATCAATCGTATTGAATGCACCTGCAACCATTTCTAGCCATTCTTTTACATTAGAGCCTTTCACTTTTAAAGCTTTAAGCGTGTTGTCATATAAATACAAATCGCCGGCACTACGTATTGTTAAGTCGCCTTTTTTGATATCTGTGTATTCGTCTTTACCATTACGGCCTGCTTTAAATGGTGCACCAACAGATAAAATTGGCAAATCTTTTAACTCTGGTTTATTTAAAGCCACATATTTTTCAACAAACCATTTTTGTGCACTTGTTACAACTTGGATAGATGGATCATCTTGGACTAGTGCGAAATAGCTGTATATATCGTCAGTTGTTTTGCCGATTGGTGTGTTGATATATTTAAGTGTTGCTTCATGGTCTTTTAAGATAGCTTTTTTAATCTTTTCATCTGCTTTTTCTTCAAGGACTGATCGTGTTTGCGCTTGTGATTTAGATTTTGTAATCGCCCATTTTCCTTTGATCTTCTTCAAAGTTAAGTCGATAATTCCTAATGCGCCGCCACCAAAGCCAGCTTGTACTGCAGGTACACCGTTAATTGTTCCTTTTTTGTTATCTACACCTTTCGCAGCATTGCCTTGTTCATCCTTAAAGATAGAGTCCAAACTAGCAATATCCTTTGCTGGGAAGACTTTATGCGTATGTGAGAAAGTTATAGCATCGATTCCTTTTACTTTGCTTAATGCATAGATTGTATCTTCTGTATTTGTCACATCTTTGTTAAAGCCGGAGTGAGGCATTGCGATGACTACATCTGCGCCTTTCTTTTTCATGATCGGTACATATTTCTTTGCAGTCTCAACAATTCCCTTTACAATTACTTTGTTATTTAGATTTGCTTTATCCCATTCGCTGATTTGAGGCGGTACAAAGCCGATATAACCAACTTTGATGGTTTGTGTTTTCCCTGATTCGTCTTTTACTTTTTTGTTGACGATTTTGTATGGTGTAAATTGATTTTTATCATTATTCGGATTATTATCGTGATCATCTTTGTATACATTTGCATTTACAAAACCAAATGTGGCATCATTATAAACTTCTTTTAGGAAATTTAGACCGAAGTTGAATTCATGATTTCCAAGTGAAGCCATGTCATATTTCATAATGTTCATTGCTTTTATCATTGGATGGACTTCATTCTTTTTCAATGGATCGATTGTTGCTTTGTATGTTCCAAGCGGTGTTCCTTGAATAAGGTCTCCATTATCTACCAATACAGAGTTCTTCACTTCTTTACGAGCTTTATTGACAAGCGTTGCTGTTTTCGCTAATCCTAATTGAGGAGCTACGCTATTTTTGTAATAGTCAAAGTCTAATAAGTTCGTATGCACATCCGTTGTTTCCATGATCCGTAGTTTTACCTGTGATTGTACCTTTGTTTTTGCCGTTTTAGCTTGCGCTTCTGTTTCCATTATCGGTGTTAAAGAAGATGCAATTAGGCTTAGAGCAAGTGCGCTTGATAAAACTTTAAGGCCTTGGAACTTTTTTGTTGATTTCATACATTTCACCCATCCCTTTTAATTTTTTAAACCCCTTCAAAATATACCATAGAAAATATACTGATAAATTAGCATTTTTCCTCCAAAACAAAAACAGTAAAATATACATAATAAGCGTTTCTGACTAAACAAGTAAATAGTATCGGAGGACTAAAGTGGGATGTTCGTTTTAAAGAAAAAATAGTTAAAAAAGGTTTAATCAATAGAATATCTTCATTTGAGTTAGGAAGAATTCATAGGAATTATTTTATTTATTAGACAAGCTCCTTCTTATTCTTAATCTTGTGGTAAGTAAAAATAAAACTCATATGACCATTCTATTGGTATTTTTATTCTTTGCTAGAAATTTGTATAATTAGTAGGTATAATGTATCTGAAAGAAGAACTGTTTTTAAAAAAGTATTTTGTAATCTTCCTAACGGACAACTTTTTTCCTATAAAAATTGCTTTAAGAGGAGGGATTTCTATAACAAACTTTGATTATGGAGGCTTCTTGAAAAAATTTCGGTGGCCGATTGGATTGCCTATTTTTTTGCTTGTAATCTCGTTTTTATTTAATAAGCAACTCTACGGTGTATTTGGTGCAGAAAATTATTTATCCATTCATTTAATGGTTGAGATATTTATTATTGTTTTTTCCTTTTCGATTGCTATTCAAGCATGGCTGATCGTACCATATGTTTTATCGAATAAAAGATTATATATTGGAGCCCTTTTTTTATCTTTAGGTTTAACGGAGTTGTTCCATACTTTAACTTATCAAGGGATGCCGTTTTTTCTAGAGAGAAGCTCTAATTACTCAGCTACATGGTTTTATATCATTGGACGCCTGTCATTAGCTGTTGGTTTGTTAAGTATATACCTGTTAAAGCCGAAAAATTCTGTGCTCAAAAATCGCTATATAGTATATGGTTTATCATTAGCCTATACCGTTTGTTGGTTGGGAATTATATACTCTCCCAAAGCATTGTTGCCAAATCTATTTATTGATGGAGTAGGGACTTCTCAGATAAAAAATGGGCTACAATATGCTGCTGCTTTTATACAACTTTTCTTTGTGGCTTATATTTTTAAAAGCAAAAATAATGTACAGAAAAAAGAAGTTGAAATGCTGGTACTTGGTTCTTTTTATTTAATATTAGGAGACCTAGTGTTCACCACCTATATCAATGTCTATGATTTCAGAGCTATGATTGGCCATTTATTTCAACTAACAAGCTATTACTTTTTTATGAAAGCACTTCATCATACTTCAGTTGAAGAACCATTTGAGTTGTTAATGGAAACTCAGGAGGAGCTGGAAAGTTCTCAGGATTCTTTAAGATACACGATGGATCATGATGAGCTCACGGGTTTGCCTAAACTGCACTATATAGAAACTAAACTAGCAGAAATGTTAAATATTCATAAAAAAGCTGCTGTTTTAATGATGGAAGTAGATCGTATAAAGGTTATAAATGAATCGTTTGGTAGTAGGTTTGCTGATCAAATTATTCAAGGAGTTTCTAAAAGATTGAATTGTGTAGAATCGCAGAAGAGGGTACTAGGCAAAGGAAATAACGGTGAATTTATTCTTATTGTTCCAACTGTGTCAAATAGAGAAGAAGTCACCGCCATTTGTGAAAAAATTACACAATTAATGGAAGTTCATTTTCCCGTCCAGCATCATCAAGTGAAAGTAGATTTAAATATCGGAATTGCTATTTATCCAGAGCATGGCAGAAATGCAAGCGATCTATTTAGACATGCTCAAGTTGCTATGCATCAAGCAAAACATCAAATAAACCGAGTACTTTTTTACGAAAAAAATATGGAAAAATGTTCAGAACAAAAAATGTTGCTAGAGCATGATTTACACAAAGCACTTGAAAATCAAGAACTCTTCCTTGATTATCAGCCACAGATTGATGTAAGAACAGGAGAAATAGTATCTGTTGAGGCATTACTCAGATGGAAGCATCCAACAAAGGGGATTATTTCTCCTGCTGATTTTATTCCGATAGCAGAAGAATCAGGGCTAATTGTGCCAATAGGTGAATGGGTGCTTCAACAAGCATGTAGCCAAGTGAAAAAATGCCAGGAGGATTGCCAGCTAACGATTGGTGTATCGGTAAATTTATCGATCCGCCAATTCTTCCAGCATAATTTAGCTCATACAGTCAAAAGGGTTCTGGCAGAGACACAGCTTCATCCTGCTTGTCTAGAACTTGAAATTACTGAAAGTATGACGATGGATAGAAAACATGCAGTCGAAACGTTATGCGAGTTAAAAGAATTAGGAATTAAAATTGCGATTGATGATTTTGGAACAGGATACTCATCTATCGCCTATCTGAAAGATTTGCCAATTGATACATTGAAAATAGATCGTTCATTTGTTATGCAAATACCAACAGGGGATACTGTTCTTATTTCGATGATTATTTCTCTGGCAAAACATCTACATTTAACAATTATTGCAGAAGGAGTGGAAGAAGAGCTCCAGTGGGAATTTCTTTCAAGAGAAGGATGCAATCTTATTCAAGGTTACTTATGTGGAAGGCCGATGCCGCTCCATCAAATTATAGAAACAATTCATTTTCAACAAGCTGCCCAAATTTAAGTAAGCAGCTTGTTTATTTTTTTGAAAAGAAGGTATTATGTTTGAGGGAAAAATATGATTTGAGAACTCGGTTTGTAAAACCATCCGACTATCAGGTAAATTCCATATTAGAGATAAAATATCAATTTTTGCAACGATTCTTTTTTAATGGGGTATTTATGCTACGATTAATAAAACAACTTGGAGGTTATAGTATGAAAAATTTAGTCAAAAAATTTGTAAAAGGTACAATCGCGACTAGTGTACTTGCATCTGGTTTATTAATTGGTACAGCGTCTTTCGAAACGAGTGAATTAGCAGGTACTCAGACTGTTCAAGCAGCTAGCAAAAAAGTTTCGAAAAAAGGGGTTTTTACACTTTCAAAGGGATTTACACTAAAAGAAGCCCAAAATGAATTAAGACCTGAAGCTGCAAGATTAATCCGTATTTACGGCGAATCAAACAGAACAGGAAAAACAACAACATTTAATAAATATGCAAAGAATCATATAGCACCTAAAACTGATACAAACTATTTACTAGGCTATAAATATTCAACGGATAGATACAAAGAAAGAATAAAGCTCAATCGTAAATCTAATAGCAAAAAAATCATTCATCTTTACGGCAAAAATTTAAAGCTGGCAACAACCTCAAAAGTAAAAAACTATGACTCAAGAAAAGGGACAGGTTGGGCAAATATTCGATATCAATTCCAGCCTAAAGATTTTAACGCAATGGGTAACGTATCGGTAACTCTTAAGTTTACCAAAGTGAAGAGCGGTAAATATGTACTTGAAGATATTCATTTCTATTAAGCCTTATAAATGATTATGGCTTGGGCATGCTAATCCAGAGCAATAAACATTGTTCACTTCATAAATATGAGGAGGATAGCCCATGCCAAATGTACAAGTGAATTGTTCTGTTTCCGATTGTTTTTTCCATAAGGTTGGTAATGTTTGTTGTGCATCAGCGATTAATGTCGATATGGATTACCACTCCAGAGATAAGGATACAGAGTTTGCAACAGAGTTTGATTTTGACAAGATTTCCGAAAAAGCTAACACTTCTAAGGATACTTGCTGTAAAACTTTTAAACCAAAAGAAAAGTAAAAGATAACTCATGAACAATTGGCAGCTATGCGATTCATAGCATTAGGGATTCCACTATAACGTGGGTCCCTTTTTTTAGTCATTTGATTTCCATAATATAATCTCGTATACTTTTTTCTGTATAACTAAAGAGTAAAGGAGACGCGTCATGACATTTGAAGAAATACTACCGCGTATGAAAGCAGGAGAAAAAGTCATAAGAAAAGGATTTAATGGAGCTGAATTATACATAAAATTAGTAGGGGAAAGCACGCATGATGGTGAAAAGCTAAATCCGTATTTTTTAATTAATGTATCTGGTGAAGGCTACACTATGTTCACGCCGACAGTTTGTGATTTATTAGCCGAAGACTGGGAAATTGTCGAATAAGACACTTCTCACTAGATGAGTGGAAATGTATTATATATGAATATAATTGAGAGTCCATGGATTGCCATGGGCTTTTGTAATGAGGTGCAAAAATGAAATTTGATTTTAAAGGCAAAACTGTTTTTGTTACGGGAGCAGCGTCTGGAATTGGGCACGCACAAGCAAGGGCGTTTCTTGAAAGTGGAGCGATGGTATTTGCGATGGATTTAGACGAAGAGGGATTGAATTCTATAGCGAATGAATATAAGCAAAATTTTGCTTATTCAGTAGGTAGCGTAGCGGATAATAGTCAGGTAGTGAAAGCTGTCCAAAAGGCCATTTCGCTTTTTTCTAAAATTGATATCTTGCTAAATACAGCTGGCATTTTAGATGGCTATGCAAAGACATTAGATACAGATGAGGCTTTGTGGGATGCTATTTTAAATACAAACCTTAAAGGAACATATTTAGTAACGAATGCAATTCTACCACAAATGATTGAGATAAAATCAGGGGTCATTATCAATATGGCTTCCATTGCAGGCCTTGTAGCAGGGGGAGGCGGAGCAGCATATACAGCTTCTAAACATGCAATTGTCGGTTACACTAAACAGCTAGATTTAGATTATAGTAAAATGGGTATTCGTGCTAATGCGATTGCTCCAGGTGCTATTCAAACACCTATGAACAAAGCGGATTTCCAAGGCGATGGAGAGATGGCAAAATGGGTGGCAAGAGAGACACCTGCAGGTAGATGGGCCCAACCAAGTGAAGTGGCAAACCTTACACTGTTTTTAGCACATGACGCCTCAGACTATATACATGCTGCAGTCGTCCCAATTGATGGAGGTTGGATTGCAAAATAATGTTTTCTATTTAACAACTATTTGATATACTTTTCAAGTAAGCAAATTTGCTTGCACTGCGGCACTTTTGGTTAGGCATAGTCTAATCTCCTTTGGTCGCAGTTATGACTAAAATAGCTTTTGGCTATTTTACAAAGGAGAATGAAAATGAATAAAACGTTTTACAATGTATCTACACGTACCTCTGTTACAGAGATCACCAAAACAGCCCTCGTTGCCGCCCTTTATGTTGCGGTCACCACCGTTTTAGCTGTCGTCAGTTTTGGCGCCATCCAATTTCGTTTAGCTGAAATGTTTAACTATCTAGCACTTTATCATAAACGTTACATAGTAGCCGTCACTCTCGGTGTTATTATTGCTAATTTTATGTCTCCGACATGGCCAATCGATGTGCCAGTTGGTGGGCTTGCTACATTTTTAGTCATTCTTTTATGCCGAGCGGTAACGAAAAAAATCAAGAATGATATTACAAAAATGGCAGTCACTGCTTTAATTTTTGCTTTCTCTATGTTCACGGTTGCTGGGCAATTATCTATTCTTTATCATCTTCCTTTTTTCTATACATGGTATACAGTTGCGCTTGGTGAGCTGCTTTCGATGGCAGTAGGTGGCGTAATTATGAATATATTGAAAAAGAAAATTGATTTTACAAAATAAAAGCTTCACTAAAAATGCTCTTCTCAATTTAATGAGAAGAGCATTTTTTTATAGTAAATGTTTTCTTTTTTATGTCCCAACAAGTTATTCTTCTTCACTATCCTTCATTTTCCATCTATGCCCTGGCCAGTATGCATAACGGCCAAGCACAGCAGTGATAGCAGGAACAAGGAGAGGACGAACAACAAATGTGTCTAATAATACGCCGATTGCTGTCACGATCCCAAATTGCAGGAGTACTTGAATAGGCAAGGTAGCCAAGACTGCAAAAGTTCCAGCTAGAATTAAACCTGCAGAAGTAATCACGCTGCTTGTTTCACTGACCCCATTTGCGATGGCTAATCGATTACTTTGTTTATTTTTGTTTTTCCAAATACTTGATATCATAAAAATATTATAATCTTCACCTAATGCAACTAAGAAAACGAATGAGTATAAAGGAATTAAGCCCTGAATTGCTGAAATGCCTAATACATCGTGTACCAGTATCCAACCAGCGCCCAACGCAGATAAATAAGAAAGCAAGACTGTTAGGATCAGGTATACCATCGCCACAATAGATCGCAAGTACATTAACAACAATGCAGCTATAATAACGATTACTGTTGGTACAATTACTTTCATATCTCGTTCGGTTGTCTTCACTGTGTCATATTGCTTAGAAGTTTCGCCACCTATCCAGAGATGATCCTGTGGTTGCACACCTGAGTCTTTTAGTATGGTAGAAACCTTCTTGTTTAATTTTGGTATAGTATCAACAGCTTCCATACTGTAAGGGTCTTCTTTTAAAGTAATATCATAAGAATGATATTCTTTGTTTTTAACCCCTTCTTTTTTCTCTGAAACTTCTTCGATATAGGATAGCTTGCTCAGCTGATCTTTAATCTCAACTTTTTTACCTTCTGTATTGATGATTAATTGTAAAGGTGCTAGCTTTCCTTGTGAAAAATGTTCGGACATTAAATCAAAACCTTCTCTAGAAGGCATATCTTTTGGAAACGATTCTATTAAATCCTGTGTATATTGAATACGCGGAACGAAGGATGCTAATGCGCCTAATAGGACAACACTTAAAATAATGACAGTCCACGGTTTTCTTGTCACCCAATTGCCAATTTTTCTGCTGAACTTTCCGTGGGGAGCGATTCTTCTGACTTTTTTTCCTTTCTTTTCTTCTAGTTTCTTTGACATTTCCTCTGTTCTTGGGATGAAAGGGTAAAATGCTGCACGCCCAAGAATACCTAACAAAGCAGGTAACAGTGTTAATGCCGCCATACCCATAATGAGGATAACTAAACTAAATGGAACTGCGAAGCGATGGAAGGATCCATATTGTGCAAGCAGCAAAGTACTTAGGCTAAGCACGACGGTTAATGCACTTACTAAGATAGCTCCGCCTGAATGTTTAATGGCATGTTCTAAGGCTGTAAATTTATCCTCTTCCTCTAATAAACATTCTCTGTATTTGGACACTAAGAATAAACAATAATCTGTTCCTGCGCCGAATAATAATACGGTCATAATGGATACGGCTTGTGAATCAACTGTAATAAAGCCTTCTTTAGCGAGAAATCCTAAAAGAGGATTCGTCACACCATAAGCAAATCCTACACCTATCAATGGCACTAACGCTAAGAGTGGGGAGCGATATAACAGCACAAGCAATATTAATACTAATAAAACCGTACCAATCAGTAGCGTTACATCTGCTTTACTGAATAAGGCAGTAGCATCTGTAGAAATTCCTACAGGACCAGTAAAACGAACATGTAAGCCTGAGTCACTAATTTTACGATCAAATAAAGATTTAGAGTCTACTTTAGATAAATGTTTTTTTAATGTAGACAAATTACTATCTAATTCCTCGGTTGCTGCTTTTTTATCCATGAATATAGGCGTTACAATTGTTTGGCCATCTTCAGATGCAGATGCTTGTAAACCTTGCGGTGGAAGCTTTCCAAGCGGAGGAAGAAAATTTTGAGCTGATAAAGGATGTTTTTCTAGATGTTGATATAATGATGAAATCTTTTGGTAATCTTGGGTGGTCAACCCGTCTGTCCGATGCCATACAATTAACAATGGTGTACCTGTATTATCAGGGTATTGTTCTTTTGCAATTTTTTCTGCTTTTACTGACATAGCATTGTCAGGCAAATTAGCGGCACCATTATCTGTTTCTTTGTTTACGCTTGGAAAAACGGCTGTAAGTATGGCTACTAAAAGAACCCAAACTGCCAAAGTAATCCATCTTCCTTTTTTACTTGAGACAGCTGTTACAAATTCGATAAAAAACTTTTTCATTAAGAAGAGCCCCTTTCGGAAGGATTTAATTTAATTATATATACTGGTCAGTTAATTATCAAATCTATTTTCTTATTAATATATGATGACCTAATATCCTAGTATGTAAACATACGTTAAGATAAAAAATTCCCGCTATAAAAACTAGCGGGATAAGCCTATATTAATTTTTAAAGAAGCCATTCCAAAAAACATCTAATATTTGAACAGCGGATGTCTCAGTTGACTCGAATATGGAAAGCCCATCTGCTTGCTTATAATTCCCCACCCGAATAAGTGCAAGATAGGCATGCGCTGCAAATTTTGTATTTACATGAGGTATTTCTCCCGAGTCTATCGCTTTTTTAAATTCATTTTCAATCCCTTCGTACATTTTTTCTTCTGCTTTTTTCATTTCACTCATTTGCTCTTCTGATAAGGATTGTTTAGATTCTCTCATAAACCCATCCAAGTCAAGGGTGGTGGTTGCTTTTAAGTGTGCCGTTGTCACATCTAATAAACGATCATACAAGGGCTTATCTGAAGTGAGCAAAAATAGAATTCGTTCTTGAATTCTTTCCATTAGTGCAACCATTGTTTCTTTAAACAATTCAGCTTTGGTTTCAAAATAGTAATATACGGTTGCTTTAGTCGTTTCAGAATTTCGAGCAATGTCATCCATCGAGACCCTTTGATAGCCATTCTCCAAGAATAACCGTGTAGCAACTTGTAGGATTACTTCCCTTGTCGATATATTATTATCTTTTTGTTTCGGCCTTCCAACAGGGCGACCTCGTTTTTTAGAAGCCATAATCCTTCTCCTTATCTATTTCTACATAGTTTTGAAATCCATCACAAGAATGGCGTTCAAATTTATTTTTCGTAATTTATGTCCACTGATATTTTACCATTGAATTAGCAAGAATTCTAAAGAATAAGTGTAATTAACATTAAGATGACTGCGCCAGTTTTAAGCTTCAATTGTTTAACAGGAGAATTCTTTTTTGAATTGTATGACAAATCTATTCATACAATAAGATTGCTAGGAATACGATAGTAGAAGTTAAAGGTGGAGATGGAGGTTGAGATCATCACAAGTTTAATAGATTTTATTCACCTGGATTCTCATTTTTAAAAACACCCATATGTTTAAAACTCTATTCATTCGCTAAATAAGCTAAAACAATACAAAAAAAGGAGAAAAATATGAAGGAATTCCACCAACAAACATCTGCACAAGTAATGGATTTGCTTTCTGTGACAAAGGAAGGCTTGAATGAACTAGATGTTCAGCAGAGATTAGAAGAATATGGACCGAATGAATTAGAAGAAAGCCAGAAGGTTAGTACAGTAGCTGTGTTCTTTGGCCAGTTCAAGGATTTACTTGTCATTATTTTAATGGTTGCTGCGTCCATCTCATTTCTATTAGGTGAGGTGGAAAGTACAATTGTTATCATGATAGTGGTTATACTGAATGCAGTTTTAGGCACCGTCCAGCATGTCAAAGCTGAACAATCACTAGATAATCTGAAAGCCTTAACTTCGCCTGTGGCAAAGGTATTGAGGAATAATGAAATCATCGAAATATTGTCTGAGGAAATAGTAGTCGGCGATTTGTTATATTTAGAAGCAGGCGATTATATTAGTGCAGACGGTAGGTTAATAGAAAGCTTTAATCTTTTAATTAACGAAAGCTCTCTCACTGGTGAATCGTTGGCTGTTGAAAAAACTACCGATCCTATACTCGATGAAGGTGTGACAACAGCAGATAAAAGAAATATGGTATTCACCGGTAGCTTTGTGACGAATGGACGCGGGACGGTTGTTGTCACATCAACAGGAATGAATACAGAGATTGGCAAGATTGCTAATCTCCTTGGAACAGCAAAAGAGAAGAAGACCCCACTTCAAATTAGTCTTGATCATTTTGGCGAGAAGCTTGCATTAGGCATCACACTCATCTGTTTAGCTATCTTTACGATTGACCTTATACGCGGTCGTGCCTTGGTGGAATCTTTTATGTTTGCTGTTTCGCTGGCAGTAGCTGCTATTCCAGAAGCATTAAGTTCTATTGTGACAATCGTTCTTGCCTTTGGTACTCAAAAAATGGCCAAAGAGAATGCGATTATACGAAAGCTTTTTGCAGTAGAAAGCCTTGGTAGTGTATCTGTCATTTGTTCGGACAAGACCGGTACCTTAACGAAAAATAAAATGATGGTTCAACAAGTTTATATTGATAAAGAAGTACAAGCATTTAATGAACTGAATATGAAAAACAAATTGCATAAACAATTTATTACTCAATCGCTCCTATGCAACGACTCCTTCGTAAGGGAAGAGAAGGAGATTGGGGATCCTACTGAGATTGCACTTGTAAAATTAGGTAAACATTATAAATTGGACGAGCTTATGCTTCGTAAACAACACCCAAGAATGGCCGAAATCCCTTTTGATTCTGACCGAAAATTAATGTCAACCGTAAATGAAGTAAATGGTAAAAGAATGCTTACGACAAAGGGCGCATTAGATGTTCTTTTACAACGGATGAATAAGATAGAGACATCGAATGGCATCGTTGAAATGACAAGTGAGGACAGACAAAGAATTGAAAAAGCCAATCACAACTTTTCAACTAAAGGGCTGCGCGTTTTGGCGATTGCTTATAAAAACGTGAGGCCAAAACAAACAATTGATTTCGAAGATGAACATGATTTAATCTTTCTAGGATTAGTAGCCATGATGGACCCACCAAGAGACGAATCAAAAGCTGCAGTAGAGAGCTGTATTCAGGCAGGCATAAAACCTGTAATGATTACAGGAGATCATAAAATTACTGCAACAGCCATTGCTTCTCAAATTGGCATTTTAAAAGATCCAAGTGAAGCCATTGAAGGGCATGAAATTGAAAAATTAACAGATAAGGAATTACAAGATTATGTGGAGGATTATTCTGTTTATGCCCGTGTGACACCTGAACATAAAATTCGGATCGTTAGAGCATGGCAGGAAAAAGGCAAAGTAGTTGCAATGACCGGGGATGGAGTGAATGATGGTCCCGCTTTAAAGCAAGCAGACATTGGAGTTGCAATGGGCATTACCGGAACAGAAGTGGCGAAAGACGCTTCCTCAATGATTTTAACTGATGACAACTTTTCAACCATTGTCAAAGCAGTCGCGAATGGTAGGAGCCTTTACACCAATATCAAGAATGCTATTCTTTTCTTACTTTCTGGAAATGCCGGTGCTATCTTTGTTGTTTTGTATGCGACCGTCTTTGGGTTATCTGTCCCATTTGCCCCTGTTCATCTTTTATTTATCAACTTGTTGACAGACAGTTTGCCCGCAATAGCCATTGGTCTTGAACCAAATAATAAAAAGCTGATGAAGGATAAGCCGCGAAACATACACGAACCATTGTTAAATAAAAGGTTTACGACACAAGTAGTGCTTGAGGGCTTACTCATCGCTATATCTACTATCATCGCATTTCGGTTAGGTCTTTCAACGGGAAGTACTTTGACTGCCAGTACCATGGCATTTGCGACACTTTGCTTATCTCGTTTGATTCATGGCTTCAACTCACGATCAAAAGAATCTATCTTTGCCATTGGAATCTTTTCAAATAAATATACATGGGTTGCCTTCTTAATTGGGGTGATTAGTTTACACCTTGTTTTATTCCTACCATCCCTAACTACTGTTTTTAAAGTAGCACCATTAAGCGGCTTGCAAATGGGCTATATTTACACGTTATCGAGTCTACCCTTCATAGTGAATCAGTGGTTTAAGGTTTTGTTTGTAAGAAGGAAATAAGTAAATTAACCGATCCTTTGCAGAAAGGGTCGGTTTTATTTGTAAAAATGTAGTAAATGATGTAACAAATATTAAATTTAAATGCCATCGATGGAACTTTTAGAAAGTTTAATATATTATTGTTATATACCTATTTAAAAAGGAGATTTAACAATGCAAAGAAAAGCATATACAGCAAAAAGTGCAACCTCATCAGGGCCATATTCACACGCAATAGACGCGGGAGATTATGTATTTTTCTCGGGTCAGACAGCTAAGAATACACCAACTGCTAAAGATCTAACTGGAGATATTGCTGCACAAACAAAACAATGCTTTGCCAACTTATTAGAAGTCATGGAAGAAGCAGGACTTTCCCATGAAGATGTGGTAAAGGTAAATGTTTATTTAACAGACATGAACAATTTTAATGCCATGAATGAAGTGTATAAAACATATTTCATCGAACCGTATCCTGCAAGAACTTGTGTAGCAGTAGTTGCATTGCCACTAGGCGCAGAAGTAGAAATTGAACTGATCGCTAAAAGATCAAATTAAGAAGAAATGGCCAACAAGCAGCTTAAGCTGTTAGTTGGCTATTTTAATTGGGATAAATCTTAATTAGAGTTTGAAATGCTCTAAATAGAAGTCTTGGTGACCTAAATTGAG
>NZ_BJVD01000015.1 GCF_007988965.1 Rummeliibacillus stabekisii
GGACGTTGCTAGGCAATCTAAACACAGCTGATTAATCAGTTGTGTTTTTTTGTATTTGAATAAAATAGAGAAATACCCATACTTAGAGATAATAAATACATTATATAAATTCTAATAACTTTTCAAAGGACAATAAATGAATCAACGGGGTACATCTTTCGATAATTAGCTATAATGAAAGAAAAATGATGAAATGGAGCACGCGAAGTTGGTAAAAATATTAGTTGTAGATGATGATCCATTTATTTTAGATCTTGTAAGCATTCATTTAGCACAGGCCCACTATACAACTTTAAAAGCGAGCGATGGTGTACAAGCGCTTGCTATATTAGAAAAAGAGACGCCAGATCTAGTTGTAGCTGATGTCATGATGCCTCAAATGGACGGTTACGAACTGACCAGAATCATAAGAGAACAATGGGATATCCCTGTTCTTTTGCTTACAGCAAGGGGAGAATTGAATGATAAAGAACATGGCTTTAATGCGGGCTCTGATGATTACTTGGTAAAGCCTTTCGAACCAAGAGAATTATTATTTCGGATTGCGGCTATATTGCGCCGTTATGATAAGCCTAATAATTCCATCAATCAAGTAGGTTCGTTAACGATTAACCGAAAGAGTTATGAGGTAACAGCAAACCATACCACGCTCCTATTGCCATTAAAGGAATTTGAAGTACTTGCGTTACTAGGTTCTCGGCAAAATCAAGTCTTTCAGCGCTCAGAGATTATGGAGAAAGTATGGGGGTTTGATTATGAAGGAGATGAACAAACGTTAAATACGCATATTAAGCGCATACGGGAACGATTGGCCAATATTGCACCAGATGTGCATATTAAGACGGTGCGGGGGATTGGCTATAAGCTAGAGGTGATTAAAGAATGAAGTCTTTATACAGCAAATTCTTGCTCGTCACTATACTTACTATGATTGCCAGTTCATTAATTGCCTTTTTACTTACGAACACATATTATCACCAAGTCACTAAGCCTAAAAATGATGCTAAGAATATTACGATTGCGAAGTCTATTGTGAAACCTATTAGCGAATCTACTTCCTTTAAGTTAAAGCAATACCTTCAAACAATGGGGAACGTAGGCTATCAAATCTATTTAGTGGATGAAGACTATAAGGAGTCTTTTTTTGGTGGTAAATATCGATTGAAAAATTTATCGCACAAACAAGTCGATCAAGTCTTAAATGGAGAAGTGTATCACGGCATGCGGAATCTTCCGCAAGAAACCTTTGTCACTGGCTTCTTTGCGAACGAATTATCAAATACGGTAGGTGTTCCGTTCCATTATCAAGGCAAAGCGTATGCGCTGTTTTTACGGCCAGACATTAAATTGCTATTTAGTGAAGTACATACGATTATGGGGGGCTGGTTTTTGTTTATGGTTATCATCAGCTTAATCGCTATGCTATTTTTTGCGAAGTTACTCATTAAGCCTATTACTGAATTGACTTTTGCTACAGGCCGTATTGCGGACGAACGATTTGATACTCCTTTATCAATTGAACGGCGAGACGAAATTGGTCAGCTTGCGGCAAGTTTCAATACTATGATGCAGCGCTTAGAAGAAAATAATCAGATGAGGAGAGAGTTTATCAGCAATGTTTCACATGATTTTCAATCACCATTGCTGAATATTCAAGGTTATGCGGGATTATTAGAGAATAAGAGCCTATCTCCCGAAGACCAGCAGAAATATCTTGAAATAATTCAATCAGAAACACATCGTTTATCGAATTTAACAAAGCAGTTACTATTACTTACTTCTTTAGATCAAACAAGCCAAAGGGCTAAGCGCGAAAATTATTTACTCGATCAGCAATTGAAGCGAGTGATTCAGAAATACAGATGGTTGCTTGATGAAAGACAGATTAACTTGTCTATGGCGTTAGAACCGGTTTCTTATAGAGGAGATGAAAGTCTGCTTGAAAATGTATGGGAAAACTTGCTGACAAATGCGATTAAATACAATCAGCCCAGTGGAGAAATTGATATTTCATTGGTTTCTTCTGAAAAAGGAATCACCATTATGATAAAAGATACAGGTATTGGAATGGATACTCAAACAATAAAGAAAGCATTTGACCGTTTTTATCGCGGGAATGAATCTCGCGGAAAGGATGGAACAGGGTTAGGGTTATCAATTGTTGAAAAGATAGTACATCTTCATAGCGGTCAGATTGAAATAGAGAGCAAATTAGCTAAAGGGACAGCCTTTAAGATATTTCTTCCCCATTTGTAATATGGAGTTCATATCACGTTCATTTACCTCCTTTATAGTAAAGGAAACAAAAAAGTTGGAGGTTATTGGAATGGAAAGAAAATGGGGCATGCGGCTTATACGGGTTGCCGCTATATTCGGTTTAATCGGTGCTATCCTAGGTTCACATATGGCTGGCTCTATGAGCTATCAATTTAAACCAATCCACGCTCATATACTTGTTGTAGGCTGGTTGTCTGTGTTTGCGTGGGGAATATTTTATAGTGTATTTACGCTGAAAAAGAAAGCGCTAGTCGCAATTCACGGGTGGACAGCAATGATTGGTTCAATTGGACTGACAATTGGAATGTGGTTGAATACATTAAAACCTTTTAATATAAACAGTACGGTTGCTTTGCTTATATATATAATCGGTGGTACTGTCCTTTTAATGAGCTTCGGGTTATTTATTCTCTCTACCTTTATGGTAGAAACCAAAAAGGAGAGAGAATAAAAATATGCATGTTTTAAAAGATAAAAAAAGATGGTTTACTATTCTGTTGGCGTGGGTGATTGTGGCCGCTCTTTTTACTTCATTCGCACCTCATGCAAAAGAAGTGACGTCACCTGGCAAAAACTCAGGGCTGCCGGAGACGGACGCATCGATCCAAGCAGAAAAGGCGCTGAAAAAGTACTTTCCCTCCTCAAAAGGGGTTCCACTTTTTGTCGTTGTTCACGATAAAAGCGGTTTGAAGGAAAAGGATGTTAACAAAGCCATGAAGAGTATCGAGCATGGCGTCCCAAATGTCGATAAAGAGTTTACCGTCGTTGCTTTATCTAAAATGCCAAAACAAGCGAGAGCTTCTTTCTTCTCTGAAGATGAAAAGACATTCTTTATGCCTGTTCTTTTACCGAATGGAATGGAAATTAAAGAAGTTAAGATGGCAATGGATAAATTAAAGAAAGAAATATTGAAAGAACAGCCAAGTAACTTGAAAATACATTTCACTGGCCCTGCTGGTATTGAAGCAGATACCTATGAAATGTTCTCGCGAGCAGATATAGTATTAATTTTAGGTACGGTTAGTTTAATCTTTGTGCTACTCATCATTATTTACAGATCACCCTTACTAGCTTTTATACCTCTTATTGGAGCAGGTATTGCCTACACGGTGGTGGATGGTTTGCTTGGATTAATGGGCGATGCCAAGTGGTTTGCAATTGACAGCCAATCATTGTCAATTATGATGATTTTACTGTTTGCTGTTATTACAGATTATTCTTTACTTCTTTTCTCTCGTTTCCGCGAAGAGCTTGAGAAGGGACTGGACATAAATGAGGCGATGAGGAATGCTTTACGCTATGTACGGGAACCTATAATATTCAGTGGTGGTACGGTGCTATTAAGTATGCTTACATTATTTGCGGCGGTATTTGAGACATATCGTGCGTTTGCACCTGTCTTTGCAGTGGCTGTAGCAGTGATGTTAATAGCAGGGCTAACCTTAATGCCCGCCTTATTTGCCATTGCTGGAAAAAAATCTTTTTGGCCTTCTAATCCGAGAAAACGAGCTGAAAAAAGGGTGGGCAAAAAAGGCTTTTGGCATAGACTAGGGCGATTTGTTACAGAGAAGCCATGGATTGCGTTGGCACCTATTGTCCTAGTGCTTGTATTCTTTGCATCTATGGTACAAAGAGTGCATTATACGTTTAATTTGCTGGATTCTTTTCCTAAAGAGATGTCATCTATCCAAGGCTATAATGTGCTTAATAAATCTTTTTCTGCTGGGGAAATTGCACCGAGCACAGTGATGGTCAAATCAAAGGATCCACTTACCTATAAGCAATTAACAGATCTGACAAAGGAATTGAATCAAAAAAGTAGCATTGACCAAGCAGAAATCCAAGGGAACCCTTTCCCGGAAGGGCATCAAAATGTCGCTAAAATTAATCTAGTATTAAAAGAAAATCCTTATTCTGAAAAAGCTTTTGATGATATTGAAAAGCTACGTGATAATTCTTCTAAGCTTTTAGAAAAAAGCCAAATAAAAGGAAAGCTACTAATTGCAGGCGAGTCGGCAAAAAATGCAGATATTCGAAGTGCCAGCAAGGGTGATGAAATCCGGATTATTTCGATTATGACGATTCTCATCATGATTATGCTAGGCATACAAACGCGTTCATTACTTGCTCCAGTCTATATGATGGCGACTATTTTGCTATCATTCGGAGCAGCATTAGGATTTACGGTGTTCTTCTTCCAAGATGTATTAGACTACAAGGGAATCAGTTACCGTATACCACTGTACACTTTTGTTTTTCTCGTAGCATTGGGTATTGATTATTCCATTATGTTGATTTCCCGCATTAGGGAAGAGAAAGAGCATATGCCAATAAAAGAGGCTGTCCTCGAGGGAGTAGCAAAAACAGGTGGTGTTATTTCTTCAGCTGGATTAATACTAGCAGCTACATTTGCCGTACTTATTACACAGCCAGTTATGGAATTGCGTGTCTTTGGTTTTGCTGTAGCTATTGGTGTATTGGTTGATACATTTATAGTAAGGCCAATTGTCATTCCAGCGCTTATTGTTATTTTAGGCAAATACAGCTTCTGGCCTAAAAAGCTGAAACATAATTAATTGGTTTCTTTTAAGTACATGTATAAAGAAAACCTGTATGGTCATCGCCATACAGGTTTTTTGTTTTATTTTACAATAAATCTTTTTGCATCATTAATATGAAGGTCTTCACCATTTCCATTTTCAGCATGAAGCTTTAATAAATAGGGACCAGCTTGTGTAAATGTATGCTTCGCTTCATATGTCCCTGATGATGTTTCCTGTAAATTTATCCAAATCGGTTTACTGCCATTAAACTGGGTAATTACCTGATAACGGACAGAGGCATTTGACAGTGCTTCACCTTTATATTTTAAAGAAACGCTTAAATTCACCTTATCATCTTTTTTAAACGAATTAGGGTTGTTATATATAATTGTTACGTTACCGTGTGTACGCTCATCGTGTTTTGTTACCTGTTTAGCTGATTTGGTAGCTGTGTTATCAGTCGCTTTTTCATTCTTTTGAGAGTTATTACCTGTTACAGCCATCTCTCTGCTCGGCATCACATGGCTTCCGTCTTCGGCAGTTACATGTGCTTTAATCACATAGTTACCTTCATCCTTTATTTTTAGCTTTGCCACATAGGTATCGTCTTTTAAAGTGGCAATCATCATTTGGTGCGTGTTGGCTTCTTCATTTTCCGCTTCAAATGCTACATCTTTTGCCTTTGTATAATTTTTGCCGTCTCTAGTGACAGTAACTTTCAATTCTACCTCATCGCCAACTGTTGCTTGTTTAGGAACAGTGAGGGCAGCGCTTAAATCGGTAGTTTTCTTTTTTGTTTCCGTTCTTTCCCCTTCTTTGCTATTATTGCAGGCAGCTAGAACGGCTATGGAAACCAAAGCAATAATAAGTAGTCCAAATCTTTTCATATAAAAAACTCCCTTCCATTTGCATTGTAGCAAATCGACTAAGGGAGTTTCAAAGTATGCATAGCTATTTAGTTTGTAGTCGCGTCTTTTTTTGTAAAAGGGTTGGAATCATCATGCCTGCGAGTACTAATAAAATGCCGCCGACTTGTAAGATAGAAAGCTTTTCATGGATGACTATTACAGAGGCAAGAATTGCTACGGGCAATTCCATCGCACTCAAAATAGAAGCTAAACCACCACCAACTTTTGGCACTGCTATAGTGAAGAGTAAGATTGGCAGAATAATACCAAAGAAACCTAGCAATAAACCAAAGATAAATAATTCACTACCGAAAAGTTTGCCATTTACGAGAACTTCTGGTGCTTGGAAAAGAAGAACAATAATCATAGCAAACAATGACATGATAGTCATACGGCCAATAGTGGAAATTCCTTCAACTGGGCGAGAGTTGAACTGCATAAAGCAAGCAAAGCTAAATGCAGCTGCAAAGCCAAATGCCCAACCACGCCAATCAAGGCCGCTTAAGTCTACATCTAAAATGCCAGCTGCCAAAATGGTACCGATCACTAAAAATACGAGTGAGAATAATTCAATACGTGATGGGCGTCTTCGATGGATAATACAATCTAAAAATAAACCAATCCACGTGAATTGGAACAACATAACGACCGCTAAAGAAGCAGGTAAATAATGAACGGCTTTTCCGTAAACTATACCTGTAGTGCCTGTCAGTAAGCCAGAAATCATAATAATTAAGAAACCCTTGCCTGTAATCTTTGGCAATGTACGCTGAGTAGCGACAAAAAGAATGAGGGCAAGCAAAAAGCCGACAACATATTGGCTAGTTACAGCTTCAGACGTCTCAAAACCGTGTTGCATCGCAACTTTAATCATGGTTGATAAAATGCCGTAGCAGCTGGAGCCAACAACAATCATTAATGGAAATATTAAATTTTTGTTCATTTTCGACACTCCTGTATATATTCAAACCTATATAGTATAAGACATTAACTGTTTTTGCTTATAATATCTTATCAAAACAGCTTATAATGAAATAGGACATATGTCTATAAAGGAGGCTTTTATGAAAGTAATACATGATTCCTGTAAGCTTCATGAAAAGATACATCAATATAAGCTTCAAGAAATCTTTCCTACTTTTTCTAGCAAGCCCTTTGCCCTTTACCATTATGCTGCTGGCGAAGTATTGCTTCATGAGGGAGAAGAAATGACAATGCTTCTTTATTTAGTAGAGGGAAAGATTAAAACGACATCGAGCGTAGGTACAGGAAAGTCATTGCTTTTGCGCTTTAGCCAGCCACTATCAATTATTGGAGATTTAGAATTGGTACGTCATGTACCCGTACAATCCCAAATCACATCTGTCACCGAGTGTTTATGTATTGCCCTGCCTTTTGATTATATTAACCAGCATGAAAAAAATAATCCTTTATTTTTACAGCATCTCATCAAACATCTTAGCTATAAGCTTCAAACTTGCACGACTGCGGCACGAGTCAATTTGCTGGCTTCTGTAGAGAATCGTTTTGCAAGCTATTTATTAAGCATTACTACACCTGATAATGAATTTGGCGTGGAACTACAAACCCAGAATATAGGTGAAATTGCCGATTTATTAGGTACGACCAGACGCCATTTGGATAGAGTTATCCATAAGTTAAGCGAGCAGGGGATCATCGAGAGAGGAAATAAATTCTTTCGAATATTATCGCATGATGCGCTAGAGGATTTATCGCAAGGCATACGTTATGAATAAGTAATGTTGAAATATAGAAAAACCGGCGAAGCGTAGGTTTCGCCGGTCGTATGCATTAAACTTTTTTAACCATGTGATCAAATTCTTCTCCAATGATTATCCAAGGTTCTGCATATACATAGCCCATTTTTTCATACAGTTTTCGTGCGCGTTCTTTTTCTTTTTCAACACTTAGAGAAAGTTTACTGTAGCCTTTTTCTTTGGCTAGGGTATCCACGTATTCTAAAAGTGCTGTACCAATGCCTTTTCCTCTAAATTTTGGCGAAGTACAAATGGTGTCAATGTAAAACTCATCAGGCCTTGCCTCTACCTCAATAGTCTGGATTTCAGCTCCCTTATCAGCTAGCCACTTTTCGAGGTTATGATCTAGCTCCTGTGCTTGATCACCTCCATAGACCACCATCATCCCCGCAACATTCCCATCAATCTCTGCAACATATGTATTTAGATAGGAATGGCGGTTGTCTTTACGTTTAAATAAAGCCTGCAATTCATTTAAAACAGTTTGAGGTTCTGTTTCTCCGGTTAGCCTATTAGCAATATCACCTATAGCATCTACAATAAGTGGTGCAATATAAGGTGCGTCTGCAATTTGTGCATGTCGTATATTCATTCTATCCCTCCTCTATTTAGTATACCAAAAATGACTAAACTTAATTTTAATAATTCTGTACCTTTAGGATACAATTATGTTGAAAAAAGAATGAGATTTTACCTAATTTTTTTCGTCAAATGCTTTTGTAGTATAAGTCTTCATGGTAGGATAGAAGGAAGATATGTGTGAAGGGGTTTCGAAATGATTGATTCAAAAAAAGAATTAATCCTCGTCTATGGGGATGCATTCGTTGATTTTATAGCAAACGATACGACAAATACATCTTTTACAAAGTATTTAGGCGGTGCAACTGTCAATGTAGCGGCAGGCATAAGCCGAATTGGAGCACCAGCAGCATTAATTACCGTTACAGGCGATGATGAGACATCTCAGTTTGTACGCCAAGAACTAGATCTAGAAGGCGTAATTATGAATTATGCAAAAGTTATTCCAGAAAAACGAGTAAGTGGTGTGCATGTTCATTTAACAGAAGAACATGAACGCATTTTTACAAATTATATAGATGATACACCGGATCTACAAGTCGAGGTACAGCATTTACGTGAGGAAGCATTTGAACGTGCCTCTATATTCAATCTTTGCTCGAATACAATGTTCCACCCTATAGCCCTTGAAACTACGAAGGCTGCTGTGGCATTAGCAAAGAAACATCGTGCACTTGTTGCAATGGACGCGAATATACGTCCACTTCGCTGGGAAAGTCCACAAGTTTGTCAAGAAACGATCTCCGCCTTTTTACAGAAAGCTGATTTATTAAAGCTAGCAGAAGAAGAACTGTTCTTTTTAACTCAAACGAAAACACTTCATGAGGGTGTTGAGGCGCTTAAAGAATATGAAATTCCATTAGTGATGGTTACCGCAGGAGAAAATGGCGCTTATGTAGTATTTGAAGGTGAAATAAAACACGTCCCATCGATTTCTGTTGAATGTGTAGATACGACTGGTGCAGGTGATGCCTTTATGGCGGGAATTCTCAGACAAGTCCATGTATATGGAATGCCTAAAAGTATAGAAGAAGCTTACCAGTTTGTATACTTTGCGAACCAGTTAGGCGCATACGCAGCTACAAAGCCAGGCGCTATTACTGCATTACCTCATTATGAAGAAATCAAAGAATTACTTGATGAGGATTCTAAATGAAAAAAGAATACAACGAATTAATCGAAAATCAACTCTTTTTTGGTGGAGCAAGGGATGTAGAGGGTGCTATTACTAATGAAGGCATAGATCTAGTAGTAGATTTGCGGCAAGAGGAAACCAAAGAAGTGGGTTATACACGAATCCATACACCGATCTCAGATGAACCAAATGAATTAAAGCTATCTATTAGGAATGCAGTAGATGAAGTATTGAACGCTTATCATGATGGTAAAAAGGTTTATTTTCATTGTGGAAGCGGCAGTGGAAAAGCTGGAACGGTTGCATCAGCTGTCCTATTTGAATTAAATAAAGTGAAGACGATCGACGAAGCTATGCAAAAGACGAAAGAAATCCGTCATCAGGCCGTCATCCAGCCATTACGTCAAAAAGCCTTGCAAGAAATGTTTAATGAGTCAAAAGAGTAGCACATTGTGCTACTCTTTTATATTTCCCGGGAAATCTCTTTATTTCTTATACATTCGCCATTATTCTACCCAGTCTTGTCGTTTTTTTGGGCTTTGTCGGGTGTTCGTGTACAAATATATAACGAGCCATTTGGCTGTATCTGTGCGTAAAATACTTCATTTAAATCAGTTATATTCTTTTTCTTTAGTTTCTTCCTTAGACTTTCTTCGGTTAAATTCAGCTCTTCCATTGTAGTCCATACTATTTTTCCATCTACTACAACCTCAGTTGGTATATGTTCAGGAATAGAGACGTCTGCATTTACATCTTGTTTTGTAGCGGATTGTTCTGCTGGTTTTTTAAGGATACTCAGCTGCCCATTGGTTTCTAGGATTGCATAATGAACATCTTGGATAGAATAAACCGATTGTTCCCTGAGCATCATCATTAAATCACTCATATGAAGCTTCACGGACTTTAAGGCTTGCACTGAGATTTCGCCGTTCTTAATAATTACGGTTGGACTGCCGTCTATTATATTTCGCCACTTTGGAGATTTCATGGCAATGTAACTAGCGAGTAATGTGAGTACTGACCACCACACAAGCGAGACTAGACCATCTGGAAAGGATGTTTCTTTCTGAGCCGCTATTTCTGCTGCAGTAGAGCCGATGGTAATACCGGTTATATAATGGAAAAACGTCAGTTGGCTAAGCTGTTTTTTTCCAAGCAATCTTGCTAATATGAGCAAAACGACAAAAGAAATAGTCGTTCGAAATAGCATTTCCCATAAATTTGTTTCCCAAAATTTTGATTCCAAGAAATTAGAATCCCAGAAATTCTCCATATATAGTCACTCCTCTATTCATTCGCGCTTAGTATGAACGTAAAAAAATAGGTTATTCTCTTAATAGAAAGAAAAATGGAATTAAATAATTGCTATAATAAGGTGTAACTTCACTCGTACTCAATTGTTGAAAAGGGCAATACTGTTCTTTTAAGTGAAATTAAAAGTGATAAATAAAATGAAGATAGAAAGAAGTGAATAAGTATATGGCTACAACAATGGCGAAATCCACTTTAGGGAATCCTATCTATCCTATTATTGTTGTGATTGGGATTTGCCATTTGTTTAATGATACATTGCAGGCAGTCATTCCTGCTATGTTCCCTGTATTAGAAAAGGAGATTGGACTGACCTTTACACAATTAGGGTTCATTACTTTTGTATTGAATATGGTTTCCTCTGTTTTACAGCCTGTAGTAGGCTTTTTCAGTGATAAAAAACCGAAGCCGTATGCATTGCCTTTAGGTATGGGATGCACAATGCTTGGTTTAGCAGGCATTGCGTTTTCACCGAATTATTGGATGATTCTGCTCTCTGTTATTTTCTTAGGTTTAGGCTCCGCCGTCTTCCATCCAGAAGGATCACGCGTTAGCTTCATGGCTGCTGGTTTTAAAAGAGGCCTTTCTCAATCGATTTATCAGGTGGGCGGCAATACTGGACAAGCGCTTGCACCATTAATTAGCGCTTTTGTGCTTGTACCTTTTGGACAAATAGGGGCTGCTTGGTTTTTAATCATTGCTGCTATCGGCATTTTTCTTCTTTCACGTATTTCTATATGGTATAAAGAGCAGCTTGAGAAAGAACAAAGCCAAAAGAAGAAAAAAACAATCATATCAAATCTGCCTGTATTGACTAAAAAGCAAATTGGTATTGCACTAGGTTTGCTGATGGCAGTCATTTTTGTTCGCTCTTTTTATGTTACAAACATGACTAACTTTTATGTCTTTTATTTGATGGACCGTTATCATCTTACCATTCAAAAAGGCCAGTTATTTATTTTCATTTTCTTAGCAGTAGGGGCAATCGGCACATTATTCGGAGGACCAATGGCAGACAAGATGGGTCGAAAAAAAGTCATTCTGCTGTCCTTCCTTGTTCCAATCCCACTTGCGCTTTTACTTCCATATATACCTTTATGGCTAGTCGTGGTTTTTCTTTCATTGATCGGCTTCTTCATTATGCTGAGCTTTTCAGTGACAGTCTTGTATGCACAAGAATTAGTGCCAACCAAAGTGGGGACGATGTCAGGCTTAACAGTCGGGCTTGCATTTGGTATGGGAGCAATCGGCTCAGTTGTTATTGGTATAATGATGGACCATTATGGCGTCTTTGATACGATGATATTTATCTCTATATTGCCTGTTTTAGCACTTGTGGCTTTCTGGTTGCCATCAGACCATAAAATGGCTGAATAGTACGGAGAAGGATTATATAACTATAAAGGCAACTTATCGATACATCGAAGGATAAGTTGCCTTTTTGGCCTTTCAAATTTAATTGAAATATCTAGACATGCAGTGACAAGTTAGTGAAGAAAAAAGCATAAGATGAATTATAATCGGATAAACATGATGAAAGGTGGAATCCCTTGTATTATCAAAATATGTATCATATGCCTACTTCACCACGCTTAATTACAGTAACTGGGTTTGGCGAGGTAGCAGCAGCCCCTAATTATGTGAAACTGCAGGTGGAAGTGATTACAAAAGCGCAGGAAGCAAGAAAAGCCCAAAGAGAAAATGCGGTGCTGATGAATCAAGTGATTCAATCATTGCTGTCTTTAGGTATCCAGCAAGAAGATATGCAAACAGCTTCTTATCGTATCTCTCCCAATTATGATTTTATTGATGGAAATCAGCTATTTAGAGGCTTTGAGGTATCCAATGCGTTATCTGTAAATGTAAGAGAGATGGAAAAAGTAGCGCTTGTCATTGATACTGCAGTAAAAAATGGAGCAAATAGTGTTTCTGGCATTGTTTTTAAACTAGATGATGCAGAGAAATACAATCATCAAGCCCTACAACTGGCTCTTCTGAATGCTCGGCGAAAGGCAAAAGCCATTGCGGCGACGATGAATGTACATATATCTTCTGAACCTATAGAAATAGAAGAAATACAAGCGTTTGAGCAGCCTCTATATAGTAGAGCAACCTTAGCTAATGAGACAAACACACCGATAGAAGCAGGCCTTATTTCTGTTAGTGCAGCTTTGAAAGTCACATTTCTTTATTAATATCAGTGGAGGCCAATTCTAGATGAATTTCTCCAATTATATTCAAGATTTTATATGATCATCTCCCGCCTAGCGCGGGGAAATTAACCAAGGTGAGATTGGCGGCGATTAAATGAGGAAGAAATTTTTGTTTTTCACCCTTTTGTTTTATGGCATATATGCAGCTTGTATGTATGTTTATATTTTTCACATGGGCACTGGCCAAATTCCCGCAAGTTTAAAGGGTTCTGTAGCGGATCCCGCAGTATTTATGTCGAAGCATGAACTTTTACTAAGCGAAGAGTACTCAAAGATTCGAAATTACCTCTTCTTTGTCGTAACACCATTTGAGTGGATTATCTATTTATTTATTTTGATTGCAGGGTTATCTCGTCTATTCGAAAAGTGGGCTATTTCCAAGGCAAAATCAACTGTTTTTCGAACAGCTATTTATGTATTCTGGCTAAATTTCATTTCGTATGTGCTCCTTCTGCCTATCCGGTATTATAGCTATCATCTAAGCATGGAATACGGCATTAGCAATCAAAAATTGTTTTCATGGCTTAAAGAAGGTTGGATTGATTTTGGGGTCAACTATATTATGTCTGCGATTGTGATGGCAACCATTTATTGGCTCATGCAAAAAAGCTTAAAAAACTGGTGGCTGTATACATGGCTGCTCTCTATACCTTTCACCATTTTCATTATGTTCGTTCAGCCGGTTGTCATTGATCCGCTCTACAATGATTTTTACCCGCTACAAAATAAAGAGTTAGAAACCAAAATATTAACATTAGCCGAAAAAGCAAATATTCCAGCAGACCATGTGTATGAAGTGAATATGGCAGAAAAAACAAATGCGATGAATGCGTATGTGACTGGGATAGGCAATAACTCTCGAATTGTTTTATGGGATACGACATTAAATAATTTAACGGACCGTGAGATTCTCTTCATTATGGCGCATGAAATGGGACATTATGTGGAGAAGCATATCTACTATGGCGTGGCAGGCTATATTCTTTTGATGCTGATTGGGCTCTTTTTAACTGCCAAAATAATGAACTGGTCAGTTAGACATTACGGCTCTGTTTTACGAGTGAAAAAAGTTAGCAATATCAGCTCTATGCCTCTGTTTTTATTGATTACATCCTTCTTGTTATTTGTTTCGAGTCCAGTATCGAATATTGTATCGAGGTATCAAGAAGAAAGAGCAGACCAATATGCGATTGCCTTAACGGGTGACCATGAAGCAGCTGTATCATCATTCCAGAAACTGACGAAAGCAGGCTTAAGTGAAGTAAATCCGCCTCGTTTAATCAAGTGGTTCCGTTATACGCATCCGCCTATGCTTGAACGAATTTATACTGTATACGACAAAAGCCAAAATTCAAATGAAGGAAATAATAAATAATCCATTGAATAAGCTGCAAATTGAGCAAAAGCTTCATGCTCGTTTGCAGCTTATTTTTGGAAGAATTTATAAAATAATCATGTTAGAATAGTGGGAGAATAGAGGAAGGAGAATTACCCAATATGAAATTAGCAATTTTTGGAGCTACCGGCCGAGTGGGCAGTGAAGTAACAAGTCTTGCACTAAAAGATGGACATGAAGTCATTGCTCTTGTTCGCGAACCGGAGAATATAAAAGAAACAAAGGGTCTAACTGTTATAAAAGGAAATGTATTTGAAAAAGAAGATATAGAAAAAGTTTTTACACATAAAATTGATGGAGTTATCAGTGCTCTTGGGACAGACCGTACGACTACCCTTACAGCAGGAATAGCCAATATCATATTGGCGATGGAAAAGGCGGCTGTAAAAAGGATTGTTACCATCGGGACAGCGGGCATTTTAGATAGCCGGGTAGTGCCTGGACAGTATCGCTTTCAATCAGGCGAGTCAAGACAAAAAGCCACTTTTGCAGCAGAAGAACATCTAAAGGTATACCAAATGTTAAAAGAGACCACTCTTGCTTGGACAATCGCTTGCCCCACTTATTTACCAGACGGCATTGCAGAAGGGCATTACCGAGTAGAAAAAAATGTATTACCGATAGATGGTATGAAGATATCTGTGGGGGATACAGCCCAATTTGCATATGAAGAATGTTTGAACGAACATTTTATTCAAGCTCGGGTAGGACTTGCTTATTAAATGTATAGAAACGGGGGGATTGGATGTTAACTGATGATATAGCACATCGAGGGGAAGTAAAAGAACTATTTACTATAAAAGTAGAATCGCATATCCGTGCTTTCTTTCACCTTATTTTAATTGAGTTGGTATTTATATGTTTAACAATAGGTAATGGAACGATTGCGGATAGCGATTCAGTAGGCAATCTAAATATCACATTTATTTTTTCTATGCCAGTTATTGCTTATGTCTTCAGCCTGTTTTGGATTTTTGCTATTTCTTTAAAGATGCCTAGTAATGAAGTAATAAATACATCAGCGAAAGGTTTTAGTGTTCGTGCTCATTTATTGGCTGACTTTTTATTGCTGTTGGTGATCAGCCTGACAATCGGTCTTACCATGCTGTTGTCCAATTATCTAGAGATCATGCTAGTAGATTTACTTAAACAAGATTCTATTGTTATGGGCTATACCATTTGGAACGCGCCGTCAGTATTTCTTGCTAACTTTCTTACTATGTCAATTGTAGCCTTTTCTGTAGGGTGCTTGGGTTACGCTCTACATGCACTCTATCATGCATCTCTCCCGTTATTCATTCTTTTGGTGGCTATAGTTCTTTTACCAATCAATTATTATATAGATTCACTTTATGGATTTCTTAGAAACGGCATTTTTTCACAGGAAGCATTATTATTTAATCTACCCTTTTTAGGCTTATCACTTCTTTGTATAGGGCTTGTTTATTTGATGAGAAATAAGCAGGAGGTGAAAGGATAATGGGGCTAATTGTCGCGTGTATCTTTATACTAATAGGAATTCTGCTTATTACTTTGATGCGTAGGCTAATTAATATTGAAAGCATTCGGAAGATTAAACTGATTATAGCTATATATGCTATTTTATTGCTGGTTGCTACAATTTATGTTGGTGTGTTTAAGCCAGATGTAGTGCCAATGACTAAACAAGAAAAAAATACAATTGTGAAAGAGAATACGGATTTTCTAGAGCGTGCAGAGAATGGACAATTGAAAGGTAAAGAAGAAACTTTCTTTGTAAAGACATTCACAACTGATGTGCCCAATAATAAACTGTTTATCACATCTAATACAGTTAGTGATATAGGTCAAATCATTATTTATATGAATAAAGTTAATACAGAAAAACGTGTAGTAGAAGGCACAGTCTATCATACAAATGCGTATTATTTATCATTACAATTAAATGAAAGTCAGCCATTTGTAAAAGTGGATGGAAAAACACCAAGCACAATTACGATTCACGGGGCGAGAGAAATAGATAAGAGATTTAGAGTTGCAACAGATACTATGCCACTCTTCCCATTTAATCCACCTTATTTCAAAGGTTACAGCAAGAGTTATAGTTTGATTCTTCCAGGGTATACAATAATAGATTTAAAGGTACCTAGAGGAGTAAAAGTAAAAGATTTCAATAAATTAATTGTTCAAAAATGACTGCCAATTGTAAAAGTACATTTTCCGTAAGCCTATGATAGAATAGGTGTAACATTATTGGCTATTATATGGCTTAAAGGAGTTTGATCGGCAATGAGAGAACTAGATGATAGGCCTTTACCGCTCAACATCTCTCAAGAAGAGATCACAACTGAGAGGATCAAGAATTTAAGAAAACAGTATATAGATGATGGATACAAGCGTTGGCCGAACCATTTCTCAGCAAATAAGCGCATGCACTTGCAAGCACTTACAAAGGAAGAAATTGAATCAGTTGGATTACCAAAAGAGATCTTTTGGAAAATGGTAGAGTTCAATGTCAGTGCTAAAGGTGGCTTAAGCTTTGAGAGAATTGCAGCTATTGGCGAGCGTATAGACTTTTTGGCATCCGAATATTGTACATATAGAGAACGTATTGCAAGAGATTTTTCGGGTGAGGAAGAAATAAAGCAGTTAGAGTTGCTTGAAGATATTTGGAGCAGGGGATTAGAGCGGCTAATTAATGCTTATACAGAAACAGTGGGAGATTTCTTCGAACGAAATGGAGCTGTGGGCGAAAAAGAATATATGCGCCATTCCATCATGGTTATCTACCAGCAGAAAGTGGATCAGTATAAGGAGTTTCTAGAACAAAATCCTGATTATGCTCAGCTGAAAGGCTCGCAGGATGCATGGCTTGAAAGAGATTCCTATTTTATGGGGGATTTGCTGCGTCTTCTTTTCACGGGGGTTAAAATGCAAGCGCAATTGGCTATTTCAGCTAATGGTTACCAAGTAATCGACTTAGCTGCGGCAGGAGCCTTTTATCAATCTGCAAAGAAATGGCTGATTAATCAAAAATCGACTGCTGTCAGTGAAGAGCAATTAGGGGTAGAGCTAGGTTTCTTAGCAATGAAGCTAGTGGTGTTGCTTCAAACAGAAGAGATATCTGCATCCTTAAAGGAGAAATTAAAAGGGGTGTATGATTCATTTGTAGATTATAAAATTGAAGATCTCAATAAGCGGCAAGAAGAGGCAAAACACGGCCCTTATTCTATACAATCACATAGCTATAGCAAATTAGATGCAGAGATTATTCATTATTGGCTAAGACAAATGCGCTTCTCTATTCAACAGGGGAACGTGGAAAAGATTTTTCTAGAAATTATACCGCTTGCATACGAGGAATTCCAAAAGAAAACAGTGGAAAAAAGTGAGCTTGAACGGTACCAGCAGCCAAATGATTGGGATGATTTCTTTTCTGATGCAGAGCATATCACTTATCCAGCAGGTAAGCCGGATGACTTCCATTACAATACTATGATGATAGATTGGAATATATTTATTGAAAAAATCGCCAATCAGCCATCCTTCATGGTGATGAATGACAAAAGACTGTAGAAGATTGTTCTACAGTCTTTTTTGTCTTATTTATTTAAAGCCTCTACCATTTTACTTAGTAACTCATTAGGAGAAAGACCTGTTTTGCCCCCGCCTTGCACAAATGTATCATTGCCTCCGCCATTGCCATCGATTACAGAGAAAACGGCATTGGATACATCCTTCATGCTGACTTGGTCAGTATCTTTTCCCTTTGCTGCAACAAATTGGACCTGCTCTCTATCCTTTGAAACAAATAGTATAGTGGTTGCTGGAGTCAGTTTTACAATGGAACGCGCTAGTTGCTGTAATTCCTGTATGGAACGGTTAACGAATGCTTTTTTGATTATGGAATCTGTAGGGGTTTCCATAGCCAATTCTTTTGCTTCATATGAAAGAAGCTGTTTCTCCGCCTGGGTACACTTTTTCTCTAAAGATTTTTGAGTATCAAGCAACTTTTGTACAGCACCAGCTGTTTCCTTTTCGGGAGCATTGGCCAATTTCGCTGCCTTCGATAACTCCTTTTTTCTCCAACCTAGTTCGTGTACAACGCGCATACCGCAAACAAAATGGACACGGGTCTTATTTTTTTGTTTCTCAGTTGATAGAATTTTGATAGCTTGTACACCGCCAGTTGTGATAGGGTGAGTACCACCGCAGCCATTATAATCAAACTCCGGTATGATGACGAGTCGGATTTCACCCGTTACCTGAATTGCTTTACGTAAAGGATATTTAGAAAGCTCTTCTTCTGTGATCCACTTTGTCTCAATTTGGCGATTATCTAGGATTATGTCATTTGCCCTTTTTTCAACGGCTTGGAGCTCTTCTTCCGTTAGTTCTGAGGTATCAAGGTCAATCGTTACAGTCTCCTGTCCAAGATGGAAGCTGACTGTTTGATAATTAAATAACTCTACAAAGGATGCGGTGAGAATGTGTTGACCCGCATGTTGCTGCATATGATCAAATCGGCGTTCCCAATCTAACTTGCCGTGCACTGTTTTTGTATCTTCCGGCAAGAAAGAAAGAACATAATGCCGAATATCTCCATCTACTTTTTCTACATCCACCACTTCTACATCATTTAAATAACCTGTATCATGCGGCTGGCCGCCACCTGTAGGGTAGAAAGCAGTATTGTCTAAGACAATATATTTTCTCCCGTCTTCGGCTATTGCTTGTTTAAGTATACTTGCTTCAAATTCCTTCATCATCACATCTTGATAATAAATTAGCTCTTTCATGATGTACGCGCCCCTTTGCTTTACATATTTTCGATTTCCTATATTATAAAATAATGAAAGCTTTAAAAGGAGCGATATGATTGGACATATTAGCATACACAATGGAAGAAATCGTGGACCCTACACACATTATTGAAGGTGAACGATACGAGTTTTTGCTGGATATAGAGATAGATGAAGAAGACGAACTCTATAGAGAGGGCGGGCTTGAGATACGAGTAATTATCTCCAAAAAAAATGATGAGATTGCCATTGCCAATTACTTCTTAATTGCAAAAGCAGATGCTTCAGTATTAGACTTTGCTTTAGAAGAAGATGAAGAAGCGATGATTTTAGCATTTTGTAAAGAGCGTATTCTTTTAGGAGAATAAGGGATTACATTCACTCTTCATTACACCAGATTAGCACTCAAGGAATTCTGAGTGCTTTTTTTGTTTGCGTTTGATAGCAAATTGTTTTTCCAAAATGTAGATGTTAGTATAGAGATAACTTGATTTTTAGGAGGCATCCAAAATGTCTGCATTCAACTGTAATGCATGCTCTATACTATTCTTTTGCTAAAGAAATGGAGCACTGTTAATGCAATGAATCATTTCTTTAGGTAGCTCATTTAAAAACCTATTTAATGGAGTGATTTCGAATGGAAAAAACAATAAAATCTTTCTTATCAGTAGCAAATTTTCATCTAATTGAGCAGCAACTGAATAAACTATTAAACGCCTATACAACAACAAAAGATAAAAATGTACTTCAAGCTGTAAAAGGACTCGTGGAAAATGAAATTTTCAATGCAATTGATCCATCTGAAGAACAAACAAAGCTAATTGAACCGTTATACACAATTACAGAACGCCAACAAGGCGATTCGTTTTTGCAAAGCCTAAAGCCTTATGTCATTCCTTTTTACCAAATCTCAACAGCAGAGCTAAAAAAACTTTTTAGAAAAGAGAAGAAACTAAAGCTACCAAACCTAGAAGATTTGGACTTTCAGCATATTTGCTATTTGAATTGGGATGATACCCAAACGCATCGCAAATATATTGTTATAGAAGATGAAGGTAATCTGAAAGCTTTAAAAGGGACGATGAGCACCAAAGTAACAAAAGGGGTTTGTTCTATCTGCAACCATCATGGTGAGGTGAGTCTGTTTACTACCAAAACGAAGGGGCAGACAGCTGAGACGTTCACTAAATATAGCAATTATATTTGTATAAATGGGGAGCAGTGCAATCACAATATATCGGATCACGCTAAATTGCTTGAATTTTTCACACGCATTTCAGAGTAGTCTATCTAACGGAATAGAGAATAGGAGGGGTTCAAGATGTTCAAAAAACTAGCATCAGATGCATTAGGATTATCAGATATTGGCATGGTGATAGCAAAAGAAGATTTTGATAAAACGGAATCCGATGATTTTGTCTTGCATGAAGCTGGAGAAGTTATCTATTATTTAATCAAAACGAAGGCAGATGAGTACTGCTTCACTAATTATAGTTTGATCCATGTAGATGGCGATTCAGCAATCAGCAAAAAGCGGCTCTTAAAGAGATATGATTATGAACACTCACATATCTCAAATGTAATGTTAGAAACAGCAGGAACAATAGATTTAGATATAGAGATTAAATTTACTATGAACAACGAGCCATTTTCGATTGATATTCACAAAAAGTTCGATACAGAGATTAAAGATCTTTATAAGGCATTACATGCTATTTCCCAAGAAATGATTCATAATCAAAAAAAATATGAAATAGCAGAAAGTAGCTTATCACTGGCAGCACAGGCAATCGGTAAGATGAACACGCAAGAAGGTACGCCTGCACAGGCCTTTGAACAAATCACACAATTCGCGAATGACTGGATGCTTAAAAGCAAGAAACAATTCGTCAAGAAGGATTATAGCGAAGTCTTTGAAATGTATATTAACAATTAATAAAACAAGCCCTTTTCTTTTGAAAAGGGCTTGTTTTTTGAGAAATAAAAAAAGGGTCAAGGTTTTCACCAAGACCCAAAACTAGGTTTATACTCACACGAAAGTTCAACTCTTCAAAAAAGAACTGAACTTAAAGGATTTTATCATACTATTATATATATATCAAGGTTTATTTGAGGGTGAAGTTGCTAGCTATTTACCTTTTTTTCTTTAGGCGTCTCATGATTAAATACACTCGTCACAAGGTAGATGAGAAGAAAGAGAATTAACGAACCCTTCCATGTAATCTGTACATGTTGAAAGCTAGGTATGATTACCTTTTTGAAAATAGTTAAACTCAACAAGAATTGAATGATTGTGCTCATAGTACTAATAGGAAATGCCAGCTTCAGGTTGCTACCGGCAATGATCATTAGACTTATTAAATCTAGAATAATAACCATCGCAATAATCAAAATTAGTAACCATTCAAAGTAAAAGAAATTTTGATAACCTTTTTCGAATAACTCCATGCTTGCCAAGTTAAACTTAGCCAATATATTAAATAAACCAAAAAACCCAAAGTATGGTAGAGTAATGGCCAATAGTAGCAGTACGGCCATGATGGCAATTAATAGACATAACGCAGGCCAACCAGAGACATGGATTTTAATTTTCTTATTTCTAAACATAAAAATCCTTTCTTTAACTCAATCATTTCTTTTATTACCTATCTCTATTATAAAACAGTAGTACCTACATTGCACATGAACAGTCTAAGGAATAAAAATTGAAAGAATAAATATTAGCAATAGATAGTAATCATTAGATGGAAGTAAAATTGGATAATTTAGAAAGTAACTACATTTAGAAACTTTATATTTTCTCAAAGGAAAATTTATTCAAGAGATAGAAATCTAGATATAACGGAAAGTATTTTCGTTTCAAAGCACAGCCATTTTATAGAGTAGTGGAAGATGGCGACTCCTGCGGGAATAGCTTGAGCTGAAAGCACCGCAAGAACGAAGTGATGAGGAGATTGAAGCCAAGCCCGCGGAAAGCGCCATCTGGAGCGGAGCTATAATTGTCAAAAGGAGCTATGACGCATGATAGAAAAATATGAAGTGGAAGTAATACTTGATGTTTACAGAGGTGAGCAAGAGGATCTAGAAAATATAGTCGTTGAGATGAAAGCCTATCAAAAAGAATATGAGAATGATTTGGTTACTGTTCTTGAAATAAAAGAGTTACCCATTATCCAAACGGATAAAAGGCAATATATCATTATTCTTCAGGTTGAAAGGGATACAAATAATTTGGGTCGAATATATGAAAGTGAAGAAGAGAAGTTATTTGGTTTTGATGAGGAAGAATAAAAAATTGTCGAATTCCTAAAAAAATAGTTTTATTTCTCTTGATTTATGTTAACCTATAAATATATTTGGTTAACAAAGGGGAGAAAGAACAAAATGACAACAAATGTTACAAATGTAAAAGGTAGATTTTCGGCACGAGAGATCGCTTATTGTGGCTTATTTGCAACTTTAATGATGATTGGCGCAAACGTGTCTTCCTTCCTCGTAATAGGAGGCGTACCCATCACAATGCAAACCTTCTTTGCTATTTTAGCAGGTTTAGTATTAGGTAGCCGTTTGGGTACTGTTTCTATGCTGGTTTATACGTTGCTAGGTTTAGTAGGGGCACCAGTGTTTGCAAAGTTTAGTGGTGGTTTTTCGGTTATTTTGAGCCCAACGTTTGGATTTATCGTAACATTTATAATGGTTGCTTACATAATAGGAAAGATGGTAGAACATAGCCGGACAAAGACAATGTATTTGGCAGCTGCTTTAGTAGGACTAGTAATCAATTATGTATTTGGTACAACATGGATGTACTATGCCTACAAATTGTGGGCACAAGCCCCAGAAGGATTTACTTATAAAATGGCATGGCTTTGGATGCTGCCGCCGTTGCCAAAGGATATTATCCTTTCCATTTTTGCAGGCCTCTTTGCTTTAAGACTACGCAAAGTCATTAAAATTGATTAATATAAGAAAAAAGCTGCTGTATAAAAAACAGCAGCTTTTTTTTATTTGCTTAATTTTTTTATAAAGACAACCTTTAAATAATTGAATTCGGGGAATTCACGAGTTGCTCTGAAGTCTTTTGGTAGACCATATTGTTCAACAATCTTGTACTTAGTGTTTGTATCTTTAAATGCTTGGTCGATAAATGTTTTAAACTTTTTCATACCGAAACTTGCATTATTTGTGGATGCCACAATAATACCGTTTTTTTCTGTGATTTGGATGGCGTCAGCCAATAATTTGGGATAGTCCTTAGCTGTTGAGAAGGTCATCTTTTTATTACGCGCGAAGCTTGGAGGATCTAGTACTACTAAATCAAACTTTAATTCGTGACGCGCTGCATATTTAAAGTATTGGAAAACATCCATTACCTTCATGTCCTGTGCTTCATAATCAATACCATTTACGCTAAATTGTTCAATCGTTTTTGGTAGGCTACGTTTAGCAAGGTCAACACTTGTTGTTTTCACTGCACCACCTAAAGCAGCCGCCACTGAAAATGCGCCAGTATAAGAGAATGTATTGAGCATATTTGTATCTTGTGCATAATGATCACGTATAGCTTCTCGCACATCTCGTTGATCCAAGAAAATACCCGTCATTGCTCCATCATTCAAGTCCACGGCAAAGTTCATGCCATTTTCTTTAATAATAATAGGGAAATCACCTTCAGTCCCCATCACAAAATCGTCTTGTTCCATGTACTGGCCTTTTGTATCAAATCGTTTTTTCTCGTAAACACCTTTAAAGTCCACTAATTCCTTTAGCGCATTATAGATAGATTCTTTAAATGAATAAATTCCTTCGCTATACCAGCTCGCTACATAGTAGCCATCGTAATAGTCAATCGTTAAGCCACCAATGCCGTCTCCTTCACCATTTACCACGCGGAAAGCTGTTGTATTTGAATCATTGTAAAAGTTTTCGCGTAGCGAAAGAGCCTTTTCCAGTCTTTTTTTGAAGAATTCGTCGTCAATCGTTTCGTGTTCTTTTGTTGTGAATACCCAGCCAATCCCTTTATTTTGGTTGCCATAATAGCCTGTTCCGACATAGCGGTTATGCTGATCAACTAGGCGTATTAAATCACCTTCATCTTGTAGTACATCTTTATTTAGGATTGCGTCTTTTAGAATAAGGGGATAGCCCTTTTTTAAATCGTTTACATATTTGGGGTCTACTCGCAATGTTTGTATTGTAGTCATTTCGTCATCCTTCAACATTATTTTATCTCAAGCCAGCGCTATAGTAACAAGCATGAAAATAGCAACTGCTTTTACAGTATGAGGTTACACCCATTATCTCATGTTATGCACTAAAAGCGAAATTCTTTATAAAATTGGATGTTAAAAATAACTCGGTACCGTTTATGTCAGCAGCTTTTAAAGTATTAAAAAAATATCAAAAACCTCCCCTTTTGTATTATTTGTAATAAAAAGTAATCACCTTGTAACTGGAATGTAGTTGTTTATCCGTTTGAAATTGCCTAATATGGAGAACGTGAGCTAACAAGAAAACAACATGAACCGTTTAAATAGATCAAATAATAATCAAAAGAACGATGGAGGAATAACATACATGAATAAAAAAGTATTTAAAGTGATTACAGCTGGCACATTAACTTTATCATTAGGCATTGGTGCATTATTCGGAACATCCTCTGATGAAATGGCACAAGCCAAGACTGTTGCAACTAATCACACTTCAGGCATTACAGCTGTTTCAAGTGCTAAAGCTGTTAAAGTTTCTACAACATTCAAAGCAAAAGCTAAACTTAATATGAGAAAAGATACATCTGCAAAAGCAAAAAGAATTATTACATTGAAAAAAGGCGCAGTAGTAAAAGCATCTTATAGAAAAACTGTTAAGAAGAAAAAATGGTACAAAGTAACATACAAAGGCAAAAAAGGCTGGATTGCTGAAACATATATTAAAAAATATACAAAAACTAAAAAGGTATCAAATGCTGTAAAAGGTAATAAACTTATTAGCGTGGGAAGCCAGTATCTTGGTGTTCCGTATGTATGGGGCGGCTCAACACCATCAGGCTTTGATTGCTCAGGTTTTACATCTTATGTATATAAAAAAGCAGGATATGGCAGCTTACCGCATAACACAGGTTCACAACGCGCTGCCACTAAAAAAGTAAGTACCCCAGATGTAGGAGATTTAATCTTCTTTGGTGCAACACCAGGAAGTACAAAGATTACACATGTTGGTATCTATGCAGGCAATAAACGTGTATTGCATGCTGCAGGAAATAAAGTTCAATATCAAAGTGTAGCAAGCGGAAGCTATTGGGCTCCACGCATCATTGGATACGGATCTTTATAAGAAGAAGATAATAATAATACGGCCAAACACTTCTAGTTTAGAAGCGTTTGGCCGTTTTTATATTTATTGAGTGTATATTTTCTTATGTTTATTTTTAAACAGAGATGGCTATGGTTTGAATGTAAAAACGATAAGGAGGAGATATAAAATGAACATTAATGAACAACAAAAAGGCGGACAACCAGGTCAAACACAAGAACATCAACCTGGCGTTGAATCAAAAATGAATCCTCTACCAATTCAACCAATGGATTATGTAGGAAGCGGTAAGTTGAAAGATCGTGTGGCAATTATTACAGGTGGAGATTCAGGAATCGGCCGAGCTGTAGCAGTTGCTTATGCTAAAGAAGGTGCCAATATCGTCATTAATTATTTAGATGAAGATGGTGATGCTGAAGAAACGAAAAAAATGATAGAAGACGAAAATGTAAAATGTCTATTAATCCAAGGTGATATTTCACAAGAGGAAACCTGTAAAAAACTGATCAATGACACATTAAAAGAGTTTAACAAAATTGATATTGTCGTAAGCAATGCAGCTGTTCAATATCCGGTGGACAGCATTACAGATATCACAACAGAACAATGGAAAAAAACATTTGCTGTCAATATGGATCCATTATTCTATTTAAGCAAATTTGCAGTGCCTCATTTAAAAGAAGGAAGCTCTATTATCGCAACCACTTCTATTAATCCTTACAAAGGCAACAAACAATTAATCGACTATACATCAACTAAGGGTGCAATAGTGGGCTTTGTACGAAGCCTTGCACAAAATGTCGTTGGCCAAGGGATCCGTGTAAATATGGTTGCACCAGGACCAATCTGGACTCCTCTTATTCCATCATCCTTTGATGAAAAAGCAGTAGAGCAATTTGGTACTGAATCACTGATGAAGCGTCCAGGTCAACCACGTGAACTTGTAGGTGCATATGTGTTACTTGCATCAGATGATGCTTCCTACATGACTGGCCAGTGCATCCATGTAAATGGCGGAGAAATTATGCATTCTTAAACCTTAATAGAAAAAAGCTCTTGCGAACAGTATTTCTGTACGCAAGAGCTTTTTTATTAGGCTTGTGTTGAAGCTTCAATGCGAGAAACGATTTCCGCTACAACAATTTGGCTTCCAAGCATTGGTGATTCTTTTGGACCTTCATTTGAATCAGCAGCTGGGCGTTTATGTGCTTGTTTAAATGCATCGCTTTCACGCCATTTTTTAAAGCCATCAAGGTTTTCCCAGTACATGTTGACGCTCATTTCATCATAATCTTCAAAGTCTTTGCTAACAGCTACTTCCACTTTTATAAAGCCTTCAAATGATTGTAATGCTCCAGGGCGAGTAAAGTTCGGCGCCATTTTCTCTGCAAATCCTTTTTTCACTTTGATACGGTTTGTTACTACGTACATCGTTCCATCGCTCCTTTGGATAAAATTTCTTTTCTTTAAAAGCGTATATCACTAGAGGTTCGAATGCAAATAAGAGACTTTATTTCTCCTAGTAGGATTGTCTCAAAATATTTCAACAGCTATGACGAAGAGCAAATTTGATATTTGTAAAAAAGGTTAACAAATCATTTTAATTCCCAAAATACCTATTTACTGACAGTGATATTTCCTATTCTTCGTTCTTAATAAGCATATAAAGCAATCCAATATTCATGTATAATCTGCTAATGGTATAACCTTTCAAATTTTTAAAAAATGAGTGAGTAAATCATATGAGAAAAAAATATTTGAAGCTGCAGCATTTAATTATAGGTGTTGCAATATTAGCATTCGCCTTAACAATCGGCAGCAGTCTTTTTAGTAGCTATCGAATGAATAAACAAACGCTAATGGATAATACGCTAGAAACGAATAGAGTATATGCAGAGAAGTTGGCAACGACTGCTAATAACTACTTAAATGAAACATTACAAACGTTAACATATAATACTAATATTCTCGCAACCTATATAAATGATGAAAAGCGTCTATTAGAAGAGGCAGACCGGCTTAAAATGCAAACCAATACATTTAACTCTGTTTCTATTATTGATAAGAAGGGGGAAATTATTGCTACATCTCCCCAATCTCTCAACTTGAAGGGCAGAATGGCTGATTTACCTGCAGTAAAAAAGGCTTTAAAAGAACAAGAGCCAATGGTTTCTGACCCTTTCAAGGGCCTAACCCAAAAGGAACTGATATTTATATCAGCCCCTATATTCTCTAATAACGGAAAATATCTGGGATTAGTAGGTGGCACTATCTATCTTGAGGAAAGTAATATTCTATATGAATTACTGGGCAATCATTTTTATAACGATGGTTCATATGTCTATGTAGTAGACCGTGGTGGTCGGATTATTTATCATCAAGATCACTCTCGTATTAATGAAGTTATAAAAAATAATTCAGTCATACAAAAAATTATGAGTCGGGAACCAAATGGAGCGCAACGTGTCATCAATTCAAAGGGTAAAGATATGCTGGCAGGCTATGCAATTGTCGGAAATGCGGGCTGGGGAGTCGTGGCACAAAGGCCGACGGACATATCCTTGGAGCCAGCAGTAACGATGGTTAAACAAATGTTGTACGTCGCATTTCCACTTCTTATTGTGACATTGGTTATTATCATTTGGGCAGCACTCAAAATATCTAAACCACTACAGCGCCTAGCAGAGCTAGCAGAGAACAGTATGCAAAAGGATGAGTCTAAGAACTTGTCTGATGTGAAAGCATGGTATTACGAGGTAAGGCAATTAAAGACGGCCTTAATTCAAAGTCTGAGCTTTTTACATCAACAAGTGACGTTCTTTATGGATCAATCAACAACAGATCCACTGACAGGGCTGACAAATCGCAGGACGCTTGATGTGAAGTTAAAGGAATTTACTACCGAGAAGATTCCATTTTCTCTCGTCATTATGGATATTGACCATTTTAAAGCTGTAAACGATACCTATGGACACAATGTAGGTGATGAAGTAATACAATTCTTAGCATCTCAAATCCGATCAGTTGCACGGCCATCAGATATTTGCTGTAGATACGGGGGCGAAGAATTTATCATGGTTTTGCCATACACCAATAATCAACAAGCCTTTGATATAGCAGAAAACTTGCGCAGAGAATTAGAAGCAACCAATAGTCCAACAGGAGAGCCAATTACCATTTCAGCGGGCATTGCTGAATATAATCATGCAGACATGTCTCCTTCCATGTTAATTGGGAAAGCAGACGAATGTTTATACCAGGCGAAAAAACAAGGAAGAAATCAGATAGTCATTGCTTCAAGCTAAGAATATTACTTAAAAAAACTGTATTTGAACTCCATTTATTTGGCGTTCATTTGCAGTTTTTTTATTAGGTTGGACATTGTCTTGTAAAAAAATACTTCTCTTCAGTTGTAGTATTAAATATGTCTGAATGCAAAAGATAACAAGGAATCTTAATCATTTGGGGAGGCGTTTTTATGGCGATGGATCGAGAAGGATTAATTCCTACCGTGCTTGGAACGGCAGTTACGATTACAGGTATGTCACTTCGCAATAATAAAGCTTTAAAGCCGATTTATAGAGGGTCGATCATTGGCTTTGGCCTTGCGCATGTGGTCTTAGGCGCCATAGACTTAGTCGAACATAGACGATAAAGATTCAATGGTGGGGTGGCTTTTTTGTCATCCCACTCGCTTTTCATTCTACAGCAGGGGAGGTGTTCAGGATGAAGACGATTTTGCGTATTGCCTTAGTACTAACAATTGTCGGTGCTATCAACTGGGGACTTATTGGTTTCTTTAGATTCGATTTGGTTGCTTCCTTATTTGGCGGGCAATTAGCGCCTATTTCTCGAGTAGTTTATGCACTTGTTGGCTTAAGTGGATTAGCATGTCTTACGCTTTTATTCATGCCTATCGGTGATGAAGCGGAAGAGACAATGGGAAGCGGACAAAGGAACTTCGACTATTCAACTGAGTTTGGGGAAGAAGAAGACTTTTCTAGATATCGGAATAAAGATGACGACAGAGATAAAGAAAATAAAGAATAACTCCTTATTAGAAGCCATTTTTATGGCTTCTTTTTTCATACATTCTAAATAAACTTAAGAAAATCTTCATTTTCTTCCTACCTTTTTATTAAGAAAGTGGATATATACTGGAAAATAGAGTGAAAGGATAGGGAGGACGCGATTTTGATTCAATTACAGCATATTAGTCACACTTTTAAAATTGGAAAGAAAGGAAATGAAAGAGGGGTTCCTGTATTAAAGGATATCTCATTTAATATTAATGATGGAGAGATTATCTCTATTGTGGGCAAAAGTGGCTCAGGGAAATCCACATTATTAAATGTCATAGCAGGTTTTTTAAAACCAGAAACAGGCTCTATTCATATGAATGGAAAGGAAACAACCAATTTTACCGAAGCGGAACACGCAAAATTCCGTATGGTGAATACAGGATTCATCTTTCAAAACTTTCAGCTGATGCCAGGATTGACGGCTAAGGAGAATATAGAGCTTCCACTCAAAATCAAAGGAGTTCCTAAGCAATCAAGAAAGCAACATGTACAAGAAATTTTACAGAAGGTAGAGCTAGAAAAAGTAGCAGACCACTACCCAAATGAACTTTCAGGTGGTCAACAGCAAAGAGTTTGTATAGCGCGTGCCCTGGTGACAAATCCACCGATTATACTCGCGGACGAACCTACAGGCAGCCTTGACTCAGAGACGGAACAAGAAATTTTACAGCTAATTAAACAATTAAACGTACAAATGGGCATCACCTTTGTCATTATTACTCATGACGAAGAAGTGGCTACGATTGCCAATAGAACATTCCGCATGCACGACGGAGTATTAAAGGAGGTAGAGACCGTTGCTATTTAAAGACCAAATAGATTTTGTTAGGCAGCATGTCAAGAAAAACCGGATGCGCATTTTTACAACCGTATTAGCAACTACAATGGGCTGTGCATTTTTGATTGTACTCGCTTCGATTGCTTTTGGTTTACAGGGAACCATGAAGGAAGAGATTCTATCCGATAGCGCTGTTACAAAAATTGAAGTGTATTCAAATGATGAAGAAAAGTTAGATGAAAAAGCGATTAGGAGCATACCTAATGTACAAGCAATTGTGAATAAATCAAATATCCAAGCCTCTGCATTTCCTACTGTAAAGTTTGAGAACAGGAGTGGCAACAGCGAGATTAGCTTCAGTAATTTTGAACAAGCCAAGAAAGCAAAATTAAAATTGTCTCAAGGTACATATCCTTCAAAAAAGAATGAAGTTATTGTAGGGTACAACTTAGGGCAAAATTTATTAACGAAACAAGAATTAAAAGCGATGGAAAAAGAAGATGACACCACAAAAGAAAAGGAAAATAAGAGAGGGCTACAACAATCACTGTTAGGAAAAGAAATTACAGTTGCATTCCAAACAGAGGATGACAAAAAAACCAAAACACGTAACTATAAAGTAGTAGGTATTGGCGAAAAGCCAGTGAAAGAATGGTTAACAGATTCAACTATCCAAATGGATGAAGCAATGAAGCCAATCGTTCTCCGTGATTATAATAAGGTGGCTGATCAGAAGTTGAAAGAAAAAGACTTCTATTACGTAAGCCATGCAGTCTATGCAACAGATCTTGAAGCGGTAAAAGGTATTCTTAAAAAACTTAAATCTATGCACTTATCTGTTTACTCTGTCACAGAGCAATTAGATCAACTCAACGTATTTTTCTTAGCCTTAAAAATAGGTCTCATTTTTGTAGGAACAATTGCAGTATTGATTGCTTCCATTGGAATATATAATACGATGACAATGGCTGTAACCGAACGTATAAGAGAAATCGGTGTAATGAAAGCTATTGGAGCGGGACCAAGGCTAGTTCAGCGATTGTTTGTGATGGAAAGTGCCTATATAGGGATCTTAGGGACGGTGCTTGCCATTTTGATATCTTATATAATTAGTTTTGCCTCCAATCTTCTCTTACCAAAGATTTTAGAAGCTGTGATGCCTGAAAGTGGTATTGGCGAGTTAGGTATTCGCTTTTCAACAATACCATGGGAATTGGTACTAATTGCATCTGCAATTAGCATTGGGGTAGCAATTCTGAGTGGCTGGCGCCCAGCTCGAAAGGCAACTAAAATTGATGTTATTCAAGCACTTCGACAAGATTAAAGTCAAGTTCTGTTTTATCGAAAAATTAGTATGGCATTATTATGTTGGCCATATCTAAGTATATTACACAAATAGAAGAAGGCTCTCAGAAGGATACTCCATCTGTTAGCCTTTTTCTTATGCTTTTCTTAGCTTTACAAAAAGATTAAAATCGAAGCTCTTGGATAAAACAGTGAAAATGAAAGTGCGTTTATAAACTAGCAATGAGTTATTTTGTTTGAAATATAATTTTACGTTCCATACTAATTAAAGTAGGAATGTTAAGGAAATCGTAAGTTTTTTCAGACTCATAAAAAGAAAAGAAAAATAACGGAGGAATGAAATGCTCCAGCTAGAATCAATGGTTGAAAAATTGAAAGCCACTTTTTATAATTCGGTTGATTTTGTAGCAAGAGAGATCTCGTTCCCGACTGATCAATATGCTATTCTCTGCTACTATAGCTCGATGGTCAATGCAAAAGATGTACAAGACATAGTGAACGTGTTGAAAGTGCAAACAACTTTTAATGAAAAAGATTGGGATGCAACGACAGCCAGCCAAAAAGAAAATTATAACCTTGAAAAATTGGTTGAATATGTATGCCAAGGATATACGGTGCTACTTTTATTAAATTCTCAACAAATGATTAGATTCACCATGCCAAATTTGCCTCACCGTTCTCCGGATGAACCGACAAATGAAGCCATCTTACGAGGTGCCCATGAAGGGTTTGTAGAAGATATAGACGTGAATTTGGGGCTCATTCGAAAAAGAATGCGAGTACCTGATTTAATTGTAAAAAAAATAACCGTTGGAACGGAAAACAAAGCAGAGGTATATTATTTCTATTTAGCACGTTTTGCAAATCAGAATAACCTCGCTGATTTAGAGCGAAAGCTTGAAAAAATGAAAGAGAAAGCGAATGGTTTATATGCATCAGGGCAATTGAATGATTTCATTGAGGATTCCCCGTATTCACCGTTCCCCCAAATTATGAATACCGAAAGACCAGACAGAATATTTGCTAATCTCACCGAGGGAAAAATTGTTCTAATGACTGATTATTCACCAACCGCTTTTGTAGCACCTGTTACATTATTTTCATTTTACCAATCACCTGATGATTTTAATAGTCGAGTCATAGTAGGGTCATTTTATAGAATGGTGCGGGTCGTTAGCTTCCTTACAGCTGTATATTTGCCTGCCTTTTATATTGCGATAGTTAGCTTTCATTATGAGATCCTACCCATCGAATTAAGCAAGAAACTTCAATTAGATATTAGTGAAATCCCCTTTCATCCGCTAGTTGAGGCATTAATAGTTGAAATCATTATTGAGCTGATTCGAGAGGCTAGTGTCCGGTTACCAAAGTCTTTAGTTCAGACTATTGGCATTGTCGGCGGTTTAGTTGTAGGAGATGTCATTGTTAGTGCAGGCTTAGTATCCAATATGGTGGTAATCGTAGTAGCATTAACGGCAATTTCTAGCTATGTTGTACCATCAGTTGAACTAAATACGTCAATACGCGTATTGCGTTTTCCTTTTATGTTTGCAGCTTCATTATTTGGCTTTTTCGGTATAGTGATTGGACTACTGCTGTTAAATATACATTTATGTAACTTGAATTCTTTAAAATCCCCTTATTTCTTCCCGCTTGTTCCATTTACACCTAATAAAATGGGGCAAATTTTATTCCGTGGAAAGCATACGAAGTCGACTGCGCAACCAAGCAGTTTTGATCCTGAAGGAAAGAAGATATAAATTTTCTTGCAATTTAATTATATATTTTGAAATTATTGCCCATGCCACAGTAGTTATTATTAAAGGAGGGAAAACAAAATGCATAAAATGATTTTTTTTCTCCTTATCGGCTCTTTATTCCTTAGCGGATGTTGGGATCAACGATTGTATAAAGAACTCTCTGTTATTTCTGTAGTAGGTATAGATGGATACATCGGAGATATAAGAGGATACTATGCGTACCCTAGTTCAAGTAGTGACCCTACTAAATATATAGTGCTTGAGGGCGTAGGTAAAACACTGAGAGAAGCAAGAATTAATGCCAATAAAAAAACCGAGCAAACGATGGATACTGCTGAGCTGACTACTGTATTAGTTAGTGAAGAATCAGCAAAGAAAGATTTATATGATCTGTTAGATGTTTATTATCGATCAGCTCAAAATCCCATGACCGCTAAGGTTGTGATAACAGAGGGCTCGACAAAAGACTTTTTGGAGTTAAAAGAAAGTTTTCCGAAAGAGATTGGAGAGTACTATTTAGACTTTATAGAGAGCTTTGAACAAGCGACAATATATCCTACAACTAGTTTACAACTTGCTGCTACGGGCATGTTTAGCGAAGGAAGGGACCTCGGCTTACCATATCTAAAAACCAGTGGTGAAAAAAAGCTTCCTGAAGCTGAAGGAATGGCCTTGTTTAATGAAAAAAAATACACTGGTGTGCATCTTTCATTAAGAGAATCCACTTTTGCTACATTATTAGGTTTTGGAAAATCAAAAATCGTTGAATTAGCTTACTTAGTGGATAAAAATGAAAGAAAAACTTCGGTTGGATTTAATGTCATCAACTTTAAGAAAAAAATGAAAATAACACAGAATGGAGATCAAATAAAGGTTCAGTATAAGGTGGACATGCCAATAATCATGACGGAATATCCGCCAGACAACTTAGATCGAAGAAAGAGAAGAGAAAAAGTAGAGAAGTTTATTGAAGGCAGAGTAGAAAAAGACATAGCTAGGATGTTTAAAAAATGCCAAGAAGTATCTTCTGATGTAGTCGGAATCGGAGAAGAAATTAGAGCCTATCATCCGCAGTTATGGAAAGAGGGCAAATGGAAAGAAGTTTATAAAGATATTAAAATAGAAGCAAAGGTAAATGTGGATATTGTTCGTAGTGGGAGTATTCGATAATTTGAATAAGGAGTTGCCATTATGGTGAATGGAACTCCTTGTGAATTTTAGGCATGAATTTCTGCTAGTAGTTGTTGATTTTTTTCATGGAATTTTTCATTGTGAGAAGAAACCATTGCATAGCTGTTAGCTTCAGGCTCGATATATTTTTTAACGCTATTAACAGCTAGTACCGCATCATTGAACGTACCAACGAGCAAATACACTTTATCGTCGTAGGAAACAATATCGCCCACAGCAAAAATTCCCGGTGTCGTTGTTTTGCATTGACCGATGCTTTCAAATAGCTGATTATCATTACGTTTTGGAGCAATCTTATTCTCGAAATCAAGTGAAACTTCATGATTATAGCCATGGCAAATTAATATATCGTCCATCATAATAGTTTGGATTTTCCCATTTTTCTTAATATCAACTGTTTCGATGGCAGTCTTTTGTGCATTCGCATTTAATGTTTGAATTTCAGTATTAAGTAAAATATCAACGCCATGATCTTTTAATTTTTTTATCTGTGATTCATGAGCCTTTAAATCATTACTCCGATAAATAACCGTCAATTTTTTAGCGATAGGGAGTAATTCGCAAGCCCAGTCGATAGCAGCATTTCCCCCACCAGAGATTAATAATTCTTTGTTGCGAAAGCGCTCCATGCCATTAATGGTATAGTGCAGATTAGTCATTTCATATTTTTCGGCACCATCAATCTCTAATTTAATCGGTTGGAATATTCCACCGCCAATCGCAATAATGACTGTTTTTGAATAATGTACTTCTCCTGAGTCTGTCATGATTGTAAAGATGTCATCTTTCTTTTCAATCCATTTCACTTTGGAATTCAGACATACAGTTGGCTCGAAAGTCATTGCTTGTTGAATTAAATTTTTTAAGAAGGCCTCACCTTGGATTGGTTGTTGCCCGCCAACATCCCAAAGCATCTTTTCTAAAAAAATATTCACTTTCCCGCCAAGCTGAGGATGGAATTCAATGATTTTCGTTTTTAAATCACGCATACCACTATAAAAGGCGCTATATAAACCTGCAGGGCCACCACCGACAATTGTTACATCATATAAATCCATGTTGTACACTCCTACTCGTTTAATCCGTACTTGTATAGTGATAATGATAATCCTTATCATTTATAAAAGCAAAAATAAATTTGCTTATCGGTGATTTTTATTTTATAAAGGGGTTTTTTAAAATGATCCTACCCATTTTTTATTGACAATTTAGAAATTGAAAGTTATATTTTAGTAGTGATAAAGATTCTCATTATCAATTATAAATAGGAGTGTAACTAATGAAAAAAATAACAAAAGTGATGCTATTCGCAATTATGTCCGTTTTAGTACTTGCATTAGCCGCTTGTTCAGGTGATTCTTCTAAAGATAAAACATCGAGTGATAAAAAGACTGAATCAGCAGGTAGTGGTTATCCGATTAAAATTCAACATGCATTCGGAACAACAACAATTGATAAAAAGCCTAAACGTGTTGCAACGATTGCATGGGCAAACCATGATGTCGCATTAGCATTAGGTGTTGTACCTGTTGGTTTTTCAGCAGCCAATTACGGTATTAAGGATAACAAAACAGGAATCTTACCTTGGACAAAAGAAAAATTGGACGAGCTAGGTGCTAAGAGCCCGAACGTTTATCAAGATACAGATGGTTTAGATTACGAAGCAATCGCTGATTCTAAACCAGATGTGATTTTAGCTGCATACTCAGGTATTACAAAAGAAGAGTATAATAAACTAAGCGAAATTGCTCCTGTAGTCGCTTATAAAGATCAACCATGGGTAACTTCATGGCGCGATCAAGTGAAATACGATTCAATGGGTATGGGAATGAAAAAAGAAGGCGAACAATTAGTTAAAGATACTGAAAAGTTAATTGCTGATACTGCTGCAAAATATCCGGATATTAAAGGTAAAAAAGCAGCTTTTGGTATGTTCAATACAACTGATTTATCAAAATTCTACATTTACACACCATCAGATCCACGTGGTGAGATGTTAGAAGAAGTAGGGATGGAGTATCCTGAAGGCTTGAAAAAACAAATGAAAGACAATAAGAGCTTCTATCTTGAATTAAGTGCTGAAAATGCGGATGTATTGAATGATACAGAATTACTAGTTATATACGGTAATAGTACAACATTAAAAACACTTCAAAAAGATCCTATTCTAGGTAAAGTTCCAGCCATTAAAAAAGGTAATGTTGTAGTAATTGAAGATAATACACCTTTAGCAGCAGCTGGCACACCAAGCCCATTATCAATTAAATATACAATTGATGACTATCTATCTAAAATCTCAGAAGTGGCAAAAAACATTAAATAGTAATGGGAAACATTATTGAAAAAGGACATAAGCAAAGGTTACTACCAAAGCATTTAGCAAAAGTAGTAGCTCTTTTGCTTATTTTGCTCATTGTTAGTATTTTAATGTCCCTTGCGTTTGGTTCTCGTACGATCGGTCTAGAAGGGCTTATAGATGGCTTATTTCATCCTTCTGTAGAAGGTCATGAGGCAAGCGTTGTGCGACAACGTATCGCAAGGACGATTTTTGGTTTGATTTGTGGGGCAGCTCTCGGTGTATCTGGGGCACTGATGCAATCTGTCACACGTAATCCTATTGCTGATCCAAGTATTTTAGGTGTTAATACAGGTGCATCCTTATTTGTCGTTTGTGGCATTGCTTTTTTAAGCATTCAATCACCAAGTGGATACATATGGTTAGCTATTATCGGTGCAATGTTGACAGCTGTTTTTGTCTTTGGCATTGGCTCGATGGGCGCAAGTGGTGCTACACCTTTAAAACTGATATTGGCGGGAGCGGCGACGACAGCTATTTTGTCTTCACTCGTAACAGCTATTTTAATCCCACGTACGAATGTCATGGATCAATTTCGCTTTTGGCAAGTAGGGAGTGTAGGCGCTGCCAATTGGGATTCAGTGCATATCTTTATTCCCTTCTTCATTGTCGGTTTGTTGATTGCCATTATAGTAGCCCCTGGCTTGAATGCATTAGCTCTCGGTGACGAAGTAGCGACAGGCTTAGGTGTTCGCACAGGTGTTATTCGTATGTTAGCGGCTTTTGCTGGAGTTTTACTTTGTGGGGCAGCGACGGCTTTAGCTGGTCCAATAGGCTTTATTGGTTTACTCGCTACCCATTTAGTACGGTTAGTAGTAGGACCGGATGTACGTTTCCTTATTCCTTTAGCAGCATTAGCTGGAGCAATCATTTTATTGATTTCAGACGTATGTGGACGCTTCCTAGGTAGTCCAGGCGAATTAGAAGTAGGAATATTAACAGCCTTTATTGGTGCGCCAATCTTAATATTAATTACAATGAAAGCGAAAATGCGTACAATATGATGAATGAGACTCTGAATACAATTATAAAAGCAAGAAGAAAACGTCGAAATCGGTATGTTAGTGTTACGATTATCTTAGCGATTATTACCATTGGTTTGTGCTGTACGATGATGATGCTCGGAAATACCATTTATCCTGTAACAGATGTCATCCACGTTTTGCTTGGTGAGACAATACCAGGTGCTTCTTTCGCCATTAATGAAATTCGTTTGCCACGTACTGTAGCAGGTTTATTCGCAGGTTTTGCTTTTGGTGCTGGAGGCTACATTTTCCAAACGATGCTGCGTAATCCATTAGCAAATCCCAATGTTATAGGGATTACAACAGGCTCTAGTGCGGCAGCAGTTTTTTGTATTATCGTGCTACATACAAGTAGTACGGTTGTTTCACTGGCTGCAGTTATCGGAGGGCTCGTCACAGTTGGGATTATTTATGGATTATCGAGAGGAACCTCTTTTGCTATTGGCCGATTAATTTTGATTGGTATCGGTATTCAAGCAATGTTAAATGCGGTAATTTCGTATTTAATGCTAATTGGTAAAACGAATGACTTATCAAACGCTTTGCGCTGGTTAAGCGGGAGTTTAAACGGGGCAGAGTTAGAGATGACATATCCGTTAATCATTGCAGTCGTAATTGTGACACCGGTGCTTATTTATTTTGCGAAACAACTTGAAATGCTAGAACTAGGTGAACAAGCGGCGACCTCTTTAGGCGTCAATACAAATAAAACGCGCGTCATCTTAATGATTAGTGCGGTATTAATTATCGCTTTAGCTACAGCCACAACAGGCCCCATTGCGTTCGTCGCCTTTTTAGCAGGGCCTATTGCCCAACGTCTTGTTGGGGTTGGATTTTCAAATATTCTTCCAGCAGGTTTAATTGGGGTTATTTTAGTCTTAGGCGGAGATCTAATTGGTCAGTTTGCCTTTGAAACCCGTTTTCCAGTAGGTGTTATTACAGGGATTATTGGTGCACCATATTTAATTTACTTGCTAATTCGTATTAATCGAAAGGGAGATATTTAATGACAACTCATACATTTGAAACGAAGAATATTCAATCAGGATATGATAATAAAACCATTTTAAACGACGTCAACTTATCGATTCCGAGTAATCAAATTAGCATCATTATTGGGGCTAACGGGTGTGGGAAATCAACACTTCTAAAAACAATGGCACGTTTAATTAAGCCAACGGGTGGAGATGTGCTATTAGATGGTAAATCCATTCATAAAATGGCACCAAAACAATTAGCGAAAGTATTAGGACTGCTTCCTCAGTCACCAATCGTACCGGAAGGCATTACAGTAGCAGATCTTGTTGGTCGTGGTCGCTTTCCTCATCAAAGCGTCATGAAGGGCTGGTCGAAAAAGGATTATGAAGCTGTAGCAGAAGCATTAGAAATGATGAACATTACCGAATTTGCTGATCGAAATATCGATGAATTATCAGGTGGACAAAGACAGCGTGTTTGGATTGCGATGGCATTGGCACAGCAAACTGACATTTTATTTTTAGATGAGCCAACGACATATTTGGATATTACATACCAAGTAGAGATATTAGATTTATTAACAGATTTAAATAAAAAGTATGGAACGACGATTGTGATGGTGCTGCATGATATTAACTTGTCTGCACGCTATGCAGATTATTTGTTCACAGTAAAAAATGGCCAACTCATTGCAGAGGGGGCGCCTACTGAAATTATAACGGCAGATTTAATTAAAGAAACCTTTCAGTTGGATTGCCAAGTTATTAACGATCCAGTATCTAATACGCCACTTATCGTTCCGATTGGTCGTCATCACGCATGAATTTTAGGCTAGAGCCGAATAAATAAGACACCTCACTTTTGCATTAGTAAAAGCGGGGTGCCTTTTTAATATGTAATAGCCCGATCATAAATACGTTTGGTAAAACCAATTCATTAATAGCTGAGGGATTTTATTTAATAACGGCCAGTTTTTCCTCTAAGTATAATTCATGATTGTTAGCTAAATTGATATCACCTAAAAAACGCATTGTTTGAATAGCATTTTGTGCCATTTCGGTACCGATTGTTTGATTGCCAGAAGCGATGTTATAGATTCCTTTTAAAAACATTAGCTTTGTTTTTTCAAAGTAAAAATCTGTGCCTTCGGAGATTTTCTCAACATATTGTATGAACTGATGCGTTTCTTTCCCCTTATTTGCTTCTACGCAAAAGACTATAGTGTTTAATAGTACCTTAATAACTTCTTCGTTAAATTTCTTTATATTTTTATAAACTTCCGTTTTTTGGGTTAACTCTTTAGAAAGTGTTATCACTAAATCTTTATTTAATATATGCATTGTATTGCCAAATAGCATGATTTCGTAAAATCCCCAATTATCTACACTAAACAGGTAGTCACTTATATTAATTAAATCATCTTTCTGAAAGATGATGGTTGGATTTAAATTATGTGCTAATGCTTTGATCATAATTGAATTATATAGGTAACTGGTTATATTATACTTTAACCACTTTCCATGTTCTTCTTCTTCTATCTTGAGCAATAACGCTAGATCATTATTTTCATATGCACGTTTAATGTTATTCAATATGTTTTCCAGGTGAGTCGGTTTATAGTCGTTCGAAATAAACATAAATTCTTCTAAAGTTAAATTTAATCTATCGAGCAATAAGGAGAACTTTGATAAAGAGATATCTGAATTTCCACGTTCAAATTTTGATAGAAAAGATACACTGATAATTCCTTTAGATACTTCTTTTAATGAATAGTTTTTGCTTAATCTAATATCCCTGAAAACATATCCTAAGTAATTCATTTTTCTCACTTGCCCCTTTATATTTTACTATATGACAATTTTAAGTTTTTTGATAAATTAAGTATATAATATCTATGATGAGATAAAAAATAGAGAAAAGGTCTTATTGTATCTAAGTCTATTTACATTTCTTATCAGAAAGAAAATATAAAGGAATAAGGGGGATATAACAATGAAGAAAATGAATTTAAAACACCTATTAAATGTAGGATTAGGTATTCTAATTATCATTGGAGCTGGAAAAGCGAGTTTTCTAGCTGAAACTCTAATTAAATAAAATTCAATTTTAAAACAATGCGATAAGAAGTTCTTACTTTCTTTTATTTGTTCCCTTAAAGATAGTAGAATCTCATGGTTGTCATATTGCTATTTATTTTATTGAATTAATTTGTTAATCAAGTTATCCTTTGTTATTTTCGTCAACCTTATTTATTCTCCATTGGCTGTTTCTTTCCTACATTCACAAATCGTAATAAATGGCAGCCAAGATTAAAACTTTTTTCTCGAAAGGGATAACTACATATATGAAAGTGTTAAAAAAGCTGTATCACTCAGAGGAGTGATACAGCTTTTTTGGATATGTTGTCGAGTTGTTTAGATTAGTGATATTGAATTTCTTTGTTGACATCAATGTTATTGATATCGATGCCCATTGCTTTTGCAACGCCTGCACCATAAGCAGGGTCTGCTTTATAGCAGTGGATAATGTGGCGTTCTTTAATGAAGTCTTCCACGCCTTCCATATTGCGAGCTGTATTTTCAAATAAGCGTTGTTGTTCTTCAGCAGTCATGATATTAAATAATTTTCCTGGTTGTTCGAAGTAGTTAGAGTCATCTTCGCGGAAATCATAAATATCTGCTGGACCTGCTTCTTCAGCTGGGTTTTTGAATTCAGGTTGTTCTTTCCATTCACCATAGCTATTTGGCTCATAGTGAAGTGTGCTACCTAAGTTGCCGTCAACACGCATAGCGCCATCGCGATGGAAGTTATGCACTGGGCATTTTGGTGCGTTTACTGGAATTTGGAAATTATTCACACCTAGGCGGTAGCGTTGTGCATCTGCATAGGAGAATAAACGAGCTTGCAACATGCGGTCTGGTGAGAAGCTAATACCAGGCACTACATTTGATGGTTGGAATGCAGCTTGTTCTACATCAGCAAAGTAGTTTTCTGCATTGCGATTTAATTCAAATTCTCCTACTGGAATTAGTGGGTATTCAGATTTATACCATACTTTTGTTAAATCGAATGGATTGTCGCGGTGGTTACGCGCTTGTTCATCTGTCATCACTTGGATAGACATTTTCCATTTAGGGAATTCGCCGCGTTCGATTGCTTCGTATAAATCACGTTGTGAAGACTCACGGTCATTTGCAACTACTTCTGCTGCTTCTTGGTCAGTGTAGTTTTTGATTCCTTGTTGTGTTTCAAAGTGGAATTTAACATACACGCGCTCATTATTAGCGTTAATCATTGAATACGTATGAGAACCAAAACCATGCATATGGCGGTAGTCAGTAGGAATTCCACGGTCGCCCATTACATATGTGATTTGGTGTAATGCTTCGGGAAGATTTGTCCAGAAGTCCCAGTTGTTATTCGCGGAACGCATATTTGTACGAGGGTCGCGTTTAACAGCATGGTTTAAATCAGGGAAATGCATGGCATCACGGAAGAAGAATACAGGTGTATTATTTCCGACTAAGTCCCAGTTACCTTGTTCTGTGTAGAATTTTAATGCAAAACCACGGATGTCACGTTCTGCATCAGCAGCACCACGTTCGCCGGCTACTGTTGAGAATCGAGCGAACATGTCTGTTTTCTTGCCAATTTCAGAGAAGATAGCCGCTTTTGTATATTTTGTAATATCGTGCGTTACAGTAAATGTTCCGAATGCACCTGATCCTTTTGCGTGCATACGGCGTTCAGGAATCACTTCACGGTTAAAGTTTGCTAGTTTTTCAATTAAATAAACATCTTGCAATAGAACTGGACCACGTTTGCCTGCTGTCATTGAATTTGTATTGCTTACGACAGGTGCACCAGCCGCAGTTGTTAGTTTTTTATTTTGGTCGTTTGCCATTCATAATTCCCCCTTAAATCTATAGAATTATCTCTTCGAAAATAACTATAACAGAGTCATAGCTAAATGTAAATTATAATAATTATTTTTAAGGAATTTCTATCTTAAAGAATAGAATATAAATAATACGGTGTTTGTCAATTAATTTGCTTCCTTAAATTGTGAAAAATAAAAGTTGATAATTCAACGTTAAACGTTGCCAGTATTACAGTTTAGATGTAATTTAAATGGTTTGGAAAACATATTTTATTTGACTTCTTTTATTATATTAACTGTATTAATAACTTATTTATAATAATTACTATTATCATTGGGAGGTTATGGACAGGTATAAATGAAAATATATAACTTATCTATTACTATACGCTATGAATACATAACCAAATCTATTCCTTTTATCAACATTGAATAAGCTGATGCTATTTCTCCAACTCTTTATAAATGAATATATAATCTACATATTTTTTCACTGATTTTTTTGATTTATCATAGGGGTAATGACAGGTCGAGGAGGACATAATGGCCATAATAGATGAAGCAGTCGCTTTTTTGACTTTATATTATAAAGAGAATCATTTGCCGGACGAGCAATTAGATCATCGTTTGAAAGAGGTAGGTCAAGAAATAGAGGAAAATGGAAGTTATAAGCATACTCCTGAAGAATTGAGCTACGGTGCTCAGGTAGCTTGGAGGAACAGCAATAAGTGTATAGGCAGATTGTTTTGGAAAACCCTTCAGGTGAAGGATGAACGGGGTGTATTAGAAGAAGAAACTATTTTTCAAAAATTGATCAATCATATTGAATATGCCTTCAATAATGGGAAGATCAAGCCTGTTATCACAATTTTTGAGCCTGGCCGTGTCCGTATTTGGAATCATCAATTGATACGCTATGCGGGTTATGAATGTGAAGATCAAACCATTGTGGGTGACGCGGATTCGGTTGCTTTTACAAATGAGTGCTTAAAACTTGGATGGAAAGGGAAGGGAGGGCAATTTGACGTGTTGCCTTTAGTTATTCAAGTTGATAATCAGCCACCTAAGTTCTTTGAGATTCCTTCTATATACATAAATGAAGTGGAAATCAGGCATCCGGAATATAGCTGGTTTTCTGAGTTGCATTTAAAGTGGTATGCAGTTCCTATCATTTCAAGTATGCCTCTTGAGATAGGGGGAGTCGTCTATACTGCTGCTCCTTTTAACGGTTGGTATATGGGAACGGAAATTGGTGCAAGAAATCTTGCAGACGAAAATCGTTATAATCAGCTTCCTTTCATTGCGAAGAAGATGGGTTTAGATATGCGATCAAACACAAACTTGTGGCAAGATCGTGCACTAATTGAATTAAATGAAGCCGTTTTGTATTCCTTCCGGGAAGATGGTGTCAGCATTGTGGATCATCACACTGCAGCACAGCAATTTAAACGTTTTGAAATGAATGAAGAAGCGGAAAATAGAGATGTGACAGGCAATTGGACTTGGCTTATTCCGCCTCTATCGCCGGCTTTAACGCATATCTTCCATAAACCGTATAAAAATAAAAAGAACACTCCATCTTATATGTATCGGCCATCACCTTTCAAAGGGTTGGGAGACAGAAAAAGCAGAGAAGAATAAGAATGAAAAAGCGCTCATTAGCTACAAGCTAATGGCGCTTTTGCTATTGTTCTTTCGTTACAAATCGGTCTTTAGCAGAAATGAATGCAAAGACGAACAAAAGGACTGTGACAATAAGATATAAGCTGTTCGCAGCATGCCAACTATTAAAGCTATCATGGATAAAACCATATAGTACAGGTCCTATTGCAGCGAGCAAATACCCGATGGATTGTGCGGTGCCTGAAAGTTCAGCTGCTTCTTGAGCGTTGCGTGAACGAAGAGAGAAAAGCATCATAGAAAGACTAAAGGATGCCCCTCCAGCGAATCCAATCATTAACATCCATAACAATGTAAGCTCTGTCCAATTCATAAATATACCTGCGAAGCCTGCAAAGTAAAACAGTGACAATAATGCAACGAGCGGTCTTTGGTCAGCTTTTTTACCTGCAAGAATCGGGGTTAAAAAAGTCATTGGCAATTGTGCTATCTGTAGAATAGAAAACATCCATCCCGCTTTGCTCGGGCTCATGCCTTGGGTTTCAAGCAGCCCTGGAATCCAAGTAGCCGTCGTATAAAACAACAGGGATTGTAGCCCCATCGTGAAGGTGATAGCCCAAGTAAGAGGATACTTCCACATAGGTTTAGTGCGTTGAGAAGATTCATTGTTGTTTGTCACCTTCACATGATTCCGCAGCTGCGGTAACCATACTATGATAGCGAGAATGGCCAGAATACCCCAACAGGCAAGAGCTCCCTTCCATCCGATTGTTGTTTCTGCTATTGGATTGCTCACGCCCGCTGCTATACTGGCGGATAGGTTCATGGAAACAGAATAAAGTGCTGTTAATAATCCTACTTGAAGAGGAAACTTTAATTTAATAAGAGCAGGCAAGAGGACATTGCCAAATGAAATAGCAACTCCGATGATAATCGTTCCAAAGAACAAGAAAAAGATACTGCCCGCTGAACGCATTAAGATACCTATAGCCAAAAGTATTAAGGCTGATAACAATGTTCTTTCAAATCCAACACGCTGTGAAATTTTAGGGACAAATGGTGAAATAACTGCAAATGCAAGCAAGGGGATAGTTGTAATCAATCCCGCCCACACATTTGATATAGTGAGCCCTTCTTTAATATCTGCAATAATAGGGCCAACAGCAGTGAGAGGGGATCGCAAAGTTGTGGCGATAAAGATAATACCGAGCACTAAAAGCCATGTTTTTTTGTCCCATGACAGCTTCTTGTTTCGGTTCGTAGCTTGTTCTGAAGCCAAAGGAAATCCTCCTTTTGAATTTTTAATAGATATTAAAAACGTACAGGAATCATTTTGCTTTATCAATATTTGTTTTACAAAACATGTCCCCTTCTTTCTAAAATATAGTAATTTTCTATTTACCCTTGTAGTCATGTGCTTAATATATTACAATGTAGGTAACTTAAAACTATATATTGCATGCCTCATCCAATAGATGAGGTAGAGGTCGCGGTATTCATGAGTATAATCGACGAGGCGAGAAAGCGTTTAGGACTCGATTAAAAAGGGAATATTGCCGAAGTACAAGCAAGCTTTTTATTGCTAGTGCTGGGGCTGCTATCGAAAGGTGCAGAACTGTCACGCCAATGTCGGCGTGTTGAGCTATCTTGATCAAGGTTGATGGGGAATTCGGACGCCATCTCAGTTATATATGTGATGGCTTTTTTATTTAAATTTTAGCTGTTATAGACAGCTGCGAAGAATACCTTCAGCTCGACCTTTTCTTGCAATGAAAAACGGAAAGAGGAGAGTTATGAATAGAGTAGAAACACATACAAATGCAGGAATACGAACAAACATTAAACATGATTCTCATTCAAATACACAACAGAAACTGAAACGCAGCTTAAAAAGCCGCCATATTTCCATGATTTCACTTGGCGGTACAATCGGTACAGGCCTACTTCTAGCAAGCGGCAACTCGGTTGCAGCAGCAGGGCCCGGAGGAGCACTGTTAGCTTATGGACTAATTGGTGTAATGGTATTTTTCCTTATGACAAGTTTAGGGGAAATGGCCGCTTATATGCCTGTATCAGGATCATTCAGCACGTATGCTTCCAAATTTGTTGATCCTTCATTAGGATTCGCGCTTGGTTGGAATTATTGGTACAACTGGGCAGTAACGATTGCAGCTGAAATTTCAGCTGTAGCGATTGTTATGAAATATTGGTTCCCACACACTCCTTCATTTATTTGGAGTGCTGCATTTCTTATAATTATCTTTACTTTAAACTTTTTGTCAGTGAAAAGTTTTGGCGAAAGCGAATATTGGTTTGCGCTTATTAAAGTGGCAACAATTATTATATTTATCATCATTAGTTTCTTAATGATTTTTGGTATTCTCGGCGGACATGCTCCGGTTGGATTTACTAATTTCTTTAAAGGTGACGCGCCTTTCCATGGTGGATTTTTTGCTACATTAGGCATTTTCTTAGCTGCAGGCTTCTCCTTCCAAGGGACAGAATTGCTTGGGATTACAGCTGGTGAAACGGAAAATCCTGAAAAAACAATCCCACAGGCTGTGCGCTCGGTCTTTTGGCGAATTCTATTGTTTTATGTTTTAGCTATCTTAGCGATTGGCTTATTAATTCCTTATACGGATGCACGTTTAGCAAATAGCGATGACGTGGCAGTAAGTCCTTTTACATTAATATTTGAAAATGCAGGCATTGCCTTTGCTGCTTCTGTGATGAACGCAGTTATTCTTACGGCGATTCTTTCAGCCGGCAACTCAGGGTTATATGCAGCATCTCGTACATTACGTGAATTAGCAGTGGAAGGTAATGCACCGAAGATTTTCAAAAAGCTAAACAACCGAGGTGTTCCTGTTGCAGCACTTGTTTTAACAGTAGCAGTGGCTTGTTTATCCTTTTTGGCATCATTTTTTGGATCTGGAACAGTGTATATCTGGCTTTTAAACGCTTCTGGTATGTGCGGTTTCATTGCATGGCTTGGTATAGCGACCAGCCATTATCGTTTCCGAAAAGCATTTGTAGCACAGGGCCGTGATCTCTCAGAGTTGCCTTATCGCTCTAAATTTTTCCCGTTTGGTCCGATTTTTGCCTTTGTCCTTTGTGCGATTGTTATCTTAGGACAAAACTACACAGCGTTTACAGGCGACCATATTGATTGGTATGGCATCCTAGTATCCTATATTGGCTTGCCAATCTTCCTTATTATCTGGTTTGGCCATAAACTGAAATGCAAAACAAAGGTTGTACGTCTAGAAGAGGCAGATCTGACAACGAAACGCCAAGTACAATAATTTAAATCTTGAAGGCTAATCTATCAACGTTGGTAGATTAGCTTTTTTGTTGTGAATTGAGCCGTTTCGTTTGACATAATGTTCGCTTTTTAAATGTTTCTATCAGAATAATTAATCTGTTTATTCGGTTTTGGGTTATTTACCAACACTTACAAAGAGAATTTATATTGAATTTTACGTTTTACATGCTATAATAAAGATAATCAAAATTACATAACATTCACTCATATAATAGCAGGGATATGGCCTGCAAGTTTCTACCAGATTACCGTAAATGATCTGACTATGAGAAGCAATCTAGTAAATAGTAGTTTGTTCATTACATTCTATTTGCTATTACTTTCGACAATAAGTCGAAGGACTTTGCTCCACTCGTAGATGATTGGATGTATTAGTTCTTCGGCTTTTTTGTACGTAAAAAAGCCGAAGTGCTAATGAAAAGAAGGGAGTTCCTCGTGTTGAAAGCACTTCAGGATAAAATCGTAAACGAAGGTAAAGTAATATCAGAGGGAGTTTTAAAAGTAGATTCTTTCTTAAATCATCAGATTGATCCACAATTGATGAAAAAAATTGGTCAAGAATTCGCGGAGCTTTATAAAAATGAAGGAATTACAAAAATATTAACAATCGAATCATCCGGCATAGCACCAGCTGTGATGGCTGGCCTTCTATTAGAAGTGCCTGTAGTCTTTGCACGTAAAAGCAAATCGGTGACGTTGATTGATAACCTATATACAACTGAAGTATATTCATTCACTAAGAAAGTAACTAGCACGCTGACAGTGTCAAAAGATTACTTAACAGAAGATGATGTAGTACTTGTCATTGATGATTTTTTAGCTAATGGCGAAGCAGCTAAAGGCTTAATTCATCTTATCGAACAAGCAGGGGCAACTATTAGCGGTATCGGTATTGTTATCGAAAAGGGATTCCAACAAGGTGGTCAGGTTTTACGCGACAAAGGATATCGAGTGGATTCACTGGCAATTGTTTCATCATTAGAAAACAAAGAAATCCAATTTTCTTAGGAGGCGGCAAAGAATGAACAAAGCAAAACTTGCAACACTGGGCATTCAACACTTATTGGCGATGTATGCAGGTGCTATATTAGTGCCGCTTATAATTGGTGGGGCGTTAAAGTTTAATACAACACAACTAACGTACTTAGTTTCGATTGATATCATGATGTGTGGGATTGCTACATTATTGCAAGTTGCACGAGGCAAAGTATTTGGTATTGGCCTTCCTTTAGTGCTCGGGTGTACGTTTACAGCCGTTACACCTATTATTGGCATTGGCGACAAATATGGCCTTGGTTCAATTTATGGTGCGGTCATCACTTCAGGCTTAATTATTGTTTTGATTTCAGGTTTCTTTGGTAAACTGGTTAAATTCTTCCCTCCGGTTGTGACAGGTAGTGTTGTAACAATCATCGGAATTACATTAATTCCAGTAGCTATCAACAATGCGGGCGGTGGACAAGGAGCAGCTGATTTCGGATCTGCTTCTAACATTACACTTGCGTTTGGCACGCTTCTTGCGATTATCTTGTTATACCGATTCACAAATGGATTCTTTCGTTCGATTGCGATACTGATCGGCCTAGTACTTGGCACAATTGCGGCAGGTTTTATGGGTAAAGTTGACTTTACTCCTGTAAAAGAAGCAGCATGGGGCCAAATCGTAACGCCATTTTACTTCGCAACACCAGAGTTTCACGTTGTACCTATTATTACTATGACGCTGGTGGCTCTAGTATCTTTGGTTGAATCAACAGGTTCTTATTTTGCATTAAGTGATATGACTAATACGCCAATTGATGATAAAGCACTTGCAAGAGGATATCGTTCAGAGGGCTTAGCTTCTATTATCGGTGGAATCTTTAACTCATTCCCATATACCGCTTTTTCACAGAATGTAGGCCTTATGCAATTGACTGGCGTTAAAAATCGTGCAGTTATCTTTATTACTGGTATCTTTCTTGTAACATTAGGATTCTTACCTAAAATTGCGGCATTAACGACAGTTATTCCAACCGCTGTGCTTGGTGGGGCTATGATTGCTATGTTTGGCATGGTGGTTTCACAAGGTATCAAAATGTTGGGCTCTGTTATTGGTGAAACAGAAGGTAACCCTATGATCGTTGCATGTGCGGTAGGAATGGGGCTTGGCGTGACTGTAGTTCCCCAAATTTTCGACATCTTACCTGAAAGTGTACGTATATTAACAAGTAATGGCATAGTGGCAGGAAGTGTAACAGCAATTGCAATGAATATAGTCTTTAATATGCTTCCTTGGGGCCGTAGTGAAAAGGTAAAATCAAGTTCTTTGGATAGTTCAATGAAAAGAGAAGCCGTTTCAACTAAAGGCAAAGAGCTTCCGAAAAATAAGAGTTATGGTCAGGCTCATTAGTACAAATCAGTTTCCTTCTATTAATGAAGGAGGAATTTAAAGAATAAAACGGTGCCCTTCTTCAACATCTAGAAAGTGTTGAGGAGGGGCATTTACATTTCCCACTTTTTCATTTGTTCTTCCTCAGCGATTAACTGCAAGTCATACGCATTTATTAAAAGAATTTCATAGTCAAACTTGTCGGCATACTGCGCGGCAAGTTTTTTTATATACTTTGGCGAGCCTTCATTTTCTTCATCGTATACGATTAAAATGCCATCCGAATGCTGAATAAGAAATTTATTGCTCTCAACAAACTGCCAAGGTGCTTCATAAGGACGATTCGTTAGACTTGTGGTGTAATCAGCGAGAGAGAGTATCATTTCGTATTTCTCTTGCTTTGCTTCATTCCATCTCTTCTCTTGATCCAAAAAAGGTGTCATAATGGCATATTTCAGTTCGGGATATTCTAATTGAAGGTCCATCACGATTTCCGCGGCCCATGTTTCTACTCCTAGCGCACCGGTCATTATTATCCACTCAAGACCTTCTTCAATTAATGGTACCAACCTCTCTTTGATAGCTTGCTTGATTATAGGAATCCCAGCATGCTTATCGTCAAAGATGCCAAGTTCGTGTGCCTTGTAACCAGTAATGACGAGTCTTTTTATCATTAGAACACTCCTTTGGTGAGAAATATAAAAACCGATTTCCCATTAGCCTAAAAGAAACCGGTTGACTGATATAAATATAGAAATAGTTTATAGGTTAAGCAGAACTGTGCTACAAAACCTACATTTAATTTTACAATAGTTGGCTTTTGATGGCAACGAGGGTGTATGGGGATCTAATTAGTTCTTATTTATAGAAGAAACTCTTATTAACTACTCAAAGGTGTAGCATCTGTTATTACGACTTCATTGATATTGGAAGAGAAATTAGTGCGTGTGATGAGGCGATTATAATAGAAGCCGTTTTGTATAAAACAATAATTGAATTATGTGTTGACATACCTTCTAGAAGTTGTTATTATATAAAAGTTGCTGATAGCGACTTACCAAGTTAGCGAACTTCAAATAAAAAACTTTTGAAAGTTGTTGACAAGTCGATACAGAAATGATATTATATAAAAGTTCGCTAAAACAAACGAACGACA
>NZ_BJVD01000016.1 GCF_007988965.1 Rummeliibacillus stabekisii
GGACGTTGCTAGGCAATAGTTAAGGTATTAAGCAGATTATGCTTAATACCTTTTTATTTTGTTTAAATGTTATTAGTGTAGATTTCTATTCTAATGTTTAATGGTTGCACCCCTTATTTTCGCTTTTTACGATTTAATCATTATTGAATGTGCTATCCATTTGTCTAATTTTCTCACCATTATGCACTTTAAACTTGGTGATATTTTTATAATTATTAATTGTATGTTCCAGGAAGTAGATTTTAGTAACTCAATGAAGTATAGGATAAATTATTTTAAAAATATATAAATTTTCAATAATGCTAGACGAATGCGTAGCATATGATTAAATACACTTGTTTAGCACATAGCTATACTGGCCTCAATAAGATTAGTAAACGTCTCTAGCAACATGTATAATAAACATACCAGTAGTCATGAAAGGATATAGAGATGAGTAAATTATTTTTCACATTTGAAGGCCCAGAAGGAGCAGGTAAAACAACAATTTTAAAAATGGTTGTTAGTAAACTGCAAGAAGAGGGAAAGAAAGTAGTAGCGACACGAGAACCAGGCGGAAGTGTAATTGCTGAAAAAATACGCCAAATTATATTAGATCCTTCTCATTTAGAGATGGATCCAAAAACAGAAGCGTTATTATACGCGGCGGCTAGAAGCCAGCATTTTGTTGAAAAGATAAAGCCTTCATTAGATGAAGGAAGTATTGTTTTGTGTGACCGTTTCTTGGATTCTTCATTAGCTTATCAAGGTATAGGCAGAGGCCTAGGTATTGATGCGGTAAAGAGCATCAATGAATTTGCTATAGGAAATCGCTTGCCTGACGCAACGATTTTGTTTGATATAGACCCTCAAGTAGGACTAGATCGAATAGCCGCGCATAGTGAACGCGAGGTCAATCGATTAGATGCAGAAAGTTTAGCTTTCCATCAAAAGGTACATCAAGCATACTTACAATTAGCAGATAAATATCCAACTCGCATTTATAAAGTAGATGCCAATAAGCCCCGAGAAGAAGTTTTTCAATCTGTATGGAAAATTATGATCGAATTATTGAACTAATGAATTATTACTGTGTTTTAAAGTGTGGTATAATAGAAAAAAGAAATAGAGGAGTGAATGCCGATGAAATTAGTTGTGGCAGTAGTTCAAGATCAGGATAGTAACCGTCTTTCTAACGCTTTAACGAAACATGATTTTCGCGCAACAAAATTGGCCAGTACTGGAGGTTTCCTTCGTTCAGGTAATACAACCTTCTTAATTGGTACTGAGGATTCACTAGTTCAAAAATTATTAGGCGTCATTCGAGATAATTGCCGCTCCCGTGAACAAATGGTAGCTCCTATCTCACCGATGGGTGGAAATGCAGATGCATATATCCCTTACCCAGTAGAAGTAGAAGTAGGCGGCGCAACTGTCTTTGTATTACCTATCGAACAGTTCCATCATTTCTAAACGGTGGAGGGAACATTTTTTTGAAGATTAATCAAGATTTACGGATCGGTGTAGACACAACTAGACAAAAATTGCCTAATCACCAGCCAACTGCACGTTTTGGAGATTTTGTTGTTCAGTCAGGACAACGAATGCAAACAGAGCAATTAACAAGACTGTTAGGTGATATATCGACCGCTGGTGATCGTATTGCAAAATCCAAAAACCTTCGTGATTTAGCTAAATTTAAAATGCTTGTGAAGCGATTTTTAAAAGAAGTCATCTCTTCGGGGATGGAATTAAAGCAATCGCATACCTGGAACCGTTTTGGGGAAGGGCGTCGGTTGAAAATAGTGCAAACCATTGATGACAAACTAATTGAACTGACGGAGGACCTTTTAAATGAAGAAAAATCTTCCGTTGATTTATTAGCTAAAATAGGTGAGATTAAAGGACTGTTAATCAATCTGTATACGTAGAGCCCGTGTTATTCGGTACGCCGAAGCACGGGATTTTTTCAAAACAAGAGGGTGTGATGGAACCGTGGAGAATATAGAAGACTTACTTCAACTGCAGCCTATTGTAACGAAACAGCTTCAAACCATATTCGAAAAAAATCGTGTTGGACATGCCTACATTTTTGAAGGCTCTAAAGGAACTGGCACTGAAGAATTAATGCTTTTTTTTGTTCGATTAATTTTATGTGAAAATCCCCGCTTGAATGTTCCATGTGAAACATGCAGAAACTGTAAGCGTATCCTATCTGGCAATCATCCTAACCTTCACCAACTATACCCGGATGGACAATTTATAAAAGTAGATGCGATAGACACATTGCTTAGTGAGATGAGCAAGACAGGCTTAGAAGCAGGACGCAAGGTTTATGTGATACATAGTGCTGAACGTTTAAACGTAAAGTCAGCCAATAAATTGTTGAAGTTCTTAGAAGAACCTGAAGGAAACGTGACAGCCATATTTTTAACAGAAAATATAAATGCTATTATTCCAACGATTCGCTCTCGTTGTCAACATATTAAATTTAGAGATATACCACGAAATATATTGATTGAAAAATTAACGGAGAGTGGAATTACCCAATCTATGGCAGCAACAGTCAGCATGTTGACCCATAATGTTGAGGAAGCTTTTGCTCTTGCAAAGGATGAGTCGTTTGCACAGGCAAGAAAAACAGTGTTAAAATTGGTAGAAGCAACCTTTAAAAATGTACATGAAGCAATGCTTATCATACATGAAGACTGGTTGCCTCAATTTAAAGAAAAAGAGCAAGTAGAAATTGCTTTAGATTTAATGCTGTTTGCCTTTCGTGACATTGTCTCCATTAAAGCTAATTCAGAAGTAATGTGCACATACCCAGATACGTTATCCGTATTCAAGGATGCTGCACTTCGAACAAGCTTCAATACACTATCAACTCAATTGCAAGCAATATTAACAGCTCGCAGGCAATTGAAAAGCAATATGAATAAAACGCTAATGATGGAACAGTTGATTTTAAATTTGCAGGAGGTAAAATCCTTTGTATAAAGTAGTTGGTGTCCGTTTTAAAAAAACGGGTAAAATATATTATTTCGACCCTGGCGACTATCTGTTAGAAAAAGGCCAATACGTCATAGTTGAAACAGCAAGAGGCGTAGAATACGGAAAAATTGTTGTAGCAATGAAGGAAGTTGGAGAAAATGATGTCGTATTGCCTCTTAAACAAGTAGTTCGTCCTGCTGATGAACGTGACCGCATTCAAGTCGATGAAAATGAAACTGAATCGACACGTGCATTTGGAATAGCCACGGATAAAATAGTAGAACATAGTTTAGAAATGAAATTAGTAGATGTTGAATATACGTTTGACCGCAATAAAATTATTTTTTATTTTACAGCTGAAGGCAGAGTCGACTTCCGAGAATTGGTTAAAGATCTTGCAGCTATTTTCCGTACACGTATCGAGCTCAGACAGATAGGTGTACGGGATGAAGCGAAAATGTTAGGTGGAATAGGACCATGCGGCAGAATGCTTTGCTGTTCTACCTTCTTAGGAGATTTTGAACCTGTGTCCATAAAAATGGCAAAAGATCAAAATCTCTCGCTCAATCCTTCTAAGATTTCAGGTCTATGCGGTCGCTTAATGTGCTGTTTAAAATATGAAAACGACGAGTATGAAGAGGCGCGGGCACATATGCCAGACATTGGGGAAACAATTAGAACGCCGGATGGCAGAGGAAAAGTCAGCGGCCTAAATATTTTAGAAAGAATACTTCAAGTGGAGTTATATGAGGAGCAGCGAATATTAGAATACACATTGGACGAAATTCTTCAATACGAAAGTTCAGTTCAATAGATAATAACGAGGTGGCTTGAGTGAAGGACCGTAATTTTTTAGATACTGTTATGGAGTTCGAACAACAGCTTGAATCGATGCAAAAACAATTTGAGGCATTGAAGAAATTTGTTGCACTCATGATGGAAGAGCATCAAACATTACAGATGGAGAACAGCCATCTGCGTTCTCGCTTAGAAGAAGTTCTTTCTGTCCATCAGAAAGAGAACGAAAAAGAAGCCATTCAAGAGAAACAAAATGCGATGGATATAGGGGAGGGCTACGATAATTTAGCCCGTCTCTACCATGAAGGATTTCATGTTTGCCATGTTCATTTTGGCAGTTCACGAAAAGGTGAAGACTGTTTATTCTGTTTGTCATTCTTAAATAAACAATAATAATAAAAAGGCTGATTCCACATAAAAGATCGTGGTGGTCAGTCTTTTGCTATGTGGAGGATTTTTAATGGAAGACTGGTTAAAGGAAGATGAAAGAATGGACTATTTACTGGCAGAGGATTTGCGCATAATCCAAAGTCCATCTGTATTTTCATTTTCACTGGATGCTGTGTTGTTATCGAAATTTGTTAACGTTCCTTTTCAAAAAGGAAAGCTGGTGGATTTATGTACAGGCAATGGTGTAATTCCTCTCTTTTTAAGTGCGCGTACAAAAGGGCATATCACCGGTGTAGAATTACAAAGTCGGTTGTATGATATGGCTGAAAGAAGTGTACGCTATAACAAATTAGAAGATCAAATAACCATCATACAAGGAGATGTACGTACCATTTCACCCCAACTAGGAGTGGAAAAATATGATGTGGTGACATGTAATCCTCCTTACTTTCCTGCACATGAGGCAAGTGAAAAGAACCTTAAAGAACATGTTGCAATTGCTCGACATGAAATTCACTTGAAGTTGGATGAAATGATTTATTCAGCAAGCAAACTCTTAAAGCAGGGTGGGAAGGCAGCGTTTGTACATAGGCCAGGTCGCCTTTTAGATATTGTGACCGCAATGCGAAACAATCGATTAGAGCCAAAACGGATACGCTTTGTCTATCCGAAAGAAGGTAAGGAAGCTAATACACTCCTAATTGAAGGCATAAAAGATGGCAAGGCTGATCTAAAAATATTGCCTCCTCTTTATGTGTATGGAGACGATGGTGCTTATACACCAGAAGTAAGAGAGATGCTATATGGCGACAACGAATAAACATATGATGTATGTGGTAGAATGCAGCGATGGCAGTTATTATACAGGCTATACTAATAATTTAGAGAAGCGTTTGGCTGCACACAATGCTGGTAAAGGTGCAAAATATACGAAACCGAGATTGCCTGTACACTGTATTTACGCTGAAGCATTCCATACAAAGCAAGAGGCCATGAGTGCAGAATACCATTTCAAACAATTATCTAAAAAGCAAAAGATCGACTATATTGCAGCATGGAGTGAAAAAAGTGAAATCACAAAAGAGTTCAATGCATGAACAGCAGAGTTGCTTGTACTTAGTAGCGACACCTATAGGAAATTTAGAAGACATAACAATGCGTGCCATCCGTATTTTAAAAGAAGCAGATATTATTGCAGCGGAGGATACACGGAATTCTAGAAAAATTTGCAACTATTTTGAAATCGACACACCCTTAACCAGCTATCATGAGCATAATCTGGAGCAGGGAGGAGAAAAAATCTTACACTATTTACGAGAGGGAAAAAAGGTTGCATTAGTTAGCGATGCTGGTCTGCCTTGTATTTCTGACCCTGGAGCAGATATTGCAGCTAAGGCAATTGATGAAGGATTTGCAGTCATCCCTATACCAGGAGCAAATGCTGCACTCACAGCTTTAATTGCATCTGGTCTTACTCCTCAACCATTCTTCTTTTACGGCTTTTTAAGTCGAAATAAAAAGGAACGAAAAGAATCTTTAGAGAACTTAAAAAAACGTCAGGAAACCATTCTTTTTTATGAAGCACCACACCGCTTAAAAGATACTCTTAAAGACATGCAAGCCATATTAGGCGATCGAAAAATCGTCATGGCACGTGAATTGACAAAGAAATTTGAAGAATTTTTGCGTGGTACTTTAGAAGAAGCGGTTGAATGGGCAATGGCTAATGAAATCCGAGGAGAATTTTGCTTAGTAGTAGAAGGAAGCAAAGAAGCAGAGGAAGATGAAGAAGATAACTGGTGGACACAACTGACAATAGAAGAACATGTCAACCTTTTAATCGAAGAACAAGGTATGTCGTCAAAAGAAGCAATTAAAGAAGTAGCAAAAATACGGAAACTAAGTAAACGAGAAGTTTATCAAGCATATCATGTAGAATGAAACAATAAAAAAATGAAAAGGCCCATGTGGATGAGTAGCATTCCACGTGGGCCTTTTCACTAATATATTAAACAAGATTCATGACGGCTCTCAAAAATTGTTTTAAAAATAACAAACGGTAGCTAAAGCACCTCTCGATGATATGCTAAGCCTTATTTATTTAATTTAGATTGGATTTCTTTAATAAGAATTTGTGCGCCTTCAGGGCTAAGGATTAGATTGCCTCCAGCTAAGCGGAAGTTATCATCTGATACTTCGCCAGTTACAGCACAAGTCATATTAGGCATATATTTTTTTAAGATGATTTTATCGTCATCCACGTAAATTTCTAGTGCATCTTTTTCAGCGATACCAAGAGTACGGCGAAGTTCGATGGGAATAACCACGCGTCCAAGTTCATCAACTTTACGTACAATACCTGTAGATTTCATAATTAGTGTTCCTCCTATATAAGCTATATATTATTGTTTTTCGTCAAAATTCGACATAATATTCCTTGACTAAGCATTAGTATACCAACTAATACCATATACGTCAATTATTTTTCAAGTTATTTTTTCAACAATTTTCAAGAAATTACCGTTCTTTAAGGAGATTTATCTTATTGGATGTTTTTATTTTGAACAATATTTGTATTTATATACGCTATTTATCTTATTTTTTCAAGAAACACTGTAATACGATGTTATTCGACACGATTTGACAAAAACTGAAGAAGTAATCTTTAATTGAAAGGTTTTTCCGTCTCCTATAGAATAGGAAGTATACTGTAAAGCACTGGAGGAAGTTTTCGTGACAAATGAAAAGAAAACATTCTATATCACAACCCCGATTTATTATCCAAGCGGCAAGTTTCATATTGGTACTGCCTATACAACGGTAGCTGCTGATACAATGGCTCGTTATAAACGTTTGCGCGGTTTTGATGTTAAGTTTCAAACTGGTATGGATGAACATGGCCAGAAGATTCAAGAAAAAGCAGAAGAGGCGAATAAAAATCCGCAAGTATATGTAGATGAAATCGCTCAAGCAGCTAAAAAACTTTGGAAGCTAATGGATATTTCATATGATGACTTCATCCAAACAACCGAAGATCGTCATACAAAGGTCGTAGAAAAAATCTTTAAAAAGTTTTTGGATAATGGCGACATTTATAAAGGAGAATATGAAGGTTGGTATTGTACGCCTTGTGAATCGTTTTTTACAGAAACACAGCTGGATAATGGCAAATGCCCGGATTGCGGTAGACCAGTCCATAAGGTAAAAGAAGAATCCTACTTCTTTAACATGAAAAAATATGCTGATCGTCTTTTGGCATACTACGAAGAGAATCCAACTTTCATTGAGCCTGAATCACGAAAAAATGAAATGATTAACAACTTTATCAAGCCAGGTCTTGAGGATCTTTCTGTATCTCGTACTTCATTTGATTGGGGAATACGGGTTCCTGGCGATCCAAAACATGTCATCTATGTATGGGTAGATGCATTAACGAACTATATTACAACATTAGGGTACGATACAGACAATGATGCCGAATTTAAAAAATATTGGCCTGCAGATGTACATGTAGTAGGAAAGGATATTGTGCGCTTCCATACAATTTATTGGCCGATCTTCCTAATGGCATTAGATTTGCCACTTCCTAAAAAAGTATTCGCTCATGGCTTTATTATGATGAAGGATGGTAAGATGTCCAAGTCTAAAGGCAATGTCGTATACCCCGAGATGCTAATAGAGCGCTATGGATTAGATGCTACTCGCTACTTCTTACTCCGTGAGCTGCCATTTGGACAAGATGGTGTATTCTCGCCTGAAGCATTTGTCGAAAGAGTAAACTTCGACCTTGCAAATGACTTAGGAAACCTCTTAAACCGTACGATTTCGATGATGAATAAATATTTCGATGGCGTCATCCCAACTGAAGGACTTATTCCAACAGAGTTCGATGAAGCATTAAAGAACCAGGCAAAAGAAACAAAAGCACGTTACGAAGAAAATATTGAAAAAATGCAATTTAGCCAAGTGTTAAGTGACATTTGGGCACTTGTTTCTCGTACGAATAAATATATTGATGAAACACAGCCATGGGTACTTGCCAAAAATGAAGAGCTTCAAGGCAAGCTTGGAACAGTTATGTATAATTTAGCTGAAAACCTACGCAAGATCGCTATTATGGTTCAGCCATTCATGACCCAAGCTCCAAAAGAAATCATGCACCAGCTTGGTTTAAGCGAGGATTTACTTGCTTGGGAAACATTAGATGACGAAAATGGCATTCCAGCGAAAACGAAAGTGATCGACAAAGGTGTTCCAATTTTCCCACGTCTAGATCCAGAAGAAGAAATTACGTATATCCGCGATCAAATGCGCGTTTCTGTTAAAACAGAAGAGCCGAAAAAAGAGGAAGAACCAAAAGATGAATTTCCTGAAATAACGATTGATGATTTCATGAAAGTCGATTTGCGCGTGGCTACGGTTACAGCTTGCGACAAGGTGCCTAAAGCAGATAAATTATTAAAACTTCAACTGGATTTAGGCTATGAAAAGCGTCAAGTTGTGTCAGGTATTGCGCAATATTACAACTCAGAGGAATTAATTGGACGCAAAGTAATTGTGGTAGCCAATTTAAAACCTGTAAAACTTCGTGGCGAATTATCTCAAGGGATGATTTTAGCCGGCAGCAAAGATGGTATTTTAACACTGGCAACAGTTGATGAAAAGCTTGAAAACGGCGCCCAAGTAAAATAGAAAAGGAAAAAGCCTGCCTATAAAGCAGGCTTTTCTTTTCAAATAAGCGTCATATTAGAGAAATTTGTAAAACGATTTTTTTTAGTTTTTTAGACCTATTAAGCGAATATATTTTATGTTTCGACAGTTATCTTTATGAGTAAAAAGTATAGAAACAGATGAAATGTTTGTAATATAAATGTAATTTGACTGTGAAGCGTGAAATAATTTAATTCGTTACAATGAAATTCATGTGAGGAGAATGAAAATGTTTATCGATACACACGTCCATTTAAATTCTGAACAATACGAAAAAGATCTTCAACAAGTTATTGACCGTGCGTTAGCCAATAATGTAAAGAAAATGGTAGTAGTAGGTTTTGACCAGCCGACAATCAAACGTGCAATGGAACTGGTGGAAACATACGACTTTCTTTATGCAGTAATCGGCTGGCATCCAGTAGATGCAATTGATTGCACACAAGAAGATTTAAATTGGATTGAGCGTTTAGCTGCCCACCCGAAAGTTGTAGCTATTGGCGAAACAGGATTAGATTATCACTGGGATAAATCGCCAAAAGAAATACAACAAGACTTACTTAGAAAACAAATTCAACTTGCGAAACGGGTAAAACTGCCGATTGTCATTCACAATCGTGAAGCAACAAATGACTGTATCCGCATTTTACAAGAGGAAGATGCTTCAGAAGTAGGCGGTGTTATGCATTGTTTCAGCGGTAGTGTAGAAACAGCTAAAATCTGTATTGGGATGAATTTTATGATCGGTTTGGGCGGACCAGTGACATTTAAAAATGCCAAAAAACCAAAAGAAGTTGCTGAAGCTATTCCCCTAGACTATTTGATGGTAGAGACAGATGCGCCATTTCTTGCTCCGCATCCTCATCGCGGTAAAAGAAATGAACCTTCTTATGTACCTTTAGTTGCGGAAGAAATTGCAAGACTAAAAAACATAGCAGTGGAAGAAGTAGCCGAAGCTACAACGCAAAATGCACTTCGTTTCTATAACATTTCAAATTAAAAGACTGAACAAACGTCTCCCACACAAAAAATATGAATAGTTTTCATTAGTTAGGAATAATACTAGTTACTGGAAGTTAAATTAGCAATTAGTATTTTCAAAAAGCAAAAAAGGAGGCGTTTTTTCATGATGAAAGAAAAGTTGTCTATAACAAAGAACTTAAAAAGAATATTTGGCGTGACAGTCTTAGCTATTATGGCATCACCTGTATTGACGAGCTCTATTTTTGCAGAAAATAGCTTTAATATACAGCAGAACCAACAGGTACAAAGCAATGAAAATGCAATGGATAGAGGAGACACTTCGACTACTGTCGCTGGCTTTTTAAAGCAACCCGCAAATGATGCAGCACAATCGGAAGTTCGAGTAGAAAAGGCCATCGATGTAGTGGAAAACTCCCATAAAAAAATTACAATGGTCAGCTCAGCCCGCAAATATCATACGACAGACCGTTTGAACTTGCGCAAGGGACCAGGTACAAAATACAAAGTAAAAACATTGATACCTAAAGGCCATAATGTAACATACAAAGGTCGCAAAGGAAACTGGTATAAAGTTAGCTACAAGAACCACACAGGCTATGTAGCAAAACAATATTTACGTATTGGTATTAAGAAAGTATCAAAACCTGTGTCTAATAAATCAATGTATGTTTCTTCTACAGCCTATACAGCTTATTGCAAAGGATGCTCAGGTAAAACAGCTACAGGGATCAATCTGCGCAAAAATCCATATAAAAAGGTAATTGCAGTCGATCCTAAAGTGATTCCATTGCGTTCTATGGTGTATGTGAACGGATATGGTCTAGCAGTTGCTGGCGATACCGGGGGGGCCATTAAAGGCCGCAAAATTGACGTCTTTATGCCATCGAAGAAAAAAGCATATAGCTGGGGACGACGTACTGTTAAAGTCACTATTCAAAAGTAAAGTTAAGATTTCCTAAGTGGGAGCTTCCTTATCGATTGATGATAAGGGAGCTTTTTTGTGTCTAATTGAATCTTCATGGATAGTTTTGTATATGCTTATAACCAAAGATCCCGTAGAAACTGTACAAACTATACAATAACCAATAAAATAAACAAAGGAACTTCGAAGAAAAGAGGACTTATAATCCGTGGACATTAAGGAAATTATTGTAGTTGAAGGAAAAGATGATACAACAGCGATTAAAAGAGCAGTAAATGCCGATACAATTGAAACAAATGGATCAGCTATCTCAGATGAGACACTGCGCAATATACAACACGCCCAACATGTAAGAGGTGTCATCGTGTTCACTGACCCAGACTATCCTGGCAGGCGTATCCGTGCCATTATTGAGGAACGAGTTCCTGGTGTAAAACATGCATTCTTGCCTAAGGAAAAAACAAAAGCTAAAAACGGAAAAAGCTTGGGGATTGAGCACGCAAAGGACGAAGATATACGCATGGCACTATCCAAGGTTTATTCGCCACAGCAATCTGAAAAATTTATAAGTACGATTACAATAGACGATTTACTAGCAGCTCACTTGATCTCTCATCCTGATGCTAAAAAACGGCGTGAACGATTAGGAGAGTTGTTAAACGTAGGTTCAACAAACAGCAAACAATTGATCAAAAGGCTGACAATGTTCCAAATTACAGAACAACAATTCGGTGAAGCCATTCGACAACTGAATCAGGAGGAAAAAAATGAATAAAGATATAGCTACACCACTGCGCACTCAAGAAATACTAAAAAAATATGGCTTTTCATTTAAGAAGAGCCTAGGACAAAATTTCTTAATTGACCCTAATATCTTACGTAATATTGTAAGCCATGCAGAGTTGACAAAAGAAAGTGCTGCCATTGAGATAGGACCGGGAATCGGAGCACTCACAGAGCATTTGGCGCGCTCTGCGGGTAAAGTTATTTCTTTTGAAATAGACCAACGTTTACTGCCCGTACTTGCTGATACGTTGAGTCCTTATGATAATGTGAAAATTATTCATTCCGATATTTTAAAAGCGGATGTATCCAACATACTAGCAGAGGAATGTGAAAATTATAATGATATAATGGTGGTTGCAAACCTCCCTTATTACGTTACAACCCCAATCCTATTAAAATTATTAATGGATAAATTGCCGATACGCGGTATGGTGGTTATGATGCAAAAAGAAGTGGCTGACAGGATATCAGCGGTTCCAGGGACTAAAGCATATGGCTCTCTGTCTATTGCGGTGCAGTATTATATGCAAGCTGAAGTAGTGATGACTGTTCCGAAAACAGTATTTATGCCTCAGCCAAATGTCGATTCGGCGGTTTTACGCCTTCTCCGTCGTGAAAAACCGCCGGTAGAGGTCATTAATGAAGCGTTCTTTTTTGAAGTAACGCGGAGTTCGTTTGCTCAGCGTCGCAAAACAATACTAAACAATCTGCAATCACAGTTGGAGAATGGAAAAGCGAAGAAGGAACAAATTTTATCTGCGCTTGCAGAGGTGAATATAGATCCAACTCGTCGCGGTGAAACCCTTTCTATTGTTGAGTTTGGAAGATTAGCTGATGCTTTATTACCTCACTTCCAAAAATAACCACTATATTGATATAATGATAAAAAATATTTTTTTATAAAAAATTTATTGACAACGTTTTAACAGATTGATAAAATATAAATTTTATGTTGACAATATTTCAGACATTTTGTATAATGGTTATTAGTGAGGTGTAAGCGAAAATGCCAAAAACTTTAGCCGACATTAAAAAGTCGTTAGATTGTCATTTGGGTAGACGTTTGCAATTAAAAGCAAACGGTGGTCGCAAGAAAACGATTGAGCGCGCTGGAATATTACGTGAAACATATCGCGCAGTATTTGTAGTTGATCTTGATCAAGACGATAACGCGATTGAGCGTGTGTCTTACAGCTACACAGATATTTTAACAGAAGCAGTAGAAATAACATTTGATGATGAGGTTGCAACAGGTGTTGCTGCAGCTAAATAAGCAAACAGAACTATAAACCAAAGCATTTTGTACAGCACTCTAGAAACACTCTGGCATACAGAGAATGTTTCTAGAGTGTTTTTTATATTGTTGGTTATACTAAAAGCCCAGGCGTTAAAGGGAGGAATTTCGTATGGCGAGAAAGTCAATTATGTCCGAACAGTTGAAAATAGAAATCGCAAAAGAATTAGGCTTTTACGATACGGTTCAACGTGAAGGATGGGGCGGAATCAAAGCGCGAGATGCCGGAAATATGGTGAAGAGGGCTATTGAAATGGCGAAAGAGTCTTTAGCAGACGGCCAAAAGCAGTAAATATTTTCACGTATATTAACAAATAGACGCACTGGAAAAGGCAGTTCTTCCTAAATGATAGGAAGGCTGCTTTTTGTTTTATCCCACGTATCAAGCGAATGGCTCATCAAACATAACCTGTGGTAAAATAGTGTGAAGTAGACAAAGAACGGAGATTGCTTCTTCTTTTATATTTGAAAGGAGGCGGAGGTATGCTTTATGTAAAAGCACCTGCCAAAATAAATTTAACGCTGGATGTACTATACAAAAGGAAAGACGGCTACCATGAGGTTGAAATGATTATGACGACTGTGGACTTAGCAGATCGCGTCGGTTTATCAAAACGGAGTGATGGGCAAATCCATATACATTCAAGTAGCACCTTTGTGCCGGATGACCAACGAAATTTGGCATATCAAGCGGCCAAGCTATTACAAGATACATACGGAGTCAAAGATGGTGTCTCCATTTCTATTGATAAGCAGATTCCAGTAGCTGCTGGTCTAGCAGGAGGAAGCAGTGATGCTGCTGCAACATTAAAAGGGTTGAATACTCTTTGGAATTTAGGGTTAACCATTGATCAATTGGCAGAATTAGGAGCAGAAATTGGATCAGATGTTTCTTTCTGTGTATACGGTGGAACCGCTATAGCCACAGGCAGAGGCGAAAAGATCAAGCATATCGCAACTCCACCTGCATGTTGGGTAATACTGGCAAAGCCTGCGATTGGCGTTTCAACAGCAGCAGTGTATGGCGGTCTAGATATGAATAAGGTCGAACATCCAGACACACAACAAATGGTACAAGCTATTGAAGACAAAGATTATTCTCGATTATGCAACAGCGTTGGAAATGTTTTGGAGAGCGTAACATTAGAACTTTATCCCGAGGTATCCATTATTAAAGAGCAAATGAATAGATTTGGGGCAGATGCCGTATTAATGAGTGGCAGTGGGCCAACAGTTTTTGGCTTAGTTCAAAATAAAGCACGGGTGAGTCGCATCGTTAATGGCCTGAGAGGCTTTTGCGATGAAGTATATGCAGTGCGTTTAATTGGTGAAAGAGATGCACTTGCTTAAAGACGCATAATTGTGGTATTTTTTGATTAAAACATTCGGGTAAAAGGAGAGGGTGCTATGAAATGGAAGCGCAGTGAGCGTCTTGTTGATATGACGCATTATTTATTGGAGCATCCACAAAAGCTAATCCCCCTTACTTTTTTTTCAGAGTTATATCAATCTGCTAAATCCTCCATTAGTGAGGATTTGACGATTGTAAAAGATACATTTGAAGAAAGAGGAATTGGGGTTTTAGTGACAGTTCCCGGAGCAGCAGGCGGGGTCAAATATATACCCAAGGTGTCTGAGAATGTAGTCAAAGAGGTAATTGACGAATTAATAAGTGAGTTAGGCCATTCCGACCGTCTATTACCAGGCGGCTATTTATTTATGACGGATTTACTTGGCAATCCCGAATTAATGAATAGAGTAGGGAAAGTATTTGCATCAGCTTTTTGTAGCCAGGAAATAGATGTCATTATGACAGTTGCGACTAAGGGAATTTCGATAGCTCATGCCATTGCAAGACACTTAAACGTACCGGTCGTAGTCGTGCGCAGAGATAACAAAGTAACCGAAGGCTCAACTGTCAGCATTAACTATGTTTCAGGCTCATCACGCCGCATTGAAACGATGGTTTTATCAAAACGTAGTATGAAAAGCGGTCAAAGAGTGCTTGTTACAGACGACTTCATGAAAGTCGGCGGCACGATGAATGGCATGAAAAACCTGATTGAAGAGTTTGATTGCACACTAGCAGGAATGGCTGTACTAGTAGAGGCCGCACATACAGATGAACGTTTAGTCGACAATTATTACTCTTTAGTAAAGTTAAAAGAAGTAAATGAAAAAGACCGTACGATCAAATTAGAAGAAGGCAACTATTTTTCGAAAGGCGGATATGACAGATGAAAGTAATCTCAACAAAAAATGCTCCAGCAGCAATTGGACCATATGTCCAAGGAATGGTAGTCAACAATACTTTTTACAGTTCAGGCCAAATTCCGTTAACAGCGGAAGGGGAATTTGTTGGTGGAGATATTACGGAGCAAACAAATCAAGTATTCGAAAACGTCAAAGCCGTTTTGGCTGAAGCAGGTTCTTCACTAAACCAAGTGATTAAAACGACAGTCTTTTTAACTGATATGGAAGACTTTGCAGTAATGAATGAAATCTATGCCGAATATTTTGGCGCACATAAACCAGCTCGCACAACAGTGGAAGTATCAAAACTGCCAAAAGATGCAAAAGTTGAAATCGAAGTAATTGCTTTAGTATAAAACAAAAGGCCATGATATTGTGGCCTTTTTATTTTGTTTAAAATAATATTTTAAATTTTATAAAAATTTTTTATAATAAAGAAGGGATTAGCTCTCTGCTTATAGAATTAGGATGTTAATAGATTCTATCTAACAACTAAGATGAGAGGTGGTGAGAAAATGGAAGTAACTGATGTAAGACTTCGCCGTGTAGAGACTGATGGCCGCATGCGCGCCATTGCTTCCATCACACTGGACAACGAATTCGTTGTGCATGATATACGTGTGATTGATGGGAATGCTGGATTATTTGTAGCGATGCCAAGCAAAAGAACGCCAGACGGAGAGTTCCGAGATATTGCCCATCCAATCAATTCTGGCACACGATCTAAGATTCAAGAATCTGTATTGCATGCTTATGCCAATAGCCACGAAGATGAATTTTTGGTGCTAGAGGAAGAGAAAGTTTAATAGCGAAAGAAGCCAAGGGCCAATTCTTATTGAATAGGCTCTTTTTTATGTTGAAATTTCCTTTTATGTAAGGATTATTAATCTAACCTGCATATATAGTCTATTACCACATATTTCTCTTAATAAAACCTCCCATAATAGAATTAAAAGAGTTATGATAAAGAGGAAGAACTTTTTAGAAAAAGAATTATATAATAAATGGTTTCTTAATGATTTGTCAAGTCGTAATGTCTTGAAAATATGTTAAGTTTGCTTTATAGTCAAAAGAGAAAAAATCTGTTTGACTGGAGGACTTGTAAGTATGACCAATATTTATGCCGTAATCTTGGCTGCTGGCCAAGGCACACGTATGAAGTCCAATTTATATAAAGTTCTTCATCCTGTTTGCGGAAAACCAATGGTAGAGCATGTGGTAGATAATATTCAACAGTTGGATGCCAGCCGTATCGTTACAGTGGTAGGACACGGTGCAGAAAAAGTGCAAGAACAATTAAATGATCGCAGTGAATATGTTCTGCAAAAAGAGCAGCTTGGCACTGCGCATGCTGTTCAACAAACAGAATCTTTGCTTCAAGATTTAGATGGCACAACGCTGGTAATTTGTGGTGATACACCACTTATACGTCCAGAAACAATGAAAGCTCTCTATGAACATCATGAAGCAAATAAAGCAAAAGCGACAATTTTGACAGCTATAGCTGAAGACCCTACAGGTTATGGACGTATTTTACGTAGCAGCGATGGCAAGGTTGCACAGATTGTTGAGCAAAAAGACGCAACAAAAGAACAACAAGAAGTGACGGAAATCAATACAGGCACATATTGTTTTGATAATAAAGCGCTTTTTGAAGCTTTGAAAGAAGTAAAAAATGACAATGCACAAGGCGAATATTATTTGCCAGATGTGATTGAAATCTTACAAAGTCGCGGAGAAATTGTAGAAGCTTACGTGACTAAAGAATTTTCGGAAACACTAGGTGTTAATGATCGAGTAGCATTAGCACAAGCTGAAAGAATTATGCAATCTCGCATTAATAAGAAACATATGCAAAATGGTGTAACAATCATTAATCCAGACAATACTTATATTAGTGCTGAAGCTGTAATAGGCCGTGATACGGTGATTCAACCAGGAACGATGATTGAAGGCCCTTCTACTATTGGCGAAAATTGTCTTATTGGGTTGAATAGCCAAATCCGAAATAGCCAAATAGGCAACCGTACAAAGATTGATCATTCTGTCATAGAAGACAGTCGGATTGATGATGATGTAGCAGTTGGCCCTTATGCACACATTCGTCCTGCAACGCACATTATGGATCGCGCTAAAGTCGGCAACTTTGTCGAATTGAAAAAGACAACGCTTGGCGAAGGAAGCAAGGCATCGCATCTTACATATCTAGGCGATTCCACAATCGGCGCAGATGTAAATATTGGATGCGGTACTATTACAGTCAACTATGATGGCAAAAATAAATACGAGACGATTATTGAAGACAATGCATTTGTTGGCTGCAACGCCAATTTAATCGCACCGGTTACTGTCGGCAAGAATGCATTTGTTGCTGCAGGTTCAACCATTACGAAAAATGTACCAGAAAACGCCCTTGCTATAGGACGTACAAGACAAGAGAACAAAGAAAACTATGTTAACAAATTAAAATAATTAAAACATTAACAGGAGGCCAACATGCCGTATCAATATGCTAACTCAAATTTAAAAATCTTTTCATTAAATTCAAATGAACCACTTGCTGCTGCAATCGCAAAAGAAGTAGGTGTAGAGTTAGGGAAATGTTCAGTCAAACACTTTAGCGATGGAGAAATCCAAATCAATATTGAGGAAAGCATTCGTGGGAACGATGTGTTTATCGTTCAATCTACTTCAGCGCCAGTAAACGAAAACTTAATGGAATTGTTGATTATGATTGATGCGTTGAAACGTGCTTCTGCTCGCACAGTTAACGTCGTAATGCCTTATTACGGATATGCACGCCAAGACCGTAAAGCGCGTTCACGTGAACCTATTACGGCAAAATTAGTGGCTAATCTATTAGAAACAGCAGGCGCAACACGCGTACTTGTTCTTGATTTGCACGCACCACAAATCCAAGGCTTCTTTGATATTTTAATTGACCACTTAATGGGTGTTCCTCTATTAGCGGATTACTTCAAGAAAAAAGGCTTTAATCCTGAAGACGTAGTTGTTGTTTCACCAGATCACGGTGGAGTAACACGAGCTCGTAAAATGGCAGAGCGTTTAAAAACACCAATTGCCATTATCGATAAACGCCGTCCAAAGCCAAATGTAGCAGAAGTGATGAACATTGTAGGGAATGTAGAAGGAAAAATCTGCATTTTAATCGACGACATTATTGATACAGCAGGCACAATTACAATTGGTGCGGAAGCACTTGTCAAAAGCGGCGCTAAAGAAGTGTATGCATGTTGTACGCATCCTGTTCTTTCAGGTCCTGCAATTGACCGCATCGAAAATTCAGTAATCAAAGAATTAGTTGTAACCAATTCAATTCAGTTGCCAGAAGAAAAGAAAATTCCAAAAATCAAAGAATTATCTGTTGCGACATTGTTGGCAGATGCAATCGTACGCATTTATGAGAATAAATCTGTAAGTAAATTATTTGATTAATGTTTCGTAGTCTTTCCATCCACATCCTATAGCTTAGGATGTGGATTTTTGTATTTAATGGGTTTCGTTTATTTTTTGTAAGGGTATATACATAAAGCATTAGTTATTTTGAGGAAGGGGACGAAAATCTATGAGCACTGTCATTCAAGCGAATTCACGTGAAACCGGACATCACTCCAATCTTACAAATCTTAGAAAAGAAGGGTATGTCCCAGGCGTAGTTTATGGCTTCCAAGTAGAATCAACACCCATTGCCGTTAGTGCAAGAGAACTCGAAAAAACATTAAGAGAAGACGGACGCAACGCCGTCATTACATTAGAAGTAGAAGACAAAAATGTTCAAGCCGTTCTAAATGATATCCAAAAGGATAATTTAAAGGGCGATTATCTCCATATCGACTTTTTAGCTGTCAACATGTCTGATGCATTAGAAGTAGCTGTTCCGATTACGGTCGTTGGAGAATCCACAGGCGTTAAAGAGGGCGGTGTCTTGCAACAGCCAAATCGTGAGCTGACATTAAATGTGAAGCCTTCTGATATACCTGAGAGCATCGAAGTAGATATTTCAGGGTTAGCCATTGGCGATACAATTACAATTAATGATATTCGGGATCAAGTCGAATTTGAGATTGTCGATGATGATGAATTAACACTTGTGACAATTTCAGCACCAGTTTCAGCGGCTGAGCTAGAAACAGACACAGAAACAGAAGAACCTGTTGCAGATAATGGAGCAGATGAATAATATATACTATTAACCTTGTGCTTTCTTAATTGAAGGCGCAAGGTTTTTTGAATTTAGGGATCAGAGAATATTTAATATATTTTCGTTGCCATATATGAAATAGTAATGATTTATTTTTGCTATTAATAGTATGCAACAAAAAAACTGCTTTCTCTTCGTGCTTATTGTACTTTTAAACTTGGTAAGGTATTTATATATGCTAATATAACCTGTTTCTGTTATATTGGATTAAAGTGAATGAACCGCATCAAATAATGTTTATGTGATAAAATAACTGGGATTAGTAGTAAAGGAAGATGCAAAAATGAAACTTGTGATTGGCCTAGGTAACCCAGGCAAAGAATATGAACATACGCTCCATAACGTTGGTTTTGATACGATTGATTTATTAGCGGAAAAATGGGGTATATCATTAAATCAACAAAAATTTAATGCAATTTATGGAACTGCACATCTTCCAGAAGGAAAAGTAATGGTGATGAAGCCACTTACTTACATGAACCTTTCTGGTGAAGCGGTGCGTCCTTTAATGGATTATTTTGATATTGAGCTGGAAGACATTGTGGTCATCTATGATGATTTAGATTTAGAAAAGGGAAAATTGCGTTTGCGTCAAAAGGGTAGCGCAGGTGGCCATAACGGCATAAAGTCGTTAATCCAACACCTAGGCACACAAAATTTTAATCGTATTCGTATAGGAATTGATCGTCCACCTGTAGGAATGAAGGTAGTCAATTATGTTCTAAGCCACTATCAAAAAGAAGATTTGCCGACTATGGAAGATGCATTTAAAAATGCCGCAGAAGCTTGTAATTATTGGTTGACGAAGCCTTTTGTTGAAGTCATGAATAAGTTCAACTAATTCTTCAAGCATAAAAAACTGAAAGCTGTCTATACTTTTACTAAAGGGAGGCATGCTTATGGCTATTCGTTACAAATGTCGTCATTGCAGTACGGAGATTGGTGTATTACCATTTGATTCTGATGATAGTATTCGCAAACTGCATCAACTAAATGAAAAAGATGCCCAAGAATTTATCCGTCATGAGCAAAATGGCGATACGACCGTAGATAGTATATGTGAACACTGTGAAGATTCGCTAAAGAAATTCCCGAATTATCATGCATTAAAAAATTGGTTACAGTGAAACGCTTTGGCGCTTTTTGCGTCCAAGGCCTTTTTCTGTATGTACTATAAATAAAGTCCGAGAGAGAAGGGAGATTTGTATGGAAATTTTGCGTCATCTATTGACTAGCGATCCGCAAGTACAAAAATTATTAGATGAAATAAAGAAGGGACAGGGAGCAGAGCTGGTAACGGGTCTGTCGGGCAGCGCGCGTCCCGCATTTTTAGATACAATATTTTATACTCTGCAAAAGCCGCTTTACATAATTTCGCCAAACTTGTTGCAAGCGCAAAAAATGTATGATGATTTGGCTAAACTGATAGGAGAGGATATGGTCCATTACTATCCAGCTGACGAATTTATTGCTGCTGATATGGCCACATCCAGTCCAGAGCTCAGAGCAGCACGTATTGAAACATTGGATCATATGATTCATCAACAAAAAGGAGTATATGTCATTCCTATAGCTGGTATGCGTAAAATAATGGCTCCGAAAGAAGTATGGATGAATTTAAATTTAACTGCCAAGCTTGGTGAAGAAATCGATGTAGAAGAATGGTTGAACCAATTAGTGACAATGGGGTATTCAAGAAGCCAAATGGTCACCTCTCCTGGTGAATTTGCACTGAGAGGTGGTATTTTAGATATTTATCCTCCTTATTCTGAAAATCCTGTTCGCATCGAGTTATTTGATACAGAAGTTGATTCTATTCGCACATTCTCAGCAGATGACCAACGTTCTATTAATAAACTAAAGGATATACATCTCTTACCTGCGACAGAATTTGTTGTGACAAAGAATCAAAGACAGCAATTCGCACAAAGGCTGGAAAGTGCATTAAGTGAGAGTTTAAAAAAGGTAAAGAAAAAAGAGATACAAGAACAATTATATCAAAATGTTCAAATGGATATAGAATTGCTTCAGCAAGGTGAGTTGCCGGAGTTTGCTAATCGTTACGGATCTCTGTTATATGAAAAACCTGCATTCTTGGGCGACTATTTTGCGAAAGATGGGCTTGTTGTATATGACGAGTACGGAAGAATCCAAGAAGTAATGGAAGCTTGGGAAAAAGAAGAGAAAGAGTGGTTCATTTCCCTTATAGAAGAAGGAAAAATGGTGCATGCGGTAAAGCCATCTTATTCAATGAAAGAGGTCTCGGCTATGATTCAATTGCCAATACTTTACTTCTCATTGTTTGCCAGGAATTTTTCTGGCGTACGTTTCCGAGATATCACTAGCCTTTCTTGCAAGCCGATGCAGCATTTTCATGGACAAATGCCGCTGTTAAAAGGAGAAATTGAGCGTTGGCAGCGTGAAAAATTTACAGTACTGTTTATGGCGGAAGATGGAAGTCGTCTACCAACTATCCAGACCACTTTAGAAGATTACGATATTCATATACAAATTGGAACGCCTGAGGCAGAAGGCATTTTTGCAATTACGGGTAATCTTTCCGCAGGCTTTGAACTACCCATGCAACGTGTGGCAGTAGTGACAGAAGAAGAGCTGTTTAAACAAAAGCCTAAAAAGAAAAGAAACCGTGCTCAAAAAATGTCCAATGCAGAGCGGATTAAAAGTTATACAGAAATCAAGTCTGGCGATTATGTGGTCCATGTGCATCATGGGATCGGCAAATATGTAGGAATTGAAACGCTAGATGTGGGGGGCAAACATAAGGATTATCTCCATATCCGTTATCGTGCAGACGATAAATTGTATGTGCCTGTCGATCAAATTGATTTAATTCAAAAGTATATTGGTTCAGAAGATAAAGAAGTGAAACTCCATAAGCTTGGAGGTACAGAGTGGGGCAAAACGAAAACAAAAGTATCGAGAGCTGTCCAAGATATCGCTGATGATCTGATCAAGCTTTATGCTAAGCGTGAAGCAGAAAAAGGATTTGCCTTCTCTCCAGATGGAGATGAGCAACGAGCATTTGAAGAAGCATTCCAGTACGAGGAAACAGAGGATCAACTACGGACGATTCAAGAAGTGAAAATAGATATGGAAAAAGAAAGGCCAATGGACCGCTTAGTATGCGGAGATGTGGGTTATGGCAAAACAGAAGTAGCCATACGGGCTGCATTTAAAGCTGTACTAGACGGCAAGCAAGTAGCCTTTTTGGTCCCAACTACTATTTTGGCTCAGCAGCATTATGAAACGTTGCTAGAGAGATTCCAAGACTATCCTGTTACAATCGGCGTACTCAACCGTTTTCGTTCTCGTAAGCAGCAAAATGAAACTATCAGCGGACTGCAAGCTGGTACGGTAGATATCGTAGTAGGCACACACCGCCTTTTATCAAAAGATGTCGTGTATAAGGATTTAGGTTTATTAGTTGTCGATGAAGAACAACGATTCGGTGTAACACATAAAGAGAAAATTAAAAAATTACAAACAAAAGTAGATGTATTAACATTAACAGCAACACCAATTCCCCGCACACTGCACATGTCGATGGTCGGAGTACGCGATTTATCTGTAATTGAGACACCACCAGCTGACCGCTTCCCTGTTCAAACGTATGTAATGGAACATAACGGTGCACTTGTGAGAGAAGCGATTGAACGCGAATTAGCACGTGATGGGCAAGTATTCTATCTGCACAACCGTGTAGAAGATATTGCGAAAAAGGTTGAAGAGATTCAAATGCTTGTGCCTGATGCAAGGGTCGGCTCTGCCCATGGCAGAATGACTGAAAGAGATCTAGAAAACGTCATTTTAAAATTCCTTGAAGGTGAGTACGATGTATTAGTCACGACCACCATCATTGAGACAGGTATTGATATTCCAAATGTTAACACACTGATTATTAATGACGCTGACCGTATGGGGCTGTCGCAGCTGTATCAATTAAGAGGGCGTGTCGGTAGGTCTAGCCGTGTGGCGTATGCCTATTTCATGTATCAACGCGATAAAGTCTTAACAGAAGTGGCAGAACAACGGCTACAGGCAGTAAAAGAATTTACAGAGCTTGGCTCCGGTTTTAAAATTGCGATGCGCGATTTATCTATCCGCGGAGCAGGTAACTTGCTTGGTGCACAACAGCATGGCTTTATTGATTCAGTTGGATTTGATTTGTATTCACAAATGTTAGAAGAAGCGATTACTGAGCGGCAAACAGGCGTGAAAAAGGAAGAAGAAAAGGATATCGAAATCATTATTCCATTTGATGCATATATTCCAGATACTTATATACCTGATGGCTATCAAAAAATCCAAATGTATAAACGCATAAAGAGTATGGATGAAGAAGAAGACTACTCTGAGATTATTGATGAGCTGCAAGACCGATTCGGAGATTTCCCAGTTGAAACGGAACGCTTGCTGCGTATTGGCCGTATGAAGGTATGGGCGAAACAAGCAGGAGTAGAATCAATCAAAACGAAAAATAAAATCATCACGATTGAAATCTCGGAAGAAGGCACTGCCAAGCTAGATGGAGGCAAAGTTGTAGCCGAATCAATGGTATTTGGTCGGGCTGTAGGCTTCCAATTGGAAGGACAAAAATTACTTTTAACAATAGATGAAAAGAAAGCAGAAGCAAAATCAACGTTTGACATATTAGAAGCTTTGCTGAAATTATTGCCAACAGCACTCCGTGAAAAGACGGAGGCATAGAACTAATAATTGTTATGTATAAATTTCCCTTTATAAGGCCAAACTACCGACAAGACTATTTATGAAATCTTGTCGAAAGTGAGGCATTCGAATGAAGGCAACAGGCATTGTACGACGGATCGATGATTTAGGGCGCGTAGTCATTCCAAAAGAAATAAGAAGGACTTTGCGTATCCGGGAGGGAGATCCTTTAGAAATTTTTACTGATCGTGAAGGCGAAATTATACTTAAAAAATATTCACCTATTAATGAACTAGGTGATTTTGCACTTTCTTATGTAGATACATTATTTGAAACATTAGGTACGAGTGCTTTGGTTAGCGATAGAGATCAGGTAATTGCTGCTGCAGGTGTTTCAAAAAAGGATTATTTGCATCGTGCCATTTCTCCTTTTGCAGAAGAACGTATTCTACAAAGGAATTTGATTGTAGAGAAGCATGAAAGTTCGATTGAAATTGTCCCTGGACAAATAGAACAGATCAAATCATATTGTATTGCACCGATTGTTGTAGCAGGAGATGCCATTGGCGCAGTTTATATTTTATCTAAAATGCACTTTATTGGTGATACGGAACAAAAGGTCGCAGAAACAGCGGCACACTTCCTAGCGAAGCAAATGGAAGGATAGAGAACGGTAACAGACTGCTTATATAAGCAGTCTGTTTTTTTGTAAGGCAATCCAGGTGTATCTCCTTACACAATTTACACATATGCTATACTTTGGTAGTAAAAAGAGTTTGTTTTAGAAATGAGTGAGAAATATATGCCTGAAAAGTGGGGTATGAAGGTATATTTAAAGGGCGTGGCAATGCTAACGGTGGCCTCTCTTTTTGTGAAAGTACTGAGTATGGTGTACCGTATTCCTTTTCAAAACCTAGTAGGAGACCGAGGATTTTATATTTACCAGCAGGTCTATCCTTTTGCTGCTATATTTGTCACTTGGACTTCAAGCGGACTAGCTGTAGCTATTTCAAAAATACTGGCAGATGAAGATGCCAATAAACATACGAGTGAGCGCAATGCAATATTGCGATTTTTATTTAGCGTTTTAGCTGTGATATCTGCTCTTTTATTTATAGTACTATTTTTTGGCGCTCCTTTTTTTGCAAAGATGATGGGAGATCAAGAGCTATCCGGATTAATAAAAGTAGCTTCATTTGTTGTATTTTGTATTCCATTTCTTTCAATATACAAAGGATTCTTTCAATCAATGGGGAACATGCAGCCGGTTGCCTATGCGCAAATGGTAGAGCAGGCTGTAAGAGTAGCAATCATTATTGTAGGTACTTGGCAAGTTGTTGCTATGACACATTCGCTATATGCAGCTGGCGAAGTGGCAATGGGGGGGACGGTAGCCGGTGAACTGGCAGGTGTTTTTCTGTTAGTTTGGTTTGGAAGGAAATACTTTTTCTCTCATGAAGGCTTAAAGAGTACTACTATCCAATCATTGAATAAATGGGCAATGACCAAAAAGCTTTTGCTTTTCAGCTTCAGTGTCAGCTTGAGCAGTTTGATGCTGCTGCTGTTTCAACTAGTTGATTCATTTACTATTTTCAGTGCGTTACAAAAAATGGGCTTACCTTCTTTACAGGCGATGGAAACTAAGGGGATTTATGATCGAAGTCAACCGCTCGTACAAGTAGGATTGGTGATTGCTTCCTCACTTTCACTCGCTATTGTGCCGTTGATTGCCCATAACCAAAAAAACAGGGAGCATGCTAAACGATATATCAAAATCACCTATCGTGCCTCTCTTTTATTTGGTGTAGCGGCTGCTGTCGGATTAATTCTAGTGATGCCAAATATAAATAAAACATTATTTGAAACAGCCGATTTATCGAATGTATTATCGATTTTTATCATTCAAATTATATGGCTTTCACTCATATTGACCATTACAGGGATACTACAAGGGTTAGGTAAATTAAAAATACCCTCGTTTATTTTATTGATGGGTATTTTGGTGAAATGTTTATGTAACTCTTTATTTGTACAAACATTCGGGATAGGAGGGGCGGCTATTGCAGGAAATATGGGCTTAATGATGTCAGCTATAGTGCTAGTTGCTTATTTAAAAAGGTTACAAACTATAAAACTGGCTCCATGGCGTTTCTACAAAGGCTTGACGGTAGCCACCCTTCTTATGGCGTTTGTCCTTGTGTTATTCTCTGTCTTTTTAGAACCTTATGCTAGAAATTTCTCTGATGGAAGAACGATGGCTTTATGTCTAACGATCATAAAATCATCGATTGGTGCTTTCATCTTTCTGACTACGTTAGCAAAAATGCGTACACTAGCAGTTCGAGAATGGTTCCTATTGCCTCTAGGAAAATACATGGCCGCCTACCAACTCCGGTTGGGAAGAATGGGGAAAGATACAGAAGAAAAGGTTCGACAATGATTTGTTAGCCTGCTACCAACTCGATATAATGAAAAATGAATTCACATAACATGCAGTATTTACAAATAAGAAAGAAGCGCAAGATTAAAGGAGAGAATGTGTATGCATCAACTGACTATAATAGGCTTAGGAGCGGGAGACTTTGAACAATTGCCAATGGGTGTCTATAAAGCACTCAAAGCAGCTAAAAAGGTGTATGTTCGAACAAATGATCACCCTGTACTAACAGAATTGGCTAAAGAGGGACTAACATTCGAAAGCTTTGATGCTGTGTATGAAAAACATGATGACTTTTTGCCTGTCTATCAAGAGATTGCTGATTCACTGCTTCAAGCAGCAGAGAAGAACGAGGTTATATATGCCGTGCCTGGCCATCCACTAGTTGCAGAAATGACAGTGCAGTTGCTGATCGAAGCAGAGAAAGAAGGAAAAGTAAGTCTCAAAATAGAAGGTGGTCAGAGCTTCTTGGATGCTGTGTTTGGCGCATTGCGAATTGATCCGATTGATGGCTTTGAATTAGTTGATGGCAGTACATTTTCAATACATGAGACCAATATGTACAAGCACCTACTGATTGCACAAGTGTATGACCAATTCAGTGCATCAGAGGTAAAGTTAACTTTAATGGAGAAATATCCGGCTGAATATCTAGTAACCATTGTGACAGCTGCTGGATCGAAGGATGAACAATTGCGCACTGTTCCATTATTTGAACTCGATCATGGTGTTGAAGTAAATAACTTAACAACTGTTTATGTGCCACCTATTAAACGGAGAGAAGACGGTTTAAGAGAGTGGTCTACATTCCGCGATATTATTGGGGTGCTTAGAAGCCCTGAAGGATGTCCATGGGACCGTGCACAAACACACGAGAGCCTTAAAAAGTATATGCTGGAGGAAGTGCATGAGTTCCTTCAAGCAGTCGAGGAACAAGACGAAGACCATATGATTGAGGAGCTTGGCGATGTATTGTTACAGGTCTTCTTGCAAGCACAAATTGCAGAGGATGAAGGTTTCTGGAATCTAGAGGACGTTCTTCAGGGGGTTGCTTCTAAAATGATTCGCCGCCATCCGCATGTTTTTGGCGAAGTGAAAGTAGATAATGCGGAAGACGTAGTGAAGAACTGGGAAGAAATCAAAAAGGAAGAGCATCAGCCTACGAAAACAGAACCACTTTTAAAAGAAGGGTATCGTGCAACCTCTTCACTGCAAACTGCATATAACTATCAAAAAATTGCCGCTAAGGTAGGCTTTGAATGGCCAGACGTTGAGGGAGCATGGGCGAAGGCAAAAGAAGAGTGGGAAGAATTCCAAGAGGAAATCAAAGATGGTACAGATGAAACAAGGCTCGATGAGTTCGGCGATGTGCTTTCTACGCTTGTTAATTTAGCACGCGTCTATAAGATCCCAGCAGAAGAAGCGATGATCCATGCAAACGCAAAATTTGCAAAAAGGTTTGGTTATGTAGAGCAAAAGGTAATGGCTGGACGAAAGGATTTTAAAAAGTACACACTTGAGGAATTAGATGAATTTTGGGAAGAAGCAAAACAATTACAAAGTAAGGAGTCATAGATATGAGATTAGATAAATTTTTGAAAAACTCTCGGCTGATCAAACGCCGTACATTAGCAAAAGAAGTAGCAGATCAAGGACGTATTACTATCAATGGAAAAGTGGTAAAAGCAAGCAGCCCCGTAAAAGTGGGCGATGAATTAGCGATTCGTTTCGGCCAAAAAATCGTGACTGTTCGCGTGGAGGAACTAAAAGATATCGTCCGCAAAGAAGAGGCTGCAAATATGTTTACCATTTTGAAAGAAGAAAAAGTAGAGAAAATTGAGCCAGAATTTATTGATGACGAAGAGTAGCAACTAACAAAAAATCAAAATAGAGTCGAAGTGGAAATAACGTAGACTGCTGAGGAATAGCACGATGCTTGTCCTTAGAAAGTTTAATGTTTCCACTTCTTTTCAAAATTAAATCAGTAAACAACTCCCCATTTTATATCCCTCTCGTTTTCTTGCCCCATATCCTTTTCTACATACAATAAGTATTTACTTAGACCGGAATCATGCTCCCCTTTTTAAACCGTAGAGAATTTTCACTTTCCCCTCATATTCCTCTTTCTCCTAACATATAGATTAGTAGACAGGCTAAGGAGGGGAAAAATGATGACATTCCAACAAGAAAACGCGACTTATACTATTCCAACAGGAGACCACTTGCTAACGGTTCGAAATCGCAAGCGAATGGATGTGACATCTGTAAAATCGATTGAACGCTTTGACCAAGAGGAGTTTTTAGTACTCACCTCTCAAGGACATTTGCAAATTCGAGGAGAAGATTTAAGAATTGTCCATTTGGATGTAGATAAAGGACTTCTGACTTTAGAAGGGTCTGTGAAGACACTGCAATATGATGAAGAGGATAGCGGCATATCAAAAGGCATTTTGCATAAATTATTTGGATGACCGTTTCACAACAGTTCCTTAGTATAGCAGCACTCATAGCTAGTGGCGTTGTAGGGGCCGCAATTATTGATTTGGTACGATCTTTCAGCTTTTATGCCGCACCCAAATCGCTCTTGCGAAAAGGCTATATCCTATTTGAATTAACAGCATGGATTCTTTTAGGGATTGGAACATTCCTACTATTAATGGTTGTTCGAGATGGAGAATGGCATTTTGTAGATTTTCTTTCACAATTGCTGGGCTTTTGCCTGTACCAATTATTTCTGCAAAGCTTAGTTCGATTCTGTGGAAGACTGTTTGTCAGACTTGTCATCCATCCGATTTGGTTTATTATTCGCCTCATTATAGGCATAGTCCGACAAATCATTAGGATAATTGTTAAAATTGTTATGATTATTCTATTTCCGTTACGATTTGTTGTCGAAAAAATTAAAAATTTTACTCTTAAAAAATAGGGTAAAATTAGATATAATGGCATTAATGCTAAATGAAAGGGTATAGTTCCTTGTTTGAAGGAATTATACCCTCTTATGGGGAAGTTAGAAATCACCAAGTAAAGGAGGCTAGGGTTACCACCCGCTTATATGCAAAAACCATCGAAGCAAATGTACAAAAAAACTACACAAATGCCAACAGACTATGCAAGAGCAGAGATGCAAAAAAACAGCACACATCAAAAACGCAAGATTGGCTTATATCGTCGTCTTGGGGTTATGACACTTCTATTTGTTCTTATGGCTGGTTCCCTTTTCTTTATGTTGGCGAAACAAAAGCACACTCTCGCAGTGAAAGAACAACACAAAACGGAGCTACAGAAGACGCTTGCAAAGCAAAAAGAGAAGCAGGAAGATTTAAAAATTCAAATTGCTAAATTGAATGATGATGATTACATCGCAAAACTTGCAAGGAAGGATTTATTCTTATCGGAAGACGGAGAAATTATTTTTTCAACACCTAAATCGTCTGAAAAGGATAAGAAAAAAACAGATTCAAAAGAGTAGTCTTATTGACACTCTTTTTTTGTTGGCTATAATAAAGATAAGAATCAAAGAACACATATTTGAATATAAGACTAATAAGTCGCTTACATTTTAAGGAGGAGCATTTTTTTTATGTCAATTGAAGTAGGCAGCAAGGTACAAGGTAAAGTAACAGGAATCACAAATTTCGGAGCATTCGTAGAGCTGCCAAATGGCTCAACAGGTCTTGTTCATATTAGTGAGGTTGCTGACAACTATGTTAAAGACATTAATGACCATTTGAAAGTTGGAGAAATGGTCGAAGTAAAAGTAATGAATGTAGAAGCAGACGGTAAGATTGGTCTATCCATTCGCAAGGCAAAACCTCAACCTGAGCGACCAGAACGACCAGAACGTCCTCATCGCCCACGTAACAACAACCACCGTTCAAATGACCGTGGTGAACATCGCCAACCTAAGGAAAACTTTGAGCAAAAAATGGCTCGCTTCCTTAAAGACAGTGAAGATCGTCTTTCAACTTTGAAGCGTGCACAAGATTCAAAACGTGGTGGCCGAGGTGCAAGAAGAGGGTAACTTGCTGGCTATTTTAATCGTAGAAAAAGTGTATTAATCAATTTACTAATAAACGAAAGTGAAGCTTCACTCAGTAGGGAGACCTTCTACTGATGTTGGTGTCTTACTGTCCGTTCTTACGGCCGCCCTGAGATATTCATCCAGAGGCGGCCGCTTTTTATCTATAATTCTTTCGAAATACAAAAAAGAAGCCTTCCAATTGGAAGGCTTCTTTTTTTATGATGGCGGCCGAGGGGATCGAACCCCCGACCTTACGGGTATGAACCGTACGCTCTAGCCAGCTGAGCTAGGCCGCCGTGTTAGCAACATAATACATAATACAAGAATTGTTTTCACTATGTCAAGCGCTTTTTGTTTTATTTTTATAAACTATGTGATTTGCCGTCGAACGATTTTTTAAATATTGAACACAAACAGACAAAATTTACAGTCATATCCATGTATACTGGCAGAAATATATATAAGAATATTGGAGGTATGTCACGATGAGAAAAGAATTTATCCAATCAAATAAACTATCCATACCTAAAGTTTCGATCGGCCTGAAGCAGGCTTATCCGGTGCTTTTTGGGTTAGCGCTTTGCTTTTCTGCTTTTTTCTTATCCAAAGCAGTCCTATTTGAGGCGATTGTTCCCTTTTTCTTGCCTATTATGGCTGTTGTATATGCCAATCATCGAGATTACTTTATGTGGGCCCTTTTCGGAGGAATGCTTGGTAGTGTGACATTGGGCATTGGCGAGTCATTGATTCACATAGGTGAACTAACCATCTTTGTACTATTACTAAAGACGTTCATACGCAAAGTGCCAATTGCTTTCGTTGTAGGGATTTCCGTTTTGCTTATGCAAGTGACTTGGCAAATGATTTCTTATCACGGTGAGCCACCTTCCATGATTTTATTATATGTGGGATATGAGAGTATATTATCAATCTTTATGACTTTATTTTTAATGCAGTGTTTATTACCGATGCCTGCACTATGGAATGCTTCCTGGACATTGGAGCGGATTGGAGCTGCGCTGGTAGCCCTCGCTATAATGCTGACATCTACAAATAATATTGTGTTGAATATCCTGTCACCTACTTACATTGCCCTGCAACTAGTCATACTAGGAGCTGCCTATGTAGGGGGTGTGACATTATCAACCGCAATCGCTGTATTAATGGGTACGATTATCAGCTTGTCTCATTTATCCTTTAGTGGAATGATTGCAGTGTATGCATTGACTGGGCTTTGTGCAGGTATATGTAAGAAGGTGGGGAAATTCGGCATCATCATAGGCAGTGGTATTGCGACGGCATTTTTTATGCTCTACGATGCAACATTGCCGATTGACCAAACATATTGGATTGCGCTGGGTATCGCTGCATTATTGTTTTTAACTATACCAAAAAGCTGGCTCTCATATTGGCAGCAACAATTATATCCGAATCATGAGGATACCCTGTTAGAAAGACAGCGTTGGCTTACAGAAAAGGTAACTATGAAACTGACCAATTTTAATGACTTTGTGACATTTATGAAAGAACTTGTGAATGATCGTTTTAGCATAGTGGAGCAACAAGAAGAAGAAATAGAGGCAAGACCGCTGTCCCCATGTGAAACATGCTATCAATTTGAACGGTGCTGGGGGAAAAAAGAGGAAATGCGCTCGATAATGGAGCAGTGGCTCAAGGCAGATACCATTAATGATCACGGAGCAAAGAAGCAATCAGAAGATAAATTGCGCTACAAATGTGTACGCTCCCCATCCCTATTGAATGCTTTAGCAGAATACGTATCAAAGCAGCAGTTAAGCGGACAATTTCATCATGGAAAGAAGATGATTGCCTTACAATTAAGAGATATGTCGCTGCATATTGACCATGTAATGAAAGATATGACGAATGACGCTGTCTCTTTCCAACAGCATGAAGATTTGCTAGTGTCTCGCTTTAAAGAAATAGGAATTGATTTCTTCCAAATTGATATCTTGGCAAATGAACCGGGTAATAGGAAAGTAGTTTGCTGTATCCCTTTCAAAAAGGCTCAATGGGAAACAGACCAAATGGTAGCTGAAAGACTTATTTTACCTGCCTTACAGGATGTTTTTAAGGAGCCATTTGAAATTAACCAAACGATTAAAAAGACCAAACCCTATGCGCATTTGCAAATCACTTTTCAATCAGCTATTCGTTTTGATCTTTCGTATGATGTCTTATCTACATCTAGAGACAATACGATGTACTCTGGTGACTCACACGCAGTATTCTCGCTAAATCCGGGTCTTACAGCGATTATGCTGTCAGATGGAATGGGGCATAACAAGCAATCCCATAAAGAAAGCAGGAAGCTCATTCGCTTAATGCGGGAATGTTTGCATCATCAAATGTCTCCTGAAACGGCTATGCATACACTTCACTATGTGATGTCACTTAAACAGGAAGAAATGTATGCCACAATGGACTTTGCTTTAATTGACTTACAGCATGGCAAGTTGTGGTCTTGGAAAGCAGGCAGCATGGCAACTTACTTGGTAAGGGGGAGAGAGGTAACACGACTTGAAAGTGCCAGCGAACCATTTGGCATCTATACATCCTACTCAGTAGAAGCAGAGCAAAGGACACTTAAAGCAGGGGATATTATCTTTATGTGTACAGACGGACTTTTCTTTGAAGATATGCCATGGGAAAAACAAGAAAAAATGCTTCGCAATTGTCTTCTGCAACATAGAAGCTTGCCAATTAATGAAATATGTCCAGAAATTATGAGATCATTCCGCAATAATGACAAACCAGTCGATGATTGTACAATTGTTTGCGTTGAGATTCAGCATAAAACAGTTGATTGGTCATTATTTAAGCCAACTTTCCAAGAAACTTCACACAAAAGAGTGGTAAACTAACAGTGAGGTGAGAAAATGGCGCCGTTCGAAACGAAAGTAAAAGAGTATATTCAGCAATATGGGTTATGTCATAAGGAAGATCGATTGCTTGTAGCTTGTTCTGCTGGGGCAGATTCAATGGCTTTACTGCATTTTCTCTATCAAGAAAAAGAGAGACTGGGTGTTTCCGTTGCAGCTGTCCATGTCAACCATATGTTGAGAGGAAGCGAATCGGAAGAAGACCGCCGATTTGTAGAAAGCTTCTGCCAGGATAAAGGGATACCGGTCTATGCTGCCGATATCCCAATTCCCGCTATACTAGAAAAAGAAAGTGGCAATATGCAAGCGGTGTGCAGAAGAGAACGCTATGCCTACTTTAAAGAAGTCATGCAGGAAACAGAAAGCACAAAGCTTGTTGTAGCCCATCATGCAGATGATCAAATAGAAAGTGTGATTATGGCACTAACCAGAGGTTTATTAGAAGGCGGCATGCAAGGAATTAAACGGTGTCGCCCTTTTGCAAACGGCGAATTGATTCGTCCGTTTCTTTCTGTGACAAGAGAAGAAATAGTAGATTATCTACAAAGAAATCATCAAGGCTACAGGGAGGATTCAAGCAACAAGAAGGATTCTTATACACGCAATCGCATCAGGCACCATGTTGTACCACTCCTAAGAGCCGAAAATGAAAACATTGCAGAAGCTATTATGCATTACACAGAAAAAGTGCAAGAGGATGAACAATTATTACAAAGCTATGCAGAACAAGCATTACAAGAGCTATTAGTTGAAAAACAGCGTGATTTGTGGAAAATTAATATCAAAGCATTCCATAATCAACCCCTTGCTTTACAAAGAAGAATCATTCTACTACTATTAAAATATCTTTACGAAAATCCAAACATTGAACAAAGCTACACACTTAGCAATGCTATATTAAAACTGACACAATCAACAGATGGAAATGCAACAATTAATTTACCAAAAGGAGCCCTAGCAATACGGGAGTACGACCAGCTGTCGCTTGTAAAAGCACATAAGGAGACACCTGCATTAATTGCTAGAACATTGCCATTTGGCCAATGGATTGATTTGCCGAATGATTTGCGTATGTATATAGGGAAAGCAGACCATGCTGTTCCTACGAACACCACATCCTTCGCAAAATGCTACTTTGTAAATACTTCAGATTTTGCACTACCATTACATATTCGTGGCAGAATGGATGGCGACCGTATCGATTTGCTAGGAACAAATATAAAAAAACGAGTATCTCGCCTTTTTATAGATGAAAAGATTCCTGCGGCGTTAAGGGAGAATTGGCCAATTGTCACATCTGACGATAATTTGGTGCTTGCAGTTCCTGGTCTCCGCATGAGCAACTATCTTTCTACTAGCAAGCGGGCAGAAGATGATGCCCTATTCATCATCGACAAGAGAGTTCTTTCATAGAACCTAAAGGGAAATGAAGAATACTCTCGCCGGTTGAAATTTTCGCTTTACCATGTTGATTTACTACCAAGGAGGAAACACAAGATGCTTGAGAAAGACATTGAAAACGTATTAATTTCAGAGGAAGAGCTACAGCACAAAATTAAAGAACTTGGCGAATCGTTAGCTGCTGAGTACCAAGATGATTTTCCATTAATGATCTGCGTATTAAAGGGTGCTATGCCGTTTATGGCAGATTTAATCAAAAGAATGGATTCTTATGTTGAACTAGATTTCATGGATGTTACAAGCTACGGAAACGCAACTGTTTCTTCTGGTGAAGTAAAGATTGTGAAAGACTTAAATACAAGTGTGGAAGGCCGCGACATCATCATAGTAGAAGATATTATTGATAGTGGATTAACTTTAAGCTATTTGGTTGATTTGTTTAAGTACCGCAAAGCAAAATCAATAAAAATCGTAACATTATTGGATAAACCATCTGGACGCAAGGTAGATTTAAAAGCAGATTATGTTGGTTTTGAAGTGCCGGATGCATTTGTAGTCGGCTATGGTTTAGACTATGCAGAAAAATATCGTAATCTTCCATATATTGGTGTATTGAAGCCTGCTGTATATTCAAACTAAGACGTTTTCTCGCTGTAAACAAATTTTCCGGGAAACGTGCTAGATAAAAGGCTTTTCATTGTACTAACCAAAAGTTCATATGTTAAGATTTACTATAGTTTTTCTGTTTATCTTGTGAGGAGGCTGGGGATGAATCGAATATTTCGATACACCATATTTTATTTATTAATTTTCCTCGTGATCATTGGGATTTTTGGTACGTTTAATAATGCGAACCAACCTACAAAGGAAATACAGTATCACGAGTTCATTACAGCATTAGAGAACGGCAAGGTAACTGAGGCTACTATACAACCGGATCAGTTAGTTTATGTCGTCAAAGGGAAAATCGAGGGGTATAAAAAAGGCGAATCATTCGTAACAAATATCCCGCGTGATGACCAAGAGTTAATGAATGAAATTCGTAAAGAAGCTAAAACGAGTTCTAAAATTAACTTCTTAGGCGCACCAGAATCGAATGGATGGATACAGTTCTTTACCGGAATCATTCCATTTGTAGTCATCTTTATTCTGTTCTTCTTCTTGTTGAACCAAGCTCAAGGCGGCGGCAATCGCATGATGAGCTTTGGTAAAAGCAAAGCAAAACTTTATGATGACCAGAAGAAAAAAGTTCGCTTTACCGATGTAGCGGGTGCGGACGAAGAAAAACAAGAATTAGTAGAGGTTGTAGATTTCCTTAAAGACCATACTAAATTTGCTGAAATTGGCGCACGTATACCTAAAGGGATCTTATTAGTGGGCCCTCCTGGTACCGGTAAAACATTATTAGCTCGAGCTGTAGCAGGGGAAGCAGGCGTACCATTCTTCTCAATCAGTGGTTCTGATTTCGTCGAAATGTTCGTCGGTGTTGGTGCTTCTCGAGTACGTGATTTATTTGAAAACGCTAAGAAAAATGCTCCATGTATTATCTTTATTGATGAAATCGACGCAGTTGGTCGTCAACGTGGTGCTGGATTAGGCGGCGGTCATGATGAACGCGAACAAACGCTTAACCAATTGCTTGTTGAAATGGATGGCTTTGGCGCAAATGAAGGTATTATCATTATCGCCGCTACAAACCGCCCAGACATTTTAGACCCTGCCCTCTTACGTCCGGGTCGTTTTGACAGACAGATCACTGTCGGTCGTCCAGACGTCAAAGGCCGTGAAGCTGTACTTAAAGTACACGCTCGTAAAAAACCTTTAGATGAGTCAGTTGACTTGAAAGCTATCGCACAGCGTACACCAGGTTTCTCGGGCGCTGATTTAGAAAACTTATTGAACGAAGCTGCATTAGTGGCTGCACGTGAAAATAAGAAAAAAATTGATATGGGCGATATTGATGAAGCAACAGACCGCGTTATTGCTGGTGTTGCGAAAACAAGCCGTGTCATTTCTGAGAAAGAGCGCAATATTGTTGCATTCCATGAGGCCGGCCACGTTGTTGTTGGTTTAACATTGGATGAAGCAGAAAAAGTCCACAAAGTTACAATCGTGCCACGCGGTCAAGCAGGCGGATATGCAGTAATGCTACCAAAAGAAGACCGTTATTTCATGACAAAACCAGAGTTACTTGATAAAGTTGCCGGTTTACTTGGTGGACGTGTAGCAGAGGATATCGTCTTTGGCGAAGTATCTACCGGCGCACATAATGACTTCCAACGTGTAACAAGCATTGTACGGTCTATGGTTACTGAATATGGTATGAGCGATAAACTTGGCCAATTGCAATTTGGTTCAAGCCAGGGAGGCAACGTCTTCTTAGGTCGTGATATTAATTCTGAACAAAACTACTCAGATAAGATTGCATATGAAATTGACCAAGAGATGCAATTTATGGTTAAAGAACAATATGAACGAACAAAACAAATCTTAACAGAACGCCGTGACCTTCTAAATCTGATTGCTACTACTTTACTTGAAGTAGAAACGTTGGACGCTGAACAAATTGAGCACTTAGAAAAATACGGTAAGCTTCCTGAACGTTCATATGAAAGAAAAACACATCACGAAGCTGTTGTGGAAAGCAAAGAATCAACGGATGCTGATATCGTAACAGAAACAAAAGTGAATCCTTCAGGCAGTGGAGACCCTACTGTTTCTGATCTTCCAAAAAACGATAATCATACAAGCCGCAACGATAATATCTAGACAGTAAGCCATACTGTAAAGTAAAAAGCTGATCCCTTGCTAGAAGGTGGTCAGCTTTTTCTTATACTAAGGAGATATGCTTGCTTTTAGTGATGGGATAGAAATGAGGGAAATACTTTTGATATTAGTGATGGATGTGGGAAATACCAATATTTCGATAGGTGTGTATAAAGAAGACAAACTGCAACATCATTGGCGTTTAAAAACAGATGTGCACAAAACGGAAGATGAGTATGCCATGCAAATAAAAATGCTGTTTATGCACAAATCTTTATCTCTTTCCGACATACGTGGTATTATAATTTCCTCAGTAGTGCCACCGATTATGTTTACCTTAGAATTAATGTGTAAAAGATATTTTGCTGTAGAACCCCTCGTTGTGGGTCCAGGCGTTAAAACAGGGTTGAATATCCATAGTGAAAATCCTAGGGAGATCGGTGCTGACCGCATTGTTAATGCAGTAGCTGCCATCCATGAATATGGAGCTCCGCTTATTGTTGTAGATTTTGGTACTGCCACTACGTATTGTTATATTGATGAAAAAGGTCGTTATCTAGGCGGGGCTATTGCGCCTGGTATTTCAATCGCAATGGAAGCCTTATTTACCAAGGCCTCGAAACTCCCTCGCGTTGAATTGGCCCGCCCTCAAAGTGTTATCGGAAAAAACACGGTTTCCTCCATGCAAGCAGGGATTGTCTACGGTTATATAGGACAAGTTGAGGGAATAGTAAATCGTATGAGGCAAGAAGGTAGCGAAGGAGCTTTAGCCGTTGCAACAGGCGGCCTAGCAGAACTGATTGCAAAAGAATCGCGGGTTATTGATGTTGTAGATCCCCTTTTAACATTAAAAGGATTACATTTAATTTATAAAAGAAATCAAGAAGAAAAGAGGAATAAAAATGGCTGATTATTTAGTAAGAGGGCTTGGATTTAATGGGAGTGTACGTGCGTTTGCTGTAAGTACAACAGAAACAGTAGGAGAAGCGCAACGACGCCATGATACATGGCCAACTACTTCTGCTGCATTAGGGCGTACAATGACAGCTGCTGTCATGATGGGTGCTATGCTAAAAGGTGAGGATACAATCACGGTTAAGGTGGAAGGTAACGGGCCGATTGGTCCAATGGTTGTGGTAGCCAATGCTAAAGGTGAAGTGCGCGGCTATCCTACACACGCTCATGTTGAATTTGATTTAAATGAAGTAGGCAAATTGGATGTACGACGAGCAGTTGGTACAGAAGGAACGCTTACAGTTGTAAAAGATCTTGGATTACGTGAACACTTTACTGGTCAGGTGCCAATCGTTTCAGGTGAAATTGCTGAAGATTTTACCTATTACTTTGTAAAATCAGAGCAAGTTCCTTCTTCTGTAGGCCTTGGTGTACTTGTTAATACGGATGATAGCATCTTGGCTGCTGGTGGATTTATTATTCAAGTAATGCCTGGTACAGATGATGAAACAATTACTGACATTGAAAACCAACTATCAAAAATTGAACCTGTTTCAAAAATGATTCAAAAAGGTTACTCTCCTGAACAAGTGTTAGAAGAAGTGCTTGGAAAAGATAACGTTGAATTCTTAGAGACAATGCCTGTTCAATTTAAATGTACTTGCTCAAAAGAACGTTTCGGCGCGGCTATATTGAGCCTTGGCGAAAAAGAAATTCAAGATATGATCGATGAAGATGGTATGGCAGAAGCTCAATGCCATTTCTGTGAAGAAAAATATCACTACTCTAAAGAAGATTTAGAAGGTTTTATTGACGAAATTCGCGCTCAAAAATCTTAATGCGATAAATGTAGATGCATATAACTAGGAACGGAAATGATTGACAAACCTAATTGCAAAAGCATAAAATAAAGATAATAAAACCAACAAAAATACTAGGGTTTAGGAGTGGAGATAATGAGTAAAATTGTAAATTCAGTAGTGGATTTAGTAGGCAATACACCGATCGTCAAGTTAGATAATATAACTGGTCCAAACGACGGGAATGTTTATGTAAAACTCGAATACTTCAACCCGGGTAGCAGTGTAAAAGACCGTATTGCTGTTGCAATGATTGAGGCAGCTGAGAAAGAGGGCAAATTAAAGCCTGGTAGTACGATTATTGAACCGACAAGTGGGAATACAGGTATCGGTCTTGCAATGGTTGCCGCTGCAAAAGGATACAAAGCAATTCTTGTCATGCCGGATACGATGAGTATGGAAAGACGCAATTTATTGCGTGCCTATGGTGCAGAGCTTGTTTTAACACCAGGTGCTGATGGAATGAAAGGCGCTATTGCTAAAGTGGATGAATTAGCTAAAGAGAACGGCTGGTTTGTACCACAGCAATTTGAAAACCCTGCTAATGCTGAAATACATCGCCGGACAACGGGACCAGAGATTATAGAAGCATTTGAAGGACTTAACTTAGATGCGTTTATCTCTGGTGTAGGAACTGGTGGTACGATTACTGGAACTGGCGAAGTGCTGAAAGAAAAATACCCTAATATTGAATTGATTGCAGTGGAACCAAAAGACTCTGCAGTTCTATCAGGCAAAAAACCGGGTCCTCACAAAATTCAAGGAATTGGGGCAGGATTCGTACCTGAGGTCTTAGATACAGAAATCTATACCTCTATATTACCAGTTGAAAATGAAGATGCCTTTGAAACAGCGCGTAAAGTAGCGAAAGAAGAAGGAGTCTTAGGTGGTATTTCTGCAGGTGCAGCGATGTATGCAGCGATTGAAACAGCTAAACGCCTAGGCAAAGGAAAGAATGTTCTTGCATTACTTCCTGATAACGGTGAACGTTATTTAAGTACACCTTTATATCACTATGATGATTAATTATTTAAGAATGCCTGTCCTTTATGGATAGTGCATTCTTTTTTTCTGCCATGCAGCTGGTTCACCCCCTTTTCCTGATGTACAAGGTATTGCTATACTGATTGTAGGAATAGACAAAGGAGCGCAAGCACATGAAGTTAATGAATAACCAACCGTTAGTCATTCATGGCCATACACTTGATTTAGGCAAAGAAACGATTGTTATGGGCATTTTAAATGTAACACCAGATTCTTTCTCTGATGGAGGAAGATTTGATGCAGTAGATAGCGCATTGGAACATGCTAAAAGAATGGTAGCGGATGGAGCGAAGATTATAGATATAGGTGGAGAATCTACAAGACCCGGCCATACTGCTGTTACAGCAAAAGAAGAAATGGCGCGTATCCTACCTGTCATACGTGCCATTCGTAAGGAACTAGATGTATTAATTTCTGTCGACACATTCAAATCAGAGGTAGCAAGAGCTGCGGTAGAAGCGGGCGCACATATTATTAATGATATATGGGGAGCTACATATGATCCAGAGATTGCTAAGGTAGCTGCTGATTACAAAGTGCCCATTATTTTAATGCATAATCGGCAGGATGAAAATTATGGTGAAGATTTTTGGGGCAGTGTGAAGAGTGATTTAGAAAGAAGTGTTGAAATCGCTCGTCAAGCTGGTGTGGATGATCGTTTTATTTGGCTAGATCCAGGCATTGGCTTTGCGAAGACGCATGAACAAAATATTGAAATGATGAAGAATCTGTCAAACCTTGTGGATATGGGCTACCCTGTATTACTAGCAACTTCACGGAAAAGAATGATCGGCAATGTACTCGATTTACCGGTGGATGAACGTATGGAAGGTACAGCTGCTACTTGTTGTTACGGTGTCGATAAAGGATGTCATATGGTACGGGTTCATGATGTGTTGCCAATTGCTCGCATGATGAAAATGATGGATGCGCTTAAATAAAGCTGTATTTAATAAGAGTTACTACAGCTTCACTATATGTGAATTAATTTAATGGAGCTCAACGGCCAGTGTTAAGTTTTAAAGTCTACCTGTGCATTAAGTCGATATAGAGGATAAGGAGTGAATGAGATGGATTATATTCATATAAGAGATATGGAGTTTTACGGTTATCATGGGGTTTTGAAGGAAGAAACAGTGTTAGGTCAAAGATTTCGCGTTACTGTAGCCCTGGCTACTGATTTGAAGAACGCTGGCCAAACTGACAAGTTAGATAATACCGTTAGTTATGCGGATGTATATACGCTATGTGAAAAAATCGTAGAGGGTAAACCTTACAAACTGATTGAAGCAGTAGCTGAAGAAATTGCTAATGTTATTCTTAAGACTTATAAAGAGGAAGTCAAAGGCATTCGTTTGGAAGTGATTAAGCCTGACCCTCCAATTAAAGGCCATTATAAGGAAGTAGCAGTTGAGATTACAAGAGGTGCTTTCAATGAATGATGTATATATTTCTTTAGGTTCAAATATGGGAGATAAAGAAGAAACGCTCAAACAAGCGGTACACATGCTTCGAAGTAATCCTGAGGTAAATGTAGCGAATATCTCTTCTATTTACGAAACAGACCCGGTAGGTTATACAGACCAAGATCTATTTTTGAATATGGTGGTGCATGTACGTACAACACTGTCAGCTTTACAAATGCTTGAGGTTTGCCAGGGAATTGAACAAGAATTAAAGAGAGAACGTTTGATTAGATGGGGGCCGCGTACAATAGACCTTGACATTTTGCTCTATAATAATGACAATATTGAAACAGAGAAACTGATTGTGCCCCATGAAAGAATGCACGAAAGAGCGTTTGTTCTTGTGCCATTGCTTGAAGTGACACCAAATCTTTACTCTCCTCGTACGCAAGAGTCGTATCAGAAAATGCTCCAAAAGATAGGGCGAGGTGGCGTAAGACAATGGAAGAATCGGAGTTCTCTTGATTTTTAATACAAAGTGTTATGAATATAAGCATATCTTCCGCATTGGGATGATGAAGCGATAATTACTAAATCCTAAAAGGGAGGAAAAACATTGGCTACACAAGAAAAACCTTTTCAAATAGGCGATATTGTCATGGATAATCGCGTTGTACTTGCACCAATGGCTGGCGTCTGCAATTCTGCATTCCGTCTAACCGTAAAAGAGTTTGGTGCAGGTTTAGTATACGCTGAGATGATTTCAGATAAAGGGATTGTCCAAAGGAACAGAAAAACCTTAGACATGCTTTATATAGATGAACGGGAAAATCCGCTTTCCCTCCAAATCTTTGGGGGCGATAAAGAAACGTTAGTAGAAGCAGCTCAGTATGTGGACAAATATACGAATGCGGATATTATAGATATCAATATGGGGTGTCCCGTCAATAAAATTATTAAATGTGAGGCAGGGGCTAAATGGCTCCTTGATCCGAATAAAATTTACGAAATGGTTTCCGCTGTTGTGGATGCAGTCGATAAACCAGTCAGCTGTAAAATGCGTATCGGTTGGGATGAAGACCACGTGTATGCAGTGAAAAATGCACAGGCTGCAGAACGTGCGGGTGCATCGGCAATTGCAATGCATGGTCGTACACGTTTGCAAATGTATGAAGGGCATGCAAATTGGGACATTTTAAAAGAGGTGAAAGAAAATATCTCTATTCCGTTTATCGGAAACGGTGATGTTGAAACACCTGAAGATGCTAAACGCCTATTAGATCATACAGGCGCTGATGGCGTGATGATTGGCCGAGCAGCACTTGGGAACCCATGGATGATCTATCGGACAGTTGAATATTTGAAAACGGGAAGGCTCATGCCGGAACCGCCAATACGCGAAAAAATAGAAGTATGTTTATTACATTTTGAGCGTTTGCTCATGCTGAAAGGCGAAAATATTGCAGTCCGCGAGATGCGTAAACATGCTTCATGGTATTTAAAAGGATTGCGAGGCAACGGAAAAACACGCAATCAAATCAATCAAGCTGAGACAGCTGAAGAGCTGCGCGCTATTTTAAATGAACTAGTCTTAGAAACAGAAGAAAGCGAAAATGATGCGTCTTCTATTCAAATTGGTTAATTACGAGAAGAGCTGCCACTAAGATTGTGGCGGCTTTTTCCTTACCTTAGCAATAGACGTAAAATGAAAATTGAGCAGAAAGACGTGAATCGGTTGTAAAAATTGTGTACAATAACTAGTATGGGCTATTTAGCGGCACAACTATAAGGAGTGAAAATTGTGGCAGAAGAATTAAATGACCAGCTATTGGTGAGACGCCAAAAGATGGATGCAATAAAAGAACAAGGCTTAGATCCGTTCGGTGGACGTTTTGAACGTACACATTTAACAAATGAAATAAAAGAACAATTTGCGAATTTCTCAAAAGAAGAATTAGAAGAGAAAGAACATGAAGTGGTAATTGCTGGCCGTATCATGACCAAACGCAGCAAGGGGAAAGTTGGATTTGCAAACATCCAAGATCTTGGCGGGCAAATTCAAATCTATGTACGTAAAGATGCCATCGGTGAAGAAGCTTATGATATTTTCAAACATGCGGACCTTGGTGATATTGTCGGTATTAAAGGGACTGTATTCATTACCCATGTTGGCGAATTAACAATTAAAGCATTAGAATTCACATTCCTATCTAAATCTTTGCGTCCATTACCTGAGAAGTATCACGGCTTGCAAGATGTAGAGCAACGCTACCGTCAACGCTATTTGGACTTAATTTCAAACGAGGATAGCAAAAAGACATTTATCGCTCGCAGTCAGATTATACGCTCAATCCGTAATTTCTTAGATAATAAAGGCTATTTAGAAGTAGAAACACCTATGTTGAACTCAATCGCAGGTGGAGCAGCAGCTCGTCCGTTTGTTACGCACCATAACGCGTTGGATGCAAAAATGTATATGCGTATTGCGATTGAATTGTATCTAAAACGCCTAATTGTCGGCGGCTTGGAAAAAGTCTATGAAATTGGACGAGTATTCCGTAACGAAGGTGTGTCAACTCGCCATAACCCAGAGTTTACACTACTTGAATTATATGAAGCATATGCAGATTTCCATGACATTATGGACCTTACAGAAGATTTATTTGTCCATGTGGCAAATGAAGTAATGGGTACAACACAAATTCAATACGGTGAAGACACAATTGATTTGTCTAAAGGCTGGAAACGTCTGCACATGGTAGATGCTGTTAAAGAAGCAACAGGCGTTGATTTCTGGAAAGAGATGACGAAAGAAGAAGCTCTAGCAGTAGCACGTGAGCACCATATCGATGTCAAAGAAACAATGGAAGTTGGCCATATTATTAATGAATTCTTTGAACAAAAAGTAGAAGAATCACTAGTACAACCAACATTTGTCTATGGACATCCAGTGGAAATTTCTCCACTAGCTAAGAAAAACCCTGAAGATCCTCGCTTCACGGATCGCTTTGAATTGTTCATTGTCCGTCGTGAACATGCTAATGCGTTTACGGAATTAAATGATCCAATTGATCAACGTGAACGTTTCGAAGGTCAAATGCGCGAAAAAGAGCAAGGAAATGATGAAGCGCATGAGATGGATGAAGATTTCTTAGAAGCATTAGAATATGGAATGGCTCCTACAGGTGGTTTAGGTATTGGAATTGACCGTTTAATTATGCTTTTGACTAATTCACAATCTATTCGCGATGTATTGTTATTCCCATTAATGCGCAATCGTGATTAATAGAAACAATGCTTATCTAACTGTAGGCAAATCCATTACTTTGGATTTGCCTACAGTTTTTTCTTTATATATGAATATTACGTTTCTAATTTAATGGTGAAGGGTTTAATAACTAAAGCCGACTTGTCTTGTGAAATGTTATTACTAATGATAGTAAGTAGAGCACGATAATTGATAAAAATAGAAACATATAGTTTGGTGGGCGAAAACCAACTGGCGAATTATTAGAAAGTCGGAATTTGCTTTTTATCTTTTGTCTATTTTCCCTTGCAGAGAAAGTGTTTTGTTGATATACTTATTTGGTTGCCGAATTTAGATTAACTGAGATTAAAAATTCTTTTGATAAAGTTTGTTAAAAGTGTTGACTTAGTTAAGTGAACTTGGTATTATATTTAAGTCGCTTATGACGAACAAATGAAGAATAACAAAAGAATAAAAAGTTGTTGACTTCAAAAGGAAGTTATGGTATACTTAATAAGTCGCCAAAACAAGCGAAAACA
>NZ_BJVD01000017.1 GCF_007988965.1 Rummeliibacillus stabekisii
GGACGTTGCTAGGCAAAGAAAGTGCAGCTGATTTATCAGTTGCACTTTCTTTGTTTATAAAAAAAATTATAACTCACCCATATACAATACAAATAAAGTACCTCATATTTATATTCCTCAGCTATATATCTCTGTAAATGTTGACTGTGCATAATTCATAACCATTTACACGCTTAAAGGTAATATTAAAGCCTGTTAAGGCTTGTTCAACTCCACTTTTAATAGTTATCTGTTTCAATGATTTATAGAATTAGTTGCATCTATTGCAACTAAGCTGGAAATTAGCGCTATAAAATTATACTTCTCTTTATCTCTATGTTTACTTTTTCTTGATACAGGAATATATCTATTAAGCTATTTTTGTTGTATATAGAGAGAATAAAGAATACATTAGTGATAACATTAAAAATAAATATAAAATAAATAATTTGAGCTTGTATGAAGAGAGATAAAGGATAGGCTCTATGATGAGTAGAACGTTTTAATGGGACGGTAAAATAGAGAGGGGAAGCGAAATGACGAGTATTTATGATTTTGTAGTCAAAAAAGCAGATGGGGAAGATCAATCTTTAAGTGAATTTAAAGGCTCACCTATGTTGATTGTAAATACAGCAAGCAAATGTGGTTTTACCCCACAATTTAAAGAACTGCAGGAGTTATATGATAAATATAAGGATCAAGGTTTTACTGTTCTAGGTTTTCCCTGTAGTCAATTCAATCATCAAGAATTCAACAATATTGATAAAACAATTGCTTATTGCCAAATGAATTACAATGTACAATTTCCCATGTTTGCAAAAGTAGATGTTAAGGGTGAAAACGCTTCACCGCTGTTTCAATATCTGACTTCTGAAAAGAAAGGTCTCTTCACAGATAATATAAAGTGGAACTTTACTAAGTTTTTAATTGACTCTGAAGGAGAAGTCATTGCAAGATATGCACCTCAAACTTCCCCTACAAAAATAGAGGATGACTTAAAAAACTTATTATAATGAAAAATCATAATAGTCTTTCTTATGGCTGACTCCTTGACAACTAATTGCCTACGTTGTTAATCTTACAATTAATATCTTTTTTGTAGGAGGAGTTTAAGAAATGTGGGAAACTAAATTTGCCAAAGAAGGTTTAACATTTGATGATGTATTGCTTGTACCAGCACATTCCGAAGTATTGCCAAAGGAAGTTGATTTATCAGTAAATCTAACATCCAAGATTAAATTAAATATCCCGATTATCAGTGCAGGGATGGATACGGTAACAGAATCACCTATGGCAATTGCGATGGCTCGTCAAGGCGGCCTTGGAATTATCCATAAAAATATGAGTATTGAAGAACAAGCAGAACAAGTAGAAAAAGTTAAACGATCTGAAAATGGTGTTATCACCAATCCATTTTTCTTAACGCCTTCTCACCAAGTATTTGATGCGGAACACTTAATGGGTAAATACCGTATTTCTGGTGTACCAATTGTGAATACGATGGAAGACCGAAAATTAGTCGGAATTATTACAAACCGTGATTTGCGCTTTGTACAAGATTACTCAATAAAAATTGATGAAGTCATGACTAAAGAAAATCTTATTACAACTCCTGTCGGCACTACTTTAGAAGAAGCTGAAAAGATGCTACAAAAATACAAAATCGAAAAGCTTCCAATTGTCGATGAAGAAGGTTTATTAACAGGATTAATTACAATCAAGGATATTGAAAAGGTAACGGAATATCCGAATGCTGCAAAAGATGAACATGGCCGTTTACTTGTAGGAGCTGCGGTTGGTGTAACATCAGATGTGATGATGCGGATTAAGAAGCTTGTGGAGGCACAAGTAGACGTCATTGTAATTGATACAGCTCACGGCCATTCTGAAGGCGTATTAAGACAAGTAAAAGCCATTCGTGAAGCTTACCCTGATTTAGTTATCGTTGCAGGTAACGTTGCTACACAGGAAGGGACGAAAGCCTTGTACGAAGCAGGCGCAGATGTTGTCAAAGTAGGAATCGGACCTGGTTCAATTTGTACAACTCGTGTTGTAGCTGGTGTAGGTGTACCTCAAATTACGGCTGTCTACGATTGCGCAACAGAAGCAAGACGCCAAGGGAAAACGATAATAGCAGATGGCGGTATCAAATATTCTGGAGATATTATTAAAGCGTTAGCTGCTGGCGGACATACAGTTATGTTAGGAAGCTTGCTAGCAGGTACTACAGAATCTCCAGGCGAAACAGAAATTTTCCAAGGCCGTCGCTTTAAAGTATATCGTGGTATGGGTTCAGTTGCTGCAATGGAGAACGGTTCAAAAGATCGTTACTTCCAAGAAAATGCAAAAAAATTAGTACCAGAAGGCATTGAAGGCCGTTTGCCATATAAAGGGCCTCTAGCTGATACGATTCACCAATTGCTTGGCGGTGTCCGTTCAGGTATGGGATACTGCGGAACAAAGGATTTAAAAGACCTAAGAGAAAATGCACAATTTGTCCGCATGACGGGAGCTGGATTGAAAGAAAGCCACCCACATGATGTTCAAATTACAAAAGAAGCACCAAACTATTCATTACTATAAGTATCAGCCTTTTCACCCATTTTGCATGAACAATTAATGCAGAATGGGTGTTTTTGATAACTGTCTATTGTATTCCACTATTCTATGTTAAAATTAGCGAGATAAGTATATATTAACGGAGGTAGAATGGTGAAAAAAGGTAAGATCAGTAAAATTTTAAGTATCATGCTAGCAGTAGTCATGGTACTTAGCAGTTTTACCCTAGTAGGAACGAAGGCTAGTGCAGCGGACAACCTAGGGTTGAATGTAAAAGCGGCGATTTTAGTTGATGCGGATTCAGGAAAAATATTGTATGAAAAAAATGCTAAGCAAGCTCTTGGGATTGCCAGCATGACAAAAATGATGACAGAATACATCTTACTTGATGCGATTAATGATGGAAAAGTAAAATGGGATCAAAAGTATAAAGTGTCTGATTATGCTTATAAAATCTCACAAGACCGTGCTTTGAGTAATGTTCCATTACGAGCAGATGGAGAATATACAATCAAAGAATTATATGAAGCAATGGCTATCTATTCTGCAAATGCAGCTACCATTGCGATTGCTGAAACAATTGCAGGTTCTGAAACTGAATTTTTATCTTTAATGAAGAAAAAGGCAAAAGAATTGGGCCTGAAGAATTACCACTTTGTTAACTCTACAGGTTTAAATAATGAACAATTACAAGGTATGCAGCCAACAGGCACTTCTGAGAGTGATGAAAACAAAATGCCTGCAACATCTGTTGCCCGTCTAGCCTATCATCTATTAAAAGACCATCCGGAAGTTCTAGAAACATCAAGCATTCCCCGCAAGACTTTCCGTGCAGGAACAGACGATGCCATTAAAATGGATAACTGGAACTTTATGTTACCTGGTTTAGTTTATCATTATGAAGGTGTGGACGGACTAAAAACCGGTACTACTGATTATGCTGGCCAATGCTTCACAGGTACAGCCAAACGCAATGGCACTCGCTTGATTGCTGTGGTCATGCATGCAGAAGGTAACAATGGAGATCGTCATAAAGCACGTTTTGATGCAGCTAAAACATTATTTGATTATGGTTTTGGACAATTCACAACGGAAGAAATCTTACCTGCAGGTCATGCATTTAAAAATCAAAAATCAGTAGCTATAAAAGAGGGTAAAGAGAAGAGTGTAAAAGTTGCTACGAAAGATGCCATTTCAATGATGGTTAAAACAAGTGAAGCAGATGATTATACTGCTAAGCTAGTAGTAGATAAAAAATCCTTAAATGCCCCTGTTAAAAAGGGAACTGTTGTTGGGCATGTTAAAATCAATAAAAAGTCAGGCAAAGATTATGGCTTTATTGATGGCACTTCAGCAAATGCCAAAGTAGTAACTACAGAGACTGTGGAAAAAGCCGGCTTTATATCGTTAACATTTAAAAAGATCGGAAGTTTTTTCAAAGGACTATTTTAATTATGAGGGATTGACTATTCAGTCAATCCCTTTTTACTTGTTTTTGAATTTCCCAGCAATCCATTAGCTGTTCGATTGCATAAGGTATTTGGTCTTCATCTAAACCGCCAAAGCCTAAAAGAAATTGGTTATCCCGCTCTTCTATAGTTGGTGTGATCATATAATTAGTAATGGGTATAATTCTTATGCCTTTTTGCAAAGCCCTTTCGCTAAGGGTCTGAGCGTTTAATTTATGGTTAACAGTTAACACTACATGCATTCCCGCCTGTTCACCAGAGATGGAGACACTGGGTCCATAGGGTGTCAGGGAAAGAGTGAGCTTCTCTAGCTTTTTCCGGTAAATTTTCCGCATGCGATTCAAATGTTTTGAGAAATGCCCTTCCTTCATAAATTGAGCCAATATATATTGCTCGAAGCGTGGAACAGTCGATGTATAATAGCTGAACATCTTGTAATATATAGGCAATAGTTCTCTAGGTAGAACAAAATAGGCTATCCGCAAAGATGGCATTAATGATTTTGAAAAGGTGCTAAGATAAATCACCTTATTCAGACGATCCATCCCTTGTAGTGAAGCAATAGGTTTGCCAATATAACGGAATTCACTATCATAATCATCTTCAATAATAAAACGCTTTTTATCTTGGGCTGCCCAATTCAATAATTGGAAACGTCGTGAAGCAGATAGCACAGCACCAGTAGGGAATTGATGAGAAGGAGTAATATAGGCAACATTGGCGTCTGTTTGTTCAAGTTGTTGTATTTTCATCCCATCCTGATCTACATTAATAGGGATTATTTGCTGATAAGACTGGTCAAAAATATAGTGGGTTAATGTATAGCCTGGATTTTCAATCGCATAATGATTTTTCTCCCCTAAAAGCTTCATTATCATAGGCAAGAGCTGCTCAGTCCCAGAACCAATGACTATTTGTTCTGGTGAGCATAGAACGCCTCTAGACTGGTATAAATAGCTTGCAATTTGTTCCCGCAATTCTAATTCCCCTTGAGGCGAGCCTAGCAACAGGAGCTCTTTTTGATGCAGATCAATTGCGTCCTTTGCATACTTTCTCCATGCTGCAAAAGGAAAAGCTTTAGTGTCTATAGAGCCTGGATTAAAATCAATATAAACTTCCAGATTCGCGGAAGTCTTTAGAGTAGGATGTGCGACAGCTTTCTCTACATAGGCCAATTCTTCTATTGCTTCTACAAAGAAACCGACGCGAGGCTTGGATATGATATAGCCTTCCGCTAATAACTGCGCATAAGCCAGTTCAACTGTTGTTTGGCTAATAGATAAAAATTCAGAGAGCTTTCTTTTGGATGGTAGCTTTGTACGTACAGAGATTGAGCCATCGATAATTCCTTTTTTTATTTTTTCGTAAAGCTGTTCATAAAGGGGAATTGATGTATCTTTTTCTAATTGAATCATCAACATGTCCATACTTTATCACTCCTAACTGACCGTATAGAAATTGGATTTCTATGAACTTTCGCGGGGTCAATTTTCTTACTTACATCATACTTGTTTTGTTTGTGGGTTGAAAGGATGATGTAACAGGATTAAAGAGATATAGGACAGTGGGACAATACCATATCAAGCATGCTATATTAATGGAGAAGGCTTGTACTGTACTGAAAATACATATGTTGTTAATTTTTTTAAAGTAATCAAGCTTGCAATGCTTGCATAACCTTTAGATGTATTGTAAAGTATGGTTAATTATAATTTAACACGATGATAGGAAGCAGTAGCAGGCACGTTTTTTTAAAGAGAGTCGATGGTAGGTGCGAATCGATAAAAACACTTGTGAATCCGTCCTTGAGTTGCTCAGCTGAACGTTAGTAGGCTGCAGCCGGTTAATAGCCGTTACAAAATGAGTGGATTAGGCATTGGTCTAGTCAATTAGGGTGGCAACGCGGGTATGCTCTCGTCCCTTCATGGGGATGAGGGCTTTTTTGCGTCCATTAATTCACTGCTTCCGGTCATCGATTAATACAATTAGGAGGAATTACACATGCTAGATATTAAACGCGTCCGCGAAAATTATGCGGAAATTAAAGAAAAGCTTTCACACCGTAATGAAGATCTTGGCACAATTGATCACTTTGAGGAATGGGATCAACAACGTCGTGATTTAATTGCTAAAACGGAAGTATTAAAGGCTGACCGTAATAAAGCTTCTGAAGCCATCGCATTAAAAAAACGTAATAAAGAAAATGCAGATGAAGAAATTGCTCGTATGAGAGAAGTGGGCGATGAAATCAAAAAGTTAGATGCAGAGCTCAATGAAGTTGAAGAAAAGTTTAACGATATGATGATGCGTCTTCCTAATATTCCACATGAAAGTGTTCCTGTTGGCGATACTGAAGACGACAATGAAGAGATTTTAAAATGGGGCGAAATTCCAACATTTGATTTTGAAGCAAAGCCACACTGGGATCTAGGTACAGACCTTGGCATTATCGATTTTGAACGTGCTGGTAAGGTTACTGGTAGTCGATTCGTCTTTTATCGTGGTCTTGGCGCACGCCTTGAACGCGCACTTTGGAACTTTATGATGGATCTTCATGCAGACAAACATGATTATGAGGAACTACTTCCTCCTTATATGGCTAATCGTGCAAGCTTGACAGGTACAGGTCAACTTCCAAAATTTGAAGAAGATGCTTTCCTTATAGAGAAAGAAGATTACTTCTTAATTCCTACAGCTGAGGTGCCAGTAACTAATTTTTATCGGGATGAAATTATTGATGGATCTAAGTTACCTCAAGCCTTTACAGCATTTAGTGCATGTTTCCGTTCAGAAGCAGGTTCTGCTGGACGTGATACAAGAGGTCTGATTCGCCAACATCAATTCAACAAGGTTGAATTAGTACGCTTCACAAAGCCAGAAGACTCTTATAATGAATTGGAAAAACTAACTGGTCATGCGGAGGAAGTACTTCAATTACTAGAACTGCCGTACCGCAAATTAAAAATGTGTACAGCTGACTTAGGATTCACTGCTGCTAAAAAGTATGATTTAGAAGTATGGATTCCTACGCAAAACATGTATCGTGAAATTTCTTCTTGTTCAAACTTTGAAGATTTCCAAGCTCGCCGCGCGAACATTCGCTTCCGCCGCGAACCAGGTGCAAAACCTGAATATGTGCATACATTAAATGGTTCTGGCTTAGCAATCGGTCGTACTGTAGCTGCTATTTTGGAAAATTACCAACAAGCAGATGGCAGTGTGAAAATACCAGAAGTGTTAGTACCGTATATGGGTGGTTTGACAGAAATCGCTCCTAAGTAAAATTGATATAAAAAAGCGATCTGCCATAGCGGATCGCTTTTTTCTATTTCTTATCAGCTAAACGTTTTGCTTTTTTCTTTGCACGCAACTCTTTAAAAAAGCTGGATAATAATTGACCGCATTCTGTACCCATAACGCCTTCCGTTACTTCGCATTCATGATTAAAGCGGCTGTCATTTAAAAGGTGGTAAAGAGAATCTACGCAGCCAGCTTTAGGATCCCGTGCACCATAGACAACACGAGGAATTCGTGATTGTAAAATCGCACCTGCACACATAGGGCAAGGTTCTAGTGTGACGTATAATGTTGTCTCCTCTAATCGAAAACTTCCAAGGGATTTGCATGCATCTTGAATGGCCATGAGTTCGGCATGAGTAACAGCATTTTGTGTTGTTTCGCGCAGATTATGTGCTTTTGCAATAACAGTGCCATGCTGTACGATGACTGCACCAATAGGCACTTCTCCTAGGGTCTCTGCCTTCTTTCCTTCTTCTATTGCCATCTCCATAAAATAGTGATCAGTATTCATGAAACACGCTCCTTGTCAAATAGTTTAGCATGTTTAGCTGACAGGATGCATATATTATTCCACATGAAGAAATAGAGGAGGCTTTCTTTGATCTATGTTGTAAAGCAAGGTGACAGCTTATATAAAATTGCAAGAGAACATAATACAACCGCTGCTGCCATAGCTGCATTAAATGAATTACCAAACCCAGATGTTTTAGTCGTTGGACAAACTCTTGTATTGCCGGAAAAATTGAATGTAAATCGTAAGTCCATTGAAACGAATGGCTATGCAGAATGGTATACACAGCAAGTGCCTGCTCGATTATCACAAGAGGTAAGAAAGAGAGGTCCGTTGCTTACTTATATGATGCCATTCGCTTATGAAGTAAAAAGAGACGGGACTTTAACAGGCCTTGAGTGGGGAAATTTAGGGGAAATCGCTACAGCTAATCGGACAGCCAGTGCAGTAGTTTTAACAAATATTGAGAATGGGGCATTCAGTGATACATTAGCTCATGACATTTTAACGAGTGAAGCATTACAAGATGTGATGATGGATGCTGCACTGAGTGAGGCAAAACTTCACAATGCAAGAGATATACATGTAGACTTTGAATATTTGCCGCCTGAAGATAAAGATTTATATGTAGCTATGCTAGTAAGGCTTGTAGCTAGAGCTCATCCGGCAGGTTTAACTGTTTCTGCTGCATTAGCACCCAAAACAAGTGCAAGCCAAAGCAGTAAGTGGTATGGTGGGCACGATTATAAGGGAATTGGAGAAACTGTGGACTTTGTTGTGATCATGACATATGAGTGGGGGTATAGCGGTGGCCCACCAATGGCAGTATCGCCGATCCATCCAGTAAGACAAGTATTAGAATATGCAATTAGCGAAATGCCGGCCTCAAAAATTATGATGGGGCAAAACTTATATGGATATGACTGGAAATTACCATATAAGGTAGGTAACCCAAATGCTGTTGCAGTAAGCTCACAGTATGCCATAGAAGTAGCAAAACAAAATAATGCAGCCATATCATATGATACAGTGGCACAAGCTCCATATTTTCACTACTGGAAAAATGGAGTCGAACATGTTGTATGGTTTGAAGATGCAAGATCCATCGAAGCAAAATTTGAACTTTTAGAGGAATTGGGATTAAGGGGAATTGCTTATTGGCATCTAGGCTTTTCGTTTCCTCAAAATTGGGCGCTATTACAACAAAAGTTTCACGTGAAACATCTTTTCTAATCTCTTTCATTCTGATGGACATTAAAGGGAAAACAGCCTTGGTGAATGCCAAGGTTTTTTTATTTTCTAAAAATACATAGTTTAAAACAAAAGAAGACTTGGACTGTCCATGCTATATCTCTTGTGTTAAAATTATAGTCATTGACTAAAGAGATAAGCGAGGAGGTCTTCTGATGCCAGTACCGTTTATTACGGTTGAGGGGCCTATTGGTGTAGGGAAAACTTCACTATCCAAAAATATTTCTGATGCTTTTAATATTCATTTATTGAAAGAGATAGTGGACGAAAATCCCTTTTTAAATAAATTTTATGAGGATATTGATGAGTGGAGCTTTCAAACGGAAATGTTCTTCTTATGCAATCGCTATAAACAATTAAATGATATCAAAAAGTATATGGCAGAAAGTAATAGCCCTGTAGTAGCTGATTATCATATTTTTAAAAACCTTATATTTGCTCAAAGAACTTTACCACCTGGTGAGTTTAACAAGTATAAAGAGATATATAAAATTTTAACGAAAGATTTGACTCAACCTAACATTGTGGTTTATTTATATGCGAGCGTCGACACATTGATGAAACGGATCGCGATGAGAGGACGAGATTTTGAAAAAATGATTTCAAGAGAATACATGGAGCAGCTGGTAGAAGATTATCATACCTTTATCAACACTTTTGAAGAAGAGCATCCTGATATTCCTGTCATACGTTTCAATGGAGACCAACTAGATTTTGTGAAATACGACAATGATTTAAAGGAAATTCTTTATACCATTGAAGAAAAGCTAACAAAAAGGAGCTTGAAAGGATGAATTTAAGAGAAAAATACGGCATCCCATCGAATGCTGTGATTACTATTGCAGGAACTGTAGGAGTTGGGAAGTCTACTATGACAAAGGCGCTGGCCAATGCTCTAAATTTCCGCACTTCTTTTGAGAAAGTTGATACAAACCCTTATCTTGATAAATTTTACGATGACTTTAATAAATGGAGTTTCCATTTGCAAATATACTTCCTTGCTGAACGCTTTAAAGAGCAAAAGCGTATTTTTGAATACGGCGGTGGATTTATACAAGATCGTTCTATCTATGAGGATACAGGGATATTTGCTAAAATGCACTATGATCAGGGGACGATGGATCCCGTTGATTTTGAGACATACACCAATTTATTTGATGCAATGGTGATGACGCCATATTTTCCACATCCTGATTTGCTAATTTACCTTGAGGGACCAATTGATGATATTATTGAAAGAATAGAGTCACGTGGACGCCCAATGGAACAACAAACAGATAAAGAATATTGGTATGAAATGCATCGTCGCTATGAAAATTGGATTGATAATTTCAATGCTTGTCCTGTATTGCGTCTAGATATTAATGATTATGATTTGATGAAAAATCCGCAAACAATTGAAACAATTTTAGAGAGAATCGGCCACTTTATGGAGCAAACCTCTCATTTACGCCGATAATAAAAAAACAGCCAGGGATAGAAGTAACTTCTCCCTGGCTGTTTTATCTATAGCAGTACTTGTTGCCTTTATTTGAATATAAAAAATGAAAGCCATCTAGCCTAAGCTAGACGGCAAAGAAAAAATCGTTACAATCAAAAGCAACGATACAATCTCATTATTATGCGCGTTTAATTTAAAAAT
>NZ_BJVD01000018.1 GCF_007988965.1 Rummeliibacillus stabekisii
TGTTGTCGCTTGTTATTTTAGCGACTTGATTATATTATCATAAACTTTTAATCTAGTCAACATCTTTTTAAAAAGATATTTTTCAATGAAGTTATTATTCATTGCTTTTCTTAATATCTTTTAGCGACTTAATTACTATATCACCATATAATTTAAACGTCAATTACTTTTAGAAAAAAAGTTACAAAAAAATAAAAAGAGATGAAAACACTATACTAGTTTATATAAAGCAATAACTAGATATTGATCTCACCTTATAAATTACAAAGCGAGAAATTGTCCAAACAAAAAATAGATCATCATTTGATGATCTATTTTTAACTCTTTATTGTTGAGCTAATAGATGTTGGGCGATAGAGAAATCCGCGTCCGTCTTAGTTTGAATTTCTTCTACTGTTACTCCCTCTTGCACTTCTACTAACTCCATACCCTCAGCAGTAAACTCAAATATAGCCAAATCTGTTATCAGCTTATTTACGACACCTTTACCTGTTAACGGCAATGTACATTCTTTTTTTATTTTAGAGTCGCCGTGCTTATTCACATGCTCCATTACGACAATTACTTTCTTGGCTCCATTTACAAGGTCCATGGCGCCTCCCATGCCCTTGACCATTTTCCCCGGAATCATCCAGTTTGCCAGATCTCCCTTTTCTGAAACTTCCATGCCGCCAAGAATGGCTAAATCTATATGGCCTCCACGAATCATAGCAAATGATTCCGCACTATCAAAAAAAGAAGCTCCCGGCACTGTGGTGATGGTTTCCTTGCCCGCATTAATCAGATCGGGATCTTCATTACCCTCAACTGGATAAGGGCCTATGCCGAGAAGGCCATTTTCTGATTGAAGCAAAACATTAAAGTCAGCGGGAATTTCATTAGCAATTAATGTAGGTATACCAATCCCAAGATTGACATTCATCCCATCTTCAATTTCTTTTACCGCTCTTTTGACAATTGTAAGATGTATTTCCTTCATCCCTTTCACTCCTCCCTTTATCCTTTTGCTCCTGCTACGGTAAGTTTTTCAATACGCTTTTCATAATGAGTGCCTAACAAAAGTCTTTGCACGTAAATGCCAGGAAGGTGAATTTCATCGGGATTAAGTTCCCCAGGCTCTACGATTTCTTCCACCTCCGCAATAGTTATTTTTCCTGCCATAGCTGCTATAGGGTTAAAATTCCTAGCTGTTTTTCGGAAAATCAAATTACCAAGCGTATCCGCTTTCCAAGCTTTGACTAAGGCAAAGTCCCCTACTATGCCTCGTTCAAGTAGATAGGTCTTCCCATCAAATTCTTTCGTTTCTTTCCCCTCTGCAATCGGCGTACCAACTCCAGTAGCAGTATAAAATCCAGGTATACCTGCGCCTCCAGCACGGATTCTCTCTGCAAGTGTCCCTTGAGGAACCAACTCTACTTCTAATTCACCGCTTAAATATTGCTGTTCAAAAATTTTGTTTTCTCCCACATACGATGAGATCATTTTCTTTATTTGACGATTAGCCAACAGTAATCCCAATCCCCAATCATCAACACCGCAGTTATTGCTAACAATAGTTAAATCCTTCGTGCCTTGCTCTTTTAAAGCTTGAATCGAATATTCAGGTATGCCCGAAAGGCCAAACCCTCCCACAATAATTGTAGAACCTTCTTTAATATCAGAAACCGCTTCCATGAAAGAGCTCACGACTTTACTCTTGTTCATACATACGCCCCCTTTGTCTGAGTATTAAAAATTATCTATCATAACTATTCTACAACTCTAGCAATTATAAGTAAATTTTTTGTAAGTATGTCGTAGAAGTCTACTCTTCGTTAAAAAATTTTTTTCTTTCCTTAGATATCCATTGCTCTAAATCATCCTTGTTCCTGCGTACTATGCGATTCACTAATACGTCATGCCATACATAATCCTCTAGCAAATAAATATGAACAGGATCGTCTGTATAGAAAGCTAGCTCCTTATCATCAAGAACTGATCCATAAATCATCTTTTTCGCATCAATAGATAAGATAAACCACTTTTTACTTGTAGGTGCTTCTGTAAATTGGGTAACGCGATGTATATCTACATTCCCTACTGGATTTTCTACATGCAATGTGAGACCTTTAATCTCAACTTCTGATTCTACTTTTTCTAACTCTTCTTTTAGTTCATGATAAAAATCATCCCACATTGAAATAACGATTCTTTTTTCAGCTTTTTTAATTAGCGTTTTGCAGTAGCTTATAATGCTTGATTTATCCTTTAAGGTGAGTACCTGCCGTTCACCTTTTTCTTCTTTTTTTTCGCGCTCCTTTAATGCAGTGCTCATACTAAGGAAATTGGTTTGAAATGAATTTTGTGCTTTTTCAAGAAAAACATCGACAGGCAAAGGCGAATAAAGAGCGCCGTCTGTCTTCTCTTCCTTCAATACTACGCCCTTTTCCACTAAAGCTTTCAATGTATCATAAATTCTAGCCCTTGGTATACCCGATTTTTTACTAACCTGATAAGCAGTAACTGTCCCTTGCTCCACTAAAGATACATATGACTTTGCTTCATATTCTGTGAATCCAATAGCTTTAAGTTGTTTGATTAACAAATCCAATATGATACCCCACTTTCTCTTCCTCTCATCATACCAAATTCAGAAGTACTATTTACATCAGAAACAATTTTAGTTACTATTTTAGTAGTTACTAAAGAAAAGGTGGTTTTTATGCATATTGAGATGGACTTTTCACTTTTAATTATTTTAATTCTTTTTGGGTTTTTAGCTGCCTTTATAGATTCAGTGGTTGGGGGCGGCGGTTTAATCGGTTTGCCTGCGCTCTTATTTGCAGGACTCTCGCCCGCTGCGGCAGTAGCAACAAATAAACTTGCTGGTACAATGGGGGCGTTGACTAGCACCATTTCCTTTTACCGTTCGGGCAAAATTGAAATGAAGTCTGTCTTGAAGTTCTTTCCGCTTGTTTTTATAGGCTCCGCATTCGGCGCCTGGATAGTCCACTTATTAGACCCTAATTTATTGAAGCCACTCATGCTATTTATGCTTGCCGCTGTTGCAGTGTACACCATCTTTAAAAAGAATTGGGGTAGTGTTTCTACATACAAAAAATTATCAGTATCTAAGCTATTATTATTTGCACTTATTATTTTTGCTTGCGGATTTTATGATGGCTTTTTAGGACCAGGAACAGGATCGTTCCTTATATTTGCTTTCTTGATGGTGGGATATGATTTTCTTAGTGCTGCAGGTAATGCCCGGTTTTTAAACTTTGGGAGCAATATTGCCGCACTCTTAATGTTTATGGGGTTGCACCAAGTCAATTACGCCTACGGCATACCGATGGGGCTTGCACAAATCGCTGGTGCAATTTTAGGATCACGTTTTGCCTTAAAACAAGGTGCCAGCTATGTACGGGGTTTATTTATAGTGGTCACATGCTGTTTACTTGCTAAAAATCTATATGATTACTTCTTAAAATAATGACATATAAAAAAGGCTTTCTTAAATAGAAAGCCTTTCTATATTGTAGAAAGTTTAAGCGTTTCTCCTTCTCCAGAATAAGCGAACAATAAAAAATAGGATCAGGAAGCTTAATAGAAGGACAACAAGATTCGAATATGTATCTATATATGATACAATTTTCCCCCAAGAAGATCCCACCCTTGCACCAACATAAACTAATACGCTATTCCAGATGAGTGATCCCAGTGCAGTAAATAACAAAAAAATGCCAAGATTCATTTTGGCCATGCCTGCAGGAATTGATATTAAGCTGCGAACAATAGGTACAACACGTCCTATTAATACAGCCCATATCCCCACCTTCGCAAACCATTCATCCGCCTTTTTGATATCCTTGCGTGTAAGTCGCAATAGATATCCCCATCTATCTACAATGATCTCTAGCTTTTTCACATCCAAGAGCCTTCCAATCCCATACAGAGTCACAGCACCGACCATAGAACCGATTGTAGAAAATATTATGACGCCTGTCATTGTCACATCAGATGTAGTTGTAAGAAAGCCGCTAAATGTTAAAATCACTTCAGAGGGAATTGGTGGAAAGATATTTTCTACTGCAATAAGTATAAGAATCCCTATATAACCATATGTATTCATCATATAAACAATCCACTCTTCCATCCCCATCCTCCTTTAACCTGTCCATTTATTATATGCTAAGTAAGAGAAATTATGAGTGGTAGTCTTGCTAGGAAATCCCTTTACTTACTCTTCTAAAACCAATGGAAGTAGAGTTTACAGAAAAACCGAACTGCTTAAACAGCTCGATTCTTAATATACGAAAGCTTTAGATTAAATTTAGGTACTTTATCATTTGGTATTTGTGTTCTTACCTTAAAGTACTGTACTTCCTCGTCACCTTATGAATCTATTTACTAATGTATGTTTATCTTATTTTGGGATTGTAGCTTGTAATAGAATCCGATTCTCTATTAGGTTTTTCAAGCTGATAAGAGACTTGGATGGTCCAAACTTTATGATAGAATCCTGAAATTGAGCAATATCCTCTATAGTGGCAGTCTGAACCTTTATCATATAATTGTATTCACCACTAATTCGAAACAAATCTGTTACAGCCGGAGTTCGTTCGCAAAAATCCACAAGCGCTTGACATTGCTCCGTTTTAATAAGAAAGAACGCTGTGGTCCCTCTGCCTAGCGCCTGATGACGATAGGTTGCCGTATAACCCGAGATGATATCTTTCTCCTCAAGTCTTTTTATTCGTTCCCTTACCGAGGGTTGGGACATCGATACATCTTTACTTATTTGTGAAATGGAGATACGTGCATTCTGCTGAAGAAGACGCATAATGTGGTAATCAGTTTCATCCATCCAATGTTCCATATATATTTCCTCCTGCTCATTTTTCACTTTTCAAAAGTGAATAAAATCAATGAATTTTCGTTATTTCCAGAAAGCGTAAGGCGACAATCTCCTTTTATAATGTATGTATTTCCTCATAACACTATTTTATAATAAATACATCAGAAAGGGGACATCATATTTGAATATCAAAGGTTTTGCTCATATTGCAATTCAGGCAAAAGATTATCCGGCCACAATCAAATTTTACATTGAAGCATTAGGATTTAAACGTGGACATCATTGGAGCCTTCCTTCGTTTCAAATTAAGGAAGCTTCAATGCTAATTTCTCCAGACAAACGAACATGTATTGAGGTTTTCGATGAAGATGCTGTCATTCCAGCACAAGGGAAAAAAGCGCAGTCGGAAGAGGAGGTTACTTACGGAGCCATGCTTCACCTAGCGTTTTATGTGGAAGATGTCGACAAAGCGTTTCAAACGGCAATTGACCATGGCGCAAAACCTTGTGTGAAAGCAGATAATATTACTCTTGGAGAGCCCCCTCTTATTATCAGAAACGCTCTAGTCTACAGTCCTAATGGAGAGGTTATCGAATTTATTCAGGACGTGGATTTTGATATAGAATCCCATAGTTCAGTGCAATAGTTCAAAAAGCTATAGACAATCTAAGACTCTTCTCTATCCTAGACTGCACTGTGTTCTTGTAAAAAACTTCTTTTTGTTATGCAGCTAATGTCTAGGTTATTGAAGGGTGATTTATCTTTAATTTATGTATATAGAAAACTCCATCTAGGAAAATGATTTTCTAATCACTTAATATTTTATTATTCACTTTATCTTTTTCAATAAAAAAATGGACCAATTGCTTTTATTACATGTAATTATTGTTCAATAAAATTTCGGTACTATAACACAAAAAAAGACACTACTGAGTTAATCAGTAGTGTCTTAATATGCCTAGCAACGTCC
>NZ_BJVD01000019.1 GCF_007988965.1 Rummeliibacillus stabekisii
AAATGTAATATATCTTGCTGACAATGAATACTTTAACACGGTATTATGCAAATGTCAACAATTTATTGTGCTTTTTCAAAAGGAAAACTAGTTTTTGTAAAGGGAGTGCTAATACTTGTATAGGTGGGAAGGCACGTTATCAAAATTCTTTCTTAAGTAACTTACTCATTATTATAGAGGTGAATACAGGAATAACCGACCTACACATGATTGAGTTTGCTAAAAAGTATAGGTAGTGCTTGAGCGTTCAACCTTTAAAAAAAGATGAAGAAAGACCATCACGAAGTGTACTTTACTTTATAGTTGATTTTCATCCATAACATTTGTATACTAGTAATTGCCGTGCTAGGTGGGAAGGTAGCGGTGTCCTGTAACTCGCAATCCGCTTTAGCGAGACTGAATTCCTTTTTGAGGTTGTCCGTATGTTTGGCCTGCCTCTTGCACGTAGCGTTGACGATTGGGTCCTGCGCAATGAATCCCCATGAACCATGTCAGGTCCGGAAGGAAGCAGCATTAAGTGGTCTTATTCATGTGCCGCGGGGTAGCCTAATCTGAGCTAACGACAAGAGTAACGCTTATATACGGCTGTCGAAGAAAGGTGCACGGTATTAAATATGTAAACTTCAAACTCACTTATCATCTTTTGATAAGTGAGTTTTTTCTTTATTCCCTAACACTTATAAAGGTTTCAACGAGGTTCTATGCTATAATAAATCTATTATGAATGATGGCAGAAAGGGGAGGAAATTGATGTCCTACCAAGCCTTTTATCGTGTCTATCGTCCGCAGTCTTTTAAGGAAATGTCAGGACAGTCACATATAAAGCGTACATTGCAAAATGCCCTCCTAGCTGGCAAAACAACGCATGCTTATCTTTTCTCAGGACCTCGTGGTACCGGGAAAACGAGTACAGCTAAAATATTCGCTAAGACAATCAATTGTGAGCATGCACCAACTGCCGAGCCCTGCAATGAATGCGCGACATGCAAAAGCATTACAAATGGTTCACACCCAGATGTTATTGAGTTTGATGCCGCTTCTAATTCAAGCGTAGATGAAATAAGAGATATAATTGAAAAAGTTCGTTTTGCACCAGCCAGCGCTCGTTATAAAGTCTATATAATCGATGAAGTGCATATGCTTTCAACCAGTGCCTTTAATGCGTTATTAAAAACATTGGAAGAGCCACCGCCACATGTTGTATTTATATTAGCTACGACTGAACCCCATAAGATACCTGCTACTATAATTTCGAGGTGCCAACGATTTGACTTCAAGCGTCTATCTACGACAGATATATTAGAGCGTATGAAATTAGTATTAGAAGAAATAGACCTTCCTTATGATGAACAAGCATTAAAGGTAATTGCCAAATCTGCTGCCGGTGGAATGCGAGATGCACTTAGTATGCTAGATCAAGTTGTTAGTTTTAGTGCTGAAAAACTCACATTGGAAGACTCCCTTTTTGTTACGGGATCTATTAGCCAGGATATTTTTTATACACTTGCAGAAAATTTAGCTAAGGGTGACGTAGCAAACGTATTGGATGTGCTTGAGCAACTGATGGATGAAGGTAAAGATGCAGTCCGTCTTTCTGAAGACTTAATCACCTTCTTTAGAGACTTATTATTGATTCAGTCTGCTCCTGACCTTTCAGATTTGCTAGAATTAGCTACAACAGATGAGAAATTCCTCACCCTAGCAAATGAATTTACAATGGACACGCTATACAGTTATATTGATGTCCTGTCAAAAACTCAACAAGAAATGCGTCTTTCATTGCATGCAAAGGTATACCTTGAAACAGCATTATTAAAAATGTCGCAGATCAATCATAAAAGGCCAAAACAAGCCTATGTGACATCAAGTTCAGAGAATATGGATGTAGAGATGCCACAGCTTGTTGAAATGCAATCAAAAATTGCTGCCTTAGAATCTTTGGTTCAGCAACTGCAGGTTGGAGGAAACACCGTTCAGCCTCAACCACAAGGAAGTGGGCAGCCGAAGCGCCCACGTGCAAAAGCAAATACTGGTTTTAATGTTCCAGTAGGGAGAATTCAAGAAGTATTAAAAGTGGCGACAAAACAAGATATCCAATCGATTAAAAGTGCCTGGGCAGAATCCCTTAATCGATTGCCTAAATCACAATCGGCATTATTGGAAGACGCGGAACCTGTAGCAGCATCAGCCAGTGCTTTTGTGTTAAAATTCAAATATGATATTCACTGCCAAATGGCAGTCGAAAATCAAGAGCTAATTTCACATTTCAGCCAGCACTTAGCAGAGATGACTGGGAACTATTATCAAGTTATCTGTGTTCCAGAGGAGAATTGGCAAAGAATACGTGCTGATTTTATCCAGCACCATAATACGGATAAAGTGGCAGATAAAGAAACCGATAAAGAAACTTCAACTGGCGAACAAAAAGCTGAGGTTGTACAATCAATATTAGAAGATGAACAGCCGTTATCCGAAGACCCTTTAGTAGTGGAAGCGGAAAAGCTGTTCGGCAAAGATTTCATTACTATTGAAGAATAAAAAGCAATTATAGGAGGAATTTATTTATGCGTGGAATGGGTAATATGAATAACATGATGAAACAAATGCAAAAGATGCAAAAGAAAATGATGGAGGCACAAGAAGAGCTTGCTGTACAAACGTTTGAAGGAACTGCTAGTAACGGATTGGTCAAAGTCGTTATGAATGGTCAAAAGCAAGTACAAGAAGTAGTAATTGATCCAGAAATCGTAGATCCAGAAGATGTAGAACTATTGCAAGATATGATTGTGATTGCAACAAATGCAGCGTTAGCAAAAATTGAAGAAACAACGAATGAAACGATGGGCCAATTTACTAAGGGAATTAACCTTCCTGGATTCTAGGGGGAATGACATTGCATTATCCTGAACCTATATCCAAATTAATAGATAGCTTTATGAAATTGCCAGGCATCGGGCCAAAGACTGCCTCCCGCCTGGCGTTTTTTGTATTAACGATGCAAGAGGATACTGTCTTGAATTTTGCTAAAGCACTTGTAGATGCAAAGCGTAACCTAAGTTATTGTTCTGTCTGCGGGAATATTACAGATGTAGACCCTTGCCATATTTGCCAGGGCGTACAAAGGGACCGTTCTACTATCTGTGTGGTCCAAGATCCGAAAGATGTAATTGCCATGGAAAAAATGAAAGATTACCATGGGTTATATCATGTATTGCATGGCGCAATATCACCAATGGATGGTATTGGTCCAGAAGATATAAACGTTCCTTCACTCTTAAAGCGCCTGCAAAGCGAAGAGGTAGAAGAATTAATCTTGGCGACAAACCCTACGATTGAAGGGGAAGCGACAGCTATGTATATCTCACGTCTAATTAAGCCTTCAGGAATTCGTACGACCCGCATTGCACATGGCCTTCCAGTTGGAGGAGACCTTGAATATGCGGATGAAGTAACTTTATCCAAAGCATTAGAGGGCAGACGGGAATTATGATTTGAGGTGCGAATAAAATGCTTTTTAAAAAATTTAAGCTTCGAAAAGAATACGATGAAAAACTAGTTAGCTTAATTCGCCAAACAAAAGAAGAATGGCAGCATGCCCAAAGCATGGAAAACTTAATGGCTGATTATAGCTTGGATATTATAGCTCAAAGGAAAATAGCTGAAAGCAAGCATTTTTATCTATTTAAAGAAGCTCGTATCCGTAAAGTTTTAATTAAGTAAGCAAATTCTATCCGATAACTCTTAACACACTAGTAATTGAATAGATTATTTGCTTCATTACAGAAGAAAATGAATAGTAAACCTGCAAAATATATAAAAAGATGAATGAATAACAGTGTTCCTATCATATATACCTACTAACATTTAAATGAGGTGTGGTGTATATGGCTAAACTAATTATTAGTTTAATAGGAGTGCTGTTTGTTTTTTATTTGCTAGTTAAGAAACCAAAGGGAATACGAAAAGTTCTCGAGTTACTATCGAATGTAGTATTTCGCATTACATTATCGTTCTGCCTCTTGTATATACTTTCCTACGGAGCGGGATATATCGGAATTTGGGTTCCATTGAATTTTGCTTCTATACTTATTGTGGCTATATTAGGTATGCCTGGCGCAATCCTTGTGATTGCACTTACGTTATTAAATCATTTTCTCTTATGATGTTAGTTGTAAAGTATAGACACAGAGCAAGGTGCATAATAAGTTAGTCTAAGGTTAATAAAAGGGTTGACATTATTGAAAGTATATTGCTATAATATAAAAGTTGTTACAAGCAACTACAAAAAACTTAATTATAAGCATCGATAACTTTTGAAAATTTATTTTTGATAAGTTGTTGACATATAAAAGTTTTTGCGATATACTTATGAAGTCGTCGAAAGGACGGCGCAACA
>NZ_BJVD01000020.1 GCF_007988965.1 Rummeliibacillus stabekisii
TGTTTAAGTTCTTTAGCGAACTTTTATATCTTATCATATCTTCAAGGTCTTTGTCAACAACTTTTTTTATTTCAATATATTGTTTTAACAGCGACTCAATAATAATACCAGAACTAAACGAGTAAGTCAACGTTTTTATTCAAATAAATTATTAACTATTAGATTGATAATGATCCGTCGTTTATTGCGACTTAAATATAATATTATATTTTTATATATAAGTCAATAACTAATTTACTTATTTTTTTCACCTCTACCTTCCTACAAACATCTATCATCCCTTTACGCTAACAAACAGCAGCTTATCATCTCTTTAAACCTATCAGCTAGTGCATTTTCATCAAAGGTATAACCTCTTTTTTATCTTTGATAATGGTAATACAATTCAACTTCAGGTCTTAAATCTCATGCGCTAAAACACATACAAAAAACTTCTAAATATAAATTCTAGTTTTTTTATGTTTAACTTCTTGCCAAACAGGCTAAATTAACTTCACTAGTTAAATTCATCCTATATTTGGTAACTCACATGCTCCAAATTACTCTTTGATTTATCTACAAAAGACACCCGCAGTACTTTTACAGACGGAAAGTTAAAACAACATATAGTTTTTCACCATATAATCACACTAAAAAACGAATAACCCACTCTTCTTTTTCATAAGCTAGAGTCGGTATCATCAGCTAGATTACTTACTTGTCGTATAAATGCATCTTAGATGAATATTGGCCGGATTAATATTTCATTGGAATGTACAATCGAAAGGAGTTTTCTTATGCTAATCCAATCCTCTGAATGGCTACGTCTCCCAAAAGAAGAACGGTTATTATGCATTCGGTTAACTGTCTCAGAAAACCTCGAGCGTCAGCGCAAGCGTGCCTATGCCAAAGCAATGGCTAAGCGCATGAGTAACACTACTCACCTATATTCATCCATTTCATAAAATCACCAAGAGTGATGTACCTAAAAAAGCACAACTAAAAACTAGTTGTGCTTTTATTTTTATTTAATAAGTATTGAATTTCATATTAACGTGATAGGGACCCATTTCCTTACGCTGTTGATGAACCAGATATTCTGACACTTTTCTAGATCCTCAACTGTCAACGTTTTTTCTAACACTCTCCCCTCTTGTATCAAAGAATTGCGGAACGTGCCAGCAAGTAAGCCACTGCTTACAGGAGGTGTATAGTACGCATCATCCATTTCAACAACCAGATTGCCATTCGTAAATTCAGTTAGCTCCCCCTCTTTGTTCCATAGCAAAACATCAAATGAATCAGGATACTTTCTTTGAAACTCCTCATATACTTTACGATTTGTCGTTTTGTGATATAAAAATGCGTTGTCTTGATCTACTGGTTGATCTGCCAATTGACAATTGAAATCAGATACCTGCATCATTGGCTGCGATTCAATAATTGGCTCCCCTTTGCTATTGACCAATAAACGCACCTTGTAGTCTCCATTAGGAAAGGATGCCGCATGTACCAGCAAATCAGTACGAATACTTTCTATAGTTATACTATAGTTAAAGTATTTTGCAGAAGCCTGCAGTCTCTGTAAATGCTCATGCAGCAAAAAGTATTCCCCATCTGACAGTAAAAGACTTTCCAGCAAAGAAAAACGAGGGCGTTCTTCTTCGAGTAATAGCGCTTTTGCTATTACTTCGTCATATTCATCTTCAGCGGTTGAATCCCATGTGATACCTCCCCCTACACCATAAGTCGCTTTACCTGTTTCGTTCTCAATCATTACTGTTCTAATCGGAACATTGAATATGGCTTCCTTCTCTGGAGTGATATAACCGATTGTCCCGCAATAAACTTCACGAGGCGTCCCTTCCATCTCCTCTATAATTTCCATTGTCCTAATTTTGGGTGCACCCGTAATAGAACCACAAGGAAATAGCGCTTTAAATATATCTATAAGTGCTATATCTTTTTTAATTTCTGCTGTAATTGTAGAAGTCATTTGATGTACTGTTGGGTATCGTTCGATATCAAACAATTTCTCTACTTTCACTGTCCCTGTTTTTGCGACAACACTAAGGTCATTTCGCAGTAAATCGACAATCATCACATTTTCTGCTCTATTTTTATCTGAATGATACAACTCATCCGCCTTTGCTTCATCTTCAGCTGCCGTTTTTCCTCTTTTGATGGTCCCCTTCATCGGACGGGTTGTAAGCGTATTTCCTTTAAGCTGGAAAAATAGCTCAGGTGATGCGGATAATATGCTATAATCCCCCATTTGAAGATAGGCACAGTAATTAGACGATTGTGCTCTTCTCAATTTGTCGAAGAATGCAAGATTGTCTCCCTTAAATGAAGAATGCAACCTTATCGTATAATTCGTTTGATATGTATCGCCATATTCAATGGATTCCTTAATCGATTTAATGGCAGCATGATATTCATCGACCGTGACAGATGGAACCCATTCGTTTAACGTATATTGTCCGGTGCTTTGTACTGTTTCTAATTGAGGCTCAGCATATATACCGAACCATAGTAATGGCATTTTACTTTCATTGTTTACTTTCATAGCTTTATCAAATGCCTGGGCAGCTTCATATGATAAATAGCCCGCTGCATAGAAGCCTTGGTCTACAGCTTTTTCCACTTCCATTAGACAAGCCATTACCTCCTCTACTGTAGTGGCACTTATTATTTTCATCGGATTTCGAAAAGTCAGCGGCTGTATCTTCCCATCACTGCCTGCAAATTCGAAGGATAAAAGAGACTCTCTTTGTTCTTTTAATGTGTGCATAGTCTATTCCCTTTGATTTTATTTTTGAAAAAGTTACCTATCATTTGCTGGCCATGCTCAGTTAAGATTGCTTCAGGATGGAATTGTACCCCTTCCACAGGATATTGTTTATGACGAAGAGCCATAATTTCTCCATCTTCACTTGTAGCACTTATTTGCAAACAATCGGGAAGTGTTTTTTCATCAACGATTAATGAATGATATCTTGCCACTTTAAGTGGCAAAGGAAGATTATCGAAAATCTCTTGGGCGTCATGCTGTATGGCTGAAACTTTACCATGCATAGGTTTTGCAGCTTTTTTTACAATTCCTCCAAATGCTTGGGCAATCGTTTGATGGCCTAGACAAACACCTAAAATCGGAATAGTTTGATAAAAGTTCTTTACCACTTCGAGACAAATCCCTGCTGTTGATGGATTCCCAGGTCCAGGTGAAATTAAAATGGCATCAGGTTTGATGGATGTTATTTCCTCAATCGTTACTTGGTCATTACGCAAAACCATTACTTCCTCACCAATGTTGCGAATATATTGTACGAGATTAAATGTAAACGAATCATAATTATCTATAATAAGAATCAATAGACAGTTCACCCCTTTATAGTTACATCAATTCTATTCTAAAGTGAAAATGTGCAGGATGAAAGAGGTAGAGTTCAGAATGTTGAATGATCATTGCTAAACTATCATCTAAAGCAATTAAGGAGCACTGCATTTTAAATAGTTTTCTTTAACAATCAAAAATATAATATATGCTTTTTCAAAAGAGGTAGTAGTGAAAAAATTTTTCCACATAAAAAAGCACCGTACTATTGTACGGTGCTTGATTGCGAAGCGACGTCC
>NZ_BJVD01000021.1 GCF_007988965.1 Rummeliibacillus stabekisii
AATTGAAGGTTCTTAAGAAATTTGGTTAAGTCCTCGATCGATTAGTATTCGTCAGCTCCATGTGTCGCCACACTTCCACCTCGAACCTATCTACCTCATCGTCTTTGAGGGATCTTACTTACTTGCGTAATGGGAAATCTCATCTTGAGGGGGGCTTCATGCTTAGATGCTTTCAGCACTTATCCCGTCCACACATAGCTACCCAGCGATGCTCTTGGCAGAACAACTGGTACACCAGCGGTGTGTCCATCCCGGTCCTCTCGTACTAAGGACAGCTCCTCTCAAATTTCCTACGCCCACGACGGATAGGGACCGAACTGTCTCACGACGTTCTGAACCCAGCTCGCGTACCGCTTTAATGGGCGAACAGCCCAACCCTTGGGACCGACTACAGCCCCAGGATGCGATGAGCCGACATCGAGGTGCCAAACCTCCCCGTCGATGTGGACTCTTGGGGGAGATAAGCCTGTTATCCCCGGGGTAGCTTTTATCCGTTGAGCGATGGCCCTTCCATGCGGAACCACCGGATCACTAAGCCCGTCTTTCGACCCTGCTCGACTTGTAGGTCTCGCAGTCAAGCTCCCTTGTGCCTTTACACTCTACGAATGATTTCCAACCATTCTGAGGGAACCTTTGGGCGCCTCCGTTACTCTTTAGGAGGCGACCGCCCCAGTCAAACTGTCCGCCTGACACTGTCTCCTACCCCGATCAGGGGTACGGGTTAGAATTTCAATACAGCTGGGGTAGTATCCCAAGGACGCCTCCACCGAAGCTGGCGCTCCGGTTTCAATGGCTCCTACCTATCCTGTACAAGCTGTACCAAAATTCAATATCAGGCTACAGTAAAGCTCCACGGGGTCTTTCCGTCCTGTCGCGGGTAACCTGCATCTTCACAGGTACTATAATTTCACCGAGTCTCTCGTTGAGACAGTGCCCAGATCGTTACGCCTTTCGTGCGGGTCGGAACTTACCCGACAAGGAATTTCGCTACCTTAGGACCGTTATAGTTACGGCCGCCGTTTACTGGGGCTTCGGTTCTCACCTTCGCTTGCGCTAAGCAATCCCCTTAACCTTCCAGCACCGGGCAGGCGTCAGCCCCTATACGTCACCTTACGGTTTTGCAGAGACCTGTGTTTTTGCTAAACAGTCGCCTGGGCCTATTCACTGCGGCTCTCTCGGGCTTGCACCCTACTAGAGCACCCCTTCTCCCGAAGTTACGGGGTCATTTTGCCGAGTTCCTTAACGAGAGTTCTCTCGCTCACCTTAGGATTCTCTCCTCGACTACCTGTGTCGGTTTGCGGTACGGGCACCTCCTGCCTCGCTAGAGGCTTTTCTTGGCAGTGTGAAATCAGGAACTTCGCTCTAAAGAGCTCGCCATCACAGCTCAACGTTATAGAGAGCGGATTTGCCTACTCTCACGCCTTACTGCTTGGACGCACATAACCAACAGTGCGCTTACCCTATCCTACTGCGTCCCCCCATTACTCAAATGGCAGGGAGGTGGTACAGGAATATCAACCTGTTATCCATCGCCTACGCCTGTCGGCCTCGGCTTAGGTCCCGACTAACCCTGAGAGGACGAGCCTTCCTCAGGAAACCTTAGTCATTCGGTGGATGGGATTCTCACCCATCTTTCGCTACTCATACCGGCATTCTCACTTCTAAGCGCTCCACCAGTCCTTCCGGTCTGACTTCACAGCACTTAGAACGCTCTCCTACCACAGACATCGTAGATGTCTATCCACAGCTTCGGTGAATTGTTTAGCCCCGATACATTTTCGGCGCAGCGTCACTCGACCAGTGAGCTATTACGCACTCTTTAAATGGTGGCTGCTTCTGAGCCAACATCCTGGTTGTCTAAGCAACGTCACATCCTTTTCCACTTAACAATTACTTTGGGACCTTAGCTGGTGGTCTGGGCTGTTTCCCTTTTGACTACGGATCTTATCACTCGCAGTCTGACTCCCGTGTATAAATCACTGGCATTCGGAGTTTGTCTGAATTCGGTAATCCGGGATGGACCCCTAGTCCAAACAGTGCTCTACCTCCAGGATTCTTCATCACGAGGCTAGCCCTAAAGCTATTTCGGAGAGAACCAGCTATCTCCAGGTTCGATTGGAATTTCTCCGCTACCCACACCTCATCCCCGCACTTTTCAACGTGCGTGGGTTCGGGCCTCCAGTAAGTGTTACCTTACCTTCACCCTGGACATGGGTAGATCACCTGGTTTCGGGTCTACGACCACATACTTATTCGCCCTATTCAGACTCGCTTTCGCTGCGGCTCCGTCTCTTCAACTTAACCTTGCATGTAATCGTAACTCGCCGGTTCATTCTACAAAAGGCACGCTATCACCCATTAACGGGCTCTAACTACTTGTAGGCACATGGTTTCAGGATCTCTTTCACTCCCCTTCCGGGGTGCTTTTCACCTTTCCCTCACGGTACTGGTTCACTATCGGTCACTAGAGAGTATTTAGCCTTGGGAGATGGTCCTCCCAGATTCCGACGGAATTTCACGTGTTCCGCCGTACTCAGGATCCACTCAAGAGAGAATGCACTTTTGACTACAGGACTGTTACCTGCTATGGTGGGTCTTTCCAAACCGCTTCGCCTAACGCATTCCTTTGTAACTCCGTATAGAGTGTCCTACAACCCCAAGAGGCAAGCCTCTTGGTTTGGGCTCTTCCCATTTCGCTCGCCGCTACTAAGGGAATCGAATTTTCTTTCTCTTCCTTCAGGTACTTAGATGTTTCAGTTCCCTGAGTCTGCCATCAAGACGCTATGAATTCACGTCAAGATTCTACCCCATTACGGATAGAGGGTTTCCCCATTCGGAAATCTCCGGATCAAAGCTTACTTACAGCTCCCCGAAGCATATCGGTGTTAGTGCCGTCCTTCATCGGCTTCTAGTGCCAAGGCATCCGCCATGCGCCCTTAATAACTTAACCGTTGGCTTATAAAAGCCTTTAAGTTATTAAGCCTAAAAAATTTAAAACTTAATAAATGTGTTACTTAAGAATTTCTTCAATGTCGTTTTATCCAGTTTTCAAAGAACAA
>NZ_BJVD01000022.1 GCF_007988965.1 Rummeliibacillus stabekisii
AATTTATCGACAATGCCCTCCGTCCAATCGAAGTCCGTGCCGTACAAACAACCGCTGGGAATGTGGTCACCGGTGTAGAACGAGGTCTTCCATCAGGCAAACTTCCTGCGAAAGCGGATGAGTATTTAGCGATCAAGCAGGCGGAGAAGGATGGGATTTTGAGAGGTAAGGGTAAGGTTAAGAATAGTGAGATAACTGAAATAACTGGAGAAAATTTTGGGGAACATATCATTAAAGGGAAAAATGGAAGAAAAGAACTTGCACCTAACGTACGTTATATAACTGAGGAGAATTATAAATATACAACAGATGAACTTGGTAGAATAGTAGATGTAAATGCGGAAGATTTAATACTTAAAAAAGGAACGCGAAACTCAGGAATGCAAGTGGCAGCAGGTCGTGAAGATAGGTTGTTTGATGATGATGGTGGACACTTGATAGGAACTCAGTTTCATGGTTCAGGGGATATTGATAATTTGCTTGCTCAGAATAGGCAAATTAATCGCTCTGGTGGAGAGTGGTACAAGATGGAGACTGAGTGGGCAAACGCTCTTAAAGAGATTCCACCAAAAAAAGTATCTGTAAAAATTAAGCCAGTTTTCGCTGGGACTTCATTAAGACCACATTCATATAAAGTAATTTATGAAATTGAAGGTAAAGGAATATTTAAGAAAAACATTGAAAATAGAGCAGGAGGATGATTATGGAAAAAGAAATGAATAGATTATATAATGAGATAGCTGAAACAGTTAATGAAATGATTCCAGAAGATTGGAATAAATTTTACTTTTATGCTCAAATATCAGAAAATGGGGGAGGAACTTACTTTTTTTATAATACACTTGAAAATAAGCAATATAAATATAGTTTAGAAATTCCTTTCAAATATCAAATTGATGAAGATGAATTTGAGAGAAAAGAAGATGTTTTATATAAATTGAGCAAGGAACTTAGAAAAGTTTTTAAGGATAATGGGCAGGAACTATGGTATTCCTTTACAATGTCTCTAGAGAGTACTGGGAAATTTAATTTACATTATGATTATACAAATTGGTTTGATACAGACTATAGCTTTAGTGACCAAATGATTATATGGAAAAATAAATATTTAGGTGAAGTACCAAATGATAAAAATTATAAAGCTTTAATAGATAAGTATTATATTGAATTTCCGAATAATCCTATTTAGCTGATTAAAAGTGAAATTTTATACGTCATGATAGTTGTACCATCATGGCGTACTGTTTGCACATAAACTCGAAAATTTAATGGTCTTAAAAATATATGAACTAGTGCGCTTGATTGTCTACGAAAGGCAACAAGTGCTTTTTAACGTAAAAATTAAAGATGCGATAATTTTATAAGTACGCTAAGTGTTAATTTTAAGAGATTGTAATGGTTATGAACAACATATGACGATAGTAGATGGTAGAAACAAAAGTTGTATTACCTTATTAATAAACATGCCAGCTCTTACGAATGTGATGAAGACAGCCTATAAAACAGTTGAGAATGCAAGGGGATCTGCCTTAAAATATGCGAGGAATCTAGGGAAAGCCCATGGACTTCAAAAAGAGCCAGGTGATATGGTGGAAATATTTGCTACTACGCATGATGAGTATAATAAGATTTTGAATGGTTTGTACAAGACGGCGATAGTTTTAGAAATAGCGATATTCTAGATAAACAATACAACAATTTTAGAAAAAAATACTGGAAATGGCGTTTCAATAATTTAGATTGAGGAGATTAAAAATGGAAATGGAAATTTTAGAAATGATAAATAAATATATTGAAAAAGGAGAATTTTTTGGAGAAATATCAGATGAAAACATCGTTATGATTGAAAAAAAATTAGGTTGTACTTTTCCTCCACAGTATAGAGAATTTGTTAAAAAGTTTGGCTCGGGAGGAATTTGTGGTGTTGAGGTATTAGGAGTAGAAGGAATGGATTATGGATCAGTAGTAGATGATACTGAAAAATATAGGAAATTGGGATTGCCTGAAAAATATCTAGTTATTGAAAATGTAGATGAATTTGTTTATTGCATTAATACTAAAGATGATTACTATGTTATAAGATGGGATGATATTAGTAAAAAAGAAATAATTAGATATTCAACTTTTGATGAGTACTTAAAAGATAGCTTTCAAGAAGCAATTGATAACTGGGATTAATAATCAAAAATATAAAGCACCTAAACCCCAAGAAACGATTGTCCTTTTGAGAGTGTATTGAGAATTTAAAAGCCCTTAGTGTCTATAGATGGCAATATGGGCTTTTTGTTTTTTTGTAAAGAATATATAGTATATAAACTAGGTTAAG
>NZ_BJVD01000023.1 GCF_007988965.1 Rummeliibacillus stabekisii
AAAGATGATGCGCTAGTGAAATTTTGAGCAATCAAACACTTTTATGGAGAGTTTGATCCTGGCTCAGGACGAACGCTGGCGGCGTGCCTAATACATGCAAGTCGAGCGAATGACGAGGAGCTTGCTCCTCTGATTTAGCGGCGGACGGGTGAGTAACACGTGGGCAACCTGCCCTGCAGACTGGGATAACTTCGGGAAACCGGAGCTAATACCGGATAATCCATTTTACTTCATGGTGAAATGTTGAAAGGCGCTTTCGCGCCACTGCAGGATGGGCCCGCGGTGCATTAGCTAGTTGGTGGGGTAACGGCCTACCAAGGCGACGATGCATAGCCGACCTGAGAGGGTGATCGGCCACATTGGGACTGAGACACGGCCCAAACTCCTACGGGAGGCAGCAGTAGGGAATCTTCCACAATGGACGAAAGTCTGATGGAGCAACGCCGCGTGAGTGATGAAGGTTTTCGGATCGTAAAACTCTGTTGTAAGGGAAGAACAAGTACGTTAGGAAATGAACGTACCTTGACGGTACCTTATTAGAAAGCCACGGCTAACTACGTGCCAGCAGCCGCGGTAATACGTAGGTGGCAAGCGTTGTCCGGATTTATTGGGCGTAAAGCGCGCGCAGGTGGTTTCTTAAGTCTGATGTGAAATCTCGCGGCTCAACCGCGAGCGGTCATTGGAAACTGGGGAACTTGAGTGCAGAAGAGGATAGTGGAATTCCAAGTGTAGCGGTGAAATGCGTAGAGATTTGGAGGAACACCAGTGGCGAAGGCGACTGTCTGGTCTGTAACTGACACTGAGGCGCGAAAGCGTGGGGAGCAAACAGGATTAGATACCCTGGTAGTCCACGCCGTAAACGATGAGTGCTAAGTGTTAGGGGGTTTCCGCCCCTTAGTGCTGCAGCTAACGCATTAAGCACTCCGCCTGGGGAGTACGACCGCAAGGTTGAAACTCAAAGGAATTGACGGGGGCCCGCACAAGCGGTGGAGCATGTGGTTTAATTCGAAGCAACGCGAAGAACCTTACCAGGTCTTGACATCCCAGTGACCGCTCTAGAGATAGAGTTTTCCCTTCGGGGACATTGGTGACAGGTGGTGCATGGTTGTCGTCAGCTCGTGTCGTGAGATGTTGGGTTAAGTCCCGCAACGAGCGCAACCCTTGATCTTAGTTGCCATCATTTAGTTGGGCACTCTAAGGTGACTGCCGGTGACAAACCGGAGGAAGGTGGGGATGACGTCAAATCATCATGCCCCTTATGACCTGGGCTACACACGTGCTACAATGGACGGTACAAAGAGTCGCAAACTCGCGAGAGCAAGCTAATCTCATAAAACCGTTCTCAGTTCGGATTGTAGGCTGCAACTCGCCTACATGAAGCCGGAATCGCTAGTAATCGCGGATCAGCATGCCGCGGTGAATACGTTCCCGGGCCTTGTACACACCGCCCGTCACACCACGAGAGTTTGTAACACCCGAAGTCGGTGAGGTAACCTTTTGGGGCCAGCCGCCGAAGGTGGGATAGATGATTGGGGTGAAGTCGTAACAAGGTAGCCGTATCGGAAGGTGCGGCTGGATCACCTCCTTTCTAAGGAATTTAACGGAATACAGACTTCGTCTGTAGGATTAACATCTTGCTGTTCAGTTTTGAGGGTTCATA